>JAPOXV010000001.1 GCA_026706935.1 Gammaproteobacteria bacterium | reverse complement strand
GGAAGGCCGATCTTGGCGAGCTGCGAGCCGAGTTTGTGGAGTTGAAGGCGGAACTGCACGCGCGGGAGGCGCGGCTGATCAAGTGGGTTGCCGGGCTGGTGGTGGCCGGGGCGGCGGCGGCGGCGGGGGTGGCGATTGGGGTGAACCAGGTTCTTGCGGCTGGCGTGGGGGGCTGATCGGGGCCTACGAAGGACGCGACATGGGCGCACGGGCGACAGTGCGGGGCGGGGGCTGGCGGGTGCTGGGCGTTGACTTGGGATGCCTTCGCGTCGACACTCGTGGCAATACTCCCCGCCGTCCATCGCCGCCAGGCGGTGAACTGGCGGGGTTTTGTTGATCTTGCGCCTTGCCCGACCGAGTGACGGTATTCATCGACGGGAAAGATGGCGGCGGCGGCGGCGGGGGGTGGCGATTGCGGTGAACCAGGTTCTTGCGGCTGGCGTGGGGGGCTGATCGAGGCCCACGCAGGACGCGACGTGGGCTGACGAGTTAGGCAAGGGCGGCGACTACGCCGACCACCCGCGGGCCATTGCCATCGCCGAAGCCGCCGGAGCTCTCGTCTGAAAGCTCGACCCCTGGCTGAATCCAGCGGTAATGGGTGGATTGGGTTCACCAGCCGGTGGCGGGGTATCCGAAGCGGTCTGTCCTGACAGCCACCGCACCTCCCAAGCAATTTGGGCAGCGGACGATGCCGAATCTGCCTTACGAGCTGCCGAGTTGGTTGGCGGATGCGACTGAGGAATTGGATCGGCCGTGGCGAAAGCCTATCGCTGGACGCCGAACATCGTTGCTGATGACGCACTGCGGAGATTATTGGAGTTGAATCTCCAAGGACAACTGAAGTGATGAGCCATTATGCAAGTCTCAATGCTCAGTAATCGACATATCCGACTACGCTTGCTCTAGGATCGGTCTATATTCATCCGCGCGCTGATAAAGCATGTTCACGGAAAGTTTTGGTCCGAATCTATCTGCGCTCTTCCGCGCATATCTCGGCAATGTATCAATGGCTCCAGCCCAGTCATCTAGCTCAATTGACGCTCCGATGGGTCCGGGATCTACGCGTGTAATTCTATCTCGACCGATCAAGAGTCCAGCCTGTCCAAGAGCATTACTGGATTGAAGATGCATTGCAGATTCAATAATTTTTCTCCAAGCCCATAATCCGCCACGAACCCTCTTTCTATTGATAATATAAGGACGGCTACCGCATCCAATACTAAGAATACGAACCTGAGCTCGATCTATAGAATAGCAAGAAAGTGAATCTACTAAACCTACCATAATCGGGTCATTTGCCCACAGTCCACCATCCAAAAAGATATAACCCGAATCCGCAAAAGGCTGGAAGAATGTCGGTGCAGCTGCTGTTGCCATAGCCACCTTGGTCATGTATTCCTTCTTGTCCTTCTTGTAATCCGGGTGATGAGGAGTCTTGAATATATAGGGTTCGCTGTGTTTACCATCTGCGGATGGTATGCAAAGTCGGACTTTGGCTTCACCAAACTTCCGTGTACCAAGAGTGCATTCTATAACTCGCTTGAGTGATTCGCTGTCGTAGCGGTACTTGAAGAGTCGCCGAGCCTTTCCGATCCAATTCTTCGGCAACGCTAGAATTCCCCCACTAGGAGGTGGGAATACCTCATGTCCACGACTGATGTACAATTCGCGCAGATCGGATGCACAAAGGCCTGCCGCAAGTCCGAGAGCAATTATCCCACCTGTAGAAGTTCCAGCTATTAGATCAAAATAATTCGCTATGGAGGAATCACCAAGGTAGCGATGTTCTAGTTCCGCAAGGAAAGCTGCCGGAAAAACTCCACGAATTCCACCTCCATCGATTGAGAGAATTCTAAATTCTTTTTCCTCAGGCCACGGTAGTGGAACCCGACGGCCAGGGAGCGTTCCGGCAGAGCGTCTTGGAGTATCACTCGAAACTTCGCTTCTCATCTTAGCGCCTAACTCGCTATGACTGGATGGCGTCCGCCGCCTGTCCACTTGCCAGTAGCCAGCCAACCCTCATAGCAGGCCAGCCAATCAATGGCCCAAGGAATCGTCGTCTGAGCGATCGCAAGACCGGAATGCCATTCATTGTCCTCCGGATCAAAGAGACAGAGGATTGGACGTGACGGATTACTAACATTACGATACAAGTGTGGAATGGGATCGCGGGTGTTGTTTCTTCTCGGTCGCAGGACAGGGTCGATGACAGTCACTGCTGGATCAAATCGCCTAATCCTCGCCCATCCGAGATTGAAACCCAGAGAGTACCAAACACGTACGAGGTAAGTCTGGCAGATTGGCCTCACCCTGCCCTCCCAACCAACAAGCCACCTAGTCTTCCCCAGAACAGCAAAGTGAGGCCAGATGTCCTGCATGTAGCGAATTTGTTCATCAATCGCAAGGGACACAGCGGTTGCTCTCAATCACCAAAGAACCTATGCCTGGGAGTTCTCCTCACTTGAGTTGGTTGGCCGGTTCCAAGACTTGATCCAGTCGTCGGTACAACGAGGCCTCCCGTACCCGTATCGTGCCTACTTTCGCCGGCAGCGATAGCGTCACCAATTCTCTGTCCATGCTCTCGGAACACATCCGAGGTCGGTGCCTCGCCGAAAAGTCGCATCATGATCCCCTGCATATCATCAAGCGCCGCACCCGAAACCAGACGAGTCAACATCGCTACAAGCCCTTCAAGGTCATTCACAAAGATTCGCTGACTTGCCAGTGACTCCGGCCAACGATCCGTAAGCACGTCGTCTAGGCATACTGGATTGACAATGTTCACGAGCCGACCACTGAAGTCATGCTCCCTAAACAAAGCCAGCATATGCGTTGCCTGCTTCAACAGTTCATCAGACAAAGACATGCCTTGCCCTGACGCATCAGCCACTAGCTTCGCGATCATGACTGATGGAGGACGACGAGACGCTCTAGTGTCGTACTGCACATTGCGCCATCGCTTTAGCAGCTGCAGAGCGATCACGGATCGTGACATCCTGAAAGGGTGCTCCTGTGGCTCAACCGGTTCACTGTCCGCCATCTTCTCGGTAATTAGGTCTTCATGCCGCAGAGCACGAGCCTTGAACACTGACGCAAATCCCAGATCTGACGGTGTCTCGCGCTTGAACCATTCCGCGAAGCCATAAGGATTTGCAATAAGCGGATATCCAGGATCGGAAGGAGTCTCAGGACGCTGGTGAAATATGATACTCTCACGTTCTGGGTAACCTAGTCGGAGAACTGCCGGCGTAACGTCCAGGTGCATGTTGTCACTATAATCCACAGTGACGCATCGAGATCGTCGCTTTGTAATATTGTAGTATCGTGAACCCTGGATTCCCCTAATCGACTCAAAGAGTAGATCTAGCGCGACTCTCGGAGCAACACTCTCTGGCAGCATCAACTGAGCGACGACATCAATGTCAAATTCGTCGGTCCTTAGTTTTGATGCTATTGTCGCGCCAATAGCCATTGACCCCTGCGGATAAAACAGTTCAACACGGTCCTTCAGTGGACTATCATTACGTTCAATCCACTGGCTGACAGCCCCATAACGATGAACTGCTTTGTTGAAATTCGACTGACTAAGCTGAATTCGAATAGCTACATCCGCTAGTAGCTGATCCAAATGGCTCGCAAGAAATCCCGAATCACTGTCGCCATGCATGAGTAACCTCCGTGCGCTTGCCGCTGGGCGCTTGTGTGAATCGACGAAGTCGTCTTACTCGGTGCTTGAGACTTCGGTCCGAATGAGGCATCTTTCCGTCGTTTCGCCAGCCCCTTAGTGCAGCAATTAGACGTTGAATGCTGCAGGCTTTTGCGGCTTGAAGCTCGTCAATGACCCAAAGCAACCCACATGCGCAGAGGCCTGTCTGACCTGCAGCGAGGCGGAGCTGAGGATTCTCGGATATGACCAAGGAGTTATCTCGCGCCTTAGCGGCAGCCACCGAGAAGCAATCGTTCGCTGAGAGCTTTGGGTATCCGATTTTGAATCGGTGGGCGTTTGCAAGCTCTTCCGGCGATAGATCGAGAATCTCCAGTCCGCGGTCCTGAAGCAGATCCCAATCTTTATCCGTGAGACCGAGCAACCCCAAATACTTGAAAGGGTAGGGTACTACCAGTTGGTGCCTTGGAACGTCTAGCATGGCACACAGCAGCCCAGCATTGTGAATGTCAGCCAGAGCGGAATCGTCGCAGACAATAGATCGATTCACTGTTCGTGTGGCCCTCCGACTCCGCGCTCGACTTCGTGCACTGGGCGCCCGAGCAGCTGGGCGGCGCGTAAAGTCGAAAACAGTCGTTCACCGAGGCCACGCCATACGAGATTCTCAAATCGTTGCGGCTTCTCGAATGCACCCAAGACTGTGTTTTCACCTATTGGATCCGGCTCTCGCCTTCGCCAAGTTCGCGCATAAGTTCGAAAGCCATGTGCAACGCGCGATTTCGCAAGGACACCAACGTCGCCGAGGCGTATCAGCATCGCTGCGGCCGAAACTCCGTAGAATCGTTTCAATCGCGAGAGTTCGTTAAAGGTGAATCCGCTTCGACTACGACCGACCTGCGCACGCAGATGGTCGGCCGGCACAAGAAAAGCCGCCGCGAATCTATGCATCGCATCCTCGGGCTTTAGCGAAGGCGAAGCACTCCCACCGATGACCCGGTGTCCAAGTTCGTGGGCCAGTGTGAAGCGTCGTCGTTCGACATTTGCACGACTCGAGACCACCACGGCGTCGGCATCGGGCTGACCGCCGACCAGTTTGACGGTGCATGCGAGACCATCAAATCGTTTGGGCAGATCCTCTGCGATCACCTTGATGCCCTTGGATTCCAGCAGTCCGGTCATGCTGGGGATCGGATCGAGGCCAAGCCTCCATCGTTCTCGCAGCTGGATTGCTAGGGCCTCGGCTTCTTCAAGACTTTGGACCTTGTCGGTTCGCAGGCCGTCGAACGGGTCGGGTGCCGGTTCGAGATCCAGGATGCGCTCAACTGCCAGATAGTTCTCAATCTGCTCAGTTACCAGCACTTCGGCGCGGACTCGATCCTTTGCCGACGTACGGGAGTGCTTGCGGAACTCGACGGCCTCTAAGGTCTCAACCTGTCCACCCATTAGGAAGTCCAGGGAGACATTTAGCGTCTGGCCGAGACCGACAAGCACACTGGAACTCGGCATCATCTTGCCTGCCTCGTACTTGCTGATCGCTTGGGGGGACACCGACGGCGACATACACTTGGCAAGCTCGCGCATAGAAAGACCCGCCTTCTTCCGCGCCATACGCAGCCGTTGTCCAAACATGTCAGCACCCTCGTCACATCAATCCCTCGACGGCGACTCACGCACCTACCAGGCGACAAGTGTTGCCAGTGCCACCCATCCCGCTGGATTTCCGCCTGGTTGACGCTCATACCACATTGTAGCAGATGTAAACCTCTGATTGTCAAATCTTCTTCCAGCAGCACACTGAGTTTACGGCGCCTGGCCAATCCCGCATGAAGCATCCTGCGTAGGCGGCGCTAAGAGGCAGCGGACAGATGGGACGGTTCTGGGTCTCTTAGTCGGCCACCTATGGCCGGTTCAGGAGCAGTTCACCGTGAACGCGGGTCTGGGGAAGACGAGCGGGTCTCAGACGCCGCCCCTACGAGAGATTGGATGCGAGCGCCAGGAGGATCGGAACCGGGGGACCCCTCACCGAATGCCGTGGACGGCTTCTGCCTCTGCCTTTGGAGAGGGTGAAGAGGGAGACTCCGGAGGGTTGGGTGCTGCGAGGGTGGTTCGACACGGGCCTCCGAAAGACTCCGGCCCGGCTCACCACGAACGGTCTCATGGGTGCGCCGTGACAGGGGGTGGGGTTTGGGCGGAGACTGGGGCAGGTTGCGCAGCGGGAGGGTGGATGGGCTGATGAAGTACCGCGAGGTTGGGCGGACGGGGATTGAGGTTTCTGAGGTTGGGTTTGGGACGTGGGAGTTGGGCGGGATGGAGTGGGGGGACATTTCAGACG
>JAPOXV010000007.1 GCA_026706935.1 Gammaproteobacteria bacterium | reverse complement strand
TCGACGTCGACGCGAGCCACCGGCGCTCGATCGCCAGGTCCGGATCCGGATATCGGTCAGCTGACGTCGCGATCGCGGCCGTCACAGTGGACCGCGTGACCATTTACCGGCAAATCCGATGTTCCCATGCACGTCAGCGCGTCGATCGGCCGCGAGATCGCACCTAAAACGCCGGTATTCGCGTCGTTTTCGACAATGACCGAATGGACGTCGATCGGCCGGACGCTCGATTTAGGCCGTATTCTCGCGTGGATCCGGACGGATTAGCGACGTCGATACATCGAGCCGCGCGATCGCGAGCGCTGCAGCTGGTCGACCGGCTCGCGAGATCCACCGATCGCGTCTACCAGGTCGACGTCGACGCGAGCCACCGGCGCTCGATCGCCAGGTCCGGATCCGGATATCGGTCAGCTGACGTCGCGATCGCGGCCGTCACAGTGGACCGCGTGACCATTTACCGGCAAATCCGATGTTCCCATGCACGTCAGCGCGTCGATCGGCCGCGAGATCGCACCTAAAACGCCGGTATTCGCGTCGTTTTCGACAATGACCGAATGGACGTCGATCGGCCGGACGCTCGATTTAGGCCGTATTCTCGCGTGGATCCGGACGTCGCGGACCAGCTGGCTAATTTAGTGAGTACAACGATAAATGCGGTTGTGGATCCAGCGCGAGCATTCGTCGTTACCGGACGTCAAACATCGAGTAAGCCATCCACCGGCGCGCGCGCGATTGTATCCTAGCGACTCACAAAACGGCGATATTCGTTCGAGCGCGCCGGTCCAGTTGACGTGTTCGCGATCGTCGGACGTGACGCTAATCTCGATCCAAGCGTCAACGCGATCGGTATTCTCGATCTCAAACCGACCTGGATCCATAGTGACGCAACCGACCAACGCCACCAGCGCCGCGATCGCGCCAATGCGTTTCGTAGTCATTCGTTGAAATTGGCCAGGTGTCCACCTGGCGCTAATGCTATGGCGTTCGATACGTTGATTTTATCAGTGTGAACACAAGCTAAAAAAATGGCGCGTAGTTGTAGCAACGGAACTACGCGCCTTAAAACGACTGAATAAGGGGATTGTTGTGAACCGCCACCCGTACCCAAGCGCGAGGTCGAATTGTACCAAATCGTATTTTCATACGAAATACAGAACGCCGTACAGCTTGACGCGCGAGCGCCGATATGTTAGCTTTGGGCCGTCCACTAATTGATTAAGTGGCGTCGCGTTCGATACGTTGATTTTATCAGCGTGAACACAAGCTAAAAAAATGGCGCGTAGTTGCAGCAACGGAACTACGCGCCTTAAAACGACTGAATAAGGGGATTGTTGTGAACCGCCACCCGTACCCAAGCGCGAGGTCGAATTGTACCAAATCGTATTTTCATACGAAATACAGAACGCCGTACAGCTTGACGCGCGAGCGCCGATATGTTAGCTTTAAAAGCGTGAACCGCAATTAAGCGATTTTCGTTACATTGAAAATTCATTCAATAGGTCGATTGTTAGCCTCATGGCTTGGGGTGATCGAGTAGCAACGTACCAATCCTCACGGCTCCGGCCAAAGTACGACTCACGTTAGCAATGCGACTCGTTAGCGCGTTGCTCGATCGGTGATGACATGGTAAGACCTCCGCACCGGCCGTATGGTGGCGATGAGGTGCTGGGCATGGGGGGCGGAGCGAGCCACAAGCTGAGAAGGTAGGGGAGCTACTCCGCGCCTAGATCGCGTCCCAAATAAGCCCTATCCGTCCGCTAATTCGACTAGGGGTTAGTGGATACGCCTCGATCCATTTTCGGAGCGTCGATTGTCGAAAACTGGCTAAATCGCCAGTGGGATTACTACGCCAAAGCTACACGGATCCGCTCAAAGATGGCGGCGCGAGCGTGAGCGCAACAAGCAGCTTTGCTGGCGAACGCAAGCCGTCTATCTTTGAGCGTTGTTAAGCTACGATCGACGTCAACACGCTTCGAGATCCAGAACCGCTAGACCGTCATTCGATTTTCAACGAGATCGCTACGGCAAATCGCTATGAAGGGGATAAACGGCTTCGCAATTCAACGAAAAACGACAAAATCAATAGCCGTTTTCGTCCACGTCCGCGAGCCAGGATCCGGACCGCGATCGCGAGCCACAACGACCAAAGCAACCATGTTGCAAGCGATCCACCATACCGACAAAACCATCCCACCGCGAGCCGCGACGCAACGCCAAATCACCGGCCAAGCCACTAGTTAGCGATCGTTCCTGGATCCGATAAAATGATTTGGCTTTCATACCTTTGTAACCGCACCCCCTACCCCGTAACTTGCATATGTGCGGTTTTCGTAACTTCAAGGATTTGACACGAATGGACGACCTGGATCCCAAAATGAAGCCACGCTACGATGGTGAAGGCAATCTCATGCGTCCGAACTTGCCCTATCAACGCGAGGAGTATCGAGTCGCGCCGACGTCAGAAGAAGCGGTACAAGCGCAAGAGTACATCCAGCGAGTACCGAAAAAATCGGAGATCATTTTGACGGACGATCCCGCCTATTTAGCGCGGGTTAGGTCTCTATCGAATATCGAACGGTTCGTACTTTGCCAGGACGCGGCGCTATCGTCGTTCGGTCGCGACTACCAAAAAACGCGGATCTCACAGGCGTATATGTTTTACATGACCGGCCGGCTTCCGTCGCTACTAAATATCACCTGGATTGATATGCTCACGGAATTGAAGCTTGATCTAGCGCACGCCGTCAAACACGCTCGACGTCAGAGGATCGAGGACGAACGGCGCAAGTTCCTTGCTGAAAAGGACGACTATCCAGCGAAAAAAGCTGGCGGCGGGATCAAAGCATACGTCAACTTGTTACGTCAGATCGGCTTCGATCCGAACGAATGTCGCGAAGCAATGAGCGAGCTAAATCAAATCCAGGCTTCGCTAGCTGAACCAACAATTGGCGATCGGAGTCTGTATTCACCTGACTAAACGCGAGCCGCGCGGGAAACACACCATTAGCGCGGAAATACGAAAGGTCCGCGAACATCGCATACGGTACGACGAGCTGCAGCGAAAGATCGCAAAAACGCGAGCCGAAATACGAGGTGTCCGACGATATGCACGACGCAATGAGCCAGGCTATTTCTACTATCACGATTGACGGATCCAAATGTCACTAGATCCTGACGCGCCGCGCCGCTCGCGGCCGCCTGGACGCAAGCGGATCTACTGCGGCCGTTGCGCCAGGTATGGTCTAATCAAACCGGCCGTCACGATCGCGCCGCGAGGCGTCCACCTGGTAGCGCTTTGCCAGTCATGCGACGACGCGGACCGCGCCGATCGCGACGACGACTCGACCAATACGACTTGTTAGAAGTTTTGTAGAATACGACCAAGTTTTACAAACTACGGTTTCTAACATGAATGACGAAGCCGCTAAACAATCGAAGGTTAAGCGCCGGAAGGTGGGAAGTTTTGAATTGCCGCCGGTCCCGCCGATCGGTGAAGAACCGATCTCGCTTCACGAACGATTGACCGGCGCAACTCGCACAGTCGCGGTATCGGTCGAGTCCGTCGAAAAGCTACAAGCGATCGCGACGGATCTAACGCAGCTGACCGGCCAGCATTGGTCGCTTCGGCGCGTGTTCGATCTCGTTATGACTGAAACGCCGGAAGTGGCGGCGCTATTGGCTCGAAAGAACGCGCCGCAAATGGCGATCAGTTTTCTAGTGACAGTTCGAGCGCTGGACCTAACGCGACTGCAAGCGCTAGCTGACAAGGACGGCCGCGATCGCGAGCTGACCTATCAGATCGACAAGCTCAACGATGGCACAGTTGATCTAGTCGCAGTTTCGACGTGCGGCTATACGCACCGCTCGAATTGGGGAAAACTGACCGAAGCCAAAAGCCTGGCGTATGCGTATGTCATTGGCTTGATCTCAAAGGCAATCATTCGGCCGCACCGCGAGCCGATCTACGAATCCAACCCTAAATTCACAACTGGAGGAGAATGACGAATGGATCCTAAAGCTCTACTCAAAGAATTTGAGGAGTCGCAGAAAACGACCGTACCAGGCGAAGGCGATCAACAGAAGCCGGACGATCTCAAAGCCGGCGACGCGTCGAATGACGATATCGCCAGATTGCTCAAATCGTCTAACGTAAACGTCGACGCGGTTTCACGCGGTTTGCAGGACGTCACGACGCGCCTGGACGGAATGAGCGACAAGCTCAATAAAACGTATCAGATGGCCGGCGTCGCTCACACGATCGCGAACCAATACCTGACCGGCGGCCCTGATGTAGTCAACAAATCCGCAGCTTCAAAGTGGGAAAAGACCGCAACCGGCTATGAATGTACGCTCGACTGGTCCGCGCACCCGCGTTTTATCAAATCGTATGACGCGCGCGAAAACATCGCCGGATCTCGCGAGTCCAATTTGCAGGTCTATTTCGCACCAAGCGAAGGCGATCCGCTAGGAATGTTGGTCAACCGTCAACCGTCCGCCGGCTCGACGGTGAAATTACCGACGATCAGCGGCCTCAAATTTGTGCGCGAACAAGCGCAACCGGCTAATCCCGTATGGAATGGCTCGCTGACGTCTGACGATGTTACGACGCAATCGCATATCTTGCGCGGTCGATTTACCGAACCGGCGGCCCAAGATGTTGAAGGCTTGCTCGCGGCGATCCAGGCGCACGTCATAAGTGAAGCAATGGAAGTTTTATCGGCTCGCATTTTCGCGGTTATCAAAGCGGCCGCCGCCGCTCAATCGAACCTTGTTAAAACTGGCGTCGCGGCGAAGTTACCAACGGCCGCTAATATCGTCGGCAAGCTGCAAGAGATGCGAAAAGCCGTCGCGACGAAATACACGCGCGCCATGATGGGTGAGACTGTTTGGGCGATCTCAACGGACCTTGCGACGCGGATCCGCGAAGCCACAACCGCAAGCGAGTATTTCGTCCGGAACAGTGACGATATGGCGACGCTCTACGGCTACCGCGTGATCGAAACGGATCTGTTTGACGAAGGCGACGCGGATAACGAAGTGTCCGGCTTGTTCGGTAACTTGTATCACGGCATAGCGCAAGGCGTGATCCAGGAGCAATCGCTCTCGATCAATAGCGTGACGGAGCCTGGCACCTGGTCCGTGTTTTCGAGTTTGCGCGAAGCGACGACGATCCAAAACGACGACGCATTTACGCCACTCGTTACAAAGGCCTAGATCCTGAATGGCTGGTAGCGACGTCCAGCGTTAATCGCGGTCCCATTGTGCGATCCTAACGTGTTGCGCCAGCCAGTCTCACAGCTCGAGTAAAAGCCATGATCGTCCACAAGCGATCGCCGTATGCTCTGCAATCGGCTTCAAGTCTCATTCACAAGCGCCTGAACGTCCAGGACGGTCAGATCGTATTTGACGCGATCCTATCGAGTTACGGTCCGGACCTGGACGGCGATATCATCGAGCCAGGCGCGTTCGATCGGTGGCTTGGCCAGCACGCGGCTAATCCGTCGCTACCTATGCTCGTAGACCATGAGTTTGATTTTTATATTGGATCCTGGCGCGATCTGCACGTCGATAAATCATTGCTTCGAAGCGTCGGCCATATCACCAATAGCGTTCTTAACATAGATCCGGAATTTCGGCGCGAGGTCCGGTCGATGGACGTCTCGTTAGGCTTCACGCCGTATCCAGGCGGCGTCGCGCCAATACCTGGCGCTGGCCACCTCTTCACAAGTATTGAGCTGATCGAAGCGTCGCTCGTTAAACGCGGCGCGAACACGGCCGCTCGCGTCGTAGCTGACTAAACCGGCCGGCGCACGATCCACCAGGCCGCGCCGTTGAAAATCCGACGCACGTTTTACTTTTTGCGCGGCGGCCAGGTATGGACCGTTTTCGTGTTACCGCGCCGATCGCAAGGCTCGATCATTCGGACGCGCGGACACGAATGGCGCGTGAAGGCTTGGGATAAGAGCGACGTTAAACGCGAAGTGAACCGGCTATCCGGTTTTCGATCGCCGACGCAACCGCTCTAAATCTCGACGTCGACGCGAGCCACCGGCGCTCGATCGCCAGGTCCGGATCCGGATATCG
>JAPOXV010000018.1 GCA_026706935.1 Gammaproteobacteria bacterium | reverse complement strand
GCTAGAAATACTGATCGGCGTGTTCGCAAACCGATTGCGCGAGGCAAGTCGTAGAGGATTGCCTCACCGTTATCGGCAAAGAGAGGAGGATCTCCCACTTCTGCGAGGCAAATTGAATACCAACCGACAGATGTTTTTGCACCTCACACGTGCAGACCAATTGGCGTGTCAATTCGATGAACTTTCCGTGGATACGCCATTAAATCGCGTATTGAAAGCCACGGTCAAATTGCTTCAGACCTTAGTTCGTCGTAGTTCCAATGAACGTCTTCTAAACGAACTGTCTACAAAGTTTGAATTGGTACACGACAGTTCTCAACCGTTACAGGAACGTGTGCGACTAGACCGGACAAACACACTGTATCATCGAATTTACGAGCTTGCTCGATTGTTCCTGACTGAAAACTGGCAAAACACTATTGCGGGTTCAAATCCGGGTATCGCCCTGCTGTTCAAGATGAATGATCTATTCGAACTGTTCATCGGGCAGTGCGCGAGAAAAGCGATTGGCGCGAGTTGCGTGAGTCTCCAGCACAGGAGCGAATTCGCACTAATGAATAGGCGCAAAGGTATATTCAATCTGCGACCCGACATCATCGTGAATAGTCATGTGGTAGTTGACACTAAGTGGAAAGTACTGGATGAAAAGGACGAACGTTCACTCGGCGTTTCGCAGTCGGACGTCTACCAAATGCTTGCGTACTCGCAAGCGTACGAAGCCAGTCGATTAGTGCTGCTCTATCCTTGGCATGAGCGTCTTGGTGACCCAGGCATTCACCGTCGATGGACGGTGTCAGGGACTGATGTCCCTTTTGAAATTGTTTCTGTGGATGTCGGGAAAAGTGTCGATGTACCGCGAGCGCTGGCTGAAATACTTGGCTAATCGCAGTGAATATGACAGGCATAGTCCAGCTGCGTGGGTAGGTGCCGTACGTAGATTCCGTTTCTAGTCTTCTCGAATCTACGGTCCAAGTGACGTGATTGGTAAAACCGTAACCCCATCTTCACGTTGATACGAATAACCCGTGCCTGTTATAACAAGCAGATTGGCGGGTTGGCCCATTCGGTCGAAGTCGACTTTGTCGACGAACTTGAGCAGATTAGCCGCAGCAGCATCAATTGTCGCGTCCCCACTCCCAAGTATCACTTCAACCGGTATCCAGGTGCCCGAAACCGTCCGAATCACGATATCAATCTCTAATCCAGTGTTGTCGCGATAGTGGCTTAGTTCCGCATCGTGCAATGAGGCATAAACACGCAATTCGTGAACTATCAAGGATTCGAAGAGCAAACCGAGATAGTTTAGGTCGTTAAGAAGCTGGTTCGGATTCGTTCTTAGCGCGGCAACCGCGATGGAAGGATCGGTGAAATGTTGTTTCGGTGTTCTGCGAAGTCGTGCACGGGATCGCAGGTGGGGTGAAAAAGGGTGTAACTCCTCTACTACGAAGAGTCTTGCCAAAGACGACAGGTAGTTAGCTACGGTCTTATTCTGCAAGTCGTCACCCGCCTCTTCCGTATCTCGTGCGAGGCTAGTTAGATTGACTTCTGTCGAGATGTTTCGGGCAACGGATTGCACGACGCGCATTAATCGAGTAGGATCGTGGCGCACACCAGTCATGTTCTCAACATCAGTTCGAACAATTTCCGCAACGTAATCTCGAACGTAGCTCATAGTGTTACTGAGATCTACTTTTTACATCGCGGGCCACCCGTCTCTACATATGTATTCGACAACGTCATTAATCTTTGCATCGGGTCTAGATGCACTGACCCTTGCGCCAGCAAGCAGGTCTTCCAAGGAAACGTGCCCCGATGAGAGCCCGAGTTCAAATAAGGACATCGTCCGCATTTGCAATCTGGATATTCGACCGGCTCCAGAATGACGCGTTAGGTCGTCAGCTGGCGTTGCGGAGCCGGTAAGTATGAAGTTCCCCTTATGTTGTCGAGCATCTGATGCATGTCGGACGTGATTCCACAGATTTGGTGCAAGTTGCCACTCAGCGAAGAGTCTTGGCGTTTCGCCTTCTAGCACTAAGTTTGCGTCAAGGTCACAAATCTGTCTAGCATTAGTCTCCCTGTCAAAGAACACCGCGCTATTCGCAACCTGACTAGCCTTCGAAGTTTTACCGCAGCCTCTTGGTCCTTCGATCACTACGGTCGACGCAGAAGCTAGTTTGCGTTTTAACTCTTGGTCAGCGATCCTAGGCGTATAGGACGCCACTCTCTGTATAGGCACGTGAGCACTTCATTGCCTGATTTGCAATTATCTTATGACTTAATTTGCAATTCTCGGAAATTTACACATACACACAGTCGGGAGCTGACACAGATTGAGTCTTCCGTATCGTGCTTCACAGAACTCACATCAAGCTACATCATTGGGTAAAAAGACATTCAAACATTGTAAAAACGTAAATTAAATTGAATTAATATTGAAATAATTAAGTGATCAATTGACTTTATTGAATATTTTGGTTAAATACGTCTATGGATGTGTCAAAAGCAAAGTGCCCGAACTGTGATCGTGGTATGTCGGTTTCGCGTGTCGAATGTGCCGATTGCGATGTTGCGATGGAAGGACGATTCGACATTTCGCCGCTCGCGCGTTTGTCTGCGGAAAACCAGTTGTTCGTCACGGTCTTCCTAAAGGTCGGCGGCTCGTTAAAAGCGATGGAGAGAGTTTTCGGTATCAGCTACCCGACGGTGAAGAATCGACTAGCGTCAGTCGCGACTCAACTTCCACGAGTACAAGGCGTAGATGCTGGACACTCATCGAAGTCGGGTCCTGAATTACTCGACAAACTCGAGTCAGGGGAATTGAGTGTATCCGACGTACTTGATCGACTGAGGCACCGATGACATCGATCGCGGTTTTGCGTTGGCGACGCGATCAAAAAGTGCCTTTCGTTGTACCGGTTTTCGTTTTCTGGCCGATCATGGTCGTGCTCTTGATTGTTGGTGTGACAATGCAGCTAGGCTCGACGCGTTGGACCCGAAGGGGCAAGCAGATCGTGTTAATGACGCGCATCGTCGGCGCATTGAGGGGATTGCGCATTTCTCTTCGAGATGACGAGTCGCTGCTGGATATCACGGTCTTGTGAATGCGGTGAACTCACGATACGTACATAGAGAACGTTTTCTCGTACAACTTTCTAAGAGGTAAACCGACAAATGAAGGAGCCATCTGAAATGAATGACGACAACCCGAAATCACACAGCCAAAGTGATGTTAGGAAGGTTCTCGATATGCTGCACGACGGTAAAGTAACCGTCGATGAGGCTGAGCAACTGCTCGGTGCTCTGTCTTCTGACGAATCGCCCGTGTACCAAGTCGAATCTGCGGATTCGGAACTACCGAAATTCTTGGTCGTTCAGATTAGCTCTGGCACCGATGAGGTAAACGTTCGAGTGCCTGTGAAGCTCATTTCACTTGGGGTGGATTTGTCGAAACTCAACCCACAGGTAGCCGAAGCGTTGAACGAAGCGGTTCCAGGTACGTTGAACGGTCTCGCCGGGTTGAAGGACAACGAACTTCGACAAGCACTGCAGGGACTCTCGATCAATATTCATGACGATGAGGATTCGGTCCGTGTCTACTGTGAATGAGCGTGTGGGTGCGTCTGAAGGCGATTCGGATTCGACTCGATCAAACGAATTCCAAGTTGGTGAATTCGACAAGGTCTCAACGTCATTGAATGGAACCATGCGGGTGACTGTTGGCGACGCTCCTCGCGTGACGATTTGCGCAAATGAGCAAGCGCTCGCAGCCTTGGAGGTGAAAGTACGTGACAATGCCCTAGAAATAGGTCCTAATAAATCAGGTCCAGCACATGCAAGGGATGGGCGCTCGTTGGCGTCTCACCTTTTGGACGTGATACTGAAACGTCGTACCGCCGAATCCCGATCGATTGCGTATTCGTCTCAATACTCGATCGAGATCACGACACCGCGTCTGCACGAGCTAGTGTTTGGTGGAAAAGCTCGCCTTGCGATCGAGACAGACTTGCGTGATTCTGAGAGTATGAAGCTCGTTTGTGGTGGCGTAAGTGCAGTGTCGACCAGATCCATTTCAGCACCGAGAATTCATTTAGTATCAGCGGGAACCGCCGCGCTCAAGGTGGATGGCGTCAAGTGTGATTCGTTGGATTGCCGAATTTCAGGCACTGCATCGGTACACGTAAACGGTGAGGCTGAATCGGTGTCAGCACGGATATCCGGTACGGGATCACTCGACGGCGCTAAATTGCGAGCAAGCCGTGCGTCGTTCGTGACATCCGGGGCATCGAACGCTTCAATCCATGCTCAAAACGAGCTTGAAGTTAAATCTTCGGGTGCGTGCGCCGTGCAATATCTGGGTAATCCTGAAAAGAGAACATCATTTAGCGGCGTACTGGATTGCTCACCGTTGCATTCGGATGCTTGACTCGTTTATACGCCCGATTCGTCCTAAGGAGAATTAGCTAGAAATATCGTGGCGATCGACGGACTAGAGGTGTGCCTTTAGGTATTGCCCCGTAAATGAGGCTTTCGTGCTAACGATATCTTCAGGTGTACCTTCCGCAATAACTTCACCACCGCCTCGACCACCTTCCGGTCCTAAATCGATGACATGGTCGGCGGTCTTAATGACGTCCAGATGGTGTTCGATACAGAGAACCGTGTGCCCAGCGTCGACCAATCGGTGGAGACAGTTGAGTAGGTTTTGGATATCGGCTAAGTGCAGACCAGTGGTCGGTTCATCCAGAATATAGAGTATGTGGCCGCGGTTCTGCAGTTTCGCGAGCTCCGTCGCGAGTTTGACGCGTTGTGCTTCACCCCCGGAGAGTGTGGTCGCAGATTGACCTAGTGTCAGATAACCTAGGCCGAGATCGTCGAGTACTTTGATTTTCCGTGCAATTTTTGGTTCGTTCTCGAAGAACGTCACACCATCTTCAATGGACATTTCGAGTACATCAGCGATGTTCTTATCTAGATAGGTAATCTCTAGCGTCTCAGAGTTAAATCGTTGACCTTTACAGGTGGCGCAGGTGACTTCGACGTCAGGCATGAAGTACAGCTTCGTCCTGATGGTACCTTCGCCCTGACACTCTTCGCAGCGTCCACCTTTGACATTGAAGCTAAATCGACCTGGTTTATACCCTCGATCTTTCGATAGTTCTGTATTAGAGAACAGCTTGCGAATATCGTCGTAGATTCCTACATACGTTGAAGGATTCGATCGGCTGTTTCGACCAATTGGTGACTGGTCGATATTGATCACCCGAGTAAGGTGTTCAACGCCTTCGATCGACTCATGTTCGCCGGAAAGTGATCGCGTATCAACGAGTTGCTTCCACAACTCCTTGTAAAGGATTTCGTTTATTAAGGTCGATTTACCGGATCCCGATGCGCCACTTACACAGACGAATAAACCGAGTGGGATAGTAACGTCGATATCTTTGAGATTGTTCTCCTTCGCCCCACGGATCACGAGCTCCTTCCCGTTCATCTCGCGTCGATCCTGAGGCGTATCGATCTTTTTCTTACCACTCAGGTATTGTCCGGTTGGAGACTCACTGTGGTTGAGGATCTCTTCAAGTGAACCTTGTACTACGATCGATCCCCCATGGATTCCCGGACCTGGACCGACTTCCACAACATGGTCTGCCGCTCGAATCGTGTCTTCATCGTGTTCGACGACGATGACGGTGTTGCCTAGATCGCGAAGTGATTTCAACTTCGCGATCATCTTAGTGTTGTCTTTCGGATGCAGTCCGATCGAAGGTTCATCCAGAACGTACAACATCCCCATCAATCCAGATCCGATTTGAGTTGAGAGTCTGATGCGTTGGGCTTCGCCTCCGGAGAGTGTGCCGGACGCTCGATTCAGGTTAAGGTAGTCGAGTCCGATACCGAGCAAAAGATCGATGCGTTTGATGATCTCGTTTCTGATTTGATTACCGGCTTCGGCTTGTGGACCATCAAAGTTGAGCGAACGAAGGAACACTTGCAGCTCATCGAAGTTCATTTGGCCAAGCTCGTAGATGGTCTGACCATCGACGTGAAACAGCATGCGCGTTGACTTCAAGCGTGAGCCTTCGCAGTCAGCACAAACGTGCTCGACCATGACGCGATCGAGCCATCTCTCCATGTTCGAGTTGGGTACATCCTTTTGCCGATACCAACGGTACGAACGTTCGATGTTTCCGGCTACCCCTCTGAAATTGACGGGCCAACGCAACCAACGCTCCTTACGATCCTTAGATTCCGGTGGAATCTGGAGCTGCAGGAGATTTCCTTCGGTACCGTGCAATACAACGTCTTGCGCTTTAGGAGACAGTTCCTGCCATGGTGCGTCCATGTCGATGTCGTATTCCTGCGCCACGGTATAGAGCGAATAACCTGCGTGCGATTCGGGGCGGTAGGTGAACGCTTCGCGGAGGAAACATCCTTGACGCAAACTTCGTTCAGGATTCGTCACAAGCAGATCCCGATGCGTCATCTTCGTTGTACCAATACCACCGCACGTTCTACACGCAGCCTCCGGCTTGTTGAAGACGAAGTAATCAGGCACGATGTCGCCGAAAACAAGGTGCTTAGTCTTACTCCCGAAAGTCTTGAAGAACTTCGTTTGAGCAGTTTTGCTTAATCCACTGGTGATCTCGATGGTCATTAGCGAATCTCCGACACGCAATGCATGCTCAATTGCTGCGTTGAGCTGCTTCTCGATGCCGTCGACGCGCGTGAATTTGTCGACGACTGCGTACATCTGAGGTTCGCCTTCGACGGCTTCAGGAACTTCGTCGCTCAGGTCAATTCGTTCACCATCAATGATGACCGTCCGACAACCTTGTTTTCGGACTTCGGTAAAGAGAAGGGACGCATCTTCGCCGTAAATCAGAAAGATCGGTACTTGGAGTTCGAATTCAGCACCATTTGGCAAGCTGAGAATGGACTCAAGAATGTTGCCGCTTGTTTTTATCGGAACGTCTTCACCGGTGTAGGGACACGATGCCTCCGCGACGGTCGCATACAGCAAATTGAGATACGTGGAAACATCCGTAAGCGTCCCGACCGTCGACCTAGGGTTTCGTGCGATGGTCTTTTGCTCGATGGAAACCACCGGCGACAATCCAAAAACAAAGTCGACATCGGGTTTTTCAACTTGCGCGATGAACCGTCTTGCAAAACTCGAAAGCGACTCCATGTAACGGCGCTGGCCTTCGGCGTAAATCGTGTCAAACGCGAGGGATGACTTTCCAGAACCCGATAGTCCCGTCACGACGATGAGGGCATCACGGGGGATTTCGACCGAAACGTTCTTTAGATTGTGAACCCGAGAACCTTGTACTTCGATCGTAGTGCGATAGCCGTTGCGACCTCGATCGGATTCCGGTCGTCCGTTGGTTTGACGTTTACTCCGAGATTGCTTCGCCAAGCCGGTGGTAGTCCTGGACACGCGTTTTAGGGCGCAACATTATGTTCGTTAGGGATTAAACGACGAAGAACGCCAACTCTTCGACTTCATTCTGACTGTAGAGCGTCAATTTTGTATGGATGGACGCTTTCTCAATGATGCCGAGATCAGACAGCCACTCGCATGCGGTCACTATGTGGTGTAGATCGAAGTTGCGTTCAAAATGAGTTTCGAGTTCCGTGCTCGAGCGAGGTTCGCCACCAGCGCCTCGGAGGTATTCGATAACAGGTTCGAAGAGTTCCTCTGCCAGTGGTTCGAGATATTTGTCGATTGCGTCGATCGCGCTCCTAAGCGTGGCGTGACTTACCTTCTTGTCGAATAGGTCGGTATAGATCAACTTGAACAGCTCGGGTTTTAATTTCGTCGCTTCAACGAGCGCTTCGCGATCAACAAGCTGTCCGGCTTGGCTCACGACTACGTTAGCAAGCGCTCCTGCGGTATTCAATATCCAATGCGCAGTGTAGTGTGGATCGTTTTTGATCAGATGCCATTTCTTCGCTTTGTAGAGCTGTGTGACGGTGAACTGCGCGTGGTTCATCATCTGAATCTGAAGATCGTGTTTTCCGAGCTGATCGATGTCCTCATACATTTGGTCGATCGACGGATCTTTGCTAAACAGAAGCTTGGAGCGTGCGTATATCGAATGTTGAAACGAGTTGCGTTGAGCCGCTTCGAGGCTGCGTTTGAATTGATTCCGGGGGATTAGAGATGTGTGAATGTTGACGTCTTCAGCAGTGAGACAAATGGCGTCATGAAGTTTTTTTTTCTCGTCCGTCGTTATCACGACTAAGTCGATATCGGATTTATCCCAGACTTCGTCGTAGGAGAGGCTACCGCACAGGATAGCGGCAAGTACGTGATCGTCGTCCTCGAGGTCTTCCTGGACGATTTCTACCGCATGTTCAAATCGTTCGCGAGCGGTGATCGGCATGTCAATTCTTTATAAGGTGAATAACTCTAGTGTGTGGGCTAGGGTGATCGCGCTAGTCACTTTGAATTTACTTGGACGGAACTGGGGTGAATCGGCTTGGTATGGGTGACCGACACTATCCAGCTATAAACGACTTGATTTGATCCGCTAGCGTATTGCATGCTGATGCCTGTACGCGTGCAATAAACGGTAATGGGACGATCACGGCAGGTACGAACGAGACGCCTCTCGCTTCAGAACTGAGTTTCCCGACGCTAATCTGATTCGATATATCCCAGATCGTTGCTTCGTAGTCCGATGCACCTTCCCAACTTAAGAATCCGAAACACGCCGGTAAGCCTCCGCTCGCTACAGCGCACTGTAGGGTGCCAGCTTGATCGCGTCGCTCGGTTGTTCCTTCGATCCATACGATGTAGCGAACGCCGATTTCTTTGATCCGCTGAGCGATCTCAGGACGGGCGACCAGCCTACCAAGTTCGCTTAATTCAAGTGGCGCGGTACGAGGTTCAAACCAAGGAAACAGTGAATCCAAAAACGCTTTATCACCGATCACTGAGATCGAGTCGGATCCTGTCGCTGCACGATTGGAGACGCATTCGACGAAACTCTGACGTGTTTCGTCTCTATTCTTATGCCGACGACCTAAGATCGCGATGGCTTCGTGGCCGAGAATCCCGGTTTCTCCTTGACGGACTTGCTGGATCGTGGATGAGACGCACCCCGTCGACGCGAAAACCGCGAAGACCACTACAACCAAGAGTGCCTTACGAGTCATGACGTTGTTCCCACTAGTGAGTCGATCCACGACTGTACTTGTGGCTCTTTGGCGAAGTAAAAAGACATACTAGCCGCAGCATCGCGAAGCGCAAACTCGGTCGCATCGTGGAGAGCGGATGCGGATGCTCGACTAAGCGTTGGGTAGTTGTTCTTGTTTGCCTTGCCATATGCTGCTAGAGGCCAAGAGTGAATCAACTGACCGGTCCGATCCCAAAGCTGCAATTGATAGCGAATCCAGACTTCGTAGTAGTCGCTACGAGTTTGTTGTGGTAGTGTGATCTGTACTTCCTGAACTGACGGCGAGATGATACCGTGCATGTCGCCGGGTACTTCATCGAAGTTTTCTACCTCGACATACTGTTCGAATAGCGAGTCAAACACGGTAGAGAACAGCACTTCATGCGCCCCTGTCATGTCAATTCGAAAGTCGCCATGATTTTCAATCTTTTCTTCGTAGATATGCGTTCGGATTTGTGGCGGATAGTAAGTCGCTATTCGAATAGGTAGCGGCGAGATCACAGGTTTGGGCACGCTGAAGTCCATTCGAAACTTCGCGGACGTTCCGCAACCGGCAAGGAATGCCGCTACGAACGACACTAATGTGACTAGCGCGACGAATCGAGCTCGATTCATTACTGCGTTTTCAAATGACTCATGTGGCTAGTTTAACGAAGTGAGAACGACAAAAGAACCGCCAAATTGTGTAAACAGTTCTGTCGTCGATGTTGTATACGGTTTATGACCCAGAGATCTGCACCTACACTCAAGTAAACAGGCAATCGGCGCATTAGATATTTGACCTTAATTCACAACGAAGTTTCACATGCGAAGTCGAACATACAGGTGTTGTTGATTGAGGACTCACTGCTCAAGTAGGCGCGAACTGCTAGTGCGTTTGCCAAGGGGTCTAGTCCGTTGCTCTAAGTAAGTGGCGACTTCTCGTGCGGCGCGAATGCCAGACAGATAAGCACCGTGTACGGTAGCAGGAAAGTCTTCGTGTGTCGCCTCCCCCGCGAACAACACGCGATCGTCAATGGGTTTGGCGAGCTCTTCATGTTGAATCCACGACGAACCGACCGGGACATAGGAGTAGGAACCGTATGACCATGGATCCGACTGCCAGCGCGTGATCAGAGCGTTCCGTAACGGCGCTACGGATCCGAACATATCCGCGAGAGTAGCAAGTGCCTCACCTTTGATTTGGGCGTCGGACATTGCTTCGATCTGTGCTCCGTAAGCACCCGCATTGAACATCATCAGTATCGGTTGCCGCGTATAGACAAATAGATTGACCGTCTCAGCCCATCGCCCGGGCTTAGTGCCTATGTGACCGATCAGCTCTACGTCCTCAGGCCAGAACACCTCGTCGAACTGCAAGCAAGTCTTGTTGAGCACTCCCATACCAAGACTGTCGATTGCACGATGCTTCGTTGCAGGTAGGTCGGGCACGAATTCAATGACGCCTTCCTTAAGAACGCCGAGGGGAACAGTCACGACGACAGTAGCTGCGTCAACTCTGTCACCACCTGCGGATGTGAGGACGACTTCCGTTCCCTGATAGTCAATCCGAGTGACCGCTTGGCCAGTTCGTATATCCAGACCCGAAGCTAGGAATTCCGTGATTTGACTGTATCCTCCCGGAAGAAGCGCATCGTGACCGGGCCAATCCTCGCCACCGCTGATGCTTGAAAGCGAGAGATCGCCGATATCGGCTGCGAATTCATGCTCAATGGCTGTGTTTAGCACGTAGGCTAGGTATTGCCGATCTTCGTCAGCCAGATTTGATGCGTTCACGTAACGATCGTAGAGTGCATGTAGTGATTCGCGTGGATGTTGTCTAGCAAAACTCCAAAAACCCGTCACGACGTGGTCCCGCGATCGATTTGCCGCGTCGCCGCCGTGAAAGTAGGTGGATGCATTGTCGTAGTCTGTTGGCAGGATCTGAATGTCGTTGTCAGCTGCGATCCCGGCGATCGGATTGCCGTCGACACCGTGAATCCATGAAGCACCAAGGTCGATGGGGTGACCGCCGATGTTCGAAGTCCAGATACGACCTCCGATCCGGTCGCGGGCTTCGAGTACGACAACGTCATCGAAACCTACGGCTCGAAGTGCAGAGGCAGCCGCGAGTCCAGCGACTCCCGCTCCGACAATCGCGACGCGTTCGCGTCGCGCTTCAACTGTCGCTTGGTGATGGGTTCGAAGCGCGCCGCAGCTAGTCAGGATCGATCCTGTTATGCCGATTCCGGCAGCGCTCAGTCCATGCGCCATCAGTGTGCGCCGATTCAAGTTCAGCACTTTGAAAGGTCAGCAGGATTCGGATAGGTTAATACTGATGAGCCTTCACGAACGTGACTCAGCATGAGAGCAATGGCACTGCGAATGATTCGGATGCGCTCGGTATGCACTACGCGCTAGATAGAACCCGCGCAAATTTCGCGGCTAGTTTAGCGTAGGAAGCGCGACAAAAGTACCACCGTTGCGAGTTGTTAACTCCCGCATCAATAGTGCATATTGCAATACACTGCCCGAGGTACGTCCGGCGTCGAAGTAAACGGGGAACCCGACAGCGTGTATGCGAACGCGACGATTCCCGTCTTCGTCTGCCGCGTTAACTTGATCGATTCGATCGACGACGTGTTCGACCGAACGTCCTTGAAAGTCATCGCCGAACACGTAGAGGCTTATCTTCTTGTCAGGATCGTAGAAAGCGCTAATCGCTTCCTCGATCCCTTCAACTGGACTCGAATTGGAATAAATATCCCAGGTACGCAAGCGATTAAGGATTGCAGTTCGACGTGCCGGTGAGTCTTCAATCCACTGTCTTTGATAGCGTGGGAACATGTAGTCACCCATGTCATTCATGACCTGGATGCCTCTGACGTTGGGATATATGTTGAGTACCTCTGTGACCTTTCGGACGACCGCCCCCCACGCGCCTTGTTGCATGCTGCCAGACGTGTCGATGATGAAGATGATGTATTCACTGTCGACGGTCATACCGCCGATCGCTGCGGTTCTTCTTCGGTAATCCTTACCGAGAAGACGTTCCATCTCATCGGTAAGCGTTTGTTTTGCTCTTACTAAATCCGTAAGGTGAGATTCTTTCTCTTGTGTGTTTAGTCGTAACGCCTCGAATCGGCTCGTGAGCTCCTCTAGCTCCTCCTGTATTCGGGTTAGACGTTGGATTGCATCGTCTAGATTAAGTTCGGATTCTTCCTTCGCCCGCTCGAGTACATCGATTTCTCCAGAGATCTCTTTAATCGCTTGTTGCTTCAATGCAACTTGTGCAGCAAATTCGTCGATAGATTCCTCGAGTACCAGAGGAAGACTGATCTTGGTGATCATCAACAGCAGGATGATCGCACCAAATCCGCAACAGATGACATCAAGGAACGCCAAGTTCATTTCCGAGACGCCTCGTCGAATCTTCATGGCCAATCAGCCGATGGTGAGATCATCGTGCCACCCGTGATATGTGCGAGATTCCAATAGGAAATTGGCGCGAGCGGATCGCCTTCGAGCGGGAACATTAGGACGTTCACGGGAATACCGCCTGGAAGAATTCGGACCGCCTGATAAAACAGATTTAGGCGTTCGCGACCGGTAATGGTTGTTCGATTCGTCGTCGGTGAATCCATCGTCGGTAGACTGTCAGCGATTAAGAACAAATTGTCCGGTAGTGGGTGTAGCGTCGCTGCCAAATCGAAAAGCCCTTTGAGATTAGTACCTTCTCGGGGTAGAACGGTCTCGAGCTCAACAAATATCGAGCGTACGGTTTCGCCATCTGATGCGTCGATCCAGTTTCCGTCATTAACGACAAACTTTGAGTCGTTGTTATAGAGAGCGACCTGAAAACGACTTTGCAACGGAATATTGGCGGTGAGCCATGCCACGGTCCGGATTGCGCGCTGCCATTTAGGTGCGTTGCGTTGGCGTTCTGCGCTCATGTTTCGACGCCGAAGGACATTGACGATCGTGTCATCTAACATGCTTGAGGAAACATCCATGGCAATAAGGATGTGTTCGCCGCCCATATAGAGACCGGTGAGGTATTGCCGATCACCTTCGCCCCTTATCTCGATCGTTGTCTGACCTTCCTCGGCGCGTTCGGCTCGCGCGAGCGATTCGACCTCTTGTTCGATTTCTTCGAGCTCTTTTATGAGCTCTTCAAGCGTATCGGTCTGGTCAAGCGACTGCTTTTCGATCTCCTCAACCTCTTCTTCTTTGATCTCCAGCTCTTCAACTTTTTCGTCGATCGTCCGATTGACATCTGCGATTCGGATACTTAAGTTGCCGACGAGATCACGTAAGTAGGAGAGACTCTCGCGATTGGTATCGAGTTGGTAGTCGAGTAGTCGTGATTCCGCGCGTAACGTGCGGTTATCGACTTCTTCGGAAGTTTCAGTCGCGTGATTGATGATGAGATACATGATGACGACGGCGCCAAATCCGCCTGCCATCACGTCGATAAAGGACAGCGTGAATACGCTGCTTTCCCTGCGACGTCTAGCCATTATCGACGACGCGGATTAGAACGATCTCCTTCGCATTAGGTGACTCTGGTCCGATGCGAACGCGGTCGCCGCTCGCGACGATGGTACTGCCATCGACCGACTTACCGTTGACATACGTTTCACGTCCATCATGCGTGCGGAGCATCACTGCGTCATCGGCTCGATACAGTGAACAAACCTCAACATCATCAATCGAAATACTGCGTTGTACGCCGATTGGATACGCTGCATCTTCTAAAAGTGCGTGCGTCGGCACCTTGGAAGGCGTTGGTGTGCTGGTTGGTTGGTCGACTGGTCGCGATCGAAAGGTTGACGAAGTGGCCGATGTATCTCGTCGGATCGATTTGTGAAGTTCAACATCAGCGGTTTCGGTAATCTCTTCGTTTACGCGAGCGACAGCTTCTACGCTTGCGTCTGTTGGGCAAACCTCCGCGGTACGACCTGATCCAGCGATGTACTCAAGAAAACCTGGCATTCGGTATGCGTGCTCGCCGAGAAGTAAGTGCGTACCCGGATTGCATTCCGACAGGATACGATCGTAAATGTCGATGCCGCTAGCGGCTAGCTCGTCTTGCAACAAACTCGTCGAACGGGTTTCGCCGTGATGTTCGATGCTAATGACGATCTCATTTCCACCGTCAATACGTTCACACAAGCGATCGAAAACTTGCTGTTCCGTCGTTCCGGAAACGCGAGGGTCGAAACGAGTTTCATCAAGCGAACGTTTGGCAACCGTATCGATCCAGCGTTGAACGAACTGCAGATAGCCGGCCGATGGCAATGACTTCACTGTCACGACTTCGACTTGACCGTCATGTTGATAGAGCTGGGTCACGACCGTACGCTGGAGCTGAAGGTCGACGAAAAATGCCGAGTCCGAAACCGTGCCCTTTGAACCCGCGACCAATGCGGCATCGAGAAAGCCTCGCGGTCTTACGTGCTTGTACTCCAGAATGCCGTAAAGCAATCCGACTTGATCGTTATCGAAGTCACTAGGAACGACGACCCAGCCGGGATCCTGCAGACCGACCTCGCTTCGTGAAAACGCTTCTACAACCTGGTTGTAAACCAAGTCCGAGTTCTTACCGATCGCGCGGGTCCGAGGTTCGATCGCGTCCTCGTTCATACGTTGCCAATATGTCGTCTGGCACTGAACAGGGTGAATGAACAACTGTGCGAGCGCATCGTCGCCTAACGCAGTGGTGTCGTTGGTCAGGTACGCTACGCCTGCTTGCTCGTAACACGTCTCACCGTCGTTCCGAAGGCGGAGTAAAACGTCGTTGACTTCTAACGACCACATATCAACGCACCTGCATGTGTCGTATTAAGTTCTCGTCACACCATGTTTGCGAGTCGATCACGAGTTGCTCTTGCACACGCTGCAATTGATGTACGCACAGCATCACGATGATGCTGATAACCAAGGCGACAAACGTCGAGTTAAATGCAATACCGAGACTCTCCGTAACGCCGGCGATATCACCTTGAACAGCGAGATACGCTTGGCTGAGTGCTTCGCCGATGCCTCTCACGGTGCCGATGAATCCAATGGAGGGGATTGCCCATGCGATATAGCGAATGACCGATAGTTCACTATCAAGACGGTCGTTTTCGCTCTCGCATGCAGCTTTCACCGATTCAGCGACGTTCTGTACATCTTTCGTGGATTCAAATCGACGCAATGCGCTGAGTAGAGTACGCGGTAACAGTCGCTCACGGTCTTCATCGGAGAGCGCTTGTAGCGGACGCATATAGGTACGCGAATCTTCGGGGAAGATGCTCGTGCCTTCACTGATCGACAGGACTTCTCGATTTAGCATCCGTCGTTCATGAGCGTTGTTCCATACCTTGAATCCCATGATGGAGAACGCCCACAACATCAAGATGAGACATGTCTCCTGCTCGTAGTCGCGAAGCGTTACAAAGATCGATCGTTCGGCAATAAACGCTTCATCCCGTGCGAGACGTTCTTTTCGTTCTTCCAAAATTGCCGTCGCATTTGGGCGAACGAAACTTACATACACGGTGTGGACCAATGCCCATGCGATTGCAAGCGCGAGTAGGTGTGCTACAAAGGATTCAGTAAAACGTTTTTTCATATATCCGTTGGGTAAGGAACGGCGTAGTCTTCCGAGATATCTTCCGATGGGTCGAACACGTCGTCCGAAGTTTCTTCCTGTTTTCGGGTTTGGCTGCTTTCCTCAGTGTCTTGTTTCTGTGCCGCGCTCTCTGTTTGCGCTTCTGAGGCGTCATCACGCGAAGGATCAGACTCCTGTGCGCCGATTGCAAGAAACGTGCACGCGAATAAGATACAAATGAGACCGCTGATTCGAATATTCATCCTACTCGGCAAACCTAGCTATTCTGAATCCCACGTCTCGACGACCGTCCGTGCCGTAGTCTCGGAACGATAGGCGCAAGTCCGTGATGGTGCCATGCATCCAACTGGCTCCCCGAATCACATGGTAGTCGCCAGTCTCCGGGCCGAGATTCTCGACTGTCGCGTCGACAGATGGTACGACATAAAAATTATGAACCCACTCCGCGACGTTACCACCCATGTCGTTCAGTCCGTGGTAATTCGCTTCGAATGTGCCCACGGGTGCTGCTACCGTGTGATTGTCGTTGTAGTTGAAAATGGTGCGACCGATTAAATGCTGCGCCGCTTGATCGGCGTAGTTACCGTGGTAGTTAGGAGGGGGTAGGCTACCTCCCCAGGGGAACAGCAGTAGTTCATCGGTTGACGACCGCGTACGTGCGGCCCAAGCCCATTCGGCTTCGGTCGGCAGGCGATACCCGAGCGAGTTAGGGTTGTATTTAGGTGGATCACCTGGTCGCAACACATAAAACGGTTCGAAACCTTCTTTGACTGACAACCAATTGCAATATTGTGCCGCCTCAAGCCAACTGACGTTCCCGACTGGTTGTTCGTCTTTATTGAGCGTGGTGTTTTCGAATTCACCGGAGTCGTGCCCGGAAGCAAATCGACGAAATTGTGCGTTAGTAACCTCATCTTTGCTGACGTAGAAGAGGCGGTCAAGCTCAACGGTTCTAAAGACCTCGTTGGCACGTCTTCCGGGGTTACGTCGAGAAGCGCCCATCCTTATCGCGGTCGGCGTGAGCAGGACCATCTCGTGTCCTTCGCTTGTCCCACGTGCTTGTTCAAGGGCGACTAAACGAGCTTCTTCATCCGTTAAAAGTTTGACTTTCAATTCTTGTAGGAATTCGGACTGAATGGTGATTTGTGTTGAAAAGCCTGCGTATCCGCTCTTGCGTAATTCAATGTCGTGTTCTTTGGCATGCAACGTAAGAACGGAATTACTGGTTCCTGCGCGTTCGCCGTCTACCCAGATCTCTGTGCCTTCTGGTTCAGTTGTAACTGCGAGATTTCCGGTTACTTCCTCGAGCGGCACGTATATCCGACGGGATTCGGCAGTAGCCAAGTTCACATTTCGTATGGCTGTGTGATAGCCGAAAAGCGACATTTCAACGCGATGGTTTCGATTAGGTCGAAGATCAATATCCAGCGGGGTCGTGCCGACGAATTCACCATTGATATTCACGGTGGCGCTAGTCGGAGTACTCTCAAGGTACAGCGTACCACCGATGAGTGTGAGTTCAACATCAGGTAACACGATCTCCTGCTCGGGCTCAACGTAGAGGATGTCCGTCCAACGCTCATAGCCAGCGGATTTAATCGAGAGTTTTCGTTCGCCAGCCATGACGGGAAATGGTCCCGGCGTTACGAATTCAGTTTCCACATCGTCAATCGTGACCTTTGCGCCGGAAGGTATGGTGGGGATGGTCACGTCAGCCCAATTGGGTCTAAGTTCGTATGGGATCGTCTGTTCGACTTCGCGACCGGTGATTTCAGCGAGTATTTCGGTTGGTTGATGACGGTCCGCGCGTACGGCTAGTCTTATTTCACCGGCTGGCAGGTCAATCGTCAGTGGCGCGACACCTAAAGTCTGGACGTCGCTACTTATTTGTGCACCAATAGGACTTCCAGTAATTGTGACTTTGCCTGGCAGTGGCGTGAGCTCTAACTCGATGAGTTGATCGGGTTGTGACTCGACGTTTACTGCAGTACGTAATGGTTCGTATCCTTGTGCCGTCACTCGTACTTGAATGTCTCCGGGCCGAATCAGGTACGACGGTCCAGAAGGTATCACAATACCGCCGCTGAATTCGATGCTTGGGTTTTCGGTGTTCGTAGCGAATCTCACAGCTGTCGCAGTTAGCAACAACCAAGCGATCACGACAATGACGAGAGCGATTACGACGAGTACCCACTGCCACCATGGCGGCAATCTGAATCTCAGTCGTGACGCTTGTTCAGTCGGCTTAAACCTTGTAGGTTGGATGCCATCCGTGGCGGTGTCGATTGCCACTTAGATGGGCTCAATACACACGATACTGATCGGTTCCATACCTTCCGAGACGACGATCGTCTTACGGACGTCCCGACAACCATTCCCGCTGCCGGTCAGTAAGTAACGGCCGGGTCGCAACGTCAGCTCCTTGCGTTCGAACGGACCTAAATCACCGATCGTTGCTAATCGCACCTCCATCTCGTTGTCCGAGACTAGTACGATCGGTAAGGGTCTACTCGCTACGTCGATGAGCTTCGCAAGTTTGTTGACTTTCGAACTGTAGGAAGTATCGATAGACGCGTGTTCCCGAGCGTCCCTTAATGTCTGTTGAGCGTACTCGAATTCTTTATTAGATGACAAACTATCTGGGTCTGCCAAAATGCGTTCGAGTGAGGTAAGAATTCTGATGGTGGTTTGCGTTCGTTCGTAACCGTCGCGAGCGAACTGAAGATTGTTGTCGATCTCAAGTGCTTCAGCGTAGATACCCATCGCAGAACGGAGGTCGCCATCTCTCTCGTATCGCTCGGCCGATTCTTTGAGTTCACCGATTGTCGTATTCCCGAGACGGTTTATAGCTTCATTTAGACCGGTCGTTGCGCCTGAGTCACCGGGTCGCATACGTAACGCGCTCTCAAATCCCTGTTTTGCGTCATGAAGTCGGTTTTCACTTAGTGCTATATACGCTTGCGTGAGTACGGCGCGGAAATCCTCATCTTGTTGAATTCGCCTTATCTCACGTAACGAATCATCGATTCCTTGAGTTTCAGGGTCGATCTCCTGAGCTTGTAACAGGAGCAGCTCAGCTTGTTCGAAGTCGCCACGATACCTCGCACGCCCTGATTCGCGAATTAGTGAATTCACTTGAGGAAGCTTCTCGAGGCGGCCAAGAGCGATCGCAAGCGATGTATCGTTTGGCTTGATCTCGTGTGCTTGCCCTAGTAAATCGCGAGCTGCGTTCAAATCACGGTCGACTAATGACGTATATCCGTTTTCAAACGCTTCCTCGAAGGTTGTCTCATGCTCGAACACATACTCACGGAGCCGAGTCGTAGCGTCCTGGTATTGGCTGATCGCTAGATCGTATTCCCGTCGTGCAAATGACGCATCGGCTTGATTTGCCGCATCGATGATCTCATCGTATGAATGACGGTGGTTCAGAAGACCGAGTTGCTCCGCTTCTACTTGATCTTGAAGCGCGGCGAATTCTGAAAGAATGGATTTTGCGTCTTCCTCTGCACGCTGTAGTTCAAGGTCGCGATATGGTAGGACCTGATCAACGTCAGATACATCGGATGAACTAGAGCGTTCCGAGGACGAATCGGTCGGATTCGCTGTTTGGCTTTGGTAGGTAACCTGGGTAGGCACAAATCGGAACGCGACAAACGCGCCCGCCACGACAAGAAGCACCAGCACGATTGTCCACGGGAACGAACGTTTCTTTGGTGGTGGTGCCGGGGGTTCAGTTTGCGCGAATGATGGCGCAATCGATTTGATCTTTATTCGATCAGTCACGCGGATCCGGAATCTTCAGAATTTCTGCTGAAAGTCCTTCGTCTATCTGAGTGTCTGCTACATCCTCTGGTATAGGTAGCTGATAGTCCTCGAAGAACAGACGACGAAGAATGCGTTTGAGCTCTGTGTACTGTTCGTCAACGCTTCCCATCAATGAAATGGTGGCGTTCTCCAATTCAAGCGTATGTGGCGATATGTCGGCTGCGGCTGAAACGCCGAGCTCACGCAAGGCCGCACCATGTAGCGTAAGGTTTGCTCGGGCTTGAATCGCACCAAGGACCTCACCAGCACCGCCAATAACACCCGCGAAACCCGCGTATTCAGTAGCTCGAGTTGAACTACGTTGCATCGCAGCGCCGCTTGCGATCATCAATCCACCAGCGAGCATCTTAGCGCGCGCCTTATTCCGTTCTTCACGATACGCAATCGCATCCTCGTAGGATCCTTCACGCCACTTCTGATACGACGGGTACATTCGTGTTGCGAAGTCTCCGTAGTACTCGTCTAACGTGTCGATGAAGAGATACTCGCGTTCTCGAATTTGGCGAACGCGTCTTAACATCGGATCTTCTTCCGAAGGCATACGAGAAATACGAACGACTTCGTCTTCTTCCACCGTCAGATGCTCGTCGAAAGCGTCGGGCGAAAACTCCTTAGCGAACAGCAATTCCGCAGTCGTTCGGATCTCTTGAATCTCGTCGTTCGTGAGCTGGGCGTGAAACTCGTACATTTGATCCGCAACCGACTTATACATCGTTTGAAATGGGTCTACGTTTTCCGGTATTTGCGGGTCATATGCGAATTTACTTGCGAGAGTCTCATACTCATCGTCAAGCCAGACGACGCCTCGAGCATCTTGCACCCTTATGTGTACGATCAGGCGTTCGCCGTCTGAGTGCAAGATCGTGCCAGAAATTGTCAAGTCGACCGCGTAAGAATCTCGAGGTAGAACTCGTACAGCACCCCAATTGCCGGTCGATTGCAGAAGCTCCTTAGCAAAGTGTGCAATGTAGTTCGATTCGGCACGTCTTATCTCGTCCGTGATGTTCAACGCAGTTCGTTCGTCGTAAGACTTCGGCACGTTCGCGTCGAGAACTTTGACGCCTACGTTCAACAGTAGGTGTTCTGGAATCGATTTTGTCGCCGTGAGGGGAGGCGCTAAGTCAACGTACCGTAGCGTGGGTTTAAGGGTGCAGCCACAGAGGAGTACGCCAAGGAAAACGGCGACGAGCGTTCGTAGAGCTCTCACTTACGCTTTTCCAAATATCGGCGTAGTTCTTCCCAAAGTGCTTCTCGTAACTCAGGATCCGTTTCCGCGAGCGCAGCCTCCCTTAGTTGGCGCGCGACAACATCGTCGTCTTTCGCGTCAGGAATATCTGCTTGTCCAATAGTGATGCTCGGGCGATTGGGATCGGGTGGTTGGCTACGACGATTGGGATCGGTGACGTTGGGGATATGCTCTCTCGATGTACCACCTACGGAACTCGGTCGCTGGCCACCTACACCGCCACGTTCATCTTCGTCAGCCAATACGGCGTCGCCCGGAAGCGTCTCGCCTCCGGCGCGTTCATTTATTTTCTCTGCATGTTCTTCGCGGTCAGACATGATGCTGCCATCGATTCCAGCTAGCGTCGCGTCGAGTGCTTCATCGGACTCAGACTTCGCAGTTCCTTCTTCATCTTCCTCAATCGCTGGATCTGGAATTCCTTGTCTTACTTTCTCGTTTTCGGGTAATTCGTTGCTAACGACCCAACCACCATTCTCTTTTCCATCGGGTGTGCCGAGTACCCCAGCGCCAGGGTCGCCGTCAATCTCGATCTCCTGTCCACCTTCTGGTTGGTCACCCGCGCCAGAACTTGGTAGACCGCCGATGTCATCACCCGTTTCGGCACCTACGTCGGAGCCCGATTGACGCTCATCGCCGCTGCGCTGGCTAGCCATACCACCTTCGCCGGTTGCTTCATTTTCGCTACTCTGATCGCTGTCATCTGCTGTTTGTAGCGGTCCTCCTGAGGGTAATTGACCTTGCTGACCGTCTTCCGCGCCGCCGCTCTGTTCACCACTACCTGATTCTGCTTGCGATCCTCGCGAACGATCACCGGTCCGTAATTCGGGCAGTCCCGGAACGCTTGGGAAATTCGTACCGCTGCCTTGCTGACTACTTGAACTGCTGGACGAGCTAGGCGAAGGCATCGAAGGTGACTGTGGCATGCCGCTGGATGACGGCGATGGCATCGGGCTCGGCGTCGAAGGCGTTCCCGCTGTTGGTATGGAAGGAAGCCCTGGCATACCGCTAGATGGAGGCGATGGCATGCCGCCAGACCTCGTCGATGGTACGCCACCACCGCTCTGACCGGGTCGAGTATTAGGTGAAGGCAATCCGGGGCTAGACGGGCTGGGTTGAGGCAGTGATCTGCTAGGTTGCGGTAGACTAGTTGGTGGCGGGGGGAATATGTCCGGGGTCGGCGTAGGAGGACGTGGATGCGAACTCGGCATCACGTTCATGCAACCAGTCAGCGCGAGAGCGCCCACCATTACAGCGATCGCGCTCATCCCAACGCGAACGATTCGGCGACAACATCTTGTTAAGGACGCGACTTCAAGGTTCATAACGCTTAGTTCCCACGCATTACTGCGAAGTTGCATAGTTAGCTAATGGTAAATGGTAGACAACTCGCCTTGATAGAAAGTTTGCCTACATTCTGTTACTTCGAGCTACGGTACGACGGGTTAGTTCGTGCAGAAGACGATGGCGCGTCTCTGGCGGACGTATAGTATGGAAACGTATGAAGGAACTGCACGTTTTCTGTCGTCGTTGCGACGCCATCTACGAACGCTGGACGATAGATAGAGTTCGACGCAGTGTTCCGGGTAGCCCGCGCCAACATTTGCCCTGGATGTGACGATATCTGTTTGATCTTCTTGGTTTTTCCGTACTCGGTAACTGTCAGTGCGATCTCGATCCGACCTTCGAGCTCGACCGTTGGAATCGTGGATTCCCGTTTGGGTGGTAATGGATCATCGGGTAGGGGTTTGTAGAGAATCTTCGGTGAGGTCATGTGTTCCTCAACGAAAGCGAACTGCGGCGTACCGTCGAGTGTATCCCAGATATCTTTGTAGACGACCGCGGCTTTTTCGTACTTTTCGAATAGCAAGTACCAGTCAGCGAGTTTTAGTTTGGCATCCGCCAATATTGTGCTGGTCGGATCCTCTTTAGTAATGTTGATGCGTACGAGTTCTAGTAGCGCTTCTTCACCCTTCGCGAAGTCGTTTAGCTCAGGATAGTAATGCTCGGGATGATTGATGGATCCGTATGGTCTCGGTGTGAATTTATCGGCCTTCGGCGTATATTCTGGCGGACGGAATCTTTCTTGTTGATAAGTCTGGGCTAAACCACTGAGTGCACGGATTCGGCTTTCGCTTTCGGTCGATTCATCGAGAGAGAAATCGGTGAGTGCCTTTTCGTAAAGTCCCCGTGCCGTAAAGATGTTGTCCGTGTCCATGTACCAATCCGCGAGTTTGAACAATCCAGGTAGGATTTCTGGCGAATCTGTTCCGAACTTCCGCACGTAAATTGAAAAGGCATACTCGTGTCGATCATTTGCCGTCGCGAATTGCTCTTGTTCGTAGTAGGTCTCCGCTTCCTTATACAAGATGTCGACCTGGTCCAAGTCATGGAGACCAAAATGACGCCGTTGAATCGCTCGCGCGTCATCGTAGGTCTCAAGGGCGGCGCCGTAATAACCTAGGGCACGTAGCGCATCCCCTTTCAACACGAGGGGCGGGACTAAAAGCTCGCTATTCCGACCGTCGGCAGCGACGAGATCTGAGATTTCTTCTTCGATGAGTTGGAGTGCGTTCTCTGCCTCACCGGTTGAGATCATGGACTCGATTGACTCAGAATCATTGGGGGAAAGAGCGGATTCCGATGCATGCATGGCATTGGATAGCACGACCGCCACGGTTGTGCCAATTGCTAAAATCCTATGAAGTGAACTAGGTGTCATCCTTGTCACTTTTGGTTATTTCACTCCGCATTTTGAGACTAGAGACGCGTAGATTGTTCGCCGTCGAGCGGAATCGCAAAACGGTCAAGGATTATCTACGTAGAACCCGCCTAAACGCGATTTTAATTCAGACTGATCGTTGTCTCCAAGCATGTTACTGATTGACATAGATGTTCGCACGAAAGATATGAGCGGGATGTCATGAATAGCGAAACGAATCAGGTAGATACACGAGGGTTGTGGTGTCCCGAGCCGTTGATCATCGTGAGGAATAAAGTACGTGAAATGGCTTCAGGCGAGGAGCTCCACATACAAGCGACTGATCCGTCAACGCATCGTGATTTCACGAATTTCTGTCGATTCATGGGTCACGAGCTAGTGAGTGCGAGCGAGAGTGACGGTGTACTCGAGTTCGTGATCCGCAAGGGATGAGTCAGCGACTCACGCCACTCCACTATTTCGCGTACGGCAGTAACATGAATCCTGAACGCGTTGGTGCGAGAGAACTCGCCGTTGAAGGGAGCCCCGAACCGGGTCTTCTCCATAACTACGAACTGCGTTTTAACAAGATTTCACGATATCGTCCTGGTGCCGCGAGCGCAAACATAGTAGCTTCGTTCGGCTGTACGGTCACCGGCGTGCTTTATCGCTTGCGACGCTCCCAGGACATAAAGTCGATGGACGTTTTCGAGAATTCACCCGAAGACTACGCCCGCGAGGTCGTTTTCGTGCACACAGGTGGAGATGCTCTTGAAGGAGAAGGAAAAGTAATAGCGGCTTGGACGTATGTTGCGAAGCCACATGCCATCGATGACAGCCTTCTACCGACACGCGAATATGTGGCACATTTACTCGCGTCACCGTTCATGACGATAGGTGAACGGAATCGACTACTGGCACTCGAATACCACGATGGCTGACGGTTCACACGCTGAGGATTGCGATGTCGTCATCATAGGTGCAGGCGTCATCGGGTTGGCGATCGGACAAGCACTCGCACGTGAAGGGCGTGAAGTGTTAATCCTTGAGAAGCAGGACGCGATCGGGACCGAGACGTCGAGTCGAAATTCTGAGGTAATCCATGCGGGAATTTACTATCCAAGCGGCTCCTTAAAAGCCGAGTTATGTGTTCGCGGAAAGCAACTGCTTTACGAACATTGCAGGACGCACCATGTGCCGCACGAGAAAGTCGGTAAAGTTATTGTTGCGACGTCGCGGGATCAATTTTCGGTTCTTGAGGCATATCAACATCAGGCGCTTGCAAATGGTGTTGGTGAACTACCTTGGTTGAGCCAGCACGAAGTAAACGAGAAAGAACCTGCGGTTTCGTGCGTTGGCGGAATCTGGTCACCAACAACAGGCATCATCGACAGTCATGCGTTTATGTTGTCACTGGAAGGTGAGCTTGAAACGCATGGTGGCATGATCGCGTTTCTCTCTGAGGTCGATGAGCTAAGTACTAACGAAGGCTTAATCGTTAAGACATCTGAATTAGCTCTAGCACCGCGTGTCGTGGTAAATTCGGCAGGTCTCGATGCCCCGACATTCGCTCGCCAGGTGGGTCGGGAATATCGAACGTACTACGCTAAGGGACACTACTACACGTTATCGGGTCGATCGCCCTTTAGCCATTTGGTCTATCCGATCGCCGAGGAAGGTGGGCTTGGCGTACATGTGACACTCGATATGGCTCATCAGGCACGTTTCGGTCCCGATGTCGTTTGGCAATGCGATCACGACTACGCGTTCGATGAGTCACGCAGGGCTCAATTCATTGCGGCTATCCGGAGCTATTACCCAGATCTCGATGAATCGAAACTACAACCTGGCTATACAGGGATAAGACCGAAGCTCGCGCCACGAGGAGAACCGGCATCTGACTTTGTCGTCAATGGTCCGCAAGAAACCGGACTCGAAGGTTACGTCGAGCTGTTGGGAATTGAATCGCCGGGGCTAACCGCTTCACTTGCGATTGCGGAGCGTGTCGTCGAGATGGTCTGCTAAGGGTGTATTAGTCGCCCTCAACTAGTGTGCAGCTACACCGGCCGCGACGTCTTCAGCGTCCCCTTTGTCGGGATATGCAGGCGCGTATTGCTTGTATAGGTGTTCGCCGATACGCTCGATGCGTTCTCGTTCATCAGGATCTAAAGGTCCTTTCTCTAGCGCCGATATGGCTTCTTCCATTTGGGCTGCGCTACCCGGTCCACAAATGACCATGTCCACCGCTTCCGGCGAAAGTGAGTAGCGATAGCAATCTCTCGCGCTTACAGGCTCTTCGCCGACCGGCATCTTTTCCGGGTCCAAAAGGTGACCCCAACGCGTTGAGGTATAGGTCGCCATGAATGGCTTCGAGCGTCCGTCAACATGAGGGAATATGTCGCGTTCGGCTCCTCGATGAACCGCGTTATATCGGAACATCAGTAATTCGTACGGACACGTATTGTTCGCGTAGTCATCGAGTAGCTGCGGTAGAAACGGTCGATTGTGGCTGCTGATGGAGAGATGTCGTACGATGTCTCTTGACTTGAGCTTTTCGAACACTTCGATGAACTCATCGCCCGGTTTCTCATCTCTAGAGCCAAGAAGCAGAAAATCAAATCTACCGACGCCACAGCTTTTCAGCGCTTCTTCCACTTCTCCTTCGACTGTCGATGCATCTCGTGAGTACGACTGAATCGTGAAAATCAGATCGTCGCGGTTTTTCTTTTCTAGATTGCACATCGCTTGTGCGAAATCCGGTTGCCGCACCGTGCCCCAATAAAGGTAGTTCACACCCCATTCGACGGCGGCTTCGATCGCTGAGGTTGGGGCGTTGAAGGTAGAACCAATACCTAAGCGACTCGTTGTAAGTCCGGTGTTACCGAGTTCACGTTTTTCGAGGAATGGATTCATGACAATCGACCGATGTGCGCGGAATAGCGTATGGTATTCGGAGCGCATCTAAATCGGGTAGGTTCGGCGTCAATGAAACGTTAACTTCTGTGTAACGGAGTAGTAGTTGGCGTCGAATTATTCGACCGATATCGTGCACTAGCTAAACAACCGTACAGATCTTAGGCATTAGCGACCAAAAGGAGTGCTTTGATACTGTTTAGTCGTGAGCTTCCGATCCGTGACACGTCGTATCAAAGACTCAAATTTGGTTCTGCGTCTGGCGTTGGTCGTTCATATGCTTTGATCATCTTTATGGCAAAAACGATCTTCTATACATCGTATGTCCGATAACCCTAAAGTCCTGATCATCGCCGGTCCTAATGGCGCGGGTAAGACGACGTTTGCGACCCGGTACCTACTCGCAGAAGCCGGAGTTGCGAAATTCCTCAATGCAGATTTGATCGCGAGCGGCTTAAGCCCATTCGATCCTGGTTCGGTCGAGTTTAGAGCTAGCCGATTGATGCTCGAGATGATTGAAGAGCAAACTGCGATAAGGGAGAGTTTCGCGATTGAGACTACATTGAGCGGTCAGCTCTTTCAACGCTGGATACCGAAGTGGCGGGAAGCAGGATTCTCTACTGAGATTCATTTTCTCTTTCTAGACTCTGCAGATTTGGCGATAGGTCGGGTTCAGGAACGAGTACGAGCTGGTGGCCATTCCGTACCTGCTGAGGTCGTTAGAAGACGTTATGAGAGAGGGTGGCGAAATTTTCAGGAGCTTTATAAAGATCTTGTAGACAAGTGGACTGTATACAATAATTCAGGAATCGAACCGGTTATTCTCGCGAGTGGGACGAAGTGATGAAGTCCGTGAATCAGAGTGCATCAGACAAGTTTCGTCGTGAACAAGAAATTGCACACGCGCTTGCTGCTATGCGTAAAGCCGCGAAGGATGCACATAAACGCGCAGCGCAATGCGGACACAAGATCCCGGTTTCACAAGATGGAAAAGTCGTCTGGATTGATCCCATCACCGACCTATAGTGTGTAGGACAGTAAAAACTACAGCGTGAAGCGGGAGGATTAGTTAAGCGACGCCGTGTCCTGCTGCTAGTGAACCACAGTATAGTCTAAGCGATTTGATAACTGTTACGTAAATTCGGTGCCCCGCTTAGTCGACTATGTCGATGCCCAACACCGCGGGATGCGAACGCCTCAAGTAGTAGAGATTGTGTTAGTGTTGCGACAATGCAAATGGCGCTTCGCCCGAGGGGTTGGCGATATTGAGTCGATTACAACGGATTGGCATAGGTAACAATCATCCAACCTAATAGATCACTGATGAAAGGAGAGTTGCTCCCAGGTATACGCCAACTCAAGGCGTCTGACGTAACTCGAACCCATTCCCCTCACAATCTCTTACAGACGCGACTCGTACCGGTACGAAGTCGTCGGGTTCGCGCAACTCCCAGAGTTCGCCACCGAACGATTCAATTCTCGCCTGCATCTCCTCGATGTTGTCGACCATAAAGTTGATACCTGCATGTGGTATCGGATTTTCGCCCATATCGTGTCCGACAATATGAAGCGCTAATTTGATGTCGCCGAAATCTAGCTCAGTCCATCCAGGCGATGAAAATAAAACTTGTGCTTCAAAAACTTCACTGTAGAAACGCGTCGCGCGATCCATATCCCGAACATAGTGGATCACCATGGGTTCTCGAGCTTTCATGAGGGGTGCTGCTTGTACGTCGTTAAAAACTCACCAATTTCTGAGATCGCATATTCAAGTTCATCTCGCGGTGGCAAAAACACGACTCTAAAGTGGTCAGGATCTGGGTAGTTAAACGCGGTTCCCTGAACGATCAAAATGTGACGATCGTGAAGTAGGTCGAAGACAAACTGTTCATCGTCGAAAACGTTGAATTTCTTAACGTCGATCTTGGGGAATAAATAGAGTGCGCCTTTAGGTTTCACGCAACTTACACCTTCTATGGCGGTGAGACCTTCCCATGCACGATTACGTTGCTCGAAAAGATCACCATCAGGTTGTGTCAAGGCGTGAATGGATTGGTAACCGCTCAATGCGGATTCAACGCCGTGTTGGGAAGGCACGTTTGCGCAGAGTCGCATCGCGGCTAGAACGTTGAGTCCCTCAATGTAGTCTCGGGCGAGGTGTTTAGGGCCTGATATGATCATCCAACCGGACCTGAACCCGGCGGCGCGATACGTCTTGGAGAGTCCGTCGAAGGTAAGCACAAGCACATCTTCATCGATCGAGCCGCACGGGATGTATTCCGCGTCATCGTATGTGATTTTTGAGTAGATTTCATCTGCCAGCACGATCAGACCGTGTTGACGTGCCCAATCCATCATGTCCACAAGAACCGCACGGGTATACACCGCGCCGGTGGGATTGTTTGGATTGATTACCACGATAGCGACCGTTCGATTGCTCGTCTTGTTGTGAATGTCCTCCAGATCTGGCTGCCAATCGGCTTCTTCGTCGCACCGGTAATGGACGGGTACGCCACCGGCCAGCCTCACTGCAGCGGACCAAAGCGGATAGTCCGGTGTCGGAATTAGTACTTCGTCGCCAGTATTGAGCAAGCCCTGCATAGACATGACGATGAGCTCACTCACACCGTTTCCTAGGTAGATGTCTTCAATTCCTACATCTGGAATGCCAATCCGTGCCGCTTCTCGCTCAATCGCTTCGCGCGCAGAATTGATTCCCTTGGCATCCGCATAGCCTTGCGACGCGCCGAGGTTTTGCGCGACTGCGCGTGCAACGCCTTCCGGTGTCAAGAAACCAAACGGTGCCGGGTTACCGATATTTAGTTTGAGAATAGTCGTGCCAGCGTCTTCGATACGCTTCGCTTCATCCATAACGGGACCGCGAATGTCGTAACAGACGTCAGCTAACTTAGTCGATTTACTGTAATGGCGTACAGGGTCTTGTGATAAGACCAGTTCAGGTCGTGGGTTTGGTTTCACCGCCTATCTGCCATTGCATGCCTTCGTAAAATTTGACTAATTACCGCACGGAAAATTCTATAAATGCAGGACACCAAGAAGCCGAAGGTAAAGAAGAGTGAAGAGGAATGGCGTGCGGAGCTTTCAGATTACGAGTACCAGATTACGCGCCAGGCGGCGACCGAACCTCCGTTCGCGGGCGAATACACAAACACCAAGACGCAAGGCACGTACGTTTGTCGGTGCTGTGGTGAACCGTTGTTTTCATCTGAAACGAAGTATGACTCAGGATCTGGTTGGCCGAGTTTTTATGAACCAGTGGACTATGAGAACGTTGAAACCAAGATCGACAGAAGTCACTTCATGATTCGGACTGAAGCGATGTGTTCCAACTGTGACGCGCATCTTGGGCATGTATTCCCGGACGGACCGATGCCAACCGGCCAAAGGTGGTGTATCAATTCAGCATCGTTGAAGCTGCAAGAGGAAGAGCAGAAACCATCGCGCGAGTGACAGGTGACGTACGATCAACTCGTTCCTGTGACACCAATTGGACGGCGTGGTTTGAGCGTTGAATCTCTTTCGTAGATCATTGGTCCCGTTGTAATTCGACGATCCTATCACATGGATTTCGCGTATTTCTATGGTATAGCTACCCTCTGGTGAAACGGAGACTTACTCACTTTATTAGAGTTAGTCAAACACAAAGGTCAATTTTCTCGCTATATTAGACGAATCCTCTAATATACGTTCGAGATTCTATTTTTAGTAGACTTTACCTCTCATATACGATAGATGCGTTATCAAGTCCAAGTGCTGAAAGCTGAAGTAGCCGAACGAACGGTGATTGGTTAAAAAGACGATCGAACAGAACATGGCAAAACAGTTCAGTAATCAATCAGTTAGAGCCGGACGATACATCACACAGCCATCTGGCTATCGAGCATTCTTCCCTGCGTCGCTACCACCAACACCATCTGTCGATTTGTCAGGGGAACTCCAGTCTCTTCTATCGAAAGCAGATCGCGCACTAGGGCGTCTTGACGGGTCGATTCTGACTCTCCCGAGCACGGAGCTCTTTGTGGCGATGTATGTGCGAAAGGAAGCCGTATTGTCAAGTCAGATTGAAGGTACCGAAAGTTCGTTGCAAGATCTGCTTTCCGCAGAAGCAAAAATCCGCAATCGCAATCGCCCTGATGACGTTGCCGAGATCGTGAACTATGTAGCTGCTATGAATCACGGCTTGCGACGACTTCCCTCAATTCCCGTGTCAGTTCGTTTGCTTCGTGAGCTTCACGAAAGATTACTTAGAGGAACGCGTGGTTCCTTACTTACCCCCGGCGACTTCCGAACGACACAGAATTGGATTGGCCCGGCTAAGTGTACGTTTCAAGAAGCGAGGTTCGTTCCTCCACCGCCGTACCAAGTGGGTTCTGAAATGTCGGAGCTGGAGAAGTTCATTCATGCGGAATCCGATTTACCCTTGCTTATCAAAATTGCCCTGGCACATTGCCAATTTGAGACGATTCATCCTTTCTTGGATGGAAACGGGAGACTTGGGCGCCTTCTGATCACATTTCTCTTGTGCGAACGAAATGTGCTTCATAAGCCGGTCCTTTATCTCTCCTTGTTTTTCAAGAAACATCGTCAACAGTATTACGACGAATTACAGTCGGTGCGAGATAACGGTACATGGGAACGATGGATTAGGTTCTTTCTGATGGGCGTCCTGGAAGTGAGTGAGCAGGCTAGTGTTACTGCACGAGCGATTCTCGATTTGCGGGAAAAACATCAAGACATCATTAATCGATCGTTTGGTCACGCTACGGCGAATGCTCATAGGATCCTCCAATCGCTCTACTCGTTTCCGATCACCTCAGTCGCACAAGTACAGTCCATCATTCAAACTACCTATGCTCCCGCGAATAGCCTGATAGCTCGAATGGAGGATACCGGTATAGTGCGGGAGATAACGGGACACAAACGAAATCGACGCTTCGAGTATCACGATTACGTGAGTCTGTTTGCCCAGGATTAGTTATTGAACGTTCGTGACAAGTAGGTCATCGAATACGAGGGACTATCGTCGACACGATGAAATTGACCTCACGATTCAGCCAAATTCGTATCCGTTGCGGCACTTTGTTATAGGCCTAAAACCCGAGCGAACAACCTTCCTTTCGATGATCTGAGCCGGCACAATAGCCGTCATCCAATCGACAAATCAACTGAGCACCCCCGAAACGGTGTTCTTCGGCTTCAATTGAAACCGAGTGACCTCGTTCGTGTAGTTCGCTTGCTACTCGAGGGTCGACACCTTGCTCTAGAACGACATCAAAATCTTCTGTGACATGCCATCGAGGGGCATCGGAAGCGGCTTGCGGATTTTGATGGTGGTCATACATGCGACTCACCATTTGTACGTGACCCTGATGTTGCATGTGTCCACCCATGACGCCGAAAGCAGCAAGAGGTGAACCATCGTGGGCTGTAACGAAACCTGGAATGATGGTATGGAACGGGCGCTTTCGACCGCCAACCTGGTTCGGGTGGTTTTTGGTTAGTACGAAGCCGGCTCCTCGGTTCTGCATCGCGATTCCCGTCCCGTCAATGACGATGCCAGATCCGAATCCCATGTAATTCGATTGAATGTACGAAACCATAATGCCAGACGCGTCCGCAGCTGCAAGGTACACCGTATCGTTACTGACGGGTAGTTCAAGAGGAGGAAGGTCGGCAGCTTTCGTTCGAATCGCTGCCGCCGCTTGTCGTAACGACCTCTCATCTAATAGATCGTCGATCGAAATGAATTGACCCATCACGTCTATATCGGCGATATGGTCAAACGCGGCGCGGATTGCGATCTTCATCGCTTCGATCTGAAGGTGCATCCAATCAGCGGAATCGGGCGTTTTGGCGGCGACATCAGTGTACTTCAGAATACCGAGGGCGATCAGCGCGGCCAATCCCTGGCCACTAGGTGGTAGCTCGTGTAGACGTACGTCGCGATAGTTGACCGAAAGCGGTACTTGCCATATGCCGCGATGTTCGTCCAAGTCATCTAACGAGATGCACCCGCCCTCTGCAGAGGACTGGTCGACGATCCTTCGTGCTAGTGCGCCTCGATAGAACGATTCACCTCTCGTTTCAGCAATGTCTCTCAGCGTGTCCGCAAGTTCTGGTCGAACGTAGAGTTCACCTGCATCCGGTGCACGCCCACCGACACAAAAATGTTTCTGGAAGGGTTCGAACTCTTTATAGGTCTCGGCGCTTCTTTGCCACAGCGGCGCGGTCTTGTGACCGACGTGAAATCCTCTTTCCGCATATTCGATCGCTGACTCGAACAGCGTGTCGAATGGCGTAACCCCGAAACGTTCGTGGAGGTCAACCCACGTCTGTACTGCTCCTGGTACCGTAACCGAGTCCCAACCGAGTCTCGGCATCTCATCGTACTGCTCGAATCGCTCCGGACTCCACGCTGAAGGTGAACGGCCAGATCCTGTGTACCCGTGGAGACGTTCACCATCGAAAATCTGTGCGAACGCATCGCTTCCGATACCGTTGTTACATGGTTCGACAACGGTTAAGGTGATCGCGGCAGCAAGGATCGCGTCGATGGCATTGCCACCGTCCTGCAACATGCGAATACCAGCTTGAGAAGCCAGTGGTTGTGAAGTCGCCACCACATTGCGTGCAATGACTGGCGCTCGCTTTGAGGGGTATGGGAAATCCCACCTAAATGGCGTGGCCACTGCTTTCTCTTACCGCGTTGCGATGCGAGTGTTCATCCTCGCCAATGTAAGTTGGGTCTGTTGTCGTATCCAGCGACGCCTTAAGGCGATTGCTCCTGCGCTAATCAGGATGTTGGGTAGTGTTCTACCGACCTTTCCAATTCGGTGGACGCTTCTCCGAAAACGCACGCGGGCCTTCCACAAAGTCCTCGCTTCGAGAGAGTGTCCTAACGCTATCGTAGGGCACTTTCATCGATTCTTCGAGCGAGTCCATTGAGAGACTGTGGTAGACGACATCCTTACTTGCACGGATCGATAGCGGTGCGCATTCCAAGATCATGTCGACCCAGCGATGTGTTTCCGCCATCAGCTCATCATGCGGTACAACAGCATTGACAAATCCGAGTTGCATGCCTTCCTCTGGTGATACGTGCCGCCCCGTCAGGATCATGCCGAGAGCACGTTTGACGCCGATTTGGCGCGGTAAACGCTGCAAGCCACCGGCAAGCGCGGCCAGACCTACTTTAGGTTCCGGTAAAGCAAACACAGCTCGGTCGGACGCGATGATCAGATCGCATGCTAGAGCGATTTCGAAACCACCACCCATGGAGACGCCGTTGACTGCAGCGACCACCGGCTTGGTAAGGTCGAATCTAGACGTCAGTCCGCCGAATCCTCGAGGCGTCGCGACTCGTTCACCACCTTCCGCTTGATATCGTAGATCGTTCCCCGCGCTGAAGCCTCGTCCTTCACCTGTAATGATGGCGACCCACATATCGTCATCGGCTGCGAAGGCATCGAAAACCTCGCCAAGTTCTGCATTGGCAGGGGGATGAAGGGCGTTGAGTCGCTCTGGTCGATTGATTGTTACGGTGAAGATGTGGTCTTTCTGGTCGACCTTGCAGAATTCGGGCATAGAAATCCTTATCGCGAGTTAGGTGACGTAATCCGGTGAGATTTTATTGAGTGGTAATTTGACGAATCAAGCGTTCACAGCGTCCCGAGTTTCATCGGCTACATCGCTTGTAGGTTCCTCGAGAGCTGCATGAGAAAACCGATCGATGACGGTACAACCCGCTAGGTCACCCTCGACGTTACACGCGGTTCGAATCATGTCTAGCGGTCTCTCAACGATGAGCAAGATGCCAATCGCTTCGAGTGGTAGTCCGACGGCGATCAAGACCATCTGCATACCGACCATCGAGCCGCTTGGGATCCCTGGTGCACCAATCGAAGCGGCCATCGCAGCAAAGAAAATGATGACGATCTGAATCGCACCGAGTTCAATGCCGAATAGGTAAGCGATGAATACCGCCGCGATCCCTTCGAACAGCGCACTGCCATCCATATTCGCCGTCGCACCAAACGGCACGACGAAACTGAACGTTGACTTGCGAATCCCAAGATTCTCGGCCGCCTGAAGTGTCACCGGAACGGTTGCCGCACTCGATGCCGTCGTGAACGCAACGACGAGCGGTCGAGCGGCGTGCTTGAAAAATGTAGTTGGGTGCATATTGCCGAGAAAATAGGCAAACGAAGGAAGTACGATGATTGCGTGGATTAGCGTTACTACGACGACCAGTAGCGAAAAGCTGAGTAACTGCACAATCAGTGACATATCGGTCACGATTGAGAGTTGGTAGACGATGCCGAGTACACCAATGGGTACCGTCCAAATGATCCAACCGGTAATCTTGAAGAGGGCGTCAGTGATCGTGGAAATGCCTCGACGTACGCCGCCATCCTTTTCCGTGATGAGCAGTAATGCGAGACCGATAACGAATGCGTTCACCACAATTGCCAGGATGTTGGTTTGTACGAGTGCTGCAACCGGGTTTATCAGCGTACTCTTAACAACACCTGCCAGTATTCCTGCGACACCTGCTGAGGAGTCCCCTAGTAGATTGAGTTCGGTATCGGATGTTGGTAATGAAGTTACTGCTTCTGTATAGGTCCACGGGTGGATTAGGAAAACGCTGACTAAGCCAAGGATGATCGCAATACTGGTCGTTGATAGGTAATACAGAATCGTGGTGCCACCGATGCGTCCTAACTCGGCTGTATCGCCGAGACGAAGGATTCCGGATACCAAGGAAAAGAAAATTAGAGGTGCAACAATGGCGCGTAGCGCGGATAGGAAGATTGACTTCAGCAATTCCGCCGTCTCATACAACCAGGAAATTTCCCCAAATACCATGGCGATTAGCCAGCCAAGGATTGCTGCGGCGACGACTGCAGGAAACAGCAAGCGATTGTCCATGGTGACTCCTCGGATTAACGACGGTCTGTTATTTAGGTTCTGACCGCCAGAATGCGACGCGCAATCATAAAGTTAGTTCAGTAAAGATTCAGAAAAACTGTCTTTGTGTATAGTTAATTTCCTAGAGTAACGATTTGAACGTGACATTCTTCCTCACTTTGAAATGCGCGTCTCGAACTACGTTCGCGTCGTTAATTCTCCTAGCACTAGCGACTTCATGCGCACCGCACGATAACCGGGTTATCACCGGGTCTACGATGGGAACTTATTTCCGCGTCGAGACGATATGCGATCAATCGCTCGACGAGGCGACGATCACGCGAGAACTTGAACGATTGACGTTGATTTTCTCAACGTATCAGGACGATTCGGAACTCTCAAAAATCAACAAAAATACAAGCGTGGAATGGATACCGGTCTCATCCGACTTCCTTACCGTAACTTCGCACGCAAGGCGCATTTTCGTCGCCAGCCAAGGTGCGTTCGATCCATCGGTGGCAACGTTTGTTGAACGGTGGGGGTTCGGAAACTCAACTCCCGTTAGCCTACCGACGCGTGAAGAGATTAACGATATTCGGATGCGGACTGGGTTTGGTCATCTGGAAATCCGCGAAGTTCCGGCTGCGATCAAGAAAAACCTTGTCGATTTGCGTATTGATTACTCCGGCATCGCGAAGGGATTTGCTGTAGATACTCTAGCTGCGCGTACTCTCGCCTTGGATTGCGAAGACTTTCTCATCGATATCGGTGGCGAGGTACGAGTAAACGGTTCTAACGCATCCGGAACACCGTGGCGAGTCGGCATCGAGAATCCGCAAGAGCCTGATCAGGTCTTGGGTTATCTTGAATTAAGTACTGGCGCTGTTGCCACTTCTGGAACGTATCGAAATATCAAGACCTATGATGATGAACAATTTAGTCATTTGATTGATCCTATTGACGGTAGACCGGTCGATCATGAGCTGTTATTAGTGTCCGTATACGCTGAGGAAGCGACCACGGCAGACGCTTGGGCTACCGCACTTGCTGTGAAAGGCATTGAAACCAGCATGGAGCTAATTAATCGCTGGCGTTTGTCTGCGTTGCTCGTTGAGCGTAAATCTTCGGGGGATCTGGAGATGCATCGCTTCGGTGATTTCGAGACAGCCTTCGAAGCGTTGTGACGTGGTATTCATGTCTTCCATCGAATCTAAGCACGCGTGGGAAGTGAGTCGCAAATGAATCGGGCATTGTTCCACCCACTTTCGATACTGCTGAGCTGGCGGTACTTACTTACTAGAGACGTTGCGTTGATGTTCGTTACCAAAACATCGATACTAGGACTCGTCATTTCAATCACGACGCTCCTAGTTGTCCAAGGCATCGTAGCGGGATTCCAACGCGACCTAAATAAGAACGTTCTAGGCTTCGTACCACACGTCACACTATCCAATCCGAAAGGCGTCGAGAAAGATTTAGGAGAACGAGTCGCTTCAGCTGTTGCCTCCGTTACGGCAACGGCGATGGTCATGCAGTCCAGTGGACTCCTGAGTTCGGCGAACGCAGTTGAACGAGCGCAGTTTATAGGCGTAGATCCTTATAGCATCGAGGCATTCGTAACGCGTGACGGTCTTGACGATGAAATGCGTTGGAGTGCACTGACATCAGGTCAGTTTGCGATCCTGTTAGGGAGTGGTTTGGCACGGGAAATCGGTGCGACCGTGGGCGATACGGTATTGGTAACCCTTGCTGCGGAGGGAATCTCACCATTTGGGTACATGCCTCGGCAGAAACGCTTCAAGGTAGCAGGTTTTGCTGACACCCAGACGAGTCTGGATTCGATGGTTGCCTACATCAATCGCGAAGACGCGAGACGGCTTCTCCAGTTACCTAGCTCGGCGAATGCCGCATTTCTCAGATTACAGAACCCGCTTGACGTATCGAGCGCGTTTTTTCATATCTACTTAACCGCAAACGATCGCGATCTGTTTGCGTCAACATGGCAAGACTTATTCGGCGCTTTGTACAACTTCTTACATAGATTCAAGAACTTGCTCTTCCTGTTGTTATCGATGCTAGTAGCAGTCGCGACATTCAATCTCGTTTCAAACATGGTGATGTTGGTCCATAGCCGAAGAGGGGACGTTGCCGTGTTGAGAACTTTGGGGGGCAGTACGGTAACGGTGTTGATTTCCTTCGTTGCAACCGCTTGGGTGATCGCACTCGGGAGCCTACTTGTCTGTATCGTGCTCGCTTGGTTGATCGGTTTGGCACTTCCGACGTTACACGAGCTACTCTCACAACTCATCGGGGTCTCGCTAAGAGACGGATTCGCATTGCATGAATTGAGTGTGGTGTTGCAGACGAGCGACGTATTGCGAGTCGTGGTCTTGACCGTCGCGATGGTGACCGTCGGTTCGCTCTACCCAGCTTGGCGTGCGACCCGGTTAGCTCCTTCTGAGATTCTGCGCGATGAATGACGTTCTGATCGGCAAGGGGCTCACGAAAACGTTTGACGACGGTCGACGTGCCCTGCACGTGTTAGAAGGGATCGATCTTACGATCGGTACCGGTGAGAGAGTGTGTGTCTTTGGTCGTTCTGGCTCTGGTAAGAGCACGCTTCTCCATATTTTGGCTGGACTACTCGATGCGGACGCAGGTGAAGTGTGGATTGATGGTTCGAATTTGACGGCGAGTACATCGAAGGAACGTGCGATATTGCGAAACCGTGCTTTGGGATTCGTGTATCAGTTTCACCATCTCTTACCGGAGTTCACAGCGCTCGAAAACGTCGCGATGCCGTTGTTGATTCGTGGCGATTCAACCAAGGATGCGACATCAAAAGCCAAGGAACTTTTACGTGAAATAGAGCTCGATGAACGTATGGATCATCTGCCCAAACAGTTGTCGGGTGGCGAACGTCTACGTGTCGCGGTGGCTCGAGCTGTCGTCGGCGAGCCCAAAGTCGTACTCGCGGACGAGCCGACGGGCAGTTTAGATTCGGAAAGCGCTAATCTCGTCATGGAACTCATTCGATCGATTAGCGAAGCGCACGGTACTGCGTTTGTGATTGTGTCGCATGACGAAGGGAGCGGCGCATTCGCCCACCGTACCGTTCGTTTAGACGACGGACGGTTGATAGCCGATGGTTGATCTATTTACCCGTAAGGTTGGATTGCGCTACCTCTTTATCGGCGCATCGGGGTTCTCGAAGCTCGTCAACGCGATTTCGGTTGTCGGACTTGCACTGGGCATCATGTTGATGATCGTAGTAGCAAGCGTCTTTAACGGGCTCACAGACGAGCGACGTGATCGATTACTCCGAGTCGTACCGCACGCTTTCCTCACCGCTGATCACTTCAGTGAGGCGCAGTTCGACAAGATCAGTTCGATGACGGACGTTACGAATGTTCAGCGTGAGTTTCAAGGTATGTCGTTCGTTCGTGGTGGCGACGGTGTCACGATTACCGTTGACTTGGTCGGCATCGACCTTGAAGCGGGTGCCGCAGGGAAGCTTAGTTTTGTCGAAGGGGAACTTGCGACGGGCGGCGCTGCAAATCAAGTTGCGCTTTCGCGCGATCTCGCATCACGACTGGGTCTGACTGTCGGCGACCGTCTTGATCTAACGTTTGTCTCACCGACATCAGCGGGTTTGCAGACTCAGAGTGCCACCTACATCATCTCAGGCCTATTTCGCTTTATAACGGAAGTCGATGCAGGTTCGGCGTTCGTTGACATTGATTCGATTGTGGGAACGCCGCTACAGAGGACGGGCAAACTCGGTTGGAACGTTTCCGTTACTGACCCGTTTCGTGTTTCAGAAGTGTTTGTAAACGACTCGACGGTCGTAACGTGGATCGAAAAGTACGGTGAGGCGTTTCGAGCGTATCAGTTAGAGCGAAGTGCGATGTACATTCTTATGACGTTGGTCTTGATGCTCGCTTCGTTCAACATTGTCGCCGGACAAGCAATGCTGATAAATATCAAACGATCGGACATCGCAATCCTTTCGACGATCGGCGCTTCGCGGCGTCAGTTACTCGGTGCTTTCGCCTTACAGGGTGGTCTTATCACGTTGACGGGGATTACGCTCGGGCTGGTGTTGGGATTCGTCATCGCCAACAACATTAATGTGATCTTTGATACCTTTGATGAACTGCTAGGGGTCAGCATCCTTGAGCAGTCGACGTTTGACGAGCTCCCATCACGCATAGCTCCGTTCGACGTAATCGGCGCGGTCGCGATTGCTGTCGTTCTTGGTGGTCTTGCGTTAGTGAGACCTTTACGACTAGCTTTGATCGAAAGTCCAGTGTATGCATTGAATCGAGCCGCCTAGTTCCGCGTGGCGTGTTTCGTTCTGAATACTTGAAGGTGCCTCGTGTGCGGCGCGAAGACGCCTAGGCAATTTGTAACGTAAATATCGAAGCATGCAGCGAGCAGATTTGTCGTAATCGAACGACGCACGTCGATATTGACACCGCTGAAACGAGTTCAGCGGACCATCGGCTTGCGAAATTTGCACGTCACGCTTTCATTTCGGACGAAAGTGATCCCGACTTATTAGTCACGTTGTGACTCTCTATGGACAATAGCCAAAAGTCGTCGGTCATTTCCATGGCAAAACTCAACCTGCGAGAGGGCTTCTGGAAGTTTGGTCTGTTAGTCGGGCTACTCCTCCTTTCTGTAGTAGTAGGACGTTTCGTGAGCCCAACGTGGAACGTTGAACCAATTGAGTTGGACGTCCAACGAGACGCAAACAACCAGTTGTTCTACGTCTTTCGCGAAGCTCCCCGATACGTCTCGTTCACGCCGTACGAACGCGCAGCGTTACATCCAGACCGAATACGCGATCTGGCTGAAGATCCAGGCATCGACGAGGAATTCGTTATGCAGACTGACGAGAACGGCTCGACTTCGTACTGGCAGTATGTCGTTTCTCGCCACTGGGGCTTCTGGTCTTTACTACCGGCACTCGTCGCTGTGTTGCTGTGCTGGGTCACACGCGAACCGATCACGGCGTTGCTTGGGGGTATCGTGTCCGGTGCCTTTATCCTCACCGATTACGATATATTCGGCGCAGTCGTCATAGAGCACTTAGGTACGACTGCGGCCGCAAGCGTATTGGTCTTGTATCTATGGTTGCTTGGCGGATTGATGGGTGTTTGGTCGAGGACCGGTGCGGCGCAAGCGTTCGCGCAATATGTCACCGACCGTTTCGTACGAGGTCCAAAAACAGCGAAGCTGGTCGCGTGGGGATTAGGCGTCATCTTCTTTCAAGGCGGTACCGTTAGCACGGTTCTCGTCGGTACGACGGTTAAGCCGATCGCTGATCAAGAGCGGATCAGTCACGAAGAGCTCGCATACATCGTTGATTCGACGGCGTCGCCGATCGCATCCCAACTTGCGTTCAACGCATGGCCGGGTTACGTTCAAGCGTTCATCTTCGTTGCTGGCGTTTCCTTCTTAGCTACGGAAGCCGATCGGATCGCGTTCTTCTTCGCAAGCGTTCCGTTTTGTTTTTATGCGATATTCGCTGTCCTAGGCACGTTCTTGGTGAGTGTCGAAAAACCACTCTATCTAAACAAAGAGCTGAAAGCTGCGATTCACAGGGCACGTACGAGTAACGAACTTGATTCACCGACCGCCCAAGTGCTTGCTTCGAGAGAACTTCAATCCAGCGATGTTCCCGATCACTACAAACCTAATCTTCTCGAATTCGTCCTACCTCTAGCGATTTTGATCGGTGTTGCGATCGGTACTTTCATCGCATTCGGTTCACCCGAAGTGCACTGGGCATTCGGCGCTGCATTGTTGTTTGCTTCTGTTGTCGCGCTCGCGAAAGGTATGTCGCTCAGGGAATTGATACAGGGGTATGAAACCGGTTTTAAAGGTGTTGTACTGGGATCTGTGATACTGCTGCTGGCGCTAACGATTGGTGCGGTTAGTCAGATCACAGGTGGCGGCGCTTATTTGGTCGATCTACTCGGTGATGCGCTTCCTTATTTCTTGTTGCCGGTGATCTTGCAGGTTATGACCATGACGATTGCGTTTTCGACCGGGTCAAGTTGGGGTACGTATGCGGTGGCGTTTCCCCTAGCGATGCCGCTTGCGTGGGCGATTGCAGAAGGCACTGATCTCTCGCATCCCTATCTATATATGACGTTGTGTTTTGCAGCTGTGATGGACGGCAGCGTTTACGGCGACCAGTGTTCACCAATCTCAGATACAACGGTGCTTAGTTCCGTGTGCACCGGTTGCGATCTGATGGATCACGTCCGCACACAAATACCTCAAGCGACGGTTGCTGCTGTGCTTGCAGGGATACTGTGGACGACCATCGCCTTCTTTACCGCTTAATCCGTGTTCGACGATGATCACTGCGTTTGCTCAACTCGACGATACGTATTGACTTAGTGGATTAGCAGCAAAGTAACGTGGTGACGACAATTTATCCCAAACAGATTTGAAGGAACGGACATGGACGTTTCGGTATACGCTGGTACGGTAGGCTGGGGAGTCTGGCGTAGCGACGATTTAGGGGAATCGTGGCGTTTTGCGTTCGAAGGACTACCGGTTGAGATGCGAACGTGGGCGCTTTCGTCCCACGCTGACCAACCAGGTGTCGTTTGGGCGGGTACCGACATTGGATTGCTACGTCAGGATGAAGATGGAAGAGGGCAGTTCGTACCGTCACCGGGCGATGGGAAGCAGATTTGGTCGGTGACCCAAAGCGTATCAGATTCCCATAGGATCTTCATCGGAACGAATCCTGGCGCGATTTTTCGATCAGATGATGCTGGCCGTACGTGGGAGCGGTTACCGATCCAACTGGTGGATGAATGTCCAATCGGCAAACCACGGATCACGCGAATTCGCTTCGATCCGATGGACGACGCGACGATCTGGGCGAGTGCAGAGATTGATGCCGTTCATCGCTCACGAGACTATGGAGAAACATGGGAACGATCGGAGGAAGGTTTTCGTTTTCCTGATATTCACGACATTGCAATTGCGGAGGTGGAAGGAAAGCGAAAGCTATTGACTGCGACAGCGTTAGGACTATACGAATCGTTCGATGACGCAGCGTCGTGGGAGTGGCGGGAACTTGACTCGCCTTGGCAATACACTCGCGGCATCAAACCGAAGGCCGATTACGATGGCACCGTGTTCCTCTGCAACGGCGATGGTCCTCCTGGTTCAACGGGACGCCTCTTACGAAGTCGAGATTGGGGTTCGACTTGGGAGGATTGCAATCTTCCTGGCAGCGTCAATTCGACGCCTTGGATGGTCGCAGAAAACGCTGCCGATGCAGACCTGCTTTTTTGTTGTACAAATCTCGGTCAGGTCTACCGATCGCAGGACGGCGGTGAAGAGTGGCAAAAACTACGACGCGAATTCGGCGAGATTAGAACAATGCTCTGGCACCCTTGTTGAGCGTCAAAAATCACTTCTGTCGTGTTTCTAACGACGGATGAAGTCACAGCAAACCATAAAATCCTTCCGCAGCGCCGAAACGAACCGGATTCAAGTAGAGAACGGATACCACGATGGCAACAAAACCTCGACACCTAACAGCTGAAGAAAAGAAATCGTTATATCGAGATGGCTATATCGTCGTCAAGAACGCAGTGTCCGACGACATGGTAAACGCTGCACTCTCAGCGTTGAAGTTACCGAAACGTGGCCGTTATCTTGGTTCTGAAACGGTTATGACTGATCTCGTCAACAAATCGGACATCACGCCGATATTGCACGAAGTGATGGGTAATTTCGATCCGCCAAGCATCTGTCAAATGGGTATCTCCTATCCTGCGCAGCCATCGGGACGGTTCACAAATATGGGGTATCGAGATGTCGATATGCCGTATTACGGTGCGGGTGTGCACATGGATGGCAACATCACGATCGCGGCACCTCAGGAAGTACAGGAAGGCACGCCAGAGGAAATCTATGCGCGCCACTTCGCATCCGGGCCAAAAGGTGATCTAGGTCGATCTCCGGAAGTGATGGGTCACAACATGGTGCCATTGTTCGAAGACCCTGCTATGACGCTCGGGTTAGGCAGTTTTACTGCGTTTGTTTTTGTATGTCTCAACGATCAGACCGAAGAAGGGCGTGGGCAGACATGCTTGCTCAAAGGTGCGCATCACGACATCGAGAAGTTCTTTCGTTGGCAATACGAAACGAATGGACACCTAGGACCGGAAGGTCCGGGTTGGCCGCGCCTGAATCACGAGTGTCCGAATCGTTGTGGCATGAACTACCTTCCACCAGAGATATTTGAGAAATATGCGGACGAGACATCGGAGACAACGCCGGACGGTCGACGATGGCCTCGACCAACACAGATTCTGATGGATAAAGGCGATGCATGCATCGCAATGTACCACATTCCTCACTCAGGAACACGCAACGAACGCGGCACGGAAACGCGTAAGAACATCATCTTCCGTATACGAAACAAGAAACGTCAACCGAACGTCGTGGTAAACGGGGTCACGGACCATCCTGACCGGGGTCAACAAGGACAGTGGTTGGAGTTTGAGGAAGGTAATGACCCGTGGGAACGCTCCAAGCAAGCCATGTGCAACATGTGGGATGAATGGGAAGGCATGACGGACATCGTTGCCGAGATGGAGCACAACGAGCGCGCAGCGGCTGCAGGTTAAGCCCGCCCGTCTTAGTGGAATGCGCTGACGTTGGCTAGAGATTGGGATGGTCTCGCGCGGGACCTCCTCGAATCGAAACGCGAGTCGCGAACTGCCGTTGGCTTATCTACCGAAACCGATCTATCGCCATTGCAGGTCGCCGCACTTTACGCGCCTGAAACCGCGCACGACATGTTGGCGACAGGTATCGAGTGCGATTTGCACAGTGCGTGTGCTCTCGGTTTAGATGAACAGATCTTGAGTTTATCGAAGGCGACTGATTTAGCTGAACAGGTCGATGGACTCCCGCCGCTCGGTTGGGCACTTCTTGCCTCTCAGGTAAGTGCGACGAAAGCGCTTCTCGAATGCGGCGATAAACCTGATCGCGAATTGGCACGAATCGGCTTCTTCGTCTGGGAAACCGAAGCGATAGGTGAAGGTGAGTGGCGTCCGATCCATCTCTCGGTTACGCACGGCTATTCACCACAAGCACCGGAACTTACAGAAATTCTCGTGAATGCTGGTGCTCCGCTGGATACACCCTGCGTACTCGGTGAGTTGCCGTTGCACCTCGCCTGTACGTACGGATGGATGGCGGTAATAAGCGTATTGTTGAAGCTAGGCGTAGATGTTGATTCGCGCACGTTGCCTTGCAGTGAAAAAGTACGAAGGTTGTCGTCGCCGGGGGAGGAACCGGCTGACCATGACATAACGCCGTTGATGGTCGCAGTGCGCGAGGGTAAAGTCGAAGCGGCAAAACTGCTTCTTGAGCGAGGAGCGGACGCGAACGCTCGATCGGCAATTGGTCGCTCCGCGTTGCATGTCGCCGCAAACGCTTGGTGGCAAGAGGACGTACAAGTGGTCGATGTTTTACTTGAAGCTGGCGCGGACCCAATTGCGCAGGATTTAAACGGTAGGACCGCGCTCGACTACGCGGAATCGAGAAACTTCAACCAGATCGCTGCGCGATTGAAATCACACATTCGATGATCTGACATGATTCCCATCTCAATGTGGCTACTAAAGAATTGATTGGAGTGCACTGATGGCAGAAGCCAATCTCTCAGCGGACTATTTACGGTCGGCGAACGACGACGAAATCGCTGAACTGTATCGATATCTCTACGATCTGCAGGGCTACTTAGTGGTGGAGGACGTCCTGAGTAAGGATCAGGTCGCGACACTTAATCAGATTCTTGACGACACGTTACCCGACTTCCCTTCCGACCGACAAGAGCGAACCCAAGAGAGTAGTCGTGGGGTGTATGACAATTACCGGTTCGGTATGGCGGGAGGTTCATATAAGTCGAATCCTGGCTTTTTGGCGTACGGCCAACCTTTCGTGGACCTCATCGACCACCCCCTAACCATGCAGATCATGCGATTTCAGCTTGGGGAAGCGTTCCGACTCGACCGGATCTTCGGTATGCGAATGAGAAAAGGAATGCCGAGTGGTCGCCTCCATTCCGACTACGGTGCGTCCGAACCGTTTACCCGGGCGGAACCTGGAAAGTACTACCCACAACCAGGTCATCAAGCACTACACGGATTTGCGGTTGCGGCATTCAACTTGACGGACTCAGGACCTGATACGGGTGGTCTATGTTGTATTCCTGGCAGTCATAACAGCCACTTCAAATTGCCAGATTGCATCCGCAATGGGAAGTTCGATGAGGTCGTAATTTGTCCGGAAGCGCCTACGGGAAGCGTGACGTTTTTTACGGAAGCTACGACACATGGCACTATGGCGTGGTCTGCAGATCACGAGCGTCGCTCCTTACTGTACAAGTACTGCGCGTCGCAATTAACGTGGTCTCGCACCCGCGTGACGGCGCCAGAACACATCACGTTAACCCACCGGCAGCAACGATTGCTTGAAGAACCTGCAGGCGCACAATGGTTCTTTGAGTCTCTATTCAAAGACGAGGCGTCCGAAAGCTAGACGACTCAACTTTGTTTCATTACTAGGAGTTTCACGATGCTGACTAGACGACAGACGGTACTTGGTGTGAGTCTTACACCATTCCTGCCATTGCTTGGAGCCGTTACCGATTCGACGAAAAACGCGCTCTCGACTTCGCGTTTGATCTATCTAACACCGATCAAATCTGATGGAGAAGAGAGTGAATGTAAGGGTGAAATATGGTTCATATACGATGGCGACGATCATGTTTACGTCGTAACACAGTTTGACGCTTGGCGAGCGAATGCGATTCGGCAAGGGCTGACTTCTGCACGAATTTGGGTTGGTGAGTTTGGTCTATGGAGGAACGCAGGCGACAGCTACCGGTCGGCACCGGAGCTCATGCTCGAAGGCGCGATTGAGGACGATCCCGATGCACAGGACAAGGTGCTTACGACGATGGGTGGGAAATACACCGACGAATGGGGAGTCTGGGGACCTCGATTTCGCGAAGGTTTAAACGACGATAGTCGCGTGATGCTGCGCTATAGGATCGTGGCTGTGTGATCGTGCTATCGACGAAAGTAGATTAGCTCAGCAGCTCTACTATTTCCTGATGGCCGCGGCGCTTAGCCCATTCCACTGGTCGAGACCAGTCCGGCATATCAGGTGGCTCGTGAACGTTGCGATCAGGAAATTGCTCAAGGAGATATTTGACGTAGTCGAGTGAGCCTGATTTTGCTGCCCAGCCGAGCGGTGTTGTGTTGTATTCCTCATCGATCAAGCTTGGGTTAGCGCCGTACTTCACCATTAACTTCGCGCCGTCGACGTTGTTTTTCTGCGCCATGTGGTGAAGCGGACGAACGGACTGCCAGTTGGGTAGATTCGGGTCCATGTCGTGCTGTAGAAGTAGCTCGCACAACTCAAGATCCCACCATAGATAGCTTTGGCAGTACGTCAGCACTGGCGGTACTCTGATCCCAGCGTTGAGCATCATGTGAACGAGCGTAGCGTAGCCATTACTAACCGAGTGGGTAAATCCTTCGACTGCTAAGGACGTCTGGAACCGCTCTGGCGCGTTCTGCAGTACAACAGCAATGACGTCGACATTGTTTTCGTGAAAGAATTGAGCGAAACCGACTTTACCACCGTTTCGATAAAGCAGTTCTCGCATTTCGCGGTTGAATGCCGATTCGGTGGGATTTCCTGAAGATTCGACAATTGCGTTAGGGTCCGCGCCTGCAGCGAGCAGCGCTTCGGCTATTTCGAAATAACCAAAGTGTGATGCAGCCCAAAGCGCGTAACCCTGTGGGCAGTTTTCACCTTCCTCAAGGTTTGGGTTCGCACCTGCTTCCAACAATACATTGACGATATCAACGTAATTTCGTTCCGCTGCAGCAGACAAAGCGCGTTTGCCACCAGGTTCCTGATGATCGCAGAGGGTGGGCTCACTTGCAAGCAATTCCCGAACCCGTGCTTCATCACCGAGCGCTGCCGCAATCGTCATCGAGTAATTAGCGCCGTGTTTCAGTAAGAGTTGTGCGGTCTCATAGTCGTTTCGCTGTGCCCACACGTTGTGGCGCCAAAACGCGTTAGCGATCGGTCGGAATCCAGAACCACCGATACGACTGTCACTAGAAAAACCGGGAGTATCAATTTCGGCTCCTCGTGCGACGAGTATTTCGATCAGCTCGTGACTCTTGCTTTCGACGGCATGGTGAATTGGTCGCCGGCCGAAATCGTCGCCTCGATTCACGAGCGCGGGATCAACGTCAAGTAGCTGAACGACCGACGTCAAATCGCCATCCTTGCATGCCGTGTGGATTGGATGTGTGTCACCTTCTGAGCCCAGCCTTTCTCGGGCTAGTCCCTGTAAGTATTCGGTGAGATCAGTATGACCACGATCCGTCGCAACCTGCAGGAATGTCTCTTGACCATACAGTGTTTGTTCGGTCAGGTCTGCACCATGATCGACAAGAAGCTTCGCCACTTCGAGATGACCTTCTCGCACAGCGAAATGAAGGGGTGAGGCGTACCAGTACTGGCAAGTAACCAGCTCATGGTTTCTATCGATGAGTTCCTTGAGACGTGTGATATTGCCTTCGCGCGCGGCAATAAGTGTTTGCCATATGTCCGAGTTACGAACGCGTCCGGTCCAGTCTAGTTCATCGTCGTTGAGTTCTTCTGGTTTGATCAGTTGCATGTCTGATTCTCGGGAGGCACTAGTATCGAGAGAGAGGTCGCTTCTTCGTACTTCTAGGACTACGTCGCGTCGCGAATCTCTGCCATGTATTGCTTATGACGTTCCGGATCGACCATCATGGATGCGAAGTAAAGCAGCATGTCTTTGTGGCTCTTGCGTAATTTAGCCTTCTCCATGCACCTTTCGCCGTCTTTCGTCGTCAGAAAACGAAACGCGTCGACCAGCGCATCTTTTCCACCTAACCGATTCTCTGCTTCCTTTTCGATGACTTTGTATGCATCTTCCAAGTCTTCTTCGGTCAGGTCGAGATTCTCAGGATCCATCACGAGATTGCTCCACATCGTGGTCAGAAAGATCCGCCATTGATCCTTGTCCATCAGATGATCCGTCACCATGCACTGCTTATCCATTTCGGCGAACAGCGGCGCGAGACGAAGAGAGATCTCTTCAGATTCCACGTGTGTTTGTTTTCGCTTTAAGGTCGGGTCAATAGATGATATGCACGATCGACCGGATAGCACCTACGAAGCCGACAGGGTCTCGTGCTTCCATGCAGCACGGAAGGAGTGGTCCATGCTCTGTTGGGCATACAACTCAAAATATCGTCCTCTCGACTTCAACAACTCCTCGTGCGATCCAGCTTCAACGATTTTTCCGTCGTCGATGAAGACGATAAGGTCGGCATTCCGAATCGTAGTTAGGCGGTGGGCAATGATGAAACTAATGCGCCCAGTCAACATGCGTTCGATACCGTGTTGAATCTTTTGCTCTGTTTCAGTGTCGACGGAGCTCGTAGCTTCGTCTAGGACGAGTATCTGGGGATCGGCGAGAATCGCGCGAGCGAACGATAGCAATTGCTTCTCACCGGCAGACAGACGATTTCCACCTTCGCCTACTTCCGTGTCATAGCCATCTTCAAGTTCGGAGATAAATTCGTGTGCCTCCGCTAATCTGGCAGCTTCCTCAACTTCTTGATCAGTCGCGTCTAGATTGCCGTATCTGATGTTGTCTCGGACTGTTCCACTGAAGACGTGCGCTTGTTGTAACACGATGCCGAGGTTTGAATGTAGCCAATGTTGGCTACGGTTTCGATAGTCGACGCCATCAAAGTAAACGCCCCCTCTCGTTGGTTCGTAAAAACGACAGATGACGTTTACGAGTGTCGTCTTACCGCCGCCCGTAGGGCCGACGAACGCAATCGTCTGACCTCGCTTCACTTTTAAATTAACACCGCTAAGTACCGATCGGTTAGTTTCGTAGCCGAAACCCAAGTTCACGAGTTCAATCTCACCGATATCGGGTGCACCGCCATCGACTGCGACGGCGCGCGCGGATTTCGAATCGCTGTGAAATTGAATCGCTTCCTTAACAGTGGTAGAGTCTGTGATCTCGGGCTCTGCTTGAATGATGCTAAGTACACGTTCCGCACTCGCTTGGGCCATCTGCAATTCCGCAAACCAATTGCCCACAAGTTCGAATGGTTCGAAGAAATGCGTGACTAGCATCATGAAAGTGATCAACGTCGTCACAGCGATACTTCCGGCCAACATTTCCGACCCTCCGTAGGCAAGTGCTAACCCGTATGAAACGCTGCTCGCGGTTACGATGATCGGGACATAGATCGCAGCAAGCGTTAAGTTGCGCACCGACGCCTTGAACATTTGGTTAGTCTGCGAACTGAATCTGCGAGCATTTGTTCGTTCCTGAACAAAGACCTTACTCGTTTCCATGCCCATGATGCCTTCATTGAATGAACCTGTGATACGAGAGTTAGTTGCTCGTACTTCGCGAGCAGAACCGAGAATCGATCGTTGGAACTTCGCTGAAACCCAGAAGATAAACGGCATGACCAACAACATAACGAGTGTGATCTTCCAGCTCAACCACGCCAAAGCGAAGCAGGTAGCAAGGACCATCGTTACACCCCAAATGATGTCCAGTAACGCCCAACAAAGGATGTTTGTCAATCGCTCGCAATCAGACGTCAATCGGGCGACTAGCCAACCGACGGGTCTTCGATCGAAGTACGCGAAGGATTGTTTCTGCAGGTTCTGGAATGCGTCGATTCTCAGGTCGTAACTTGCGTAAACACGTAGCTTGTTCGTAAAGTAGAGGAAAAAGCCGACAGAACCGGCTAAGACCAGCACCATCGCGACGTAGAAAACACCCCACATAGTGATGGACGCATCCGCGCCATTAGCGACGATGTCGTCCAGAAGCCATTTCGTGATGAGCGCGTAGAGAGGTTCCAGCACGCCGGTGATGACGGCGGTCAAGACTAGGAATACGAGTTCACGTTTGTAGGGCGTGACGTAACGGAACAGCTGACGCCAGAGTCCCCAATCGACTGAAGGCGCCGCAGTCGGATCAAAATGTTCGTCTTCGAGTAACAGATCAGACATGACCGAGTGACTCGAGTTTGATTGACTGATCCATCAGGTCTTGCAGCTGACAAAGTTCGTGATATGGACCTGGTCGGTGTGATAGCTCGTCGTGCGAGCCAGCTTGAACCAGTTTGCCATGCGAGAACACAAGAATCCGATCGACGCTTCGCAACGTAGATAGACGATGGGCGACGATGAAGGTCGTGTGCTTACCACGTCTCGCTTCCAAGCTATCCAATATCTCGTTCTCGGTATTCGTATCAACTGCAGATAGCGCGTCATCAAGAATCAGAATTGGTGGTTCCTTCAAAAGCGCGCGCGCGAGCGCGAGTCGTTGTCGTTGACCGCCTGAAAGGGTCACACCTCGTTCACCGATCATTGATTCATAGCCGTCGCTGAAGCTCTCGATGGACTGGTGTAACGCTGCTTCGTTGGTCGCGTCAAACAGCTCGGTATCGGTCGCGTCTTCTTTGCCGACTAACAGGTTGTCTCTTACTGAACGAGAGTAAAGGAAAGGTTCCTGAAGGACGATGCCGATATTGTTCCGTAACCATTTTCGGTTGATCGTAGCGATATCGAGTCCATCGACCCGGATACAGCCGGACGTTAGTTCATGGACACGAAGAAGCCCGCGTAACAACGTCGATTTACCTGAACCAGGTGCCCCGACAATGCCGATCGTTTCGCCTGCATGAATGCGTACAGAAACACCGTCAAGCGCATCTTTCCCAGTACCAAATCGAATGGTGACATCTTCAAATTCAATATCGCCCGTCAATCTAGTGACATCTGGAATTGGCTGTTCGGCTTCTGACGTCGTATTCAGAATGTAGTTGATCCGTTTTAAAGCGACGACAGCTTTGCCGCCATCTGCAATAAGCCGTCCGACGTGTCTGATACGCCAGACGACGTAAGAGACGTACATTAGAAACAGAAAGAGCTCACCGATGTTGATCAGCCCCTGCAGATAGAAGTACGCGCCGACAAACAACACCACGCCGATCTGCATCATCGCAAAGATGTCGGTTCCACCCCAATATATCGCCAGAACTTTGTTAAGGCGAACGTAGTTGTCACGAAAAGCACGATTGCGTTTTTCAAATCGATCTTCTTCGTACTCGTGACGAGCGAACGCGCGCACCACTCGTATACCAGTCAGGTTTTCTTGGATAACGGAAGTCAAAGCGCCTTCCGATTCATCGGTGATTTGAAAGAGCTTCGTGATGCTCTTGAAGAAGAAGAACGAACTGAAAAACAAGACTGGCATGAGAATGAACGCAAACCATGCCAAAGATGCGTTGTGCCAAAACAACACCGGGATCATCCCAGCTAGAAAGAGCAGCATCCGACCTGCTTCGTCCACGTCGCTGTGCATGAAGACTCGTACGGTTTCGATATCCGAAGAGCATCGCTGGACAAGATCACCCGTTTCCGATTCATCGAAAAACTTCATTGGGACGTGGTGCAACCGATCGTAAAGCGTTTCTCGCAAGCGCTGACAAATGCCTTCTGAAGCGACTGCTGACAACCGGTCGCGCCCGAATTGACACGTCATCGATACTGAAGTCAAAACCACGCCTGCGACCGCCGATATGACTAGATAAGGCAAGAGTGCTTGCGGAATCATGAACCATCCGGAGACGATGAGTAGTAACTCATTCGCGAACGAAAAGTCGCGCTCGACGATCACATTCAGGGCGTGTTTGCCAATCAACGGCACGAGAAGCATCAACATGGCGCCAGACGTCGACAGCAATGCGGCTGCAGCGTAACGAAGCCGGTGACCGCGGGTTAGGCGGAGGATCGTTTGTCGGGTTGGCTGGACGTGTGTCGGCACTTCAGCTTCCATTTTGATCGAGCTAGACGATTGCTACTTACGACGAGCGCGTCGTATATGCGTCTCTACAGCGCGCCGGTCTATGGGGATTTGGGAAAGATTGAGGTCGTGGAATGTTCGACCCGAACCTCTAATGGGCGGCAATCTTAGACAGATTGTTAGAACGCTCGAGGACTTTCGTCTATTTATTTCGCCTTTTCTAGTTGTCTGACACGAGATCGTGATTAACAGGCGTTCATTCGAGATTTACGATCATCTTGCCGGTGTTTGCACCGGTGAACAGGCCGATGAATGCATCGGGCATGTTGTTGATCCCCTCGAAGATCGTTTCACGATATTTCAGTTGTCCACTCAAGACCCAATCAGTCATGTCACGCATGAAGTCATCACGTAAATGGTTGTAGTTCGACACGATGAATCCCTTCAGTGTCAGCTGCGATCCAATTGCGATGGCCAGATTGCGTGGTCCGGGTACGGGCTCGGTCGCGTTGTATTGCGAGATTGCTCCGCAAAGCGGGAGCCTTCCGTTTGGTCGCATACAGTTAAGCGCTGCTTCAAGATGTTCGCCACCGACATTGTCGAAGTAGACATCCAATCCTTGTGGCGCGCACTGCATCAGCTGCTGTGTCAGGTTTCCTTCCCGATAGTCGATGCCGTGATCGAAACCTAGATCGTCGACTAGGTGTTGGACTTTCTCAGTGCCGCCAGCACTTCCAATCGCCGTGCAATTCTTGATTTTGGCGATTTGTCCTACAGCACTGCCAACCGCGCCTGCAGCACCGGATACGAAGACCGTTTCTCCTTCTTTGAGTTGGCCAACGTCGAGTAGTCCAACATACGCGGTCATTCCGGGCATCCCAAGTATTCCCAGGTATGCCGATGCTGGTGCTTTCAACTCACCTAGTTTTCGGACACCGCGTGTCGAACTGACCCACGCTTCACGCCAGCCCCAACTTGATTCCACATAGTCCCCTACGGAAAAGTTTGAGTCGTTAGATGCTTCGACACGACCGATCGCACCACCCGTAAGGGTTTCCGAAAGATCGAAACCTGCGACGTAGGATTTTCGGTCGACCATGCGTCCACGCATATATGGGTCTACCGTAAGACTCACATTCTTGACCGCAATTTCACCGTCAGCAGGATCAGGTAAGTCGATCTCAACAACGGTAAAGTCCTCCGGCTTTGGCATGCCGACCGGGCGACTGACGAGGCGTACTTCTCTAGATTTCATATTGGAATTCCTTGATCATTGGTGCGGTGGCGATTGATTGTGGACATCGATCAATCGACAGTGTATTGATGGTCAACAACTTCAAACCGCGTACTCGACGCTTGCGCTAACAAGGCGAGTACATTTGCGCGGGGGAATGGTACATGGCTCGCGTCGGCGGGAAACTGACCCCAGCTCGCATCAGCGGAAATCCAGTGTCCATCGATCGCGATTTCATTCCACGAGTGAGGTCGAAACGTTTGTGAAGGCGAGTGGTAGGCGAGACCCGTCCGGATTCGCGAATCCCAGCCAAGCTTAGTTGCGACAGCATCGACTAAATCCGCGAATTCAGTGCAGTCGCCAGTCTTTCGGCTAAGCGTAGCTTCTATGGACGAAGCGTGAGAAATGTCTTCATATTCGATTCGCTCGTAAAGTGAGTCGACCAATCGTTTCACGTTTGTGTATGTCGCCTTGCTATCGATTTCAACTTCACGGATGAGGCTTGAGACTGAACCATGTGCCGGAAGCTCCGCATGAAGATGGGCCGCCTCGATTTGGTGCTCATCAGTTGGCTGTGGGCTTCGACGATCGATCCGAATGAAACCATCGTTGTCGCTGATTGGTTTCCAGAGATTCCTCGACACGTCACTCGCGTCTAGACGCAATGTCAGAGCGACCAGTCGATGGTGATCAGCGATGGCTTCATTGACAGGAACACTGACGCCACCGGAGTCAAAGACGTACTCATTGTCCGCCCAAGGTTGAGTTAACGGCCCTTCCACTGCACTTAAATGGATGCCACCAACTAGATCTGAATGAGACGGAACGCCGGTCGAAGAAACGAGATGTGTTGTTGAACCATCAGCGCTAGTTATGGTGAGGTCCGAGTCATTGTGAGCCGATGCGCTAATCCTCCATGTGGTTGTATTGGAATCAATGTCGACGAAGTCGATCGAACGGGTTTCGATTTGATCTCGATTAGCAATCCATCGCGGATGAAACGCCTGGGTATCCAGGTAACTCAATGTCGACTGTTGAAGGTCGCTCATCGTTTCGATCGGAAACGAGCGTAGGGAGCGAGTACGATGTCCACGATGCGTCACCGTAGTCTCTTGGTCGGCTTTAAGTAGCGGGTAGGGGAATTCGCTTGAAAACACGATTCGCTCCTCAACGTGCGTTATCCGGTTCCGCATCAAACTGAATCGGAGAGAGCGATTGAGAACGTATTCACCGGACGGTAATTTCGATCGGGACTCGTGCAGACTTCCAATCGTCCTATCTTGAAAGCGCACTTCGTACCAATGTTCACCCGCCATGTCGTCGTGAATCGACTCGATCATCTGATCGAGAATGCGCATGGGCTCACACGGGTTTCCGGCGAAAAGCAGAACCGTACAAAGCAATGAACTTGCACCTAGCATGGTGCGTAGTATCTAAAAGAGATGTCGACTAGGCTAACAATCTCTAGGGTAGCGATGACGCCGTTTTAGAAATCCGCTCCTAAAATTCGCCGCGCCATGTCCTCCTCTGTATCCGACTTCATTAGAAATCGCATTCGCGACGACATTGAAAACGAGGTCGTCGACGGGACAATCATCACGCGATTTCCGCCCGAACCGAATGGTTATTTGCATATCGGTCACGCGAAGTCAATCTGTCTGAATTTCGGCGTCGCCGAGGAGTTTGGCGGTAAGACGTACTTACGTTTCGACGACACGAATCCACTCAAGGAAAGTGAGGAGTTTGTCGAATCGATACAGCAAGACGTACGTTGGTTGGGTTTCGACTGGGAAGATCGGCTTACGTTTGCGTCAGACTATTTCGATCAACTCTACAGCTTCGCTGAGCAGCTGATCGAGAAAGGGCGAGCGTTCGTCTGCGATCTTTCTGCAGAGGAGATTCGTGCAACGCGCGGAACCTTGACCGAACCGGGTTCGAATAGCCCCTTCCGCGACAGAACGGTCAAGGAGAACCTCGATTTATTCAGGCGCATGCGCGCTGGTGAGTTTGACGAAGGTTCTCGCGTGCTCCGTGCGAGGATCGACATGAGATCTCCGAATATCCATCTGCGGGATCCCGTACTCTACCGGATCGTTCATGCTGAACATCACCGAACCGGCGACAAGTGGTGCATCTATCCAATGTACGACTTTACGCATTGCATTTGCGATGCGTTGGAAGGCATTACCCATTCGCTTTGTACGCTCGAATTCGAAGATAACCGCCCGCTGTATGACTGGGTTTTAGACAACGTTTCGATCAATTTTCATCCACCTCAGATCGAATTCTCACGGCTTGGACTTGAGTTCAACGTGATGTCGAAGCGAATTCTGACCAGTTTGATCAATGCTGGTCATGTGGAAGGCTGGGACGACCCAAGGCTACCAACCATTTCTGGACTTCGTCGCCGCGGCGTACCTGCGGAAGCAATTCGTGATTTTTGCTCACGGGTCGGCGTTACCAAGCAAGCGAATCTCATCGAAACAAACTTGCTGGATTTTTGTGTCCGAAGTACGTTGGAAGACACGTCCCCGCGGGCGATGGCAGTGGTTGATCCACTTCCAGTAACGGTCATCAATTTTGAAGGTGAAGACGTTACGCTTGAGGCTCCCAACCACCCCAAGAACTCAGAACTTGGAAAGAGAGAGCTCACGTTTGGTAGAAATCTCTTCATTGAACGAAGTGACTTTCGCGAATCCGCGTCTAAGAAACAACGCAAACTAACCCTCAATGGGTTGGCACGATTACGCTATGGATTCATCGTGGAATGCGTCGAGGTCGTAAAGGACGGCCAAGGTTCACCGATCGAGTTAAAGGTGAGATACGTCCCAGAATCACGAAGCGGTCAAGACACGAGTGGTCTCAAACCTCGTTCAACGCTACATTGGGTATCTGCGACAAACTCCATATCAGCAAAGTTTCGATTGTTCGAGAATCTATTCAATGTTCGTGAACCCGGTAGTGGCGATCCAAGGGATGAGCTCAATCCGACATCCAGGATCGAAAAGGATGGATTGGTTGAACGGGTTGTCGTCGACGACGACTGGGAACGATGCCAGTTTGAGCGAAACGGCTACTTCATAAAGGACCTGGATTCGACACCAATGAAACCGGTGTTTAATCGAATCGTCCCGTTATCGAGCGGCGTGCATTGATCGAAACACCTATGCGTAGTAGAAGTACCTAAGGACCGACCACCTGACTCCCACCTTTGACGATGTATTACTCGCAGCGGATCGACTAGCTGGCTCGATCCATCGTACGCCTATATTGACCTCTTCAACGTTGGATGCGTTGTTCGGTCGTAAGGTGTTTTTCAAGTGCGAGAACTTTCAAAAAGTTGGGGCGTTCAAAGCGCGCGGCGCGCTGAATGCACTACTGAATTTACCAGCCAACTCCGGTGACGTCGTAACGCATTCTTCCGGTAATCATGGCGCGGCACTTGCTTGGGCCGCTCGAAAACTTGGTAAGACGGCGTACGTTATCTGCCCGACCAATGCTTCGCGCTTCAAACGCGATGCCATCGAGCGCTACGGAGGCACCATCGTTGATTGTGGACCGGCAATTCCGCAACGGGAAACGGCGTTACAGAGTTTTCTACAGGAAAGCGACGCGACGTTTGTGCCACCGTACGATCACGTGGACATCATTGCAGGCCAGGGAACTGCGACGTTAGAGCTGCTTGAGGAAGTACCGAACGTGACCGAGATTTGGGTTCCGATCGGTGGCGGTGGATTGGCAAGTGGTACGGTCGTTGCAGCAAACGGTCGTTGTGCTGTCGTCGGATCTGAACCCGAACTAGCACGCGATGCACATGATTCGCTCGGATCAGGACGTCGTTTACCTGCATTACCTCCCGAATCAATTGCAGATGGTTTGCTCTCGTCGTTGGGTCTGTTGAATTTTGAAATCCTTCATAGAGCGCACGTACCAGTTCGACTCGTGAGCGAAGACGAAATTCGAGCTGCGACCGTTTTAATTTGGCAGACACTTAAAGTCGTAATTGAACCGTCGTCCGCGGTCCCGGTCGCTGCTGCACTTAAAGACGATGTTTCGTCGAAGGAGGCGATTGCCATCATTCTCAGTGGTGGCAATGTTGTACCGAACTTAAGTGTTTAGCGACGTCAAAGAGAAACCCTCGGTCAAAATCGGGCGTCGACCAGCATCGCTCATACAATGGCAAGCGATTCGATCCCCGTTTAACGATCGAATGCTTCTACTTGTGGGAATGGGTCAATTGTGAGAACAACAGTTCTAGGCCACCCAGTCGGGTTAGCCGTCCTTTTCGTTACCGAATCATGCGAACGCTTTAGCTACTACGGCATGCGCGCGATCTTGGTGCTTTACCTGATTGACCATTTCCTCTTTAAGGAATCCGTCGCGTTTGAGATAGTCGCATCGTATGGCGCGATGGTGTATTTCATGCCCGTCATCGGTGGCTTCATCGCGGACAGGTGGCTCGGTTTTCGGAAAGCAGTGATTTTCGGTGCGGTGCTCTTGTGTGTCGGGCACATCTTGATGGCGTTCGAAGGAACCGGTGGTACGGTAGTCGACGGCGAGATCGTTCAGGATCAGTTCGCATTGGGTGCCACATTCCTTGCGATGTCCTTCATCATCGTTGGGGTGGGCTTCTTGAAGGCGTGTATTTCGAACATGGTTGGGTTGTTGTACACGGACAACGACGCGAAGCGTGACCAAGGCTTTACGATCTTCTATTTCGGTATCAATTTAGGTGCTATGTCCGCGATTCTCCTTTGTGGTTATATCGGACAGGCATTCGGATGGGGCTATGGTTTCGGATTGGCTGGTATCCTGATGCTAATTGGATTGACCGTATTCCTTGCAGGTCGATCGACACTCCAAGGTGTTGGCGAGCCGCATGATCCAGTCAATCTGCAATCGTCCATCATTGGAATTCGCAAGGAGTGGTTGATCTACGCCGGTGGCGTCGTTGCCACGCTGTTCACGGCTTATCTATTGCAGTCTCGTGACCTTACGAGAGTTCTGCTTTACTCTGTTGGACTGATTGCGCTTGTTGGTGTCTTGATCTATGCTCAACGAACGTGCACAAGAGAGCAACTGCGCCGCATGTGGGTGATGCTCTATCTGATCGTGGTGTCCGTGATTTTCTGGGGATTGTTCGAACAGGCAGCCCACAGTCTTAAAGGGTTTGCTTCGCGCAATCTAGATCCGGAATTCCTTGGCATCACGTTCAATGCGGCACAGATTGAATCGCTTAACCCAGCATTCATCATAGCGTTCTCGCCGATATTTGTTTGGATTTGGTACACACTCGGACGGAATCGAATCGAACCCTCTCGTCCGATGAAATTTGGTATTGGGATCATCCTGTGTGGCGTCGGATATGCGATGTTTTTGTTCGGCTGCATGACGGCGAACGCAGAGTTTCAGGTCGCGATGATCTGGGTCGTGTTAGGGTTCTTGTTTATCACATTAGGAGAGCTCTGCCTGTCGCCGGTTGGTCTTTCCATGATCACGCGTTACTCACCAGTAGAGATGGTTGGTGTCATGATGGGCATCTGGTTCTTAGCGAGTAGCGTAGCCAGTCTTTTTGGTGGTCAGCTTGCTCAGATAGCAGCCATCGATGAAGAACTGGGTACAACGATTCCCGCCGTTGAATCCTTAGCTGTTTACGAAAACGCGTTTGGGATTTTTACGGGCCTCGGCATCAGCGTAGGTGTGCTTGTCGCTCTGTCGGCGCTTTGGTTGAAGCGGTATCTTGGCGAGGATGAAGAACCGAAAACACCTGAACCACAAGCGTCGGTAGCGGCATAGAACGCTCCGTATATCTAACGTGTCATATTTGTAAACAGCGTTGACATTGCGTAACTGAGGCGAGCTGTTGATTAAGTCAATCATCAATCTATCCATCGGTTTCTTGATTGGCGTAGTAGTAGGCGCAGGTGCAATGCTCATTGCATTTCCTTACCTGTTTCCACCGCCTGTTGTGAATGAGTCTGTCGCGCAATTCGATGGAGCATTCGATCAGCCCGCATCGTTTACGGGATCATTTCGTGAGGACGCACCGGGTCAGGATTTCGCGCACTGGGCAAAGGGGAGGATTTCTGTGCACCACAGGGCAGGAAACGACGCGTGGATTGAACTCAAATCGGACTTTGAGGCATCCGCAGGACCAAACTATTGGGTCTATCTGAATTCACGACCGGGGATCGACGACGAAGCGGACTTCCTGGCAGACAGTGAACGCATTCCAATCGCGAAGTTGAAGAGTTTCGAAGGTTCGCAGATCTACCCGACCACCATAAGCCAACTCAACGACAAGCAAGCGCTCACGATTTGGTGTGAAACTTTCAGTCAATACATCGGATCGGCGGATTTCGTGGAATATTTATCCCAAGCAATTGAACCTTCCGGTTAATCATTAGAGCGTGTGTCGTCTAAGATAGCCGATAGGCAAGGTACGCTGACGTTCGATTTTTCAATATGGCGGTCAGTTTTCTAGGTCAATTCACTCTGAAGTCGGCGGCGATCGGTCGATACGCTTGGTTAGCGTTCCGGATTTTCTTCGTCGTTGCACTTGTAGTCGTACCCTTTGGGTATGCGATCACGGACCTCCACACGGACGTATTAATGGGTGCAGGCTGTGGTATCGCTATCGGCGTTGGTGTCGGCGTTCGCGGAGGTTCTCGTAGCGGGCCATGGACCGGTATTCTCGTCGGATCGATTGTCGGCGTCGTCGCAGCGTTGCTCGCAGGATTGATCCCAGGCAATCCATTCGCTCGCCTAATTCCACCACTATTAGCATTGGCAGTTGGATTGATCGACGGACTACGCGGGTCAGATTTACTTGGTTACCGCGATATGGGGCGAGAATCCTTCGTAGTAGCTGCACTACTAATTTTGGGGCTTCTCCCCGCCTGGATCGTTCAGGGGTATTTCTCAACAACCTATAGTGCTACTGGTATCACGTTGATCATAGGCGTACTGCTGATGTCGACTGGGACGGCACTAGCTGCTGGCTTACTTAGTCATCGGCGTGTGGGTTGGCGGGACAATCGTCCGCCCTTGTTACTCTTCTTCAGCGCAGGAACGATCGCTTTCGTGATTTTCGCAGGGATGTTCTCCGGTGAATTCACTGATGCTTACGGGTTATCGAATGTTGAGCGAGCGGTATGGTCCAGCATATATGTATTTGAAGTTGCGCTTGTGACCGTTATTGCATTCCTTGTAGGTCGTTGGTCCATGCTTTGGCTTGAACCACGGTTGAGAATCTATGGTTACCTGGCGGATTACTTAACCGTCATGTGGCCGCCGATAGGAGCGTTCGCGGTGGGTTATCTGACAATCATCCTTCTTTTCTCAGGTTTTTACGGAATGTTGGATCGCTTCCAGGATGGCGCGTTTGAATATGCTGGAAGCGGGATCGCGGACTGGATACTGTTCTCGTTCTATACATCGCTTGGGCAAGAGTTTGGGTCTGCTGTACCCGTGTCAGTCGCTGCGAGAATACTTGTAGGTACTCACCTGATCCTGTCAGCGGCATGGGCCGTTGTTCTATTTGCTGCGGTTATGTCTTCGATTGGACCAAGGTTGGACCAGGTCGCGCGACGACACGAGGAAACGCGAGACGACTAGCGCTTGACAAACCCTTAGATATCTAGGTACGCAGGACCGGATTTGCGATACGGTGATCACGAGAATACGTTTCTCTAAATCGCTCGCTTTAAGACTCTAGAACTAGGAAAAACAACATGCCAGATAGACAGTACGAAGACATCCTCGTAGATGTAGCTGACGACGTCTGCACGATCACGCTCAATCGTCCTCATCGCTTGAACGCATGGACCGGTAGGATGTCTGCGGAGCTTTATGACGCGATCGACACCGCGAACGGCAATCCAAACGTTGGCGCGATTGTTCTAACTGGCGCAGGTCGAGGATTCTGTGCGGGTGCAGATATCAAAGACAGCTTCCAAGCACGACTCGACGATTCGGGCGAAAGTGCGGCGATGCGCGGTGATTGGATTGAGCTGGTGCGATCTTCAAAGCCGTTGATCGCTGCAGTCAACGGCGCATGTGTCGGCGTAGGTGCAACGATGATCCTCCCAATGGACGTGATCGTTGCATCGGACCAGGCTCGATTCGGTATGGCGTTCGTCAAGATGGGCGTCACGCCTGAACTCGGTAGTTCGCACTTCTTAGTTGCTCGTGTGGGATTTGGACGTGCCAGTGAGATGTGTTTGACCGGTCGGTTGTATTCTGGCGAAGAAGCGTTCAACTTAGGACTAGCGGATCGGTTGGTACCACATGATCAGTTGATGTCTCAAGCCACCGAACTCGCGCGTGAGATTGCTGGCAATCCAGCTCCGCATCTTCGGTGGGTTAAGCAATTGATTACCGCGAATGGATTTGAAACAGACATAAAGGCAGTACAGAAGCTCGAAGGTGAGGTGCTAGCTAAGGCTTACGAGTCGGAAGAACACCGCGAAGCGGTGGACGCGTTCATCTCCAAACGCACACCCGACTTTAAGACCTTGCGTTAGCATCGGAAAAAGTGCGGCGGCGATACTACTAACGACTGCCAATCGATTGACATCCAGAACGTTTCAGTATTGACGCGACAAGATTGATGGTCGTTTCGTTTTCTAGATACAAATGGTGTTACATAGTTAGATACACTTGTTAGGAGGGTTTGACGACGTTCGTTCACGAGCAGGATCGATACGCGCCAATCCGACTTGCAGGACGAAGTTAGTGAACGCGTTTAAGTGATATTCGTACCGGTCGCGGTGGTAGTGCAAGGCAACAAGCTCTTTTCACATCTCGGCCAAGAAACAGCATCGGTAGGTGTCGTTGTCCTAAAGGACATTCTGCCATTGGCACTAATTCCACCCATATTCCTCTACGTAGGATCGACGCTGTCAGGTTGGGAAATTGGCGCAGAGGATCCGATTCACCTGAGCAAGAACATCGTTTTGCTCGTATCGTTGTGTTATTTCGTTGCGCTATTCGCGGGTTTTATTGGTTTAGCGGTTTTGCTTCGTTGGATGGCACCGACATACGATGCCAGCCTTGAGTTGAGTCGTCACTTGACGGTGGTGGCTACGGTCGCAACCCCAATGGTCATAGGTAGTCTCGCGCATCTCTATCCACACATTTTCGTAAATATGCTCGTGATCATTCCGGCTCTCATATGGAGCATGTTCTTGCTCTATCGAGGTGTTCCGGTGTTGCTCGACACGACGCCTCAACAAGGTATGCTGATGGCATCTTCGCTAATAGCGATCGTGCTAGTCGCCACAGTAACTTTGTTAGGAGTTACTGTCGTGTTATGGACACACGGTTTCGGACCGTCTCTCGGTCTCTAGCCGGCGAAATCCTGATGGTTGATTCAAGGACATACAACGATCGTGTCGTTACCGTGCTGGTTGTACTGTCTCTGGTATGGGCTATTGCCGGTATGGCGGCTGGTGTATTCATCGCAGCCGAGCTCGTTTGGCCTACGATCGACATGGGGCAGGAGTGGTTGAGCTACGGTCGTCTACGGACACTCCACACCAATGGCGTGATATTTGGATTCGGCGTATCTGCGCTAATGGCGACGGCGTTCTATAGCGTCCAACGCACGTCGCACGTCACACTCTTCGCACCTAGATTAGCTTGGTTTTGTTGCATCGCATGGAATTTGGCGGTACTTGCCGGAGGCATCTCATTACTCGCAGGTTGGACCTCAGGTAAGGAGTATGCGGAGCTTGAATGGCCGTTCGATATCGGCATCACGATCGTGTGGCTGTCTTTCGCAGTCGTGTTTTTTGGCACGATTGTGAAACGGAAGGTAAAGGCGATTTACGTTTCGAATTGGTTTTACGGTGCACTCATCATCGTGATCGCGATGCTGCACGTCGTAAACAGCATGGCAATCCCAGTCTCTATCGATAAGTCTTATTCGATGTTTGCAGGCGAACAGGACGCTATCGTGCAGTGGTGGTATGGGCACAACGCTGTGGGTTTTCTCCTCACAGGCGGTTTTCTCGGGATGCTCTACTACTTTCTGCCGAAGCAGGCGGATCGTCCAATCTGGAGTTATCGCTTGTCGATCGTAGCTTTCTGGGCGTTCACGTATAGCTACATCTGGGCGGGACCACACCATCTCCATTACAACGCGATTCCCGAATGGGTGCAGTCGCTCGGGATGGTCATGAGCATCATCTTGTTAGCACCATCGTGGGCAACGATGGTGAACGGCGTGATGACCGTAGCGGGAGCTTGGGAAAAGCTGAAGACTGATCCTGCGATGAAGTTCATCGTTTTAGCGCTGGCGTTCTACGGATTGGCGACATTCGAAGGACCGATGTTGTCAATCAAGAGCGTAAACGTCGTGAGTCACTTTACGGATTGGACGGTGGGTCACGTACATTCGGGCGCACTTGGTTGGAACGCAATGATCACGTTTGGCACGTTCTATTTCCTCGTGCCACGGTTGGTGGGTGCAGAGTTGTATAGCGTTCGGCTTGCGAACATCCACTTCTGGCTGGCACTGGCTGGCACGATGCTCTATATCTTGTCAATGTGGGGTGCGGGTGTGTCTCAGGGGTTACTTTGGTTGTCTTTGGATGAACTTGGCGAACTCAGCTATAGCTTCCGAGACATCATGGCAAGCATGGTTCCTTATTACGCGTTGCGTTTTGTCGCCGGCGCGGTGTTTCTATCCGGTGCCATCCTGATGTTTTACAACTTCGTCAAGACGATGGAAAACCGAACCACCGTTACACGACGAATCCCAGAAGTGCGGACTGCCAGAAGTGCAGTAGAGGCGGTGGCATGAACGTTCTTGACATCCACCGAAAGCTCGAGGAAAACTCAGGTCTGCTTATCTTCGGAATCCTCTTCGTGTCTGCGATTGGGGGTTTAGTACAGGTACTACCGAGTGTATTCCAAGATGAGCTTGTTACACCGACGACAGAAACTCAACCCTATGGCGCTTTAGAGCTACTCGGTCGCGATGTTTACATCCGTGAGGGTTGCAGTACTTGCCATTCACAGCAAGTTCGACCTCTACTCGCGGAAGTCAAACGGTATGGTCCGTTTTCGAGTGCCGGGGAATCCGCGTACGATCGACCATTTCTATGGGGTTCAAAACGTACGGGTCCCGACCTTCACCGCGTTGGCGCCAAGTACAGCGACGCATGGCAACGCGTGCATCTAGTCGATCCTCGCAGCGTTGTGCCGAATTCGATCATGCCCGCTTACCCGTGGCTTGCAGAAAGAGCTGCGGATCCGCGGGAGAACATTCAAACCCGTATGCGTCGATTAGGGATGCTCGGGCACCCTTACACCGACGAGCAGATTGCGCAAGCACCGGATCTGGTATCCGATAAGACTGAGTTGGATGCGATTGTTGCATATCTAGGCGTTCTCGGCGATGCAGCTGGTTCAGCCGGAGGAATGGCACATTGACGTATTTCCTTTTCGCCGGTGACATGCTTGTGATGTTGTTCATGGTTGCGGTTGCGACATGGGTATTCGTGTGGTCGCCGGATCGAGACATCGAGGAGACCGCAGAAATACCGTTGAACGACGAAGAGCCGGACAAGAAGCCAAATGCCATTTGATTTCTGGGCGGGTTGGGTCGCAGTCCTTACTGTGCTGTCGCTTCTTGGCTTAGCGTGGGTTATCTATGGTGCTTATTTTGGTGGACAAAAAGTAGGCGAGGATGAGCAATCGCCAACGATTTGGGACGAGAACTTACGCGAAGGTGAACATCCTGCGCCGATGTGGTGGTTTTGGACGATGCTCGCTTCGTTGGTGTTCACGCTGGTATACCTCATTCTGTATCCAGGTCTGGGTAGTTTGTCTGGGACATTTCGTTGGTCTCAAGGTGGCGAGCTTGAAGCACGACTGGTAGCACATGAGAGTGCATTCGGTGCACGTCGTAGCGAGATTACTCGTATGGATCTTGAGTCGATACAAGCGGACGAAGTACTGATGCGTGCGGCAAAGCGCGTGTTCGATCGACAGTGTGCCGCTTGTCATGGACTTGATGCGGTAGGCCAGGCTGGAATGTTTCCAAATCTTCTAGATGGCGCTTGGCAATGGGGGTCTTCGCCAGACGCGATCGAGCAGTCAATCCGAGACGGTCGGCACGGCATCATGGTTGGGTGGAATTCGGTCTTGAATCGTTCTGAAGCGTCCCAGTTGGCGCAATACACACTCGCATTGGCTGACTCGATGCCGACTATACACCCGGGTAAAGCAAAGTACGATGAACTCTGCGTTGCGTGTCACGGCGCCGATGGAAAAGGTTCTATCGCTTTGGGCGCGCCGGACCTTACGGCCGGAATTTACACATACGGTGGGGACGTACTAACGATAAAGGAAACGATTCTCTACGGACGAGAAGGCGTCATGCCGGCATTCGGCGATATGTTAGACGATATGCAAATACGGTTATTGGTTGCTTGGTTAAGCCGTAGTTCGTAACTCTCATGCAGCGCGTTCCAATTTGACTGCATAGAATTGTGTCAATGACATCAATTATTGGTTTCACGCGTGAAAACACTAACGATTCGAAATGTAACACCCAAACTTGCTGATGCTCTGGAGAAGGAAAAACACCGTCTCGGGACATCAATGAACAGCACCGTGCTACATCTCTTGCGCGAGTCTCTTGATCTAAACGAACACGGTGGCCGATGGACAAACGGTTTGGAACGATTCGCTGGAACGTGGAGTGAGGAGGAATTTGAGGAATTCGAGCGGAATACGGCGATTTTTAGCGTCATCGACGAAGAAATATGGAAATGAGAATTTGCTTGGACACTTCGGCGTATTCGAACGCCTTTAGAGGAAAGCCCGAGATGGTTGAGATCCTCTCAAGATCTGAATGGATCGGGTTACCGTCAATCGTAATAGGCGAATTAGAAGTCGGTTTTCGGCTTGGTAACCAACGAGTAAGGAATATCGAGAAACTAGATGATTTTCTCGGTGATCGTCGAGTTGAGGTCCTTTTGACAAATCAGGAGATCGCTGAGATCTACGCAGAGATTCTCGTAGACCAATTACGGCTTGGTAACCCGCTACCTACAAACGATATTTGGATCGCCGCAACGAGCGCTGGATACGGGTCGACGTTAGTTACATACGACAACCATTTTCGAAATATCTCGCGTATCGCAACGATCATTCTTTGAAGCTGCCTTCCGCCAACTCTAACCGAGTTATCTCCGTATTTGACGTACGGAGGCGTTAGCTTCGGTGCGAAATTAGCAAGAGGTCCCGCACTGCGATGTTGAAAGACTATCTACGTCATCTCAAAATGAGCTATCTATCAAACATCGTCGCGAGAATCGACGCAGGTATGTGTGAATCTCGAGAATTCGTGAAGTCGCTGCGGGTTATTTTGATTAAAGCTAAATAGGGCGTAGAGACTTCGGGAAATCAGCGGTACGAAGCAGGAACTCTGTGATTAGAGTTGGCGTATTCGATTTCTCGAGTAGATCGCGACTGAGAACGTAAACTATAAAGAGACTGAAAACGGTGAGACGGTGGGTTCGAATCGGGTAGCTATATTCAATAGTCGGGTGCTACCTCCTGTGTAAAAACGGCAGGACGCTTCTTAAATGAGCCGTAAAACTCTTAAGCGGCTAAATTTCAATGCGTAGTTTTATGTATACATCCAGATGAGTTAGAGAACGCTCCACGTATCTCCGCAAAGTGGGTAAATCTCGCTGCCGAATGCAAGTTTCCTGGTAACTTTTTTCTTCAATAAAGAGCTTGCGCGAAAGGAGTTTTTTATCTATTGTTGCGCTGCGCACGAATGAGGACGGCGCGGGTTTCGCCACCCCCGGCGACATCGGAGTTGTTTGAAGATGGGTTCGATGAACGATGCGAATCAGCAGATTCGTTACGCTGACTTACGTCAAAACCTATTGGTTGATCAGACAGATCGTCACGTCCCAATCAATCTAAGACAGTCAGGTCCTACGCAAGTAGAGCTTTTAATTTCGACACGCGTTCGTAAGTCGCCGTATTGGCACTTGTCCGTGGAGGCAGGATGCTGGCGAGCGACGGTTTACAACCGTATTTACCACCCTCGAGGCTACGTTCGCCCGGAAGATGGCGGCGCGATGGTCGAATACCACGCACTTGTAAATCACGTCACGATGTGGAATGTCGCTGTTGAGCGGCAGATCATGGTCAAAGGACCAGACGCGGAACGTTTTGTTGACTACGTGATCACACGCAATGCTCAGTTAATAAAACCGATGCACGCGAAATACGTGATCCTCTGTAACGAGGATGGTTGCATTCTCAACGACCCAGTGTTACTGCGAGTCGCGGAGGACGAATTTTGGTTTTCGCTCGCGGACAGTGATCTCGAGTTTTGGCTGCGCGGTGTTAATCATGATCGGAAGTTCGATGTGTCGATTGCGGAAATCGATGTTGCACCTCTTCAAATCCAGGGACCGAAGTCTGAAGCACTAATGGTCGATCTATTCGGTGAAGCAGTCCGCGACATTCCGTACTACGGGTTGATGAATGGAACCGTGAGAGGTAGGGAAGTCGTCGTTTCCCAGAGTGGTTTCACGGGTGAAAAGGGTTACGAGATTTATCTTAGGGATGCGACGTTGCACGCAGAGGATTTGTGGTATTCGGTCCTTGAAGCAGGTGAGAAACACAACCTGATGGTGATCGCGCCAGCGCACCATCGACGGATAGCGGCGGGAATACTCTCGTATGGTCAAGATATGGACTGCGAGACCTCGCCATTCCAGTGCAATTTAGGTTATCAAGTACCGCGTAAGAAGAAGCACGACTATATTGGCAAAGATCGACTGAACGAGGTCCGAGCTCAAATTGACGCAGGTGGTACACCGTTCAAGCTAGGGATGGTCGGATTGACTTTCGGTGGCGAACCGGTCACGGATTACGCGAATGATTTCTGGCTTGTTAAGAACGACGCAGCTGACGACGCGGTGGGCTATGTAACGTCTCCTTGGTATTCGCCCGAACTTGAAACCAACATTGCTTTGGCATATGTACCTTGGAATGGTCGAGATCTAGAATCGAAATATCGAATTACATTGCCGAATGAGTACGCAGGTGGTGCGGTAGACAGCACAGTTGACGCAACGGTTGTCGAAGTGCCATTTCGACCTTCAGTTAATCCGAATATCCGTGAGGTAGTTCACGGACGAGGCGAAGATCACGCTGACTGAGGGAGGACTCGAAGTGAAAACCGAACACACGAATCCGCTTCCTCATGAGTTCTTGATTCACGCCAAAGCTGTGAAGACCCTTCGTCGATTGGTAGCAAACGCGTCGTTTGAGGTACTTGCACGAGACATCGTACCAAGGGCTGCGATTTTGGCGAGAATCGATAGTGGTACGAAGATTTACATTCCCTTTCCACCGAACGGTTCTTGGAACGAAACGATTGAAGCTTGTCGGGTGCTAAATGAGAACGGTTGTTACCCCATTCCACACCTACCGGCTCGACGTGTTCGAGACACCGACGAGTTGATAGATTGGGCTAAAACACTCGAAGGGTCAAACGTACGGGGTGTGATGCTCATCGCAGGCGACGTTAGAGGAGAAGCAGTCTATTTCAAGGACTCCGTTGACGTACTTCAAACGAAGATACTAGCGGAGCATGGAATTGAACGAGTTGGTGTCGCGGTTTACCCGGATGGTCATCCGTTTATCCCCTCAGAAGACCTGAGAGACGCGTTTCGTAGAAAACTGGAAATCGCGTCGCGCGACGGCTTAGCGATGCATGCTGTCACTCAGTTCGGATTTGACGCTTCACCTGTGCAGGTCTGGCTTTCAGAGATGGCAAGTTCTAGATTACGAGTTCCGGTAAGCGTCGGAGTTGCAGGTCCCACTGGGTTAAGAACGCTGATCAGTTACGCGTCAAAATGTGGCGTAGCGCATTCGGCGAAGGGTCTATTCGCAAATCCTAGTGCGCTACGTGTATTCGGGGAGTGGGATCCGCTTCAGATACTCTCGCCAGTTGCGGAATGCCTGACATCAGGATTAGACGTCCAAGTGGCAAATACGCACGTATTCACGTTCGGTGGTCTCAAGAAGGTACTTCAGTGGCGGGAGGAACTGCTGAATACATGTGATGCGGCGACAGAGAGCAATGTGCATTCGTGAGTTGATTTATCGGTGGATAACGTGAATGCGTAGTCACGCACGAGTGGTCGTCATTGGTGGCGGCGTTGTAGGAGTATCGACGTTGTACCACCTTGCGAAGAAAGGTTGGTCTGACGTCGTTCTATTGGAGCGGCATGAATTGACGTCTGGGTCGACCTGGCACGCTGCAGGACTTTTGCCTTTGTTCAACATGAGCTATTCAGTTGGGCAAATTCATAAATACTCCGTACGTCTGTATAAGGAACTAGCAAGGGAGACGGGACAAGACGTCGGTATCCGGACCGTAGGGAATATCCGTCTCGCTATGACGGCCGATCGGTTGGACGAATATCGGCAATATGCAAGTGTCGCACAAACGATCGGCGTTAACGTGGAGTTTCTCACGCCTGGTGAAGTCACGGAGCTATGGCCGCTAGCCGTGGAAGACGGATTACTAGGTGCTATCCGACACCCGGAGGACGGATACATTCAACCTGCCGACCTTACGCAGGCACTGGCACGCGGCGCGCGTAGTTTCGGCGCGGAAATCAATCAGCAGACTGTCGTAATTTCTATAGACCGTAGACCAAACGGTGAGTGGCGCGTCAGCACGAACCAAGGTGTGATCGATTGTGAGCACGTCGTGTCCGCGACCGGTAACTTCGCACGAAAGACGGGCGCGATGGTGGGTCTTGACATCCCAGTACTACCCGTGCAACACCAATACATCGTGACGGAACCGCACGAGCGGATTCAATCACGTCACGATGAAGGGTTACCCGAGATGGGCGTTCTACGGGAGTCCGATGGTTCTTGGTACATGCGGGAGGAGGCTGGTGGTTTGTTGCTAGGTCCCTACGAGAAAGGTGCGCCCGCATGCTACCTGAATGGTCCAGCGACTGAGAGTAAGTATGAGTTGTTTGAGAGCGACATTGATCGACTCGCGCCACATATCGAATCAGCAATTCATCGCGTACCGCTTTTCGGTGAGCTCGGCGTCAAACGAATCTACAACGGCGCTATCGCATACACGCCAGATGGTAGCCCAATCATCGGTCCGGCATGGGGTTTGAGAAACTTCTGGTTGAACGAGGGTCATAGCTTCGGCATCACGGCGGCCGGCGGTGCGGGTTGGCAACTAGCGGAATGGATCGTTGAAGGCGAACCGACGATCGACATGCTCGGGGTTGAACCACGTCGCTTTGGCGACTACACATCGGGTGCGTATCTCAAAGAGAAGAACGAAGAGGCATATGCGAACGTCTTCACGATTCACTACCCAGATGAGGAACGTCCCGCCGCGCGACCACATCGGACAGCGCCATGCTACGAACGGATGAAGGACTTAGGCGCGGTATTCGGTCAGAAATTTGGCTGGGAACGGCCAAACTGGTTTGCCAGTAGCGATGTACCTCAAGAGGATCATTGGTCGTTTCGACGATCTCGTTGGTTCGAGCATGTAGGCAATGAATGCCGCAACGTCATGGAAAACGTTGGTGTTCTTGATATGACTGCATTCGCGAAAGCGAGGGTTTCCGGTCCAGGTGCCGCGGAATTCCTCGACCGCGTTTTCGCGAATCGACTTCCAGCTCGCGATGGCCGAGTTAGCTTGTGCCACGCACTTAATTCGCGAGGAGGTGTACATAGCGAGTTTACGGTTCTGCGCGAAAAGAGTGACAGTTTCTATCTCGTTTCGGCAGGTGCGTTTCAGCGCCTTGATCACGATTTTCTGCTCCGCCAAACGCCGTCGGACAGGTCCGTTTCTCTTGAAAACCTGACAGGAAACATCGGTGTTCTGGTGATCGCCGGTCCGAATTCGAGAGAACTCTTGGAACGAGTGTGCAATGTCGATCTAAACAGCAACGCGTTTCCGTGGCTTACCGCAAAAGACGGAACCGTTGGTCGCTCACCGACGACGTTGCTTCGCGTTAACTTCGTAGGCGAACTAGGTTGGGAATTGCATCATCCGATCGAATATCAGAACTCCATATTCGACACTCTAATGACCGCCGGTGAGGACTTTGGTTTAGCGCCGTTCGGCATCCGAGCGATGGACTCGATGCGTATCGAAAAGTCTTACCGAATGATTGGCACAGAGATGTCTATCGAGTATTCCGCGCTTGAATCAGGGCTCGACCGATTCGTAAGGTTCGACAAAGGGCACTTCACAGGTCGTGATGGACTCTTGGGGTGGCAACAAAGAGGATTCAAGAACTCATTCGTCACGCTTGCCGTAGACGGACCTGGCGACGCAGATGCACTCGGTAACAACCCGCTGTTTCTGGATGGGGAAATGATTGGACGTGCTACGAGTGGTAACTACGGCTTCCGATTGGAGCAGTCACTTGCTTTAGGTATGGTTGAACCGTCTCTAGCCGTAAAAGGCAAGGTACTCGAGATAGATATCTTGGGTGCGCGCTACGCCTGTCGAGTGATCCCAGAGAGTCCTTACGATCCAGAAAATCAACGCCTACGTGTCTGACGGTGGTGCGTGCACTCGATAGACTCCGCAACTGCCGCTAATCGGCCGATTCAGACTGCGGAATGACTCAACATTACTCATTCCTACAACTGATTCGGCAAGCGATCAATCACCACGAAGGTTGGAAACCTGCGTGGAATTCGGTCGAACCGAAAGACTCCTACGACATTGTCGTCGTTGGCGGTGGCGGGCACGGACTTGCAACCGCGTACTACCTCGCTAAGAATCACGGCATCACAGATGTCGCAGTACTTGAAAAAGGTTGGATAGGTGGCGGTAACACCGGCCGCAATACGACGATCGTACGTTCAAACTATCTGCGCGATGAAGCAGCGCATCTATACGAGTTTGCCTTAAAACTCTGGGAAGGACTGAGCAACGAACTGAATTTCAATGTGATGTTCAGTCAGCGAGGCGTGTTGAACGTAGGGCATTCACTCCAGGACATGCGGGACATTGAGCGCCGAGTGAATGCCAATCTACTGAATGGAATAGATGGCGAGGTACTCGGACCTTCTGATATTCAGAAAATCGTGCCGCTTCTTGATTGTTCTCCTCAGAATCGATATCCGGTGTTGGGAGCGTCTTGGCAACCGCGTGGGGGCGTCGCCCGGCACGACGCAGTTGCGTGGGGATATGCTCGCGCAGCGGATCGGCTTGGCGTGGACATCGTGGAACACGCACGAGTCGTTGAGATTCCACTCGAACGAGGTTCTCATTCCGTGGAAGGCGTTGTCATCGAACACGACGGCGAGCGCAAATTCATCCGAGCGCGTAAAGTCGCATGTGTAACTGCAGGGAATTCGGGTGTTCTTGCCTCGCTCGCGGGGTTGAAGTTACCGATTGAATCAAGACCACTCCAAGCATTCGTTTCAGAGCCGTTAAAACCATGTTTGGACACCGTTGTTATGTCGAACGCTGTACACGGTTATCTGAGCCAATCCGATAAAGGAGACTTGGTCATTGGCGCGGGTACCGACGGTTACAACGGATACGGTCAGCGCGGTTCGTTCGAAATCATCGAGGAAACTGCACACGCGATCTGCGAGCTCTTCCCAGCGTTTAGTCGTGTTCGGATGAACCGACAATGGGGTGGCATCGTTGATATTTGCCCGGACGCGTGCCCAATCATCGGTCGCATGCCTGTTCCAGGTCTCTACTTCAATTGTGGTTGGGGCACTGGCGGTTTCAAAGCGACCCCTGGATCCGGATTCGTCTTCGCACATACGATCGCCGAGGATCACCCGCACCCGCTCGCGGCACCGTTCGGTGTAGAACGGTTTCACTCAGGCGCGCTCATCGACGAACACGGCGCTGCAGGAGTGGCACACTAGTGTTACGGATTTACTGCCCGTATTGCGAATCGGTTAGGGACGAGGACGAGTTTCACTGCGTCGGCGAAGCTCATATCAAACGACCTGAACGACCCGACGAGTTATCGGATCAAGCATGGGGCGAATATCTCCATTTCCGGACAAATCCGCGGGGTGAACATCGCGAGATCTGGCACCACGTCGTAGGTTGTCGACAGCATTTCAATGTGGTGCGCGACACCGAGACCTACGAGATCAAGTCGGTTTATCGCGTTGGCGAAGAACCGTCTTCTGCGGCGGACTCTGACGCGTGAGTCAAGTCAGGCGTCTTGAGAAAGGTGGACGAATCGACCGTTCGACGCGCTTTGAATTCTCGTTCAACGGGACGTCCTACACTGGATTTAAAGGAGATACGCTGGCAAGTGCGCTCTTAGCGAATGGTGTCTCCGAAGTTGGTCGCAGTTTCAAGTACTACCGTCGACGAGGGATTGTCGGATCTGGCGTCGAAGAACCGAACGCGATTGTGCAACTCGGATCCGGCAGCCTTTCAACACCAAATTTACGTGCGTCCGAGGTAGAGCTTTCGGCTGGTTTAAGTGCGAGAAGCGCCACAACGACGGATCGATTTGGTCTGCGGCGACTCGGAAGTCTCTTTTCTTCACTGATGCCCGTCGGGTTTTACTACAAGACACTCATGCGCCCGAAAGCGTTATGGGAACTTGGCGAAAAGCTCATGCGCGAAGCTGCAGGTCTTGGTAATCTGTCACGTGGTAGAGATCCAGATATCTATGACAAATACCACCACCACTGTGATGTACTGATCGTTGGCGCTGGTGCAGCCGGATTGAATGCTGCACTCGCAGCCGCGAAAACTGGCTCGCGGGTTATCGTCGCCGACGAGCAGACAGAGTTCGGTGGATGGCTGTTATCGAGTTCAGTAACGATAGATGGCACCTCCGCCACGACGTGGATAGAACGCGTCGTCACTTCGCTTCGAGCGCATCCTCACGTGATCTTGCTTTCTCGCACCACCATATTCGGTCTTTATGACCATAACCTAGCAATGGGTTGTGAACGTTTGGTTTATCCAAAGTCGGCGGATTTTCAATCACCGCGCGAACGTCTCCACCAGATACGCGCAAAGCAAGTCGTTCTCGCGACAGGTGCAATCGAACGTCCCTTGACGTTTGCGAACAACGATTTACCTGGGATCATGTTGCCTTCGGCGGTATTGACTTATCTCAATCGTTACGCGGTTGCACCCGGGAACGACCTTGTACTAGCAACCACGAACGATCAGGCATATGAAGCGGCGTTTAGGTGGCATGACCTCGGTAAGCGAGTCGTGGCGATATGCGATAGCCGATCAGATCTGCAACCCGCACTAATCAAGGGATGCGAAGAACGCAATATCAAAATACTCAACGAACACATTGTCACAGAGGCTCGTGGAAAGAAACACTTAAATCGCGTACTAATCGCACGTCTTTCTGCGGATAAGCGGAGCTTGATCGGAAAACCGCATGTGCTTCGGTGCGATCTAATTGCGACATCGAGTGGGTGGAATCCAGTCATCCACCTGAATGCCCATACGCGCACCATGGCTAGGTGGGACGAAGACGAAGGCTCTTTCCTGCTTGACTCGACATCTCCAGATGTAGTTACCGCAGGAGCAGTTAACGGCGCACGAACGTTGGCAGCATGTATACGTGAAGGAGTAACTGCGATAGGACGGCTGCATGCGCTAACTGAGCGCGATCTGGACATACCGACACCAAATATTGAAGAGATTGAATCAACCCGGCCTGATGTGATCTTCAAAGCGCCTCACGTACGAACCGAAAGTAGAGCGCCGAAACAATTCGTCGACTTTCAACTCGACGTCACGGCGGCTGACATACAGCTCGCCGCACGTGAAGGCTATCGAACTATCGAACATGTCAAGCGCTATACAGCGCTCGGTTTCGGAAACGACCAAGGAAAACTGAGTAACGTCAATGGGATTGCGGTATTGGCTGGCAGCCTTGGAAAATCGATGAGTGAGATTGGCACGACGGTATTCCGCCCACCATACACTCCGGTAACGTTTGGATCGATAGCGGGGCGAAGCGTTGGTGATTTGTTTGATCCTGAACGTCATACGCCCATGCATCAATGGCACGTAGAACACGGCGCAGAATGGGAAAACGTTGGGCAGTGGAAGCGACCGTGGTTCTACCCGTGCACGGACGAATCGATGCAGGAGGCGGTCAACCGTGAAGTACTGGCTGCACGTAGTAGCGTTGGTGTTCTTGACGCGTCGACCCTTGGCAAGATCGACGTTCGAGGTAAGGATGCGGCGATCTTCGTCGATCGTATATATAGCAACGCGTTCGCGAATCTTCGAGTTGGACGGTGTCGATACGGATTGATGCTGCGCGATACGGGAATGATCTTCGATGACGGGGTCACAGCTCGGTTTGCGGAAGATCACTTTCTCATACACACGACAACGGGTCACGCGGAATCTGTATTGTCGTGGTTAGAACTGTGGCATCAGACCGAGTGGCCGGATCTAGATGTCAGGCTGACATCGGTGACGGATCACTGGGCGACGGTAGCCGTCGTCGGACCGGAATCAAGAAACGTACTAAGAGGTCTGTGTCCAGACCTTCAGCTAGCGGACGAGCGTTTCCCATTTATGTCTCTGCAGGTCGTGGACATCGAGGGTGTCGAAGCGAGGATCTTTCGTATCAGCTTCAGTGGTGAACTGTCGTATGAGATCAATGTACCTTCCCAATACGGATTGTCGCTTTGGGAAAGGATCTTCGAGATAGGGAAACCGTACGGGATAACCCCATATGGGACAGAGACGATGCACGTATTGCGCGCGGAGAAGGGTTTCATCATCGCGGGTCAAGACACGGACGGTTCGATGACGGCAGCGGACATGGACTTGGCGTGGTGCGTGCGAAAAAGCGATGACGTTGAATTTGTCGGGCGACGATCCTTAGCGCTCCGAGACTATCAGCGTCTTGATCGTATGCAGTTCGTTGGACTCGAAACGGTTGATCCGAAGACGGTGTTACCCGAAGGCGGTCAGTTGTTGGACGCTCAGAACAAGACAGTGCCAGCTTCGATGCAGGGTTATGTGACATCGAGCTATTTCAGTGCGACCCTCGGTAGATCGATTGCGCTAGCGATGGTTTCAGGAGGACATAGACGCTTCGGCGAAACTCTCCATTGCGCAATACGCGATGGTCGGTTCATCGAAGCCAAGATCGTTTCGAGTACGTTTTACGATCCTGAAAACTCGGCGCAGAAAGTTGGTACATTGAGCGGTACCAATGACGAGCGATCACGAGCTGCGAGCCGAGTCCTTTCGCAAGTTGCCGCTCTGGAGACTAACGGAATTCCGGTTCGAGAGGATGTCGGGATTTCTCTTCGGTTGTGGGGAGACAGTCGAATAGTCACCCTTCTAGGTCCGATCGATGGTATCGAGCAGATACCTGGTTCGCTGAGCTCAGACGTAGCGCTTCCTAAAGAACCGTGTACGTGGTCATCGGTCGACGGTATGAAGGTTTGCTGGCTCGGTCCAAATCGATGGCTCGTGTTCGAGCGATCACGCGACGAAGGAGCGAGTGTTTCGGATAAAGGGTCGCGTCTTCCATCTGAAATCTCCTTCGTCGATACGACGGGTAACTACAGCGTTTTCTCGTTGTCGGGTTCGTCGGTGAAACGGTTACTTCAGAAATCTTGTGCGTATGACTTCCATGAATCCGTCTTCCATACGAATTCTTGTGTTCTAACGACGTTCGCGAAAACCCAAGGTTTAGTAGTCGCTAACGAAAACGACGGAGTTGAACTTATCGTACGCCGAAGCTATTCGGACTATGTGTATCGATGGATCGTGGACGCAACTCGAGAATTCGGCTTAGCGATCTAACCCTCGACCAAGTTCCATCGGGTTCCACAAAGCATGACTTGATCGTCGGAAACGTACGCTCCTCGCGCGTTGGCTCGATCTAGTATCCCAGATTTGTCTCTTACGGATATATCCAATCCTCCTAGTCCTGCCCCTCGACCATCGGTGGCTTCAACGAAACGTATATCAACGTTATTCAATCGCATGCTGAGTACCTCGCCATTACGACTAACTGGCAATCCTGCAACTTTGCCCCAGCGATCTGCGATTTCAACCGGATCTGGACCTTGGAGCTCTACCGCGACAAAATCGACGGTCGTACTCTGATCAACTTTGTCTTCCCAACCTAGACCTCCCGCTGGCATCCAATTTCCTTCGAAGTCATTTGGCGGTACCCATTCGATTTCGAAGAATGATGCGATCATGTCGCCAGGGTGAATCTGACAGATGTTCCAGTTCTCACGCTCGGATTCGTGCGCAATTCGAATACCGTTGTCCAATGCTCGTTGCCGAACGGCTTGTTGGTTCTCCTTGCTGTCTGCTTGACAAATCACCATATACCCACCGTCACCATTTCGTTTGTCGAGATACCGTCCTCCGGCCGTGTTTTCCTCAACGGGTGCAACCACCTCAAGGAAATTTCGACCGACACACATTAAGGTGTTTTCCAATCCAAACGCACCTACGCCCGGATCAACGAAGCAGGCGTGAATGCCAAGGACATCAGTAAGGTCGTCGATGACGGGTCGCAATTCGCGTGCAACTAAACAAATTTGGCGGAGCTGGATTGTCATGGTGTTTCTCCTTTGCGCTCACGCGAAGTGGCGCGCGTGACCACTACTTGAATTAGGCTTCGAGATAGGGTAGGCATCCGGTTATTTCGGCTAATTCTCGGACCGACGGATCGCTCGAAACACCGTGAAACTTCTCACGAAGCGCAGCAAGTGAGCGAGCATGGTATTTCTGAGGTCTTTGAGCCCACGTCTTCCCGTCTAGTTCGACTTCGAACGCTTCTGATCCCTCGGCAATCGCCTGATTATTCGCAACACTCCAAGGTAAGAAAATGTTGCCGATTTGATCTCGAATTAGCGGGATAAGCGTGTCTTTGACTCCATCCCAGGATTCGAATTCACCTTCGTTGATCGGTGCAAGCATCCGCCGTGTCCAAGCGTGCACGTTCGGGTGAGCACGTACGAGTTTCGCAGGAGTGGGATCTCGATTCGCGTTGTAGATTTGTCCCCACATACCGAAATCGCCAAAGCTCGGGCGTGCGCCAAAGAGATAAGGCCGTGAACTCAAATGGGTCTCAAGTTGGCCAAGCGCATCTGCGAGGGATTGCTCAATCTGCTCTGCAGTTTGATCACTAGAACCAACGAACCAAACTCGGTCGACCATACGCGCTTGTATCTGCTTGGTGATCGCCTGCAACTCTTCGTCGGATGCGGAAGGATTCGACCATTCGGCAAGCCGACGGCCGCATGCGAGCTGATCGATCTCACGACGCCAACGGAAATGAAACATCCACTTGTTGCCCCACTCGTCACCAAATTCTTCGAGTAGGCATGAAGCGAAAGCGGCAACTGATTCTGGCGGGTGGATCGAAGGTTCTGGGAACTCAGCTTCCATCGCCTCGATGATGGGCGTTGAATCTTGAATAGCGCCGCCATCGGGTTTTACGACTAAGGGTATGAGCGGTAATCGAGCATGTTGCGTATAGGTTTCGCTGTCTTCATTCCGGAAAACCCAGTCGTGCGGGATTCCCTTGTAGCGGAAGTACGATCGGACCTTGACAGAATAAGGTGATTCTTCGAGTCCAAATACTGTGTATGTCACGTCGACTCCTATCGATCAGCGCACGTAAACCCAAAGCGACGATTAGCCGTCAATGAGTTCATTAATTCAAAGGGGGCCTACGATACGTCGTAAGCCTTATAGAGTGTTGTAGCCGTCCAATCCGCCACGATTTCGCGTCGGTTTGGATATGAAATGGTTAAGCGATTCGCGACCCTTCGAAACTCGCGCTGCCAAACGCACCGAGTTTTACCGATCCACTGATCGAATCGCCATCGACCTTCGCGCTGAACTCAAGCTTCATCGGCATTGGCGACGTGATGTTTGCGGTCCACGAGAGTTCATCACCGTTGACCGCGCCATCGGCGAGGTCTATCGAACCTTGGTCACCTGAAATTGAACCCGTCAGGGAGTCGCCGTCCGTAGCGAGTGTGAGTACACCTTTTTGGTCTCCCATTGGAGTTTTGGTAGTGACGTCGTACTTTCCATCGATTTGAGCCACAGTTGAGCCATCCCTTGTAAAACAGTTGAAAGAGTATCGCATTGTAAGGGTGAGCCACGGTGTCAGTGGCTACCAAGTAATCGCACTAGTCATGTGTGGTCCGACGCGGTCAAGGTATCTTGGTGGTCCGATTTTAAAAGCAGCTAGTGCGTTGGCGACCGTAATCAATTGTGATATGCAATCCATGCTGTTTATACGACAAAAAACCATAAAAGCGCCAGATAAAGGTCTATTATGGCGTAAATAACTCTTTAGTGGCGTATAATGTCAAATATGCCAAAACAAATTCCGGATCAACAACTCGGCGCAATCGTTGAGCTCATCACAGGTCATCCAGAAGGCATCGGGCTTGGCGCGATCCGTGAAGGACTGGCGATTGAACTTCCCCTAAGAACACTTCAACGTCGCCTCGCGCTGCTTGTGGACCAAAAGAGTCTAGTCGCGGAAGGGAATCGCAAGGGTCGTCGTTATCGCGTCCCCGTCAGCCACGAAGCAAATGCTAGTCCGGCTTCATGGAATATAGCAGCAAAGGAGGCGCATAGTGAACTGTATGTACCTATATCTTCCGAGGCGGAGGCGATAAAGCGGGCGATTCGCGCACCCATACAGAACCGACAACCGGTTGGCTACCAGCGAAACTTCCTCGATGACTACCAACCTAACGTTACTTACTACCTACCGGCGGAAACACGTAAACGGTTATTCAGCATTGGCGGATCACTCGACCGCGAGAAACCAGCGGGAACATATGCTCGGAGAATTTTTGACCGAGTCCTTATCGATCTATCCTGGAACTCAAGTCGCCTGGAAGGAAACACATACTCCCTGCTGGAAACAGAACGATTGCTAGAACTGGGTAAAGCTGCTGAATCCAAGGATGCGCTGGAAACCCAGATGATTTTGAACCATAAAGCGGCTATCGAGCTGTTGGTCGAGCAGACCCATGAAGTTGGTTTTAACCGTTACACAATCCTGAATCTGCACGCTTTACTATCGGACAGCCTGCTATCCGACCCGATGGCAGGCGGTCGTTTGCGGCACATTCCGGTCGCAATCGAAGGTAGCGTTTACCATCCACTGGAAGTACCTCAGCTCATCGAGGAGTGCTTCGACAAGATACTGAATACGGTGACGGCGATCATCGATCCGTTTGAGCAAGTTTTCTTCGCGTTAGTGCATTTCATTTACCTTCAGTGTTTCGATGATGTGAATAAGCGAGTCTCTCGCCTTGCAGCGAACATACCGCTTATCCGGGAGAACCTCTGTCCACTGTCGTTCGTGGACGTCCCGGAGCGAGCCTATATCGATGGGGTACTAGCAATTTACGAGTTAAACAGAGTCGAATTGCTACGAGACGTGTTTGTTTGGGCTTACGAGAGGTCCAGCGCACGATATTCAGCGGTACAACAATCGTTAGGCGAACCGGACCCGTTTCGTCTTCGCTATAAGGCTTTGGTTTCCGAGGTGATCAGCGAAGTCGTGCTCACAGAAATGGACAGAGAATCTACAACGTCATTGGCGAGACGATATGCATCGGAACAGGTGCTACCGGCAGAGCGGGCGCGATTCCTTGAGATGGTTGAAACCGAGATAATGAGCCTTCACGAAGGAAACATCGCGCGATACCATCTGCGGCCAGCTCAATACCATGCTTGGCGACGAGGCTGGCATCAATCGTGACGATTTAGCCAGTTCCATAGCAACCAAGTGTTGCGAATAGAAGCCCCATACGTACGAAACTCATTTCGTGTCTCGCAAACCCGCTACCCGACTTAATGTTCCGAGCGACCGGATTGGTACCTTACGGGAAGGTGCACTACACCGCGATCTCAAGGCGTTCTACGCGTCACAGGACGCGCAAACGGAGCAACTCGTTGGGAAGTACGTAGTCGACGTGTTACATGGCGACCACGTCATCGAAATTCAGACGGCCAATTTCGGAGCACTAAGAGACAAACTTGACGACCTATTGACGACCCATTCGGTCATGGTGGTCTATCCAATCGCGGTCAATAAAGTGTTAGTCAAGCACACGGCCTCGGGAGAGCAGCGTCGCAAGTCACCGAGGATCGGCGCCGCGTTGGACGTATTCGATGAACTGGTTTACACGCCCACGTTACTCGATCGACCGAATCTAGACCTTGAACTCGCGTACGTGAGCATCGAGGAGCACCGTGAATACGATCCAAAACGTGCGTGGCGACGCAGGCATTGGGTCGTACGGGAACGTCGGCTCGAAGCGGTAATAGAGCAGGAGCGATTCAGCAGTATGGCGAACCTGTTCGACAAGTTTGCTGAAAGACTACCAAACGAGTTTACGACGGCGAAGATCGCCAGTTGCCTAAACACGACGCGAAACAAAGCGCAGAAATTCGCCTACTGTTTTCGATTGTCAGACGTCATCCACGAGTGTGGCAAAGACGGCAATGCCGTCATCTACCAACGAAAAAACTAAGTTAGCGGACGCGCGAGCGTCAGACGTACGCGTCTACGTCAGTGTTTCTTCTGCGCGTGCGATTCCTGTTCCTTAAGTTCAGGAATCGCGATCTCAACGACGTCAGCAAGCGTGTTGACGAGCGAAAACTTCATATCGTCTCGAACCGTGTCCGGGAGTTTCGAGAGTTCCGCCTCGTTGTCTTTCGGCAGGATGACGTGCCGAATCCCTGTGCGATGTGCCGCTAGTACTTTCTCTCGAATACCGCCGACTGGGAGAACGAGCCCGGACAAGGTGATCTCACCTGTCATTGCGACGTCGTCTCGGACAGCTTTCTGGCTATATGCGCTGGCAAGAGCGGTGGCCATGGTCACACCGGCAGATGGTCCGTCTTTAGGTACCGCGCCTTCTGGTACATGGATGTGCACACCCGTCCCTTCTATCGACTCGCGGTCAATGTGGAGATCTGAAGCCGCTTTCCAGATATACGAGCGAGCTGCCTTAGCTGATTCCTGCATCACCTGGCCAATCTGCCCAGTGATCGTAACCTTCTCCTCCTTCGGTGCGAGTGAGGCTTCGATATACAGTACGTCCCCACCGGCTGCCGTCCAAGCCAAGCCGGTCGCCACACCGTCACCCGTGTTTTCTCGAACCCGGTCTGCCTTAAATTTCTCTGGACCTAGAAGACCTGAAATGACTGGTGCCGTCACCGTCTTGGATAACGGCATGCTCATCAAGCTCTCTTTTGCTCGTTTGCGCGCAACGCGCTCGATCGTTCGTTCTAGCTCACGAACACCCGCCTCTCGGGTATAGCGTTGAATACAGTGCTTGATGCCCGCAGTCGTGAACTTGAGCTGCGCTGGTTTAAGTCCTGTGTTTTCCATTTGACGCGGGATTAGGTACTTCTTAGCGATCTCAACCTTTTCCAGCTCACTGTAGCCGGTTAATTCGAGAATTTCTAGGCGATCGAGAAGGGGCGCTGGAATCGTATGCGTCGTATTCGCTGTCGTGATGAAGAAAACCTTCGAAAGATCGAACGGCAAATTCAGGTAGTTATCGCGGAATTCTTTGTTCTGTGCTGGGTCGAGGATCTCCATGAGCGCACCGGATGGATCGCCTCGGTAATCACGACCAAGCTTGTCGAGTTCATCTAGCATCAGGACCGGATTGCGAACACCGCTACGTCGAACCGCCTGTAGCACGCGACCTGGCATCGCACCGATGTACGTTCGCCGATGACCTCGTAGCTCGGCCTCGTCATGCAGACCCCCTAGGCTCATGCGCTCAAACTTGCGACCCATCGCACGTGCGATCGACTGCCCGAGGGACGTCTTACCGACACCAGGAGGTCCGACGAAACAGAGAATGGACGACTTGGCATCGGGATTCAGCTGGAGAACCGCCAATGCTTCAAGAATCCTCTCCTTGACGTCTTCAAGACCATAGTGGTCTTCGTCTAGTACGACTTTCGCGTGACCTAGATCAAGGTTGTCTTCCGTGATGATGTTCCACGGAAGTTCAGACACTAGCTCTAGGTAGCTGCGTGCGACTTGATACTCCGCGGCTTGAGGCGACATTTTCTGTAGTCGCTTGATTTCACGGTCAATCTCTACGCGAACGGATTCGGGGAAATTGATCTGCTTGATTTGATCTTTGAGTTGCTGAATTTCGTCGTCCGTGTCGCCTTCACCTAACGCCTCTTCAATCGCGCGTTTCTGTTGTCGAAGGAATACTTCACGTTGCCCACTTTCATTGATCTTGTGAGCCTTCGATTGGATCTCAAGCTGCACTTCCGCAACGCTAATGTCCTGTCTCAGTAAATCACCGACGGTCGTTAACAGAGTTCGAACATCTTTAATTTCAAGTATCTCTTGATGCTTCGTGAAGTCCACGTTTTGCGATTTAGTGGCGAAGCGATACGCCTGTAAGACGGGTTTAGTGTTATTGGCAACAAACTGCTTAAAGATTTGGTCGCCTTTGTCAGGGTTGATGAGATTCGCGACTTTGCGAGCAAGTTCTAGGTTGTCATTCTGGAGTGCACGGATCTCAACTGTTGCAGGTTGTTCTTGATCGACTTCATCATTCAATGGTTCGAACGCGAGTTCCATGAAGTCCGTGTTTTCAGTTTGCTCGAGAAGCTTCACCCGACGCACGCCTTCAAGAATGACCTGTGCGCCACTTTCGCGCTCCTCAATACGACGCACGGCACACATCATGCCAACGTTGTAGAGGTCGCCAAGTACAGGTTCCTCGTTCTCGATATCATGCTGTAACACAGCGAGAATGCTGGAATTTGTCTTGCTAAGCGCGTGTTCGACGGCCGCCAGTGACTTGCGTCGACCCACCGAAATAGGAAAGATCAGACTTGGAAAAATGACGATGTTTTTAAGAGGTATGCAGGGAAGCGAGTGCGCCATGTCTTACGTGTTCATGTGATATTTCAATTTTAGCGAGCGTTTTCGCGGTTATGGATTGACCCAAAACCTTCTACTGGTCACTACGCTGCAAGGTTCTGAGCGATTGCAGCCTGTTCGCGAAGCCATTCAGGGCCGCCAAGATACTGACGATTAAATCCGATCCGTTTGAACCAGTAATGTAATCCGAGTAGGTCCGTGAAACCCATCCCGCCGTGTACTACCGTAGCTGTTTTTGCGACAAACGTCCCAACTTCCGCCATATGCGCCTTCGCATGACACGCATGTAGATGGGCGTCGTCTGGCGCTTCATCAAGCGCGTACCCAGCGTACCAAAGTAACGAACGCGAAGGTTCGATTTCCGCGGCCATTTCGGCACACATGTGCTTGACCGCCTGAAAGGAAGCGATCACTCGGTTGAATTGCTCGCGGTTCATTGCGTATTCGACCGCTTGGTCCAACATTGATTGCGCAGCACCTAACGTATCGAACGCAAGCGTCGTCCACGCGACGTCCAATACGTGCTGAAGAACAGTTGATCCACTGTTCGGTAGCGAATCACACGGCGTATTCGAGAAGGCCAACTCACAGAGTGGGCGCGTTCGATCGACTTGAGGCATCACCTTGACTTCAAGATTCCGTGCATCGTTCGCGATGACATGAAGTCTTGCATCGCGATCGGCCAATAACCAGTAGTCTGCGTGGGGATCAGAAACGAAACTTGCGGTACCTGTCAATTTGCCATTTCGCACCGACGCACCGTTCTTTCCGCGAGCAGCGCACGCTTCCGACAGTGCTAAACCGATCGTTTTGCTCCCGTCAGCGATTTTCGGAAGGTACTCATCCTTTTGTGAATCAGTACCGGCGAGTGCGATCGCACGAGGCGCGACGACGCACGTTGCTAAGTACGGCACGGGTGTTACGTGATTTCCAAGACATTCGCCAATGACGGCTGCATCCATTGCCGATAGTCCGAGTCCCCCGTATTCCTCTGGGACAAGGACGCCTACGACGCCGAGATTCACTAACCCGGTCCAAATATCCTCGGCGAGTGAGTGATCAGACGCGGCGAATTCCCGTACGCGGTCCAGTGAAGCTTCTTCGGCAAGAAAACGATTGACGTTTTCCTGCATGCTCAGTTGAAGTTCTGAGAGTCCAAAGTCCATGTCAGTTTGTCTTCGAGCTGGATTGTTCGAACTTCGGTTCTTTCGGCATGCCGAGGCCGCGTTCGCTGATGATGTTCTTCTGGATCTGTGACGTGCCGCCACCGATGATCAATCCGAGGAAATACATGTATTGGTTTTGCCAGGAACCGCCATCTCGTAAGAATTCACTGGCACCGTACATGAGTCCTGTTTCGCCCATGGCGTCGATCGCAAGACCTTCTAGTTCATGTCTCAGTTCGGTGCCTTGTAACTTGCTGATCATGCGTGGGAGACGGGCGTCTGTGTTGTTGAGGCGTGAGGACAGGACACGCAGATCGTTGAATCGAAGCGACATGACGCGCGCTTGGATCTTCATCAAACGATCTCGATAAACGGGATTGTCGATGATGCGCTCATTGCCGATGGTCTCTTCCTTCATTAGCTCAATCAGACGAGTCATGCGCGACAGTGTCGCATTGGGATCGCCCAACGAATCACGTTCGTGACCAAGAATTGCGTTTGCCACGTACCATCCTTCACCGCGTTTGCCAACGATCTGCTCTTTCGGAACTCGCACGTCCGTGAAGAACACTTCATTGAAATTCGGTGCAAGGGTCATGTCGACCAACGGACTTATTTCGATGCCCGGTGTGTCCATACGGAACAGCAGAAAACTGATACCTTGATGCTTTGGTGCGTCCGACTCGGTTCGAACAAGACAGAAGATCCAATCGGCGAGGTGGGCGGTGGATGTCCAGATCTTTGATCCGTTGACGACCCATTCGTCGCCGTCAAGCGTCGCAGAAGTCCGAAGACTGGCTAGGTCGCTACCGGCATTCGGTTCGGAATATCCCTGACACCACACCATTTCTCCTGCGAGCGTCGGCGGAATAAATTGACGCTTCTGTTCTTCAGATCCGAGTTCGAGGAGCGTAGGTACCAACATGGAGATGCCTTGACCTCCTAGGCCTCCGGGTACTTGTGCGCGTGCGAATTCTTCGCCGATGATCCGCGCTTTCAGTAGGTCGGGGTCTCCACCATGCCCACCATATTCCTTAGGGATCGTTCGAGCTGTATAGCCGTGATCGATCAGCAATTTCTGCCAGCTTTTCGCCGCGTCAGACTTTAGCGGCGCGTTGCGTGGTGCTTGGTCGCGATGCGTCTCGATGAATTCCCGAAGTTCTTGTCGATACGTGTCATACTGCGGACCGTACGATAAATCCATGCTGTGCCCTCTGGTGAGTGTGCGTAGTCTACGCACGCGTTTTTCACAATCTGATTGGTTAAATTCGTGCGTCGCTTTGCATTCAAAATCCTGTTCTGAGTCTTCCGATATGACCGTTCCAAGTGCTGATCAGTTACAGCAGTGGTTAACGACGATGGTCGAGCTGCAACGTAGTCACAATGAGAAAGTTCACCCTCAATGGGATCAGCAAGGTTATCCGTTCACGCGTGCGATCTGGATCGAATGTGCGGAGCTCATGGATCATTTCGGATGGAAATGGTGGAAGTATCAAGACGCAGACTACGATCAAGTCAAACTCGAGCTCGTCGATATTTGGCATTTTGGTTTGAGCGCATTGATGATTCAGCACGGTGATCGAGTTGTTGATGCAGTTGCTAACGAGATCATTGATACGTATACCTCTCACGACGAGTCAGAATTCCGTGAAGCAGTCGAAGTGCTGACTCGAAGAGCGTTGGACGGAGATTTTTCGATCGTTGCATTTATGGCAACCATGCGCTCGCTGCCTATGTCCTTCGAAGATCTCTATTCGAGTTATGTCGCAAAGAACGTTCTCAACGTGTTCAGACAAGAACATGGCTACAAAGAAGGTACTTACATCAAGTCGTGGGCTGGACGAGAGGACAACGAACACCTAACCGAGTTAGTACGGACCTTGAACATTGACAGTTCGACGTATATCGCAGATCTACAGAGTCTCATAGCGAAGCGCTACGAACAGGTGCTAAACGATTCACGGTAAACGCGGTACTTTCTTTGTGATAGCGACTTTTTTAATCCATAGCAGAGTGAAGAAATGAGTGATAAGCAATTTCCGTTGTCGACGCCATTAGACGTGCGGCGTGGTCTAACGGATCCTAAGGACACCGCGTTTTCACTACGTTGGGGAATCTTGGGTGCTGGCAACGTGTCGAGGCAATGGGCGCTGAGCTTAAAAGGTGTACCAGGTGCGACCATCACCGCAGTCGCGGCACGTGATCAGGCTCGCGCTGACGCATTCGCTGCAAATCTTGGAATAGCTCACGCGTTCGATAGCTACGAAGCCATGGTCGCGTCTCCCGAGGTCGACATCGTCTACGTAGGTACGAAAACGTGGTTGCATAAGGAACACAGCATCCTTGGTTTAAACGCTGGGAAACATGTGCTTTGCGAGAAACCTCTCGCGTCGAATGTAACTGAAGCCGAAGAGATGTATGCTGTTGCGAAAACTCAGAACGTGATGCTGCAGGACGGGATGTGGACGCGGTTCTTCCCAGCGGTCGAACATGCGCGAACCTTGATCGAGGACGGTGCGATTGGCGAGCCGCTCATGGTCCATGCTGATTTCTTCGATCCGATTTACGTGATTCAAGCAGCGCCGCTTGCATTCGGGATTGATAACTTACCAACAACGATTACGACGGCAGGAAGAGCGGCGAGCGCGGCGGTGCTTGACTACGAGGGGAAACGCGCAGCGTTGTTGTCGTTTCCACCGTTCAATAGTGAACTCCCCGAAGTCACCGAGATATTCGGTACGCAAGGACGGATTACGCTAGGACGTCCTGGCCATTGTCCGACGGACATCACGCTGCATTGTCCGCCTGCTGGACAGGTACCTTCGCAGTATCGAACAGGTAACGTACCTGCACCAGTACAGCGATTTCACTATCCACTTCCAGCAAACGTGAGCATTCCGAATCCATTTCCCAATCAGCATGGTTTCCTTTATATGGCGGAAGCAGTGCATCGATGCCTCGCGGTTGGGCTAAAAGAGTGCCCGCAGTACGGCGATGCAGAGTCGATCCACTGCATGGAAATCTTGACGGAGATCATGCAGCAGAAAGCGGCTGCGGCGGCTAGCTAGAGCTTGATCGCGTTGGCTAACGTGCTAACGCGGGAGTTGGCCTCGCCGTTGCCCTGACCTGTGTACGGCGCATGAGCCTTCGCTCTACGTTCGGAAACGATGCTCGACGATGCATGACGACACGATTGTCCCAAACCACTAGATCGCCTCTCTTCCAACGCTGTGTCCAGCACTGGTGAGCCTGTGCAACGTGTTTCCAGATGGCATCAAGGAGCGCTTCGCTTTCGTCGACCGTGAGGCCGTCTATGTACGCGAATTGGCGCCGTCCTAAAAACAATGCGGACTCATGGGTTTCAGGGTGGGCTATAAGAGCGGGGTGGTACACTCCAGGCGCGTCTTTCGCCGAATCGAACGGATCGTGACCTCGTCGCAATTTACCAATGCTATCGTGTGCAGCATCATGTTTGATCTGAAGATTCGCGCATCGTTTACGCAACTCGTTGGGTAGGTCGGCGAACGCTGTGCGCATGCAGCAGAACGACGTTTCACCGCCGTACCGCGGCACTTCAACGGCGTAGAGTAGACTCGCCGTTGGGGGTTGCTCGATATACGACATATCGGTGTGCCACGAAGTCTCAAGGTTCGATAGTCCACCGATCGGTTTTCCGTTCTCGACAATGTTCGATATCGTGGCGACAAAGGGATTCGGTATCTTGGCTAGTTCCTCTTGCGACACTCGTCCATGTGGTGCATATTCAAGCTCCCCGAATCGCGAACTAAATGTCTTCAAGGTTTCGTCGGTGAGCTGTTGATTGCGAAATCGCAGCACTCCCCACTTTAACCAAGCATCGTGGATTTGCTCGAATTCAATATCTGAGATCTCGGCGAGGTGGAGATCGAGGACATCGGCACCGATGGGTGCGTCGAACGGTTGTATTAGCATCGGAATTCGAAGGTATGTCTACCGTTGAAGTTGGAAAGAGACCTATTGAGAAGCCAAAAGGAGGAGTTGGTAAGCCTGAGAAGCGGTTGACGTGTTTGGGTGGCAACGTCTGTGCTTATTCTATGTGGGTCGTTTCCAACTTTAGATGACATAGCTAGATGGTCGATGAACCGATTAAAAAACCTGAGTCCATTCTGCCTAGCGATTGGCAACCAGAGCGATTTGCGACCTTAATCTACTTGATTCGAGACGACGAGATCCTTCTGATAGAGAAACTCAGAGGACACGGCGCAGGAAAGGTGAATGCTCCGGGAGGTCATATCGAAGTTGGTGAAACGCCTGAAGAGTGTGCTATTCGAGAGGCTTTTGAAGAAGTCGGCATCACGGTGTTGAGTGCAGACTTGCGCGCAACGTTGAAATTCCATGACACCGAAAATGGCTTCAATATGCTCGGTTACGCGCTCGTTTCGACGACGTTTTCGGGGCAACCGAAAAGGACACCTGAAGCTGTACCTTTCTGGTCAAAGATCGATGAAATCCCGTTCGATCGAATGTGGGAAGATGACCAGCATTGGGTGCCGCGGATTTTGGCTGGTGAGCGTGTGGATTGCGAGTTCGTCTTCGCGAACGACGTACTCCAAACCCTAAAGATTGACAGGATTTAATCCTATCTATTTGATATAAAAGGATTTAGTTAAGCGTTACTTCGTCAACTGCTTCAGATAGCTTGTGAACGATCTCACTGATCTGATCTTCGTTGATGGTGTACGGCGGACCAATGACGAGTACGTCTTGAACGATGCCGTTCCCACCCGGATAGAAGCAGACGCCTTTTTCGAGTGCTAAGTTCGCAACCTTGCCGGAGATTCTTTGCTTTGCATCGTACGATTTGAGTGTGTCTCGATTCTCTACGAGCTCGATTGCCTGTAAAAGACCTTTACCTCGGATTTCTGCGACGTGCGGATGGTTGGAGAATGCCCCGTGGAGCTGGGTTGTAAGAACTTCCCCTTTGGGTTTCACTTGAGCGACCAAATCTTCTTCATCGAGAATTTGTAGAACTTTATCTGCTGCCGCACACGCAGCTGGATGCGCCGAGAATGTGTGAAACATCACGTCGAATCCGGCACTCGCGAGGTGTTCGGCGACTCTATCTTTGCTAGCGACTGCCGTAATCGGTGCGTATCCACCAGCGAGACCTTTTCCGCCAACCAAGATGTCAGGCTCGAAGTCCCAATGCTGGTAACCGAAGCGCGTACCCGTCCGACCGTAGCCCGTCATTACTTCGTCACTGATGATCAGGATGTCGTGTTCTCTACAGTATGCAGACACTTGATCCCAATAACCATCAGGCGGCACGAGGGCACCACCGCTTGCTCCTGTAATCGGTTCGGCTATGAGCGCAGCCACTGTCGCAGGATCTTCCTTCTCAACACCATCGATAAATTGCTGAACGTAATGAGCGGTAGGATCCGATGCCTCACATCTCAGGAGATACGGCGCTTCCACCGATGGATGGATTTGCAGTGCGTGTTTGAGACCGGTTTTGCGAGACTCGTGACCACCGACGGCTAAGGTGGTGATCGTGGTGCCGTGATAGGACACATTGCGGCCAACAATCTTGCACTTCTCAGTTTTACCTTGTGCCGCATGGTATTGAACCGCAATTTTCATCGCAGCTTCGTTGCCCTCCGATCCGCCACATGTTGTGTGGATGTGCGACATATCTGGCGGCAACCAATCACGTGTTAATCGCTCGACCAATGCTTCACGCTCTGGCGTCAACCACGGCGGGATGACGTAGCCCGTGTTTAGCGTCGATTTAGCGACTACATCGGCTACCTCGTGACGCCCATGACCTATGTTCGTGACAATCGCGCCTCCGCATGCGTCCAAGAGGCGTTTGCCATCGTCCTGATACAGGTAGCACCCATCGCTTCGTACGATGTTTTTGACGTTTTCGTTGTGGATATACGGCCACGCAGTCATTCACGGATTCCGTTGTTAATAGGCGGTATCTAAACCAAGATCAAATGAAGTGTCGATTGGAGTTGGATCGAAACAGGTTGACGGATCTTACGAGGATCTGCTAGCGTCAATTTTCCAAAAATACGGTACCTTAGAAAAGGTCAAGTACCGTTCATCGTCAGTTATTTTTTCACATCGAATTGAACGCCGTTCAAAGGTTATTTTTATAGTCGTTGGCGATCGAGTTATCGACGGCCTCAATCACATCATTACCTGCGTTCTTGCGCTTCGCGTACATCTCACCAAACGAAACACGATACGGAGATTCCCACTTTTCTGTTTGCCATAGATTGGATCGAATCACCGCTTTACCACAATGGAAGAAGCACTCTTCTACGGTTACTCGGATCGCCAATACTGCGTCTTTACCTCGTGCGGCCAATTCCTCGCGCAATTCAGCCGAAGAGTCGAGCTGAGCAGTTCCATTAACCCGCAACGTCTCCCGAGTGCCAGGGATGAAAAACAACAAGCCAATCTTGCCACTACTCAAGATATTCTCGTGGCCGTACGCGAGTTTGTTACCAGGTCGATCGGGAATGACAATCGTTTTAGGGTCAAGAACTTGGACAAATCCTGGTGCATCTCCTTTCGGTGAGGCATCGCAGTTCCCTTCACAATCTGTCGTCGCCATGACGATAAATGGACTGTGGGCGATGTAGTCGGCGGCAAATTCATCGATGTGGTCGATTACTTTGTCTTCCAAGCCCGGGATTTTCGCTCCGATGACGGACCGAAGATCTTCGTTTGTTTTGAGTATTGACATCGAAAGTTCTCGCAAGATCGGTCGCAATGTTATGGCATCGAACCGAGAGTCTGACGCGAATCGCGTACCGACCTTGATGCTGTAGTCTTATTGGCTCTGGTGCCTGTGCTCCTGTTCGCTACTTGTCGCACATAGCTTGTGAGTGAACGACTAGCTAGCGTCTCGAGACCGGCTAGAAATTCAGGTAAGCTCACCGAACTATCGATTCGACACAGTTGTACTGGATTTCATAAAGACGATAAAGCCATAGAATAAAACGCTTACTCAATCTGCGTGGTTTAGTGACTGATAGCGTTCGTATTTACCGGGACATTTCTGTGTCGGTTAACGTGCAATACCTAAGACACGAGTCGAATCCCAACGATCTCAGGTGGGTCTTCGCGTACACGATCACAATACAAAACAACGGACAGATCCCAATGCAGTTAGTCGACCGTCATTGGGAGATCACATCGGGCATTGAGAACGATGTTGAGATCGTCGATGGCGATGGGGTAGTCGGTAAACAACCTCGCTTGGAACCGGGTGAGGGGTTTCAATACACGAGTGCTGCAGTCATTGAATCTTCATTTGGTACGATGGAAGGTCACTATAACTTTCGAGACGATGTAGGTGAGTGGTATCGCGTACCGATTGAGCCATTTATCCTCTCAATCCCCGGCGAGACTATGAATTGAGTGATGTCACTCGTTCAGGTAAACCAGTAGTAACAAAGGACACGAAAGATGGTTGAAGGTATTCGAGAAGAAGCTGTCAGCGCTTGGCTTGAAAATGAAATCAATGACCTCGCGCTGCCGCTTGAGTTCGAATTAATCGCAGGTGGGCACTCCAACCTAACATATCGATTCGTAGATCAAAACGATCGAGCGTTCGTCCTGCGTCGTCCGCCTCTGGGTCATATCCTTGAAAGCGCTCACGATATGAGTCGCGAACATCGCATCATCACCGCTGTCGGTGATTCGAACGTGCCCGTTCCTAAGACATATGCCCTGTGCGAAGACAAATCCATAAATGATCAACCGTTTTACGTCATGGAGTTCATTGAGGGTATCGTCCCTCATACACCAGAGGTGCTAGAGCAGTTGAGCGACGAGGATCGCCGCTCGTTTGGGCTACACGTCATTGAGGTGTTGGCGGATTTGCATTCGACCGATATTGAAGCGATTGGACTTGGTCAGCTCGCGAAGAAAGAGGATTACCTCGGACGACAACTCAAGAGATGGACGCAGCAGTGGCTCGCGACGAAGACTGACGAAATCCCAGATATGGACCGGAGTCTTGAGCTACTACACGAGAGAAAACCTGAACAGATTGGCGCTACGATCGTACATGGCGACTATCGGGTCGGCAACATGCTGATCAAAGATGGGAAGATGGCCGCACTACTTGATTGGGAGCTATGTACGCTCGGTGATCCGCTCGCTGACGTTGGTTATTTGCTTAACACCTGGGCTGAACCAGGCGACCCGTCATCGGATACTGCACCGACCGGCATTGGAGGTTTTCCGACTCGACAGGAGCTTTGTGAGATCTATGAAGAGAAAACAGGCCGTTCACTGGAAGAGATCAACTACTATCGAGCATTCTCTCATTGGCGATTAGCCGCGATCTCGCAAGGTGTTTACAAGCGCTACTTAGTCGGCGCGATGGGTCATCAGGAATTCGATCTAGACAAATACATGGACAGTATCTTGTCCAAAGCTAAAGCCACGGTTAGACTGTTGTCGTAGAGTCTGCTAAGTACCCCTGGGTTTAAGACCCGCTGCGGTGTATGCCGCGTCGATCACTTCCATCTGCTTAATCGCGTCGTGTGCGTCGGTGGGCATTGACGTGCCATTTCGAACGGCGTCGACAAACACTTCTAACTGGTATTCATATGTTGGCCGCCGCGTGAGTTCTTCATCGAACTCTACACTGCCGCCAATCGTTAGCTTTACCTGGTTACCGTGCTGCGGTACAAGCGGATTCCGGACATAGAGTTCACCGTTGGAACCCGATACCGTCATGTCGGCGGCAAACGTCCGCTGATTCATCGCGCCAGTCGTCTTCGCCGTAAGACCGTCGTCGAACTCGTACTCGACTTCGAGACTTAGATCGATTTGCGGATCGCCTTCGACGGCCGTCGCGTTCGTCACGCGGGGTTCTTGACGCGTGATGTGTCGAATCCAAGAGATTGGATAACAACCCATGTCCATCGTTGCTCCGCCACCCGTCTCGTAAATCATGCGGATGTTCTCTTTATTCGGTGTACCAACGATAAATTGCGCGTCAATATGTTGAAGTTTTCCGAGTACGCCGCTGTCGACGATTTCGAGTGCCTTATGAAAAACGGGGTGATAGCGATAGTGAAATGCTTCGATGAGGACGAGACCGGTTTCGTCGCCGACTGCAGCCATTTCACGCGCCTCGGAAGCGTTTAGCGAAAACGACTTTTCGCATAGCACGTGCTTCCCGGACCGAAGCGCCTTGATGGAATATTCCCGGTGGTGGCTGATGGGTAAAGGGTTGTAGATCGCATCGAGTGTGGGATCAGCAATCACGTCATCGTAACTGTCGTATACAGTTTCGATCCCGTGTCGCGAAGCGAACGTCTCGGCTCTCGCTCGGTCTCGCGCAGCGACTGCGACAACGACCACGTCCTCGTTTTTTGATGCTGGATCGGTCAGAGCATTCGGCGTGATCATCGCTGCGCCAAGCGTACCAATGCGGAGCGGCTGTGCCATATTGGAAGGTTCGTCCGAGCAGTGAAGCGAAGGATTTTACTGGCGCATTTCGACTGCCGAGTCCGATCAAACTCAGACATTCCATAGAGGTTTTTGCTTCACTTTGGCGCTCCAAATGCGTTCAAGCTTGACGCTCGGTTTACACTTTACGCATTCCCGATACTTGAGCTTGTAGGCGAAATATGCCCTCTTTAGATGATTGGAAGCCGTACGACTACGAACTGCCAAACACCCATCTCGACATACAGATTCAAGACGATCACCTGATCATCGAATCGAAGCTCGATGTCCAACGCAAAACTGGGTCAACCGAAAAATCCATATTTCTACACGGCGGTGACGTTGAACAAGATGGTTACGGACTAACGTTGCAGGAGGTCCAAGTAGACGGTGTCGCACTCTCGAATAACGAATTTCAATGCGATGGAACAGGATTGACGATTCACGATGTTCCAGACGCTTGCGTGCTTCGAATCCGACAGGAGCTTCGCATTCCCGATCATGCGGTCGATGGTCTTTACAGAAGTGGCGATACACTGATTACCCAATGTGAAGACGAATCATTTAGAAAGATCGCGTTCTATCCGGATCGTCCCGACGTGCTATCGAAATGGACGGTTCGTATAGAAGCGGACAGAGATCGATTTCCGGTACTACTGTCCAATGGTGACGAGGTGGATTCGGAGGAAATCTCCGAGTCGCGCCACGCCAAGACTTTTAACGATCCTTGGGCTAAGCCTTGCTATTTATTTGCTCTTGCGGCTGGGAACCTATCGTCGTTGCATTCGGAATTCAGGACGAGAGACGGCAAAACGGTTGATCTGACGATTTATTCGGACCCCAAGTCGATTCGGTATTGCACTTGGGCGATGACGTGCCTCAAGGACGCGATGCGGTGGGATGAACTCGCATACGATCGAGTGTATGACCTGGATCGCTTCGGCATCGTCGCGGTTGAGCGATTTGTGTTCGGCGCGATGGAGAACAAATCGTTAAACGTTTTTAACAATCTCGTGTTGCTCGCGGATCCTGATATTGCGACCGATGAAACCTACGAACGCATTCAGAGCGTCGTCGGGCACGAGTACTTTCATAACTATTCAGGTAACCGCGTTACGGTACGAGATTGGTTCCAACTCTCACTGAAAGAAGGATTCACCGTCTTACGAGACCAGACGTTTTCGCGGTTTATGAACGGATTTGATGTCAATCGCATTCTTGATGCGGCGATGCTACGACGTGAGCAGTTTCCAGAGGCGCAGTGCGGTTTAGGTCATCCGGTGCGACCGGTTGAAATGGAAGTACCAGCGAACTACTACACCCGCACGATTTACGAAGGTGGTGCTGAAGTTGGCTACATGCTCTCGAACATGTTGGGTGCAGGTGAATGGCGGGAAGCCACGAACCACTACTTTGAGAAACACGATGGTGCGGCAGTCACTATCGACGACTTCGTCGCAGCGATTGCAGAGACGTCGGACCGAGATCTGTCGCAATTCAAGCATTGGTATTCGACGACAGGTACACCGGTCTTAGATATCCGTGAATCGCGCGACGGGGAGACCGTTCTCTTGACCATAAAGCAGTCGATCTCTTCCGTCGTGAGCAATTCCGAAGAGACGGTGCTTGAAATTCCGCTAGGTGTCGGTCTCGTAAGTGTCGAGGGCATGGATCTACTAGGTGCTGCAGGCGAGAAAGACGATGAAGTAAACATTCAAATCACGACCGACCTTGAATACAGCAATCCGCAGTTCGACGGAACACTCGTTTTCCTATTGAAGTCAGCTGAGGCAACGATCCAGTTTGATAACGTGCCGGACGGTACACAGGTAAGTGTCCTCAGAGATTTCTCCGCGCCAGTTGAAGTCCGTTACGTCAACGCGTCGGATGGTCAAGCTGACATTAATCGACTCACACAGTTAGCGCTTCGTGACACGAATCGATTCAGTCGTTACGACGCCTCAGAGCAGGTATTCGCTGGCGCAATCATGGAGCGTGGCACGTACTACGATGCGCTCGCGAGTTTAGTTGAGATGAGATTAGACCGTGTTCAAGATGGATCACAAGATGCTGAAAGTAGACGCATCATTGCGATCGAATTGTCGGGTCCGAGTGAGGGTCGCGTTCTAGATCTGAATATAGGGACCCCAGTTGAAACGATCATCGACGGCAAAAATCTCCTATTCAAAGAACTAGGCAGTGAATTCGTCGATAAATGGCGCGAAGTCGCTGACGCGAATGTCGTCACTGAACCTTATGAGCCCAGCTCCGGTCAGATCGCTACGCGGCAGCTCCGTGCCGTGGCATACCGGTATCTACTTGCCCAGACGGCTGATGAAGATCGACCTAACTTCGCGAACGAACTTGCGACTCTTACGAGAGATGCCGACAACCTAACTGACCGTCTCGCATATTTCAGATTGCTTCTACGCATTGAAGGTCAAGACGTCTTGAAAGATGACGTTTCAACCGAGATTTACGATCGATTCAAGGATGAGTCGCTGGTGCTCGAACGTTGGATTACTGCGCTTGTAGGTGCACCTACCTTAAACGCAATTGATCGCATTGCGACACTTGAAGATATGGGGTTGCTTGAGTCACCGACGCCAAATCGATGGCGTGCTGTTTTCCATACCTTTTCGGAGAACTGGGAGAACTTCCATTTGAGTGACGGGAGTGGCTATCAGTTTTACACCGATCGATTGATCAAGGATGCTGCTGAACACGGCTCAGTCGTTCGACGTGGCATCCAACAGTTCGCATACCTGAATCGTCATGATGAGCATCGACGTGAGCACATGCGTGCCTGCTTGGAACGACTCAGAAAAGAACTACCAACGAACGGCGTGGCGGCGCTCGATATGGTCAATCGTTCATTGCGACCGGTCGTCAACGCGTAGCAACGCGACCTTTCAGAGAATTCAATCTAACGCCGATATGTCGGAATCTGGTTCACTAAAGCAAGAAATCGCGTCTCGTCGAACGTTCGCAATCATTTCGCACCCGGATGCCGGAAAAACAACGGTTACCGAAAAACTGCTCCTACTCGGTAATGCGATTCAACTTGCTGGTGATGTTCGAGCGAAGAAAACGGGACGTCAGGCTCGATCAGATTGGATGGCAATGGAAGCAGAACGAGGAATTTCTGTGACGACCTCGGTCATGCAGTTCGATTACCGAGATCGAGTCATCAATCTGCTTGATACGCCGGGTCACGAGGACTTTTCCGAAGACACTTACCGAACTCTAACTGCGGTTGATTCCGCAGTGATGGTAATTGACGCTGCAAAAGGTGTAGAAGACCGTACGAGGAAGTTGCTTGAGATCTGTAGGTCGCGTGACATGCCGATCCTGGCGTTCATCAACAAGCTTGACCGAGAAGCACTTCCACCGATTGAGCTTATCGATCACATCGAAAGTGAACTCTCGATCGAATGTGCTCCGATGACTTGGCCGGTTGGCTCAGGACGTTCGTTTAGAGGAACCTATCACGTAAAAGAGGACGCGTTCACTGAATACGAACACGGGTTTGGTTCATCGTTGCACGAGTATCCAAAGCATGGATCATTGGAGAGTGAGGACTCTCGCAATTGGTTAGGGTCAGACTACGACGAATTTGCAGAGGAGCTCGAGCTGGTGCGTGGCGCGAGTCATCCGTTTGATTTGAATGCGTATCTAGCGGGTGAGCGTGCACCGGTTTATTTCGGTTCCGCGTTACAGAACTTTGGCATTGACCACTTGTTGGATCAATTTGTTTCGATTGCGCCGCCACCACAACAAAGAATGACTTTGAGTGATTCTATAGAGCCTTCGAATACGGATTTCTCCGGATTCGTCTTCAAGATCCAAGCGAATATGAACCCGAAACACCGAGATCGCATTGCGTTCTTGCGTGTTTGTTCTGGTCAGTATCGGAAAGGTATGCGAATGCGACACGTTCGTTTGGCGCGAGATGTCAAAATCGCAAACGCGCTTACGTTTATGGCGGGCGAAAGAAAACAGACAGAAAAAGCTTTTCCAGGCGACATCATCGGATTACACAATCATGGGACGATTCGAATCGGTGATTCGTTTACGGAAGGTGAGCCAATATCGTTTCGAGGAATTCCGAATTTCGCACCCGAACTCTTCCGACGTGTTCGAGTTAAAGATCCGACCAAAGTAAAACGCCTATCACAAGGTGTGCGGCAGTTGTCTGAGGAAGGGGCAACTCAGGTATTCATTCCGCTGAATCGGAACGAGATCATTATTGGTGCGATTGGGACACTGCAGTTCGATGTCGTCGCGTTCCGCTTAGAGGAGGAATATGGTGCGGAGTGTGTCTACGAAAACAGCGACATCTTCACCGTTCGTTGGGTGTACGCGGACGACGAGAGTCGGCTAGAGGAGTTCAGGTCCAAAGCCAACGCACAACTGGCACTCGACGGGGATGATCAATTAGTGTTGCTAGCGACCTCTCGAGCGAATTTACAGCTAACTCAAGAGCGTTGGGAAGATATCACGTTTAGAGACACGCGCGAACACGCACTCGTTCCATAGACCGCCTAGTCTTGCGGAATACAACGTCTGGATTGACTGTAATAATAGGTAGATTTATCCACTTAACGTATTGATTTGATTCAATAATTAGTATATTTCGGACCGATAGTAATCGCTGTTCTACTTGGCAATCGCTTGCGTCTAATATGGAATTTCGTGTTGTTTAATATGGAATTTAACGTTGTTTATCCTGGAATTTAGCACCGTCTAATGCGGAACGGATCGATTGCGTAGTAGGTTTAGGGTCAGAGCTTCTCCGTATGAAAACACCCTATCGATTGCCGATTAATGAGAAGTCGATGCCAGACACGGAGGCTATCGCTTCAAATTCGAATGCTCGAATGAACGCGACCTAATCTCGGCTTGGTAGAAGGACGCGAGAATCACCGCGTCTTTGAGTAATGCGTCGTCGATCAAAGTACTCAAGTACATCGATAACTAGGTTACGTCCGAGACCACTGGTGTCTCTAAATTCTCGTACGGTAAATGGATTACTTTCTCCGAGCTCTGACACGATTTGCTGCAGCTCTTCAATTCGTTCAGGCGTGAAGTACCGATTCTTATTGACTTGCACGAGTGCATTTGCGGCGACCATTGGTCGCATCGCGTTTTCGATCTCATTGAAAGGGATATGTAAACGCTTTGCGACGTCACCAAGCGAAACGGGTTGTTCGGCATCGAACATCGGCCGCACTTGATCGAATAGTGATGTGTCGTACGAGGGTCCTTGTGCCTTATGCTCGATCATCGCATACTGACCGGCGATATGTCGAAGCGAGTTCCGCTCTACCAACCGATCTAGAACGAACTGGAGGTTCCTCAGGTTCGTCGGGAGTTTCTGGTCTAGTTGTGAGATCGTCATGCCTTCCTGCGTAGGATGCGAGTCATGAAACTCCTCAACGGTCTTTAGCACTTCCGCGGATACCTCCCGGAAATTCTTGGAACTGATGGCTACTTCCTCGGTAAATTCGACCGCGTCGCTTTCTAATGTGCTGATTAGGTCCTCGCGTGCACATAGCTGAAAGCGTGCAAATTCGTCGATATTTATCAATCCGAGAGACGTATGCGTTTCTAACGACGTTGCATGATTCTGTCGTTGAATCGCTCCGCTGATTGTTCTCAAGAACGATAGATTAGATTCAGACCGTCGTCGCGTACTAGGATCATGAGAGTATGAAAGTACGGTTGCACCCCCGAGTGTTCGAGAAAGATCGCGGTCGCGAAGAATTACTCGATCTCCTGCCTTGAAGTGCATGTCTTCGTTGCAGTGAAGCTCGGCTAGAGTAGAGGTACCAGGTTCTTTAGCGTTGCCTTCTAACAACGCAAGTTGCGCTTCCGTGTGGTCAGTCAAGTGATAGACATGTACCGAGGACCAATGCTTAATCGCACGAGGAAAGTCGTTGAGAATAGTGAGGTCAATCGACACTCGACGAATCGGAAAATCGTGAGCCGGTGAAAGCAACCAATCACCACGAGCAGCTTCTTTGACATCTGTGCCAGCAATGTTGAGACTGCATCGATCGCCGCCGACAGCAGTCTCTGCGTCAAGTCCTTGAACATTCAGACTACGAATGCGAACTCGATCGTTTGTCGCGGTAAGGTGGACCTCATCGCCGATCGTGACCTTGCCAGATGTAACCGTACCTGTGACGACGGTACCAACACCTCGGAGACTGAAAGATCGATCTATGGCGAGTCGAAAAGGTTGGTCCCTCATCGACGAATCGAATTGACCTGCCGTCTCAACGAGGTGCGTTCGAAGTGCATCGATTCCTCGACGGGCAGGCGCTGCAACGTCGAATATCGACGCGTCCTGGAGAAATCGGTCTCGCGTAAATTCTCGTATCGCGATATGGCATTCGCGTAGCCGGTCCTCCGAAACGAGATCAACCTTATTCAGGACGATCGTGCCTGACCGTACGCCTAAGAGTTGAAGGATTTGTACGTGCTCGATTGTCTGAGGCATGATCCCGTCATCAGCTGCGATGACCAGTAACGCATGTTGTTGATTCGCTACACCGGCGATCATGTTGTGAATGAATCGGTGATGACCGGGTACGTCGACAAATCCGATACGTTGCGAATCAATCGTCGAGTAGGCAAATCCCAGATCGATAGTTAAACCGCGTGCTTGTTCTTCTTTCAGACGATCAGTGTTGATTCCAGTGAGCGCTTGAACGATCGCGGTCTTGCCATGATCGACGTGTCCGGCAAGCGTGATGATCACGGCATCGAGTCTAGGTTCTTGATGAATTCATCAAGTGGTTCTGCACCCCGCACATCGAGATGAATCGCGCCCTTATACATTCGACCAATGACCGGGATTGGCAATGTTCGAAGCGAATTGAAGAGTTCTTGGGTTGTGGCGTTCGCTTTCGCTCGCAGTGTGACTGCTACTGATTGGATCGAGTGACCTGGCATTGCGCCACTACCGACTTCGGCATCGCTTGTTTCAATGTCGATGGTGATTTCGGTAGACAAGCGTTCTGCGAGGCATGCGTGAATTTGCTTGGCACGTGATTGAAGCTCGCTGAGAGGCATCGATAGAGTGCGTAATGTCGGCACGTTTTCGCGGACGTGCTCCCCGTCTTCGTACGCCTTAAGTGTTTCGTCTAACAGCGCGAGTGTTAATTTAGATGTTCGAAGTGTACGTTTCATAGGATTGACGTTGATCCTATCGATCAGCGTTTTAGAGCCGACGAGCAATCCCGCTTGCGGACCACCAAGGAGCTTGTCACCAGAAAACGTAACCAAATCAGCACCGTCGCGTAACACGTCCCCAGGTAAAGGTTCACTTGGTAATCCGAGTTGACGTGTATCAATCAACGCGCCGCTTCCTAAGTCAACGGCACACGGCACGTTGTGTTCGTTCGCAAGTTGGCTGAGTGCTTTTGTGCCTACTTCCTTCGTAAACCCTTGGATGCGGTAGTTACTCGGATGTACTTTGAGCAACAGTGCTGTTTGTTTCGCAATTGCGCGTTCATAGTCGTTCAGGTGCGTACGATTCGTCGTTCCAACCTCGACTAGGTGGCAACCCGCGGCTTGCATGATTTCAGGCAAGCGAAAACTACCACCGATTTCAATGAGTTCGCCACGGGAAACTACGACTTGACGGTCACGCGCCAATGTATGCAAGAGAATCAGAACCGCAGCTGCGTTGTTATTCACGATCGCTGCAGCTTCGGCATCAACGAGTCGACATAGCCGTTCACATACTGATTCCTCACGTTGACCGCGACTCCCTGTTCTAATGTCGAATTCGATCGTCGCGGGTTGCGTCACGAGCGGCTTTACGCGGTCGAACATACTTTCGTCGATTCGAGCCCGACCAAGGTTGGTGTGGAGGATCGTTCCAGTGAGGTTGAACACGCGTCGATATCCGGGCATACGCTCAGTCGCTAACCAAAGCTCGACTTCATCTCGGTAGAACGAATCGATGTTTTCAGTCTCGGGTGACGCTTCGTCAGCTCGGATGCGATTTTGAATCGAGCGAAGCGCTTCTCGAACGGACTCACGTCCCCAGGTTTCAACAATGTCCTCGAGATACGGTTCGTTTAACAACCGATCGATTGAAGGAATAGACTGATGTTTTTGTGCAGCCTTGTCGCTGCTCATGTGTGCTTGGATTCCAACATTTGCGCTATGTTAAATGCTTATACGCGCCGACCGCTACCTGACATGCAAATCGGCTTGTTTTGTTGGTGCTAATTTGAGGTTTCGGAGAGAAGTGTGGGACATCGCGTCGCGTTCGTTGGATTGGGAGTAATGGGCTTCCCGATGGCGGGTCATCTAGCTGCGGCAGGTCATGAAGTGACCATTTACAACCGTACTGGTGAACGTGCCGCTGAGTGGCTAACACAGCACACGGGAACGGCTAAACCGACGCCAGCAGAGGCGGCAGACGGAGCTGAATTCGTATTCATGTGCGTCGGCAACGACAACGATGTACGGAGTGTGTCCTACAGCGACACTGGGATTCTTGCTTCGATTCAGCAGGATGCCGTATTCGTAGATCACACGACCGACTCACCAAATCTCGCCCGTGAGCTTGCGCAAGCGAGCAAGGAGGCAGGAGCACATTTCTTGGATGCACCACTTAGTGGCGGACAAGCTGGGGCAGACAACGGCGAATTGACGATCATGGTGGGCGGTGAACAAGCAATTTTCGACAGGACTGAACCCGTCATCGACTGCTACACGAAGAGTGTCAAACTCATGGGTGGGGCAGGTTCTGGTCAGTTGACGAAGATGGTTAATCAGATCTGTATCGGAGGCGTCGTTCAAGGTTTAGCTGAAGGATTCCATCTAGCAGAGAAGGCCGGGCTCGACATCAACGAAGTCGTTGAAATCATCAAAAATGGCGCAGCGGGATCCTGGCAAATGGTGAATCGTGCGGAGACGATGGCAGCGCGGAAATTTGACTATGGCTTCGCCGTAAACTGGATGCGCAAGGACCTTGCGATTGCGCTGGATATCGCTCGTGAGGTCGATGCACGATTACCGATGACCGCGTTGGTAGACCAGTTCTACGCAGAAGTGCAGGCGTTAGGTGGAAGTCGTTGGGACACCTCGAGTCTCATCGAACGACTGCGTCAGGTCGACGAGAAAAAATAAAGGTGTAACTCCTCGAGCTGCGCTTCTCTAGTAATCGCTCGTTTAGATCGTTTCCAATCCGCGAAAACTAACGATCACTAGCAATTAACGATCTGAACTTCTGGTCTCGAAGTTGCATGTCTTTTGGTGTGTACTTCCTGCTCAGAACTGCTTGCATCGGTGGAAACCAGAAGAACAGGAATTTGACGAAGCGGTCTCGTTCCAGGCGCGACCAGTTTAGACTAGGGAAAGTAGCCATCGCCTCGCAAAGGCTGTCCACATCTGTCGCTCGTGTCGCCATATCACCAAACGAATACAGTGCCCGTCCGATCGTGACGACCGGCTTTTCGAAAAGAAACGCTTCGAGACCCACGGACGAATTGATGGTAACCACACCTTGAGAATGGGCAACCAAGTCATAGACATCATGTTCGTTGTCGAGGACAATCTTTGGGTTGTCGTACGACTCGATTCGTTGTTCGAATGAGACTGGACTGCTGGGGTGCTGCTTTATCCGAAGATGAACGTCGTCTGGAAGTTGCTTCGATGCAGTATTCAGGCTATCTAGAAGGTGCGGGATACTCTTGATCCAACCACCGAATACTGTCACTTGCGTATCCCGAGGTACCTGAAGCGGACAAAACACGTACGACTTCGAGCGCAAATCCTCGGTACCTCGAGGATCACCAGCTCTTGTTGGTTCATCCGTCACGAGGTGAGCGTTCACATAGTCAGCGCCGCTGTAATCAGCAAACTCGTCCTCAGCTAGGTTACGGTAGAACTCTATGTCAGTCGGGATACTCGACTGGAAATTCACACCGTTCGCATCGATCTGAACTCGATCCTGCAGCGGCGCTCGTTCAAAGTAGAGTTGAGGTACCTCAAGCTCTTTACACGCTGCACTCACGAGATAGTTCACACCATTCAAGCCGTTGTAAATCAATACTCGATCGGGCAGCGACTTTTCTAGCTGTTGATAAATCCAGTTGTATTGCAGTCGCAGGAAGCGTAGTTTTAGTTTCTCACCGACCAAGCTAGCTGGGATACGGCGCGCGGACTCAATAGCGGTATCGGCGTGTTGTTCGACGTTAGGGCAAGATTTGCTTGAAAGAAGCACAAGGTCTACCTTCGTCACGTCGAGCTCAGAAGTCCACGCGTCGATGAGTTCCTTCTGGAATTTCGTATTGAATCCGAAACAGAGTATTCGTTCACTCATGCGCATAGGGAGCTGAGCGCTTGATCCCGTGCTGTTATCAATCCAACAACGTACAACGGTAGGGGAGTCAGACTATTGTTTAGTCTGGGCTTTTCTCGAATCGCGGTAGCTCGCCGATGTCCTCCGTCCACGGTTGACCACTCGACGTCCAGATATGGACGGTGGGTTTTAACCAAGAGGGATCATCGAGAGTTCCAGCCTTGAGCACCATAAATTGAGGATTCGAGAGCATTTCGGTCAAGATCGGGGTTCCGCACTTCGTACAGAATTTGCGCGTCAACTCGTTCCCACTGTCCGCAGTAACCGTGAAGCCACCAAGATCGCCACTCATGTCAACTCCAGACGTTGCTACAACAACGATCGTAGAGAAGCCACCACCTGATGCATATTGGCAGTCGCGGCAATGGCAGTGCGCGGTGAAAACAGGTGTACTTGAGCACGAATAACGAATCTGTCCACATCGGCATCCGCCTTCGAAAGATGAAACTACCTCTACCATGGTGTACCTCCTCGAGCGTTTAGACGGAGTTTAATTGGTTTTGAAGGTTTGGTGAACTAGCGCCACGACACAGATTGGTCGTGCTTAACGACAAGCTCAACTAAGTCGCTCATACTACAAGGTTCACAGAGTGTAGGGATGCTCACGCCACATCGTTTTGCGTCGTCTACTTGGATAAATACTCGACAACTCTCGATGGGCTCAGCACAGATCGCACCGTCCCCAATGAACACGACATCATCACCTGGACGGACGCTCTCTTTGCACTTGGTGAGTCCTGGTCGAGCTTGAACGAGGTGTAGCATTAGTCGGTAACGACCATATCGAAATCCCTCATGCGAGTCAGGATCGTGTCACGGTCCTTAACTTCGACATACGTCAGAAACGATGTTTCGTCGTTCGCACGAAGTTCGTCGAATCGTCCGAGGAGGTATTGACTGTTCAAACTCTCCTTTTCGACCATGAATTCCGAAACGTCAAACGAAGGTAGTGCGGACAAGAATTTGGTGGTGTTCTTCCCGTCTTCGGTGATAGTCTGATCAAACAGCTGCCATACACCATCTCCGATAAAGGCGACGGCAATGGGTTGATCAAACACGGCACTAACCGCGATGACGTCAACGATCTCATTCGCCGCTTGTCCCGCAGGACCGCTCAGACAGTAGAAAACCGATTTCACTGGAAAGTCCCGTCCGTGTTCATGGTCGGGTGTGAATCTACCTAACGCGCCTCAATCGGCACGTAGTCGCGACTGCAATCCCCCGTATACATCTGTCGCGGGCGGCCAATCTTGTAAGACTCGCTGACGAGCTCTTTCCATTGTGCGATCCAACCAGACGTGCGGCCAGTCACGAATATGACGGTGAAGAGCTCAACCGGAATCCCCATTGCCTTGAGAATGATCCCAGAATAGAAATCGACGTTAGGGTAGAGCCTTCGTTCCACGAAGTACTGGTCTTCCAGTGCGATTCTCTCAAGTGCACGAGCCATCTGAAGGATTGGATCAGATTCGATACCGAGCTCGTTCAACACCTCGTCGCAAGTCTGTTGCATGACCTTCGCGCGCGGGTCATAGTTCTTGTAAACGCGATGTCCGAATCCCATGATGCGGAACGGGTCATCAGGATCTTTGGCTTTGGCGACGGAGTCGCCGATCTTGTCTAGAGAGCCGATGTCGTTCAACATTGCCAAAACTGCTTCGTTTGCACCACCATGTGAAGGACCCCAGAGCGCCGCTATTCCGGCAGCGATGCTCGCGTATGGATTCGCGTCGGTTGAACCAGCTAACCGCACGGTTGAGGTAGATGCGTTCTGTTCATGATCCGCATGTAACAGAAATATGCGGTCCATGGCTTTTGCGAGTACGGGATTTACAGGTGAGTCTTCTTCCTCAGAGAACATGAGATGTAGGAAATGCTCTGCGTAATCAAGATCAGGATTCGCAGGAAGCATCGGTTTCCCGACTGAATGACGATATGCGATTGCGGCACAGATTGGTATCTGTGCAATTAGCCGAATCGCCACTTGGTCGCGACAGGCTGCGTCCGTGATATCGACTTCATTGTGGTAGATCGCAGACATCGCACCGACTAACGAGCATACGACTCCCATTGGATGAGCATCACGAGGTAGGCTTGAGCACAAAGCGACAAGCCGTTCGTCGACGACCGTCTCTTGCCGAATCTTCGCTTTGTATCCCTCGAATTCTGAGGGATTGGGTAACTTGCCGAATAGCAGGAGATACGTCAATTCCAGGTAATTGGATTGCTCAGCAAGCTGCTCGATAGGATAACCGCGATGAAGAAGGATTCCCTCGTCGCCGTCGATGTAGGTAATCGTTGACTCACATGATGCGGTCGACATGAACCCAGGATCGTATGTGACGTACCCTTCGCGGATTAGTACGCCGATATCGATGGCGTCGTAGCCTTCCGACGGCGAAAGTACCGGTAGATCGATTTCGTTTCCGTCTACCGACAGTTTAGCCGTTCGTTCCGCCATCTACAGCAACCCTCTTCCTTCCCAAGTTGAACCAATACAAGCTACTTTTGTGCGATTCACCTTGAAGATACACAAGGAGAGTTCGTTAGCGTTGATTCGCCGTGAATGATAAACGCGCATATATGAACGGATTTGTCGTTGATTGAAGGCGCTTGAAATGAATTGAGCATCGTCTAGTAACGTGAATTAGTAACGGCTTTGTGCTATGGATGCCAACACGCCGACTCCAAGCTACAATTCGGGCTTCGTATGCGGCTTGTTAGCCGCTGTGCTGGTCTTAGTTAACGCGTATCAAGCTTGTCAATAAACGTAGGAATTGCTGGATTAGGGGTTGTCGCGCAAGGGCTATTAGAGCTCGCGAGTACGAATTCCGAGCGACTCAGTGCAATTGCAGCGAAACCACTATGCGTAACGCGAGTTGCGAGCAGACGACTTCGTGAAGAAGCAGCGCTAGGCTCGATCCCGTTTAGTACGGACCTCGACGATCTAGTCAACGACGACGATTTGGACCTGGTGATCGAACTGATCGGGGGAACGGATGCGGCGTACGATTTAATCAAGGCTTGCCTAAATCGCGGACGTGGCGTCATAACTGCGAATAAGGCGGTTCTCGCAACGCACGGCAATGAGTTGCTGGAAATCGCTCGCGAACGTCATGTACCGTTGGCGTTTGAAGCTGCGGTTGCCGGAGGAATCCCAATCATCGCGGCGCTCAAAACTCGATTCCCTGCGAATAGCGTCAATTGGATAACAGGGATCATTAATGGGACGTGCAACTACATTCTGACCGCGATGTCGGAGGAAGGGGTTGCGTTCGAGGACGCACTGCGCCGTGCTCAGGAACTCGGTTATGCAGAAGCCGACCCTACGTTCGACGTTGGCGGAATGGACGCGGCTCAGAAGCTCGCAATTCTGGTCGCGCTCGCGTTCGACGTGCCGATCGAGATCGATGAAGTGTATTGCGAAGGGATTCAGGACATCACCATCGACGACATTCGTCACGCCGACGAATTCGGATACTCGATTAAGCACTTAGCGATCGGTCGACAGGAAGACGACGTGATCGAAATGCGTGTCCATCCCGCGTTAGTCCCGAAAGACAATCTATTGGCAAGAGTGAATGATGTTGAGAACGCCGTTCAGCTAGGCACCACGAACACAGGTGTACTGCGATTCACTGGACCTGGGGCTGGCGGACACGCGACTGCTTCTTCCGTAATTGCTGACCTTACCAATATTGCGTCAGGTCTATATCAACAGCCTGGTATTGGTGGCAAGCCGCTCCAAGCTCGGCGAATGGGCGATGTTTCAAGTGAGTTTTTTCTTAGTATCGCAGCGACTGATCGACCAGGTGTCATCGCGTCCATTGGTGAGATCTTAGCGAGTCACGGCATCTCTATTGCATCCATGGTGCAGAAGCAGGAGGAAGTCGTGCGATCGGACGACAGCTCAGTGATCCCAGTGGTCATCCTTACGAACTCAGTGGTCGAACGAGAATTAGATCAATCACTTCAGGAGCTTGAATCTCTTGACGACATCGCTTCACCTATCAAAAAAATCCGAGTTGTGGATTTAGCGTAGCACCGGACTAGCGTAAGTGACGTCGCTCCCAATCAAAACTCGGCAAGGTCATATTGACCCTGATATGCTGCAGGAAACGCTGAATGTATCTGCCCCTATGGCACGAATTCTCAGTGCGCGAGGCATCGGTGATCCATCTGGGATTGACTATCGCATTAGTCAGTTGGATCAACCAGAGGGCATACCAGATATTGAACGAGCGGCAGATCGCATTATTGAAGCGATCGACAATCGAGAGCGTATCTTGGTGTGCGGCGACTATGACGCTGACGGAGCGACGGCAAGTTCACTGTTCATTCTGTTCTTCCGAGCGATCGGTTACGACGATGCGGATTTCCGCGTACCGAACCGTTTCAGCTTCGGTTATGGATTGACCACCCGATTCGTCGAAACGTTACTGCCCGACGAACCTGACCTTCTCATTACCGTCGACAATGGTGTGTCGTCGATCGACGGGATCGAACTCGCAAAATCCCACGAAATTGACGTGATCGTGACCGATCACCATCTCGCACCTGAGGACCAAGATCACCTACCGCCGGCTCACAGCATCGTAAATCCCAATTTACCGAATTCAGGTTTCGAAAGCGAACCGTGTGGCGTCGGCGTCGCCTTCTATTTACTGGCGACTGTACGGCGCAAGTTGATTGATCGCGGGTACTTCGATGAACGCGATCTGGTAGCTCCCGATATGCGCCAATGGTTGGATTTGGTCGCGGTTGGTACAGTGGTCGATATGGTGCCTCTCGACCTGAACAATCGTCGATTGGTGTGTGAAGGACTGCGTCGCATGCGCAGTGGTCATATGAGACCAGGGATTCGAGCGATATGCGAAGTCAGCCGAACACCGATTGAAACGCTTACTACTCGAGAACTTGGTTTTCGTATTGGTCCGCGCATCAACGCCGCGGGCCGACTTGACGACATCTCAGTCGGCATCCAGTTGCTGATCACCGAAGATCACGACGAGGCGCTCGAATTGGCCGATGTGTTACAGGAGATGAACGTCCGACGTCGTGCAATTCAGACCGATATGAACGAGACCGCGAATCGGTTGGTTAACCTCGTTGATACGGATGACACGAAGAGCTGTTGCGTTTACCATCGTGATTTTCACGAAGGAGTCGTGGGATTAGTCGCAAGTCGCTTGGTCGAGCGCACCGGCGCGCCGGCGATCGTGTTTGCGGACGCTGAGGAAGAGGAACCACCGAAACTAAAAGGTTCGGCACGTAGTATCGATGGTGTTCACATCCGCGACGTTTTGGCATTCGTTGACGCGAGATTTCCCAAACTCATACTTCAGTTTGGTGGCCACGCTGGCGCCGCGGGGCTCACGATATACAAGCAGCAGTTTGAACGCTTCTCTAACGTGCTCGACGATGCGGTTCGTAAGTTAGCGGTCGAGGACGCGTTCAATCCGACGATTTACACGGATGGTGAATTGGAAGCTGACGAAGTTAGTTTGTCGTTGGTTGACGAAATCGAAGGACTCGAACCGTGGGGTCAAGCGTTCACACCACCAACATTTCACGGCACATTTGACGTAGTGTCGACGACACGTGTCGGAAGAAATCGAGAGCACCAAAAGTTCATCCTTAGAAACGGCTCTCGACACTTTGAGGCGATCGCATTCTCGCACCCGCTTGTTGAAGCAGACCGAATCGCCATGGTTTATCAACTAAATCGCAATACCCATCGCGGCGAGATCACACTTCAATTAATCGCTTCTAAAATTGAGCCCGTCAATTGATTGCCCGGTCTTGCGAAAGCAACCGTGGCTTTTTTGTTTTAAGAGACGTATGTCATGGCAGAAATCACTTCGTTGCGCGACCAACTCAAGTCGTTTGAGTCCCGCTTTGCACTGCTAAAGGACTCTCTTTGACGTCGATGCGAAAAATGATCGACTGGAGGAAGTAGATCGCGAGCTCTCTCTCCCGGAGACATGGGAGAATCAAGAGAAAATCAAAGAGCTTTCTCAGGAACGGTCACGACTAGACCGGACGGTAGGGAACGTTCTCCAACTCCGTCAAGCGTTGTCCGATGCGTCCGACTATCTCGAACTCGCGGCAGAGGAATCCGATCAAGAGGCACTAGACGAACTTGCTGTTGAATTCGATGCGACCGAAAGGCAACTTGGCGAGCTCGAGTTTCAACGCATGTTTGACGGAGAAACCGATGCGAGCAACGCGTTTATCGACATTCAGTTCGGAGAGGGTGGCACGGAAGCTCAGGACTGGGCGAACATGCTGCTACGAATGTACATCAAGTGGTGCGAGAAGCGACAGTTCGACTATCAAGTGCGAGAAGCTAGTCCCGGTGACATCGCAGGAATCCGAAGTGCCACGCTATATGTCGCAGGTGAATACGCATATGGATGGCTCCGAACAGAAACTGGCGTACATCGTTTGGTCAGGAATTCACCGTTTGATTCGGGTCATCGTCGACATACATCGTTCGCGTCCATTTACGTGTATGCTGAAGTAGACGATACGATCGAGATTGAAATTGACCCATCTGACGTGCGAACGGACACCTATCGTGCAAGTGGCGCTGGTGGTCAACACGTGAATACGACTGATTCAGCGATTAGGCTAACCCATATTCCAACCAACACGGTGGTACAGTGCCAGTCGGAGCGATCGCAACATCAGAACCGCGAGCAGGCGTGGAAACAACTGCGAGCAAGACTTTACGATTTGGCTATTCAGGAACGCGATGCGGCTAAGCAAGAGCTCGAATCCGCCAAAGCTAATATCGGATTCGGCAGTCAGATTAGATCTTACGTGCTGGACCAATCTCGCGTCAAGGATCTACGGACAAATACGGAGATCTCCGATCCAACGCGCGTCTTGAACGGTGATCTTGATGAATTTATGTCAGCGAACTTGAAGGCGGACGTTTGAGCGAAGAAAGAAACGAGTTCGAAGTTCGTCGTAGCAAATTAGCGAGTTTGCGTGAAGGGGGATTTGACTTCCCGAACGACGTCAAACCAACGCATCATGCCTCGTTACTGCACGATAACTACGACGACCTGACCAAAGAGGAGCTTGCGGAACAAGCGGTTGAGGTCTCGATTGGAGGTCGAATCGTTCTTCGCAGAGACATGGGTAAGGCGAGCTTCGCGACGTTGTATGAGACGGGTCATCGTATCCAAATCTACGTTCGTTCTGACGGCGTAGGCGAGAAAGCCTATGACGATTTCAAACACCTGACGGATGTTGGTGACATCGTCTTTGTCAAAGGTGTCGTCATGAAGACGAATCGAGGCGAGCTGACGATCGAGGCGAAGATCGTGCAATTACTTGTGAAATCACTCCAGCCATTACCGGAAAAGTTCCACGGCATCGCGGATCAGGAATTCAAATACCGCCGACGTTACGTCGATTTGATCGTTGATCAGGAGTCCCGACACGTATTTGAGACGCGGAGTAGGGTGCTATCGTCGATTCGCGAGTTCTTCCACGAGCGCGATTATTGGGAAGTTGAAACGCCCATGCTGCATCCGATACCGGGCGGTGCAAGCGCGAAACCGTTCACGACGCATCACAACGCACTCTCTAGAACTCTCTATCTCCGAATCGCGCCGGAACTCTATCTCAAACGTCTTGTAGTTGGCGGTGTAGAGCGAGTTTTCGAGATTAACCGGAACTTTCGGAATGAGGGTCTCTCGACACGTCATAGCCCCGAATTCACGATGCTTGAGTTTTACGAGAGTTACGCGACCTTCGAGGACATGATGGACCTCACGGATGAATTCATGCTTAGAGTTGTGAACGATGCACTTGGGCAAGGAAGTGTGTCATTTGGCGAGCTTGAGTTGGATTTCACGGAACCCGCACACCGAGTCACCATGTTGGACGCGGTCGCCGCAGAACTTGATGAAAATCCGACTGCGCTTCGCGACGAAGATCACGTTCGTAAACTCGCCGCAGAGCTTGAGGTCCACGTTGCTAAGAGCATGGATGCCGGTGCGATCTTGAATGAGCTGTTTGAGGCGCGCGTGGAACACAAACTCGAGCAACCAACGTTTGTGACGCAGTATCCGGCGTCGATCTCGCCGCTGGCGATGCGGAATAAGTCTGATCCCGACTTCACCGATCGCTTTGAGTATTTCGTCGCGGGTCGTGAAATCGCGAACGGATTTTCGGAACTGAACGATCCAGAAGATCAACGTGCACGTTTCGAACACCAGGCCTCACTGAAGAGTGCCGGTGATGAAGAAGCGATGAGTATCGACGAAGATTTCTTGACTGCGCTTGAGTATGGGATGCCGCCAACGGCAGGTGAAGGAATCGGTATCGATCGTCTCGTCATGTTGCTGACGGACAAGCATGCTATTCGCGACGTAATGTTGTTTCCCCAGTTGCGAGATCGAGCGTAGAGACCATGAGTGCGGTCGACCGAGTTGTTCTGCACGACTCATGGAAAGAAGTGCTCCAGAGCGAGTTCGAGTCCGACTACATGGTTCAGCTACGTGAGTTCCTACTCTCGGAGCGGAGTGCGGGGAAGCGCATCTTTCCGCCATCCAAGCTCATCTTCAATGCACTCGATAGCTGTCCTTTGCCCGATGTCAAAGTGGTGATCATCGGACAAGACCCGTATATCTTTCAAGGTCAGGCGCACGGATTGTGTTTTAGCGTACCGCCGGGTGTTAAGCAACCGCCTTCGTTAATAAATATCTTCCAGGAAGTGGCGGACGATTTACGAGAGAATTCGGATTCGGATGCTCCTTTCGAACCACTCAATGGAAGCCTATTAGGTTGGGCAGCCCAAGGTGTGTTGTTACTTAATGCCACACTCACTGTACTTGAAGGAAAGAGCGGTTCCCACCAGAATAAGGGCTGGGAACAGTTCACCGACCGAGTCGTCGAGGTTATTGATGAAATTCGAGAGCATGTCGTCTTCCTCTTGTGGGGTAACTACGCGAAAGAGAAAGGTGCGCGCGTTTCTCGTGATCGGCACTGCGTCCTAACAGCTGCTCATCCTTCCCCATTTTCGGCACGAAACGGCTTCTTCGGGTGTCGGCATTTCAGTAGTGCAAACAACTATCTGCGCGGTCACGGCATTGAGGAGATCGATTGGCGTCGTACGGACGCTTAACCGACCTTAATCCTCACTGGAGTCTAAGACGAATTACCCTACAATTCGTCACTAACCCAAGCTAACAATACGGCTTGACGAGGCTCCGGCGAGTTCCCGTAAACCTAACGTAGCCTTAATTCATGGAAGAAGCAAACCAAGCCAAACGTCCAGATAGAGTCCTATCAGGTATGCGACCCACTGGCTTTATGCACTTGGGGAACTATCACGGCGCATTAAAAAACTGGGTAGACCTGCAGTCGCAATACGACTGCTATTTCTTTGTTGCCGACTGGCATGCGCTCACGACCGCATACGACGAAACCCATACGATCGAGACTTACTCGATGGAAATGGTTGTCGACTGGCTTGGGGCTGGGCTATCGCCTGACCAATGCACGATCTTCATGCAGAGCAAAGTGCCCGAGCATGCAGAACTTCATCTTTTTCTCTCGATGATCACACCACTGCCTTGGGTCGAGCGCGTCCCGACGTACAAGGACATCATCAATACCCTGCAGGACAAGGACTTGGCGACCTATGGGTTTCTTGGCTATCCGGTACTTCAGGCGGCCGATATTCTCATGTATCGAGCAGAAAGCGTCCCTGTCGGCATGGATCAAGACGCGCATGTAGAGATGTGCCGTGAAATCGCTCGTCGCTTCAACGAGATATACGGTCGGAGTGGTGATTTCGATGAAAAAGTAATGGGTCTTCTTGAGGATCAAGGATACACGTTCAAGCGAGATTTTCTAGAGCATCATCGTGGCTATCGAGAAGGTGGGAGTTCAGAGTCGTTAGAGGAAGGGTTAGCACTATTGGCTTCAAGTACTTCAATGTCGCGTCGCGACTCTGAGGTGCTTGAGGGATATCTACGTGGGACCGGTCGAGTGATTCTTCCCGAGCCACGCTCGCTCGCTACGAAGACTCCGCTGGTTGTTGGGCTTGACGGGCGAAAAATGTCGAAGTCGTACGGCAACACGGTTCAGCTGCGCGATGAACCGGACGTCATTGAGAAAAAAGTCAGTCGAATGCAGACCGACCCAGCTCGCGTGCGACTCAAGGATCCGGGTGATCCAGAAAAGTGCCCAGTGTTTACCTGGCACGAGATCTACTTGGATGAAGATCAACGCGAATGGGCAGCTAATGGGTGTCGTACGGCGTCGATTGGATGTCGCGAGTGCAAGCAACCGCTCATCGACAAGATAAGCGTGGAACAGACGATTTTTCGAGAGAGAGCGTCTGAGTACGCGGAATCGACCGACAAAGTACGCCAGATTCTGCATGAGGGCTCAGAGAAAGCGCGCGTAATCGCGAAGGAAACCATGACAGAAGTGAGAGCAGCGATAGGTATTTCGAATGGCTGACGATTCGACGGAGCATGCGACGGCTGAGCTGTCGTTAGAGGTGAATACGGAGAGTTCGTACCAAGTTCGCGTTGGCGATGAAGACTTGGACGAACTCCCAAGCGACTTGCATATACCGCCTGATGCGATGATCGTGATGCTAGAGTCTTTCGAAGGTCCCCTGGATCTGTTGCTCTATCTCATTCGAAAGCAAAACTTCAATATTCTTGAGATTCGACTGGCGGACATCGCCGATCAATACATGCAGTACATCGAGTTGATGTCAACGCTTCGATTACAGCTAGCTGGTGAATATCTGGTGATTGCGGCAACGCTGATGGTCATCAAATCCAGAGCGTTACTCCCTCAGCTCGAAAATGTTGATGAAGAAGAGTCGAATCCGAAGGCAGATCTACGGCGTCGATTACAAGAATACGAGCGGCTAAAGAATGCGTCAGAACGTCTCGACGCGATACCGCGGGTCGATCGTGAAGTTCACGTCGTCCATGGCCCTCTCGCACAATCCTTTGCTCCAGAGGTTCAGCCAGAGATAGAGTTAAAGGACCTCATGGTTGCATTTGCAGATGTGATCGAGCGCTCGAAGTTGTATCAGCGACACCGCATTACGCGTGCAACGATTTCGGTACGGGAGAGGATGACAGACATCATCGGCAAACTGGAGAAGTCTGACGAGTTCGTGCCGTTCGATAGACTGTTTGACGTGAGTGAGGGTAAAGTCTCGCTCATCGCGTCCTTTCTTGCGATTCTTGAGTTAATGAAAAGTAGCTTGGTGCGGTTGACGCAGCAACAGCCATTCGCACCGATCTTTGTAGGACTAACGGAGGCGGATAGCGTTGGCTGATCTAACGTTGACTGAAGTCAAACGCATTGTGGAAACGTTGCTATTCGCAGCGGATGAACCGTTAAATATCGCCGCATTGATGAACGTTTTCGAACAGGAATACGACGACCCACGCACATTTCGCGAACTGCTTCTCGCAGCTATAAACGAGCTTGAAATGGACTGCGAAGCGCGTGGCATTGAGTTGGTCCAAGTTGCCTCAGGATTTCGATTGCAAGTTGACGAGGCACACAGCGAGTGGGTCCATAAGTTGTGGCGACGTAATCCGCCAAGATACTCGCGAGCTCTGCTCGAAACTCTTGCGATGATCGCGTATCAACAACCGATTACGCGAGGCGAGATCGATGATGTACGCGGAGTAACTACGAGCGGCAATATTCTTCGGCGGCTTCAAGAACGGGGGTGGGTTCGTGAACTCGGCCGTAAGCAAGTTCCTGGACTACCGATCTTGTATGGCACCACCCGTGCATTTCTCGATTACTTCAATCTTCGTTCGATTGGCGATTTGCCGCCATTGGCCGATGGGGAATCATTGCGCGTCAAGGAGGAGAACCTAGAACCTCCTCGCATCGTGTCAACTGAAAGCTAGCAAGCGCTAACCTTCCGGTCCTAGGTATCCCAGCACGCATATATGGCTGGTAAGACAGACGATTCGACAGCTCCGACGATCAAGCTGCAGAAAGCACTCGCCGATGCCGGTTTAGGTTCGCGGCGAACGATCGAAAAGTGGATTGAAGCTGGTCGAATCAAAGTAGACGGTGAAACTGCCACACTTGGTGATCGTGTTTCGTCTGCGCAACGCGTTGAACTTGATGGGAAGCTGGTTACACGACGCGCGCATTCTGGTCCACGCATGCTTCTTATGAATAAAGAGGCAGGAGTCGAGGTAACTCGAAAATCTGTGACGGACCGTCGAACGGTTTTTGCTCAGTTACCTTCGATCAAGTCGGGTCGATGGATTTCAGTAGGTCGTCTCGACGTAGCGACGACAGGACTTTTGCTGTTCACGAACAACGGTGAACTGGCGAACAAACTCATGCATCCAAGCACAAACCTTGATCGCGAATATGCGGTGAGGGTACGCGCATTGCTGGACGACCAGACCTTAGAGCGACTTACTCGTGGGATCGAAATTAATGGTGTCACCTGTCGGTTTAGCGATATCCAATACTACGACGGGCGTGGAAGCAATCATTGGTACCACGTGTGCCTTATGGAAGGTCGAAATAGGGAAGTGCGATTGTTATTCGAGAGTCAAGGCGTGATGGTATCGCGCCTGAAACGTGTACGGTTTGGACCGTTTATCGCGCCGAATTTTGTACCCGCTGGTCGCGTTGTCGAGATTCATACGGACGAAGTAAACGCCGTGTGCGAGATGCTTGGGTTGTCGATGCGCGCACGATCACGCGGAGATTCAAAGCCAACTAATACGAATCGATCCGTACTGATCCCTTATCCGAATCTAACGTTGCCTCGCTGGTATAGAAGCTAGCGTTGGACTGAAGGGCCACGCCAAGAAGACGCATCAAATTTCTGTCCGTTGACGCCTTTTGAATCCGGTCCGACAAGGTATAGATAGAGTGGCATATGCTCGTCCGGTGTTGGTAAGGTCATCGGATCCTCCGCGGGATATGCTCGCGCGCGCATCGTCGTGCGCGTCCCACCCGGATTGAGCGAATTTACCCGTATATTCGTGTCGCTCAACTCGTCAGCGAGCACCTCCATCATTCCTTCCGTTGCAAATTTCGATACGGCGTAAGCGCCCCAGTACGCGCGACCTTTGCGACCGACTCCCGAAGACGTGAAAATCACTGATGCATCTGAGGATCGCTCAAGCGCCGGTAGGAGCGCTTTGGTGAGTAGGAACGCCGCGTTTACATTGACGTGCATCACCGTTTCCCACTCGTTCGAAGGGTAGTGAGCCACGGGCAGCTTCGATCCTAATAGCGAAGCATTGTGAAGAATGCCGTCGAGTTGTTCGATGGCGTCCTGAAGGGATCCCGAAAGTTCGGCTTCAGACTGTGCGTGAAGTTTCGCTAAGTCGAACGGGATGATCAACGGCGATGTATCGGTAGCGGAGGTGATCTCATCGTTGACGGTCTCGAGTTTCTTTTGATCGCGACCAAGTAGGAGCACGGTTGCTCCATACTGGGCGTAGGTCTTAGCGGCGACTCGACCGATGCCATCACTCGCCCCAGTTACAAGGATGTTTCTACCGGAGAGGAGATCCGTTCTCGGTCGGTAGTTACTCAACGGGTTTCTCGGCGTGTAGCAGGTAATTCACGTCGAGATCGTCGCAAAGAGTGCAATGACGTGTAAATGGGTTATACCGATAACCTTGGATTGTCTTTACGGTTAATCCCGCGTCACGTGAAGCTTGTGCTAACTCCGAAGGTCGAATGAATTTCTTGTAATCGTGCGTACCGCGAGGTAGCACGTTTAGAACGTATTCACCCGCAACGACCATGAGAAAGTAGGCTTTTGGGTGCCGATTGATCGTTGAGAAAAACAAATTTGCTCCCGGTCTCGCCAAGTCGGCAAGGGCACGTACCGTAATTCGATAGTCAGGAACGTGCTCTAGCATCTCTAACGCCGCGACGACATGAAACGACTCGGCGTGTTCGTCCAGGTACGTTTCAGCGGTCGCGATCTCGTATTTAGGGTATTCAGTTAAACCTTCTTCAATCGCGTGAATCTTCGCGACCGTGAGTGGACCTCGTGCTGGATCGATGCCAACGATTCTGGCGTCTAAATGTGCGAGACTTTCGGAAAGGATCCCGCCGCCACATCCTACTTCGATCACATCGCGTTCACGCACGTCGGATCGATCTGTGATGAACTTTAGGCGAACATCATTGATGTCGTGAAGTGGCTTGAACTCGCCGTCTTTGTCCCACCATCGATGCGCGAGCGACTCGAACTTTTCGAGTTCTACGGGATCAACGTTAGTGTGGGCTGCCGCCATTGGGCGTCACCGTCAATTGTTGGTGCGCAAAATGATAGGTAGATGTTGTAGAGCAATGCTTGCTTGTTCTAGTCTTCAGGAGCAGTTTCGTGGCAATAGTAGAAACCGGTTATGGTCGTATCGAAGGACTTGATCAGGATGGTTTGAGTGTCTTTCTTGGCATCCCGTTCGCACAACCTCCGGTGGGCGAAAAGCGTTGGTTAGCACCAGCACCGCCCGAGGCTTGGGCTGGTGTTCGAGACGCAAAAGCATTTGGTTCCTGTGCAATCCAATCAACGATTCCGGGTGCTGTCGGGGAACTCATCGGCATCGCGACTGGGGAAACGAGTGAAGACTGCCTCTACCTAAATGTGTGGACTCCAGGTTGTGACTCAAGCAAGCGGCCAGTCATGGTGTGGATTCACGGCGGTGGCAATACAGTTGGATCTGGTTCACAACCACGCGTTAATGGCCAGCACCTAGCTACGACCGGTGACATGGTGGTTGTCACCTTGAACTATCGATTGGGCGCGCTTGGATTCCTACACGCACCGGAACTTGGCGGTACTGGGAATGAAGCGTTGCTTGATCAAGTGGCAGGACTTCGATGGGTGAAGGAGAACATTGAGGCGTTTGGTGGCGATTCATCAAACGTAACGGTGTTTGGCCAATCGGCGGGTGGTTTTGACATTGCTCAACTCATGGCAATGCCAGCCGGTGCGGGCAGTTTCGACAAAGCGATTCCGATGAGCGGATCGTTGACGCAGCAAGTCACTATAGACGCGGCTTCACAGACTGCACAGCAATTAGCCGATCGATGTGGCGGCTTCGACAAGCTACGTGACGTCCCGGCGGATCAAATTCTGTCGTTACAGAGTCAGATTTCAGGCGCTCGTTGGGGACCTGTCAGAGACGGTAACGTGATCAAGGAAGATGCAGCTGAGATACTTGCGCGTGGTGAGTTCACGCGTGACATGAATTTGATGATTGGTCATACACGCGATGAGTCGACGCTATTCACGATTTTTAATCGTGAGTTCGAGAATATGGACGAGACTCAACTACAGGAGCTACTTACGAGAGCCGTTGGTGATCGAGCCGATGAAGCGATGCAACGATACGAGAATGATCGAAGCGAAGAGAAACTGAGCACCGATCCGATTGAAATATGGTCAGCTATTTCGACCGATCGAATGTTCCGAATACCTGCAGTTCGTACAGCAGACGCACATCGACAGCACACAGCGAACGTTTGGATGTATCGCTTCGACTGGGAATCACCTGCGCACGAAGGGCGACTCCACGCATGTCATTCGTTGGATATTCCGTTTGTTTGGGGTACATATGAGATCGAACGTATGAAGCGGTTCTGTGGCGAGGGCGACCGCGTCTCGCGCCTATCGGATCGATTGATGCGATCTTACATCGCGTTTGCACACACGGGTGATCCAAACCACGACGGAATTGCTGAATGGCCTCGCTATGCAGAAAAGCGGTCGACGATGTGATTCAGTGACGAAATTTCACCCGTTGACGCGCCAATGGACGCCACTCGAGAATTCTGGCTTTCTGACGTTAGATAAGGATGTCGAAAGTACCGAATTTGACGCTTCGAAATCGGACAATTCAAATTGTCGTAACCACTTGTTAGAAAAGCATAAATTGGCCTCAAAAAGGCGACTCGCATGATATAATTTCTACACCTCCTACGATGATATAAAAGTCTTATAAATCAATAAGATATGAGTGAAAATCAAGCATCAATTGATGCTCAGGAAGATGCTAGCGTAGATAGCGCATCTGAGCCAGTTTCTGAGGCACCTCCAGTGACCGATGACGTTGCTGGAAATGGCGGCGACGGCATGCCACCAGCAGGTGACGGAACACCGCCAGGACAAGGTGGGGGTGGCGTAAATCGCGTCAGCTTGACCTCCGAGGTCGAGCAGTCGTACATGGGTTACGCGATGAGCGTGATCATCGGACGCGCGCTACCCGACGTGCGCGACGGTTTAAAGCCCGTACATCGACGTTGTCTATTTGCGATGTCCGAGATGGGCAATCGTTACAACCGACCCACGATTAAATCTGCTCGCGTCCAAGGGGAAGTACACGGTAAGTACCACCCGCACAGCGACCAATCGATCTACGATACGATCGTTCGAATGGCACAGTTGTTCCTCATGCGATATCCGCTAGTGGACGGGCAGGGGAACTTCGGATCGGTGGATGGAGATCCACCTGCGGCATCTCGCTACACAGAGATGCGGATGTCACGAATCGCCGAAATGCTGTTGGCGGATTTGGATAAGGAGACCGTCGATTTCGTACCGAATTACGACGAGACGCTGACGATGCCCGTCGTCTTACCGACGCGCATTCCAAACCTGTTGATCAACGGCTCAGACGGGATTGCGGTAGCCATGGCAACAAAAATGCCGCCGCATAACCTAGGTGAGGTCCTCGACGCATGCATTGAGGTTGTTCAGAATCCCGAAGCAACGCTCGATGACCTTCTGAAACACGTACAAGGACCAGATTTTCCGACTGGCGCCATCATCAATGGTCGTGCTGGGATCGTCGATGCGTATCGTACGGGCAGAGGCACAATCTCAGTCCGATCGCGTGCAGAAATCGTGGAAGGTGACCATCACGACTCGATCGTGGTTACGGAGATACCGTTTCAGGTCAACAAGGCATTACTGATTTCACGGATCGCGGACCTGGTCAAGACGAAGAAAATCGAAGGCATTACCGAACTTCGTGACGAATCTGATAAGGATGGTCTGCGTATTACGATCGAGTTGCGTCGCGGCGAAATCGCTCAGACTGTGTTGAACAACCTTTACCGACACACATCGCTCGAACTGACGTACGCTATCAACAACAACGCGCTGGTAAACGGTGAACCAAGACAGGTAACACTCAAAGAGATCATCGTGGAGTTCCTCGCCCATCGACGTGAAGTCATCGCACGTCGTACGGTTTATCTGCTACGTCAAAGTCGATCCCAAGGTCACGTACTTGAAGGTCAAGCAGTTGCGCTTGCGAACATCGACGAAATCGTTGAACTGATCAAGAAAGCCGGCGATCGCGAAGAGGCACACCAAGCTTTACGAGATCGTTCGTGGGAGGCGGACAGCATCGAAGCGCTACTTTCCCGAGCCGAACGGGACATCGTTCGACCGTTAGATTTAGAGGATCAGTACGGATTTCAATCGCAAGAAGAAGGGGACGCAACTGGTCTCTATCGATTGTCACCCCGACAAGCGAACGCGATTCTTGACTTGAGATTACATCGGTTAACAAATCTAGAACAGCAAGAACTGGTCGATAACTACAAGGAAATCGTTACAACCATTCGTGAGCTACTAGAAATCCAAGACTCAGACGAACGCGTAAATGAATTGATGATCGAGGAGTTACTTGAGGTCAAGGAGCAGTTCGCGGATGAGCGTCGTACCGAAATACGTGATGCTGTCGAGGACCTCACGGATAAAGCGCTGATTAAGCCTCAAGATGTCGTGATCACCATTTCCCATCAAGGGTATGCTAAAGCGATGCCTGTCGCCGAATACAACGTTCAGCGGCGAGGCGGTAAAGGGGTCACAGGGGTCAAGTCACGCGAAGATGACTTCACTGAGCATGTCATGGTCGCACATAACCACAGCATGCTGCTGATGTTCACGAATCGCGGTCGCGTCTACAGTTTAGACGCTTACAAGGTGCCACTTACCAGTCGGGTTGCTCGCGGGTATCCTCTGGTTAACTTGCTCAAACTAGAGGACGACGAGAAAGTCTCGTGCGCGTTTGCTGTTAGTGATACTGACGAATCAGGCTTTCTATTCTTCGCAACCCAACGCGGTTACATAAAACGTACGAAGTTCGACGCATACAGTCGAATTCGTACGAATGGTTTGATCGCATTGAAGATTGCTGACGACGATCAACTCATCGGGGTTGCTCGTACAGACGGCACGAATGACATCATGTTGATTCAATCTTCCGGCAAACTTGCACGATTCAAAGAGTCTGATGTGCGCGTCATGGGTCGCACTGCTCGCGGCGTACGAGGTATGCGTCTGAGAGACGATGATCGAGTGATCTCACTGATCGTTCCAGAGGAAGATGGTTTGTTATTAACGGTATCGGAACTTGGACTCGGAAAGCGCGTTAAATTCGATGAATTCCCAGTGAAAAGTCGTGGCATATTAGGCATGCGCGCGGTGAAGATCACGGAGAAAACGGGTTCTCTGGTCAACGCATTGCAGGTGTTCGAAGGCGACCACTTGTTGCTCTTGAACCAAGATGGAAAATTCATCCGAATCGATGCCGACACTGTAAGTCTTCTGTCTCGCGGCGCCAGCGGCGTGAAGTTGATGAATGCTTCACCCGACAATCCGGTAGTTGAAGTGGATCGACTCGCAGACGAAGACGCTGCGACGGAAGAAATAGCTGACTAACGCGCGAGTTTAACTTCGCGCAACAGATTGATGGAACAAGACAAACTCGCTGAGCTGCGCGCGAGGATCGACGAGATAGATCGTCAACTCATTGAGTTGCTTAATCGTCGTACGCAGTGCGTTATCGAGGTCGGAGAGGTCAAGTCGAAGGAAGAGAACTTCGAGCAAGGACGAGTGTTCCGTCCTGAGCGCGAGGCGCAGATCCTGCAACGTATTCGAGATCTGAACGAAGGTCCACTCTCTGACGATCAAGTTGAGTTGCTATTCCGTGAAGTCATCTCGATGTCGATCGCGTTTCAACAGCCGATCAGTGTGGCTTATTTAGGACCCGTCGGTACTTACTCTCATAGCGCCGCGATTAAACAGTTTGGTAGATCTACGACTGTTCGACCACAACCATCGATACAAGACGTCTTTCATCAGGTCGAAACCGACAACGCTCATTACGGTGTCGTGCCGGTAGAGAACAGCACGGAGGGTGCTGTCAATCAAACGCTCGATTGTTTCATTGACTCCAACCTGCGTGTGTGCGGCGAAGTGAATTTACCGATCCATCATGCTTTGATGGCGCAGCGAGGCGTTGAGGTCAAATCTATTCAGAAGATTTACTCTCACGAACAATCTCTCGCCCAATGTCGGAACTGGCTACGTGAGAATCTACCTGAAATTCAGACGCAAGCAGTCGTGAGTAACGCTGAAGCAGCGCGCCTTGCATCGTTGGAAGAGAACGTAGCAGCGATCGCTGGTGAATTAGCGGCCGACCAGTTTCAGCTAGATCTACTACATTCAAATATCGAAGATCAAGCGTCGAACGCGACGCGTTTCTTTGTACTCGGCAAACAGAATGTCCCACCGAGTGGGTCGGATAAGACGAGTCTATTGGTCAACACGGCGAACCGTTCGGGCGCTTTGGTGGAAGTACTTTCGCCATTCCAACGTCATGGTATCAGTCTGACTCGTGTTGTCACTCGACCGGCGCGTTCCGGGAATTGGTCCTATGTTTTCTTCATCGACTTCGACGGGCATGCGGAGGAGGATTCGGTAGCGTCGGTCCTAGATGAAGTGCGTTCAGTCGCATACGACTTAAAAATACTTGGGTCATATCCGCGCGCGTTCGACAACTGATGGACAACGTAAATCATGCTGTGCTGGAGATTAGTCCGTATCAGCCGGGAAAACCGATCGAGGAACTCGAGCGAGAGCGTGGAATCGTTGGCGCAATCAAATTGGCGAGCAACGAGAATCCGCGCGGGCCGAGCAAAGCGGTTCGTGAAGCGATCCGTAAAGCGACAGATGACTTATCACGTTATCCGGATGGATCAGCGTATCGCTTAAGAAACCTCGTTGCTAGTCGACTAGGCGTTGAGCCGGCTCAGCTCACATTCGGAAACGGTTCGGATGAAGCGCTAAAAATCGTTGGTCGAGTTGTGCTCTCGCCAGGTGATCGTGGTTTGGTTGACGAACGATGTTTCGTCGTGTATCCCTTGACGATCTTAGGCTGCAACGCAGAACCTGTGCGTGTGCCATCAAATGGTTGGGCGCACAATCTCGAAGCGATTGCCGATGCGATTGATGAACGTACGCGCATCATCTACTTAGCTAATCCGAATAACCCCACCGGAACTTGGTTCTCGGAAGGGGATTTCCGCACTTTCATGAAACGCGTTCCTTCACGGGTATGGGTGGTGCTCGACGAGGCATATCATGAATATGCTCGCAACGTTGATGGGTATCCAGATGGCGTATCGCTGTTGCCTGAGTTTCCAAACCTAGTCGTGACACGGACGTTTTCAAAAATCTATGGCTTAGCGGCCTTGCGGGTTGGTTATAGCGTGTCATCAAACGAAGTTGCAGAGCTGATGAATAGGGTACGCCAACCATTCAACGTCAATAGTGTGGCACTTGCTGCAGCGGAAGCGGCGTTAGAAGACAACGACTATATCAATGAGAGTTTGCGATTGAATCAAGAAGGTATGAAAGCGCTTGAAGCGGGATTCGACCGCTTAGGGATAGCATATATCCCATCGATCGGCAATTTCATCTCATTTGAAGTAGGTCCGCGTGCGCCGGACGTGTATGACGCGTTACTGAACCGTGGCGTTGTCGTCCGACCGATCGCCAACTACGACATGCCGAATCACTTACGCGTGACAGTAGGTTTGCCGGAGGAAAACGAGCGTTTCTTAGCTGCGCTTGAAGCCTCGCTGTGAGCGTTCTAGGACTCGTCGGCTGTGGTTTACTCGGCGGTTCGTTTGCACTTGCGGCGAAGCAACAGGACTGTTTTTCGACCGTGCTTGGGCGCGATCATAGTGATAGCGTCGAAAAGACCGCCAAACGAGTCGAGGTAATCGACGATGTATGGTCTCCGGGTGTATCCGTCGATGCGGTTTGCGTAGCTGTTCCAACGTATGCAATCGCATCGGTGGTCGAATCGCTGGCAAGTGAGATTGGTGCTGACATTCCGATTTTCGATGTTGGCAGCGTCAAGGCATCGGTATTGAGCGAATTGAAGGAAGTGCCTTCGAATTTCATCCCATGTCACCCGATTGCTGGTTCTCATACGAGTGGACCCGAGGCGGCGCAAGCTGATCTATTTCAGGGAAGCGTTTGCGTGATTTCACCGACTGAATCGACGAACCGAGAGCTCCTTGATCTAGTCGGAAAGTGGTGGCGTGTTGTAGGCTCGCGCGTGATCACGATGTCCGCGCACTCTCATGACGAAGTCGTAGCGTTGACGTCGCATCTTCCCCACCTCGTCAGCGTAGCAGTCGTTGAGCTACTAATGAGTCAAGATCGTTCAACAGAAGATTTGCTTGGAAGCGGCTTTCGAGATTTCTCACGGATTGCCGGTGGCGATGCAGAAATGTGGCGAAGCATTTTCGTCGATAACCTCGACAACATACGAGTTGGTTTTCAGGATCTCGCTAGTCGCATCGAACATATGCTTTCCCTAGCGGAATCCGACCCCGATGAGCTCGAACAGAAGCTGAAACGCATCGCGACATTCCGCGACTCAATTAATGGTGAGTGATAACCCGGTTATCACCATCGACGGTCCTGCTGCATCGGGTAAGGGGACGCTTGCTCAGCGGTTGAGCGCCGATTTGGGTTTTAATCTACTAGATAGCGGATTGCTCTATCGGATCGTTGCCTATACGGCTACTCTAGAACAACTGCCACTTCAAGACGCAGTAAATCTTGAAGCGTTTATTAGAGATCAACTTAGATTCAAGATCAACGAAGAACCGAGTAGGGACGTTTCGAAGGGAATTTACGAGGCATATATCTTCAAGCAGGTTGGTGTTGAAGATATCGTGAGTATCAATAACAGAAACGTGAACTTAGAGTTACGCAGTCAAGAGACGGGCGTGAATTCCAGCGTGGTATCCGCGATCCCAGAAGTTAGGAAACTCCTCATCCCAGTTCAGCGTTCGATGCGTACGCCGCCGGGATTGGTTGCCGACGGGCGTGATATGGGTACCGTTGTGTTTCCAGATGCACGGATCAAGTTCTACCTTGACGCGTCTGTCGAAATACGAGCGAGACGACGCCTCGAACAATTAAAAAAACACAGTGACGCTTCATTAATAGAAGACATGATGATGGAGATTAAGCAGAGAGATGAACGCGATCGAACGCGAAACGTTGCGCCACTCGTCGCTGCAAACGATGCAATTACTCTCGATACGACCAATATGTCTATCAACAAGGTGTTTTCGGTTGCACGGACGACAATTCGAGAGCTACTCGGGAACTGATCCACAAGCGTCGTTTTTCTGGTCAACGTAAGAAATGTTGGGTAGTAGGGAACCTTCCCGTTTATATTCGACCGATCCTATTCGGGTTCGAGGAATGAAATTCGACGGTTTAGGGAACTTATTAGTCTCGAAATTGACGGTGCACGTAGCTAAGCAATTAAGTGGGTGGGCGATAGAATTTAGATCGCAGTTGAGCAACTGTCGAATCGAGGCATGTGAGATTGACCATGCAGAAACGTCAATTCAATATTGATGTCATACACACCGTGAATGACGACGTTTGGGTTGCGACCAGTGAAGATATTCGCGGATTAGTCGTCGAATCGGCGGGATTTCAGACATTTCTTTCAGACCTTCTTGAGGTAAGTGTTGAGCTACTTGCTCACAATCATGGAGCAACAGAACAAGAGCTCAACGAAACTCGGCTGGCTTGTCAAGTTACACACCGGATGGAAGGATCATTAGAAAACGTTGATCTAATGCCTGAGATACACATCTCGCAGCTACATCTAGCAGCTGCCTAATCTCGTTCGATGGCCAACCTACATAGGAAGGTTGCTCGAGCGCTTAGGTCAGAAGGATGGGTTCTTCACCATCAAGGCAAGGGGAGTCACGAACAATGGCGACACGAGGACGCGCCAGATGGCGACCAAATTAGTGTTCCCTCTAACGTGAACAAAACTTATACAGCTGAAGGTATTATGAAAAATGCTGGATTACCTAAGAACGCGTACTTGCTTTCGAGAAAAGCACTTAAGAGCAGAAAACAAGGCGAGTCGGATCGATCAGACTAAGGACACTGGTTGGAGTTGGACTACACGCGATTAAAGGTAAGTCTAGGTAGACGAGTCGCGCACGAATTAGCGGTTTCACTCATAGCGTAATATCTCGTTGAGATTAGATGCGTTTCTTCTACGAAATAGCCATGTTTATTGCATTCGCGAGTAGGCTTAGTTGGTCAGGTCGCGTGATATATGGTGGCATCAAGTAAATTAGGTCGTTGAACGGTCGAATCCACACGCCGTAGTTAACAAATTGCGTCTGTAGCTGAGCTACGTTTACAGGTGCATCCATTTGCACAACGCCAATCGCCCCAATAACTCTTACGTCGAAAACCCCGCGCAAACGTTCAAGAGGTCGAAGTTCCAGTTCTAGTTGAGCGTTGATTCTCTTTACACAACTTCGCCAGTCTGATTCGTCGAGTAGTTCGATGCTCCTTTTCGCGACTGCACACGCTAGTGGATTAGCCATGAAGGTTGGTCCGTGCATCAATACGCCCCCGTCAGCAGAAATGCCGTTCGCAATCCGCTCGTTGGCGAGACACGCTGCGAGTGTCATCACTCCACCTGTAAGGGCTTTGCCGACGCAAAGTACGTCCGGTTCGATATCCACATGATCTACTGCGAACATCTCACCTGTACGGCCAAATCCAGTGGCTATTTCGTCAAACACCAGTAGCAGATCGAATGCATCACATAGTTGGCGAACCAACTTTAAATACTCCGCCGAATAGAACCACATTCCGCCCGCGCCTTGCACGATCGGTTCCAAAACTAATGCCGCTAGTTCGTTGTGATGTGTTTCGATTAATTTCGTCAAACTATCGCGGTCGTCGTCGTTCAGTTTTTCACCGAAACGCGAACTGGGACGCGGCGCAAACAGGTGTTTTGGTAGCACGTTGACGAATTTCTCATGCATCCCGGTGACGGGATCACATACACTCATTGCCCCGAAAGTATCACCGTGATAGCCACCAGCGATCGTCAGTAGTCGATGCTTGTCAGGTCGACCGTTAGCGAACCAATACTGCATCACCATCTTTAACGCGACTTCCATCGCTACTGAACCGGAATCTGCGAAGAAAACTCGATCCAAGCTCGCTGGTGTCAAATCGATTAGCAGTTGCGCAAGTTCAACAGCGGGAGCGTGTGTGATGCCGCCGAACATGACGTGCGACATCTTTTGTGACTGATCGACCAATGCACGATTCAGTTCAGGATGGTTGTAACCATGGATAGCACACCACCAGGAAGACATACCGTCGATTAGCTCTCGTCCATCACGTAGCTGAATCATGACGCCTTCTGCACTCACTACTTCATAGCAAGGCAGTGGATCGACCATGGATGTATATGGATGCCAGAGATGCTGACGGTCGAATTCAAGTATCTCTGTCATGACATGATCGCTTTGATGTTCAGATGCTTTGCGACCAATTCACAGTCTGGTGTATCCATGTGTGGCACCACGCCTAGGAGAGGCGCATCTATTTGCCGCATGAGTGTGTCGAGATTCTCTTCAGCTACATCCATCGTCGGTTGTGGGAAGTTCGCAATCCAACCAAGCAAATCGAGTCCACAAGCTCGGATGGCTCTTACCGTCAGCATCGCATGATTGATACACCCCAGTTTCATTCCAACAACAAGTACGACGTCAAGTTCCATGCGAAGCGCAAAGTCCTGGAACGTTTCGAAGTCGTTCAGTGGCACCAACCATCCACCGGCACCTTCGAAGACTGCGAGATCCAGATCGTCGGGTAGATTGCGCTCGTAGTGGGTTTTCAGTACCCCGACGCTAATTGAAACGCCAGCTTGATGTGCCGCGATATGAGGTGCGATAGGAAGTTCGAGTGCGATTGGATTGACGGTAGTGTAGTCAAGTTCGACATTACTCGCCCGCATTAGCTCACGTGCATCATCGTTTACGAGTGCACCGTCGACAGTTTCACATCCCGCCGCCACTGGCTTTAACCCTGCTACACGATATCCTGCAGTAATTGCCGCACGGACCAATCCGGAAGCGACGACCGTTTTTCCGATTTCCGTATCGGTACCGGTAACGAATAAACGTTTCATTCAACGCACGCGGTATTAAGCGCCTCTAATAGTCGATCTACGTCTCCTTCTGAATGAGCAGCCGTGAACGTGATTCGTAGGCGCGATGTGTCAACGGGTACTGTAGGAGGTCGAATAGGGACAACAAAGCAACCTTGCGCCTCGAGTGAGTGTGCAACACTAAGCGTCGTTTCCGTTTCGCCTAATACTAGAGGCTGAATAGGTGAGTGGGATTGAGGCATAGGCAAGCCTAGAGACCTGATTCCTTCCTGAAACCGCTTAACTAAGACCGTTAAGCGGGCGCGGCGCCACGATTCGTGTAGAACGATCTCAAGACTTCGCGATGTTGCGCATGCCAATGCGGCTGGCATGGCGGTCGTAAATATGTAGTTGCGAGAACGCTGTATGAGTGTTTCTATTAATGCTTCCTCGCCAGCTACAAACGCTCCAGCCGTTCCGAACGCCTTTCCGAGCGTGCCGATCAGCACCGGTACATCTTCCGTAGTGTAGCTAACAGGGTCAACAGTCCCCTTACCGTGATCTCCATGCACGCCGATGCCGTGTGCATCGTCGATCTGAAGCCAGCTATCCGTATTGTGGGCAATCTCAATCAGCTCGTCCAAACGGCATTTGTCGCCGTCCATACTGAAAATCCCGTCACTCACAATGAGTCGACGACAAGGTCGATCGGTTCCCTGTGCGACCAGACACTGGAGCTGATCCATGTCGCAATGTTCGAACCATTGGAAATCCGCTCGACTGATCCAACCTCCGTCAAGAAGTGATGCGTGATTCAGTCGATCTTCAAAGACCTGGTCCCCGATAGAGAGCAGCGCGTTGATAACACCTACGTTTGCCGCGTAGCCACTGCCAAATAGCAGTGCACGCGGACGCTCAACGAAGTCTGCAAGTTCTTCCTCAAGTGCGTGATGCGCCGCTGTATGACCCGATATCAGATGTGACGCCCCGCTGCCAGTGCCCCAAGTTTGGATTCCCTCCTGAAAGGCTTCGGCAATTCGCGGGTCGCTCGCTAACCCTAGGTAGTCATTACTACTGAAGTTGAGCAAACTGCGCCCGTCGACGACGATTTCCCGTCCTTGAGGACTTTCAACTATTCGACGGGTTCTGAACAACTGGCGGCTTCGAAGCTCATCGAGTCGTGTCTCGAGATCGCGAAAACCGTGTTCGTGCTTGCTCATACGTTATGGCGCTTCGCACGCTTGCGCCGTCAATTCAAGCTGCGAATGCTCTTTTTTATCTCGCTGAGGACTGTTTGTGACGCATCTCATAAGTGCGTGACCGGCGCTATTCGCGAAAGCGCGAACGAGTTAATCCGTCAATCCTTAAACTTAGCGTCGACGGGACGTGGCGCAGTCTGGTAGCGCACGTGACTGGGGGTCACGTGGTCGCCGGTTCAAATCCGGCCGTCCCGACCACTTTTTCATCGTCGGCACGCGTGAATTCGTAGTCATTCGGATCGAGTTCACGCATTTGATGCCAGAATTCGACGAGTGAGCCCGGCCAGTTCTGCGTTACGCGGCCGTGAGCGTTCTTGTACCAGGCATTGACCTCCGACGCACCCCATGCCATCTTCAGGCTTTCCGCGTCAATCTCTTCGTTGTATTTTTGAAACGGCTCGAATTTGCAGTCCATCGCGGCATATTGGTGCTCTATTAAGTGGCGTAGACACTTGGACACGTAGTGCATCTCGCATTCGGAGAAGAAGATGATGCTGCCGTTGACGACGATGTTCGTGTTTGGACCGTAAAGACAGAAGAAATTTGGGTAATTCGGCATCGTGACGCCAAGATACGCCCGTGGATCTTGATCCCACGACTCACGAAGCTCCTTCCCGTCGCGACCGTAGATTCGCATTGGAAACAGTATCTTGCTGGCGCTGAACCCGGTACCATAGATGATGACGTCGAATTCGAACTGTTCGCCAGATGACGTCAATACGCCAGAATCGTTTACACGATCGATCGGATCTTGTACCACGCGCACGTGATCTTGCTTGAGCGCACGATAGTAGTGCCCGTTGTCGATGAGCATGCGTTTGGCGGCGGGTGGATACCACGGTGTGAGCTTTTCAACTAGGTCCGGTCGTCCCTCAAGATGGGTCTCAATGCCTTTTGTGAGAATCTCTCGCAGTTTCTGATTCGCAGGACTTACCGACTGGATGTTGTCGTTCCAGGAGTCGTCGCAACGTGCGAAGGAGAGCAGTCCTTCTCCTGACGTCCAGAACATATTGAAGCGAAACCACGCGTGATAGTAGGGAACGTGATTTAGCAACCAGTGCGTTTCGTCAGTTATGTACTCGTGATAGATCGGATTTGTCGCGACCCACGGTGGCGTTCGCATAAAGACGGTTACGTTTGCTGCTTCTTTGACCACTTCTGGTGTGAATTGAAAAGCCGATGCGCCTGTGCCAATGATGCCCACGCGTTTGCCGGCCATTGAAACACTGTGATCCCATTCGGCAGAATGGAACCAGTCGCCTTGAAAATCGTCGATCCCTTCAATATCAGGCATCTTGGGACGATTAAGCTGACCTGTCGCCGCGATGATGGCGTTTGCAAGGACGGTTTCTACGCCGTTTGGGCCATCGACTTCGACCTGCCATGTCGAAGCGTCAGTATCGAAACGGAGTGAACGGACTTCTGTTTCAAAACGAATGTGATCGCGTAAGCCAAATTCGTCTGCGGTTTCTTGGAAATAGCCTAACAGTGTCCTCTGATCGGAGAAGTGCTGCGGCCAGTCGTTAGGCTTGAAAGAATACGAGTAGACGTGATTTGGACTATCGACGCGGCAACCAGGATAACGGTTCTCGTACCACGTCCCACCGACGTCTGCATTCTTTTCGAATATCGTGTACTCGACCCCGAGCTCTTGCATTCGGATGCCGGCGAGCAAACCGGACATACCACCACCGATGATTGCCACATGGAATGCTTGTGTTTGATCAGGATTTAAAGGTGGTTCTTTTGGCTTCGGCGCGATATTAAGTTCATCCAAAGCGTATGGAATGTATTCCTCGGTAAGCTCGACACCGGTTATAAAGTTGATCATTTCTAATAAAAGTGACTCGTCGACAGGGTGGTCTTCGTAGCCGTGATCGCGGCCGCGAATCAGCGTCTTTAGCGCCAATTCGCGGATCCGAGTCTCAATTTCTTCTGGATACGGTGGCGGCGTGCCGCCAATGGTCAATGGTTGAGGTTTGATGGATTTATCTAAGAGCGTCGCATCACCAGTGAGATGGACTAAGACATTAATGAGCGAAGGTAAATGGGCATGCTGAAGCGCTTGCTCAATCTCCTCGTCGCTTGCGTTTATAACGCGAGACAGCTCCGACATAGAGGGAGTTTGCACAGATGGGAATTGCGCCGCATTATAAAATCCACTCCGCTTGTGACCCCATGCGGACGCAGTCGTTGAAGGCTAGGAAGCCATCTGCATGAACGGCGTCATGAAGAATTCAATGAGCTATAACCCTTCTGTTTTTAGGAGCATTCCATGAGTGATTTTGATGGCAAGGTGGTCATCGTTACGGGCGCCGGAGGCGGTCTTGGTCGCTGTCATGCGTTGCAGTTCGCGGAACGCGGCGCGAAGATCGTCGTGAACGACCTCGGCGGTAGTGTACATGGCGATGGATCAAGCGACATGGCAGACGCGGTCGTCGAAGAAATCAAGGCAGCAGGTGGAGAGGCGGTCGCAAATAAGGCGTCGGTGTCTAGTCGCGAAGGCGCTGCTAGCATCGTTGAGGGTGCGGTCAACGCGTTCGGTACGGTCGATATCGTGGTAAATAATGCGGGAATACTTCGAGATAAATCCTTCAAGAACATGACGTTGGACGAATTCGATCAGGTGATCGATGTTCATCTACGTGGATCGGCGTACGTTACGAAAGCAGCTTGGCCCATCATGTACGAGAAGAACTGGGGCCGAGTCGTACTCACCAGTTCTACATCAGGGATCTACGGAAATTTCGGTCAGGCTAACTATGGCACCGCGAAAATGGCGATGCTGGGTTTAATGAATGTGCTTGCCATCGAAGGTGCATCCCACAATATTCGGGTGAACTGTCTATCACCGGGAGCGGCAACGCGAATGACAGCTAGCGTCCCTGGTTCTACTCTGGACGCAGACAATCCTCCGCCAGCGATGGATCCGGCCTTGGTTTCTCCCGCGGTCCTCTACATGTGCAGCGAAGACGCCCCGTCGGCAGTAACGATTCACGCATCGGGTGGCCGATTCTCGCGCTCTCAAACGTTTACCAACGAAGGGATACGCTTAGGTGAGGATGCGTCGTTTGAAGCGCTTGCGGAAGCGCCAGAGGGTGCTCTCGACATGAGTAATGCGGAACCCTTTGATCCATTGAACCGTCGGCGCCGGGGCTAGCACGTTTGAAAGCGGTTTAATCCACGGAGAGCCTGATTTCAAGATTAGATTAGGCTCTTTCATGAAATCGGATTTCAGGTGCACACGTTGAAGGTGTTCACTAAAGTTCCGGATCAGACCTGGTTATTACGAACGTCGGACGAGGACGAATATGTCTACTTACGACCCGCGACGTAGCGACGCAAGACTCATCGTCTACCTTGACGTTAAGAGCCCGTACGCGTATCTGGCGAAAGACCCGACAAAGCAGTTGATTCGCGACTTTAATATCGAGATCGATTGGCGTCCACTAACGCTCAACATTCCAAGTTTTCTCGGTTCCGCACGTGTCGATGATCGAGGGGAGGTCGTTGAAAGCAAGAGATCTCCGAGGCAGTGGAACTCGGTACGGTACGCGTATATGGACGCGAAGCGCTATGCTCGCATAAACGACATCAAGATCTACGGACCACGCAAGATTTGGGACACGCGCCTGATTCATATCGCATTTCTATACGTGAAAGAACACTTTTCAGACCAGCTCCTGCCTTTTCTTGATCACGTGTATGAGCGATTCTGGTTGCGAGACTTGGATATCGAGTCGCTGGATGTCGTTCACGGGGTGCTCGCTCACGTAGGCGTTCTGGACGATGGTTTCGATAACTACGTTGACGGTGTAGGTGGGCAAACGCACGACCTTTTGCAGGATGAGTTACATCCCGCTGGGATATTCGGGGTTCCTTCTTACGTCGTTGATGACGAATTGTTCTTCGGGCGTGAAAATTTGCCGTACGTGAGATGGATACTGGGTGGTAGAGTAGGTCCTCCTCCTGATATAGCGTACCAGGGGTTCACATGATCGAACTCGTTCTGGATTTCGTCAGCATAAATTCATACCTCGCCTTGAATCCTGCGAAACGACTGGCCGATGACCTCGGAGTCGATCTTAAGTTGACGCCACTACGCACTACGAGTGAGCTGGGTTCAGTCGCAAATTCGCCAGATGTCGACGTAGCGGAACGCCATCGTCAGGTGCGAGCTGATTACAAGCAGCTCGATGCGATGCGATATGCGGCTGTGCAGGGATTGAAGATTGCGATCGAGGGCAACGATTGTGATTCGTCCGTGGCATTACGTGGCTTGCTCGCTTCACAAGACCGAAACAAGGGTTTCGAATTCGCGAGCGCAGTTTTTCAAAGGTACTGGGCCGGTGAACTAGCTTTGGATTCGTTTTCCGCGATCCTTGATGTACTTAAGGAAGTAGGTATACGTGAGTTCGTTGATTCGGACCCGCGCTGGGATCTTGAGCGTATCAGCGAAGAGATGAACGAACGCGAGATCAGTTCGGTCCCTACCTTTTGGGTGGAAGGCGAACGCTATTCAGGTAGGCAGCACCTGCCAATGATCAAATGGCAACTTGAAGGTTATAAAGGACCAGGTCCCCTTTAGACGATCGTAGACCTCGTAATTTAGTTCGCAGATCAGAAGGGTTTCTGTCGACCCAATAGTGTGTCATCCCAACGACGGTCCTGCAAGTAGCGTATCGCTGTCGCATGACTGCTGGTGGTACCTAGTCTAGTTAATGTCTCGACTGCTACCGCAGGTACGTATCCATTTGGATCGTCCAATACTTCGCCGAGAATCGCCTCAATCTGTTCGAGATCGTTGTCGTAGTTTATGCCGCTTAGAAGTGCGAAAGCCGCATTCAGTCTGACTTGATCTTCGCCTGTCCATCCCCTCGTCACTTCAGCATCCTGCCAATGAGGGTTCGAGGCCGTCAACAATCTTCGCATCGGTTCGAGTGCGCAATCCATACCTTCACCGATAGATGCAATCGCATCGAGCGTTTGTCGTACGACTTGCTGGTTTGGATCCTCAAGTAGCTTCACGATGTCATGCATTGCTTTACGAGCGGTGGGTCCAATTTCGCCAAGTGCGAATACAGCATTGATTCGGACCCATGGATCCGTCTCTTTCAGCAATTCCGTAAGCGGGTCGATCGCTGCTTCACCGGATGACGCAAGCGCGTACGCGGCGTCGTCAAATACGATTGCCCGTTCGTTCCAACGTCTTTCTGTACCGATGACGTGATCTCGTGGAATCGTCTTCCCTTCTTTGTCAACGGCTTTGCTTCGCTCATGCATACCTTGGTCGGCGAGACCGCGGAGTTGATCGACCAACTTCGTGATGTCTGCCTCGGTAACGGTGTGATAGACGCTCCGCATTCGACTCTCTTCATCTAGTGAGTTCAACGCGTCGAAGTCCATGCCACCATTGGTGTGTTTCTGTTCCTCCCCTCTCATCCAATGCCATATGTATTCCCAAGCAGGTTCAAGATTCACTTCCGCTTGATGAGATTCTGGTCTTTCCCATTCTGAAAATCGGTTTTGCCACGTCGCGATTCGTGGATATTCAGTCCGAGTGAACACAATCTTGATCATGTAACGTGCTAGGTCGGTTCGATTAGGCCATCCTGCATGAACGGTATCGAAATGTAGGAGTAAGAACGAACCCTCTGCGACATGATCAGGTAATACGACACCGGTCGGTTTGTGTGGCTCACTGAAGAGGTAACTTCCGGCCTGATATCGCGTGGGACCCATAGGCTCAGACGTGTAATGAGGGAAATAAAACGCGATCAGATATTTCGGCGTATGGTGTCGTGCACGCGAGAGGGGACTTTGTGCATCTTGGTGCCATCCTGAGCCCGCCATCGATCCTTTTCCCATCGGTGGTCCATTGTGATCTGCGTCGTACTTAACGTCTTTTTCTTCGACGGGCCGACTCGTGTGAATCGCGCGGTGCGGATGTACGTAGTAATTAGGACCGAGAAGGCTCGTAAGCGCGCCTCGGATATTTGGCGCTCGGAGTATTTGCCAGATTTCTGGCACACGCGAGAGCACATTGTTGCCTGGTGGAAACTCCTTCTCCGTAGCGAAACGTAATTTTTCGTCGATTTTGACGTGAACCGCTGGATCGACGTCAGGTTTTAGAGCGATGCATCCGTCGACGATAAATTGACGAACCTGTTCGTCTGTGAGGAGATTCATGCGTGAGTTTTCTTCATCGGTGGTTGTTTAAGCAATTAGGTTCAGGCGATTGAAAGCGCTTTCTCGAAATCTGCATCAAGACCCCGAAGCATCGCGTGTTTCACTTGGCCGTAGGCCGGCGTTGACACCCGTACGAGGTTCTCGAGAAAAGTGCGGGAAGACTCTCTGATGTCAGGTTCGCCGTCAACGATGGCATGAGCGAGTCCATACGCCATCGCTTGGGAACCGTTCATGATCTCACCAAGGTACGCGATTCTTGAAACGATGGAGAGATTTGTGAGTCGAGGCAGTTTGTAGGACCACCCTTCAGCTGCCCATAGCGCTCGATCGATGCGTGGATCACCATAGCGAATGTCGGATGTCACGACACGGAAATCGCACGACAAGCTGTAGTCATATCCAGAACCAAGCGCGATCCCATGCATCAACGCGACGGTCGGTTTGGATAGGTGATGGAGTTTGCGGCAGGACTCCAACAGCACGGCGGGTCCGCTGCCCATCTCAAGATCAACTTTGCGGTGGTGATATGGATCTGTACCTTTAAATGCCGTTGCTGTCAGGTCATCTCCAGAGCAAAAACCGCGACCGACACCCGATAGAGCAATGACCTTGACGCTTGGATCCTCTTCCGCCACGTCGAACTGAGCCATCAGACGTAGGTGTTGTGCGTAGTCAATAGCATTAATTTTGTCTGGACGATTAAGGATGAGATGCCGTACGCCGGCATCGTCCTTAATGATCAGTGGTTCGTCGCTCAAGTGCCGGAGAATTCCGGGTCGCGTCTCTCTCGCCAAGCCTTGATTCCTTCGACGCGATCGTTGATGACGTGAGTTTGCCGAACCCCGAGGGAGTGGATCATCGCGCTCTCAAAATCTAAATGTTGCTGTCCTAGAACTTGCATCTTGTGGACTTGCCACGCGCGAGTTGCCATACGAGCAATCCGAATTGAAAACTCAGTAACGTATTTATCGAATTCTGCGTCGTTTACAACCTGATGGACGAAATGGATGCGATGCGCTTCATCAGCGGACAGTCGTTCACCGAGTAACAGGATTCGCATCGCCTGTGACTGACCGATTAGTTTTGGAAGCAGGTAGGAAATCCCAGTGTTTGCCGCACGACCTTGAAGTATGCGCGTGTCACACATGGTCATCGAATCATTTGCGATGCGCAGATCACATGCTGCGGCGAGGTCAATCGCAACACCATTTACCTCGTCGCACATATAGGCGATCAATGGCTTTGTGCATTCACGGAGTGCGAGCAACGTCGCTTGTTCGACGATGGGTCCGTGACCATGAGAACCTTTTGGGATTCGATGAGCGAATCTCTGAGGGACTGGGAGGGGGTTTTCAGGATCATCGCCATCAGCTGCTATTTGAAGCGCGATCGCACGAATCTCTGGATCAGTTTCTGCGTCAGCTACGCCAAGTGCAACGGCGTCTAGCGCCGTGTAATCGATCCGATTACCTAAGAACCGAAAGTTCAGAACGCCATCTACTTGAACACAACGAATCGATTCATTCGAAAGTCGTTTTTCGTAGTCAGACATGGCTTCAGTCGCTAGCCACCATGGATCGCGCCGTTGCTAAATCCTCATGTGTGTTGACGTTGAGAAACGAATCCTCAATAGCGCTTAGATCGGTCGCTTGAACACCGATTTCGTCGAGCCAATATTTCACAGCGTTGCCCCCGCGTAAATGAAATTCGACGAGCTGCTCTCGGTGTTCCGCGTCGATGAGTAGGCAGAGATTCTGACGTACGCCGTTTACGGTCGGCACAGCAATACCTCTGGTTTCTGCATCGGTTCTTAGCTGTGACACAATGTCCTTGGCGATGAAAGGTGTATCTCCAGGTGTCGTGAACGCCCATTCGGTATTTACGTGCGCGAACGATTCGGTCAGACCTGCCAACGGACCAAGATTCAGCTCTTTGTCGATGGCAAGCGGGTGATGAAGCGACTCGTAAATGCCTACATTCCGAGAACATGAGATAACGATTTCGCTGACTTGAGGAGCGAGACGTTCACAAATCCAATCGACCAAGCGTTTTTCGTCCAGCATCATGAGTGGTTTGTCTTGACCATCGAGACGTGAGCCGCTTCCTCCGCAGAGCACGATCGCGGTGGTTGCTTCAGGAGTAGCGGTCTTAGTCACCATTAGACCAGCGCGCCGTGCGTCGAGTACACGTTGTAGCCTGATTCGCGTAAGAAGCCAACGAGCGTGATGTGACGCTCCTCCGCTAATTCGATTGCAAGATTCGACGGTGGGCCAATCGAAGCGATGAAGGGCATATAAGCCATAGCAGCCTTCTGCACTAATTCAAACCCAGCACGACCACTTAATAGCAGTCCGAGATTTCGCAACGGCTCGTCAGACTCATAAAGATACGATCCAATCAGTTTGTCGACCGCGTTGTGGCGACCGACGTCTTCTCGCACACGATGAATCTCGCCGCTGTCGTCGACGGTAGCTGCTGCATGCAATCCGCCCGTTCGCTGAAACTCCGTTTGCCATGCCTGCAATCGATCGGGTAGTGCGCGTAATTTCTCACGCGCGATAGTGAACTCACTTTCTACGACTCCCGCTAGCGGCGCGTCGATCGCTTCAATCGATGTCTTGCCACAGACTCCACAGCTGGACGTTGTATAGAAATTTCGTTGGAGTCGTTCAACATCAAATGCGAGCTCTGAGGCGAGTTCGACCTGTACGACGTTCTGGTACCCCTTGTCTGGACTCGGCGGACCACAGTACCGAACGTCTAGGACATCGGCTGCGGCTCGAATCACTCCTTCACTTTGTAGATATCCAAGCGCGAGTTCGAAGTCTCGACCAGGCGTACGCATCGTGACTGAAATCGTTCGAACGAGATCGTCACCTTGTGCGACTTGGAGCTCCATAGGCTCTTCGACGATAACCAAGTCGTCGACGGTATGAGTAACCCCGTTCGCTTCGCGATCGAGGGAAATTCGGACGCTAGAAGGCACGCTCGAGCTTTCGCTCGGAATCGTGCTCATTTGCCTAGGGGCAGTAACTCGACTTGCTGCTCGCGCCGCTCGTTGAAATCCAACTGCCAATCTGCTTGGTGGTTCGCGGGCGCCACTTCAACTGCCGTGACCTTGTATTCGGGACAGTTGGTGAATTCGTCCGATAGACTGGTCGTGATTACGTTTGTACCGGTACTGGGATAGTGGAATGTCGTGTAGACGACGCCGGGTACAACCTTTTCAGTCACTTCAGCTCGTAACGTAATCTCGCCAACACGACTACGGATCGATACCCAATCGGCGGTGCGAATCCCTCGAAGCTCAGCATCGCTCGGATGAATCTCAAGGACATCCTCGTCCAGCCACACCGTGTTCTCAGTACGTCGCGTCTGGGTGCCGACGTTGTAGTGGTGGAGCTTCCGTCCGGTGGTTAGAAGCAATGGGAACTTGCGATTCGTACGCTCTTTGGTCGGCACGTATTCGGTGATCTTGAACAATCCCTTTCCACGTACAAATTCGTCGACGTGCATCACGGGCGTCCCTTCAGGAGATTCTTGCGTGACGGGCCACTGAGCGCTGTGTACATCGTTAAGATGATCGAATGACAGTCGTTCAAAATCAGGCGTGGATGTCGCAAGTTCATCAAGAATCTCGGCAGAAGATTCATACGACATGTCGTAACCCATCGCTTGAGCGATCTCGCAGGTAACTTGCCATTCTTCTTTTTCGGTCTTCGGTGCGATCGCGGGACGTACGCGATTGAAGCGTCGTTCCGCGTTGACGAATGTACCGTCCTTCTCAAGGAAAGACGTACCGGGCAAGAAGATGTGCGCGAACTTGGCCGTTTCAGTCAAGAACAGGTCTTGCACGATCACGCAATCCATGGCAGTAAGCGCCTCTTCAACGTGCTTCGTGTTCGGATCCGATTGCGCGAAATCTTCACCTTGAATGTACATGCCTTTGAACGTCCCCGCAACTGCGCCGTCGAACATATTCGGTATGCGTAGCCCAGGTTCCTCGTCGAGCTCGATGCCCCATAGCTTGTTGAAGCTACTTCGCACTTCTTCGCTTACGACGGGACGATGTCCTGGTAATTCGTGGGGGAAAGAACCAACATCGGTCGATCCCTGTACGTTGTTCTGACCGCGTAGCGGGTTAATACCGACGCCGGGACGACCGATATTGCCGGTTGCCATCGCAAGATTCGCCATTCCCATGACCATCGCTGAACCCTGACTATGTTCGGTCACACCAAGACCGTAGTAGACGGATGCATTAGGCGCTGCTGCGTACAAATGAGCTGCGTTCCGCAACGCTTTTGCTGACACGCCACAGATTTCGGCGACCGATTCAGGCGAGTTTTCTTCTTGCCTGATGAAGTCGCACCAGTCTTCGAACGAGTCGTACTCGCAGCGGGAACGTACGAAGTCCAAATCGCAAAGTTCCTCTGTCACGATGACATGTGCGAGTGCATTAATGAATGGCAGATTGGTCCCAGGTTTGAGTGGCACGTGAACCGCGGCTTCAACGTGAGGTGAGCGGACGAAGTCGATCTCACGTGGATCCGCAACGATGATCTTTGCGCCTTCACGCAAGCGCTGTTTGATGCGACTGGCAAAGACCGGGTGACCTTGAGTCGGGTTCGCGCCGATCAGCAGAATCAGGTCGCTTTCTTCAACGGAGTCAAAATCCTGCGTCCCAGCTGCGGTGCCGAATGTTTGAATCAAACCGTAGCCGGTAGGCGAGTGACATACCCGCGCGCACGTATCGATGTTATTGTTATGAAATGCCGTACGCACTAGCTTCTGAATGACGTAGATCTCTTCGATTGTTACACGGGACGAAGAGACGGCACCAATGGACTTGATGCCGTGTTGGGATTGGATGTCGGTAAGTCGTTTAGCCGTTTCCTGTATCGCTTTCTCCCACGACACTTCCTGCCACGGATCGTCAATACTGTCTCGAATCATCGGTTTGTAGATGCGTTCTCGGTGATTCGCATATCCCCACGCGAATCGACCCTTGACACATGAAGCGCCGTGATTGGCTTTGCCGTCCTTGTCAGGCACCATGCGAACGACTTGGTCGCCCTTCATCTCTGCCTTGAACGAACAGCCGACACCACAGTAGCCACACGTTGTTAGTACAGTGCGGTCGGGGACGCCGTGCTCGATGACGGACTTCTCCATCAGGGTAGCCGTCGGACATGCTTGAACGCACGCTCCGCAGGAAACACATTCTGAGTCGAAGAACGATTCTGCACCCGTGGAGATCTTGGATGCGAACCCTCGATCGTCGACCGTTAGTGCAAATGTCCCCTGAATTTCGTCGCACGCTCGCACACATCGAGAGCAAACGATGCACTTTGAAGGATCAAACGTGAAGTAGGGGTTGCTTTCGTCTTTCGTCTCCTCAAGATGATTCGCGCCGTCTTCATACCGAACTTCACGAAGACCGACTTGTCCCGCGACATCCTGTAGTTCACAGTCGCCATTCGCCGAACACGTCAGGCAGTCCAAGGGATGGTCGGAGATATAGAGCTCCATAACCCCTCTTCGCAAGTCCGCGATCCCCTTGTTTTGCGTGACGACATTCATGTCTTCAGCAACAGGTTCGGTACAGGCCGCGACATAACCGTTTCGGCCTTCGATCTGCACCATGCACATACGACAGGAGCCGAATGAAGCAAGACTGTCGGTCGCACATAACTTCGGAATATCGACGTCGAGCATCGCCGCAGCACGCATGATGGACGTGCCTGATGGTACCGAAACGGACTGCCCGTCGATCGAGAGAGTCACTGAATCGTTCGGGTCGAATTGGGCTACGGGTGGGGTGCCGAAGTCCTTGTCAAGCAATCTCATCGAATTTGGATTGGGTTAGCGGAAATCTTCCGGAAAACGCTCGAGTGCACTCCGAACAGGAATAGGCGTCATGCCCCCCATCTGGCACAGGCTTGCGTTCTCCATTACGTCGCAAAGCTCTTGAATTAATTGTATATCTGAGTCTACATTACTAGCTTGCGGCAAGTGTTGCACTAGTTCTTTACCTCGTACGCTACCTATGCGGCATGGCGTGCACTTGCCACACGACTCGATCTCACAGAATTCGAATGCGTATTCCGCTTGTTCCCGAAGATTGACCGTATCGTCAAAAACGACTAAACCTCCGTGTCCGATACCGGCACCGATAGCTTGCATTGCTTCGTATGTGAGCGGTGTATCGAGTTCCGCTTCGGACAGATACGCACCTAATGGACCACCGATCTGTACGGTTCGGAACGGACGTCCAGATCGAGTACCTCCGCCGTAGTCTTCGACGAGCTCTCGCACCGTGTGGCCAAACTCAAGCTCAATGAGACCACCGTATTTCACGTTGCCTGCAATCTGAAACGGGATCGTGCCGCACGAAGGTGCAACGCCGAGACTGCCGTATTCCTCGCCACTGATGTCGAACAGACTCGGTACTGACGCGAGTGTAATGACGTTGTGTACGAGCGTGGGTTTGTTAAACAATCCTGCGATTGCAGGCAAAGGCGGTTTTGCCCGAATCTGTCCGCGTTTTCCTTCGAGGCTTTCGAGCAGCGATGTTTCCTCACCACAGATATAAGCGCCAGCGCCGACAAATACTTGAAGATCGAACGAGAATTCGCTATCAAAAACGTTCTTCCCTAGTAACTTATGCTCATAAGCTCTTGAAATAGAACGTTTTAGTTCATGAAGTGCGAATGGATACTCGGAGCGTAGATAGATGTAGCCTTCTGAGGCACCGCATGCGTAACCCGCGATTGCCATCCCCTCAATGAGTGCGTCCGGATCGCCCTCCATGAGCATGCGATCGGAGAAAGTACCAGAATCGCCTTCGTCCGCATTACATACGATGTAGCGTTGATCGGCTGGCGTGTCTGCGACCGTTCGCCACTTGATGTGGGCAGGAAATCCAGCTCCTCCGCGACCTCGGAGACCCGATAGCTCGAGTTCGTTGATTAAATCGTGTGGTTCACGACTGAGGAGTGTCCTCAACGTGCTGTAGGTCGGTATGTCTGTAAGTGCCGCATAGCCTACGTTTCGAAAGACCAACCGTTGTTGGGACTTTAGAAACGAGTGCTCGTGAATGTCACCGAGAAACGAAGGATGGTCTTCGAAGTTGGTCCCTGCGTTCAGTAGTGTGGCAAGATGGGGTACCAACTCGGAAGTCACGGGACCAAATGCGACCCTACCGCTCGTAGCATCAACTTCAATGAGCGGTTCGAGCCAGGCGAGACCATACGATCCGACGTCCACACAGTCAATGCCCTGGGTTGTAAGTGCCTCTTGTACTTTGGCTCTCCCGAGCGCATGGGCAAATGAGTCGTTTGAGACGTATGTGGTAGTCACAGGTGTGTTAGCACTTGCTCGGTGGACGCATTGGACACGAGTTGGCCATTGATTTCGATAGCTGGACCGTTCGGACATAGACCCAGGCAGTAGACAAAGCTGACCGTCGTCATGCCGTCGACAGTCTGGCAGGGAATCGACGATCCTAAATGTGCCTCAACTGCCTTGATCAAGTCTCGAGATCGATTCGCTTGGCATGCTTCGGCTGTGCAGATGCGTAATGTATTCGGAGGTTGCGGCGTGGTTTTGAAGTCGTGATAGAAACTGATGACCCCACTGACCTCGGCGACGCTTAGATTGAAAATGTCGGCGAGTATGCGCTTCTGCTCGTCGCTGATATAGCCGAACTCCTGCATCAGACGGCGACATGCGTGAATAATTCCGCCAACGAGGTTCGTACAGGGTTGTAGCAGCTCTCGTACTTCAGCCTCGGACATAAAGGGGTGGAAATCGGCGTTGCGTCGATTATATGGTCGCTCGCCCATAGGAAATATGTGCGATTCGAGCGTCTTTAGGAGATTTTTTACTATTACTGCAACGTGAAATACGACTACGACCTTTTCGTTATTGGTGCCGGATCGGGTGGGGTACGTGCGGCGCGCATGTCAGCGAATCTTGGCGCGAAAGTTGCGATTGCTGAGGAACGTTATCTGGGTGGTACGTGTGTCAATGTAGGCTGCATACCGAAGAAGCTCTTTGTATACGGCAGTCACTTTAGCGAGGACTTTGAGGAGTCCGCCGCATATGGTTGGCAGATTGGTGACACCGATTTTGAGTGGTCGACACTCCTCGAGAATAAGGACCGTGAGATTTCCCGACTGAACGGGATCTATAAGAACCTACTCGAGTCGCCAGGTGCAGCGATCTATGAAACGCACGCCGAGCTTGTCGACGCTCATTCGATTCGGGTAGGCGATCACCAGGTTACTTCGGACAAGATACTGGTTGCGACGGGTTCGTGGCCCTCCATTCCTGCTTTTCCAGGAAATGAGCACGTTCAAACGTCCAATGACGCGTTTTTCTTTGAGACGCTACCGGAACGGGTGATCGTTGTCGGAGGCGGTTACATCGCCGTCGAATTTGCAGGGATTTATCAGGGATTAGGCGTAGATACGACGCTCCTTTATCGCGGACCGCTTTTTTTACGTGGATTCGACGATTCAGTGCGCGAGTTTGTGCGCGATCAACTGATAGAAAAAGGGGTTGACGTTCGCTTCGATGCAGTCGTAGACGAGGTGGTCGTGACGAATGAGGGTAAGGTTGCGCATCTGACCGACGGTACAGATGTCGTCGCGGACGAAATCTTGTACGCAACAGGACGCCGTCCACTCTCTTCGTCATGCGGTCTAGAGAGTGTGGGCGTGCGAGTCGATAGGAGCAGTGCCATTCGTGTAGACTCAAACTACCAGACGAACGTACCGAATATCTACGCGATCGGCGACGTGATCGATCGGATGCAGTTGACGCCTGTGGCGATCGCGGAAGGCATGTGCATCGCGTACAACCTTTTCGGTGGCGAGTCCAGACAAGTGACTTACGAAGATATTCCGACGTCCGTTTTCTGTCAGCCCAATATTGGCACAGTGGGACCCACTGAAACGGTTGCGCAACGGACGTACGACGATTTGCATGTCTACGAGTCGTCATTCCGACCATTGAAACTCACAATGTCGGACAATCAGGAACGAACCTACATGAAACTCCTTGTAGATGGCGACACCGATCGCGTAGTGGCAGCACACATGGTCGGACCAGAAGCAGGGGAGATCATTCAAGGCTTAGCCGTAGCTATCAAAGCAGGTGCGACGAAAGCTGACTTTGATGCGACGATTGGAATACACCCAACCGCGGCTGAAGAGTTCGTCACCATGCGTGAACGGTCACGTTAAAGGACAACCGCGATGACAGACGTAATCGAGGCTTTTGAGGGGTTTCTCGGGCTCTTAGATAGTTGGCTAGGATCCTCGATTTGGTTCCCTTATGCGCTCGTCGGCGTCGGTGTGTGGTTCACCATTTACTTGGGTCTTCCACAATTTCGCTACTTCAATCGGGCATGGCGGTTCCTCTTCGGAAAAGAAGGCGACCCGAATGCTCCAGGCGATACGACCCACTTCCGAGCACTGACAACAGCACTGTCGGGTACCGTCGGTACCGGCAACATCGGTGGTGTCGCATTCGCGCTCTTCTTAGGTGGTCCAGCCGCGTTGTTCTGGATGTGGGTAACCGCGTTCGTCGGCATGACCACAAAGTTCGTTGAGGTCACGCTTTCCCATAAGTATCGTGAGTTCGACGACAAGGGTGAAGTTACAGGCGGTCCGATGTATTACATGGAAAAACGCCTCAACATGAAGTGGTTGGCAGTCATCTTTGCGATCGCAACATTATTGAGCGCGATTGGTACCGGGTGCTTACCGCAGAGCAACAATCTCGCGCAAGGTCTTGATTCATCGTTCGGTATACCTACGTGGGTGAGCGGCGCCGTGCTTGCCGTATTGCTGGGTTTGGTTGTGATCGGCGGTATCAAGCGAATCGCAGCCGTCACGTCCAAAATCGTACCGTTCATGGCAGCGTTCTATCTGATTGGCGCTGTCGGTGTCATCGTCGTCAATGCGGAGAATATCTGGCCATCGGTGGTCAGCATCTTCGGCAGTATTTTCTCAGGGAGTGCTGCACTTGGCGGTTTTCTAGGTGCAAGCTTTGCGTACGCGTTCACTCACGGCGTTAACCGCGGGATATTCTCAAACGAAGCGGGTCAGGGTAGTGCGCCTATCGCGCATGCAAGCGCGAAAGCCGATGATCCGGTGCCTGAAGGTTTAGTCTCGTTGCTTGAACCGTTTATCGATACCTTGGTAATTTGCACGATTACTGGTTTGGTGATCCTCTCGTCAGGCGCATGGGCAGACAAATTCCCAAACGACTTCGGATTAGGAAATACAGAGGTCGTTGCTGGGTTGTATAGCGACGAAAACGAGGCTCATGTCGAAATGCTGAGCGCGCATCTCGGTCGAACGCCACCAGCTAATGATCCAATCACACCCCTAACTGGTGAACTGACGGTGGTGAATGGCGCGATCGTCGATTCAGGATTCACGATCATTCACAATCGTTCAGTCGCTGAAGAAATCACGGTGCGAGCGGATGGTGAACTGTTTTCTGGATCACTTGCTATCGAAGCAGGAGAAATCGTTAGCGATGTTGAGCTACACGGCACGTCGCTCATCCATTCGGTTAATCTCACAGTCGAGGCATTCAAGCGCGGTATATTCGGTGACACGGGACAGTATGCCGTGACGGTGTCGTTGGTGTTGTTCGCGTTTTCAACTGCCCTTGCATGGAGCTACTACGGCGATCGCGCGATCTTGTACCTATTTGGACCGAAGGCGCTGACCCCATACAAGGTGATCTACTGCATCGCGTTCTTAGTGGGCGCAACGATGGATACAACGTTGATCTGGAAGATTGCGGCTGTGTTCGTGGTACTGATGGCGCTCCCCAATCTGTTTGGTATCACGATGTTAAGTCGCGAGATGAAGTCCACCGTGAACGGCTTCATGAAACAGGAAGGACAGAAAGCGGCTTAGCTATGCCAATACAGCGGTTACTGATTCGATTGTGAAACCCGAAAGCGAGCTAGCGCCTTTCGATTTTGATTTCGAATCGGGGCATGCAAGGGAACACGTTCGCGATCAATTAAAGACGAACGGTTTCGCGTATCTGAAGCAAGCTATCCATCGCGAAACCGCAGAAAACGTCTCTACAGACGTTTGGAACTATCTGGAATTGGTTGACGTGTATCGGAATAGAACGGCGTCGTGGCCTGTTGGCAGACCTCAAAGAGGTCCGGTATTTCGGGCGATCCGCGACTATGAAGAAGGATTGTCGCCATTGTTCTCAGAGAAGTTTGAGCGGGATATAGCAACACTTATCAATCCGAAGCTGCGTGTCGGACAAGAAAAGATCCTCTACATGACGTTTCCAAATGCGAATCAAGACGTAAATCGATGGCGTGTCCCATGGGCTATGTGGCACAACGACTTCAGCGGTGACGGCACTGGCAAAACACGCGCATATCTCGGATTTGTTCTTCTAAACGATGTCCAAGCGGGTGGCGGAAATCTCGTGTTCCTATCGGCTTCGCATCGACTCGACGAAGTAGTCGCTCCTCAACACGCAAGCGCGATCATGAAGCAACTTAGTCGAAAATCGACGGTTCTTGAAAGGCTTTGGGATCGAAGAGAAGAGGCACAGGGTGCCGTGGTAGGTGAACGGTGTAACGTCGACGGGATCGAACTTCAGCTACTTGAAATGATCGGCAGTAAGGGCGATGTCTTCATACTGGACGGCTCACTATTGCATGCACCTACCTCTAACGAACGGTCTTATGTTCGTCTAGCGGCGAAGTGCTTTTTGTATTTCAAGAAATAGGCTGTGCAAGTTAGACGTCAAATGACGTCAGCTCAACTGTAGGTCTGCTATTGACTGAATAGACTCGGTTGCAATTGGCGTACTCGGTCCAAGATCTCGCCTTCTGACGTCGAACGATTCGGCTGAAACGCGACACGATGCTCAAGCCATTTGGCAAGTCGTTTAACAACGTTTGATCCCGTTGTAACGCTTTGTTGCGCTTTCAGTTTGAGACGGCGATTGAGCCACGTTGCAATTTCATCTGGCGTCTGTATGGAAAAGACCGCATATGCGCGTCGGTAGTTCTTTCGAGCGGCGCCTTTATGGGCGTGTCCGTGTTTCTTCATTACACCGAGTACTTGACTTGCTGCTCGTGGGTCTTGCATAAGAGCATCAAGGTCATCTTTCAGCTGAACAAGCAGCTCGCGGTACTGTTCTACCCGTTGAGCTTTCTCGAGCAACGTCCCAATTGAGTGTGCTGCTGCCTTCCGTTCAGAAATCGATCCAAATCGGGCTTGCGTGAATAGCTCTTTCCACCCATGGACATTGTCAGCGCTGTTTGTTCGACATGGACATAAGCCTCGCAGAAAGCGGCGTCGCTCAAGCAAATCCATGTCCTCGACGCAGTTTTTCGTTTTGTGTTGTTTCGACACTGAGGTTAGCATTTCGAAAAATCGAGTCAATTCTAGGTCGTTCCCCGGGAGCTTGAGCTCATGGATTAACAAGCAGCTCACTTCGATTTCTTTTGTGGAATGAACGATTACTGCTTAACGTTGTGTACATAGTGTGGTAGGGGTAGGACGTGGGCACCATTTGTATTAGCAATCTGGACGACGATGTGATTTCAGATCTCAAATCTCAGGCGAAAAGAAATCCCCGAACTTTCGATGAGGAAATCCGATTCCTACTTACCGCTTCAATAAGTCGACGTTCGCGCCTGAAATGCTTTCGCGAGCACGCGAAGCGCGTCGCAGAATCTACGGCGAGTAGTCAACGTACCGATAGCGCTGACCTCATCCGTGAAGACCGAGACCGTTGATTTTTTTGATAGGCGTAGGTGATACGGTGGCTCAGACTGTGTGTTTCTTATAGGCTCGATAAACATCTCGACGTACACGGAGTCGCTGACCTAGTGATCGTGGTTCGGGTACACAAGCCCGCGTTGTATTTCATCCGATGCAGAATACACTCATTTTCACTGAACGACGACACTACAGTCCGCACATCTAGCGTACACATTCGAAGGATCACGCAGGTACTTGATCTCGCGCGTTAGGTAACGACCTATTGAGTTGATAGGAAGTAGATTCTCAGCAATTTTTGTACGAACCCTTTCTGCGAAGCTGTCCAAAGGTGAAATGAGACCCGCAGACTGCTGAAGGTACTCGACGTCATATTCAGTGACGCCTGCGAGCTCGGCCGCTTTGGAGATCGCTGCTTCGATTTCTCCGATTTGATCGATCAAACCCGACCTGAGTGCTTCAGTACCGAGCCATACGCGACCTTGAGCAAGTTTCTCAATGTACTCGACAGGTTTATCCCGAGCATCAGCGACGAGATCGACAAATTGGTCGTAATAGCGTTTCACCATCAATGTTCTGAGACCATGCGTCTCGTCGGTTGGCCTTATCATGAGACTTGATGCCAAACCATACGGCGTCGTTCGGATGACGTCATGTGTGACACCGATTTCCGCTAGGGCATCATCGACATTGGGATAAAGTCCGAATACGCCTACCGATCCAGTGAGTGTAGTCGGCGTCGCATAGATTTGATCGGCAGGGAGTGCAATCCAATAGCCGCCGGATGCTGCAGTTCCGCCGAACGATGCGACTAGCGGACGATCTGTTTTCTTGAAATCAACTAATGCTCGGCGAATGTCCTCGGAAGCGATGACGCTGCCGCCTGGTGAATTCACGCGCAACACCAACGCACGATAACTCTGGTCCTTCTGAACCTTCTCAATTTGCCTGACCCAAGAACTCGACTGTCCGGTGACCTGAGTTTGGATGCCCAGAATCTCGCCCTGAACGACGACCACACCAATCTTTGGTTTACCTATCTGACGTCCGTTCGGAACATGCGGGAGGTAGTCGTTGAACGTGATGGGTTTTAACGAAGGACCTATTCGTTCGTGATACTCGTCATCGAGTTCAGGTTTGGTAACGAGAGCGTCTACGAAGCCGAACTGGACCGCGAGATCTGCAAATCCGATCTCATCGTTGACGACGAGCTCATGCAACGAGCTGGCGTATTCATCGAATTGGTTCTCATCAAGGTTTCGCTTTGACGAGATGCGTTTCTTCATACGAGTCCAGAGAGAATCGACAAGTGCCGTATTAACCGTCTGCGCGGCATCTGACATGTCGTTGCGAGTGAAGGGTTCGACCGCTGTCTTGAACTCCCCTTCTGCATAGACATCTACGTTGATTTTGAGCTTGTCGAGCAAGTCCTTGTAATACCTTGTTGACGAGGTCACGCCACTGAATACAAGATCTCCCATGGGATCCATCAGAATGCGGTCAGCTTGCATCGACAGCATGTAGGTGCCTTGCGTATATGAGGTCGCATGAGCCCAGATCTCTATTCCAAAGCCGCTCAACTCACTTAGCGCGCTCTGAATCCGTTCGGATTCAGCCATATCCACATCGAACAATCTCGAAAAATCCAAAATGACGAGTCGAATTCGTTCGTCATTAGCCGCGTGAGTGATCGCGTTTAAGAGGTCGTTGATTGACGTCTCAATCGGCATGTTGGATCCGAATAGCAAATCCAGTACCGGATCGTCATAGGTTGTTTGTTCGACGAGGTTGCCAGCTGGATTGAGCACCAATACGGCTTCGTCTGGTACTGGTTTAGCGCCGTCCCCACTAAAAACCGCAACCAATACGCCCAACAAAATGATCAGAAACAAGGCGTTTAGTACGATGTTTCGGAGAAGCGTAATACCTCGACCGATTCCTCGAAAGAACCCGAATCGACGTGAGGTTTGCGGTTGGGATTCTTGGCTTGGTTCACTCACTGGATTTACCTAGTTGGATATATGCGAGCCTCGTCCAACATGGAGTCGGACCGGTACTCATTGCGCATCTATGATAGTGGTGGTACCGGTTCCTTCGCTGAACTGATAATTTCAAGGTCCCTTGATGTCAAAGCGATTAGTAGCGCCGTATTCATTCAGGTCAGTATGTCGATCGAACAATCAACTTTATGGTCGTGGTCCGAATTGTGCGAGGCCTTAGAGCTAGATCAATCCGACGGACCGGAAATCCAAGGGGTCAGCATCGACTCCAGAACGATCGAGAAGGATGAGCTGTTTGTTGCACTTTCGGGCAAAGCAAGACCGGAGTTCAACGTGCTGGAGGACTCAGGTCGTGACGGACACGACTACATTGCCGCAGCCGTACGGCAAGGTGCAGGTGGGGTCCTAGCACACCGAACTCACACTTCGACCATTTCCACACTACGTTGTGATGACACGCTCACTGGTCTGTGGGATTTAGCTCACTATCGCCGCAATCAGATCAATGGCAACGTCATCGCGGTTACGGGCAGTAGTGGCAAAACGACGTTGAAGAGTTTCCTTTCTCAAGCACTTGAATGCGCGACAAGTGAAGGGAGTCTGAATAACCATATCGGTGTGCCGCTGAGCATGGCGCGTACATCACGAGATGCGTCGCTAGCAGTATTTGAGATTGGTACGAACCATCCAGGCGAAATTGCGCCCCTATCGAAACTGACCCGTCCCCATGTTGCGGTCGTATTGAATGTCCTCAACGCACATATCGGCAACTTCTCGAATTTTGATGCCTTGCAGGAGGAGAAACTCTCAATCGGTGAGGGAGTTGCACCGGGTGGCTGTTTGATTGTGGATGAGATTCTCGAAGAACCCGCTAAAGCGCGATTCCCGGAGCTTGACCTACGAACCTATGGTCAGAATGCGGACGCAGACTATCGCTACGAAATGGACGATATTGACCAAGTTCAGCTTTCTACGCTTCAGGAGAGGGTAGTGATTCCGGGAGGCGGTGAACATCGTGCAGCAACGCTGTGTGCGACCGCAGCCGTGCTCGATGTACTTGGTCAGAGCGCCAAGAATGTCCACAAGATTTCCGCGGAGCTACCACCTGGTCGTGGGCGAACATTCGATGTGAACGGCATCAGAATCATTGACGAGAGCTACAACGCGAATCCAGAGAGCATGCGGAAGTGTCTGAAACACCTATCTCGCCAAGTAGGCGGACGTAAGGTGGCGATCGTTGGGGAAATGGCTGAGTTAGGCGAACAAACTGAGGAACTGCACGCTTCACTCGTGAACGAATTGCGTACGGTCGACGGCGTGATTAGCGTAGGACGTGCAATGACCAAGCATGCGTACGAACGTCTTGAATCACACGCCAAATGGGGGGAGTTCGACGACATCGGAGGTCTTGCAGCATTTTGTGCGGAAACCCTCAAAACCAATGACATCGTCTTGGTCAAAGGATCCAACACCGTGTTTTGGACGCGAAATTTCGTACCGGATTTAGTTAAGGCATTGGACGGCTAGCACGCCTCGTCTTAACATTTGCTACTAGCGACGATATCTCCGTCGCTGTATTCATACCGACCTCACCATGATCATCGACCGCTTCGGCAGGCAATTTCGGAATCTGCGCGTCAGTCTGACGGCGGCGTGCAACTATGCGTGCACATATTGCGTACCGGACGGCAAGAAACTGCAACCCGCGACCGCCGAGCTTGACGGGGAGCACCTTCTAGACGCGGTGCGTCTGCTAATCGATGGTGCTGGAATCGAGAAACTTCGGATTACGGGTGGTGAACCCATGCTATCGCCGAAATTCGAGCCATTTCTAAGAGGCGTTTGCGAACTCGACCTTAGTGACGTCGCGATAACGACGAATGGTCAATTCCTGCCGAAATACATGCCTCTGTTGAAGGAAGTCAAATTCAAGCGACTCAACGTCAGTCTCGACACACTTGATGCGGGACATTTTCGATCGATCGCACGCAGCGGGGACTTGGCGACCGTCGTAAAAGGCATCGAGATGGCGTGCGAAGCGGGAATGAAAGTTAAAGTCAACATGGTCCCCCTTAAGACGGCGAATTTCGGCCAGGTGTTACCGCTTCTGGATTTCTGTTTCGATCGAGGAATCGAGTTACGCTTCATCGAGCTGATGAACATGGGACATTTGAAGCTCAATGACCAGTATGAGACGGATTTCGTGAGTCTCGACATGCTGCTTGAATCGATTCGAGAGAAATACGAAGTGACTCCGATTACCTCTGAGCATGATTCGACGTCGATTCGGTATGAGGTAGTAGGACGCGGTACGTTCGGCGTGATCGCGAACGAAAGTGAACCGTTTTGTAGGTCGTGCTCACGATTGCGTCTCTCATCGAATGGGCACTTGTACGGGTGCCTCTCGAATACCAAGCACTATGACCTTCGACGTCTTCTATCGATGCCATATGCGCTCGCATTGAACGAGTTGCAAGGTGTGTTGAATTCTGCTATGGGCGATAAGCAGAGCATCGCGTTTACGGGCGAGACCACGGTGATGAAATTCATCGGTGGTTGAAAAAAGTTGAGTACCGCCTTCAACGAACTGTTGAAGCAAGTAGACAGCGCGAAGTTACCGCCTGTTGAATTGTGGCGTCCGGAACGCGTGGGTCAGATCAATATTCGAGTAAAAGCGGACGGTACCTGGCTGCATGACGGGACGGAAATTCGCAGAAAATCGATCGCAAAGATCTTTTCGACCATCCTCCGACTAGAGGACGACACCTACTATCTAGTCACGCCCGTCGAGAAACTGAAAATCCAAGTAGACGATGCTCCATTTTTAGCGGTCGACATGGAGGCATCAGGTTCGGGTAGGGAGCAACAGATACTCTTCAAAACGAATATGGATGAGGTGGTATTACTCGACGAGTCTCATGGTCTAACGATCGAGAACACTAATGCTGGACTGCGACCGTATATCGACGTTCGAAACGGTTTACGTGCTCGGATATTGAGAGATGTTTTTTACCGTCTCGCAGACTTAGTTGAAGATCCTGAAACCGAACCGATGTATCTCTGGAGTGCTGGCAGTCGATTTTGCATGAGTTGACTGTGTCGAATTGGAAACCGCATAAACTCGCTGTCCTATCCAGCCTTTAGGGTAGGTTCCACCGAGTGAGTTGGCGAGCGATAGAAGTGTAGGTGACGCGCTCGAAATGGAGCGCGTCACCTAGGTCGAGATTAGAAGTTCAATCGAGCATTAACTTTGATCGACTCTTCCTGGGTACCAGAATAGCTGCTGTTCTCACCGACTTGCACGCTCACGTCCAAGTTTTGTGCGGAACGCAACATCTGCTTGAACTTCGCACCGATGCTCACGTCGTGTTCGTTCGAGTAACCGGATTGAACGTCTATAAACGGTGTGAGGAGGAAACGCTCGTCAATGACGAGGAATCCATATCCGATATTCGAGTCAATCCGTACCTGCTCGTTATGTGCGATTCCCCAGCTCGCGAGATCTGGCACGCGGTTGACCTGCAAGTCGTCCTGCCATAGGGCATTGGTATGGACGGTGCTCGCACCCCAACTCGGTGATAAGGAAATGCTGAGACCTGTTGCGCCAGCGGTTGGGTTGAGCAAGGCCATGATGGCGAACCCGGTTTCGCTGTAGTCGTCTTCGCCGTACGTAGCAAGCGTACGGAAGTTAGCATCAAGGGTCAGAATTGGATTGGTGATCCGAATACCGCCGCTTACCTCAACTCCGGAGTCCGCAATCCCGTCGCCACTGTCGGTTCTGAATCCAACCGTCAAGAACGGTGTAAACGATCCGTCGGCCCCCATCAGCATGTTAAACGAGGTCTCTAGTCCGCCACGGATGCGGCTAACTTCAGCGAGTAAGCTCTCCGCTCCGTTGTCGCCTTCATCCGTCTCAAGATTCGACATACCAACGTCGCCGACTATCGCGAGATTTAGACCGTTCGCCGCCGTATACATGACTTGACGACCGCCGAATAGACCGACTGTGCTCTTCAGATCACTTCGGTCGTTGCTTTCGACTCCTACGATCGTTGTCTCAAGGGTTCCACTACCAACGCCGAACGCACCATAGATGGTAGTTCGATCAGAAGGTTGGAAGCGCGCATAAGGGAGTACTTGCGTGAGGTCGTTTTCCATCTTCTGCGTAGCGTTTCCGTATGTGTAGTCCACGTCACCTGTGGTCCGACCGATTCCGATACCGAACGTCCATTGACCTTGAAGCGTGGCATCGGCTCCGAAATAGAAGGAAGTCGCACTACCTTCGTGATCAGCTGCTTCAAACGACTGTGAATCGAGTCCGCCCCACAGACTCCAAAACGTAGGATCGCCGGCGGCAGCGAGTTTGAGCGCAAAACCACGACCGAATAGCGATTCGAGTTGGTTGTACTGATTCTGATGCAGCGACGTCCCAACATGCAGTGGGTTTGTTGCCCAACCATCGTTATCGATGCCGAATCGTGAGGATTCCATCATCTTGTTGGATGCCGTCACATAGTTATCTGTCGGTGCGAAGTCGTCGAGACTATACATTGCAAAAGGTGTGTATAGACCGTCAGCATCTGCGATTAAGCGTGCACCGAGGGTAGACGTTACGCTACTGAGAACTGTTCTAGCGAAACTCGCAAGCGCGGTATTCGCTACAGCCTTGATTTCGCTATCAGAAACGCGCACGCCCACGAGCACAGATTCACTACTAGCCCCATGGGTATCAGTTGCGGTAACTTCTACCATGGTACCGCCGCGTGAGACAGGCGTAACTGTTATGGTCGTGCCAGATACAGACACGGTTGCAACCAGTTCATTAACGGTGGTCGCCGTAATGACAGGGGACGCGTCGTCGTCGTCGCTCAACGCACCGGTTATATCACGACTCTCTGCTTCACCACCTATCTGAAGGTTAAAGCTCGCAATCGCGGTTCCATCGATCGTTGGCGCCAGGTTTACGACCTCGACATCGAAGTCAGTAGAAACAGAATCACCGAAGTTGTCTGTCGCCGTTACCTGAATCGTTGTTGTGCCGATATCTGAGGTGGTAACTTCGAGTGTTGATCCGTTTATCGTCGCAGTCGCGATTTGACTACCGGTAACTGATGCGGTGTAGGTGAGTGGATCACCATCTGGATCGCTAAACACCATTGAAAGGTCAACCATGATCATCATCGTTCGATCGGTTTGTTGATCGTCGATTTCCATTGCAACGACTGGCGCTTGGTTCGCGATTGTCACAGTAAACGTGGACATACCCGCCAAGCCAAACGCGTCCGTCGCGGTTACGGTGATTTGCGTTTCGCCGACGCCCATTGCTTCTACCGTTAGCGTCGAGCCTTGAATCGAAGCAGTGGCAATCGTGTCATCAGTAACCGACGCTTCAAACGTTAGCGCATCGTTATCTGGATCCGTGAAGATCGTTGTCAAATCCACCGAGTCGGAGTCGCCCCGATGCGCTAGATCGAGGGAAATCGCCGTCTGAGCAGTTGGTGGGTCATTAACGACGGCGACAAGGAACGTCATCTGAACGCTTTCACCGTCGGGATCCGTTGCCGTAACCCGAACGGACGTGAGCCCACGGTCTCGCGCACGGATGGTCAGGTTATTACCTTCAACCGTCGCCGTCGCGATATTAGGTTGATCCGTCGCAGCAGTAAACGTCAGGGTATCGCCATCTGGGTCACTGAAATGCGTCGTCAGATCGATGGCTGGAGCGGTAGCATTTGGCCGCAGTTCAACAGTGTTGATGGGAGCTGAAATCACCGGCGGCACGTTGCCTAGTACCGTTACTGGCACAGTGGTTTGACCTCGTCCTCCGCGTGTGTCGATTGCAGTAATAACTACGGTCGTCGATCCTTCAGCTCTCGGAATGAGCACCATCGAAAGACCGTCGCTCGAGACCTGAGCGAGAACTACGGATTCGTCATTCGACGAAGCTTCGTACCTTAGCACTCTGTCGCCAGTATCTGGATCCGAAAACGTACCCGTGAGAGGTATTGTTGACGCAGATCCGACCCTAAGAGATGGTACGACAGGTTGCCTTACCAACTGAGGTGGGGTATTGGCTGAGACAAAAATGCGGAACGTTGTCTGTGCAGTCAATCCGGTAGGATCCTCGGCTGTTACAACGACCGTTACCGGCGTATTTCCAGTTGCCTGCAGACCTTGGAACTGAACTGTGCTGAAACCAACTACTGAAACAGAAACAAACGAAGAACCGGCAGCTTGGACAATCGCGTTGTACTGCAAACGCGCTCCCTCAGGATCGGTGAAATAATCAGCTACGTTAATCGAACTTGTCCCGTTAACTGCAACAGTCTGATCTGCGATCGTTCTTGTGCGTCCTTGTGCGTCTGTTGCAATTTGAGGCGGTTCAGGGTGGTCTCGAACATTGACGATAACGTCCGCCGTTCGAGTACTTAGATCCCAACCGTCGTTAAGTTGGATAGTAACGACGTGACGCTGGCTTGTTTCGTAATCGAGACTGCCGACGAGCTTGAGTCCGATTTCTCCCACATACGTTTGAGTTTCGATTTGTGGATTCACGACTGCTTCAAACGGTGCGTTATTTACGACGGTTGCGGTAATGGAGTCTCCATCGGGGTCGTTGTACTTCAAGCCGGGTACGCGGATTAGGATATTCGGGGGATCGTTTTCACTGACTGAACCGGGCGCCTCTACGGTTGCGACGCCGCCTACGAAGATAGGAGCTTGATTAGTCTCTCGCACTTCAACTTGGACTATTGTTGGAATACTGCTATTGCCAGATGATGCAGTGATTATTACTTGGGCTGATCCTGCACCGCCGACTGCATTCACTGTCAGAATGGATCCTTGAAGTGTGGCGCTGACAATGCTCGAATTACTCGAGATCACCGTATAGCTAATTGGCGTACCGTCTGGATCTGTGAAATGATCGTTCAGGTCTACTGATCGACCGGCCCGTCCTACTACAAGCTGAGAGATTTGATTTATCGAACCGGAGAATTCAAGTCCTTCATCGACATCTTGTACGACAACCTGAATCGGCACACGAGCGTCCTGTGCCGGATTAAATCCGTCACTTGCTACTAGATTGAACGTGTACGTTTTATTTTGTGGAGCAGATTCGTAATCGAGGTTTTTACCTTTAACCAAGACGTTGCCGTCTGCGGGTGCACTCGAATCCAACCAAGCACAGCCGCTTCCGAGTGCAACGGCTTCCTGGATAACTGTTCCGTCGATAAGGGTCCGACAAGCTGCCGTCGCTGGATTACCTTCGAGTCGATAGGTGATCTTGTCGTTTGCATCAAGGTCATTGGCATTCCAGTCACCGGCGGTTGGAGGACCGATGTTTATTTCAGCATTATTAACTGTCTCTCTCACCTGAACTCTAAAACCTTGAGCGCCCCCAGCGAACTGAGGCGCGTTGTTTTCACCGGTCTTTACGTACACTGTGATTTTTGCGGGTGCCGACCAGTTTTTGTTAGTGTCGTCAATGGTGCCAGCACTACTTAGCATGGGGGTCGTTGACCATCCATGAAATGTCAAAAGTGCCCGACGAACACCGAGTGTTGCAGCAAGGGGCGTAATTTGAATTCCGGTTCCGAAGGTTGTTACGTTGACGACTTCACCTCCGCGTGTAACGTCATTTGCGCTGGGGGTTTCGCCTTGGCCCGGAGCAGCGAGGCAATGGACAGCATCGCCCGTCCCGCCCTCATTCGCATCAGTTGTCGTTGATCCACGTGTCCTATCTGCCGCACCTGTTGAGCTAGGATCGTCCCATTCCTGAACTGAAAAGTCATCGGCACAAGGTTTAAATCTCATTGCGCCGCTACCGCGGTCTGGGTCGTTGAAGATTTGATGTGCGAAGATTCGAGGGATCACACCTATATCTGGAGATTTTTGAATATAGAAGACGTGACCGGCATCGGTGTTATAAGGAGGTAGAGCCTCGGGATTCTCCGGAACATCTTGGACTGCCAATGAGATTGTCAGTGTATTGGCAATGCGATCCGTTGCCGCTTCATTCACTTTCTTACTGACAATCCTGAAGGCGAACGTTGGCGTTTCTTCGAAATTTAAAGTCTGGTTTGCTTTGAAGCTGAGAGCAACATTAGCATCAAGATCGAATTTAGTCTTACCAACTGCATCTAATTCAAACGTGAAGTCGGTTTGAACAGAACTGTTTATTTTGCTGGAAATCTCATTATTTAGCGCGGTGAGCCCCGAAGATTCGACGTTCTCATCGATCTGAAATCCGGAAATTCCGGTCTGTGTAAAAGCGCTTTCCTGTGATAAGGCGGGAAGAGCGCAAAACACGGTAGCTAGAGAAACGAGAAATCGCATCGAATTGCGACGCAAAAGGTGCAGTGTGATCGTGAACAAAGCTTGGAGCCTGTTCTCCGCGTCACTTGACACACTAAGACGATTCGAGAAATCGCTTACGTCTCTAGGTCGAAGTCTTGAGCCTTGAGTCCGAGTCTTAGTTGTAGCGGTTACAAGTAGTGTCGCTTCGGAATTCAATTTCCACCTCCTGTCGAAATTGCGGCATGAGCCGTGCTTCGTTCACAATCGTGGCGGGTAGCAACCACCGCACGAAGCGTTCGATCTCCTCCTTGAGAAAGTCAATTCGACCCTTCACGTTCTACCAACACCCTAGCTCTGCTTGCACAGACGTTTGTGCTAGCGACGCCAATTCGCCGAAATGCAGTTGAAGTATATAGGAAAATTCAAAAATTCATAAGTAATTCATAACGTTAATTCAAGCTCTTATCCAATGTGTGAGTCGTGGAATGCCAATTCGATCGATCAGCTTCAGTGATCCTCTCTTTGTTCCGATTGTCTTAATTCCGGCTCGCAAGCGTAGAACGAAGTTGCTAACAGGTAGATCGGGAAGCGATTAGTCTCTTGTGGGTGACCCGTTCAGTCTAGGAAACTGCGGCGTTCTGACGCCGTTGGCAAAAACAGTACCTTGTTGCGAGGAGTTGTAGAACCGGAATCTCGCCTTACGTTTATTACATATTGGGATAGTTCGGACCGCCGCCTCCTTCCGGTGCTATCCACGTGATATTTTGAGCTGGATCTTTGATGTCGCAGGTCTTGCAGTGGACGCAGTTCTGAGCGTTGATCTGAAATCTCGGCCCAGATTCCTCTTCGACGATCTCATATACGCCTGCGGGGCAGTAACGCTGTGCAGGTTCTGCGAAATTCGGTAGGTTTTGTGCGACGGGGATTGATTCGTCAGCAAGTGTCAAATGACAAGGCTGATCTTCCTCGTGGTTTGTGTTTGATAGAAACACGCTCGACAGTCGATCGAACGACAGAATATTGTCTGGTTTCGGGTATTCGATGGGATTTACTTGACTTACGTTTGAAAGCGTCTCGTGATCCGGTTTCTCGTCTGTCAGTTTGAACGGTGACCTGCCGCCTAAGAGGTTTTGCTCGACAAACGAGAAAGCTGACCCGAAGAACAGTCCCCACTTGTGCCACGCAGGTCCCGCGTTCCTCGAAGAGTTAAGTTCGTCGAACAACCAAGAGTCCGCGACCCGTTCGAACAGATTGATCTCCGTACCTTCGTTGCCTTCCTTCAGGCTATCAAATGTAGCCTCGGCAGCCAACATACCGGATTTCATCGCGGTATGGCTGCCTTTGACTTTCAGGACGTTCAGAAAACCTGCATCGTCGCCGATAAGTGCGGCGCCAGGTACAGTGAGCTTCGGTAGCGCCGGTAGTCCACCTTTGACGATCGCTCGAGCGCCATAGGACACACGCGTTCCAGCGGCGATCTCATTAACGATCACGGGGTGGTGTTTCCAGCGCTGAAATTCTTCGAAAGGGCTGAGGTATGGGTTCTTGTACGCAAGATCGACGATTAGTCCGAGCGATACCTGTCGGTTTTCAAGATGGTAGAGGAAACTACCACCGGTAGCTGCGGTCGATAATCCGAGCGGCCAACCGAGGGCGTGGATGACCTTTCCTTGTTCCGCCCTTTCCTCAGGAACTTCCCAAAGTTCCTTCAGACCTATGGCGTAATGTTGCGTCGCGGAATCTGCATCGAGCTGGTATTTTTCGATGAGTTGCTTGCCTAGGTGTCCTCGACATCCTTCTGCTAGTAGCGTGTACTTTGCACGTAGTTCATATCCTGGTTGGTACGTCGCCTTCTGTTCACCGTCTTTGCCGATCCCCATGTCGCCAGTCGCGATCCCGCATACCCTATCTTGATCGTCAAACAGAATTTCCGTGGCTGCAAAACCAGGAAATGTCATCACACCAAGCGCTTCAGCCTGCTCGCCAAGCCATCGGCAAAGGTTTCCTAGCGAAATAGCGTGGTTTCCTGCGTTGTGAATCGGCTTAGGGATAAATAGGCGAGGGATTGGAAAACTGGACGTTTCGCTGAGAAAACAGTGATATTCGTCTTTCGTAACGGGATTGTTGACGGGTGCACCTTGTTCCTTCCAATCAGGGATCAGTTCGTTGAGCGCACGCGGATAAAAAACTGCACCTGAGAGGATGTGAGCGCCGATTTCACTGCCTTTCTCGACAAGACAGACCGTGATTTCTTGACCAGATTCTGCAGCAAGCTGCATCAAACGAATGGAAGCTGCGAGACCTGACGGGCCACCGCCTACAACAACGACGTCAAAGTCCATCGCTTCGCGTTCTACTGTCACGCCTTCACCATCTCCGAATCGGCGCGATTATAAAAACGGTTGCCGAATAAAATCACCTGCCGATAACGCCTGCCTTGGCGTTTTTTCGAGCGCTTCGCAAAGGCGAAACGCGCGCTTGATTCCTACTAAATCACATTCTGGTACGTATGAAAGTTCTTGTTGCGATTAAGCGTGTTGTTGACCCCAACGTCAACGTGGTCGTGAAGCCTGACGGCACCGGTATCGACCTGACCAACACGAAAATGGCCGTTAATCCGTTCTGTGGTATCGGCATTGAAGAAGCGGTTCGTCTGCGCGAAGCGGGTACCGCGGAGGAAGTCATCGCTGTAACGGTAGGTGGCGCCAAGTGCCCGGAAACGCTTCGGGTTTGCTTGGCACAAGGGGCGGATCGGGCGATCCACATCGAAGCGGATGACGATGTTGAACCTCTCGCCATCGCTAAGTTGGTGAAAGCTGTGTACGAGCGTGAAGAACCAAAGATCGTCATGTTCGGCAAACAGAGCATCGATGGCGACAACGGGCAAACCGGTCAAATGTTCGCGCAACTCACTGGTCTGCCTCAAGCAACGTTCGCTTCTGAATTGACTGTAGACGGGGACACCGCAACTGTTACACGTGAAGTCGACGGCGGATTACAGACGATCAAGACATCGATTCCGATGGTTTTGACGACTGACTTGCGTCTGAATGAACCGCGTTATGCGTCCCTGCCGAACATCATGCAGGCGCGTAAGAAACCGATCGAAACCGTTTCACCTGCGGACCTGGGGGTGGAAGTTCAGCGTCATACAGAAATACTGGACGTATCGCCACCGCCAGGACGCGCAGCGGGAATCAAAGTTGAATCGGTCGACGAATTGGTCGACAAGCTACGAAACGATGCAAAGGTGATCGCATGAGCGTATTAGTCGTCGCTGACCACGATAATGAAGCACTGAAACCGGTCACGTTAGTTTCGTTAGCTGCCGCCGCAGAAATCGGTGGTGACTTAGACGTACTGGTTGCGGGTCAAGGCTGTGAGGCCGTTGCGAACGAAGCCGCGCAAATCGGCGGCGTCAACAAAGTACTCCTCGCTGACTCAGAGGCCTATGCGCACGCTCTACCAGAAAACGTCGCACCACTCGTGGTGAATTTGAGCGACAACTACAGCCATCTACTTACTGCACACACGACAACCGGTAAGAACTTCATGCCACGGGTCGCTGCCGCGTTGGACGTACAGATGATCTCTGACATCATGGGGGTCGATTCGGAGGATACCTTCAAGCGCTTGATCTATGCAGGTAACGCAATTGCGACGGTAAAGACGAGTGATGAGAAGAAGGTGCTGACGGTGAGGGGTACGGGATTCGACGGTGTCGCGCCAGACGGTGGTAGCGCCACGGTGGAGCCGATAGAAGGTTCACCTGCCGACGAAAACTCCGAATTCGTTGCCGACGAACTCGCAAAATCTGAAAGACCCGAACTGACCGCAGCAGGTGTCGTGATTTCCGGTGGTCGCGGCATGCAGAACGGCGAGAACTTCTCACTCCTGGAAGGTATAGCCGACAGACTTGGCGCTGCGATTGGTGCGTCACGAGCAGCCGTTGATGCAGGTTTTGTCCCTAACGACATGCAGGTCGGACAGACTGGCAAGATTGTCGCACCCGAACTCTATATCGCCGTCGGTATATCAGGCGCGATTCAGCACTTGGCGGGTATGAAGGACTCCAAAGTTATCGTCGCGATTAACAAGGATCCCGATGCGCCAATATTTCAAGTTGCCGACTATGGGCTAGTCGCCGACTTGTTTGATGCTTTACCTGAGTTCGAGTCAGCCCTAGGATAATTTAGGAACCCAGTCGATTCCGCGGTGTCTGCCATCGAAGTGGCTGGGCGTGGCGCTCTACGTCATTAACGACATCGAAAATCAGCGCGAACAGCGCCATTCGGATGAGTACGCCGTTCTGAGTCTGGCGAAAAATCGCAAGATTGGGGTTTGAATCGAGGTCTTCGTCCAATTCCTGACTTTGTGCTCGGGAGTCACGCGGTAATGGATGCATGATGACCGTGTTCGATTCACAATACTGCGAATAGATCTCTTGGTTCAAGCGGAATAGACCACGATAGTAGTTAGCTTCTTCCTGAGTAGGAAAGCGTTCCTCCTGGACGCGGGTGACGTAAAGAATGTCGACGTGTTGAATGCCTTCACGAAGGTCGTGAAACTCCGAAACGGACGCACCCGCATCTCGTAATAGTTCGATCAAGTCGGGTGGGGCGTCTAATCCTTCAGGCGATGCCAATTGCACCGTCACACGTTTGAAGAGCGTCAAGAGCTTCAGAAGTGAATGTACGGCTCTTCCATTGGCAAGATCTCCGATAAGAGCAATGCGAAAGTCATCCACACTCTTGTTTTGGGATTCCAGCTCCTTGCGGATCGTGTAGAGGTCCAACAACGCTTGTGACGGATGTTCGTTAGCTCCGTCGCCACCATTGATCACCGGAACCTGAGAAGCAGATGCAAATTCGTCGGCCGAACCGGTTTCAGGATGACGAATGACGATAACATCACTGTAACCTGAAAGAACCCGTGCGAAGTCACGCATCGACTCTCCTTTCACGATTGATGATGACTCAATGCCGGTTGTCTCGCGGACATTTCCGCCGAGTAAATTGAACGCGCTGCCGAACGACACACGCGTACGCGTGCTCGGTTCGAAGAACATGTTAGAGAGGATTGCGCCTTCGAGCACCCGTGTGATGCGTTCACGACCGGCGAACGGTCGCATACGATCGGCGACTTTAAAGATTTCTTCGACGTCGGCGCGTTCGAACTGTTGCACCGAGAGGATGTGGTCGCCGTGAAAGTTCAGATTGTTGCCTGGATTTAGCGCGTCAGATTGAAGCGATGCTTCGTCTGAACGAGCATTTTAAGGAGCAGATTGAGAACTAGGTCATCCTTCGTTGATGACTCAATTTACAGAGGCAGGAGAGGTTGATTCGAAAGCCAGATAAGAAAAGGCATACAAGCTTGACTGCTCCGAACTCCAATATGACCGCGTGTGATTCGAATCTAGGCTTTAGTCCCTTCGCACAGGGATTTGAGCACTCACGTCAAGCTCAATCCGCCGAAAAGGGCGTTTTGTCTTCCAATTCATAATCTCCTTCGTTCTGGCGATGCCTTTAGTCGACCGCGACGTCGCCGACTCTTCAGTTCTTTGGCGATCGAACTGAATTCATTCAACAGGTCTCGCAAATGCAATCCTTCGACGAACGACGGCGGACCGCTTCGAAGCGCGTCTCTCACCCATGTCTCGAGTTGCTCGAAATCACGTATCGTCAAGTTAATCGATTCGTCACTATCGAAGTCGGCTCTAGAGAACCTATTTCGCAGGTTTTCCAGATCGTCGCGCCATACATGTCGTTCAGAGTTCCAACCATCTGACATCGGTACGCGGATGTGAACTTTCAATTCGCTGAGGCGCAAAATAATTCGACCAATGTAATAACCGTAGGTTTTCATAGTTTGAGATTGAGGTGTCAGTTTGATTAGTCCGTGAGACACCCGCATCGATGATCCGTTTCATCTCGCATAAAAACCTACTGAGCTATATACGGACCGACAAGGAGATATGGAGAAGAACCTTGGATCTCTAATCGCTTTCTCGGGATACGATCGATCCATTTGAATTACGTGAATCTGCGGAAATTAAGTACATTTGAGTTTCCGCCTGTCGGACTAATCTCAAATGGTCGAATCAAAACTAACGTCTGGGGGTAGGACGACCGTTCCGAAGTCCGTACGCGCAAAACTCAATCTTCGACCTGGAGATCGCATAAGGTACGAGATGGACGAGGATGGCGTACGCCTAATCCCGCTGAAGCCTGTGCGTCGTCTTTACGGTATTCTCGAATACAGTGGAGTAGAGAAAACGCTTGAAGACATGGAACGAGGAATCATCAAAGGTGCGACAACGGAATGAGTTCTCTTATGTTCCAGATTCGAATTTTTGGAATCTAAAATCAATGGGTTGAATCAATCCCCGTCAGAAGTTACTACCTTGTTTTTGGCTGGTCAGGACCTTGTCTCAGAACTATCGTCTTCGACAATAAAGGTCTTTCTTAGCTTCGTTAACAAGGACAAGCCCTTAGTTGACGAATTCAGACGTGAGCTCGCGTCTCAGTACACAAATCTTGTTCTTTTGGACCATGCGGTGCGAGATACCTACGACAAGAATTGGAAACTTGACTGTGCAGCGAAGATCGATGCGTCAGCGTTACTGATCTGCCTCATTGGTACAACAACGCATCGGAGCAAACCTGTTGCGTGGGAGATCGATCGAGGTCTGTCGCACGGAAAACGAGTGTTGGCGTTTAATCTCGTCGATAAACAGGTGCGCCTTCCGGACGTTCTCATTCGAAACTCAATTACTCCAATGTCGCACAACGCAATCTTTGCATCATAGAACTGGGATCGTAGTGGAGTTGGTAGTCGTTCCAAATGTCCGATTCTGACGCTAGCGCTCTTGACAACGTTATTTTCCATGGTCGGAATAGCGTGGATGAACAAAATGTTGACGTGCTTTTAGAACAGTACAAGCTCTTCGTCGATACGTCTGAACGTCTGGTTGCGAGGCGTCAGATCGTCAACACTTTCTTCCTTTCAGTCAATGCCCTTGTCTTGTCGGCACTAGCACTCATCGCGAAAGAAGCCACTGACAGTGTGTTAACGATAGTAGGTGTCTTAACTGTTAGCGTTGCCGCAATCGTGCTTTGCTTTGCTTGGAAATTACTCGTCAGATCGTATGCTCAGCTCAACAGGGGAAAGTTCGCTGTAATTCATCGACTAGAACGGGAGCTACCTGCCGCGTTATTTAGCGCAGAGTGGGTCGCATTGGAAAGAGGCAAGAACCCCAGAACGTATAAGCCGTTTACGACTACCGAAGCGTTCGTTTCGTACATTTTTATCGTAATTTACTTGATTGTGTTTATTGTGACGTTAGGTTGGCAAATCTGTACCTATTTTTAGCGAGAGAGCGATTCGGAATTTCAGATAGTTAAACTGATGCGCCGCTGGACTTTCTATCCGTGTAATCCTCCCTTAAATACTGTCCAATAGGGTTAATCAGCAAGAAACTCGATCACGCGTTTGCTTTTAGGCGCGTCCACTCTGCTCGCGCAACATTTGGCATGCTGGTCAGAAACGCTCATGTATGGAGGTTAATCGATGGCGGTAAAAAAACTATTCATCAGTTTCGACTACGAATTCGACAACGATTTGAGATGTAACTTTATTGCTCAAGCTAAGGAATTCTGCGTACACTCTATTCGCGAACATTCACTACCCGCTGCAGTAGTAGATCGCAAGTGGACGCGCGTTGCACGCTCCCGAATTCGTGCTTCAGATTTCGTCATATTCATCTGCGGTACTAACACGCACTCAGCACCAGGTGTCGAGGCGGAAATGACGATTACTCAGCAGTTAGGTAAAGCGTATATTCTTCTTAAAGGTCGACGTGATCGAAAATGTTCGAAACCCAAAGGTGCGAATGCTGCGGATGAGATCGTTCGATGGAAGTGGAAACGCATCAATTCATTACTTGATCGTCAATTTAATCCCTAGATTTTCATGCCTTCTTGCGCCGATCGACATGTAGCTTGATCGCTTAAGCTGGCATTTGCTTAAATCCAACGTATTGCAGGATGATTACGATTTTCGTTAGGGATCAGGATGAATTTGAGGGAATGCGTTGAAGACGAGTGAACGGCATGCCAGCTCGCGAAAGCTCTCAAAATTCGCCGTTTGTGCTCTTTGGTTGACGATCGCGCTAAATGGCGAGGAACGTGAGATTAACGCCTTCGTTCAAGTTAGCCCCTCGAGTGTCGCGTTTCCAAGTGTGGAAAGGACTTCACAATTCGCCGAAGCGCTTTTGATTCGTAGCGGCGATTGGCGTTTGTCCGTTTCCCGAGAGCCCGACCGACAGGTCTTGCGCGCGGAGTCAGGCGACAAGCTTGTCACGCAATCGATCACGCCTAATGCGGTTCACAAACGGTTCGTATTCGACTTGAAGCGACATCGCTTTGAACCGATGCGGCAAGAGATCAGGATTGAACACACCGATGAGAGTGCACTTCAACAAATTGAAAAACTGAACGGCGTTTCTGGTGTAAGGCGCTATCAGAATCTAGGTTTCTCAATCGTTAAGGTAAATAAAGACGTAAATCCTGTTGAAGTATTGCGAACGCTACGAGAAGTATTCGCAAGTGAAGACTCTCGAATACTCACTGGTTTTTTCGATGATGAACCGATGTAGAGTTCTGTAGCGTGAACGAAGTTAATCTGCACCTCAAATGGAAGATATGCGCATTCCTTCGTCGCCTTTTGACCGTGCTTGTGACATTGGCAATAGGAATACAAGCGCACGGGCAGGAAGTACCAGAACACCACGACGATTTTGTTTCAGTTAGTTTGTCTGCCGAAAAAGGGACGATCGCGGAACTCGAATCAGATGCGATTGATGTCAAGCTCACCGCAGACGGACCCGTTTCGGATCGACTCGTCGTCGAACTGAAGTTGAGCGGGACAGCAACGAGAGATCTCGACTATGAGATCGCTTCAACACGCGTTGTTCTCGAGCGAGGTGAAGACGAAGGTTTGGTTCGAATCGAACCGATTCGAGACTGGATTTGGGAGGGCGATGAGACGATTCACCTTGAAATTGAGTCTTTTCTTGGCGACGGACAGATCGGATCGCCGGGTGAGGTCGAAATTACCGTATATGACGATGAATTCGAACCTAGTGATGGCGAACCGGATTATCGTGAATTCCGCTTTCTATCGGATGTGTACGTATATAGCTTCATGCGCATCACGGACGAACGTATCTCCGTTGCCGTACTCGTAATCAATCACGGCGCGGTGCGGTCCGAGAGGTCGGCCGTGACGCTCGAGCTAGCTGACAGCCCCTCGGGAGAGAGAGTCTTGCATAGCGCGAGGCGGCTCGTTCCTGAGCTCGATCCGATCGGGTCAGCTTCGGGCGATTACTTTTGGGGCGAGTTCGTGCATATTCATCTTAACAGTCTAAGACCTTCGACGACGTACTACGGTGAAATCGTACTTGAGCCCTATGAAGGGGAGGCCTTTACATTCAACAACGACGATAACTTTGGTATCTATATCAACGAAGACAGACTCGTTGAAGCTACGTGCGAGCATGAGACCGGGAGTCTTTCAACAGGAACGGATCCGCTACTCTCAGAACAGTGGTACATTGAGAACACAGGGCAGAGAGCGTTTTCTCTGAATCGCGCTCGTTACGGAGAAGACCTTCATATGCATGACACGCTGGCTGATGGCGTTGTAGGTGAAGGTGTGCAGATCGCTGTCGTGGATACCGGACTGGAAATATGTCACCCAGATCTAGTCGAGAACGTCGAACCGAACGCTTCCTACAGTTTCGTTACGAACGAAGCTAGCACGGATTTCGTGTTCGGTTCTATCACATCGGATCCTTTCAATCCGAACATCTATGGTGATCACGGTACGAGTGTGGCTGGATTAGCGGCTGCGACAGCGAATAACGCAATTGGTATTCGCGGGATCGCACCGGGTGCGAAGTTACGAGGCTTCAACTACCTGATCGAGGGTTCCGACTCTGCCGAACTCGCTAGCTTAGGCGCTAGTTCGAGCGATCCGAATTCAACGGATGTTGACATATTCAATATGAGCTATGGTTCAACAAGCTGGCGAGACCCAGACGAAGACCTCTATCGGCTTTTTGAATTCGGCACGTCAGAACTGCGAGGCGAGAAAGGTGCAATTTACGTGAAATCAGCTGGTAACGGCTGGTTTAGTTGCGACGCGATCTCTCATCCGATTCATAGGGACATCGGCTGCAATAGTGCGAGCTCGGACTATAGGAATAGGCTACCCTACCTCTTGGTTGTCGGCGCTTTGGATGCCGACGGCAGACCGGCACCTTATTCAAGTAGTGGTTCGACGATATGGATCTCGGCACCAGCTGGCTGGTGGGGTCGTAGGCAACCGGCGCTTCTCACAACTGATCAAATCGGTCCACATCGAGGATATCACCTTCGCGGTTCGTATGGATTGCCACCGGACCATCAGGATTCCGGCGGCGACTATATCAGTACATTCAACGGTACGTCCGGCGCCGCTGGTATTGTTTCAGGTGTTGTCGCACTCATACTTGCAAAACACCCAGATTTAACGTGGCGCGATGTTAAGTATGTGCTTGCAAACACTGCCCGTCAGTCGTATGTGACAACCTCACGAATCCGCGCAACGATTGGTGAACATGTCTACACGTTGAGCCACGAATGGCTGCTAAACGGCGCGGGATATGCATATCACAACCGCTATGGATTCGGTGCGGTCGATGTCGATCGCGCGATGGCGTTCTTGACTGACTACGAACCAGATTCACTCGGTGAATTCAGAAAAACGGAGTGGCTCGAAAGAGAGGACACTGAGCCAATCGAGATTCCGGATGGTAGTGGTTCTGGTGCTAGGGTCGAGTTGGACATTCAGTCGCCGAGTAACACTGAGATACTCTTGGAAGCAGACTTGGAAGCGTTTAAAGCGTCCAGCATCGAATCGGTCCATTTAGAACTCGAGCTAGCTCACGAGGATTTGCGACATTTGGGTATTACGCTGATTTCGCCATCTGGAATGGAAAGCGTCGTCAATCCAGTATTCAATGATGGGATGCCTCGAGTTTCGACAGAGACTCATACGCTCACACTCTCGTCGAATGCGTTTTACGGCGAATCGCCTGTAGGAACCTGGAAAGTGCAGATAGTCGATGCGATGTTGGGTGAAACAGGCTCTGTGATCGACGTGAAATTGCGGTTCTACTACGGAACACACCCGTAAACTGCATTTCCGTGAGTACTAGGTGTAACGGCGGGCTGCAAATTTAGTCAAAATATTGAGTTTTCTGCGGTAAACGGTAGTCTAATTCGAGTGATTTCGCCAAAGCGATTTTGCAAGAGAGCGACTTAAAATTGAACCGATATTCAACCAGTGGTAGCGTCTGAGCGTGAGCGACGTCGACGAATACCCACAGAACACGGTAAATACTGACGCCCAGACCAGCAACGGCGCGTCGGTTAGCGCGATGCGACCCCTGCCGTTTGGCTTTGCGCGCCGGTTTGGGGTGTTGATCGATTATCAGAACGGTATCCCCGTCGCCGTGCACAAACCGCCGCTTGAATTGCCCGTGGTTGCCGAGGTTCAGCGCTTCCTCAACACGACCGTGCAGTTCCAAGCCGTCAGCGCGGACGAATTCGACGTGCTCCTTTCGGATACGTACGCTGATCTGAACTCAGATACGCGTCAAATCGTCGAAGATTTAGGTGAGGAGATTGACTTGGCGGCTCTTTCAGAGTCGTTACCTGACAATAGTGATCTGCTAGAGCAGGAAGGCGATGCGCCGGTCATTCGGTTGATCAATGCTCTGATCGCGGAAGCACTCCGGGAAAACGCTTCAGATATCCATATTGAGACCTTCGAAACAAGCGTACGAGTTCGATTTCGCATCGACGGTGTGCTAAGAGAGGTCGGCACACCGAAACGTGCGCTAGCGCCGCTTATCGTATCCCGTATCAAGGTCATGTCGAAGCTCGACATTGCCGAACGTCGCGTCCCACAAGATGGAAGGACGACTGTAAGAATCGGTGGTCGGGAACTTGATGTGCGGGTCTCGGTCATGCCAACCGGTAGTGGTGAACGGGTCGTCTTAAGACTGCTCGACAAGCAATCTGATCGTTTAACCCTCCCAGCTCTCGGAATGGACGATGAGACACTAGCTGGCGTTCGTGAGCTAATGCGAGCGCCGCATGGGATATTCCTTGTCACCGGTCCAACAGGTAGTGGTAAGACCACCACCCTTTACGCGTCGCTCTCTGAATTGGATACAGATGTTCTCAACGTTCTTACCGTTGAAGATCCAATTGAGTACAACCTCCATGGCATAGGGCAGACCCAGGTCAACACCAAGACAGGCATGACGTTTGCTGCAGGATTGAGAGCGATGTTACGCCAAGACCCTGATATCGTGATGGTGGGTGAGATCCGCGACTTTGAGACGGCCGAGATTGCGATTCGATCTAGTTTGACGGGGCACTTGGTACTGTCGACGCTCCACACGAATACTGCGATCGGTGCGGTGACGCGACTCGCAGACATGGGCTTACAGTCTTACTTGCTATCGGCTAGTTTGATTGGCGTACTTGCTCAACGACTCGTGCGCGTCCTATGTCCCGAATGTCGGCAACTGACCGAACCAGACGCGTTTGAAGCTAGTTTTCTCGGCGTCGAACCCGGACACCAAATCTACCGTGCCGTTGGCTGCGAAGCATGCCACGGCTCGGGATTCCAAGGTCGCACTGGCATATACGAGCTGATCACTGTTGACAATGAACTCCGTGATACCATCCACGAGAGTTCCTCCGAGCAGCTTCTGAAGCAAGCTGTACGCAGTAAGACCGGCACGATTCGCGATGACGGTCGTCGCAAGGTGTTGGCAGGAATAACCACAGTTCAGGAAGTACTCCGCGTTACTCTGGAAGACTGACCGTGACTGCATTCGAGTATGTCGCGCTCAACGAAAACGGTAGCGCAAAAAAAGGAATCCTCGAAGGCGACAGTAGTCGTCACGTTCGTCAATTACTTCGCGAGCGCGGTTTAACACCTGTTGATGTCACCGTCACTCGACCGAACGTACAAACGGGTAGTTGGTTTCAATGGTGGCGTCGCATTCCGCCGATGGAGCTGGCGTTGATTACTCGCCAGATTGCCACCATGGTAGGCGCGGGATTAGCGATCGAAGAGGCTATCCAAGCTGTTGCTCAACAGTCTAGCAGTCGTAAAGCGACATCGGTGCTCATGACCGTACGTGGGAATGTCATGCAAGGGCAATCGTTAAGTGCGGCGCTCGGCGAGTTTCCGCAAACATTTACTCCGATGTTCCGCGCCACCGTCGCTGCCGGTGAGCAGTCGGGTTACCTTGACACGGTACTGGAAAATCTCGCCGATTACTTAGAACGCTCATACGAAACGCGCCGAAATGTCGAGATGGCGCTCTACTATCCGGTGATCTTGCTTGTGTGCGCAATCGCGATTGTGATCTTGGTGATGACCTACGTCATACCAGATATCGTCGAAGTCTTCGACACTTCGGGTGCAACACTTCCTGCGATCACAAGTGTGCTCATTGCTACAAGCGATGTGCTGCGTGCGTATGGCTGGATCATGCTGTTGGGATTGATTGGTTTCTTCGCGCTCTTCCAAATCGCTTTGCGACAAGCCGGTTTTCGGTTAGGTTGGGATCGATTCAAACTAGGTGTCCCAGTACTTCGCTGGCTGGCTCGATCAACGAGTGCTTCGCGCTACGCAAGCACGCTGGCTATCCTCGGCAAGAGCGGTGTACCGCTCGTTGAGGCGATGCGCATTGCATCTGAAGTCGTATCGAACGTTTGGATTAACTCACGATTGAGTGAAGCAGTCGCGAAAGTAAGTGAAGGTTCGTCGCTGCGTAATGCACTCGAAGCGACGGGTAACTTTCCGCCGATATTTCTTCACATGATCGCGAGTGGCGAATCCAGTGGTACGTTAGACGAGTTGATGGCAAAGGCGGCAGATTTCCAACAGCGAGAACTCGAACGACGAGTGGAAACGCTGGTGCAGCTGTTTCGACCGTTCATGCTTCTCGTAATGGCAGGTATTGTCCTGCTCATCATGCTAGCGATGTTACTACCTATCCTCAATATGAACGCACTGGTACTCTAAAGTGACACGTCGAGAAATGAATAAAGCACGTCAACGCGGGTTTACGCTGCTCGAGATCATGGTGGTCGTGATCATCATCGGCGTACTAGCGGTGATCGTTGTGCAGAACGTGTTACCGCAAGCGGATAAAGCGAGAATCACTGCGGCGAAGGCCGACATTCGGACGCTTGCTGCCGCGCTTGATACCTACCGTCTGGACAATAGTTTTTACCCCTCTACCAACCAAGGCCTTGAAGCTCTGGTAACCCAACCGAGCGGTACACCAGAGGCGCGTAACTGGGGTCCTGAACCGTATATGCGCAAACTGCCCGTCGATCCTTGGGGTAATACCTACGTTTACACAAACGAAGGATTCGTGTTCGAGATTGTGTCACTAGGTGCAGACGGTGACGAAGGGGGCGAAGGTGTTGCTAGTGATATCAAGTTCTCTGAGTTGTAAGAGCAACATCGACTAACTCGAACGTTATGCGTCTACAAAGACGATATCAGAACCGGCATCGTTCCGGGTTCTCTCTACTTGAACTACTCACTGTACTCATCATCATCGGTGTACTTGCCGCGACTGTCGTGTTGACGTATACCAGTGGAACGGAAACTCGTACGCTGCAAACCCATGCAGAACGATTTATGCTCACAGTCGAACTCGCACGCCAGAAGTCGACACTTAGCAATGAAATTTGGGGTGTGAAACTACGACCGACGTCGTATGAGTTTCTTCGGCTCTTGGAAGACAACAACTGGTACGTCATCAATGAGAACCCATTCCAGCACCGAACAGTCGGTGCCGACTACTGGTTACGCGGTCGATCGATCGGTCAGACACTGGACCAACAGTCTGACGCATCGGAAGGCGACTTGCCTGACTTTGTGATCTATCCGAGCGGCGAGATGAGTCCTTTCGAAGTGACACTTGTTCACCGAGTGACCCAGATTGAACGATTCGTGATAAGTGACGGGATTCAACGAGTTGTCGTCTCGTCTCAACCATATCAACCTCTCACGGAAGGTGATGAAAGTTAATCTCCAAGGACGATCGAGAGGTTTTACCTTACTTGAAATGATGGTAGCGGTCGCGATTCTTGCAGTTGCGTCCGCAGCTGTGTTCTTTAGTAACTCCGAAGCACTACAGGCCCAGGTTCGCCTCGAAGAGCAGACGATTGCACAATGGGCTCTCGCGAACCAGGTCGCATACTACCGACTTGGTCAGGAGATGGATTCTGGTGCGCTCCATACCATGGCAAATGCCACCTTGAGTCCGCAACGGGTGAATATAGGAGGATATGACCTAGAAGTTTCTGCAATTGTGTTGCCATCTGATATCACGGGCGTACAACATATACGCTGGGAGGTCTATCGAGTTGTTGAAGGCGATCGGATCGGCCCGATTCGTTCTCTTACAGCTTGGGTACGAGTAACGCGATGAGACGTCGTGGCTTCACTTTGCTGGAGATGGTCATAACCGTTCTGATTTTTGGAATCGTCGGTGTTCTTGCGGTGCAGTTGCTATCGCAGTCCATTTCTACGACAGAAAAGGTGATTCATAGAAGTACGGTACTAAGCGATTGGCACCGTGCCATGAACATCATCGAGCAGGATTTACTTCAGATAAACGATCGGGTAATTCGCGATGAACTTGGCGACTACCAACCCAGTCTTGTCGTTGATGAGTCGGGTCAGATTGAGTTCACTCGCAATGGGTGGCGCAATATTCTTGGACACCAACGCTCTGAGCAACAACGGGTGTTGTATTTCTTGTATGAAAATCAGATGTTTCGTCGCTACTGGGATGTGCTCGATCGCGCACAGGACTCAGAACCTATCGATCAATTACTGCTGCCCAATGTCCACTCCGTCGAGTTTGAGTTGATCGACCGAACAGGTCGCGAGCACTATTTCTGGCCCCCGAGCTCGTATGCTGGTGAGGAAGAATCGTTTAGTCCGCTTGTTGCCATTCGAGTTACGTTCGACTTACCGCAGCTCGGCACAGTATCTCATTTATGGCTCGTACCCGTCGGAATAGGATCGGTACTTGCGAGCGAGGCGATCGAGACTTGATGGGTACGCAGCGCGGTATTGCGCTCATAAGCATCCTGTTAATCGTCGTGTTATTCAGCGCACTGGCGTTTCACCTGTATTCACACCAATCGATGGTTACCGCACAGACTCGCGTCGGACTATCAGCTAATCAGGCGAGGTATTCACTTATGGCAAGTGAAGCCTTGGCACAAGAACTGCTCTACATGGACTGGTTAGATGAGGATGGTCGAATAAGAGATGACATGGCGGAACCATGGTCACAGCCTCTTGCGCCGATAAGGACGGTGTCGGGCGATGTACGCGTACAAATCGTCGATCTCAGTGGTAAGATGAATTTGAATGCACTCGCTGGCGGTAGTAGCAAAGAGTCGACGAAGGCACTCTCCTACATACTTAACCGAATTGGTATCAGTATGGAACTGACACCGGTGTGGCGAGATTGGATTGACACGGATGATCAGCGATTCCAAATTGATGGCTACCAGGGACGTGAGGAATTGGATTGGCTGGGGAACGACACACCGTTCCGTACACCTAATCGGTTGGCGAGCCATCTAACTGAGATTCAGGTGCTCGCGTCATTTGAGCCCGAGGTTTATTCAGAATTGACCCAACTCGTTACCGTGTTACCTACGAACTCGTTGAAGATCAACGTCAATACAGCTCATCCTGAGGTGTTGAATTCACTCTTACCAGCAAGTGGTTCGAAAATGTCAGCACGAGGTGGTGTTCGCAACTTTGGATCGGTCGAGGCGTTTGTCGATCTTCACGGCGGTTTCTCCGAGGTTCGTGATCTCCTGAGCGTCCGGAGTGATTTCTTTGAGGTACGTGCAACACTAGATGGTGCAAACCTTCGTATGGATATGACGAGTCAGATTTTTCGTGACCCCATGTCTGGAGAATGCCGAATCTACGCTCGAGATTTCGGAACGCGACACGTTTGGGAAGGTTAATACGACTTTAGCTGATGGACGTACTCTACATCGCGCTCGGTGACACGGACCCACAATCGGCCGTTCGTTGGTGGGTGTGTGAAGACTCCGACATCTCGGCTTCGGGAACAGGATCGCTCATAGACGTCGAATCCGAAGCATCGGAACGCGCAAAAGATTCAGCGAGACTCGATACGGTTGTACTTCTTCCGGATCGAGAAATTCTGTATATCGAAGTCGAGATTCCGGGTCGAAGCCAGGCTAGGGTTCGCCAAGCCGCACCGTTTGCTGTTGAACCTCATCTTACTGAAGAGATCGACGATGTGCACATAGCGCTCGGCGACGTGAAGCAGAGAGGACTTGTGCCGTGCATGGTCATCAACAAGCTTCGATTTGAAGAGTACTTATCGGTCCTCGAAGAAGCCGCTATTCAACCAAGCGTTGTTACGACGCCTGGTATGTTGTTTGACGCGTCTGATAGCCTGTACTTGATCGAGTTGGGATCTGGCGTCACGATCAGAACGCCGGATCAGCTTGCGGTCGTCTCAGAGGATGTGCTCGTTCCGACTCTTTTGACGACAGTTTCAGCTGTGGATGGGGGAGCCAAAGTCACGTGTGTTGGCAACGAGACGTTGTTAACAACAACCAGAAAAGCGATTAGTCAGCTCGACGATGACGACATTGAGATCAACTTAGTCTCGTTTGAGTCGCTGCTGACGGGCGTCGGCGAACCATCAGATTTACTGAACTTACAGCAAGGCTCATACGCGACCAGAGATAGTGGCGTGATGATTCGCCAGATGCTTAATAAGACGGCTGTGCTCGCGGGAGTCTGCGTCGTCATAGTGTCCGTAATCTTTGTCGCTCAAGGCATTTGGGCGGATCTTCAAGCCGACAAACTTCGTGACGAAGCGCTCGACATTTATGAAGCTGTTTACAACACTCGGGACGTCTCAGGGAATCCAGTATTTCGAATGCAAGAACGACTCGGCGCACGTGTTAATGAGCAAAGTAAGTGGTTGAGTCTGCTCGAAAGCGTAGTCGGTGCGACGGCCGACGTTGAGATCCAGAATCTAGATTTCAACGAATCGCAAAACAAGATGGGGATACAGTTCTTCGCAGACAGTTACCAGGAATTTGAAGCAATTCGCGCCCGAATTGAAAATCTGGGTATGAACGTTGAAGTAAACGTCGCGGAGCAGCAAGCCAATCGAGTTTGGGCTAGAGTTACGCTGTCGACGCCATGAACCGAATATTGAATTGGTTTCCTTCGCTCGCGCCGCTATACAGACGATTTACATCGGCAAGTTTGCGGGAACGGGTTCTGGTCGGGACTAGTGCTTATCTACTCGTCGCAGTATTCCTTTTTTATGCCGTCCTTGATCCGGCAATTGGGTTTCGAGCAGAGAAACAGCGTGCACAAGTCGCGGCATCGAACGGTTTGAATTGGATGCTTGCGAATCAAACGGAAGCGAGGCAACGAGGGACCGGTCAGTCGCCGATTCGCAATGAGAGCAAGCTGACGGTGATCTCGAGTAGCGCGGAGTTGCATAACGTCACTATTAAGCGTATGCAACCTGGAGACGACCGAATCAACGTTGAGCTTTCTGGTGTGGAGTATCTTGCAGTCATCAGATGGTTGATCGCACTCGAAACAGACCACAATATCGAACTAATCGATATTCGACTCGACAAGACCGGCGAAGGTATTGTCGATAGCCGATTAACGTTACGCTGATTCCTGAGTTGTAGATGTGCGACGCTAGTTCATCATTTCGATGGCTTGTTGCCTGACGGCTTCCTCGATTTCCCACATGATCGCACGATTCAAGTGGAACGACGCTTTGTTGTTATTTCCGATTTGCCGATACGCATCGCCTAGAAAGAGGTTGATTCGCGCGTTCCAAGGTAGTCGCTCGTATGCGACCTTTAAATAGTTAAGACCGTCACCCGCGCGAGCGGAACGCAACAGCGAAACCCCTAGTCCGAATGCGGCGTCCACGCGCATCGGGTCACCGTTTAGAGCATGACGATAGTGTTGGGTAGCAATTCGTCGAAGGTTAGCACACTCATCGGTAAATACGTCCAAACAGTTGTAACTGAGCAAGTCTCCCATTCGAATGTTTGCATCTACATTTTTCGGATCGCGTTCTAGAGCGATCATGGTGCGTTCGTAGGGTGTTTTGGAATCTAAGGCAGGCACATAAGACAACAGGACTTGAAACATCGGATGTTCAGCGTCGATCTTCATGCCTCTGTCGATGTGATACATCGCACGATCCGGGTTGTTTCGAACAAGCAGGCTCGCAAGCAGGATGCGAGCGTCTAGTTCAGACATGCATTGCGGTTCGCCCACCGGTGAAAGCGAATCGACATCGATATCAATTCGATAACTTAACGGGCGAGTTTTTCGGAAGTGGTCGACAAGTGTGCGCATGAACCGATCAGATTCGACACCAGCAACTCGCGGCAAAAGCTCACTAGGTTTGGCACCGTTGCTAATGTCAATCAAGATTCCATCGACTTTGTCTCGCATCGCGTTTCCGTCGGCGTCGTAGCCGTGGTGCAGAAAGTGGGTGAGAGCGTGTGCAAATTCGTAATGCGCCGCATAGTCGTGCTCGTGCCAATCCAGTCGAGGAACGCCGTCGACGATCGTGCGCCATTTAGGTTCGTTTCGCCGAATTGCTCGGATCATTCGACGGTGCGAAACTTCACCGATCGTCGCTCGATCGTCGCTAATGTCCACCATCCCGAGGTACTGCGCGAAGCCTTCCTCGTACCACATTGGAATGAATATGTCGTATCGGCTTCTCGAAATGTAATGTGTGTACTCGTGATAGGCGACCTGATTGGGATGAGTCGTATGGACCGCTAACCCAAATGCGAGGACGTGCTGTCGCATCGATGGTTGCATGAATCCGATGAACTCATCAGATTGAAATTCCGCAACGAAAGCATCGATATCTTCGAATGCGACGATTTTTAACAGCGATCGTTTCGGGAATTCGCCCGGTACAAAATCCACAGCGATCGAGTGCAGCGCTTGCAGCGATCTGGCAAGTGTTACCATCTGTCGCTTGGGCATTGCAGAGTACATTTCGAACTCTGCGGTGCGTAATTCACACCATTGTGGCATGATGGGTTTTGCGCTAAGGGGGGCGACGAATGCGACACAACATACGACTAGCGCCATACGTACGGTGGTGTTGCGCGTTTTTGGCGACATTCGCTTTAGCTCAAGATATGACGACAAATATTGATGTAGATTCGTGGTTACCTACCCGATGCGTTCCCCTTGAAACGATCGGCTTCCACGACGAGGCCGAAGGGGAAGGCGATCCCGTTGAAACTTTCGGACCTGCCAAGTTCAAGTCTACACCGTTCATATTACGAGAGAATAAGACGCTCAGCGGCTTGCTCGATGATGCCGATGATGTAAACCTCTTCGTGACGATGCAAATGGAAGAAACCAATGAGCTCTTTGAGTTCTCGTGTAAAGAGGTATTAGGTGCGAATCGCGAACCCGGCTATAGCTGCGTCAATACGCCGCCATCCGATATTCTCATGCTGAACCCAAAATCCTTGCGCTTTAGTCGAGCAGCGATTGGAAGCTGGACGTTTCAAAGTGAAACGAATCTTCGTACCGGTAGTTCGCTGTTTGTGGAGATGGGGCAGTGTTACTCGCTGGAGTCTGAATCGGACTCTAATTGAGAAATCTCATCGAGTATTTCTTCAACCGCCGGATCCTTTTCGTCCTCCTTCACGGGTTGAAGTTCCTTCTCACTAGTAATCTCAATTGTTTCGAGTAGTTCGAGCTTTTCCTGGACCGTTAGCGTGTGCGTAAACACGGTCGCGGGGTCATTTGCAACTAACCCAGTTGCAGCGAATAGAACAAGAGATGTTGCGATTCCTCGCAGTGATCGTCGCGTCATGGTCTTGACCCAATTGAATCTCTGCGAAGCATAAACGAAAACGTTGGAAAGTCGTGCAGAATACGTTTCGTTTCCCCATTGTGTGGTTAAGACACAAGCGCGATGAAGAGATTTGAGACTATATTGAGAGAATATATTAGGACAATATAACATATATCGCGACTCGAGTTCGAATTTTAGAACGATTTAACGCCAGTTACTGCATAAAATTCTCGCATGGAACTTGCATGTGAAACGCAACTTACGCCGATAGCGCAGTTCAGCGTAACTCAGAACTACGATAGCTATACAGATTCGGATCACGAAGCTTGGCGTTGCGCAATGCGTGCACTTTTAAACGTACTTGAGTCTCGGTGTGCCGTGCCGTATGAAATTGCTCTACGGCAATGTGGGTTAAACGCGCATCGACTACCGCGATTGTCAGAGATAAACGAGGCGCTTACTCGTTTTGGGTGGCAAACGATGATGGTCGACAGCTTCATCCCACCGCCGACCTTTATGGGGTTACAAGCACAACGAATCCTTCCGATCACGAGACACGTTCGAGCGTATTCTCAGTTAGGTTACACGCCTATTCCAGACATCATCCACGAAGCTGCGGGTCATTTACCAATGCTTGTCGAGCCGAAGTATCGTCGTTTTCTACAGCGTTTTGGAGAAGAAGGAGAACGACTCAGGTACTCAGAACTGGATGAACGTGTCTACGTAGCACAAAAACGCTATGCCGAATTCGCTGGACTTCCTAATCGCGACGTCGCGACGTTGAATGAGTTTCGGGACGAGCTCGAGGTACTGCGGATACAGCAAAAACAAGCGCTCACACCCGCCTGCTTGCTGTCAAGATTCCACTGGTGGACGGTTGAGTATGGCATGGTAGGTGGCTCCGCAAAGCTCTTCGGTGCCGGATTGCTCTCGTCTTCAACAGAAGCGTTGGCAAGCGACGAGACGCGCAAAGAGCGCCTGTCGCTAGCTTGTTTGGACTACGACTACGAGATTTCAAGGATGCAACCGCAGCTCTTCGTAGCGGACGATTGGACTCATCTGAACGAACAGCTCAGCCGAGTAATTAGGTATATCGGTTAATCGTCTGACAGCTAGTCTTCCGACTCCTCTCTAACGACGACACGAGTTCGAGTTTCTGCGAATACGTGCTTCGGCATGATGGAATACACGTAACCACATGCGTCACAATATACGACGAAGAACCATGGTTCTCTGGTCTGACTGGACTGAACACTGCGCTTGCTCGCGATGTGTTCTATGCCTTCGATTCCACATTTTGGACACTTGGGTTCGATATCAGACATTTTCCGATTTAACTAAGTCGAGCTGTTGGTCCATGATCAACGCTGGATCGTCGGCACTCGGTCGACCGACGATTTTTGCAGGCACGCCCGCCACGGTGACGTGAGGAGGTACATCCTCAAGAACGACGCTTCCAGCACCGACTTTTGAACCTTCGCCAATCGTAATGTTGCCGATGATCTTACATCCTGCACTAAGCAGGACGCCTCGACGAATCTTGGGATGTCGATCACCGGACTCTTTGCCCGTGCCGCCGAGTGTAACAGAATGAAGCATGGAAACGTCGTTGTCGATGACCGCGGTTTCACCAACGACAATGCCCGTTGCATGATCGAGCATGATGCCGCGACCGATATTAGCGGCCGGATGTATGTCAACGCCAAGTCCGATGCTTATCTGTCCTTGGAAGAACTGCGCAAGCGTGATTCGATTGTGCTGCCACAGCCAATGGCTGATACGGTAGGCTTGCAGTGCGTGAAATCCCTTGAAGAACAGAAAAGGTGTCGTTAAGTCTGAACATGCCGGGTCGCGATCAAACGTAGCTAGCATGTCCGCGCAGGCTGCGTCAAGTATCGACTGGTCCGCAGTGAGAGCTTCATCGATAACGTCTCGAATCAGCATGGTAGGCAGCATTGGATTGTCCAATTTGCTTGCTAGCCTAAAGCTCAATGCCTTACCAATACTGTCGTGATTGAGGACCGTGGCGTGGAAGTAACTACCTAAAATGGGTTCTTCCATGACTTTGGCTTCAGCTTCGCGTCGCATTCGTTGCCAAATGTCTTCTTTAGTGTCCTGCTTGTTCAAGTGACGTGTCATGAAGGAATATCTGCAAATTTTGCATTTTGACACGTGCCTACGAGCGAACTTATCACACGCTCTAGCGCACTAGTTTGGCTACTTCTAAGTTCAAGCGCATTGGCGTTATTGGCCGCCAAGGAAACCCGCTGATCAACGACTCGCTTGACGCGGTGCATAAGACGCTTCGAGAAAGAAGCTGTGATGTCTTAGTGGAAAACGAGTCGGCGTCGATGTTGCGAGGCAACGACGTCAAGGCAGTACCGCGGGACGAAATCCACTCATGCGATTTAATCGTGGTCGTTGGCGGTGACGGAAGTATTCTCGGTGTAGCACGGGATTTCGCTCGGTCGCAGATACCAGTCGTTGGTGTGAATCGTGGCAGCTTGGGTTTTCTCGCAGACATCTGGCCAGACGAGGTTGAGAAGCAACTTCATCGAGTTCTGGACGGTGACTATCGATTCGAGGAACATTTTCTAATTCAGCAGACGGTACATCGTCAATCCGGCATTGCACATGAATCCTCTGCGTTGAACGATGTCGTGGTGAGTTCAGGTTCCCTCTCGCGCATGATGGAGTTCCGACTTTCAATCGATGATGAGTTCGTTTACGAACAGCGCTCTGACGGTTTATTAGTTTCGAGTCCGACAGGTTCAACTGCATATTCACTATCAGCAGGTGGACCGATCATGCATCCCCGTTTGGATGCAATTGCAATCATTCCGATGTACCCGCATACCCTCACGTCCCGACCGATCGTCGTGCCTGGTAACTTCAAGCTAAGGATTGAAGTCGGGCACGAAACGCACGGCGCACGCACCAGCTCGGATTCGCAAGTTGATTTCGAATTGGCGCCAGATGACGTTGTCGAGATTAGCAAACACGAGCACGTGCTGCAGTTAATCCACCTTTCGACACACAGCTTTTACGAAGCCTGCCGAAGTAAACTGGATTGGGGCTCGAGGCTAGGCTTACCGCACGACTAGGCGCGCAGTTGCCGCGGAGTATCGACGTCTCGAAGAATGGCTTCGTCGGTGACAGGAAGATCGACTACCTTGTCGTGGTTTCTTTTGATAACGTCTTTGGCTCCAATATCTCCAGTTAATCGCTTCAGTTCATCTAAAAAGCTCGAGGTAAATCCGACAGGATGCCCTGATTGACCACGATACGAAGGTCTAACAATCGCGTCATCACAGGTGCTGACGCCTTCGACGATCTGAGCGATAGTTTCCTGACTAATCCACGGCATATCCGCTAAGCCGATTAGAAGCCAACTCACGTTTGACAGCTTCTCCGCTGCCGCGGCCAAGCTATGTCCCATCCCAAATTGGGCATCCGGTGCTTCAATAACGTGAACCTCATGCGGTAGCGCTGAACGAACGGGATCTGCGGGTCTGAGAGTGACGTACACAGGCAAACGCTCAGCGAGATAAGGTTGTATTGACCTGACTAACATCGGCAGACCATCGACATTCGCTACCCGCTTATCAGCACCGAATCTTTCTGAGGTACCCGCGGCGAGTACCACGGCTGCTCCGTTCTCCGGTTCCATGCTGAACGGGCGATTAAATTGCGGCTACGAGAGCTTCTTCAGCCTGTGAGAGTTCGTCGTTCTTGGCGAGCTTCGCGCGTTCAGCGATCACTTCCGCCAATATCGAGATGGCGATCTCCGGTGGCGTCTTGCTACCGATGGGAACGCCAATCGGGGCATGCAATCTTGCTAACGCGTCTTCACTGACGTCCAGCGCAAGTAAGCGTTCACGCCGATTCGCAGATGTCCTCGAACTGCCCATTGCACCGATGTAGTACGCGTCTGTATCGAACGCTTCAAGCAAGCCCATATCGTCAATACGCGGATCATGGGTGAGGGCCACAATCGCCGTTTGCGCATCGTTTGCGCGTTCTCTGATTACATCATCAGGGAAAGCACAGATTTTTTCGACACCGACAACGTCTAGTTCTTCGAGCATTTCTTGTCTTGGATCACAAATCGTGACTTGATATTCGAGCATGATCGCGAGTTCTGCAACATATTGCGTAACCATGCTCGCACCGATGATGAACAGCTGGTGACTCGGTCCGTGTACTTGTCGGAGTATGCGAGATTCATAGTCATACGAAAACGGTGCGAATGCATCGATTTCGGAGATTCGGCGTTGGGAGGTCCGTACGTCCAGGACTCGCTCACTGAGTTTTCGTTGCTGTAAACGTGAACTGAGGAGCGCGAAGTCACGCAGGGTATTGTCATCGCTTTTCAGCGGCTCAATAACGATGTCGAGGTGGCCACCACACGGCAGACCGAGCTGTTCGGCTTCCTCGTCCGACTCGCCATATCGGAAGAACTGAGGATGCGATTCGGCGAGAACACCGTCTTTTAGCTTTTCGACGAGATCTTCTTCAACACATCCACCAGACAACGATCCAACGACATGACCGTCAGCACTGCAAACCATCATCGATCCTTCGGGTCGCGGTGAAGATCCATATGTCGCGACGACGGTCGACAACCAGCATTGTTGTCCTGAACGAAGCCAATCGTAAGTTTGACCGATGACTTGGTGGTTAGCCGCTTTCATGGCGAAAAAGGTCTAATTGGAAATTCGATTATAGGACGACGATGGTCCAGCGAGCGCTCGCCACGTCAATTTAAAACCGACTGCAAACCGAACGCTTCCGAATTAGAAGCGTAATTTTTAACAATAGAATCAATCACTTGTTGAATAGTCTTCATATCGTAATCGAATTCAATCGTCGACTCGTTATACGCTAGCTGGTCCAGTTGCGTTAGGAGCTGATGACCGTTGTCGGAATCAAGAAAGAGTCGTCTAGACGACACAAGATCGACATCTAAATGCTGAGCAACGGTGTGGAGGATCGCATGACGCAAGGTGCTCCGGTCGCTGTGCGATAACGCGTGACGGATTGCGCCGTAATCTACTTGTGTTATGAATGACTTCGCCCTGAACCGCTGCAGAAGTCGTTCGCGATTCAAATAAAGGAGGGTAAATACAGTTAGCCATCCGACGATAGCTACAACAACTAGAAAGTAAATCCATGAACTAACTTCATCGATTCCAGTTTGCAGGAGATTTGGCTGTGTCTCCAGTGATGGGTCGAGTATTTGTGCGACGTCAGAAGAAACGCCGTTACTTCGCGGATCAGGTACGATGAATGTTGCTGAAGGTAACGTCGCAACCTTCACGTCTCGTGCGTCCGTGTCCCACCACGTCAACTGAAATTCGGGCAATGTGACTCGACCGGGTTCGATCGGTACCAGGTTGAATGAACGAGATTGCGTTCCCCAAACCCGTCCGTTGTCGAGTATTGAGTCTAATGTTGCTTGCTCGGGGTAGACTCTCACGTCTTCAATCGAACCAAGCTCTAACGGGAGCAATGCCGATTGGTAACTGTCTCGGGCACGCAGTTCGATTGAACGCGTTAACGCGTCGCCGAGATTTAGTGTATACGTACCCGATGGCTCGAAGGACTGCGCTAACTCAACTCGCGAAGCCGGAAACCACGGCTCATCTGTGGGGTACGAGTCTGGAATGGGCAGAATCGTAATCGTTTTTTCAGGTGCGACGATGGGTCTTATCTGCGGTCGAAACTGATTTCCGTATATCGCAACACGTGCGTTCTCGCCAGGTATCCGCATGGATCCACTTTTTTCAGCGAAAATGACATAACGCCACTGCATGACGTAATACTCGATGCCGTTTCGTACCTCGCGTAGCGTCTCTCGGTTTCCAATCGGCAGTACTGTTGCATTGACGATATCAAGTTTCTTTTCCTGAGGCATCGAAGGAATGCGTGCTTGTGAGGTGTAGAGCATTCGTCGCGTTACGTAGATTGCCGCTTGCGGGTACTGCTCTTCAGGCGTGACGATCGTTTCAAAGAACGCGGTTCTTGAGATATAGTCGCGTTCACGATCGGAGATTGGATTTACACGTAGTCTCAAACTGTTGGTTCGTGAATTGCCGACGACGAGTGGCGGGATGTTGATCGCACCAGTGCGTTTTGGCATGAGCTCAAGTTGCCACTTCCTCGTACTATCAACACGCCCTCCCTCGATCTGAATGCTCGAACTCGTTGAAACTTGCGTTATCTCAAAATCTGACTCAAGTGAACTGAAGTCTGGATCGCTTTCGTTACGACTTCGATCGGTAACCGTCAGTGTGACCGATTCGAATTCGGATACGACATCAGCGCTTAACGTTGCGGTTGCTTGGGCGTGACTATATGTTGCGCTCACGATCAGGAGCAGCGATAAGATGACGCTGATTGGTCGAATCCGAATCCTCAATGCTTGGTTCACCATGCCGACCCAACGTTGTCTTGATTCAGCTCACCGCGTTCGATGCGAGCATTTGATTCTGCTTGAAATTTGCGTTGTAGCAAACCGCTAGGATCGTCTGGAATACGACGTAGCCACCGTTCATGGATTTCGCGTAACTCACGCTCCTCGCTAGATTCGGCCAAATCAGCGGAAGATTGGTCGTCCGAGCCTTCATCCGCCATGCTTTGGTCCTGTCGCTGCGCTTCCGTTCGCTCAGTTGGTTCGTTTTCTTCGTTTCCCTCGTCTGATTGCGACTGTTCACTTTCTTCCTGATTTGCGTCCGCGACTTCATCCTGTTGAGTGCTCGTCGATTGTTGGTTTGAGTCCTCGTCAGAATTAGCTTGGTCACTCTGCGATTGATTTTGCGATTGCGCATTCTGGTTGCTTTGTTGCTCTGACTCCTGCGGTTCGCCTTCCTGGCTTTCGTCAGAGTTATCGTTTTGCCGTTGCTGCATGGCTTCGAGCAGCGCTTCTATGACTGCTTTGTTGTGTCGAGCGTCTTCGTGGTCTGGCTCCTGAGATAGCACGCTATCGTATGCTTGAATCGCGTCGCTAAATCGCCCCTCCCAGGCTAGAGCGTTTCCTCGGTTATATATCGAAGCAAGGGATTCGTTATGTGAGAAGAGCTCCTCTGCTTCGGCATACGAGCCACTCCGGTACTTTGCGACGGCACGCCACTGCGGATCACGGAATAGCTCAGCAGCAGCACCAAAATTTCCTTCGTCGTGAGCTGCGAGTGCTTGTCGGTCCTTTGGTACCCAGAGATCCTCTAACCACCCGGCATCGACGTTGGTGCAGACGACGAGTAGCACAACGGCCAGTCCACCTCGCCGCATCGATAGAGCAAGGAGTAATGCGAGTGGTAGCACGAGCAAATATCCGATATCGTGCCAAGTATCAAAAGTTTGGTTTTCAAGTAACTCGGTCTCGCTTAGTGCGGATTTCTGAAGCAGAAACTTGATATCGTCGTCGTTTAATGTGATCGATCGATACCGACCTCCTGTCACCATTGCGAAATCTCGAAGCAAGCGTTGACCTCCCACCGCTTCGCCACCGTTAGGCGCTAAGTCTTCCGTTGGTTCTATACCAAGGATTGATAGCGGATAACGTACATCAACGGTGTCCCTGAGTGTTCCAAAATTGCTGATGCCGTCTGTCAGCAGAATGATGCGCCCGCGCTCCTGATCAAGCGAGCCGAACAGCTCGTTAGCACGTTCCACTGCGGCGACGACGTTGCTGCCACGAACGGGCATCATTTCTGGATGAAGAGATGGAAGTAGATTCAGAATATTGCTCGTATCGCTTGTTAGTGGTGTGACAACATATGCGTCACCGGCGTAGACAACGAGTCCAGTCAACCCTTCGTCGCGATGCTCCAATATGTCACTCACCTTGAATTTGGCGCGTTCAATTCGACTTGGCTGTATATCCGTTGATCCCATACTCAACGTTAGATCAAGTACGATGACTAGGGGATCTTGTTTGGTCTCAACAGGTTGGGGTAGGCGCTCGTAGGTTGGACCTGCCAGAGCAAACGCCGCGCAGACCAATGCGAGTGGTGGTAGTGCCATGGCCAATCGGACGCGGCGTGACGATTTCGATTCAATCAATGCATCGAAGAGCGAATCGGAGATTACTTTATGCCAGTTGTTCGCCCTCGCTACGAACCTAATTTGAGCCCAGATCAATAGAAGCGCTACGAATAGCAGGAGCAGCCACCATGGTCGAAGAAAGTGGAATTCCGCCAACGCGTCAAACATTGCGTCGAGCATAGAGCAACCAAACTAACGAAAAGAGCGTTAAGGCGAGTGCGAGCGGGTAGTGGTAAAGCGCGCGTCGCGGACGCACAGTCTGACCTTCGTTTTCGATCGGTTCTAGTGCGTCGATTTCATCATAGATGGCGAGCAACGAATTGAGATCGTCGGCTTTGTAGTACTTTCCTCCCGTCTTGGTGGCGATTTCATTCAGTAATTCTTCGTCTACCGCGTCGGCTTGGCGCTGGAATGGTGCGAAGAACCCGAGACCACTCGATCGTGGCACGATTCCGATTGTGTAGACCGTTACTTCGGAAGCGACGGCCAATTCGGCGGCATCGAGCGGATCGAGTTCGCCGAAGTTGTTGACGCCGTCGGTCATGAGCACTACCACTCGGTGATCTGCAGGGTGATTCAAAATCTGCTTGATCGCTAAACCCAAAGAATCCCCAATCGCAGTCGACCGACCAGCAATACCAATGGGTGCATCGGACAACATCCGACTCGCGGTGTCTACGTCAGGCGTTAAGGGAACGTAGACGTATGGCAAGCTACCGAACAAGACGATTCCGATCCGATCGCCATCTCTTCCTTCGACGAAGTTCTGAACCGCATGTTTCACAACGGCAAGGCGGGTGTATTGCCTCCCGCTCACCGTCATATCCCCTTGTCCCATGCTCCCTGAAATGTCGATTGTTAATACGAGATCTCGACTCAATGTAGGTAGCACGGTTGGCTCTCCGGTCCATTGCGGGCGTGCGAGCGCGGTTGCAAGTGACAACCAAGCGAGGCAGGCGACGACAACGAGAAAAACCGATCTGTGATTTGATCCACTTCCAACTTCATGTTGTGTGAACACGAAAGCGTCAATGTGCGGTACATTCAACGCTGCTTCGCTCGCTTTACGTGCTGGGATCAAGAGTCTTACAAGGAGAGGCAGTAGCAGAACCGCGAATGCCCACGGCCAAAGGAGCTCGATCATGTCGCGCGAACTCGACGTGTCGGATGTCGTACAACGCAAAGCGTTCTTTCGATCAGTTCGTCCAGTTGGTTGTCATAGAACCCCACGGGCAGATATCGAACTGTACCGAGGCACTTGCCAGCGCCCGAAATGAATGCGTCGTCCTTGAACCGGTCCGCGAGCATGGACAACCATGGTAGTCCGTCTGCTTTTGTGGACCCGGGAACAGACTCCACGTTGATCAGCAGATGTTTGTAGAGTCGGTTGGCAGCGTCGACGTATTCGTATTGGGAAAGACGCCCGTGCTGATATAGCTCGCGCAATTGGTAGGCGGTTTCTCGAATCGAACGATAGGGCTGATCCTCGGTATTTCGACGGCGCCACCACAATATGAGGCAAGCGATCGCTGCGATGAGCGATACCGTGAGAATCCACCAACCGATTGGTATTGGCCAATACGCTGGAATCGCTGGTTCATGAATGTCACGCAATTGCGCGAGCGCCTGCGCGATTTGCTCATTCATCAAACATCACCTGTGAGATGTCGTCAACGGTCGATATCGAAACGAAGCGAATTCCGCGAGTCCGGCAAGCGTCTTGGAGCCTTGTGCGATGTGCCTCGAATCGTTCTTCGTATCGACTCTGATTTCGCTGATTTCCGCCTGAAAAGGTCACTCTTTGAGACCCGTCCGTTACCGCATATGCACCACTCGGTGGCAGGTTTCGTTCGACAGGGTCGTATACGTGGATCAGGGAAATCTCGTTGTGATTTTGAAGCACGAGAAGTTGACGTAGATCGCTCTCTTCAATCCCTTGAAAGTCCGAAATAAACACGATTCGATGTCCAACTGGCGTCGCACGTCGAAGATTCATTAATACCGCGTGCCACGACGATCTCCCAGGATTCAAAGTCAGGATTGACGCACTTAGTTGATTGTTTGCGTCGGCGATAGCGTTTAGTAATCGAACGACATTCAGCTTGCTTCGAATCGGCTTCAAAATCCCCAATGAACTTTCAGCGATTACGACACCGCCGACACGATCACGCGCATTGAGTGTCTGCCACGCGATTCGAGCAGCCACCTCAGCAGCCGCCACACTTTTTAAGCGGACTTGGCTACCAAAGAACATCGATCGTCTTTGATCGACGACGAGCATGGTCGGTCTTTCGCGTTCTTCGCGAAATATCTTCGTATGCGGTTTCTGTTTGCGTGCCGTCACCTTCCAGTCGATGTTCCGTACATCGTCACCCGCTTGATACAGACGAACTTCATCTAGATCTACCCCTCGTCCTCGCATCCGCGAAACGAGCGTACCTGAATGTCCCCCAGTCGCACGTCTTGCACGACTTTTCGCGATTGGCGCGGTGGCTAACCCGATTAAGTCAGCGACAGTGACATATACGCCGGTGAGTAACGGCATCGAATCGTTCTAGGTAAGAGGTACCTGGTCGATCATTGCGTCGATGACATCATCTGTTGTCGTACCTTGCGCTTCTGCTTCGAACGATAGGATTAGGCGATGCCGTAGGACATCGTGAATGATCTCAAGAACGTCTTCGGGTACAACGTAGTCTCGACCCGCAAGCCACGCGATGGTGCGTGAACATTGGTCGAGGGCGATCGTTGCTCGTGGACTGGCAGCGTACTCAACGCCTTCCAAACCGGATCTGGAATGGGCGACGAGGTCAATGATGTACTTTTCGACAGGCTCAGCCATATGTAGGTCACCCAACTCGTCACGAATGCCAAGAATTTCGTGCTCGCTGAGTTCAACGGGTGAAGGTTGATCGATGTTGCCAAACTCCTCTCGCGCTAATTGCAGAATAGCCCTTTCTTGGTGTGCGGGTGGATAATCGATCAGCACATGCATAAGGAAGCGATCTAACTGAGCTTCGGGAAGAGGATATGTCCCTTCTTGTTCAATTGGGTTTTGCGTTGCCATCACCAGGAATAGGCGAGGCAAGTGGAACGTTTCGCGACCAACGGTAACCTGACGCTCGGCCATGGCTTCAAGCAACGCCGACTGTACTTTCGCTGGCGCGCGATTAACTTCGTCTGCGAGCACAAGATTGTGAAAAATCGGACCTTGTTGAAAGTGAAAACTACTCGTCTCAGGGCGATAGATTTCGGTACCGGTAACATCGCTGGGAAGTAGGTCAGGGGTGAATTGAATACGATGAAAATCGCCTTCAATACAACGTGAAAGTTCCTTTATCGCGCGGGTCTTCGCGAGGCCTGGTGCCCCTTCAACAAGCAAATGTCCGCCACAGATCAAAGCAATCGTTAATTTCTTCGTTAACGATTCTTGACCAACTATGCGCTGATTTAGCCAATCGAGCGCTTGGTGGACTTTTTGATACGTCGATAGAGCTTTCGCCGACTCGATACCAACAGGTTCGTTTTGCGTTACCAAGCTAACCCTTTCTTACTGTAATGATGGCGCTAAACGATGCAGATGCGCTCAATGCGCATGAAAATATGCTAAGGCGAATTATTGTCTATGACAAACTTACCGTAAATTAGTTTGAACCTGATCTACCAGGGTGCGCGACCACTCCTTGCCGCGTGCGATCCTGAAACTGCACATTTACTCACGCTACGAGGTCTCAGGCTAGCGGGTCGAGTACGAGGCGTTGGTCAGCCGCAGGGCACACCAGTCGAACTCGCGGGATTGAGATTTGGAAACCGAGTCGGCTTAGCCGCTGGGTTTGACAAGAACGGTGAGGCCATTGTCGGGTTAAGTCGGCTTGGATTTGGTTTTATCGAGATTGGTGGTGTAACGCCTAAAGCGCAGCCGGGAAATCCCAAACCGCGCTTATTTCGACTAGCCAACTATGGCGCTGTGATCAACCGGATGGGATTCAACAACGACGGAGTTGAAAGGATGCGTGAACGCCTTAAACGTGCGCCGAAGATAGATCCCACGTTACTTGGCGTTAATTTAGGTATCAATCGCGATACGCCGATTGAACACGCTGCTGCGGACTATCAACAATGTTTACGCTCACTGTGCGATTTTGCAGACTACTTCACGATCAATATCTCATCCCCGAATACGCCGAACTTACGCGAACTACAGCACGTCGAACAGCTCGACGTGATTTTGAAGTCGGTGATAACGGAACGAGACCGACTGCGCACTCGTCTTGAGCGTCCGCTTCCGGTTTTTGTAAAGATTTCGCCCGATCTAGACGTCGATGTAGTACGCGAACTGGCGATGCGACTTCAAGAAGCGAGATGTGATGGTTTGATCGCGACCAACACGACTACGAATCGTAGTGCAATCCAACATCGTCACGCAGACGAACAAGGCGGACTTAGTGGTCGACCCTTGCTCGAGAGAGCTCTAGTTACGGTCAAGAGTGTTCGAGAGATCGTCGGTTCGGATTTTCCGATTATTGGTGTTGGGGGAATCTCGAACGCCGACGATGCGATCGCTATGCGAGACGCTGGCGCCGATCTGATCCAAGTGTACACCGCGCTGGTTTTCCGTGGTCCGAAGCTGGTAAAGGAACTGATTGATGCATTCAGTTAATCACAGAATCACATTTTTAACTAATTAAAACAATAAGTTATTTAAATATTCTATTAGGTATCGGATATGGAACGAATGCTTCTTACGAAACAGAGGAGAAGACGGCACAGAATTGTTAGGTATTCCCGTAAATTTATAATCGCGCTAAATCAGTGGCGAGACTCGATGTTGTTTAGTAATAAGAAAATCTGGTGTGCGATTGTTGCGCTATTCGCGACGCCGCTCATGGCAGAGAGCTTAGATAGTGGCGATACGGCATGGATCCTGACATCGACCGCGCTTGTGTTGTTTATGACCATTCCCGGACTTTCGTTGTTTTACTCGGGATTAGTAGGTCGAAACAACGTACTGAGTATTTTGATGCATTGTTTCGCCATCACGTGTCTGATGACGATTCTCTGGGTACTGGTTGGCTACAGTCTTGCGTTTACGGGTTCTGGCATCGTCGTTGGTGAAACGTCGTTCCTCGGCACCTTGAACAATTTCCTATTAGGTGAGATCAAGGAAGCTACCGAATTCGGCACGATTCCCGAGTCGCTTTTCGCCACATTCCAGCTCACGTTTGCGATCATCACACCTGCCCTTATCGTTGGTGGATTCGCAGAACGTATGCGTTTCTCAGCAATGCTTATCTTCTCGGCCATCTGGTTGTTCGTCGTCTACATTCCGATTACGCACTGGGTCTGGGGCGGCGGTTGGTTAGGCGATCTAGGCTTCTTGGATTTCGCCGGTGGCTCTGTCGTTCACATAACTGCAGGTACGGCAGCGATCGTTGCTGCCATGTATATAGGTAGTCGCAAAGGCTATCCAGAATCACCCAATCTCCCGCACAATGTTCCTCTTACCGTGATGGGCGCAGGGATGCTTTGGGTGGGCTGGTTTGGTTTCAACGGTGGTAGCGCATTGATGGCAGACGGTAACGCTGCAATGGCTCTCACCGTGACTCACATTTCGGCTGCGACCGCCGCGTTTACTTGGATGTGCGCCGAGTGGATCCGATTTGGCAAGCCGACCGTCCTTGGTACCGTAACGGGTATGGTTGCTGGACTCGGATGTATTACTCCAGCTTCCGGATACGTTGGTCCTGGCGGTGCGTTGATCATTGGCTTTTTGGCCGGGTGGGTGTGTTTCGAAGCGACCGGTTTGATCAAGCGTCGCTTGTTTATCGATGATTCACTCGATGTTTTCTCAGTCCACGGTGTGGGCGGATTCCTCGGCGTACTTCTAACAGGGATATTCGCGAGTTCTGCACTTGGCGTATTCAGCGGTCAAGAGGACATCGAAATTGGTTCTCAGCTCGTAACGCAGTTAATCGGTGGCGTAACTGCGATCGTCTGGACCGGTGTATTGACTCTTGTCATCCTGAAGGTCGTCGACATGATCATCGGCGTACGTGTAACTGAGGAAGAGGAAGACGAAGGTCTAGATTTGACCTCCTTCAATGAGCGAGGCTACACGCCCTAGCTCCTTCGACTTTACGTCATGAAAAAGGCGCGATGCCTATCGAGGTATCGCGCCTTTTCTTTAGGTTGCCTTTTTTCTTGCGTTATTTTTATTTAAGTGCTAATTCTGCTGGACAATGCCGTCGAGATTGAGCAGTGGTAACGAACTGCCACCGTTTACGACGGGTAGTTTGCCATCCCACTTTTCCGCCAGTCTCAATTCGATTAGTTCTGGGTTATCGCGAAGCGCGGCTGCTTCTCGCTCAATCGCCTCAGCTTTTGCGACAGACGCTTGCGTAATCTGATAAGCCTCCGCATCGGCTGCAAGTTTTCTTTCCTCTGCCGCCGCTTCAGCTTGTGTAACACGGCGCAATTTCTCGTTTTCAGCTTTTAACGCTTCCTGTTCCGCTTGAACTTTCTCTTCAATGGCTCTGTTGAATTCCTGAGAGAACTCGAAATCCGTGATCGCGACGTTATCAAGGTTTAGTGCACCTTCTGCGCCTTTCTGCTCAAGCGTCTCATCAATGAACACAGCGATTGCGGTTTGGATTTTCTGCTTGACTTCAGCACGTTTGGTCACGAGTTGCTCTGCGGTGTACTGAGCGGTAACCGCCTTGACCGACTCTTGAATCGCAGGTGAGATGACGTTAGCCGCGACTGTCTCAGAACGTCCGATGCTCTGATACGTTCGGGGCGCAACTGCTCCGATTAACGAGTACTGAACGGCTACTCGCGTGGATACGACCTGCAAGTCTTTGGATGCTGCGGTCGCTGCGGCATCGGCCTTCTGCAGTCTAACTGAGATTTCCTCGACACTGTCTAGAAACGGTTTCTTTATGTTGAAACCTTCAGGTAGCGCCGTTGGTTGCACTGCGCCTAATGTCCGTACGACTCCTACGTGACCACTATTGACGATGGTAAACGCGCCCATCAAGACGAAGATGACGAGTAAAGCGCCGACACCTGCTGCGATTTTTGAGACCATTTGAAAATCTCTATAGAGAAATGAATTTTTGAATTCTAGAAGGCGGATCTAAAACTGCGGAATCGAATCTAGTCGCCTAACTAGAACAACCGCGTAGGCTCTTTACGTAGCAAGTCAAGATTAACAACGGAGCGGATCGAATTTAGATTCCCAAGGTTTGAAACGTCAGCGTCTACGGAAGGCGTTATTAACGAGTAGATCCATCAACTCTGCAAAGTCCAACCCATCGCCACGTGCGGCGTCGGGAAAGAGGCTCGTAGGCGTCATTCCAGGGATCGTGTTAATTTCGAGCAACCATGGCTGATCGTGTTCGTCCAGAATGAAATCCGAGCGAGACAGATCGCGGCATCCTAACGAGCGATGTGCACGAACGGCGTGACGCTTAAGAGCGGTGGCACATTCGGGCGGCATCGAAGGATCAAGAATGTGCTTGCTAGCACCTGTTTTGTAACGGTTTGTGAAGTCGTACCACTCACCATCGGCTAGCACCTGGATTTCGATGATCGGCAACGCAGATACGACATCTTCGCGCTCTAGAACTGCTACCGTAATTTCACGCCCTTTCTTAAACGGTTCTACAAGCAGTTGACGGTGCGTTTCGAGTGTCTCTTCGATTGCCGCAGCAACATCACCGCCTTCCGGCAGGAGTCTCACACCTAACGCAGAACCTTGTGCTCGTGGTTTGATCGCGATTGAGTGTCCGAGTGACTGTTCGATTTCTTCGCAAATCTCCGATGAGTACGACGCTTTGTCGATCAGTTTCATGGGTAACACTGGAATATTGTGTTCGCGCCAAACACATTTGGCTTGATACTTGTCGATCGCTAACGCCGATGCGGTCATGTTGCTACCAACAAACGGAATACCAAGGACCTCTAGATAGCCTTGGATTGACCCGTCTTCGCCCGGTACGCCATGAAGGACTGGGAAGACAACCTCCGGCTCAAAATCCTGTAACCGTGTATGTAGATTTGCGTCAAACTCAATGTACGTCGCTTCGTGTCGTGGCTTCAGACCTTCGACGACCTGTGTCGCCGAGACGCGTGATACTTCAGCTTCGGGAGAGGTACCACCGCCGATTACAGCGACTTTCATAGATTCGCCATGTGAGCGGTTTCGGCTTCAGCTAATGCGGATTCATCAATGCCAACCGGCTCGAAACCAAATACGCGTGAGAAGAAGTAGTAGTCGCCTTTCAAGCACGTAATTTGGGTTTCAAGTTGGCGAAAACCGTGCGGTTCACCTTCAAACATAAAGAGCGCAGTAGGGATGCCTTTCGTTTTCAGTGCTTCGAACATCACGCGCGATTGGTCCGGCGGTACGATCTTGTCGTCGAGGCCCTGCGAGAAAATAACCGGGCAGCTTAGATCGTCGACATGATTTATCGGTGATCGCTCGTCGAGTTCGTCGGAAGGAACCAGTTGGTCGATATATCGGGATTCGAACTTGTGTGTGTCGTCGGCGAGTGCACGCAAGTCCGCGACACCGTAATGACTCGCACCGACCTTAAATACATTTGTGGTAGTCAAAGCGCGAAGTACCGTGTAGCCGCCCGCACTACCGCCCGATATAGCCACACGCTGGGCGTCGACGAGATCTTGAGCGATTAGGTATCTGACGCCGGCCGCAAGATCCTGAACATCCCGGTTGCCCCATTCGTTTAACAAACGATCACGATACGCACGTCCATAACCTGTACTGCCACTGTAATTTACGTCCAATACTGCCCAACCTCGTGATGTATAGAACTGTATCTTCGCACTGAGAGATGGGGACGTACTGCTCGTCGGTCCTCCGTGTGCTTGGACGAGCAGTGGTGGGCGCTCGCCTCGCGGGGCCGTGAACTCAGGATTTTTGGGAGCGTAGTAGAAAGCGTGTACTTCCTCGCTGTTACTACCCGCGAACGAAATAGTCTCGGGTCGTGAGATGTAAGCAGTGTTAATCGGCGATTCACCCGCATTCTTTATCGTTCGAGATTCACCGGCGAACTCGTCACGTATTCGGATGACGTTCGTTTCATCCATGTTAGATTGACAAAATGCGAAACCGTTTCGGAACTTCACGATGTCGCGATAGCCAGCCGCACCACTTTCGATAGGTGTAGACATACCACTAAACGAATCAACGAGGGTTAACTCTTTCTGGTCTGGACATGCTAGAACGAGGGTGTCATTGATCGCTGCGTACTGCGTTGAGCCGATCTGCCACATCGCATGACCGTATTCACGTTCATCTGCGGCGATCACGTACGTTCCTTCCGAACTAAATAGGTAGAGATCGTAAAAACCTGAACGATCCGAACAAAACACAAGCTTGTCGTCTGATAACCACTCGGGCTGGAAAATTGATTCGGTTTGTCCACCCGCAATGATCGATGCGTCTCCGACAGAAGGACGAAGGGTCATAACGTAGAGCTGCGTGCCGTTCCAGGGCATGTTGGGGTGATCCCATGCTAGAAATGCGATCTTATTGCCATTTGGTGCTAAACGCGCGTGCGCGTAGAAATCGTGTCCTTGATACAATCGAGCGATTTCACCATTCTGAACGTCTATCGCTACCAGATCATTTACTGGCTCATCGTCACCGACGTGGCTTTCACGCACGCAGATCAGTCTATTTCCAATACGATCGTAGACGGGATCAGCAAACCTCTCACTAGCGCCAGACAAAGTAATCTGAACCACTTTATCTGGATCGTTGATCGATTGGGCATAGATGTTTTGATCATCGCCGTTCACGAAATAGACCGTGTCCTCTGACGTGCAATAGGCGACACCACCGTATTCGTGGACACGACTAAGCACAGAGTATCCAGGCGGCGTTAGGTCACTCGTTGAGCCGTCGATGTAGCGTACAACTACGCGTCTCCCCGCTTCGTGGGCACGCGACTCAACCCACAGTAGATTCGCGCCACACGTACGAAGCTGACTAAAACCTACTGGGGAATGAGATGTGAGTTTTTCGACGGTGAGCGGTGACACCCACGCGCCGTATGCAGCTGTTATGACGTTAGTCATCGGTCTTTCAATGAAGGGATTCGATGTAGCGCTTCGCGTTCGTCAAAGGCGACCCAACGTTCGTGGTCGCGCCATTGCCCGTCGATGAAGAGGAATTTCGCGGAAAATCCTTCTAGAACAAATCCACAGCGTTGAACCAGTTTACGGGACGGATCGTTATTCGGTTGAATGTTGGCTTCAACGCGGTGTAATCCGAGATTTTCGAAAGCGAATCTCAAGACTTGCTTTAGACCTTCTGTCATGTACCCCTTCCCAGTATGTTCGACTGACGAGTAGTAGCCGATGGTGGTACTTTGAAATGAACCGCGGACAATGCCGTTCAGATTGAATACCCCAACGATTTTGTTATCGTCGTTTAGACAACACAGAATCCCTTCGTGATCATCTCGAAGCGTCCTGCGATAGTAGCTTCGAAACGAATGACTCGTTAACGGTGTAGTAATCCAAGGCGAGTGTAGGCTTACGCTGGATTGATTCAACGCGAGGAGTTCGCGCTTATCACGTGATTCGACGCGTCGAATATGAACGCGTTGCTCTAATTCACCCACCTTCTGAGCGTCCACGAGACAGGACGCTACCGATTGAACAATAGGCGATTGACATGCCGAGACGAGAGTGCATCCTATACATCACCGATGACTGTACATTGTGCGATGAAGCACTGCGTATGCTGCTCGAGTCTACCGCATTACGAGGCGTCATTGTCACTACCGTCGACGTGGCGACGGATGATGTGCTATTTAGACGTTTTGGTGAGCACATTCCCGTTCTCGAGTACATCGGAAATACATTAGCATGGCCTTTCAGCGCAGAGGAAGCGAAGCAGCTTCTCTCGACGACCTAACGGTCGGCTCGCCTGAACTGGCTCGATCGAACTGAAGCGTCAGTTTCCGTGAAATACGGGTTCGCGTTTCTCAACGAATGCACGCATCGCCTCACGCGAGTCATTACTCGCCCCCGTTCGCGTATGACGCTCCGTCTCAAGTTCAATGTACTCTCTCAGCGGCATCTTCTCAGCGTCGACGAAGTTTCGCTTCATCTCACCAATTGCAAGAGGTGCCATCTTTGAGAAATTCACGGCGAGTTCTTTCACGTCGTCGCGAAAGGTCTCTTCGGGAAACGTCCTTAGTACGAGCCCGATGCGTTCTGCTTCATCAGCCGGGAACTTTTGACTTGAAAAGAACAGTTCACGGGCTTTGGTTGCGCCAACGATGCGAGGCAGCAACCATGGACCCGCCATATCGCCAGAAATGGCTACGCCAAGGAACGCAGAATTGAATACAGCGCGTTCACTCGCGTAGCGCAAATCACATGCGCACGCCCACCCAAATCCTGCGCCTGCGCATGCGCCATTCACTGCAGCGATAGTGACTTTAGGCATTTCATGCAGAAGTGACGTGATGTGGAAGTATTCCTTTCGATTTGGTTCTTGCGTTGCACCACTCGTCGATGCCTTCAAATCGACACCTGGGCAAAACGCGCGACCCGCGCCTGTAAAGAGCAATACTCTCGTACTTGCGTCGTTGGCTGCAGCGCTGAGACACTCCCATAGTTCTCGCATCAACTGATTCGTGATGCCATTCATACTGTCTGGTCGATTTAGAGTGACCGTCGCAAGGGTATCTTCGACTTCGTATGTGATGGTTTCAAATTGAGACATATGGACCTGCTAATGTTTATTTGACGTGTGCAAATAGTTTATTCATGCGTACTTTCAGCTAATCGAAAGAACCTCCGAGCATTGTTGGTCGTCACTTGGTCGATATGACGTTCAGTCTGATCGCGCACTTCTGCTACCCTCTTTCTAACGTACTTCAGGTACATAGGTTCATTTCGACGCGTCGTCGGTTTTGGACTGATGTTCTTTGGCATTAAGTAGGGTGAATCTGTTTCTAACATGAGGCGATCGTCTGGAATACGGTTGACGATCTCTGTTAGTTCTGTACCTCGTTGAGGGTCGCAAATCCAGCCGGTTATTCCGATGTAGCACCCGATTTCTAGATATGCGTCGAGGAGATCGCCGTCGCCAGTGAAGCAATGGACAACGACGGCGGTTCTAGCAAATTTGCGCAACATCTCAAGAACTTCACCATTCGAGTCACGGTCGTGAACAAACACTGGCATTTCTAATTTCGCAGCGAGTTCAAGCTGAGCTTGAAAGATACTGCGTTGGTTCGAACGTGTGGAAAAGTTGCGAAAGTAGTCGAGACCTGTCTCGCCAATTGCGGCGGCGCCTTGATCAGACAGTTCCACGATCGAGTCGAGCCACCCGTCTGTTACTTTGTCCGCATGGTGTGGATGTACGCCCGCGGTGTACGCGAGATAGTCTGGATATTGCGTTGCGATTGAAGCCGCTTCACGACTCTTAGCGACATCCGTACCCGTAACGACGATGAACTCGAGGTCTCCCTGAACCGCACGTTCTATGACGTCTTGCAAGTCGCCTCGGAACGACTTATCGGTGAGATTTGCCCCGATATCAATCAATTGAATAAATGGGTTGGCAATTGCAGTTCATTCGAACTCAGGAGTTGTACGTTGTCGCCATTTCGTGTCGCATAGACGACCGCAAACGCGAGCACTCCCTTTACGTACTCACGTGTTTCTCGGAATGGGATGATCTCAATGAACGACGGCGCGTCTTGGACCTTGTAGTCTCGTAGCCATGCGTAAGTTCTGTGTTTCCCTGCGTTATACGACGCCGCGATCAAAATGCGGTTATCTGCGAATTCGGATGCAAGTTCAGCGATATGTAGCGATCCGATTTCGATGTTTCTCCGTGGATCCAACAGTGAATCATTACTGGGTCGAGCGAGACCGTGGTTTCGAGCCGTGGCTCGCGCGGTCGGCAACATCAATTGCATGAGTCCCCGTGCACCTGCACGAGAAATTGCGCGGTGGTCGAACGCACTCTCCTGTCGAGAAAGAGCTAGCAGGAATGACAACGGCACATCAGCCACAAATGCGCCTTTCTTGAAGTAGCTCAGAAATGGGGTCGGGAAACGTACTTCGAGGAAATTGAGCATCTCGCCTCGATTCGCCGCAAAAATCGCCTCGTTCGACAAACCAAATTCGTTAAACCAGTTGATCATGACCATTTTTTCTTCGTCGGTCAATGATTCCTCGAGTTTTCGCCATTCCCTTCGCCCGTTATCGGGTTCGCCAACAGCAAAGAACTCCAACACCATCCGTGCATGCGGATTAGCAGCTAATTTCGCTTCGTTTTCCCGGTCCCCTCGATAACTTTGTTCATTCAGATTGACTGGCAGCCCTAGGTCTTGAGCTGCGAGAAAACCGTAGTAGGTTCTTTCTTGGGCGAGTGACTGGAGTGCGCCCTTCCAAGACTCTCTGCCAAGGGCTTTGTCAGTTCTGGCTTGCCAGTACCGCCACTGATATTTCGCACGTTCTGCTGCAGGAAGCTCGTTCATCCAGAACTCAGCTTCCTGCCATGCGTTCTTGGATACCGCACTATGGATAACACGTTCCAGTGACCTCGTCGAGATTCCGGATCGGCGCGGTAAGCCGACATGCCCTTCGAGTGCAAGCCACAAATACAAGTCACTAACGGACGATGTCGTCTGAAATTCATCGAACGCTCTGGATTCACCGTGTTGCTTCCACAACGAGAACGCTCGAGTTGAGTCTGTTCGTGCGAGGCTACTCAGACCATATAGGAGCGCATCGTTGCCCCAGTGGTCATTCGGGAATTGGCTGACGTTCGCTACGATGCGGGGATTCCGACGCGCTGCATACATCAACTCGGCGCTACGCTTCACATCGGCGGACATAAATCGCATGATGTAGCGACTTAGCGAATACTGCCTAGCATCCAACGCTTTTTTCATGCGTTCCCAGGCGAGCTCGGACGAAATCCCGCCGTCGCGGATCCAAATCTCGAAGGCGGGGTCACACGATTCATCTTGACTTTCCCCGACGTTCCAGAGCTGCGGAAGCAGGGCGTATGCAGTCTGCCTGTCCCCCGTACGGATCAATGCGAGCGCGTAGCGACATTGGGCGACGATATCACTCGTTGGTTGGTAGTGTTCAACGTAGTCGCGCCATCGACCTCGTGCGGCTTGAACTTTCAACCACTGCGCCATGAATCGATCGCCAAAGGTGTATTCGCCCATGGCATCGCGATACGCGATCGCTTCTGCTGTGTTCGTGCGACTTAACCGAGTCAGCGCACGAAGGTAATGAAGGTAGGGCACCAACGGGTAGTCCCCGAGCTCCGCAACGTGTTTCTCAAACTGGTTGATATTGTTTGCGCGGAGAGCGGTTACGGCTCGCTTGTATAGCGCACGATCTTCATACCAACCGGCAGCAACTCCAGCACCTGTGAGCATGGAAAGCGCCAAGAGCGCAACCGCAAAACGTCTGCGAACATGCTTGTTTTTTACGGTTCCGATCGCTTTTTCCCGTGTGCTAGACGTGAGACTAGCGAAACGACCTCGGTAAGCCGATTGCCTTTGGCGTAAAAGCTTAAAGTAGAAGCGAAGATTCCGAGACATCCATGTACTCTGTCTTGCTCAGGTAACGAGCGTCAGTTCCGGCGACGCATGCTAGACGATTTTAAACGGTGAGAAGCGTTTGTTAGACGATTGGAAGACGGTTGGTTATCTGAATGTACTCACGCCGGCCCGCAATTCTCGTTGCAGCGTATTGGTTGAGTCTAGTCATAAACTGCTCATTTTGAACGTCGAGTCGGAGTGGTGTCAGACGGTACTCTTTTTACGCTCCCGCTGAAGTTAGCTTTGTCTATTCGTTCTCGTCCGTGATAACGCCGACGCGAACTGCGATGATGTCACACGGTGCTCCGTGTAGGACACCGTTTGCCGTCGAACCGAAAAGTAACGCTAAGCCGTGTCGACCATGAGAACCAACGACTATACAGTCTACGTCGTTCTCCATCGCGAATCGGTGTATCTCTCGCTCAGGTCGACCATATACAAGGTGCTGGTGATCGAATGGGATTCCATATGCGGACGCGAACGTCGCTATATAGGCCTCCGTTTGGTCTGTAATGGACTCCTGTACCGCGGAGACGTCCATCGGAATATCGCCACCGTACGACAAAGTGATTGGTTCGATCACGTGAATAAGGTGAAGATCCGCTTTACTGACCTCAGCGATCTCACTTGCCCGATCTGCGACGAGTTTGCAGTCCTCAGTAAGATCAACCGCAACAAGCACTCGAGAGTAAAGGCTCATGACGACGAAGTACTCACTATTTACGCTATTTTAGATTTGGATTAGTAGCCACGAAATTGGTTCCGTTGACAATGCGAAAGGGTGACTTACGCACGAGAATCCGGTGTTAGAGTGCAAACGACGATAGTCATCGAATAAGCGCTTCACTGTTAGAATCAATGTCGAACTGAGATCGAAAATAGGGCAGGTAGAGGAAATTGGATTGGCTGATCATCGCGTTGTTGTTGCTGGTGGCGTTTGGTGGTGTTGCTTATGTTCTCCCATCAAAGTTTCAACGACGCGTCAGTCAGTTGCGGTTGGAAGCCCGAAAACAAGGGATCTTCACTTCATCTAGGACGATTCCTGATTTAGACGCGGACGCCGAAGATCGTGTGACGTCAGGTGGGAAGGTCCGACAGCGCGAAGATCTTTGTGTGGTCTACGACTTAAGCTACAGGAACCCGCCCGAGAATCCTCCGCGATGGCAACTCGTGCGCTACAGGAAGTCTCAGTTGCCAATTCCAGGCTGGCTCTTGCGAGAGGATCAGCTTTCGGGCGTGCAACTGACCGACGCAAACTACTGGGGGTCAGTCGCATCAAACATAGCAGACATGCCACAACTGTGTAGGAGTGTCGTGAGTCACGATGCTGGCGTTAGTTGGATCGGTACTGAATCGAAGAGCGCGGTCGAAGAGGGTAAATTCCTACGAAACCTTACTGTGTCCCTTAAATCGTTGCGGGACTTAAATGTTGTGACGAGCGAGGCGAGCGTAGAAGACGATTTCGAAAAATAATGTCACATCGCTTCATTAGTTCTAAAATCGCGCGTGTTCCTTTCCAGTCAAGAGAATCATTTTTAAATTGAGACGATATTTCGAGCGTAGTTTTTAACACGGATGCCAAAGAACCTAGTAATAGTTGAGTCGCCTGGCAAGATCAAGTCCATTGAAAGGTACTTGAAGAATTTCAGCTCGGCTGAAGACACCGATCAATCGCCCAACAGTGAGCCGGAAACATTCAAGGTAGTGTCCAGTTATGGTCACGTTCGGGATTTGCCAAAAAGCGGATTAAACCTTGAACCTGATAAAAACTGGAAAGCGAATTACCAACTTCTGCCCGATAAACAGAAGGTCGTGGAAAATCTTCGGCAGGAGGCCAAAAACGCCGCGCTAGTTTTCTTAGCGACGGACCTCGATAGAGAAGGCGAAGCCATTGCATGGCATTTAAAAGAGGTTATTGGTGGAGAGGACGAACGTTTTGTAAGAGTCGTATTCAACGAAATTACGGAATCCGCAATTCATAGAGCGTTCTCCGAACGTGCACACATCGATGAGAATCGCGTGAATGCACAACAAGCAAGGCGATTTCTGGATAGAGTCGTTGGTTACAAACTTACTCCACTGCTCTATCAAAAGATAGCTCGCGGTCTGTCTGCAGGTCGCGTCCAGAGCGTCGCTGTGCGCCTCGTGGTTGAGCGAGAACGTGAGATTCGCGCATTCAATCCGAAGGAATATTGGGACATCTTCGCAGACTTACAGCGAGAAGGCGATGACGAGTCGCGGCGATTCCAGGTAATAAAGGAGAACGACGAAGACCTTGAGGTGAACTCGGAGGGAGCGGCTGATACCGTACTAAAGGTTATCGAAGAGTCGCGTACTACGGTTGCATCGATCACGAAACGCAATAGTGAATCGCGACCGAGTGCGCCGTTCATTACTTCGACGCTTCAGCAAGCTGCTTCAAGTCGCTTCAGGTTTCCCGTGGCTCGCACCATGATGTTGGCTCAGCGACTTTACGAAGCCGGGTTGATCACGTACATGCGAACCGACTCAACCAATGTATCGGAGACTGCGAGAGAGAGTGCGACAAGCCTCATCGGTCGTAAGTTTGGTGAGGAATATCTACCCTCGGAACCAAACCAATATGCTAGTAAGTCGAACGCACAGGAAGCACACGAGGCGATTCGACCAAGTGACGTAGACACCGAACCAAACGATGCAACAGCATCGTTGACGTCACAACGAATGTCAAAACAGGATCGCGAAGCTGCTACTCGTCTCTATGAGTTGATTTGGCGACGATTTGTAGCTTCTCAAATGACGCCGGCTAGATATGAGAACACGACGATCAGTGTAAAGGCTGATAAATACGAGCTACGTTTATCGGGTCGACGAACATTGTTCGACGGTCATACTCGAGTCTCTGCGGCATTGAGGTCTGACGACGCGGTACCCGATCTACCTCAATATCAAGAAGGCGAAGTTCTGAAACTCGTGCGGCTCGAGAAGAAGCAACACTTCACCAAGCCACCTGCGCGTTACAGTGAAGCTGCTTTGGTACGTGAACTCGAGCGTCGAGGAATTGGCAGACCGAGTACGTACTCATCCATTATTTCACTTATTAAAGACCGTGGCTATGTAAGTGTGCGCGGGCGACGGTTTTATGCGGAACGCATCGCTGAAGTGGTTACGGACCGTCTCGTCAAGTGCTTCAATGATCTCCTAAGCTACGAGTTCACGGCGGAAATGGAAAAACGCTTAGATGAAGTCGCGATGGGTGAGAAGCGTTGGCTGGACCTTCTCAATGAATACCACGACGACTTTATCGTACAGCTAGACGCGGCTGGAGATGTGATGCCGCCAAACTCGCCCATCGAAACCGAGATTCCTTGCAATCAGTGCGGTCGACCGATGACGATACGTGTCGCTAGTACGGGAACATTTCTTGGATGTTCTGGATATTCACTACCTGCGAAGGATCGGTGTCGGAATACTGTCGATTTGGTCGCAGATCAAGTCGCGGACAAACCTCTGTCTGATGATGAAGTCGAATCCGACGAAAACGAGAGTCGGCTTCTATTAGCGAAACGGCACTGTGAAATCTGCGGCAGTGCAATGGACAGCTTCGTGATTAGCGAAACGCACAAGCTCCATATCTGCGGTAATGCTGCGACTTGCACGGGGTACGAGATTGAACTCGGTGATTTTGCTCTGCCAGGATCTGATAAGCCTACGATCGAGTGTGACAAATGCGGCCAAGACATGGAATGGCGAACGGGTCGTTTCGGTCAGTTCTATGGTTGCACAAATGAATCATGTGGGAACACGAGAAAGATCTTGAAGTCAGGCGAAGTTGCAGCGCCGCCGATTCATATGGAAGAGCTGGAAGTCCCAGAGGAAGAAGACTATTTTGTGCTTCGTGAGGGCAGTGCAGGGATTTTTCTTGGTGCGAGTAAATACCCGAAGGTACGAGTCATGCGGAAGCCTCGGATTAAAGAGCTCATTTCGCACGCGAACGAGCTCGACCCGAAATTTAGCTACATGCTTAGTGCACCTTTGGAAGACGAGAAAGGCAACGACACATTCGTGAATTTTGCGCGCAAATCACGCGAGCATTACCTCACGTCAATGAAGAACGAGAGGGATACCGGTTGGCGCGCTTATTACAGAAATGGCGCATGGGATGCTGTCAAACCTACGCCAAAGAAACGTAAGGCTTCCTCAAAGCGGAAGGGCGTGAAGAGCGTGTAGCGCAATATCTAGAAAACACAAGGCGTCGCTTACGCGACGCCTTGCTGAAATCAGATGAATAGTTAAAAGGCGTGGCTTATAGTCGCATACGGATTAAGCCGACACTAACGCCTTCGATCTGCAAATCCGGCGATGATTCATTGACTTTGATCGTTCGATACTCCTTGTTTGCAGGAATAAGGTGGATTTCATGATTTTCATGGTCGCGCTTGAACCGCTTGACAGTGACTTCCTCTTCCAATCGCGCAACAACGATCTGATTGTCCCGCACTTCGTGCGTCTTGTGCACTGCAACTAAGTCGCCATCAAAAATACCCGCTTCGATCATGCTCTCGCCCTGAACTCTCAACAGATAGTCGGCTTGAGGATCAAACATGCCACCGGAAACAAGACTCTCGCGCTCCACGTGCTCCTCTGCGAGGATTGGAGATCCTGCGGCAACACGCCCAATGATGGGTAGATATTCCTTCTGAAAGTCCTTGACAATGATGCCGCGAGACGTATTGCGTTGAAGCTGGATAAAACCTTTGCGATCGAGTGCCCGAAGGTGTTCCTCCGCAGCATTGGGGGAACGAAAACCGAACTTATCGGTGATGTTGCGACGAGTCGGTGGATATCCATTGTCTTGACGATATGTCCGAATGAAATCGAGTACCTCTGCTTGCCGCTTGGTGATAGCTTTCAATTTAGATTCCCCAATTAGTTGTTAGGATGTTCAGTCTATATTTATACACATTTATATTGGTATATGCAACTGGGATATAGATGCGACTTGGGTACAATCATCCATGCGAAAAACTCATTGATTTAAGTATACTTATATACACTTTTAAGAAAGTTGTCCTAAGTCGACGATTGTGTGGCAAAGTCGCTAGCAATTGGCCAACTCTTCTGCACGAACAGCAGATAACTCAAAAACCGATTGGTTTTGAGACACGTGGAAGCAAAAATCCGAAGTTTCTTTGAGGTGAGTCATGGTAAGGAAGAGTCGTTTACCGATTTGTATTGAGGAGTGGTGCAACAACCGATGCCAGGAACGCACTAACTACCATACGATGAGTTTTGAGATGCAGCTCTATGTTGAGCCATATCATCATCGTTGCGATCGGTGTTACGCTGGATGACTCGTTAAGGGAATTGAATCGACGAAAGCACGCAAGCGATATCGATGCGTAGGGTGCGGTGATTTGATTGAATCCGGTGAGAGTTATTACTGTGGCTTTGCGGGAAGTGGACGAAGGTACCCCGTTCGAACGCACGTATGTGTAGGTTGCCGTAATCGATACAACGCGAACGCTGCAAGGATCGGGAATCAAGTGAGTCCTTTAAATAAATTCCCTCGCGACGTTTAGTAAGGAAATGACAACGCGACGTCGACTAGCAACCAACTGTGTCGTATAGCGCATCACGTTACAATTCAAATGAGAATAAAGCATAAAGGACTCCGATCACTTCACGAGCAGGACAATCAATCGTAGGTACCACCGGAACTAGCGCCTACGCTGAAACGGATATTGTTACGGCTTCAGTCGGCGACACTTCCCCGTGAAGCCAACGCACCTGGTTTCGAATTGCATCCGCTCAAGGGAGATCGATCAGGACAATGGAGTGTTAAGGTCTCTGCGAATTGGCGGGTAGTGTTCCGGTTCGAAAACAACGAAGCGATCGAAGTAGACCTGATTGACTATCACTAAGTGGCTTGGAGAGGCAACATGAACGATGATAGAGGCGAGCGAGTCGGTCCGATGCTGAATCCACCGCACTTAGGTGAACTCATTCGCGAAAGTATGGATGAGGTAGGGTGGAGTGTATCCGAGACGGCGGCGCGTCTGGACTGCGAGCGTGGAACACTGTCGCGGCTCCTTAATGGGCGAGCGGGTGTATCAGCGAAAATGGCACTGGCGCTCGAGGACATTGGCTGGGGTACCGCTGATCACTGGATGCGCATGCAGGCGAGTTACGACCTAGCGCAGGCTCGACAAGCTCGCGGTTATAGAGAAGAGAAGGTAAATTCGATATAGACGTGAAATGAACGCCCAACTACTAGGCATTCGGAGCGAGAGACGCCACCAGATTCTTGAGCCCACATCCGGCAGCACTTAAATAATCTCGCGCAATTCCAACGGTAGATCTTCGAGTTCGGACGTATTCAACCCTAAAAACGGACCGCCTAATGGCCGAAGCCAGCGCGCGCTGTAATACGCATTTAGGGCTCGACGATGTTGGTCCTGCGTTGTATTCGTACCGCTATTGTGCCAAATCGCACCGTCGAGGAGTAGTAGCGAACCAGCTGGCATTTCTACTGCCACGTAGTCAGGGTTTTGTGACACGGGTTCGAGCCAAGTATGACTTCCAGGTACGACTAAGGTTGCACCCGTCTCTTCCTTAAATTCATCCAGTGCAAGCAGTGTATTAACGGCGAGCGGAGGATGTGGTCGCTCCAACGGGTACAGCACGTCGTCTTGATGAAACTCGCGCGGACCTTCACCAGGTACCACATCTTTTAACATGCAAGACGCGAACTGGAATGCACCGCCCCATACGCCTTTTTGATGCTCGTCCGTCCTCGTACCGATTACCGCCTCAACGACAGCGAGAACACGTGGAATCGTGTAGAGATCATCGAATACTCTCGTTTTCGTGAATAACCCTTTGCACCACCGAGGATAGACACGACCCCGTGGTCCGTCCTTCTGGATTGAAGATACCTCATACAACGCCTCGGCATCTCTTTGAGCATCAGCTAAGCGTTCCTCTGATATCAATCCTTCAATGACTGCGAAGCCATTCTGGCGCATTTGGTCTACGGTATCTTCGACATGTGACTCTAATGTCATGCTTCAAGCGTGGTCGTAGCGATGCAGAAGAACGTAATGCTAAGTACGTTCCAAAAACTCGTGAATCGTGAGTGCAATAATCGTCTGTCACATCGAAATGGTGGGATTGATAGATCCCACGTAAATACGAAAAGGACCATGGGATGAGCTGGAAGCACGAAGTCGAGGAACTCAAGCGTCAAATTGATTTCGCTAAGGAGCTCGGCGGAAAAGACAGTATCGCCTTTCACCATAGTCGTGGAAAACTCACGGTTCGCGAACGGATCGGATTGTTGGAGGATCTGGACTCGTTCCATGAGATAGGCGCGATCACAGGTACCGCGCAGTGGGAAGCTGATGAAGTTCAAGCACTAAAACCCGCGAACTCCGTGATCGGAACTATCAAGATCGACGGACGAAAGGTCGCGGTTGCAGGCGGCGACTTCACCATCCGAGGCGGTGCATCGGATGCTGCAATTGGAAATAAGAGTGGCTATGCGGAAGCGTTTGCGTTACGTACTCGAATACCGTTCGTACGGTTATTGGATGCGACGGGTGGTAGTGTGCGCTCATTTGAGCAAATGGGTCGTACGTACTTGCCCGGAAATGCAGGGACGAACGTGTCCGCCGAACTAATGCAATACGTTCCCGTCGTCTCGGCTGTATTAGGCTCGGTAGCGGGGCTTCCTGCTGTACAGGCGTGTCTATGTCATTTCAACGTGATGGTGAAAAACACGAGTCAAGTATTCGTCGCGGGACCGAAAGTTGTCGAACAAGCGACAGGGTCTTCGATCAGCAAAGAGGACTTAGGAGATGAACGGATACAAGTGAAAAACGGAGTCATCATGAACTTGGCGGAAGATGAAACGGACGCGATTCAACAGATACGCCGATTCCTCTCTTATCTGCCTTCGAACGTCTGGGAGGAACCACCTGTTCATCCAAATAGTGATGATGTGAACCGACGCGACGAGTCACTGATTTCCTTGGTCCCCAGGAATCGACGCCAGATATATGAACCTCGCCGGATACTCGATGCAGTACTTGATCGAGACAGCTTCTTCGAGATTGGAGAGCACTACGGTCGAGCCAGAATTACCGGATTGGCACGCGTCGACGGTCACCCTGTTGGCGTCATGGCAAACCATCCGAAATTCAACGGTGGTTCGATGGATGTTGCGGCGGGGGAGAAGACGATCCGGCTTATTGAGTTGTGTGATATGTTTCACCTACCGCTTGTGTACTTCGCCGATGAACCTGGATTCTCCGTTGGCGTAGCGCAAGAAAAGCTCGGCATCGTACGCGCAGGCGCGCGAATCGTGACGACGATCGCCCGAAGCCGAATGCCTTACATATGTTTTGTCGTACGCCAGCTATACGGCGTCGCTGGCGGACTGCATCAACGAGGCGGCGACGCACTCTACCGCCGATACTGTTGGCCGTCGACACATGGTGGGTCTATGCACATCGAAGGTGGAACAGCAATCGCATACAAACGCGATATCGAGTCTGCAGAGGATCCTGAAGCAAAACGACAAGAGATTGAAGCGCGCTTGAAGTCAATTTCGTCACCGTTCCGTAACGCGCACGCTTTCGGCATCGAGGAGATCATCGACCCACGTGACACTCGACCCCTACTCGTTGATTTCGTCCACGATGCATGGCGAGTGGTTCGTACGCAACTTGGTACCAAAGCGGGTCCCGCGTATACGCCATAGACATTCGAACGACGTTTAGTCCGTGCTACGATAATGGGGTTTGAATATTTACCCAGATAGGCTGTTGTCGGTTGTCGATGAATAAAAGAGAGCTCGTGAAGATCGGTATTAGTTACTGCATGTACATCTGCATGGCGCTTCTTCTGAGCGGTTGCTCACAACAGTTGAGCTCTGACGTCGAAGAGCAGCCGACGTTGGCTCATGTAATGGATCCATTGTTGAACGAAGCGTCGGAAGTGTTCTGGGATTCTGCGGGATTCATCGATACCTACGAAGGCACGATCGACTTAACGCCAACAACCGAAGAAGGTTGGCAAAAGGTCATCGACGCAGCTGACGAAATCACACGACTTAGTGCCGTAATACAAGAGGAACGTTATTCATTGAACCGACCGGCTTGGAACGAAATATCGAGCTTATTAGTAGTAGCAGCTGATCGTGGACGGCGATCTGTCGCCGATCGCGATGGTGCGGAGCTATTTGAAGCGGGAGCGGATCTTTACCAAGTATGCGTCGCCTGTCATCAAGCCTTCTGGTCGAATAACCGATTTACGATTGCGGGTACTGAGACTCAGTAACAAGAACGTTTCGCGTTCACTTCACACTTAAGTCATTGTTTCGCTTAGAACTTCTGGATTAGGTTCCGTACCCCAACCAGGATGATCAGGCATGTGCAACATGCCATCGCGTATATCCGGTGCGTGCGTGAAAATCGTCTCGTCTGCCGCAACGCGATCGATATCTGTCTCCATGATCTTCAAGTTTGGTACGACGCTACAAAAATGCGCGCTCATCATGCTCGATAAATGACCGTAATAGTTATGCGGCGCTACATTCACCTGGAATGCATCCGCTGAGGACGCAACCTTCAGTGCTTGCCATGCGCCAATCCACGGAATATCGATGATCGCGACATCGAGTGCTTCTTCCTGAAAATAAGGTAGGTACTCGACGAGTCCAGTGAGTGACTCGCAACCGCTGATCGTGAAGGGACTTTGTTGGCGGATGGTCGCTAGCGCTTTTGGATACGGTGTATCGATCTCAATCCAATAGATATCGAGGTCTTTCAGAGCACGCAGAATGCTCAAGTATCCTTCGGTGCGCGCATTGAAGTTCAAGTCGATCAGAATATCGACATCGGGACCCGTGCCTTCTCGAAATGCCTCAAGATATTCAACGAAGCCATTCAAAACATGGCGCGGCGGCGTACGCGATGGATCATCGTTGCGATTGAATCCTGGACCCCAATTGACGAGACCTTGGTCCGTCTGCCGGAAGATGTTGGTTTTGAGTGCGCTGAATCCTTCGTCAACGACTTCGCGACCGAGCGCTCGAATATCGTCGAGATTTCTAACGGCTGTTCGATATTGGTCTGGTCGGGAGATGCGCCAGGTACCACAGTGAGACCAATACACGCGCACCGCATCCCGGACCTTTCCTCCCAAGATTTCGTAGCACGGTACGTCAAAGTGCTTCGCCTTGGCGTCTAGGATCGCATTCTCGATCGCACCGATAGCGCGGGGTAACACGCCAAGAAGTGATTGCCGCGCCGTTGCAGCAAGTCGCGCGTAGATTCCTTCGTGATTTAGCGCATCTTGTCCGATCACGGTACGACTCATGCGATCAATCGCCGTGGTAACGCCTACCGCATCGAAGCCCTCATCGTATTCACTCCAGCCGACAGTGCCGTTTTCTAGCGTAACTCTGACGAAGTGATAACGTCGCCATTCTGCCGGGCAGTGAAACGTCTTGATTTCCGTGATTTTCATAGCTGTTAATACCGAATTACGTCGTGTCATGCCACTTTTTGCTGCTAATCGGCAATGCGAGTGGTCGCGCGCGGAATTAAACGTGCGCTCGAAGGAGAAAATCTGTGAAAATACGTGTTCAGCTTTGCACTATCCGATACAACGAGCTTTAAGACAGAATCTTGACCAAACAACGCCTCATCGTCGATACCGATCCAGGGCACGACGACGCGATCGCATTAATCCTCGCACATCACTTCGCGGAAGTTGTCGGAATCACCACTGTTGCCGGGAATACGAGCGTCGAGAACGGAACGCGGAACGCCATTCGCATTTGCGATTTATTCGGTATCGATACGCCCGTTCATCGTGGTTCTTCGACACCTATCGCATCTGAAGCATCATTCGCGAGTGAAGTTCACGGTGTAGATGGGTTAGGTGGGATTGAACTGCCTGAAGCTTCTCGTGCGGCAACAAGCGATCGCGCCATCGAGTTTTTACTCGACGAGGTCGAACCTGACGTCTGGGTGGTCCCTATCGGACCATTAACAAATATCGCGGAAGTCTTAAAGCGCGACAAAGACTGGTTTGACCGCATTGCTGGTCTCTCTGTAATGGGTGGCGGCGCACATGGCGGTAACGTAACAGCAGCAGCGGAATTCAATATCCATTTCGACCCTGAAGCAGCTGACATTGTTTTTAGCGCGGGTCGCAAAACGCAGATGAGCGGTGTAAACCTTACACATCAAGTACAGGTTTCTGATGCGGATCTGAAGGCGGTACATCGTGCGTCCCCAGATAGCCCTCGTACACGATTTATCGACCAAAACTTCGCTCGAATCATCGAAAGTTTGCGTAGCTTGACAGGTACGACTGAGGTCGCTATGCACGATCCTTGCGCTGTGCTTGCGGTTACCCACCCAGAATTGTTTGAGTTCGTTCCTAGAGAGGTATCGGTTGAACTTCGCGGCACACATACTCGAGGTATGACGGTTGTGGACGAACGGTTTCGAGTGTCTCGAGATGGGCCGATGATCGACGTAGGCTACAACGTCAAGGCGGATGTTGTGAAGCAGCTAATACTCAATGTGCTCTATCGAGATATCGGCGGCGCCTGACGAACCGACTTAGCTAACTCAAAATAAAATCGAGCGGTCTTTTTCTGCCGCTCGCATCCATGCCCATTCAACGCCTATTAATCGCGAATCGTGGCGAAATCGCAATTCGCATTGCTCAAGCCGCGAGCGATCTTGCGATTTCCTCGGTAGGAATTCACTCACTCGACGACGCGTCGAGTCTTCATGTTCAGTCAGTTGACGACGTGTACCCACTGGACGCGACTGGAGTTAAAGCTTATCTCGATATAGATCAAATCGTCTCTGCAGCAAAGGAGATGAATTGCGATGCAGTTCATCCAGGCTACGGATTTCTCGCTGAAAGCTCTGAATTCGCGGCCGCGGTCGAAGATTCGGGTCTGATATTCGTAGGACCGTCGCCAGCTACGCTTGCACTGTGCGGCGACAAATCCCAGGCGCGTAAAGCGGCTGTCGATGTTGGTGTGCCTGTGGTAGTGGGTACTGACCGTCCGACATCGGTTGACGAGGTCGTCAGCTTCTTCAACGCCCTCGGACACGGTAAGGCGATCATGATCAAATCGATCGCTGGTGGTGGCGGTCGCGGCACCCGCGTCGTGTCCGAACTTGAAGAGATCGAGTCTGCTTATGAGCGATGTCAGTCGGAAGCGAAGGCGGCATTCGGTAACGGTGATCTCTATGTTGAAGAACTGATCGAAGCGGCGAGACACATTGAGGTGCAGATTGTCGGTGATGGAAAAGGGCATGCAGTTGATTTTCATACGCGTGAGTGCAGTGCTCAGCGTCGTCATCAGAAACTCGTTGAAGTAGCACCGGCGTTCGGTATACCACAAGCGACGATTGAAGCGATTGAGGGGAATGCCGTCAGAATTGCTGAATCGTTGAACTATCGGAGTTTAGGCACTTTCGAATTTCTAGTAGACGCGAAGAATCAAGAAACATTCGCATTTATCGAAGCGAACGCGCGATTACAGGTTGAACACACCGTCACTGAAATGGTGACTGGACTAGATCTGGTACAGACGCAAATCCGTCTGGCCGGTGGCGAGACTTTTGACGATCTTCATTTGGATGGATGGTCGGAACATGGTACGACTGGATACGCCGTTCAATGTCGTGTGAATATGGAAGAAATCACGCCATCTGGCGACGTCCGTCCATCGGGAGGAACGATTTCACGGTACGAAATGCCTACGGGGCCAGGTATTCGCGTTGATGGCTTTGGTTATAGTGGCTATACAACGTCCCCTCATTTTGACTCGCTACTCTGCAAGATCATTGTGTCGAGTCGGTCCGATAATCTCAACGTCGTGATCGAACGAACGAAGCGCGCACTTGATCGCTGTCATATCGACGGCGTCCGTTCAAACCTTGAATTCCTCCGTCAAATCCTCGACTCAGAGTCATTCGGAAACGGGGAAGTAACAACTCGGTGGGTGGATGAGAACGTCGCGGAACTTGCTGAACGAGCTCGCAAAGCCGCGGAAACCACTCGAACGACGGTTGACGATTCTTCAGGCCTGGCTGGCGGTCAGATCGATTCACGTGACCCATTAGCGTTGTTCGAATACGCTGACGCAATCAAGCAAGCCAAAGCGGATGCGGCCGCCGCGGATGAGGAGTTGGATAGCGGAGTGGATTTAGTCGGACCAGATGGATCGATTGGTCAACCCGCCCCGATTCAAGGAACCATCGTTAGCGTCAAGGTTCAAGAAGGCGACGCGGTTGCAGCAGATCAGGAACTGGTCATTATGGAAGCCATGAAGATGGAACACGTGATCAGCGCAAGCGTCAGTGGCATCGTCCGCAGGATCGATGTTGAAGAAGGCAAAGTAATTCAAGAAGGTCATCCACTTGTGTTCGTTGAGGCTGCAGACGTAGAAGTCGCAGATACGGACATGAACGAAGTAATGAATCCTGACCACATACGCGACGATCTACAGGAAACCATCGATCGAAAAGAGTGGATCTACGACGAGAACCGACCGAAAGCGATGGAGCGGCGTGAGCGTACGGGTCAGCAAACGGCGCGTAAGAACATCAACGACCTCTGTGACGAGGGCAGTTTCATCGAATATGGACCGCTCGTCTTAGCCGCACAACGACGACGTCGCACTGAACAATGGTTGAGAGAAAACACACCGGCAGACGGACTGATCTGTGGCGTGGGCACGGTCAACTCGAATCTCTTCCCGGATCACGACGCGAGGTGTGTGGCTGTCGCATACGACTATACCGTATTCGCAGGTACGCAAGGTCATAAGAACCACTACAAACAGGATAGGATATTCGAACTTGCGAATCGGTTCCGGTTACCGGTCATTCTGTTCAGCGAAGGCGGTGGCGGACGACCTGGCGACACAGATGGTAGCGGTGGTGTCGGAATGGACACCTACACCTTTACGCAATGGTCCAAGCTATCAGCTCGCGTGCCGCTCGTCGGCGTAAACTCGGGTCGTTGTTTCGCTGGTAATACCGCGTTGTTAGGTTGTTGCGACGTAATCATCGCTACCAAGAAATCGACGATCGCAATGGGCGGACCCGCAATGATCGAAGGCGGCGGTCTAGGGATTTACACTCCTGAAGAAGTCGGACCGATGTCGTTCCAAGTACCGAATGGTGTAGTCGACATCATTGTTGAGGACGAGCAGGAACTGATCGAGACGGCGAAGAAATACATCTCATATTTCCAGGGCACGATCGAAGCATGGGAAGCGCCAGATCAACGGAAACTGCGGCATGTCGTGCCGGAAAATCGGCTGCGAATGTACAACGTCAGGGATGTCATCAATACGTTAGCAGACGTCGACTCCGTATTAGAAATCCGCGAGAACTTTGGCGTTGGGATCGTCACCTGTTTCTTACGCATTGAGGGTAAGCCGTTTGGTCTGATAGCAAACAACGCACACCATTTGGCTGGTGCCATTGACACGGACGGCGCAGATAAAGCAGCTCGCTTTTTGCAGCTTTGCGATGCCTTCGATCTACCCGTGATCAGCATCATGGACTGCCCTGGCATCATGGTTGGACCTGAAGTCGAGAAGACGGCACTCGTTCGTCACTCGTGTCGACTATTCAACACAGGCGCTAATCTCTCGGTTCCGATGTTCGGCGTAATCATTCGCAAGGCGTATGGTCTGGGAGTCCAAGCTATGTGCGGCGGCTCTTCCCTCGTACCATTTTTCTGCGTCGCGTGGCCAACTGCGGAATTTGCGGGTATGAATATTGAAGGCTCCGTGAAGCTAGGTTATCGCAACGAACTCATGGAACTCGAAACTGCTGAAGAACGAATCAAGCGATTTGACGAGATGGTGGCGAGTTCGTATGAGCGTGCAAAAGCTGTTAATTCGGCCACTTTTTTCGGGGTCGACGACGTGATCGACCCTGCAGCCACGAGGAGTTGGATCGTAAGAGGGATGAAGAGCCTTCCGGAAGCGATACCTCGCGAAACGAAGAAACGCCCGTACGTCGATACTTGGTAAGGCGAAGTTAGTTTACCAACGCGATTCTGCTCTATCGATGTGGTCGCAACCGATCTCGGCTACGTCACTCTCCCGAAATGCAGGAGTGTCCGCGAGGTTGTTCAAGAATGTTCGGCAATAGAGGTCTTTGTCGTTGAACGTCCTGTCCTCGAGTAGCTCCTCGCGTATTGATTCATGCGTTACGAGCTCATCCATCATTCGGATTCCGCCGTCAGACGTTGTATCAAGGATGATGCTGGTGTATCCAGTCTCGTCAAAAGACGTCCATTCGACCTCGGTACTGTCTCGTCCTCGTCCAGGATCGCCAGAGTAAGCAAACTCGGCCCAGTACGACATCATGCTCTTGCTTAGCGCGAACTGTGCTTCATCGTTGGGATAAAAACCCGCGAGCATGTTGTCGCCGGAGAAACTTCCAAAAACGAACGGGATTTCGATCGCGTGTCCGGCGCCTAGCGCTACCTTTAGATCGAAAAATATCGAACTCGCTTCTTCATCCCAGTCAAACCGATAGGCATAAACATTCTCGTGACCGCCGGACCGCATAACGGATGCGATTCCATCGACGCCTCGAGCTTTCCAAGACTGCGCACCGTAATACACGACCCGGCGATAGTCGTTTTCGTCCTTTAATCTTGGGAACATCCCCAGTACGGTGTCCGTGAATTCGGGAGACTGAACCATGAACAGAGTAGGTTCGTCACGGTTCGTACCTAATATGACGGGAACGTCGTTATAGTTGCTTGGATCGCTGAAGATTTCCACATCGTGGGCGTTTGGAAGCACGATGTCATCGCCGAAATCGCCTGGAAAGTCGAACATTCCGAAGCCACCGCTGGATCCAAGCGTCGCGTATATCGCCGAAGCAGGTTTCGATTTCAAATATTCTGATAGTTCCTGCGGACTCCAATCGTTCTGCACCGTGGACGCCTCATCTGCGTCCGTTGCCAGATCGTCAGCGATCAACATTCGATTAACGACCTCTCGAGCACTGTTGGAGTGTCCGCCTTCGCTTGCGAGCATGTAGCCTACTTTAGGATCTCGAACTCGATATGAACCGCTTTGGGAGATCGCTCGATGGAAAAGACCGCCTGCACGTGGTGAAGCCATAAGCGCTAGTGCGTTGTACCCACCAGCCGACTCGCCGAATATCGTGACGTTATCGGGATCACCCCCGAAGCTTCGGATGTTGTCGCGTACCCACTCGAGCGCACGGATGAGGTCCAAAATCCCGAAGTTACCGCTTTGTTGCTCGCTCAATGCGAGTACGTCTGGGTGGTTGAACCATCCGAGGAGACCAAGACGATAGTTCGTGGTAACTACGACAAGCTTGTGTGTCGCCGCGATCACGGATCCGTTATAGGTTCCTGCTTCACCGACCGAGTTACCTCCCCCGTGAATCCAGAACATGACGGGAGCATCTATACTGTTTGGTGGTGACCAGATGTTTAGGTAAAGACAATCTTCACTTCCAACGACACCTTCGGTGGTCGCGTTGTTTCCGCGAAGCGTTGGATTTGCGAATTGCACGCAAGCGTCACCGAACGTGAGTGCTTGCTGAATACCAGTATGAGAAGCAGGTGGCTGTGGCGCGACCCACCGTAAATCGTCTATCGGTGCTGCTGCAAACGGTATACCGAGCCAAGCTCGCGCTCCATTTGCATCCATGAACCCTACATACTCACCTTCTGTGGTTAAGCGACTTGTCGTCGGTTCTGCGACTCTGGGTTCTTCGACCGGTGCTTCTTCTGGCCAAAGGAAATAGATAACGACCAAAGCGACTAAGAGGAGGGCGATGAGCCCAATTGCGACTTTTCTCAACATAACGATTGAACGATCCAGATTAGCATTGATAGTGCCTTAATTTTTCGCCTCAGCGAGTTCTTACTAAGCGAAATGCCTAGCATTGCGCACCTGACTGAAATTAAGACGACAATAAAGGACAACGAATTTCGACCATGATGACGTTCCGTTCGCGCTTGGCATACGCTGTCGGCGACGCAGGGATCAACCTGTATTTCATGTCGACGTTGTCGTTTTTATTGTATTTCTACACCGATTTTTACGGCATTTCTGCGGCTGTTGCGGCGGGTATTTTCTTCGTCGCAAGGATTGTAGATGCTGTAACCGACCCGTTTATGGGCTACCTCGCGGACCACACGCGAACAAGATGGGGTCGATTTAGACCGTATCTAGCGTTCGGTGCTATACCGCTCGCAGTCATTTCGATCGCGACGTTCACGATTCCAGATTTCGGTGAAACAGGCAAGATCGTCTGGGCGTACGTGACTTACGTCCTATTCGGAGTGATTTACACGATCGTGACCATTCCATACGCTGCAATGACGAGCGTACTAACGGATGATCATGATGAACGTGCGACGCTCACATCTCTGAGAATGGGCGGTGCATTTTCAGGCGCGATGATCGTAACGATGGGCATGATGCCGTTAGTCCATTACTTCGGCGTTGAAGACGGATTCCAGTACACGATGATTCTTTACGGAATCGTCGGCACATTGCTCCTTTGGTGGGCATTTGGCGGAACTAAAGAGCGTACGGACCTTGCGTTGCCAGAGCAACGTATCTCGCTTCCTAACGCGATGAAAGCACTATTCAGGAATACACCGTTGTGGATCGTGATTTCACTTTTCATTCTTGGTATGTTGGCATTTACGTTCCGCCAAACGGTAGCGCCATACTACTTCAAGTACACCATGGAGCGACCGGAGCTCTTGACAAGCTTTTTCTCGATCACACTTGCTGTCATGTTTCTCGGATTGGTCTGTGTACCACCGTTAACAAAGCGGTTCGGTAAGGCGGCTACGGTTCAGATTGGCGCAATCGTGGCGATGATCGGTGCAGCGGGGTTCTACTTCAATGACCCGAGCAATGTCACGATGGTATATGTATGGGGTTGCACTATGGCGATTGGAGGCGCGCCGATTGCGGTGTTGGGCTGGGCGATGCTCGCTGACACGATCGAATACGCCCAACATGCACACGACGTGCGAGCAGACGGCGTGATTTATTCAACTGCAAGTTTCTTCCAGAAAGTAGGGAAGGCTGTCGCGGGAACGGCGATACCGGCGATTCTCGCGCTCACGGGATTTGTAGCCAATCAAGCGCAATCGAGTGAAGTCATAGGTGGTATCCTTTTATGTATCGCTGTGATACCGTTTATCGCAAACCTCGCGTTACTCGTAATTCCGTTCGTGTATAAGCTCGATGCCGACGCACACGGTCAGATCGTTCGAGAACTGAAGGAACGTTTGCGAATTAGGCCTCACGAGCAGCTTTGAAGCCGTCTCGCTTCTCGAGGAATCCGAAGTAACGCTGTGAATTAGGGTGGTCAGCTGTAAGCACTCCGGTTCGTTCAGCGAGCATCAGTGAATAGCCCATCATGATGTCAGCTGCAGTAAATACGTCGTCAAGTAAATACGCGCGGTTCTCAACGCATCGCTCAATCCCGTCTAGACAAAGCCTCGCGCGCTGCGTTGCATCCGGCACGACAGCAGCGATTCTCTCTTCAGGCGGTTTGATTACCGTATTGTGGATGATGTCGCCCAATGGCCGTGCAAACGTTGCTTCCGCAAACCAACACCACTGGTAATACAACGCAAGATCTTCAGGTTTCTTAGGTACTAAGTCGCCAGGTCCATAGCGCCCCAGTATGTACTCAACCATCGCACCCGACTCGTACATCGTGATCGAGCCATCCTCAAGAACAGGGACTTTGCCGGTAGGTGACTTAGCTCGCCACTCTGGTGACGCTTTGAACGCAGCGTCAAAGGTCGGGATGGTCTCGATATCGAGCGGTACATTGAGCTCGTGGCATAACCAGATAACGCGAATCGAACGTGTGCCTTTAACGTGATAGATCTTCAATGATGAATTCCTGAATCAGGTGAACGTGTATCGTTGCGGTATTGAGCAACTTTCGAGATTCTAGTGGGGCATATTTGATGAGCGATGTGATTGAGGCGTATCAGAGCGAGGAATTGGAGCTACTGCGTGATCAGATTCGTCGCTTTATGCGGGACTTCGTAAAACCGATCGAGGACAAGCTCCCATATAACGCAACAGGTTGCGGGCGTGAGGAGCGCGCGCTTCTCAAAGCTAAAGCTGCAGAGATGGGTCTGACGCGTCTATCGGTACCTGCGGAATATGGCGGAAATCCTGTAAGTGCTCTTACTCGCGTTGTGATTGCGGAAGAATCTGCTAAGTGTCGCTTAGGTGCTTACGCACCGGCGCTAGGGGCGTTCGGTGGCGGTCCTCCGAACGTGATCTGGACAGGCACTCCGCAACAGATTGAGAAATACGGCGTTCCCTGCGTTGAAGGAAAGAAGCGTGCGTTTGTAGCGATCACGGAGCCGACAGGGGGTTCAGACCCTCGCAACAACATCTCGACAAGTGCGCGGAAGGAAGGGGATGTCTGGTTATTAAATGGTCGAAAGATGTGGATTACCGCCGCCGAAGGCGCAGACTACGGCATCATATTTGCGAAGACCAAAGATGGGACCGATGGAAATCCGCCGCAAATTACCGCGTTCATTGTCGAACCTACCTTTCCTGGTATTTCTTTCAATGAAATCAAAGTGATACGGGCACTTTCTCCCTATGAAATCGTACTCGAAAACTGTGAAGTGCCAGCAGAAAACGTACTTGGCGAAGTGGGTCAAGGTTTTGGTGTTGCCCAACGTTGGCTCGTTGATGCTCGAATCCCCTACGCTGCGGGATGCGTGGGAATCGCGCAGGAAGCACTTGATATGGCATGTGGGTGGGTCAAACAACGACCGACGCGTGATGGCATGCTTGCGGATAAGCAGGCAATTCAGTGGATGATTGCTGACTCAGAAGTCGAGTTGAAGGCGGCACGTCTTTTGGTCTATGACGCTGCATCAAAAGTCGATGCTGGCGAACCTGGGAAAGTCGACGCTTCGGTATGCAAGCTCGTTGCGACGGAAACTGCGGGTCGCGTTGTCGATCGTGCTATGCAGATGTTCGGTGGCATGGGTATGGCACAAGAAATGCCGCTCGAGCGTTGGTATCGAGAACTTCGAGTTAAGCGGATTGGTGAAGGACCCTCGGAGGTACATCGTATGGTGATTGCACGCGACAAACTGCGTAAAACGAATGGTGGTAGCTATTTCGGTTAATCGTATTACCTTTTGCGGAGTTTTGTAGAAAACCGCGAGTGACATTGTGGCGAATGTCGTATTGTTGTTTAAATTTACTGCCCGTTATGTTTTTCCGATGTTATTCTGAATACCGCACGTAATTCAGAGAACTCGCTCACCGATCTCTCAATCTGTACGGTTGATTGTTCAATGAGTGCGATCTAATACAAAGTAGGAAGCAGAAGTGTGCTGAGTATGGCTTCCGTTTCAGCCATTGTTTGTGGAGCCGCTTTCATGGCGAATTGTCCGTCACGTGCAATCCAATCTAAGCTTCTGATTTGGTCAGCAAGCACGACACCGGTAACTACGCCTGGATTAGGTAACGGCACTTCAAACGGCCGATTCCGAACTCTTGAGGTGATCGGACAAAATAGAGCCAAGCTACTTCGTTCGTTGTACAGTTTAGGGCTCACCACTAGACCAGGTCGGTGACCACCTTGTTCATGTCCTGCGTGAGCCGTGAAGTCCAACCACACGATATCTCCTCGGTCCGGTACATACGATCTCGTCACCACTCTTCGTGTCCTCGTGGTGGTCCGTCGAATATCTCTGGATGTTGGTTTTCTGGCGTTATCTGGCTTACCAATTCTTCAAGATCGTACTTTCGCCGCCGGACGACTAATTGACCCGATCGAACTTCCATATCCAACAGAGAACCCTCCGATATCCCGCATTGGTCCGCAACAGTTTTTGGAATGCGAACTGCTAGACTACTACCCCACTTACCGACTCGTAACTTTGCACCCATTGAAACACTCTTCGATTGACATATCTATTGTATATCTGGAAATAACAGGGCATGATGCAGATTCTTGCGAAGATGCTTCGACGTCGGTAATGTTTGTTGCAGTTGTTCGGCTAATAAATTCGGTCGCTTCCAACTGCACACGATCAACAAAAAGCAGAGTTTCCGACCAAAGAACCAAAGGGCATGCATTCGCGCAATCGATTATTTACGTTCAAGAATCCGAAACTTGACCATCGTTAAGGTCAAAGCTCATTGCTGCCGAATTTCGACTATGCCTTCGAGTATGAGCAACTCTAAAGTCGGGTTAAGAGAGGCTTCCGTAATTTCTGTCGACCAACCCTCGCAAATCATCGCTTCGCCCAGCTCGCGCACGGTGATTGCGTTCGAGCTTATGCATGAGATGACGGTGGCGACGAAGCGTGACACAGGTATATCGTCCAGACCTCTTCTCCGTACGACCTCTCCTTGTTCGAACAACTCGCCGTTGAATATCGCGGCGTTTTCAATCTCCACAGTATCGGGTACCCGTAGCACGGACGATTCATTGAGATTTCGTAGCGAACCCTTTCTAGTCTGCCTACGCAATTCAACATCCGATAGCGCTCGAGTGAAGTTCTCAGGTAGCGCGCCATGAAATAGAGTGGTCCGCTCGTAGCCGTTGCTTGCTTGACCGGACACGGCACGAACGAAAGCCGCACGAGGCGAATACTCGCTCTCACCCGTAATCTGTCGTGTTTGCCAGAAATACGAATCGATGGATCGGTTTGAACCGTAAAACAGTCGCGCTAGTTCTCGAAAGTGTCCATAGTGTTGACGGTATTGCCGCTCGAAGGCTTCGGCTGCCAACGGAGCTAAATTGGGAGTATCGAGCGTTGTCTTAACCAGAGCGGCGCCGATCGTCGCGCTGTAGATAGCTAGATGTACGCCTGTTGAAAACAGCGGATCGATAAAGCATGCCGCGTCACCGATAAGACAGTGTCGTGGACCGGTGAATTGGTCTGTTTCGTACGACCAATCACGTGTTGCTGAACAAGGACCGATCGGTTGGGCATCCGTTAAGAATGTCGATGTATAGTCGGACGACGCAATTACGTTGTCGAACCAAGAGTCGAGTGTTTGCTCGCGGATCGCAGCTATGGCAGTGTCTCGGTCGGCCACAACACCGACGCTGGAAACGTCGTCCTTTAACGGAATCTTCCATAGCCAGCCGTCGGTGACAGACTCTACAAGGATGTTGCCGCTAGCCTCACCCGACATGTGACTCCCGCCGTGGTAGTAACGATATACCGCGAGATTTCGGAAATCGTCGTCCCAGGTCTTCGAGTTTCGTTGATTCGCGACGAGCGAATGTTGACCTGTTGCGTCGATCACGTAGGAAGCCGAGTGCATCTCACCTTCGACCTCGACACCGACGGCGGCGTCGCCGTCGAAACAGACCCTTTGGACGCGCGTGTCTTCCCGCACGTGCGCGCCGCTCTCTCGCGCATGCTCTAGCAGTATGCGGTCGAACTCGTCCCGGTTAACCTGATATGCATGTGGTTGTGATTTGTTGGTTTCGCGAAAGTACCACGTCCAGAGTTTGTGGTTAACGCCCCAAGCCATCGTCGCACCGTTCTTGACGGTGAATCCAGCAGAACGGACTTTATCAGCCGCGCCGCTGAGCTCGAGTGCTTCAATCGTCGCGGGCAATAAGGATTCCCCGATATGGGGTCGCGGAAAGCGCGTCGCTTCAAAAAGTTGGACTTCAAATCCACGCTGTGCAAGCAGAGCGGCGATCGTGCTACCCGCTGGACCGCCACCGATGACGGCTATGCCGTCCATTGAGCTAAGCTAGGATGCCGCCTCGGATACCTCGGATTCTGCCTCGGCATCGCCGTTTTCAATGGATTTATTGGTTTGTGGATCGACTTCAAACGGTCCTTTCAAGTCCAGTTCCTTCGCCATTTCGCGTACAGCGGGGATGACTTCAGAGCCCATCAGTCTAAGACTGCGCATCGAGTCGTCGTGCGACATCGCCCCGTCGCCGTCCCAGAAGAAAATTGATCCGGGACGAAGTGTTTCGAGTACATGCCGTACGCGTGGAATAACGGTATCTGGCGTACCCGATATGATGCTGTATTTCTCTGTTTGATCAACGTACGTGTCGAAAGGTTTATCCGGTTTTGGCGGTTCGACTTTCTTTCCGGTTTTTACCGCTTCTTCCTTGTGTTGCTCCGCGCGACCCCGGGATGCGGCAGCCGCGAAGCTTCGCATCGTTGGAAGCAGGTTGTTTCGCTGTGTCAAACCGGGTAAGTTCTGGATGAACGGTCGAACCGTGCCTTGGTTTCCTTCAAGGAATGGATTGCTCGGACCTTGTACAAACTTACGTCCCGCTTCTTCAGCGAGTTTCTCGTTTTCGTCAACATGAACCTTGAATAGGTATCCGCGGTGTTGAGTACCCGTTTCGTATCCCTCTTCCTTAGCAACTTCGGTGTAGTACTCGTAGGATTCACGAGTGGGCTCAAGTTCAGTCGCTAGCATCACATATGGATATCTGTGTTTCGCCGCCCATGCCACTGTATTACGACTCATGACTCCGGGAATCCATATCGGTGGGTGCGGATCTTGATATGGACGAGCCCATGGATTCACATAACGGAAGTGGTAGTGATCACCTTCCCATCGATATGGGCCAGGTTGCGTCCACGCCTTGATGATAAAGTCGTGCGCTTCTTGAAAGCGTTCCCAGTTGTAAGGCGCTGCGGCGTTATGTGCAACACTTTCACGTCCTGTGCCTCGTACCCAGCCAGTAACCAATCGACCTCTGCTGATCATGTCGATTTCCGCAAGTTCCTCTGCAAGGAACAATGGATCGTCCCAGATAGGCAGTATGTTGCCGAGTAGAACAATCTTTGCACGTTGCGTAATGCGTGCAAGGATTGCCGCTTCGAGATTCATGACGCCGCCCATGCAAAACGGTGTTGAGTGATGTTCGTTCAACATCAAACCGTCGAACCCCATTTCCTCCGCGTAGATCTTCTCGTCGAGGTATCGGTTGTAGAGATCTGAACCAAGTTTCGGATCGTAGCTGGCGTTTGACATCGTCAAATCCGTGATACTGCGACCTGTTGCGCCGAAGTAACCGGAGCTCTGATCTTGATATGGACGCTCGGTGAAATAACCAACGAACATGACTAACCTCCGTGCGAAACTTGGTCTAGTTGCGTACCACAGTGCGATGCGATGAGCGCCTGCACTTCATCTGGCGCTTCAATCTCTGCGACGTGCCCTGCGTTGTTAACGATATGAATCTGTGAATTTTTCAGCGCTTCTTGATATTGTTCCGCAACATCGATGGGCACCACTTTGTCGTGCTCTCCCCAGATCAACGAAGTTCTAACGGCGACGTTCTTGAGAAGCTCAGCGAGTCGTCGATTGAACATGTAAGGCTTCCACGTTACGCGCGCCGTCATTTCTCGAGAATGATCCCAAAGCTCGCGCATCTCCTGCGCTGGTTCCTCACCAAAGTGGTTCACGTAACTCTCACGGTCACGGAAGCTCTCCTCAATGTACTGTCGATGCGAGTACATCATCTGGTCCATGATCTCGCCGTCACGCGGTTGAATCCCGACTGCCCCGACTAACACTAGGTTCGCAATCGTCGTCTCACTCATGGAGGCAATCTCTGCCGCAACATATCCGCCGAAGCCGAATCCAACGAGATGGTACGGTGCGTCCGCTACTTGATTCGCGAAATGTGAGACGAGAATCGCAATGTCGCGAACGGTCCGTGCCCACAACGGTCTTTCAGAACCGCCCCAACCCGGCATATCCGGAATCAATACCGTAAAGTTGTCTGCAAGTTTTTGATGAAGGTCTAGACTGCCGGGGTTACCCCAACTGTGATGCAGACAAATTAACGAAGGACCATCGCCGCCTCGAAGATACGAGATTTTGCCATTCGGCAAATCAAGTTCTGTATGTGCGAACTGATCAGATTCAGCCATGTGTTCTAATCGTCTTGTACCATTGAAGTAGCAGTCTAAGTAGGCGTGAGCTTAACAGAATACTATGTCTCGAATTAGCCAAGCTGACCTAACACAGAGCGTCGCTGACGCGCTGCAGTATATCTCGTACTACCATCCGCCTGATTTTATTAGCGCGATGCGTTCCGCATGGGAACGTGAAGAGTCGCCAGCTGCGAAAGATGCGCTCCGTCAGGTATTGGTTAACTCAAGGATGTGCGCTCTCGGGAAACGTCCAATTTGTCAAGACACCGGCATCGTAAACGTGTTCTTGGATATAGGTCTCAAGGTTGAGTGGACCGAAGATATCGACATCGAAGATGCTGTGAATACCGGCGTGCGTCAGGCGTTCCTTGACCCGACCAACCCACTACGTGGTTCGGTTTTGGTGGATCCCGATGGAGAAAGACAGAATACCGGAGATAACACGCCCGCTGTGATTCACATGCGTGTAGTTCCAGGCAATAAGGTAGACGTGGAGGTTGCTGCGAAGGGTGGCGGAAGCGAAGCGAAAGCCAGGTTCGCTGTGCTCAATCCTTCGGAGTCAGTGGTCGATTTCGTGATGAGTCAGGTACCGCTTATGGGTGCAGGTTGGTGTCCACCAGGTATCTTGAGCATCGGCATTGGAGGTACACCGGAGAAAGCGATGCTGCTCGCGAAAGAAGCGATGATGGCACCTATCGACATCCAAGAGCTGCAAGCACGCGGTCCGGCGAGTCGGGCAGAAGAGCTTCGACTTGAGTTATATGAAAAGGTCAATGCGCTTGGTATCGGGGCACAGGGATTAGGAGGTTTAACGACTGTGCTCGACGTGAAGGTCGCGGAGTACCCAACACACGCAGCTAACAAACCCGTTGCGATCATTCCTAACTGTACCGCGACTCGACACCTTCACTTCGTTCTTGACGGCTCGGGTGTTCCTGAATTCGAGGCACCTGATTTGGATCTATGGCCTGATATCGAGTATTCAGCGAGTGCGGATTCAAGGCAAGTCGACTTAGGGACGGTTACGAAAGACCAAGTAAGAGATTGGCAAGCGGGGGAAACACTGTTACTCTCAGGCAAGATGTTGACAGGGAGAGACGCTGCCCATAAGCGCTTGATAGACTTGATTGAAAAAAATGAGCCGTTGCCCATCGATCTGAAAAATCGATTCATTTACTACGTGGGTCCAGTCAACGCGGTAGGGGACGAAGTCATTGGTCCTGCAGGTCCAACGACGGCGACACGCATGGATAAATTCAGCGATACGATCTTGTCGAAAACTGGGTTACTTGGCATGATCGGTAAAGCAGAGCGTGGCGACGCGACCATCGAGGCGATCCAAGAACATGGTGGGGTTTCCCTGATTGCAGTCGGTGGCGCGGCGTACCTGATATCGAAAGCGATCACCGACGCTAGATTGCTCGCGTTCGAAGATTTAGGTATGGAAGCGATCTACGAGTTTGAGGTCAGAGACATGCCGGTAACCGTGGCAGTTGACTCTCGAGGCGAATCAGTTCATAAAACCGGCCCTAGTCAATGGCGTAAGTTGGACGTAGTTAACGGGTAGCGAACTCGACAAGCCTTTTGAATTCGTTCTCGTTATCTTTGTCATGTGATTGAGCTAAGTGGGCGATCAAGTGGCTGACAATGTCATTCGAGTGACGCGTTTTCACACAACGTCGGACGGTGGATCTACGTTCGACGAAGTAGACATTCCTGTTGAAAATGAGTCCATAGATAAGTGGGGAAATCTGTTAAGGACCAGTATTCGATTTGATTCGTCTGGTGTTCAGGTATTCGAAGCACCTGAAGGTGGATTTCAAGACTGGCACAATGCGCCCCGCCGGCAGCTCTGTATCGTGATGTCAGGCATATGGGAAATCGGAACGACCGACGGTGAAATTCGTCGCTGGGGTCCCGGTGAAGCGTTTTTACCGGATGATGTTGAAGGTATCGGTCACACAAGCCGTGTGGTCGAAGGTCCTGTCCGTATTTTGTTCGTTCCCTTGGGTGAGCGTTCGTTTGTCAATCTTGAAGACTAGGACACTACGATTACGCTACGACTCTAAAGCGTCGTGACCTTTAAATTGAACCAGGCACTCTGGATTTTCGAGTGCGCTGGTGTTTTTCACTTCGCGTCCGTGGATGATCTCGCGAACCGCTAGTTCAGCGATTTTTCCTGATCGCGTACGCGGTATATCCGTGACTTGCTCGATTTTGGCTGGGATGTGTCGCGGGGATGCGTTCTTGCGAATCGCAGCCCTGATGTCCTTGCGAAGGTACTTATTCAGACGTAGTCCTTCCTTCAAGACAATAAATAGGACGATACGCGTGTCGTCTGCCCAGTCCTGTCCGACGCAAACAGCATCCACTATCTCATCGAATCGTTCAAGCTGGCGATAGATTTCTGCGGTTCCTATGCGCACTCCTCCGGGATTCAATACCGCGTCGCTGCGACCGTGAATAACGTATCCCCCAGTCGTCGAATTGATCTCAGCAAAGTCGCCATGCGCCCAAGTTTCGTTGAATCGCGCGAAATATGCACCGTGATACCTAGACCCATCGGTGTCGTTCCAAAATCCGATGGGCGCGCTTGGAAATGACTTTGTGCAGACCAGTTCGCCCTTCTGATCCAAAAGCGACTGACCACTATCATCAAACACCGACGTAGCCATTCCTAAACCCGGACCTTGGATTTCTCCTTGATAGACACCGGAGAGTGGATTACCAAGTACAAAACACGATATCAGATCGGTTCCACCTGAAATAGAAGCGAGCCATACGTCTTTCTTAAAGTCGCGATAGACATAGTCGAATGATTCATGAGACAAAGGGGAGCCTGTCGTGAGTATGGTGCGCAACGAACTCAGGTCGTGGGTCTCCCTTGGCTTGACCTTTACGTGTTCGATACTTGAGATGTACTTCGCACCAACGCCAAATACGGAGATTTGTTCTTGGTCGACGAGATCAATTAGCGAATCCCGGCGCGGAAAGAAAGGCGAACCGTCGTATAGAACGAGGGTACATCCCGAAGCAAGACCTGAGATGAGCCAGTTCCACATCATCCAACCGGTAGTGGTGAAAAAGAACAACACATCGCTACGAGTCAGATCAACGTGCAATTGATGTTCTTTAACGTGCTGAATCAGTGTTCCACCCGCGCCATGGATGATGCACTTCGGTACGCCTGTAGTACCCGATGAGAACATGATGTAAAGTGGGTGATTGAACGGTAGTCGTTCGAATTCCACGTTTTCAGATTCGCTCTTATAAAGACGTTGGAAATCGCACCGTTCGGCATCAGCGGAACGATATAAGGTGTGCTCGATGCTTGGCATACGCGCTATCAGAGACTCTACGTTTTCGGTTACGTCAAACGTTCGTCCGTTGTACTGATATCGATCAGTAGCCAGTAGCAACTTCGGTTCGATCTGACTAAACCGATCGAACGCACCTTCGATACCAAAATCTGGTGAACACGATGACCAGACCGCACCGATGCTCGTGGTTGCTAACATCGCTATGACAGTATCAGCGTTGTTCGGTAACCAAGCGGCGACGCGGTCGTTTGTCGTAATACCGAGGCGCTTCAATTCGCGCGCCAACGCAGCGGTGCGAACGTGCAATTGCTTGTAGGTGAGTTCAAGCCGCTCACCACTCTCGTTAATCTCGACCAACGCGGTCTTTTCGTCCTTAAATTTGAGCAGGTTTTCTGCGAAATTGAGAGTCGCGTCGTCGAACCACGCGCTGTCCACGAATGGTTTGGATTCTGATAAAGTCGCCGTACCTCTGGTGCCTATGATCCCCGTGAACTGCCAGACGCCATTCCAGAACTCCTCTCGGTTTTGAATGGACCACTCGTAGAGGATCGGAAAGTCCAACGGAATCCCACGTGCGTGAGCGAAAGTCGCTAGATTGGACTTCTCGATGACGGAAGCTGAAGGTTTCCAGAGTAACTTGGCTTGGTTCAAGGTGTCTCGCTCAGAGTTAAGAAATACATCTAAGATATTGATTCTGTTGCATTTTGAAACAAACGTGTATGTGTTGCGTCAGTTGCCGTGCGTAAACTAGACACGCCTTCAATTCTGTTACTGCGCAACCTTGAGTGAGAGTTTATACGACAAGCTAGTTCAAGTTGCTCAAGCAAATCCGGACAAATCATGTTTACTGTTCGAAGATAGCAAATCCGTCAGCTACGCTCAGCTCTTCGATCAAGTGAACTGTGTCGCAGCGGTCCTTCATGAGTGCGGCATTGCAGTCGGGGATAGGGTCGTTGCACATTGTGAAAAGACGCAGCTCACCTTGTCTCTATACCTCGCATGCCTACAAGTCGGAGCGATTTATGTTCCACTAAATACGGCTTACACGTCGAATGAGCTCGGCTATTTCCTAGAAAACGCTAAGCCGAAACTCTACGTAGGGTCGTCGAGAATCGAATCCCTAGGCATTCCGTCGATCGACCAATTCACACTCAAAGACGATGGATCCGGCTCCCTCGACGACGCGATGCAGCATGTAACGTCGCGTCGTCAGAGTTCCGCGAAAAGATCACACGATGACGTCGCTGCGATCCTTTATACGTCAGGTACTACCGGGCGATCAAAAGGTGCGATGCTCACTCACGGCAACCTGTTGAGTAATGCTCTCACGTTAAACGATGTGTGGGGATTCAGAGCAGACGACGTACTGCTTCATGCACTACCAATCTACCACGTACATGGACTGTTTGTCGCCATCCACTGTGTGTTACTGAGTGGCAGCTCAATGATCTTCCAGCAGCGTTTCGACGTGCAGAACGCGATACGCGAGTTGCCGAACGCGACGGTTCTCATGGGCGTTCCAACTTTCTACACGCGACTCCTCGCACATCCAGAATTCAATCAACGCGTGGTGAGCAATATGCGATTGTTCATATCTGGGTCTGCGCCGCTAGCAGAGCAAACCTTTCGCGAGTTTTACGAAAGGTCGGGAATGGCAATCCTCGAGCGATACGGCATGAGCGAGACGTTGATGAATACTTCAAACCCGCTCAACGGTGAACGAAAAGCCGGAACAGTCGGTTTTCCGTTACCCGGTGTTTCGCTTCGAATTGCCGATGAACGCGGCATTGAACGACCGGCAGGTGAAGTAGGTGGAATTGAACTCACAGGACCGAACGTGTTCAAAGGCTATTGGGAAATGCCAGAAAAGACTGCTCAGGAATTTCGTACCGACGGTTACTTCGTTACGGGCGATATGGGGGTGCAGGACGAGGATGGCCGTGTCTCGATCGTTGGCCGGGAGAAGGACATCGTCATAAGCGGCGGGTTAAACGTATACCCAGCGGAAGTAGAGACAGCGATCGGTGAACTACCCGGTGTAGCAGATGTCGCCGTAATCGGAGCCCCTCACCCAGATTTTGGAGAGGGTGTGGTCGCGATTGTCGTCTCTGAGACAGGAAAGGACGTTGAAACGAGTGATGTGAGAGCTCAGCTCAAGGGCGTACTTGCTGGATTCAAACAACCACAATGGGTTGCGACTATTGGAGAGCTGCCTCGCAACGCCATGGGTAAGGTCCAGAAAAACTCGCTTCGTGAACAATTCCGAGAAGTGTTCACGAGGACAGAGTCTTCGGTAACGCCCGATTCACGATGATGAAGAAGCTCGCGAAATCGATCTTGCACTGGTTGCTAGCTGCACTAGTAGTCGTATTTGTGATTTTTCTCGGCATCGCCGGTTACACCATCTATCTACTCGTGATTTCGTAACCTTTAAAGCGCGTCCGCCAATTCATCGAGGAATTCGTTTTTCTCGACATGATTCGAGAAATCTATTCGGTACACTGGATTCTTGACCGAACTGTTAACGAATAAGGATGTAAATCGCTCTTCACGTAACGAGACTAGGGTGTTTTTCATCATCGGACGGTTTTTCTTGTTAGATAGTGCCATCCATTTCTTCTCGTCATGCCAGATGGAATCCCCCGCGAACAACACATTCGTATCGTCAATATCGACTAAGTAACTGACAGCGCCAGGGCGATGCCCGGGTGTTGGGATCGCAATGACTCCTGGTGCGATTTCATGTCTCTCAAACGGAAACGCCTCGACATTCGTCACCTTGCGACGGACGTCTGGTTCTTCCAAGATACTGCATCGTGTGGGTGCGCCAAACTCCGCATACAGAACGTCGTTTTGTTTAGTCGCGAAATGCATGTCCCCGAGGAGTTGACTTGCAACGCCGCCTAGCTCATGAATTTCTTGCCAGGAAGATTCAAAAGTGCTGGAGCTTGCGAGACAGGGAAACAGTAGATTACCTGTGTTGCGCGCTACGAAAAAGCTGATGTATTTAGACGGCGTGATCTTGCTCGGTTCGACTTTGAATATGTTCGGCATGCACTCGATCATTACGTTGTTGGATCCTTTGAGGCTAGGGGCTCCGGCTCACGCCTAATATACGCAGTCGCAATTGAACGGGAAATTACCGTGATCGATCTGTATTACTGGCCAACACCGAATGGGTGGAAAGCCAGCATCATGCTTGAAGAATGTGAGTTGGAATACAACGTCATTCCTGTCGATATCGGTGGCGGTGATCAGTTCAAACCGGACTTTTTACGTATTAGTCCGAACAACCGCATGCCGGCAATCGTTGACCATGCACCAGCGGATGGCGGTGATCCGATCAGTATTTTTGAGTCCGGGGCGATTCTCGAGTACTTAGGTGATAAGGAAGGGAAGTTCCTGCCGTCCGAACGTCGTGAACGTGTCCGCGTCATGCAGTGGGTACATTGGCAAATGGCAAATCTTGGTCCGATGATGGGTAACGCCAACCATTTCAAGAATTACGCGAAGAACATCACCGACGATCCGAAGCAACTCGAGTACGGTGAAAAGCGATTCGTCGGCGAAGTTGACCGTCTGTGTGGCGTCATGGATGCGCAACTTGCAGTCAACGAATATCTCGCGGGTAACGATTACTCGATTGCCGACATCATCACTTGGCCTTGGGCTTTTTTAGTCAGTCGAGTCATCGGTGAGGAGATGTGGGAGTCGTTTCCCAACGTGAAACGCTGGGCGTATCAGTTACGTGGTCGTCCTGCGGTTGAACGTGGCTACCGTGTAGGTCAGGATCTGGGTAAACGCAAGTTAAGCGAAGAGGAAGAAAAGAGTCGTCGCGACCTCCTCTTCAATCAAACCAACGAAAAAGTACGCGCGGCTCGCGAGGAGGCTGCGAAAGCTACCGTATAGTCCGCCTGTTCCTATGCGGCGAGACGCTTGAAGTCGATTCCATCGTAGGTGTTCTTGCCGTATAGATCGTCGATTCCGGCAAGCGTGGTTAGCGTGGGAGAATTGCGTTCCAAGATTGCGGGATCAATTTCTAGGTAGTTATCCCATGTACGCACCCAATTGCGAAGATAAGTATTGTGAAGTGAGGTCCGCTCTCCATCGCGTTCTCGAATCGCAGCACCGTGCCAGAGTGATCCATGCCACATCGCTACGGATCCTTTAGGCATCGTTAGTTTGATTGCACGGGATTTCGCATCCTGATCTGGCACTCGGTTCTCCTTGTGACTTCCTGGAACGACGATCGTTGGTCCCGCGTCTTCGTCGAAGTCACTCAATGCCCACACCGTTGTTACGTTGCAGCAAAGCTCACCCGTATGAGGGTGGGGTGGGTCATTGTGTATCTGGTGGGTATCGGCACCTTTCGGTTTTCTGAAAGCAATGGATTGACCAAGATTGCAGTCCGCGCCTAGAAGGTACTGAGCCGCTGCATGAATCTGCGGGTGCGTCGCGATCTCTTCCCAGAGAGGACCTCGTGACAACAGCATTGCAGCTACCTGTCGACGACCGTTCTCCTCAAAGAGACGATCAAGGTCGTCATTCAACTCCTCAACAAAATCATCGGTAACCGCGTTTTGGAAGATCGTGTAACCGTTCTCCTCGACCTCGCTTACACGCGTTTCAACATCCAAGTGCTTGAGTTTGTGAGGAATATCGGGATTTCCTACCGTTCGCCTCGCGAGGTGGTCGTGCAAGCCTGAAAGTAGCTTGAGTAGCTCAGGGTTGACGTTCGCAAAACCAGATCCCGAAACTTCAAGAACGTTCCCATGTCGGTGTTGCAGCTCCCGTTGATTGCGATCCCTTCGTGCAGGAAGGTTCTCGTAAACCGAAGTTCCGATTACGAGCGATCGGTTGTAATCACCTTTTACCGATAGATTCGCGTTCGCTACACGCCCGTAACCGACATCAAGTTTCCCATTCTCAATAACGATGTGAACAGTAGCTACATTGTCTGGGCATTGGAGATGTGGTGGAGCATCCGTGTAAGTTTCAACCGCCGCAAATCGACCAGTTGTCAGTTTCTCATCGAGTTTGTGCAGCTTGCCTCGTAGGAACGAGTGTGCAGATTCAAGCCATCCTTCACTGACGAACTCAAATCGTTCACTGATCGGAACGGGCAGAGCAGTACGTTGCGGTAGCTCTCGACGTGACATGGGCATTACAAACTGTCGTAGTGTCTGAGAATGCTATGCATACGGGTGTGACAGATCGCCCCAAACTGAAAACGGATTCTTCATGACTTCGGTCGATCGTACCATTCGACCAATCCATTGACGGTTAGACGACCCTTAGTGAGCGCAAGGACTACTCATAGCTAATGACGTTTAAGAACCTACGCGTTCTCGAACTGGGCGATGATCCCGCACTATCCTACGGTTGTCTCCAACTAGCACGATGGGGCGCACAAGTCGCAGTGGGGATGGCGTTTTGCGGCGATTTACCGCGTCGTGCACCGCGTACAAACGGTGAGTCTCTCATGTGGCGCTACCTGTCGGCGAACAAGTGGTTAGTTGAAGAAGGTCTCGCTGAACTCGCGACCGACGCTGACGTCATATTGACGAACCGGACGCTCGAGGAGTTGGCGCGTGCTGGTATCGAACCAGGACCGAAAACGATCTTCCACCGAGTTACACCGTTCGCGCGTGGTGGGCTATATGAGGAAATTGGTGGCGCACCAATTCTGCTTGAAGCCGCGTCTGGTTTTCTAGTGTGCAACGGTGATCCCGCTAGAGAACCTGTGCGCATGCCAGGCAATATCGTTTCGTATGTTGTTGGCGTTCACGCAAGCGTTGCAACACTATCGGCGGTTATTAAGCGAATTGCCACGGGTGCAATCGAGTCGATTGAAACCTCGCAATTGGATGCGTTGACAACGACGGTGCCGTTTGTCCGTTCACAATACATGGAAAGAGCCGATGAAAGACACGGCGGACCGGCGACAGGCGTTAGGCTCTATCCGATTGGGAACGGCAGAATCTCAGGTAATTTGCTCGACCCCGTAACTTTCTCTTACGTACTTGCAGAACTTGGTGTGGCAGAAGAAGCGATCCTCTTGGACCTCGACACGCCAGAGAAACGACGAAACCTAGCGAAACTCAGCGACTTTCTGAATCGAGCCTCTCAACATTGTGATCCAGAGCGGGTTTTTGAAGGGGTCATGGAGCGTGGCGCACCTCGATTTGGGTTGTTTCAAACTCCGCATGATTTGGTCCACAACAGACAGGTGGAATCGCTTGACTTCATAAAGAAGATTCCTGACTCAACAGGAGCAATGTCGATATTCCCAGGATTGCCTGCGAAGATGCAGACGTACGCTCCACCAGATCTGCGATTGGCACAACGTGTTAAGACTTATCGGTGGGAAGGTGTTCGGCTACCGTCGCCTTCTGGATCGAGAGGGGAACGGCCTCTACAAGGTATCCGAGTCGTTGACTTCACCCAAGCTTGGATCGGACCTTTCGCTACGATGATGTTGGCAGATCTTGGCGCAGATGTGATCAAGGTCGAGAGTCACAAGCGAGTGGATGTTTGGCGGAACTGGCGTGGCACGTTGCCTGAAGGTTGTGTGCGAAACGCGAATGCACACGTATACAACGTCGGTCCGAATTTCAACGGCACGAACCGAAACAAGCGCGAAATCGCAATCGATTTAAACCACCACGACGGCGTTGGTGTCGCGAAGGATCTCATCGCAAGCGCGGACGTTGTTATGAGCAATTTCACACCGCACGTTATGCGCAAGTTTGATCTGGATTTCGACTCATTACGGAATGTAAAGCCTGATATCGTCTATGTATGTTGGTCTGGCTATGGTGAAGTAGGACCGTATCGAGATTACAAAGCGAACGGCGCGACGATTGAAGCAATGGCCGGTTGGGATGCGTTGTTCGGTTACCGTGAGAATGACCCGATGGTGATGGGGTTTTACCAAACGGATGCGTTCACTGGTTTACAGATGGCAACCTGTGCTCTAATCGGGGTGATCAATCGTGATTTGACCGGCGAAGCACAGAACGTAAGGGGTTCGATGCTTGAATCCGCGATTGGGTACATCGGCGAAGAAATCATCGCGGCGGGGAAGGACGAACCGCTCGTACGATGGGGAAACCGGCATCCGGATTATGCCCCATATGGTGTCTTTCCAACCATTGAGTCCGACCAATGGATTGCCATTGCGTGTTTGAACGACGAGGAATGGTGTCGCTTAAAAACGCTGATCGGACTCGATTCGAGTGAATTCGATTCGGCTACCGAGAGATTACGCCATGTCGACGCAGTTGAGGAATTGGTGACGTCGTGGTCGCGTAACCAGACGCGCGACATGGCGTCTGGCTTGCTGCGAAATGCCGGCGTACCTGTTGTCGTTGTTGTGGATTGTCTGGAGATTCTTGACCATCCTGAATTTACGCGAAGGAGTTGGTTTCAAAAGCAATCCCATCCGGACGTACGCGATATGTGGTATGGCGGATTTGCTTGGCGATTTTCTGATTCTGAGCTGACTGCAGATCGTCCTTCACCTAGACTAGGTGAGCACACGGAAGAGGTGTTGCGGGAACTAGGTTATTCCTCCGATCGAATCGACGAACTGTTTGTGAATGACACGGTTGGCTGTGTGCTTGAGTTTTCGGACGAAGCGACGGAGTAAGGCAGTCTTATATAAGAGAATCGACGGTCGTTATGTGGTCGTCGTTGCGCCTCCGTCGCACGGGATCGTCATGCCCGTTACATAGGAGCCTGCCTTCGACGAGAGGAAGATGGTAAGCCCAGCTATATCTTCCATCGCGCCCCACCGTTTCATTGGAAATCCTGCGGTCACCTGACGATCCTGTTCCTCTGTTGCGAACATTGGTGCCGTCATTTTGGATTTGAACGGACCAGGCGCGATTGCGTTGACATTGATATGGTCGGCCATTAAGTCGCGAGCCATTTGAGCACTTAGTTGACCGAGACCTGCCTTTGCCACGACATAGGAATAGTTTCTCAGTCCACCCGGTTTCAAACCATTAACCGATGTGATGTTGACGATACTTGCACGGTCTTGAGATGTAGCGGCACGTCTAAGTTCAGGCAGGAGCGCTTGAGTCAGGAAAAACGGACTCTTTGCGTCCAAATCCATGATTTTGTCCCATGCCTTCTCTGTGAACTCGTCGATGTCCATGCTCCACGTCACCCCAGCGTTGTTAACGAGGATGTGTAGTTGCTGTTCGTGTAGACGAAGCTCTTCCGCGAGTGCTTTACATCCTTCAATAGTGCTTATGTCGCTCGGAAGTGCTCTGCAGAAACCGAACTTCATGAGTTCCTCCTCGGTTGTGCGACAGGCGTCGACTTTTCGAGAGGCAACATATACCCGTGCGCCAGCACGAACCAATCCTTCCGCGATCATGAAACCGATTCCTCTAGTACCGCCTGTAACCAGAGCGACCTTATCTCGCACGCCGAAGACATGCTCGTAGAAATTGCTGTCAGTCATTGAGGTATCGCGTTCTGGCGTGTGGTGGCACTGCAAGCGATGCATTCTAGTTTTACACTCATGGAGTTCATTTCGGTAGCGCGGTGCATAGCAATTTAGGCATCCAGACTTCCGTCATACGATGTTACTGCCTCACTATCGTTCACTGGCGAGTAGGGAAATCTAAAATCGCGCGCGACTATCTCTCGGATCACACTCTGCGTAATTTGATTAGACACCCAAGCAAACACGGCTTTTTTTATGCGACGTTCTTTATGGCCGCAGTTGTGTTAGGTTCGGTATTGATCTACTCACTTTTCTTACCGCAAGCTGCACCAAAACAGATCACGCTTGCGGTGTTGCCGTTCCCGGAAAACGGCGAATTCACGCCGTTGAGCGTCGGGTTTTCATCAGCATTGCGCGACTCGATCGCATTGAGTCGAGACGTCGCTGTAGTTGATACGGTTTCAACGAATTCAGTGATGTGGAATCCCGATCGGGCACCGGGCATGTCACATGTCTTGGCGATTACACACTTCGTTGACGGTGAATTGCATTCCGCGGAAGGGAAGCTCGAGCGTATCGATTTCAGGGTCGTAAACGTCTCACATCCTAATTGGCAGGAAGTTCTGAATGTCGTGGATGTCGAGTTCGACGAATCCAAGACGCTGCAGAGTCGACGTGATGACATAACGCTTCAGGTTCGTAGCGCGCTCTACGACAACAGTTCATTGCGAACTGAACCGGTTCAGTACGGAGCAGCAGAATACCGTGAGTACTTGGCCACACTCGGAGAATGGTTGTTACGGTACAAAGACTCATCGCTGTTATCGTCGTTGCACGAAGCCTATTACGCAACAAAGAAGGATTTATTTCAAACGACAAACATCGCTACACAATCTAGTCGAGAGCTATGGAACGCCGTTGCCTTATTTGAGGAAACTCAAGACGCGATTGCGTTTAGCGAAACGGTATGGAACCTCGCAGGCGAGTACCCGAACAGTCTCGCGGTTGACACATTAGGTTCGCTCGCATTTGACGTGCAGAAATTGCGACTAGCCGAACATACATGGCTTCGAGTTGCGCGACTGCAACCTCAGTCTGCATTTGTTGCGCTGAACGTGGCGCACGTTCGAAGGTTGCTTGGCGATTCAGAAGGTACTGATCAGGCGTTTCGAATCGCCGAGCTTCGGGACGATCTAGACATCGTTAGATACTTCCGAGTGCTTGATGGGTATCTCGCAAACGACGTTCTGCACTATATTGTCGAGGGCTTCGATCAGACCGTATTTGACAAACTACGGGAGGCTTCAGGCGGAATGCTCCGTGGCGAATTCCTGATTAGCGCGTCAATTCACATAGGCTCGCTTTCGTCGCATCGACCAAGCGAGATTGAGTCGGCGAAACTATGGCGGTCGCCACCGTTGTGGTTACGCGACGACGATCCGCGTTGGACTGAGAGTAGGGACTTTCTCGCGCAACACATTCCATCTGCGTCAGCGGAGATCCCTACAAAGCTGCTTTCGAAAGCCGAGTCTACTGACGGCATGGCGCAGTTGTTCGCACCTCGACGGCCAGAGTGACGTACCTAAATCACATTGGAGGTACCGCGACTCTGATCGCACTACTACTTTGCCATCGTAGTATCACTAATCTCCGTTTGATCGGGTTCGAATAACTGCCTGACGAATTCCTGCGGCAACGGTTTAGAGAGTTTCGAAACGACGAACGTAAGCGAAACGGAAACTACCTCACCCAACGCTGCGCAGGAGAAAGGGTTCGGACCTTCGTTGTACAGCCACGTCACGACGTCGAAGATCACGCCACTTTCGCCAAACCACGCAGGATTTAGTAATTGAGCGTGAAGGATGATGAATGCGATGAACCCGCCAAGTAAACCGGCAAATGCACCGTTCTTTGTAACGCCGCGCCACAGAGCACTGACGACAAGAGGACCCGAGAAAGCTGCCATCATGCCGCCGGTGCCAATCATGATGATCAAAGCGATGTTCGTGTTTTGAAGCATCCACGCCATTGCAGCGCACAGAATCAATACGACGACGGTTGACACGCGACTGATTGTTAAAACTTGCCTGTCGATTTGTTCTTCCGAGTGCGTTTTCGCATAGCGGGTTCGAGGCAGAATCGATCGACGATAAAGGTCATTTGCAATGATCTGTGAAGACGAGACGACGAGTCCGTCCGCTGTTGACATGATCGCGGCTAGTACACCAACACCAATCAACGCTGCTAACCAAGTCGGGAAAATCTCAATGAACATGACCGGCAATGCCGCGTTCGGCGACGTTCCGGTCATAAATAGGTCCTCGCCTACAAGGCCCCTTGTAAGCAGTCCAGCGAGAGACATCATGCCAAGCGTCAATCCGCACGCAAATGCGATTTTTACGAACGAATGTTGCTGGTCAGTGCGCTTTAGTGCCCAGAGTTTGTTGCCGAGATGTGGCAGCAAACCCAGAGGAATATGAGCAAAGAAAACCGCTACGATCGACCACCATGAGTGGGCGAGCGCAGTAGTAGTGTTGAGCGGTTTCGTCAAATGTTCATCTTGTTCCGTTAGGTTATTCATCAAAGATGGCAAACCGCCATCGATGCCGACTGCGAACACGAACAGAATGATGACGAGGATTGCGAGACCTAACATCATCAAACCTTGAACACCATCCGTGAGGATATCGGCGTGTGCGCCACCCATCGATACATATATAAGCAGGACGACGGTCGTGATTACCAATGCCCACATTCGATCGAACCCTAGCATGGTTTCGAACATAACAAGACCGGATACGAGCTGTCCAGCAATATAGAAGAACAATACAAGGGAGATCACCGATACGACGATTCGTAGCGTATCGGACTGAAATCGATCCCCTAAATACTCAGGGATAGAGCGATTGCCGAATCGATGACCCGCAGTAGCGATGAGTCGCATCGCGATTAGCACGCCGAAGTAGACGCCCATAGGGTAGAGGAAGCTTCCCCATATCATTGAAACGCCGTAGGTATATGCGAGTCCTGGTCCACCTAAAAACGTTGCGCCACTCGCCGTAGTCGCGGCAAATGCAAAGGCAAGAAACACAGGGCCGTAGGAACCGCGTGCCGTGGCGTAGTCATCGGCGCGCTTGACGCGAAGTGTCCCCCAGACACCGATACCCAGCATTGCACCCATGTAGACGACCAGAAATACCCACGACCACGTGACGTAATCCATTACTTGCTACGCTTCCCAGCGATCCCAACGCATCGTTTCCTCAACGGGAAGGCGCGTGACGGGGCCAAAGTTACCTAACGGGTAGCCGATCGGGATCAGGCAAAAAGCTGCGATGTTGTCGGGAAGATTTAGCACTTCCTTAACAGCAGCAGGATTCATCAGACCGAGTGTCGTCGGTGCTGCTCCAAGACCAAGCGCGCGCGCCGCAAGCAACACGTTCTGAATTCCAGGCCAAACCGATCCGCTGGCTTGGGATGCGTTGGTGACGGGTCCAGGAAACTCAAAACATGCGATCAATAACACAGGTATTTCCTGCATGTGCTCCGCTTGCCAGAGAACGGCGTTCAACATTCGCTGGCGCTTATCTGCCGGTTGGTGAGGCAAGCTGTCGAGACGAGTTGATTCCACCCCCGTGTAGGCTTGCACCGCAGTCTTGTTGAGTGCTGCGAGCTTGTCCTTCTGTCCTTGATCCTTAACTGCGATCCATCGTGCGCCTTGCTGATTGGAGCCACTAGGCGCTTGATTACCTGCATCGATGAGTTTCAAAATGAGCTCATCGGGTACAGGATCACTCTTGAGACGGCGCATCGCTCGGCAGTTGTACATGACGTCGAAAAGCGACATCGTTTCATCGGTTGACATGGGTTTTCCTTTTACCAGGTGTCAATATTTCGGCGTTTTTTGCCGGTTCGGTGCGGTGGCGGCGGCGCGGAATCAAATGCCGCGCTTATCCAGCGGCGCGAGTCTGCGGGATCAATTACATCATCGACCGCGAACGATGTTCCTGCGACGAGTGCTTTTCCACGTTGATACGCCGCTTCAACCAGTAGGTCATATCGAGTTTTACGTTCAATCGGATCTTCGATCGCGGCAAGTTCATTTCGAAAACCAAGTTTGACTTGCCCTTCGAGACCCATACCGCCAAACTCAGCCGTTGGCCATGCAACCGTCGCAAACGGCTCTTTGAAGCTGCCACCAGCCATCGCTTGCGCGCCAAGTCCGTACGCTTTACGAAGAACCATCGTCACATGGGGAACAGTGAGATTCGCGCCGGTAACAAAGAGACGGCTACAGTGTCGCACTAACGCGGTCTTCTCGATTTCTGGTCCTACCATCATGCCAGGGGTATCGCATAGCACTAAGAGCGGTACGTCGAATGCGTCACACAGCTGTAGAAAGCGAGCTGCATTGTCCGACCCATCACTGTCGATAGCACCAGACAGATGGGTTGGGTTGTTAGCGACGACGCCAATCGGTCGACCTTCGATGCGGATGAATGCGGTGACCATTCCGAGTCCGAAGTCGGGTCGAATCTCGAGAACGGAATCCTTATCTGCGAGTGTATGAATCACGTCGCGCACGTTGTACACACGAAGTCGATTTTCTGGAACAATGTGGCGCAATGCTCTTTGATCCTCGCATTCCCACGTGTCGATGGTCCCTTGAAAATACGATAGGTATTGCTTTGCCGTCGCGACGGCTTTAGCTTCGTCTTTAACGACGATATCTACGACCCCGTTTTTTCGTTGAACGTCGAGTGGACCGACCTCTTCGGGTCTGAAGACGCCGAGATTGCCACCTTCGATCAATGCTGGACCGCCCATCCCTATATTGGAATTCTCAGTCGCGATGATGACATCGCAGCACCCGAGTAGGGATGCGTTTCCTGCAAAGCAATAGCGCGATGTGATGCCAATCATGGGTACCAATCCACTGAGGCGTCCCATCGATGCGAACGTAGGTGTATCAAGTGGACGGTAAACCGCATCGTCACGGCCCTGCCCAACATTCGTTGTGGTCTTGCCGCCCTGTCGTTTGCCACCCGTGCCTGCACGTCCTCCGCCACCCTCGGCGAAGAGGACGAGCGGGATTTCCCACTTCTCCGCTAGTTCGAGCATCCGGTCGGTTTTTGGATGGTTGATCGCGCCTTGTGTACCTGCTAACACGGTGTAGTCATACGCCATGACAACCGTTCGCGATTTTTCTTTTCCGAACTGTTCTCCATTGATGCTACCAACCCCTGTGATCATCCCGTCGGTGGGAAACTTGCGTATCACTTCCTCAATCGGTAGGCCGGTCCCAGGCGTAAGTGCGAGCTGCCCGTGCTCAACGAATGACCCGACATCACAGAGATCGTCGATGTTCTCGCGAGCGGTGCGCTGGTTCGTCTTACGACGTTTTTCGATTGCGTCGGGTCGGTTTTCGTCGAGCGTGATTTCGTGACGCTCAATCACTTCCGCAACATCACTTCGAAGCTCGTCGAGATTTAGTTGACGACCACTTAGAGCTTGATCGACCTCGATGTCCCGTTCTTCAATATAGAGCAGCGCGTGATGCTCGTAGACCGCATCACCTGGGTTCACGTTCATCGAATGAACAACGCCTATCGTACCGGCTCGAATCTCGTGTTCCATTTTCATCGCTTCCATGATCACGACGATCGTCTCAGAACCGATTTCGTCACCAGCTTCAACAGCGATTTCGACCACCGTACCTTGCATCGGCGCGCGAACGGGATTCGTGCCCGGTGGTATGGGCGACGTGTCTTCGATCACGTTTTCAGCTTGCTCGTCTCGCGTAAATTCACCGGTCTTTCCGTGTTCAAGAACCGCGAGAGGGTCATCTGATCGGAGTCGAGTACCCGCGAGCGATGATTGCGCTGAGCTCTTTTCGTCAGACGTTGAATAGGCGATTGCCTTCAATATTTCAGGAATTTGCTCGTCGACGTAGCGTGTATGGATAGACACATCACGTACCTGCTCATCATTGAGTAGAGCGATGAGGAAATCTCTATTCGTAGGTACGCCTTCTATAGTGAACTGTCGTAATGCGTACCGGCTTCGAATTAGAGCTGCTTCAAGCGTTTCACCAGAGCAAATAACCTTGGCTAGCAGCGAATCGAAATTTGGGTTGGTTGTATAACCTTGATACCCGTAAGTATCGACCCGGACATTTGGTCCCGTTGGCGCATCGAACCTTCGTAGCATCCCTCCAGATGGCTTCGTAGAGCCATCCTCGTTCATCACTTCCATATTGATGCGGGACTGAACGGAGTATCGCGAACGGGAAGGGATGGCTAAATTCTCGAGTCTCTCCCCTTGTGCCAAACGTAATTGCGCCTGAACAAGGTCGACACCGACCGCTTCCTCCGTGATCGTGTGCTCGACTTGGATTCGAGCGTTCGCTTCGATGAAGTAGTAACCGTCGGAGGTAACGAGGAACTCAAACGTTCCCAGACTGCGGTATTTCACTTCACTTGCGAGCTTAGAAGCTGCGTTCCAGAGTTCGCGACGAAGCTCTTTCTTGAGATTGGGGGCGGGAGCAATTTCGAGTATTTTTTGGTGGCGTCGCTGAAGACTGCAGTCGCGATCACCTATAACCTTTATGTCGCCGGTACCGTCACCAATGACCTGAAGTTCAATGTGACGCGCGTCACCAAGTAGTTGCTCCGCGTAGAGCGACTCATCGCCAAATGCTGCTTTCGCTTCTGACGATGCGCGCGCGAAGGCTTCGACGAGCGATGTGCGATCAAGGACTTGGCGCATGCCTCGACCTCCGCCGCCGTTCACCGCCTTGAGCAAAATCCCTTGGCCCTGCGGCAAACTCTCAAGTAACGAAGTTGCCTCGTCAATCGTGACAACGTCTTCCGACCCTCTAACGACCGGTATGTCCTGTTCAATCGCGAATTTCCTCGCGATACTTTTGTTTCCGAACAGTGTTAGTGTTTCAGGACTTGGGCCGATGAAAGTGATGCCGGCGCCCTCGCAAGATGACGCAAAACCCGCGTTTTCGCTAAGGAAACCGTAACCAGCATGAACGGCATCGCAGCCGTGTTGGGTTGCGATGGCTACGATGTTCTCGATATCGAGATACCCCTTTACGCCAGCACCATCGAGCGGCGCAGCTTTGTCGGTCGCTGTAACGTGGCGCGAGTATTCGTCGTCTGCGGTATAGATCGAGACGGTTTGAATGCCTAAATCCTGAGCACCGTCAGCGATTCGAACCGCAATCTCACCACGGTTCGCGATCAATAGTTTCATCGGGAATCGATGCAAAAAGCGAAGCGGTCAAGTGTATTCAGGGCACAAGGTGGAGGATTAAGGCTTATAGATAATTTCGTCGATTCTGGCATTTACCATAGATTTGGATTTCTAAGTGGCCTACGACAAACCCATCCCGCGACAGGGACAACATAACAAGCCTTTCTGGGAAGGTGCTAAGCAAGGTAAACTCGTTCTCCCGCACTGCCTCGACTGTAATAGCGTGCATTGGTATCCGCGATTGATCTGCCCATATTGCCACTCCGATCGATTAGACTGGGTGGAAGTAAGCGGCGAAGGAACTTTGTATACGTTTGCAGTTCAGCATCGCTTGGCGGCGGGTGGTTGGGTACAAGAACTACCGTTCGTCACTGCATTTATTGACCTCAAAGAAGGTGACCGAATGCAGACAGTACTTCGCGGTGTGGATCCAAATAAACCCGAAGACATCAAGATCGGTTCCAAAGTCAAAGTCGAATTTGAGCAAGCGAACGACGATACGTTTATTCCGTTTTGGAGAGTGGTTGAACAATGAAAATGCCGGATCTTTCGTACCGTGCTGCACTTGTCGGTGCGTGCGAATCTGACCTCATCGGTTATCCAGGCGGAGAAGAACGTACGATCCGCTGTACATCATTGCAACTTCATATCGAAGCGATTAAAAACGTCTCGGAATACACCGGGATCCCGATTAGTGAAATAGATGGTGTGTTTTCGGCTGGTTGGTCGTCTGAGTTGGCTGAGCACTTAGGCATTCATCCGTCTTACATCGATACCACATCCGTCGGTGGCTGTTCATTCCAAATTCACGTACGGCATGCGCTAGCCGCGATTGCTTCGGGCATGATTGACACTGCGCTGATCAGCCACGGTGAAGCTGGTTGGTCATATCGAGGCATGGGTGGTCGCGGAGGAGGTGGACGTGGCGAAGTGTCTCCTGCCGAAGAGGCGACTGCGGCATATGGGATAGCAGGTGCGCCCGCTCAATACGCTCACTCGATGGTTCGCCACAATCATGTTTACGGCACTACGCCGGAAGACTTCGCGCACATTAGCGTCGTCACTCGGCAATGGGCGATGAAGAATCCTCGTGCGTTGATGTATTCCAAGGAAACCAACCCGTTCGGCGGCGAGATTACGATCGAAGACGTACTCAATGCGCGACTGATCGCTTGGCCGATGACGCTCTATCACTGCTGCCTGGTGACAGACCACGGCGGCGCCGTCATCTTGGCTCGTCCGGAAATCGCTCGAACGTTAAAGTCGAAACCAGTATGGGTTGTTGGCGCTGGCGAGTCCATGGGTCACTCGAACATGGTGGAGATGGAAGATTTCACAGCAACATCTGCACACCGCTCGGCCAAAATGGCATATGAAATGGCAGGATTGAGTCCGACCGATATTGAAATGGCGATGATCTACGACTCATTCACCATTACGGCGGGCATCACTGCTGAAATGCTTGGTTTGGCGCCGCGCGGGCGTGGATACACCCTTTGGAAGGAAGGGCACGCTGCGCCTGGCGGGCGCCTTCCCATTAACACGAACGGTGGTGGTCTGTCGTTCAATCATTCTGGCATGTATGGAATGCAATTACTGGTGGAGGCGTACCGTCAAATGTCCGGCACGGCAGAGGACGGCGTGAACGGCGATCCAGGGAAGCAGACGGAAGCGTCAAACTGTATCGTCAATGGCACGGGCGGCACTCTCTCGACGACGGGTACTTTGATTCTGGAACGCGACTAAGGAACTATTCAGTGGCGAGGTACAACGCTCAAGCAGCTTTACCAGATGGGAATCCTGGCCCTTGGGGTGACCCCGTTTCGATTTCGTATGACCAACGGGACGTACTGCTTTACGCTGTCGGCATTGGGATAAGCGACTTACGTTTTATCTACGAAGCGAATCCTGATTTCGCAGTCTTTCCGACATTTTCGATTCGTTGGGGCGGGGCAGGTGCACCCGTAGATAGTACACATATCCCGAACTCACCAGGACCTCTCAACATTGATGCGGAGCGCTATCTGGAGGTTCTGAAACCATTACCGATTCGAGGTACCGTTTCCGTGCGTTCGCGATTAATCGGGGTTCATCCTCGCGGTAAAGGAAACGGTTTCTGCGAATACGAGAGCATCGTAGCGAATGCGGACGGCGAAGACTGCGTACGTATGGTGAATGGTTCGTTTCGACGTGGTGTTGAACAGCTAGGCGACATTGAACCATTTGAAGGTGTCGGACAGACGTTCTCTCAGAAAATTGCGGTACCCGGCACGACACCTGACTTGGATTTGTCAGTACACATTGGCGACAATCAAGCACATATTTATCGATTGTCGGGAGACTACAACTCGTTGCACATTGATCCTGAGGCGGCACGATTTGGTGGTTTCGAAACGCCTATCCTACACGGCTTGTGTACGTTCGGGCATTGTGCGCAAGCGCTGTTAGGTGCGCTTTGTGACAGCGATCAAAGCCGGTTCAGGAAGATCAAGGTTCGGTTTTCGTCTCCTGTCTTTCCAGGCGACGAGGTGAACATCCGTGGTTGGAACGATGGTGAAGGTCGGGTTATCTTTGAGGGCGTAGTCGACGATCGGGTTGTGGTTTCGAACGCCTACTTTGAGCACTCGTGACAGACTGATCCTTAGTCGCGTGGTTTACGCATCCAACGTGCTTTGGCCGTCGTATCTTCGACCTCTCTTCCGGACTCAGCCCAGCCGTTGAATCCAGCTTCTACGTGGGCGACGTCTGAATAACCCATTTCTTTCAGTGCCTTTGCGGCGAAAGCAGATCTGCCGCCGCCCGCACAAAACAGCACAACACGCTTGTCTTCCTGAAAGTAGTCGCGATAGTAAGGACTTGCCGGATCTGCCCAGAATTCAAGCATTCCTCGAGGGGCATTGATCGCTGACGGGATGGTACCTAGATCGACGTATTCCTGAATTTCGCGAATATCAAGCAGTAGCAGATCGTCTCGTTCGCTTAATTCTTGGTCCAGATCCTCAAGACTCAAGTTCTCAAGATCCTTCTTGACCTCCTCGACCATCTCAAAGACGTTTTTAATCGGCATTGCATTCGTTGAGTTTTAAAGTGTCGAAAATTTAACGCTTTGTGATTTAGCAAGTTCGTCATCCATGCGCACAACGATCCATAACTTACCGGACCATCAAGCGATCGACGCTGCCGAGGTAGTGCCGTCGATTACCGAAATAATCGCGTCGCACGACGCGGCGGTCGATCTCATCGTCGAAACAGCGGAGAGTGATCCCACGTGGGATAACCTCATGATGGCGCTTGAGTCGTTGGAGGTCGAGCTTAACGACGTATGGGCACCCATTTCCCATCTGAATGCAGTCGTTAACAATGATGAACTCAGAGAGGCGCATGACAGTGCGGTCCAGAAACTGACCGAGCATTCGACGCGACTCAGTCAATCTAGGCCTCTATATGAAATCGTGAAGAAATTGTCAGAGAGTGATGGAGTCGACGCGTTCAGTGCTGCTCAACAGAAAATGATCGATGACTCGTTGCGGAATTTCAGACGGAACGGCGTTGCTTTAGACGAGGATGATCGAGAACAGTTTAAAAACCTGCGTCAGCGTCTCACCGTTCTCAGCAGCACCTTCTCGAACAATTTACTAGATGCGACCGATGCCTGGTCGAAGCACATCCGCGACATCGACGAACTGAATGGCATTCCTGAACCGAACTTAGCCGTGGCAAGAGCCGCGGCGGAACGACGTGATCTCGACGGTTACCTTCTGACGCTCGACATGGCTTGTTACGCAAGCAGCATGATGCATTGTGAGAATCGCTCGCTGCGTGAGGAAATGTATCGCGCATATGTGACTCGTGGGTCAGACGTGGGACCGAGTGGCGGCGAATTCGACAACTCAGACGTTATCGACGAAATACTCGTTAATCGCACGAAGATGGCTCGGCTGGTGGGATTTGATTCGTATGCCGAATACTCGATTGATCCCAAAATGGCTAGCTCCGCAGGGGAAGTGAAGTCGTTTCTAGAGGGTTTACTAACTAAAGCTCTTCCACAGGCTCAGGAAGAACTTGAACGAATGCGCGTATTCGCTAGAGATGAGCTTGCGCTCGATTTACTTGAGCCATGGGATCTGAATTTCGTCGCTGAACGCATGCGCAAGTCTCTGTACGATGTGTCAGACACGCAGTTAAAACCGTATTTCCCAATTGATCATGTGGTCGACGGGATGTTCCGCGTCGTAGAGCGGCTCTTTGATGTGGAGATTAGCTCTGCTGAACCGCCCTCCGTGTGGCACACCGATGTTCGATACTATGAGATTGCTCGCAATAACGAAATCATTGCGCGTTTTTACCTAGATGCATTTGCGCGTGAGAAAAAGCGCAGTGGCGCATGGATGGCAGATTGCCGAAGTCGCAGAGCAGTGGGAAACGAGCTCACTCTACCGGTTGCATATTTGACGTGCAATTTCACGCCACCGGCTGATAGAAACCCCTCGTTGCTCACCCACTCGGAAGTTGTGACGCTGTTTCATGAATTCGGTCACGGTCTACACCACATGCTAACGAAGCAACCTTATGCGACCGTGTCAGGGATCAATGGTGTCGAGTGGGATGCTGTCGAACTACCGAGTCAATTTATGGAGAACTGGTGTTGGCAAGCCGATTCGTTACGACAAATCTCGAAGCACTTTGAGACGGGTGAAAGCCTACCGGCAGAACTGCTCAATCAGCTCATAGAAGCCAAAAACTTCAACTCCGGTATGGCGATGGTTCGCCAGCTTGAGTTTGGGCTCCTCGATCTAATACTTCACATGGCAACTGAGGACTTTGACCCTCTCGATACGATGCGAGAAATCCGCACGCGTACCGGCATGTTGCCAAACAAAGATTACGATCGTTTCCCGTGGGGATTCGCGCATATATTCGCAGGAGGCTATGCCGCGGGGTACTACAGCTATCTTTGGGCAGAAGTACTCTCAGCCGACGCTTTTGCAGCATTCGAGGAAGAAGGTCTCGACAATCGGGAAACGAGTGCCCGATATCTTCACGAGATACTTGAGGTAGGTAGCTCAGTCAAGGCGCGTGAGATGTTTGCGAGTTTCCGCGGTAGACCTCCTCAGAATGACGCTCTGTTACGCCACAGTGGAATTCGAAATTAGATCGTTACGAAGCTACTTCATTGATACCGATCGTTCCCAGGAAGTCATCGATGCGTTGAATCGCTTGCGTAATCTCATCTAACGATGCGGCGTAGGAGAATCGAATATAGCCTTCGCCGTACGCGCCGAATGAGGTACCTGCGACAGTCGCGACACCTGCTTTCTCGAGTATCTGATTTTGAAGTTGAGCCGCCGTCAAACCTGTTCCGGTAATGTTTGGAAAAGTGTAAAACGCACCGAGCGGCTCGGTGCACGTGATACCTGCGAGTCCGTTTAGCCCATCCACGATGACCTTGCGACGCTCTTCAAATGCCGTCACCATTGTGTCGACAGAGTCCTGCGGTCCTTCCAAGGCGGCGATTCCGGCATATTGCGCGGATGCATTGACGCACGAATGACAGTTAATTGCCAACCTTGTTGCATGATCGATTAGCGCGTCTGGCCAAACGGAGTATCCCATTCGCCAACCGGTCATTGCGTATGTTTTACTCCACCCATCCAACAAGATGAGGCGATCACGGATTTGCGGATAACTAAGCAGAGATACGTGATCCTCGTCGCCGTAACAAATTCGTGCGTAGATCTCATCGCTCATGATGACGGCATTCGGAAAATCCTCGAGACCATCGACGAGCTTATCGATCTCTGCTTTTGGCACAGCACCGCCGGTTGGGTTCGCGGGTGAATTGATGATCACTAGCCGAGTGTTAGGCGTCATCAGGTCGAGCACGGTATCCGCACTAAACGAAAATCCAAGCGACTCTACAAGGGGAATTGGAACCGCTGTTGCGCCAGAGAAATTGATTACCGATTCGTAAATAGGAAAACCAGGATTCGGATAGAGGATTTCTGATCCTTCTTCGCCAAACATGAGAATTGCAAAGAACATCGTGACTTTGCCACCAGGCACGATCAGAACGTTGTTTGGACTCACTTCCACATTACGCCATTTCAGTATGTCGTGAGCGACAGCTTCCCTCAGAGCAGGAATGCCGGGCGCAGGTGTATAGCCATGGTGCCCGTCGTGCAGCGCTTTGACTGCGGCTTCAACAATGTGTGGTGGCGTTTTAAAGTCAGGTTGACCAATACCTAAATTGATGATGTCGCGACCGGCAGCTTTGAGTGCTTCTGCACGGGCAAGTACCTCAAAGGCAGTTTCAGTGCCTAGTCGGTCCATTTTTTGAGACAAGATCATTCGGCGTACTCGGTTGAGTCAGCTATTGAGGGTGGGCATGATATTTGCGCTGTCAAGAATAGGAATCACGCATGGATTTGAGGACTTGGAAAAACAACCGATTGGCATTGTCGTAATCACACGACTGTCTTAAAGAAGGCTCCTCGGTGACCCACGTTTTGATAATTACGCTCTCGATTCATCTGTAGCGTCCACATTTCGAAGTGGAAGCAATGGGTGTTCTGATCCCAAGAACTACACTCAGACGATTTGTCTGATACACCTGCAGTATGACTGGTCCCGATTTTCAGAAAAGCGAACTCATTCCCGTGATTGCTCAAAACCACGACGACGGAAAAGTGCTAATGCTCGCGTACATGAACCGCGCGGCGTACGAAGAAACCCTCCAAACACGCAAGGTCTGTTACTACTCTCGGAGTCGTCAGACTCTATGGCGTAAAGGTGAGACAAGCGGTCATATACAAAAACTGAAGCATATTTACTACGACTGTGATGCAGACGCATTGCTCGTAAAGGTCGAACAGGTCGGTGGCGCCGCCTGTCACGAAGGATACGAGAGTTGCTTTTTCCGAGAAATCGATTCGACAACCGGGAAACCTACAGTCATTGCCGAGAAAGTATTCGATCCTCAAGAGGTTTATGGGTCGAAATGACGCAGAGCACCTTAAAACTGGGATTGCCGTCGGGCAGTCTTCAGGAGGCGACCGGCGAGCTATTCGGTCGTGCCGGCTATGTGATCACTTTCTCAAGTCGGTCGTACTATCCTACGATCGATGATCCAGATATCGAATGTCTGTTAGTGCGAGCGCAAGAGATGGCTCGCTATGTCGAGCTTGGTGTCTTGGACGCTGGGATTACTGGGTTAGACTGGATACAAGAGACCGGCGCGGATGTTCAGGAAATCTGCGAACTGGTATTCTCGAAAGTTAGTCGGCGACCAATCCGCTGGGTTTTGGCCGTACCAAGTGACTCTGAGGTCTATTCGGTTACAGACTTAGAAGGAAAACGCATTGCGACTGAAGCCGTAAATCTCACGCGGCGCTGGTTAGCTAATCACGGTGTAACGGCCGATGTCGAGTTTTCGTGGGGTGCGACCGAAGTAAAACCACCGATGCTCGTCGACGCAATCGTCGAAATCACGGAAACTGGCAGCTCACTAAGAGCGAACGACCTTCGCATCGTTGACGAGGTCATTCAAAGCACACCCAGATTGATCGCGAACCATGACGCGTATCGAGAACAGTGGAAACGCGACAAAGTAGAAAATCTGGCGTTGATGCTTCAAGCATGCTTGCATGCGGAAGGCAAGGTGGGTCTGATGATGAATGTGCACAAGGACTCGGTAAAAGCTGTTGAATCTGTGTTACCTGCATTGCAGAAACCGACTATCTCCGCGTTGACTAACGAAGATTGGGTTGACCTTAACGCGATTGTCGATGAAAGTACGGTACGAACGATCGTACCGCAACTTATCGAGGCAGGAGCTCGAGGGATTGTCGAATACCCGATCAATAAGTTGATCGACTGATACTTACCCGACGACTCTTTTCGTAGATAGGAATGTGTGTGAACAGATAGATACGTTAAGGATGAGCGGTCAAAACAGCATCCCAAACGACGTCTGACGCCATGATGCCGAAATCGGTTAACGAGATATCCATCAATTCAGTTCCTCCCGTCGATACAAACCAAAGTACGTCGCCATCGGTTGGGGTATGAAACGGCTGTATGGCACGCGCCATTGAGCTATGTACTTGTCGTGCTTGTTGTACGAGATTGAAACCCAGAATAGTTTGATTCGTTACGACAACGGTCAGTGTCGTGTTACCAGTCGGAAGACCATGGACTTGATTGCTTGGTCCAGCACCGATAGGTCGTTCTAGGTTCGTCCCTAGACCTGATCGTGCTCGTGATTCCGCATCTAGATCTCCTAAAACGATATCGCCGTTCCGATCGTATATAGCGCCAACGGCATTCAGAATGACGCATGCGAAGATCTTGACGCCATCTTCATCGAGAAATGCTGCGCCTTGTCCGGCAGGTTCACCAGCTGAAAAGTCGACCAGCTTTCCGACCGTCGCAGAAATACCTGCGCCGCGAGCACCCAATGGAAACTGGTTCGTTTCCATGTTGTCGAACGCCGCACGACCGAGCCGCTTATCTGGATAAATGCTGTCGTCTCGCTCGTGAAAATCGAAAATCACCCCGGCACTCACGAGAGGGATAAGCTCCCAATCTGTGCTGTATTCGCGTTCTGCATAGATTCCTTCTACGACACCAGAAGCGGCTTCTAAACCAAGCAGAGAGCCACCAGCTAAAGAAATCGCGTGCACGAGTCCGTAATTACCCAGGAAACCTGGCGCGCCGCCACGAATATCCACGGCAACGGCAACCGCAGCGCTTGTTGCGGTTCCAAAACGAAGAACCGTTACACCAGTCGGACCGTCTGGGTACTCGGCGATACCAACTTGAATCGCAGGAAAGTCAAACTCTAGGACGTTATCGCCGAAGTCTGTATTGATCGCTCGGTCCGGATCGTTGATGATCGGGTCCTGGGCATACGCGAAACTGACGACGAATGCGCACATAACCATTTTCGTCAGAGCGTAAACTCTCATGAGTGCTTCTTAGTCACCTATCCTCTGACGACCGTCGGGGTGATGTGATCGGCTGAAGCTTCAGTCACTGCGGGGTTTATTGGACGTTGATGAATCACCAAATTCACTCATATCGACAGAGTAACCGATGGAAATCGAACTTAGTTGCTTGCAGCGATGGTTACCGACTTCTAGGCAATATCCTACGAACACAGATAAGGAAGGTGATCGCTAATTTGATAGGAGCGGAACGTCAAGAACTACATGAAAGCATCGAACAACCGACACGCGTTCGTGCCCATTCTGGTCGTTTCGCTGCAAACTTATCTTTACCATGTTGCTCGGTATACGGATTCTCAAGCACTGACATCCATTCTTCGAGATATTGGGGGTTGCCTTTCTCTATTTCATCGATGGCCAACTGGGCTAAGTAATTACGAGGCACATAGAGTGGATTGGTTGCGTTCATCAGCGCGACACGATTGTCTTGATTTTGGTTCTGATGATTCACTAAAGTCGCGTAGTTCCGCAGCCATAGGTTGATTTGTTCGCGCTGTTTAGCCGAGATCGAGCTAGGTGCGTAATAAACGGATTCCATGTTATGAAGAGGATCCTCAGCTTCGATCGTCGCTGTGATGTCAAGTTTTGCTAATTCGCGAAAGAACAGCGTCATGTCTGTTTCAACGAGCTTTAAAACGGCCTCCAGCTCATTAATCAACGGCGATTCTTTACTACCAACATCAGTAAGTCCGAGCTTGTTACGAATCGTTTGTTCCCACCGTTCCTGATAGACGGGTGGAAATCGATTCAGAGCATCTTCGAGCGGTTTCGTTTCACCGATCAAAGGCACAATGGCGTTAGCAAGTTGCAATAGATTCCACTGAGCTACCCAAGGTTGTTGCCCATAGCGATACCGACGCGTCGCTGCATCAGTGGTATTCGGAGTCCAATCCGGATCGTAATCTTCCAACCACCCATATGGTCCGTAGTCGATAGTTAGTCCGAGAATCGACATGTTGTCTGTGTTCATCACTCCGTGCACGAATCCAACGCGCATCCAATGCACGACCATGTCAATGGTCCGATTAACGACTTCCTCAAACCATGTGACGTACTTCTCCGTCTCCTGTAGAGCTTTCAACGTTGGAAAATCAGAATTAATCGTGTAATCGGCCACTTGCTTCAGCAAATCCAGATCACGTTGTGCGGCACATATCTCGAAGTTGCCGAATCGGACGAAGGATGGCGCCACTCGACACACAATCGCACCCGGTTCTGGTGCGGGGTGGCCGTCGTAAAGCATGTCTCGAATTACAGCATCACCCGTCGCTACCAGCGTTAAAGCGCGAGTTGTTGGAATGCCAAGGTAGTGCATTGCCTCACTGCACACGTACTCACGTAGGGACGAGCGCAACACCGCGAGTCCATCGGCGGAGCGCGAGTAGGGTGTCTTTCCTGCGCCTTTCAGTTGTAAAGCTTGACGTGTTCCGCAGTTGTCGATGAGCTCACCAAGTGTGATCGCTCGACCATCCCCCAGTTGACCAGCCCAATTGCCAAATTGGTGCCCGCCGTAACACATCGCGAAGGGCTTCATGCCTTCGAGTAGTGAGTTACCGGCGAAAACATCGAGAAATTCGTCGGACTCACAGTCGCTAACAGAGAATCCGAGACGCTCAGCTAGATCTTTGGAGTACGCGACAAGCTGAGGTTTGCCTGCTCGTGAAGGTTCAACGAACGAATAGCACGCGCCACGAACCTGTCGGAGGTAGTTCTCTCGTATCGGATCCGCAGGCAACGAGCCAACGAAGTCATTTTCGATCGTTACGTTCATGGATTCCATACCTGGCGCGAGAAACGAGCCACGTTAGCGAGGATTTCGATCTGGAGTGGTCTAGGTCTGCCGTGGAATTATCGTATGTGATGGCTCTTGGCACTTCAATGGTCTGGTGAATTTCAGGCATCGATTACGCATTGTTTCCGTAAATAAGGTATAGCAACAAATACCCGACGTCATAGTCTAATTCCGATAGAGGACTCCGAGCGTGCCTCTTCAGTGGTCTGACAATAGAGTCGATATATGCGGACGATTACTAGCAACCGAAATCGATTCCTTCGCGCGTTATGCCTGTTGGTTCTTTTTATAAGCGGTTCGACAGGTCTAGCGGTTTTTGCGCAGGATGTTTTTGTTCCGCCGGAACTTGAGGATTGGAAAGAGTGGGTGCTCGCAGACCATCCGAATATCTACTGTCCAATCAATGACACGTCGAGGCAACGATTACCGTGCGTATGGATATCTGAACTTAACGTCGACCTAACGTCAGGCACAAACTCTCGAATCGATTTTCGAATCCTGGGGCAAGCAGATGCTCCCAGTCACGTCGAATTACCATCGACTGATCGACGACCGGTTTCCGTCGAGTTGAACGGTTCTCCCGCTAGTGTAGGTCTCGTTAGTGATTCTCCACGAGTGTTCGTTAACCGTGGTGCGTTTAACATCACGGGATACATTGAGTTAGACACCATACCTCGGTCACTTAGAGTTCCGAAGAGTGCTGCGATCGTCAGGCTAAGCATCGACGATGAAGACATTGCGGCACCACGAATCGAGGACGGTAATCTGTGGTTGCAAGCTCAAGCGCTTGTACAGGAATCCGAAAATGCTCTGAGACTCGACGTATATCGCAGATTGCGTGACGACATTCCTCAGTTGCTTGATACTCGTATTCGACTGTCTGTTGACGGCGAAGATCGCGTTGAGGCGCTGGGGAAACCTATTCCTGATGGATTCCGAGCGATCTCGGTCACCGCGGATCTCCCTGTACAAGTCACGGAAGATGGCACGTTTCTCGTCCAAGTATCGCGCGGCCTTTCATGGCTGGTCGTACGAGCGGTTAGTGAGCAGGTGTTCAATGAATTCACACCTGCTTCGCGCGGGCCATACTGGCCAATGTCAGAGACATGGGTTTACAACGCTCGGACGCAGCATCGAACGGTCGATGTAGAAGGCGTCAACCCGGTAGATCCTACTTTGGTCGATTCGCCCTTCGGAAGTGCACCAACGTACGAGGTACCACTCGGTTCGACGCTTAGATTGGTTAACGAGCAGCGCGGCGATCCAAACCCAAAACCGGCGATTTTCAATCTTTCGCGCGAAATCTGGCTCGGATTTGATGGCCGGTCGATGGTCGCGTCTGACGAGATCGTCGCTGACGTTCAATCCGAATTGCGAATTGGGGCGGACTACGAGCTTGGTACCGTTAGTGTCGATGGCGCGAATCGACTCGTCACGTACTTAGGGGACGAATCAGACTCCGAAACGGGTATTGCGCTTCATCCATCTCAGCGTCGCGTCGAATCCGTCAGCATACTGAAATCGGGAAGCGACATTTCCGCGAGTGGATGGTTGATCGATGCGGACTCTCTGAACATCGATCTCAACGTTCCACCCGGTTGGAAACTCCTTTGGACGTCGGGGGTCGATCGCGTTGATGAGTCGTGGTTATCTTCGTGGTGGAACCTCTGGGACATCTTCATATCTGTGCTCATCATCGTCGTGCTGTATCGAGTAGGCGGTGTTGCCGTTGCGATCGTCGTATCCATCGCCATTTTGTTGGGATACCAGGAGCATACCGCACCTGCGATCGGATGGTTGTTACTCGGTTTGGTCTTGTTGTTGGAACGCCAGATTAACTCCGTTGTAGGTCGGCGTGTAACACAGATTGTCTATTGGATTTTATTGGTTCCCGTTGCCGTTATTTCGATCTTCGTCGCGGCAAACAATCTTCGTCAAGCCGTGTATCCACAGTTAGATGCGGCGATTGGATCAGCGTTTATGCCGGTTGAGGTTGCCGCGATTGACGACGAGACTCTCATTGTGGATAGGCGATCAATGATCATGAGGGATTCCTTTGATTTGCCTTCACCGTCGGCAAAGTCCGATCGATTGAGAACGCAAGCTAGAAGTGGAGAAGTCATTGACGAGGAGGTCGTCGTATCTGGCAGTTACGACTACGCCAATCAGTTAGGTGTTGCTGTTCAGCAGCCCATCGTAGCGGTCCAAACCGGTCCCGGTAGACCCACCTGGAATTGGGATACGGTGACGCTGGATTGGGTTGGTCCGGTAAGTAAAGACCAGCGCATCGGACTCACTTTCTTGCCCCCACCAGCAACTCGTGTTGTCTTCGTTCTGATCGCCGTATTACACCTTCTTATGTTGTTGGTTCTCGTGATGGCCAAAGTTGGCGATCACATCGACATACCGCCACGATTACGAAGAGTTGCATCGTTGTTGTTGCTTGGTGTCGCGACGTCCTCAGTCAGTGCGTCGTTCCCGGATTCGGAGCTCCTAGATGAACTCGAGCAACGATTGACGGCTCTTCCTGACTGCGTACCTGGTTGTGCAAGTCTCGAGAGAGCGGATCTCTCAATGGACGACGAAAACGAACTACGGATTAATCTAACTGTTCTCGCCGGCGCGAAGGTCGCTGTACCTCTGCCGCAAAGTACGCCTCGTACGTCATTGGTTGAAGTGTCTCGAGATGGGATTCGCCAACCTTTGTTTCATGATTCGAGAGGTGCTACTTTTGTTGAAGTAGCTGAAGGACAGAATCGATTGTCGATGCACTTCAATGTACGTGGTCTTCACGATCTCGTTATCGACTTTCCACAAAAAGCCGCACACATTTCAAAGGATGTTTGTTGTTGGCACGTAGCCGAAAGTGTGGAGTCCAATCAGCAACGCATCGTGCTTAATCGTCACCAAGACGATACAGACGACGTCTCGTTAACTTCCAGTACGTACGAATTTGAACGTCCTCTTGTGGTCGAGCGCACATTGGATCTGAGATATGAACCAACAGTCCACACCACCGTTCGGATAAGCGAAAATCGTGAAGAGAACCTATCCGTAGAGATTCCGCTACTATCGGGTGAGACAGTCCTAGACGATCATGTAACCATTCGAAATGGCAATGTGGTCGTTGTCTTCGATCCAAATGTAAACGTCGTTAGTTGGCGCAGTTCGATACGACTCGACGCCGAGCTTGTCATTTCCGCCCCGGCGTATACGGAGCGCACCGAGCAGTGGTACGTGCGCGGTAGCGACTTTTGGCGGTTTGAAGGAGAAGGCGTCACGCCTTCACAGAGCGAGCGAAACGCTACGGTCTATCTACCTCGTCAAGGTGAGACTCTCACGCTAAAACTAACGGAACCGAAACCCGTTCCTGGTAACACACTCACTGTGAAGAACGTGGATCTTTCTTCGACAGTTGGGTCGCGTGCTTCGACGCACACCGTCGCTTTTCGAATCGAGTCTAGTGTTGCGGACAACTTCAGTATTGACCTTCCGACGGGTTCGATGCTGGAGAGTATGACAATCGACGGGCGGGATCAACCGTTGAGTATCGGTACTCTGGTCAATTTCGCCGTTTCACACGGCGATCACGTGTATCGCGTAAGTTGGCGTATGGAGGAACCGCTTGGGTGGTTTTACCGGACCCCCGAGCTTGCGATTAGCGAGAGCGCACGCAATGTTTCACATACCGTTCAGCTTGCGAAGAATCGATGGATTCTCTTTTTAGGTGGTCCAGCGCTGGGTTCGGCTGTGCTCTTTTGGGGCGTCGTGATCGTTACCGTACTCGTCGGATTAACGTTAACCTATCTTCCTAGATTCCCGCTTTCAAAACTTGATGCGATCCTGATTGCAGTCGGTGCAACGTTAGCAAACATTTGGGCACTGTTGTTCGTAGCGCTGTGGACCCTCGGCATATGGTGGCGTGCACGAACAAAACTTGATGATCTGCCGCTGTATGCGTACCGACTTATTCAGATTGCACTTGGTCTGCTCACCGTCATCGGACTGCTTGCACTGTTCTTTACGGTACTAAGTGCATTGCAATCGCCTCCGGATATGTATATCACATCGTCGTCGATCCTTACAGACCGCTCGACATACTCACCACTTGATGCGCATTTCTTGCGATGGTTCGCTGATGAGAGTACAGTTAATCTGACCACGGCTTGGGTTTTCTCTCTTCCGTTTTGGGTATACCAACTCACAATGTTGGCGTGGTCCCTCTGGCTCGTGTTCGCTTTGATAAAGTGGGTACGTGCGACGGTTACAGCATTGAGTGTACCTATGCTGTGGGGGAAGTACGAGCGACGCGCGGTCGTCGAGGACCAACCAACTGACGACTCGGGTGTTGTTGATTCGACGGATGGTGAAACGGAAGAGATCGACGAGGAGAGTAAGCCTCCCGAATAAGTAGACGTACGGCTCACGAACGTTGTGCACTCAAGAACTGAAGGAGACATCATGATGCAGTAACGTGTCACCATTAGAAAATCTGCAGCTGGAATACGGCTCTAGTACTCGCTCTAAGTGATAGATTTCTACGTATATGGCGTTTTTCTAGCCGCAGTGGCGCTGGGTGCGTGGCTTCAAGCGACCTCAGGATTCGCACTTGGTCTTATTGTGATGGCAATCGTTCAGGTGTCAGGTGTTCTGTCGATTGCAGAAACCGCTGCGGCGATTAGCGTTCTTGCATTCGTGAATATCGCGGTATCTCTCATTGATACGTTCAATGACATCGATCGACGTCTCTTTCTATTCCTAACCTTCGGTCAATTACCCGCGATCGCGCTCGGTATTGCACTGCTAAATTACTTGACCAGAGAAGCAACCGTTCTTTTGGAGATCGTGTTTGCGCTCTTCTTGATTATTGGGAGTTTCTCACTCGCCCTGAATCCGACACCAAAAGAGCGTCGTTCCTCTGCTCTCGCAACGACGGGAGTCGGCTTCGCCGGTGGCATCTTCGGAGGCATGTTTGCAGCTTCAGGTCCAGTTGTCGGGTGGTTTGCGTATCGACAACCGATAGTAATAGCATCAATTCGAGCTTCCTTGCTGGCGATGTTAGGCGTAACCACGTGTACTCGGACAGTGCTCGTTTGGGTGGACGGCATCTTCACACAAGCTCTCATCTGGATCATCATTACTGCCGTGCCCGTTGTTTTCCTTGCGACGTACCTTGCAAGACGTTTTCAACCTAAGATCACTGACCGACAGTTTCGCCGCGCGATATTCACTTTGGTTTTTCTGGTTGGTTGCTGGATTTTGAGTGTAGCTGTTGCGGAATTACTGCGTGAGTCGCTCTAGCTAACGAACTTAGTATCCAATATACGTTTGGACCCTCAAAAGAGCTTTGCTATGAATTCGAATGAACGTGTACTTCACGTTTAAGCGGATGAGGGCGCCATGAACAACGCACAGAATTCGGATGAAACGGTCCGACGTTTGGATACGACACTGTGGAGTTCGCCAACACGTCATTCTTGTACAATGGGCAGACGCTCGGTTGCACAGTTTTGTCCATATTAAGCTGGCGTTAAGTCGAAGGCAGATCCGGTGCACTCGAACAACGATAGGCTATCCGACGATGGCAATCGTATCCGGAGAGTTCACGAAACAGTGTTCAGCACCATTAGTACTGCTTTAGCTAGTCACACTGGATTCGACAAACTGAACTTTCGACGGTGAGGTTCTGAACGAACGCAAATCTAAGCGTGAAGATAGTCGCAAAAACTCTGACGCATGGCATACGTCTATCGATAGTAAGTTGAACGATTAGCAACGTCGTCCAGCTGAATTCAATTTGTGAGAAAGGCGAAAACCAACTCTTGGCGACGCCTTCGGTTTGCGCTGAGTGGATAATCACTTGGAGTAGCTTTGTTGTGATATTGATATCTCTGAGGTGCTGATGAGGTCTAGTCGGTGAGCGAATCGGAAAAGTCGGTGGCGCTGGGTAAGGAATGGGATTTCGCTTCCGGTTTATCGGTTGGGTTGGTGCGTGGCTTCATGCTGGCTATCTCCCTATTCGCATTGGCGAGTATCGTGTTCACTGGCGAACTCGAACCGTTCGTACTAAGTGGTACCGGGATGTTCTTCGTCGGTACCGCAATTCTCTGCCTGTTTCTCGCGTTCTTAGGTAAATTCCCAGCTCCTGTTGCAACGACACCTATTCCGGTCGCGTTGGTGATGATCGCGATCGCTCAATCACTTGAGCTTGAGGGAAGGGATCTATATCTGACTTACGTACTCTCGATCGTTGGCTGTACGTTGCTATCTGGTCTGTTTTTTCTTGGAATCGGGTACTTCCGGATCGCGAGTTTTTTCCGGTTTGTGCCCTTCACCGTGTCTGCTGGCGCCTTGGCTGGCTCTGGAATCCTGATTCTGTTAATGGCGCTGAATCTCGCGGGATTGGATTGGCGTCCTGAATCCTGGGATGCGTTGCGTGAACCGATGGCATTTTGGAAAGCACTCCTAAGCGTTGTGCTCGGGGTGGTCTTTATCGCAGCCACGAGAATTTGGCGCTACTTCTGGGTACTACCGGCGTTATTTGCGGCGTTTTGTGTGCTATTTCACGTCGGCTTGATATTGCTCGGTATTTCCGTCGACGAGGCTCGTGCAGCAGGTATGTTCTTGAATGCTGATTGGTCGGTTACGTTGTGGCCAGCATATGGATTCGCCGACTTGAATACTGTAGCTTGGGGTGCGGTCGGAGGTCAGGTCTTCAATGCGACGGTGCTCTTCATTGTTCTCCTGATACTGACGGTTGTGAGTTTTGCGCAATTAGAACTTGGCGCGAATATGGAGTTTGATTGGAACAGAGAATTTAAGCTGCATGGCGTAGCGAATCTACTTTCCGGCGCTGGTGGTGGAATTCCTGGCGCGACGGTTGCTTCTGCCACTCTCCCGAATATCGCGTTACACGCGAATACGCCTGTTACAAGCATCGTTATGGCGGTCGTGCTTCTCGCCGTGGTGGCGTTAGGCTCGGACGTTTTGAGGTTAATGCCACTTCCAGCGACGAGTGCTTTCCTCATCTCTATTGCGGTACCGCTCATCACCGAGTGGTTGCTCAACAGTCGAAAGAGGCTTCAACGTGCGGAGTTCAGCATGTTGGTCTTGATTTGCGTAACGATCGTGATTGTCGGTTTCTTGGAGGGGATCATCCTCGGATTGGTACTGAGTTTGGTCTTTTTCATAGTACGCTTAAGTAACGTACGACTGATCAAGAGTAGCGTCTCTGTTAGAGAACGAGCCAGTCACAAAATCCGATCAATTCCGGAACAGTCGATCCTAAAAGTGTATGGCTCCAGGGCGCGAATCTATCAATTACAAGGGTACGTTTTCTTTGGGAGTGCACACACGCTCGCGAATGAACTCAATGAGTCTCTCTCAGGCGATCTGAATCTATCTTGTGTGGTGATTGATTTCGAGGGGGTTTCCGGCTTCGATCTTGCAGCGCTTGATAGTTTGCGCGCGTTCATTCAACGTGCAAACACACAAGACGTACGAATCGTTCTCTGTTCAACATCCGACAAACTTGCACAGGAAATACGCAGAGATTTTCCGCCGACACTCGTAGATAACGTGACTTGGGTTGCGTCAGAAGATGACGCGCTAATTGAAGCCGAGGATATTCTGTTAGATGTCTACGAAAGCGACATCGCTGAAGATCCAGACCTCAAAGACCTTGTGCGACTAAGTACGAACGCAGAACTAACTCAACACCTCGATCGGCAAATTCAGTTCGAGGAACTTGTCAAAGATCTAATTGATTGGGTTGAGACGGTCGAATATGAAGACGGTGAAGCTATCGCAACTCGTGGGGAAACGCCAAACGGGCTACAGCTGTTGATGGCGGGTAGAGCATCCGTCGTGGCAGACGATGGCTCAACTCTTTTCCAATGCGGTGCAGGATCTGTACTAGAGTCCGCGAGCGCGGTCGAGGAGGCCATCTCTACGGTTTCAATAGTTGCTGAAGGGGAATGTAAGACATTAGTGATCTCGCCTCCTGTTTTGGCTAGGCTCGATACTGAGGGTAACCAGTTGGCACTGCGCCTCTATAGATATGTGCTGTCGGAACACGCGCCAGTTTCTTAGGAAACCGTTTCGAAACAGAGTAATACGGATCGACCAACATCAACTACGCCAAAATGAAAGTACACGCGTCTAAATAGACACTTGGTGCTTACGTTGATGCCACACCGAATACCAAGTCCTAACAGGCGCGTTAAGGTCTTTCAACGCAGGAGTGAGCAAGTTAGAGCACGCTGATCATCCGAGGCTTAGTCATTGGGCTAGTCATTCCATATGGAATGGCATGTTGTCTGCCTGAATCGATCTCGCTCACTTGCGTTTTAAGGTCGTTCATTCCTTAAGTCAATTCGAATACATCTCTGCACGTGACGCAGACCGTATATCTGCACATCGTTGACGTGCAGAATTCGTCGCCCCAGCAAGGAAATCAGCATGAAAGTAGCGTTGCAAGGCCGTGCGCAAGGTGCACAGCAATCCCTATATGAGAAAGCCGGAATCGAAATCAAAGAGGGTCGATGCCGTAGCGAAGAGGAGCTAATCGAACTCATCGGTGACGCTGACGGCGCACAAGTGGGGATCATGCCTCTTACGTCCCGATACGTAATGGAGTCTTGCCCGAAGCTAAAGGTTGTGAGTCGATTCGGTGTAGGCGTCGATTCGATCGACATCGATGCGGCTACCGAACTTGGTGTCATGGTCTGCAACGTACCTGGTTCGAATACGCCGGAAGTCGCAGACCATGCAGTTTCGTTGTTGTTGTCACTTACGCGCCGCCTGTATGACGCAATTAGTTCAACGCGAGACGGCGACTGGGCTGATAACCCTAGAGCGATGGGTACGTACACGCCGACAATGCGGCGATTGTCCGGTCACACGATGGGTATCGTAGGCTTCGGGAATATCGGTCGTGCGTTTGCGACACGAATACGAGGTTTTGGGGTGAGTCGGATACTGGCTCACGACCCATACGTAAATCAACTTGCGGGCGACCTTTACGGCGTCTCTTTAGTCGACTTTGACACCTTACTCGCAGAATCCGATTTCATTACCATCCATTGCTCTGCGACGAGTGAAACGAACGATTTATTCGATGCGAAAGCGTTTCAACAAATGAAAACCACAGCTTTGCTCGTGAATACTGCCCGAGGACCAATTGTTGACGAAGATGCACTTGCGGACGCACTGGAGAAAGGTGAAATAGAAGCTGCTGCCGTAGATGTCACGCGGGTCGAACCCTTACCAACGAGTAGTCGTCTACTCAGCTTACCGAATTGCTATGTGACACCACATGTAGCTGCGATGTCTGAGGTTTTTGTTCGGGAAACTGCCGTTATGCAAGCGGAGAACATCATTCGGGTGCTTACAGGTGAGAAACCTCACGGATTGGCGAATCCGGAAGCGATCAAAACGGTCGCGGTGATGCGACATTCAGATCCAGGCAGGTGGACCGGATTTCCTGATTTTTCGACAGCATTGCAGGTTTAGACTGCCAAAGTAAGGCGATTCCCGCGCTGTCTCGACTCAGATAGCGTTGATTGATCGATTGGTCAGGTATTTCGCGAGAAGGAAAGATTTGAAACGAGATTGGTAAGTTATCCTAATAAAGAGGTGAATTAGAGATTCATATTCGATTCTAAGTTATTTAACTGCTGCGCAAGCCCAAAGGAGTTCGTTCCAAAATTTGATCTTGTTGATCGTTGAGGTGCCCATACATTACACAGTCAAGTAATGTCGTATTTTGAATATATTAATTCGTGATATATGGAGCAAGCGTCGTAATACCAGATTTATACATCGGGTGTAAAATCGCATTTGTCGCTTGATTGTAATTCCTGATGGCTAAGCCGAGACTAAACGTCGTACTCGTCGGGGCGGGTGGCAACATGCGAGGCGCGCATGTGCCGCGCATATTGGATGACAAACGTACAAAAATCGTCGGTGTTGCCGACCCAGAGGAAGACCACGCGAAGGCACTTGAGGATCGTGCTGGTTATGAGATTCCGTATTTCGCGAATTGGCAGGCAATGCTTAAGAATATCGAATCTCACGGTGTCATCATCAGCACCCCTCACAAACACCACAACCTTCAGGTGAAAAGAAGCCTCGAGGATGGGCGACACGTGCTCGTAGAAAAGCCTTTAGTGATACAGTCTAAGCACGCTAACTCATTGATTCAATTAGCTTCACGCGTCGAATGTTTATTAATGGTTGCGTATCAACGTCATTGGATGCCCGAATTTGTTTATGCACGTGAACTGATTGCGCGAGGCGAAATAGGCGAGATCTGTGGGGTGTCCGGTTATGTCACGCAGAATTGGCAGGCGTTTGGTGGCTGGCGGGTCGATCTGGAACTCTCTGGTGGTGGCATGTTCATGGATACAGGTAGCCACCTAGTAGCGTCACTCCTTTGGGTTACCGGATTGCGGCCAAAAAGGGTTTGGGCGACGCAAGATCGCCAGGGGCATAAAGTTGACGTGAACATGGTATGTCACGTTTCATTCGATGGCGGCGCTGTAGGAACGCTTACGACAATAGGTAACGCAGCAAGGCACGACGAACGTCTTATGATCGCGGGAACCGAAGGGAGTTTGGTGTTACATTTGCACCAGTGGCAAGTAAAGTCACTGCGTTTGAACGATGAGATCGTCGATGTACCGCGCAGAATCCGTGCATCAAACCCTGATGCCGCGTTTTTCGCCGCAATACGGAAAGGCTTGGACAGCGTCGAACCGCCCGATTACGCATTTCAGGTAGCTCAATTGACGGAAGCAGCGTACAAATCTGCAAACGAGAATAAACCAGTCAGTATTCGGCAACCGACTAAGAAATAACGTGACACAGATTCAAACAGTCACGGGTACGATCGAGAGCTCAGAACTCGGTTTCACGCTCATGCACGAGCATGTTATGGTCAGTGCTCCTGGTATGTTCCGACAGTTTCCTGATCTTTTTGGACCGGAAGACCGTGTGCAGAGAGCGATCGATACGTTTAAGCGCGCCAAGGCGGCGGGGATCGACAGCATCGTTGACGCGACGACATATGATCTTGGAAAGGATCCCGATCTTCTACGAGAAGTATCGGAAGGTTCAGGCGTCAACATCATCAATACAACTGGGTGGTGGCTTGACGTACCACGATTTCTTCGCGGCGTTTCTCCAAATCAGATGGCGCGAGAATTCATCAAAGACGTTGAAGATGGGTTTCGCGGCACCAACATTAAGGCGGGTATCTTGAAGTGTGCTGCGGACTTCCAAGGCGTCACGGACGAACTTGAGCTAATGGCGCGTGCCGTCTCACGAGCTCACCTAGAAACAGGACTACCCATCATGGTCCATTCATATCCGACTGGGCAGGTAGCACGTCGACAAATTGAGATTTTTAGCGAGGAAGGCGTCGATCTTACGAGAGTGAAGATCGATCACTCGAACGATACGACGGATACGGAGTATCTAAAGTGGATTCTTGATCAGGGTTGCTTTCTCGGACTTGATCGATATCCCGGGAGGCTCGTTAGCCCCCATATGCGGACGGCCACGATGAAGTCTCTAATCGACGATGGATATGGTGACAGACTTTGTCCCGCTCACGATTGCATTTGCCTACATATACACAAAGAATTACCAGATGGATCCATCCCGTTGGAGCATGAATTCACCCGGAGCAACGTAGATCAGTACTTGTATATCCACAGACACGTTATTCCGGATTTAGAGGAAATGGGAGTCAGTCGCGAAAAGATCGACGATCTGTTCGTGAATAACCCCCGTCGTTTCTTCGAAGGCAGCTAATCCTCGAAACTTCTGTATTTATTTCGCGACAAGACCTTTTAAAAGCTCATTAGTCCGAGCAAACGAGCCTCTGCTGTCGTCTCCGGCAGGGAAGACGCTTGCGAGTACTTCTGTTGCACCTGCGGCGAAGAATGCTTGTAGTTGCGACTCAACATCGTTTTCATTTCCAACGACTGCAATCTCACCCGCGCTCGAAAGACCTTCGTTGTCCAACTGCCGTCGATAGTTCGGCAATGAGTAGTAGTGCCCAAACACCTGATTCGCACGGGCAATTGCTTGTTCCTTGTCGTCATGTACACATACCGGAAGTCCTACGATGACACGAGGTGCTTCTCTACCAGCAGCCGCTGCAGCTCTTGTAATCCGGGGAACTGTGTTTTCAGCAATGGTTTTCTGACCCACCATCCATGTAACAGTGCCATCGGCCACTTCTGCCGCCGCTTTTAACATCAAGGGTGCTAGTGCAGACATGACGATGGGAAACGGACTTGCTTCCGGTACTGCGATCGCGGTCCTGATCTGGTACATATCGCCTTGATGATCGACTTGCCCTTCAGTGGTTAGAGCTTTGAGAATTGATACATACTCGCGCATGTGCTGTGCGGGTCGATCGTATTTCAATCCGAGTGCTTCAATACCGGGAGCGTGGGATGGACCTACACCGAGAACCAATCGACCACCCGCCAAGGAATTGACTGTCGCAGCTTGTTGTGCGAGCGCATTGGGGTGGCGTGGATAGCTAGGTACGACAGCTGTTCCCATCTCGATCGTTGAAGTTTGCTGTCCGGCTAATGCGATCATGGTTAGTGCGTCGAACATATGCACTTGCGGCATCCAGTAGCTGACGAATCCTTCTGACTCCTTTTCAAGGATTTCCTCAACAAGACTGCTCAGTGGTCGACCTCGACGCACATTCCCGCCGTAAATTCCAATTCGCATAGCAGATCTCCTTCCTACAACTTTTACCTTCGAATCGAACCTCGCAAGTGAAGCGAAGCGCCGCTTATTTTCTACTTACGCATTTGTAAACGTGATTGTCGCAGTTAACTCGAGGGATCACATGCATTCGTGCGTGCCTGGAGTGTAATTCTTCACTGTCAGTCGAACCAAGGAACGAAATGACCGACATTCTGCAGTTGTATGAACGAGCGCCTAACCACGCTACGGCAATCGCCAGCGTTGAAGGCGGATCGACGAGCTATGAAGAACTCGTAGCGTACGCTGAAATATGTGGTGATTCCTTGGCGGCTTCTGGGATCTCCGACGAGGATCGAGTCGCAATCGTGATGCCGAATGGACCATTGATCGCGACAACATTCGCAAGTTGTGTGCCGTGGTGCGCGGTTGCGCCACTCAACCCTGCATACACAGCCGATGAATTCGAGTACTACCTAAAAGACCTTAAAGCAAATCTGCTTCTTGTAGACGCAACATTCGATTCGCCGGTGATGCACGTTGCCGAACGACTAGGGATCGAAATGGTTGCAGTTGATGCTAACCAAGGTTTGAGCGGATTTGAATTCGGATCCGAGAGTAGAAAACGCCGACAGCGCAATTCGGCGAGTACAGCATTGATTCTTCATACATCTGGTACGACGTCAACACCAAAGATGGTGCCTCTATCGCAACGAAACCTACTTGCTTCGGCGAAGAACATCGCAGAAACGCTCGAGCTTACGGTTGATGACCATTGCTTAAATGTGATGCCGTTATTTCACATCCATGGCTTGATGGCACCCATCATGGCGACTCTATACGCAGGTTCAAGCGTCGTCTGTACTCCTGGCTTCGACGCATTGAAGTTCTACGCGTGGCTCGATGAGACAAGACCGACATGGTACAGTGCCGTACCGACGATGCATCAGGCAATCTTGGGGCGAGCTAAACGGAACCAAGCTAGCGTCTCGAGGAATCAACTACGGTTCATTCGTTCTTCGTCCGCCTCATTACCAATACAGGTTTTAAACGGTCTAGAAGAGACGTTTGGCACACGCGTTATAGAAGCCTACGCCATGACTGAAGCTGCCCACCAAATGTGTTCAAACCCACTTCCGCCGCGCGCACGGAAGCCTGGCACCGTCGGACCTGCTGCCGGACCCGAAGTCCAAATCTCAGACACGTCGAACCTCGAATTTCTTGAATCCGGGCGTGAGGGAGAAATCGTCATACGCGGCGAAAACGTCACGGCCGGTTATATCAACAATCCTGACGCGAATGCGAAGGACTTCGTTGACGGTTGGTTTCGCACCGGTGATCTGGGCATCATGGATAAAGACGGATATGTCAGGGTCACGGGACGCTTAAAAGAAATCATCAATCGCGGCGGTGAAAAAATCGCGCCGTTAGAGGTCGACGAAGTGTTACTTGACCATCCTGCGATTGAGCAGGTGTGCACATTCGCGGTACCACATGACAAACTCGGTGAAGAAGTAGGTGCGATCCTGGTTCTCAAAGAAGGTAAATCGATAACGAAAGATGAAGTCAAGCGGTTCGCTCGTGAACGCCTCGCTTCATTCAAGGTTCCGAGCGAAGTGGTATTCCTACCAGATATTCCTAAAGGGCCGACCGGTAAGGTGCAGCGGATTGGTATGGCACAACGGATTGGTTTGGTTTAGTTCGACTCACCGTACGCATAGCGACTGCTGAAAACCGAGTGCATAATCAACGTAGACACGTTCGTGTCTTGGCAAGACTCAAGAACGACCACCATCGACAGATAGATGGAATACCTACTTGAACAGGGAGACCTATGGCTTATCAAGATGTTCTCTACGAGACTGACGGTCGCGTAGCAACAATTTCACTGAACCGTCCACAAGCGTTGAACGCGCTAAGCAACAATCTCCGCGGTGAGCTGATGGAAGCGATGCGGGACGCGGAGGCCGACGACGAAATCGGTGTCATCATTTTGAGCGGCGAAGGGCGTGCATTCAGCGCGGGATATGACCTCACACCGAATCGATCGGCGGAATCGGACGAGTACGTCGACCGGCGTTCAAAACTCCCCGTCACAGGTACGACGCACCCGGGCGCGACCCAATGGGCGCGACATGTGGTTATGACGAACTGGACAATTTGGGAACTTGCTAAACCCGTTGTCTGCAAGATCCACGGGTATTGTCTGGCAGGCGGTACAGAACTTGCGTCGGTTTGCGACTTCAGGATCGTTGCAGAAGATGCGCAGATCGGCTATCCACCAGTCCGCGCCATGACCACGATGGACATGATGTGGGCCCCTTGGTTTTTGCCACCTGCTAAAGCACGCGAATTCGCATATATTGGCAATTCTTTCTCTGGGGCGGAGATGGAACGTTTGGGTTGGGCCAACTACGCGATGCCGGTAGATGAACTAGACGACTTCATCAAGGATTTCGCATTTCGTATGGCACATATCGACAACGAAATGTTGATGTATTCCAAGCGAGCCGTGAATCGGCAATATGAGACGATGGGCATCCGCGAGGCACTGCACTCAGGTACAGAAATACAAGCGCTTAGTGCACAACGAGCCGCATCGGCGGAATGGGGTCGCCGCGTTCGTGACGAAGGATTGAAAGCCGCACTGGAGTGGCGCGATGGGCCGTTTCGCGACTTTCGCGGCGCGTATTCGGATAAACACGCTAACCGCGAAGTAGCGGGTACGAAAAAAGCACAATGAGGGCGAACGCGCTACTAGACCGTAAAGCGCTTGTCACCGGGGCAGCGCGTGGAATCGGTCGAGCTACTGCAGAACGATTTGCGGAAGAAGGCGCTTGGGTGGCGTGTGCCGATATCAATGACGAGGGCGCTCAGGAAACCGCGAACACAATCCAGCAACGTACCGGGAAAGCGATTGCTATTCACCTAGATGTCACAGATCAAGACGCGTTCGGAGAGGCGATGAAGCGAACCGCCGAGGAGTTCGGCGGTTTCGATATTTTGTTCAATAACGCGGGTATAGCTGGTGGTGATTGGCAGACAACGCTCGAGGTAAATCTGACGGGCGTGTACAACGGTCTCGCCTATGGTGCGCACCTTATGAGTCAGTCCGATTCAGGCGGCTCGATTGTCAATACGGCTTCAATCGCGGGATTGGTTGGCCTGATCGGTCCTCGCGTAGGCGACGTGACACTCGAACCCGGCGCATTCTCAGGGGCAGCGGGCTACATTGCGTCAAAACACGGTGTCGCTGGACTAACCAAGCAGTTTGCACTCGCGTACGCGAGTAGCGGTGTACGCGTCAACGCGATTGCGCCGGGTTACATCGAAACCGATATGACTGCAAACGTTCGCGAGTCGCAGGAATACAAGGACTTTATCGTGGACCTTCATCCGATCGGACGGATGGGTCAACCAGATGAAATTGCGTCGGCGGCTGCATTTCTAGCAAGCGATGATGCAAGTTTCATCACAGGCATCGTGTTACCAGTTGACGGTGGTTATACCTCGCGGTAGAACGGTTCTCGCGTTCTGACGGGATCGAGTAAAGACCAATCGCCTTGCTCAACCGCATTTCCAAGAGGGAATGGTGATCTGGCTTCCATTCCTAACGACTCGAGCACCTGATCGTTTCGGTAGTAACACTGTAGTAATACGCCACTGAGTGTACGGAGTGCATGCCCCTCGGTTCGTTGCAATTCCGAAAACAAATCCCAACGCGCTGCTTCATCGAGCTCTTCAAAACGTGCTGACGATTGTTCGTTTAGTCGCGCGAGCATCTCCCCCACAATTAGTGGCGCGTCGTGCGACATACTCTGAATAACGTCATTCACAATATCGTCTATTCCAGCACTAGGGGCATTAAACTCTTCGTTGGCGGGGATCATCGTATCTAACAATGCGACGAGCGTGCGTCGGAGTTGAGAGTCGAACGTCTCGGATGCGATAACTTTGTCGTTCATGATGTCCGTCCTAATCGAAGAGCGTGGCGAGGCGTTTTTTCATCGAATCGGCAACGTACAGAGCTAGCGCACCGATGGTTCGCGTCGGATTAACACCCGCACTCGTTACGAATAGGCTACCGTCGACTACGAATAGATTCTTGATGTCGTGACTACGACCCCACTCGTTTACCACCGATCGTTCTGGGTCGGTTCCCATACGCGCTGTCCCCATGAGATGCCATCCGCCTCCCGCGATAGGCGATTCGGTGAGAATGTCGTACGCACCGGCGGTTTTTAGTATTTCGGTGGCACGGTTGACCGAAAAATCGAGCATCTTGCGCGAGTTCTCGCTAAGGGTGTAATCGATCTTCGGACACGGAATGCCATCCGAATCGACCAGTTCGTCGTCGATCGTAACTGTATTTGTCTCCTCAGGTAAATCCTCGCAGATCGCGACCATCCCCGTCATGCGTTGAACCATACGTCGATAGTGTTGATGGTGATCTTCACCCCATGGAATACGGCCAGAGAACACACCGGTATACGCCGTGGATACGGGTCCGCGTCCGCGATTGATCTCATAAGTGAAACCTCGTACGTATCCCCGACTTAGATCTGTCTCATAGAACTCCTGACTCCATATACAAACGCCAGGTCCATGTGGTCCATCAAGCGGACGATCGAAAATTCCCTGTATCGAAGCGTATGGGTGAAACATAAGGTTTCTTCCGACTAGACCATTGCGATTAGCGAGACCATCTGGAAATCGATTGGAAGTGGAATTTAGTAGCACGCGTGGCGTTCCGACGCCATTGCAGGCAAGCATCACGACCTCTGCGGGTTGGAACCGTTCAACGCCGTCTTCATCGAAGTAGACGACGCCGGTTGCCATATCGTTCTCGTCGACCAAAATTCGACTCACACGCGCACGGGTTCGCAGCTCCACACCCGCGCGAATTGCATGAGGCCAATAGGTAATGTCAGTACTAGCTTTCGCGCCTTGAGCACATCCACTCGTGCACGCGCTCAGATTAATACATTCAGCTCGACCGTCGTACGGTTCCGTTGCTATCGCCGCGTCGGATGGCCACCAGTGCCAACCCAGTTCATTAAATCCCCGTCCCAAGGTTTGTCCAGTCTTGCCGAGGGGAACCGGTTTCATTAGCTCCAGTTTCGGCGGATATGCTGGATCGCCTGCGAGACCACTTACGCCCATCATGCGATCGTTCTCATCGTAGTACGGTTCAAGCGTTTCGTAGTCGATCGGCCAGTCGTCAGCGACGCCATCCAGTGTTCGGACTCGAAAATCTGATGGATGGAAGCGCGGGAAATGAGCGTTGTAAAGGATCGTTCCGCCACCAACCCCGTTGAAGTTCGCAACCGCGATCGGCGAATTAAGTTCGTTTATGGGGTAGTCGGTCTCCCGGGCACGGCGATTCGGACTGATACTAAACTCGGTGGAGTGTCTGGCTTCCCAATCTCGTGTTGTGCTCGGATACTCGTGCGGCTTCGTCCATTCACCTTGTTCTAAGCAGAGGATTTTCATGCGAGTTTCAGCGAGGCTCCAGGCGGCAGCAGCGCCAGAAGCACCTGAGCCAATAATGACAACATCGACACGTTCTTCCTGCTTATTCAAGGCTCCGTTCCCCCTTAGAGCGAGTTCGGATTTTAGAACTTGCGAGTTCGTGCATCGGCGGAGGCGGATTAAGGTTCACGACGCATAGATTCGAGCCTGCGATTACGGCACTCGCGATTGGTCTAAAGACGAAGTGAATGATTACCTTGACATTTCGTTGGTGTCATTCACATCAAATAAAACGAAACCAAGGTGTATCGATGATGCAAAAACGTGAATGGCAGCCACAGATTCTTCTCTCGATGATTGCGGCTCTGATCTTGGGTTTTTTTCTGTTTAACGTACAAGCACAGGACGATTCAGACGACGATTCTGATTCAGATTCCGACGAATATGTATCGCGCTGGGTGTTTGAGTGCGGTGACCGGGCGAACGGTTGTTCGGAAGGTGGACTCTTGTATCACACACAGGATGGACCTGATGGCGGTGTTTATTTCATCGCTCACTACGGTGATACAGGCAATGTATATGCGCGCAGAGTGCGCTTCGACTAACTCCCGCTTCCTTTTCCGAACGCCATGATTCAGGTTCGATAGATCTTAAATCGCTGTTGCGTTTAAAGCTGGTTCCTCAGACGTTCATCTGAAGGTTGTCTGCACAATAGACACGTCTACGACATGAGCATACAGCCGAAGGACCGGTAAATGTACGAAGGGCCAACCGTCGAACGAATGACCGGCACGCTGGGAGCGCAGATTCACAATCTGGATCTTGCTTCCGTATCTGACGATGAGATCTACGAGTGGATTAGTGCACAGCTCGTTGAACACAAAGTCCTTTTTTTCGCGACCAGAACCTTTCAAGCGACCAACATATCGCGTTTGGTGAGCGTTTCGGCAATGTACTGGACGTTCACCCTTGGTCGCCAAGTAAAAAGGCATATCCAAAGATCATGGTCCTTCGCGGTGCTGCGCCTAGATGGCACTCCGATGAAAGTTGGCGAAACGAAACTCCACTCGGTTCGATTCTGTATTGTCGAGTTGCGCCCAGTTACGGCGGCGATACGGTATTCGCCGATATGGAATCTGCGTACGAAGGTCTATCGGTCGAATTGAAGGAGAAGCTTGACACGCTGTATGCAATTCACGACCACTTAGTTCATCGACGTGGAATGGTTCGCCGTGGTGTTTCGCAACAGCAAATCGAGCGATACCGTCAAGAGTGGCCAGAGGTGAAGCATCCAGTGGTTCGTACCCATCCTGTAAGTGGTCGGAAGTCGCTCTATGTAAATATCGACTTTACTTCGAGAATCGAGGGGGTGAGCGCGGAAGAATCAGAAGAGCTACTTCATTCGATCTATCGCCTTGCCGACACACCGGCGTATCAGTGTCGATTTCGATGGCAACCTAACTCGATTGCGTTCTGGGATAACCGCTCCGTGCAACATTGTGGCGTGGCTGATTACGGTGACCAACAACGTGTGATGGAGCGTGTGACGGTGGCCGGTTTGAAACCAGAATAAGCGATGCGCAGTGGATTTACACCGGAGGAGGTCGCCTGCTATCGCGACCTTGGTTACCTCCATGTGACCGCGTTTCTTAACGAGGTCGAGCTACGACGTTGGCAAAAAGTTGTAACAGCGGCAGTTGAGGAGCGCATCGGTTATACGCTGCGTGGGCAGCCCGCCGGAGATCGCGAGAATCCATATTCGAATGTGTTCCTACAGTTAATGCTCTTGTCGCGGACCCATGATGAAGTTCGTGAACTCATGCACGACCCGAAATTAGGAGAATTGGCGGCGACCTTGGCAGGAATTGAACACATTCACATCTGGCATGATCAAGCATTGATCAAGGAACCGTTGGCGAACGCGACTGCGTTTCATCGAGATGTACCTTTTTGGAGTTTCGATTCCGCACATGCGATCAGTATTTGGGTCGCATTAGATGATGCAACCTTAAATAACGGATGCCTGTACGTGTTACCGAGGTCTCAACGCATGACCGATTACCAACATGCTCCGATCGGTGTGAATATGGGTGAGTTAGCGGCACGCTATCCTGATCTGGCCACAATCGAACCAGTCGCCGTACCAGCAAAGGCTGGCGACGCGATATATATAGATGGTATGGTCGCACATGCGGCTGGCTGCAACATGACAACGACATATCGACGTGCCATGACGTGCGCGTATATGCCTCACGGCGTCAGATTCAACGGTAAAAAGAACATTCTTTCAGACGATTACGTGTCTTCATTGACGGTTGGCGACGTACTAAACAATGAAGAGGAATTGCCGACGATCTATCCGCAGTAAATACTGGTCTTGCATTTAGGTTCTGTTCTGTAGCTTTTTAGATAATTCCGCGCACCTTTTAATCGCTGAATGCAGGGGTTATTCTTGGACGACGACATCCAAGTCATGCGCGATCAATTTCTTAATCAAGAATTTGATGAAGTAACACTTGAAATCGATGGCAAGCGTTTTGCCGAATATGCGAAAGCATGTGGCGAACTCGATCAGAAATTCACCGATCCGAATCATGAGGACTTTCAAGCGCCGCCGACATTTGTTGCGACGTTAGTTGGTCGTCGAAATCTTCCAGAGGATTTTCCGAGATTAAACGGAGTCGGCATGGACGCCGGTAAGGCAGTCGAATGGTTAGCGCCTATCCGAGACAACATGACGCTTACCGGTAAATCGCATCTTCACGACATCTATACCAAGACCGGCCGTTCCGGGCGGATGGTGTTCCTCGTCACGCGGATGGAACTGTACTCTGAGGATGGGACTCATGTCGCTAATGCTGACACCAGAACCGTGATCAGGGAGCGTCCCAGTGGCTGATCAAATTGCAAAGATATCTGAAGTCGAATTCGGTATCGAGCTACCAGCGTTCGACCCCGATACGAGTATCGAGAATGTTCGGCGATTCGGCGAGTACGTAGGGTGGGGTGGCGGTCGCTTCACCGATCACGAAGCAGCTCGGAAGGAAGGATTCCCCGGGGCGATTATTCCAGGCGTCATGAGCCAAGGATTTCTAGGTGCGATGATCCATCGTTGGGCGCCTACGGCGCAAATCAAGATCATTGACACGATCTTTCGTGCGCCTGTGTTGGTCGACCAACCTCACACAATCACCGGCGTGGTCACAAACATCGAAGAAGACTTGAAGCAAGTGGAAATCGACATAACGATCACGAACGAGGCGAACGAGACAAGAGTGCAAGGTACCGCGACGATCGAATTGCCCGCTTAATTAACACGTGACAGGAAAACTCGACGGCAAGGTCGCCTATATTTCAGGTGGTACGAGCGGGATCGGCGCTGCGACCGCAGAACTGTTTGCGAATGAAGGTGCTCAGGTTGTTATTACGGGCCGTTCGGAAGAGAAAGGATCGAATCTAGCCGATCAACTCGGTGATCGAGTGGTTTACCAGCGTGCTGATGTCAGTGTCGAAGCTGATATCAAACGTACCATCGCGTTTACGACTGACTCCTTCGGACGACTTGATGTGTTGTTCAACAACGCAGGAGGACCAACTGCGGGGGAAGTCACGAACATTACGAGTGAACAGATCGAATTCGGTGTAAAACTTCTGCTCAGTAGTGTGATGCTGACAACAAGACACGCTGTAGAACCAATGATTGCGAGTGGCGGCGGTTCCATCATCAACAATTCAAGCGTTGCAGGCTTACGATATCGTCAGGGGAACATTCTTTATTCAGTACTGAAGGCAGCGGTTTCGCACTACACACGTATGGCTGGTGTTGAACTTGGACCGCACAGGATACGCGTTAATACGATTTCACCAGGAGCGATTGCGACGCCTATCTTCTGGGGCGGCTCGGCGCGTGCGAATACGTTGCCAGATGCTGAGAACGAGCGCAAGATGAAAAAACTGCGGGGGAATCTTGCGCGTGCGACGCCGATGCCTCGAAGTGGACTCGCGAAGGACATTGCAGAAGCCGCACTTTTTCTAGCGAGCGATGCAGGAAGCTATGTGAATTGCCACGACTTGGTCGTCGATGGTGGTCGTACTTCGATGTTCTTTGAACCACCCGTGACCTAAGAGTTCCGCGAGCTATCTAGTTCTTTCGTACATCTTTGAACGGACCGGTATCCATGCGAGGTTCTTTCTGCATACCCAATACTCGTTCGCTGATGATGTTTCGCTGAATTTCGTCAGTCCCGCCTGCAATCGAGATCGCGGGAACCGAGAGCAATATTTCCGCGATGATTCCGGATTCTGGACCGTCCTCACCTGACGCAATTGCGTCAACGCCGGAAATTAAGGTGTGTACCTTGGCTGCCTGCCGGGCGATATTACTTCCTGCCAACTTTCCGAGTGATCCTTCCGGTCCCTGAGGCTGACCTTGTTGTTGTGCCGCACGAGCACGTAACGCGGTCCATTCGGCACATCGTGACATGATCATCAGCTTGGCGATTTCCTGGCGTGCAGCGGGATTGTTGATAGCGCCTGTCGCTTTTGCACGGGGTAATACGAGATCAACTCGACCTGCACGTTGTGGATACCATGTGTACGGTTCGAGCAAGATCTTGTTCTCTTCAGCTTCTTGCTCGTAAATCGGACCATTGAAGTCGCCACGACGTCGTGCTTCAACGAAGATGTTTCCTGCGTTGCGACGTTCGTGCATAAGTGTCGTCATCGCGATCTGCCAACCATCCCCACTGGCACCGATTTGGTCACTACGCGGTATCTTTGCGTTGTTGAAGAACACTTGATTGAACGATGCATGCCCGTTCATCTGTTTAAGAGGATGTACTTCAACGCCTTCTTGATGGAAATTTAAGATGAAGTAAGACAAACCTTGGTGCTTAGGTACGTCCCAATCATGTCGAGCTAGTAACAAACCGAAGTCTGCGTGATGTGCGGATGTTGTCCACACCTTCTGACCATTAATGATCCAATCGTCGCCAACGAGCTCGGCCCTTGTCGTCGAACCTGCGAGGTCAGAACCGCTTCCTGGTTCGCTAAATAACTGACACCATGTTTCTTCCCCCGTCAGGATCTTGCGAAGATAGCGTTCACGTTGCGCGTCGTTACCGTGCGCAAGCAACGTCTCTGCAGCAAGCAGTCGAATTCCGGTACGTGCAACGGAAACCGCGCCAACGCGAGCGAACTCTTCCGCGACGACGCTTTGTAGGCTTTGAGGCATGTTACGACCGTACCAGCGTTCAGGCCAGCTAGGCATACCCCAACCCGCATCAATAAGCTTGTTTCGCCACTCTAGTAGATCTTTATATGCATCCCAGTTGGTCTCAAGGAACGATCGTACTTCGTTCCTGACCAACGTTTCAGTCCACTCCATCTCTCTCCTAGTTAATTCGCTTCGAGCAAGTCAAGGCGATCAAGCAGTTGCTCGCGGTGGATCTCGGACGTGCCAAGGAGGACTTGGGAACTCTTCGCACGCTTGAACCAGAGATGTGTGTCGTTATCCCATGTAAATCCGATTCCTCCGTGGATTTGTATCGCATCAGCCGCTGCCTGCATGTAGGCGTCGTTCGCAGCGGACTTAGCAATACTTGCGTGGATTGGATACGCGGAATCACTGGCAGCGATGGCTTGTGCAGCACGATACGCACCAGATTTCGCTAGCTCTATCTCTAGCAGTAGATCTGCGCACTTGTGTTTAATCGCCTGCATCGAACTAATCGGTCGCCCAAATTGAACTCGGTTGTTTGCGTATTCGACTGAGCTCTCGAGTAGCCATTGTGCGCCTCCGACCATCTCGTTCGCAAGAGCTACGGACGCAAAATCGATAAATCGGTCGAATCCATTGGTATCGGAAGTAGCTTCACCAAGCCGTTCGACTTGAACGTTTTCAAGCGAAATGGTGCCGATCCGTCGTGTTGTATCAATGGATTGCATCGGAGCGCAATGGACGTTCGCGTCGCCAGGGCGTGCCAGCCAAAATCGCAGTGGGGAAATCGGATCAGGTCCATCGCGAGCTACGATGATGAAAACGTCCGCCACAGTAGCGTCGAGGACGAATGTCTTAGTCCCTGTGAACGATTGGTCAGTCACACATTGTTTGATATCTGCAACGTTCGAGCGATTGCTTTCCTCGTATAGCGCAACGGTTGCAAGGTGCTCTCCTGACGAGATCGATGGTAGCCATTCTGCTTTTTGCTCGGCAGTACCAATGAGTAACAACGCATTCGCCGCGAATACATTCGAAGAAAGGTAAGGGGAGGGATACAACGCACGCCCCATTTCCTCCAATACGATACATAGTTCCACATAACTTAACCCGGCACCCCCATACTCTTCAGGTATGTGAACTCCTCCAATGCCGAGCTCGTCAAAAAGACCTTGGTACGACTGACGATCGAAACCAATCGGATCGTCCATGAGCTCTCGCATACGACGCACGGATGCATGGTCAGTAAGGTAGCGACGAACTGACTCACGGAGCTGAAGCTGTTCGTCAGTAAAAGCAAACATTGTGATCTACTTATTTCGAATACGTACGAGGAACTGATGTAATCGGTGTGAAACTGAGGTCTTCAAAGTCCGAGCGCATACATGTTGTAGTTCTTCAGTAGGGTATCGCGAGTTTTATCGTTAAACCGGTTTTCTTCAATTTCATGACTCAGCGGTTTATATAAGTAGGGCTCTTCGTCCTTATAGTACTGCCGTCGCGCGTCGACTGCCAATGGGATCAACCTTGAACTTCGATGCACCCTTTCTTCGTCGTAGCGTACGGAAGAACCTGCCGGAAACGAAGTTTCTGCACCGAGGACTGAACTACGCATATGGAAGCCGTGAACGACGGTGACCCGACGTTGTGTCGACGTATTGGCGAAGCTGCCGTGTAGAACTTGGCGATTGCAGATCGCGACATCACCCGCGTTACACAACATCGGCGTCGCATCTGGAAGGCGGTCCGTACCTACTTCGGCTACGCGTTTACGAATGTCGATTTTGCCGTTTTTATGCGATCCTGGTACAACCCAAAGCGCGTTTTCCGCAGTCGTGTCATACAGTTGTGTCATGAAGTTAAATCCATGAATATCTTCGTGCCAATCGGCTCGCTGCCAAAGCGTTGTACCGTCCTGGTGCCACGCGACTGATGTGCCGAGTTCGGGCTCTTTTATCCAGATACCATCCGTGAACGGTGTGAAATCTGACCCGTTCAACGTTTCTGCGACTTTAAGTAGACGAGGATTGCCATAGTGCCGTAAACACGAATCCATGAGTTGGCACATACCGGTAATGAAAAAAATCGTTTCACTCGGTGCATCTTCCGCAGGTGATGGCTCACTCATCTTCGTTTCATAACGTCCGTTTGCAGCGTCAGTTCCTCCGTAGGGATCAGAAAGAGGTCTGGCGTATTGGAACGATCGAAACTTGAACTCTTGACCGATCGCAGGGTTTCCGTCTGCATCGACTGTCGCATCGGCGTGGACGGGCGCCCTTGAGAGTACTTCGTTGAATTCGCTCCGAATCTCCTCGATTTCATTTAGTGAAATTGCCTGCTCAAACACGTAGAAACCCACTTCGTGGTAACACCTGAGGATGTCTTCGTCAACGTTGCCGCTGGAGTCGAATACGAGCGGACCGCGATTACCGAGCGAGTGTGCGCGTTGTGTTCCTTCCGCGCAGTAGGTCTCAATGTCTTGATGTGATGTCACGGCTTCCTTTCTCTATTGTCCTTTCCAATCTGGTGTGCGTTTCTCTGCGAATGCACGCGGTCCTTCGATCGCATCTTGCGATTTTGCACGACGACTCTCCCACTCATAGGGCGTGTAGTACGCTTGTGCCAGTGGCATGTCCAAACCTCGCATGGTCGCTTCTTTCGTCGCTCGGACTGAGAGTGGCGCGCACTTTAGGATATCTTCCACGTAAGCATCGACAGTTTCGCGGAGTTTGGACGCTGGCACCACGTCGTTTACGAGACCTAGCTCGTATGCACGTTGCGCGGACATATGACGCCCCGTAAGCATATATCCCATCGCAACCTTCAAGCCTATCTGACGTGGCAGGCGATGTACGCCAGCAGCGCCTGCTATCAAGCCACGTCTCGGTTCTGGTAGACCAAGCTCCGCGTGTTCGGCGGCTACGATGATGTCGCACGACATCGCCAGCTCCAATCCTCCACCGAGCGCAAAACCGTTAACAGCAGCGATGATGGGCTTGGGGTAGTACCATCGTTCGTGTAACGATTTTGTTTCAGCATTCATACGTTGCCACTTTTCGCGCAATTCTTGCGTTGCCTCGCGTTCGCGTGAACGGTGTTTGAGATCTGCGCCGGCGCAAAAAGCTCTTTCGCCTGCGCCCGTAACGATGGCAACCCAGATGTCAGGATCTTCTTCGACGGTATCCCACCGTTTCGAAAGTTCCCAACGAATTTCGGGGTTCAGAGAATTCATGGCTTCTGGTCGATTCAATGTAATGCGAGCTACATGCCCGTCTACTTCGAACTCTGTGACGGAAAATTCGTGGTCAATCATGGTGTAGTTGCTCGCTAGTTCGGGATAGTTCTTCATAGTTACGTCGATTGGATGCCTGTTGCGCACGTTCTTCTGATACGGTTTCGTGCCAGTCATCGACCGCTTCCGTGCAACGCAACGAATCAATTGTCGGGTTACTCACGATATCGGGCGGTAGACTAGGATGTCCATCACGTGTGAACTTATTACACTGCGAGAGCATGTCGTTGTACGGTATACCGGAATAACTGTCGGATTCGAAAGCAAGAAACCGACACACACAACTTTCAATCTCGATCGGGTATTTCGCCGTGAGATCGCCAATCGCGTCACTGTTGCCACACGAACTAACGCAAACGCACAAGGACAGTTTCGCACACAACACTAAAAACCGAGGCAAATTAGGTGGGCTTGTCGCCTTTAATAACGATTCGTTGCATTGCTCGAGGTTCGTCGTAGTCAAGAATTGCAGTATGCATGACAGATCGATTGTCCCAGATCACAATGTCGCCTGCACGCCACCGATGTCGGTAGGAGAACTCCTCCGTTATTGCATGCAGCCAGAGCGGGAACAGCATTCCGCGCGATTTTTCCTCAGGTACATCGACGATATGAGTTGTGAATTCTGGATTTACATAAAGCGCTTGTTTGCCGTTCTCATTATGCGTTCGAATGACAGGATGGATTGAATCTGGAACGTTGGGTCCGAATCCTTTCCCGGTGTGATTCGCACGTGAATCGAGTAGCTGCTCAGCCGTTGGAAGATATCGACGGTGGGATCGACGTTGGTCTTTGCGCGCTTGATCGAGATATTCCCACGCCAAGTGTTGATTCGCGTAACCCGTGTCGCCACCGAAACCTGGAATCGTGCGAGAGTGCAGCATCGTAATCCACGGCGGGGTAGGGTGCCACGTCATATCCGAGTGCCAGGATCCGAAGGCGCGATTCTTCGCACGACCGTCGCCGGTGAGCATTTGCACATGAGGATTACTTCGTTTCATCGAGGCTGGGTGGGTTAGTAACTCGCCCCACAACATGCCAAACGATTGTTGTTCCTCTTCATGAAGGTCTTGCTCGCTTACACAAACCACATGGTGCTCGTTAAGTAAGCTGCGTAACTCCGCAACCATCTCGTCATTCGCGTATTTGAGATCGAGACCATCTACTCGAACGCCCATGGCTGGCGAGAGACGTTCGGTGGTTTTGCCCTTCATTACGAAGCAATCACCATCAGTATCGAGTTCATATAACGATAGGTCGAACTTTATACCTAGATGCTGTTACGTTCGAATTGATAGATCTTTCGGCTCAATATGATTGCGCCTTTCGTTTCTTCCAGAACCCTTGTCGCAAGGAAGTCTAATGCCAAATATCGCTGAAGACCCACGGATTGATCCACGACTCAAGCAGATGCTCCTGGCGATGCCAGAAGTTCCAAATCCTGGTGACGCTTCCAGCCGTGAAGAACTCGTGGAACAAGCGAATTCACCAGCGGGACTCGCCCGTGAGGCAGAGCTTCAGCGTATATTCGAAGCGGTGGATTCAGAACCGACCGCGCCGCAACGTGGATTAACGGTTGATAGGAGAACAGCAATTTCACAACCCGATGGGAATACGGTCAATTTGCAAATAATCCGACCGGAAACGCATGACCAGCTGCCTTGCGTCTACTACATACACGGTGGTGGTATGCAGACGATGTCATGTTTCTACGGAAATTACCGCGCCTGGGGAAAGATCATGGCTTCATACGGCGTTGTGGTAGTCATGATCGATTTTCGAAATTGCTTGATGCCGTCCTCGGTACCGGAAATTGAGCCGTACCCGGCGGGCCTGAACGATTGCGTATCCGTACTTCGTCAACTGCCTGATCTGGCGAGTGAATTGAACTTCGATGCGGACAACGTCATTGTTGCAGGTGAGAGCGGCGGAGGTAACTTGACGTTAGCGGCTGGTTTGCAACTCTTGAAAGACGGTGACGTCGAGCGCATCAAAGGACTATATGCGTTGTGTCCGTATATCGCGGGTCAATGGCCTGTTGATGACAGCCCGTCATCGATAGAAAACAACGGTATCTTGCTTGATTTGCACAACAATCGTGGTGCAATGGCTTACGGAATTGACGAATTCGATAAGAAGAATCCACTCGCATGGCCAGGTTTTGCAACTGAATCGGATGTAAAGGGTCTACCGCCGACGATGATTAGTGTGAACGAGTGTGATCCACTCAGAGATGAAGGCATCAATTTCTATCGTTTGCTACTACGTTCAGGCGTTCGAGCATATTGTCGACAGGTGATGGGAACCACTCATGGTGCGGAGGTATTCCCGTCGATGTGCCCCGACATTGCGCGTGAGACTGCAGTCAGTATCTCTGCATTCGCTCGTGGCGATACACGGTAGTTCTAGATCGATTGATGCATCGCTACGTTGAGCAGCTATTAGGTCCGTAGCTTGAGCGGATTAGCCGCAGAATTCCGGGCGACAGTATCACGCATTCCGCTCCATTCGTGCCACATATTGCACATAGCATATTTCGAGCGTTCCCAGGGGTTATTGCCGGGTTCGTAATCGAGCCATTCACCGCGCTGACCCCTATCAGGATGATCGGTGATACCGTTCACCATCTTGTCAGGCTGACGACTCTTATTTCGTAGCCGGAAGATGATGCTCTTGCGTGACTCTGTACCTAACTCGTTACGTGTACCAGAGTGAGGGATTTGATACATCGCGATGCATGCATCACCAGGTTCCATGAGGATTTGTGTCGGTCGAGGCCATTTCTTACCGTCAGGGGTACTTTCAGAGTCAGCGTCAAGAAACTTGTCGCGAACGGCTTCCGGAAGATAAACAAGCCCGCATCGATTCGGTGCATCATGGTTTAGTCGGGGCCAACCTGGACCTTCGACGCCTATGTGATTGTTGGTGTCACGCTGCCATCGAAAAAACCTCTCAACTTCGTGATGTGAGCCTTTCAATAGCGAAGTTTGGCCCCGACCTTCGACGGTTTGATCGTTCAGACAGACGAATACGAATGCCGTGAAGCTTCCAAGGCCTAAGGTCATTTCTGGGTCTTGGAACATAGGCACCATGTTGTGTCCGATGACATCTGGACTTCTACCTAGGTTGCCGTTAGGACCAGACGCGATGTAACGTCTGTATATCTCATCCTCGGTGCCTTCTTGGACCTCCTGAGGCACAGCAATCGTCATACTGCCGTCGACATGGGATTCCGATGCGAAGTAAGGCATATCGCGTTCACGATAACCGAGGTTGTTGAATCGATCACTTGGTTTACTCACGGACCGAATGCCGACTTGACACACCTTTGGTGGGTCGAAGTAACCCATGACCTCATGCATGATTGGTGTAATCGAAGATGCGTTGACCAAGTTCGTGAATGCAGAATCCGTACCCATGATATTGGGTCGTTCGGTGCTGTTTATGTGGTCATGCGCCGCGTCAATGAGTCGATCTTCGACCGCACCTCTGACGATCACATAACCATCTTCGTAAAGGGATTGTTTTTCTTCACGTGTGAGTCCTTGACCCATATTTAGTTTCCGTCGGCTAGCTGCGGAGAGTAACTCCAGCAAGTTCCCCCGTGGGGACGCCGTCCGTCATGAAGTGCTTGCCGTTCACAATCGTGTGCTTGAATCCTCGAGCTCGTTGAACGTAGCGTCCGGCGCCTCCGGGAAAGTCGTATTGGTAGCTTGGTACCTCCATTCCAAGACGCTCAAGATCGATGACGTTGATGTCTGCATAAGCACCAATTTGAAGGCGACCGCGATTCTCTATACCAAATAAATCAGCAGTATCAGAGGTCCAACGTCGAATTGCGTCTTCGACGGGGAGCATTTCACGTTCACGAACCCAGTAAGCCAGGAGCCACGTTGGTTGACTAGCATCCATGATCTGACCAACGTGTGCACCCGAATCTGCTAGACCCATCGCAACCACTGGCTTGCTCATCATGTATTCGATAGGATCCAGACGTTGGTTAAGAAATGCATAGTAAAAAACTACGCGACCGTTAGTTTCTAGATTGAGATTTATGAATGCTTCGACGACGGACTCTTTTCGTTGCCGTGCAATGTACCCCAACGAGTCTCTCGGTTGCATGTCGTAGCGAACACGATCGGGAGTAAGCACATAGAGTCTGTCAAAATCAAGTTCGATATCGTCGAGGTCAACACTGTCAATCAATCGCTTACGGTTGGTTGCATCACGCATGTCTTCAAGTCGAGCGCCGAAGTTTCTGTCTTTAAGAGCGCGCCACGGCATTGATCGGTCGAACATCGTCCGGTTATGGAGACTATATAGGCTTCCAATGGGACGGGACGTCGTCTGTGGGCGTAGTCGAGCGCCTTTGGCATTTTCTTCTAAAGCGAATTCGACAACCGATTGGTAGAGTGTTTCACGACGCTCGCTGTGGGCGAGTCCAAAGGTGACGTTAACGTTGTTTTCGCGCGAAAGTTCGCCCATCCAAGCAACTTCCCTGCGGGTGTTAGGTAGGTCTGGTGCATCGCGTTCGCCAAGACGTGCTGCTGCTTCAAATACACCGCGTTGCTGCTTACCTAATACTCGCCCGATAGCTAGTAATTCATCGGGCTGAGCATATGTACCCGGCACTGGACGACCATCCGGCACACGATGCAGAAACGTACGTGACGTTGAAAATCCGAGCGCACCAGAACTGATCGCTTCGTCAACGAGCTCGCACATGCGTTCGATATCGTTTTCTTCGGCCGGAGTTTCATCCAGACTTCGTTCCCCCATCGCGGCATAACGAACTGCACAATGACCGACCATGCCTCCGACATTGATACCTTTAGGGAGGCGATCCATCTCATTCAGATATTCGCCGTAGGTTTCCCAGTCCCAGCTCAACCCTTCGAGAATGGACTGCCGGGGGATGTCCTCAACCGACTCCATCAATTCGGCTAAGTACTCGCGGTCGTTGGGTTTGCATGGCGCGAAAGTAACACCGCAATTGCCTAGAACGACCGAAGTAATCCCGTGATAGCAGGACGACGTACCGAGAGGATCCCATCCAAATTGGGCATCAAGGTGGGTGTGAATGTCGACGAATCCAGGTGTGATCAAGTTTCCGCCGGCATTGATTTCTTTGGTTCCTCGAGAGGAAACGACGCCTATTTCGGCAATCCTGTCTCCATCGACTGCAACGTCGCCACGAAATGTCTCGGTTCCTAATCCATCGACGATCAGACCGTCACGTATCACTAGATCATGTGCCATCTGTTTTCCTTTCTTGTTTTTGTCGTACGAGGCGCGTGACCGAGAATACAGCGAACTCGCTTTTGTCGTACCTTGTACTGATTAGATCGCTTCCCAAGCGGTAATGCTCTCCCGGTTGCAAAGGATAACGCTGTATGCCGGGAATCCTCTCGTTTGCAGTATCGCCGGCATTGAGCAGATTGCGACTTAGTCCTTTCGAGTCGACAAGAATGGTCCTTCGTGCCGGGAGGTTTTTGCGCTTAATCCAGTTCGCCGTTGAAGTAACCAACCGCGGTCGCAAACGCATCGATTCCAACGATTGAGCCGATTTGACGCCCAGGAAGGTCATCAGCTGGTGGATGTATTCCTCCCCAGATTCTCGATAGACTACATTGATCTGCAGCATCTCGATAGGTCGCCCATTGAAGGACTAAATCTCTCGATGGCCCATCCTCAAAAACTAAAAATTCTCCCGCCTCAATGAAGAAATCACTCATCCCACCTGGAAAAAACGCACTCCCAGTAATTGCGGTCAACACTTCGGCTGCAGCTCGCGAGTAAGTTGAATGCCCCGATACATAGCCAGCAAAGGGTGGTGTCACGAAAGTAGGTCGCTGGTATGGCCACCAATTTTCCGCGAGAATCCATCCAACCCCCGCTGCGTCAGTTGCTGGATCGTCAATGTTCTGTGGATTACGCCAAGAAAAAAGCTTGATTTTTCCGACGTGTTCCCCGTCATTCCCTGCTAACGGATCCGTGTCATTGACTACTTCGATATAGCCGACCCGTAGAGGGATACCAAGTTCGTGAAATGACGCTAGGTCGGAATCGGTACTTTGACCTCGATCTGCCATCGCCCGTATCGCAGAAATCGGTCTTACATAGTCGTACCAACCTTTGATGCCCCAAGCTGTTATTGCGGTATCGTGCATTGCACCACCTAATGCAAAGTAAGCCTTCACATCCCATTCAAGGAGGCTGAGTGGATCTCCCATTCCTTGAAACTGTCTCGTTAGCAGCGGGTGATCGGTTACTTCGTTGAGTATCACGAACCAGTGCCCTGGCGGTGTCTCCGAATCCGGACCATCAGCCCAGAATTCCGCGAGGGCTCTTGTATAGTCACCACGTGGCACTAACTGGGGGCTATACGCTTCGCGCGTTACCGGATTTTCGGAGTAACCCCTGCTAGGGTCGCCGCCTTCAATCTTGAAGAAATCTGCGTGGCGATCGAAGCTCGTTGGATATTGATCGATATTGCCGATCGAAGCAGGTGAGATATCCCAAAGTACACCGTCCGTAGGATCTAAGTGAGAAGACCATATCGCAACGAGCGAATGGGACCATTTGTACTCCGCGCTATCGTCGCCGTCGACCATCGGTGGGGGACCTGGATCGTGGTAGACCTTGTAGTCATATCCGTCGCGGTGGTAAATAGTGAGATCGTCATCTACGAGTGCGAACGGTACAACGCCTCCCCACTCGGGGCTTAGAAACTCTGGTGTCGAACCGCTCGGATTTCCGGCCTGATCCACGAATTCGCGCAAAGATAAAGGTTGCCAACGATTCAAGTCGCTTATCGACGGGTTGCCCGGTTCGTGTGGTTTTAGTGGTTGATTAACTGGTTTGTAGTGCTTATTTCCATATTCCTCCACTTCATTTGATTCATCTAGAAAGCCAAACTCGATGTAACAGCGTCCGATGAGACGCCCTAACGCGGCTGGGGAACCGTCCTTCAACTGATCGACTTCCACATCGAAGCCTAAAAATCCAAGAAGCGTATCGCTATCGCGCAGCGTTTGTGCAGCGCCAGGAGATTGAGCGAATCTGTGTCGTAGGAGCAACGACGCGGCGTGGCTAATCGCCTCTTCCTGCGCCTGCGCCAGATCCGCGATCGGTTCGACAGTGTCCGATCGGCAGAAATAGCTGGATCGTTCTTTACCTAACAACCAAGGTGTCGCCGTATCGTCATAGAGCGTCCAAGCGTCGTAGATGGCTGCGCTAAAGTGAAAGAGGTTGCGTGCATGAACTGTCGGCCTAGCATAATCGTTTCGGATCGCCTCGAGCAGTACTTCATTCCATCGACGCGCAACAGACACAGAGGCTTCAGGAGCTACACCGGGTAGATAGGTTGCTACGACAGTCACGCTACCTTGCGGCATCGTGAAGTAGGTCGAAGGTGCGCGCGCGTTCTCAAACGAACCGCCATTGTCGCTGCGCCAATGAGCGAAGTAATACCCTTCCTCAGCAGGCGCTGCTTCGATTCTGACTGACTCACCGGCCTCAAAAATCCCGCCACCATTCCCGCGAGCCACGGCGAGTCGGTTAACGGGTGGCGGCTGATCGATTGTGATGAGACGATCGACTGGCGTTCGGAGTATTTCGCTTTCTGCTCCGTCAGGCCATATAACTCGAATATCGGCGCGAATTTCGTCGCCTAACCCAAAGTGCACCTCGTATGGATTGTGTGATACATAGTTGTTTGACCCACCGAGCTCGCGTATTTGGGAGAGATCGTCGGTTGTCGCCATGATTTTTGCTCCGATTCCGAAATGATTCGGATGTCGGCCGTTCAAGCGAATCGATATGTAGTGATTGGTGTTGTTCGTTTTATTACGAAAAACGACGACATTGTCCGCAGCATTGTTCGTGAGCACGATGTCTTGCTTTCCGTCGCGATCCATGTCAAAACACGCAATTCCTCGACCTTGAGAGGCGTTGACGAAACCAATATCCATTGCACGTTCTTCAAACCGAAGATTCGTTGGGTCGACGTTATGGAAAAATCGAACGTTGTCTTCGCTGTAATCCCATTGTCCCTCATCAACCCAACCGTTGGTATGCGCTATATCAAGAGCACCATCGTTGTCAAAGTCAGCGGCGCATGCACCCCAACCCCAACCGCCGTCAGCGAGATCCAACGTTACATCTGAGAACTCACCGTTACCGTCATTCCGATACATGCGGTTACCAAAGTAGCTACCATCTTCATCAAGGTTGTAGATAGACGTAACAAACCAATCCATGTCGCCGTCGTTGTCATAATCGCCGACTGCTGCACCCATGCCAGCCTGATCGACGATGACTTTCTGATCGGTGATGTTTGAAAATGTCCCGTCGCCGTTGTTGCGAAGGACCTGACTCTCATCGTAGTCTGAAGCCATCAACAGATCGCCATCGCCGTCATTGTCGAAGTCCGTGAAATTCGCGGTGAAAGTGAAGTCGGTATCACCTTCAAGCAACGCGCCACTAAGGCCACTCGAAAAGGTCGCCGCGACAAATCTTCCATCACGCGTGTTTCTCCACAGCGTTTGTGTATCCGCGCCTGGTTTGAGACTGTTCCAGTGTGTTGTTGCAAGATCTAGCCAACCGTCATTGTCGTAGTCGTAGAAAGTTGCAGATACGGTGTTTTGAGCGGTGATGTCTATACCGGACTCGTTAGTAATTTCCACAAATCGACCGATCGATTCGTTTATGCGATTTTCGAACAGGCGAGGTTGAGTGCCTTCGATACCACTGACAAAGAGATCTAGATCGCCATCTGAATCGATATCGCCAAATGCAGGACCACTGTACCATCCGTCGATAGAAAGCCCCACTAAAACAGCCCGCTCGATGAACGTTCCATCGCCTTGATTTTCATAGAGATGGCTAGGATCGATGTCGCCACCGACAACGTAAAAATCGATATCGCCGTCGTTGTCGTAGTCGGCGGACGCGACGCCACCGCCAACTAAGCCTGCTGCGGACTCCTCGATCGCTCGATACCAAAAAGTGGAAGTATCCCGTTCAAACCACAGTCCTATACGCGGAGGTGATTCAGGTTCAGGAGCTACGGGTGGCGACGTGATTGGTTCCGATGATGAGTCCCCACTGCCACAGCTCACAAGAATTACGGATACGAACACTATGCTTAGATGAACGCAATATTGAATATCGGTTCGAAGCGTGCTCGTGAGCGATTTCAAGTTCGTTGTAATCGGATCGTTATACGACGAAAAACGCTTCTATATATTAGAACGAAAGTGCTGTTGTAGTAGGACGTCAATGGACGCTGTACCAACAGTGGAACTACTAACTCATTACAGAGTCGACATCGTAGACCGCGTTATCGAGTATGCTCAGACTTTCGTGGTGAGCTCATGTTCCTACGATATGACGGGATTTGATGCGAGATATATAAGATCACTGCGAACGTGCCGACAATGGCTCGTCAAAAGAAAACACCATGAGTTACACGCGGATGTTCGACTTTGGAATTGAGTTTGTTTTTCGTAATGGACACACCAGAGCGCGGATCGAGATCGACAAGAGCGTAATAACCACCGTGACTTGAGGCGAATGCTTCGACAGGTGAACCTGAATAACAAGCAGTCACGTCTCCAAACTCAAAAGTATCCCATACATGTACGTGTCCTAGTGCCAGGTAATCGAAGCCTGAGTTTGCAATTTCACTGTGCGTTATCTGCGACGAACTTCCGTTAACTCGCTTGTGCACGACCTGCCCATGAGCCATACCGATAAACCAGTCGTCCCGATCGATTCTCGGCACGCCGAAGAGCGGCTCATAGTTCGGTGAGTGTTCATCCATCGCACGTCCCCAGAGCGTCGTTACAAGATCTGGGAATTCGATAAGGTCTCCGTCGTGTGCCATGATGGGATATACATGCGAACCGAGTTCGGCCGGATCGAACTTACGCCAAACCGACGTGTCGTCATGGACGTCGTGATTTCCTGGAATCAAGACGACCGGGCAGTTGACTTTTCTCAATTGGGTTCGAACGAACTCAAAGTCGTGCTCCTTGATACGTGCGCTATCGAATAGATCACCGACGATCAGGAACAGTTCGCAGTCTGATTGAGTTACGGCGTCGACGACTTGCGCGAAAGCGTATTCCGCAGGATTTCGAAATCCCTCGACTTCACCTCGAGATGAGGTGCTGTCGAGATGGACATCAGACGTGTGGATGAAACGAAGGGATTGATTCGGCACGGGTCGACTACTTAACTAGCTGAAGGAACTCGCTTCGGGTTGCATGGTCGTCGCGAAAGCTCCCGAGAAGGACAGAAGTCTTCATTATCGAATGTTGCTTTTCGACGCCTCGCATCGACATGCAGAGATGCTGCGCTTCGATGATGACACCAACACCCATCGCGCCGGTTGCAGTTTCGATAGCTTCCGCAATCTCTTGTGTTAACTTCTCTTGAATCTGCAATCGTCGCGCGAACATGTCTACGATTCGGGCAACCTTACTCAATCCCAATACTTTGCCTTGCGGCAGATACCCGACATGGCAATTCCCAAGGAATGGAAGTACGTGGTGTTCGCACAATGAATATAGCTCGATATCCTTAACGATGACGATCTCGCTCAATTCTGACGTGAACAATGCGCCGTTGACGACCTCGTCTAACGTCTGATGGTAGCCCTGTGTTAAAAAGTCAAGCGCACGTGCCGCTCGGGTAGGCGTTTTGACCAGACCTTCTCGGTCAGCGTCCTCGCCGACTTCAGATAACAGCGACTTATATAAGCCAGAAATGCTCTCAATATCTCGAGTTTGTTTGCCCATGATGTCTATTTAACCGTCGCCTGGACATGGTGCGTCCTGCGATAGGAGGTTTCTTTCACGCAACGTTTCCCAAAATACACGTGGTATGTCGAATTCAATAAACTCAAGACTACTATTCGCTTCGATCGGACTCGCCGCCCCTGGGATTGCCGCCGACACCACGGGATGGTTAAGAACGAACTGCAATGCGGCGACGCCGATTGGTACATCTAGCTCAGAACAAACGTCGTGTAGACCTTTGGTTCGTTCTTGGATATGTATCGGTGCATCCAAGCCGGACATTCTGCTATACATGTAACCCACTTTGTTCGGATTGACCAGCCAACCTCCTGCAAAGGGGCTTGCGATGATCACACTGATGTTTCTTTGTGCGCATGCCGGAAAAACCCTTCGGAGTGCGCGAGTTTCGAGTAAGGTATAGCCACCCGCAACGATTAGGAAATCCAAATCGACGAGTGACATTACGCGTTCTACTAGGTCTTCGTGGGAGGAATCCTCCCAACTGAAAGCGTTCTTAGTTTCGAGATTACAGCCCATACCGATTGCATCGATTTGTCCGCTAGATTTGAGTTCATTCAGAGCGGTTGCACCTTTTAGCCCATCGTTAGAGAGTTGGTGCAGGACCTCCTCAAGCTGCGTTGGATGATAGCCATAGTCAATGTCGTGTAGCGTTAAGGTGTTTATTCGAGATAAACCGAGACGTTGAAGAGAGTCGCGATGCTGTTCATGAATTGCGTCGTATGAATAGTCGAAGTGCACACGAAAGCCAGTTTCGGTATCGCGAGGTGTTCGTGCCGTTCCATCCGCTGCCTCACTGTCATTCGTACAGTCCACGACGTATTCGGGTTCAAGCGTCCGACCTACCTTCGTATTCAGGACATATTTATCTCGCGGGACATGGAGTTCTGCGAGACCCAGTCCTAGCCGTCGTTCGGATCGTCCAGTACCGTACCAAGGAGCCGTGTCAAACAGGCGTACGCCGTTCACCCATGCTGCGCGGACAGTTTCGACGACATCTTGTATTTGCACGTCCGGGGTTGCGATCCAAGCGCCACCAAAACCTAACGGCGACACGCGCAGTGCAGTCGTGCCTAATTGTCGAGGCGTACTGAAATCGGTCACAGAACGTTCTTTGCTGCGCACATCATGGGCGCGTGGAATTTGAGTTATTTATATAGAACAAGGCACCGTGCAATGCACGGTGCCTTGTGAATTCAGAGACTCTTAAGCTTGATGTCGGAGAATGGTACCGGCTCTTACGCCTGTATGTTCCCCGTCTTCAAGGCTTATCTGTCCATTAACGATCGTCGTCTTGTAGCCAAACGATTTTTGAATATAGCGTGGCGCACCACCTGGGAAGTCGTGAACGAGTTCTGGTTGTCGTTCTGCTACTCTGGAGAGGTCAAACACATTGACGTCCGCACGCATACCTTCCTTAAGGGTGCCGCGATCACTTAGGCCGAGGACTCGCGCCGGACCGGATGTCAGTCGACGAACGCCTTCCTCAAGTGTATATAAGCCTGTTTCGCGAATCCAATGTGCTACTGTAAAGCTTGCCCATCCCGCATCCATGATCTGCGAAACATGAGCTCCAGCATCGCCGAGACTCGGGAGACAATGTTCGCTCTTGAATAGGTCGCCGAGCTCTTTCAAGCTCTGATTGAACATACGCAGATTGAATAGACCTTTGCCGTTACTCTCCTGCGAGACGCGGACGAATGTTTCAACCCAATGTTCTCCCGCCTGCTCAGACATGCTCTGCAAACTCGCCTCTGGCCCAGCTGCGTAGTTCGGTACGTCGCCGTGACCGAGGTAATAAACGTTATTCAGTGGGAACCGAGAATTGCCGGCTTTCCCTTCCTCGATCAACTTCGCGCGAGTTTCTGGGTCATTAATCGCGCTGAGGCGACCTTGAAGATCCATTTCACGGACCTTCGCCCAAGTTTCACCTTGGACAGGCAATGCGGACTGCAAACCAAACATGAAACCAGAGCCACGCACCTGTGTGATTGCAGTAATGTCGCGACCTTCACATAGTCGCGCGAGATGCTTAGCTTGCATTTCACCCGAACCTTCCTGCGGACCTGTACCGTAGCTGAAAAGGACTCGCCCATTGGTCGTGTCGCTGATCTTCCTTAATACATCAAAGTCTGCGCCAACGGCTTGCATCAATCCGTTTCGTGGTCCTACTGCTTCCGCGATTGCGACAAGCTCTTTTGGATCGGCAAAAGTTCCCGGAATAGAGCGCCCGTCAGGCAGCTTGTGGGGTTCGTAGCGGTTGGTTGAGAAGCCAATTGCGCCTTTATCCAGCGAAGTGCCAACGACCTCGGCCATTTGTCTTAACTCGTCATCCGAAGCTTGCTCTTCGACGGCACGCTCACCCATGACGTAAAACCTTACGGCGCAGTGCCCAACCATACCAGCCACGTTTACCGCTGGATTCAGTTTTTCGAGGGCGTCGAGGTAACCGCCATAGTCTTCCCAATCCCAAGGTAGACCGGTGAGGATGGCATGCTTTGGAATATCCTCCACCGTTTCCATCATGCCTGCGAGCAGTTCTTGGTCGCTCGGTTTGCAAGGTGCGAATGTCACGCCGCAGTTACCCATCAGCGCGGTTGTGACACCGTGCCAACTTACAGGAGTTAGCAAAGGATCCCAGCCAATTTGTGCATCGAGGTGAGTATGAAGATCGACAAACCCCGGACTCACGACATGGTCAGTCGCGTCTATTTCACGATCGCCTTTGCCTTCGACTTTACCGACAGCAGAGATTAATCCGTCATCGATGGCGAGATCGCCGTGAAAAGATGAGCTACCGGTACCATCGACGATTTCGCCGTCGCGGATTACTATGTCGTGTGGCATAAATGACTCCAAGAACGAAAATGCGAGGGCGAAATACTACTTGGACACCTATACACGTGTCAAGGTGTTCGCCTACCGAAGGCTGACTTGTTAGTAGGGTGGCGTCCTAGCGAAAAGCCCCCACAATCTCTTTTTCGATACGTTCATAGGCTTCAACGTCACCTGTTTGAACGCCACCAAACATGATTTCGGAAACGCCTGCCTTTTCGAATGCACCAATGCGATCAATTACCTCGTTCTTAGGACCTGCCATCGAACCACGTCCTAACCGGCGTTGAAATCCTTCAATGTGTTCTTTGTTCTCAGTGATGAGTAGGGGCATTAGGAGTGTTTTTTGAATCTCGGCTGGGTCTCGACCGACATCGGCGCAATGCTGCTCAAGTACGCTTACCTTATGCTGGTAAATCTCCATCGACATGCCTTGTCCTGCCCAGCCATCCATGTTCATTACGTCGCCAAACATGGCGAGCGTTCTTAATGTCCGTCGTTCGCCCGTACCGCCCACCATGATCGGAGTATGGGGTTGCTGATAACACCCGGGGCTCATCGGGGCATTGTCGAGTTGGTAGTACTTACCACTGTAAGTCACCGGTTCTTTAGACGTGAAAAGCAATCGAATGAGTTCGCAAGCTTCTTGAAATCGATCTTGTCGTTCTCTCATGGACTTGAACTCCCACCCGTAGGCTTCGTGTTCACGTTTGAACCATCCTGCTCCGAGCGCTAATGTAAATCGACCTTTTGACGCTTGGTCAAGTGTTGTCGCCATTTTCGCGAGAAGTCCAGGACTTCGATATGGATTACCGAGTACCAAGTGACCCATGCGCAGCTTCTTGGTCATACCTGCTGCGACTGCAATAAGGGTGTAGCCCTCGAATGCAGTACCCTGTTCTGCATTCGGGCGACTTGGCGGTAGAAAGTGATCTGCAAACCAAATGCTGTCCCAGTCGCCAGCTTCCATGGCATTGATTGAAGTTTCGATCGCGCTCCAATCCGTTTGATAGCAATTTACCTGTACACCAAACTGCATTACGTGTCCTTATTCAAAAAGTCGATTGATGATCTCTCGCGATGATAGGCTTAGACCTCACGGTCCTCTGGCGCGAAATAGGTTGATAGTCTACATTCGCTTGGAAACTCACTCAAACCATGTAGCCGCGTATTTTGGGATTAAGTCAACGGATATAAACACGACGTTTGCATTTCATTGATCGAATATTCGGGTCAGAATCAGTTGATTTCATCGCGTTCAATTTGGGATGTAAGGACTTCGGTTATCGCTGCTAGTGGAAACCTCTCGTCACTCGATGATAGAGAGCGGCTGACTCGATAGTAAAGAGCCTATTTGGAATAGTTAGTCATTCAAGAAGAACCAACGCCGAATCGTAGGCAAGACCGTCGCGGATTCATTCGGCGCTCTATCGAAGGTATGCGTGTCGACAGCGAACGCATGCGTCGCATCGAGCCGGATAAAGTGCATTTCGCCGATATCGTTGGCATCTTTTTGCGCGGATGGCCGTACATCCGACCGATGGCGTGGCATGTAGTAGGTTTCGTGGGAATTAGTGTGATCGCCACTGCGTGGAATACGTTCTGGGGTATCACGATTCTGACGATGATCTACCAAAACGTGATTTTGGATCAGCCTGTCGCGGCCGTTTCCGCTTCGATACTTTTCTTGGACCACGATCTTTGGGTACATGTTGAAGCGTTAACGGCTGATCAACGATTCCAGCTCGTACCTCTAATCGTCATGCTCGCTGTGATGTTCAGTACGTTAGGTGCCATGATCGAAAACGGCGGCGATTATTACCGCGTCTGGGTGATGCAGAACATCAATCAGAACTTGCGAATGCACTTGATGTCGCAACTGCACCACCTGTCGTTGAAATTTCATGCCGACTCGAAAACAGGTGATGGCATATATCGACTATTCCAAGATAGCGCGATGGTCACCCAGATCATTCAGTCTTTGGTGATCGATCCATTTCTGATGAGCGTGAGGTTTTTCATCGGAATATTCGTCGTGATGTTCTTTAGTCCACTCTTGGCGATTGCGATTCTGTTCACTTGGGTTCCACTCGTCGTTCTCGCGAATCTGATGTCCGCAAAGCTCCGACATCTGTTCCTCGAAGCTCGTATGCGCAATTCGAACCTTACGTCGACGATTCAAGAATCGATTGAGGGGATCCGCACGATCAAAGTAAATGGACTTGAGCGAGAAAGGCAGCTTATCTTCGAGAACGCCTCAGTCAACGCGTTCGTTGCCGCCCACAACGCTCGCGTACGACTCTTACTCTACGGTTTCGTCGCGTTCATGCTGGCGGCACTACCACTGGCTTTCATTGAACTCTACGCGGCGGTTCTTGCATTCGAGCAAATACCAACTTTCGCAAGTGACTTACTGACGCTTTTTGGCTTCGCCGTATGGAGTTTAGGTGCACAAGACGCCGCGCGGTCAAGGGCTCGAGGGGGCGTTTCGAATATCCAATTTCTGTTTCTTCTATGGGGTCGCGCGCAGGATATGGCGATGGGTCTAAATCGCGTCTACCAGATACTTGACCTGGCGCCCGAGATCCAAAACCGACCTGGTGCTGTACCTCTCGATGTGATTGAGTCCGATATTCGGTTTGTCGATCTGCAGTTCGCCTATCCGGAACGAAGCGTCCTCGAGCATATTACGTTTGACGCGAAACTAGGTGAAGTGACCGCCATCATGGGACCAACCGGCTCGGGTAAATCGACGTTGATGTTGCTTTTGCTCCGCCTATTTGAGTTCCAAGGCGGATCGATCCGGATCAATGATCAGGACATTCGGGAATTTACCTTCGAGTCGGTGCGTGAAAAAATCACACTTGCGACACAGGAAAACATTCTGTTCTCGCTTAGTGTGCGTGAGAACATTGCGTACGCGCGTCAAGATGCGACCCTCGATGAAATCAAACATGCGGCACGAATCGCTTGTGCAGACGAATTTATCGAACAATTGCCCGACGGCTATGAGACATTCTTAGGCGAGCGTGCGAGCAAATTGTCCACCGGACAACGTCAACGGCTTGTGATTGCGCGCGCCATTCTCAAGGACACACCAATTCTGATCTTGGACGAACCCACCGCTTCGTTAGATGCCGAAACGGAACGACGCATCATGGCCAATCTGAAGGAGTGGGCTCAAGCTCGGACTGTCTTCCTCGTAACGCATCGACTCTCAACGATTCGCCAAGCGGACCGAATTGCATTTATTCGCGACGGAGCGATTGCAGATTACGGCACTCACAATGAACTGATCGCCAAACCCGACGGCGAGTATCAGCGCTTTGTCGAAGCTGAGCTTGCGACCTCACAGCAACTTGATGAAACGGCATGAGTGAGTCGATGATTAGCGGCAGGATCGCGATCCAGACCGTGGGTCGTGCATTGAAGTACTCACTGCGATACGACTTCGAATTAGCCGTCAAAGGCATGACGCAGGCGACAAGTATTTTCTGGATCTTGTTACTACCACTAACGGGTAAAGCGATTGTTGACTTCATCGTCGTTCGAGACATCAGTCCACCCAGTGATGCGAATGTGCCATTCTTTTTCTTGCCGATCATCGACTTTATGTTGACGCTTTCGGTGTACGAAACCGCGTTTTTCCTTGGTACTCTATTCATCACGATGCTCGTTTTGGTTGGCGCTTACGGGACGGACGGTGCACAGCGATCAAGTGCAGTTGCTTGGTTAGCAGAAGGCGAGGACATAGCGACGCGTTCAGAGAACGCGGCAAACAACATGCATTCACTGGTCAGTGGTTTGTATGGCTTATTCGAGTCGCTCTGGCATATTCGAGTCGCTCAACGACTCAACCACACTTTACGTAGCGACATTTTCCATCGTTTTAAATCTCACAGTATTACGGAGTTGTCGAACAGAGCCAACGGTGACGTCGTCTATCGCGCGATGTATGACACACCCGGCGTTTCGAACATCATCTTTAATCTCTGGGTCGGACCAGTAACCTCGTTTGTTAATCTCGTAACGACGATTCTTGTGATGTTCGTCATATTCCGAAACGAACCTGTTGTCGTCTGGGGTGCAATCGCAGTAGGACCACTGAACTTTGTCCTGATGCTCTATATCGCGAAGCTGTCCCGGAAATACGGCACACTGGCGCGTGAAGCGGGTTCAAGAGCAACAGCGGTCATAGAAGAGGGACTAGCGAACATGATGGCGGTGCAAGGCATTGGCAGCACCGACATTTACGTAGAAAAATTTAGAAAAGCGAGCTGGTTTTCGTTCTCGCGCTTTCGTCAGGTTGTCTTAGTTGGCGTGAGCGGTAACTTCATCGGATTTGTGATTGGTGCGAACATGGTGTATATCGTGTTCTACTACCTTGCTGTACCGTTCATCAATCAGGAGTACTCGCCGGGCGATTGGTTTGTGATTTGGGGTTACTACGGCGCAATTTCCGCATCAGCTGGTTGGCTCGGCCGGTTGTGGTTGACTCTGCAGGAAGGGATTGCGGGAATGCATCGAGTATTCATGATTTTGGATAGCGAATTAGAAAACGTGGACCCTGTTAGCGAGCTACAGGCGACCGACTCATCGCTCGCATTGACCCAGTCTATCGAGCTAGAGGATGTCTCGTACAGTTATCCGGGCGGCAGGGAAGTTCTGCGCGACATCAATTTACACGCCCACATCGGGGAGATGATCGCTATTTCTGGTCCGACAGGTGCAGGTAAGACCACACTTGCATACCTGATTCCAGCACTGATCTCGCCTACCAAAGGTAGATTGCTTGTTGATGGCATCGAGCCAGATGGAGACGATCTGGTCAGACTTCGAGAGCAAGTCTCATTCGTATTCCAGGAAACATCGGTCTTTAATGACACCATAGCAAACAATATTCGCATGGGTCGGCGGGATGCTGCGATTAGCGATGTTCAAGACGCGGCACGCGTCGCTGGCGCTCACGAATTCATTGACAACTTGCCTGAAGGTTACGAAACAAATCTCGGCAAAGCGGGCGCAAAGCTATCCGTAGGGCAAAAGCAACGTATTGCGATTGCGCGAGCGTTGGTTTCGAATAAACCGGTTCTGATTCTCGACGAACCGACAGCGGCGCTAGATCCTCGGACCGAGAACGAGCTCGTGCGTAATTTACGCATGGCGAGAGAAGGTCGGATCGTGATCGTCATTGCCCATCGCTTATCAACCATACGCGCCGCCGATCGTATTTACGTGATGGATGAAGGTGCGATCGTTGAATCTGGTGACCACCAATCACTCATGGATCAAGACGGAATTTACGCCCGATTCGTTTCACTACAAACTGCTTGAGGATCAAATGGACAACTTTCAAAATACAGTTGAACCACCACGACAACCCTATGCAATGAAGTTGGTAGGCACAGGGGTGATTGTGTCCTGTTTGCTTCTGTGTGTACTTTTCGCTTGGGGAATCTACCTAGACTTGCAGAAGCAGGATTGTCCTCAAACGGTAGCAGTCGTTGACGACCGATCTACCGACGTCAACGTCGAAAAAACTGTAGTTACGAGATGAATTTGTCCCATCCGGCGGTAGCAGGCGCGATCAGCTGCGTGATGGTCGTGATCGCGATGGTTTTTAGCGACGTGATCCTGGGGATGGGTGTTCTCGTGCCCATACTAGACTACTTTGTCGAAGCGCGTCGCGCTACAGGAGAGAGTGTAGGAGTGGTGGAAGCAGTAACTGTCTTTCTTCTGGTTATGGGGTACATGCTGGTCATTACTGCGCTCGTCGGTGTGGCGGCGTTATCAGGTTGGATCGTCAGCAAACTATCGGCGACAGGCGCGTTCTCAGCGCAAGGTCTAATAAACTTATTCAGAGTTGAAGAACCAGATTAAATCCAAATAAATCAAATAGTTACCTTAATTCTCTGCTAATACTGACGCGGATTCAGTTGAGGCAAAACTGAAATCTAGTCCTGGTGCTCGGTCAGGTGATAGATTCTGCTTCTGGTCGGCCAACGACGCCAGAAATAGCGTTCTTCTTTTCTCGGGATGACGGCAAAGTGGGTTTCCCGCGCGCCGCGAAGTTGAAAGGATCCGTGTCAAGGTCTTCGAGTTCGATCTCGCCATTCAATACAGCGGCCTTCCAAGCTTCCTGCTCGCCATGACGCGCTTGGAATTCTGGCATGACTTCCTTCGCAAACAATTCCAAACTTGAACAAATATCCTCGTGTGTGTTCTTACCTGCTTGGTTGAGCAAGATAACCTGGTCAACGTTGGATTGTTCTAGCTCGCGTAATCTGTTACGAATGGTGTCGGGAGATCCAATGAGTTCGCTTCCGGACCGTTTTTGACCAGCGGGAGTTTGCTTCCACTCCTGATAGCGCTCCCAGAAATTTACCGAACCAGGCGCGAAAGGTCCTTCCTTGTTGTATAGCTGTAGTGCGAACTGGAAGAACGTCCAGCCGTCGGCCTTTTCCCACGCTTGATCATCTGTTTCAGCGCACATGAAGCCACTGACAACCGCGATATTGGGATTCGTCTCGTACTCTTCGAGTTTCTCTAAATCGCGAACGAACGTGTTGTAGTACGCGTTGACCCAAGCTCGCGCAGCGTCAAGACTAACAAACTTGAAGCATAGTGAGCCCATACCTCGATGTGCGGCATACTTGATGGTATCGAGCTGGGAACACGCTACCCACAGAGGTGGATGGGGTTTCTGGAGAGGTTTAGGCACGACAGCGCGCAACGGAAACTTGAAGAACTCACCGTCGTATTCCCATCCATGGTTCCAAAACATCGGAAGCGTGCATCGGACGGCATCTTCCCAGACGTCCCGCTTATCTCTAAATCGCAGGTTGAAGGGATGCAATTCCGTGACGGAAGCGCCTTCGCCTAGCCCGAGTTCGACACGACCATCTGAGACCAGGTCTAGCGTCGCGATTTTTTCGGCGACGCGAGCGGGGTGGTTTGTGGTCATCTGAACAATACCGTGACCTAATCGGATGTTCTTCGTACGCTGACTAGCCGCTGCGAGAAATACCTCAGGTGCGGACGAGTGGGAATACTCCTCTAGAAAGTGGTGTTCGACTTCCCACGCGTAATCAAATCCCAATTGGTCAGCAAGCTCAATTTGTGCTAACGAATTCTTGAGTAGGCGATGTTCACTATCTTGTTGCCAATCACGGGGAAGCTGATGTTCGTAGAAGATGCCGAATTTCATGGGGCGTCCGATGATTTTGGCGCAAGTATAGAGGGCATCGTTTTTAGATCTTCACTTCACCATATGAGAAGGTGGTGCGTTGCGGGTCGGTTGTTATGAATTGAGGTCGGCGTGTTAGCATTCGACATCTCTTTGATCGGAAGTGAAACGCGTGGCTCACGACCTACTGATTCAAAACGGACTCGTAGTAGACGGTTCCGGCTCGCCGGGCATTCAAGCTGATGTTGCGGTCAAGGATGGTCTGATCACTGCGATCGGTAAATTGAACGAGAAGGCTGAAAGGACTATCGACGCCGATGGTCACGTTGTTTCGCCAGGTTTCATCGACGGTCATACCCACATGGACGCGCAGGTTTTTTGGGATCAGCTCGGATCATGCTCCTGTTATCACGGTGTCACCAGTGTCGTAATGGGAAATTGCGGATTCACATTGGCGCCATGTCGTGAAAGCGAAGCCGATCTTGTATTTCGGAATTTAGAACGCGCCGAGGACATCTCTCGTGAAGCGATGCTAGAAGGAATCGAGTGGCGTTGGGAAACCTATCCAGAATACATGGATGCGGTAGCCGCCACGCCGAAAGGCATCAACTATGCGGGCTATGTCGGGCATAGCGCACTACGGACGTACGTGATGGGCCAGCGAGCGTTTGAGGAGAGTGCGACAGAAGACGAACTGAAGACGATGGCATCAATCGTTCAAGATGCCGTGAAAGCGGGCGCGATTGGTTTTTCCACATCACGCACGCGCAACCATGAGACAGCGGACCGGAAGCCTGTAGCAAGCCGAATCGCGGACTGGTCTGAAGTCAAGTACATTGCGACGAAGATGCGAGAGACTGGAGCTGGCATTTTTGAGATCGCGTCGGAAGATACAGGTCGTCATCCAGACCGGCTACAAGACTATCAAAACCGCCTTCGAGAACTATCAGTCGATTACGGCGTACCGGTGACATTTGGGATGTTCAGTTCGCGACGCGCGCCTGAGTTTTGGCGAGGGTATCTCGATTTCGTGCAGGACGTAAATGCTGCAGGCGGCGAAATGTTCACTCAAGTGCACTCGCGCGCTCTGAACGTGATATTGAGTTTTGAAACGCGTACGCCGTTCGATAGTTGGGAACATTGGCGCGATATCCGACGCCTACCAAAAGATGAACAGATTGCCAAGTTACGTGATCCGGAAATAAAAGCCAAACTCGTCGAAATCGCTTCTCACCCGAGTGAACGACATCGAGCAATTGGAGCAGAAGTGCGTCCGCCGGACTGGCATTGGACATACTTGCTCGACGAACCGTCGGGCGGTACCACGCGGATGGACGAACTCGCGGCAGAGAAGGGGATTTCGCCTGTAGAACTGATGATTGATTTAGCTGTTGAAAGCGATTTCAAAGCAATGTTCCGACAACCCATTGCGAACGAGATCGACTCAGAGGTGATTGATCTAATTAAAACCCCGAACACAGTCTGCACGTTTTCGGATTCAGGAGCTCACGTATCGCAAATCATGGACAGCTCACTTCAAACACACCTGTTCAAGCATTGGGTTCGCGAGGAAAACGCATTGACGCTTGAGGCTGCAGTTCGACTTGTGACGAGTGTGCCAGCAACACGATGGGGTTTGAAGAACCGGGGTTTGCTGAAGGTTGGCAACGCAGCGGACATAACGATTTTCGATGCAGATACGATAGGTCCTGATATGCCGGAAGTCGTACATGACTTACCTTCGGGTGCACGACGTCTGAAGCAGGTAGCGCACGGGATCAAAAACACGATCGTTAATGGCGAGGTCTTTCTAGAGCGCAACGTCCACACGGGTAGTCAGAGTGGCGAGTTCCTTAGAGGACCTTTAGCGCAATAGCCGAATTTCACTGTTGCGTAGTTTGGTGATCGCTTGCTTGGGGATTCGATTCGGTCCATTGACGCTTCACGTCGACGCCAACAGATAGTTCACTCCGCCCGCCACCGAATGTGATTCCTCGAGAAGGTGCGACGTCACGATAGTCGCGACCAATTGCGACGGTGATTAGATTTTCGTCGTCAACCTTAGCGTTTGTTGGATCAAATGGCATCCATCCGAGTTGAGGAAGCCAACATTCGACCCATGCATGGGTTGCATTTGCTGCACGTAATGTTTGTTCCTCTCTGTCGTATAGATATCCGGACACGTAACGAGCGGGAATTCCCCAGAAACGTGCGACCGCAATCATCAGATGCGCATAGTCCTGACAGACGCCTGCCTGGATTTCAAGAAAGTGGTCAATGGTCGAATCGACATGTGTTGAGCCTGGTTGATATTCGAACGTCTTGAACATGTGCTGGGTCAGGCGTTTTAAACGGGTGTAGGGGTCGTCGTTTTCAGATATTGGAACGGTCAAGAGCCAATCGTTTAGCGATTCTGAAACCGTAGTCAAAGCTGTAGAGCGAAGGAATTCCCACATGTCCCAATCGTTTTTTAACGCTTCGAGTTCTGTCCACGACCTGATTGGGAGAGAAAACGACTCGTTAGGCGGGTCACGCAACGCGCGTTCGATGACCGCTGAGACCGTAATGTCGAGTTGATCGTGCGGATGATCAATATCGAAAAAATGATGTCGATTTCCGAACGCATCAAATTCCACACTGAAAGACGTAATGGGCGTTGTATGGATGAGGAAGCTACTTACCGACTGGCCTCGGTGATTGCGGGGTTGCATACAAAGCGACATCACACACGAACTGATGTTCTCTTCATACCGGTATGACGTCGTATGTTTGATGTCGTAACGCATAAATTGTGGCATTAGAACTGCCTCGAAGCATTTTCGTTTCGATAGTTGAACCATGCCTCCGCGATCTGGTCGTGTAGTCGATCTGCCAAATTACCGATCAGAACGAGCATGCGCGTTCGGTCGTCTGTATCAGGCCATTCGTGTGCGACGAGCGACTTCAGTCGACCTGAAAACCGCAACGCTGAATCGCCTGACTTAGCGTCTGGCGCGATATCCAAGTCTCGGATTCTCTCGTCGGTACGAGTAATCGCATACATAAGCGAATTAGGAAGGTCAGCATTTGAGACGAGCATGTCCAACGCGTCGTCAGCGCTGATATCAACACCGTAGTTTTGTTGATATGCACCACTGGCGCGATATGCGTTGAGAATACTGGTCCATTCGAAATCTCTCGTACCATCGGACGGTAAAGGTATGCTGTCCTGCGATTGAATCGCGAGTAGATTCACACGCAATTGCAGATGTTCGATCGTCTTACCAAGCTGTAGGAAATCCCATCCTTCATCGCGATACATCGAAACGGATGCCATACCAAAGAACGTGTTGACGTCACGGACTAAATCGACGTAGAACTGCTCAGGCTCATCTTGCCATATATCTGCCAGAGTAGCGTCGCGAACGCGGAGATAGCTAAGGTTCAATGAACTCCACATGTCTTCAGAGATGCAATGCCGCACTTGGCGCGCGTTCTCTCGACTTTGCGCGAAGCAACTCCAAATGGAGTACTTGTTGTTCGGTTCGAACGTCAAGTCATCGGTGAGTGTGTACGCATCGGCGAGTGACTCGTCGTCCGTAAATGAAAACTCCTCCTTTTGACTACTTGAAGGCGGTGTTTCACGAAGGTGCTTGTAGATCCGATGCCATCCGAAAGTCAATTCTCGAACAGGTCGGTCAATAAGTGCACCGATTTGCACCCCTAGGAGTTGGCATAGGTGTTCCGTCCTTTCTAGATAGCGGCCCATCCAATACAAACATTCAGCGCTTCGTGCTAGCACTGCTCAATCTCGTACAACCCACACGTCCTTTCCACCTCCGCCTTGACTAGAGTTGACCACGTAGCTGCCTTCAGGCAATGCAACACGACAGAATGCGCCACTAACGATTCTTGTTTCCGCGCCTTGCAGTATGAATGGTCGTAGGTCAACGCAGCGCGGTCTAAGAGCACCGTCGATCCAACACGGAGATCGCGACAGTTCTAGTAGTGGCTGGGCGATGAAATTCTCAGGATCATCTCGAATGCCTTGCGCGTAATCACTACGCTCCTTTATTGTCGCCTGCGGACCGATCAACATCCCGTATCCACCGGAACCGCCTACTGTCTTGACCACGAGCTTGTCCAGGTTATCGAGAGTGTATTCAAGGTCTTTCGGTCGTCGACACATGAATGTGTCGACGTTCTGCAATATAGGTTCTTCGCTGAGGTAGTAGCGGATCATGTCAGGAACATATACGTAGACGCTCTTATCGTCAGCTACCCCCGTACCAGGCGCGTTAACCAATGAGACGTTTCCGAGTTTAAACGCATGCATGAGACCAGGTACGCCTAATGCAGAATCGCGGCGAAACGTTAGAGGATCAATGAAATCGTCGTCGAGTCGACGGTAAATAACGTCTACTTTTCGAAGTCCGGTTGTTGTCCGCATATAAACGAAACCATCATTTACAACCAGGTCTTGTCCTTCGACAAGAGCTGCACCGATTTCATGCGCGAGGAACACGTGCTCGTAAAAAGCGGCATTGAATATCCCGGGTGTGAGTAACGCGATCGATGGTTCGCTTGTTTGCGTCCAAGTTAGCTCCCGTAGTGTTTCGAATAGGTACCGACCGTATTGCTCAACTTCCATAACGTTGTTTTGGCGAAAAATACGTGGCATGTTGGACTTTACGGCGCGTCGATTTGCAATCATGTAGGAAACACCCGACGGTACACGCAGGTTGTCTTCGAGAACGCGATAGCCGTCGTTCGTCCTCACGATGTCACTGCCACAAATACCCACATAAACGTCATTCGGCGTGGTCACACGATGCATTTCTAAGCGATACTGGGGGCAACTCTTGACGATATCGACGGGTATCACGCCGTCTTTGACGATTTGGGCATCGTGGTAAACGTCATGCAAGAAGCGATTTAACGCACTGACTCGCTGCTTCAAGCCTGATTCGATCGTGAGCCATTCGTCGTGTGGGACGACACGCGGGATTGCATCAATTGGAATGATGCGTTCAGTCGCTTCGTCTTCGTCGTAAAGGGTGAACGAAATACCTTCATTTGTAAACGATCGAGTTACGCGTTCTTGAATCGCCGCCATCCGCTCAGGAGGCATCTCTGCAAAGGCGTCGTATAGCGGTTGCGCATAGTCTCGCGGTTGTCGATCGGGTTTAAGGAACTCGTCGAAAAACTTAGGATCGAGTAGGTAGTCGTCGAACCTGATTGCTATATCCCTCTAACTTAGGATGAGTGACGCTTCAATTGCAGGATGAGTGCACATTGTTACGTCTCGCGACCGTTAGTTCTACTGCCTTTTCTCCCGTTTCCGCAGACACTCGATGGTTACTCACGATACCGCGACTGCACCGCCATCGCACGTAATGGTTTCACCTACCGTATATGCACCCGCACGCGAGCTTAAGAAGATTGCGAGACCGGCGATATCTTCCATTGTGCCTACTCGTTTCCTCGGGTTGCCGCGTCCGACTGACTCCCAGTCCGCTCCTTCTACTTGGCCGCCAAACCCGACCCCGGCACTAAGCATCCACGACGGAAACGGACCCGGTGCGATGGCGTTCACGATGATGTTCTCTCGAACAAGGTGTGCTGCCATCTGACGCGTTAAGTGGTGAACGGCTGCTTTCGACGGACCATATGAGAAGTTATCGAATCCAGGCGTCTTGATTCCGTCCACTGAACCAATGTTGATTACTCGAGAGGGATCCTCTTGGGTCGCAGATTCACGTAACAGGGGAAGGCACTTCTGGATCATGAAGAAGATGCCCTTCACATTCGTATCCATTACCTTGTCCCAACCAATCTCGGGAAACTCATCGATTGGTGCTCCCCACGTTGAACCGGCATTGTTGACAAGAATGTCTAAGTGCGACTCGTACTCGCTCAATCGAGAGACCAGCGTTTCAATGCCCGATAGTTCGGAGAGATCCGCTGGAATGGAATTGCAGCTACCACCGTATTTCTCTTGAAGTCTAGCCGCCGTTGCGTCACAGACATCCGCCTTTCGTGAGCTAACGTAGACCTTTGCCCCGTGTTGTAAAAAACCAGCGGCGATCATTTCACCGATGCCTCGTGAACCTCCAGTCACGAGCGCAACCTTATCTTGGATCGAAAACCAATCGCTCATTTACGTTTACCCTATCTGCTGAACGGAAACTCAAGTAATTACCAGCTAAACTGGCGAGATCACCTAAATAATAAATGAGTAGGTTATTTCTCTCTGGTCACGTCACTGAACCTTGCAGGTAATTTACCGTTTCTAATCCCAAACAACGAGCCATGTCGGCGGTATACGACTCGTCACACACAATCGTTGAGTTTTATTGATTGATCTCTGAGGAGTCTAGAGCGTCGACGGTCCTATGTACAACAGTTGTGAGCGAAATCACAATAATTGCCAGCTACGTCCATACAGTCGTAAGACACCGTCTCTCGATGTATCCCTCGAACGCAGTAAACACTGGGCTCAGAATACTCATCACGAGCGATCGCTACGTCGTTAAACGTTGGTGATCAATTGGATTGCCTACGGGGCATATTGGATACTCCGTGGTCTGTTCGACGGCTACGCATTCCAGCGGTTGATTCGACTGACGAAAAGACCTCGTAACGTCCAAGTCGCGTTGCTGAAACGCATTTTGCGAGACAACAAAGACTCGCAGATTGGCAGAATGTATCGGTTCAACGTAATTCATGATCTTGACGAATTTCGCGAGCAAGTTGGCTTATCTACCTATGAGGCGATTAAGAACGACTTACGTTTGCAGGAAACATCGCGAAAGTACCTGTTGTGTGCTGCCAAGTTTGTCTATCTCAATCACAATGCAGATCCCAAAAACTTCAAGGCTTTCCCGTTCTCGCCTAACGCGCTGAGAGACGCTCGCCGTGATATCAGATTGACGGCTTATGCGTGGTTACGCTATTACGGTTTGTGGCGAAACCGAGTCTTCACCTTGCTTGAAGGCGAGCCCATGTCGTACTCTAATACAGGACTACCTCAGGGTACCGCCATTGGTTTTCTGTATCGTCACTTGCCGACCTTTATGCGGCGTCGATGCATCTCTAGTCCAGAAATTGCTGCAATCAAAGACCCTGAGACTAGGTATTTGGCGCATGCGATCGTAGCGCTCGCAGAGACCAACGTCACCTGCCTGGTGACGGCGAATCCTGCAACGTTTATCCATCTACTCGATGTGATCAATCGAAATTTTGAAGCTCTCTGCGACGTGATCGAACACGGGATCCTTCCAGAGCACATTCAACGAGCGGTACGCGGTAAGCAACTCTTGCGTGCGAACCCCAAACGGGCTGACGAATTACGAACACTTGCTGAGAAAGAAGGTCGTAAGACTTTTGCCGACTTCTGGCCGAGCATTAGAGGTGTGATCTGTTGGACCGCCGGTAGTTGCCGATCAGCGCTTCAGTATTTGCGCATGCAGTTACCGACTGGAACGCCCGTCATCGAACTCGGCTATCAGTCTAGTGCTTCATTCGGAACGATTAACGTTGATACAAGAACAAACGCTTGTCTTCTATCCTTCCATCGGAACTTTTATGAATTCGCCGAACGAGCACCTTGGGAGGCGGGATTCGGGCAGTTAAAGCTACTAGATGAGTTGGTAGTTGGCCAGGAGTACTACGTGATCATCACGACCCGATCGGGTTTGTATCGTCTGCAAACTGATCAGATCGTAAGAGTTACGGGAAAAGTTCATAACACGCCGACGTTCGAATTCGTTCAGAACGGATCAAGCAGTACCAACATCAACGGTGAACGACTTGCCGAGTCCCACGTAATCAGTGCAGTCGAGAAACTTAATGCGGAACACGGTTGCGAGATTAGCCAGTTCTTGATGATTGGCGATACGAGAGAGAAGCGCTACAAGTTCTACGCTGAAAGCGAGAACGTGTGGGAACCCGAATTGATTGCGAATTGGTTCGACAATGCGATAGCCAGCGTCAATTCCGAGTGGGCGGTAAAACGAATTGCGGAACGCATGGAAGAGCCAGAGTTTCATCGTCTGCCAACTGGAACGATTAACGCTCTTCGGACGCGGTCGATTCGTGACGGGTTCGCGGATCCACTTTACGTGCTGCCCCATCTTCAAGATCAGTCGGATGTTGCGGTGGATCTTTCTGGTGCCATGCGTTAGTAGTGTCCGAGCCAGTAAATGACGGGACGAATCCGTCAGTACCAGCCAAGTCCGACGATCGAGTTCGTGTATCAGTATTGGATTTGGCGCCGATCGTACAAGGAAGCGACGCAGGGAAGGCATTAGCTAACACAATTCCTTTAGCGCGAACTGCTGAACGTCTAGGCTTCGTTCGCTACTGGGTAGCCGAGCACCACAACATGCAAGGTATCGCTAGTAGTGCAACGGCGGTTGTCATCGGGCATGTAGCGGCAGCCACGGAGCGCATCAGGGTAGGTTCTGGCGGCATCATGCTGCCGAATCACGCACCCTTGGTGATCGCCGAGCAGTTCGGTACGCTCGCTTCTCTATATCCTGGTCGAATCGATCTCGGACTAGGTCGAGCGCCCGGTACGGATCAACAGACTGCCTACGCTCTCAGACGTACGCTAAATTCCGCGGTAGACAGTTTTCCGCAAGACATTCGAGAGCTGCAGTTCTTCCTTGGTCCGAGGCAAGAGAACCAGAAGGTTCATGCAATTCCAGGTATGAACACGAACGTACCGATCTGGATTTTGGGTTCCAGTCTGTACGGTGCACAGGTTGCGGCAATGTATGGTTTGCCTTTTGGTTTTGCCTCGCATTTCGCGCCTGCCATGATGCATGAAGCGATCACGATATATAGAGAAAAGTTCCGACCATCTGACCAGCTCGATCGACCATACGTCATGCTTGGATACAACGTTTGCGCCGCAGATTCCGCGGACGAAGCGAATTTCTTGCGTACGTCGGGTCTTCAGTCATTTCTTCGGATGCGTACTGGTAAGCCAAGTCGCCTACCACCACCTGTGAAGGATTTCGAAGTGAATTTAGATCCTACATCTCGAAATGTGTTGAAGACGGTGCGTGTCGCATCGGTCGTCGGCGATCAGCAAGCCGTTATAGAAGGTATGCAGACGTTCGTTGACGATACGCAGGCTGACGAGCTGATCGTCGTATGTCAGATTTATGACTTTCAAAAACGCCTACGCTCGTATGAAATTGTTGCTGAAGCTGCTCAAGAGGTGCGCCGAGAATACGCAATAGAGGCGACGTAGAGAGGACGAAGCAAATCTTCGATATTTCTCCTAAACTCAAGCATTTAGGTATATCTATTTGATATTAAACTCTTTTTTAGGATTATGTTGGTTACATCGAGTGATGCCTTTTTTTCAACGATTCTCGACAACCTCTTCAAGGCGGTCGTCATCGACATCGTATACGAAGCCTCGTATGTTCGTAGTTCGAGTTAGGAACGCATTGTCATGTAGTGCATGAAGGGACGCTTTGACGTTCTCGTAGACATCGTCAAAAGTGTGCAATTCGAAGTCCGGGCGTCTATGCGTCTCTTGTTCGACTTCGTCTTTAAACTGCTCACTGTCAAACGTCGCCATGCCACATTTCGTGTGTTGAACGACGATCACCTCATTCGTATTCAATAGACGTTGCGAAATCAGGATTGAGCGTATGATGTCGTTCGTAATTACGCCTCCAGCATTACGTAGCATGTGCACTTCACCTTCTTTCAGATTGAAAATCCGGTACGGATTGATTCGGGCGTCCATGCAGGTCACGATAACGACATGCTCACTGGGTTCACCCGGTCGTTCTGGAGAGTCGCTTGATAGACGGCTTGCAAAACCACGATCGAGTAATTTCGTGATATGGTTTTGTTGATTTTCTGGTGATTCCAAGATTCCGTGTTCCTATTTCGATGACGCTGGGAGCGTCCGTATTGTGCGCTCGCGGACAAAACACAAGCCTTCCGAAATCACATATTCCGCTAAGTGGACCGTTCGTAAAATCGCGCCTGTCCTCGAAAAACGACTAACAAGACGTGAAAGACGAACAGATTGAGCTTATGAAAAACGGGGAGGGTTTCATCGCTGCGCTTGATCAAAGCGGAGGGAGTACGCCTAAAGCGTTAGAACGATATGGTATCCAAAACGATGCCTACGACAGCGAAGACACGATGTTTGACCTCGTTCACGCCATGAGGGTGCGGATCATGACCAATTCCTCGTTCGCTCGACCTCGCGTACTTGGCGCGATCTTGTTTGAAGGCACCATGCATCGAGACGTGGCAGGTTTGCCATCTAGTCGGTATCTTTGGGATCGAAAAGGCGTTTTGCCGTTTCTCAAAGTAGATAAGGGATTGGCAGATGCGAGCGACGGCGTTCAGCTAATGAAGCCGTTTGAAGAAGACCTTGACGGTCGCCTCGCCGAAGCGCGGGACCTTGGGGTTTTTGGGACAAAAATGCGCTCGGTGATCAATGCGAACAACCTACAAGGCATTCGCTCGGTCGTTGAGCAACAGTTCAATCTGGCGAAGCAGATCATCGCTAATGGTTTGATACCAATCGTTGAACCAGAAATTGATATAGAAGCGGAAGACAAAGCGGGATGTGAAGAGAACCTAAGGCAGAGTCTGCGAGATGGGTTAGCGAGTCTGGATGAGGGCACCGCGGTCGTTTTTAAACTAACTTTGCCTGAAGAAGCAGGATTCTATGGCGAGTTCTGCAACAACGATCGGGTTCTACGGGTTGCTGCCTTATCTGGCGGTTATTCACAGGAAGAATCGAATACGCGTCTCACTGTCAATCACAGGATGATTGCAAGTTTTTCTCGTGCGCTCACGGAGTATCTTCGAGAATCACAGAATGACAAAGAGTTTACGAGTGCTCTAGATCACGCGATCGGCAGTATTGCCGCTGCATCTGCCACGTAGCGGAGCAAATTATGGAATTCGACTATATCGTTGTAGGTGCTGGATCGGCGGGCTGTGTTGTTGCGAACCGACTATCTAGGGATAGTCATAACAGTGTGCTTTTACTTGAGGCTGGTGCTCGCGATTGGCATCCGCTAATCCACATTCCAGCAGGTTTTTGGCATTTAATCGATCGTCCGAGCGTGAATTGGTGCTTCTCGACTGAACCTGAAGAGGGTACCGGCAACCGACAGATTCCAATCCCGCGCGGTAAGGTTCTAGGCGGATCGAGTTCAATCAACGGGATGTTGTACGTTCGTGGCCAAGCACAAGATTACGATCTTTGGTCACAGCTTGGAAACCAAGGTTGGTCATACGATGAGATTTTGCCGTTCTTCCAGAAGTCAGAGTCGTTCGAACGGGGCGCCGATGAGTTTCGCGGAAGTAACGGTGAACTAAACGTAGCTGACATGGTGGAGAACCATCGACTCTTAGACGCTTACATCGAAGCGGGGGTTGAGCTAGGGTACGAACACAACCCAGATTACAACGGATTGAAACAGGATGGCTTTGGTATTTACCAGGTTACACAGAAACGCGGTCGAAGGTTTAGTACAGCACGTGCATTCCTAGATCCGATTCGTGGCCGCGGAAACCTAACAATCGAAACCAATGCGCTCTGTCAATGCGTAGTGTTTGACGGGAAGATTGCAGTCGGGATTCACTTCAAAGATAGCTCCGGCGTCATTCAGGAAGCTCGCGCTCGCAAAGAAGTCGTTCTGTGTGCGGGAGCAGTCCAATCACCACAGATCTTGGAACTATCCGGCGTTGGTCAGTCTGACCTATTGAATGACCACGGGATTGAGCTTGTCCACGAGTTACCAGGCGTTGGAGAAAACTACCGGGATCACTATGCGTCAGGTGTCGCTTGGCGAGTAAAGGGTAGTGACTCATTGAATTCCAAAACTCACGGTTTTCCCATGATCGTAGAAGGATTGAAGTGGTTGCTAGCACGAAGAGGTGCGATGACATACACTGCCGGCATCGCGCACGGATTCGTGAAATCTCGAGAAGATCTCGAAACACCGGATGTTCAGTTTCACTTCGCGCATGGCAGTTATCGACGTGGCGCGTCTCGTACTCAGCTAGAAGACGCACCAGGAATGACCGTATCCGTATGTCAATTACGTCCAGAAAGTCGCGGTTCCATTCATATTAAAAATGCCAATGCTGACGTAGGTCCGGCGATTAGACCGAATTTCCTGAGTGAGGAAGTTGACCGTCGTTCACTGATCGGTGGCATGCGTATAGCACAAGAGCTAGGGCGCACCCACGCGCTGTCCAAGTACGTGGACCATGAAATTTACCCTGGGGGAAGCGCGGAATCCGATGACGACCTTCTCACGTTCTGCCGAAAAACGGGCGGTACGGTCTATCATCCAATCGGTACGTGCAAGATGGGTAGCGATTCGGACGCGGTCGTCGATCAACGCCTTCGTGTCCACGGCGTAAAAGGGCTTCGAGTCGTTGATGCCTCTATCATGCCGACACTCGTGTCAGGCAATACCAACGCACCAACGATCATGATCGCAGAGAAGGGCAGCCAGATGATCCTAGAGGATCAAGCCGCCTAGACCAATTGCGTTTACACGACTAGTACGTAGTAGATCACATCGTATCTGAAATGACCTTCCGGAACACCGCGTGACGTACGCAAGTAGAACCCTTTGTAGATCTATAGTCTGAATTCGATTCACAGCTAGACATGGAAACTGAGACCAGATTTGCGATCGAGACATCCGGTTTGTCACGCAAGTTTGGAGATTTCGATGCCGTCCGAAATCTAGATTTGCGGGTTGATTGCGGCACCATGTACGGCTTTCTTGGTCGAAACGGTGCTGGCAAATCGACAACCATCAAGATGCTCACCGGAATTCTTAAATCGACTGCTGGGACGATCGTTTTGCTCGGTACCGACGTTATAAACGACGAATCTGCGTTAAGCGTACGACGACGTATCGGTGTTGTTCCCGAAGATTTAGCGTTATTCGATACGCTGACAGCACACGAGTACCTGACGTTCGTCGCGAGAATGTATCGAATCGATGACTCAACTCTCGAGAATCGAATTGACGAACTTCTTGATGTACTAGAACTCGGCGCAGATCACAAACAGTTAGTGCTTGAATACTCTCACGGAATGCGAAAAAAACTTGCGCTTGCTGCCGCACTTCTGCCTGATCCAGATCTGCTCTTTCTCGACGAACCATTTGAAGGTGTCGACGCGGTAGGGTCGCGGATCATGCGCGATATATTGAATCGATTCGTTGGTCGTGGGTCAACCGTATTTCTTACGTCCCACGTGCTTGACATCGTGGAAGGTGTTTGCAGTCACGTCGGCATCATCGATGCTGGAGAGCTCGTTTTTCAAGATCGTATGGATGCGTTGAATGAGCGCCGTCTCGAGGAGGTATTCCTTGAGTTAGTAGGTTCGACTGAAGAAATGACTTCGGAACTAAGTTGGCTGTAGGAGTGGTGTTCGTTAGCGAATCGATGCAGCTATTGGGAGACGTCGAGTTGATTCCCGATCTATAGATTCAATGAACGCGACGATAAGTAAGCGTGGGTACATCAGCGCAGTTATGTGGTTGCGCTGGAAATTGTGGCGACGCCGTTGGCATCGACAAGGTCCACTTCTGCGGACGATCGGTGTGCTTGGTACGATCATTGCGATACCTCTTTGTGTCTTGTCGTTCTCGCTCGCGCTTGGGTTGGGTGTCATTATTCTGCCGACGGCCGATCCAGGGTTGGTCGCAATCTCATGGATAGTGTTAATTTCGCTATTTGTTTATGTGCGAATCATGGGATTGTGGATCAGTTTGCAGCAGGACGATGGACTTGCCTTGGATAGATTGCTCCACCTACCCATTCCGTTCAAGACCGTGTTCTACATCAGTTTTGCCCTATCGCAGATCTCCTTCGCAAATCTCCTCTTCCTACCTGCGTTTTTCGGATTCGCAATTGCTTGTTTGCTTGTATTGCCATTGGGTAACGCGGCACTGATACCGGCGGTTATTTCCTTAGCACTATGTCTTGGAGCGTTATTGCACCAGTTCCACAACTGGCTCCTGCTATCGATGGTCAACAAACGAAAGCGAATGGTTTGGGCGTACGTGCTATTTCTACTTGTCGTTGTATTAGCTCAGGTACCAAATCTCTATTTCGCTTTCTCAGAACGTCAGTCGACTGCGAAACACGCCGGAGCTGATACCGAATCGATTGTCTCGGAGATCGTGAGAGAGCATTCGGACGAAGTCGAGCACTCACACGAGCATGTCAGGGAGGCGGATGAAGTTTCCCAAGATCATTGGTCCAAGGACTGGATTCTCTCGGCCGCGACAGATGAATCAGTTCTACCCTGGGGGACAATCGCAATGACACTTTGCCTACTAGGCTTGGCATTTGTAAGTTTGCGGCGAAGCTACCGTAGTACGTTAGCACGGTATCGAGATGGACGAGATGTACGTCAAAAGGCTTTTAAGAGAACCGAAGACGACGCGCACAGAAAGCAAGGCTTGCTGATTGGAAAATCAGAAATTTTTGCTGTATTTGTCATCACACTGAAAGGATGGGTACGTTCGGCCTACGGGAAGATGGTGTTACTTTCGCCAGTCATCTTGTTGATGCTCTTACCCATTATTTTGATGCGCTACCCCGCATTGATTGAGCCGAAGTCGCTACCACTCTTGCTGATCGGTATCGTCGCGTTTATAGGTGCACCCGCTGGTTTGGTATGCAACTTATTTGCCTTCGATAGACTTGGGTTTCGACTCTATCTGTTTTCTGGTATGAACCTGAAAACTGTGCTCTTAGGAAAGCTTGCAGCGGTATTGGTGCTCTTTATCGCCATCGGTATTGTCGTGTTTACCTTTGCTGCTGTAATAACTCCGATATCACTCTCCCACCTTATCGGGACGATTTTTCAGACCGGATTGGTCTTCCTAGGCAGCTGTGTCTTAGGGATCGTCTGGTCCGCGAGATACCCATACGCCGTGTCATTTACGTCGATGAAAGCGCACGGTGGTGCAGCGACTGCGCTGGCCGTACTTGCTGAACTGTTCTTGATGGGCGTCGTGGTGTGGATTGCTTACTACATGCTGAATCTAGACGATTCGTGGCGTCAGACGAGTCAAGGGTTTCCACTTTTTCCGCTTGTTTCGGCGATTGAATTTATGGCCTTGTTGGGGCTGGCTGTTTTGCTTCTCAATCCATTGGCAAATTACGTCGCGGACCGATCGAACCATATTCTTGAAGCGGTAGCAGTCGAGAACTGAAGGGCGTTTTGCACGGTCGCTTAAACCGGTCGAGTACGCGTATCAGTTCAGCGATTCGAGCAGTGCTGTAAGAGAATAGCGAGTAAGTTGATATTGTGCGGTCGACGGTCCGATAATTCTGAGTGAGGTAGAGACAGAACAATGTACTTGCCTCACCGCCTTTTAAGAAACGATCAGACAGAGGACGACTTACATGCTCGATGAATCTGCAACTTCAGTAGCAGTTGGGCATCCACTCGACCCACCATCCTTTGACGAGGTCGAAAAAGGTGCGCGGCTCGCAAAGAAAAAGCTCGGTGAGAAAGCGGCTTTCTGTACCGTTAGGTTAAAAGAACCAAGCAAAGATCTTCTCAGAAAATTCAAGACGGGGCAATCGTTCGAAAGGGTCTTGCGATTTGACGGCTTCGACCACCCAGACGTGGATCAACTTGATGGTGGCTTTGACGCAACGGTAAATCTCTCGACGGGCGAAGTATCAATTGATCGGATCACGAAAGGGCATGCTCCGATCGGTTTTACTGACTACGTAAGTGCGGTGACGATCACTAAAGCGGACAAAGGTTGGCTCGAGGCGATGCGGAAACGCGGTATTGAGGACGTTACTCACGTGCAACTTGATCCTTGGCCTGCGGGTGGATATCAGCATTCATCGATCCCACGAGACCATCGTGCAAATCGTGTCATCGCTTTCGTGCGTGAGACCGCTACAGACAATGGTTACGCACACCCAGTTCAAGGATTGATCGCTCACGTTGATCTCACGGACGGTCGAGTTGCACATCTTGAAGACCACGGCGTAGTACCCATTCCGAAAGAACACGGAAGGTATGAAAACCACGACTTTGACACACTTCAAAAAGAACCGAACGAACTACAGATCACTCAACCAAACGGGCCGGGTTTTACGGTAGAAGGACATCAAATTCGGTGGCAAAACTGGTGCTTCCGCGTCAGTGTTCATCCGGTCAATGGACTCGTCTTACACGAGCTTTCGTATGAAGAAGAGGGCACGATTCGACCGATATTGCATAGGGCTGCGTTATCTGACATGGTGGTCCCTTACGGTGATACAGATCCAATGCACAGATGGAAGCACGTTTTAGATGCGGGTGAGGCCAGCATCGGCAACTGTGTTAACTCGTTGACGCTTGGTTGTGATTGTTTAGGAGAAATCCACTACCTCGATCATGTTTGCGTCAAACCAGACGGCACCGCTCGTTTGGTAGAACGAGCGATTTGCATTCACGAAGAAGACTACGGTGTACTTTGGAAGCATCATAACGGACATTCAAAGAACACGGAAGTTAGACGATCTCGACGCCTAGTGGTAAGTACATTCCATACGGTCGGAAACTACGAGTACGGTTTCTATTGGTACTTGTACCTCGACGGTACGATTCAGATGGAAGTCAAACTGACCGGTATCGTAGGTGTGTCAGCTGTTGAAGATGGGGAGGAACGGCCTGAATTCGCACCACTTGTCGCACCTAACGTCGCGTCGCCGATTCATCAACATTTGTTCTGTTTCAGATTGGACTTTGAACTGGACGGACCGGAAAACGCCGTTTACGAAATCAATACAGAAGCTGAACCGATTAGTGAGGAGAACCCAGACGGGACGGCTTTTTCGGCTCGAGAAACACTCTTGAAGACCGAATTAAGCGCAAGGCGTAATACGGATCCTTCAAAAGCGAGAACGTGGAAGGTTGTGAACCACAAGAGCATGAATCGACTCGGTAAGCCAGTCGCCTATCGACTTAGTCCTCACTCAGCTCCGAGGTTGTTTGCGAGAGAGGCATCACAAGTGGCGAAACGCGCTGGATTCGCAAAACACAATCTTTGGGTTACACCTTATAAAGAGTCCGAGTTGTGCGCAGCAGGCGATTACCCGCACCTGAGTGAGGGTGACGGCATTGCGCATTGGACGGACGCCGACCGTAGCGTCGAAAATACCGACGTCGTGGTGTGGCATACCTGCGGCGTAACGCACCTACCTCGACCTGAGGATTGGCCGGTGATGCCGGTTGAATACACGGGCTTCACGCTCCATCCAGTAGGTTTCTTTGGGCGAAATCCCGCGATAGATTTACCGGGACATAATCACTAAAGAACGAGCTACGGCGATCGCGGTAGCTAGAGCTCTACATGGGGGAAGTTCGCGCTACTCTTTACTGTTAGTGGCGCGTGAAGATCTATTCCTCGACCGTCCCTTTCAATCTTTCAGTAGCGTTGAGGTAGTCTTCCATAAACTCGAAAACGACGTCGCGTGTCGATTGGATCGAGTTCATGAGTCCGACACCCTGACCAACAAATGACGTCGCAAGGTGGCGAGCACCTTCATGACCACCTTCCGCTAGTTTGGTCACGCGAGCAAGCGGCGCTTCTGAGACTAAGGATTGAAGTGGCATTGGCAACGGTTCTGGCGCTTCCTCAGATTCCCACGCGTCGGTCCAAGGAGAACGCAGTTGCCGTGAGTATTTACCGGTGCGGTATTTCGAGCGGACTGTCTGACGTGAGCTTGCTTGGACGTACTTCTCTTTGATCACAGGCGATGTTTCAGCTTCAATGGTCGTTAGCCAGACGGATCCGGTCCAAGCACCGTCGGCTCCCATCGCCATCGCGGCAGCCATTTGACGACCAGTGACGATCCCGCCCGCAGCGAGAATCGCAACATCGGAGTCCTGCACGGCTTCAGCGACTTCAGGTACGAGTACCATCGTCGAAACTTCGCCACAATGGCCACCTGCTTCAGTTCCAGCGACAACCAGTACTTCAACACCCGCTTCGACTTGCTTAACGGCGTGTTCCTTTGCGCCGACCAGTGCAGCAGCTACGACTCCACGTTCTTTGCTCATTTCGATCATGTAGCGTGGTGGCACACCAAGCGCGTTTGCTATTAGCTTGATCGGATGGGAGAAGGCTACGTCGATGATGTTCGTCGCACGTCCTTTCGTTAGGAATCCACCGCCACCACCAACCTGTCCCTTGTATAGGTCGCGTGTATCGATATTGTGCTGCGCAAGGATTCCGCGTGCATAGTCGCGATGTTCCTCCGGAACCATCCCAAGCGTTTCTTTCGGCGTCGTGTCATCGGTAATTGCGATGCTCGTTGGCGCGATTAAATCCACACCGTATGGTTTGCCATCTACCCGTTCATCGATCCAGCTCAGCTGGAAGTCCAAGGATTCCGCACTATGTCCGGCGGCGCCTAGAACGCCCATTCCACCAGCTTTTGATACTTCTACAACGACGTCACGACAGTGCGTGAAGGCAACGAGTGGAAATTCAATACCGAGTAAGTCGCAGATTTTTGATTTCATTAAAACTCCAAAGACCCTATCGGATATTCTTTGACGTAGTTCTTAGGGAGAAAACTGTGTTTTCATCACAATTGTATAACCAGGCAACATCCTGGTCAGAGATCACCGCTGTCCTTGATACGATGGAGCAAGGTCGGTGGGAGAGCGTCTATTTCTACGATCATTTTGTACCGCCTTGGAGCCACACTGCGGAAGTCAGAGAGTCAGATACGATCGACACACTAGAAGGTATTACGTTGATGGCCGCGGCCGCAGCGGTGACGACCCGCTTGAAACTAGGAGTGCTAGTTGCGGGGAATACCTATCGCAATCCCGCCTTGATGGCGAAGATGGTCGCAACGATGGACATGATCTCTAACGGGCGTGCACAGTATTGCATTGGGGCTGGTTGGAATATCCGCGAACATGAGGCATATGGGTGGGATTTCCCATCCATGCGAGAGCGTTCAGACCGTCTTGAAGAGGCATGTGAACTCGTCACCAAACTGTTTACTAACGAAGGAATGTTTGACTATAACGGGAAGTACTACCAGCTGAAGTCTGCACCGTTCGCACCTAAAGGAGTTCAGAACCCAATCCCGATCATGGTAGGTGGGAATGGCGAAAAACGCACGTTGCGCACGGCGGCGAAGTATGCGGACATATGCAATTTAGTGGGTGTAAGTCCCAATGACATTCGACACAAGAAAGGCGTACTTCACAAGCACTGTGAGAATGTAGGTCGGGATCCCGCAGAGATAAAAATGTCCGCGCACGTGCCTATGAGAATCGAACGCGACGAAGAGAAAGCGAAGCAACTTCGTGGCGGTCGTGACCATCTAATGATCGGTTCACCACAGTACGTCATCGATCGATGTGCAGATTACATCGACGCAGGAACTGAGGAGTTCATGCTGCAATCGATTCTGCAGAGGCCGGATATTTACGCGGAGCTGAATGAGGAGATTTTCCCAGCCTTCGACTAACTACCTAGCCAGAAAAAAGGGAGCGGTCGCTCTAGCGAAACGCTCCCTTTTTTGTACCCTCTGGTATCAGTATCTAATGATCGCGACCTAGTCTTGGGGAATCCAAGACGCCTTGCGTTTTTCGCGGAATGCCGCCATCCCTTCTCCGCCTTCTTCTGAACGGAACATCCGTCCACTCCATTCAGCAGTCTTCGCAAAGGCTTCCTCGCGATTCCAATTGGGCACCGCTCTGACAAGTTTTTTACATTCGACGACCGCATTTGGACCGCCTTGATTGATCATGTCGATTTCTTCTTCTACTGCGGCTCGAAGCTGATCGCCTGGCACGGCGCGATGTGCAAAACCCATTTCGACAGCTTGTGCGCCGGTGAAGCGTTCTCCGGTTAAGAAGAGCTTCATCGCATGGTGAGTCCCAAGTTTGGGAATACAAACGACGGAGATCACGGCAGGGATCACACCGATTCTCACTTCGCTGAAACTGAACTGAACGTCTTCGCGTGCAACGACGATGTCCGCGGCACCCACCAGTCCTAATCCGCCAGCGAATGCAGCACCGTTTACCGCAGCAATAACAGGTTTGTCACTATCTTGGATTCGAGTGAGAACGTCCGGGTAGGGAACTGAACGCCGTCCTTCAATGGAACCTCCTGGCGGGCTCTTGAGATCTGCGCCTGCACAAAACGCTGGGTCAGTGCCCGTAATCACAATGCATCGTACATCGGGATCGTCGTTTGCGACACCAAGGTGCTCGTACAACTCACTCACCAGAACAGCGGACAGCGCATTTCGGTTTTCAGGTCGATTAAGCGTTATCCACGCTGCACCTTTTTCTACGTCATAGAGCGTAGCTTCCGTGCTTGCCATTGAATTTCTCCTCGTTATGTCTCGGCTTCATCTAGATCGACGAGAACGACATCCTTCTCGACTTGCTCGCCTACTTCGATGTGAATCTTTGTCACGGTACCCGCTGCAGGCGCAACGATACGGTGTTCCATTTTCATGGCTTCCAATACCACGAGCAGCTGACCTGCTTCGACGGTGTCTCCTTCCGCTACTGCGGTTGCTAGAACCTTACCCGGCATCGGTGCAACCAGGCCGCCTGAAAGTTCAGCTTCGTCGGGTACAACAAATCGAGGTAGTTCCTCGATTTGCAGATCGCCAGCTGGACCATGGGTTTGCCACACGGCACCGTTTGAGCGTAATTGAAACTTCATTCTTCGCCCGTCGATCGCAAGATCTATGTCCTCGTCACTGGCGTGCTTAACAACTGCGTTCAACGATTGCCCATTGATGTCGAACGCGAAAGCCGAATCGCGTTGAGAGCGATATTCAACGTTAAGCTCAGCATCGCCGTAGGTGTAACGAACACGTTCGGGTGGCATTAGAGAATTCCGCCAACCCGATTGAATGTAGGTCAGTACACGGGCATCCTGACGCCGTTGATGTTGTGAGAATAGCGAAACAGCGATGGCCACATCAATTAACTCGCCTTCTGAAGCTTCACGTGTACGAGGAGGGTTTACACGTTCGATGAAATCCGTCGTCGTATCACCTGCAAGGAATTCCGATGTTCGTAACACCGCGACAAGAAAATCGCGATTGTTCGCAATACCATGCAGTTGAGTTGTTTCCAGACCTCGTGCGAGTTTGGCGGCGGCTTCGCGACGCGTTGGAGCATGACTGATTACTTTTGCGATCAATGGATCGAAATAAATACTGACTTCGCTACCCGACTCGATACCGGAGTCGACACGAACACGCGGCGAGGGTTCCCATACGTCTATGGTGCCGGGGGAGGGCAAGAAATTGTTCGCGGGGTTTTCAGCGTACACACGCGCTTCGATGGAGTGGCCGTTGATTGCGAGATCTTCCTGTGTGTAGCCTAAAGGTTCGCCTTCGGCGATGCGAATTTGCTCGCGAACCAAATCGATTCCCGTAATTTCTTCCGTTACTGGATGTTCGACCTGAAGGCGAGTATTTACCTCCAGGAACCAGAATTCATCGCCACTGACCAAGAATTCAACCGTACCTGCAGACGTATAGCCCAGTTGATTCGCGGCCGCAAGTGCCGCGTCGCCCATCCGATTGCGGAGATCTTCGGATACCGCGGACGAAGGTGCTTCTTCAATAATCTTCTGATGTCGACGCTGGATGGAGCATTCTCGTTCAAACATGTGAACCGCATTGCCATGCAGATCCCCCATGATCTGCATTTCAACGTGACGCGACGACGTCAGCCAACGCTCAAAGAAAATCGTATCGTCGCCGAACGACGCACCGGCTTCTCGACGTGCGCCCGCTACAGCATCTTCCAAGCCCGATGGGTCTTCGACGATCCGCATTCCACGTCCTCCGCCACCGGCCGACGCCTTGACGAGGACAGGATAGCCGATCTCTTTCGCTGCTTGCTCGAGATCAGCGTTATCGGAGACTTCCTGTGCGGGAAGTGTGGGAACCTTGGCTTTTGTCATTAGAGCCTTGGCCGCAAGCTTGTCTCCCATCTGCTTGATTGCACCCACCGGAGGTCCGATCCAAGTGAGTCCCATTGCTTGGACCGCTTCAGCGAACTGTGCGTTTTCTGAAAGAAAACCGTATCCTGGATGGACAGCGTCAGCATTAGATGCCTTACACGCCGCCAAAACCTTGTCGATATCGAGATAGGTTTGCGCGGAAGTCGTGCCATGGAGTGCGATCGCTAGATCGGCATCGCGAACGAAGGAAGCATCTGCATCACCGTCTGCGTAGATGGCGACAGTCGAAATACCCATGTCCTGCGCGGTTCGAAATACTCGACATGCGATCTCGCCACGATTGGCAACCAAGATGCGTGAAATGGGTTTTATGGCTACATCCGCCATGTACCGAACTCCTTAGTACCTTTCACTTCTTTGTTGTGGCAGGCTGATAGCGAAAAACCAATTACGTCGCGCGTATCACGAGGGTCGATCATGCCATCATCGGTCACACGAGAACTCGCGAATAGTCCTTTTGATCTCTCTTCGAGCGACATCTCGACGGATGCGACGCGCTGGTCGTTCGCCGCTTCGTCGAACTCCAATCCCCGGCGCTCAGCGGCGGCGCGTTGTACGATGGTCATGACACCGGCCTGTTGTCTTGGTCCCATGACGGCGATCTTCGCGGTCGGCCACGTATATGTAAACCGAGTTCCGTACGCCCGTCCGCTCATACCGTAGTTGCCAGCGCCGTACGACGCTCCCACAATCACCGTTATATGCGGTACCGTCGAGTTAGTCACCGCATTAATCATCTTGGAGCCGTTCTTGGTGATCCCGTCCGCTTCGAAATCGGATCCGACGATAAAACCAGTGATGTTGTGTAGGAACAACAGCGGGACATCAATCTGGTTACACAGCTGGATGAATTGAGATGCTTTCTCTGAAGACTGAGATAGAAGCGGACCGTTGTTTCCAAGTATTCCGATGGGGTAGCCGTGGATGGAAGCCCAACCGGTTACCAAGGTGGGTCCATATCTGGGTTTGAACTCCTCAAATCGAGAACCGTCCACAATGCGCGCGATAACTTCACGAATGTCAAACGGAATCGTCAAGTCTTCGTTCACGATACCTAGCAATTGATCGGGGTCATGAACGGGCGGATCATCCGGAAGAGATGGGCCTGGACCGTGTTTTCGCCAGTTTAGGTGGCGTAGCACTTCACGACAAAGTCGAATACCGTCCATCTCATCGGCAGCGATATAGTCGCCGAGACCCGAGATAGCGGTGTGCATATCTGCACCGCCGAGTCTTTCGGGGTCAGCGTCCTCACCAGTTGCCATCTTGACTAACGGTGGACTGCCAAGTGCGACCATCGCTTGGTTCTTGACGAAGATGTTGTAATCACTCATTCCTGGTTGATATGCACCACCAGCGGTCGATGCACCGAAAACGACGGAGACTGTCGGGATGCGCATCTTCGATAGTTCAATGATCTCGTAGAACAATCGGCCGGATTCCGCAAAGTGGCCGGTCTCTCCGAGCATGCTGTTGATCAGGGCTTGTTTGGGGTCAACAGGCTCAGCACTTCGACCACCGCCGCTTCCGCCACCCCCACCGCGGAGATCGGCACCTGCAGATTCGACGAATTGGACGTACGGCATCCGATTTTCACGTGCGATCTCGAGTCCACGCATGAGCTTTTTGGAATTGAAACTGTTGAACGCACCCGCTCTCACAGAAGGATCGTGACCAAGAATCACACACTCCACGCCTTCAATCACACCGAGTCCGACGACGAAGCCGGAACCCACCGCGTAGTGAGAGCGCCATGCTGCCAGTGGGCTGACCTCCAGAAATGGAGAATCGCGGTCTAAGACCCAGGCAATCCGTTCCCTGATCGGCATCTTGCCTCTAGAAGCCAAACGATCCATAGCTTCTTTACCGCCACCTTTAGCAGCTTCGGTGTATTGCTCATCCAAATACGTGAGCTTTTCGAGCATTTGTTCTCGATTTTCGGCGTACGCGTCTGATCGAGTATCGAGCGTGGATGTCAGAACCGCCATTGAGTCTCCTTCGTTATAGGTCGTATGCGCGTTGAAACGCGGGACGAGCATTCATACGTTGCCAATAGTCTTGCACATTAGGTGTGAACGCTTCGCTGATGGCGAGCGAATCTGCTAGCACTAGTGCGTATGCGATACAGATATCCGCAATCGTGAATCGATTCGCAACTAGATAGTTGCGATCGGACAATGCGCTTTCAACACTGCGCATTCGACCGACAAACCACTTTCGATAGTCGTTTGCGACTTGTGGATTGCGTTTTTCCTCTGGTTCAAGTTGTGTATATCGCAGTACTAATGTTTGAGGAAAGGTGAGTGTTGCGTCACTGCGATGCAGCCAATTTAGATATAGCGGGTAATCTGGGTGATCCGAAGTCAAACCTAGGTCGGTTGGACCATACTTTTCGACAAGGTACTGGCAAATACCGGCAGATTCCGTCATATTGACATTGCCATCGACCAGACAAGGTACCGTACCTAACGGATTCACTTCTAAGTATTCTCTGGCAAGATACCTAGGCGGAAAGGGAAGAGACTCGAGTTCATACTCCAGTCCCATTTCCTCCAATGTCCAGAGCGGGCGCATCGATCGCGCCCTTCGGCAGTGGTAGAGCTTCAAATCGAAGCTGCGTTACGCTGCGCTCGGGCGCGTTAGCGCGTCGCCTTCTCGCCACGGCGAAATCTGCCCTTCATAAACAGACGAACCTTTTCGGAAGTGTGCCGCTTGGTCAAGTGTTTCGACGAAAGGCATGTCTGCAGGATAGACCTCTCGTTCTGATGGAAGTGGACCTGACTTAGAAACGTGCCCCCAAAGTGGATGACCGACAACTTCCTCAGCGATACATGCAGCTTCGATAACCTTATCGAGATCGTAGCCAGTTTCGATACCCATTTGATGACACATGTGCACCATGTCCTCGGTTGGTACATGACCGGCGGCTCGGCCATTTCCACAATAGGGGCACCCGCCCATCCCGCCGAGTGAAGTGTCAAATTCGCGTGCACCTAAGGTTAGTGCCTCGTAATAACTTGCGATCGTCGCGCCACGGGTGTTGTGCAAGTGCATATGGAAATCTTCGATCTCTAGGTATTTGTCACGGATAGCTTGAATGAACTCGCCCGTCGTGTGAGGCATATTCCATCCCATCGCATCAAGAAATGAGACGCGCTTGACTGTCAGTCCGCCGTTGTGCCATTGCTCAACCATAAAGTCCAATAACTCCATGCGCTGAGCGAGAGAAAATGGTCCTTCAAAGTTCGAACCAAACGGATTACCTAGCGCGACGGAACCATGCTCGGCACCAGCTTTTCGTGCGTTTTCGACGGCGCCAGCAACACCTGCCATTTGCTCACCCTTCGTTCGGTTGTAGTTTCTTCGAGCGAAGGTGTCGCACAGCTCAACATGCGATCCGAAGCTTCGACCACGTACGTCGACCTTCGGATAGTAAGCATCCGCGCGATCGAATCCACGCTTGTTGAATACCGCCGCGGTGTACTTGATACCTGGTTTCGGTTCAAACTGTTCCGCAATTTCATCGATGCATGCCATCGATGGTGTCCACTTTGGATGCGCGAATGAGCCGATTGAGATCGTCTTCGCACCCATTTCACTAATGGCGTTCAACAAGCGCAATTTCTCTGAAACAGGGATATCAGGACTTTCTATCTGAAGACCCTCGCGCATCGTGTCGTCGACGATCAATACAGATTCAGGTAGATTGCTCATGGTTTATTTCATCTCCACTCGTGGGAAAGCGTGCACACTCGACACGATAGGTCTTGCCGCGATCGGGTAAGACGGACAGCTACGCTGAGCGGTTCGCAACGCTAGATTTATTCTACCAACGACGATCGAAGGATTTGACAATCTCGTTTTGTGCACAAATGTGCAACGTCAGCTCGACAAGCGCGTGCGCCGCTTTGATATTCTTTGGTCATGCATGTGCCGTCAATGCTTCACACTGCTAAGTCTTTGGGAAGCGTAGAACTGACGATGTGCATCTTGAGATAGGGAGGTTATTGTGCTTGTAGAGCAGATTTGGACTGGAAATGCCTTGCGTAATTTCAACTACTTGATCGCCTGTGAAGAAACTGGTGAAGCACTAGCGATTGACCCGTTAGACCACGAAAAATGCCTACGTGCCGCGAAGGATCGTGGATGGCAGATTACGCAAGTCTTGAACACGCATGAACATGGCGACCATACAGGTGGCAATCAAGCGGTGATTGATGCGACTGGTGCAAAGCTACTCGCTCATCATGGCGCGTCTTCAAAAATCGCTGGCATGGACGTCGGTTTACAGGCCGGTGACACAGTTACGGTCGGCAAACGTGTCGTACTCGAAGCATTAGACACGCCTGGCCATACCATGAGTCATATTTGTATGCTCGCGCATACGGACCAACCTGCACTTTTTTCTGGTGACACTCTCTTCAATGCAGGAGCGGGGAACTGCCACGGTGGTGGACATCCAGAGGAACTCTACGACACATTTGTTTCGCAATTAGCGAAATTACCGAAGAACACTCAGATCTACCCAGGACACGATTACCTCGAAAACAACCTTAGATTCACGCTGAACCGAGAACCTGACAATGAAGACGCACGCTCACTCCTGGGCGAACTGGAAGGATCTCACGATCCGGCCGACTGCCTTATAACTGACTTGGAACAGGAAGAGAAGATCAATACGTTCTTCCGACTTCACAGTCCAACCGTCATTGCAACACTGAAAGAGACCTTTGGCGACCTGTCTGATTCGCCTACGCCGAAGGAAGTATTTTTAAAACTGCGTGAATTGCGCAATAGTTGGTAAATCTGATGCGTCCTGCGCCTCTCGTAGGTGCTTTTTTAGCGCTTGGGTTGTGCGCCTGTCACGACGCGAATCCACAAAAGTCAGAGGAAATGTTGCGGGAGATCGCGTCGATGACACGCTTTAGTGTCGACTATACCGGGGTATCCAGCATCAACCCGGCCGTGATTACTGCGCTTCGAAAAGTTGACCGCTCTGAGTTCGTACCTGTGGAGCAACGCCGTTTCGCATTCGCGAACCAACCACTTGAAATAGGGCACGGTCAGACGATCTCCCAACCGTTCATCGTTGCGCTTATGACACATGTATTAGAACTTGATTCGACCGATACGGTGCTGGAAATAGGAACAGGTTCTGGCTATCAAGCAGCGATCCTCGCCGAGCTCGTCGACAACGTCTATACGATCGAAATCGTTGAACCATTAGCGAAGGAAGCCGAATCGCTCCTAGTGCGACTCGGATACGGCAACATATTCGTCCGCGTTGGAGATGGTTGGTTTGGATGGCCAGAGAACGCGCCGTTTGACAAAATCATGGTGACAGCTGTTGCACCAAAGCTACCACCAGAACTCGTCTCACAATTAAGAATTGGTGGCAAAATGGTGTTGCCAGTTGGCGACTATGACGGATATCAAGAGTTGGTTCTCGTAGAGAAAGTGAGCGAGAGTGAGCTCAATCGAACTGTGATCCTCCCGGTGCGCTTCGTACCGATGACTGGAGAGGCGGCACAGTACGATTAAGTTGACCTAAATAAGTTCAATAATTGTTTGATATATAACGATATTTAGTGAGATCTATACATTTGTGTGCGCGCGGCATGGCGTGCTGTCGCGCTTGGTAGATGACGGCATATGGCGCTGACACATGCCAACGCCGCATGCATGCTGTTGTTTAAAGTACTTCCTCGGCCATGAACGCAAGAGTGTCGCGATTACCTGTGGATACATTGATCGTCGTAACTGGGCTTTCGCGCCACGCCGCCAATCTCTCGCGAATACGCTCTTTAGGTCCAATGAGCGAGATCTCGTCGCAGAGTTCGTTTGGGACAGCCGCCATCGCTTCGTCGCGTCGACCACTCATAAAGAGTTCCTGAACATGATTCGCTTCTTCTTCAAATCCCATCCTCGAAATATGGTCTTTGTGCACGTTAAACGATTTAGCTCCCATGCCACCTACATAAAACCCGACATTCTGTTTGACCGAATCAATACCGCTTTGGATATCGTCAGTAACGATGACAGTGACGGGCGCACAGATGTCAAAGTCAGCCCGTTTCTGTTTCAGTGATTCCCCGTAGAGACTGTCCATGCGATACGGCGAGAGAAACATAGGAATCCAGCCGTCACAGAGTTCGGCGCCGAGCGCGACATTCTTAGGTCCCTCCGCACCTAGGTACAGAGGTATCTCTTCGCGCACCGGGTGTAGGATGAGTTTCAACGGTTTGCCAAGTCCAGTACCTCCGTCAAGCGGGAGCTGGTAGTGCTTGCCATCGAAGGAAACAGGTCCTTCTCTTGAAACGATATCGCGGAAAATCGAGATCCATTCTCGCGTCCGGGCTAGTGGTTTCGGATACGGTTGCCCATACCAGCCTTCTACGACTTGTGGACCAGATACGCCGATTCCCAGTTTCATACGTCCATTCGATAGGTAGTCCAGCGTGACGGCGTGCATGGTTGCACTGGCTGGCGATCGTGCCGAGATTTGCATGATCGAAGTTCCGAGATTGATTCGCTCGGTATTTGCCCCAATCCATGCTAGAGGTGTAAAACAGTCAGATCCGTAGATCTCGGACGTCCAAATCGTGTCATAGCCAAGATTCTCGGCAAACTTGGCATGTTCGATAATCATGTCGCCGCCGGGTGGTCCCATCGGTCCTACGCCTAAGCTCAATTTCATGAATTACTCCTCATATTTGTTTGATTTGTTTAAGTTTTCTCATCGCGGTTCAGTATCAATCACGAAATTTCCGGCTTCAGAACCGCATTAAGCCTTCTTGCACACATGTTGCTGCAAGCGATCCCTTCTCAGTGTAGATACGTCCCGATGCGACCCCACGACCGTCACCCGTCCACTCAACTTTCTGATCGAATAGCAACCACTCATCGGCACGCACAGTCTGATGGAACCACATTGCATGGTCCAGGCTCGTTCCGTCGAAATCTGAGTCTTGCCATCGCTTCCCGTGTGGCAACGTGATATGGTCGATGAGTGTGCTGTCGGAGAGGTATGCGACTCCTGCGTCATGGACGTGAGGATCTTCTGAGACGTCACAGTTCAGTCTCATCCACATGAGCTGGTTTTCTAATGTATCGCATTGTTCGAAGCGAGTAGGTGGATTGATGTATTTGATCTCGAACGGTCGGTTCTTGACGTCACGAATGTAGTCCGGATCGGGCATCTGGTCTCGGCAGAAGTCTTCGTACGTATAGTCAACTTCCTGTGGCGGAGGGACTTTCGGTGCTACCTCGCCAACAAATGTCGGACTCTCGGACGCGATCGCGTACGAACACACCATGTGAAATACTTCCTTTCCATTTTGAATTGCGGTAGCCTGCCGGTGGGAGAAGCTTCGACCGTCACGGATCCTTGATACGATGTATTCGACTCGCTCGCTCGTATCACCAGGCCGCAAAAAATAACAGTGTAATGAATGTACAGCGCGGTCCGAGTCTGTCGTAGCTTGGCACGCTGCTAACGCTTGACCGATGAGAAATCCACCGAACATGCGCTCAGCCTGATCGGGACTCTTTGCGCCTACGAATCGATCTTCTGCAGATTGGTCAAGACTGATCACATCGTCAAACCGATGCATCCTGGAGTGCCGCACCTTGCTTTCTTGAAGCGCGATATGATAGCTGCGTAATAACGCCGACTCGGCATTGTCAGACTGCGCCTGAATCGCGAAACGAATTGGCTAGCGACACGACCATCCGAAACCCAGTTCCGTACGAATCTGAGATAGTGGATAACACGCGGCTAATGCTTTCCTCCGGCGAAATAGAACATTTCAAGAATTACGGATTTATTGTCAAGCAGGGTCTTGTACACGCTACAGATGAGTTCAGAGAAGTCATCGATTACGTTTGGGAAACCGTTCCAGATGGCGTGATGTCACAAGATGACCCGTCGTCTTGGTCAGATGAACCGCATAAACGGTGGCCGAAGAGTGCGGCAGCGAAAGTCGGCGTTCTCCAAAACTCCGCATGGAAAATGCGCTCACCACATCGGTACGGTCGAGAGTCCCTTTTGCTTGGCGTGACGGCGAATCACCCTCGCGTACGCTCTGTCGTCTGGCAATTTCTAGGTGAACAACTAGAGCTAGCTAAGCGCGTTCGGGGCGTCTACGTCATCCTACCAAAGTTGCCTTCGGTAGCCGGACGACTTGGACCACACGTAGACCATTCAGCAGCACAACTGAGTGCTATGGTGCTAATTGACAAAATCTCTCCTAACATGGGTGCATTCACGGTTTGGCCAGGTTCGCACGTACGATTGCATCGATTCTGGACATCGTGTCAGGGTGCGCACTTCAATCAACGTATAAAGCGTGAGTTCGATAGAGAATTCAAGGCAATCTTGAAAGATACCGTACCAGTCGAGTTTACGGGGGAGGCTGGGGATGTCGTGTTTTGGCATCCACGCTTGATTCATTCTGCTGGCGTTAACTATTCAGCGGAGACAGACCAACCACGTATCCGATATGCGATCCCTTGTGATTTCCAGAAATCCGGCTATACCTTCTACGATGATGACGATCTAGGACCAGGAGACAAGCATCAATGGTGGGTTGATACGCGACATTTCCGCGAAGATCCTGTTCCAACTTCGACCAACATGTGGGACGACTGGCTCATCTAGTTGAATTCGTCAAAGAGGGACATGCGTCGGAATTCCTGATTCGCGAATCAGAGGTGCGTGACGACTGTTTCGATCGGAAGTCGCTCGATAGCTGGAACCGTGGCGTCGTTTTTCGGATAACCGACGACAAGTAGCAGATAAGGTCGTTCTCGCGTGGGTCGGTCCAGTATCTCATTTAGAAAGCGCATTGGACTGGGTGTGTGCGTTAACGTAGCTAGTCCCGCGTGGTGCAATGCTGAGATTAGGAACCCAGTCGCGATACCGACAGATTCTGTCATATAGTAGTTCTTTACCCGATTTCCATCAGAATCTATTCCAAATCTCTCTAAGAATATGGCAATCAATGCAGGCGCTTCAGTAAGAAACGGCTTATTCTCGTCCGTACCAAGTGGTTCAAGCGCTTCAAGCCATTCGTCAGGCGCTCTTGTCGAGTAAAACTCTCGTTCTTCTTTCTCGGCCGCGCTCCGGATACGGCGTTTTAGATTTGGATCTTCAATGACGACGAATCGCCACGGTTGACGGTTTGCGCCACTCGGTGCTGATGCAGCGACTTGAAGCGCATCGTCTAATACACTCGGTGGAATCGGACGCTCGTCGAACGCACGTACTGTGCGTCGCTCAACCATATGTGCACGAAATGACTTGGCTCGTTTTTGCATGTCGTCTTCAGTGAATCGATTGAAGCGCAGCGCTATCTCCTCCATGAGAATTCCCCACAGTTAACTCGTGCCTTATTCCCGATATGAGTTCTCATCGTGCTGCACTCGACTGAATTGACGTAGTAAGCGATGATAGTGTCTAATCTTGACCACTGCCACGCGCGCAAATATTCAAAGTAGACGAGGCGATTCCGAACGCATGGAGGCGAATGACGTGAGCGATGTTCCTAGTGAAAACAAATACCTCATAAAACTACGACGGCTTTGGAAGGGAACGCTCTACATTGCCATAGTTGCGTTATACGCCGCCATCGCAATCGGGGCACTTCTATTGATTGGATGGCAGGCTGGGTTGTTAATACTTGGTCTCGTTGCGTTATCGCAGTTATTCCGATATGTTGCGAGTGAAGTCGATCGAATTGGTTGGCTTCTTCAAACCGAGAATCTCGATGACACTCAACTCAATCCAGATGAGCACGAAAGTCGCCGTACAAATAAACTGCGGCGGAATCTACTCGGGCTACTCGCGTTGCTAGTTCAGCTGCCGAATATCGCCCTCGTCGTTTACGTCTTCGGAAGCATTGGCATGTTGTGGAGCGTCGCTTGCTTCTCAGCTTTGGTCGTAGTCGAGCTCATGTTTCAGGAAATCAGACGTGTGAATCGAAAGGTAGCTTATCGGGAAGCAAGTTACGGATTTCAAGATCGATCGCTGCTGACACCTGACCATCACGAGATCAATCGTAAGGGGCAAGAAGCATCACTTGAAGACCGTCTTGAAGAGCTTGAGGCTCTCGTTGACGAAGGAAAAATATCGAGAGCGAGTTATGAAAAGGCTCGAGATAAATACTGGATTCGCCATGTGATGGAGACTCGGGAATAGCATCCACATTAATCTCACGATCAAACGAAATGTGACTTAACACTTTAGGAGAGCCAGCCATGACAATCGAACCGAACGAAAGAGTGAAGATGATCTTCCTGATAAAGCGTCGAGAAGGTTCATCTCGGGATGAATTAATCATGCAGTGGTACAAAAACCATATGCCTGCTGTAATAGCATCGCAGGAACGTGCGATCGAACAGGGAAGAGATGGCGCATCTCGTTACATCGCTCAACTATTCCAGTCGTCAAATAAATCGGAAATGAGCTGGGACGGCATGGCACAGCTTTGGTTCGCTGAAGCGCAGACACCGGCTAGAACTGACCAAAATCGCGAACCAAGCGATACTTTTCAACAGAAAGCGGAACCTTACTTCTCGTGGGCTACCCGTGAATACGTGGTGATGGATGGGTCTGAGCATTTGAGTACCGCACCGCTCACATTGAATGACCCGTACCCTTCAACTAGGTCTGGTTTCTTTCGTGCGAATTACCTCGTGCCTGCTCAGGACGGTACTGACTACGACACGTTCTTTCGGCACTGGCTTGAGGTCCATGTACCAAATATTAGAGACTGGATGAATCAAGCCGGTGGCTTCCGATATGTGGTGAGTCACAGTATCTATCCTGAACTTGCGCCTTATGCAGGTATGGCAGAACTGTACTTCCACTCAGAGGATGACTGGCGGAAATGTCAATCCTTGATGCGAGCGGATGGTATGGAGAGGTTTGTTGACGGCGGACGCATGGACATCATGTACGGCGATACCGAAATGGTGGGCGTGCCCTAAGAAGCTCGAAGCTACGGATTCGTGCTTCGATCTCAGTTAGTAAACTAGCTCATTCGTCTGTCATGTTGACTAAACGCTCAGTTGCGGCGGCATAGTCTTCCATAAACTCATAGACAACAGTACGAACACTCTTCGCTTCGTTCATCAGACCTACGCCTTGACCGACGAAGTAATTTGCTAATTGCTTCGCACCGGCGTGGTCACTTTGAGCGAGCTGGTTGATCTTACGAAACGCAGCTTCCGCTACAACGCCCTGTAACGGCATTGGTAAGGGGTCCGGACTGTCCTCAGCTTGCCATGCATCCGTCCATGCACTTCGCAGCTGTCTCGTGTATTTGCCGGTTCGACTTCTGGACCTTACCGTCTGTCGCGAATTCGCAACCAGCATCTTCTCTTTGACCACTGGTAACGTTTCCGCTTCAGCAGTCGTAAGCCAGACCGAACCGGTCCACACTCCGTCAGCACCCATCGCCATACATGCGGCCATTTGACGACCTGTCACGATACCGCCTGCAGCCAACACTACCATTCCTGAATCTTTGATCTCCTCGATCACTTCAGGCACTAGGACCATGGTCGAAACCTCGCCGCAATGCCCACCGGCTTCAGTACCTGCGACGATGATCAGGTCAATTCCGGCATCGGCGTGTTTACTTGCGTGCTCTTTGGCACCTGCAAGAGCTCCGACGACAACATCGTTTGCACGTGCTCTTTCGATCATGAAATCGGGCGGTACACCGAGCGCGTTTACCACCATTTTCACGGGATGCTCGAACGCGGCTTCGAGAACAGAGTCCGCTCCTGATTTGCGCATGTTGTCACCTACGCCTTCTCGCATCACATCATCCCAAAGATCACTGGTATCGATGTTGTGCCGAGCGAGTAGCTCTTCAACGTAACGCTTGTGGTCAAATGGAATACGATCTTCGAGCTCCTGTCGATTCAGTGCCGCTTCTTTACTATCCATGCTCGTAGGAACGAGTAAGTCAACACCGTAGGGTTTACCGTCGCAGTGTTCGTCGATCCAACTCAGCTCGATGTCGAGTGATTTCGGTGAGTGTCCGACCGCACCTAGAACGCCGAAGCCACCGGCAGCGCTGACTTCTGCGACCACATCTCGACAGTGACTAAAAGCGAAGAGTGGGAACTCGATACCAAGTAATTCGCAGGCTCTAGATTTCATGGCAGTTCTCCGAGACGCATGCCAAAATTATGCCAACTGACGTTCGAGACTCGACCATTTCACTCGTATGTTCGCCTGTATCTAGAATCCCTCGCACAAAAGTTACGTAGTTCAAGAGATTTGGCAGTGGCAGAACCAACGAAGCATCGGAACGATATTTACGGTGATATAGAAAAACGTGAAACAAGCACGCCTGCAGTACCTGCTGCAACGGTCGCATTACTACGAGATCGTAACGGTGTTGCAGAAGTTTTAATGCTGAGGAAGAATTCAAAAATCGCGTTCGGAGGCCTTTGGGTATTTCCTGGTGGACGAATCGACGATAACGATTTCGACGCACCTGATGATCTTCAGCAGGCGGCACGAAACGCGGCAGTACGCGAGACGATTGAAGAGGCGAGTATTAGACTTGAAGGCGATGCGTTCCATTGGTTCGCGCATTGGACCCCGCCTGCGAGTACGCCAGTTCGCTTCGGGACTTGGTTCTTCATCGCACGCGCACCCAATGCGAGCGATGAAGTACAGGTTGATGGTGGTGAGATCAAAGAGCACGCGTGGATCACACCCACAGAAGCTCTTCAACGACACAGTCGTGAGGAAATTGACCTCGCACCGCCAACTTGGGTAACGCTTTACCACCTTTCAAATTACAGTTCTAGTGGGGAAGCGATAAATCACTTTCGTAGATTAACCCCCCGCTACTACGAAACCCACTTAGCGAAGAATCGTGCCGGAACTCGGATTGCAATGTGGGAGGGGGATGCAGGATACAAGGAGTACGATGCTGACAAGGAAGGTGATACGCATAGGCTTGTAATGGAACCTAACGGGTTTCGATTCCTCCATTCTGCGGTCAGTTATTGAAGACAGTTGGAATAACCATGCTCACCGAATCTGAACTACATCGATACCATGAAGACGGATTTGTCGTACCTAACTATCGCTTGTCTAACTCGACAATCGAAGCGATACAGGCGAGTCATGGGCGACTACTGGATAGCTATCCACAGTTTGCGGACTACTGTCCCACACTCCTGAGCTATGACACGAGTTTTCTCGATTACGCGCGTGACGACGGCATTCTGGATATGGTTGCACAGATCATCGGACCACACATCGCATTGTGGAACTCGAGTTTCTTCGCGAAACCAGCAAAGGTCGGAAGTCGAACGCCGTGGCATCAGGATGGGGAATACTGGCCGATTCGACCACTAGCGACTTGCTCCGTATGGATAGCCGTCGACAACTCGAACATCGAGAATGGGTGTCTACAGGTGATCCCCGGATCACATAAGCATCGCGAACTAAAGAACCACCATGTGAATCGCGCCGATGGGCTCGCGTTGCCTCTCGAACTAGATGAAGACACTTTCAATGAGCGCGAATCCGTCAACATTGAGCTTGAACGAGGACAGATTTCATTGCACGATGTGTATTTGATGCACGCGTCCGAACCGAACCGATCGAATCATCCGCGTCGTGGAATGACATTGCGGTTCATGCCTACGACGTCGGTCTACAGGCGTGATATCGAAATGGAGATGGGCGGTAGCGCTTTGGCACAACAAAGGTCTTTGTTCCTGATGCGCGGAAGAGACGTATCGGGCGAAAACGACTTTCGCGTTCGAACACTCGCAACTAGCTAAGCAGAAGCTGAATTCGTAACGTTAAGACCAAGTCCGTAAGGTATCGCCCAAGATAGACCTTCTTCCACGGTCGTTTTAGGGCGATATTCGCAACCGATAAAGCCCTTATACGAAAGTGATTTGAGTAGAGTGAACAGGTAATCGCAGTTCACTTCTCCATATTGAGGTTCATGTCGTCCAGGCACACTCGAAAACTGCACATGTGCAACTCGATCGATGTGCGACTTCAATGAGTGACCTAAGTTGCCTTCCATGATTTGAAGGTGATAGAAATCGAACTGTAAACCAATGTTCGCATTTACGATGTCGATGAGTTGTAGAGCTTGACCCGAGGTACTGATTAGGTAATTAGGGGTATCAACGAGATTTAGCGGTTCGACAAGAAGCTGGGTTGGTAAGTCGCCGAGTTCTTGTGTCGCCCACGTTAGATTGCGAGCGAATGTCTCCAAGTACTCTTCTCGTTCTTCGACCGTTGGACACACACCCGCCATCACGTGAATCATTGGGACGTCTAAGACGGCGACATATTCAAGTGCCTGTGTCATGGCTTCCTTGAATTCGTCCTCACGACCTGGTATTGCTCCTATTCCACGATCACCTTTTTGGGCTGAACCCAATGCGGTATTGATCAAAACGAGCTCTAGATTCAAAGCGTTCAATCGGGACGCAATTTCGTGCTTGTCGCAGCCGTAAGGAAAGAGCCATTCGACATATCTAAAACCAAGCCGTGCGATATGGTCGAGTCGGGACAGTTCGTCCTTCTCGTCGAACATCGTTGATAGATTTGCTGCGAATCTCAGCATTGCGATACTCGATTTGATAACCTATGAACGTGTGCATTTTCTGTATCAAAGTGCGTTAACGCTGAGAGTCGATCCACTAACACGTCGTTTCGTTTTCCGAATAGATACATGAAAGGTGTGGTTGTATTTCGTGACCATCCTCCGTTTATAACCAGAGTACGTACGTTTCAAAATGTATCTATAATCAAATCAGTTCTAATAAAAAGATAGCTAAGCCTGGTTAATCTAAAGCCAGCTCTATTACCAATTACGGTTCACGAGGGTTCTTATCGTGAGTGATCATATTGGCGTTTTTATAGACGGTCGCTATTTACTTCGATCTGGTGTTAAGACGCTTTTAAAAGAAGGGGTACCGAAGGTTATTCCCCACCGGTTCAATGTTCTAGCCTTCAAGAACGCAGTAGTGACGTTGGTCGAGCGTCTCGTTCCCGGTTCCCGGATTCTCAGGATTTATTGGTATGAGTGCGAAGCCGAAGCGGAGCATGTTGAATATCGACGTCGTGTGATCCTCGCAAAAAACGGCGTAAAACTGCGAACGTTTTCCCATGAGACGGATGAAAACTCGCTCGCAATTGCGACACGTGATCGGATCAGTGACGACATTCAGAACCTTACGAATAACGGAGCAATAAGCGATGCATTAATCGTTAGCGAGAGTTTTGACTTCGATGATCTGATCGATGACATACAGGCGAAAGGAATTCATGTCCATTTCGTCGAAATTCAACGACGCGAACTCTACCTCACGCTTGACCTGCGAGCGAAAGTCGACACGTTTTCGCCTTGGACTACGGATAGCCTCAGTAATTTCCTGCTACCGAACGTAGGTCGGATACGCGAAGACCAAGATCGCATACTCGATCCGCAGGAATATGACCTCCCACAACCGGTCGCAGATGAAGTCCAGCAAGAAGCAGAGACGGACGCTGAAGTCGATCAGGCTGCAGAAGAGATTGAACCCGTTTCTGAATGGGCTGATGAGGAAGGTTTCGAGGACTTCGAAGTCGAATCCGGTGAGTTCTCTACCGTTTCCGTCGAAACTGAAGTCATCTCACCTTTTGTGCGAGACTATATCGAAAAAATGCTTGATCCTCAGATTCGTGCGTGTGTACAGTATTGGAGTGTTGGTCGTCGAGATGTGCCCACTACGCACGACAAGAGTGTCTTAGCCGCTTGTCGAGAAGGGATTCAACGCAATCTAACCCCAGACGAGCGCAAAGTGATGCGTGACGAATTCATGCGAATCGTGAATCAACAGTTTGTCGAACGAGGGTTAGAAGCAGTTACGACAAAGCCTAACTTTCGTCAATCATTCGTACCATCTCGTTTTCAATCTGGGGCAAGTCAAGGCGAAGGGCAATTTGGCAATCGATTCGGTGGGGCAATTGCGGATGCATCGTCCGCCGAGATTGACGAGGTCGCCCAGACAGAAATCACAGAGTACGTTGAAATATTCGTCGCGGAACTCAATGACGACGAATTGAGCTCATGCTTGGCGTATTGGCAAGAAGGGCAATATGGCGTACCGTCGATGTTCGACAAGGGTGTCATGGCGATGTGCCGTCAGGAGCTGGGTCGCAACCTCGGTGAACAGGAGAAGTACTTTATGCGTGCGGAATTCAAGCGCATCGCGAATGAGATTGCGACGGAACGCGGTGTCGCGTAGTTTGTGAGCGACATGGGGGCGACTGTATAAACAGTCAATAGACCAAACTAGCATAAAGCGCTTCAACTCTACGCAAGCTAGTTGGTTTCGTTAGGACGTGCCCAGGGACAACAGGTTTTCAACTGGGCGATAGAGCTCCTCAAGAAACATGTTGTCTTCGTCACTAAGCTCGATAGACGCCGCATCGATCAACTCGTCGAGCTGGTCTACTCTTGAAACGCCAACGATCGGTGACGTAATTTCTGGTTTATTAATGAGCCAGGCGATCGCAATTTGCGCTGGTTTCTTTCCGAGACGTTCTGCAAGTTCGATGACACGATCTGCAATCGCGAAATCGGCTTCACCACGATAGAGGCTCTCGGTGCGCACTCTGTCACGCCCCGATGATCGTGCCGTTGATCCTTTTTCAAAGCTGCCTTGATAACTTCCAGCGAGAATGCCGCGCGCAAGCGGTGACCACGGCGTCAAAGCAATACCTGCGTTAGCGCAGTATGGGTTCATCTCTCGTTCTTCTTCGCGGTAAATCAAGTTGTAGTGGTTCTGCATGGAAACGAACTGTACCCATCCGTTCTGTGCTGCGACGTGCTGAAGCTCAGCAAACTGCCATGCCCACATCGAAGATGCTCCTAGATAGAGAACCTTACCTGCTTTCACGACGTCGTTGAGTGCTTCCATTGTCTCTTCTATGGGCACATCCGGATTGACTGCAACTCCATGGGGGTGTCTATGAATTACCAAATGGTCCACATAGTCATGACCTAGTCGTTTCAGACTCGCGTCTACACCTTCAAGTATGTGCTTGCGAGATAGACCGCTGAAATTCGCGCCTCGCCCCATTGGCATTGCGACCTTTGTGGCTAGGACATACTCTTCACGCCTTGCTAACTCGTTAAGTAGGGCGCCGACTACCTCTTCGCATGCGCCCAATCCATACACGTCAGCGCAGTCGAAATAAAACAGACCGCTCTCTAGTGCTTTCTCAAAGATCGGTCGTGCTTCATCGATGCCCAACGTCCAGTCCCCTTGATGGCCACGTCCGGGTTGACCGAAATTCATTGTGCCTAAGCACAGCTCGGAAACCTTCAATCCGGATCGTTGGCCAAGAGGTACCGCATTAAGCATGAGAAGCAATTCCTAAAAAGTGGATTCGCAAAATAGTACGAATTGATAAATTGGGTAGTCCATGCGAACCCGTGGCGAAGCACTACGACAGACGCGTGTTGTTGACCTTTCCGACGATAAATCTATCTATGGAGTAAAACTCCTTGCGGATTTGGGTGCTGACGTTGTAAGACCTGAACCCGAATCTGGCGACCCACTTCGAACGCGTGGACCGTTCGATGAAGTCAGTGGCGAGTCGCTGTGGTATTCCTTTTTTGCTTCGAGTCGACGCCACTTCGCAGTCAATGAAACGTCCTCTGCGTCCCTGTATGAGCTCAACGCACTCCTAGGTTGCGCCGATTTGTGCTTCATTGGTAAAGAAAACGCTCTCGCCGACAGAGTCAATGTTCAAGCCGCGTTAACGAGGAATCCAAAGCTCGTAGTAGTAGATGTCTCTCCGTTCGGTAGTTCTGGACCATGGTGCGATTTCAAAGCACCCGATCTTGTTGCGAGTGCGCTAGGCGGATCATCGGGGATTACTGGGGACGAGTACACCTCGCCGTTGAAATTGTTCGGCGAATTGAACTTCACGATTTCAGGTGCTTATGCAGCGACAGCGGCACTAGCGGGACTAAACCATGCTCAGAAAACGGGTGAAGGTCAACACATTGAAGTACCTGTCCACGAGTGCATTGCGTCGTCGCTCGAGCACGTATTCATGTGGTACTACTACCACAAGCATTTTCCAAATGCGCGCGCGCGAGCACTTGAGCGTCGCGGCAGTCTACATTGGACAAATCTCTACGTCGTGATGCCTACGAAAGACGGGGCGATGATGGTGACACCTACGCCTAACGTCGAGGCTCAACTAGCTTGGTTGATCGAAGAAGATGCATACCAGGACTTACTAGATCCGAAATTTGAAGAGCCAGAAAATCGTAGACGCTACTTCGAACGTCTAATGGAGGTCATTCGCGAATGGGTGGCTACTGAAGAGACCGAGGAGCTGTTCTATAAAGCGCAGGAACGTCATGCGCCATACGGCTGGGTGCAGACTGTAGCCCAAGTCGCGAACAACCCGCAACTTAAAGCTAGGTCATGGTGGCAAGCAACGAAAGTAGGCGATCGAAAGGTACGAGGACCAGGCGTCCCTTTTCAATTCAAGAGTACGCCCGCTCGAGTTACCGATCCAGAGTGGTTGGCAACAGACACGTCTAGCGTACTTGATACCGTCGGCTGGGAGAAGTAAAGTGCGTCCATTAGAAGGGATCCGGATTCTCGATTTCACGCACGTGCTCGCAGGACCGTTTTGCACTCGACTGCTCGGTGATATGGGCGCTGATGTCGTGAAGGTGAACTCAGTTAAACGCGCGGCAGCCAACAATGCACCGAATTCACCTTACTACGCGATATGGAACCGAAACAAACGGGCGCTCGCACTAGATATGAGTCATGACGACGCGAAGGACGTAGCAATTTCGTTAGCACATCAAGCAGATGTTGTGATCGACAACTTTTCGCTCGGTGTTTTAGACCGTTGGGGTATCGGATTTGACCAGATCAGCGCAACGAACGATCAGGTTATCTACGTTCAGATGTCTGGAATGGGTAGCGGCGGACCGTGGAGCGACTTCGTAACTTACGCACCAACCATCCATGCGCTTGCAGGTCTGACCTATACGACAGGGGTTCCTGACGGTGGACCTATTGGTCTCGGTTTTTCGTACAACGACCACCAAGCGGGTCTCCATGGGGCCGTCGCGATCCTCTCGGCAATCGAAGCACGTCGTCAGACAGGAAAAGGACAACAGATCGACCTATCGCAATTCGAGGTCGGCACCGCAATGATCGGGGTTAGTTTGTTGGACTACTTCGTTAACGGAAAAGAAGCGCATCCTTGTGGTAATCGATTACCTTATGACATGTTCGCACCACACGGCTGCTACGAGTGTCGTTCAGAAGGCGACGACATCCTCGACGAACGTTGGTTGGCAATCGTATGTCGCGACGATGAAGAGTGGCAGTCGCTTTGTTCGGTGATGGGTGACCCAGAGTGGTGTCGAAGTGAAAAGTTCCTCTCAGCGAAGAGCCGATCCGAACACGCTGACGAAATAGATGATCACATCAATGCGTGGACAAAGGAACAAGACGCCAATGAACTTATGTATGAACTTCAAGACGCGGGTGTGCCTGCAGGCACGGTGCAGACTGGGATTGATTTAGTGGAATCGGATCCACAACTCCAAGCTCACGATTTCATTACTTCAATGGATGAATCGCACCCGGCGCTTGGCGAAACGTTTGCTGATCGCCTTCCGATCTACTTCGACAAAACCCCGTGCGAAACTTACAAGCGCTCGAGAGTACTCGGAGAAGACAATGTCGATGTCTTAGCTGATTGGCTCGGTATGTCCAAAGAAGCAGTACATGACGGTGAGGAAGCGGGATTCCTTACGTAAATGCGTTGATCCTCAATTAGTCGAATTGCGCCAAAATCTCTTTATCAATACGCTCGAAATACTCGGCGCGCGTCGGTACACCGGCGAACATGACCTCCTCCGCACCTGCATCTATGTACTGCTGAATTAGGTCGGCGATATACGATGTCGTACCTGTGAGTGTCCAAGGTCGGGGACGCCGCAGTTCTTCTGCTCGTGCTTCGTCGTCCTCAATACGCATTGGTATCAGGACCGTCTTACGGATTTCAGATGGGTCGCGTCCGATCGATTCACAATGCTGCTCTAAGACGCGGATCTTGTGCCTAAAAATCTCTGGGGAACCAGGGTTATTGAAATCGATGTTGCATACATCTGCGTACTTGGCGCACGTTAGAAGTGTGCGTTTTTCACCATTTCCGCCGATCAAAATCGGCGTATGTGGTTGTGACGTACAAGCGGGTGAGAGAGGGGCGTTGTCAAGAGAGTAGTAGTTGCCTTGGTACGTTACCGGTTCCGACGATGTAAATAGCAATCGGATGAGCTCGGCTGCTTCCTCCAGTCGATCACATCGTTCTTTCAATCCAGGGAATACCCAGCCGTAAGCTTCATGTTCCCTTTTGAACCATGCGGCGCCGAAGCCGAGAATGTAGCGACCGCCTGAAATCTCATCGACCGTCGTTGCCATTTTGGCGAGCAATCCTGGGTTACGATACGTATTGCCACTGACCAGCAAACCGAGTTCAACACGGGAAGTAATCGCGGCTGCGGCGGTGATTAACGACCATCCTTCAAGTGCGCCGCCGTGTTCCATATTTCCACCGACAGGCGGTAGAAAGTGATCGGACCACCATAGACTATTGAAACGCCCAGCCTCGACCGTCTTGATCGTTGGTAAGGTGGCTTCCCATGTAGTGAAGTAGTTGACTAACTGTGCACCAAATTTCATCGCTTAGGTCTCGTCGGATTCGCAGACGCGAAATTAGACAATACGCCATCATGTGCTAAACGAGTTTCAGAATGACATGAGTACTCGAAAAACGCTTTATCTGGCGAATGACTATGGCTTTAGCGAGTTGGGAAGATCCGGACCACTGCCGAAGTTGGTCGAGGAATTGACGCGGCTAGGTGTCGAAGTCTGGGAACCTTTCGAGCGTAACAACCAGATCGATTTTTCCGAGAAAGGTTGGGCCTATCGAGTAGGACAAGCGGACTACGCAGATGTGCGAAACTCAGATGGTACCTTCGCAATCGTCAACGGCTGTCCACCTGACGAAGGTGTAATGATCGAATTAGGTATGGCAATCGCACTGGAAAAAGCGGTTTTTCTTTTTCGAGATGATTTTCGAAAAAGCACTGATAGCGAGGACTATCCATTAAATCTGATGCTGTTTACAGCCTTCCCGGAGAAGAACTGGCACGACTTCTTCTACACGTCAATCGCAGAGATCGCAGATCCGGATAAAGCTCTAATTAAGTGGTTGCGTTCAGATTAGCTAATAGCGTTACCGAGGACCGTGGTCTCTAAGGTACTTTTCGAAGAATCGATTTCCCATTCGAATGTAACCGGCGGGATTGGGGTGTAGGTCATCGGGCAAGTCGTTGCGGTCTTCTTTGTTGAATAGCTCAAGACCGTTGAAGTAGCTGAGATTTTTATCTCCGTGCGAGCGCCGCTGTTCGATGAGATCTTGAAGAATCTCTCTCACTCGCGTCAACGACATCGACCCCGTATCTAGATTGGCTTCGTTGGTCTGGAATTTACCACTACCGTCTGGGATGGTTGGACCAGGTCGCGTCTCCGCACTAGGACAGTAGATGGGTGAGATTACAAGAATCGGAGTGAGTGGTTTCTTCTCTCTAATCGTATCGAGGAACCCATGCATCGCTGGCGTGAAGACGCGCTCTTTCATTGAGTCAAGATTGATGATGTTGATTCCGATCTTCATACTGATGAAGTCTGCTTTCTGCTCACGTATGGTTCTAGCCATGAATTGGTCGAGATGGCATTGGCCGCCGACACCGAAACTCATCAGAGATAGTCCTGCGCTGCGAGCTGCAACAGCAGGCCAAGTTTCACTCGGGAGTTTCGCTTCCATGCAGTGACTGATCGAACTACCGTAATGGATCCACCGTTTTCGCGTTTCGATCGGTAATGGTTTCAATGAAGCACCTTCGTTGATCGTCAGACGCTGAAGCATGACGTACGCGTTGTGCGGTAACCAGATCTCGCAAAACTTGTCACCGTTCGGTAGGTCAACAAACTTCACCTCGTCAGCTTCGCCACGTACTAGCTCGAATCCATTTGGCGAGGACGGATCAGGTTTGATGTGGTGACCACGATTCATGAACTTAGTGTCGAGTGCGTCACCAACTTGCAGCTGGAACGGAACTTCGGCAGGTTCACCGTTTTCAATTCGAAACGTTGTCGTAAGCGCTCTCAAGGAGACTTCGGTCGCATCCGTGAGTAGCTGGACGCGAACGCCAGAAGGCATGCGTGCCATTACATCTAGTCCTTGTGGGACTTGCGGTCGAGTCCACGCAGGAAGGCGTCGAACGCCTAGTCCCTCAGGTCGCCTGTCGAAATCGAGTGAGCCGTGAATATTTACTAAGGTAGGATCGATCTCATTGAAGCTAAACGATTCCATTTGTCCCCGGTATTGTGAGCGGTCGGATATTTAACCGCGCGACAATGAATGGCTTATCTATGCTAAATGGTGCGCCACTAGATTGGCGAACGAGTGTTCAACTTGACTGTCGGTCGCGAGGTCCGCCTTAGCATAGAGAGCGGCGTTGTGTGAAATAGGTTGGGGATGCCGAGTTTTCAAGTGCGCTTCCGCAACACGTTCCATCATGATGAACCATACGACTGATTCTTTTGGGGTTTTTCCAACCGACAGTAATCCGTGGTTACGCAAGATTAAGCCGCGATTGCGTCCAAGCGATTCAGCAATTCGAAAACCGCAATCGGTATCTTGAACCTGAACTTCTTCATCATCAAAAACGTTGTGATCGTCGATGAAGATACACGACTCTTGAGTAATCGCGTCGAATTTACGAGCCTCCGCCGCGAAAGGGGTGCCGAACGGCGTATGCGTATGTGCGACGCTGTTGATGTCTGGTCTTCTGACGAGGATGGGATAGTGAATGTAGAACGCCGGCCAATTCGTTGCGCCTTCACCTTCAATGACATCACCGTCCGAATTTAGTCTTACAAGATGGTGTTCACTCGCGTGTTTAAATGGTGTATTCGCATCGAGTAGCCAGATCGTGTCCGGATCAGCAGGATCACGTCCACTGATATGCCCGTCGCCTAAGTCACCCCAACCGAGTTCAGCAAATAGCTGATATCCGAGTGCAATCTGCCGCTTTAGCTCACTCTTTTTAGACTGAAGATCTGATGTCATTGGTTCACGAGCTCTATGCGTTTAACGGAGTACCATGCGAAACTGTTGCGAACCTCGCAATACGAGCAAGATCAACGGTCGGTTATCAAGCTCGACTGACTGAAGATCGCCAAGTCGGGAAATACGCTCTCGGTTAATCTCAAGTACAACATCACCGACCAATAGTTGCGTCTCAGTCAGTCGTCGATCGACCGTGGATACGACGATGCCTCGGATTCGACCGTAGTATGGGTGACTCGCGGGAATGTTGTCAACGTATACACCAGGAACCAACTCATTGCCGATCTCGAACTCTTGCACTGTTCCTTGGAATTGAATCTCCTCGCCTTTGCGTATGACTTTTAGATTGAATTCTTGTCCAACTCGAAGTAACGCGATTTTCGTAAGAAGGTCTTGCGAATTCACGATTTCTTTACCGTCTACTTCGGTGATGACGTCGTCGATGCGCATACCTGCCCTTTCTGCGCCAGAACCTGCGATAACTTTAGTAACAACGACGCCATTGATCGTCGGTAATCCGAGCGTATCTGCATATTGCCGAGTGATTGGTCGGAATTCGATTCCAAACATCCCGCGGCTTATATCACCATACTCAATCAGTTGATCGGCGATCGCCTTCACAATATCAGACGGAATGGCGAACCCGATTCCACTACTAACACCTGATGGACTAAGTATCGCGGTGTTGATACCTACGAGATTCCCGTCGATGTCAATCAGTGCACCACCTGAATTTCCTTGGTTAATAGACGCGTCGGTTTGAATGAAGTCCTCGACACCCAATATATCCATCTGATTTCTTCCAAGCGCACTTACTATTCCCGAAGTCACGGTTTGTCCGATGCCGAAAGGATTCCCGATAGCGATTACGAAGTCGCCGACTCGCAATTCTTCGGCGTCACCGAGCTTAAGTTCCGTCAAATTGTCAGCGTCAATCTTTAAAACCGCGATGTCGGTCGTAGGATCACTTCCGAGGAATTCAGCGTCAAAAGACCGTTGATCTTGGAGCGTAATGACAATACGTCGAGCCTGTGCAACGACATGGTGGTTGGTGACAACCAAGCCCCGATTGGCGTCGATAATCACGCCAGAACCGGCAGCTTGCACATCACGGTAGGTACGACGAGGGCTGATCTCTCCCCATTCGTCAAACCAGTCGATGCGGTAACCTTGACGCGTGGTCACGCTGATGTTAACGACCGCATCCTTCATCCCCGCTAATACAGGGGCCAGCGAAGGTCGTTCACCTTCGATTACGCCTAGTATGTGCGCAGTTGAAGCCGACGCCATCAGCACAAGTACGGCGGCGCTGAAACGGCGAATTAGTGAAGACTCAGTTCTAACGTTCTTCAATGGTCCATCGGACATTCTGTAAGCTCTTCGGAAGTGTTGACATGGTCTTTTGCAGCACCGAATTAGATATTTTTCGGAGCTTTAAGTTCAGAACTGAATCTAGCGTTTTGCCTCGACACTTCTGACCTTGTCGTGCAGCGTTTGCGCTTTATCGACTCGAGTTCCTAATTTGATCGTCGTTGTGATACGTGGCGCTCCCATAACATGGATTTTCTCATGACATGCTTTGATTGCTTCGAACACGGCATCGTAATCGCCTTCGATATTCGTGCCATACGCATGCAATGTATGAGGTAGCTCGTATTTTTCGAGTATGTCTAGGCACGCGCTGATATAGCGCGACACAGACACACCCACACCCAATGGCACAATGCATAAATCTACATGAACATTCATAGCCGACGACTGGAAACCTCGAAGCGAAGGTGCTAATCGTACGTTTTATTCGATCTTATTGCTGGAAGTTAGGAACGAGTATTCAAGCTAGCTAGAATCAAATATCACCAATCTATTTACTTTACTATCAACTAGTTATGAGCAATTCCTTCATAACGAAAGAGTAGCTGGCTCGTGCTTCGATAAGCGAATCGAGCAACCCAGGACCGGAACAGTTTGAGGATTGGATTCTTAATATGGTAAACCGTCCGATTTCGCGCGGATATCGTCTGCACTCGCTGGATTCTAGAGATTCTCGCATTCTCGTAACGACTGATGCGATCGTCCAGCGAGCGCTCACTACGGTTGGAGATGCATGTTGCTAGAGCGGCTGCGTCCTCAATAGCGAGTGCAGCTCCTTGACCTGCAAACGGGAATGTTGTGTGCCAAGCGTCTCCGATTAGTACGACTCGATGGTGTGGTTCAAGACGAACGGGTATTGGCGGAAACTGGTAGAGCGGCCATCTATAAAGTGTTTCGTCTGGCACTTGTTTTATTAATGTATCCAGGAGCGGGCTAGGATTGGCTATCGTTGCAGTCAGCGAGTGAAGAGACGACTTTTGTCGGTGGAAGTCCTCGAATCTGTCTGAATCACTAGACTCGACGACGAAGACACAGTTTAAGAATGAATCTTCGCCAACGACGTAGGTTACGACATGAAAAGCGGAATTTAGCCACAGAGTCGTCTCATCCGATGCGTAGTGTTCGTCGAGCTGGGATAGGGGGATCACTGTCCGATACGCATATCCTGCATTGATACGTTGATTTTGAGAATTGTTCGTGAACTTTCGAATCGTGGAATTGGTACCGTCAGCACCAATGCAGAGATCAGAATGAACTTCGCCATTTGAAGTTTTAAGAATCACTTCGTCTTCACTCAATCGTAGGTCTTGAACTAGAGTGCTCTTACGAAGGTCGATCAATGCGTTATCGCTGCATCTCGACTCCAAAACGTCCATCAATTCAGGTCGATAAAACTGGAGGTAGGGAGTGTCAAATTCAGCGTTTACATAGTCACGTATCGGCAACCGAGCAAGCTGCCGGTCTGTTTCACCGTCTAGCCATACCATCGCTGTTGGCGTTCGACCGATGGCGGCCAGATCGCTTTCGAAACCTAGCCGATAGAAGACTCGCGTAGCGTTGGGGGAGAGTTGAATACCCGCGCCAACATCAGGACCTCCCTTGTATCGTTCGAGTACGATAGACTCGATCCCGACGTCTGCAAGTGCTAACGCACATGTCAAACCACCAATTCCACCACCAACGATGGCGACGGATGGTAGACCGTTAATCACATTGGATCAGTATTGATTTTGGATCACCAGCGTTAATATGACCAACGCCATAGGAGCTTGTCCGCAATCCGAGAATCGCTTGAAGTTCGGGTGAAAACGATGCCAGTTTAGAACGAGTGTGAGCTAGCATCAGGTTTTCTTGTTGACGTTGTGATCCGGCGCAGTAGTTGATCGTAAGCGCCCATCGACGTTGATCACTCATATTTGCACCGCCGCCGTGATAGCACGTACCAACTACGAAACAGACGCTACCGGCTGGCATTTCAGCTTGGATGCAATCGTAACTTTGATCTGCGCCCGTTGGGTCGATTCTTCTCGCAGTGTTTCGGTCCAATTGGTCATCGGGATAGTTAGGCAGCTTGTGGCTATTCGGGACCAACCGTGTCGCGCCGTTTTCTTTGGTGAAGTCTGAGAGAGCCCACATCGTATTGCATACAAGATGCTTATGCGGACGTTTGATTCCGTATAGACCGTCATCGCAGTGAATGCGCTGTGTGGTTTCACCGGGATCGATCACCGCGGTACCCATCGTCGAAAGTAAGCAATCGGATCCAAGTACACCTTTGATAACGTCAAGTACAGGTGTGTGTATAGCCACTCGTTCCCAAACGCTACCTTGATTTAGTAGGTCAAAATAGCGGAGCGTCCTATAACCTGTAAATTCGTTTTGAACGATCGCTGGAGGTCCCGCTTGTTCTAATCGACTTATTTCGTTTTTTATTTCATCGCAAAATTCAGGATCCATGATGCCTTGCGCAATGCTGTATCCCTGCTCATTAATCTCGGCGATGTGTTGCTCTGGCTCGAACGACATTTAAGTTATTCCTCTAATAGCGCTAGATTACGCCACGCGTGGCATTACTTCATCTACGAACTTCACAAATGTTGCGTGACTCAGTGGTGCAGCAAGCAGATAGTGTAACGAGTTTGTCTCCTCGAGCTCAATCAGTCGATCCGCAACTCGTTCCGGTGTGCCCCAAATCACAGTATTTTTAACGTAGTCGTTCAGCCGTTTTTCATTTGATTCCGGCTCGGTCGTTTTCGCTCGCCCTTGATTGAAATAGCTACCAAACATCCATTGCGAGCCGTTCCGCGCTATTTGTTCCGCTTGTTCGTCGTGATCGGCGATTGCAAGTAGGCGCGCCATCGGCGTTACTGCATTGACGACGTGCCCGTTAACGGCCAAAGTGTCTTGGTAGAGCTGATATTTTTGCGCAAGTTCATCACATGATGCGTGCGGGTCCATAAGGATTGCGTAACCCTTCTCAGCAGCCCACATGACTGCTTCCGGTGATGAAGCCGCAATCCAGAACGGGATAGGGTCTTGGAGAGGCTTCGGAAGCACCTCCACATCGTGGAATTGATTGAATCGTCCTTCGAAATTGAATTTGTCGCTTTGCCACGCTTGAAGCACGATTTCAACATGCTCGTGAAACTGTTCCTTGGAGTCTTCGATTTCAACGCCAAAGATCTCCATTTCTTTGCGGTCGAAACCGCGTCCTGCGCCCCAGTTGATGCGACCTCCGGTAAGGTGGTCAAGAAGCGCCACTTCCTCAGCTAAGCGAAGTGGGTGGTAGAACGCCGCCAAGCTAACGGCTGTACCGATTCGCAGATTCTTCGTGATACCTGCGACGTGTGCTGCCATGACGTGGACGGAAGGACACACGCTGTATGTGGAGAAGTGGTGTTCAGCAAGCCATACTGCGTCGAATCCCGTTTGATCCATCGTCTTGACGCGATCAAGCGCACGCTCGTACACGGTTGACAAATCACCGCGTCGACCAGGCCAGGAGAAGAACTGCAATACACCGAATTTCATTATTGAAATAGTCGTCTATCTTGATAGCGGTTGTTGTTCTGTAAAAACGATGCCGCTCGCGAGCAGTGATTCAATCTGAACTTCTGATCGATTCAGGTATTTCGATAAAACTTCGATACTGTCAGCGCCTACGTCGGGCGCACGGCGTGGAGTTACTTTTTCCTCGTCTCCGATTCCGATTGGCGACATAACGGTACGAGGGTAGTCGTCACTCGACGGTTCAGCATTCACGACCATCTCGTTCGCGACTGCTTGTTCATCGTTAACGACTTCTGCCATCGGTTTGACATGACTGTGCGTGATTTCGAACTCAACGAGCTTCGGAAGTAGCTCATCAAGCGTAAGTTCGCGAATCCGTGCCTGGGTCATGTCAATGAGTTCAAAACGATGCGCAATGATCTCGGCCAATGAGCTAAATCTCTCATCGTCTAGCCATTCTTCGCGATCTAAGGCACGTGCGACCAGTGGCCATTCTCTTGCCGCATTTACGATGGAAAACAAGACATAAGCGCCATCTTGAGTTTCATAGACCGAGCTAAACGGATTGCGGAGTCCGGTCGCTTGTTTTCTTGCGCCAATATCCATACCGGCGATAACGCCTTGTAACGCCATACCGTTAGACCAAATCCCGTTTGCCAGTAGAGAAGTCGATACATACGATCCTTCTCCTGTTCGTTCGCGTTTATAGAGCGCACAGGCAATTGCACTGAACAGCGACATCGATGTCGCATGGTCACCCATCCCTGGCGCAGACGTTACAGGTTTTACATCTTTGTCGCGGACGAATTCCATGAGCCCGGATCTCGCCCACCATGCTGTTGCATCGAACGACCTTCTTTCTACATCCGGACCATTCGTGCCAAAACCGGTAACGTGTGCATAGATTAATCGCGGATTAATCTCTCTGAGACGTTCGTATTCATACTGATATCGCGTGATGTGCTCACCAATGAAATTGGTAACGAACACATCCGCGTTATTGACGAGGTCATGAACTAGCTGAATGCCTTCTTTACGCTTCAGATCAATTGCGATGCTCTTCTTATTACGCGAGGTGAGCAACCAGTTGTAGTCGACGTTATACGATCCTTTCAGCGTCCTGTACCGATCACCTTCAGGTGGTTCGATTTTGATAACCGTCGCACCAAAGTCACCTAATACGGTCGCGGCTCCAGGTCCTGCAAGAAAAGTCGCAGCGTCGATAACTAATAAGTCGTCAAATAAACGCTCGATGTCTAGGTCTCCATTTGTGTCATGACATACCTAGCGGAAATACTCGTTAGGGTCGTCGTGTTCTCAACGCGTCGACCGAGTCTCCACATGGGTGTGCAATTTTCGCCTCAAGGCTCTGCTTATGCTATCCGCATTCGAGGCAAATAGGGAATATGGATGTACCCTGGCTATTGGGGGGCTAGTTACCCTGATAAGGACGTAGCGATATTAACTTCAACACGTGAATCGATTACCTACGCTCAACTTGACGCTCGCTCGAATCAATACTCGCATTACCTGTATGAGAATGGCTTGCGACGTGGTGACCACATCTCGGTTTTTATGGAAAACAATCTTCGTTTTTTCGAGGTTGTTTGGGCGGCACTCAGATCAGGTCTCTATGTCACGACGATCAACCGGTATCTCACAGCGGAGGAAGTCGCGTACATCGTCGAAGACAGTTCTTCGAAATCGCTAGTGTCCTCAACACAGCTGAGTGAAGTTGCCGAGTCTTTAGCGCCGCTCATTCCTGAATGTAAACATCGATTGATGGTCGACGGTGAAGTGACCGGATGGGCAAGCTATGAATCCGCGATAGGTGACATGCCTACGACGCCGCTCGCCGAGCAGTGGATTGGCGGCGCAATGCTCTATAGCTCGGGTACGACAGGACGACCGAAAGGGATCATTCGACCGTTACCAGAACTGCAACTAACGCAGTTACCTATTCCGGACGAAGCGCCGTCAGGTCCGTATGGTTTTGGACAAGATACGATTTATCTTTCGCCTGCTCCGTTGTACCACTCTGCACCGTTCGCTTTCACAACCAATATTCAACGTCAGGGAGGTACTGTCGTTGTGATGCCACGATTTGACGCACTTGACGCGTTGCGATGCATTGAAGAATTTGGCGTGACACATAGTCAATGGGTACCTACGATGTTCGTGCGGATGCTGAAGCTCACCGAGCAAGAGCGCACGCAACATGATCTATCGACACACCAAGTAGCTATACACGCAGCTGCCCCTTGTCCAGTTGATGTCAAGCGACGGATGATTGAATGGTGGGGTCCAATAATCGAAGAGTATTACGCGGGAACAGAAGGTAACGGTTCAACAAGGATCGGGAGTCTGGAATGGCTCGAACATCCAGGTTCAGTAGGCAAAGCTGCTTCTGGTCAAATACATATTTGCGATGAAGACGGCAACGAACTCTCAGATCGCGAGGCTGGCATCGTGTACTTCGAGCAAGAACGCATGACATATGCGTACCACAATGCTCCGGAAAAAACGCGTGACGCAAGGCATCCAGAGCATCCTAATTGGAGTGCTTTAGGTGATGTAGGTTACCTCGATGAAGATGGTTACCTCTACCTAACTGACCGTAAATCTTTCATGATTGTTTCTGGTGGTGTCAATATATATCCGCAAGAAATTGAAAATGCGCTCATTCTGCATCCTGCCGTGCTGGATATTGCGGTATTTGGCGTTCCTAACGAGGATTTCGGTGAAGAGGTGAAGGCAGTCATTCAAGTCGCGGAAGGCGTTGATGAAAGCGATGAACTGAAAGACGAGTTGACGGAGTTCGCTCGCGAGAAACTTGCGCACTACATGCTGCCGAGATCCATCGACTACATCGACGAGATGCCGCGCCTCCCAACGGGGAAACTCTATAAACGCTTGTTGCGTGATCGATATTGGGGTAAGCACGATACACGAATCATCTAGTACTCGTTGCGAGATACGCCCGAGTCGGAGTGAGTTTGAATTCGAACTCGCTACAAGCTTCGCGCCAGCTGGGGATCAACCGCAGGCGATCGATGAACTGGTGAACGGTCTCAACGCCGGGATGAACCATCAAACACTACTCGGTGTGACCGGTTCTGGCAAAACGTTTACGATGGCAAACGTCATTCAGAAATTGCAACGTCCCACTATCGTGATGGCACCCAACAAGACGCTTGCAGCGCAACTCTATGGCGAATTCAAGGAGTTTTTTCCTAAAAACGCGGTTGAGTATTTCGTTTCTTATTACGACTACTACCAGCCCGAGGCTTATGTGCCGGTTTCAGATACGTACATCGAGAAAGAGGCTACGGTTAACGCACACATTGAGCAAATGCGACTTTCGGCGACGAAAGCGCTGCTTCAACGTAAAGATACAGTCATCGTCGCATCGGTATCAGCAATTTACGGATTAGGAGACCCAACGTCTTATCACGAGATGATCTTGCATCTGGACCGTGGTGATCGCATTGACCAACGGGTCATCATCGAGCGACTTGCGGAACTTCAGTACACACGCAATCAAGCGGTTTTCAGTCGCGGTACATATCGAGTCTTAGGGGATGTGATTGACATATTTCCTGCCGAATCAGAACGCGACGCAATTCGGATCGAACTTTTTGACGATGTCATAGAAGCGATCAAGGTGTTCGATCCTCTGTCTGGTCACGTGTCTGAAAACGTTGCCCGTTTCACCGTTTTCCCAAAGACTCACTATGTAACGCCAGCAGAGACGATCGAGAACGTCGTTGGTGATATTGAAGAGGAGATGCTCCAAAGACGTGACTACTTCCGCGAACACGAGCTTCTGATCGAAGCGCAGCGGATTGAACAAAGGACTCGCTTCGATTTGGAAATGATCAGAGAACTGGGTTATTGCAACGGGATCGAGAACTACTCTCGATATCTCTCCGGTCGAAAGGAGGGCGAGCCGCCACCGACGTTATTCGAATACTTGCCAGAAGATGCGATGTTGTTCATCGATGAGTCGCACGTGTCGGTACCTCAAATCGGCGCGATGTATCGCGGTGATCGTTCTCGAAAGGAAACCCTGGTAGAGTACGGCTTCCGTTTACCCTCTGCGCTAGACAACCGCCCATTACGTTTCGAAGAGTGGGAAGATCTAGCGCCTCAGATGGTTTTCGTATCTGCAACACCGAGTGAGTACGAAGCGGTTCATTCCATCCAAACAGTAGAGCAAGTCGTTCGTCCTACAGGACTCGTTGATCCGAGCGTTGATGTCCGACCCGCTATCTCACAAGTAGACGATTTGTTGGAAGCTATCCACGAAACGGTAGCGCATAACGAACGTGTCCTAGTCACGACGTTGACGAAAGCGATGGCGGAAGACCTAACCGAGTATCTCAATGAAAATGGCGTTCGCGTGAGATATCTACACTCTGACATTAATACCGTAGAACGGATGGAGATCATCCGCGATCTCCGCCTTGGCGAATTTGATGTGTTGGTGGGTATCAACTTACTGCGGGAAGGACTTGATATGCCTGAAGTGTCGCTCGTCGCAGTGCTTGACGCAGATAAAGAAGGCTTTCTTCGAAGCGATCGTTCATTAATCCAAACAATCGGTCGTGCCGCACGTAACGTTCGAGGCACGGCGGTACTTTATGGTGATGAGATCACTGGCTCCATGCGACGTGCAATCGACGAAACTAATCGGCGTAGAGACAAGCAGCTCCACTTCAATGAAGAACATGACATCACGCCGAAATCGGTCGAGAAAGACGTTGCAGACATCTTGGAAGCCGGACAGGCAAGTAAACCAGGCGAAGCGCGTCGCAAGCGACAGGAGCGACTCGACCAGAAGGATCCTCGGTCACGTATTACGTCTGCGGTCGAACTTGGTCGTGTTCTTGAGAAGCTAGAGAAAGAGATGCTTGAACACGCGGCCCAGCTTGAGTTTGAGGAAGCGGCTGCACTCCGAGACGAGATCCAAGAACTCAAAGAAGAGGCATTCGTTGATGGTCGGTAAATGGTGGGCGTACCAAGGATCGAACTAGGGACCTCTACGATGTCAACGTAGCGCTCTACCGCTGAGCTATACGCCCACAGTCTAAATTATGACCAACGACATGGACTGAACCAAGTATTCCGCTCGTCATGTTATTACTCGTCACGTATTTCTAATTCCATCTGTAAAATTTCGCATCCTGAAAAACACTGTGTTTTTCAGTGCATCGTATCAAGCGATGCAAGCATCAACGCAACGTCATTGAGGTATTGCTGATTAACGAGAGATCCGAGGTTCGCTCCTAGCGTGGCGACTCAATCGTCACGAGCACCACGTGCATTACTAAACGAGGACATTAAAGCGCTACAGGTTCGCCTGGTAGGGTCAGACGGAAAACAAATTGGAATTGTGCCGCGGAGCAAGGCGTTAGCCGAAGCCCGTAACGAAGGTTTGGATTTAGTGCTAATCGCACCAGATTCGCACCCGCCTGTTTGCAAGATTCTTGACTACGGAAAGCATGTCTTCGACCAAAAAAAGAACAAGGCTGCACAACGGAAACGCCAAAAACGCACTCAGATCAAGGAACAGAAGTTCCGCCCGAATACAGATACGGGTGACTACAACATCAAGTTAGGCAGATTGATGCACTTTCTTGATGAAGGTGACAAAGTCAAAGTGAGCTTACGCTTTCGTGGTAGAGAAATGACTCACCCTGAAATCGGCATGGATCTGATGAGTCGAGTGACGGAGGATCTCAGTGACTGGGCGACAGTGGAATACCCGCCAAAGATGGAAGGTCAGCAGATCACGATGATCTTGGCGCCAAAAAAACGACAAAAAGGCGTCAGTTAAGCGAACCGATCGTTTTACAAACCTAAAACAACTATGCCAAAACTCAAGACACACAAAGGTGCGTCGAAGCGATTTAAGCGCACCTCAAGTGGTTACAAGCACCATCGTATGGGCAAGAACCACATGAACATGAAAAAGTCGAACCGCAGAAGGCGTGCATTGCGTGGATTCAAGGATGTTTCCTCTGCAGATGCTCCGAAACTAGATCGACTGTTGCCTCTCGATAAATGAACCACTTATGGCACGAGTAAGTAAGAGCGTCGCATCACGCGCTCGACGAAAGAAAATCTTGAAGCAGGCGAAGGGTTACTACGGAGCTCGAAGCCGTACCTTCAAAGTCGCGAAACAGGCCGTTATCAAGGCGGGTCAATATGCGTATCGAGATCGTCGCCAGCGTAAACGTCAGTTCAGGTCGCTGTGGATCGTGCGCATTAATGCGGCTGCTCGAGAACACGGGATGACGTACAGTCAGTTCATGAATGGCTTGAAGAAAGCATCGATTCAACTTGACCGCAAGGTTCTTGCTCATTTGGCGGTCAGCGAAACGGACACGTTCGCCGCAATCGTCGAGCGTTCTAAACAGGCAGTCGCGAACTAATTCTCTCATCGCGCCTGCGAATAATCAGCGCGTGAAATCTTAGCTATAACTCATCTAGAGTAGATTTTTGGCATCTGAGCTTGAGACGCTTCGTATAGATGCGGTAGCGCGTATCAATGGGGCAAACACTGAGCGTGCGCTCGAAGAGCTACGTGTTGCGTATCTCGGGCGCAACGGTCAGATAACAAAACGGCTAAAGTCCATCAAGTCGCTTCCAAAAAAAGACCGCCCCGCTGAGGGCGCTGCGATTAACGCCGTTAAAACAGCGATAGAGACGGCACTCGAACAGCAGAACGAAGCGTTGTTAAGGTCGGCTCGGTCGAGTAACTTGACGGAAGCGATCGATGTTACGTTGCCGGGTCGACCACGGCATGGGGGCGGTCATCACCCAGTCAATCAGACGATCACACGAATCGAGTCCATATTTGTTGCGGCAGGGTATCGAATTGCTGTTGGACCTGAAATTGAAGATGACTATCACAATTTTGAAGCGCTGAACATCCCAGCAAATCATCCCGCGCGTGCAATGCACGACACGTTTTACCTGACCGATGGTTCTCTACTACGTACACACACATCGCCGGTTCAGGTTCGTGTCATGCAGACAATGTCACCTCCGATTCGGATCATCTGTCCAGGTCGAGTCTACCGAAAAGACCTTGATCGCACACACACACCGATGTTTCATCAGGTAGAAGGATTGGTGATTGATCGTGGAATCTCTTTTGCAGACCTAAAAGGGACAGTACTCGGATTCTTAAATGAGTACTTCGAGCGAGAGGTTGAAGTTCGCTTCCGACCTTCGTATTTCCCTTTTACGGAACCATCTGCTGAAGTAGACATCATGGGTGCGAAAGGTTGGACAGAGATCATGGGTTGCGGAATGGTGCATCCGAATGTACTGTGCGAATGTGGAATTGATACGGAGATCTTTTCAGGCTTTGCATTCGGCTTCGGAGCAGATCGTATGACGATGCTGAAGTATGGGATCGATGATCTGCGTATGCTGTTCGAAAACGACATACGCTTTCTGCAGCAGCTAGCGTAGCTAGATATGAAAATCAGCGAAAAGTGGCTACGTAGCTGGATCGATCCGGATATCGATACCGAGAAAGTTTGTGATCAGCTTACGAATCTTGGCCTAGAAGTCGAAGGCTTTGACTCGAGCTATGCTCATCTTTCGGGTGTCTGTATCGCAGAGATCAAGTCGATCGAGAGTGTTGATAACGCTGACGGTAAAACGATCACAAACTGTACCGTAGACACCGGGCAGGGCAACGTGCAAGTCATTTGTGGTGCGCCAAATGTACGCGTTGGTATGAAGTCAGCGTACGCAAAAGACGGTGCGAGCTTGAATGAAAAGGATCGCGTTAAGAAGACCCGAATCTATGGTGTCGAGTCAGACGGCATGTTGTGTAGCGGAGTTGAACTAGGTATCAGCACTGACGCGAGCGGGATTCTCGACCTACCTGAGGGCTCGCAGGTTGGTGTCGATGTCAAGGATGCCCTCGATCTTCACGATGTCGTGATCGATATCGATCTCACGCCGAACCGTGGCGATTGCCTTTCGATCAGAGGTATCGCTAGAGAGCTGGGGGTGGTAAATCAACTTCCCGTTAACGAAGTTGATGTCGAAAGCGTAGAAAAGCAAATTTCGGAAGAGCTGCCGATCGAACTAGAGAATCCGGTCGGTTGTCCTCGATATCTCGGTCGTGTTATTGCAAATATCGACTCAAGCGCTAAGACGCCGGAATGGATGGTGCAACGCTTGGTTGGCTGCGGTCTTCGACCTATTGATCCAGTTGTTGACGTGACGAACTACGTCATGCTGGAACTTGGACAACCGTTGCATGCATTTGATTTAACGGACGTTCGTAATGGGATTGTCGTACGAGATGCTAGAGAAGGTGAGAAACTTTCTCTGCTCGATGGAACGGAAATTAAGTTCGACGCGGGTACATTACTGATTACCGATGGCGATACACCTCTAGCGATCGCTGGTGTGATGGGGGGTGAAGGCAGCGGAATTCGCAAAGACACAAAGCACGTATTCCTTGAGTGCGCGTTCTTTTCACCCGACGCAATCGTCGGTACACCACGAATTTACGGGTTGCAGACGGATGCGTCGTTGCGGTACGAGCGGGGCGTCGATCCAGAATTGCAGCACAAAGCGATTCAACGTGCGACGCATTTACTGTGTGAAGTGGTTGGTGGTCAACCTGGACCCGTTACGGTCGCTGAATCGTTAGAGCATATTCCGAGCGAACGTACTGTCGCATTGCGAAGAGATCGTCTTGCAATGTTGATTGGCGAGACGATCGACGATCTCGAAGTTGAAGGCATCTTCACTCGACTCGGTTTCAAAATTGAGCGTGATACTGTTGGTTGGCTTGTCGGCATCCCATCCTATCGGTTTGATTTGTCAATCGAAGAGGATCTGGTGGAGGAAGTTTGCCGCGTGCACGGCTACAACCGCATTAGTGCATCTCATCCAGTTGCATCGCTGCCGTTTGATATTGAACTCGACAGAGTTTCCGAGTCTCTTGCACTACGTAATCGGATCGCGGAACTTGGTTACTATGAAGTCATAAATTACAGTTTTATCGAGAAGGAACTGAACGACCGTTTTGTTCCTGCATTCCAAGCACCCCAAGTAGAAAATCCGATTGCATCGCAATATGAGTCGATGCGTAAATCACTAATTCCTGGTCTAATCGCTAGTGCTCGGCACAATCTCTCGCGTCAACAGGAGACGGTACGTTTATTCGAGTATGGTAAGTGTTTTTCGATTGAACGTAGTAAAACGATTCAAGAAGATCGGATCGCCGGAATCGCGTTAGGCTCGAATCGACCCGAAGGATGGGCGGCGCCTCAACAAGATATTGACTTTTTCGACGTAAAAGGTGATGTCGAACGAATAGTGGCGTTATTAGGAACGAATGTCTTGTACGAGCGCTCAGATAGCGCATATTTACATCCCGGACAGTCGGCTCGCATCAAGATCGATAGTGACGTCATAGGTCGCCTCGGTAAGCTCCATCCGGAAATCACAATGGCGATGGAACTACCAGAAGAGACATTCGTATTTGAACTGGATGCCCTACCGTTTGCGCGTATTGAAGCGCCGCACGCCGAACACATTGCTCCGTTCCCGTACGTGAGGCGAGACCTCGCGTTGCTCGTTTCTGAATCAGTACCAGTGCAAGACCTGAGTGTGGCGATCTGCGAGGAACTATCAGACCTGCTTTCCGATCTTACGATATTCGACCTCTATGAAGGCGAGAATATCGAGGCACATAAGAAAAGTGTCGGCATAGGGTTGCTCTTACAAGATAAGAAAACGACTTTGACAGACGAGGCAGTCGCGACGAGGATAGAGTCACTTCTTAAGAAATTGACTTCCCAGTTCAATATCACGCAACGTTGACATGTCTATCAGATTTGCTATAAAATCTAAGTAATTCAATGAGTTGAAGCGGCATTGTGGCAAACTCAGACCACATAAACGCGACCTCGAACGCTGCTGACGAAACCTTAAATAGTGACTATAACGTGGGCGAAGAGTCTCTAGAGTCATCGGAAGGTAAAGTAACTCGCGCGACTCTCGCGCAGGTTATTGGAGATCGCATTGGTCTGAGTAATAGTCTCTGCAACGATTTAGTTCTAAGTTTTTTTGATACTATTAAGCAATCACTAATAGCGGGTGATACTGTAAAAATACAGAAGTTCGCAACGTTTAATTTGCGCTCAAAACGAGCACGCCCGGGTCGAAATCCAAAGACTGGAGAAGAGGTTGAGGTTTCGGCCCGGCGTGTTGTTACTTTCAAGCCTAGCCGCAAGTTACGCAATCTCGTAGATACGCGTGGTCGAGAAAGCGAATCGTAGACCTACTACCGGTAAGGTCTACTACCAGATTTCTGAAGTCGCTCAGCTCACTGGGGTTAACGAATCGAACTTACGCAACTGGGAAGAGCAATACGAAGAACTTCGAAATATCCGTAGGATAAATAATCGGCGGCACTATACTGCCGCGGATATCGCGTCAATTGAGCGCATAAGTGAGAAACGCTTAAATAAGAATACGAAGGATGAGAAACTTAATACTGAAGGAGCAATATCGAAGCCTACAAAGGCAGATAGGGAGATCCCTAAGGTGACAGATCGAGGTACATTGACTCCAAAGCAAACGAGGGATTTAGTAAAGGCGTTGCGTGAAGTCAGAAACGAGCTTCAGGAGATAAGTTCCCAACTAGATTGATGGCGCGACGTTCGATTGAGACAAATAGAGGGTCGGAGCGTCGTACGTATGCTACTTAACTCAGATACGTTCGAGCAGGACGCAGCTCATCACCCGCAGTAACGGCAGGAATCGGTACACTCGGATCAAATACATCATTGGGCTGTACACGGTCAGACCATACTTCGCTACCCGCATGTAATGATGTAACGGCGACGTACCCGTCTAGTGCTAAGCCCAAATCTGTATCAGCTTGTGGTGGGGAAGGTGGCGGAACCATCTTGAGGACGATTTGTTGGTCTGTTTGTTCGCCGATGGTGCTTCGGATGTTGTTATACGGTGCAAGTACTCCCCACCGTATACCCTTAATCTCGTGAACAGGTAGGCTGGGTACGTTTAAGTTAACCGTACACCGTGGCGATGCAAGTTCTAGTGGAGAGAGTACAGAGACGGCGAATCGTGCCGCCGTTTGCCATAAGATCGGCTCTGTTCTCGACGTACTAACTGCGAGTCCGCGCATTCCGAAATTCTGGGCCGCGAGAGCTGCTCCAACCGTACCGCTGTGTAGAACTGAACGACCAGTATTGAAGCCGTCGTTAATACCGGACACGACGACTTTGAAATCCGCACCGAAAGCGCCGAGCTGAGCGATTAACACGCAAGTTGCAGGAGGAGCGTTCAATCCAAATGCACGTCCATTGAATCCTTCAATCTTGTGTTGTTTCAGAGCGATTGGTAAGCCAGCCGTTATGGTGCCAAGAGCAGCACTCAGTCCTGAAGCATTGAAATCGGGTGCCACCACGGTCACGTCGCGACCAGATTGTTCGATCTCTATAGCAAGTGCGTGGAGACCTGGATGGTCGATACCGTCGTCGTTAGTTACCAGTACGCAAGATTTTGAGTCCATGAGACGCATTATGCTGCCACTAGATTCGCGACGTAAGACAGACTGAAATAGACTGACGTATCGCTAATTGCGTATAAAAGGGCGTCTAAAACAATAGTTATGAGACATAGATTCATGTCGAAACAAGCACACTTGATTACGGGTGGATTCCCACTAGGAAGCAATGCTGGTCACGACATGGACTTCGTGCGCCTCCGATTGCTTGAGTTTCTATATAAGGCTGGATGTCAAACATCTGTCTCGAACAGTTTCAACGATATCCACGATCATCTTTCGGGCACAGCTTTCCTCGTAAGTTATGTTGCGGGACCGTTTCCCGACGCGGACCAGTGTCGAGTTGTAGATGAATGGTTGCGTAGTGGCGGCCGATGGTTCGCCCTACATGGAACGAGCGGAGGTAAGGCTGCTCGAATCGAACCTGAAGGACGTCGACGCGAAATGGTGCGGCTACCTCATCACGATTTACTCGGCGCGTTTTTCTTAAATCATCCGCCGATACGACGCTTTAAAGTGCGCGTGGAAAGGCAAGATCATCCATTGTTTGATGGTTTACCCTCTGAATTTGAGGTCGCCGACGAGCTTTATCTGATTGAACCCATGACCGATATTGAGCCTCTGTTGACGACGGAATTACCTGAAGATCCTTCACCACCGGGATTTGGTTTCGCCTATACGAACGACACGTCCATTCAAGCGGACGGCAAGACGCGAATACTTGGAACTGAGCGGAAGGTAGGTGACGGATCGGTTGTTTACATCGCATTAGGTCATACCCATGCCCCAGAAAATAACAGTCAACCGTTCGTTGATGAATCTGTCACGCGGGACGGGAGTACTCCGACGACATTCCGTGGTGTTTGGGAAGACGAGCATTTCAATCGGATCGTCGCCAATGCGGTTAGGTGGGCGACGACTGTGTAGCGTTCTACGCGCACTAAATTAAGATGGATCACACGTACCTCGATTACCGTTTATCTGACGAAGAACGCGAGTCTTTCGAAAAGAACGGGTACTTTGTTGTCCCCGCTGCTTTGGATTCGGATAAGGTGGAGACATTACTTGAGGCGACGGATGAGTTAGAGCGCATTCAACGCCCGATCTATGAAGCGAGAGGCTTAAAACCTCATCAACAGCTCAATGTCCTCGATTTCATGGGTAAAGACGAGCGGTTCCTACCGTTAATCGATTGGCCTAAGACATTCATGAAAGTCGTTGATATCCTCGGCTGGCACATTCAGCTCTACCACTCCCACATCATCGTGACACCACCATTACCTCAATCGAGCTGGGGCGAAAAGCGAAGACTCGGGTGGCACCAGGATAGCGGTCGTATCAACATCGATATCGAATCGAATCCTCGGCCGCGAATATCGCTGAAAGTTGGATTCTTTATTACTGACACGACAGAAATAGGTCGTGGTAACTTCCATGTTGTCCCTGGGAGCCATCTGCAAAACTCCCTACAGTTCCCGGACGATCCTCACGAAGATCCACCGAACGCGATTCCAGTTTGCACTCGAGCAGGCGATGCAGTGTTCTTTGACCGCCGATTGTGGCATGCGGCGGGGCGAAATACATCAAGCCATACGCGTAAGGCTCTGTTCTACGGTTACAGCTATCGCTGGCTAAAGCCGAGGGATGACATGACCGTGTCTCACTACATGGCTGACGCTGACCCAGTTAGAAAACAGCTTTTAGGCGCGAGCCCGAACGGCGGATTTGGCTTTACATCGCCATCCGACGAGGACGTGCCACTAAAAACATGGATTGAGGAAAACCTAGGTAAGGAAGCCGTAGTTCCCTAGCGTCGTTTTCAAACGCCTCTTAAAAAGCCGTGCAAGCCATTACCCATCAGTGCTTGCCCAATATGGTCGATATGTTGTGGCGATACAGTCGTATGTTGTCGCACCACGCGAATGTCCCGTGCAAGTTTCTCTAGAGGGTGACCAAGGTAGTTAGCGGAAGTTCCGGCGGCTTCAAGCAGAGATTCAACGACATAAACGCACCCTGTCGTCGCTTCGCTCGCGAGTAAATGCGCGATTGCGATATCTTCATCGCTTAAACGATCGCCGCGATAACAAATCTGAGTGACGCGCTCGGTATGCTCATATACCGCTGCACGGTGTCCTCTTATCCTTGCTTCTGCTTTTGCGAGCTGACGTTGTGCGAATGGTCGGTCTTTGAGTTTCTTGTTCGCAAAACGAGGTGTCTTGCCATAGGCAAGTTCGATGAATGCTTCGATCGCCGCACGAGCGATACCTAATGCGACGGCGATCTTGTTGAAAGTAAGTCGTACGTTTAGTGGGATCGACAGCTGGTTCGAAGTCATGTCGCCGTGACCGAGTGTTGCAACGACGTGGGTGTCGGAGACAACGCGGTCAACGATTCTTACGTCGTGAGAACCCGAACCGCGGAGACCTGATACGTGCCACGTATCAATGATCTCAAACTCACCTTTTGGCAAGATCGCATAGTAACGACGATCATCCGATTCACCAAGTTTGTCGATCTTTCTAACAGTCGCGCCAAAGACGTGCGCGTTGTGGACGCCACTAGCAAATTGCCATTGTCCATTGATCAGCCAGCCGCCATCGCACGGGCGAGCGTCACCTACTGCTGCGGTCGAACTTGCCATGATTACGCTTGGATCTGCGACAACTTCTGCACATGTTGCCAAAGAAGGTCCCACCAATGCGAAAGTCTCGATACCGATCATTAGGTTCCAACCGGCACTTCCGTCTGCTCTAGATGCTTCTTCGATCACACGCATTTGCGTAGTTGGCTCAGCATCTGCTCCTCCGATCATCGTCGGCGCGCCTAAGCGATACAGTTGAAGAGCCGCAAACGCCGATGCCACTTCGTTCGGCAAGTGGCGAATTCGGTCCGCTTCGTCTGCATGTGTGCGAATCAGATGCCTGAGTGATTCAGCACGTGCGTACCAGTCGATTTTGCTAGTCATTGGCATCCATAGGAGTTAAACACTCGCGTCTTAAATCCGATCCCTATGGTCTTCAATTCCTTTAATTACGAAAGTACTCCAATCAAAAGGGTACAGACTTACAAGTCCAAGTAAGCCTACTCATGTGAAAGCAGGCAGTTTCGGGTTCAGTATTTTCTAGAAAGGCAGACCTTTGTTTCGAGTGGTACAGTTTAGGTGCTTGGAATGTACGATGCGTGTTAATCTAGCTATTAGACGTATGGAGACAGCTAGCCACTCGGTATGAGCGAAGTAATCTGTCCGAACTGCGGTGCCGTGCGACCTAACGCATTTTGTGGGCATTGCGGACAAAACAGTCGTGACTACAACGCATCGTTATGGACCGTTCTGAGAGATGCGATTGGGGAGATGTTTGAGCTTGACGGTCGAGTAGTCCGTTCACTCAAGACCATTGTTCGTCGGCCGGGGCAACTTTCGCTAGCGTTCGCGGAGAACCAACGAGCGAGCTTCGTGAATCCGTTCCGTTTGTTCATGTTTACCACGATTCTTTGGTTTTTCCTATTTGGAATTACTTTTCCTACACCAAATAATCGTCCAGTCGCTATAGATTCAAGCGATTTAGTCGCACAGGATGAAAGTCAACGACAGCGCGGGCCGATTCGGTTCAACGTGGATTTCACTCCTGAGCAAAACGAGTCAGAGATCAACGTCGGATTGGAGACATTCCGTTCTCGACTTGAAGGGGACAGAGTCAGAAAACTCGATGACATGCTTGCTTCCGACCGTAGTGCTCGGCGTCTTGGTCCGGTAAAGGCTATCGCACGGCTCTTCGACGAACACCCCGAACTACCGCTGTGGTTACAGCGGCTAATGGCTAACTTAGTGGTCAACGCTGTATATTCGCCGCAGCAATTGATAGGTGAATTTATCGACAACCTTCCATTGATGATGGTCGTTCTACTACCTTGGTATGCGATTCTGCTCATGCTGCTTTTCGGTAGAGGGGGTAGAAGGTTTGTTCATCACTTGGTTTTCGCGATTCACGTACATTCCTTCAGTTTTATCGTACTTTCGATTGGACTCTTGACACCTGGGTCCGCTTCCCCGATAGACGAATCTGGATGGGATAAAGCATGGGATTTATTCGACCAGGTCGTGTTTCTATTACTCATGATCCACACCTATCTCGCCTTTCGACGTTTCTACGGGCAAGGACACATGCGAACGCTTGTGAAGTACTTCAGTCTTGGTTTTTTTTATGTATTAGGTCTATTCCCCGCGTTTTCGTTTGTGCTCCTTATCTTGTTAGCGGATTACCTTTAGCCACTTTACGCCAATGTTCGATGAACCTTTTCTAATACGTCGATGATGGAATCTACAGATCGAGCCCCAGACTGAAAAATCGCGGTTGCGTTAATCGCACCGTACTCAAAACCCCAACCCTCTACTTGATCTGCTCGTGCTTTCACACGATCGAGATCTCGATAGAACATTCGACCAGCGTCGTCACGCGGTGGGACGTCCAACATCATTTGTAGTCCAAAGGAATTGGGATCCTTCCCAGCGCTTGCAGCGTGTCCCAGTACCAACGCCTTTGAACGCAATGCGTCGTCCTCATCTTCGATTGCGTTTGCTAACCATCCATCACCGAGACGACCCGCACGCTCTAACGCAGCGTCGCTCATGCCTCCTACCCAAATCGGCAAGTCAGGTCCTTGAGGGGATTTCGGTTCCATTGCCATGCTTTCAGCAGAATAGTGATCGAAGTCGTAGGAGATCAACTCATCGCTCCAGCAAGTACGCAAAACCTGGAGTGCATCGTCCATGCGCCGGCCGCGGTTCTTGAAAGATTCCTCAAGCATGTCATACTCAGATTCTTGCCAGCCAACGCCGACGCCTAGTCGCATGCGTCCCCCCGACAATGTGTCGATTGTTTGTACCTGCTTAGCGACAAGAACTGGCTGTCGTTGAGGTAACACGAGGACTTCCGTACCTAGTCCAATCCTCTCGGTATTACCGGCGATGAAGGCGAGGGTGGTGAGTGCCTCCATGATTGGCATCTTAGATGGATACATAGGTGGTTCCCGAGACTCAGTGGGATAACCCATAATCACGTGATCGAAAATCTCTAATCGGTCATAGCCGATATCTTCGATTGCCTTTGCGAGACGAATGACGTTCTCTGGTCCTTCGCGGTAACTGACGCTTGGGAATTCCACGCAAAGCTTCATGTTGAACTTGGGTGCTCTCGGAGCGCAGGATTTTAGACGGCGCGAGATCTGTTGAACATCGGTTAGACCCACGGGTGCTTTTAACATTGATCGCTCGATACAACGATCTGAGATGGAGATTCCGATGAGAACAGTACTAGGACTGGTCACATGTCTTATTTGCGTAGTCTCGTTCGCACAAGACAAAACAGATTGGTACCCTTCGAAATACGGCGCAGAAGACACACTCGGCGCCATCAACAACCTTAGTGAGCAAGGTGCGGTTAATGCCGCCAAGTTAGTTAAGACTGGTAAGGTCTATCCATTAGGCGTACTCACAGGATGGGAAACCCCTGCGTATCCCCCAAGAACTTACTCAATAACGATCCTCGATGGACCAGGCACAGGTGCCACCCAAGGTGCGAGCAAGACCTCTGGAAACGATGACTTGCTAGTGACCTGGATGGGTATCGGCAGTCAAATCGACGGGCTAGGACACATCGGAATCGATCATGTCTACTACAACGGATTGAAGGCTGAGGACTTCGTAGGCTTGACTGGACTAACGGAGTTGTCGGTCGACAAATTACCACCCATCGTTACGCGCGGTGTGTTGCTCGACATGACTGCCTACTTTGGAGTGGATATGCTGACGGAGGGAACAGTCTTCAATTCTGTAGAAATTCAAGCTCAAGCAACGGCTCAAGGCGTAAAGATCGGCATGGGAGACGTCGTACTGTTTCATACTGGATGGATCAGTCTAACGGGCGTGGACAATCAGCGATTAATGGCAGGCGAACCCGGTCTCGGCGTCGACGGTGCGGCGTGGCTGGCAAGACAAGGGGTGGTAGCGGTTGGCTCAGATACTTGGGGTCTTGAAGTGATTCCCCATGAAGATGCGAATCTCGCCTTCCCGGTGCATCAAGAGTTGCTGACGAAGAATGGCGTTTACATTCTTGAGAATATGGATACTCGCGAGTTGGCGAAAGATGAAGGATGGGAGTTTATGTTCGTGCTTGGTCAACCGCGATTTGAAGGATCTGTGCAAGCAGTGATCAATCCCATCGCGATTCGCTAATCGTCTCCAGGCGCGGTGACACAGGTAACTAGAAATCTCGTTAAAGCGCCTCTGAACTTGGAGTGTTTCCGGAGCTGTAAGTTGAGTCTTTACCTAACTGCCCCAAGCCAGGATAGTGGTAGTACGCTGCACCATCAACCCAAAGCGCAGACGCATGGCAGCCTAAATTGATATTCAATGACGTGTTCCTCAAAAAAGAAGAGGCAGAGGGGATAAGCCTCTGCCTCCTTCAATGCGTGAGCGACAGTCCTAAGCGGTTCTGCCCTCAGCCATTGATATTTCCACGATCACCTCCTTTTAATACAGCCAAAGTTGGTGAAACTTTAACAGATTCGGTAATCTTTATCAAGGTAAGGTGATCACAGAGATGAATTGTTAGCTTGAAAAGCGCAGTGCGTTTATGAGATTCTCCTGTTTGACGCGAACCATCTAGCATGCGTCAGACTGGTAACTACTCAGGTGGACGCCAGTGCGACGACGATCGTTCCCTCCGCTGTATGGAGCCCCGATTGGTTTTCGTTCCATACGTTCAGTTCTACCAGATCTTCACCGTTATCTTGGTACCGTCGCGCGACGTTGCCGTACACCGTATTGGTGTCGCCGACAACATTTGGATGCCGAACACGTGTATCCATGCTCTTGATCCTTGCGTCATCGCCCGCCCAATCTGTTGCGATTTGGCACAACCAGCAGACACGTTGCGGCCCCCAATCGAATTGACCTGGCATATTACGACGCTCTTTTGCGTGTTTCTCATCGTATCTACCACCACCACCTAGATCTTGTGAATCCTCGGCTTCGAGAGCGGCTCGTGGTGATCGTCCTGTACCAACGACGCCGTGAGTGAATAGGAATAGTTCAGTGACGGTATACGTTCCCTTTTGGAGAGTTTCGATTGCTTCACCCTCGACGACGTCACGCCAGGTGCGTACACGATTACCACGACGGACTCGCTCATGCACTAGCGGATCGGGTGCCGTTTCAGTGACATTGGTTTTGACTTCGCGGTCGTACTCGATTGTTCGACCTGAACCGAGGTTCTTGTACCTAGCCATGTTTGTTTTCTTTGTCGCGACTAATTCTTGGCGTTGATTGAAATACTCAACCATTGCGGTGCAGATTAGGAAATCACCGATTCGGTCGGAGTGCTTTCTTGTTGACCCCAAGATGCTTTCTTGTGCACGTATCTTGTCCCCGCGCCAGATCGTCTTGTAGAACGTGATTTTTCCGCCCGCATAGTTCATTGGAAAGTTGGCTGACGAGAGACGACGTCCGTCGATGACGCCGTTAATGGCTGCGGCGATTCCTAAACTCGCACCATAGATGAACATGGGCGGTGCCGTGATAGCGCCAAAACGACTCTCGCTGGCGTACATTTCATCACGCCAGAGCGGGTTGTAATCACCCACACCGTCGCCGAAGCGGCGTATGTTGTCCAGACTCGCTTCACGAAATCCGCGGGACGGTAGTGTCATACCCGCACCGGAGTTATATTCCTCCTCGAATTCATCCAAAGTCGTGATTGCTACTACCATAAGAGCGCTCCGATCATTTCTGAATGTGGATTATGCGGAGCGAACATGTCGCGACACAAGCTGTCTTAAATCTGGGTCGTTACGCGCAACAGATTGGTGTCTCGACGCGAAAATAAACGTATTTAGAACACATGAAATGAAATATGAGTGATGCAACATTAGAACTCCCCGGTATTCGAACTCAACCTACTTCCGTCACGAGAAAGATGGCTGCGGCACTGCCGAAGCTGCGTGAAATCGCGACACAGAAAGGACTGAAGATTCATCATCTGGGCGCTGGTTATCCGCATCCTGAGGTCACGAACCCCAAATCGTTTATCGACCGCACAGATCGGTGGTTTGAACACTTAGCGAGGCAGGAAGGTCTCAACGATGCGCAGGAAATACCTGCATTTCTGCGGGACGCTTACGCATATACGGATACGATGGGTCCGCTCGGTCCTCGTGAGAGTTTCGCAGCTGTATATGGTCATGACTGGAGTGTTCAAATCGATCCCAATCGGTTGATCCCTACGATAGGTGCAACTGGCGGGATTGCGCTCCTATGTTCCATATTTGAACGTATCGGCGCGGAGGTCGCATACATCACCGACGCACCTACGTATGCGGGATTCCTTGCTCGTGCGACGCTGAATCAAAACACTTCGATTTACAGCATTCCGATGGATCGAGAAGGCGCCGATCCAGACGCGCTTCGAGAGCAAATCCGCAACGCGAGGGCGGATGGCAAACTCGTGCCGTTTTACTACACAGTACCCGACGGACATAACCCTGCTGGTTTTTCATTTAGTCCGTCAAGGAAACAAGAGTTACTGCGCGTTGCAGAAGAAGAGAACATCCTGATTGCAGAGGACGCGCCATATCTATACATCAACTACAGCTCAGATCGTAAAGCCAATCGTCCGTTCTTCGCCATTGACCCGCAAAGATCCGTCCACCTCTTCACCGGTTCAAAGATTGGTCTGCCTGGACCTCGCGTCGGATTCGTCTACTCCGAAGCCACAGTAGGTGTGGAGAACGGTCGAGATGTCTCGTTAACCGAGCTTCTACTCTCTGAATCGAGTGGCGCCGTTCTGTTCCACAATCCACTTTCGCTACTAACCTTTGAAGCACTATTACGAGGGGACGATGGGTCAGTTCGGGAATCTTTATGGCCGCTCGCTGAAGAGAAACTTCAGGTATATCGCGAGAATCGCCAGATTGTGCTTGGCGGTCTAGAAGATAACTTAGGCGATTACCGTGAACATTTCGATTGGACGCAGCCTGAAGCTGGATTCTTTAGTGCATTCACGATTAAAACGCCTGGGATTCGCGTTGACGATACATTTACAAACGCGCTAGTCGAAAAGTACGGCGTCGTCGTTGTACCGATGTATGGTTTTTACCCTGACGATTTCCTTCGACATTCACCCGGTGCTGGCTTTAATCAACTGCGACTATCTTTCTGCTTTACGGAGAGCACCGGTGAAGAACGTCGACGCGACCTACATGAAGCAGTCGTAGCGTTTTGCTATGCTATGAAAGAGGAGTGCGGTTTGTAGTAAGAACTGAACTTAACTGTTTGAAATAGAAACCTTTTGTGTTGCTGTGCGCCCTTCGTCAATTACCAACGCGATCCCGCCATGCTTTAGCGATGCATCGTTGGCGGAGACAAGTTTCTCTCCGTTCACAAAGCCATCGATCGAGTCACCTCGCACTGTGAGTTTCAGTTGATACGACGTCCCAAAATTAACCTCGACGGAAGCTTCATCGAGAATCCTCGTTCCGTCCAACTCCTTGACTAACTGAACTTGGTTTTTGTCAGTTAGAACTAAACCGTAGTAACGACGTAGACCTTGTGAACGCGCTGCGATTCCCGACCGCTTGACAAGATGTGGCGTCACGTCCGCTTCGACACTATAGTCAGCCCAATCTCGGCTTCCGTATAGGAGCAGACCGGTACCTTTGTTGTGGATGAGTCGAAAACTCTCAGGATAGAACGGGTGATACGTATCCACCGCATTAACCCAAGCACGACCCCACATCGTGCCTTTTCTTCGCCCCAGTTCGAGTTCTGGCATGCCTTCCCAATCGAAATAATCCATAAATAAGGTCGAGTCCGACGACGCGTTGCTTATTTCAATCCCGGTACTAGATATGGGATAACCATCCGTTGACGGTACCTCCCAAGACAGTACTTGTGTCTGACCAGGATCAAATCGAATAGTCGGTCCGTGCAGCACGACAGTTTGATCTTCTTCATTGAAGACACCAACGCAAAGTGAGACTTCTGCGCTTGATGATGCTTCTTTGTTGAGTGTCAGCTGTGTCTTGAGAACCTGCCCAGCGTTCAGATTGGGACTCGTCATCAAGCCATACCCTCTCCGCTCAAAGTATTTCGCCGTATCGAGTGATTCGATGAAAGTATTCGTGAGCGCGAACGCTTTGTCGCCCGGCTTCAATGGATCCAGATGGATCGCCAAACTACGAGAGCCGTCCTTGTTCGCCTGGTTGGAAACGTCACATTGGGATCCCCGAAATCCTTGTACTGAACCTGGGTACGAAAAGTGGTAGCGTACGCCGTTCTTCGGTCGAGTGAAGGCTTCCCCATTTAGCTGACAACCGATCTGGACGATTCTCTGCGCCTGCGAAACTGCATCCGATACGCCGCCACTCGCATCCGCTGTAGGGAGATAACAAATGTCAGCAAACGGTGTACGCCAATCGGTCTTCGCATCGATACCGTCAAGTCCGTTTCGAATACCCATCAAGCAACCTAGATTTCCGGAATTGCAATCTGTGTCCCATCCGGCAGTATTTACGATTTTCATTGCCTCGCTGAAGTCGCCGTTACTATGAAGCAAGGACATGATGATCAATCCGTGATTCGGCATGATGTGGCAGTTGCCACCGTACTTGTCGTAGCCGTAGTTTTCTTGGATCCTTCGAAACGTCGCGCGCCAATCATCAGGGTTTTCAGAATGCCAAACTCGAATATCTCGAATCATCGTCGCGAGCGTACAGTCTTCCGGTATCTGATTCAGACCGGTGTCGATGAGATTGTCAATATCTGATTCGACGAACGCTTGTGCCTCCATGGCTGCCAAAACCTGAGCACCATAGACCGCTTCACCGTCGTGGGAGACAGACCCGGCGCGCCGCGCAAAATCTGCGGCACGGTCAGGATCACCGGGACACACCATCGCCCAACCGTCTATAAAGATCTGCGCGCCAATTTGTTCTGCGACGACCTTACCGTTTGTTTCGATCGCGCCGCTCTGAGGTGCATCGACGCCGTCGCGCAGTCGGAGATAGGCCGTATGTTCCGTGGAATTACCTAGTCCTCCCCACCAAAGTACTGAACGACCTTCGATTAGGTAGTTAAGCCATGTCTGTCCAATCTGCTTTGGTGTCAACTGAGGATCGTAGTCGTAATCCTCCAGTGCTCGAATAAATGTGAATGTTCCTGAGATATCGTCGTCGGTTACGATCAACGGGACACCGACCTTATCGTGAACGTAGTAGTCGATTTCGCCGAGTTGCTCCTCGATACGGTCGTTGGTCCAACCTTCAAACGGTCGACCGAGATATACGCCGATGATCTTTCCGACCACACCGGCATATACGCGTTCTGAGTAATCGGTAGGTAGCATCCTCTCTCCTGAATAACTGACGCGAATAAGATAGAAGGTTTAGTCTTTCTATTATCGGCAGGAGTTTCTGATATGTCAGACAACCTACACAACGCGTACGAAACCCTTTCAGATAGGATTGGTGAATCGTCTACGCCCACAGACTGGTTCGAGGTAACGCAGGATCGAATTAACGATTTCGCGGATGTCACGATGGACCATCAGTGGATTCACATCGATGAAGAACGGTCGAAAGCAGGTCCTTTCGGAACCACAATTGCGCACGGACATCTGACGCTGTCGATCATGGGTCACTTGCCTCGATCCGTTGTCGAAACTGGTCCTCGTTTGGAGGGACAGAAACTGATGATCAACTATGGCTTTGATAAAGTACGGTTTCCTTCACCTGTGCCGGTTGGTGCCAAAATTCGAACGCAAAGCACGCTCAAGAGAGTTGAGATTAAGGGCGGCATGATTGAGACCATGAACGAAATCGTCGTTGAAGTCGAAGGTCAAGAAAAGCCTTGTTGTGTCGCCGAGAGCTTAGGGCGATTAGTGTTTTAGATCTGATCGGCTAGATACTCGACTGCAGCACTCTAAATTCTTAGAAACTACGATGTCGTGAATCCTATGGCGTCAACGACTTTCTACAAGAACCTACGAATATGGGATGGGGAAGCTGCGACGTACCTGCCTGATACGTCGCTTACGATCGAATCTGGTCAAATCACTGCAATTGGAGTAGAAAGTCCACAAGCGAAGGACTGTTCAGGATTGACGGTAATCCCTGGATTGATTGATAGCCATGTGCATATGACGCTTGATCCTGCGATTCACGATGTGACGAAGCAACTCGCACAAACTGACGATGTGATAAGAAAGAAGATGCCTGATCGTGCGACCAACATGCTCAAGGCAGGTATTACCTGTGCACGCGACCTTGGAGGCGGAAACTGGCTCGAATTGGAATTGCGCGATAAGATCAAGACAGGTGAAATCGCTGGACCACGCTTACTTTGTGCTGGGCGTCCGATCACATCGACCCAAGGTCATTGTCATTTTTGGGGCGGCGCGGTACCTAACACAAGGGAAGCGAATGAGGTCATCAACCTTAATTGCGAGAAAGGCGTCGACTTAATCAAGATCATGGCGACTGGAGGGATGTTCACTGCCACGAGTCATCCTGGGCGTGCACAGTTCACGCAGGCTGAGCTTACTCAGATCATTAGCTATGCTCACGATCAGGATTTCGCAGTTGCAGCACACTGCCACGGAAGTGAAGGCATTTCGAACGCCGTATATGCAGGTGTCGATACGGTTGAACACTGTTCTTGGATGGATCGCGACGGTCGTCGTGGCGAGTACTTGCACGAAGTCGTAATGGAAATGGTCTCACGTAACACTTGGGTATCGCCTACGGTCAACGCGAATTGGTCTCGATTCGTACAGTTTAATCCAGCACACCTCGGGGTTGTGCGTCAACAATTCCGTGAAATGAAGGCTGCCGGTGTGCAGTTCATTGCTTCAACGGATGCTGGTATTCCGAATGTGCGACACGACGATCTTCCGAGATCTTTGCCGGTATTTGCGAAGTATGCCGATATGCAACCTGTTGAAATTCTGCGAACCGCTACTAGTAACGCAGCGCGTGCGCTTAACATTCACAGCGAGACAGGGTCGATCAGAGTCGGACTTGCAGCCGATTTAGTGTTTGTTGAAGGCGACCCGCTGGGGGACTTAGAGGTGCTCCAGAAGCCTGCATGCGTCGTCGCACGAGGCGTCGAATACGAGAGTTAGGAGCTACTGCGATGGAATTCAGAGCCGAGATTCAATCATTTATTACTGAGAATTGTCCGGAGAGCATCCGCGATCCTGACCAACAAGCAACCAGAGACGACTGGCAGGCTTGGTCACAGAAGTATTTTGAGCAAGGATGGTCTGCACCGACGTGGCCCACGAAATATGGCGGGGCGGGCTTGGATAAGCCAGAAATCGCCATCTTGCAAGAAGAGCTGCGCAACAACCATGCAGTTGTTGGGGTCGGGGGTATGGGATTGACGATGATCGGTCCTGCACTCCTTGAGTTCGGCACTGAAGAGCAATGCATGCAGCATTTGCCAAAGATCGTTCGACAGGAGATAGTATGGTGCCAAGGTTATAGTGAACCAGGTTCTGGTTCGGATCTCGCTAGCCTTCAGACGCGTGCTGTATCGGACGGCGACGACTACATCATCAATGGCTCGAAGATTTGGACGTCGGGCGCGGATCACGCCGATTGGATGTTCTGCTTAATCCGTACAGACCCAGACGCGCCGAAGCATGAAGGCATTAGCTTCATTTTGTTTGACATGAAATCGCCAGGCGTCAGTGTCAAACCGATTCTCCTCATCAGCGGAGCATCACCATTCTGTCAAACATTTCTTGACGATGTTCGTGTGCCTAAGAGTCACCTCGTCGGCGAAGTAAATAAAGGGTGGACTGTCGCGAAGCGTCTTCTGCAGTATGAGCGAACTTCGATTGGCGGTATCGGTGGTGGAGGTGGTGGTCCGAGAGCGAAGACTCTCGACGACATCGCAAAGGAATGCGCTGGAGAATCGAACGGCAAAATCGCGAATCCAGACTTACGGGATCGGGTCACTCGCCACCGTATCAACGATCATGTCTTTGGATTGACAACTCGACGTTCGGGTGAGGAGACTCGAGCGGGTGTTGCACCCACGTTCATATCGTCGATGTTCAAGTATTACGGGACAGAGCAAAATAAAAATCGTTACGACCTTCTCGTAGAGATGATGGGCGTAAACGGACTTGGATGGTCTGGCGAGGAATTCGACCAGCAGGATCTAGGCGTGACTCGACAGTGGTTGCGTTCTAAAGCCAACTCGATCGAAGGAGGCACATCTGAGATCCAGCTGAATATCATCGCGAAGCGAATATTGGGTTTACCCGACTAGAAAAACCTAAAGGAACGGGTGCAATCGTCGCCGTCGTAGACGATGCCCTTCGTGCACATACGTAATTAACAATGTTGAATAGCACGATTGCGTCTCGGTTATCCGCTTTCTTGGAAAGACGGGTTCGTACACCTTTCGCATTCCTAGTGATTGTCAGCATCGCAATGCCGATTGGAATGTCGGTCTGGCAAGCGTTGCTAAATAACTACGCCGTTGAGCAAATCGGAATCAACGGTCTTGAGAACGGGATCATGCAGAGTATCCGAGAGGTACCCGGATTTCTCGCGTTCACGTCAGTTTTCATCCTGTTCATACTCCGAGAACAGGTTTTTGCGGTCATTGCGTTAGCTGTGTTTGGTCTGGGTATCGCGATAACTGGTTTCCTCCCTTCGGTATATGGTCTCTACTTTGCAGTCGTGCTCATGTCGATCGGCTTCCACTACTTCGAAACTGTTCGTCAGTCACTATCGCTGCAGTGGCTTCCTAAACGCGTTGCGCCGCGGCTCTTGGGTGCGCTCATTTCTGTAGGTTCCATCACCGCTTTTTGCACGTTTCTCACTGTGTTTGCTTTAGTGAAATGGTTGGAGTTTGACTTTGCTGCGATTTATGCGATAGCTGGTGGTATTGTGGTGGCGCTTGCGTTGTTTCTTGCCGTCGCTGCGCCACGCTTCAAGTCGCGCGTCGAACAGCGGAAGCAGATTGTGTTACGTAGTAAGTACTGGCTCTACTATGGACTAACGTTCCTTAGTGGCGCGCGCAGACAGATATTTGTTGCGTTTGCCGGATTCTTGCTCGTCCAACGCTTCGGGTTTTCGGTCGCGAATATGACTGCGTTGTTGCTTGTTAACCATTTAGTTAACGCACTTGCCGCTGAGCGGATTGGTGCATGGATCGGGAGAATCGGCGAGCGACGCGCTCTTACCGTCGAGTATATCGGTCTTGCGGTCATCTTTAGCTGTTACGCTTTTGTTGAAACTGCGTGGGTTGCCGGTGTACTGTACGTGCTAGATCATTTTTTCTTCGCGATGGGAATTGCGATTAAGACGTACTTTCAGAAAATCGCGGAACCAGCTGATATCGCATCCACTGCTGGGGTATCTTTTACGATCAATCACATTGCAGCTGTAATCATCCCAGCGGTCCTTGGCAGCATTTGGTTAGAGTCGCACGCCGCGGTGTTCCTGATCGGAACTGCATTCGCTGTATGCTCGCTCGTTCTATCGCAAAATATCCCCAATTCACCATCTCAAGGAAATGAAGTCCAGATCGCTCCTACGTTTCTACGAGCACGCACGACTCCGTAAATACGAGACGTTTTCGACGTTATGACCACACTGCCACTTGCCGATATCACTGTTCTCGATTTGACGATCGCGCGTGCGGGTCCCACTGCAGTAAGGTTACTTACAGATTGGGGCGCAAACGTGATCAAGATTGAACCTCCTCCCGTTAAATCCGGCTCGATCACAGGTGGACGGCACGGACCCGATGAACAGAACCTGCATCGAAACAAACGCGGTTTATGTATCAATCTGAAGCACGATGAAGGACACGATCTGTTTATCGAGTTGGTTAAACGTGCTGACGTCGTGGTTGAGAACTTTCGTTCCCCTGTTAAACACAAGCTGAAGGTCGACTACGAAACCTTGGCTAAATACAACGAACGGTTAATCTACGCAAGTATCTCCGGTTTTGGCCAGGACGGACCATACAGTGCCCGACCGGGCGTTGATCAGATCGTTCAAGGGATGTCCGGTTTAATGTCAATTACTGGTCATCCGGGTGGTGGTCCTGTCCGAGCTGGGATCGCAATCAGTGACACCACCGCAGGGATGTTCCTTGGGCAAGGGATCCTGTTGGCGCTGCTTCATCGGGAGCGCACCGGCAAAGGGCAGTGGGTTCACACGTCGCTTCTTGAAGGCATGTTGTGCAAACTAGACTTCCAAGGTGCACGCTTTACGATGCTAGGCGACGTTCCTAAGCAACAAGGTAATAACCACCCGACGAATTTTCCAATGGGTACATTTCAGTGCCAGGATGGCTACGTGAATATCGCAGCACCAACTGAACGCATGTGGGTGAGCTTCCTTGACGCGATTGAAGATTCTGTTTTGAGAAACGATGCGCGCTTTTCGACTGCGCGCGAACGCATCAAAAACCGCGACGAGCTCGAGGTGGCGATCAATAACGCCTTGGTGAATTTCTCCGTCGATGAATTGGTCGAGAAGCTAAATACAAACGGTGTTCCCTGCGGGCCGATTCTGGACGTTGGAGAGGGTTTCACAAATCCTCAGGCTAAGCACCTGAAAATGGCTAAAAGTGCTCCGCATAACGAACTTGGTGAAGTTAATCTCATTCGGTCGCCAATCAATATGTCAGCGCTCCCGCACGCGGAGTCCTTTGATCGCGCCGCACCTAATCCGGGCGAACACACGCGCGAAGTATTAAGAGAATTCGGAATAGAAACCGATCGCATCGACGCGCTTTACGACGCCGGTACGATCGGTTGAGACTATTGCTGAGTGGTAGTTAAGGCGGCAATGACTTCATCGACGCAGGCTTCAGCTTTGAGTCGCATCTCGTCATCCGTTGCATCCTGAATTGGATGTTGGACGAAGACACATTTCGCGTCTTCCATACCGAGAGCTTGCGCCTGCGTTTCTGCGGCGTCTACAAATTCTGTCGAAGCAATACTTACTGCGGGGATCCCCTGGATTTCAAACCAGACCGTGTCATGCAAACTGCACGTGGTACAGGATCCTCAGTCGGCTAGTCCTTCGACTACTAAATCTGCATTTGCTTTTATATTCTGGCGAACTTCTGTCGGCGCCGGCTTCGTAAACGTCGGCTTTTCGAAACGCTTGACCTCTAGTTTAGGATAGCGTTCAGCCAACAGCTCCTCTAACCGATCTAGCAGGATATTGCCTCGCGGTTTGCGAATGTCAAGCAACGCGAGCCGACCTTCGAGCTGCTCTGGTCGCATCGTAATGGAACGAGCGACCGGTCTACGTTCGTCGGTCGGATCAAGAATGGTGCTCATGCGTAACCTCCTTGAAGTTCACATGTCAATTTTGCGCGACACAGGGATTGATCCCATACTGCCGCTCGCCCAACCATGAAACACGGCTGAGAATTTACCCGCTTCAGATCCTGCAACCACGATGTGGATGCGATCCTCTGATGCGAACTTTGGTATGGGTTGAGAAAGCTGCTCTTCCGTCATTTTGGCTGCTGCTTGAGGCGGTATACCAACACCACTCGTCGAATCTGCGATGAGTTCACGAAAAGGCACACTTGATACGTCTTGAATACGTGCGCGTATATCCGCCTTTGACCAGCCATCACGTTGAATCGTATCGACGTGCTCCGGACTGATGACCAAAATCGTGTCGCCTGCACGATGCGCTTTGACGGCATGAACCGCACGCATCGAAAGTGCAAAACTGCCTACCAATGCTTCTGCGGAGCGCGAAGTTTGATCAACAATTTGTGCGGGTCCGCTAGACATCGCGAATATCGAGACAACTGAATCTTCCGGATTGAAGCCTCGTTCGACGTGAAGCGGTTCCCACGGGCTTCGTTCCTCCCATTCAGGGAAGCACATCGTGTATTTCATGGGATTTCCGAGCGTCGAGCGCTCGGTACCACCGGGTTTCGCACCGCCAATATTGCGAACTGCAAGCCGAACAGCTCGACCGATCGCAGAATTCGCGCGAGTGCCTTGTCCAAGTGCGGACAGTTTCATGTTCGTGCCTAGCGAATGTCGTACCGGACCATTCAGAATCATGACCGGGGTTCCGCCCATCGTTGTAGCGAATACACCGTGACAATTGAATTCGTCCGTGCACATTGCCTCGACTGTCGCAATCACGACTGGAAGGAATTCGGGTTTGCATCCGGCTAGCACCGCGTTTATCGCGATTTTCTCTACCGTCGCTGGCGCTAGGTTCGGCGGGATTGTCGCGACCACGTCTTGAGGATCGCGGTTGGTACCACCAAGCATTCGTATGACTCGTTCGGGTGTTGGCGGTACAACGGGTAATCCGTCAGTAAATCCTTGATCAAACAAGAATTCGTGGACATCATCATGTGATGCAATCTCAATGCGACGCGCTCGAAGTGGGCTGTTTTCGGCTTCTGCTCGAAGTCGTTCGGCAATGATCGGATCTTGCGTTAGAGATCCGCAGCCTGGACGCCAATCGGGAAGTACGCTCCAGTCGATATCAACATCACTGATATCTACGTTGAGGAGGTCTTGCCATTCGGATTTGTCGAAGCCAATGACTTCCTTAATCGGTTCGCCAACGTCATCAAGCAGAATTGCATGAGGAACGGTATCAAGCTCGTACGCAAACGACACGATTAACGTCGAGTCGTCAAGTACGGGTACTGACAACTCATGATTTTTCACGAGTAGCTCGTTTCCATCAGACGTTTGTCCAACCAGTAGAACATCGGCATCGCCTTCACGGTGCGCTGCTTCGAGGAGTGGCGCGACTAGATTACAGGTTGGACAGTCTTCCTTAACGAAACACAAGAGCGTTTTCGTACCTGTCGGCACGCTGTGATCGGTACCGTTGAGATCCGTTAGCGTGAATGGTTGAACAGCTGTCATAGCTGCGACCTAGTGTACTTCAGCTGCGTCCCCCCACGCTTTCTTCAATCGCTCGAAGCTGAATCCATCTTCCTGTGCGGCATTGATAATGACGCGCTCTCGACGCGCAATTGCAGCTGCCGCGTCGGGTACTTCGTTAGCTTTGTCGTTCGGAATGACGACGGCTCCGTGTTGATCAGCGTGGATTAAGTCCCCACTTGTAACGCGCATCCCCGCAACGTTTATACCACCTCCGTACGACACTGGGTGAACGAACGCATGTGAAGGACCGATTCGATCAGCGAGCATTTGAAAGCCTGGTGCGATATCCGGAATATCTCTAACACTACCGTCTGTGATTAATCCGACACAGCCTAATCCGCAATGAATGTTGCTATTCACTTCACCCCAAAACGATCCATATCCACGCGACTCACCGTCCAAGTCCTGAATCACGATGATGGCAGGTTTTGGTCCATCATCAATGTACTGGTAGTAGCCGTGCTGGATGTCTCGTGCAGCTTCACCCCGTGCATCTGACGGATGCATTGCACGGATGCATGCCGTACGTGCGTAACCAACCATGCTGCCAAGCTCAGGTCGTGTACAGACGAGAGGATCGGTGGTATATCCATAGCCTCGACGCTGAGGTACCACAGACTCTAATGCGTTGCAAACCGTTGGCGTATCCAGTTCTTTTAGTTGCTCGATCAGGTCGTCAGAGACGGTCGTCATAAGCGAGTTTTTCCTTCTTCAGTAGCGTAGGGAAGTGGGGGTATGTTAGCGATTGGATGTTGTGATACTTCGTTGAATTCGCCTGTGCAGAAAGGGAGCCGAGCGATATTGTGCTTTGTAAAATTGCGCCCGGCTATCAAGTGGGTGTTTAGCTCAGCTGGGAGAGCGGTGGCCTTACAAGCCACAGGTCGCAGGTTCGACCCCTGCAACACCCACCACTTACTATCATTTCAATTTGATAGAGATCGACCGTCTCGGAGCGGTAGTTCAGCTGGTTAGAATACTGGCCTGTCACGCCAGTGGTCGCGGGTTCGAGTCCCGTCCGCTCCGCCATTTGCTACTTATTTCATTGTTTCACTTAGCTTTTTAGTAGCTATAGGTTCTATATTGAATCAAACAAGAAGCGTAATTTAACAACGCTTGCTTCAATCGGAATTTACTCAGAGTCAGTCGCTTGAATTGTTACTTTAGTACGACTGGTCACTGTTCTCCAAGTCAGGGAAATACTTTATGCGATCAGTGTTTCGGACAACCTGTCAGTGACTTCGCACCGTACAATCGCAAGTCCGGTTTAATTTAAGCAGGCATAGTTACTGAAGTGTCCGCCTCTTCCATGAATCCTGTAGCAAAACTCACTTCGCTCCCGCTTGAGTCATTTAAGCGAGGTCAAGCTTATGCTAGCGCTGACGTACGCGTTGCGAACCGTATTGGACTTGAGAAACTCGGCGCAACGTATACAGAAGTCCCTCCCGGTAAATCGTCGTGTCCGTTCCATGTCCACCACGTCGACGAGGAAATGTTCGTCATACTTGAGGGCAAAGGACGATATCGGTTTGGATCTAAAGTCTACGAGGTCGAAGCAGGTGATGTTCTGGGCGCACCGTGTGGTAGAGCAGAGTTTGCACACAAGCTCACTAACACTGGTACACGATCGCTCAAGTACTTAGCAATTTCGACTATGGCACAAACCGATGTGTGCGAATACCCAGATAGCGGAAAATTCGCCGTTGGAACGCGAAGTGATGATCCGGAAGAATTCGGTTTTATTGGTCGCGCAGACGAGTCTCTAGACTATTGGGATGGTGAACGGGATAGTGCGCTCTAAAGAACGATCGAAACGCAGTGTGCCGGTCGTACGCTAGCAAATCCGCGTATTTATTACAACGTTCCCGGTTAATGTGGATATAGGACGTTGTCCGATCCATCAGCGTCGGTTGAAGATTTGCCAAGTTTCAGACCGGTGGATGTTAAAACCCGCTCCACAGATGTGCGACTCGGATCGATGACCGTTAAACAGAAACGCCCCATCCGCAAAGCGGACGGGGCGTTCTCTCGTCAGATTTATCGGGTCAGCGTGATTTTTAGGAAATAGTAACGACCAGCTGTATCGAATGTACGTACATCGGTATTGTCGTTAAAACCGTCAAGAGACAATGGCGGCTCTTTGTCCGTCACGTTGTCGATTCCCCCGGAAACAACCATGTTGAGGTCGGGGAAGTCATACGAAGCCTGAAGATCGTGGTACCTCCTTCCATCAAGAACTCTCTCAACGTCAGCGCCGGTTGCAAAATCAAATGCAGTTTCATCGGTTTCTCCGATCGAGCGTATATTCCAACCTACGCTCAGGTTGTTTCGGTTATATACGATGTCGAAGTTGGTTCGCCATTCAGCGAAATGCCCACCTTGGTCGTCGTCAAAGCGACCAGTAACGTCGATTATGGAGTCATCCGCTTGCACAATTTCATAGTTGCTCAATCTCGTGGCTTCGAAACGAAAATCGAAGGTCCCACCAAGAAAGTCAAAACCAACGTAACGTGCACCAACATCCCAACCGGACGTATTGACACCGCCGACGTTTGTAACGGTATTCGTCACATTGATCGGGTTACCCGCGTTTGGTCCAGAAGCAATTCGATCAATCAGGTCACAGTATTGACCACTTTCAGCGCATGAATCAAGAATGAAACTCGCACCTAGCGTCGCTAACGCGTTCGTTAGTTCAATATCGAAATGATCGATTGTGAGGGAGAGCCCTAAAAGGAAGTTGGGTTCGTAAACAAATCCGTAGGTGAATATGTCCGCGGTTTCTGGCTGTGCGCTCGTATTCCCTCCTACCGTGGTACGAATCTGGGTCGAGAGCGGTTCAAAGCCACCTGCGGGTACGCCGTCGGCAATACAGAACGACGTTGGATCTGATGAGCACGGATCGCTAATCGCTGGGAAGGAAAATCCAGAGCCACCATAGAGATGTGAAGTCGAAGGCGCACGAAATGCCTGCGAGAACTTCATCCGACCCATAAATTGATCTGATAGACGCCACTTAATTCCCGCATTTGAATTTGTTGAGTCACCGAACGGATCGTAGTCTGAATACCGGGTTGCTAAACTGAGTTCAAGTGAATCTGCGATCGCGATGTCTCCTATCAACGGTATGACCAATTCACCGTAGATTTCCTTGACCGAGAATCCACCTGATGTCGGCTTTCTCGGGGTACCTGTAGCGCCACTCCCAAGAGCATTTACTTGCGAATCAGGGGTATCAGAACCTCGTTCCTCGCGCCACTCATATCCGAACGCAACTCCGAGCGGTCCACCTGGTAGATCCATGATATCGGAGTTAACAAAGTTGAGAGCGAGCGCTTTTTGGTCTTGTAGACTGGCCTGGTTGTCCACAAACGTGAGGTAGTCGACCATCTCCTGCGTTATGCTGCCTTGACTAAATACGTCAAGCGGTACACAAGCAGCAGTATCGTTCGCGCACTGCGGATTTCCATCGGCGTCTAAGATCCAGTTACCATCTTCATCCATCAACGATGGTCCAACTGCATTCGCGACTCTCTCAAGGTTGTAAATATGACCAAAGTGGCCTTCGGAAGCAGTCTCACCAAAAGTTGCATACATGTCGTAGTCCCAATTACCCAACTCACCGTCAAGTCCAACTAGAACTCGCTTCGTCTCGGTTAATACGTTCTCGAATCGAGAACCACCTTCAACCATTCGACGGCGCCAATCGTTAATCTGTACCCCAAACGGGTTGTAATAGTTGTCGGCCGAGTAGGGCGCATCAAAACCGAAAAACACCAACGGTGCAAGCGGCACTTCTGCTAGTCGTTGATCACTATCTCGGTTTAGATAAGACATTTCAAGAGAAAATCGCGCATCGCCAAGAAACGGAAGGTCATCTACCATACGATCGCCCGAGAATGCGACGCTCCACCGTCTATTCGGTTGACGTTGGTGATTCGAAGGCGCAAAGTTGTAGGAATCCCCACCAAAGAAATTGAAAGGTCGAAAATCACCATATTCGGGACCACGAGTTACATCGAAATCTTCCTCGTCGAGCGAGTACCGATACCGACCCCATGGAGGCGCTGAGCTACCTAGGAAAATAACATCACCTCCAAATAACGCCAAAGGCGTCTCTGCCCAATCGCGCCCGCAAGCGCAAATCGACCCTTCGTTTACATAGGATCCGAACACGAGGAAATTGCTTCGATCACCGGTGCCGCCGAACGTCAGGTCCGCACCTGTCCGAATGCCATCGCCCCTCGACGTGACACCATGTTGATAGTTCAATTGGACACCGTCGTATCCTCGACGTGTCAGAATGTTCACGACACCGCCAATAGCATCGGAACCATAAATTGCCGACGCACCGTCTTTGAACACCTCAATCCGATCAACCATCGTGACAGGAATGGTGTTCAAGTCAACAGCACTGGTCAGGTTGGTTGAAGAAAGACCTGTAGTACTGGAGGGTAGCCTTCTACCGTTCATTAGCACGAGCGTACGACCAGACCCAATGCCTCTTAGAGAGACACGATTCGTACCGTCGCCGCCGTTGTTGATTTGCGTCGTCTGAGCACCACCGGCTACCTAAGGCATCTCACGCAAGAGTTCGCCAAGAGATGTTTCGCCCGAGCGTTCAATATCGATCCGATCGAAAACCTGTACCGGACTCGATCCCTCTAACTCGACTCGCACGATGCGAGAACCAGTAACGATTACCTCTTCGAGTGATTCGGCTTCCTCTCCTTGGTTGCCTTCCTCTTGTGCTGCGACGGAGAAAGTCACACCACAAGCCAGCACACTAACTAGACTAACCCTAATTAGTGAGAAAAATGGATTTTTCTTCATTTCTTCCCCGAACATGCGCGCTTAGACGCGAAGTAGATTCCCCGCAAACAATGAAGCTCTGATTAGCTTTTGAGACTAAGCCAGTTTCAATGATTGCACGCGAATTTTAATAATTCTGTCGTATTTTCTATTCACTTTTTCTCCATATTTCCGATGGGACGTACCCGTCTATCTACCCTAAGTTGCCGTCGAGGATCGAGTTGGTTGACTTCGCGACGAGTGACATAGGACTACAAGAACCGTGCAAGCTAGAGATGGTCTTCCGCTTGATACCAACGCCGAGTCGACGCTAAATGTCCGTCTAAGGATGAATTAAAGGCTGAGACTGGCGCTCTCTACTCAATTAGACGAAAACTGATGGTTCGACTATGCGAAAATTCACTTAGATGAATAACGAGCTCACTACCCGCTCTCAATTCGTCTATGACGACCGAGTGCACACTGGAAAGAACGCTTGCGCGTCGGATAGATCCTTGACTACATCTTCCCAATTGAATCGATCACAAAGTACGACATCGCCTCTCAAGCGCGCGAAGTTGCTCTACGACAAGATCGTCGCCGCCGGCGACTCGATCGATGAGTATCGCGAGATTCCTAGCGATCTTATCGCAGAGATGAAGAATGCGAATCTACTGCGCTTGCTTGTCCCACAACGGCTGGGAGGTGACGAAATGGATTGGTACGAATACCTTGACGTTATCTTCACAATTGCACATGCAGATGGGAGTGTTGGCTGGTGTATTAATCAGGGAAACGTCTTTGCAACCAATGCTGCGCGAGAACCTGTTGAACTGGCGAAGGAAATTTGGGGTGTACCGGAGGGTAGTTGTGGTAACGGTCCTCCAATAGGAGCTACGTCCAAATCCGTGTCGGGTGGCTATTCTCTGAGCGGGAAGTGGATTTTCTCGAGCGGTTGTCGGCATGCGAATTGGTTAGCTGCGCTCGTAACAAGCGCGAGCCATCCACCGCGACTGCACTTTATGCCAAAAGATGAGATTGAGCTGATCGACAACTGGCAAGTTCGCGGACTTCGCGGAACGGGTAGTTTCGGATTCAGTTGTGAAGACTATTTCGTGCCCGGGCATCGTGTTATGCGAATGGACCTTCCGCACATAGAGCAGGGACCGATCTACAAGATTCCGCAGTCACTGATGTTCGCGTGTGGTTTCGGCTGTGTAGCGCTTGGCGTAGCTAGATCGGGATTAGATAGTGTGATTGAACTTAGTCATTCGAAAAAGCCTCAATTCGGAAAACTGACACTCGCTCAGGACCCAGTTGTTCAGAGCAAGATCGGACTTGCAGAAGGTTTATTCGGTGGCGCGAAAGCGTTTCTTTACGAGACAGTCGGAGAGGTATGGGAGAACGTTAAGGCTAACGGCATGATCTCGCTTGACGAACGGTTACGTCTTCGGTTAGCGGGTACTCACGCTATCAGACAATCCGCCCAAGTAGTTGATATTGTTTACAACTTAACCGGATCCAATGCGATTTTCGAATCGACAGTAATCCAACGAAAATTCCAGGACATTCACGTCATCACGCAACAGATTCAAGGCCGCGAGTCTCACTATCAGACAGTTGGTGCACATCTACTTGGTGAGAGTCCAGAAGGGGGCGTGTACTAACGCGTAATCAGCCTAGCACCTAGTAACGGACTTAGTTAGATCAGTCTTCTTCCGATGCCGCTTTTTCTATCTCGGTTGATGCATGGGCTTGAAGCGCGGAAGCTGCTCTTGCGTTCTGAGCGGCTTTCATCGCTTCGGCTGCGCGCTTGTTTTCTTGTATTTTTGCATTGATTGCCATTCCAGCGCGCATCCAGGTTTCGCGGTTTTCAATCACATATTGGTTCGATTCACGGTAATCGTGCAGGAGTCCGTTGACTTCTGGAATTACGTATCGCGCCACGAGATCCCAGCTGTTACGGGTATCTGCGCGATTTGCCCAATCGTGAACGAATCCGATGACACAGCCAAAGCCGCCCGACAGTTCCTGCATTTCGTAGATCTTCGCTACTAGATCATCGGGAGTGCCGATGACACTAACGCTGCCGTCACTGAACGCCATTACGTCGACTGCTTCGTCTGGTGTTTTAAAGATCTGACCTTGTCCAGCTGCGAGCGTCCCAACGGTATATTCATTGTTGTGTCGAAACAACCCATCACGGGCCTGCTCACGGGCTTTGTCACGCGTTTCCGCAATGTGCCAGTTCAAAACGAGACGCCACGCACTACGATCTACTGTATTACCATGCTTTTCCGCTGCTTCTTCAGCAAAACTCCATTGCAGTGGTAAAGCCTGAATACCTGCTTGCGATGTTGAACCGATTGACAGAACGCCGATGCCGTGTTTACCTGCCAACGTCATACCTGAAGGACTCACCAACGACGCAACGGTAAACTCCATGTTCTTCTGAAGGGGCTTGAGCTGTAGCTTCGCATCCCTTAACGTAAACCACTCCGATTCGACTGTGAAGCGCTCGCTCGCTTCGAAGAGTTGTCGTATGACTCCTATCGCTTCGTCTTGGCGGTCACGCAATACCATTGGGTCGACGCCTAAGGTGTGAGCATCACTCGGAAGTGCTCCAGGACCTGAACCAAAAATCACTCGACCGCGCGATTGGTGATCTAGCTGTGCCATACGTTGAGCGACCATGAACGGATGGTGGTAAGGTAAGGACACAACGCCTGTACCTAAGCGGATGCGATGGGTCCGTTCTGCGGCGGCAGCTAGGAAGAGCTCTGGCGATGCGATGACTTCCCAGCCAGTCGAATGATGTTCGCCGCACCAAAACTCATCAAATCCGAGTCGATCCATATGTGCGACTAGCTCTAGGTCGCTCTGAAGCTGCAGCGTCGGGTGTTCACCGATTGGATGATGGGGTGCTAGAAACGCACCGAATCGCATATCGCTCATAGATTTAGTCGTGAATCGTTTAGGTTACTTCCTATTGATTCTACTTTTGGCTTCAGCTTGCAAATATCACGTTGAAGCCAGAATACGAATGCGATTTCAGTACAAGGAATCGCGCCGAAATGCTCGCACCTAAAGCTAATTTCGAATCCTGTCTTCCGCTGGGCCGGATGCCAAATCACTTCGAAATCCACCTGCTGCCGAAGAAGCTGCTGATTCACTGGCGGCTTCAGCACCAAACGCAATCTCTCGTTCTTCTGCAGGCTTGAATGCCTTTTTAAGTTCGGCTGTATCTTCGTGCATTCGGAAGAACGACTTTACGTCCTTTCGAATTTGGATTAGACTCGGTACGATGAAGAGCGTCGTTACAGCGGCAAACACAGTTCCTGTTGCAAGGCTAACCGCCATCGGAATGAGGAACTGTGCTTGCATGCTTGTTTCGAACAACATCGGGGTGAGGCCGAGCGCAGTCGTTGCGGTTGTAAGGAATACCGCTCGAAAGCGGCCACGCACGGCTTCTTTGATCGCGTCTTCAAACTCCATGCCTGCGGCGCGTAGTCTCAAGAACAAATCTGTGAGTACCAGTGAATTGTTCACTACGATTCCGCTCAGTGCGATGATGCCAAATATTGACACAAAGGACAGATCGAAGCCTAACAGCCAATGACCTAAGATCGCGCCACCGGCACCGAATGGGATCGCGGATAGGACGGTGAAGGGCATCGAGTAGTTGCGGAGCTGGCTCGCTAAGAGTATGTACATCAATAAGATAGAAGATATTGCTAGCAAGCCTAACTGAATAAAGTCTTCCGCCTGTTCTTGTGCAAAGCCAGCCTCTCGAATGGCGAGGCGGGGGAATTCCGCGATTAAGGATGGCAGAACGTCTTGGTTTACTTCAGCGATGACTTGGTTTGGGGTACGAAGTACGCTATCAATCCTCGCGCTGACTTGCACAACGCGTCGACCATCGATGCGAGTTATAGAGGAGAAACTACGGTTTTCGTCGATACGAGCTACGGTGAAGAGCGGTACTTCAGTGCCGTCGTTCAGTCGGATACGAGAATTTGCAAAGTCTCGCGTACTGCTTCGCTCATCGGTCGGAAAACGGACCATGACTTTCACTTCGTTGCGATTACGTTGAATCCGCTGAATCTCTTCACCGAAATAGCTCTGCCGCAATTGCCGTGATATGTCAAGGTGTGTAAGTCCGGCCGCTTCTCCCGCTGGCGTTAGCTCGATATCGAATTGACGCTTTCCAAGATCGAAGTCATCGGTAATTTGTACGAGTGCTTCGACTTCTGACAGTCGCGTTTTCAATTGATCAACGGCTAGCAAGAGAACGTCGCTATCACGGTGACTAAGCTGGTATGCCATAGTTGAGCCGCCGATGAACGCAGATGTAAACTGCAACGAATCAGCGCCGGGTATGGTGCCTACTTCCCGTCGCCAAAGTCGTTCGATCTCTGCTGAACTGTTTTGTCGGATGCTCTCGTCGGCGAGTTCTAGGATCACCTGGGCTCGATTACTGCTTTGCGTGACGCCACCAGGACCACCGGGACCGCCAGCTAAACGAAGTCCACCGCCAACGACCATACTCAAGGATTCAATTTCTGTACCGCCAGCTGCCTCATTCACACGGAGGATTGCATTTCTCAGTATTTCCGCTCCTTCCTCCGTGGTGTCATACGGCGTGCCGACAGGGTAGGTTAGGTTTGCGGAAACGTTATCCGACTCTATGGACGGGAAGAAAAGAAATCGGACTGAATTGGTATAGAGCAAAGAGCCACACAACACGAGGAAAACAAATGCCAGAAACAACGTTAAATAGCGTCGTTTTATGGCCCACGCAGCCGCTGGTACGAGAATTCGATCTCTAAAACGCTGGACCCCAGAAGCAATCACTGACTGCAAGACACTCAAGGGCCAGCGACTCCAATACCCTTCGTGTGATAGGTGAGCCGGTAAGATCAGGAATACCTCGATCATCGAAATGACCAATACCGTAATCACGACAAGAGGAACAGCACCAAGGATTTGTCCGAACGTTCCCGTCGCGAACAGTAACGGGGCGAACGCCGCCATAGAGGTTAGAACGCCGATACTCACAGGCGAGAAGACACCCTTTGCACCTGCGATTGAAGCACCTACGCCTCGCAGTCCCGTTTCGTGCACCGCACCGATGTTTTCACCGACAACGATTGCATCGTCGACAACAACACCTAAGACCATGATCAAACCAAACAACGAGACCATGGTGATCTCTACACCGAGCGGCGCGAAAAAGATCATCGCGCCTAGGAAGGAGATAGGTACGCCCATAGCCACCCAGATCGCCAGCTTTAAGTCAAGCATTAACACCAGGAAGGTGACGACCAATGTAAAACCGAGAAGACCATTACGAACGAGCAAATCAATCCGTTGCTCCAACACTTCGGATTGGTCTTGGAATATCTCAATATCCACGTTGTAGGGGATAGAGATTCCTGGTAGATTCGATTTGACGATCTCAGCGATTTCAAGCACGTCCTCAGAGTCGGACCGACTTACCTGAACGAAGATCGCCGGTTTCCCATTGAATTCATTCCGTAATTGATCGTCAACGAATGCATCACGGACGATTGCGATATCGCGCAAGAGCAAAGTCGTGCCGTTCGGTAATGCTTGGATCGGAATAGACTCAAATTCACCGCCAGTCATGAGCTTCTTATTCGTTCGGATTAGAAGGTCACCAGCGTTCGACTTTATTTCACCGGCAGACAGATTGACCGAATACTGCCTTATGCGATTCGCGACCTGCTCAAGTGTGAGTCCGTATTGCCGGAGCGTCCGTTCACTGATTTCAATGGATATCTCGTAGGCGCGCGCGCCATCTAGCGTGACAAGCGATACACCATCAAGGTCGAGCAACGCATCTTGTAAAAACTCGGCGGCACTACGCAGTTCGGCTTCTGGCACAGGACCAGACACAACGAGTTGCATCACGCTGCTGATCGATTCAAAAATTGTGACTTCTGCTTCCTCTGCACGTTGAGGCGGAAAATCAACGAGTCGATCGACGGCGGATTTGACGTCTTCATAGACTTCGTTTTCGTCTGCAAAGTCCGTTAACTCGACGTTAATCGAACCCAGTCCTTCAGACGCAACTGATTGAACCCGATAAACTCCCTGTATCCCTGCGACCGCTTCTTCTACGCGACGCGTAATGCCTTCTTCAACTTCTGAAGGCGTCGCGCCTGGATATGGAACCGTGACGGCAACAATACCTGGTTTAATCGTGGGAAAGACTGCCGAATTCAGATTGGTTGCCATCCAAAGTCCACCGAGGAGGAAGACAGCCATTAGCAAGTTCGCTGCTACCGCATTACGTGCGAAAAAGCCCATCGGTCCATGATCGATGGACTGTTCTCGAATTTGGTCGGCAAGAGGTGTCACGTCTGGGGCATTCCTGCGATCGCTACTGAGTCGCCTTCGTCTACATTCGGCATGGAACCAGTCACTATGCCGTCAAAGTATGGGAATGTAGTAACCAGCAATCCGTCTTCTCGACGGTCATGGATCTGAATCTGTTGCCTAATAAGTAGACCTTCCTTGACGACCCAAACAGTACTCTTAGCCTGTTCGGTTTCTTCGGGCAATATGTAGGCTTGATCAATTTGGCGACCAAATATCTTCGCGCGAATAAAACTGCCTGGCGCAAGCTCGTGTTCGGATGGCTGAATCCTTGCATAAAGAGTGGACGTGCGTGTACGTTCATCTAACGACGCGCTCCGCCGCTCAACAACTGCCTCAACGAATCCATGGTCTGATTCCAAGAGTGCGCGTCGACCGTTGATCGGTTCAAGGGCATCAAGGTCCATCGTTGAAACTGGAATGACGGCCTCAAGCTCATTGATGTCATACACCTGACCTACAGGTTGGTTTACTGAAAGTAGCTGCCCAACGCCGACATTGGACGTCAACACGCGACCCGAGAATGGAAAACTGAATTCTGTGCGACTCAAGGTCAATTCAGCTGCAAGGAGGCGAGCTTTTGCTCGATCGATTGCGGCCTGACTGCGCTCGATCTGAGGTTCTTGAGCTACCAAAGGTGGTACATTGGCGCCTGGGTTCAATAGCTGGTAGTTTTCTGTCGCAGCCTCGCGTTGCGCGTTCGCCAAGTTCATTTCCGCCAACGCAACCGCAAGATCCGCCTTCGCTTGCCGAACACTTAGTTCTGCATCGATCGGATCCAATCTAAATACAGTTTCACCTTCTTCAAACTCACCTCCATTCCGGAGTGCTGGTGAAACCCAAATAACGCGACCACCTACCTGGGGAACGATGGAAACCGCTGTTCGATACGCAATCGAACCCGTAGCATCTACTTCGACTGTAGCGCTGATGACGTCAGGTCGGACGACTGCGACGGTTACCTGTGGCGCTTGTATCGCGCCAGGTGGACCCATCGGAAACGAAGGTGCGGACTCTGTTGATGTAGTCGCTCGACACGCAAAGAAGGATGCGACGGTCACGAGGGCGAGTACGATGAGGATCTGCGTGACGCCGATAACGCGTTTCATTCGTAGAAGCGATCTCTAATTAGTTTGCTAAAGGGAGTGATACGAGCTCAATCCGCCCACGTATGGGTCAATCGAGGGTACATGATTGGCATATCGGTAGCATTTATACGGAATTGAAGGAGAATCACGTCATGCGGGTTATTACCGATCAGTTACAGTTTCCAGAGGGGCCAATCGCACTACCTGACGGCTCGGTACTGGTTGTCGAGATCGCTCGAGGCACACTTTCCCGAGTTGACGAAGATGGGACGATCGAGGTCGTTTCGGAGGTAGGCGGGGGACCGAATGGAGCGGCAATCGGACCTGGTGGCCAGTGTTATATCTGTAATAACGGAGGATTCAATTGGATACGTCGACCAGGGCGCACCTATCCTGGAGATCAAGCCGACGATTATTCCGGTGGGCGCATCGAGCGAGTCGACATGCAATCGGGTAGGGTTGATGTACTCTACGAAGCCGTCAATGGCGTTCGACTATGCGGCCCTAATGACCTTGTATTTGACGATCAAGGTGGGTTTTGGTTCACTGATCACGGAAAGACTCGGCCGCGAGAGCGCGACAGGACGGGTGTTTTCTACGCAAAAGCGGATGGATCGCATATCGAAGAAGCGATATTCCCGTTAGAAGCACCGAATGGCATTGGACTGTCCGCGAGAAATGACGAACTCTATATTGCAGAGACGCCGACAGGTCGCTTGTGGGCATATCCCTTGAAGGGATCTGGTCAGTTAACGGGTGAACGGTTGGATCGACCTGATGGCGGTCGAGTTGTCGTAGGGCGAAATTCCTACTTCATGTTCGATTCACTCGCTGTTGACGCGGATGGTGGCGTATGCGTTGCTACGCTGATCGACGGCGGTATAACGACGTTGTATCCAGATGGGCGAGATCCCAAGTTCGTTCCGATGCCTGACCGATTGACGACCAACATTTGCTTTGGCGGGAATGATCTGAAGACCGCGTACGTGACACTTTCGTCCACAGGACAGCTGGTGGCGATGGATTGGGATGTGGCAGGACTTCCTCTTAACTATTTGAATGTAAATTAGATTAATCGCTTAGATCGGACCCAACTTCGGTTGTTGTTGCTGATTTCCTTTCAATGAGCCCGTGGTTTGACTGACATTAGAGCTTCGATCTCGGCGAGATAGAAATTGGGTGACTTTGTAGGTCGCGCATAAGCGCGGTGCTGTCCATCGAATTGCCACGTGAATCCATTTTGAAGCCGTCCCGCAAGATCGCCTACGAATTCGAAACCACCAGCTTCACCTCTAACGCCAACGAGCACGGCAACCTGGTCCCAGCTCGACCGCCCCTTGAACGAACGGTTGAACCACCTGAAATAAGCTTCCCTTACAGGATTCTTCGACGAAGTCGACGAAAGAGAAACACCCGAATGTAGATTTCCTCCGAAGTCCGTAACAACGAGCTGTGTTGGCCAGTGTTCAATGACGAACTGAGATTCACCGACAAGCTCGTGTCGTACGAAGTTGAAATTGTCATTTACCCGTCCACCCATCGCGACAAGCCGCAGTACTTTCTGCTTGATCAGAGTAGGGTGCGTTTTAAGTAGCTCTGCAAGATTATTCAAGAATCCTAGCGAAATGATGGTGACGCTTTGATCTTGCTGTGAGCTAAGGATCTCTTGATAGAAATCCATAGCGTCTAATACTCTTACGTTTACAGACTCGTCGAGCATCTTCGCTAGGTAGCTCAGATAACGCGACTCATCCGGACTTTCAAGCGTGCCGCTAAACTGAGCGATTGGTGTCTCGACCCGGTCATACCACGCGTTTATGGCCGCAATACCTTTAACACCATCTGGATGTTTCTCATTGAAGCTAACACCAAGTAATTGAGCCTCATTACGGTCTGCAAGGGCATGTATTACAGCGAGCGCACCGACGTCATCGACGTCGAGTGTCATATCTGTTTCCACGATCACGTTGGCCATGTCAGCACTAAAGATACGAGTTGTGAACATCAACAAACACGCGATCGTCAAACCAAAACCTATCGCAATGATGCGCGTGCTGTGTCGAACAAGAGCTATACGATCGAACGTGCAGGAACGTACGTCTTTCAAAGCGGCGTACGGGCAGTGATTGAGCACCTATCATAGAGTCTTCGCTCCCGAGTCGTCAAAGAAACGCTCCACAAATCTTCTCTCAGTGGCAAGCGTGAGTTGTTTTTAACCATGGTGGTACGCTTACAGGGAATTGTGACGCCACAAACCTGAACGGCTGTAGCGGACGGTTGAGTGGAATAGGTTTTGGAAATGGTTCTTAATAAACTCAGTTTTCTCGCGGTTTGGCTTTTTGTTATCTATCCATTAGCTAGTAGAGCGGACGAAGTCAGTGTCTCGCTTGGAGAGGCACGATTCACGTCTAATCAGCTAGCAAACGGTCTGTTGGTTTCAGTTTACGAAGACCAACGGATGCCGATTGTTACAGTCCAGCTGGTTTACTACATTGGGAGTTCTCACGAAGACCAGAATTCCCGAGGACTCGCTCACTTGTTTGAGCACTTGATGTTTAGCGCTTCTAAGAACTTCCCGGAACGAGCGGTTTTTAAGCTAGTCGATGAACATGGCGGATCGACAAACGCGTCCACAAGTTTTGATGAAACGAGATATTTCGCTTTAACGCCGCCAGGTCCCCACGATAAAGTGCTTGAGATATACGCAGACCGAATGGTGAACCTTCTCGTTACCGACGAAGCTCTTGCGCGAGACAAGAAGATCGTCCTCGAGGAACTTCGCGTTAATGCACAAAACGATCCAATAAATCGATTAGGTTTTGAAGCCATTCGGCAAGGATTTGGCGAACACCCGTATGCCATATCGCCGTTGGGAACGGAGGAAGATATCAATCACGCTACCGTAGAAGCATGTCTGGATTTCTATCAACGATATTACGGTCCTCGTAACGCGCATTTATCGATCGCTGGACCCATTGAAACGAAAGCAACCTTTCGACTTATCGAACAGTTGTTTGGCACTATCGACAAGGCAGTGGAGACCCCAAGACCGGTTCCATTAATATCGGACTGGGAGTTTCCCGAAGAACTGAGCTTAAGCGAGGATATTCCGCCCGTTGAAGCAAGTGCTCTTTTGTTCGAGTTACCGCCGGTATCTTCGAACGACTACGAAGCAATCAATCTCATGATTTCACTAGTTTCCGGATTGGATGGATTTGAAGATTTGTTGGTACGTAAACGACGACGAGCTTTGTACGCGCAAATGTTCGATTTGCCAACAAAAGCTGGACGTATCCTAGCGTTCGGATCGATCTCCTTACCGTATCGTCGGAAGGAAACTGCTTTCTCACATCTCAATCAGACGATTGACACGCTTGCTCAATTTGATTGGCTAAATGAGCAAACGCTCCATGCGACAAAGCAACTTTACCTTCAATCTGAATTTCAAGGAAGGTATCGGTCATCGTCGATGGCTAATCGAATTGAATACGCTCACGGTTGGCAGAATGACATTCGGAAAGCGTTCGATAGAGAAGATCGCATTGACGCTGTGACTCTGGACGATATCAAGAGCGTTTATCTACGTTACGTAGCGAACGCTGAACCAATAAGGATTTACGTTGAGCCCACTCGGGTGCCTTGGTACGTGTCCACTTTCGGTTGGTTGTATCCGCTTGCAGATAGGCTGGGACTGACGAGGTTCGTGCTATGAGTTATGTGGGTAAGGCTGTTAAGAAGTGGGTAACGTTGCATGGCTTGTTACTTGGGTCTCTTACGTTCTCAATATACGCGTCAGATGACATTCAGACTTGGTTTCTGGATGACGGTACAGAGGTTCTACTTTTAGAAGACTATCGCGCGCCGCTGGTCAGCATTGAGATCAATTTCAACGTCAATCGGTTGATGCCCTGGAGTGTCGACAATAGCGCGCAAGCTGCGTTTGCGTGTCAAATGTTCGATTCGGATCGTCGAATTCAACGGGAAATCGAAAACTCAGGGGTGTTTGTTTCTGCGTCGATGGGATGGGGAAGAGCTCGTATTGGTGGATCAAGTTTGGCAGTCGATTTTCCAAAACTAATTGGACTGATTCGAGAAGTACTTGAGAACAGAGATTACAGTCGTAAAGAAATGCAAAAATGGCAACGAGATCGAATCATCAGCTGGCGTTCTACTACGACAAATCCGCGGACAATACTGAGTCAAGCAGCAATCAAACTGGTGTACCCAAACGGAGAAGATCCACGAAACGCGCTGTACGATCAACCTCCTTCATTCACCCGATCCGCCGAGAAACTTGCTCGGGTACGAGATACAGTTCTTTCAGCACCTAATCGCAATATTGCAGTATCTGGATCGATCGATAAAGAGGCTTTACAAGAATCGATTAGGGATCTACTACCTGAAACTAGCGTGTCTGGTCAATTTAACGAAACTAACGGTCGACCAGCAGCATTTATTAACGCCGAACCAAAGACCATCGAACTCAAGAACCTGAATCAGGTTTATATGGCGTTAGTTAGAGATAGTCTTCCATTCAAACATGAAGATTATCCTGCATACTTAGTGGTGAATCAGATACTTGGTGGTACGTTTAATTCTCGGCTATACGAGACTCTTCGACACGAGACGGGCGATACATACAGTGCGACGCTAAATTCGTTGTTTACCACCGCGACTCGTCCTGGCATGCTCAGATTGCAGACCTATACACGCGTTGATAACTCGACGGAAACGGAACGGCGACTTCGATCGGTATTGGAGAACGTTCATGTGGACGGAGTCTCGAAGGAAGAAGTTGAGAGTGCTTTAGCGTATCTCAACGGACGCCTAAGATTCTCGAAAGAAACACCCAATCAAATCGTCAATCGAGCCGCAGTTAACAGAGTCGCGAATCTACCGTCAAATCATCGGGAATTAACGTTGGCTCGAGCTGCGGAGTTGTCGCTAGTTGAAATCAACATGTTCGCACGGCGCTACTACGATCCGGCGAAATTCGCGTTTGTCAAGGTTATTCCTGAGTCGAGTTGAGCTCCAGACCGTTCAGGTAGGGTGATCGTTCGTTGATTCGAGATTGATCTCGGTGTGGATTCCGTCTGAGCAATGCGAATTTCGTGAGAAAGACTCGTCACATCTCAAATAGATAGAAAAATACTTCATTTAACATAATATACATTATGCGAAATAAGCAATACGACAAAATAAACTGGGAATATCTCGTTGATTTAATGGGAAACTAATTGAACCTCAAGCCACGTCGTTTCGCTAACGAGGTGATGCACAACACGATGACGAACATCATAGAACACGCGACAAATAGTGCTATCTGAGGCCCGATGTACTCGGCGATGAAGCCCCAAAGCAACGCGCCTATCGGACCTGCACCCATAAACGAAAATGAGAAAAAGGACATAACGCTGCCGCGCTGATCATTGGGCGCTTCCTCTTGCATGATCGTCCGAGACATGCTCATAGCAACACCTCCACATGCGCCCCAAAGGAACATGCATGTGAGGAAAAATGGGAAATCGAAACCCAGCGAAGCAATCGCCAAAAAAAGTGCGCCAATACCATGTGCGAGTAATAATGCATTGCCTTTGTGGCGGATTTCCTTCAATATCAATTGCGCGAGAATCGTCATGACGAGGCCAGCTGAGTTCACCAGATTCACAAAAGCGAGGTCTTCTGAAGACCCATCGTATCTCTCGCGGATTAATAACGGGATTGTTACGACGTACGATCCCATGAAACATATGCCCATCGCAACGTTCTGTATAACGACCATGCGCATGGACGGGTTTGACCATACTGTTGTGAACCCGTTCTTGATCGATCTTGCAAGTGCAGGAAACCAAGGTTCCGCCGCGAGTCGGACATCCGTTTCACGTTGGTGTGGTAACCGGCCGAGAGCAAGCGTACCGCCAGCGACGATCGCCGTCTGGGTCGCGATTATTAGAAAGCCGCCGATTGCATCTGCGGTACCAGCAAGTGTGAATCCACCCATCTGCACGAGAAACTGAATTAAGGTAACTTTTACGACGGTGCGTTGGATATTGCCCTGAGCGACAGAATTCAGCAATCCGTCGCGTGCAGGGGTGACAAAAGCTTGAAGACTACCAATTGCGATTGCGTACACGATCATGAACCCAAAACTGAGTTGATCGAGTAACAGGAAAATCGCCAGCGTACCTAATGGGAATACGGCCAGAGTCTGTGAGACAACCGCGACGCGCTTTCCGCCAAGGCGATCCGCAAGGCTTCCGCCGACTAACATGAGCAACGTCGCTGGAAAAAGCAACGCAAGTTGCGCGACACCGACCATGACCGGCGATTCGTTTAGGACGATCGTGACTAACCATGCAAACATGACGTTCTGAATGCCATGCGAGGCAAACCACGATCCTGTGCCTACGAGATACCAGGTTAAGGGGCTAAGACGAGACGACTCTTCCCCATTCTTGTCGTCGAATAGCGCCAATGGCTACTTCAACAAAGCGAGTTTTTGTCTCTCGATCAGGTCAAAATCGATTTGAGCACCGAGACCCGGTTCGCTGAACGCGTGCACGAGTCCATTCGAATCCACGTCGATATCTTCAACTAATCCGTGTTTCTGTGCTGCTGCTGGAAGTAGGACTTCGAAATACTCGCAGTTCTTGATCGCCATAAGTAAATGTAAATTGGCGACATTGTTCAACGAGTTACCGCCATGGTGAACCTCATAATTCATGTGAAAAGCTTCTGCCAAATGAGCGGTCTTCAAGCACGACGTTAACCCGCCCTTAATAGCGACATCACCACGTAAATAATCAGTAGCCTGAGCGACAATCCACGGGGCATATGAAGTAGGTCCAGCTTGTGGCATTTCGGTCGCCATGATGGGTACGCCAAGCTGCTGACGAAGTTTTACGTAGTTGTAGATGTCATCTTCGATCAACGGGTCTTCGTACCAGTAGTAGTTCATTTCCTCAATCGCTTGCCCAACACGTAAAGCTTGTGGATAGTCATATGACCAGGTCGAATCCAGCATGACGCGATGGTCGTCCCCTACCGCTTTTCTAACGCCTTCACAAATCGCGATATCTTCTTCCGGGATGGCAGGTGGATGGATTTTGTACGCTGTCCAGCCTTCGTCTTTCAACTTCACAGCTTCGTCTGCGTATTCCTCAATCGAGCCGTACACCGCCGAGCTTGCGTAAGCCGGAATACTCTCTCGATACGAACCCATCAACCGATGAATTGGAACGCCTGCGGCACGACCGGCGAGGTCCCAGAGTGCGACATCGACGGCTCCAATAATGCGTAGTAACGATCCTCGTGTTCGTCGCATCATCCCTTGCCATAGTCGTTCCCTCGCTAGCGGGTCTTCACCGACTAGCATTGGTTTGATTCTTCTGACGAGCGTTTCACTATCGCCTGCGCCTGAACCTAAGGCAGATCCAAGAAACGAATAGCCATCCGTTCCATCGTCAGCGATGATCCGAACCAGACCCATTTGAGTCGACAAAGTCGAGGAGCTTGAAACGGTCGTCGTGTAACGAGTCGGCGGAATATCCTTCCATTCCCATACCGTTACGGTTACATCTTCAATACGCATATCGTGTTACTCTAGATTTGGATAGTCACGCGACCGCAATAGCAGTTCGCGACAGTAGCTCAAATTGGCTGAGATTAAACGCCTGTTGGTCTAGTCCCAGACCCGCCGCCAGGACCGCCCATAAATCCAGACCCACCCATCGAATCGTTACCGAAGTTTGGTGGCTCGGATTCCGGATTCATTTCTACCCAACGCTTGCGTCTTTCAGCTTCTATCTCATCTGGATCGGCGGTGAGTTCCGAAGCAGTTGTACTATCTTGGAACTGTAACTGGTGAAGCGTGTAGTAAATCCCTTGTTTCTCTAGTAGTTCCTCGTGCGTGCCGAGCTCTCGAACTTCACCTTGATGCAGCACTAGCACTCGATCGCATTCCTGAATCGTCTGGAGGCGATGTGCAATGATGATCGATGTTCGTCCGATCGTTAGGTTGTGTAACGCTTCTTGGATCAAGAGCTCGGTCCCGGTATCGATACTCGACGTTGCTTCATCGAGTACGAGAATTTCCGGATCTGCGGCGAGCACTCGCGCAAACGCGAGTAACTGCTGCTGACCTTGAGATAGGTTATGCCCACGTTCGGCGAGCTCGGTGTCGTACCCATTCGGCAACGCCTCGATAAAACGGTGGGCGTTCACGAGTCGAGCTGCCCAAATCGCTCTCTCTCTCGAGACGTTCGGATTTGACAAGGCGATGTTGTCGAGAATCGTTCCGGAGAAGATATGGAAGTCTTGAAGCACCACGCCGATTCGGCGACGAAGATCGTTGGTACGGATCTGATTAACATCAATGTCGTCGACGAAAATCATGTTATCGTCGAAATCGTAAGACCTCGCGAGTAAGCGAATAATGGTGCTTTTGCCCGACCCTGTTGAGCCGACGATGGCGAGCTTCTCTCCTGGTTCAATCGAGAATGAAACATTCTTCAGAACTTGATCGCTTCCTTGGTAACCGAAGTTGAGGTTCCTGACCTCGACGGATCCTTTTAAGCGCTCAGGTAGTTGAACCGGATCTTCTGGCTCGTGTATGCGTTCGTCCCAATCCAATGCTTGGAAAATGCGTTCGCCAGATGCCATCGAACGGAATAGAACATTGAAGAAGTAACCGAGACCCATGATCGGTGCGACCATGCGATTAAGGAACTCCATGAATAGGTAGAGCATGCCAAGACTTATTTCGTCTTGCACTACCTTGCCTCCACCGTACCACAGTACAGCTGCGCTCGCGAAACTCGTCAGGCTCGTATTGAATGATTCGTAAACCACCTCCCAATTGATTGCCCGGAATTCCTGGCGACGATTCTCCTGGTTGAGCTTGCGATACTCGCTGATGTTGTAGTCCTCACGACCGGACAGCTGTACGACCTCGATACCCATCAAGTCTTCTTGCATATATTGATTGAGTTGCGATACAGAGTCGCGAATCAATCGGAATATCTCTCTCATGATCCAGCGGAACGTGATCGTCGCAACCGCCGCGAGTGGGATGATCATCATGCCTACTAACGTGAGCTCGAAATCGAATGTAAAGCAAATCGCGAGGACAAAGATGAACGGTACAAAATCACCGGTATGTTGAACGAAACTGGTAATAAGGTTGAAGAGGTTTTCGACGTCGTTCGTGATACGAGTCATCACACGACCCACGCCGACGTGGTCATAGAAAGATGCCGGTTTTTGTTCGAGGGACGTGAATAGGTCAACACGCAGATCACGCAAGGTCTTCAGCGCACCGCTAGTTAGAGTCAGTTGCTGAGCGATGCTCATTAGCGATGTAATAAAAAACATCGTAATCGACATCGCGAGCGCGATCATCAACGGGTGCCACTCCGTAAACGCGAGCAACCAGTGGTAGGCATCCACTACGCCAAAATCCTGAAAACGTGCCGGTGAATCGACAGGAACCAAAATCGTATCGATGACTACCCTACTCTGCACGATTGGTAGCAACACCGAGAGCGCACTCACAAGAGTGATCAGAATAGAACTAGTGATTAATGTGAGTTTGTAGGGTCTCGCCCACTGAAGCAAACGCATCAGCATGCGCATGTTCAGAGCTCGGTGTGTCAGCTCTTGATCGAATGCAGAGTAATTCCGAATCGCCTGTCGTGCGGTGCTCGTTGACGCCTCCCTAGCTTCTTGGCGGGAAGTCTCTTGAGCCGACGAAATTGCTTCACTCATGTCGTCGACGCAGCAACCTGCGTTTCATCACCGGCCGGCGTTGGATTCAATTGCTCCAGCAGTTTCTCTTTTTCTTGGGCGGATTGTTCTTGATTGCTCTGCACTTTCTCTAGATTCGCGTAGTAACCGTCCTTGGCTAGCAACTCCTGGTGGGTTCCTGCTTCAATGATGTTACCGGCGTCAAGAACGTAGATGTAATCTGCGTGACGGGCGGTGGAGACTCGGTGCGAGATGAGGATCGTTGATTTGCCCGCGCGCATCTTCTGTAAACCGTCAATGATGAGTTCCTCTGTTCGAGTATCAACACTTGAGAAACAATCATCTAGTAGGAGAATCTCGCTTTCTCTAATCAATCCGCGCGCAAGCGTTGCACGTTGTTTCTGACCACCAGAAAGCGTTATGCCTCGCTCTCCAACCATAGTATCGATTCCGTGAGCGAGGTCTTTTAGTGCTTCTTCTAGCCCTGCAGAATTCGCGGCGCGCATGACCTCGTTTTCGTGGCGTTTCGGATCGTCATATGTAATGTTCTCCTTAACCGTAGCGGAGAAAAGGAATGCATGTTGCGGTACTAGAGAAATTACTTCACGGAGCTGCTTGACGCTGTAGTCACAGATGTCATGCCCATCAAGAAAAACATGGTTTCGCGGCGTATCAATCATGCGCACAGCGGCTTTAAGCACTGTGGACTTACCAGACCCGATCCGTCCGAGCAACGCTACCGTCTTACCGGCTTCGAGCGTGATGTTCACATCAGCGAGCGTATCGATTACAGTTTCCGGATAGCGATATGTCAGATGCTTAAATTCAAGACGTCCTTTGACGTTTTGCGGAACTACGGCATTCGCATCGTCGGTAACTTCAGGTTCACTGTCTAGAACCTCAAAAATCCTCTGGGTGCCTGCAGCAGCCGCGACGAACATCGCAAGCGAGAAGCCGATCGATGACACCTGACCGACCAACATCGTCAAGTACGCGCCGAAAGCCGTGAAATCGCCGATGCCGATTTCACCATTCATGACGAGAAGCCCACCGTATACCAAGATGATCATTGGTGCGATCATCGTTAGAGCGTTGATATAGGTATTCATGAACGTCTGATAGCGAGTAGCACGATAGAACTTCTTGATATATGTCGTGCTTGACTCCCTGAACCGCGCGATCTCATGATCTTCCTGTGCCATCGCTTGAATGGTTCGTATGCCATTCAAGTTTTCTTGTGTGAAGGATGTCACATCGGCAAGCGCTTCTTGACGATCGCGGTAATACGGATACACTCCTCGCGCCATCAAGAAACCCACAAGACCAACGAACGGCAGCGGTATCACCACGGCGAGTGTCAGTTTGGGTGACATCGACAACATAAATGCAAGACTGGCAACAACGGTGAACACGAAAACCATCAGATTGACCCAGCCGAACGAAACGGCCATTCGCACCATGTTGATGTCGTTTACCGCACGGGACATGAGATCGCCAGTCGCGAATTTATTAAAGAAACTTGGTCCTTGAAACTGAACGTGGCTGAAGAATCGTTGTCGTAGATCGTACGTGATTGAAATCGAGAGTCTTCTTAGTGCGCGCCTTGCTGGCACGTACACGATGATGCTAACGATCGTTGTTACTAGCAGTCCGATTGCCTGTTTATATGTTTCAGGAACAACATTTGGATCTGCGAGGTCATTGAGAGCCACCTTCATAAATTGTGGCATGTAAGCCATCAATCCTCGATGGCAGAGGATCGCGACGATACAGATCACCAAAATCCATTTGTACTTCGCGATGTATGGGAATAACTTGGCTAGATAGCCTAGGTGTTTGTATGAAGAGCGCTCTCGGTTTAGTCGACCGCCAACACTGCCGCCCCAGCGTCCGGAGGAATAGCCTCCGCCGCCACTGAAGCCGCCGCTACGCAATTAGTAACTCGCTGCCAGATATCTGCCTTAAACTCTGTCGTATCGCAAGAGGATACGGGTAGCTATTCAATATGGATGGCGCTGAGGTGGAATTCGCTATTATAAATGTGTCAGTAGTTCAGTGCATTACTAAGACTTGTTATACAGTCCTATGTGAATATTTCACAACTATAGTATTGCGACGATCCGGATTGTAGATGCAACAAGAACGAATCTACACCGTTCTCCAAGTCGAACAATGTTCTGAACTAGAAAGAAATCTCCCACTCTAACCCCCACGTTCGATAAGGGTTCAGCATAGCGGTTAGATTATTGAAATCGATAGATCCAATCAACGAATGATCGTCAGTCGCATTGCGAGTATAGGCCGCTATCCGATGCTTCTCGGATGTCGTCGTGTAGGCGATCCGAACACCCGCTTCAGTCCTATTTTCATCTCCGTACTCAAGGCTTTCATATAGCGTGAAGCGAATATCGTCGTGCCACATCCAGTCTGTCGACACCGTCACGATACCGCCAGGTATGGGCGTTTCATAACGAAGCGATGCTTGCCACATCAAACGAGGTGCGTTATAGAGTGAATTTCCATGGATCGAGTATTCACCCAATGTCAGACGAGGGTCAGTTACCGTGCAGCCATATAGTAGATCTGCGGATCCACAACCATTTACAGATAAATTCGGGTCATCGATAGAAGTCTTGTTGAAACTGTACCCGAATTTCGCGAACAAGCTCGCATTGACGAAATACTCAATGGTTGTCTCAATGCCGTACCCCTCAACTTTTTTAGCATTGACGAGCGTGTTGGTGTTACCCGCTCCCCCGATCTTGGTCAGCTGAAAGTCGTCTATATTGAATCGGTACACGGTTGTGTCGAAACGCATACGACGATTGAGCAACATGCTCTTGAATCCCGATTCAATAGATAACCCGCGCTCTTCGTTTCCAATGGAGATTTCATCCTGAAATAAGAGTCGACCTTGTATCGACGGCGCTCGATAGCTACTTGCTGCTCGTGCAAACCAGTTCAAATGCTCCGATTGTTCGATCAGTGCACTCAAATCCCAGGTAAAGACGCGCGCACTAGGAGATGCATCGAGCGGACCTATCGGTCCGACACCTAAAAATGAAAGCGGTGACATGGTACGACTGGCTGTGAATTCCTTAGCGTCTGACGTTAGGCGAGCACCACCCGTGATTGTCAGTCGATCGCGCTTCACAAACTCCATTGAACCAAATAGTGCCCACGCATGAGTTTCTTGGTTCTGAAAAACATAACCGTTGAGTGTATGTGGACTATCGAGGGTCGAGTAGTTGAACGTTTCGATATCGAAGTCTTCTCGAAAGAAATAGAGTCCCGCAACCCAATTCTTCGTTGAGCCATTACCTTCGAATCGAAATTCTTGGCTTAGTTGCACGTGATCTGGAATGCCGTCGGCCGTTTGAGCGTCGAACGGAATGCCGGGTGCAGGTCCGGATGGAAGTACACCTGCGAAAACTGACCCATAGCCACCGTCGATATCGCCACGCGACAGACTCTTGAGGATGCTGTGGATTCCAGTGACCGAGCTAAACTCGAACGATGACAATGAACGCTTGAGATTGAACACGACGCCAAGTTGCTCTGCACTTTGTTCAACGTTTTGGGTATCAAAGTAAACGCGGTCTCGCCGAAAACCATTAATTAGACGATTTGAGCCTTTATCAATCGCATTTCCGTAGAACATCGTCGGCGTCGCATCACTAAGACGTCGACCATGTATGTTCAGGAGCGCACTCGTGTTTTGACGTGGTTGCCAGGCGACTTGAAAGCGAAATGCGAAATCCTGGAATCCACCTAGTAAATCGCCGTCATTCAGTCCGGGTGCCTCATTTTCGATCCAATCGCCAAGTCTGTTGTAGAGGAACGCGAACCGATAACGAGAATCTGTTGTTCCTAGCGTCCGATTGAATGCGCCAGAAAGCGATCGATGGCCGTATCGTCCTGCTCCGACCGTGACAATCGTCTCTTCGTCGTCGGAAGGTTTGTATGAATCGAACTTGACGATACCAGCGGTCGTGTTGCGACCGAATAGTGTTCCTTGTGGACCTCGTAATACCTCCACTCTCTCAATGTCAAATAACGGAAAGCTCTTCGCCGTCGGATTCTCCAACACAATTTCATCTAGCACAAACGAGATTGGCTGAGACGCGTTTAGATCGAAATCAATGTTGCCGATTCCTCTGATGTAGAAGCGTGGCGCTAGGTGACCGTTCGATGATTCGACGTACAAGCTTGGCGAGCGAGCAGCGAGCGCACGGACATCGACGCCGCCAGCTAGGATTTCTTGAAAATCCTCATCGTCGAACATACTTATGCCAAATGGAATCTCTTGAATACCTTGGGTTCTCTTTTGTGCGGTTACAGTAATCTCTTCAAGTTGCTGTGTCGATGCGAGTGGAGCTGCGACGATTGCGAATACCGCTAATCCGATACGAAGGAAAGAGCGGAGGCATGCATGTTGTGTTGAAACGCACGACAAATGCTTCACAACAGCGATATTAATAAGACTGAAGAACTTCATTGAGGGTACTCGGAAGATAAATTTGAGGATCTAGATCTAGCTTCGGAAAATCTCAGTCTAGATTCGGCCACGGCATTCTCGTGAGCACGTTTACATCTTCTTTCTGTTAAAAAGTTGGAAATGTACGAGAGTTTTGAGAGCAGGTTTGAAAAAAGGCGCGGTAAAACCGCGCCTTTGTCCGTGGTTAATCGCCGAATCTACATACGGTATTGCACTCGTGCGTAGTATGCGCCACCCAAAAATCCGTAGGGTGACTGTTCTGGATAGATCAATCCAGATGCGCCACCAGCACCACGACCGTCGATCGGGCTCGTTGGGTTCTGAGATGGGTAATGGTCTAGCACATTTTCGATTCCGAATACTGCCGTAAAGTTATCGCCGAAATCCTTTGCGATTTCTAAATCAACTAGCAAACCGGGATCAGGTCGGTACGAAACGCCCGCAGAATTGAGCGTAGCGTCGTAATGTGAACCATACCTTCGCAACCGGAGATAGCCGGACCAATCGTCATATGCGTGAAACCAAGTTGCAGTGATGCGATTCGCTGGACTGCCGTCTTCGATCGTGTTCTTAAGATGCAGACTCGTGAAGTTAGGATTGAATTCCACAAGCTCGACGCTCTTCCAATTTCCAGCCACGACAACTCGTGAGTCACCGCCTTGGAATTCGAATGGAACGCTTAAGACCAGATCAATCCCAGACGCATTAGCATCTTGTTGGTTAGAGAAGTATCGTACGGAGGTGAAGCTTGTTGCATCAGGTACGCCTGCAGCTACGAGCGAGGTGATGTCCTCGTCCGTTAACTTAAACCGGCTCGTAAACGCGATACGACCTTCCATCTTGATGCTGTAGTAGTCGATAGTGAGATCGCCCCAGTCGAATTCCCAAACGGCACCTATCGTGGTATTTGTCGACTCTTCAGGAACAAGCGCAACAGCACCTTTTTGTTGAGCGACTGGGTTCGTTGGTGGTAGAGTCGCAATATCTGCCAATCTTCCACCGGTGAATTCCGTCGTAACGTTGCGAAGGTTTGATTGACCTGCTGTTGGTACACGGAATCCCGTACTGTACGCGCCTCTGAACGATACGGTGTCATTCATTTGCACACGACCTGTCACTTTCCAATCCAATGTAGTACCGAATGCGTCATAGTCTTCGTATCGGATTGCTGCGCCAAGTTTTAGTTCTTCAGTAGCGTCACCTTCGATGTCAAGATAGGCCGCCCACGCTTCAACGGTGCGCTCTCCCGCGTCCGATGCTGGGAAACCCGGAAAACCATTGGAACCAATACCGAAGCCTTGACCTGTCAGTCCGTCTGGACTTGGATCGATAAACCAAGAATTGTCTTCACCTTGTACGATTTCGAACGTTTCGCTCCGATTCTCCAAACCAGCTGCGACGTTCATCGGACCGTAGAAACGAGGTATATCGAACGGCTTGGATATGTCAAAGTTCACGACCGTGTCAGTTTCGACGTAAGTTCCTGGATGGTAGTTGAGTTGTATCGACGCCGGATCCTGCCCTGCGTCATACAGTTTTGCCCAAACCTGAGGATTGACGGTGTTATTTATGAAATAGATGGCTTCACTAGAGCCTTGCACGAAACTAAGATCCCAATACCATCCATTCGCGTAGGAACCTTGAATTCCAGCTGCGATGGACTGATCTGTGACGTCGCCTCCGAATTGGGGCGTAAACCCACCCGGTTGCACTTCCTGAAACATGAAGCAATGGCTTGGGAGACCGGCTATAACAGACGTGTAGTTCGCTGCGGCGTTGTGTTGCGCAAGCGAAACGAGAGATTTCGGATCTTGGATCGTATCTGGACCGCATCCACCTAGACTCGAGTTTAGATTCGCTACCCTGACAGTCGCATCCCACACTTCAGCTCCCTCGGTACCAGCCTCAACGACAAGGCGTGTGACAGGATCGAATGAAACCGGAATCAAATCACCGTCGTCGTTTGTCACCCCCGCAAACACGCCACCTCGTGTATTGGGATTACGAAAGTAGAAGCCACCTTCAACCGTTCGGGTTGAGTGGTTTGCCCAGCCGTACACTTCAACGTCTGGTGTGAGATCAACACCAAAATTGCCAAACAGTTTGACGTCATCACGAATTTCTGGTCCACCCCAGACCATCGCATGAGGCGTTCGAACCGATGTGTTTCCAGCATCGATCAGGTCTTGAGCGTCACCGCGCTGTATTGCGCGGTCCGTAGGATCGACAGCCTTGTATTCGGCACTGAGGTTTGCGAAACCATTCGCGCCAAGAGGCAAACCGACATTACCCGCGTAGACCATTCGTTGGCCGTCACCTTCAAGCGTGCTACCTAGCTTCGCCTCAAAAATACCACCGCTTCGATCGCGCTTGAGCACAAAATTCATGATTCCTGCGATCGCGTCTGATCCATACTGAGCCGACGCACCATCGCGAAGGACCTCGAGTCGATCGATCGCAATTCCGGGGATAGACGACAGGTCAGGTGCTTGCGAACCGCCTGATAGACCTGAGCCTAATAACGCGATTACAGCACCTCTGTGACGCCTTTTACCGTTCACGAGCACTAGTGTTGCATCTGGCGACATGCCTCGAAGCGACGCAGGGCGCATGATCGTTGCTGCATCCGAGATCGGTTCCTGATTAACGTTGTAAGAAGGAACTAGCGCGGCGACAATAGCATCAAGGTCGCTAGCGCCTTGTGCAACAAAATCATCGCCTTGGATTACATCTACAGGAACTGGCGAGTCTGTCTCGCTACGACCACGTACACGCGATCCGACGACGATAAGTTCCTCTTCAATGGGCGTCGTTGTCGCCTCATCGGCCTCGTCTGTGTCTTGCGCTAACAACTGCGGCGAACTCACGAGTGAGATCACCAGTACAGAGGACGTGACAAATCGTCCCATGAAACGCACGGCATCTAAATTCATTAAGCGAATCCCTTATGTCGGTTCGGGTGCGCTTCATTATATTGCGATTTGAGACTTGTTAGCCTATTGGGTTCAAAGGTTCGTTCGAACGAGACCAGACTTGGACAAGGATTAGGTAAGGTTTAATCGATAGACGACTTCGCGTCGTACTCAAGAACGATGGGCTGATTGATTTCTACATCCGAGAACGTAGACACTTCACCGTTTGGCCAAATAACCTCCACTGTGTCGACGTTTGAGGCTTTACCAACTCCGAAGTGAGCTGACGCGTCAAATTGCGAGAGGTAGCTGCGTGTTCGAGTAATCTGACGTGTTTGTACTATGTCCGCGCTCGTAACTCGAACCATGCTGCCGATGCCGTTCGGATTTGAACCCTGGTAATCAAGCCGAATATTTAGCCAATTGTTGGTGGTAGCCAATTCATTTCGCAGAATGCTTGGTCTTCCTCCTACATTCGTTAGCACAATATCTAGATCGCCGTCTGCGTCGAGGTCACCGAATGTCGCACCACGGCCAACATTCGGTATACCAAGGGAGGTGTCTTGTGTTGCGACTAGCTGGAATGGTCGAGCACATTCGCTCCCACAGTTCCAAAACAACTGAGGTTCTTGCTCATATGATTGGCTTGCTTGAACCATAGTGATCTCAGGTTCAATATGACCATTGACGCTAAACAGGTCTACTCGAGCGTCGTTGTCCACATCGAAGAAAAACAAACCAAACGTCAGCACTTTCCGTGTGAGAGCGCCGATACCGAGAACGATCGCGTCGTCGCTGAAGATTGAAGCGCCAGAGGAACTCACGTAAAACGACGACATTTCGTTGGCGAAGTTACCGATTGCGATACCAAATCGTTCATCGTTTGCATAGTGGGCAACGTCTAAACCCATCGCACCCGTAGCCGCGCCTGAGGAGTCGAACGCTAACCCGTATTCAACGCCTTTCTCGGTAAAAGTTCCATCCAAGTTATTGATAAATAAGAAATTCCTTACAGTATCGTTCGCAATGATTAGATCGGACCACCCATCTCGGTTTACATCTGCGACCGATACAGCGAGCGCTTTGCCAACCAATTCATCGGTCTGTTGATTGACGACTTCGATCCCAGCTTCGTTCGTTACGTCGGTGAACAAGCCACCGTCATTCCGATACAACCACGACGACGTACCGGGAAAGTCGGTGGGTGGTCCATACGCTCGGCCTACGCCAGTTAACTGAAAATCTACCGCACGATCGATGTCGACAGACCAACCAACGTAGTTACAGACGAACAAATCGAGATCTTCATCTCGGTCGAAGTCGAAAAACGTCGCACACGAGCTGAAAGCGTCAGGATCGCCGCCAACACCGTACGATTCGGTCACGTTGACGAATCTTTCACCATTTTCATTCAAGAAAAGTTGGTTCTGCCCCACAGCAGTAACGAATAGGTCGGGATAGCCATCACCATTGATATCGCCAATCGCCGGTGCCATGCCGTAGACAGATAGATCTAAATGGGTTGCAGATACATCGGTGAACTGTGCAAGTCCATTATTCTCGTAGAGTACCGATCTACCGGTGCGACCTGTTTCCAACTCTTCGTCGGGCCAAGTACTCGAGTCGACGAACAATAAGTCGAGATCGCCATCGAGGTCAAAGTCAAATAGTGCAACGCCACCGCCCATGGTTTCCGGTAAGAGGCGATCGCCGACTGCACCGTTTTCATGAACGTACTCAATGCCCGCAATTTCGGTAATGTCGGTGAATTCGAAAGTTGGAACCGCCGTGTCAGCAGTTGGCACAACACTTTCGTGCACCGGCGTTTCAACAACTTCGATTTTTCGGCGTTCACATTGCGAGAGCATGGCGACGCATGCGACGACGAGAATTAAGATCCCCGCGACGATCGCGGATCCTTTGACCGCTCGGGTCAGTCGTTCAGTTTCAGCATCTTTTGTTGACATCAAGTAGCGCCAACCGAGTGTTCGTTATCTCGATGTAGGTCGTAAATAACGATCGACTCACTAGCGTGGTTCGCCGCTGGGTCTCTTTGACGCGCGGCGTTCACGGCGCGATCTTTCGCGTTGTCGTCAATTCGGTATTTCTGGTGTTGGCTGCGATGGTACGTCGCGTTTTCGAAATTACCTAAACGGTCATATACCTGCATCAGACCGTAGTGCGACTGTACGTTTTCAGAATCTTCTGCTAAGGCTGATCGATAGGTTTCGATCGCCAATGTGAGTAATTCGGTCCGTCTACTCTCAGTGCCTGCCTCTTTCGATAACTCGAAGTAAGATAAAGCGAGTTGATTTAGAAGGTTGTAGTCTCGGGAAAAGTCGAACCCTCTCTTCACTGCCTCCTCGAAGGCGGTACGTCTCAATTGATCGAATTTCTCTATTGCCGCTTCAAAATTGCCTAACTGTTTATCGACGAGCGCAGTAAACCACGCGACCGACCAGGGATATGCGCCTCCTTCATAAGCCTTCCCGAGCGCGTCCGCCGCCTCCTCTAATCGGCCTTCGTTTAACCAGACGCGAGCCAAATTCAAGTGTCCCTCAGGCCGTCCTAACTCTACAACCTCTTTAAAAGCAAGTTCTGCTTGTCGGAGACCAACCCGCTTTGGTTTCAAAAGCATTCCGATTCCGTAATCGTTCCAACGCTCCCAGATCGCGATATCGCTCGACTGCTCTGAGAGGTCTTCTTGCGGCTTCCGTACGGGAAACGTGAGGGTATCGCGTGCTATGGTAACGATCGGTAGATCATTCGTTCTACCAGGTTCTTCAGAGAATAACGCGAAGTAATTTTGGTCGAATTTGCGATAGTTAAGCGCGACCGTGACGGTGAGTTCTGATACATCTGCGTCGTCGGGTACGACCAAGCGATAGAGCACGACATCAGCGCTGCCAGGTCCAATCTGGTTGTCATAGAGTTTCACGAAGATGTCTTCCGCGTTTCGTCGATCGATTCGATTTCCTTCACGGTCGATCACATATGCATTTACGAAATGTGACCACGGATCAACCGCGGCAGTATCGGCATTCATACCACCGCTACGACCAAGAACGTCACCTTGGTCTGACTTCGCGTCAAGGGCTAGCCAGACCTCATTGGAGTCTATGGTTCCTTCTGTGAATTTATGGCCAACACGCAATGTACGTATCACAACTTCGATCAGGTATTCCTTACCTCGTTCAAGCACTGGTACTATGGGACGCAAAGGTGCAACGAGCGGCTTCGTTATGTCCTCCCCGATACGTAATCCGAAAATATCGACACGTAATGACCCTTGAAGAAGTTCGATCTGTTTGTCGTTCACTGATGGATCCAGAGCCGCCATCGCTTGAATAGCGGTGTTGGCGGCAGGGAATTGGTGACTGTGGATCGCCAACCGTCCAGAACCGTCAAAGTCGCTCGCTGCGAAGTCGTCCGATTCAATCAGGGGCATATGACACACGTTGCAATTCGTAGACGCTTTTTGTGGATAGTAAAAACTCGCAACGCCGTGACCTGATACACCGCTAATCAGGAATGAGTCGTAGTGATTCTGACCACGCAGCCACTTGTAGTGATTGAGCTCCTCCGGTAGATGAACCTTGTGGCAGGTACTACAGAATTCGGCAGTCTGATGGAATGGTTTCAGATACGAGGTCTTGTGAAGCTTTGGACGCCCTTTGAGCAGAACGCCGTGCACCCATTGAAGGAATTCATCGTTACTGTCGGCAAACGGATATTGCTCAGGTAGTCCGATGGTGTATTCACCATTACCGCGAACACCATTTACTTCTTGAATCGCATGGCAACTTACGCAGGTAAGCCCCGCTTGTCCCGTCGGATGATCTTGGAAATCAATAGCCGGATCGTCGAAGAGACCAGAGAACAGTGGTACGGGGTCGTGGCAGCTAGCACAGAACCTTGATGCACCAACGTCACCATCGCGTTCAAGAACTTTCGCTCGTGTGTTGTTAACGGCGAACGCGTACGCCGGATTGTTAAAAGAAGCAAATCTGTGTGCGCTGACCGCCCAAGTCGCATGAACATCTGCATGACACGTCAAACATTGTTCATTGGTCATCAACGCTTCGGCTTTCAAATGACCGCCGTGAGCGGTTTGTGCGAGCGACGGTGAGAAATCAGCGGCAGCGACCGTTTCCTCAAAGTCCAAATGAAGAAATCCGACACCCGCGACTGCTAACACAAGACTCACGACCGCTACAGAAATTCCTGACTTCCAGCGAATACGAGGTCCGACGAGGCGATGCAGAATGAATAGCCATATCGCCGCGACTGGAGTTAGGACATGCAACCAGTATGTCAGTGTTCGAGCAATCTCGTGTTTTAACTCAAACCAAGGAAGCCCCCGAGTTAACGCAACACCTGAAATAAAAAGGAGAAGGACCGTAACGAATAAACCAAGACCGAGTCTGACAGCTGTTCGATTCGGTCTTGTGATCGCTCGACGCAGGTGCATCGCGCCAAATACCAGCGTTGGTACGATGACTAGAACACCTAGAACCAAGTGCACGAGGAACATAACTTGATAAAAGGCGTTCTCGATGATTTGCCCGGTAAGCGCCTGCACAAAGCTCACGACGCTTAGATATACCGAATCGACGACAAGTAGCGAAATGACCACTAACACCACCACTAGGAGTCGTCGCATACCTTTCGTAATCACCGCAACGGATTGCGACGCTACCCTATCTGACATGTAAAACTCTGTGAAACTGAGAACCGTGTAAGAGATTCATCGGAAGACTGTAAGCGAGTTCATGACGTATCGACAAAACGATTTGGCGAAAGCGGGGACCATGTCTCCGAGCGCGCGGTCGCGAGCGCTTGATCGGTGAGGTATTTTCCCATCAGTGGACCATACAAAATACCTTTCCGGCCACCGCCGGTACCCACCAACGCATTCCGAGTGCTTGCCACGTTACCCAAGATCAATTCTCCATCTGACGTGATTGGACGAAGGCATGCTGTTTGTCTCACGACCGAAAAGTTAGATGAATTAGGCAGCATCCGTTGTAGGACTTTCATAATCGTGCTACGACCGTAATGAGTCGGCGTCTCGTCGAATCCAACGTCCTCCTCTGTGGTTCCGATCCACAACAACCCATCGGGTTTGGTGCTCATGTAGTTCCCGGCTGTTGAGAAGGAATGCTGAAAAACAGGTCCGGCAATCTTCAGTCGAAGTATCTGACCCTTCAGTGGCATTACCTCACAATTCAAACCTAGCCATTCGAATGCTTGGTTTGACCAAGGTCCCATTGCAAATACAAATGAATCGCCCTCAATGATCTCTCCGTTACGAGTCCTTACACCTTCAATACGATCGTTCACACAGTTGATACCGACGACGTCGGCCGAGCGAAAATGTGGTGCAGAGCTACGAACGAGCGACTCGGTTAGTTCCTTAGCATCTACCTCAGCGCTGTCATTTGTCATTAGTCCGCCAAGCGCACTGCTGGAGATCCGAGGTTCGAGTTCGAGCAATTGTTTCGCGCCTAACCATTCAGATGATGATGAATCTGCAACAGCAAGTTGCTGAAGTAGATTAGCTTCGGTCTCATTCCACGCTAATGAGATGCTTGTTCTTGGTCGCCATGTGGATTCTTGTTCTGTTTCGGACTCGAGCTCGTCGTGAAGTCGCCGATGTTCTTCGAAACTCGTCAGTGCAAACTGTGTCATTTCGGAGTCAGATGTTGCTACCAGTCTTGGGTGTAGTCCACCGAAAGCGTAGCCCGAAGCATGGGAAGCGACGTCATCTCGTTCTATGAGGGTGCATGTAGCCCCTCTTTGCTTAGCATAGTAGCAAGTTGACGCACCAACGATTCCGCCACCCACGACGACGATGTCGGTCATTGCTTGACGCACCAATTCGCAAATAAGGAAGTCGATGTTCGAGAAGTAATGAATGCGACCCACATATTTGGAATCACGGCTAGAGGTTCTATAAATGTATCGATGAGTTCCAAAGTCTGAATGCGTAAATATCTGGTGTTAAATACGGCGTAGTGCATTTACGGCTTTACCGTCCATTCGTGAAAGGGGAATCGTTAATGAAGCGACTAAAGGTCTTGATCACTGTTGTTTTGCTTGCGTCTGGGGCGTCCACATACGGCGCTGTCGATAGCGAGGTCGCGTTCACGTTTAACACTTTCGCGTTTTTACTCTGGGGCGCATTGGTTATGTGGATGTGTGCCGGATTCACGATGCTCGAGGCCGGTTCAGTCAGAACCAAGAATGCTTCTGTCATTTGCATGAAAAACATCGGCCTGTATTCCATCGCAGGACTCATGTATTACATCATTGGTTACAACGTCATGTATGGCGATGGGAATGCGTGGTTTGGTGTATTGGAACTCGGATTTCATTCGACACCCGCGGAAACGGCACTGTTCAATGGCGATGAAGGTGCAACGATCGACCCAATTCTTGCAGAACAAGGTCATTCGAGCATGTCAATGTGGTTCTTCCAGATGGTCTTCGTTGCTACAACCGCCTCGATCATCTCGGGAACTTTAGCCGAAAGGATTCGGCTGATCTCGTTTTTCGCATTCGTAGTGGTCTTAACGGGTCTGATTTACCCACTGATTGGTAAATGGACATGGGGTGGCGGTTGGTTAACAGATCTCGGTTTTGTTGACTTCGCTGGTTCAACTATCGTACATTCGACAGGAGGTTGGGCCGCGCTCGCAGGCACCTTGATCGTCGGTGCTCGAACTGGGAAATTCCGGGAGGATGGATCGGTTAAAGCAACTCCGCCTTCGAATGTCCCGATCGTAACGTTGGGCGTGTTCATCCTGTGGCTAGGTTGGTTTGGTTTCAATGGTGGATCTCAACTTGCGCTCGGGTCCGGTTTCGATGCGATATCGATGGGCATCATTCTGGTTAATACGAATCTTGCCGCGGCTGCAGGATGTGTCATTGCGATCGCAATTTCGCGTCCAGTATTTGGTCGCACAGACCTATTTGCCGCACTGAACGGTGCGATTGGTGGGCTTGTTGCGATAACGGCGGCGCCGAATTTCGCTGACCATATTTGGGCAATTCCGGTCGGCGCGGTCGGTGGCGCGATTTGTGTACTCGGTATGAGATTCCTCGAGTTTCTCAAAGTTGACGACGTTGTCGGGGCAATCTCCGCTCACCTATTTGCTGGGATTTGGGGAACGCTAGCGGCCGCATTTACGGTCGGAGCAGACTTCCTAATCCAGTTGCTGGGCGTCGTCGCAATCGGTGCAACGGTCTTTGTCGCGTCGTTCGTTTTGTGGTCGCTCATCAATCTAGTATTCCGTGCACGGATATCTGAAACTGTTGAGCAGCTCGGTCAAGATGTCGCCGAACTCGGTATCGAAGCCTATCCTGAATTTGTAGTGGTACCCGAGGAGGAGCTGCTACCCGATCCAGATAGGTGATATTGCAGGCAGATTAAGGCGTACGTGGGTTCTGTGTGATCGACGTACGCCTATTGAGCGGCAATAGCTTGATATCTTGAACTGTACGATCTGACCATAGCACGGATGCGTTTACGATCACGGGCGTAGTTGGAAATGTGAGGTGTATCGAGGCGGAGTTTGCGGCGAGGTAGCTACCACTGACTTGCACCTCACCTAGGTAACTTCCGAGGTCGGTTTCAAGGATCAGTCGTGCATTTAGGTCAGGACTTCCGCGAGAACTTAGTAAATCGACTCCTAACCATGGTCCTGTTGGCTCAGTTGTATTGCGTAGCACGTACGCTGGCGCGCCTAGGTTGGCAACCACTAGATCGATCGTTCCATTTCCGTCAACATCACCAGCTGCTACACCACGGCTCGTATGGATAAGAGCTTGTTTGTGCACTAAAGCGGGCTCTACAAACTCGAACTTCCTTGCCGCACCACCTTTGAAAAGTACGTTGGACTCGGCGTATGGATCCGCCGTTTCACTTTCGGCAGAGAATGTGACTCGCCCGTTCGCTTCGTAGAAATCCAATCGACCGTCGTGATCAAAATCAAATAACGCGACACCAAAACGGGTGAAGTTCCGACTAAATCGAGTCAAGCCGACTCGAGCGGTAGCATCGGTGAAATATGCGCCGTCGTTACGGTAGTACGAATCTGTTTCCCCTTGAATATTGACGACAATGATGTCGACATCCATGTCCTGATCGACGTCTCGTGCCGCAACACCCATACCCGCTTTAGCAATGCCGTGGTCGTCGAACGCCGCCCCTCGTTCGAACGCTTCATTCTTAAACGTGAAGTTCCCCTGATTAATCCACAAGTGGTTTGGTGATTTATCGTTCGCGACGAATAAGTCGAGCTTGCCATCGCCGTTAAAGTCTGATGCGATTACTCCTAGACCGTTGCCTAAGGCGGAAGCGATACCTGACTCGACTGAAATATTGGCAAACGTGCCGTCTCCATTGTTCTTAAATAAGACGTCTGGTGTCGGTCGGTCGTAGTTACCTGGATCGCAGTAATTTCTGACTCCAGTCCCGTAATCGAAACAGTCGCGTTCAGTAGAAACCTTCCAGTCAACGTAGTTGACTACGAATAGATCGAGAAAACCATCAGCATTGAAGTCACCGAATGTCGAAGCGGTACTGAAACCGTTGGTAGCAACATTGGCAGCCGACGTTACGTCAACAAATGTCGCATTGCCTATGTTTCGAAAGAGTCGGTTATTACCTACATTTGTTACGAAAACGTCAATCAAGCCGTCGCCGTCATAGTCGCCGACTGCTGGACCCATGCCGTATCCAGTATCTTCCAACCCACTCGCGCTGAGTCGGTTGAATGCACCCATGCCGTTATTAAGATAAAGTTCGTTTCCAGCTCTCTCCTTGCTGTCCACAGGTCCACCAGACTGCACGAAGTAAATGTCGAGGTCACCGTCATTCTCGACATCGAACAGAGCAACCCCAGCTCCCATAATCTCAGGAAGGTAAAGTGATTCGGAGGCGCCAGAAATATGCGTAAACGTTACACCAGACTCAGACGCGATGTCCATGAACCAATACTTCGAAGTCTCCAGCTGAGATGAATCGTCACTACACCCGATTAACAAGCAGCCAAATACAGTCGCGGAGATACTAAGGTCATGCCTCGACGAAACCAACTTAGTTTTCCTCTACTCTATTGCAACTTTGGCGGTCGAGTTCACCATTTGAATCTGCTCTAGAAATCGCGTTGAGCCTGTTAAGTTGCTCGACTGCCGCTGTAAACTCGGGTTCAAGTTCTACCGCACGCCGCATATGACAGCGTGCTCTTGAAAAATCGTTAAGTTCGGCAAACGCGTGGCCGATATAGTAGTGAATGTCAGCCGATTCATCGATCTGTAACGCTTGTTGAAGGCTATTTAGTGCGTCTTCAAAGTGACCGTCCTGCGCTAACGCAAGACCTCGCTGAAGTAATCCCCATGCGTTAGTCGGTTCCAAGGCAAGCGCTCCCTCAAGCAATTGAAGCGCTCTTGAAGTGCTCTGCGACGCGACTTCAAGCTCCGCGAGACCAAGCATGAAATTGATCTCGTTTGGCCAGGTAGCGTGTGCTTGCTCGAGCAAGGTGCGTAGTTCCGGCACATCGCCCGAAAGTCTAAGACGGTGCGCGCTCGCTATCACGACGCGCTTGTTCTCAGGGTATTTCTCGGTGAGCGTGTCGATGAGTTCAAACGCCGCGCTTTGACCGTTAGGTTGAGCGAGTAGATTTCTAAATCGAGTGAGATCAGCACTAATGCTTACTTCATATTTACGTTTCTCGGTACTGAAAGGATCAGGGAAACCGATTTGCCCTGGTATCGTTGATGGTCGTAGCAAGTCTGCGTCAACCGGCTTTCCTAGACGGATTTGAGCTGTTCTGATCAACTGGTCTATTTGAGGATGGATCGTATGGTGAGCTAGTTCCTGTAGAAGATTGAGAGCAGTTTCAGCCTTCTCTTCACGAAGCGCCACTTGTGCTAGTCCAACTTTCGCGGCAGATTCGGCATCTGTATCAAAGGCGTTCCGAAATGCGTCAGCGGCTTCATGCAGCTCATCGAGCTCCAAATGCAATCTTCCCTTCCAAATCCAACCTGGCGCGTACGTCGCATCCAAGTCAAGAGCTCGATCAAGCGCGGTCAAAGCGTCTTTGTAGTCCCCGAAGCTCGTGAGTACCAGACTTTCATAGTACGGCCATTTGATATTGGCAGGTGCGAGCGTGGCCGCTTGTCGGTAACCGATGAGCGCAGAATCTGCGAAGCCGTTCATTTCATACGCCATCGCTAATTCGCCAACCACGTCCGAATCATTCGGTGATTCTCTAACGGCTTGTTGTTTGAGAGATAGAAACTCAAAGACCTCAGGATCAACGTCTGAAAGTTCAACACTCACGAAGTCATCGATTCGTGAAACTGCACGTTGCGATTCGGTTTGACCACATCCTGCAAACGTGAACGCAAGCAATACTGCAAAACAGACGATGAGCAGGACTCGCATATCCTGATACTCGTCCTTAGCTACCGAGCGACGATTCCGCTTTGATGTCGCACGTTGTAACGTGCGTGCAGCAGTTCTCGATTCTCAAGTTGATCACTAGTAATGTCAGTACGGATTGGCAGTGGATCGACCGTATCGCCATCCTCAGTATAGAGATCCATATCTTTGGCCCAACCTTGGAATTCCAGTGCGTAAAAACGTCGATATCCGTCCTTCGGCGGTAACGGTACCTCAAACTCAAGGTGAACTTCCTCCCCACTGCCGACGATTGCGATAGCACTGTCCGTGTCGAGAACCAGTTCAGTAGCGTTACCAGTGACGGTATAGAAACCTGTCGCGAGCTTCGCATCGCCATTAGTATGTCGATTGTCGTAGTCATAGTACGGTGTTCGCTGTGGTCCCGTCGTGCGATGAGCGAATCCCGATGCCCTAACTATCGCTTTCTCGGGGCGGATACGCTTACTCATTGCGTCTAATTGGTCACTTGCTCTCACGACTCTGATTCGGTCCCAGTAAATTTCCAGGTTTGAGCTCAAGCGGAGTGCATTCGTTCCCTTTGGAAGAATTGGCAACGGCAGCGCCATCTGTCTCGGCATACCCGCTGGAAACCCAAACTCTTCGGCAATGACGTGCCACATCCCATTACCGTCACGTGCTTCGATCGAAGGCGCTTGATATTTCGCATTCGCCTGATAGGCAGCGAATGACGTTTGCGAATACGGAAACTCCACCCAACCGTCAGCAACTAGCACAGCGTCTCGTTCAGGTAGTTCCGTGTCGAACTCGAGTGTAAGAACCGTTTCGTTTGCAAGCAAGCCTATAAATCGAGCGTCGACAGAACCAGGATGCACCGCTGACAGATCCGCCTTCGTTATGGCGTCAATCACATTGCGTTCAGCATTCGTCGTTGCTCGAATTGGATCGTAGGTCTCTTGAAAGTAGATTGGATCTCCGGTTGGTAATGTACTTTTGATATTGAGTCGTTCATCAAGGGTCATCGACCAATCGATTGGTACGTCAAAGTAAAGTAGCGAAGCGGAATCTAGATAGAGAATCTCCTCCATCGGTTCTCCTATCTTTACTTCGAACTTTCCCGCTCGTGGTTTCAACATGCCATCCGGTAGCAGTAATCGTTCTTTCGATCGAACCGGGGTTGTTACTCCAGGTTCTGCGAAGTAACCAAGTGCGGCTACGCCCAGAACGTCGCTGACGAATTCGTACTTTTCTCCATTCCAAACGAATACGACGGGGCAGCTAGCAAGTTGGCGTTGGATTTCCTCGATGTCGTGACGTTCGCCAAAATCCAAAGCAATCTCGGATTGGGTTACGCCGTCGGACCAGAGAAGCTCGACGTAGTCCGCTTGTGCCGCACCACCAGAACCGAACATGATCGGCATTAGACTCTGTGAGGCACCCGAGTGATACGAGAAATTACTAGCGATGGACCAGCGCGTATCGGCGCGTAGTTTGAAGTACGTGCCGATGCCCGAGGCGTTTGAGCGCATTTGATCCGCGCTTGTTTTGCCGGATGGATTGATGGCAAGGAACTCATAGCGACCAGAACCGGCATGGAATACATCGATACCCGAAGCGGACACGGTAACTACGGCGGGACCCGATTTAGCGTCTGCGTAGACTGGTAAGGCGCTCTCAAGATCTTCGAGCCGCTCTTCGGCAAGAATCGAGGAGGTTCGAGGATCGATGACTGTGAAGCCGTCTCGCTGCGCCACAAAAAGGTCCGTTCTCCCGTCCCCGTCAAAGTCGTGTGCGTCAAGCGCTCGCACATCGCCACCAGAAACCTCAAGACTGCGGCGAGACCAATTCGGAGTATCGAATTGCCAAACGTCTAGGTTTCCTTCCATCGATGCGGTAATCAATTCCACACGTCCATCCACGTTGACGTCTAGCGCCGTGACCGCTTGAAGTGCTCTATTCTGAAGTTCTTGAAGCCCCGTAAAAGTTTCGTAACGCCACGTAAGCTCGTTGCGCAAAATACGATTGGGAGCGTTTTTACCGACAAGTACGAGATCGACGTCGCGATCACGGTCCAAGTCTTCAGCGAGTACCTGCACTACTGTATCTTCGATCTTCGAATCTGCATCCGACGAGTATGGAACGAAGTTCCCTTTAAGATCATTGTGGAAGATCTGCAAACCAGATGTTCCAGTGCTGAGTACATCCAAGTCCCCATCGTGATCAGCATCTAGAACTCGAATCGAATGACACTCGGTGTTTGATATGGATCTGCTTGGCTGATCATCGGAATCGACCAGTATTTCGATTACTATGCCTGTCTCGCCGCACAGTAGCACCTCTGTTGACCCATCGTTGTTCATGTCTCCCCACGCGACGGCATCGTGTGGTTCCAATTCGAAAGAGCCAACGGAATAGCCAGCTGCGCTCCCGATCAACGCGACTGTCTTAACACCGTCACTGACTACAACATCCCAATAACCATCTTGGTTTAGGTCGAAACTTGATACCGATCGGAGTTCTGCTAGTTCTACGTCTACCTTTTGTGCAAGACTGAACAATGAACCCGCGGGTTTCGGCGATCTTTCGACCACATTCTCGATAACCGATTTAGCTTCAGCCTTCGGACCCATTTGCTTATATGAGAAACCGGCGGTAACGCTGAGCGGATTGTGTTCAAATGCTTGATATTCCTCTACGAAGGAAGTCGCACGTTCGATGTCGCCTAAGCGACGAGAGGCCGTCGACGCAGCCCAATATGCGCTTCGAAGGGCATCGTTAAGTTCTAGAGTCTTGATTAGGTTCTGTTGGGCAAGTTCGTAGTTTCCCGCTTGAAGATGAGCTTGTCCAAGAAAGTAAGTCGCATAGGCATCAGTGGGATCGATGTCAACGGCTTCGATAAGGAACTTGATCGCTTCCTCCGTATGTCCAAGATAGAGGTTTACGATTCCAGACGTGTACAACGCTCTCGCATTTCTGGGGTTTCGACTCAAAACACGTTGTAGTATCTCAAGCGTTTTCAGTTCGTCATCTGGTTCCTGTCGGTTGAGTGTCGCGATTGCGAGATTTACGAGTCCAACGTCCCAATGAGGAGCTTCGTCCGCGACTCTACTGAAGTCTTCGTGGGCAGCTACATACTGAAATTGACCCATCTTTGATACACCGCGGTCGTTGATTTCAACGATGTGCGCTGGAATTGACAATGGATCTTGCGCACAGCTAACCAACAACAAAGCCACACCTGGCAAAACCCACCTTAGGGAGAATCTCGTCATACGCGACGGATCGAATTCCTGCAGTACATTAATCAGTATCTCTATCGTCAAAGCGGGCTATTTATCTGATCTGCTGAAATGTGTGAATGCGCAATACGTAGCACAATATCACGTTCCTATTTCTGTCGAAGTCCTCATGAGTAAGTTAGCTTACTTTCTTATCGGACGGTAGCAATTGTCGCTGTGGTGCGGGTCATGTCAGGCTTATGCGTTAACACTCTTTGGTTCTGGTCGAGGACCAGGTCGATTTGGTAATTGATCGACCATTGCACGAATGTGGTGGATCGTCGTGCCACAGCATCCTCCCACGATTTGCACCCCTTTTTCGACCCATTGGTGGCAATACTCCGCGAAATCCTCGGGTGTTACTGACATAGGTGCGCTCGCCACTGCGTCCCAGCCGTTTGCTTCTGGATAGGCCATGACGGGACCTGCCCAACGATCAAAGAGCATTTCGAGTGCGGGAGTGGTTGAATAAAAAGAACTATGCATGATGCCGACAACGTCAGGTCCGTATGCAGTAAGCGTGTCGATGATCTCTTCGAGAGGATCAGTTAGGTTTTGCGGGAAATCGTCTGGGATTCTGTATGACTCTTCGCTCGCCATATGCCAGCCTATCAACTGATCGTTCGGTCCCCGGCTAGCACTTATTCCGACCCAGAGAGGCAACCCGGTGCGCTTCGCGGCTTCGATGAGTCTTGTAGAGTGGTTGAGATCCTGCATCATCTCAAGTATTAGTAAATCGCAGCCAGCCTCAGCGAGGATATCTACCCATTCGCGGTAGTTCTCCGCTTCACGCTCTGGCGATGGGCGTGTATCGGGGTCGCCCGCCACTGTACCCGCTACCCAAGCAATGTGGTTGGAGATCGAACCTGCGATTGCGACAGGCTTATCGGGTGCGACGATATTAAGTGCTTCTCTTGCGAGCTCGACTGCACGGCGATTAATCGCAACTGTCTCGTCGCCGCATCCCGCTGCTTCGAGAACATGTCGACATGTGGCAAAGGTATTAGCCGTGATCACATCAGATCCGGCCTTTAAATACGACTCGTGCACATTTCGTACGGTATCTGGGTGTGTCTTATTTGCAACCCCGCACCATGCATTGATGTGCATTTCCCCGCCCAGACGTTCAACTTCTGATCCAATTCCTCCGTCTAGAAGGATTAGGTCACCCGAATCAAGCTTTTCGCTAAGGATCATCGGCGAATCGATTTAGTACGGAAGCCACGATGAATGATAGGTATGGATAACAATGTCACGTAAATCCAGACTAATGTATCGCCACAGTCCATACTAACGAGCCTCTCCATTTTGCGTGCCAGGAAACAGACCGGTATCGATTGACATGATCATCGCGAGACCCGTTACGAATTAGAAAATCATGCAAACCTGAGTTGCATATCACAGGATTGGTACCGCGTCACCATCTGCATATTCTTTGTATAGAGGCATCTTCGGTGCTAACGGTATTTAAACTGCGTTATAGAACGGATACAAGATTTCTCTGGTCTCTTTGTTCACCTATTCTTTTTAAATCAATAGCTTACAGATATCTTCTCATGAATTTGGGATAACCTAAAAACGGAGCACCTGTGGTGAACACCAGTTCAGAGGAAATAGGAAAACGAACGCGCAGCATAGACTAGCGTAGTGAATCTCACGGTTGTAAGCCTGTAGCGAGCCCGACAAGAAACGTACGCTATCACGAATGGCTAGGTGGCTAGTCGATGGCGAATCTATCATAGAACACCTTGCCAGCAACCCGTCTAAACAAACGTGCGATACTCACCCCTACCTCCATGCATGTAGTTAAAGGTAGGTTGTCGAATGACCATCGAGCAGCGTACTTCCAAATCGCATCGTCATAGGCAGCGCGGACTACGATACCCGGATTAGTCCCACTATCCTGCAAGTAATCTGCGATCGCATTGGCGGCCAGCTTGCCGTAACGATAACTCCGATGAATACCTCCAGCTGTCAGAGGTGAGACCATACCCGCTGCATCGCCGAGTAGCAGAATTTGAGAAGTGAAGAAGTTGCGCAGCAGACCGTTGATCGGGATCATTCCGCCACGTTTAGCGGTGACGCGTAACGCACTCAAGTCAAATCGTGAGTCAATGCTGGCGACGAATGAGTCGATATCTGCGTTCTGGCGCTGGTTGACTGCTAGCCCTACCTGGGTTGCACCGACGCCGGGAATGACCCACCCTATATAACCAGGTGCTATAGCAGGATCAACAAAGCAGTGTAAACAGTCGTCGATAAGGTCGTTTGGCTCGTATTCCCATTCCAAACCTTTGAGCAACCTAGTGTTGTGATCAAGTCCCGCACTGCGTGCGACTCTCGAGTTTACCCCATCAGCGCCGACGAGATAGCGAGTTTTAATACCTAAGTCATTGAGCTCTATATAGCAATCTCTGGTATTCACACCATTGAACTCACAGTTAAATCTAACTTCGGCGCCGGCACGACGAGTCTCGTCTACGAGAAACTTCATAAGACCCACGGTATCGGTCGCGAAGAAACGATATTTCGTGCTTTCCAGTTCAACGTGACGATGACTAGGCGCGTAGAGTCGAATTCGACTGATCTCTCGGGTCAGTTCCGCAGGCGCAGGCCACGATGATTGGGCTTCTTGAACGAGTATGCCAGTCGTGTGGATATACCGCCCGGGCGACGGTTGTCTATCGATTACCAGTACTGAAAGATCTAATTCAGCTGCTCTTTTGGCACAAGCAAGTCCAGCGAAACCTGCTCCTACGATGACAACGTCATGTACGCTTGTCAACCTAACTCACACCGTTTCGAATTGGACGACAAACGAAAAATTACGCGGTGACTCCGAACGACATTCGGGCAGCTTCCCGTGTGATCTAACCGGTCAACCCACTCGAAATCCACGTCGACTAACGACGGACGACGCCAGAGTATGCTCAAAATAATTGGCGTCCCCTAGGGGAGTCGAACCCCTGTTGCTGGGATGAAAACCCAGTGTCCTGGGCCACTAGACGAAGGGGACGCAGGAAATTGCGGCGCGAATTGTAATAGCAAGCTCCAAAGATATGCACACGGAACATTGTGGATTTACCCGAAAGGAAAGCGATCAAAACGTAAGACCAATTCCAGTTACGTAAGTGATGTCAGTCTTGTCAAATCCTTGAGGCACGTTGGTGTCATGCTTTAGATTCGCGAGGATATTTAGACTAACGTTCCCCACGAACGCATATTTCAAGCCGTTTGAGCTGTCGAGCACCAATCCGTCGTCAATTGCCTTGAGCAATCGATGTTCATGGAACGCCTCGAGACGCCCGCCTAAGAATCGTCGGGAATAATCCAGTTCCCAGCTTACCGCGGGATGATCCGTATTCAGTTCGTCTGATTGTTCGAATATCGCAGCGACACCAATCTCAGCCGTCAGAGAGCCGTAGGTGTGGTCCCAAAACCGATGACCTACGCCTACCGTCGGTGAAACCCGCAAGTCGATAGCTTTGATCGGGTCTCGAAAGCCGTCTGCATTGAGCGCGTAGAACCATTTCTCCCGAAAGAAATTTCGCGTCTTGTAGTTCACGTTTAGCTGATTCTTGAGTTGCTCACCTTCCGCAACATCATAATGAAACGCGGACTTTAATACATGTTCCGACTTCGGTCGTGTTAATTGCGATTCCGTTGTGAGCAGATAGACTTGTGTTGAACTGTTTCCAGTCGAGTATGACGCTGACAGATCAACTTCGTTGGAAAGAATCGACGCACCGCCGAGCGGAAGATCCGTTTTACTGCGAGCTAGATGTATCGAACTGATGTCAATTTTCTCGTCGAAAATCTCGGTAACGCGACTACCATCGTCGTCGACGATGAGAAATGGTCCCTCTGAATCGATAGACACTACTTCAGCCTGCTGGATTCTCAATAACCCAGCGTAATCAGTTTCGAACTCGATTAATTCGCCTGAAATCCCGAGGAGCGTACCGGTTAGTCGATCGCCGTTAAGCAGGTTGACTTCGTCAGCGCTGACGCACAGTGGGATGACGGAAAGAAATAGAAATGCCAGTAAAGGCTCAGGTGCTGTGCTCCGAATGTTCAAGAAGTGTTCTTCCTACCGTGTACTTCGCGAAATGATTGGCGGTACGTCCGCTCCGAACCCCGCGATTTAAAGCCCATGTCAGGGATTCTTGTCGCAACTGTTGCGTCCAATTCACTTTCAGGCCATGTGTTTGTGCGAGTTTCTTGAACCAGTACTCCGCGACGCGTAAATACTGGTCTTGCTTGAATTGATGAAACGAGAGCCATAATCCAAAACGATCCGACAGAGAGATCTTCTCTTCGATTGCTTCAGACTCGTGGAGTTCCCCACGAGACTGAGTAGAACTGAGGTTGTCTTGCATATATTCCGTGATCAAGTGACGTCGATTAGAAGTCGCATAGATCAATACGTTCGTAGAACTCGCGAATACACTCCCTTCTAACGCGCTTTTCAGCTGTTTGTAGCCATCATCATCCTCATCGAATGACAGGTCATCACATACGATGAGAAATCTATATCGACGATCGACTAACTGAGCGGTGATATTTGCGATATCTGAGAGGGCTCCTTTTTCGACCTGTACGACGCGTAGTCCCTCACTCGCGAACCGATTCAATATGGCTTGGATCAGCGACGACTTTCCGGTACCTCGCGCTCCCCAGAGAAGTGCATTGTTGGCGGGTAGACCCGCACAAAACTGTCGAGTATTGGTAACGAGTTCATCTTTTTGACGGTCGATCTCGAGCAAGTCAACGAGCTCGATGGTTGGAAGTTCGTCGATTCGCTCGAAACTGCCGCCGAATAGGTCTCCACGCCAATATGCGGCAGTCGTTTCAGACCAGTCCAATGTCTGCCTGCGTGGCAGAAGCCCTAAAACTCTATCGAGCGCAGTGTGGATTCGCGAGTAGTGTTTCTTACGTGAAACGGTCATACGAATTCATATTAAAACGGTTTGGGTGCCGAGATTACCTAAGCTCTGCGGTTTGCTCCTTCATAAGTTTGAAGCAAACTTACAGACAACGTATTGCGCGCACTGTCAGCGCGTCGACCTAAATTTCGAATCGTACTGCTTGAGTGAGTAATTCCGTCGCGATATGAGACGCTATTTCACAAGTTAAGGTCGTCGTTAGTTGCTTTGAAGCGATGTCAGTCGATTATTGATGGTAATGAATTACCCATATCAACAGGCTTCACCGACAACGAACCCAAGTTCCTCCGCTTCCTTTTTCGCCGCCTTGCATCGATTAATCACGGAAGTGAGGTCTCGGCTTCCGTATGACCTTTTACGCGCGACGTCCGAAGACGGCGTTGGTTGCCATCGCATCTGACTTACCAGCGCCCGCGCACTGTCCCTGGTTTGAGGGAAAGTTTCGAGTAGAAAACGGTTGTGTTCAGCGCTAGGAGGGCTACCGATAAACTCACTCGGTGCAGAGGAGCTAGCAAACGCAATCTTTGCGGCTCGCAGTTCTACGTCAGCGATAAACAACGCACTGCCAACGCGATAACCCGTTAAAAACGATTCTTCGCTGTCCTCTGGACAAACGTTCTGATACAGGTAGCCTTCCATACCTGTCCGGAATCCCTGACTTCTGGTACAGTAGGTTTCGATACCTTCATGGTAGCCGGCTATGAACGCGCTTTGATCGGTTTGTGATGAATTCGGGCGGCATGTAACAAAGACATCTCGTGCTTGTTGCTCTGTCAGTCCGGTTTGTGCAGCTGCGACGCCTTGGATGCGTAGATCCGTACCGTCACACCCATTCGTTGAAACCATCGAGCATGCGGAAAGCAAGGCTAAGAATCCGACTAATGCGATCACAACACCGCAAATACGTGATACGGATTCGTGATCGGCCATCCATCTCAAGAGCATGAAATTCATTTCAAAGTCCTCTGCAAACTAGATATGAGCGACGTCCCTTTTTATATATTAACTCAATCAGCTTTAAGGTTGACGTCCGCTATCGATCGATTTCGTTGGATCCTGTGACACGTTGCTCAAGGCGGATCAACAATTCCAAGCGTTGGAAGGATTGGTTGTGATAGCGTCACAACACTTCCTCAGTTCGAATTTGTCAAATATGCGTTCTGTTTTGTGACATAAGCCGTTTTGCAGTATCGCGTCAATGAATGAGTTCAGCCTAGGTTTTTTTCTTTATTACGTAGTAATCGCGCTGATTACGTTTTACGCATATCGTCGTACAAAGACGGGATTCGACTACGACATAGGTGGGCGTTCACTCTCCGCTCCAGTTGCAGCTCTTTCTGCCGGCGCAAGTGACATGTCCGGTTGGTTGTTACTCGGGTTGCCCGGTGCCGTGTATCTTGCAGGTGTATCGGAGTCGTGGATCGTCATCGGCTTATTGATCGGCGCGTATCTGAATTGGCATTTCGTTGCACCGAGGTTACGACGATACGCTAGTGCGTATGAGGAGGAAGCTGCCACTCTACCCCAGTTTTTTAAGCTGCGTACGGGCTACGATGGTGTCCCGATGCGATTGGTCAGTAGCCTCGTAGTCATCGTATTTTTCACTGTTTATACGTCGGCTGGTTTTGTTGCAAGTGCCAAACTATTTCAGTCCGTCATGGGTTGGGACTATCAAATGGCAGTTGCCGTCGGTGTTGCCGTAATCATGGTTTATACGGTTGCGGGTGGATTCCTTGCGGTGAGCTGGACGGACGCGTTTCAAGCTCTGTTAATGCTGATAGCGCTCATCGCACTACCGATGTTTGTAACGCAAACAATAGATGTGCGAGATGTTGACTTTAGTATCACCGGCGTAGGTGCAATTGGTACCGCTAGCCTACTCGCTTGGGGTCTCGGTTATTTCGGACAACCGCACGTTCTTGCACGATTCATGGCGATCAAAAGGCCTCAAGAGCTTGGGCGTGCGAAAGCGATCGGCATGTCATGGATGTTCATAGCGACGCTCGGGGCGATTGCCGTAGGAGTGGTAGGCGGTGCGGCGGTGCCAGATCTAACCGACCCAGAAACAATCTTCATTCGAATCGCCGAGCTGTTTCTTAACCCTTGGTTGGCGGGGCTTCTGATCGCAGCGATCCTCGCTGCTGTAATGAGCACCGTGGATTCTCAACTCATCGTTGCATCGACGAGTATCGTCAATGACCTGCTCTACATCACAAACCACAAGCTCTTCATTAGTCGCTTGGTCGTAATTGGGGTCGCAATTAGCGCGGGTGTGATCGCTTTCAACGAGAACAGTGTCATATTGGATGTCGTCGCGTACGCTTGGGCAGGATTAGGTGCTAGTTTTGGTCCTGCCTTACTGTTCGCGTTATTCTGGCGAAGAACGACTGGCGACGCGATAGTAGCTGGTATGGTGACGGGTGCGGTCACTACGCTAGTTTGGCACAACCTTGGTTTGAATTACGATGGCGTATTCGCTAGCGTGTATGAGATGATTCCGGCGTTTGCGCTCGCATCTGTTGCGATTGTTGGGAGTGCTTACTTATTCCCGAACAAAGAAGCTGAATCGAGGTTCAGAACCCTCGAACAGCTTAAGGGTTCTTCGAATGATGCTCGTGAAGCTTGATGATATTTGAAACGCGCTTTTTTCGATAAATCTGCTTTTCGCGTCCAGGACCATTGATGCCGATGCGTCCTGGTTCAAAACGACGTAATTCGTAGCGTTGCGATTCACCGTCATTGGGATCCAGTACAAGAAAGTAGCTGGTTAGATGCCAGTTACCAGATTCGAGCGTGTCATCGGTGCTTGCCATGTAGTTTCCAGCGTCCCCGCGAGCGCCAATGAACTCAATCCGATTATTGTTTTTATTGGCGCCTTCGAGGTCCCATTGGCCGATTAGGTCCAGTTCTTCGACCCAACGCCTTCTTGCAGAACGCGTTTTCATGATCCATAGCAGGACAACTGCCGCGACGACACCAAGGATTAGCAACGCGTTCATGGTGACCGATAACTATGTAAACGTGAGTGCAAAACGTGAGTAAATGATAAATCAACCAAAACCGGTTTTAGCTACATCGCCTGGAATGAGCGGATAGCTGATTCCAGCCCATTTTTGCACAACGCGGATCACTTGGCAGCAGTAGCCAAATTCGTTGTCGTACCAGACATAGAGGACAACACGTTTACCATCGTCGACGATAGTCGCTTCCCCATCGACGATACAAGCATGCCGGTTGCCGATAAAGTCAGACGATACGATCTCTGGAGTTTCCACGAAGTCAATCTGACGTTGAAGCGCTGAATCGAGCGCAGTGTCGCGAATGTAATCATTAAAGGATTGCTTGTTGGTGCTCTTCTCCAAGCGTAGATTCAAGATGGCGAGCGAAACATCCGGTGTAGGCACTCTAATGGCGTTTCCCGTTAGCTTCCCTTCAAGCTCCGGGAGTAAATTCGCGACGGCATTTGAAGCCCCGGTTTCCGTTATGACAAGGTTCAGAGGCGCGCCACGACCACGTCGATTCTTCTTGTGGTAGTTGTCTAAGAGGTTTTGATCCGGTGTATATGCGTGTACTGTCTCCATATGACCATGTGCTATCTCGAATTCATCGTTTACAGCCTTGAGAATCGGTACGATCGCGTTCGTTGTACACGATGCGGCGGAGAGTATCTTGTCATTGTGAGATAGAAGGTGTGAATTTATGCCTGAAACGATGTTAGGTACGCCATCTTTTCCAGGCGCTGTCACAATGACTCGATCAATGCCTCTAGCTTCAAGATGCTGGCGTAGTCCAGGTTCATCACGCCACGCTCCAGTGTTATCGATTACAACGGCGTCTTCGATTCCATATTGCGTATAGTCGATCTCGCTTGGACTATCAGAATAGATCATTCTGATCACATTGCCGTTAGCGATGATGCACTGATTCTCGTTATCTACACGAATCGTGCCTTTAAACGCGCCATGTACTGAGTCGCGACGGAGCAGGCTTGCGCGTTTTTCTAAATCGCCGTCATTCCCTGGTCGTACGACGATCGCGCGTAGTCGCAGTTGATCGCCGCCCCCCGTTTTTTCGATGAGCAGGCGCGTTAACAATCTACCGATTCTGCCAAATCCATACAAAACGATATCTTGCGGTTTACTGAGGGGCTTGATATGACGTCCGATGACCTCACTACACTCATTTGCCGCGTACTCGTATTCAGACGGTACTGCGTGCCCGTTTTCTTGCAGCTCCATGTACTTGACCGTGAGCTTGCCAACATCTATATGTGACGGGCCTAGATCGAGTTCGCTAAGTGCACATAGCAACGGGTAACTTTCATCCTCGGAAAGCTCGTTTTTTGCGACTTGCCGAACAAATCGATGTGTGCGCATGATGTCGGTTACGCTTTGGTTGTAGAGTGCACGACCATAGCAGTAGGTAACGACATTTTTGCGGTAAAGTTTGCCAATGATCGGGATCATCGCCTCCGCTTTTTCTTCGCGACGTTTCCAATCGGGGAAATAGTCGTCAAGATGTGGTAGCGCCAATGGAAATCGTCGTTTCTAAACGTTAGTAGGTGCGAATGATAAGAACGAGATGTCGAATTCGTTGCGGGGAAATCTCATACGAACGCATCATGATGTGTTGCTTTCTGCGTTTAATATGAACATTCCGATATGAATCGAACTATGCCGTCTATGGGACTGAGAGTAGTAGCTGTCTGCGTGATCTTGGGGTGTACTTTCACTCTTGCTGACGATGAGTGTCCGCAAGAAGCTACATGCGAGAACGACAGGTATTCCGCGGACGTTCGAATTCGATACGCAAACATCAATGACAACATCAATAAGGATGCGAATGCGCTCACTGGAAGGTTATTGATGACACTTCGTACCCCACAGGTCGGTAACTTTCGCGCGGTATTCGCAGCTGAGCACGTCAACGACTTCGGAATCGATACTTACAACGATGGCGGAACGAATGGGCGAACTGAATACGCAACGGAAATCGATCCTTCGGGAACGGAGTTAGAGGAAGCGTTCGTCGAATACCATAGTGGGACGACGCTTGTTCGATACGGTCGCCAATACATCAACCATGGCGCACTACCGCAACGCTTTCTTGGAACGGTAGGGTGGCGACAAAACAATCAATCCTATGACGCGCTAAGTATTGATGCGACGATAGCCGAAAAGTTCAGACTCGAGAGTGCGATTGTCGAAAAGGTATATCGTGTGCTAGGTCGCGACCATCCTAGCCGGGGAGCTAGAGAGTGGGATATTGATGGAGTCGCGATCCGAGCTACATATTCAGAACCGAGTTTCGGAAGACTGTCAGCTTATGTGTACCACTTGGATTTTGAAGAGAACATCCTGCTGTCGTCGCGGACCATCGGCTTCGATGGCGGAGGTCCGTGCTTTCCCGATCCCTCGAAATTTGGGTGGAAAGGAACTTGCGGCGTAGCGCTCGCCGTTCAAACTTCGATCCACGATGCTATCGACTATGATCCGTTGCTCTACATTCACTCCTCACTTGGCGTCGATTTCTCGAATTTTCGTGAGGAGAACGCCACAGGTAGCGTAGCGATCCTCTTAACTTTATTAGACGGTGATGGTCGCCATTCGTTTAAGACACCACTAGCGACATTGCACGGTTATGCTGGCCAGGCTGATAAATTCCTAGTGAATACACCGCGTGACGGACTTCTTGATATGGAATTACGCGTGAAGGAACGCTTGCTCGGATGGGATGTCACGCTAGGAATCCATCGATTTGATACAGTCCACGGTTCGTTTTCCAATTATGGGAGAGAGGTGGATATCGCTGCCACCCGCACATTCGGCAAGTACAAGTGGATTCTGAAGGTTGCTGACTACCGCGCGAACGATGAGTGGCTACCGACGCCTTACGGCGTAGACGCGACGAAATTCTGGGCGACCGTACAGTTTTCTCTTTAGATTATGTGTTCGAACCGAACGTAACTCTGAACCAGCTCAGCCTATCTAAAACCGGCATTGACAGCGGTCAATGCTTCGGAACCGGGACACAATTCCGCTTCACCTAGTTGATTTAGTGGTGCAGTCGGTGTTTCCAATACCTCGTGTATATCAGAAGCGATCGGATCAACGTAGAGTAGCCCGGTGATCACGTCACCCTGCTCTTGTGCGCGTTGTACGTGATTTAGCGCCCCGACTCGGTCGTGCGGATCATACGACTCAGAGATTTTCCGCAATCGTAGAACGCTACCATCGGGCATATCGACTTCTTTTAGTGTTCCAGGAGCATATTCGATCTCGATTTGTTCATGCGGCATAACGAGTTGAGCATCTACCATCGAAGCAGTGTGCTCCCGAACGTATTGATAGCTCTTCGTTGAACCATTGTGATTGTTGAACATAACACATGGTGATATCACGTCGATAAACGCAAATCCCTTGTGCATGATCGCCGCCTTGATTAGAGGAACCAATTGCTGCTTGTCACCGGAAAAGCTCCGCGCAACGAAACTCGCGCCAATCTGAAGTGCCATTGAGACGAGGTCGATTGGCGAGTAAAGGTTCGGGACGCCTCGCTTACTAGTAGAACCTCGGTCGTTTGTTGCGGAGAACTGACCCTTGGTGAGTCCGTACGTTCCGTTGTTGTCAACGATATAGAGCATGTTGACTTTTCGACGCACAATGTGAGCGAACTGCCCTACTCCAATGGATGCACTGTCGCCATCGCCAGATACACCAATACAGTGGAGCTCATGATTCGCGAGATTTGCACCAGTCGCTACCGATGGCATTCGTCCGTGAACAGAGTTGAAACCGTGCGATGCACCAAGGAAATAGCTCGGTGTCTTTGACGAGCACCCGATTCCGGATATCTTTGCGAATCGATGAGGCGGGATCGCCAGTTCATTACACGCGATCGCCACCGCAGCACTCACGGAATCATGACCACATCCCGCACAGAGCGTCGAAACCGCGCCTTCGTAGTCCCTTCTAGTCAGACCGATCTCATTGAACTGAAGTAATGGGTGATGGACTTTGGGCTTTGCAACGAAAGTCATGAGGACACTACCTTGATTCGCGGAATGTTGTTCGTTTGGTAATACGACAAGACTTCGTCTACGATAAAGTCAGCAGAAATCGACATACCACCGTAATACAGAATCGATTGGATGCTTGACGGTAATAAGTCTAGCTCATTGGTCATAAGCATCTTCATTTGTGCGTCGCGGTTTTGTTCAACCATGAAAACGATTTCGTGGTTATCAATGAACTCAACAACTTCCGGACCAAACGGAAACGCTCTGATGCGCATCGTATCGAGTTCAATCCCCTGCTCGTCCAACAAGGCGAGGCATTCTGACATCGGTGTGGTTGTTGTACCGTAATAAATAATGCCGGCTCGACGTTCTTCACTGTGAATCTCTGCGGCAGGTAAGAGTGTCTTCGCTGTCTCCCACTTCGATAACAGTCGATCCATATTCTTGCTGTAGGCATCTGGATCCTCTGTGTACGTTGCGTATTCATCACGTGACGTGCCACGGGTGAAGAACGACCCTTTCGAAGGATGGGTTCCCGGAAGTGTTCGATACCCAATTCCATCACCGTCAACATCAAGATAGCGCCCAAAGACTTCCATCTTGTCAAGATCGTCGGCACCTAGTACCTTTCCTCGGTCATATTTACGACTGTCGTCCCACTCAAGTGCTTCCGACGTGATCTCGTTCATACCTAGGTCGAGATCGCTCATCACGAGGATCGGCGTCTGCAGTCGATCAGCGAAATCGAATGCACTTGCAGCAAAATCGAAACACTCTCTTGGGGATGACGGGAAGAGCAGTGGGTGCTTTGTGTCACCGTGAGAGGCATATGCTGCAGCCAATAGATCAGCTTGTTGAGTCCGCGTTGGCATACCCGTCGATGGTCCGGCGCGTTGGATATCGAATAGGACGGCCGGTATTTCTGCAAAGTACGCAAGCCCGAGGAATTCCGTCATCAGAGAGATGCCAGGGCCACTTGTTGCTGTAAATGCTCGTGCGCCGTTCCAACCTGCGCCGATGACGATACCTAAGGCCGCTAATTCGTCCTCAGCTTGGATGATCGCAAACTTATTCTCCGAAGTGTCTGGGTCAACACGCAACTTGCTTGCGTGTTTCTCATACGCTTCTGCCATCGATGTCGACGGTGTTATTGGGTACCACGCACAGATCGTCGCCCCGCCGTAAATTGCACCGAGTGCTGCTGCTTCATTGCCGTCTATGAAAATGCGATCGCCAAGGCGTTCAGAATGTCGGACTTGGATTGGTAACGGGCAATCCAGGTAGTTCTGAGCATATGAACGACCGATCTCTAGTGCATGGATATTGGGCTGGATGAGTTCATCCTTGCCTTTGTATTGCGTGGACACCATGTTTGTGATCACGCTGAAATCGATGTTCAACAGAGACGTAAGTACGCCAAGATAGACGATGTTCTTGAATAGTTGACGCTGTTTGGGGTCCGTGAATTCAGACAAAATCAATCGAGAAATAGGGACACCGATCGGTACTACATCGTCACGTGCTAGTTTTGGATCGCGACCTTTCGTACTGTCGTAGAGTAAGTAGCCACCAGAGCGTAGCGATGCGACATCTTGCTCAAACGTCTCCGCATTCATCGCTACCATGATGTCCACTTCGCTTCGGCGTCCAAAGTACTCTTCTTCGGAAATTCTGACTTCGAACCAGGTAGGAAGACCCTGAATATTCGAAGGGAAGATGTTGCGCGATGCGACCGGAATACCCATTCGAAAGAGCGCTTTCGCAAACATTCCATTTGCGCTTGCGGATCCGGAGCCGTTGACGTTCGCAAAACGAATAACGAAATCGTTGTAGCTTGTCATTCAGCGTATGATCCTAGTTGTGGGATGTGGATGATCGATTTCTGCATATCCCAAGCATTCGTCGGACAACGTTCAGCGCAAAGACCGCAGTGGAGGCATACGTCTTCGTCTTTCACCATCACCCTTCCGGTCTCCAGTTCCTCCGAGACATACAGTGCCTGTTCCAAGTTCGGCGCGGGCGCAGTTAGGATGTTGCGCAGTTGCTCTTCTGCCGCGTTTGGCGTGAACGTTATGCAGTCCATCGGGCAGATGTCGACACACGCGTCACACTCAATGCAAAGCTTCTCGGTAAATACAGTCTGAACATCGCAGTTTAGACATCTTTGAGCTTCACGACTTCCCAGAATTTCATCGAACCCTAGCTCGACTTCTACCTTGATGTTCTCGAGAGAACGCCTCCGGTTTGCGTGCGGTACCAGATACCGTTTTGACGCATCGTGTTCCGCATCGTAGGCCCATTCGTGTACGCCCATCTTTTGGCTGATTAGATTCAATCCGTCAGGTGGGCGATCGGATTTGGGATCTTTCCCTTGACACATTAAGTGAATCGAAATTGCCGCCTGATGCGCATGGGCGGAAGCCCAGATGATGTTCTCTGGACCGAATGCGGAATCGCCGCCAAAAAAAATCTTCGGATGTGTCGATTGCAGCGTCACTTCATCGAGGATCGGACAATCCCATTTATCAAATTCGATGCCAATATCGCGTTCGATCCAAGGACAGTGGTTCTCCTGACCGATCGCCATGAGGATGTGATCGCATTCGATGAAAACATCCGGTTCGCCGGTAGGGATGTACTTGAGACGCCCATCTTCTTCGATTGGCTTAACGCACTCGAAAACAACGCCCGTTAACTTGCCGTTTTCGTGAACAAATTCCTTAGGCGGACGGTTGTTGATGATGGGAATTCCTTCCGACATGGCGTCTTCTTTTTCCCACTCACTGGCTTTCATCACTTCGAAGCCCGACCGGACGACGACAGTTACCGTTTCAGCCCCGAGACGTTTTGATGTACGACAACAGTCCATAGCGGTATTGCCACCGCCCATCACGATGACCTTCCCCTCGATTGACGTCGTATGTCCAAATGCCACGCTCGATAACCAGTTAATGCCGATCGAGATGTGTTCATCAACTTCACGACGACCAGGTAAATCCAAGTCGCGGCCGCGTGGTGCTCCCGTGCCGACGAAATACGCGTCGTAGTTCATATCGAGCATTTCTTTCATGCTCGTAATCTCATAGTTGTAGGTCGCATTAATTCCCATGTTGACGATGAGGTCGACTTCCTCTTCTAGCACATCTGCAGGAAGCCGAAATGCTGGGATTTGGCTTCTCATCATGCCGCCACCCGCAGGATCTTGATCAAACATGTCAACTGTGTAACCAAATGGCAACAGATCTCTGGCTACTGCAAGAGATGCTGGACCCGCACCTAATAATGCGATTCGCTTGTCATTTTTCGTCTTCGGAACCTTTGGTAGAAACTGCTCGATATCCCCTTTATGATCAGCGGCTACACGTTTTAGTCGGCAGATTGCGACTGGTTTTTCTTCGGTACGGACTCTCCGGCATGCGGGTTCACATGGGCGATCGCATGTACGTCCGAGAATACCGGGGAATACATTGGATTCCCAATTAATCATGTACGCTTCGGTGTAGCGACCCGCCGCGATCATGCGGATGTACTCGGGTACCGGGGTATGTGCCGGGCAAGCCCACTGACAGTCCACGACTTTGTGGAAGTACTCCGGCGCGTGAATATCCGTCGGATTCATTTATCTTTGATTAGATAGCGTCTCAAATGTGTCGTGTGCATTCGCAACTGTAGCAGCTAGCTAAGGCGATGCAGTCGAAGCCAAACCGAATGCCAGAATGGGTGGGATACGCGAAATCTCGATCCGTGAGGCTTTGATCATGCAACTCCATTTGCATGAACCAATTGTCGTTCGGTCGATGACACGTCATATGAAAAATCGCGTCAATTCAATCAGCTTGTACGAACAGCGCACGAACGACAAAGCAAAATTCTAACAGATTTACGCGCGCGAAATCTGTTTGGATATAGAGCGATTCTTCGTTGTCTGACGCTTATATATATGAGATTTGGTGGTGATTGACGCGTCGTCTTGACGGCTGTTGCTCTACTGCACTCCTGTTGTATATGACGTATCTACAGACAATCTAAGCGCGGCTTTCGAAAACTCATTCTTAGAATTCGCACCCCAATCGCAGGTGTGAGTGCAAGGTTCACGAATTCACAATTCGTACGATCGTCCACACACCTTGCGCGATGGCGCAAGCTACTTTCTCGCTAACCATACACTCATTAATACTGGAATCCGATCGCTCATATCGCGATATCTAAGAGCTTCTAATCCGTGATGGAGACGTCGTCTACGCTCGCATTTCCGCGAGTCGGTCAGATACGCCGTTGGGCGAATGTCCACGGATGTGCCGCTAGCCGCTATATCGCTGAGCTGACGTCTGCGTCGTCGAGATTGACAGTACTCGTTGCTAATAACTCCGAAAACGCTCACCGTTACGAAGCGGAACTCCGTTTTTTCGCGCCCGAAATCGAGATCCGGACCTTTCCAGATTACGAAACCCTCCCCTACGATCGGTTTTCGCCGCCTTTGGCGTTAATCTCCGAACGATTGATGACGCTCCATCAACTGCCAAGTCTTCGTCGAGGGGTACTCATCGTACCGATTCGCACGATCATGCATCGCATGGTGCCGCCAGACTACGTGCAATCTCGTTCGTTTGTTTTGAACGTAGGAGATAGATTCAATTTCGAGGAGCAGTCCACAAGACTGTTACAGATCGGGTATCGACGCGTGGATACGGTATACGAACCAGGCGAGTTTTCTATCAGAGGCTCACTGATGGACGTATTTCCGATGGGGTTGTCGCGTCCTCTTCGAATTGACACGTTTGACGATGAGGTTGACAGTCTTCGGTATTTCGGAATTGACACTCAGCTTACGACGGAACGAACCGAATGCATATCTGTGCTTCCTGCTCACGAGTTCCGCCTTGACGAAGAAGGTGTCACGAAGTTTCGACATGCATGGCACGCAAGTTTCGATGAAGACGTCAGATATTGCCCGGACTATCAAGATGTCAGCGCAGGTGTAGCCCCAGACGGAATCGAGTGCTATCTACCACTCTTTTTCAGTGAGACTGCGTCCTTTTTCGATTACCTGACAGACGACGTGCAGTTTGTGTTCGACGACGAAGTACAAGAGCACGGCGACGCTTTTTGGAAGGAGATTGAACGGCGCTACGAGTCGTTTAGGTTTGATCCAAAACGACCTCTCTTGGCACCGAATGAGCTGTATATAAGATTAGATGAAGCCCAACAGAACTGGAAAAAATACTCAAAGATTCAAATAGTTACGGATCGTTCCTCTCAGAAGAACACAGACTTAGTCTTTTCTGAACCATTGCCGAATCTCGTCGCCAATCGTCGTTCGCAACATCCACTCATACGCTTACAAGATCACCTTTCAGTGACGCGAAGAAGAACGCTCTTCGTCGCAGAAACTAATGGGAGACGCGAATTTTTGCTGGATTTCCTTGGTAAGTCCAACATCGTTACGACGCCGGTTGATTCATTTCAAGAGTTTCAGAGTTCCTCTTCTCAGTTAGGCGTTACGGTTGCGCCCATTGATCGTAGCTGCGCTTTCTCAGACATCGAGCTGCTATGCGAAATCGATCTCTTCGATTCTCACAGTTCCGCGGTAACGGTACGCGCGAGAAAATCGGCCGTCGACCCAAATTTGGTCATTCGGAACCTGTTCGAGATAGATATCGGCACACCCGTCGTACATATCGACCACGGGGTCGGGATTTATCGTGGCTTGACGTCGCTTGCGATCGAAAACATCGAAAACGAATTCGTCACGCTCGAATACGCCAAAGGGGATTTACTACGAATTCCTGTGACGTCGCTCCACTTGGTTACGCGCTACGTAGGCGTTGACGAAGAAGATCTTCGCATCGATCATCTAGCGAGCGATCGGTGGCGCAAAGTTCGCGAAAAAGCGGAGCGCAAGGTTCATGACGTTGCTGCGGAACTCTTAAGCATGTTTGCGCGTCGGGAACTCAATCAAAGCTACGCATATGACCGGACGGATGTGGATTTTGAGCGATTCTGTGATCAATGCGAGTTTCAACTAACTGACGATCAACTGGTGGCAGTTGACGCAATCATTGATGATTTAAATGCAGAACGCGCAATGGATCGCATGGTCTGTGGCGACGTTGGGTTTGGCAAGACTGAAGTCGCGATGCGCGCAGCGTTTCATGTTGCATCGCAAGGAAAGCAGGTGTTCCTACTCGTTCCTACGACGGTACTTGCCAGACAGCACTTTGAAACGTTTGAAGATCGTTTTGTTGATTGGCCGTTCGAAATCGACTATCTAACGCGCCATCGTACGACCAAGGAACGAGAGGATATCCTGGGTCGAATTGAAGATGGTCGCTTGGATATCACAATTGGTACACATCATCTCTTGAACCCTGGCGTCGTGCCGAAGGACCTTGGTCTGTTGATAGTCGATGAAGAACATCGATTCGGGGTTCGCGACAAAGAGAGGCTTAGGCACCTAAAAGCAAATGTTGATTTACTCACATTAACGGCGACGCCTATTCCACGGACGTTAAACATGACGCTTGAAGGGTTACGGGATCTTTCATTGATAGAGACGCCACCCGCGGCTCGGCTAGCGATTAGGACGTTCGTGGCCGAGCACGATTGGTCACAGATACAAGATGCCATCACACGAGAGCTCGATCGCGGCGGCCAGGTCTACTACCTACACAATCGAATCGACTCGATATTCAGTATCGCGGATACGATCCGTGATCTGATACCAGACGCGCGTGTGCTTGTCGCACACGGCGCGATGCCGAAACTTCAAATCGAACAAGCCATGTCAGACTTTTACCATCGGCGCGGTAATGTCCTCGTATGTACAACGATTATCGAAAGCGGTATCGACGTCCCGAATACGAACACGATCGTGATTGAACGCGCTGACACTTTAGGGTTAGCACAATTGCATCAAATACGGGGAAGAGTCGGACGTTCGCACCACCAAGCGTACGCTTATCTCACCACAGCACCAGAGCTCGTGCTAACGACAAAAGCTAAACGTCGACTTGAAGCCATCGCACAGGCGGATGAACTCGGTGCTGGTTTCAAACTCGCGTTAGAAGATATGCAGATTCGTGGCGCGGGAGAATTGCTTGGACAGGAGCAATCGGGCGAAATCATGGATGTCGGATACGATTTCTACGTTAGGATGCTCGAGGAAACGATTGAGGCAATGAAGAGTGATCGAGTCCCTGATCTCGACAAACCGTTCGAGTTGGGTCACGACGTCGATCTCAAAGTCGCAACGTTGATTCCGAGCGATTACCTCCCAGACGTGAAGGCTCGTCTCATACTCTATAAACGCGTATCTAATGCGATCTCGAAACTAGAGGTCGATCATCTAATGGCAGAGTGTGTAGACAGGTTCGGGTCCATTCCAGATGTCATGGCAAATCTGTTCCGTGTCACTAAGATCAAGCTCGACGCGGTTGAGCGTGGCGTTGGTACGATTCGATTGAGCCGCACGGGAGGTCTCATCGAATTTATCGATCATGAATTGTTTGATATCGCTAAGTTACTCAACCGTGTCCAAACTTCTGATCCCCGTGAAGCGTACGAGCTTATCGATAGTGGAAAGAAGCTGAAGATTCGCCACACCTACCATGAGGCGGAAGAACGGATGACGTATATCGAGAAGTTTCTTCAAGACATCGAGTTGAGCGCGCGTTCTACCGAAAAGGTTGCGTGAATCGAACTCAAAAATGTGGTATCGCACTGTGCGCAATTGTGTGCGTCAGTGCAGCCGCGGAGCCACCAGAATGGTTAGATGACTGGTATGAGATTGAGGTCATCGTCTTCATCCAGCCAGACTCACGATCTCAGGAGATCGCGAGTTCGACTCCGACGATCTATACAGAAAACTTAATTGTCACGGCGCCGACGCTAATAGAAAACGTGACACGCGCCTTCCCGCTCACTGAATTAGAACGAACACGTCTATTCGAGAAATCCAACGCTGTAGATTTGAAGGCGGGGGACGATCCTTGGTTCGTGCCTGAAGTTCGAAAAATCGATAAATACGATCAAAGTGAAGAGGAAGTTTCTTCATTCGGTAAATTTCCAAAGTGGCTTCTCCCACCGGGTGAAAGCTATGATCCCTTGTTCAGAGACGCATTCAGAGTTGTGCCATTTGGCGACTGGTTCGCTGTGCTCTCGCTGGCGAGCCTCGTAGAAAAGGAAGAGGAGGAGGAAGTAGAAGAACCTCCGGAAGATGATGTTACGCTCGCTAGCAACTTGACACAGAGACCGAACGAGTCGACGGACGAACCAGACATTACGAGAGAGGAGATCTTGATGCAGATCGATGTGTACCGGGAGGAGCTAGAGCGTACGAGCTACATCATGGATGAGGAGAACGTCCGTTTACCTCGAACGGCAGCGCGCCTGCGGTCCAAAGGGGTCCATGTCGTAAAACACTTCAACTGGCACCAGTATGTACCACCCCTTTCAGCAAAGTCTGATTACGTTTTCTTTCAGTCTTTACAGGAGTATCCAACTGAAGGGATATTCGGGGTATCAAAAGGTCGTTTCATTCACTTCGACGTACGTATGTGGATACACCAACCGACCGACGTATCTGAGTTTCCATATCCGGTGTACGAATTAGCGGAATTACGTCGAATGGAACGAGAGGACGTGCATTACTTCGACCACCCTAAATTCGGCATTCTCGCAGAAGTCGTCAAAGTCGAATTCCCACCCGAGCTCCAGACCCTATGGGATTCGCTTGACTAGCTCACAGTTGAACCGCTTGAGTGGTTCTACGGAGTCATCTGTATAGCGAATTGAACCGGGAATGTCGACTGATCTTTCGTCGATTCCCGCTCCTGGGTTCATGACCAGTGCAAGCGCAGCATAGCCAAGTGAAATCTGTCTTGCTAACGGCGCTTCAGGCATAAGCGTCATTCCAACGATTGAACAACCATCTAAGCCGAATTTCGCGATTTCTGCAGCCGTTTCGTAACGCGGACCTTGACTGCACGCGTAAGTACCTCCATCGCGAGGCGATAAACCCGCTGCGAACGCGGCTTCAATGATTCGGTTGCGCAAGTCATCCGTGAATGGGAAGGTGAAATCGAAGTGCTCTTTAATGCCAGAGGTCTCGAAACTCCCTTCTCGATCATGTGTGTAATCGATGATCTGATCAGGTACGACGAACGAACCGATCGGTAGGTCAGGATCAACGCTACCTGTTGTGGCATACGCTACTACCTGGGTTGCACCAGCTTCCTTCAGCGCCCAAATGTTCGCCCTGTAATTCACCCGATGCGCTGCGATCCGACTCTCTCGACCGTGTCGAAACAGTACGAGACAGGTTGTACCTTCGATATCGTGGAACTCAACCGGTGATGATGGATCACCGAACGGTGTTGCAACGTTCTCGGATTTGATTGGTTCTTCAAACACCTTCGTCAAAGTGCCGCTGACCAAGAATGCGAGCAAGCTAAGGTCCTCTCATCGCATAGATATCCGGTAGTTGTCTGTATTTCCCGTTCATATCCATGCCTCGACCAATCAAATATTGATCCGGCGCATCGAGTGCCACGTAGTCAGCTTCGATTGAAACTTCGCGGAGTGCCTTCTTGTCGCAAAGAACTGCACTAAACACACGCTCTGCACTTCCGGATAGTCTCTCATAGAGCTTTCGTAACGTCACACCGCGATCCAATACATCGTCAACGATCACGGCGTTCTTCCCTTCTAAGTCAAGATGGAAGTCTCGTTCCGTTCGAATCTCGCCACCTTTCGTACCGTCATATCTATGGACTCGAACAAAGTCGAGCGCGACATCGAAATTAACCCGTCGCATCAGATCCCAAGTGAACGGTAGGCCTCCGTGCATGACGCATACGAACACCGCGTTCTTCCCTTCGAGATCTGCATTCAAACGAATTGCTACCCGATCGATCGCGCGTTCGATCTCTTCGCTGTTGTAGAGGAGCTCGAAGTCCTTCGGTAAGTCGATCACGAGACTGTCTGAGCTATTGCTACGGGATCTAGGTGTAGTGTTTGAGTAGGGAACGCGATCTCTGCGTTACGTCCCTCGATGATGTGTGCGATTCTTAACAGAACGTCCTCCTTGATTTCGTGGAACCGTGCCCAATCGGTTGTTTTCGTGAATGTGTAGATGAAGAAATCCGCGGACGATTCGCTGAACTCGTTCAAATTCACCATCAAGATTTGGCTCGTATCGATCTCTTCATGTTCTGCGAGCATATTTCGAATGTCATTCAATATATCGGGAAGCACACTCATATCGTCATAACGGACACCGATTGTCTCCTTGATGCGTCGATTAGTCATCCGACTTGGATTCTCGATGGTAATGTTTGTGAAGTTTGCGTTAGGCACATAGAGCGGTCGTTTATCGAAAGTACGAATACGTGTGACGCGCCAGCCAATGTCCTCGACCGTCCCCTCGATTTCCATCTCACTGGAACGAATCCAGTCGCCAACCGCGAACGGTTTGTCCATTAAGAGTACAAACGCGCCAAAGAAATTCGCAAGCATGTCACGTGCGGCGAAGCCGACGGCAATGCCGCCGATTCCACCGAATGCAAGAACGCCTTCGATGCTAAAACCGAGTGACTGAAGGCCGATGAGAAACCCAGTTATCAGAACAGAGACACGCAACAGTTTGGCTACTGCGTCAACCGTTGCACGATCGTGCTGTTCTTCATGGTGGGTGGCAACTGCCTTACTCACTTCTCCAATAAACCTAATCGCGAACCAGGCGAGCAAACCAATCGTGCCGATTTCCCTTACTTGCGGTATGAACTCCAGAATTCCAGTTTGAGTGTTGTCTCGCACGATCGCTGCTGCCGCAAGTACACCGTATAGAAGGATCGCCCATCCGATCGGTTTTCGCGCAACGCGGATGATTGCATCGTCATAGACGTTCTGGGTCAATCCAGTCGCTCGCTCTAGCCGATCAAACACGTACTTAAGGATTAACCGCAATACAAGGCAAAGGAAAACGATGCCGAAGACCGTGAACACCCAGCTATGAGCAAGAAGCCACTGCCATGCGTCAGCCAAAGTCACTCGATGATTCCCTCAAACATTCGAACGTAATTTTCGTAATGCGAATCATTCGCCAACCGACGAATAGCGTCTATCGTTCGGTATAGGTGATTCATGATTTCATTGTATTTTCGTATCTACTCGACGTTCGACCTTCTCGTCCGAGTCAACGCACCGTGAACCCGAAAGAAATTAGTACACCTGTAAACTACGACGCTTTCGCGTCCCTAGGAGAGAGCATTGAACGTAGCTGACGGTATTGCCCACGTATTGAAGGCTGAAGGTGTAGACGTACTGTTTGCGTATCCCGTAAACACAATCATTGAAGCTGCGGCTCGAGCTGATATTCGAACGATCATATGTCGACAAGAACGAATCGGACTACACATGGCCGATGCGTACTCGCGGCTCTCTTCTGGAGAAAAAATCGGTACGTTTTGTATGCAACATGGACCCGGCGCAGAGAACGCTTTCGGGGGAATCGCTCAGGCGTTTTCCGAGTCGTCGCCGATCCTCGTATTACCGGCAGGCTACCCTAGACGTCTCGCGAATTACTATCCAAACTACAACTCGACACTTAATACCAAGCATGTCACGAAGTGGTCTGAGCCATTGACCATGGGTCGCGCTCTGCCGGAAGTCATGCGACGCGCATTTTTTCAATTACGAAACGGTCGTCCTGGACCAGTCCAGATTGAGATTCCTGTCGACTTATTCGGTGAGGAAGTTCCTGAGAATTGGGAGTACAAGCCAGCGTACGCGACACGTTCCGCGCCGGATCCGGTTGCTGTAGAGGAAGCAGCAGCGGTCCTAAGCGGTGCTGAAAGACCAGTCATCTACGCGGGGCAAGGCGTTCACTATGCCAAAGCTTGGGAAGAACTAAAGGCACTAGCGGAAGAGTGGCAAATCCCAGTTACAACCAGTTTAGAAGGCAAGAGCGCGTTCGATGAGTCACATGAACTGGCCTTGGGTTCTGGTGGTCGTGCGAACCCTCGAACCGTAAAGACATTTCTGAACGAGGCAGATGTAATTCTCGGCGTAGGTTGCAGCTTCGCTCTCACCGGTTTTGGAGTACCGATGCCACGTGGCAGAACCATCATTCATGCCACATCGGATCCCATGGACCTGAACAAGGATGTCGAAGCTCAGTACGCTCTCATCGGCGATGCCAAGTTAACGTTACAGAGCCTGTCAGAAGCGCTGAAAGATCGCGATCATAGCGAGGCAGATGCCCGACGAGGCGCAGTTCAGAAGCGTATTGCTGAGCTCCGACAGGCGTGGCTCAGTGAATGGAACGCCAAACGAAATAACAACGAAGCACCAATTAACCCCTATCGTGTTCTCAACGAGCTACAGAAGGCCGTCGACATCGATAACACGATCATTACTCATGATGCGGGAAGTCCTCGCGACCAACTCTCTCCATTCTGGACGAGCACACAACCACTGTCGTATATCGGTTGGGGTAAGACGACACAGTTAGGGTACGGCTTGGGTCTCGCGATGGGCGCAAAGATAGCCGAACCTGAGAAAACGTGTATCAACGTTTGGGGTGACGCTGCAATTGGATTTACGGGGATGGACTTTGAAACTGCAGCACGTGAACAAATTCCGATACTATCCGTGTTGATGAACAATTTCTCGATGGCGATCGAAATCCCGATCATGCAAGTAGCTCAAGAGAAATACGGTTCAACTGACATCTCGGGTAACTACGCCGATATGGCGAAAGCCTTTGGCGGTTATGGAGAGCGCATTACGGATCCGAATGACATCCAATCCGCTCTTCAACGAGGTATACGCGCCACAAAAGACGGGCAGCCGGCATTGCTTGAGTTCATCACAGACAAGGAAATCCAGATTTCAGCAGAGCAGTAAACGCAACACTGAAATCTCTTGTCAAAGGAGAAGCAATCGGAGCAAAATAGAGACGCGATGCGGCTTGGGACGTATAACGTTCGTATTCTTTTGACGAATCGAAGGATAGGTATATCTTGACCTTGTGAACAGACTTCAGATGGTCAGCGAGACCGCCCTTTTCAGGCGAATGGGCACGATTTTGGTTCGTTACGCAGGTCGCGTAATTAGAGCTTTCGCGACGCTTCTCTCGATCGCTATTGGGTGCCTCGCAGTCGCTGAAAGAAATCCTCAACACGTTTCGATAGACGATGCGGTCGAGTACGCGCTGACCAATGAACCTGCGATTCTCTCCCTCGGTCGCCAAGTCTACGCTCAGGCAAATCTACAGGAAGCCGCGAAGCGTCTACCCGATCCTACCGTTCGTACAGGGATTCTGAACGTTCCGATCGATAGCTTCGCACTCAATAGTGAGCCGATGACACAAACTCTCATAGGCGTACGTCAAACGATTCCTGCGATTGGCTCGCGATTAGCTTCGAGCATGAAACACGGCCATCTTTCCGAAGCGTTCGACCATCAGCGATCTCTTCAAAAGAAAACCACGACGCTCGCTACGCGCGTTGCTTGGTTAGAAGCACACTATCAAAGACGTGCAGTTGATCTCACCACCCAAGCGTTACAGCTATTGGAGAGCTTCGCCAATGTAGTACGTGCCCGATACGCTGCGGGAGACGAATTGCAGCTAGCAGTGCTCGCAGCTGAACTTGAGCTAAACCGGTTACAGAGCCGTCTAATCGATACGAAACGGCATGAAGATCAAACCCTATACGAATTACGACGACTGATCGGCGTCACTAACGAGCTTGCTGTCGGATTCGAACTCCCAAATTGGGACGTCGCACCTTCTCGTGAACATGTATCTCAGGCGCTAGAGGTCCATCCACGAATTCAAGCCGCGAACGCATTGATCGCGGCAGAATCTGCAATGACGCAGTTACAAGAAACGGCATTAAGGCCAGAATGGCATTTCGATTTGAGTTATGGAATTCGAGAGGGAATCAACCTAGATGGAAGTTCGAGATCGGATTTTGCGAGCGCTACGATCTCTTTCTCGCTTCCTTTCGTGGAGAAGAGGAAACACAACCTTCGACTTCTTGCCGCCCATGCAAATGAAGATAGCGCTCGATACTCGAAGAGTATCGTGCTACGAGACATGTTCTCCGAAATCGATGTTGCCTACTCGGAGTGGACTCGGTTAACCGAACGCCTAAGCCTACTCGACGACACGATCATCGCGCAAACACACAACCACGCACAGGCAGCATTAAAGGCGTATCAGAATAAGGAAGGTAGCTTTACAGACGTTCTGTTGAGCTATGTGAATGAGGTAGATTCGAAACTTGAGCAACATCGAGTCAAGGTCGACCGTTTGAAAGTTTGGGCTACGATTGACTCGCTGAACGGATCTTCGGAATGAGAAAAGCAATCTTTCCTGCTGCCGCGCTAATAATCGGAGCAATCCTTGGATTCACAGGATCTACATTAATTAACGATCGAGTCGCGGATCACGGATCAGGTAATGTGGAAACAAGTGAACGCGAAATCATGTATTGGGTTGCTCCTATGGACCCAGACTTTCGACGCGATGGTCCAGGTAAGTCTCCAATGGGAATGGACTTGGTCCCGGTGTACGCGGAACGAACTGAACAGCCGTCCGGTTCAGTTCAAATAGACTCGAGTGTGATTCAAAACCTCGGGGTTAGATCAGAAAGCGTTCAGTTCGGTCGACTCGATAGAGAGATCGATACCGTTGGATATGTGGAATACGATGAAAACGCGCTCCAGCACATTCATACAAGGGTTGACGGATGGGTTGAGAAGCTCAGTGTCAAAGCTGAAGGCGATCCTGTCAGTAAAGGTGAGACACTATTCGAGCTCTATTCCAGAACATTGGTTAACGCACAACAGGAGTATCTACTGGCGAAATCCTCTGGGCAAGAGCCATTGATCGCTGCTTCTCAAGAACGTCTCGTTTCGCTTGGTATGACTGCACCCGAAATTCTTGATTTAGATCGGTCACAGACCGTTAGTCAGCGCGTTAAAGTGATTGCCAAAACCGATGGCGTTGTTGCCATGCTCGGGGTTCGCGAAGGTGTCTACGTAACACCCGCAACCCACGTGATGTCGATCGCAGATCTTGATCGAGTCTGGATTCTTGCGGAGGTGATGGAACGCCATGCAGATGCGATCGAGGTCGGGCAAAAGGTGATCTTTGAGGTAGACTCGAAACCTGGTCGTGAATTCGAAGGTCAGGTCGAATACATCTACCCTGATTTAGATCCTCGGACTCGAAGTCTTAAGGTGAGGATTGGATACTCAGTTGCGGGTGACGTGTTCAGACCGAACATGTTCGCTCGCGTCAGCGTTGTGGTCGCTGGCGAAATTGACGTCGTTCATGTACCGACTTCATCCGTGATACGTGGCGGAAAAAGTGATCGTGTCGTCTTGGATCTTGGTAACGGCCAATTCAAGTCGGTACCCGTGCTTGTTGGATACGAATCGGGCGATTCGATTGTGATTCTTCGTGGGTTGAACGTAATGGATCGTGTGGTAACCTCAGGACAATTTTTGATTGACTCCGAATCTAACATTGACGCTGCGCTCGCACGGTTTCAAAATCCATCAGACAATCGGTTACAGAGGGAGGAAGTCGGCGCCGAGATCCTCGGCCTTAACCCGACGGACGGTACTGTACGAGTAAGGCACGGGCGCGTGGAAGCGTGGGGGTGGCCTGCGATGACAATGGATATCGCAGTTGCGGATACGTCGTTACTGCAGCAAGTTGCGATTGGTGACCACGTGCAGCTTGAAATTGAAAAACAGCCTCAAGGCGACGTGCAAATCACCGCGATACGCGAAATGATTCACTAGACGGCATCGTGTACAGAAATCGGCACGGTGGCGTTCGTATCCGTTATAGATAGTTCGACCTATGATTTCGACGATCATCGAATGGTCAATCAATAACCGGTTCTTGGTTGTTATCGCGACCATCTTCCTTGTTCTATGGGGTATTTTTAGCGTCGTTCGAACGCCCGTTGACGCGATTCCAGATCTGTCTGATGTTCAGGTCATAGTCAAGACGACATTCCCTGGGCAAGCACCTCGAGTAGTTGAAGATCAAGTCACATACGCCTTGACTACGGCGATGTTGTCTGTTCCTAAGACCACTGCGGTGCGAGGATACTCATTTTTCGGTGATTCGTACGTTTATGTCATATTTGAAGACGGAACGGACTTGTACTGGGCGCGATCGCGTGTCCTCGAGTACCTTAATCAGGTTGCCGCAAAACTTCCCGAAGGTGCGACTTCCGCAATCGGACCAGATGCAACGGGAGTCGGATGGGTTTATTCGTACGCATTGATTGATCGCACGGGCACTCACGATCTTGAACAGCTTCGTAGCCTGCAAGATTGGTTCTTGAAATATGAACTACAGTCGGTCCAAGGTGTCGCGGAAGTTGCCACAGTCGGAGGAATGGTTCGTCAGTACCAAGTAGTCCTTGATCCTGATCGCTTGCATGCGTTTGGACTTACGCTGGAGCACGTAAAACAGGCTATCGCGCGTAACAATCAAGAAGCTAGTGGTTCAGTAATAGAAATCGCAGAAGCCGAGTATATGGTGCGTTCGAGCGGATACGTCCAGAACATTGAACATCTTTCACGAATTCCAATCTCTGTGAATGCAAGTGGTACCCCGATTCAACTTTCTGATGTCGCGGAGGTACGCACCGGACCGCAGATGAGAAGAGGAATCGCCGAACTGGACGGCGAAGGTGAAGTCGTGGGTGGAATCGTCGTCATGCGAGCGGGTGAGAACGCGGTGACAACGATCGAACGAATTAAGGAACGTATCCAGGAATTGAAAGGGAGCCTACCCAAAGGCGTCGAGCTGGTAACCACATACGACCGTTCGAAACTCATTCAGCGGGCGATACGAACGCTGCAGACGACACTGCTTGAGGAGTTCCTAGTCGTCGTACTTGTATGTGCGATCTTTCTATACCACTTCCGTTCGTCGCTTGTCGTAATGTTCAGCCTTCCTGTCGCGATCCTAGGTGCGTTTGTGATCATGCGATTGCAGGGACTAAGTGCGAACATCATGTCACTCGGTGGTATTGCGATTGCCGTTGGTGCAATGGTAGACGGCGCAATCGTCATGATCGAGAACGCGCATCGCAAGCTCTCGCTCGAAGGAAAGGATCATCGTGATCAATCGACTCCTCAAAGTTTGATTTCTTCCTTCGAGCGAGAACGGGCATGGGAGGTTGTACGCGAAGCCGCGTCTGAAATTGGTTCACCGGTTTTTACGTCACTGTTAATCATCACTTTGAGTTTTCTACCAGTGTTCACCTTGGAGGCTCAGGAAGGAAGACTATTCGCCCCCCTCGCCTATACAAAGACCTACGCGATGGCGTTCGCGGCCGTACTAGCGATCACACTCGTTCCAGTATTAATCGGCTACTTCATTCGCGGTCGCACGCGCGAACCATCAGAAAATCCGATCAATAGCAAGCTGATAAGCGGGTATGTACCTATTCTTCAGCAAATCCTTAAGTTCCCGAAAACAACGCTTCTAATCGGAGTTTTGGTCTTCTTCGGTATGTCGTACCCTGTTCTCAAAATCGGGTCCGAATTTATGCCGCCGCTTGATGAAGGCGACTTGATGTACATGCCCACAACATATCCCGGTATTTCGATAGATAAGGCTCGTGAGCTACTTCAGCAAACAGACAAACTTATACGCACCGTACCGGAAGTAGCCAATGTCTTCGGCAAGATCGGGCGTGCTGAGACCGCAACGGATCCCGCGCCGCTCACCATGATCGAGACAACAATCCAACTTAAACCTCGGAGCGCGTGGCGAGAAGGCGTCACGATGGATTCTCTCCGAGAGGAGCTAAATTCGAAGGTCAACATTCCGGGACTAAACAACGCTTGGGTCATGCCGATTCGCACGCGAATAGACATGCTCGCGACGGGGATAAAAACACCTGTTGGCATAAAGATTGCCGGACCGGATTTAGACGTGATTCAGTCCATCGGTCAGGAATTGGAAATTGCATTAGCTGATATACCAGGTACCGAATCAGTTTATTCTGAACGTGTGCATGGCGCTCGATACATAAACGTCAATATCGATCGTGACAGAGCAGCAAGGTACGGATTGCATGTGGAGAACATTCAGGAGGTTATTCGAACGGCGGTCGGTGGAACGAACATCTCCTATTCGGTAGATGGTTTGGCACGCTATCCCATCAACCTGCGTTACCCACAGCGATTACGGGATTCGATCGACAGCCTTAGATCGCTTCCTATCGTCACCGCGCAAGGTGCGCGCATTGCATTGGTCGATGTCGCCGAAGTAGAAATAGACGACGGTCCCCCTGTCATCAAGAGTGAAAATGCGCGTCCGAACGGTTGGCTCTATGTCGACATCGTCGATCGAGATCTCGGATCATATGTTGCTGAAGCACGGCAAGTAGCCGAAGATAACGTTTCATTACCGCCCGGGTACTCATTGACTTGGTCCGGTCAGTATGAGTACCTGATCAGAGCCCAGCAAAGACTTATGTTGATTGGTCCATTGACGCTAATGGTTGTCATCTTATTGATTTATTTGAATTTTCGTCGAATTGGAGAGGTTTTAATTGTGATTTCCACCGTTCCGTTTGCTCTTGCCGGTGGGATTGTCCTCGTGTTCCTGCTTGAGTATGAACTATCGGTAGCCGTAGGCGTCGGCTTCATCGCGCTTGCCGGTGTAGCCGCGGAATTAGGTATTTTGATGCTCACGTACTTGAACCTTCAACTGGCGGATCTTCGGCAGCGCGCGGTCGAAAAAGGCACAGGGATTACGCCATCTGAACTGAGAACCGCAGTCGTAACGGGTGCGACGCAACGGATCCGGCCTATCATGATGACCACACTTACGATCATTGTCGGACTGATGCCGATTATGTTCGGCTCTGGTACCGGATCTGAAGTTATGAGACGAATTGCGGCGCCAATGTTCGGTGGCATGTTGTTCGCGATGCTGATGGTCCTCTTGGTCATACCGGCGATCTACTATGTCTGGCACAGCTATGAAACTTCCCGTATCAGTCCCGTCGAGCAGGGATGATCTCAACAGAGTACTGGTGATTTGAGCGACAGGAGACATCGCATAGGGACCAACGTCTGAGTCTGAGTTAGCTTTTCTCAATAGTCAAATTAAGCTTTAGTATCAATTAATTAAATCTAACTATTCAAACTCTAGGTAAGTATCGACAATTCAGTGGTGGCGTGATTACATGTTCGGTTATGAGTTCATAGCCAAACGGCGCAGCGTCTGTTTTCGGCCGTTTTCCGTCAAGATTTGTTTTCGAATCCGAATTGCTGATGGCGTGACCTCAACTAGCTCGTCGTCATCAATGAACTCGATTGCGCGTTCAAGAGTAAGAGCCGTCGGCGGAGTTAGGAGGATATTCTCATCGCTTCCAGCAGCACGAATGTTCGTTAGTTTTTTCTCCTTTTTAGGGTTTACGACTAGGTCACTGGATTTGTTGTGGACTCCGATGACCATGCCTTCGTAAACCACGTCGCCAGGCGCAATAAGCAGATGCCCACGTTCTTGGAGCGAGAACAATGCATAGGCGACAGCCTTCCCAGCACAGTTTGAGATTAGTACTCCATTACGACGTGTAAAGTCAATGTTGGTTTGTTGAGGTGCATAGCCAGCCGAACCGAATGACATGATGCCTGTACCTGACGTTTCCGTTGCGAAAAGGGATCGGAAACCGCTAAGTGCGCGAGTTGCCACGCTGTAGGTCAATCTAACTCGGTCTTGACCTTCGTTCGCGATGTCAAGGAGGTTTGCTCGTCGTTCTCCTAACAGCTCCATTACTTTGCCTTGGTATGCCGTTTCTACGCTCAACGACAAGGTTTCGTACGGTTCTTCGATGATGCCGTTTTCGATGCGTGTGATGACCTTAGGCTGCGCGACGGCAAGCTCGTAGCCTTCCCGTCGCATCGTCTCAATGAGTACGGACAGATGGAGCGCCCCTCTCCCACTTACGTTGAAAACATCAGCGGCATCAGTTTCCTCGACCCTCAACGCTACATTGTGTGTCGCCTCCGTGAACAATCGAGAACGGAGATGACGGCTGGTTAGGAATTCACCTTCTTGCCCGGCAAGCGGCGAGGAATTTACGTGGAATGCCATCGTGACCGTCGGTTCATCTACGGTTAGTGCGGGCAGTGCTTCAGGCATCTTCGCATCACAGATCGTCTCGGATACTTCAAGATTGTCAATTCCAGTTACACAGACGATGTCACCAGCTGACGCAGAATCTAAGTCGACTCGTTGCAAACCTCTATTTGCTTGAATTGACATGAGCTTCGAGTTACGAACGGTTCCATCCTTAGAAACGACCTGCACTGGCATCTTCGCATCAATCCTACCGCGCTGAACGCGACCGATCCCAATAACGCCAACGTACGGTGAATAGTCAAGCGTACAAACTTGCATTTGAAATGCGCCGTCCACGACAGGAGGTTCTGGGACGCGATCCACAATCAGATCTAACACTGGTCGCATTGAGTTCTCTAGGTGATCATGGTCATTACCTGATTGACCGAGCAGCGCTGATGCGTATACGACTGGAAAGTCAAGCTGCTCTTCATTGCAGTCGAGCGAATCAAAGAGGTCGAAAACCTCCTCGACGACCTTTTCAGGACGCGCACCAGGTCGATCGACCTTATTAACGACAACGACCGGATTTAAGCCTGCGGAGAACGCTTTCGAAGTGACGAAACGTGTTTGTGGCATCGGTCCTTCAACAGCATCCACGAGCAAGAGAACGGAATCCACCATGGATAAGACTCGTTCCACCTCGCCACCGAAGTCCGCATGACCCGGCGTATCGACGATATTGATACGAATGCCCTTGTATTCCACTGCCGTCGTTTTGGAAAGGATCGTGATGCCGCGTTCTCTTTCAAGTTCATTGCTGTCTAACGCCCTTTCAGCTATTTTTTCGCGCGTACCAATCACTGTTTCCTGCAGGAGTCGATCGACCAACGTCGTCTTCCCGTGGTCGACGTGAGCGATGATCGCGATATTTCGATTCTTCATACGATCGTTTATAAAACGACGTTAAGTCTTTAAATTCAATAAGTTAACTAAGTTTTTTGCCAGTTTGAAGACAAATCGATCTATGCGAATGTAGCAAGCGCTTGCTTTAGTCGTTGTGCGTGTTCTGCCAGCGACGCTTCGTCTGCCGAGGCACCACCGTGGAACCCGAAGTTCATTCCATCTGCTGACGGGATTACGTGGAAATGAAGGTGGAACACGGATTGCCCAGCCTCCGAACCATTGAGTTGTATGACGCGGATTCCATTGCCTGGATATGCAAGCTTAGATGCTTTAGCAACCCGTTTAACTTGCGTGATGAGGTTTCGTAGCGCGCCGTCCGAAATATCGTAGATATTGGGTGCATCTTCTTTTGGAATTACGAGAGCATGCCCGTTGGCTTTCGGCATGATGTCCATAAAGGTGAGCGTGTGTTCGGTCTCTTCAACCACGTGAGCTGGGAGTTCGCCTCGAAGTATTCGGGCAAATATGTTGGCGGGATCGTAACTCATGATTCAAGGTTCCAGAGGCGCGGAATTTTAGTGGGCTTAATTCGCCGACACTGCCGCCTGTGCCTCCCGTAGCGTGCGCTCGTTTGGTTCTTTCACGATGATCAACTGTTGGATATTGCGCAACGTGCTTTCGTAGTCTCGTCGTTCCTGCTCAGTCGAAGCATGGTCGATTGCGCGATCGATACTCTCAAGTGCTTCCGGATATCGCTCTAGTGACATCAAGACTCTCGCTCTGAAAGCCAGAAACACAGGATTTCTCTTCTTCAATGTCACGGATCGATCGATAAACGCTAATGCACCCTTTATGTCGTTATTCGCCTTCGCTCGTTGTGCGAGAGCGAATTGATAGTGCGGGTTGTTATTACGAAGCCGTTGAAGGCGCGATTTCGCGCGGGTTAACTCGCCTTTCTCAGCGTGTTGCACTACACCAGCCAATGCGATGACATGATGTGGGTTCAATGACAACGCATATCGATTAATTAGAAGTGCTTCGTCAGTTAATCCTTGACGAGCGTAAAACGTCGCTAGATTAACCCAATGATCGGCGTATCTCGGCGCACGGCGTATGGCCTCGACAATGTACGAAAACGCCTTTGTTTCGTCGCGACGCTTCCAATATTCGACAGCGTTGTTAGCGAGGTGAAGAGCAAGCGCGAAATCGTCTGAGACAATGGTCCCGTCGAACTCTCGAATGTTGCGTTCATTGAAATCAACAGAGATGTAGCGTTCTAGATTGACCCGCGGCGCCGCCAACGATCGCGCGACTCCCGTTGGAATACGCCAAACACCGTCGACATCGGATCTGCTGAACTCCATCGGCCACATGACACGACTTCGAATGTGCACTTGGTGTTCGAGTACCCCGTCACTCACAGAGTACATTGGCGGCGCTCTGACGAGTTCATAGCGGGCGTCAAGTCCTGCTTCTCGAGCGAGCGCAATGAACATATGGGTGTACGAAAGGCAATTTCCCTGTTTAAGTGCGAAAGCTTGATTCGCTGTTAGTGTCAGTCCCGCGTCATAGTAGTCGACGTAGTAGCCATGTTCCGCAAGCTTGTTCATGAGCGAGTGCACTCGAAATCGTCTACTCTTTACTTCGACGATGTCTGGAATGACGAAGTCCCTCATTCGCTTGTCCGTCAAGAGAGGACTAATTGATGGGATGCTCTCAGAACTGTCGGTACCAAGGAATGCCCGATACTTCAACAGATGAAACGGTGCATCTCGCAACACGGCTTCGCTACCTAGTGGTTGGCACGCTGTGAGTAAAAAGGTTGAGAAAAACGCGATGCACAGAACCGCCAGCATACTGCGTCGACATTTCGTTGGCATCGGATTCGTCGTAGTAACGATTTGTTCGTTCACACTTGCTCAAAGTGTAGACAACGATCTAGTCGTTCTGTTTGACGACAGCGTTCCGCCACTCGCTGCGGCAGAGGATTTACCTTCGTGGTCACAGACACTTCAACGCATCACTGAACAACAAGAAAAGCTCAACCGATGCATCGCCGATGAATCAACTTGTGATGGAAGGTTAAAGTCCATTCACCACTTACTTAAACGGGGCGAAGACCTGTCTCGTGAGCAACGCATGCGGTTGGTTAATCGATATATCAATCGGTTCTCTCGTTATCGAAGCGACCGCCGTCGAGACGTTGCTGTCGGAGAAACGACCGTGAAAGTCGGACAAGAGTGGTCGACATTAACGGAATTCTTGAATCGTGGCGGGGATTGCGAAGACTACGCAACTGCGAAATACCAGCTACTTCGACTTTTCGACGTACCAGCCAATGAACTGCGCGTCGTCGTAGTCTACGACCGTCGCGAGAGAGAGCACCACGCGATCGTGGCGATCGCTAACGTAGATGGACACGTCGTATTGCTTGATACGGATAACCAAACGTATCGTCGCCGACCAAGAATGTACCAGTTCGTTTATGCATTGAACGAGGACGATGTATGGGATTTCGGTGTTGAGGATACGAGATTGAAATGGTCCGTGCGACGAGCGTTGCGAGAGAATGAGGGTCATGGTGTACGTTGAACGTACTAGCACTTCTGTAATGAAATTGGTTAAACGTTTTTCAGTCTTTGCCGGTACGACTCAAAGAGTAATACGTTCGCCGCCATCGCCGCATTAATGGAGTCTGCAAAACCTTCATTCGGTAGCTTTATCAGATCGTCACAAGATTCAAACCACGGTTCGTCTAACCCGCCTCTTTCGCTCCCTATCACGATCGCGCAACCAGATCCTAAAGAAACGTCAAGATAGTTACGATCGCCTTCAGGTGAGGAACAGACGATTCTCAGGCGGTTATTTCGAAGCCATTGAATAACGCGGGTACAGTCTGCAACCGCACATGGCGTGGTAAATACCGTACCCAAGCTCGCTCTAATTACGTTGGGATTGAAAAGGTCGACGATGGGATCCGATATCAAGACACCATTACAGCCCGTCGCATCTGCTGATCGAAAGATGCTGCCCAGATTTCCGGGTTTTTCGAACCCATCGACTACGAGAAATACATCACTAGCTCTTACGTCAAGGGCTTCAAGCGCTTCGGACCGTTGTTTCGCGACCACCAACAAGCCATCGGGATTTTGCCATTGACTTAGATTCGCGAATACACCTGACGAAGCAGCATAAAGTGCGATCTCCTTCTTTGTTCTGATTCGATTGAGCGTACTTTCACATAGGCTAAAACGAGACATTGAATCGCAGTATATTGCGTATTCAATGTCGATACCGGCGTTGAGCGCTTGGTCAATCTCTCGATATCCCTCAATCCGGAACAACTGTTGCTCGTTCCGAAAGCGTCGTTTCTTCAGTTCCCTCGTCTGTCGCACTAACGAATTGCGGTGACTCGTTAAGCGCGGCGTTTCAGATGAAGATCTGCTCTGTGTCATCGTCGCAGATCATAGAAAGTGCCGGATATCGACTCGTATGCTTGATCAAATTTAGATTCGTAGAGTCGAAAGGAAGAATTGAATATGGGCGAACCAGACATAGATGCACGGAAGTCCAATTTTGGTCTACGAATGCGTCGAAGCAGGAGCTGGTCCGACCGCGCGAACGAATTCATGTCGGATGAGGATTTTGACAGTGCGTTCTTGTTCTACTGGATCGCTTTCAATGCACTCTACTCGAAGGAGAGTACGATCGGTACTAATACGAACGAACGCGAGACTCGTATCAGCGATCGGCAACTTCAAAGTCAATTCATCGACAAGATTCAACGATTCGATAAAGAAGACGGATGTTTGTACGAGTTCCTTTGGGACGAGTATTCAAACTCGATAAGGAATTTGCTGGACAATAAATACATCTTTGGCTCGTATTGGCAAGATATTCAAGAAAGTCCAGAAGAATCGGCGTGGGCAAACGAAATGCGTTCCGCAAACCGGTCAGCACTTCAATCAATGAGGGATAGTGGCTCATTCGGTCGACTACTAAACATCGTGTTCTCGAGGTTAAATATCCTGCGCAACCAGATCGCGCATGGGAGTTCAACGTACAAAGGCAGCCTCAATCGCGAGCAAGTTAAAACGGGCGCGACGTTCATGCATCGGGTTTTACCGATTTTTCAGCAGTTATTCGATGAAAATCCCGACGCAGATTGGGGTGAGCCACCCTACCCTCCTCAGGATCGATGAGAGAATCTATAACCTCGAGTAATTGACCGGCATGGGCATTTGACCATGCCGGTCATTTGATCGACTAATCCTTGTAGGTATCCATTTCCCGGAACGGACCGTCACGCCAATCCACTGCAGAACGGAAGCCGAGTTCGCCAACTTTATCCTGCCAATCGTAGCTGAACCCGGTCATTTGACCTGCGGCATCCATATCGGTACTGGATCGGACTGACGAATAGATTCCCATGTTCTCGTAGAACCGGTTCATATTCAGCTTGAGAATGGCGAGGTGGTCTGCCGACATGATTGCGAGTCGGTCCGCGAATGCGGTGGTGCGTTCTTCGAGTTCTTCTTTTGGCCAAGCATAGTTCACCATCCCGATCCGTTCTGCTTCGACACCTGAGACGTTTTCACCGGTGTAGTACAGTTCTTTTGCTTTTCGCATGCCGATAACCAACGGCCAAATCACGCCAGTTCGGGAGGTACCGAGACCTCTTAGTCCTGGGTGCCCTAGCTGTGCGTCCTCAGCAACGCAAACGAGGTCCGCCATCATGCAGAGTTCACATCCGCCGGCGATCGCGTATCCATTCACCTGAGCAATCGTGACCTTCGCCATATTCCAGAAATACATGTGAATGTCAGTGATTTGTTGCATGCCAGTGCGGATGCCCATTACGAGACGTCGTCCCTTGTCGTCCACGCTTTTGAATCTTCGGACGACGCCGTCAGCGCCTCGACCACCTGAGGGGGTTAGGTCATATCCTGAGGAAAACGCTCGTTCGGTGCCGCGAACGATGATTACACGAATTGAGTCATCGGCCTCCATGTCATGCAATACATCATTGAATTCATACAAAAGTTCTTGAGAGAGTGCGTTGAGCTTCTCGGGTCGATGGAGCTGAATTCGGCCAACACGTCCATCGGTGCCAACACGGTCGATAATCAAGTTTTCATAATTGTCGTAATCAGGCACGACGGTTCTCCTGTGTTGCTTGACCACCTGCTCGTGACTTGATAAAAGCAGGAGGAAGTCGTTCAATTGTCGGGTGCGAATGTTAGTCGCATCATCTCGCACCACCGTATACCGAGGAATCACAATATGCGTAAGCCAGTTGAAACCAACCGTCGAGAGTTTTTAAGGTGGTCCGCGGCCACCGGAATCGCCGGAACGGCTGCCTCGGTAGCTCCTGGTATTCATGCCTCCGATACTCCATTACCTTTTACGGTGCAGTCATATCACCGGCTCGGGCGTACGGAGCTTGAGATTTCGGATATCTCGATGGGAACCAGCAATCTACGTTCAGGACAGGAGGATCTCGTTCGTTTTGCGCTTGATAAAGGGATCAACTACTTCGATTCTGCGCACAGCTACACGCGCGGTCAATCAGAAACCACCCTCGGAAACGCTCTTAAAGGAGTGCGAGATGACGTCTACATCGTATCTAAGGCTGTTACTAGAGCTGATGCATCTGTCGAATGGTTGATGAATCACCTTGAAACCTCCCTTCGACGTCTACAAACAGATTATGTTGACGTATACATGTGCCATGCAGTAAATGAAGTCGAGCGTATTTCGTCTGAGGCGTGGAACGAGTTCATTGCACGTGCGAAAGAACAAGGGAAAATCAGATTCAGTGGCATCTCGGGTCACGCAGGATACTTAGATAGGTGCCTGACGTACGCGTTTGACCAAGATATGGCCGATGTGATATTGGTCGCCTACAACTTTGGCGAAGATCCTGCGTTCTACGAGAAGCTCGTTAAGCGCTTTGACATGGTTGCGCTACAACCGAAATTACCTGCTCTACTTGAACGCGCAAAGGAACTTGACGTCGGCGTAACCGTGATGAAAACGCTACGTGGTGCACGATTGAACGATATGCGACCGTATGAGACATCAAACGGCACATATGCACAAGCAGCATTGCGTTGGGTCCTTACCAACAAGAACGTCGATGCGGCCGTAATTACGATGTCATCGGAACCGCAAGTCATTGAATTCTTGGGAGCGTCCGGATCCGAACGGCTAGAAGCAAGCGACCTAAGACTTCTCGATCAGTACGCCTCCCTGAATAGCAACACCTACTGTCGTCCGTTGTGTAACGATTGCTATAGCTCTTGTCCATACAACGTCGAGGTCGGTGAGGTGTTGCGCACTCGAATGTATGCTGTCGATTACAGTGATATCGGTTACGCTCGGGATGAATACGCGATGTTGAACCGAGATGCGAGTGCATGCGTTAGTTGTAACGGTGCACCTTGCGCCAACGCATGTACATACGGACTCAATATTGCAGAACTCTGCGACTCAACCCACGAACTACTCGCGTAGTGTCACTTCCCTATGCCGAAAGACCTACTCTATGAGTGTTTCAGTGGTATAGCGGGAGATATGCATCTTGGCGGTATGCTCGATTTGGGCGTACCGCTCGAACATCTAGAAGTCGAGCTGGCGAAACTCGGGCTTGATGACGAATATCAAATAAAGGTTGAACAGCGGAAAAAGAACGGTATAGCCGGTACTCATGTTTCAGTCAATCTTGAGAATTCCAGTGACGCTGCGCGTGGCCTAACGGAAATACAAAACCTAATCGAGAAGTCCGGACTTCTAGGCGACGTAAAGGCGCGCGCAATAAGCATGTTTGAGTTACTCGCTCATGCTGAATCAGAAGTACACGCGATACCGGTGGAAAAAGTCCACTTTCATGAAGTCGGTGCCGTAGACGCAATCGTGGATATCGTTGGTGCTGCGATTTGTCTCGAGTACATTTCTCCGTCGCGCGTCTACTGTTCAAACGTCGAACTTGGATCCGGAATGGTGAAATGCGCGCACGGTTTAATGCCTGTACCAGCGCCGGCAACCGCGCTCCTGCTAGAAGGCTGTCCAACGACACGCGGTCATGTAGACGGTGAAGCGACAACGCCGACGGGTGCAACGATCCTCGCACACGCCGTCGATCATTGGTGTGATCCGAAGGTTTTTAAAGCGTCAAAAACGGCGTATGGTGTTGGAACGAAGGACTTCAAACAACCAAATGTCGTACGCATGTCGATCGGCGAGGTTGCGTCGGAACTTGAAACAGAAGTAAATATTTGCATTGAGTGCAACATCGACGATATGACACCTGAGGCGTACGAGCCATTAAGTGAACGACTCTTCACCTTGGGTGCTAAAGATGTGTATTGCACTCCGATCGCGATGAAGAAAAACCGTCCCGGCACCAAGCTCTCCGTTCTCGCAGCGCATTCGCTGAAGCAGGAAATCATTGACTGTGTATTGCAGAACTCTACAACGATCGGGGTTCGCGCTTGGTCTGTCGAAAAGTCGATGCTTCCACGTAATTTCGATACGATCGTTACGTCACTAGGTGAGGTACGTGTCAAAGTTGTCACGTTACCGGATGGTTCGAGACGATGGAAGGCCGAACACGATGATGTAAGCGCGATCGCGGAAGAACGTAATCTGAGTTACTTGGTTGCTCGAGCAGAAATAGATAAAGCCATCGATTCGCATATGGACGGCACCGATGGCCATTGAGGAAATCCTCCGAGCATTTAAGGACGGACAACTCGATTTAGACGAGGCAAAGTCGCAACTCTCATCGAACTACTTCGAGGAGATCGAAGGAACGACGATCGATCATTCCCGACAAGTGCGAACCGGTCAAGCCGAAGTGATCTTTGCGCAATCAAAGACGACGGCTCAAGTGTTGTCGGCGTTTACGCGGATCGCTGACAATGGAAACAATGTGCTCGCTACGCGGGTCCGTAGAGAATCTGCGGAGGCGTTGCAGGATGAATTTCCAGACTCAACGTATTCTGAAACGGCTAACTTAGCATCGCTTGTGCTAAATGAACCGGAGCGGTTATCAACGCCAATCGGGGTCATCACGGCTGGAACAAGTGATTTGGGTGTCGCCGAGGAAGCTGCTCTTACCGCGGAGTTCTACGGCAGTCCGGTAGTACGGATCAACGATGTCGGTGTCGCTGGCATCCATCGCCTATTCGCACGCCTTGACGAGATAAAGACGTGTCGAACCTTGGTGGTCGTTGCGGGTATGGAGGGTGCGCTCCCTAGTGTGGTCGGCGGACTGGTCGCTAAACCAGTGATTGCCGTGCCAACCTCTGTAGGTTATGGTGCCTCGTTCCATGGGTTGGCAGCGTTACTTGGTATGCTTAATAGCTGCGCATCAGGCGTCAGCGTTGTGAATATCGACAACGGTTTTGGGGCTGGCTTTCAAGCGCACCGAATTAATCAACTATGAATATTGCAGACGTGCTCCCAACCTCCCTCGCCGATAAGCACGAATCCATTCGCTCAAGTATCCGAGCGATGGAACGGGTTATCGTCGCATTTTCTGGAGGCGTCGACAGTTCTCTGGTTGCGCACATCGCCAATCAGGAACTTGGTGAAAACTCGCTAGCGGTTACATCTGCGAGCTCGAGTCTCAAAAGAAGTGACCTTCAACTCACGAAGGATCTCGCGCGAAAATGGGGACTTCACCACGAAGTCATCATCACGGATGAACTGCAGAAGAGTGAATACCGCGCAAATCCAGTCAATCGTTGTTTTCACTGCAAAACGTCGCTCTACACGAGTCTGGAGCAACTTGCCCAAGAACGAGGCTACAAGATAGTCCTCAACGGTACAAATGTTGACGATCTTGGAGATCATCGCCCAGGACTCATAGCGGCTAAGAACTTTGACGTGCGTTCGCCGTTAAGCGAAGCGGGTATGACGAAAGCTGAGATCCGGGTGTTGGCCGCTCACCTTGGAATGGATAACGCCGATAAACCACAAGCTGCATGCCTATCGAGCCGCGTACCCTACGGTTCCCATATCACTGAATCAATATTGAAGCAGATCGAGAGCGCGGAAACTGTGCTGGCAGGATTTGGAATTCGACAGTATCGCGTTCGGCACCATGATGACGTAGCAAGACTCGAAGTAGACAAGTCAGAGATGCACATTGTGATGGCAAACGCCGATGAGATTCAATCAAAAATCAAAGCCTGTGGCTATCGATTTGTAGCGATGGAGTTAGGTGGATTTCGAAGCGGCTCACTGAATGACGGTCTGATTCACGTCGTCGAGGCTCGCTGAAACCGTTAGTTAAAGGTCTTTTTACAGACTCTCCTGCCTCTCTTTAAAATCGTCGCTCATTTCTGAGAGAGACGTACCGCTCGTCATGTTGAGTTCGCTAAGGCTGTTGCTTGATCGCGCTTAGCGAACGATTCAACAAGACGTTTCGTCCTCAGGGAAAGGTCTTTCACGGATGGTGGATCGTTCTATCCGCTGCCGGTATTCAATTCACGTCGGGTCTCTTCTGGATGCATTCGTACGGCGCTTACGTCGTGCTGCTGCAAGAAGAATTCGCATGGAGCGCGGCGATCGTATCCGGCGCGTTCGCACTAACGCGCGTTGAGAGCGGTCTACTCGGACCCATACAAGGATGGCTAACGGACCGTTTTGGTCCTAAGTTGATTCTCATTCTCGGAAATCTGCTTTTCGGAATCAGCTTCATGCTCCTTGCACTCGTCAATTCGGTGTGGAGTTTTTACGCGGTATTCGTTCTCATTGCGGTCGGCGGCAGCTTGGGCGGCTTTGCGACGGCGATGGTGTCGATCGTTCATTGGTTTCGACGACACAGATCGAAGGCGGTGGCGGGTTCTCAACTGGGCTTCTCACTTGGTGGACTTGCAGTGCCGATTCTCACCCTTGTCTTGCAGTCGGTTGGATGGCGTTGGACAGCAGTTCTATCCGGACTCTTCATTCTTGTCGTCACGACGCCGCTGTCTCTGGTCATGCGCCACTCACCGCGGGAAATCGGTGAGGAGCCTGACGGAATTCGCATCCGCGAACCGATCGCGTTACGCGATGCGTTGCCCCCTTTACGATTTACAACGCGTCAGGCACTTTGGACACGTTCATTTTGGTTTCTGGCGATCGGCCATGGCGTAGCGCTATTGACGGTATCAGCGGTCATGGTTCACCTATTACCGCACCTTACTCGCAGTCTTGGATTCTCTCTCACCTATGCCAGTACCTTTCTACCACTTATGTTCATATGCCAAGTGGTCGGGCAACTTATTGGCGGGTTACTCGGTGACCGATTCGATAAACGTCTGTTGTGCACTGGTTGCTTGGTTTCCCATGCGCTTTCGATGTTCTTCGTGGCATTCGCTGATAGTGCGTTAATGGTCGTAGCGTTTACATTGCTCCACGGATTCGCTTGGGGTATCCGAGCTCCATTGCTCGTTTCGTTACGTGCGGACTATTTTGGCGCGCAAATTTTTGGTCGCGTCCTCGGATTCACATCGATGATCACGATGATTGGTATGACGATCGGACCTTTGCTTGTCGGCATTCTGTATGACAGATATGAGAACTACGCAATCGGATTTACCTGGATCGGCGTATTGGCATTAGTCGGCTCGGTGTTTTTCTTCCTCGCCAAACCGCCAACGCCCGTCGCTCAACCAACTGAACTGGCGGTAGCACAGGAAAGCTAGTGATGAGAATCATCTCTTGGAACGTCAATGGACTTCGAGCATGTGTACGAAAGGGATTTCACGAGTTTCTCGAATCCTCCGGCGCAGACGTACTCTGTCTACAAGAAGTACGCGCCTTACCAGAGCAACTCGATCAACATACATTGGAACCTGTCGGGTGGTATACGAACTTCTTTCCCGCGGAGCGAAAGGGGTACGCGGGTGTGGCGATATTCTCTCGCGAAAAGCCCACTCGCGTCATAACTGAGCTCCCAGAAGAAGAGTTCAATATTGAGGGTCGTTACATCGTCGCCAAATTCGGGCGACTGTCAATAGCTTCAATCTACTTCCCTAAAGGCTCGGGTAAAGACCGGGACAACAGCCGCGTCGCCTATAAACTAGCGTTCTACAGGAGCGTAAAACGGGCACTTGACCGATTACGAGCGTCGGGTCCTACATTCGCTTTAGGCGACTTCAATACGGCTCATACCGAGATCGATCTCGCACGACCGAAAACTAATACGAAAACGAGCGGTTTTTTGCCCGAAGAACGCGCTGAATTCACTCGATGGATGGAGAACGGTTGGGTTGATGTCTTCCGCAATCAACACCGCGATGAGCCGGACCACTACACATGGTGGCGACAATGGGGCGGCGCGAAGGAGAACAACGTGGGGTGGCGAATTGACTACGTACTTGCGTCAAGATCTGCAGCGAAGACCGTTACTAACGCCTTTATTTGGCCTCACATTGACGGCAGTGATCACTGCCCTATCGGTGTCGATACACTAATTCGATAGCGCCACTGACAAAAAAAGCGGCAAACATCGTTTGCCGCTTTTGCATTTTCTCGTGGAAACTAAGCTTTCACCCGTCGCGCACTCGAACGCCCCGATGTACTTGCTCTACTGCGGGTTACCCGTTGCGGCGATGCTTTCATCGACACATTTGCCGTAGTACGAATGCTTCGCTTCGTCGTAGACTTCGTACGAAGTGATGACTTTGACTTCGCGGTAGACGTCCGTCTTTCAACTTTCTTCGGCTTTTTCTGCCAACGGAGCGCAGGTCCGGTGAAGAACTGTTGTGCGCGCTCTTGGTCTCGCGCAAGCTCTTCGTCGCGTTTTTTCGCTTCTTGATATCCCTTGCGCGTACGAGGGAAATACTCTTGACAGAGTTTTCCATCGACCGATCGCGCAACGCGATAACTCTGGTAGTTTCCTTGCTGGTGTTTGTAGACGCTCATGGGGCCTCCTTGTTGTTCTTGTCCATCCGTAGACAAACCATGATGATTGTCAATGTTGACAAAGCACGTTCCTGATTGTCAACCTTTCGGCTTGTTATCGGTACGCGCCGTGTAAACACGGTCGGATTCTAACAAATAAGACAGCAAATTCAAAGAATAGTTAGGAAGCTCTACTAACACGCTGAATCACAAAGCTATTTCGTCTATTGTTATGATGATGAGATTCACTGATCCGGCAACCAGAAGGTCAAGGGCAATCTCGAATGTTAGAAAATCCGTGGCGGGTTTCTAACATAAAGCTTTGAATTACAAAGCTCAATCGGCTGTCGAGAGTTAGAGCTTGATAACAAACGGACGAAAAGGGACCAGTTTATTTTCATATCAATAAGTTATCACCAGCTCACATCTGCTGTTTAACGTACTTGGGAATCAATAGCTTTAGGTCGCATCGCTCCACGACAACTGGTCAAAACTACCAATCGGACACACGCAATCTCGACATTTGCAACGTCTACGCTCGTTAATTACGTCGCGAACGCGTAATTCTTGACGCACAGCGACGTCTGCGAGACCGCTGAAGCACACAACGCAACTGACACGAAAAATGTGGATTTGGCTCGAATTCCTGTGTTACCTACGTGTCCGCGTGCTCCGATCCGAATAACAAGTGGTAGAATTTTTTACTCTTTCCTATGAATATTCACGATGACGCAACGCCGAACTTTCCTGAAGCAATTAGCGTTTGCAGGTATTGGTGGAACCGCCTTGCTGAAAACGGGTCGATTGAGTGCAGCGATTGAAGCTGCTGAGGCAGCAGAAGCCGCGAAGTTCCCAAAGATGACGTATCGCGTCCTCGGCAAAACCGGTTACAACGCGAGTCGCCTTGTCTACGGATGTGGTGCAGCCTTATCACGAAATCGCGCAGACCGTGTACTCAACCTAGCATTTGACCATGGCGTAAACGTTTTTGATGTCGGTACCAGTTCCTACTACAACGACGCACAAAGGAACTTAGCCGACTTCGCAGGCGCTCACCGCGATGACATCTTCCTGATTACGAAGGATTTTGTCTCGGTAGGTGCAGAAGCGAATCCGAATCTTGAGGAATCGAAGGCAATTGCAGCCGATTGGGAATCGAAGCTCGATACATGCCTTATCGACCTAAGTCAAGACCACGTTGACGCGTACTACATCATGGGCGCGAACAATCCAAGAGTCGTGAACAACGACGAGATTTTTAGCGCATTTGAACGAGCCAAAGCGGCTGGGAAGGTAAGCCATTTAGGGATCTCCACACACGAGAATGCGAGTGAATGTCTAAGTGCAGCAGTCGCCTCCGGTGAATATTCGCTCGCGATGTTAGCGATGACGCCGGCTGGATGGTACGACTGGGCGAGTAAGACTACGGTTAAAAACACCAAACCACTCAAGGAGTTACAGCCTGAACTTCAAGCTGCTCGCGAAAGTGGCATTGGTTTGATTGCGATGAAATCTGGCCGTATGTTGGCTCCGCGTATGTGGGGTGGTCGCGGAAACGAGGGTGCCTTCGATAACCACTACAGTGAGAAGCTGCTGAAAGCGAATCTCTCCTCATTCCAGAGGAGCTACGCGTACGTGCTAGAAAATGGCTTCGATGTTGTAAACGCAGATATTCAAAACTTTCACATCCTGGCCGAGAATTTCACGGCTGCAGCGACATCGTCGCAATACGTCTAGGTCTCAATCAGTGGGTGTATGAAGTCCCACACAGCCTGCTCACACTCGTCGGTGTCGGGCGACGCTTCGTAGGCGAATGCGTGCGGTAGGCCAGGCATGTGAAGATACTCAACGTCATGGCCGACTCCTCGAAATGCCGATAACAAATCGTTTGTCATAAATTGCGGTACGTTCGCGTCTTCGCCAGGTTGCACGATTAAGATCGGCGGAAGGTGCGTGAACTCCCGACTTCGTAAAACGCGTTGAACACTAGCTTGATGCATAGTCTCGCGCGATCCAAAATAACCTTGATGCGCACGCACGAGCTCGTGTCGCTTGCCTTCCAAAGCGTACTCGAATCTTGCGAGTGGATTTGAAACGGGCCAAAGCGCAACCACGTATGCGACACTTGCGTCAACGGACTTCTGTTCACAATCAATGACAGGTGTTGTTTGGTGCATCGGCACGTTAGGTTGTAGCGCTGTGAACAGCACCAAATGACCGCCCGATGAACTCCCTATCAAACCTATCTTGTCGGGCTTTATTCCGAAATCCTCTGCGTGAATGCGCAAGTATCTAACCCCCGCCGCTATATCAGCGGACGCAGCTGGATGCTGAAACGTAGGTCCGCATCGAAAGTCGAGTGAAAATACCACGAGACCTCGGTCAGCGAGTAGACGCGACATGACGTGTGGAGTAAACCGATCATTCGCTGTCCAGGCACCACCATGCACCATCACAATCCCGTACCCAATCGATTCCTCCGGTTCGTATACGCGCCCTAGTAATTCCATTCCGTGAGTTGTTGCAAATGGAAGGTCGTTTTCTTTGATTGTCGTCACGTTGTTTGGTTCCAGCTGAGCTCGGCGATTCCGATCGCTGATTCCCCTCCTCCTGCGTAAAGTAAATAGACATGTCCGTCTTCTACGTATATACATGGGTCGCGAAGCTGATTCACGCATCCGTAGGCTACGCTACGTACTGACGGCTCATTGGGGGCACTAGCACCTTCCCAGTCAAGTTCGGGCTTAAGTATTGCTCCTAAGTGTTTGACCTCACGAGTTTCTCTATCTAATACTCGTTCTACCACGCTGCCTTTGATGTGCTCCGGTGCTTCACCAACTTCCGACCAAAACACGAATAGACGATGACGGTTTGTAAGTAACGCATGGTGTCGTGCATTTGACGTAAATAGCTGCTGACCGTCGTCGAACGGACCTCGCAAGTGCCTCAATCGGTACAAGACACCCGGCATGACCATGCCTAAGTTCGTATCTTCAATCGACGCGACGCGAAGGTATGGATAGCAGAGAATCGGATCCTCGGCGATGAAATTGAGACCATCTACCGACGTTGCGACACGTGTCTTTTGATTGGCGTATGACAACAGACCGTGGTAATACATGTAAATCCGGCGCTCTTCTTGATTTACATGCACGTCAGGTGATGCGATATGCGGCGTTGAACCTTCGTACTCTCGGCTGTGAAGTAACTGAGGCGAATTACGTTGCTCTGCCTTGTTCTCTCGCTGTGAAGGCTGAATGGGTTCCGCAGGGAAAAGTGAGTTCTCGAGACGTAGCGACCCCGGCGAATGGATGCGCCAAGGACCACGAAGCTCGTTGGCATATGCCAATCGAATGAACCGTCCCTTGTGATCGGCGAAATAGAGGTAATAGCGACCGAGCGGCGATTCAATCCAATCCGGCACTCGAATTAAAGATGGACCTTGAATATTGACACCAATGCTGGGGTCTAATCCCGCATGAATAATCGGCTCACTCATGAGCCGCTTGGCGACCCATTGACCTGATTTAGGATCGCAGTCGAGCTCGTCGTAGACGGTGTGTGATATTGTCATGTCGCACCAATTTGCGCGCGAATTATGAGGGGTGATATATGAGAGGATCCTCTATGCCGAGTACACTACTTTTTATACTGCCTAACGATTAAGGACCGATCTAGAAAAATGTCGAAACGATCTCCTACGGAAGCGGTTCATGATTTGTGCCTCGCATTCGACGATTCTGAGGCGCATCACAGCCACGGCTTTCCTGATTTTCGCGTTAATGGGAAGGTCTTTGCTCAATACGCTGTAAACCATCACGGCGATGGTCGTGTAGCTCTGTGGCTCAATTCGCCCGACGGTTCTCAACAGGATTGTGTAGCCATGGATAGTGAGAGCTACTTCGTACCTCCCTACCTCGGTCCTAGAGGTTGGTTAGGCGTGAATCTAGACAAGAACCTCTCATGGGACGAAATCCAGTACCAGGTGGCTGAGGCTTATCTCCATACGAGCCGTAGTACCGAACTCATAGAAGATGTGATACCTGATGTTCCGCCACCTACACATCCGATCGACCCAGTGGAATTTGACGCGTTCAATGATCCAGATTGCCGTCGACAACTGGAGAAGATACGGTCGTTCTGTTTCAGTCTGCCTGAAGTAACGGAGGTACCTCAGTTTGGCAATCCGTCGTTTAAAGCTGGGAAGAAGACATTCGCAACCGCCTACGTGGTTGGTGGTGCTCCATGTGCGGAAATATGGGTCGGAAAAGATCAACAATCAACTCTTATTACGGACGATCGATTCAGCATTCCTCGCTACACGGGTCACAACGGGTGGATTCAACTGAAACTCAAAGGTCCTGATTGCATGGACATCTTTAGAGAACTAGCAGTTGACAGTTACAAACACTTCGCACTAAAACGCATGCTAAAAGAACTCGAGGAAGATTCGAAGTAGCAGATTGGTGAGACAAAAATGCGCGTAAGATCAAGTCGCGTGTAGGTGCTAACATAGAAAATCTGATTCGTATTTCGATGAAGGGGTAATGAATGTCGATCACGGTAAATGTAAATGGCGTAGAGCATCAACTTGATGTCGACGAAAACACGCCACTGTTGTGGGTGCTACGCGACCACTTAGATCTTAACGGTACTAAATTCGGTTGTGGTCGCGGTTTATGCGGCGCATGTACCGTTCAGATCGACGGTACACCAACCCGGTCGTGTTTGACGACAGTTGCGGCTGTGTCAGGACGACATGTTTCGACGATAGAGTCCCTCGTTGATCAGCAACCGGACCTCATCGAAGCATGGGTCGACGAAAACGTCTCTCAGTGCGGCTACTGCCAATCCGGGCAACTCATGTCGGCGGCAGCGTTGTTAGCAACGAACGCTGCGCCAACCGATGAAGACATCAACGTCGCGATGGCCGGCAACATATGCCGATGTGGCACCTACAGTCGCATTCGCAAAGCGATTCGCAGAACCGCGGAGGCAAGACAATGAACTCCGTAAGTCTCAACAATCTCTCACGTCGTAATTTCCTAGTTTCCTCAGGTGTTTTGGTGGTTGGTTCTTACGCATATACAAGCGGATTCAATCCCGTATACGCGAATGGCACACGAACACTCTCGCCAAGCGTATACGTAGCGATAGGCACCGATGGCGTTGTCACCGTCACGTGCCACCGATCGGAGATGGGACAAGGTATCAAAACCGCGGTCGCACAGGTTGTATGTGATGAACTTGAGGCCGATTGGGAAAAGGTCGTCGTCGCTCAAGCCGAGGGCGATGCGAAATATGGCGATCAGAACACGGACGGATCGAGAAGCATCAAGAATTTCTTTATGCCATTGAGAAACGCAGGAGCGGCTGCCAGAGAGATGCTCGTTCAAGCGGCGGCTGATTCGTGGGGTGTCGATGCCTCAGAGTGCGAGGCGCGTGAGCACACGGTACATCATGCCGCTTCATCGCGTCGCGCAGCTTTCGGTGAACTTGCTGATGCCGCGAGCAAGCTGGCGGTACCGGAGTCACCTACACTCAAATCCCGAGAAAATTGGAATCACATCGGCAAATCCCGTATACATGTCGACGCACAGGACGTCGCAACCGGAAAGGCTGCGTATGGCGCTGATGTGACACTACCCAACATGGCGATTGCGGTCATGGTCCATGCGCCCGTACTTGGCTCATCGCCACTCAACGTAAAAGTACCGGACAGTGCGAAAGCGAACTCTAGGTTTATTGGTATTGAGACCATTGATGCGACGCCCGGTCCTATCGGATTTAATCCGGTCGGAAGCGTTGCTGTAATTGCGGAAGACACTTTCACGGGTATCAAGGTCGCAGAGGAACTCGAAATTAACTGGTCTGATTCGCCGAATCAAGATTTCGATAGCGATACCTTTCAGCAGGACCTTCGCGAAGCAGTAGAGGCACCCGGGAACGTTTGGCATGAAGTTGGCGACGCCAACAACATGCTCGAAGGTGCTGAAGAGAAGATTGAAGCGGTTTATGAAACCCCATTTCTTAGCCACGCGCCGATGGAACCACCTTCTGCGGTTGCGAATGTTGTAGGCGATGCGGTTGAAGTCCTTGCACCTGTGCAGGATCCTCAAACAACACGCAATACGATCGTTGGCGCTAAGAACTTCGCGCTTGAGAACGTGAAGGTCACCCCGACCCTACTCGGGGGCGCATTTGGAAGGAAATCAAAACCCGATTTTGTCTTGGAGGCGGTCGAACTTTCAAGACGTCTTAAGCGACCTATACGTGTACAGTGGCAACGCGAAAACGATCTTCAGTACGACTATTTCCACGCCCCGAGCGTACAACGATACGAAGCCACGTTGGGTGAAAACGGCATGCCAACTGCTTGGCGACAACGAACAGCATTCCCTTCTATCATGTCGACAGTCGCAGCGCCCAATATGGTCGAACCTGCAAATTGGGAGCTCGATATGGGATTCACCAATACCCCCTATCGATGTGAGAATCAGTCTATTGAAGCCGCTGGACTCAAAGCCGGCGTACGTATTGGTTGGTTGCGGTCCGTCTGCAACATCTTCCACGCGTTCGGCGCAAATGTCTTTATCGACGAACTTGCGGAGCAAGCAGGGATGGATCCGATCGACTATCGTCTGGCGATGTGGGACGGTATGGATGTGATTCAAGGCGCGCTACCGAGTGAGCCGGGTCACGAGTTCAAGATCGAACGGCTTCGAAATGTCCTGAGGAAAGTTCGCGAGAACTCCGATTGGGACCAAAAGATCGCTGACGGTCATGCGCTTGGTGTTGCTGTTCACCATAGTTTCCTGTCCTACGTTGCAACGGTTTTGGAAGTCGATAGATCAGATCCGAACTACAAAGTTACGAATGCGCATGTGGTCTTGGACTGTGGTACATATGTGAATTCAGATACCTGCATCGCTCAAATGGAAGGAGCAGTCGTCTTTGGGTTGTCAGCAGCACAACGTGCTAAATTGACATTTAAGGACGGTACGATTCAAGAAAACAATTTCGATGGTTATCTAATCGCACGAATGCCGGATGCGCCGTCGATTTCCGTTGAGCTAATCGACTCCGATCATCTACCAGCGGGCGTCGGTGAACCAGGCGTACCACCAGTTGCGCCTGCATTAAGCAATGCAATCTTCAAAGCGGGCGGCGGTAGACGTCGTTCTTTACCTCTAATCTGATTTACAGCATGCAACAGATCGATGATTTTCGTGAAGAAGGTGAGGCGTTACACCAACTCCTCATCACATTGAAAGACGATCAGTGGACTTTAGAGACGCCGTTTAAGAACCGCACTGTTAATTGGGTGGTTCAGCATCTCCACGATGCAGATCGTTGGGCACTACACTCGGTTACCGATCCCGATGGATTTCGGGATTGGATGAATAACCGGGAAAAGTACCGTGCTTCGGAACCGGAGCCGCTCGAAGGCCGTGCGCTCATGGATCGGTGGTATCAGTACCAGCAGCGTCTCTGTGATGAATTTGAACGAGTTGACCCACAGATCAGGGCGCCGTGGTTCGGTCCAGATATGGGTCTGCGCATGATGGCGACGGCACGCCAGATGGAGACTTGGTCTCATGGTCAAGACATATACGACTTGCTCCGTGTGAAACGAGTCAATTCGGATCGCATTCGCAACATATGTCACATCGGCGTTGCTACGTACGGGTGGACGTTTATTAATCGAGAGCTCGAGATTCCCGAACCGATTCCCTACGTTCGACTCTCTGCACCTTCGGGTGCCGAATGGACGTGGAATGATCCTTCGGATACTAACTTCGTTGCTGGATCAGCCGTTGAGTTCGCTCACGTCGTAACGCAAGGACGAAACATACAAGAAGTTACTCTTGATGTTCGGGGGGATTCAGCCACTGCATGGATGGAAATAGCGCAGTGCTTTGCAGGTCCGCCTGAAACACCTCCGGTTCCTGGCGTGCGTGGTTGGTAGTAGGAAGAGTCAGATGGATTTCGGAATATGTGTTGCGTCGCATGTGAACGACATTGACTACATCCTGCGTGCGGAGGAATTGGGGTATTCCCATGCTTGGTGCGCTGATAGCCAGATGCTCTGGTCCGACTGCTACGCTACTCTCGCGCTTGCTGCGACACGTACATCACGGATTCGGCTTGGCACGGGTGTAGCGATTACTGGTACACGTCCTGCTCCAGTTACCGCTGGTAGCATCGCGACGATCAATGCACTCGCACCTGGTCGTACGTTCTTAGGTCTAGGTGCAGGCAATACCGCTATGCGAGTCATGGGATTACCGCCAGACCGAGTACGTGATCTTGAACGGTACGTCAATACGCTACGACCCCTGATGCGAGGCGAAGAAGGTTTCTATCACACTAGAGGACGCGATATTCCAATTCGACACGTGATGCCTGACGATGGATTCGTCAACTTCAAGGACGAAATACCGCTTTACATATCTGGTTTTGGACCAAAGTCCCTCGCCGTCGCTGGGAAACTAGGCGATGGTGCCGTATTGGCACTCCCGGCCAATCCCGCCGTCATGCTCAATATCAAACACATGCTGGAGACCGGTGCCAACCAAATCGATCGTGACCTAGATAGCGAGGATTACTACACTACAGCGTTGACAACGATCGTCGTACTCGACGACGGAGAGGAAGCTGACTCGGATCGGGTCAAGGCTCAGTGCGGTGCGATGGCAATGGCAGCGATCCACTACTCCTACGAGCAAGTTCGAAACTTCGGACGGCAACCAGGGGGTGTATTAAGGTACGTGTGGGACGACTATGTGAAGATGATCGAGTCGTACCCAGAAGAGCGCCGTCACCAACGCATCCATGCAGGTCACAATTGTTACGTCGTACCTGAAGAGGAACGCTTTTTAACGAAGGAAGTTCTGCTGGCGTCTGCAATGATCGGTACGCGTGATCAACTCATCGATCAGCTTCAGGCACTCGAACAAGCAGGATTGAATCAAGTGATGGTATTGCCGAATTTCGATACGCGATTCGCGTCGATCGAACGACTAGCCAAAGACGTGATGCCAAACGTATGAGTGGCACGTGATCAAGAATCTATGCTTTGACTCTTCAGTGTACAAGGTATCGGACGCAAGATGAACGAAGCGGTTTCCCCTGTGCAGTGGTCAGACGCGAATGACGGCGCAATGCACGCCACGCGAGAATTCATCGCAGAGTCCGATTCTGGACGCAAACGGACGGGTGCACTTTGGCAGCCACAGGGCGCCGTAAGTTCCTCTTTGGTCGCATTCGGCCACGGCGCATCGGGTAATCGTTACCAAGCGCCTATTCCATATCTTGCGGGTCGATTCGTCAACGCTGGTCACATGGTGGTCTCAATCGACGGCCCGGTACATGGGTTGCGTCAGGTTGGACCTGGTGGTCGCGAAGCATTCGGTGCGGAGATGAGACGCGAAACGATGGTGGATGACATGAACGAGGATTGGCGATTCGCTATCGCGCTAGCTCGATCAGAGTCGAGTACAGATCTGAATCAGCTAGCGTACTTCGGCTTATCGATGGGTTCGATCTTCGGTATCCCCATGCTTGCCGATTCTTCTCAGGGGTTACATGTTGTAGTCGCGACACTCGGTCTGCTTGGTTCACAAGGAATTGGAAATCGACTTGGTACACGTATGTTGACGGATGCCGCTAAGCTCACCTGCCCGATTCTGTTTCTCATGCAGCTTGAAGACGAGTTATTTTCTAGAGATGGCTATTTGGATCTGTTTGACGCATTTGCATCGTCAGACAAGAGAATTCATGCAAATCCAGGTTTGCATCCTGAAGTACCTGCTGCGGAGATGCGATTTGCTTTTGAGTTTATGCAGCAGCACCTTGAACGGTAACAGAATCTAATCGTTACCTAGCTACCCACCCTTAAAATCTCCGCATCTCAATCCCGTATAGAGCACAAATTTCGCCATGATTCGATCCAGTTTGAGTGCCATATTCAAGCTCTTTGACGAAACGAGCGGCTCGGCCGAAGAAGTTGAAGAACTGTACAACGAAACGGTTTTGATGACCCTGTCTCGTGCAACGAGTGTTGATTCAAACATCCATCCGGCTGAAATAGGGCTCGTACGAGATATCGTGTGTGAACTTACCGGACAAGAAGTCACCGATGGCGACATTCGTGTTGCCGCCAATTCACATATCTACGAGGAAGGTTCGCTCAGTCGCTACCTAAATGCCGTGAGCATTCGAATCCCTGTTGAGCGAAAGATCGCACTGATTAACGCGCTCGCAAACATCATCAAAGCGGACCAACGAATAACCGAACGCGAGGTTTTCTTCTTCAATATGGTGGTGGACGACCTTAACTTGCACGCTTCTGACCTTGTTGGACTCAAGCAGACGCAAGCTTTCTAGCTTCGATTCTTGACTCCCGAAGAGAAACAGTCTTTTTATGAGGACGGATTCGTCGTCCTCCGAGATATTGTCCCACCCGAAGCTGTAACTCGCGCTGTTCGCATGGTCTACGGTGGCCTGTCCGCGATATGGCAAGCTTCGATAGCAAAAAAACGGAACGACGGTCGTTCAGACCCTCAGGTAGAGACAAGATTTCAGAACGCAGTTCGCGCAGCCACTCAAGCGGGTAGCAACTCCAGCATCCTCGATCTCGTGGCTACAGATAGCCCGCTCATGCTCTCGATGACTGAAGCCCTTGGACACCCTTTTCGGCCGATCCGCGGCGCGCAATTAGCAACGATTTTCCCGCATGAACCGGGCAATGGCATTAATGAAGCCGGCTATTTCGCGGATGAATTACCTTTCTATGGTTGGCACGGACATCTTGATGGACTATGGAATGGTGCGGCGCCAGTTCATCAACGCACCGATCGTCCGATGAACGAAGAGGAACTAACTCGATGGAACCGCGACCCCGCACGCAATGGGGTTCGTCGGACATATCCAGGTGGAACGCACGTACTTAATTTCACCGCGCTTCTCGGAATTCCACTTTCGGATCAATTGGTTGAAGGTGCTGGAAACCTCGGTTTGTTGCGCGGCGCACATCACGCGATTGCCGACTTCTTTCAATACCAACGTGATGCAGGAGGACCACTTGGTCCGGATGGACCTGGATGGGAGCGAATCGACACCAATGCGCGTAACTTCAGTGGACTAAGGCACTACCCCGATCAAGTGCGAGAGCAGTTTTCGGACGGTGCAGAGTACACGTCAGACGGGCGAATGTGGCCGAGACCGACGTTGATCAAGGTAAAGCCCGGCGACGCGGTCTTAACACTACACGCGGTTCCTCACGGTTCTACCCGATTAGAGGGCAATTCGCCGCGGTTGATGGCGTACTTTCGACTTGTATCTTCAGCGCGCGACCCATCGTCCCCTGAAAACTCTGTGGATGCTCTATGCGATTGCTGGCTTGAATGGAAAGGCATGCACGAACTGGCTTATTAGTAGTATCCGTCGAGCTAGTACTCACGTGAGTCCTATACTTCGATAGATTGGTGATTTACCAAACACAAAAACTGTCTTGATTACGTAAGGTCGTCTCCAGTGGATCTTGAATATAGCGCAGAGTACGACGCATTTCGAAACGAACTCCGTCAGTTTCTTGATGAGCACAAACATCTTTCTCCGGGCGCGGTGGCTAGACCGCCAGCGAATCGCGAGGAGAAAGAGGACGGACCGAATCCCGCGCAGCGCTGGCAACAGTTACTGATTGAGCACGGTTACGCCGCACGCACGATTCCTAAAGAGTACGGTGGCTGTGGCGAGGAGCCCGACCCTCTTAAGGCTCATATCATCGCAGAAGAATTTGCGAAGGCTCGTGTGCGACCGGGTCACTCCGGAGACAACCGACTCGTTCCAACCGTGCTCGAACTTGGCACTGAAGAGCAAAAGCGCTGGCTTGTTCCTCCTTCCATACGGGGTGAGATGACATGGTGTCAAGGCTACTCCGAACCAGGCAGCGGATCGGATCTGGCGTCCTTAACTACCAGAGCTGAAGTAGACGGCGACGATTTCGTCATTAACGGACAGAAGATCTGGACATCCGGTGCACAACATGCGGACATGATGTTCTGTTTAGTGCGTACGGAACCTGATGCGCCGAAGCACCAGGGAATCAGCTACTTGGTCTTTACTATGGATACACCCGGAATCGAAGTGCGACCACTCGTAACGATGACAGGGGAAGCAACGTTCAATGAAGTGTTCTTTACAGACGCACGGGTCCCGAAGAATCAGATCATTGGAAAACGTGGCGAGGGTTGGTTCGTTGCGAACAACACCTTGAAACATGAACGTGAAGGACTTGGCGATCCTCACCAAGCGGAGAACCGTTTTCGCGAAATCGAGGAGCTGATGAGCAACGAAAACGTCGATGGTGAGTCAATCATGAACAATCCTGCTCATCGGGATCGGTTACTCCAACTCCAGGGACGGATGCTTGCGATGAAGTACAACGGCATGCGAGTGCTGACTTCTCAGCGAAAACACGAAGAACCCGGTTTGCCTCGATGGATTATTAAGTTGCAGGGATGCGAGCTAAACCACCAAATGGCTGCGATGGCGATCGATGCACTGGGTGAACTTGGTACGCTCTACCATCGAAGTGACCACATCCGAGCCGGGGGTATGTGGCAGCAGCGATTTATGATGGATTTAGGTTTGATCATCGGTGGCGGCACCGCGCAGATTCAAAAGAACATGATTGGCGAACGTGCGCTCGGATTACCCAAAGAACCCAAAGTCGAAGTTAAATCGGCATAAGCGGAGAAATCGATAGTGGATTTCGCGTTAAGCGAAGAGCAGCAATTCCTTAAGCAAACAGTCGACCACCTCTTGCGTGATCAATGTAGCTTGGACGTCGTACGCGCTGACGCTACAGAAAAACAAACAAAGAACCCATCGCTATACGACGGACTCACCCAAATCGGTATACCAGGTACGCTTATCAGTGAAGACTATGGTGGTGTCGGTTTACGATTACTCGACGCCGCACTGATCGCAGAATCGCTGGGAGGCAGTGTCGCAACAGTACCGTTCATTGGCTCAAGCGTATTAGCGCCTATAGCGATCGAACTCGCAGGATCGGACGAGCAGAAAAACGTTTGGTTACCACGGTTCGCAAGCGGCGAAATAACCTGTGGCGTGGCGCTTGGGGACCATGTCGGCGCACGAGACAACGATCCTATAACGAGTGACGGCGCATCCGTAAGCGGCCGCTCGATGTTCGCTTTAGATATTCAGAATGCAGACGTTATGCTCGTCGCGACAGCAGATTGTGAACTGCATCTTGTCGAACGGAGTGAAGTTGAACTTAAGCCGCTTTACACGATCGATAAAACGCGATCCGTGGGTGAGCTCGTGTTCGAAAAATCATCGAGTGAGCCACTCTCAAGCACGAGTGATCCGTCAGGCACGCTCGCCAAAGTAATAGACGCAGGACGTGTCGTCGTCGCTGCGGACACTCTTGGTGCAGGGCAGACGATGCTAGATAAAGCGGTAGCGTATGCCGGCGAGCGACAACAATTCAACCGCGTAATCGGATCTTTCCAGGCGGTAAAACACATGTGTGCAGAAATGGCTGCGGAATTGGAACCTTGCCGTTCCCTAGTGTGGTACGCTGCGCATGCGTATGATGCAATTCCAGAGGATGCACGCTTAACTGCATGCCATGCAAAAGCTCACCTCGCGGAAGTGGGACGATTCGTTGCACGAAAAGCTACCGAGGTACACGGCGGTATGGGTTTTACCGACCTCTTGGGGTTACACTATTGGTTCAAGCGTATCGAACTAAACCGACAGTTGTTGGGAACACCTGAGTTCGTGCGAAACGAAGCAGCAAAAATGCAGGGATGGGTATGAGTACAGAAATCACAGTAGATCACAATTTCTTCGATACCGTTGATGAAATTCAGGACGATATCAAGAAGCATTCGCTTCATGGCGGTCACGACGAGTTTGATGCACAACCAAGTGGTGGTACGCCTCTGCATTGGCACGCGATCGGGCTCTACGTTTACATCACGGACGGTAAGTTCAGGTTTCAGGATCCCGCTACTGAAACAATCCATGAGTGTGTCAAGGGAACTCGATTTGTCATACCCGAACGAGCTCTGCACATCGAAGAAGAGCATCATGGGTACAAGGGATACGTAGGGTTGACGCGACCTGAATTCCCCGATCCATTTGTGCGTGATCCCGCTGAGTTGAAGGATCTCGAGCCACTAGAGGCCTAAATTAAAACGGATTTCGGTCGACAAGGCTGTTCGTTGGACAGTTGATTCGCTAGCTTGAGTGTGAAGCCAGACGGTCGCGATCGCGTCGCATAGTGAACGTCTCCGTCATTGCGGCTCGGATTTCATCGTCGTTACGACGCGCGAGTGAACGTGAACGAACGCTGACAAGTCGTCGAATCAATTCCGCTATGCCACAAACCAATCAAAAATATGCGTTTACGATGACGAATCAGTGAACGGCTTCTAGGTACGCTTAGTTACGTTATAAAAAGTGTTCAGAACAACACTTTTACGCGCATAAAAATGTAATCTAAGGCACTTTTACGCGCATAAAAATGTAATTTTGTCTAAAATTCGGCCTTTAAATATTTAAGTGGCAAGTGGAACGCCTAGCATATCAAACGCTGATTGATTGGAAAACCCGTTCAGATAGAAAGCCGATACTGGTAGACGGCGCACGACAAACCGGCAAAACATATCTCGTTGAGAGCATCTTTGGCGAACGCGAATTTCGTCGTATTCACAAACTTGACTTTTTGGAGAATCCGAGTCTAAGTGATGTCTTTGAAGGTGAGCTACACCCGGATGCACTGCTAAACAGAATCGGATTGGCGTTAGGTCGGGACATCGATCAGAAGCACGACCTTATCTTCTTTGACGAGGTGGGAGAGTGCGAACGTGCGCTAAGTTCTTTGAAGTACTTCGCAGAACGTAGACCAGATATATTCCTTTGCGCATCCGGTTCTAATCTCGGGCTGATGCGATCGTTTCCCGTCGGTAAGGTTGAATTGCTTGAACTTTTCCCGATGTGCTTCGAAGAATTTATCAACGCGTGTGGGTCTCCCTCGCTAATAACAGCGTTTCAAAACCAAGTTCGAAATTCGACGGTTCACAATCTACTCTGGGGCATGTTGTGTGATTTTTACTTCGTTGGAGGCATGCCTGAAACTGTCGCGGCTTGGATTGAACCATTAGATGGGATTAACGCACGCATTCAGCGAATCACCGAGATCCAGCAAGCTATTTTGGCAGGATTTATTCGAGACTTCGGCAAGTATGACTCGCACGTTCCTGCATTTCAGATTGAAGCGGTCTTCAGAAACGTTGGGAGCCAGCTCGCGCAATACGTGGACACGTCAGTACAACGATACCGTTTTAATGACGTATTGCCTGGTAAAAACAGATATGCGAGTCTACGTAGTCCGATTGCTTGGCTTGAGAAAGCACGCCTTCTATGGCGGAGCAGTTTGATCGACTCACGACCAAATCCACCTCTGGCAGCGATCGCAAAGGAGAACCTTTTTAAACTCTTCCTATTTGACATTGGACTTCTCGGAAATCTACTAGGACTCACCTACACAGACCATCACAAGCAAGACTTGACCTACAAAGGTTTTTACGCCGAGAATTTCTTCGCAACTGAATATCGAGCGCGCGTTTCGTATCCAATGTATAGCTGGCAGCAAGCTAGAGCGGAGATCGAATTTCTGCATAGATCACAAGATGGCTCGGTTCTTCCTATTGAAGTAAAAAGTGGGAAACGAACTCGAGCCAAAAGTCTTAGTTCCTATATTGATAGATTTCATCCCAAACGTGCTCTAAAGTTCGCAAACGTTCCAGTGCGTACGCATGTCGGTCGCACATCGACTTGGCCACTGTACGATGTACAGTTTCTGAAAGATCTCTAAGCTACCGTACCAGATTAGAAACTATATTGAGTAAACCGTGGGTGTCGAGAAATGTCGACTTTCGCAGTCGGATTTTCCAAACTCATTGGCGTTAGCTGCTTGATCTTGAGGTGCTAACGTGCCGAGCGGTCGTAGCTAAAACTGGAATTCCGGCAAAGAGACGACAAGTCCGTCCATTTCCTCTGTCACAGGGATTTGACACGAAAGCCGAGAATTGTCGGTTCGCTCGGGGTTCAACCCAAGCATCGCGTCTTCATTTTCACTCGGTTCACCGAGACGATCAAACCACTCGTCAGAGAGTATGACGTGGCACGTCGCGCACGAACATTCGCCTCCACAATCCGCATCGATACCCGGAACATTGTTATTAATGGCGTTGAGCATCAAAGACGTGCCTATTGCGGCATCGATTTCGTGTGGCGTGCCATCAAATTCAACGTAAGTAACGCGGGGCATGGGATGGTACGTGGGGAAATCGCGGCAATTTTAAGGACGTTATATCTGCTTCAAGTCCAGCCGACGTGCGTTGGAAGCCTTACCGATTTAGCCTATCGCTTTTTATAATCCGCGCCTAATCCGCCTTAGCTCAGTTGGTAGAGCAGTTGACTGTTAATCAACCTGTCGCTGGTTCGAGCCCAGCAGGCGGAGCCATTTTTCTTTAAATAGCGTAACGAACTGTGATCAACGCGTTCCGTCGATCTATGCGTATCAATAAACGCAATCCTTGTCGCTTAGTTAAAAGGTAGAACAGCGGTTTCTTTTCTTACCACCTGTTGAGAACTCTCGTCGTAATAAGGTACAGGTTCCGCGATCGCTGTAGGAGCGCCTGCAGGATTAGCCCCCCATCGTTCCGTGATGACAGTTTCCTTCCGAGCCAGTCGAGCTGCCAACGAGACCCTTCCCTTACGCACGTCCGCTTGTCGTCTTAATACAGGATTCGGCGCGCCAAAATAACCGGGTCGCCAATCCTCCTCGCGATGACCATACGCCAGCGAACGATGCAATACTTGGGAATGGAATATTGCAAATTCCCCCCGCTTTAGTGTCAGCGGTCTGATCCTGTCGTGAACTACCTCAGGCATTTTATGGAATAGACGTGCCAAGTCATCTCGGTCTAAACCATCGATTGGTTGATGTGAACCTTGAATGAACTCGATCCTACCTGCATCGGTTCCGAGATCCGTCAACGCAATTACGAATGAAAAATGGTTGCTAGTATCGTAGAGATTGACAGGGTCGCTGCCATTTTCCATCATGCGATCGTGATGCCATTTATTCTCTCCCACGCCTGGGTACTTAGGGAAAAACTTGGTCTGCCACAGCACCAGTCCAGTGCCAAAATGTTCTGCTATCACAGCGTGCAAATTTGCATCTCCAAATAAGTCCTGAATCGGCTGAAATGCCATGTGCCGATTAATCAATGTCGTCCAACGTTGCAGATCTTCTCTGCCTGCTAACGCAGCGAGCTTGTTCTGCTGAGCTTGCAATAGTTGCAACTCTATAGCCACTTCGCACACAGCATCGAGAATAGAACAATCTGCGAGCATAAATGGACCTGCTAAACCATCGTTGCTTAGTTGCTCTCTGGACATCGATCTAGCTTTGCTCCTCAATCTCTTCACAATCCATTCCTGATGCAGGTCAATTATTCTGTTTTAAAGTGCCATTCACGTGCCTCTTGTGCACGCTGATTGCCTTTCTCCTTGAAAGCCATAGACTTGGCTTTGAATACGTGAGCTGCCGTGTCAAAGAGTCCGCAATCGTATCCCATCGAGTGATTTCTACGCTTATCCATTGTTGTGTTCTTCTAATAGTGGTAGTACCAGGGCTGCTTCGGCGATAGGTAATTCTCACGTCACTTTTAGCGCTCAATGAAAATCATGTGAACGAGTCAACGTACCTGTTTTTTCATCTGATGTCGTTAGTTGATCAAGACATTCAGTCATGTCTTGTGCATACCCAACCATCACATGCACGACCTCCCCTTCTCGATCAATAACGCCTTTTACCATCAGCAATTGCCCATGCACGAGCGTTTTTCGGAATCTTTCAACCACAGCTTCCCAGGCTACTAAATTTGCATTTCCCGTTTCATCTTCGACCGTGAGGAACAACACACCTGTCGCTGAACTTGGACGTTGTCGACACGTCACTAATCCTGCTAACTGGACATATCGTCCTGGCCTCAAGGTGCTCAGCGTAGCTGCCGTAGTACAACGCCGAAACACTTCATGTTGCCTTAGTAGAGACATTGGGTGGGCTCCTAGTGTCAGTCCTAAATAGCGATAGTCCGACACAGTATCGTCGCCGACTGTAGGGGACGCTAACCGGACTTCGGTGACATAGGCTTCAAATGCTTCCGCCATCGTTGCCAATCGGGTTGGTGCTTCAACACCTGCTGCGTCCCAATGCGCTTGATGTCGGTGCCCACAAAGCGTGGCTAGAGCACCAGCGCGTGCCAGAAACGTCAAATCGCGGTCATTCAAGTCTGCCCGTCGCGCCAAGTCGTCTATGTCTTGATACGGCTGATTTGCTTCAATGACGAGACCTACGTCTTCGTTCAAACCTTTGATTTGACGAAATCCCACGCGTAGTGCGCCCTGCTGCCGAATATCACTTGCCGACACCTGATCAGTACGTTCCAAGTGGTAATCCCAGGTACTGCATTGCACGTCCACAGGCAACACTTCAATGTCATGCCGCATGGCATCCTGCACTAACTGTGAGGGTGAATAAAAGCCCATCGGCTGGCTGTTTAACAATCCGCAATAGAACGCGGCAGGTTCATGTCGTTTTAACCACGATGAAACGTATACCAGTAAGGCAAAGCTGGCTGCATGCGATTCGGGAAAACCGTATTCGCCAAAGCCTTTGATCTGTTCCGATATTCTCTTGGCGAAATCTTCTGGATGGCCTCGTTCTAGCATGCCGTTGATCAGCTTTTGGCCAATCTCGTCAAGACCGCCTTTACGTTTCCATGCTGCCATCGCCCGTCGAAGTTGATCCGCTTCCCCTGCAGTGAAACCCGCTGCCACCATGGCCAGTTCGATGACCTGCTCCTGAAAGATCGGGATGCCAAACGTCCGTTCAAGAACCTTTTTCACTTCTGGACTTGAGTAAGTAATAGGTTCAAGCCCTTGGCGACGTTTTAGATACGGATGCACCATATCGCCTTGAATGGGACCTGGCCGTACGATGGCGACTTCAATCACCAAGTCGTAAAAGCACGCTGGCCTAAGGCGTGGCAACATGGACATTTGCGCACGCGATTCAACTTGAAATACGCCCACACTGTCAGCTTGCTGAAGCATTTCATAGGTCGCTGGATCTTCCGGAGGTACAGTCGCCAACGTCAATCGTTCGGATCCACGCAGGTGATGGAATTCGTTGGCGTATTCGAACGCTTTTCGAATTGCACTTAGCATGCCTAATCCGAGTACGTCGACCTTCATCAGATTCATCGTTTCCAGGTCGTACTTATCCCACTGGATGACTGTGCGATCAGGCATCGCAGCATTCTCGATCGGTACCAGTTGCGAAAGTGGACGTTCCGAAATTACGAAGCCACCGACATGTTGCGACAAATGACGAGGGAAACCAAGAATTTCGGTCACCAAAGCAACAAACTGTTTGACTTCTAACGCACGCGGGTCCAATCCAAATTCACGCAAACGCTCGTCGATGACCTCTTTAGCATCCCACCAAGACATCGATTTCGCCAAGAGGTCAACCAAATCCAGATCGAAGCCCAATGCCTTCCCGACGTCACGAATTGCGCTACGTGGTCGGTAGGTGATTAAGGTCGCAGCCAAGGCAGCGTGGTCACGGGTATAGCGTTCATAGATGTACTGAATGACTTCCTCGCGACGTTCGTGTTCGAAATCAACATCGATATCAGGTGGCTCGTGACGTTCTTTCGATACAAATCGTTCAAACAACAAGTGAATCCGTGCAGGATCTACTGCGGTGATCATCAAACAGAAACAGACGGCCGAGTTCGCAGCAGATCCCCTTCCCTGGCACAAAATGCCGCGTTCGCGTGCGAAACGAACAATGTCGTGGACCGTCAGAAAGTACATCTCGTAGTTCAGTTCTGAAACCAGCTTTAGTTCTTTTTCCAACAACTCGACAACATCCGGGGGTATGCCGTAGGACCAGCGTTCGTTGGCGCCATCAAACGTGAGTTGGCGCAAATGTTGGGCGGGAGTGAGACCTGGTGGCACTAAGTTCGCAGGATATTCATAAGCCAGTTGATCCATCGTGAAAGTGCAGGCTTCCGCGATGCGAACAGATTCGACCAACATCCCTTCGTGGTAAAGCTCTTGCAAGGTTTGAAGTGGCCGCAAATGGCGTTCGCCATTTGAAGCTACCAATGCACCGAGTTTGCTGACCGGAGTGCCGACGCGAATCGCTGTAAGCGTATCTAAGAGCCGCTTTCGTTCTGGAACGTGCATATGAACATCGTTTGTTGCAACGATCGGCAAGTTCAACGTCAACGCTAATTCAAGGGCAGTCGCGGTCTTGCGGGTGTCCTCGCCATCCATGAACAATTCAAGTGCCAGCCATAGACGTGGCAGGCATGTGTGCAGTGCTTCCCCTACCGGTACCAAGTCATCGACCGTTCCGCATCGCACGGGCCAGATTGCGAAGCAATCACGGACACTTTCCAGCATGCTCATCTCAAGCAAATACTCACCCTTCTCTGCATTGCGCCGTGCTGCAGTGATTAAGCTGGATAGGTGCTGATAAGCAGTCAGTGTCGGAGCTAGCAGCACGATCTCAACGGAATCGAACGAGGCAACGGAAAGTTTGAATTCGGCACCGACGATAAGGTGCATGCCGTTTGCCTTAGCCGCCTCGTGTGCCTTGACGATGCCACAAAACGAACATTCGTCCGTGATGGCGATCGCTCGATAACCTAATGCGTGTGCCTGAACAACCAGTTCTTCTGGATGCGATGCACCGGTCAAGAACGAGTAGTTGGATTTGCAGTGCAGTTCCGCAAACCCAATCCCTGAAGTCTGTTCAGGCGAAATAGCCATGGACAAACCAACCTTGCATATCGCGGAAGCACCAACACCAGGTTTCATCGCGGTCTCGGGCTACGAAATAATCGCGGTGCTGTTCGTGATCCCACCACCCGCATTGGATCCGTTCAGGACCGCTGACGATGTGCAAATGACCTGCTCGGACAGGCATCGGCGGTTCCAGCAACCACAATGGCCTTTGACCAAGCTCAGGGACTGTGATTGACGCATCATGTGCATCAGCTTGGTCCGTCGGCATCCAGGCGAACTCTGGCCGATGATCATCAAGAATGCAAAACCGTTGGAGCGCCGTATCACCTAGTCGCGCTGTCAATCGGTCAAGCAGTTCATGTGACGGTGTTGCCTGCGCGAGCGTCTGTCCTAATACATCGCGTTCGACCCACTTCAAACCGAGATGGCCTGTACGTAATGCGTCTAAAGTCACCGTCATTGCTTCGCCAGGCAGATCAACTGTTTCCATACGTAAACCGGTGATCGCCATGATGTCCGATACTTCATGGCGGGGTTGTTCGAACCCTACTTCAAACGCAGCCCCATCTCCCTCAAACGTGTATACACCCCACCGTAGCCGCCGTGCACCCAAATTCAATTTCCCGAGCCACTTCGACAACACCTTGGCTAGGTGCTCCATAGGTTCCAGCACTTCATCCTTTCCACGTACTGGATCAATCAAATGCAACCGTTCACTAAACAATTCAGGAGGTTGCTCTGCTTCCCATGGGTCAACGCGTTCACCTGTCAGTTGCGCCACGTACTCAGTCAGTTCGTCACCGAATCGCTTGCGCAACTCATGTCTCGGAACATGCACGATGTCTCCCACTTTGCGCATGCCCATATTCACGAACCGTTCACGGACTTTGGGTTCGAGTTCTAGACAATCAAGTGACGTTGCGTCCAACTGTTGCAACCCGATGCGCTCGATCTCGCTTCTTTCAGGAAAATCTGGCCACATTGCATCGTTGCCGCTCTTGGCGAATGCCAGCGATGCGCGTGGTGTGTGCGCAACGCCTACTGCAACGCGGTGTCCAACACGCCCAAAGCGAGACCGCAACCTACGTCGAACATGATTGACGCCGCCGAAGAGTTTGAGGCTTCCCTCCATCTCCAACAACAGCGCGTCAAAATCAGCCACACTCACATAGGGAGTAAATTCGTAGGCCGTCATGACCAAGCGTTCCATTCGTTGTGATTCGGCTTCTTGATTCCGAGGATGGTGAGTCAGCTCAGGAACCAAACTCCTAGCTGTCGCCAAGTTTGCACCCAAACGAATACCAGCCGCCCGTGCAGACTCGTTAGCACAAAACACCTGTTGCGTTTCAGTGATCACAGCTGGCAAGCCCTGATCTTTGATTTCGCGTTGTTCGAAAACCTCTAACGCTAGAAGTGGCAGATGCAGGCCGAACCACAACATCAGACCGTAACCGCCTTCATGTCACGACGCGTTCGTTCCCAGTCTGCAAGGAGCTGGCACGTACGTTGCGAATCAGTGGCAGTTGGACCCCATGGCAAATCTAGTTCGAGATCATCAACTCGCCAGCCACCACGGCGCTTGATGATCGAGAGGACGAGTTTGCGATCGATTGTTTGCCGCTCGATCTTCAGACGCAATTCGGCAGCTGAAGGAAGTTGTTCTGCAGATAACGGCCGAAATAACACGCTAAACACCTTGTGTTCTTTGCTCTTGGCCTGGATTCGGCGTAGCTGCTTGTCTTGAAGATCGCTTTCACTCAGCCATGCCAACACTGTCCGCGTTGAGCCTGACACGATGACCTCTTCGAAGGACCACAGCGCCTCCTGATGACTGCTTGGATGGACGACCATCAGTTCGTGGACGTTGATCCCCAATGCTTGAAACGCTGGCGCATAAGGAACACAGGGCGGATTGATCAAAACCGTCCAATGCGCGTCTTTTGCAGGTCGCGTCAGACCTGATGCCAACAAACGTAATTCGCCGACACCATAGCGATCGCAAAGGATTTCGACCAACGCCGCACGTGGCCATCCTCCATTGATCAACAACTCGTCGAGTTGTGGGAAACCCGTGCTTCGGCTTGGATCGTACGGTGCTGCTTGGCGGCCATTCAAGTCCCGAGCTCGCCATAGCCCAGTGTCGTTAAACAGTGATGCTGTCAATGTCATGTTAGTAACTATATCTTTGTATAGGTGTTATTTTATACAGTTATATTATTCTCTCTTTTCGATAGCAACTCCTAGTCTTGGAACTTTCACGTAAAAGCACACGTGGAAAGAAAGGCTATAAAAAGCCATTCAGCAAAACTTATGAATGCCTCAGTTAAACATGCCCAGACATTACAACCAACAAGCACCGTGCCAAACTCATTGCCTACAGCCCACAATATCTAACCGAATCACGCCACTCAGGAAAACAAGATGAAAAGAGCGAAAGTCCCAACCACAACAAGAACACCAACAAACACTAGTGCTACGATGCCACTAATCTTGAAGTAGAGAGATATCTTCTCAATACTCTCTACCGCGTGCTCTGAATTACCTCCTTCCCCAACTAAATCTAAAAGTTTCGCTGAAGAAAATAAAAGCACACCCAGCCAAATAGGCAGCCACCCAACCAAGAGACCAACGATCGATAAGCACTGAAGCACGCCGTAGACAATGAAAAATACGGCGAGAATCTTCAACCAGATTACATTCTCTATCAACGACGCCAGAAGCCTCTGAACATCCATACCGAAAACCCCTCGTCCTCACTCGTCTAATAGAAGAAACGCACGGAAACACCGTTCGTAACATTGCGACTCGCTACAGCCAGTGCAAGTAAGCGAATACTACAGTCTCATCAACGGAACTCACGCATGATCATGGAAAACACCTTCCGGCAAAAGCTGGATCAAGGGCTACCCACCATAGGCACCCACTTCCTATTTGCCGAGCCTGATATTCCAGAAATGATCGGAGACTCAGGTTTTTTTGACTATGCTGAGTTCGTAGGCGAATACTCAACGTTTGATATGAGCACGCTTTACCACTTAGCGCGTGCCGCTCAATGCGGTAACCTGCCACTGATGATCAAGCTGGATCAAGAGGCACAGGCGTTTTGGGCTCAGGTCGCGCTAGGTGCTGGATTCAAGTCAGTTCTATTCACCGACGTACGAACTGCCGAGGACGTCGATCTTTGCCACGAAGCGATACGTCCTGATAAACCTGGCAACGATGCAAAAATGGGTGTGAAGCTCCGGCGCCCCGCGCTGTCGGGCTACAATAATGACGTATATGGAACTGACCTCGATTCGATCGTATCCGTGATCATGATCGAGAAAGCCGTTACGGTCGACAACATTGATTCTGTGCTTGAACGGGCGAAAGAACGTGGCATCGACATGACCCAATGGGGGCCAGCTGACTTCAGTTTTTCAAAAGGTGACCCATCTTTACAGGGCAGCAACGAACTGCGAACCTACGAAGAACTCGTGATAAAGAAATCAATCGAGTACGAGGTGCCGCCGAGGATTGAGATCGGCGAAGTAGAACAGGCGAAACGTTACATCGACATGGGCGTTCGGCACTTCTGTATTGGCTGGGATCGCTTTATTTACAGTGCAGCAATTTCACGTCTCGGCCGAGGCTTAAAGGAACTCCTCGAGACGATTTGAACGGACTTTCCGATAATCCAATCGACGCAGAACGAATAGTCGTTAACTCGTCTGCTCTACCAGACTTTTTCCCATCGTCCAGTGGAGACGCTACGATACATCGCGATGGCGGTCCGTAGTTCTCCAAGCGCGTATTCAGGTGGCGCCGCGAGCGGCGTATCGTCAAGTACATAGCTGGCGAAGTCTGCGAGTTCCACGCCATAGGACGCAGCTTTGCTTTCAAACGCGCTCATAACGTTCTTGCCATCGAGATAGTCAGCGTTGTATAGCATGAGCCTACCTTGACGACCCCGCTCGATGACGATCTCCCCTTTCGTACCGGTAATTCGAAAATCCTCGATTGGCGCTAAGCGACCTGTGCTCTGAATCGCTTGAAACGTACCGATTACACCGGAATCGAATCTCAGTATAGCCTGGGCGATTGACTCCCCCTCCATCTCTGGAATGAACCGACCTGTCGCCGCCACAACCTCTTCAATCTCACCGAGCATCATCCGCATCGGTCGAATCCAGTGTGCGCCACCATCGATACTAATACCACCTCCGGCTTTCTCGAGACTGAAGCGCCACGGCAAGTTGTCTTTATCGAAGGGTCTTAGCGGATCGTAAAAACACGCTTTTCCGGTGACGATATCTCCGATCTCGCCTCGATCGATCAATTCACGTGCTTCGACGACATCCATCCAATACTGTGCTTGCTCAGCAACCATCAGTTTGATCTCGGCGCGTTTTGCACCATTCAGGATACGTTCAGCGGTAACCGTATCCATCGCGATCGGCTTTTCGAGGATCACGTCTTTCTTTGCTCGAAAACACACAGTGGCGGCCCATTCATGCAAATGATGTGGCAGCATCAGGTCCACTGCATCGACACCGCTTTCATACAAACAGCGCTCGAGAGACGTATACGCCCGTGCACCTACGGTTTCAGCGAATTCCTTCGCAGCTTTCTCGTCTACATCGACTACGGCAGTTACGTCAATTCGCGGTGCATGGTTTTGAATGCCATGCCAATGCGCTCGAGCGATTCCGCCACAACCGACCATCGCCATCTTCAGCGAGGTTTCGGCCATTCTCAGATGCCAAGATCTTGAAGGTTATAGTCTCTTAGTTCCGCGAGGCGGTCCGAATTCCACGCGAAATCGCTGACTCTATCTACGAATGGTTCGTAGACATACGCTTTCTCTTTCGGAAAGCGTAATTTGCGCGCTTCGATGCCGAACTGAATGAGTTTAGAACGGGATCGGATGTAGTCGTCGGTGTAGTCTGTTACCGCACTGTGTACACCGCCGCTTCGAACGTTCAATACACTACTTCGTCGATGAAAACCGAATGTCATTGAGACACGGAAGCGGTCGCTCGTGTTTGCGAAGGATCCGTGGATGGCTTGACGATTAGTAACAGCAACGTCACCAGGGGCACAGATAAGAGGTACGGCGCTAGGTATGCGGTCAGATCCTGCATCAGCGACCATCTGCTTGATATCCAACTTCCCGTTTCGGTGAGAACCTGGGATCACCCAAAGACCGTTTTCTGCATCGCAGCCGTAAACCTGAGCCATGTAGTTAAAGCCGTGGGTGTTCTCGTCTAAATCGGGACTATCCCAGTGCGTAAAACCGTCCTGATGCCACGCGACTGAACCGCCAAGCCCCGGTTGTTTGATCCAAATGGCTTCATGGAAAGGCGTGAAATCCTTGCCGTGGATCGCTTCAGCAAAAGCAAGAAGACTCGGGTGACCGTACAGGCGAAGATACGCTTCAGAGAACTGAAGCGCCCCACTGACGAGCTGTACGATCTCTTCTGGCGCACCTTCCGGAGGATCCAACTCAATCATCTTCGCTTGATGCCGACCATACGTGGCTTCTGTACCACCGACTGGGTCTGCGAGAGGCTTCGCAAATGTAACGCTGCGTGCTTCGTTTTCAGATCCGAGCGCAGGTCTACCGTGTCGGTCAACCTTTGATCCTCGATGCGATGGTGCTCGATCTAGCAAGTCAGCAACGTCAGCTTCGAGATCTCCTAGTTCGTCTTCCGAGAGGACTCCCTCGAATACATAGAAACCAAACTCGTTATAGGCATCAACGACTTCTTGGGTCACCTTGCCAGTTGCGTCAACCGTCAACGGACCTCGATTTGTCATCGCCAACGCACGACGCGTTCCTTCTTCGCGATATCGAACAATCGCTTCTTCGTGCTCGCCGTAATCCGATCTAGCACTGTTATGCCGAGGTAATGCATCCATGATTCTCGTCTCTCCGCTTAACCCGAAGCTTCTCTACGACAATGCGTACGGTTAGTTTAGTCCGAGACGTTCGTACTGTTCGGGCGGCGCGTCATTGCGCTCCATCGAGTTTCGCATTAGCTCAATCATTTGAGCTTCAACATTCAGATTCTCGATTGGATTAACCTGCCTCGGATCGTTCTTCAGATCGAACAACTGGGTCTTAAATTCAGTGGTTACTCGAGCCATACCCGGTGCGGGAATTCGCATAACTGGACAACCTTTGGTAAAGCTAAAGCCCTCATGCCACTTCATACCTGCTAGTTCACTCGTGCTAAATGGACTACGCATATGCATGGGAACGAGCGTGTAGTGATTCAGGGGTCCGTTACCCTCTTTTGGCGCCCGCATGTAGACGTACTCGCCATCCGTGACATTAACGTGTCCGCCAAACATGCCATATATCGACGCATCGCGAACGGCGGAATCGTCAGCGTTCAGACTCTTTAAGTCGTGACCTTGCATATCTTGAGGCTTATCCAGTCCGAAATAAGCTAGTAACGTAGGTCCAACATCGATCGCTTGCGTTAACCCCTGTCGCCTTACGTTTCGATTTCCAGTGCGCGGATCCCATACGAAGAACGGGATATGTGCGGTCTCGTTGTACCAGGGCATTCGCATTTTGCCCCACCAGTCGTGCTCGCCCAGTAGAAACCCATGGTCGGTAACGATCATCAGCATCGTGTCTTGCCACATGTCGTGTTCATCCATGAAATCGATCACGGTACCCAAGTAGTGATCACATTGCGTCAACAAAGCGGCGTATTGATGACGAAGGTATTCGACAGCATCAGGATCTTCACTGACTCGTTCGTACTTTGGCCAGTCGAAGTGCGGTCCATCCCATGCGTAGTTGTATCTGTCTTTCCACTGTTTGAGAGTGAAGAATGGTTCGTGCGGATCAAATGTCTCGATTTGAAGATACCAGTTGTCTTCGTCATGATTCGTCTCTAGGAACTCGAGCCCCCCGGCAAACGTCCTCGCTTGCGGCGTTAGTGCTTCCTCTTGCATGTATTTTCGATTGATCCAATCTTGTCGTGTGACACGACCGAGATGCTCAGGAAGCTCAGGATCTTTCACCTCGCCTTTCCATGCATCCCCTTCCTGACCACGCACATTGACCCAACTTGAATAGCGGTGGTGGTATGTCGCACCTCCGTCCTCCCAATAGTGGTAGTGATCCGAAACGAGATGCGTATAGATCCCGCTGTCGCGCAAAGTCGAGAACGTCGAGTCGTCAAAAGGTTCATAGGGACCCCACGACCTGTGTAGAAAGTTGTGCCTTCCTGTGTGGAGCTCTCGCCGTGCGGGGATACAAGGCATGCTGCCGACGTAATGATTGTCAAACGTCACGACACGTTCGCCGAGGCGTTTGAAGTTAGGTGCTAACGTCCAATCACAGCCGTAGTTTGGCAGCATATGGCGATTTAGTGAGTCATACATCACCATGATTGCTTTCATCTTCGGTCTCCGTTACTTTGGTCGTGTTTACAGACACTGTTGTTGTCAGCGTCGACGAAGCCGCATCCCATTGGGTACTAATTCAGCACCGGATTCGCGCTTCCGCTCAATCTCTTCATGCGTCTTAGTTAGCAGTAGATAGCGCTCGGGACTATATGGGTGTGTGTTGAAAAATGAAGATCGAAAGGTAACCTCATCCGCCAGTTCTCGCCATATTGCAGCTCGCTCTGTCGTATCAAAACCGGAATTCGCAAGTAGATACATCGAAACATAGTCGGCTTCGCGTTCGATGTTGATGGACATTGCATCCCTCGACAACCTCGAGAACACGCCACCAAGCCATACACGTTGGGTCAAAAATGCCAAATCGAACAATAATCCCGCCGCCGAGTTTACGCTCGTGCGCGTGATATGACCCATTGTGCAATGAGCAAGTTCGTGGGCTAACACTGTGCGTATCTGCTCGTCGTCCAGTCGGTCCGCCATACCGAGCGTTACTGTTATTTCACGACCGTTCGTTCGAGCTTGTACTTCAAGCGTTGGCTTAAGACCTAACTTGACGTCACAGACACGCTCCGGCGTAAGGTCGATGCTCATTCGTTCGCCCTCGCGTTCAATCTCAAGCGTCACGGCATTGCGTCGCATCAGAGCATCGAGCCGCCGGTTTAGCGAACGGTTAAATTCATTCGCGCTCTCCGCGGTCCATGTCCAAGTTCCAACAGCAACAATTCGATCGTTCGGTTGCAGGCCTGCAATATCAGCGGGCGAACCCTCCGCAACAGCATAGATCACGGGTCGATTGTTGAAATCGAATACAGAATCTCGTGCTTGCCGTTCAATGGCGCTTTGCCCGGTTTCACTACGAGGCGACGCATGACGTAAACCGAGCGAACGAGTTGTCATGCCACGGCAAAAATCAGTGTTTCCTTGTAAAAGTGGCCAAAGCAAGTTGTGCAACCGAGCGATTTGATCAAATCCTTCGGTGAGTGTGTGTTCTAATTGAAGCTGACGTTCTGCGGCTAATTCTTGAGGCGATACGCGGGGTATATCAATCGACGCACAGCCGATGAAAAGCACTGCCGTAATACAACTAGGAACGAGTTTTAGTGAGGTTTTGAGTAAGTCCAAGATCTTAAGTTCTTTTGGTTAATCGACATTTTTCTAGACACTAAGACGGGTCGAATTATGCAAGGGATCAATCTTTGGACATTACTGCGGCGATTGGCGTTGACATTAGATGTTCGAGTTGTGTCGCTCGCACCGTGTTGGTGCGCACATATCGCTCGACGTTATCGAAGAGAGCCTGTATGTACAAGCTCGTACGACGCCGGTAGTACGCAAAATTCACCAATCAAATCGAACGTAACCCAACGTGTCTGAAAGCGAACTACACAGTGCTACAGCCCCACGACGCATCGCCATAGTAGGTGCGGGAGTCTCGGGACTAGCCACGGCATGGGGATTAAGTCAACATCCTGAACGATTTGATTTCCGACTATATGAAGCTCAAGCTCGAATAGGTGGAAATGCTGTAACTGCTGAAATGCCTCAGGAGGACGGCAGCTCGATCCCGTTCGACATATCCGTTACTGCGTGCATTCCATCTGTATATCACCACATTCTGTTGCTACTCGAGCAATACGGCATCGAGCTTAGAAGCACGCGATTTAACTATAGCGTGCGATATCGTGGACGGGTGTATGCGCACGACTTCGACTCTGAATTACGAACACGTTTACAACCTGAGATTACTAAATTCCAAAAAATCTTGAAACGTGTTCAAAAATTCGGTTGGTTGACGCGTGCAAATTCGAAACTGCTAAATGCACTCAATCCGTTCACCTACATGAGTATGCGCGACGTCCTCAACCGGAATGACCTATCAGCGGAGTTCAGAAATCAAGTACTCAAGCCAATGTTCGTCAATTTCCTTATGGCGACGAACGTATTCGACATGCCGGCGGCGTTGTTTGCACGCTATCTCGAATTCTTCGATATCGAGTCAGCAACGCCGATGCAGACGTGGGACCAAGGTACGCGGCGAATCTACGATTCAATGGCGACCAGTTTCAGTGACAAGATCTACCTAAGTCGACCCGTGCGAAAGGTCTATCGTCGCCCATCACACGTCGTAATCGAAGACGAGAGCGGCTCGACCGAGACGTTTGACGACGTCGTTTTCGCATGTAACGCGAACCAAACGATGATGATCCTCGACCAACCCACGTATCTTGAAGCCTACATTCTGTCATCCATTCGGTATGAAAGCGAACTGCATAACCATGCGATCGTTCATTCCGATGCTTCTGTCTTACCCGAAAATGATGTGAAAGTTCTTAGTACGAGGAGCAATCACATTGAACAGTATGGCATGAGACCTGATAACTACGAGATCACTTACATCATGCACAATCAACAACCTTGGGTTGGCGAGTCAGATAAGCCTTGCCTTGTGACATACAACCCAAATAGTCCGATCGACCCTGATCTTGTTGTCGGTCGTTGGTGGTTTCAGCACGTCGTGCATGACGTTCGTCACGTAGCGGTAACTGTCCCTCTCTTCCGCCTCATCCAAGGAAAGCGAAGGACTTACCACTGTGGGGCACATGTTCTGATCAACAGCCAAGAAACGTGCTTTGTCAGTGGATTGGCAGTTGCACGGCAACTAGGTGCAGACTATCCATTTGACGATGAAGCCGCAAGAAACGTATTCAACCATTACGGCAGCATCATGCACGGTAGGCGATTCAAAAAAGTCAAAGGATCTAAAACAAATTAGGCGTGTCGCATTTGCGATCGCCTCTCAACTCACGACAAAAGGAATATCAACATGACAGATCGACTGAAGTCGAAAGTTGCTATCGTCACTGGCGGAAATAGCGGTATTGGCGAAACGACGGCGCACACATTTGCTCAGGAAGGCGCGAAAGTGGCTTTGATGGCTCGCCGCGAAGCGGAAGGTAAGGCGGTTGAGGCCGCGATCAGAAGCGAAGGAGGCGACGCTACGTTCATCGCGTGCGATGTTCGCGACAACGAGTCCGTGAACAGAGCCGTCGCTTTGGCCGTCGACACCTACGGTCGCATCGACATCCTCTTTAATAATGCTGGCGGTGGCGCTGGTGGGCACTTCCCCGATGAACCGGACGAGGAGTGGATTCGTGTCATCGAAGTCAATCTAACCGGTACGTTCTATGTAAGTAAGGCCGTTTGGCCACACCTCGTTGCTGCTGGTGGCGGCGCCGTGGTCAATATGTCGTCGTTAGCCGCACAACGAGGATTCAGTCCCGCGATGGCGGATGCATACGGTGCGACTTCCTCATCCTACTACGCCGCGAAGGCCGGTGTCGATGCACTTACCCGATATATGGCAGGTGTTGGTGGAAAGAACAACATAAGGGTTAACTGTGTTCGACCCGGGCAGATTTTGACACCAGGTGCTACACGCGGTACGTCAAGGGACCCAGACGGTGGGCACCACGTCTTCGAGAAGATGTTTGACTTTCATCAGATCATTCAAGGACCCGGATATCCGCAAGATGTGGCTAATTTGGTTCTGTTTCTCGTGTCTGATGAGTCGCGTTTCCTAACTGCGGAGATCATCAACGTGGATGGTGGTGTTGCGGCGAAAATCTAGAATGTAGAGTACGTACGCGGTTAATTAGACAACTGTGTTCCGAAGCAACATTCCTCGATTAGCAAGTATCTAAATGGAAATCGACGATTGGACATCAGTCCGTCACCTGCCTGAACTGTACCGTGAACTGAAGCAACTAGATTTGCTGGAGAACGTGGCTGAACTTGAAGCATTTGGGTTCACCGTGGTCCCACCTGAAAAGGTCGGAACAATCGAACAACACGAGACAGTTCGTGAATCGCTCTTAAATGTCGCGTGCGACCGAAAAGAGTGCGAGGTTGCCGACCTTGAGGAAGTTTTTGCTGATGGGCAAGAGCTCATGCGTTTCATGTTATGGGACGATCCGATCTTCGAACAAACCTTGCTCAATCCTGCCGGTTTCGGATTAGTCCAGTATCTCCTTGGTACGAATTGCATACTCAGCCTGTGCGACGGCTGGCTAAAAGGCAAAGGAAACGCACGCACGGGAATCCACGCCGATTGGGCGCAGTTTGAAATGGTCTCTTTTCCACCGGAGCCATTTACGGCAAATTTCAACTATCTACTTTCAGATTATTCCAAGGACGACGGTGCGCTCGCCTTCGTACCAGGTAGTCACAAATGGCGTCGGTTCCCGTCACAGGAAGAAGCTGAGTATTGGCTAGATAAAGCGCATGCAGTTGAGGCACCGATGGGTTCTATGATCATTTGGGGTGATCACACTTGGCATGGTTCCTATCCACGCAAGACGAATGGACTGCGCCTCATGATGCTCGCAACATTCTGTCGACCACATATGCAGTCACAGGAACCGTTTCGAACGACTGTGACTGAGGAAGCGCTAGCGCGAAATCCAATCCGATTCGGGCAACTGATGGATATTGGTGGCGCGTTTCCATTCGGTAAATCACCAGCTCGACCAAGGAAAGATAAGCCGGAGCGACGGATTCCGCCCTACCTTAGCCTGTTCGATATGGAACCCGCAAACGGTGCTCTACAGTTGCGTCCAAAAGTAGATTTCGATCACTACGACGTGGAATTCAGTAGGTTGATCTACGAACGCGGAAAGGGTAAAAAGATCCCATTCCCTGACCTATACCGGATCAAGCGCTAACTTATGGAAGCCGATCACTAGCTTCGTGCTACCGAGCTACGTGATCCCCTGAACGTCGAGCGGTTACTTCACCACTGCTTCCCGATGCCGCCACGGGATCCGAAGAAAGCCGCCGGCCAGTTACGGCCAGTAATCATCGCTTTATCGACGTCTTCAGGCGTCGCCAAACCGTCATCAACGATCTGTTTTGCTTCTCGTGCTGCAGCAGCGAACACTCGGTTCAGGATAAAGCCATAGGTTCCTTCCTTGTCTTTGACCATCGAAACGGCACGTCCTGCTGCTTCACCGACGGCTTTGCAGATCTCTGCGACCTCTGGGTCCGACTCTTCGGTGGAGATTACTTCAAGCATCTTCATGACAGGAACCGGATTCGAGAAGTGCATGCCAACGAATCTCCGCCTCCTTTCGTTGCTGACGTCTCGCGCGATTTCCTTGATAACGAATCCTGAGGTATTTGAAGCAAAGATGCAATCGGGTTTTATGACACTGTCCAGCTCTTTGAATACTTCCTGTTTCAGTGCTAATTGCTCTGGGACTGCCTCAATAATCAGATCGCAGTCTGCTAGATCTTCGACGTTTAAAGTGTAGGAAACATTGTCGATTGCGCGAACTGCTTGATCGAACCCCAGTTTACCCCTTTCAACCGCGCGCTTTACACCCCATTTGCGTTCAACGACCTCGTCACGTGTGTCGTCAAGAATCTCTTGGGTGAGATCGCGAACCGTTACCCGATATCCCGCGAGTGCACTCATTATTTGCGCGATGCCACCACCCATGACGCCCCCACCGAGTACGCCGATATGGCTAATGTCTTCTAGTCTCATCGTAGTTAACCGCTTCACATGTACGGAAATTAGAACGCGCCATTTTATGCGTCAGTATTGATGCGTGCGTCGCTCACACGTCGCAGTATTACTTAATCGCGCGAGCGAGAACGACTAACCGCAATGTCGTCGTTTGGTCAAGATATCACAAATCTCAACAATGAATCGACCGAAAAATACGAAACCAATGGCAACGGGGAATATCCACCATATATGCACGATCAACATGACAATTAAGCCAACGAAAAAAGCAACAACGAATAAGATCAGTTCCATTAGTACCTCCTACCGTGAGATTAGTTCCTATCTTGTCCTCTAAACGATATCTCTTTCGTAATTATATACTAAATTAACGTATCTTCTAGCAAGTATTTCCTGAGTTATTGCCTAATTCGCGTCTCACTGGCCTAACTCTATGCGGATTAGCATCGAATCAGGCCAAAAATCGCCTCACATGACACCTTTAGTGTTTTCGCGAGGTAGTTCAGCTTGTCCTACTCTACATACTTCGCCGTCGAGTACGGTTCTGACGCGACGGGTCGCCTCGAACGGCAACAGTTCGCCATCGCCGGCGAAGTACGGTTCGATCTGCTCAAGAAACGAGGCTTCGCTTGTCCAGATTCCAACATTTAGAAAGATCGCGCATGGCGGATCTCCAGGATCCGGCAATCGCCAAGTCGCGTAATCCCGAGATTGCGGCGTGCACAGAAACTCACCTACTAAGTCAAGATCATCTTGTATCGTAAGATGCTGCTTCCAATGCTTCAAGAACCTCTCCTCGTGACCTAGCCTAATCTTCCATTTGACCAATACGATAACCACTATCGTCCAACTCCCTGACTCAAAATCTAAGTTCGCTTCGCATCGACTTACAAAGCACTCACCTGGCAGACTTTAACTTCCAACCCATTTGTCGTTGATCGATTTTTTCCAATCGCACCTAATCACGCTCTCCACGTCATTGCAGCGACAAGTCGATTTCCGGGGTTTTCGTTCTCGTTGACTATTCGACATCAGCAAAATACTACCGCTCGTATATAGACCACCGGAAAATCAAGCATGCCTAGTTACGACGACTACGACAATCTGATCGTTGACCGCGTCGGTACAGACGGCCGCGTTGGCCGGATCACGATGAATCGACCTGAGAAACTGAACGCGCTATCGAGTGGGTTGTTGTTCGAACTCAACGACGTTCTGCACGAAATGGAAGCAGACGACACAGTCCGTGTGATCATCTTACGGGGGGCCGGAAGGGCGTTCTGTGCGGGTTACGATCTGACTCCTAACCCAGCTGGTAGTGGCGGTCCGAACAGACGATACAAGAGTGCTGATGAGAAACGTCGAATGCTGATCATGGGCGTACGCACTAGCATGCAGCAAATCACTGACATTCAGATGTACTTTTGGAACATGGCTAAAGTCACGATCGCATCAGTACATCGGTACGCGTTGGCCGGCGGTTGCGAGTTAGCCATGATGGCTGACTTGGTTGTAGCATCGGATGACACAGAAATTGGGCATCCCGGACACCGCGGTCTAGGGGTCGCTCGTAATGGTGTTATCTGGCCTCTCGTACTCGGTATGCGAAAAGCTAAGGAACTTTCCTATACAGGCGAGAGCATTTCGGCGGCAGAAGCCGAACGCATCGGCATGATCAACTACGCGTGGCCAAGAGAAGAGCTAGAGGATCGAACCATTGCATTCGCCGACCGGCTAGCGATCATGTCCGCGGACCATCTCGCCATACTTAAACTCAACATGAATCGTTTCTATGAAAACATGGGGATTTACTCGTCTGTTCGAAGCAGCACCGAACACGATGCGATGGCGCAAATGACCGAATTTGCATATCTATGGCAAGAGAAGATGCGTGAACTCGGTTTCCGCGCTGCCGTTGATTGGCGCGATAACCAGTTCCGAGACCTTGACACGTATCGCGATTAGACGCTGTTGCAGATTTCTTTGCACACTGTTCAATTGATTTCAGACTAAAGGAGCGAAATGTCCGAACAGAAACTCTCAGATTGGATCCAAGATCACCTCGACCGCTATCTTGCCTCCGACGGTGAAGACGGCCATATGTGGAATGGCTTACCCACTCTTTTACTTACCACCAAAGGGCGGCAATCAGGAGAAGCCAGGCAACTGCCTCTCATCTACGGTGAACACGACGGCGCGTATATCGTTGTCGCGTCGAAAGGGGGACACTCTCATCACCCTTCGTGGTATTTGAACCTAGACGCGAATCCTGAAGTCGAGCTTCAAGTTAAAGCGGAACGATTTAAAGCGAATGCGAGAACTGCAGGTGGCGACGAAAGAGCAAGACTATGGGAAATAATGAGTTCGATTTTCCCAACCTATGTTGAATACCAAGACCGAGCTGGTTCGAGAGAGATTCCGGTCGTCGTGTGCGAACGTGCTTGAATAGAACACACGTTCGTCAAATCGTCGTGCTTGCGCTCCTATTGTCGTAATAGAGTACGGTTTTAGATCTCAACCATTTCGAAGTCTTCTTTTGGCGTAGCGCACTCTGGACAAAGCCAATCATCGGGCACTTCGGACCACCTGGTGCCCGGTTCAATACCTTGATCTGGCAATCCTTCGGCTTCATCGTAAATAAAGCCACAGGTCATGCACTGATATTTTTTCAATTCGTCTGACATCTCTTCTCCGTGAAATGAGATTTCGAAATTGTGTTAACGTCTCAAAGCTTCGTCGATTAAATCGTATTTGGGTTGAAATGCACTTTGAGCGATTGCGTTGATTTATCTGCTGCCGTTCGAAACGCGTCGTTCGCACTCAACAAGGCGAATCGGTGCGACACCAAGGACTTGATCTCTGGTAGAAATCCGCCCACAACCTCAAGCGCTATCGCATAGTCCACATGCCCTTCCTTGGCATTGTAAGTCATAGAACCTACCATCTCGATTTCATTTACAGCTAAATGTAGCGCATTGATTGGAACTGGACCACCCGTGAAGACACCGAGTACGATGAGTTTACCTTTCGGACGCAAAACACGCTGCGCTTCCCAAAGCGTCTCTGCTTTACCTCCTACTGTCTCAACTGCGACGTCGATTGCATTTGCGGCAACAAGATCAGCAATACGTTTCTCTGAGGCATCGTCTTCTCCTAGGACTTCAATCGCACCAAGGCGCTTTGCTGCCGCTTGCTGATGCGGATGACGGGCCAACACAATCACTTTCGCTCCGACGGCACGTGCTGCGAGAATTGCGGTTAAACCGATCGTACCGGCACCAACTACATATACCGTCTCGTGACCTTGAAGTCCAATCTTGCGAAAACCGTGAACGGAACACGCGAGCGGTTCAGCCATTGCAGCGCCTTCTGCATCAACGGCTCCAGGAACGCTATACGCAATTTGTGCAGGAACAGTGGCACGTTGGCTCATGCCGCCGTGATGACCTTCCCCGACTAATCTTCTTTGCCGACAGACGTGATAGTCACCAGTGAGACAAAATTCACATATACCACAACGTAACAGAGGTTCGACCCCAACGAGATCACCTTCTCGATGTCTCGATACGTTCCGACCTAACGCAACAATTCGGCCAGCGAATTCGTGACCGGGTGTGGTGCCTGGTCGTGGCGAAAAGTCCCCGCGAAAGAAATGCAAATCAGATCCACAAATGCCAGCGCTCTCAACGGCGATCGTGATTTCATCATCTGCTGGAGTCACATCGTGACGTTCGACCAGCTGGAGATCACGTTGTGCGGTCCATTCAACGGCAGCGAAAGAGCTCACATTAAGAAACACTATTGTGATGAACCCCGTAGTTTAACAAGCATTCCGGTTGCGGTTTACGTTCATTGGAACAGTGAATGATCGGGGTTGAGATTGGATCGCAAGTCCGCACGCTTGCGATTGCTCTAATCACTTTTGTCGTGATGTCAGAAGCTCATGCCGTTCAAAACCACGAGATTCGTTCGACGCCGTTACGCATCGCAGTTGCCACAAATTTCGCACCTATATTGGACGAAATCGCGCACGAATTCACAGACGCGACACGCATTGAGCTAAGTGTTATCACCGGTTCGACCGGCAAGCTCTACGCTCAAATAAAGAACGGCATGGATGTCGATCTTTTCCTGTCGGCCGATCAAATCCGCGTTCGCCGGTTGGTCAACGATGATTTGACCATTAGCGACACAGTATCTACCTACGCTGAAGGTCGGCTCGTGTGGTGGCAACCAGATTCTCAGCAAGACGTTGACTGGCAGAAACGGCTCAAAGTTGGAAGCGACGTGAAGGTTATCGCGCATGCCCAACCAGACTTAGCACCGTACGGGTTAGCCGCGGTGCAAGCACTTTCAAAGTGCTTTCAGCTCGATCGGTCGAATATTGGCTTCGTTCAAGGTGAAAACGTCGGACAAGCGTACGCTTATGTCGCGACCGGAAACGCAGATGCAGGTTTAGTCGCCCTATCGAACATCAAACTAGCGGCAACAGTACCGCGCCAGAGCTACTCTTTAGTACCGGACGCATGCCACGATCCCATAAAACAAGACGCGGTCGTTCTGAGAACGAGCCAAAATGTCATCGTTGCGCGTCGATTCCTTGAGTTTCTTTTTACTGAAGAGATCCAACAACGAATCGCCAAATACGGTTACCAAATTCCATGAACCCCGAAGACGTCGCTGCGATTTGGATTACCGCCCAGCTTGCACTTGTGACTACGTTGGTGCTATTCGCTTTCGGCATCCCGCTTGCGTGGTGGCTCGCGACGACGAAACGTTGGTTTAAACCACCCTTAGAAGCAGTTACCGCTTTGCCGTTGGTATTACCTCCGACAGTTTTGGGTTTTTATCTTCTGCTGCTACTCAGTCCCAGTTCAGCTCTTGGCGGCTTTTTCTTTGAACTCACTGGGATTCGACTGACATTCAGTTTCACGGGTTTGGTGGTCGCATCGGTTACCTACTCTCTGCCATTCATGGTACAACCTTTACAGGTTGCATTCGAACGCGTTCAAGAACGGAGCCTCGAGGATGCGTACGCACTTGGTGTAGGCAAACTAAGGGCCATATTCACTGCCGTATTTCCACAATGCCGGCGAGGATTCTTGACGGCGGCGGTACTGACTTTTGCACACACTGTCGGGGAATTTGGTGTCGTACTCATGATAGGCGGCAATATTCCCGGCGAAACACGTGTGATTTCTATTGCGATCTACGAACATGTGGAAACGATCTCTTATGCGGATGCTCACCTGCTTGCTGCAACACTCCTGGTATTTTCGTTCCTCGTACTGCTTGCCGTGTTCACGATCAACCGTCAGCTACCGCTCCGCGCGTACTAACTCATGTTGAACGTACGAATCGAATCGTTGGGTGGGTTTAAAGTGACCGTGGATCACGAATTTCCGAAATCGATTACGGCCGTATTCGGTCCCAGCGGGAGTGGTAAATCTACGATGCTACGATCGATTGCGGGATTGGTGCCGACAAGTGGATCAATCAGCTTCGACGAGGATGAATGGCTGAATTCAGAGCTCAACAAATTTACCAAACCTCATCAACGACCCATCGGCTACGTCCGGCAGAACGCACAGCTCTTTCCGCACCTTTCCGTTCGCGACAATCTAATGTACCCGATCAAACATTCCATTCGAAGAGGCGGAAGTATCGAATTCGACGAAGTTGTGGAGGACTTCGATCTAACTGGGTTGCTATCACGTTGGACAAATCAAGTTTCTGGCGGTGAAACCCAACGGATCATCTTGGCCAGAATGCTGTTATCGCAGCCAAAACTACTCCTACTAGACGAGCCGTTGACAGGACTCGATATTCAAAGAAAAGCTGAGGTACTTCCGTTCCTCGAATCCCTACAAGCCAAATACAACATTCCCACACTATACGTAAGTCATGCCGTAGACGAAATTACTGCGCTTTGCCCGCATACCATCGTGTTGGACGACGGCAAGATCCACGCAGCTGGAGAGACATCTAACCTACTCGAACGACGCGATCTTACGGAGTTACTCGGCACGGGTGAACCTAGCTCCATCATCCATACGAAAGTGATCGGTCATGACGCTCGTTATCAACTAACAACGTTAAAAGTGGAAGATCGAATCTGGTCCGTCCCGATTCACCTAACGCTGCCAGCTGGAGAACCGACGACGCTACGTGTGCGCGCGCGCGACGTTTCGCTCGCGAAAGTCGAACCTGAAGCAATCAGTGTAAGAAATCTGTTACGAGGTAAGGTCGTAGCTATTGAAGATAACAACGCAGGATCGAGCGTTATTTGCGTCATTCAAGCAGGTCATACAAGACTTCAGGCTCAGATTACACGTGCATCATTGGACGAGTTACAGATCAACGAAGGCGATGAGGTATATACGCTTGTTAAGAGCGTAACTTTAGGCTAGATTGACGCTTACACTGGAGCCCTTGTTTAGAATAAAACGATCCATATTGAAACCACATAAAGGTCAATTGCATGACGATAAGGATAAATTCTGTTGCGCCGAATTTCGTGGCGCAAACAACACAGGGGCAAGTAAATTTCCACGATTGGATTGGTGACGGGTGGGCAATCCTGTTTTCCCACCCAAAAGATTTCACCCCAGTATGTACCACGGAATTAGGCTATATGGCAGGTCTAACTTCCGAATTCGCGGATCGAGACTGCAAGATCATCGGTCTTTCGGTCGATCCGGTCGATAACCATCAAGAGTGGATGAGAGACATTGAGGAATCTCAAGGTAATGCCGTCACATACCCGTTAATCGGCGACCCAACACTCGCTGTGGCGAAGGCATACGACATGCTCCCTGAGGATTCTGGTGATACGAGCGAAGGACGAACACCAGCTGACAACGCGACAGTTCGGTCAGTATTCATCATTGGACCTGATAAGACAATCAAGGCGATGCTCACGTACCCCATGAGTACGGGCCGCAACTTTGACGAAGTCTTGCGTATCTTGGATTCGTGTCAGTTAACTGCAAAACACCAAGTCGCGACGCCGGTCAACTGGAAGCAAGGCGAAGATGTGATCATCGTACCCGCAGTGTCGGACGAAGACGCGAAGGTGAAGTTTCCCGATGGCTGGCGCGCGCCAAAACCTTACATTCGCATCGTCCCTCAACCTCAGGAGTAGCACGTCTACAACTCGACCCCGCTCCATTCGACATAGAGCTTCAAGAATCGCTGAATGCTCACTCGAATAAACGAAAAACGGTCGCTCTGCGACCGTTTTTCGTTTCGTGAAGACCTAATCGTAATGAATGACTAAATCTTGCTGTACCCACCGTTTATCTTGAACTTGAACTAACACCGAGGAATCTACACCTCGGTGGTCGCCGGGTCCAAATGTCAATGTATATCCGAACGGGTCTGCATATTGACGCAAAGATTCAAGAGCGGATAGGAACTTCGCTCGTGTGAGTTCACGCCCTGCGCGTTCAAGCGCTTGACCAATCAAGTCCGCGTTTCGATACGCTTCCATGGCCGGTACGTCGGGTGCGGCACCATAGAGCTCCATATAACGGTTGTACCATGCGAGTCGATTTTCATTAGTCTCGATCTCCGGATAGATCTGCGACATATGCGAAAACGCGTAATAGCCTTCAGACGAACCGCTTTCGATGCTCGCCACCGGTTGACCTGCGGCAGCATTGTTGCCAACGAAAGTCACACCTTCCCAAGCCATTTTGCGAACCGTTTCGAACAAGAGAATAGAGTCTCGAACTACCGTGCCAAGGATTACCAGATCGCAATTCGCTTCCCGAAGTTTCAGTACCGTAGCAGTGAATTCCGATTCGGTGCTACGATGAGATGACGTGGCGACGATTTCTATTCCCATTTCTTCCGCTTGGTCGAACGCACCGTCGTAGATTTCTTGACCGTAGTCGTTATCGATGTAGACGATACATGGTCTTTCGAGGCCAACGGTACCAACAAAGTGCTTGATGGCGGTTCGCATTTCGTAGTAGTAAATTCCACGCGCCGTCCACTTAAGGGGATGATGAGGCTCACCCATTTGGATTGAGCCGGTCAAGGGAAAAAGATTTGGGATTCCGGCTTCAAATTGCAATGGCATTACTGCGTTGTTGTTTGGTGTACCTAATGCCATTAACATCGCGAAGATCTGATCGCGATTAATGAGCTTATTCGCTGCCCGTAACGAATCCGGAACTTGGTATTGGGTATCCTCGGCGATCAGTCTCAACGTACGCCCGTGGATCCCACCTTCTGCGTTGATCTCATCGAAGCGCATATTGACACCATTGACTGATTCCACTCCGTATAGCGCAATCGGTCCCGTCAAATCCGTATGTGTTCCAAAGATGACCTCTGTACTGGAAATCCCTTCCGCTCGCGTACCCGCTGCCTCGTTGTCAGCATCACCGACGTTCGCGACATCCTCTGCCGATGCGTCGCCTGTCGCTTGTTCGGCTGGTTGTTGAGCGCAGCTTCCGATTACAAAAAGCAGTGGCAAGCCAATACCTATAAGGAAACTGGCGTACAGAGCACGTATGATCATTGGGGCCTCCGATGCATTTTTCGAGTTAACAAAAGAACGCGAAGCTCTTGCTGTGTATAGCGTAACACCTTAGTACATCTCAGCGATTAAATCAGCGTATTTTTCGTTCACGACTTTACGTTTGAGTTTTTGCGTAGGCGTTAGTTCCTCGTCCTCAGGATCGAGTAGCTGGTCGATTAATCGAAACTTTTTGATCGTCTCCACTTGAGCGAAGCGCTCGTTCACGTTTTCGATCTCTCTTTCAACGAGATCTTGGACTTCGCGCGTATGACAAAGGCTGGTGTAATTAGTGAACGGCACATTCTGTTCTTGGGCGTAGTAGGTAACGTTTTCCAGATCGATCATCACGAGACACGTAAGGTACGGTCGACGATCTCCAACCACGACCGCGTCAGTGATGTATGGTGAAAACTTCAGTTGGTTCTCGATCTCACTTGGCGTAATGTTCTTGCCACCCGCCGTGATGATGATGTCTTTCATCCTATCAACGATGTACACGAACCCGTCGTCGTCTATCTTCCCGACGTCGCCCGTATACAACCAATCCTGACGAATTGTGTCGGCTGACTTTTCTGGTTGTCGCCAATAGCCGGAGATAACGCCTGGACCACGAATCAGAATTTCATCTTCCTCGCTGAGTGCGACATCAACACCTGGCATCGCCTTGCCAACACTACCTATCCGCAGTGCGCCAGGGATGTTTGACGTCGCAATACCGGTACATTCGGTCTGTCCGTAGAGCTCGTACATCGGACGGCCAAGCGCCCAATACCATTCGATCAGATCCGGCGAAATAGGTGCGGCTGCGGTTGACAACCATCGACAGTCCTGAATGCCGAGTAAGACGCGAATATTCCGTAGTACCCAGAGATTTACGACCGTAAATATCGCCGCGATATGCCATGGGACAGCTTTTTCTTCAAGTAGAAACGAGGCGCGTTTTTTACCAATCTTTAGCGCATACTCGTAAAGCGCTCGACCCAGCCTCGTCGCTTCTTTTTGCATGATCGAAACTTGCGAGAATTGTTTCTCCCAGACTCTCGGTACGGCGAAATGCACGGTAGGCGCAACTTCCTGCTGATCTTTCGCGATCGTTTCCAAGTTTTCAACCAAGTGAATGATTGATTTAGAGTGAATTACCGCGAAGGTGTAGAGCATTCTGCCAGCAACATGAGCAAGCGGCAAAAATCCGAGTTGACGGTCGACTTCAGTCAATCCAAGCGAGTTCTGGATTGTGTTCGTCATGAACATCATGTTTGCTTGTGAAATCATCGCGCCCTTGGGTGGACCTGTCGTACCTGACGTGTATGTCAAGATCATGAGATCGTTTGGATTCGCCTTTTCGATCTCCACCTTCCAGATGTCATCGTTCACCATCTGCTCTCGACCAAGCTCAAGGAGTTCTTCGAAAGACATACACATTTCGTCATCAAGATGACGTAACCCTTCCATGTCAAAGATGATGATTTTTTTAAGCGTTGGCGTGCGGTCGCGTACCTCAAGTACCTTATCGAGTTGCTCTTCATCTTCTGCGAAGTAGAAACGAGTACCACTATCGCTGATCAGGTACTCAACCTGATTAGGCGCATCCGTTGGATAGACACCGTTACACACACCGCCGATACAGATTACCCCGAGGTCTGCGAACATCCATTCTTTGTTGATTTCTGATGCAATAGAACATACGTCACCTCGTTCCAAGCCGAGTGACTTTAAACCTAAGCCAACGAGCTTTGCGTATTCACCCCAATCAGCCCACGTGTATTCATTCCAGATCCCGAAGTCCTTCTCGCGAATCACGACTTTGCTCTGAAGTTCTTTCACGCGAGCCCCAAAAAGTGCTGCCATTGTCGAGTGACCGTCGACGATTCCCGATGTGTTTATCTCCATGTCTTTCGCTTCTTCCATCTACGACGACCTCGCACTCCGCCCGCTTTCATGCCGAGATAGAACTCTTGCACATCGGTCGATTGGGAAAGGCGCTCGGTTGTATCTTCCATAACGACCCTACCTGATTCCATGATATAGCCGTACCGCGCAATTCCCAATGCCATCTTTGCGTTTTGTTCGACCAGTAAGACCGTGACCTCTTGCTCTTCATTCAACCGAACGATGATCTCGGAAATTTCATGCACGAGTCTAGGCGCTAAGCCGAGTGAAGGTTCGTCGAGCAACATGACCTTTGGTCGGAGCATTAGAGCACGCCCAATCGCAAGCATTTGTTGTTGCCCGCCGGATAAGAAGCCAGCAGCGAGCTTTCGGTGCTCTCGCAACTGTGGAAAGTAACCGTACACAGTCTCAAGATCTTCTCCTAGATCCGACCCTCGCTGTGTATAAGCGCCCATTCGCAGGTTTTCTTCCGTACTCAAGAACGGAAAAACTTCCCGACCTTCTGGAACGTGCGCCACACCACGTCGTGCGAGGATATCAGGCTCTAGTCCGGTCACATCAGTCGCTTCGAACGACACCGATCCTTTCTGGGGATCGAGTGCACCCGAAATCGTCTTTAAAACGGTCGTTTTACCTGCGCCATTCGCGCCAAGCAACGTCACGATATTCCCTTCATCGACGTCAATTGAAACGCCGCGGATTGCCATGATCGGTCCATAGTAGGACTCGACGTTGCGGACTTCGAGCATCGGCATGACTTATTCACCTAAATAGGCGTTAATGACGTCAGGGTGCTCACGCACTTCTTCGGGTGTACCGATCGTCAACAATTCTCCGTCGTTCAACGCCATCACGCGTCCAGAAACTTGGCCCAGAAGATTCATGTCATGCTCGACCATGATGACCGTAACACCTAGTTCCTCCTTGATATCCTCAATCCAGAACGAAAGGTCCTCGGTCTCTTCTGGATTGAGCCCCGACGAAGGCTCATCAAGGAGCAGCAGTTCAGGCTCAAGACTTAGCGCGCGACCAAGTTCGACGATTTTCCGAGCGCCAAAGGGCAATGCGTCAATACGCTGATCGCGGTAACTTTGCAAGTCGAGTAAGTCGATGATGTCCTCAACCTTCTCCCGAAAGCTCAGGTCCTGTCTTCGTACCTTGGGCAGAAAGAACATCTCAGATAGGAAGCTCGTACGACGGTGGGTATGGTGTGCCGTTAATAAATTCTGAAGTACCGTTTCGTTTTCGAATAACTCGGTATTTTGAAAGGTCCGTGCGATACCACGTGCCGCGACTTCGTGCGGTGAAATCTTGCTGATATTCTCACCGTTTAAATACAAGTCGCCGTGGTCAAGATCGTAAAAGCGACTAATCAGATTAAAGACCGTTGTCTTACCAGCGCCATTAGGTCCCATGATGCTGAAGATTTCGCCTGTTTCTACGGAGAATGACACGTCGTGAAGGGCACGTACCCCGCCAAAGCTAACACCAATCTCCTTTGCTTCGAAGACGCTCAATGTACGCGCTCCGTGCGAAGGTAAGACTTCTGACGCTTGAATGTCGATTTGCGATACAGAGGAAACTGCGTGAAATACGAACGGATTTTTACCCATCTTCCATAGAGCCCGAGCGGTTCAAACATAAGGAAGAACATGAGTATTGCGCCAAAGACAAGAGGTTCTAAGCCACGACGTTGTGCAAGCCATGTTGGTAGAAAGTCCCTCAATATTGCGATCAACTGCGGGAGTATTGAGATGAACACCGCACCGAAAACAATCCCATGGACAGAACCTAAACCACCTACTACCACTAACATCAGGAGCTTGATTGACAGGATGATCGTGAAGTTTTCTGGAAACAACATCCCGATCTTATGTGAGTACAGCGCGCCGGCTAATCCGGTAAAAGCCGCAGATAAGGTGAACGCGAGCGTCTTCGTCTGGACTAGGTTTACGCCCATTGCCTGAGCAGAAATTTCCGAGTCCCGAACGGCCACCATAGCCCGACCCGTCGGCGATCGCAACAGGTTCATTACGACCAACATAACGGCGATGACGACAACCAAACACAGGAAGTAGAAAGCCAAGTCCGAGCCGAAGTCCAACCCAAACATAACTGGCTCAGGCACAATGAAACCACGGTGACCGCCGGTCACTGGACGCCACGCGCTGATGACCTTTTCTATGATGAACGCGAAAGAAATCGTCGCGACCGCTAGGTAGATTCCTGTCATACGTAATGCCGCGACACCGATGATCGCGCCAAGCAACCCCGATATCAATGCCGCCATTAACAGGGAGGGCAAGAACGGCACACCCAGTTTAAACAACACGGCATGGGCATACGCGCCAATCGCCATAAATGCCGCATGTCCCATGCTTACGAGACCGGTATAGCCGATCAAGAGCATTAACCCGGCGCCTGCTATAACCCAGATAAACAAGTACGTGAGTTCACCGACGTAAAAGTTCTCAAGAAAAAATGGTGCGACTATCAGCGCAGCAATCAGTAATCCGTACCAGAAACGCTGCCCGTTGTGTAGGAACAGGTTTATGTCTTGAGTGTAGTTCGTTTTTAAAACAAACCGCATCAGACTTTCTTCCGTTGAAGTGTGGCGATTAAGCCTTGCGGTCGGACCAATAGCATGAGTAAAAGCAGAACATATACCGATGTCTCACCGTATGCCCCTTCGAAGGCATAGCCAACGAACTGCTCAACAATGCCGATACAGATTCCACCGATGAGCGCACCTGCGAGACTCCCGAAACCTCCGACAATCGCAGCCACGAATGCCTTGATACCAACAACAAACCCAATGCCAGGATAGATTAGTTGCAACGGCGCGACTAGCAGTGCGGCAACCGCCGCTATAGCCGTTGATAGACACCAAGTTATTGCGACGACATTCTTGACGGGTATCCCGACATATGCAGCGGCAAGCTGGTTTTGTGATGCTGCCTGCATGGCAATTCCGAATCGAGTGAATCGCAGAAACACATAGAGCGCTAAGCACAACAGAATGGTGCAACCTACAACCACCAATTGCTCATAATCAAGTGAGACTTGACCTAGAATCAACGGATCTATTGAATACGGCGTATCAAACTCTTTCTCGTCATGACCCCAGATCATCCCAGCGATCGCACGTAACACGAACCCTAAGCCAATGGTGAGCATCAGGACCGCGAATGGTGGTTCGCCAATCATGGGGCGGATGATCGTTCGTTCCAAAAGTAGACCGAAAAGTGCCATCACGAAAATCGTGAGGATAACGACCGGCAGGTAACTCAAGCCGAAGTAGCTCGCGAGCGTGAACGCGATGAATGCGCCCCACATCATGATGTCGCCTTGAGCGAAATTGACCATTTCAGTCGCTTTGTAAATCAGCACGAACCCTAAGGCGACAAGACCATAGAGGCAGCCATGCGAAATACCGGTGACGAGAAGCTGGACGAAAGTACCCAGACTGATGAAATCCAACGAAGGACTCTCTAGTGCGAGATCATGTATGCGTAGTGTGACGCCGGCGAATTATCGGCTTCCGATAGTCACAAATCTCTATCGTTTATCTAAAACGCTGGACACTAATCAAGTGGCTTCAGATTACCTTCTTCGTCACGTAGTTCTGGACCATTAACGCGGACACGACCGTCTCCGAATTTTCCGTCACGGTTGCGTAATGTGTCTCGCAAGCCGATGTCGGCGACCGAACTTCGGAAACCATCGGCTGCCCTCGTGTTGTGTCCTCTTACGTCGTTTTCACTCGCCATGCGTTGAAGGGTCCTAGCACCCATCAACTCAAGCGCCATATTGATGATGCGTTTGTTCGTTGAAAGAAGATCCGGATCAATCAAGGCTAGACGATCCGCTAACTGTTCGACCTCATTCTCTAAGTACTCATTCGGTACAGCTTTCATTACGAGACCGATCTGTTGCGCCTCCTTTCCTGTGATGTAGTCACCCGTGAGATTCAATCGTTTCGCCCATTGAGGTCCAACGTGGTAAATCCACATGTTGTTAGGTAATGCGCCTAAGTCCCGAGCGGGTGGAAAACCAATGAGCGTGTCCTCCGCGGCAATAATCATGTCGCACATGAGAGCAACGTCGGTCCCACCGGCAAGACAGTATCCATGCAACTGAGCAATAACCGGCTTATGCATATCAAATATCGCCATTCGATATCGTTGACTGCGCTCGAGTTGCCACGCATCGTCATCAATGCTTCTGCCACCTCTATATTCGTTCTCCTCTGATTGGATCCTCGATACGGGAATGTTGCCGTCTGCGCCAGTAAGGTCATAACCTGCCGAAAACGCGCGACCAGCGCCGCGCAGAATTACGCAATGAACAGCTCTATTGTTGTCCGCTTCCCAAAGCGCTTCATTGAGTTCCGATTGCAGCTTCAGCGTGAGCGCGTTTAGTTTTTCGGGTCGATTGAGTGTTATTCGTGCGCGACCATCTTCGACTTCGTAAAGGATGCTGTCAAATTCGCCCATAATGCAGTCTCAATATAAAACAAATCTGTGATTTTATTGTCATGTTCGTTTCTGCCAACCAGATCAACTATTAACTGACAAATGATTCAACGACGTCCTGAACTCCTGACGAAGTTCATCACCGGCGCATTGTTTACAAGCTTGTTCTTCGCTTCGAACGTTACGGGCAACGGTGAAACACTCTACAACGAGAAATGTGCACTCTGTCATGATCAGCCTACTGATCCTAAAGTACCGGATCGCCGCACCATGGCACAGTACTTCCAATCTCGAGTGCTAGATGCGCTCACTCAGGGAGCCATGGCACCGTTCGTACAAGGAGTAAGTGAAGCGGAGATACAGGAAGTCGCTGAATTCATCTCCACGCGACAACCCGACCCAGGTGAAGAAGATCAACTGCTGCGCTGCGTTGATGATGAGCCAATATCAACGGAATCTCTCATACCGCACTGGGGCATCGACTTACAGAACACACGATTTCAACCTGAGAGTGAGATCGATTCAAGCAACGTCGGATCGCTTCAGCTTAAGTGGGTATTTGATGTTCCCGAGAGTCGTACGATGCGCGGTTACCCCGCAGTTTCGAATGACACTATCTTCCTCCCAAATACGACGGGGAAGCTTTACGCCATTAGCCGAGATAACGGTTGCGTTAAGTGGTTCTTCGATGCCGAAGCACGAATTCGGACCGCCGCCCACCTGTTCGAACGAAATGGAGAGCCCGTTATATCTGTCGGACTATCATCGAAGGAAATTGCGGTCGTCCGTGCAATTGATGGCACATTGGTTCACCGCGAAAATGTTGCTATATTCCAACAGTCCATGCTCACCGGATCTCAGCGAGCATACGGCGGCGATCTCTATATCCCGCTCTCCGCGGTTGACGTCGCACTAGCTATGAATCCAATGTACCCGTGTTGCGTCTCACACGGGGGCGTACACGCGCTGAGTCTCGCTGACTGGTCCATTCGCTGGACTGCGCGTACGACCGAGCACGCAAAACCAACATACAAGAACGAACTCGGTGTGCAAATGCAAGGACCTTCGGGTGCGCCAATTTGGACGACTCCAGCGATCGACGCAAAAAGGAACCAGTTGTATATCGGTACAGGAGAAAATACTTCATCACCTGCCACACACACCTCCGATGCGATCATCGCTTACGACCTTGCGAGCGGTGTGGAAAAATGGGTTTTCCAGGGAACGGAGAACGACGCGTGGAATATGGCTTGCGGCAGACGAAGGGGTGCGAACTGTCCGAAGGAGGATGGCGTTGATTTTGACTTTGGTGCTTCACCTATCTTAACTACCACATCAGTGGGCGTTGACCTGGTATTGGCCGGTCAAAAATCTGGTGACGTATGGGCTTTGAATCCTGACAACGGCGAGCTCGTATGGCATCGAAAGCTGTCACCCGGCTCTCCGCTAGGTGGCGTACATTGGGGCATGACGGTCATCGACGACGTTGTGATTGTTCCGATAGCAGATCCGGAGTTTATCGAAGGAGCGAATCCAGGTGTGTTCGCGCTTGATACGAAAAACGGAGACGTACTGTGGTCTCACAAAGCGGAACGTGGGTGCGAATTCAGTGGCGTACGGCGCGCTTTCTCAATGACAGAATGGCCTAGTTGCCCGTGGCATTACGCGTTTTCTGCTGCGCCAGCCGCCACAAACGACGTTGCGTTTGCAGGTTCGTTAGATGGTCGTGTTTTTGCTTTCGACGTAGCCGATGGCGAAATCCTTTGGCACTACGACACTAAGCGGGAGTTCGAAGGCACCAATGGAACTGAGGCTCACGGGGGCTCAATTGACAATCCTGGAATTGCCATTGCTGGCAATCAGGTGATGGTACTATCTGGTTACGACATGTTTGGGCAGATGCCAGGTAACGTTCTAGTGATGTTTGAGTTGCCTTCAATTAGTGAATAAGCGGACAACGCAAGAAAGGAAGCCTAAAAGAACTGCTGATATGTGCGCCAACACGGCTCCGATGTCGGCTACACAATGAACTAGCGCCGTTTTTCACGATACTAACGTCATTATTAGGAACATTGACGGGTTCACACAACGAAAATCGGCGTCAGGTCTGGAGTCGCCATCGTAAAGCGACGTTACGTTGCTCTAGTACGTCTCATACAAACGTCTAAGCTCAAATGGAGTCGTTCTGTCGTTACGAGAATTCCGTTGACGATATACGCTACTCGGTGTTTAACGCTTTGCTGCCTTGATCAATCTGTGACCCTTCGGACGCTGGTGATACTAGCCACGTCCGTAATTCTCGTCGTATTTTCGCAATTCAGCACGACCTACGACCAAATGGTGCACTTCATCTGGACCATCCGCAATGCGAAGCGTACGTTGACCTGTATACATACCGGCTAGTGGCGTCCATTGAGAAACACCCGACGCACCATGGATCTGAATCGCTTCATCAATGATCCGACATACGCGTTCAGGAATGACTGCCTTGATCATGTGGACCCAAACACGTGCTTCACGATTTCCGAGGACATCCATCGCTTTCGCGGCTTTGAGAACCAATAGTCGCATCATCTCGATATCGATTCGTGCTCTCGAAACGAGCTCAAGATTTTTGCCAAGCTGTACCAACGTCTTGCCGAATGCCTCACGTGACATGCCCCGAGTCACAAACAGTTCAAGGGCGCGTTCGGCTTGTCCAATCGATCGCATGCAATGATGTATCCGACCAGGTCCCAAGCGACCTTGTGAAATCTCGAAACCTCTTCCCTCACCTAAGAGGATGTTCTCCTTTGGTACTCTCACATCTTCCAGTTTGATGTGCATGTGACCATGAGGGGCGTCATCGTGACCAAACACAGTCATTGGTTCGATGATGTTGACGCCAGGTGTATCCAACGGAACGAGGATTTGGCTTTGTTGCAAGTGCGGCGCCGCATCCGGACTGGTTTTGACCATACAAATCATGATCTTGCAGCGTTTATCGCCGGCACCTGAGATATAGAACTTCTCGCCATTGATGACCCACTCGTCACCTTCAAGTACCGCACGCGTTCCAATCTGTTTTGCATCGGACGACGCCAGATTGGGTTCCGTCATGCCATATGCTGAACGAATTTCGCCGTTTAGAAGCGGCTTCAACCATTGTTCTTTATGTTCCGGCGTTCCATAGCGTTCCAAAACTTCCATGTTCCCAGTATCAGGCGCACTACAGTTCAAGCATTCTGATGCAATCGGGTTTTTTCCAAGTTCCGTGGCGATATAGGCGTAATCAAGGTTCTTTAACCCTTCTCCTGTTTCTGCGTCAGGTAAGAAGAAATTCCACAAACCGTTGCTCTTTGCCTTGTCCTTCAATCCGCCTAAGATCTCTTCTTGACGCGGCGACAAGCTCCATCGATCGCCGTGTTCCGCCGCCGCTGCCTGAAATGCAGGTGTCTGCGGCGCGATGTCATTCTGAATGAACGTTTTAACAGCCGCGAGTAGTGGTTCAGCTTCTGCGCTCATCGTTAAATTGTTTAGATCGGCTTCAAGGTCTGGTTGAATGGCAGCTTCGGCCATAGTAAATCCTCAATTTAGCAAGAATTAAGCGAGCGTCATTTTATTGTTGAAGTACCAACTAATCCTGACCGACTAGGTTTCACGCTGATATTTTCAGTGTAGAGATGAGATCGAAGGCTTAACCGTTTCTACAATTGCGCGCACCAACACCTAGCCTCGTCGACGTGTCGAAACTCATATTGCCTATTGAAGCACCATTTGAGTACGAGCTCGCACTGCCTGGTAGTAAGAGCATTGCATTACGTCAACTACTGATCTCCGCGCTCGCTTCCAAAGATTCGACGATATTTGGTTTACCGCCTTGCGGCGATGTCGATGCGATGCTCGATTCTCTTAAGAATCTCGGAACTGAAATTGACGGTTCACTCGCCGAAGGTCTCCGTATCTCACCTAATTTAAATTTGGTGGACAACATCGAACTGGATGCCCGACAGAGTGGTGTTTCGTTGCGCTTGTTACTTGCGACCGCCGCGTTGAGACGAGGCACAACGCACTTCACCGGTCACGTATCACTCGCAAATCGACCAAATTCGCCGCTGCTCAACGCGATCAAGGAACTCGGGTGTACGGTCGAATCGGACGAGGGGAAACTGCCTATCACCATCAGTAGTGATCTGACAAACAACTCCAGCACTAGTCTCGACTCTACCTTATCGAGTCAATTCCTTTCGGCCTTGTTGATCGTAGGTGCGAGATTCCCGAACGGGTTGGAAATTCAGCTACTAGATCGAGTAGCAAGCGCTCAGTATGCTGAAGGAACTATTGGCGAGATGGAAAAAAGGGGCGTGGTCGTACATCAACAATTGGATAACACACGCTACAAGATTGAACCGCAAATGTATGAAGGCGGAAACGTTCAAGTGGAAGGGGATGCATCCGCTGCGACATATCACATGGCACTCGCCACTCTACACGGCGGCACAGTTCATCTAACGAATCTCGGGAATAGCAGCTGGCAGCCAGACAGCGCATTCGCGTACGTTTGTGAGCGATTAGGCGCGACGATAGAGCAAGACGATACACGCACAACCGTTAGAGGGGCAAATGAACTTCAGCCGATTGAAGCCATCGATATGTCGGAAATGCCAGACGCTGCGCCTACCCTCATGGCGATGAGTCCATACCTATCGGATCCCATTGAGATTACCGGGCTATCAACCCTGCGCCACAAAGAATGTGACCGTATCGCATGTCCTGCACGAGAACTAACTCGTGCTGGCATTCAAGTAGAAGAAGGATCCGACTTCCTGAAAATATGGCCTGGTATACCGAAGCCAACGGTGTTTGATACGTACGATGACCATCGAATGGCGATGTCCTTTGCCGTACTAGCGTCGAAAACAGATGGCTGTCGAATCAATGATCCGTTGTGCGTCAACAAGACATACACTGACTTCTGGTACGACATGAGTCGAGCGTACGTCTAAAAAACCTATTGCGGTACCGTCGGTACGATCACACCTTCCTCGAAGAGTGTGTCTATTTCTTCTTCTGTAAACCCATATTCGCCAAGTACCTCCGCACCATGTTCGCCTAATTCGGGAGAGCATCGAAAGATATCGGTCTCTGTGTCGCTGAATCGTCCGGGAGGGCGTGGTTGACGCATTCGACCGCCTAGCGGATGGTCGAATTCCATCAGCGCACCCATCGCCTTAATCTGGGGATCTTCAATCACTTCAGGTCGACTATTAATCTCCGCGAATGGAACCTGATTTCTTTCTAAGCGTTCAACGAGCTCCTCTGTGGTGAATTTCTGGTAGCTATCGTTCAGCATTTTCTGAAACAGTTTGCTGTTCTTTTGTCGTGCCATTGGCGTAGAAAAGCGAGGATCATCAAGCAGTAAATTCGAAAGCTCTAGCGCGTCAAACAACCCTTGCCATTCCCCTCTTTTAACCGGCATTGTCGCAATGTAGCCGTCTTTCGTTTCACGTACGAAATACGCGTGACTGCCATAGGATCGAGGGGGAGTGTCGTCATCAACAAACGTGAAACTCGCCATGCTGTCAGGCCACATGAAAAACAATGCCGAGTCCAGCATCGAGATCTGCACATGTTGTCCTCTACCCGTCTGTTCGCGAGCATAAAGAGCAGACGAGATGTTTTGAGCGGCGGTGATCGCGGTTACTTTGTCACAAAGTAAAGTATTGATCATTTGTGGCCGTTCAATATTTGGGTCTGCTTGAAGCGAGGCAACGCCTGAAATCGCTTGGATCACTGCATCGTAGACTCGACGCTTCGCGTACGGACCGACAGAACCTACACCGTTGATCGATGCGTATATCAATCGTTCGTTGATTTCGTGCAATCGTTCCCACCCGAAACCCAAACGTTCCATGACGCCAGGTCGATAGTTCTCAACGACCACGTCTGCTTGCACAAGCATTCGTCGCAAGACAGCCTTGCCTTTATCCGAGCGTAGATCGAGAACCATCGACCGTTTGTTGCGGTTCATCATGGCGAACGGACCAGGAACGCCATGTCGAGCATATCGACCGCCGCCTCGCATCGTGTCACCTTCAGGCGCTTCGATCTTGACCACATCCGCACCATGATCTCCAAGAATCGAAGCACAGATTGGACCAGAATATATAGACGTCAAATCGAGAACTTTGATGCCATTGAGCGGACCCGGCATGGCTAAGCCGTTCCCGCCTCTCGTGCGCGTTGCACCTCTCGCAAGCGACTTCGTTCTAAATCGCGATTCTCCATGTCAACCGCGTGGTCATAAATTACGTTCCCGTCCTTCACGAACGGCACAGCCATCGACCAGAGTTTCCCACTTGAACTGTAGATCGGCTCTGAGCTATATTGAGCGAGGTATGCACGGCGGCGCTTATTCGTGCGATTAGCGCTACTTCGATGCAGGCTCGTACTTGAGAACACTACGATGGAACCTCTCGGAACAGTGATTTCGACACCTGGTTCATCACCGTGATAGGCTACCAAATCGTTTGTGCCTTTTTCACTCACATGATCTAAGACGTGATTCCGTGTACCCACAACTCTATGAGGAAGTACAGAAATCGTGCCATTTTCAGGTGACATGTCATCGAGCGCACACCAGCACGTGAGATAGGGTTTATGCACATTGGACGGGTCGATGAATTTCACATAGCCGCTGTCCTGATGCCATGCGAACTTCATTCCTTGTTCGGCGCCTTTTACGACCCACTGTTCGACAAACAGATAAGCATCCGAACCTAAAAAACTGGTAGTGATCTCACGCATGAGGTCTCCGAATAAGAACCGATGCATCTCCGGGCTCTTGCGATAACGATTGCTGATGAAATAACGCTTCCCTTTATGCGTTATCCCCATCACGTCAATGTCTTTATTCTCCATCCATGCGTCGGTATATCCAATGAAGTAACCACACTCCATTTGGAGCATCTCGAGCATGTCGGAGTCGATAACACTTGGAAGGATCGCAAAGCCATCTTTCTCGTAGTTACGAACGGCTTCTTCAGGTACGGTATAAGTCATGGCGCAAAGTTTATTGATGTATTTTGGCTTGTATGATTCACGCGTGCCGAACTGACGCACTTTCCGTTTTCCAAATCAAGAACCGTTATGGCTGATTCTGATCCAATCAAGGCACTGTCCCTCGAACAATACGCCCTTGAACTCGACACTAATGGGCTCACGATCGTACCACCCGAAGTCACTGGTGTGGATCCGGCAATCTTTGATCGATGTACTGAAGTACTGTTAAAACGATTCTCCGAAATCACGGGTGGGTGTGGGATCACGCTCGAAGACGGACCTACCGACGAGCTTCACTGGCCAACACCGCCGAGAAGCGCACTACGACCAAAAGATGCACCTGAGCCGACGCAGATGCTGATTCAGCAACTGATGCAACTCGATCGGTGTTTTCGAGATCTCTTTGTGAATCCCGTAACGGACGCGCTGATCGGTCATTTATTCGGTAGAACCATTGAAGGGAAGCGGAACTGGCGTTACAGCAGCACAAATTCCTTTGTCAAGTGGCAAGGCGATTTCGGCTACGGCGAGCACTTAGGTTTGCATTGTGATCAAGGAGCAAATCCGCTACCGTGGGGTCATACAGCGCTAACGGCAAATGCGACTTGGGCGCTGACGACGTACACGAAGAAAGACGGCGCACTCGCATATGTACCTAAGAGTCACAAATCGAACGCACATCCGAACCATCCTTTCGCTGCAGCTCGTGCAGTTGCGGCTGAATGTGTACCAGGTTCGGTCATTATTTGGCCTGGAACGACGTGGCACGGCGCGTACCCGAAGAAGACCAAAGGTCTCCGTCTAAATGCCGTTGCTTACTATCGTCACCATGCGGTTCTTCCTCAGGAAAACATGAAGGTCACCATGCGTGACCATCCTTGGGACGATTGCGACGATCCAGATGCAATGCGAGAACTGATCGGCTTTGATGACGTTTTTCCTTACGAAACTCAAAACCAGCCTGTACCACAGTTAGCGACTGCAGCGTAGCCTGTTCGCGTTCAATCTTTAGATGTCAGAGGCAGAGAAGCTTCGAATCGGTGACCACGTGCCGATGCTCGTTTGCGCAGACGTACAGACTTCCATTGCGTTTTATTGTGATGTATTGGGTTTTGAAGTCGCTGACCGTATGGACGATGTCGGTCTCACTGGGTGGGCTTCGCTTACTCTTGGCAGGAACCGTATCATGCTTACGAGCGCGAGCTATCTAAACGTACCTGAGAAAAATGAGGATGGCAGACTAGCGTCAGACGTCATTCACTACTTTCACTGCGAAGACGTTGTAGGCATCCGTACGCACTTGGTGAGTTCCGGAATTGAAGTTAGCGACTTTTACGTACGGTTTTACGAGAAGAAAGAGATTGAGTTTTTGGATCCGGACGGAAGACTTTTGATTTTCGGCGAAGATACTGACGAGGATCCGACTCCCGAATAACGTCGAGATATCTAGACAAGCATGTCCATGACCGCGGCAAATCGATTCTGCACAGTCTGCCAGGTCGGATGACCTCCAGGTACATCAGCGATCTGTGACATTCCCATCCGCCTCAGATAGTCTCGATAGTGATCCTCCCATACAGGTCTTCGCACCTCTTTCACGGTCCGTTTTAGTGTCTCGTGATCGACAGGTCTCGATTGAAAAGCGGATCTAAGCTGATCTTCGAGTAGTGAAAGCGACGGAAAAAGCGAGGCAAGGTCGTGAATATGTCTCACGATGTCAGGATTGGAATCTGCATTTTCGGGCAGCCGTGAACACAATGCGATCAGCTTTCCAGCTGCTGTCTCAACAGGGTTTACCGCGGGCAGGTTTTGTTCATTTCGATGGAGTTTAGTCGTTAGATCCAGTAATAAAGGGACAAAAACTAGTTCAAATTTCAAACCCGCGACGACTTCTCTGTTGGTTTCGATTGGCTCGTAGTCGAAGATTAAGCTTTGAACTACACCGTCTCGACGCACGCGACCTTTGTTTGTCTCAATTAAGTATGAAAGCTCGGTAGCGACGTGGTTCTGGAATCGGACCCCAATATCCTTGACGATCTCAATCTTCGAATTGGTGTCTAAACTCTCGAGTTCTTTCGACAACACGAGACGGATATCCAGGTCTTCAGAAAATCGAGTGATCATTCGATGGTAGTACGCGAGCGCGGTACCACCTTCAATCGCAAGAATCGCACGATCATCGTCAAACGACTCAAGCGCGTCTAGACAATGCTGGACAATTAAGTCCTTCTCCGCACGCGCGCGTGAATGGCATCGTTCGAATCGGTGAAAGTGGTCTTCAATCTGTTCCTTGGACGGTTTTTGATTCATTGAACGTGACTGATCCTTCACATTTGTTACAGTGCCGTCAGGACCTTCAAACACAGCCCAGACGCCACGTTTTCGAATAACGCGTCGACAAGGTTTATCGAGTCGCCAAACAGAACCACCTGACTTTTGACTATATCCGCTGACCCTTTTCACGTGTAAGAACTCATACCCTAGTTTCGGCATGACTTCAGGCACAATCTGAAACACTTTCGCGTTTCCGATGCCGTAGATTCCATGACCCACGCGAACCAAAATACCACTTTCGCACTTTCGCTTTAATGCCTTGTCGCAACTTGAGGTCGATGAGTCTGACAAGGCGAGAAGTTCTGAACGCAATACTGCACACCGACCCGGTTCGTGAATTAGGTGATCGAGTGCTCGATCTGCTTGCATATCTTTGGTCTAGAACGGCGCTACTTGCTTCTTCGAGACCTCTTCATGAGGTAGCACGATATGCGCAAGTCTAAGAACTATCTGACGATCTCGCATATAAAGAAAGTGAATCTAGTCGATCTGATCGTGGTTTTATGAACGCTACACGCCGTATCATGCGCGTAGCTTCTATTCGCGACCGTTCACGTGTTGGCAACGGTCGCAATCGCTATCTAAAGAACGACCTATTCACTCAAGATTCAGATTCGAGGATACCTGACCGAGCACACATCTCGTGAAGGCGAAGCGTCAACACCACAACCCGTACGGATTGTGGCGTATGACTGAACTGTTCACCCCGGGCTAATTCGTGAGTCCGTAAAGACGTTCTACGTTCGTACGCGTGATCTTGTCTCGATCTTCGGAAGATACGTCCGCGAAAACTTCGTCAAGCACGCTCAACGAACATGGCCATGTCGAATCCACGTGTGGGTAATCAGAACCCCACATCAAATTGTCAGTCCCAATCAGCTCCCGCGTAAGAATTGCAGGTCGGTCGTCTTCGATCGTTGCCCAGAACTGACGAGCCCAAATATCGTGTGGCTTCTCGCCCGTATATGCCCCCTTTCCGCGGAAACTATATTCCCTTTGCAAGCCTTGCTCAATTCGATCCAGCCAGTGCGCGATCCAGCCACCATTGAATTCAGCGACGACGAACTGTAGATTCGGAAACTTGGTCGCTACACCATGCACGATCAGCTCAACGAGCGTGCGTTGAATTGAAATTTGCGATTGTGCATAGTCACCCACCGGATCGCGTAGCGCACGGTTTTGTCGAAATTCCTTGGGGGTGTACGCATTCGTGCCGACGTGCATCGCGAGCGGGAAGCGCGCTTCCTCTGCAGCTGCCCATACCGGGTCATACATGTCGTCGTGATAGGGATGCTCCGGCGGAGAGGTACAGGGAATGCAACCGCCCTTGAAACCCATTTTCACAACACGTTGCAATTCTGCAACTGCCGCATCCGGATCCTGAATGGGGATCGCCGCCAGACCGAAAAGACGACCACCGGCAGCGGATGAATAGTCATGCAGCCAATCGTTGTAGTTTTTTTGACAAGCGACGAGTAATTCAAGGTTTTCGAAGCTGAAGAGACCGAAGAAACCGGGATAAAGGAATTCGGCTGCAATGCCATCGATGTCTTGATCGACGGGACGTTCCGCACCGTTCTTGATCCCTTCTCGGATGCCGTCATATCCCTGTGACATGATCTTGACGATGTCACCGTCAGACATGTCCTCTACGTTAGGCTTGTAACCCGTGCGCCGCTCGACTTCGGCACCGTCTCGTGCGCGGAGGCCAGCGATACCGATTCTGCGACGTACGCCAGCTGCGCCCTTTGATGGAATGATGATTGCATCCTTGTCAGTACCCGCGTACATGATTCTCGGTGCATCGTCACCAAATCGCTCCGGTAAGCCAACAAATACATCAGCTGCCTCGACTACATGAGAGTCTGCTGAAATCGGTTGCATGGACAATGTCCCCCGTTGAACTCTAGGTCTAGTAGGGTCAATATACACGATTAGTGATTAACAGTTACGGATCACGCTCCGAAATGTACCAGCACCGATGGTGTGATCGAGCAAATTGACGAATAACTGCACGCGTTAAGCGAAAAGAGACCGAAGCGACATATGTCGCCTCGGTATCAAGTATTAGATGTTGTACTCTAGGAAGCGCCGTTGGATAGTGCCTCGAGCACCTTAGGCGGCGACATCGGAAGTTCCGTCAATCGCAGATCTAGCGCTCGACTAACAGCGTTTCCGACTGCTGCGAGTGGCGCGACGATCGGCGTTTCCCCGCACCCTCTGACCCCGTACGGGTGGTTGGGATTAGGTACTTCAACGATTTCCGTATCAAGCATCGGCAGATCTGACGCGACTGGGATTCTGTAATCGAGAAAGCCAGGATTCTCCAGTACGCCCGATTCGTCGTAGATGTACTCCTCATTCAAAGCCCAACCTATCCCCTGGGCAGCGCCACCCTGCATTTGGCCTTCAACGTAATCAGGATGGATCGCTTTACCGGCATCTTGAATCGACGTAAAGCTCTTCACAGTTACACGACCAGTTTCTCGATCAACGTGAACATCGCTCATATTGACAGAAAACGCCGGACCAGGTCCTTGTGCAGTAAGGGATGCTCGACCAGAAATCGGGCCGCCCGTACGAGCCGCATCTCGTGCTAGTTCTGCGAGTGAAAGTGGATTTGCTTCTACATTCACTCCTGGCTTTGGCGACGCAGTTCCGTTCGCCCACTCCACCTGGTCAACGTCAAGATCCATTGCGGCCGCCGCACGCTTTTTCAGTTCGACAATCGCGTTTTCGCACGCGTTGATGACAGCTAGTCCGGTCGCAAACGTTGTACGACTGCCACCCGTTGTGGCACAGTATCCAGTTGAATCCGTATCTGCCACATTAACCCGGATGTGGTCATAGGGAACCCCGAGAGCCTCAGCGGCCATCAGAGCCATAGACGCACGACTTCCTCCTATATCTGGACTGCCTTCGACCACGAGAACGTGACCATCGTCGGTGATATGCACTTCAGCGCTCGATTGATTGCCACCGTTAAACCAGAAGCCAACCGCAATACCGCGACCTTCATCTTTGCCTAGAGGTACTTTGTAGTTCGGGTGATCCATCGCCTTCCGGATGCACTCCTTCAATCCAATAGCCTGAAACTTCGGACCATAGGTGGATTGCGTACCTTCGTCCGCGGCATTCTTGAGGCGAAACTCAAGAGGATCCATGTTGATCTTCATGGCGATCTCGTCTAGTACAGACTCGGACGCATACATAGATTGTGGTGCGCCAGGTGCACGATAGGCTGCTACTTTCGGACGATTGACAGTGACGTCGAAGCCTTCGATTCGTACGTTTTCGACCTCGTATGGTGCAAATACACACATGCTGCCTGCACCTACTGGGCTGCCAGGATATGCGCCTGCTTCGTAAATCAGCTTTGCTGACATCGCAGTTATCGTGCCGTCTTTCTTTGCGCCAATCTTGATAGTGTTGACTGAACCCGATGCTGGTCCCGTGGCTCGAAATACATCCTCACGCGACATGACCATGCGGACCGGACGGTGGCTGATCTGCGACAACTTCAGGGCTAACGGCTCTAAATAAATGATGGTTTTTCCGCCAAAGCCGCCGCCTATCTCGCTCGCAACGACCTTGAGATCATGGAGATCCATACCTAAGATCCCAGCCGTTTGCGACCTCACGCCAAAATGCCCTTGCGTGCAACACCAAACAGTTGCTTTGCCTGTCTCAGTGTAGTTCGCAGTACAGGCATGCGGTTCGATATAACCTTGGTGCACCATCGGCGTTTTGAAGGTTCTCTCGACAACGACATCGGCATCGCGGAATCCCTGTTCAATATCGCCACGATCAGCCGTGATCGTATGCGCCGCGATATTCGATGGCTCAGATGAAGGTCCGTTGGGACTTCGTGTGAACTGCTTTTCGTTAAGTATTGGCGCATCGTCGGCCATGGCAGCGACTGGGTCCGTAACGGTTTGAAGCACCTCGTAGTCGACGTTGATCGCCTCGAGTGCTGCATCCGCAGCTGCGTGATTCGCTGCGGCGACTGCAGCGATGGCGTGCCCGTGGTACAGCGCTTTAGTAGCCGCGATGATGTTCTCGGAAAAACCTCCCCGACCCCGTCCCGGCGCGCGCTCAGGGAAATCGCGTCCAGTTATTACCGCGAACACACCTGGAATCGTTTCTGCTTTGCTAGTATCGATTGATCTAATCTTGGCATGTGCATACGGACTGCGCAAGACCTTGCCTACCAGCATTCCTGGCAACATTTCATCTGCGCCAAACTTGGCGCGTCCAGTCACTTTCTCAATTCCATCAGGTCGAATTGGTCGAGTACCAATATACTGGTAGTCGATTGCTTCAGCCATCCTTCAATCTCCTTTTATCGTCAGCCGCTAGAACGACCGATCATGCATGTATTAAACTGAATGAAGACTCGACAGACACGTCTCAACTCAGTCAGTCTGTGGTTTCTTCCAATCGCGAGCCAATGCTCATTGGATCCATTGCTGGCAGATTACATCGAATTCTCAGTGCCTCCGCGTCTGACGTCATTCGCTGCAGATCCGTGGGTCGATGGGCGTCAGCGTTAACGATTACTTCCACCTCGTACTCGGAAGCTAATTCCCAGAACGGCGGCCATGGATACAGCGGATATGGATTGAACATCTTTTTCTTGGCAATCTTTCGGAAGCCAAGCGCATTGATTTCGAGTCCTACGCCACACTCAGCGGCGGCTGCAAAAATGTCTCGGCTCGCCGCAATCGTGTTTTCATCCCACGTCTTGTAACAGTTTCCGAATAAGTCGGGATGCGCGACAAACGCGAATAGTCCGCTTTCGATCATCTCACTCACGTAGCGCCCGTAATCTGCTAGTGATTTACCATCGACAGTGCCACCGTAAGTACCGATCCAATTACCGTAGTCGTCAGTGAAAAAATGCGGTCCACCCACCAAGTAATCAAATTCGCGCTCACCAAATAACTCATCTTCGTAGAAAGCGTGGAATTTCGGCACGTATTCGCACTCCATGCCTAGTAACACCCGGAGATCCGGGTACTCACGTTGGGCGCGTCTAACGGCTTCAACGTAGTCATCAAGTTGTGCGACGTGCATTCGCGCGCTGATCCATCGATCGTCTGGTAACGGCGTGTGATCGGAGAAACCGATCGTCTCCATACCGTGTTCCCGCGCGTACTGGCAGTAATCTACTGCGTCCCCTTTCGCGTGCTTACAGCGGAAGGTGTGGGTGTGGAAATTGTGTTTGTACTCGGAGTCCTGCATTTGTGTTTCTTTTCTGGTGCTTTACGAGTAATGAGATATGAGGGGATTTATGAACTTCGGACGACACTTTCAAAACAAACTCGACGACCATCCGGATCACGTACGTACATTTGCTTGTATCCATAGAAAGCGGTTTTAGGTTGCGTCACATCAATCCCGCGACGTTTCCACGTTGCGTAGATACCGTCGATTTCGTCGCATACAAAATACAGCTCGACATCGTGCGCAGCTTCATTAGGTTGAGCTTGATCATCACTTTGAAGCATGATCGAAGTGCCTTGAAACTGTAGTCTCAACCAGTTTGGCTCTTCCTCTGGTGCGTACAGTAGTTCCTGAGTAAAACCAAGCGATTCGTAGAAGTCTCGAAGCGTCGAGATATCCTTCGTGTGAAGCATAGGCTGAATTTCAGCCATATTGACCCGTGGTTTAAGTTCAAATATGGATGGTTCCGTCTCTGTATCGGCTGTTACGACGCAACCCAGAGAACTCTGACAATTTTAGGAAAGGCTCTCTATGCTGATTGCTGACCACTGCGCGAATCAAAAGACCTAAACGGAACCCTAACGGCGCGGTTCCCAACGAAAGTACCGAATCGCGACAACGAGACCAATTGCAAACCACGCCGCCATCACAAATAAGTGGATCGACACTCGAATATCGCTAGCCAGAATCGGGTGGAACGTCGATTGCAGAATCAACGCAAAATGGCGTACTGGGAATACTGACGCGATCCATTGCAGCCATGCCGGTGCGTTGTCCATCGGCAGGAATACATCAGAGATAAACAGCAGAGGTAGTACCACAGCCTGTACGATCGCAGGGGAAGCTTCTGCGTTCGGTATCAAGGCCGCGACGGCCAAACCAAGTGCACAAAACGTGATCGAACCAAGGATCAGTGCAACCACGAACAGACTAAGCTGAATTCCGTTCACCGAAGCATCAAAAACCCAGACGCCGACACCGATCAGACAGATCACGAGCAAGAACCCAAGCACGACCGCATGCACGAGCTTGGCACAAACCAAAATAGAAACGGGCAGCGGTGTTCCGCGATAGCGTTTCAAGAGACCACGATCCCGAGAAATCGAGACTTCCATCGCTATATTCGTAAAACAAGCGCCAATTACCGCCATAGCCGAGAGAGACGGCACGTAGAACGTGGACCAATAGACTGGCTGACCCTCTACGACGGTTTGTTGCGATCCGAATAAGAGGCACAGGATCATCATCATTAATATCGGAAGAGCGACCGTAAAAAAGGCGGCAATTGAGTTCCGCCAGAACCTTACGTTTTCATATGCGTACTGGATAGCGAGAAGCTGAAGGGATCTCAACGTTCTTGTCCGTTCTCAGCACGTTGCGTCAATTCCACGAATGCATCATCCAATGATCGACGCGTGATGCTCAAGTCTTCAAGGCTTACGTTGTTCTCAATCGCCCAACTGGTCAGGACGTACAGCGTTTTGACTAGATCGGAGGAGGAAATCAGATACTGCGAGTCACCTTCATGAAATTCTGCCTCAAGTCCGTTCGGTAAGTTAAGGTTCGCTGTCGCGCGAAAGGAAATAGTCGGTTCCGCTTCGTGTGCTAGGTCCTGCGGTGTGCCTTCTAATACGATCTTGCCATCGATCATGACTGCCGCACGAGACGCAATGTGCTCTACCTCGTCCATGTAATGTGAGGTGAGTAGTACCGTTTTTCCAAGTTCTCGGAGATTCCTGAGCATATCCCAAGCATCACGTCGGGCTTGAGGGTCAAAACCAGTGGTTGGCTCATCAAGAAAAAGTAGATCAGGATTGCCTGCAAGACCCATCGCAACATCCAATCGTCTCTTCTGACCGCCAGAAAGCTTGCGCGGACGAACGCGACGAAGATCAGTCAGTCCGGTGACCGCCAGTACATCGTCAAGAGGTAACGGATTTTGATAGTAGGAGCGTACGAGACGGATCGACTCTTCTACCGAAAGGAATTCTTCGACTTCTGTCTCCTGAAGAACGATGCCTATTCGTTCCTTGTAGACGCGTTCATGCTTTGCTGGATCGTAGCCAAGCACCCTAACGCTACCAGCGTTCGGTGTAAGAAATCCTTCAAGTATTTCGATCGTGGTTGTCTTGCCTGCGCCGTTCGGACCAAGAAGCGCGAAAATCTCACCGGAATTCACTCTTAAATCGATGCCTTTTACGGCTTCAAAGTCCCCATATGACTTCCGTAGACCTTTGACCTCGATCGCGTAGCTAGATTCCATAAAGTTGTATCTATTTTCTGATGACTTTGATTATCTAAGGCAAGATTTTGTCGGTTAGTAACCTAATTGCTTGTCGATGAGACCTTCGAGCGATTCATCCGCTAGATAACGCTGTAGATTCGTTAGAAAACGATCCAAATTGCGTTGCGCACGAAACTGACTTGCGCCTGCGGTGTGAGGAGTCATCACCACGTTCTCGAGTTCCCATAAAGGGCTATCGGCCGGGAGCGGCTCTCGTGGCGTGACATCCAACGCTGCGCCGCGGATTTCGCCAGTTTTGAGCGCTTCAACTAAGTCGTCTTCTACCATAACTTCGCCGCGAGTAACGTTGACAAGAAACGAAGAGGGCTTCATCGACTTGAATGCTTCGCGGTTCCATTTCCCTCGTGTTTCATTGGTCAAAGGACAACAGATCGCGACTACGTCGGATGCACTCAACAGCTCCTCGAACCGAACCGGTTCCCAAACTTCATCAACTTCAGCGGTCGTAGGTACGGGATCGCGATCTAACGCGAGCACATCCATGCCGAAGCCTACCGCTCTTCGGGCCATAGCCCGTCCTGTGCTACCGAATCCGAAGACACCCATCGTGCTTCCCGTCAACTCGATTTCCTGTCGACGCATGTCAGGACGTTTATTCCACGAATCCGGACCTAAGAGTAACGCTGTCCGGAGTTGGCGTGTAAGCATTAACAAGAGTCCGAAACCATGGTCAGCAAGGTGTTCGCCAACGAGCCCCTTTTCACTTGTCAGTACGACATCGCTCTCAACGAACTCGTCGTAAAGGAACATGTCAACACCTGAAGAGATGGACTGTACCCATCTGAGCGCTTTCGCTTTTTCGAACATAGCCCGGTTTACAAAACCCAAAACGATCTCAGCATCGTGGACCTCGTCAATCGCGCTTTGAGGATCCGCGACGACTACATCCGCCCCTTGACTCGCTGCACGGATTTGTGCGACGATTGACTCATCTACCTTAGGTAACGTCAATCCTGGGATTACGAGAATCTTCATTCGAAGTTCACCTCAACGGAGCCTATTCCTAAACCAAAATCGCCGCGCCACGCGGACGCTTGCTCTACGCGTTCACGTGCGAATGCGCCGGTAATCACATGGTCGCCGGCCTCAATTCGACGATCAAACTTCGCCAATACGCGAACCAGTGCAAGTAACGAATCGTAGTGGTCGTCGATGTGACCTTCAGCGTATACGGTGGCTATTTCTGAATCGTCGCGTAGTAACGTGACAACAAGGTCCTGGAGCTCAAGGTCGCGAAAACCCGAAAATGGAGTTCCCACAACGATACCGTATTGCGATAGATTGTCAGCAAGCCGATCACACACGGTCGCTGCGCCATCTAACCGTCGTTCATTCAGTTCGAATCCAGGTCGAAGTGCTTCTACACAATGCTGGATTCGACCTCGGTCCGCGTCCATCGGCACGGTCTCCCCAAATAAAAGCAAAGCTCGTTTTCGACGCCAATATCTCCAACCTGACTCAATTTGATCGAGACCCCGGACGGATAGATTCGATCCTTGGCAATGTGCCCAAACGGTCGAAATCCGATTCCCATGCCGTCGCGGCTACCACCCGATGTAAGACCAACCTTCCAACCGCCTCTGTCGACCTTGGTGAAACGATCGATTTGTTGACGCAACCCTTCTTCGTGCTCTTGCTTCATACCTGACAGATTGACTTTATCGAGCGGCAATTTAATGCGACTTGTCGTTGCAGCTTTCTAATACTCACCTGAACCTTAAAGTTTGCGCCTAGAAACGAGTTACTTGGAGACTGGATATGCGTGATGGCTTGAGAGTCCTAGATACCGATGCGCATCAAATGGAACCTGTTTCGATCTGGCAGGATTACATCGATCCAGAATTTGCGGATCGAGCGCCAAAAGTCGGCGACTACGGAAACGGTCAGCGCGGCATGATGGTAGAAGGGGAACCGATTACTAAACAAGATGGTTCCTACCCAATGAATTCCGCCGAATTTCATGCGGCAACTCGTAAGGCTATGGAACGATTCGCTCGGACACGTGAGGCTGGATTTAGTAATACAGCGCGCCTCACTGACATGGACGAGCAAGGCGTTGACGCTCAAGTGATTTATCCCACGGTCGGTGGTCAAATTCTCGGAAAACCCTTTCACGACCCAGAACTGTTATGGGCGGTATGTCGCGCATACAACGAATGGAGCTTCGAGTACTGTTCAAAAGATCCTGCGCGATTGTTTATGGCAGCGATGCTACCCGTACAGTCTCCCGAATTCGCTGTCGAAGAAGCAAAACGGATGGCGGCAAAAGGTGCTCGCTGTTTCTACATTCGACCAAATCCCGCCGACGGTCGAAATCTAAGTAGCGAGGACTATGATCCGTTGTGGGAGTGTATTTCGGACCTAGGTTTACCGATCTGCTTGCATGACTCCGGTTCACCTTACCTACCATCCTATGGTGATCGCATGTCCACGCACACTTCTGGACACATCGCAGCTCACCCATTTGAAGCAATGGTTGCCATGATGTGTTTGATCTGGTTCGGGACAATCGAAAAACACCCCCGCCTTAAGGTCGTCCATGTTGAAGCGGATGCAGGTTGGTTGCCGTACTGGCTTCAGCGCATGGAACAACACTACGACTTTTCGGGACGAGCGGAACATCCGATGCTCCTTAAACGACCGACTGAATATTTCAAATCCAACTTTCTTGTCGCGTGCCGCGGCGATGAAATGACACTACCTGCAGTTTGCGAGCTCGTCGGTGATCAGTACGTGGCGTTTAACACTGACTATCCACATCCAGATGGCACTTGGCCATTAGGTATGCTACACCTTGAAGAGCAGCCGATCCAACGCGATAGCATAAAACGAATCTTCTGGGACAACGCAGCATCGTTCTTCAACGCTTGAATCAATCTGATGAATGACGCGCTCGAAGAAGGTAAGCGCATGCTGGCGTCCTATGAACGGGCAATGCGGGAGACTCGGACGCTGCTCGATACATCATTCGCTAACGCGGTAGAGATCATTGCTCGACTTCAGTCCATCCTGGTTGTTACAGGTATCGGTAAAAGTGGCTTGATAGGTCAGAAAGCTGCAGCAACGCTTAATAGTACGGGAACACGCGCCGTTTTTGTCCACCCTGTCGAAGCGTTGCACGGTGATCTCGGGATCGTAAACGAAGGTACGGCCATGTTGGCGATCTCGAAGAGCGGTGGAAACGAGGAGACACTCGAGTTCGTGCGACAATTCAAGAATGTTACCGACGGTTCAGTCATCAGCCTTTCGGAGACAAATTCAAAACTATCACGTCTGGCGGATGTCGCATTAACGATTCCGAAGATTCCTGAGATCGACGAATGGGATCTCGCACCGACCATCAGCAGTGGTACGAGCTTGGCGATCTGCGACGTTCTCGCGATCTGCGTACAGCAAGCGAAAGGCTTCACCATTGATGACTTCGCTCAATTTCACCCAAGTGGCACACTAGGTCGCCGATTGCTCCTGAGCGTCCACGATTTAATGGTTAAAAGTGACGATCTGCCAACGATTTCTGCCGATGCCTCGTTGAATGATGTGATCTATGAGATGTCGTCGAAAGGTCTCGGACTCGCCTTGTTGACCGAGTCCGACGATACTTTTTTCGGGATGCTAACCGACGGCGACATTCGACGGCTGGCGGAACGTCACAAACTTGATCTGGAAGTGAGCGGCCGGGATTGCTACGGAATGAGTCGCAGAAATAGCGGACTTCCGAATGTAAGACATGGGTCGATTGATGCCGAATCAAGAGCGTTCGACTGTCTGGCAAGAATGCGTGACTCACAGATTACGTCTCTAGTTGTACTACAAGATGACCGACCTATTGGCTTGATTCGGATGCAGGATTTGGTCGCAGCTGGACTCTAACGATGGATGACCCAAGACTCCGTATCTTCATGCAACTTCATGTGAGTTTAGTGTCAGCGTTCGCGCTTGGTATGGCGCTGTTATTACTTGCCGTTCCGATTACTGCAGCTGACAAACCAAGCCTCATCGGAGACTGGACACTTAATCGCGATCTGACAGAAGAACGGAGGCCCAAGGTTCCGAAAGCCAAGTCTTCACGTAGTGGTTTTGGTTCAAGAGTCGCTGTAGGCGCTGGCGGTGTGCTGATGCCGGTACCTAACAATCCCGCAAGTCCGTCGGCTGCCGGTGCCACGGGGAATCTACCTCAAATTCTCGCCTGCCAGCAACTATCAGTCACACAGCAAGGTTCAGATATCGTTGTGACATGTCCACAAATGCTTGAACCACGGAACTTCGCTGTAGGAAGAATCCATGGGCGAACCGTGAAATGGTCAAATCGTAAATTAACCGAGAAATATGCTTCCACTTCGCGCCGAGTAACGCACACGTTCAACCTTGAACGTTCAGGTTTAATGGAAATCAAGATCACGGTAAAACCAAAACGAGCTAAAAAACTCACTTACATCATGGTGTTCGATCGCGTAACCCAAGATGCACAGCCAACATAGCAGTTCACAAGGTCTTACAAATGCCAAATACCTTCAATCTTCCGCGTGACTGGAACATGCCACAACGATATCCGGACCCAGCGGTCGAAGTGGTCGATGCAAGCTTCCGGCAATACATCCTCGGTAGTTCATCACTCGAACGATTGTATACCGGTACGCGCTGGGCTGAAGGACCTGTCTGGTTCGGAGACGGACGCTATTTACTGTGTAGCGACATTCCTAACGACCGCATTATTAGGTGGGACGAAATCACGGGGGAAACCACGCTGTATCGGCAACCTGCCAATAACTCAAATGGTCACACGCGTGATCGTCAGGGTCGACTAGTCTCCTGCGAACATGGTGCACGTCGAGTGACGCGTACAGAACACGACGGCACGATCACCGTACTCATGGATTCGTTTGACGGCAAGCGGCTGAACGCACCTAACGATGTGGTCGTACATCCCGACGGCGCAATCTGGTTTACGGATCCAGGATATGGCATCATCTGGAACTACGAAGGGCACAAAGCACCGTTCGAGTTGCCTACCCGTACATATCGCATCGATCCCGCTGACCTCTCTGCAACCGTGGTCGACGAGGAACTCGAAAAGCCAAACGGTTTATGTTTCGCGCCAGACCATCAGACCCTCTATATCGTCGACACTGGCGCTTCGCATAAACCAGGTCATCCTCGCGATATTCACCAGTACGATGTAAGCGCGGATGCCAAGTCCATCAACAATCACCGAGTCTTTTGTAGCATGGGTCAAACTTCAACGGATGGAATTCGGTGTGATACCGATGGAAACGTATGGGCAAGCACCGGTTGGGGCGATCCGAACGAAGATGGAGTACACGTGTTCAACCCAGGCGGTGAGTTAATTGGAAAGATTCATCTACCTGAAGGATCGGCGAATCTTTGTTTTGGTGGTACAAAACGAAACCGGCTTTTCATCTGCGGCTCACACTCGATTTATTCGTTGTACGTCGAAGCTCAAGGCGTTCCGTACGTCTAACGACTGCGGTGATTCTCGGCAAATTGACGTTGTTCGAGATCACTAAGCGAAGCGATCGAATGTCGTCTCTACACTACATAGCTTAATAATATGCTTATATATCAATAGGTTGACATTAATATCTATTACACTCTTCAATTATTGACCGAAGTCGCTCGATTCGGCAAGGAACTGTTCTTCAACCTTTGTCGACTTCCTTCCCAGTAGTCTATTTCGATGTGGGAATCGCGAGAATTGCCTCACGATGTCGCGGTGTCCGTTGAACCATTCAACGCTAGTGTTAAGCATTTCTCGCCATTCTTCATGACCTTCATCGATCAAGTCCCGCAAACGATCGCAACCAAATAACTGATCGACAAGCTCTTCACTGTGGTGGAATGGATGCATAAGGAATATTCGACCTGGGACTGACATTTCACTATCGAACCCGTTGTTAAATGCACGTTTCGCCACAGCCCTGGCCATCGGATCCTGCGCGAACGCGCGTGCGGTTCCTCGAAACAAATTTCGGGAAAACTGATCCAGGAGGATGACCAACGCTAATGCGCCTTGAGCCGTTTCTCCCCAGTGCAACAAGGTTTCAGTCGCGGCACGCTCGTATACGGCGCCGAAGTTATCCCGAATCTCCTGGTCAATTTGCGCCGCACCACTGTACCAGATCTTTTGCTTTTGCTTGACGAGCTCCAGGTTATTCTGATCCTCACCTAACCAGAATCTGAGGATTAGATCCTGTTCCTTAATGTCGTTTTGTATCGTCATGTTCTTACCTGCATGGCGGCGTGAAATATACCTTCACTATTAGGTATATGTCCGTCATCGTCGATGTGCCACCCTATCGTCTCTGTACCGTCGTTCCGACCCGTCGTCTGCGACAGTCTGCGATAGACTGTGCTACTCATGACGTGGTCATGACCAATCGAGAAAAACAAACTAGCGTCATTTTCATTCAGGGTAAATTTCGATCTCGAGATATCGTATTCTGTGAATCACGTCATAGAAAGTACTGCGATACGGTTGAAATGTGAGCAAACAGCGCTTAAATTTCCACGATGACCTATAGTGCTCGAGATTTCGCTGGTGATATTTACGGCGGACTTACAGCGACTGTCGTTTCACTCCCGGCTGCACTAGCGTTTGGAATCGCATCCGGGTTAGGTGCTGCTGCTGGACTCTATGGATCTGTCGGAGTTGGGCTATTCGCTGTATTGTTTGGCGGCACGAGAGGTCAAATCTCGGGACCAACAGGACCGATGGCAGTCGTCGTTGCAGTGATCGTTACGTCTCACGCGACGTCAATCGGGGAAGCCTTAACAATCGTCGTTATGGGCGGATGCATTCAGGTTTTCTTCGGACTGATCCGGATTGGCCGGTTCATCGCGTATACCCCACAAGCGGTGATTTCAGGATTTATGTCTGGAATTGGCTTAATCATCATTTTGATTCAGCTGCTCCCGTTCGTTGGATTGAGCGCAGGTGGGGGACCAATCGAATCTGTCACGAAGCTATTCGAAGAAATCCTGCATGTCAATATAAGTGCGTTCGCAATCGCAACGATTTCATTTCTGATTGTGATTCTCTGGCCTCGTCGAGCTTCCGTATACATTCCAGGTCCTGTTGTCGCTCTCGTCATCGGAACCACATTAGGGATGGTATGGCTCACAGATGCACCGACTATTGGCGAAGTGCCGATGGGAATGCCAGAACTGATGCTAAGCGTGCCGACACTTGATTTCCTCGTTCGCGCCTTAGAACCGGCGTTAATTCTGGCATTGCTTGGATCGGTTGACAGTTTATTGACGTCCTTGGTTGCCGAATCGGTTACTGGTTCGCAACACAAGCCAAACAAGGAATTGATAGGACAAGGACTAGGCAACATATGCGCGGGAGCGATCGGAGGAATGGCAGGCGCTGGAAACACGCTTGGTACGTTAACGAACATCCGGGCTGGTGGCGCCACGCGCGTCTCTGGCATCGTATACACACTGCTGATGCTCTCGGTCGTGCTAGGTCTAGGGAAGTACGTATCGCCAATTCCGCACGCAGTCTTAGCCGCGATCCTGATAAAGATTGGTATCGACATCATCGACTGGCGAAATCTACGCTACTTGCTCACGATCCCAAGAGGGTTCATGCTGGTCATGATTACCACAATGGGTATCACAGTGTTTATCGATCTCGTAACTGCTGTGACCGTTGGTCTCATCATTGCGGGACTCGCGCATGCAAGTCAGCTCGAGCGACTCGAACTTGACAATGTGATATCGGCGCCGTTGTTAGACAGTACTTTTCTGCATCCAGATGACATGAATTCAGATCGTTTCTTAGCACGAGTAGGTTTAGTTGCCCTTCGTGGTACCTTTACAGTTGCGTCTTCTCATCGTCTTGTTAATACGTTTAGTGCAGACATCAAAGACCACGAGATCGTGATTTTTGACTTCACTGCAACCGTGTACATGGACGATAGTTCCGCTTTGGTCACGGAGCAACTCATGGGCGTTGCCGCCAACGAGAAAACCGACGTCATAATCGTTGGCTTATCTGACTCTATACGCCAATTGTTTGACTCACTGAACGTGTTGAAAAACGTTCCTGACAGTCATATATTGGATCGCATTGAGGATGCTCGAGAGATCGCACAAGAGCTACTTGATGATTGAGTTAGAGCATTTGATTTAAGCGGCTGACGGTCGCGTCCTTTGTGTGTAGATTTGAACTCGAATTTGTGTCGGAATCGGGAGCCGCTACATCTACATGGCGTCGACCAGCGAATCGTCTAATTAACATGGATACAAGGTACCATTCTTCCCCTCGTTATCGTGACAAAAATCCATATGCGTCCTGAACTTAGAACAATCGACCCGAATAACGAATGGCGTTTAGAAACTCCGGGTATCGACAACTGGACGCGCACTGCTCGCCCGGATGACCCGAACAAGTACTTCATGGTTTCGCTTGACGGGCACGTGCAAGAACCCGCTGACCTATGGCGGAAACGCATGGACAAGAAATTTCAGCATCGACTGCCCGGCGTTAGCACCGATACGAAAGGTAATAAGTTTCAAAAAACCGAAGGTTTTCGTCCCGTACGAATCCGGAATATCAAATTTGAAGGAGAAGACGCGCTCCGTAATGGTGCAGGCGTTACGCCTGAAGAACGTATTGCGGACCTGTCTGATGACGGCGTCGATGCCGAAGTTCTATTCCCAAACAAGGGTCTTGTCATTTGGGCAACGTCAGATCCAATTTTCAGTCAAGCGATGTGTCGAGTATGGAACGACTGGGCATGGGAAGTGTTTGGTGCGTACAACGATAGGCTCTCACCCATGGCATGTATCGCATCGGCAGATATTCCCGGCGCGATCGCTGAGATTCAACGCACCGCCGAGCTGGGATTTCGGGGTTTGGCTCTCCCCTGTAAGCCGATTTGGGGACCGGGCGATCACGAACACCTGAACTACAACCTACCTGAATTTGATCCACTTTGGGAAGCCATAGAAGCTGCAGATATTCCGATTACTTTTCATGTATCGACGGGTCGTGATCCGCGCACGTCGAGAGGACATGGTGGCGCTGTAATCAACTATGCAGTTCACTCGCTGGCACCCACCATGGAACCGATTGCGAACTTGTGCGCGTCCGGCGTCCTTGAGCGTTACCCAAACCTTCGCTTTGGGAGTGTGGAAGCGGGTATCGGTTGGATCCCATGGACGATCTGGGCGCTTGATGAAGCGTATCGCAAACACCACATGTTTGTACGACCTCAACTCAAGAAAATGCCCAGTGACTTCTTCCGTTCCAATGGCTTCGCAACGTTCCAAGAGGATAAACCTGGACTGGATTTAGCCGCTGAACACAATCTCGTGGACAACTTTCTATGGGCGAATGACTACCCCCATCACGAGGGCACTTGGCCACACTCAGCAGCGGCAATTGAACGTACGATGTACCAACTAACTGACGCCCAACGCGCCAAGATTCTTGGACTCAACGCCGCTCGAATCTTCAAGTTTCCGATTCCGGAACGGTATCAAGATCAAGCAGATGTAAAGGCGTTTCTCGATTCGCAGTAAAGTTGAGTATCTAGGCTCAAGAGTCATTCAAATCTCTGATCTATAAAGATAATTTCACTGAATCAATCCATTCGAAGTGAGCGTATGACCTGAATCCCTAAAATTCGCCGCTCCGTATTACCGTTTTGTCTGTTTGAGTACCTCTGCCTCAAGTAAGTCAATCTGGCAGAGAGTTCGAATGCTCAATGCATTCGAATATCGCGATTTTCGCCTTATTTGGATCTCTAGCATGTCTGCTTCTTTCGGCATGCAAATGCAGATCGTCGCTCGTGGTTGGTTAACCTACGACATTACCGAGTCCGCCCTCGCGCTATCGGGGGTCATGATCGCCTTTATGGCACCGTCTGTGATCGTTGGTCCGTTAGGTGGCGTGATCGCAGACCGGTTTGAAAAGAAGCCAGTAATGGTCTTATCACAGACCTTGAACGCTATTGCAACCGGCATTTTTGGCTGGATCATCTTCGCGGGTCATGTAACGTACGACCACTTCATCATTTTCGGATTGATCAATGGCACGGTGCTGGCTTTGAGTATGCCTGCTCGAAGCACGATTGTCCCCGAAATCGTTGGGCCTAAGATGCTCACAAATGCGATGATGCTCTCTAGCTCGACGTACAACTCTGCCCGAATTCTCGGTCCATCAGTCGCCGGTATATTGATCGGTTGGTTCGCCGCCGGCGATACAACGTCGGCTACTGGCGTCGGACTTGTCTTTTTCTTTATAACGGCGTTGTACGTAGGTTCGGTTATTTGGACGATCCTACTGGATTTTCGTGGTGAACCACACCGCGAAAAGAAACCGCCGGTATGGGACGATATCGCAGAAGCAATTCGATTCGTTTGGCATGACAAGGTCGTACTTGGCTTGATTTGGATTGGCTTGGTACCGATGTCGTTCGGATTCGCACCTACGTTCTTGATGCCCGTTTACAACGCCGAGGTCCTATCTAATCGACCTGAAGACTATGGTTTTCTACTAACCAGTATGGGGATCGGTGCTCTAAGTGGATCTTTAATTTTTGCACAAGCTGGCGATTTACGCAGAAAAGGTAGAACACTCTTCATTTCTGCATTTATCTGGTCGCTCGCTTTGACCATCTTCTCGTTGTGCACGACGATGCTCAGTGCCGCATTTGCACTGTTCTTTGTCGGTATTGCTTACTCCGCGATGGGTTCACTCAATATGAGCATGCTGCAGCTTGCTGTACCTCCGGAATTGCGCGGGCGTGTGATGTCGATTTCGTGGACCGTTCATGGGCTTATGCCATTGGCAATAATTCCGATCGCGTGGTTGGCGGAAGCGTATTCGATCCGTACCGCAATGTTGATCAGTGCTCTGCTTGTCGGAGGAAGTACGCTGCTTTTCCGCCTCATGTATCCCGAAGTCGCAAAAGTCCGAAGTGGCCATTCAGACCATATCGCGTTCGATGGATTACCTTCTACACGACAATCTACAAGCGGCGCAGACGCGAAATCACAACCCTTATTCAATGGCGACGATGTCCCCGCATTGGCGACTAAACCGAAGGAGAGTTAGATGACCATGAACCTCGGTACCATCAACGATGCAGTTGCTAACGCTGTACCGTTACGAGAAGCGATCGTTTTCCGCGATCGACGAATCACCTACTACGAACTGCAACAGCGCACTCGCCGACTTGCCAACTACCTTCTTCAGCACGATGTCGGTTTCAATCGACCTCGGGACGAACTCCAACCGTGGGAATCAGGCCAAGACCACGTCGGTCTGTACTTATACAACGGCAACGAGTATTTAGAAGGGATGCTCGGCGCATTCAAAGGTCGTGCGTGCGCATTTAACGTTAACTATCGATACGTTGATGAAGAGCTGATCTATCTTCTCAACGATGCAAAAGCGAAAGCACTGATATTCCACAGCTCATTGGCCAATCGCGTCCAAGCGATCCGACACGAAGTACCTACCTTGTCCGTCTTTCTACAAGTTCAAGATTCAGATGACGGATTAATTGATGGTGCTGTTGATTACGAAAAAGCGCTCGCGGTGTCACCCGAACAAGAACCCGATGTCGAACTGTCCGCAGACGACCTTTACATTTTGTATACCGGTGGTACTACTGGTATGCCGAAAGGCGTCTTATGGCGCCAAGAAGACATACTGATTGCTGCCTTAGGCGCTCGACGAACCAACGGGTCCGTGTTGACCAGTGTGGACGAATTCGTCCAACGGGCAATTCCGATGGATAGACGTTCGCTTCCTGCGCCACCATTTATGCATGGCGCGGGCCACTGGAACGCGCTACAAATGCTCAATTCGGGCGGAACGGTCGTAATCCAGGACAATGTACGGAAATTCGACGCTGAAGATGTGATCAATAGCATCGAACGTGAAAACGTTTCCAACCTACTGATTGTTGGTGACGCGTTCGGAAGACCGCTCGCGGATCACCTTGCACGAGCGCATCGAGAACTGCCGACCTTGCGCAACATCATTACTGGTGGTGCGATCATGACAGCGAAGGTTAAGGAAGAGCTGATCTCGCTGCTCCCTAACCTAAACATCATCGATTCCGCGGGATCCTCGGAAACGGGCGGCCAAGCTTCTCATGTCAGTAGTGCAAAATCAGGCGTCAGCACGGGTCAATTCACGTTGACTGAACACAACGCTGTGCTATCCGAGGACATGTCCACTGAACTTGAACCAGGGCATGAAGGATTGGGGTGGTGGGCGCGAAGCGGAAACATCCCTCTGGGATACCTTGGCGACGAAGAAAAGACGAAGCGAACCTTCGCGACGGTCAATGGCACGCGTTATTCAATCCCAGGAGATAAAGTGCGGTTACTAGCGGATGGTTCATTAGAGCTCCATGGACGCGACTCAGTCACTATTAATTCCGGTGGTGAGAAGATTTTTGCGGAGGAAGTTGAACAAGCGATTAAGCATCATCCCCACGTGTTCGATACGGTCGTTACGGCACGAAAATCCGAACGCTGGGGTAACGAAGTCGTAGCGATTGTTCAGCTACGAGACGGCGTTAAACCAGACTCCTCTGACATCCTCAAAACTTGCGAAGAGCATATCGCTCGCTACAAACTACCGAAAGATTTCGTCTACGTCGACGAAGTATTTCGAAGTCCCAGTGGTAAAGCTGACTACAAATGGGCGAGGCGATTAGTTGATCCCGATGTACAACCTCAATAACGATTCACCGGGTTTTCAATCTTCCGAGACAGGCAAAACGACGCGCCGTAATTGAGATTTGCTTCCTATAATCCCGTCCCGCTGGAGGGGTGGCTGAGTGGTCGAAAGCACTGGTCTTGAAAACCAGCGAGGTTAGCGCCTCCCAGGGTTCGAATCCCTGCCCCTCCGCCATAAATTGGATATAACATACTGATTCTATTGGGTTTTATGGTTAATTACGATCGCCTAAGCTGCGAAGCATCCGATCTTAGAGGCTACTATCACGAGAGCGAGCTGCACGTCGTTCGTATATTCGCGAAGCCTAATTGAAGTCAGACGGTTCAACGACAGGATCTAGCGCTAGGAGCAATCGCTCACCTACGTCGTGAGGAGACCGGTGGACTACCCCTCGAAAGCGTTCCTGCCAGCCACCGCCCTTTAACAACGACCAATCGCCGGTATTCAATCGTTGGATCTGTCCATGCGTTTGGACGGGGAGCTCAGTAGCATTGAGGTCGTCGAATACTCCCCAATCAACATCAGGATTCGGAATCCACTCCGTTCCCACTCCGCTTAGCGTAATCAACATACGGCACGGGATATGGTCCACGTGGAAGCGTGGACACATCGGCGCGTTGAGCGTCTCAAGGCGAATTCCGACTCGATCACACTCGATAAGTTCGCCAATCAATTCACTAGCCTCAGTGATTTGTGCGAGAAGCGCAGAACGAACGTCGCAATCGATTCTCGTTGGTAAAGCACGGGCTGAGGCGTCAGGATCATCTACCGGTTGAATCCATCGCAACTCCGGAACCTGTCGCGACTTGATCAACCGTTCTGATAAGACTTCACAAGCGTTGGCTTGGTCGCGCTTTACGCTGACGATTTCAACATTCTCGTCGTAGATCGCTGCGAAATCGCTCAATTGATCGCTGAGGACCTGTCGCATTAGATGCTTGCCTCCTCGACTTCGCTGACCCAGTGTGGAAAGGGGTCGGGGAACTCTTTCCAAGCAAGTGGACCCGCAGCAAGTTCTCTCTCATTGAGAAGGCACGCATCTAATGCTCGTTTTGCTCGTTCTTGTTCTAGTTCTTGTCCGATAAAGACGATTTCTTGTCGTCGGTCGCCATACGGTGGTTCACATTTACTCTCGATCGCCGCTCTGTGTTCTCCGTGATCCGGCCACTGATCCTTTGACACCGCCGACCAAAACAAACCTGCGAAACCGTGATTCATGATGCCGCCAGCTTGAGACCACGAACCCGCTTGATCGAATCTTGAAGCCAGCCAGAAGTAACCCTTAGACCGCACAAGGTTTCCATATTGCCATCCCGAGACGAGAAAGTTGTAGAGTCTTTGAGGGTGAAACGGTTTTCGCGCGCGGTAGACAAAGCTGCCGATACCGTATTCCTCGGTTTCCGGCACGTGTTCGCCGCGAAGTTCTACTAGCCAACCAGGTGCGTTTTCAGCCTCCACCATATCGAATTTGCTGGTACCGAGAATAGAAGCTGGTTCGATTTTTCCATGGTCTGCGACGAGTACTTCAGCACCAGGATTCAGACGATGGAGTGTGGCGAGCAGCTGGTCAGTTTGATCCTGATCGAGCAAATCAGTTTTTGTTACGACAATGACATTGCTGAACTCAACCTGATCGATGAGTAGATCGGCGATATTGCGTTCGTCGTCCTCCCCGACCGCCATGTTTTTGTCTTTGAGGCTTTCAGCATCCATCATTAGTCGCGGGAAGTTGTACGCGTCAACGACTGTGACCATAGTGTCGAGCTTTGCGACCGAGGACAGTGATCGACCTAGTTCATCCTCAAAGGTGAATGTCTCCGCTACTGGCAATGGCTCAGAGACGCCCGTTGATTCAATAAGCAGATAATCGAACCGTTGCTCATCTGCTAGTCGCGCGACTTCGATGAGCAGATCCTCGCGAAGTGTGCAGCAGATGCATCCGTTAGTCATCTCAACTAGCTTTTCGTCAACTTGCTGGAGGGACATATCTTCTCGGATCAGATCAGCGTCGATATTGACCTCGCCCATGTCGTTCACGATAACCGCGACGCGCATACCTTCACGGTTGTTGAGAACGTGATTCATGATTGTCGATTTACCGGCGCCGAGAAACCCTGACAATACCGTTACTGGAAGGAGTGATCCCATGCCTACCTCAAGTTAACTGTTATGTTATAACATATCTAATAAATATAAGATTGGCGTTACTCATATTCGTCAACACAGAATTGCTCCCGATTCCTACTTCACTGGTATTCCAGACGGTCTCGAACGACGTACTTGCTTGTAATCTGCGACCTTTGGTTCATATGAACCTATTGAACGGCACGTACGTTTGAATGAAATGGCGTTCAACCGAAACGTACATCAAATTACTATCGAGTTCCCATTGGCCTCAACATTTAGACTGTGGATCTGAAGCACGACTTCTCACTACGAACCGTAGAATCGCATCTCTCGTCCGTCGAATCTGATCTGGCAGCCACTGCGACCCACATGCCCAGCAGTTACCTACGACTACTTGCGCTGCTGGTGATATTCGTCGCTCTCGCTCTTCCCGCCGCGATCGACGATACGGACGGGGCAGATCTCTACGAAAAAGCGTGCGCCGCATGCCACGGGACGGATGGACGAGGTCGCGACACTTCAGCTGTAGGCTTCGAAATACCGCTTCCGGACTTTACGGACTGTGCATTCGCGTCGCGTGAACCCGACGCTGATTGGTTCGCCGTGGTTCACGAAGGCGGCCCTATTCGCGCCTTTGATCGCATGATGCCGGCGTTCGGCGACGCACTGGAAGCTGACCACGTCGAGGCGATCTTGTCCCACGTCCGCTCATTCTGCACGAATCACGCATGGCCACCGGGAGAGTTCAATCTTCCTCGCCCAGTGTTTACCGAGAAGGCGTTTCCCGAAGATGAAGCCGTGGTAACGATGGCTTACGATACGACTTCTGATACAACGGAGCTCGAACTTCTGTATGAGAAGCGCATCGGACCGCGTGGCATGGTCGAAGTCGCTGTTCCTCTACATTACAGCAAGTCGCTTCCTTCTGGTGGAAGAGATTCGTTCGGATTAGGTAACGTCAAGCTAGGTTACAAGCACACCATGTATCACCACCTTGACGAGGGATCGATCGTCGCTGCCGGATTCGAGTTCGTTCTGCCAACGGATGAAGGAATAGAGGATATCGATGACGAGACTATTTTTGAATCGTATGTCGCATACGGTCGACTGCTACCAAGCGACGCCTTTATCCAGGTTCAGGCTCTCGCGGAGGTCGGTCTGCAAGGTGTTCGTGACGATGAGGTAGGACTCCGATTCGCTGCCGGTAAGACATGGACTCGCGATACATTCGGTCGCGCGTGGTCACCCATGCTCGAAATTCTTGCCACTCGTCAGTTGGGCAGCAACGCCGACACACGACTCGACATCATTCCTCAGGTTCAAGTCAGCCTTAACAAGAGGCAACACGTCCTGCTTAATCTCGGACTCCGCTTCCCCGATGACGGCGCTCGCGACCCCCAGCTCGTGTTCTACGTACTCTGGGACTGGTTCGATGGTGGCCTATTTGATGGCTGGGGTCGTTGACGTGCGTCTAACGTTCTTGTTTGCGCTGGTTCTCTGCGCAGGCCATCTAGCATCCGAAGAGTTCCCCGATCTGCCGACTGCCGATCATTGCATTGCGTGCCACAGCAACATGGTCGACGACGAGGGTCGTGTTGTATCAATCGGACATGACTGGCGCGCGACTATGATGGCACATTCTGCACGCGATCCCTACTGGCAAGCTTCGGTCCGCCGCGAGACTATCGATCATCCTGCGCTCAGCGCTGAGATTGAGGACACTTGCGCCACGTGTCACATGCCAGCCGCTCGGGCAAAGGCACACGTCGCGGGGGAACTCGGTCGTGTATTCGATCACTTAGCTGTGGACGCACCGAGTGCAGACGTTGCGATGGATGGGGTGAATTGTGTCGTGTGTCACGGCATCGCGCACGACGGGCTTGGGGAACGTAAAAGTTTCGATGGCGGTTTCCGGATCGATCCTGGCGTCGACGGTTCGCCACGCGCATTCGGCCCGTATGAGATTGAAGCTGGTCTAAGTCGCGTCATGCACTCGGCGTCTGGCGTTATTCCAACGCAGAGCACGCATGTTCAGTCCTCCGAATTGTGCGCGACCTGTCACACACTATTCACGCGTCCCGTTGACGAACACGGTATGACCGAACCATTCCCCGAGCAAGTGCCCTACCTCGAATGGCAGCAAAGCGTATACAGTCCAGATAAGAGCTGTCAGAGCTGCCACATGCCAGTCGTACCACCGTCTCCGATCGCGTCAGTTCTTGGCGAGGCTCGCGAAGGTCTTTCAACGCACCAGTTCCGCGGCGGTAATGCGTTTATGCTAAGACTCCTTACCCTCTACCGCGATGAACTCGGAGTTACCGCGCCAACCGAGGATTTAAAACGCGCGGCGGACGCAACTCAGGAGCATCTTCAGACGCAGACCGCCGAACTAGCAGTGTCCCGAATCCATCAGAATTCTGAATGTCTCGTATTCGATGTAAGCATCAGTAACCTCGCGGGTCACAAATTACCAACCGCATACCCCTCTCGGCGCGCATGGCTTCACGTCGCCGTTAGCGACGCTAACGGCGCTAGTTTCTTCGAATCGGGAGCCTTGAGTCCGGACGGATCGATTGTTGGAAATGACAACGACTGGGACGACAGCCGCTACGAACCTCATTACGAAGAGATCACCGCGTCTGACCAAGTTCAAATCTACGAACCTATCATCGTCGACGCAGAAGGTCGCGTAACAACTGGGTTGCTGCGTGCTGTACGTTACGTGAAGGACAATCGATTACTGCCAAGAGGTTTCGACAAAGCCAATACGGCTCCCGAAACGGCGGTTCGAGGTCGCGCTATCGCAGACGACGACTTTAGCGGTGGCGGCGATACTGTTCGGTACGTAGTTCCGCTCAAGCCCGATATCGATGCCGCCACCATATCGGTGCGGCTGATGTTTCAGACCATTGGCTTCCGATGGGCCGAGAACCTATCACCGTATGAGAGTCTCGAGACTGTGCGCTTCACCCGTTACTATCGAGAAAATGCGGATACATCTGCGATTCCGCTCGCGACGGTTGATGTCGGGTGGCGGTCGCGATGAACGTTGAGTGCTAATGCGATTCGCAAAACCCAGCGGATTGATAGTCAACGGTAGTTACTTTCGCGAATCTTGATTTGCATCAATGTTAGCGTCTCAGCCCACCCGCGACTTCATCGCTAACACGACCAGAGAAAGCACTAAAAATCTCATCTATCTTATTGATATTTAACATAAAATATGATCGTAATCGTTCCTTGCGACTGACTGCAGTTAGTAGATCTCGCCGTGTCTATCGGACCTTCAGCGCGAGTTCGCACAACTAAATCACGATCACCTCGACTACCTTGCTATATATCGTAAATCCGGCGAACGAGATATACATAGCGGAAGCAAGCACCATGAACAAGATATTGATCCAACCCGGTCGAGCTGATTTAGGTAGTCGGGTGAGGTTCAGATAGAGAATCATTGGTACATAAACCGCCATCACGAACCCACTCATCAGTGCGGCAATAAATAGAAAGTCCAACCCCGCGATATCGTACTTCCCAAAGAACCAGACGCTAAAGACGCCTATGACCATCGTAGTTCCGACTAGAACAACGTACCACTGTTCAAGCTTCAGCCAGCGACCGAACTTAAAGTTCGTGTGGAGCAGATCAGAGAAGATCCGGCTACCGCCGTCTACCCCACCCAACTGTGTACTGAACAACGCGGCCATACCTACGATCAGAAACACGTATCGACCAAACGTCCCCATACTCTGTTCGAGTATCGATGCTAGATCCCACACTAGACTCGCGCGGTCCGGAACCAACCCGATTGGATGCAAAACGGCAAGTGCACCAAAAATGAACAGAAACATCGTGAAAGTGCCAAGAAGCCAAAAGGTAAACGTCTGATCGACAACGACGTAGCGGAACCAATCTTTAAATCGTCTGCGGTTCTCTTCCGTTTCGGGATAGAGATATCCCGTGTCCATTTCTTTAACTTCGTGCTTACGTGCGGGACTCATCAACGACGGCATCCGAGCACCCATTCCGATGTTTTTCTCTCTCAGGTAATACGCGTAGTAAAGGTTCCCTAGTCCCCCTGCTCCCGCGAACACCACTGCGCCAAAGAATCGATTGAAAGTTAATTGGTCTCGAACCGAACCGTCGTCAGCAAGCACATCGACAGGAAAATCTGGAAAGTTGAAGATGCCGATCACGCCATGCCACATTGCGACGAAAATCTCGACGGAACCGATCTCCCATACAACATAGATCAGGCCTACGATGATCACGACGATTAATCCCATGATGCATCGTTCAACCGCGGTGTAGATCACTTTAGGTCCAAACAGAATGGCAGCCACGATCGCGAAGATGATGGCTGTCCACATCCACGGCGGACTGTCGTGATTGGGTCCAAAAATCAGATCCCGTAGCGCGATGCCTGTTTCACGCGCCCATCCTGGCAGAAATTTACCAACAAAGATGACGAATACGAACAGGAATACCATGAGTTTGATAACGCGCGCCATCCCAGTAAACGGGCTTTCCCCGGTCACAATGGACCATCGACCGATCTCGATGTTGACCCAGAGCTGTAGGAAGATGCCGATCGCGGCTGCCCAGAGCAGTTGAGCGCCGACCACCGACGTGATCCAAGGCCACATGATTAACTCGCCCGACCCGATGGCGAGACCTGCCATTACGATGCCGGGTCCAAGCATGACCAGAATAGGTCTAGTTCGTTCTGGTAGGTCTTTCGTCTTTAGCGGTTGAATAGGTAAGAGCATTGGCGAGGTTAATTCAGCATAGGTGAGAATCGCAGCCGGATAGGGGCGCACAAAGTAGCCGGTCGACGGTGTCCGCACGATAGGAAGCAATAGGTACCATTTAACGACTTGGATGACAAACCCGTACCGTCGCGACGCTTGAATTAATGCGTTCTCATGCACTCAGAGTGTTCATTTTCATCGGTGTCCAGTACTAAAGCAGACACCCAAACTCACTTTTGAGGCAAGTTCATTGGATTTTGTTGGTAACCTAAATTTCGTTAATCCGACAACACAAGCTGAAGGATCACCTGTTCAACAGCGAGATTTCTTTGAGTCTCGTATGAACAGACCAACTCTGATTCGAGACGCTCGACTAACACAAGGCGTTATGTCCGAGCCTCATGACGCAACAGAAATGTTGACCAACGGATCGGGGTTTCTCCTCGTTCACTCGCCTTCTACAGTTCAAGATTGGACCGATATACGGGAAGTTGCAGATATCTATTACGCAGAGACACGTAAGCTCCTGCAACGGCTACTTCCAACCGCGGTCGTGCCACCAACGAGCAGTCACACGTATCGTAACGAACAATTCAAAGAACATTTTTGGGAAAACGGTGTGCAGTACGGACCATGCGCAACTGGCGTGCATAACGATTACGCCGACTTCATCGATGAAGACACGGGTAAGGTCATAGAAAAGTTTAGTGAGGTCCAAGGTATGCCTCAAGATAAGCGCTATCTAGGATTTAATATCTGGAGATCGGTTTCACCAAGTCCCTTGGAACGATTTCCCCTCGCTGTTTGCGATCGGACATCAATCGATCCTGGCGATCTTGAGTACAACCTAAACCCGAATGCAAAACCGAGACCTTTTAACGCCCATTACTGCAAACCGAATGACGGGCAACGTTGGAATTACTTCTCGGCAATGACCAAGGATGAAGCGTTGGTATTCACCACATACGACTCTCATCCTCCCAACAACGACATATTTTGTCCAACTCTTCACACGGCCGTTCCAATTCCAGGTTCCGATGGTCTGCAGGAACGCAATAGCGTTGAGGTTAGATTCTTTGTTCAGCTTGCATCGATAGTTAAATAAAACGCGTGTGAGCGAATTTGTAGAACCCGATAACCGACGCGCGTATTAGACCGTTATTTACTCATACTTAGCTAGAAAACGTGTGTTTCAGTTAGTTTGGCCCGGTACGCACCGATGTCCGGAACCCAGTCGACAGACCAAGCACACTAGGAATTTCATCCTGACTCCCTAAACTCGATTGCGTCACAAAGCTAAAAACCGAACGTGCTACTTCACTAACAATTTGCTATATTTAGTTTGTTATTCCATTGTCGAGCCGGTAAGTAGCTCTCGATAGGCTATTTCTCACACGAATCAAAATAGCTGGAATGATTAATGAAGAGATTCACTCAGAACTCTTATCCAGTTTAAACAAGATTGAAACACCATGGAATCCACTCAGAGAGACGTTATTTTCATAAGCCATGCCAATCCAGAAGACAATGCTTTCACCGCATGGCTCGGTTCTCGCCTTAGTGACCTAGGCTTTAAGGTTTGGGCCGATATCCTTAATCTAAGAGCAGGCCAAGATTGGCAAAGGCTACTTGAAAATGCGATTCGAGATCGAGCTACAAAGGTTCTAGTCGTCGGATCGCAAACCGGATTGGATAAACAAGGTGTGCGAAATGAAATTCAAATTGCGAACGACGTAGCTAAAAAGATTGGCGATAAGAACTTCCTCATTCCACTTCGACTTGAGCAATACGAAGCCCCATTTTCACTCGTGCACATTCAGTACATTGATTTTAGTAAGAGCTGGGCTTTGGGGCTCGCAAATCTCTGCGATACTCTTGAAAATGAATACAAAGTCTCTCGAGACTTCGGAAAATCATCGTATCTAGCGAAGCTCTGGCAAGACACCTTTGTTAGTCGCTCAAGTCAAGTAGAGAGCAAATCCGAAACGCTTATAAGTAATTGGTTAAAAATCGAGTCATTTCCAAAATTTCTCTTCTATTATGAGTGTCAAGACCTTTTTATCGATAGACAAACGCTAGACGCTTCAATAACTAGCATGACGTATCCAAATGTGAAATACAAATCTGGCATATTAACGTTTAGTTCCTTCTCCGACGTAAACACATCTAGATCGCCACAGATCGGTTGGAAGCTAGTTTCCAAAATTGCGACCAGCAAATTCCAGCTAGATGGATGGCACAGCCAGAAAATTCGGAGGGGCGATGCAAGACGCTTCCTAATGAACTTAACACGTCAAGCGCTAGAGCTCATGCTATCAGGCAAACACATGACTTCGTACGTATTTGCAAACGAACAGCTCGGTTGGTGGTTTGATATCGATGCATGTCCCGAAAGCTACGTCAAGTACAATTGGGGCGAGTCAATCTCTGGTAAGCGGAAACTTATTGGGAGTTCTAGAAAGAAAGGCAATCATTGGCATTATGGAGTTACTTTACGACCCAGTCTCTTTCCGATACCGCACGTAAAACTCATTCATCGAGTGATATTTACTGTTGATGGTAAAACACCTATTACTAGTTTGCCTCGCATGCACCGTATGAGACGGTCGTTTACAAAATCTTGGCGAAACGATCGTTGGCGGGATATGCAACACGCTTTCCTATATTTTATCTCCGGTGGATACGACCACATGTCCGTCCGTACTGCTTCAGATTCGTATATACGTTTGAGACTTCCCGCGATGCAAATCAATTCGCCATTCTCAGTTGACGAGAATATAGATGTAGCTGCGTTCCCGCTTGAGGAAGTCGAAGTGGATTTGGATGAAGTGTTCAATTCTGAAGAATTCCAAGATGGTGAAGATTTCGATGATCTTTATTTTTAAGAAACGAGAACAATGATGAAGACTAAGAAATCAACATTTCGTCGACACGACGGTAAGCTGCCGTTCAATGTAAGCCGCATCAAAGAACCACTCTTGAAATTTGGATATAACCAACAATTAGAGTACGCTCGAGATGGCTTGTATCTTTTTGGGCCAGACAGATCTGACGAGACAATGTTCAATATTCGCTATGGGGTTATTGGTACTCCGGATAGCGTAGAACGGTTCAAGACATGGCTATCTACATTACAAGGATTTATCGACATTCCCGACGAAGCAAGACCTTCCGGGGTAACAAATTCCTTCCATGTAGCGTTTCCGGGCTTTGAACAAGCTTTCGGTGTAAGCTGGGAGTTTACACAAGATGTACCAATTCTGGAGATTGACGCGCAGGAACTCTCTCGGCGAATAAAAATAAGGAACAGATATGAAGCAATAAAACTGTCTGTCGATCTATTTGTGGACATGTTGGTATCTCACCAAAACCGCGAAGAAAACCCCCCGAATGTTTGGATCGTGGTCGTCCCCGAGGAAGTTCATAGATACGGTCGGCCACAATCTACGGTGCGAAAGGAAGATCAAGAAATTGGCCGTATAACAATTTCTCGTTCTCAAGCGCATCACGTCAAAGATAATCCAACACTATTCGGTGAAACAGACGCCGAAGCGAAGGTATACCAGTACGAGCGAAACTTTCGTAGGCAGATGAAGGCACGGTTACTTGATGATCGAATAGTGACACAGCTAATTCGAGACACCACACTCACTCCGAGCGAATTCATAACAGAGTGGGGATCACCAATTCGTCGACTTGAGGATCCCGCCACCGTAGCATGGAACTTAAGTACAGCGGTTTACTATAAAAATGGTGGAAGACCGTGGCAACTCGCGTCAGTTCGTCCAAACGTATGCTACGTAGGGCTGGCGTACAAGAAAACAGGCCCTGTCGATAATGATCCCTACGCATGCTGTGCTGCACAGATGTTTCTTTCGAGCGGAGACGGCATCGTTTTTCGAGGAGCGCTGGGTCCTTGGTATTCCCCCGATTCCAAGCAGTTCCACCTCGACAAGAATAATGCTAGAGACCTGATTGGTATGGTAGTGGACGAATATGCTCATAAGTTTGGAAATCCGCCGAACGAGTTATTTCTACATGCGCAATCCGAATTTACCCCTGACGAATGGATGGGCTTCAAAGAAGGATGTTCGAGACAAACCCAATTAACAGGCGTACAAATCCGGAGTTACTCGAACAATTTAAAACTCTATCGACCAGGGAAATACCCGATCATTCGAGGATCCGTCGTTAGCTCCGGGTCAGGTGAGGTGTATCTTTGGACATCGGGTTTCGTACCTAGGCTAGGTACTTATATGGGACCTGAAACACCTAATCCAATTCATGTCAAAGTACTGAAGGGAAACTGCTCTTTAAAGCGAGTGTTAAAAGATGTCATGGCACTTACTAAACTAAATTTCAATGCCTGTCAATTCAGCAGCAGATTACCAATCACCATAAAGTACGCTGACGCTATCGGCGATGTTTTACTAGCCGCACCAATAAATAGTGAACCAAGATTACCATTTAAGTTCTATATTTAATGTCGAGTTCAAGTCGAAAACGCAACTCCAAGTCTCCGTACTTTTAACTGCCAAAAGCACTTGGGAGTTGAATTCGAACTCAACAAAAGCGTCGTACTTCAACTCTTTCCTTATTCAGATCTCGCCTGGTCAGGTAGGATCTTCGCGGCAATCTCATTGATCTCAATACCAACATCTGTATCAAATACTGCATTTCGGATGCGTTTAGACAAGCCAACCTGACCGAGCTTCGGGTTATTTTTCAGATTTTCTCGAACTGTCACTTCAGCGATTCCTTCCGCAAGGCTGCATAGCTCCGAAATCCTGCGATGCATTCTATTTTGCCCGTCATACCTGGGAATTGGAACTTTGCGCCACGGATGTAACTGAAAGTGTCTACCGCTTTCGCGTGACTCAAGGAAGGCTTGTCTTAAACAAGGCGCATTCAATATCGCTACAAGATATGCCGATTCGTGTGCATTTCGTAGCAATATCCAAAATAACTTACTATCCGCGAATCCATTGCCTCCAGCAACCCTTGCAGCTCGCATGATGTCACCTGAACCTGGATATAGAACCATCCGCCTCTGGCGCGTTTCAATCCCAAACTGGGCAGAGAGCTTCCCAGCGAAATTAATCTGACTAAGCAACGTTTTCGGCGTACCTGAGCCAATACCCTTGTGAACCTCATATTTCTCCTCAAGACGCTGCCAAAAAAGACTCCTCTCTCCAGGGTTCAAGATTAGATCTCCTTCTTCGTCGATCGGTAAGATTGCCTGAGGCAGGTTTGGAAGAACAGCGAATGCCAATAACTCGGTCGATGTGTAGATGGTCCTCGCCCACTCAGAAGGTATCTTTCCGATCTGAGAATCTAGCGCGCTCCAAGGAGCCTTTGCCAACGGATTTTTAAATGTCGAAACAGATGTCCAACCCCGTTTATCGGGCTTAGTTAAAAATTCACCGATTCTGCAGAGAATGTGGGGGACGATAGTTGCCCCTTGTCGGATCTCTGACTCGACATAATCGGATTTTGCTTGCGGTATCGGGTCGGGCGACAGTTCGAGCTCAAATTTGTAGCGCGCAGAATTGAGAGATTCACCCCGATCAGGACGTTTTTTACCTAGCTTCCGTGCAACTAGTCTTCTTTCTGCTAGTGACTTTACGTGACAGCGTTCAAAGAGAATACAGCAACGTGTGGCATCGCCGCTACCAAAGGGTTGTAGCGACGTTAGATCTACGCTCTGGCGCAGAGTGCGTCTATGAAGTTCTCTAAACTTTCCCCAGTGTCCCGAACGCAACGCGGAAACCTTGACGAGCCATGCGCCACGATTAGAGGTCGGATCCGTCAAGTAGAGGTTTCTCGTATGCAATACAAAGAAACTCGCTATGTCCATGTGAGGCGCTAAGTTTCCGCCCATGTGTACACCGAGCCGTTTTCCAAATTCCTCAATCGCATCCTTGCGTTCTTGAACTTGAATCTCTGAAAACTTGACCCAAGGTGGATTGGCAACGATCCGATCTACCTTTCTTTCCTCGAGAAGCCGTGGACCAGCGAGATTTGAACAATACCAAGCCCAGACCGAATTGCCTTCCTTCTCAATGATTTCCTGAAACTGTTTGTGACACGATTCAAGATTCTTGAGATCTACTCCGTATGGTGGATTAGACGGCAATGAATTGCCTTTAGTTGCGGCGTTTACCATTTGACGGATATACTCATCGAAGCTCGCATGTCGGACGAGTTCCATTGGTATGTAAGCAGACATCCCTCTCGGCGATGATAGACGCATCATTCCTTCCTTATCAAACAAGCTATCACGCCTGTGTATCTGTAGGGAATCTCCAAGGTATACCTGTAAGGCGGAGCGCCCTTCTGTGGGATTCGCTGGTAAGGCTCTTTCTATGTTTACCTTCGCGATTTCGACGGCAACTGGATGTATGTCAATGCCATTTAAGAGACGACAAATAATGTCCGCACGCTTGACGTATTGGTAATCGCGCAGGTGCTCTGAGTATGCAAGTCGAAGTGCTGCATGGTACAAGAAAGTCCCCGAACCGCAAGCGGGGTCGAGAACACCGACGCCGTCAACTCGTTCGTGATACGCAAGTTCGATGGATGTTGCTACCCAATCATCGTCGAGAACTTCATCGACCATAAACTCAGCGAGCCAATCGGGGGTATAAAACTCGCCGAACAGTTTTCTGTCGGCTTCGCTAACAAATTCGTGATACAGCTCTCGAAACACGTCCGTTCTTCGTTTTTTCCAGTCGTAAAGTTCAATCTGTTCGTACACGCGATCGACCCAATCCTTTCCTCGCGCGAAATCAAGCACCCACGAAGAAAAGCCATCTCGTAGCACGATGTGCCAATGGTCGAACGCATCAGCCATTGAGTGAGAAACGAGCCGGACGACAACAATCAAGAAAGAGTGGACAAGGAACAGCCGTTTCCGTGAAGGCAACTCTTCAGGTACCATACCGGACGCTTCCATCATGTCCAACCAAAGTTGAAACTTGGTTTCAGTGGAGTCAATCGCCTTATTTGGCAGCTCCAAGTAAAGTAGATCGAGTTCCTCTTTGAAAGTGGCAAACAAGGCATGAGGTTCTGCAGGGATCCATTCTTTTCCCTGCATTTCCGTACCGAAAGTGGTCAAAAGCGAATCTACTAGCTTGTGGGATTCATTGATTAGGCTAAGTGATTCAATGAGCTTCGGCTCACTTTTTATTTGGTGAGGGTATTCGTAAAAATGCCAATGCCTTCCGTCAGTAATGATGCCTGTCCAGAAAGATTGGCTGTTGACTGGTCGAAGGATGTCCTCTTGGGCAATCTCCGCATGAACATAACGGTCTAGTTGCTGTCTGATCGATTCATCCCGGCCACTTTGGATTAAATTTGGATTCCTCGCGTTTGGGTAGGACTTTACTTCGATGAATGAGCTACGATTCGGCAGGTAAATATCAACTGGACCTTCACCTGTCTGGTACTCTAGCTCAATCGTCCCAAGATTCATCTCGCGCAACATTGCAACGATGTCCGATCTGACGTTTGCTTCAGTTCTGTGCCGACTTCTATCTGCTGCAAGTAACTGAGTCGCAGAGGAAACTGCGTTCTGAAATTCGACGTCATTCATATCTACATCTCCAATGATCTCCGACTCTATTCATTGAATCTGCTTCATCGATTTGGTCATCCATAAGGTTTAGGCTGTAGTTAGTGAACCGAGGCGGTACTGTCCGAGATCATTAAAGGTTTAATCAAGTAGATCTCGTGTCATCAATATCGTCGATTTCACGCCTTGAATTCCTCGACAGTGATTGCTGAATTCGTTCTCCAGGTAACCGTCTCTGACTTAGTGCTAAGCATTGCTTCTTGTTGCATTGTGCCAACAAACTCACGAACCCTAAACCCGTTTTCTGAGAATCCCTCGACTGTTTGTCCCGTTTCGCATACTGTCTTCACTACGCAGCGATACACTTGAACCTTATCCGTATCTACCGTCCTAAAAATCGTCTCTGGAACATCGATTCATGTCCTCGCAAGACTACAGTTTACTTCACTGGCTCTCTACCAAAGCGAAGAATCTCGCTAATGAAAGAGCTCACGCTCGTTCACTGAGAGTTTAGCCAGAGTTTTTCACGTAACGATCGTTCACAGTAGAACTACGCATAACTTAACGGCGTATCAATCGATTCCTGCGTAGCGAGTCTTTTACCGTAGTGACGTTCACCGTTCTCGTCCTGCCAAAACGGTATTTCATCGTCTTCAGTCGGATCGACGAGTGTGACGCGTTCCATTCTCCTTTCGTGCGGCCAAAAATCTGCGACGGCATAGTGTTGACAACTTCGATTGTCCCACATCGCGACGGAGCCATCTTGCCACCGAAATCGACAGGTGTGTTCAGGTGTTGAATACATCTTCGCGTACAGTTTCGCCAAAAGCCTCGCCGATGCCTCCGGCTCCATATCGCAGATCGAATTCGTAAACGTCGGGTTTATGTAAAGCGCGTTTCGCCCTGTTTCTGGGTGCGTTCGACAGATCGGATGCGCGGCTTCATCTCGCCCGCCACGACCGTGAACTGCCATACGCCCTTGCAGAAATTCGCGCAATACTGGATTCAGACTATCCCACAGTGCGTAACAGTCGACGAATACAGTGTCTCCCCCGACGGGAGGTGCTTTACGCGCGAGGAGTATAGAACCAAGTGGTGGCCGATTCGACCATGTCACATCGGAATGCCAATTTGCCGCGGCGAATGGTTGGCCTTCGTCCGAATAGAGACGTAGGATTTCGGGGTAGTCCGTCGGCGAATTGTTTTTTCCAAGCGCTCGTTGACGACCGAACGCATAGCCGATATCAGCGAATCGCTTACCGAACGCGATGTGCTCATCCCATGTAATGTGCCCTTGATCGCGGAAAAACACAACCTTGCGAGCTAGGTACAAACGCCAGACCTGTTCGATCTGTGCGTCAGTGGGTTTAGCCATATCGATCCCATGTATCTCAATACCTATACCAGGCGAAACTGGCGCTACTGTTAAACCTGCAGCCAAGAGCGCTTCATCACTATTAACGAGCGCGTCATCTTCTTGTCTTAGGTTTTTAGCGACCTCGCGAGCGTAGTCTTGGTCATTAGCCATACGTCGGGAGTCTGAAGCACTCCTACTGGCTGGATTTTCACGGTAATGACCGAACCACGTATCAGCTCTACCACCTACCCAGCCATCGGTTCGACTTCTTTGATCACGAGGTGTGTTCATATCCCGAGGCTGAAACGGATCGACTTTGTCTTCTTTGCTACTCATCAAAGCAAGCCCTCACGCCGCTTTGGATAAGTCCGCAGTTGATAGCGTATCGTCATAGGTTGAAAAGAGAATTTATCCAAACTATATTCCTATATCGCGGGTGTTGTAGTCACGTATAACGCTCTCGAAGGTCTCTGGACACCATCGATATCGATCCTGTAGTTGCTTGAACGGCTGGTATTCGAAAGGCGTTTCATCGGGATAATACTGCCGCCGAGCATCGATCGCGACTTGTATCACACTTGCGCGCTTGTCAATGAACTCATCATCGTAGAACACTTCCTTCGGCTGTACTAAATGTCCGTGTTGACCCAAAACTGCAGCGCGACGGTGCATGCCCCATGACACCGAGATCCGGAAATCATCGGAGGTATTCGCAAACGAGCAATGCAATGTCTGTCGGTTAACTATTGTCACGTCTCCCGGTTCGCAATACAGAGGAATCCCGTCAGGTATCTGATCCGATCCACCATTGGCTTCTACCAAGGCTTTGATATCAACACGCCCCAGCTTGTGAGTTCCCGGCACCACCCACAGACAACTCATTGGCGATGTTCGGTTGAGTTGAGCTTGGAAATTGACGCCATGGATGCCTTCGTCCCAATCAGAGCTATTCCAGTGGGTAACGCCATCCTGGTGCCATGCGACCGATCCACCCAAACCCGGCTGCTTGACGAAGATGGCGTCATTGTAGGGTACGAAATCTGGTCCGTTGATCGCTTCTGCGACCGCCAATAGATGAGGATGACCGTACACTCGGAGCCCCGATTCAAACAGCTGGCACATACCTGCGATGATTTGAATTACGTATTCTGGGGCGTCGTCATCAGGACTTGCTTCAGTCATCTTGCTCATATGACGACCTTCCGAACTCTCAGTTCCGCCAACCGGATCTGACAGTGGTTTCACGAAGTGATACGGGTAACGTTTCAATTCGATGCCGACTGCAGGATCGCCATAAGCGTCGACGTTTTGTCCCGGACCGACGGGCGCGTGTTCTAAAACGCTCATAACATCGCTTCTTAGCTCATCGACCTCTGCTCTACTAAGAGCATGCGAGAACACGTAAAACCCGTGTTCCCAGTACGCCCGGACTATGTCAGAGTGAAGATTCCCTTTTTCGTCGAAGCGAATCGGACCGCGATTCCCTAATCTCTGAGCGCGTTTTCTACCTTCGTTCGCATAGGTTTCCATCCTACGCTGGTATTCTGTCGCAGATAAAAGGTCTGCCATTCTTAATTCTTCATGCATGTGCTTCAGAACATTGTTCCTCTCTAACGCATTCCTGAAAAAACACAGCAACGGATGATATTTGACACCGTACAAACCATATGGTCTGACTTAGCTATATTCTTTCGATTTCAACGAAGCACGGCAAGACTACGTTTCGAGATTTAAAGTATCAAAATACCACCTATGCAGATAAGCATCCTCGTTCAAGGATCACCGACGTCAACGCGTGCATGTCACTCAGCGCTGGACTTCGCGAACTCAGTGGTGAATTCAGAGCATGATCTATTTCGAGTGTTCTTTTACCAAGACGCTGTCATGATTGGCGCTCGATATTTCGATACACCACCAGACGAACCGAATCTTCAAAGTAGATGGCTCGCTCTCAGCAGGCACCACAACATAGATCTTGTACTCTGTGTGAGTGCCGCACAGCGTCGCGGAATTAGTCAGGACCACGATCACGACACCGTCGCACATGGTTTTTCCGTGAGTGGACTCGGTCAATTAATCGAAGCGATGCTCGAGAGTGACCGTTTGGTTTCATTTACGGCCTAGTAAGTCATCGGTTCTAAAACTTCGAGCATGTCTGAGAAATCGAGTCCAACATTTACGGACGACGGCTTTATCTATGATCCACAGTCTTGGACACCCGATCTCGCGATAGAAATCGCAACGGATTTGGAGATCAGTTTGACCAATGAGCATTGGCAGGTAATCAATGGTGTCCGGCAGTTCTACGAACGCACTGGACGCAGTCTTTCGATGCGACCGTTAATACGTGTTGTAAGAAATGAGGTTTCAGCAAATCTTGGTTCGTCCATTGCACTAGCGCGTTTGTTCGGGAGCAAAACAACACGGCACGTCGCGATGATTAGCGGACTACCTAAGCCATCAGACTGCATCTAGTCAGCATTAAAAACGCGCAACTCTCCCGTATATCCTTACGCGATTAACGACAAGCAAGAAATCACTAGTCGGACTCGCTAGATGTTTGCTAAATTGACTGCGCGCGACGAATGGAAGTACATGCTGCTACTTCCACGTGCATCTGTAGTCCTCACAATCGCATGGTGGTTTCTACTCGTAGCACGCGGGTTGCTTCCTGCACTCTTCGTTGTCGCCATGGGGATACTCGTCGGCGCTGTCCAACGCGGAGACAATCTTGTCATCCCGCTCGTGCTCGTCGGTGGCATGTTCGTGCTCGTACAGGTTCTCTCACCGCTGCACCTAATGGTGAGTCAAAACCTCGGTAGCCGAATGGCGGCTTACCTCTACGATCGTTTAACGGTCGCGTGTACGGAACCCCAAGGCATGGCTCATCTCGAGAATCCTGAGATGAACAACGATCTTGCGATGGCGCGAGACTTCGATCTTGGGATCAGCGGTCCACCACTATTCGTGTCGATGGACTTTATCGCTGCAGGACTAGTCGAAATGGTCGCGGGATTGGTTGCGACGAGTCTCTTGTTCGGATACACGTGGTGGGCACCCATCTTGATCGGCGGAGCATGGCTAATGACCCACTATCTGCTGCGAGAGAGCGGCGTGTGGCGCGACCGACAAACGAATGAGGTCCGTATGGCACAACGACACGCCGATTACGCATACCAAATGGCAGTGAACCCACCGGCGAGTAAAGAGCTTCGTCTATTTAGTCTTGCGGACTGGGTCGTCAATCGATTCGCCACTCATCGACGCAAGCTACACGACTTAAGATGGGAAGCCACACGCCTGAGACAACGACCACTCGCTCTTAGCTTGATGATCGTAACGCTCGCAAACGTGGTCGTCTTTATATCGCTTGGCTACGACGCGACCCAAGGAAATCTCGAGCTGCAGGAACTCGTGATATTCGCGGCTGCGGCGATGACGGCGAGCATGATCGCGTTTGGAGGGTTATCCTGGGCACTCGACGGCGCCGCTGCGCCCGCCGCTGCGGTGTTGCGACTCCAACCTGCGATGGAGGAGGCTGGTCATCTCACAAAGGGTTCACAGGTAGCCAACAACATACCGGAGAAAGCGATTGAATTCAAGAATCTCAAATTCGCCTACCCGACGACCGGCGAGGTCACGCTTGAGAATTTCAACTTAACCATTCCGGCCGGCACGACGTTAGCAATCGTGGGACCAAACGGCGCGGGTAAGACCACGCTCGCGAAGTTGCTGTGCCGGCTCTACGATCCACAAGAAGGCTCAATCGAAATCGACGGGATCGACCTGCGCGACCTTGCCATCGATTCGTGGCGTAGTCGCGTCACCGCTGTATTTCAGGATTTCGTCAGATTCGAGCTTTCGTTGAGAGAGAACGTATGCCCGACGGGTGAAGCGTCTGATGAACTCATCTTACGGGCGCTCGATAAAGCCGGCATGGCAGACCTTGTATCGCTTGACACCATCCTGAATAAGGCGTACGCAGGCGGAACGGATTTCTCAGGCGGTCAATGGCAGCGCATCGCCCTTGCACGTGCGTTATGCCAAGTCTATCTTGGTGCGGGGCTCGTATTGCTCGATGAACCGACCGCGCAACTCGATGTTCGCGGAGAAGCCGAGATATTCAATCGCGTGATCGAGGAGACCAAAGACGTGACGACGATTTTGATCTCTCATCGATTCTCAACGGTCCGCAAGACGGACCTGATTTGCGTTTTGGAGCACGGTCGCGTCATCGAATTCGGTTCGCACGACGAATTGATGGCACTCGGCGGCCGATATCAGACGATGTTCGACTTGCAGGCATCTCACTTCGAAGAGAATGAGACGGATCTCGATGTCCTCAATTGATCCCATGCCAGGTGCCGTCGAGTCCATGTGGCGCGCGTTAAAACGCGGCTATGTGGCAGAACCTGCCCTCCTCGTTATCTCATTCTCTCTTGCACTTCTTGCTGCGTTGCCAGATGCGCTATATGCAGTCTGGTTAGGGCTATTAGGCTACGGATTGATTGAGGCGAATAACACGTTTGTCTGGATCGGTGCAATCGGTATGGGAGCATCGGCGACGCTGACGTGGACGCTACGGGTTGTCAGCGATCGTACACAGCGTCGATTTAGAGATCGAGTCTCGATCGCGTTAGAGTCTCACGTCGCCCAACTTCAAGCGAGTGTTGTCAGCGTTGAACTGCATGAGCGTGCCGAGTACCTCGACCGCTTGGCCGTGTTGCGTGACCAAGTATTCACGCTCGATCACATGTATATGTCGATCTTTTCGACAGCAGGCTGGATTCTTCGGCTTGGCGTTACCGTCACGATTCTGGTAGTGATCCACCCCGCCTTATTAGCGCTTATTTTGTTCGCGATTCCAAGTCTTGCCTCCTCGCTTTGGCGGCCTGGTTTAGAACGAGCCGTCGAAGAGAAAAACGCGCCCTTTGATCGACTAGCGCGGCACTTGTTTGACTTAGCAACCATGGCACCTCCTGGTAAAGAGGTCCGACTAACTGGCGTCACACGGGACCTGGTCGAACGTCGGCGCGAAACTTGGGAGCGCTGGTACCGTCCAGTGTCGCGAGCACGTTACGGCAGTGGTGTCTATCAGTCCATCGCCTGGAGCATTTTCGGCATCGGCTTCGTGCTCGCGGTCGTATTCGTGGTCTATGGTCTCGAAGCACCCGCTGCGCAGACGCTGCTACTCATCGGAGCTGGTTCACGCCTAGCAGGCTACATCAGTGCGACCGTCGGTGAGCTTGGCTTCCTACGCGGTATTTGGATGGATGGTTCTAAGCGACTCGCATGGCTTGAAGACTACGCCGACGCACAACTCCGCGAAGACACGATTGATGTACCGGAAAGAATCGAGCACGAGATTGAGTTTAAAAACGTCTCCTTTAGATATCCTGGCGAGGATCGCTACGCGCTCAAGAATGTCAACGTCACACTGAAGGCAGGTTCTGTGATTGCGATCGTTGGCGAAAACGGTGCAGGCAAAACGACATTAGTTAAGTTGCTCGCTCGAATGTATGAGCCAACAGAAGGTCAGATCTTATTGGATGGTAAAGATCTCTCTCGATTTGAACCGCAAGTCTGGCGTGCACGACTCGCCGGTGCGTTCCAGGATTTCTTCCGATTTGAATTGCATGCGAAAACCACAGTCGGCATCGGTGATGAACCGGCGATGAGTAACGGCGATGCGGTATCCAGCGCGGTCCATCGAGCCGGCGCTGACGACGTCGTCGAGCAACTCAAGAACGGGTTGGACACGCAACTCGGTCCGGGTTGGCCAGAGGGCGTGGAGGTTAGTTTCGGTCAGTGGCAGAAACTCTCGCTTGCCAGAGGCTTCATGCGTACTAGACCACTTCTGCTGTTACTGGATGAACCCACCGCAGCACTAGATGCGGAAACGGAATACGCGCTGTTTGAAAGATATGCACAAGGGATTAAGCGCGGCGACCACGATCGTTCAATGAATGCCGGCGGAATCACACTGCTCGTTTCGCATCGATTCAGCACCGTGAGAATGGCAGACTACATCATCGTTCTCGATGGTGCCTCTTTGATCGAAGCGGGTTCACACGAAGAGCTGCTAAGTCTCGATGGCCAATATGCTTCTCTATACGAAACACAAGCAGCCGCGTACAGGTAAGCCTTCTATCATTCCGCGCCTTCGAAACAAGGGAGAACTGCATTGACTATTGCGAATGGCTCTGTTTCCACCTTAACTGCCGCGATGCCCGAGAGCATTGGGGATCTCACCTTCGCGACAAAAGAATGGGTCGATGCGGCCCGTGACATACTCAGCGACGAAGTCGAGCGCTATCGCGATCAGTTACAAGACGTCGGTCGACATTCATTCTCCCAAGTTGCACACAATGCCCCAACGCATCTTCACGTCGGTAATACGCTTGCATATACCGTGATTTTCGAAAACGGTGGCGCCGAGATCGTCGCTGAAGAACTACCTGACGATCAATGTGATATGAAAATGACCGGTGACCATTCGCTCATGAGCAACATGGCGCGATTGGTCTTCCAAGGAAAGGACCCGAAGGTTCTCGACGCCGCGAGAAATCGACTGTTTAGCTTAGGTCGCTGGCAAATGTTCGGTACCCAACCACCGGAAACGGTGTTACATTCCATCTGGCAAGCGGTCAATGACACAATGGCTGAACGCACCATGCCGAGATTTGTGTTCATGACGCCCGAATGGGTTTCGAATGCACGTGCGATATTGACTACTCGAGCGCAATCCGAAAAGTACCGAGACGGGATAAAGACTGTAGATTTCACGTTCTCGGAGGAATTCACACATACGCCGGAGTACGCATTCCCCGACGGATCCCACGGCGGTTTTTGGGTACGATGTCGCCAAGGCAAACTGACAGTGGGTGCTGGTCCTCTACCTGAAGATAGTCAACCCGCTGATATGCTGACTAAGGCGATGTACGCCCCTGTGGTCCCAGTCGGACGAACCGTGGTCGCAAATATGACAGATGCTGAAAAAGAGGCACAAGATGGATATCAACGTGTCGCGTTCAGGTTTGACAAGGAGCTGAATGTCCGGCCTGCTGAACAGACTCAACCGTCAGGTAGAGGACCCATGCCACCAGATCTAGGTCGCGTGTTCCTACCACTTCATGACGAGCTTTCGAAGCGGACGTCTGGTGAACTACCGTCTGACTATGACAAGTCGATTCCCTCCAAGTGGGGCGATCCTCAGATATTCGACCGTCATCCCGACTACGACCCTGGTCTACTGCGATACGACGAAGTCGATATATACGGCAACCCACTCACATAGCCGGGACCTAGTCACAGGATCCAAAAAGTACGAGGCACATAGCCCGTTCACAAACTCACAACCGTACGGAATCATCATGCCATCCCGCCGCACACTCATCGAAATGGACGATGCACAACGAAAGGAGTACATCAATAACGCCCAGACACTTATCATCGTGTCAAACGGACGAAACGGGTTTCCACATCCGATGCCGATGTGGTTCGGCGTGGACGACGACGAAAGCTTGCTATGCACCACCTTTGAGAAGAGTCAGAAAGTGCTGAACTGGCGGCGCGATCCCAAGGCGAGCTTGTTGATCGAATCAGGCACGCAATACTCGGAACTTCAGGGCGTTGTGATCTATGCGCAAACCGAGGTCATCGACCAACCGGAGTTGGTGGTCGATACGTTGATAAAAATCAACTCACGCGGACGTGACCTGACGGACTCGCAGGCTGCGAATCTACGTAAGTCGGTACAAGGTACCGCACAGAAGCGGGTCGCGCTTCGTTTCGTGCCTGTGCGCTATATCACTTGGGACCACCACAAACTAGGTGGTCGATACTGAGTCGCTCTATTCGTCGCGAAGACGATCCGCAAAGGAAACTACATCTCCAATGATCGCCGTCGTAGGACTCACTAAGTCGTGTTGTTCTAGCTCGTCGCCAATCGCTCCGACCGTCGACTTGATGACTTTCTGGTCGGGGAAGGTACCGCGGGAGATCACTGCGATACCTACATCAGGCGCCATTCCATTGTTTAACAGATTGTCTGTGAACAGCTTGAGATTCGCGAGTCCCATATAGACGACAAGAGTCTGTTCCGGTCGAGCGAGCTCGGGCCACTCGAGGTGAATTTCGTCACTCTTGAGATGACCAGTAACAAACCGGACCGATTGGGAGAAATCACGGTGCGTCAACGGGATACCAGCATAGGCCGCACAACCGAGTGCAGCGGTAATGCCCGGCACCACTTCGAAATCAATACCATCGCTAATGAGTGATTCGATTTCTTCACCACCACGGCCGAACATAAAAGGGTCGCCGCCTTTTAGTCGTACAACCCGTTTGCCTTCGAGTGCATCATTCTTGAGCAGACGGTTTATTTCCACCTGTCTGATACCTGAAAACTTACGTTTCTTACCAACGTAGACTTTCTGCGCGTCTTTGCGTACGCGTTCTAGCACCTCCATTGAGACCAAGTTGTCGTAATAGACGACGTCAGCACGCTCCATGCATCGCAACGCTTTGAGCGTTAGAAGCGATGGATCGCCGGGACCTGCACCGACCAGCGAGACGAGTCCAGTCTTTACGCTGTTATTGTTCTTCAGTTGCTCGAAATGACGTTCCGCACCTTTCGTGTCGCTGCGTTCTAGCAAATCAGGAATGGCCGAATCGATCAATGCGTCCCAAAGATGACGCGAAGCCTCTCTGCCGAGCTCATTGCGCTTGGACGAAATGAAGTCCGCGAGTAGACCCAAGCCCTCGCTCAGTTGAACCTCAAGCTTCGACTTAATTCGACGTGCTAATGTCGGCGAGCGTCCGTCTGTCGAAACTGCCACGAGTACAGGAGATCGGTTTACGATCGCTGGAAACGTTGCCGTCGACAGTTCGTAGTCGTCGACGACGTTCACCATGACCGACCTCGACGCGCAAGCGGACGCGATGTGTGCGTTTACTTCACGATCGTTGGTCGCTGCAATGACGAGATTGACGTCATCTAAGTCGAAAGGTGCGAATGACCGTAGTTCAATCGAAATGTCGTGTTCATTAGCGAGTTGCTGAACGTCATCGTTAACCGATTTAGCGACGATTCGACACCTTACCCCATGGTTCAGGAGCGTTTCGAGCTTACGAGCGGCGATGGTCCCGCCACCGATCAATAGACAACGCAATCTAGCACTGTCTAAGAACAGCGGCAACTGCGCCATTACTTTTGACCGTCGATTTCTGTGAGCTTTAGCGAATCGATCCCACCCATGTAGTCACGCAACGCGTCTGGAATGCTGACGGAACCATCACCATTCTGAAAGTTCTCCATCAAAGCGATGAGAGAACGACCTACTGCCAGGCCAGATCCATTGATGGTGTGAACGAGGTCCGGTCGCTCACCCGCTTTCCTACGGAAACGCGCCTGCGCTCGTCGCGCCTGAAAGTCAAGGAAATTACTGACGCTGGAGATTTCACGATATCGACGCTGACTCGGAAGCCAGACTTCAAGGTCAATCGTCTTCGCAGCGGCGAATCCCAAATCGCCACCGCACAAAACGCTCGCCTGATACGGCAAGTCGAGCATTTTCAGAATCGTCTCGGCGTGACCGAGTAGTTCCTCAAATGCAGCCCATGATTCGTCAGGTGATACGATCTGGACGAGCTCGACCTTTTCAAACTGATGTTGTCGGAATATCCCTCGCATGTCTTTGCCATAAGAACCTGCCTCGCTCCGAAAGCACGGCGTATGTGCGACGAACCTCATAGGCAATTCGTCCGCACTCAATATTTCGTCGCGAACGAAGTTGGTGACCGGAACCTCGGCGGTTGGCACCAAATACATCGGCTCTGTGTGTTCGACGTGGAACGCGTCATGGGCGAACTTTGGTAACTGTCCGGTTGCCGTCATGGAAGCTGCGTTAACGACGTAAGGTACGTAAACCTCTTCATATCCGTGTTGCTCGGTGTGAACGTCGAGCATAAACTGCGTCAAAGCTCTCTGGAGCTTTGCTAGTGGACCTCTAAGCACGCTAAAACGGCTTCCACTGATTTTTACCGCCAGTTCAAGATCGAGAAAATCCGGCGCGAGATCGACATGATCCTTGGGTTCGAAATTGAATTCAGGTATCGACCCATGCTGACGAAGTACGAGGTTATCGTCTTCGTCTGCTCCTTCCGGGACGGACTCATCAGGAATGTTGGGAATCGATAGTAAAAAGGCATCCAGCTCTTCTCGAATCTTGCCAAATTCCTGCTTTACAACATCGAGCCGATAGCCGATCTCACTAACACTCAATCTAAGGGGTTCAATGTCTTCGCCGTCCTGCTTGGCTTGCCCAATGGTTCGAGAAATCTCGTTTCGCTCGTGCTGTAGCGTCTCCATTTCGGTCTGCAAATCGTGACGAGATGATTCAAGTTCCTTATAGGCATCAAGATCAAACACCAAACCGCGTTTACTCAACGCTTGAGCGATGAGCTCGGGTTCTCGTCGAAGTGAACGGGGATCTAACATCAGTGATTAACCAGCTTTAAGCCTGTATACGTCGCTGCAAGGCACGCAAACACAGTGAGGGCTGCGTAAAGAATGGCGACATGCATCTTTCCAGCTTGAGCTAACTGTAGTGTGTCCATTGAAAACGCTGAAAATGTCGTGAATGCACCTAAAAATCCAAACACAAGAAGGTTTCTACCGTAACTTTCGAACCAGTCTGCGTCACTTGCGGCGGCGATGAGGACACCTATCGCAAAACAACCAAACACATTTACCGCGAATGTACCCCAAGGATTCCATTCCTGCCATTCCGATAACACGATAACGCCATACCGCGCAACCGCACCAAGTGCACCTGCACAGGCGACAAGCAGAATCGACTTAATCACGGAACTAGCGTTTGGCGCGTTCGTTTAGGGCGCGAAGTTTAGACAAACGTGTCTTGATCTGTTGTTCAATGCCGCGTTCGGTCGGGAAGTAAAACTGTTGATCCGGTACTTCGTCCGGAAAATAGCGTTCACCGACGGCGAAAGCGTCGTCTTCGTCGTGTGCGTACCGATAACCATCTCCGTGTCCAAGCGACTTGGCGAGACGCGTAGGCGCATTCCGGAAGCGCAGAGGCACTGGATGGGACGGATTAGATCGTACAAAAGCCTTTGCGTTTTCATAAGCAATCTCGACAGCGTTACTCTTCGGGACACTAGCAAAGTAGAGCACGGCTTCAGCGAGTGCCAATTCCCCTTCTGGTGATCCTAAGTGGTGATACGCATCCCGAGCGGCGATTGCTAGCTGCAAACATCTAGGATCCGCTGTTCCTATATCTTCAGTCGCGATCCGTACGAGACGCCGTGCAACGTATAGAGGATCGCATCCGCCATCGATCATGCGGGTAAACCAATACAACGAGGCATCTGGGTCGCTGCCTCGGATTGCTTTATGTAACGCCGATATCTGATCGTAGAACGCGTCACCACCTTTGTCGAATTGACGGAATGACTGGCCGGCGGCACGCTCAATCGCGTCTACGTCGAGATCGTATATGTTGAGACGCAAGGCCGCTTCGATCGTATTTAGAGCTCGTCTTGCATCACCATCAGCGATGCCGAGGAGCAACGAAAGTCCGTCGTTTGATAGCGTGTACGACTTATCTGTGGTTCTTAAGGCGCGTCCTACGATCTCTTCTATGTGATGAGACTCTAAGCGATGTAAGACGTACACGTGCGTGCGGGACAGCAAAGCCGAATTAACCTCGAATGCAGGATTTTCGGTCGTCGCGCCGATCAATGTCAACATGCCGGACTCGACATGTGGAAGAAATGCGTCTTGTTGTGCCTTGTTGAAGCGGTGCACTTCATCGACGAAGAGCACCGTCTGACGAGGGCTTTGCTCTCTTGCTTCTTCGATCGCCGCACGTACATCTTTGACACCCGCGAGTACTGCCGAAATCGCGATCCAATGGGCATCAGAATTTGACGCGAATAAGCGCGCGAGGGTTGTTTTACCTGAACCTGGCGGCCCCCAGAGAATCATCGAGTGTACCGCCCGTTGCTTGGCTAGTGTCGCGAGCGGCCTATCTTCGCCGAGTAAGTGCTCTTGACCTACAAAATCCTCAAACCGTGTGGGACGAAGCGCTTCTGCGAGTGGCTTTGTTGAATTGGCCACACTCTTCAAAATCGATTAGTTTTAGCAACTATAACGAATCGTAAAGAACTAAGGAACCGCACTGGGAGGCTCACCGATGATTTCCATGTCTTCTGCGATCGTCACTTCGAACAGTGAATCATCGAGAACCACATTCTCCTCGAGATCACGAAACGTAAATTCTGTCAAGCGGTCCTGTGAATCGCGTACGTCAATGGCATCAAGACGCATGTTGTCAAAGTAAACCGTAATCAACTTGAACAGCTGCATCTGATCGAGCGGCTCTAATATGAACGCATTCTTCGTCGCTGATATAGTGAATTCGTTTAGTACATCCATGTCCCGGTGTACTAATAGCGCAACAATCGGTACTTCGTCAGGAGAATCGATAGTCCGATAGGTGACTTGATGTAAATCTGGATCCACGACCATGAGGTCGAGGCGATTCAAAACGTAGGTCAAGCTATAAGGGGTCTCGATCTCCCATCGAAAGTGAGACGGTGAGTGGACGAGCATTTCGCCACCAAGCACTTGAAGTTCCTCGCCGGTCTCATCTAACACCCGTTGTATGAAGTTCGCACGTAATGTCTCGATGTGTTCGAAACGCGAAATCAATTCGTTTTTAGCTTCTTCGTCTGCTCGTACAGTATTGAACCCAACGACGATCGGAAGCAGTAGAAGCGCTAATTTCCAATAGAGAGACTTCGTCAATCGTTGCCTAGTCCTCTGACGCGAGCACCTCGCGTCGCCCTTTATGATCTGGTACCGTCACGATACCGTGTTGTTCCATTTGATCCATAAAGCGAGCTGCTTTGTTCCATCCGATCTGGAATTTGGTCTGCAGTGCAGAGGCGGACGCTCGGCGAGATTCAATGACGTATTGAACAGCCTGTTGGTACAGCTCGTCTGCTTCATCGCCGGTGCTCTCGAAGCCAAGATCATTGATATTGAATGAAATATCCTCGTTCATGATGTCATATGCGTAATCTGGCGAGCCGCGTCGACGCCAGTCCGCGATGACCGCTAGTACCTCGTCGTCACTTACGAATGCGCCGTGCACACGTTCTGGAACACTAGAACCTGGTGGTAGATAGAGCATGTCCCCGTGTCCGAGTAGCTGCTCAGCACCAACCTGATCGATGATCGTTCTCGAATCGACCTGACTCGATACCTGATAGCTGATTCGACACGGAATATTGGCTTTAATTAACCCAGTAATCACGTCCACAGACGGACGTTGTGTTGCGAGTATCAGATGGATACCTGCCGCACGAGCTTTTTGCGCAATACGAGCGATCAATTGCTCAACCTTCTTCCCAACGATCATGATCATGTCTGCGAATTCGTCGATGACCACAACAATCAAAGGTAACCTAGTGAGCGCTTGCTGTTCCACACCAGAATCTGGTTGCCAAAGTGGGTCTGGGATCGGTTTACCGCGTTTTTCGGCATCAGTGATCCTCTCGTTAAAGCCACCCAAGCTTCGAACCTCGAGCTCCTTCATAAGCCGATAGCGCCGTTCCATTTCGGCTACACACCACTGGAGTGCTTTGGCTGCGTCTTGCATATCTGTAACGACAGGTGTCAACAAATGCGGGATGCCTTCATATACCGACAACTCAAGCATCTTCGGGTCTACCAAGATTAATCGGACGTCCTCGGGCGTAAGCCGATACATCATGCTAAGTAGCATCGTATTGATGCCGACTGACTTGCCGGATCCCGTCGTACCTGCGACAAGGAGATGCGGCATACGTTCTAGGTCTGCGTAGACCGGTTCACCTGCAATATCCTTGCCAAGCGCTAGCGTCAACGGTCTTTTCGCGTCGTTGAACTGACGTTGCGCGAGTACTTCCTTCAACGTAACCGTTGCACGTACACGGTTCGGGATTTCGATCCCTACCACACTCTTGCCAGGGATAACAGGAACGACTCGAACGGAACTGACCGCGATCTCTCGCGCTAGATCATTTCCGAGGGAGATGATCTTATTCACCTTCAATCCAGGCGCTAGCTGTATTTCAAATCTCGAGACTACTGGTCCGGAAATGATCGATTCCACTTCAATTGCGACGCCGTAATCGGCAAGTATTGAGCGCAATCGTTCACCAAGCGCGATAAGCGCTTGATATTCTTCCTCGGCAGCACTCTCGCTCGAATGCGTCGAGAGGATTTCAAGACTCGGGAGCTTGGTAAGAACCGTTGGTTCAATGTCGCTTCTCGGCGGCACAACTGCGGCGTGAACACCAGAACCTGATTGATCTCCGTCCAACAGTATTTCTGTATCAAGGAGCGTGCTATCGTCGATTAAATTACCTACGTTCGATACATCTAAGTTATCGAACCTGCCGTGTCCTTTTGATTCAGCCGGTTCATTTCCAACCGTCGGTGCGATTCTGAGCGGTTGGACAGCCCCGCGTTGTCGAGGTTGCTCCCTTGACTGACCACTCTCAGATTCGAGTAACCGATTAACCGCGCGGAACCCAGAAACTGCTACTCGATACAACCACATTACTGCAGTAAACAATCCGAACGACATCTTAGTAATGCAACGACCCGTCCGTTCCAATACATTCAACCAGGAAAAGCCAATGACGAGCTGTAGCGCGATCAAAACGCCGACAAACGAGAGGATCGATAGACCAGCAGTCTTGACGTATTGGATCGTATATAGGACCAATGTACCGCCGATATTCCCACCTGAACCCGTTGGTAACTTAGACAGGCTGGCAATATGTAGAGAGGCTAGAACTGTCGCTGCAAAAACAAGCAAAACGCATCCGCCTACTCGACAACCAGCACTTACCCAATCTACGCTATTTGCCTGCCATCGCAGAATCGCCGCACACGCGGCGAACATCCCGAGCGGCAGAAGATACGCGACGATCCCAAATACCCAATAACAGCCATAGGCAACGGCAGCGCCGATCGAGCCGATTACGTTTACGAATTGATGGTCATTTGCGTTAGTTTCTTGACTCGAAGGTACATAACTGACCAACGCGAGAAGCAAGATAACGGCGAGTGCGCAGATGAGGATCGCCCCAATTTCGCGCATATAGAAGCTAACAGCCACTGGCTCCGTGCCCGACTGCGCCATGACATCATTCCTCCATGAATGACCTTTAAATTTTAGTGCTAAATCAACAATTTGCGAGTTTCGATCACCAATACAAACTCGAACGACAGCACTGCTCAAACAGATTGCGTTACCAACTCAAGCGAATCACTAAATCATGAGACGAGTAATCCAACTCCAACGGAGTCTACCCTACTCCGATTGCAGAGCCTCAACCGGATCCAGCCGTGCCGCTGACAGAGACGGATACACGCCAAATCCGACCGCGATTGACACGCATACGCCTACTGCGAGTGCAATGGTTGGTATAGACCACGCGACCGACCAGCCTGCGAATGCAGCGATCACGTATGCGATTGCAATTCCGAGTACTACGCCAGCTAGTGCGCCCATGAAGGCAATGACAGCGGTCTCGACGAGAAACTGACGCACTACGTCCATCTGCGTTGCACCTACTGCACGTAATAATCCGATTTCAGATTTACGTTCTAACACGCTTGCAAGCATGATGTTCATGATGCCGATTCCCCCGACCAGCAAGGAGATACCTGCAACGGCCGACATTACGATCGTAAATATCCTTTGCGTTTGACGCTGCTGTGCAAGCAGTCGAGCAGGAACGACAATTCGGGTGTCTTCTTGTCCACCATGTCTCTGGTTTAGTAGGTGCTCAACCGCGCGAGCCGCCTCTCCGGGGGATACCGAGGTACCGATCTTCAGTTTTAGCGATGAGAGTTCTGACGCAAGTGGGCTGAGTCGCAATCGCTTCAATCCAGTCTGTAAGGGAATATAGGCTCGTTCGCTTTCGCCACCTACCTGTTCGCCTTGAAACTCCTCGCCTTGGATTTGTGTATCGCGTAGTACCCCGATAACTTCTACCCATAAATAATTGATCTTTATGCGTTTTCCAATTGCTTCCCCGTTCGGGAACAACTGTCTTGATGCCGCGTCGCCTAATACAGCTTTCTGTGCGAAGTGAGAATCATCGCTCGTATTGAACAAGCTACCTTGAGCAGGTTCTAAACCCGATAGGGAAAAGTAGGAAGGACTTACGGCGAGCACGTCAGCGTTACTCTGACCCTCGTGGGAGATCAAGTTCCAGACATTGATTCGGCGTACACCGGCCCAGGCTTCAACGAAGGGCAGTGTCTCCTTGATCGCGAATGCATCGCCCGTCGTGAGACCATCGGAAAGAGACCTAACTTCACGTAATTCATCCCCACGACCTTCATTCGCTTCGACGATGAGATTGTTGACACCCATACCTTCTACCAATAGCAACGCTTCGCGACGCCCTCCTTCACTAACCGCCAGCATCGCGATAACCGCTGCGACGCCAAACACCATGCCCAATAGCGTCAGTGCTGATCGTAGCTTATGGTGAGTGAGTTGACCGAAAGCGTGTCGGAAATCTGGAAGAATCGACTTTGTAGCTGCCCGGATGTTCATCGGATGACTGTTCTTAGGAATGCCCTATCAGATTCGATAAAGTCAGTTGTACGCAAGGCATGGAGAGGGACTTGGTGATAAGCCGTTCTGTTAGGCGATTTGACGGGTATGAAGCGTATTGCTCCTACGAACTAAGGTTTACCGGAGCAACCAGACTTACCAAGTCGCCATCATCGAGTCCTGTTTTCACTTCAACGAGTGTCGGGCTTCGGAAGCCTAAACTAACTTGACGAGTTACAAATTGATTCCCAACGACCAGGTAGACAACGTGTTTTTCGTCCTCATTGAATATCGCTTGTTGTGGTAGAACGATTGCGTCACGAAGGCTGGCTGTGACAATGGTCGCCGTCAATGCGCTCCCAATCCGAATCCTGTTTTTCGAACCTTCATCCAGCGTCGCCGAAACGACAACGTACTGTCGCGGATCTTGTGGGTTGCGCGATATCGCCATCGGCGAAACAGTCACGATTTCGCCAGCTAGTTCACGCTCAATATCAACGTCAATGCGCAGCTTTACAGTTTGACCTACTTCGATGCCAATCGCATCTGACTTGGGGACGTAAATGCGTGCCTGAAGTTTTCCGTCGACGGGCAGCATCCCGACCGCACTCCCAGGAAACATAGTACGGCCTTTGCCGATTTTCTGTCCCCACGGAGTTCGGGCATGTAGAAAAACACCGTCTGCCGGACTGACCAGTTCGGATGCGCCGAGAGCCGAATTTTGTCGCTGCAACTGTAGTTCGACGGAAGATCTTTCGGCTTCGATTCGAGCTAATTCAGCGCGAGTCCTTTGTTCGTGGGTACCGAACTGCCAATCGTAGAACGACGCTTCTACACCTAGGAACTCAAGATCGCCAATTGCATCGATTATTTCGATCCGGCTGAAATATCGTGGATCAAAATCGGCAAAAGTCTGCGCTATGACTGTCTCTCCTGCAACCCGTTCGCTTTCATGTTCTATCTGCGTATGCGCCGTGCCACTATCCATCATGTGGTTGCGAATCAATAGAGATTGATTCGCTATATCGACCAATGAATTGCTTCGTTGAGATAGTAGATCTTCATCCGCGAACCTAACAACGACGTCGCCTTTTCGAACAGCTGTGTACTCGGGTAATAACCATTCAATGTTCAGTGGCATCGGCACGTTATTCGGAACGTGAATCGGTATCGATTCAGACGAAACAACATCGCCGCGTGCTTGCAACGTGAATTGGTGATCTCGAGGTTCTACCTTGAACGCGATATTCCGATTCGCTCGCTCGCCGCAAGCAACCAAGGTCACTAGTGCAAGTAGGAAAACCGACTTTTGCATCATATCTGGACTTCGTCGCCTTCCGATAGTCCATTGGTCACGATGACTTTGCCATTGCTTCTAGATCCAAGTCGTATCCGTTGCCACCCGTCGCGCGTAATTGCCCCTGGCACACCGTTTCGATACAGAATTGCATCGTGAGGTAGTGCGATGGAGTGCTCAGCTCGATTAATCTCAATCATCGCTTGAACAGAAACGCCTAAAGTCAAACCTTCCGGTCGACGATCAAGCGCTACACGGAAATCTCGAACCATCTCTTCCACGAAACGTGACTTTCGGCGAACGGAATTTGCGATAAAGACTATTGATCCCGTGAACTCTAACCCACCGGCCGCTTCCGCGGTCATCCGAACAAGCTGACCGACTTCGATTTGAGCTGCCTGACCTTCGCGCACGTCACCATGTACCTCGAGCTCCGAGTCATCCACCAATTCGACAACAACGTGATTGGGTTGGGCTGACACACCAACGTCGAACTTTTCACCATTAAATGCCGTACCGATAACCGCTATACCGCTGCTAGGCGCACGGATGGTGAGTCGATCAATGTCGGCTTGAGCGGAATCGACCATTCGCGATAACCGCTGCACTGCCATTTCGAGACGCCGTTTCTGGCTCGTTCTTAGTAGCTCACTAATTTCCGCACGTCTAGTCAGCTGTTCGACCCGTTTATCGGCTAGTTCGCGCTGCTTCACCAGCTTCTGATACTCGACATTTGGTACCAACTCCGCCGGTTGCGCTGCCTTGCGGTGTGCTTTTTCAGCTTCGCTTTTTGCCTCTGCGAGGTTCAGTTTCTCGGATTCAACCTGTTGAGTGTGTCGTTCTATGAGCGATACGAGTTCGCCTTGTCGTACCTGAAGTTGCTGTCGGGCTTGAGTTAAGCGTTGATCTTCACGCGTGCCTTCGAAGCGTACGAGTAATTCGCCAGGAACGACACGTTTACCTTCTTGAACAATCGCACCGATATTCATGTTCCAGTGAAAACTTGGAGGTGGATTGAATCGAGTACTGTTTTTCGATGTGACGATCCCAGTTGTCTCGATCGTAACGGGGTGCGTGCCGCTCTGTATTTCCAACCACTCAGCTGAGAACGATGTGCAAGAACTCCAGACTATCGAAAGTAAGACTAAACGTCGAAACATGATTCAAAAAATCTCGGCTGAAACCGCCATACCTGGCACGAAGTTTTCAGGCAAATTTGACAAGGGTTTTGCGACTACCTTGAAATAACCACCTTGACTCCATGTCTCGCGATCTGTCGCATAGTTCGCCACCCAATCGACCTCTGCTTCAACAACCCGATCAGGCAAGGCATCTGCAATTACGGCTAATTTCTGTCCTTTGCGCATTTGATTGATGTCGGCATCGTGAACCCAGAATACAAACTGCAGTTGACCACGCGTCGCGATCGTTACGATCAGATCTCCGGGCTGAAGCGTCTCACCTGCAAATACTTTCACCCCACTAAACTCATTTTCCGCGTAAATTACAACGCCCGGACGCGCCGCTCTTATGGCCAACTCGCTCAGGGAGGTTTTTACTCGGGACCACCAAGCCTCAGCCGTCTCAACCCGGAGGTCAAGCACTGGTGCAAGTTCGTCGAACTTCCGTCGCGCATTGGCGAGTGTTTCTTCCGCCAAACGTAAAGCGTTTTCAGCGTTCTCCAATGCGAGCTGCGCTCTGTCGTGGTTTAGTTGTGTTGCTGCTGTTGCAGGAATCTGGGCATCCAGCCATGCCAGCTCACGCGTTGTTCTCGCACCTTCCAGTGCCATTTCTGCGTCAATGATCGCTAGCTGGCTCTCTGCTCTCTGTAATTCTGACGCGACAAGCTGTTCTTCGTAGCTAGCTTCAAGCCGTTCTTCTTCCTCTATCAAACTTCCCGGATCGACACGTACGACGACGTCCCCGACGTCTACGAAGCTGCCTTCTGGTGCGAGCCAAGCTACTTGACGCATCCATGTGAATGGCAGACTAGGCATTTCGATTTTCTGAGAATCGTCGTCTTCGATTACACCCGTGAGATAAGGTGCGTCCGCCAAAATCTCTACTGGATTTACGAGTGCGGAGGTTAATGCGAACGTCACAACACCAATGGGAAGCCAACGGTCGTTGTTACCTGCGCCAATCACGCGTTAGTCTCTTCATCCTCAATTCTCCCATCCCGCATATGCACGATTCGGTGGGCTAGCGTCGCGATTGATCGTTCGTGTGTAACGAGTAAGATCGTTTGGCCTTCGCGGTTGAACGAAAGTATCAATTCAAGTATTTCAGTCGCCGTCTTCGAATCTAGATTCCCTGTAGGTTCATCTGCGAGTAGCAGGGTTGGCTTCACCAGTAACGCTCTTGCGATGGCTACCCTTTGGCGTTGACCGCCTGATAGTTGATTCGGTCGGTGGTCAAGTCGATCGTTCAAACCTAATCGTCCGAGAAGTTCTAGAGCATGACTTCGTGATTCTGTGATGTCGCGTTTTGCAAACCGCAGAGGTAATAACACGTTATCCAACGCAGTCAACCTCGGCAGTAAGTGGAAACTCTGGAACACAAATCCAAGGTGCTGATTACGGATTGCTGACAGGCTGTGATCATCCAGTTCAGCGACCTGATGATTAAGTAGCCGATAGGAACCACTGTTCGGCCGATCGAGACAACCCAAAATGTTCATCAAGGTCGACTTTCCGCTGCCAGACGGACCCATAACTGCAACGAAGTCCCCGGAGTTCATCGCGATATCGACATGATCCAGCGCGTGAACGCGCGTATCACCAACTTCGAAAATACGACAGAGGTCCAGTCCGTGAACGATTGGACCATTGGTGTCGTTTGGTTGGGCTTCAATCACTCGCAAAGCGCTCTTCTTCTTTTCACGAGAGTGCAAGAGTTCGTTATCACAACCCGCAACCAGCCAATCTGTATTTTCCCCAAGAATGAAACATTGATTGTAGATTTAGAACGACGTGTAACGAAGCATGTGCTAAGGGAGCTTTCCAGTCGTGCGAAAGTCCTTCTGTCCGTTGTATGCATGCAACAATTCGTGATGCTTCGACTCGACGCGATCTATACCTGGTTGTATCGATACCGGAATTGTCGTTGTCTTCGCACCGTCGAAGGAGACGAAAAACAGATCGAAACACCGAATGTATGCACATGTAATAAACCGATTGGTAGTCCTTACCACGCGAGACGTTCGTTAGCAATCAGAGATGCCATGGCGATCATGCGATAAATTAATACGCTGATTCGATACCAACCATGTAACAGCGGGTTGATGCCGTCACCTAATTCCGACGTCTTGTAAACTTATTGTCATTACTCGATGTGCGATATATGAAGACCGCGCCAAAAGCTCGCCCCGATAAACAGAAAGTCATTGATGAAGTTTGGACGGACGGTCGTGTCAAGGAATTTCTGGGTACGATCACGCCCTCTCAAGCAGGTGAGGAGTTTTCAGGGGACCACGACTTTTACGTGCTACTTCGAGCCTACCACGCAATGCGTCTGGAAGACTTCGAGAAATTTCTTGAGTATTTCAGAAAGGAAGGTGGCGACCTTCAGGCGACAAATGGACGCGATCAAACGGTACGAACGTTTATCAGTACTCACCGTAAAGCAGGTCCGTTCATCGCGGCGATCGATGCAGCGTTAACACCAGGACCATGACCGACCGCGCGAAAAACCGATTAATCGTGCTCGGATCCGGCCCCGCGGGTTGTACGGCTGCACTCTATGCTGCTCGCGCGAACCTTCAGCCTGTACTAATCTCTGGCGTAGAAGTTGGAGGTCAACTCACGACAACCACCGACGTTGAAAACTGGCCGGGAGACGGAGACGGTCTGCAGGGACCCGATCTAATGGTGAGGATGATGGATCATGTCCAGAAATACGGTACTGAAGTTATCAACGAGCAGATTCACTCGGTCGATTTCTCCGACGAACGTCTCTTACTTTCAGGAGACGAGACCGAATTCGAAGCGGAGGCAGTCATCATTGCAACGGGCGCGTCCGCTAAATATCTCGGATTGCCAAGTGAACAAAACTACATGGGACGTGGTGTAAGTGCCTGTGCAACCTGCGATGGTTTCTTTTTTCGAGACCAAGAAGTCGCGGTCATCGGCGGCGGGAATACAGCAGTCGAAGAAGCGCTCTATCTCTCGAATATTTGCTCAAAAGTTTGGCTCGTACACCGAAGGAACGAACTACGTGCCGAAAAAATGCTACAGGATCGCCTGTTCGCTAAGGTCGACGTCGGAAAAATAGAGCCAATCTGGTTCCATGTCCTAGACGAAGTTCTAGGAGATGACGCTGGCGTCACAGGAATGAAGATTCGGAACGTCCAAACGGATGCGACACGTGAAATCGAGCTTTCAGGCGTTTTCATCGCCATAGGTCATACGCCGAATACCAGCATATTTGAAGGCGAACTGGAGATGCGCGATGGCTACATCACGATCGTCAGCGGACAGAACGGTAATGCGACTGCAACAAGTGTTCCCGGTGTATTCGCTGCGGGTGACGTCGCAGACCATGTGTATCGCCAGGCTGTTACTTCTGCTGGTTTTGGTTGCATGGCGGCACTCGATGCCGAGAAGTACTTGGAAGGTCGTAACGCATGAGCGAAGCCGACCTTAAGAATCGTGCTGTATCGCTAACGGCAACATTGGATCAGCTGGTTGATGAAGAATTTTGGCGTTCGTTTACGGCGATTGAACTCGATGTACCAGTCACCGTAGATTTTTATTTACACGCCTTACGACGCGGACTGTTTCCGTGGAACGACATCGGCGCACCGCGTATGTGGTGGTCACCGGATCCTCGAGCGGTTCTATATCTAGAAGATTTTCACATTTCTCGTTCATTGGCGAAGTGCATTCGCAAGGACAAATTCACCGTCACTTTCGATATGGATTTCGATAGCACGGTCAAGGGATGCGCCGATCGATCTCAAACATGGTTAGACCCTGAACTCATCCAAGCACTACAAGAATTGCACGAATTGGGCTTTGCCCACTCCGCTGAAGCGTGGTTAGATGGTAGATTGGTCGGTGGCGTCTACGGTATGGACATCGACGGCGTGTTCATTGGCGATTCGATGTTCTATAACGAAAGTAACGCTTCGAAAGTCGCACTTGCACATCTGATCGAACACCTTAAGACGTGTGGATTTCAGGTCATGGACTGCCAGGTGCTAAACGAGCACACTGAGTCGCTGGGTGCAAGGAACATCCCGCGAAGCGATTTCTTATCTTTGATGGACGAGATTCGCGACTCTGGCACCATGCCAAATTGGCATCAAGTGAGCTAGATTGTGGATTCTGTCGGACCAAAATTGCTTGCTTCTCAACAACCGTGTCCGTACATCGAGGGTAAGACGGAAACCCTCTTTCACGTAGTCTTTCCCGAGTACTCATCCGATCAGCTATCCCTACGGGACTCTTTGATCGATACGTTCTGGTGCGATTTCGGATCTCACGGATACCGAAGACAAGGTCGATTAGTGTATCGACCATACTGTTCGAACTGTGAAGCTTGCATAGCGACGCGCGTGTTAGTGAGCGAGTTTAGGATGAAACGGAGATTTCGCCGAATCGTCCGCGCAAACGCAGACATACGAGTTGAAGTAAGCAGGGAGAAACTCGTTAGCGATCACGAAGCCTTTCGACTCTATGACAAGTACATTAAAACAAGACATACCAACGGTTCGATGTATCCTCCTGACTTCAATACGCTCCGAACAATGTTGCACTTAGAGCCGGATCGATCTGACTTTCACGTTTACGGCTTTCTAGGTGATCAGCTTGTTTTCATAGCGCAGACAGATCGACTAGTCGATGGATTTTCCGCCAACTACACGATTTTCGACACTGATATGAGTGAGCGAAGTCTGGGTACGTTCGCGATCTTGACGCAAATTGAACTCGCTAGATGTGAGGGTTTAGACCACCTATACCTCGGTTTCGCCCTTGATGCCGTCAAGAATATGCGGTACAAAATGAACTTTCAGCCCCAGCAAAGACTAATTGACGATGAGTGGATTCGCTTCGACGAAAACCAGAAATAAGTTCATTACCATTTTTCGTTAGTACGTAATTTCTGCGCCAAGGTCTACAATACCGCCGTTGTCAGCTTTGGGTATTTGATGCCGAAACAAGAACCAATGGAAATGGACGGGCAAGTCGAAGATGTCTTGCCTAACACGATGTTTCGTGTCCGTCTCGATAACGACCATGTGGTCACTGCTCATATATCGGGCAAAATGCGACGCAACTACATACGCATTCTGAAAGGTGATCGTGTAAAGGTCGAACTTACGCCCTATGACCTATCGAAAGGTCGTATCACGTTCCGGAAGTAACTACCGTTTTCATCGAGCCGACGACTCAACTCGTTGGCTGTTTTTCAGGTTCTTTTTCTTGAGGTTGCTGTCTGCTCTTATGTGGACGGGTCGTGATCTTGATCTTGTCGTCCTCGATATTAACTTCCGCGATCCCACCGTTGTCAGCGAGCTCACCGAACAGGATGAAGTCAGCTAAATTCCGCTTTACTTCCTCTTGAATTAAGCGCTGCATCGGGCGAGCACCCATCTTTTCATCGAATCCGTTGACCGCAAGCCACTCTTTCGCCTCGTCTGAGACCTCGAGTTCAACATTCTTGTTGTCAAGTTGGGCCTGTAACTCATCCAGGAACTTATCTACGACCGTTCGGATGATTTCCATCGGCAACGCGTTGAAGTAAACAATTGCGTCCATCCGATTGCGAAATTCGGGCGTGAACATCTTTTTAATGACTTCACTCGCGTCCGTCGTGTGATCCTGCTCTGAGAATCCCATTGAGGAGCGACTCGCTTCTTGTGCGCCGGCGTTCGTCGTCATGATCAAGACGACGTTCCTGAAGTCCGCACTTCGACCGTTGTTATCGGTTAACGTGCCGTGATCCATCACTTGCAAGAGCAGATTGAACACATCTGGATGCGCTTTCTCGATCTCGTCCAACAATACAACACAGTGTGGATTCTTCGTGACGGCCTCAGTCAGTAATCCACCTTGATCGTAGCCAACGTAACCTGGAGGCGCACCGATCAATCGTGAAACAGTATGGCGCTCCATGTACTCTGACATGTCGTAACGAAGGAGTTCGACGCCCATGATGCGGGCGAGCTGACGACACACTTCAGTCTTGCCGACCCCTGTTGGACCCGCAAACAAGAATGAACCAATCGGTTTTTCGTCGACTTGGAGTCCAGCGCGTGCCAGTCGGATCGCGGACGCTAACGTCTTGATCGCATCGTCCTGACCGAAGACGGCCATGCGTAACTTCTCTTCCAAGTCTTGTAAGTGTTCCTTGTCTGTGGACGTCACTTGCGCTGAAGGAATTCGTGCGATTTTCGCGACGATTTGCTCGACGTCTACCACCCCGATTGACTTCTTGCGTTTACTAGGGGATTGAAGTTTCTGAAATGCACCTGCCTCGTCGACAACGTCGATCGCCTTATCCGGCAGAAATCGTTCGTTAATGTATTTCGCCGATAGCTCCGCCGCAGCTCGAAGCGCGCGATCTGTGAATCGCAACGAATAGTGGTCTTCGTAGCGGCTCTTCAATCCCTTCAGAATCTTGTAGGTGTCGTCAACGCTCGGTTCACCAATGTCGACCTTCTGGAATCGCCGCGACAACGCCCGATCTTTGTCGAAAATCCCGCGAAATTCTTTGAATGTTGTCGATCCCATGCAACGGATATCACCGTTCGCAAGGGCTGGTTTGAGCATGTTTGAAGCATCTGAGACTGAACCCGACGCTGAACCGGCTCCGATGACAGTGTGGATTTCGTCGATGAACAGGATGGCTCTCTTTTCTTCGGTCAGTTCCTTCAGAACTGCTTTGAATCGCTCCTCAAAGTCACCGCGGTAACGCGTTCCCGCTAATAACGCTCCCAAGTCAAGCGCATAGATGACCGCATCTTTGACGATTTCCGGTACTTGACCGTCGGTTATCCGCTTCGCAAGCCCTTCTGCGATCGCGGTCTTCCCGACTCCAGACTCGCCTACGAGCAACGGGTTGTTCTTGCGGCGTCGACATAAGATCTGCAGAACACGTTCAAGCTCGATGTCTCTACCGATTAACGGATCGATCTTGCCTTCCCGTGCCTGTTCATTCAGGTTTAGCGTGAAACGAGACAGAGCGGATTCAGTTTCCTTCTCTTGTTCTTCGTCGCGATTAGCCGTGGATGAACCTTGACCCTCAGCCATCGCGTCTTCACGACGTTTTGACGCACCGTGCGTGACGTATCGAATCACGTCGGTTCGGTCTACGCCTTGCGCCTGCAGCATCTTGTACGCTTCAGTTTCTCTCTCTGTAAACAGCGCGATGAGCACGTGTCGTCCTTGAACGACGGCATTTTTCTGACTTTGGGTAACGGAAAAGAGTGCACGCTGCATCACTCGCATGAATGCCAAAGAATGGTCTGGACGCTTGTCTGGATCGCCCTGGGAACGCATCGTGATGTGGGTTTCCAAGTACTTCTCTAGATTCTTCTTAAGCAGATCAATGTCAACCAGTACGTTTTCTAAGATATCGATGACATCCGGGATATTCAGAAGCGCATACAAAAGGTGTTCTGTCGTGAGGAGATCGTGACGCTTCTGCATTGCGTGCATGGAGACGTCGTTGATCGCTTCTGTGAGTTCTTTATCAATCATTAGTGAGGCGCTTCTTGCCTAGCAATACGTAGTGGCTAAAGGTAGATGAACTTTGCATTGCGTTAGCCTCGCGCAATACCAAGTCGCCTGAGCGCTCGAGCTAAATATGGCGTCGCTACGTCCATTTTCAAGTAGACACGCCATAAGTCAATCTGTTTTCTCGATTTTAGACAGTAATGGATGGTTGTTTTGCTGTGCATACGCGTTCACACGCTCGCTCTTAGTTTCAGCAATCTCCCTTGGGTAGATTGCTATCGTGGCGCTGCCCAATGTATGAACAGCGAGCATTAGTTGTATTGCACGTTCCGTCTCGATTCCGAAGATCGATTCAAGAACGTGAACTACAAACTCCATGGGAGTGTAATCGTCATTCAACAGAATGACCTTATACATGGGTGGTTTTTCTAGTTTTGGCTTGGCCGGTTCAACCTTTACGCCTCGTTCAATGACTAGATCGTCGTCGGAATCTGCAGGCATAGTCTCGTTGAATGCTTCGTGTTTTCTAGACTAACAACCAAGTAGTTTACTCAAATTTAGTAATGTGCAATTTGATATGTAGATTGAGTGTGCGTATAGGTGGCGTCTAACGTACGTGCCCTAAAAACCAATACAGCGTGGGTCTAGCGGATCTCGTCGATTCCTTATCACATTTTGGCGATCATCGCGTCGCCAAACTCCGAGCACTTCAGAAGTGTCGCACCTGTCATTAGTCTCTCAAAGTCGTAGGTAACAGTCTTCTCACCAATCGCTCCTTCCATTCCTTGGATGATCAAATCAGCTGCTTCTCGCCATCCTAGATGGCGCAACATCATCTCGGCCGATAGGATCAATGAGCCAGGATTTACTTTATCCTGTCCAGCATATTTCGGTGCAGTGCCATGTGTCGCCTCAAACAATGCGATACGATCGCCTATGTTTGCGCCAGGGGCGATTCCGATACCACCGACCTGAGCCGCTAAGGCATCGGAGATGTAGTCACCGTTGAGATTCATAGTCGCGAGGACGTCGTATTCATCCGGTCTAGTTAGTATCTGTTGCAGCATCGCATCAGCGATCATGTCTTTTATGACGATCTGCTTACCAGTATTTGGATTCGTGAGCTCGTGCCACGGACCACCGTCAAGTGGTGTTGCTCCAAATTCGCTTGCCGCTAATTCGTATCCCCAATCCTTAAACGCACCTTCAGTGAACTTCATGATGTTCCCTTTGTGCACGAACGTTATGGAGTCACGATCTTCCTGAATCGCATATTGGATCGCTTTACGAATCAGTCGGTGTGAACCTTCCACCGACACCGGTTTCACACCGATGCCGCAATGTTGTGGAAATCGGATCTTCTGAATACCCATTTCCTCACGAAGGAATGCGATCACGCGATCGGCGTCTTCACTATCGGCTTCCCACTCTACCCCAGCGTAAATATCCTCCGTGTTCTCACGGAATATCACCATATTGGTCTTGTGTGGTGCGACGACAGGGCTCGGTACGCCTTGAAACCAACGCACAGGGCGAAGACAGACATAGAGATCGAGGAGTTGCCTTAGTGCAACGTTTAGCGACCGTATGCCGCCGCCAACCGGCGTGGTCATCGGTCCTTTAATTCCTACGCTAAACTCTCTCATTGCTTCGAGAGTTTCTTCCGGTAGCCACTCGTCAGGACCGTAGATCTCAAGTGACTTTTCACCTGAGTAGATTTCCATCCAGACGATCCGACGCTCGTCGTTGTACGCCCTGCTAACGGCAACGTCAACGACTTTTTTCATCACTGGCGTGATATCAACGCCAATCCCGTCTCCTTCGATGAAGGGGATGATCGGGTTCTCTGGAACTATGAGACTACCATCTTCCGCCACCGATATGTGCTGACCATCAGACGGAACAACAATGTGTTGGTAGCCCATGTAGAGTCACTCTAGCGATGAAACGGGGGCGGATTATAGGAACGGTTAGCCGGAAGAAATCACGGCTAGATCATCACTTCATAGAAGATGTCGCGGCGTTTTCCCAGCCATCACGTCGATCGTAGTCACCAGCAGTCGACTTGATCCAGATTTCGCCGGTTGAACGGATTTCCTTCTTCCAAAACACCGCTTCTGTCTTGAGAAGATCCATGATGAACTCACACGCTGCAAATGCATCAGGTCGATGCGTACTCGCGACGACGACAAGGACGATTTGAGAACCCGCACTTAACTCGCCGATGCGATGAATGACGCGAATATGCTGCAATGACCACCGCTGCCGCGCATCCTCAACGATCTTCTCAATTGACGCCTCAGTCATACCCGGATAGTGTTCCAGGTGCAAACCGGTTACCTGCGTGTCGCCGTCGGCCTGACGAACGAGACCCACGAACGTTGCGATCGCGCCGCAATCACGACCCGCAACATCAGTGCACGCTTTGTATTCGGTCGCTAACGTGAAGTCTTCCGCTTGAACCCGGATCACGTCCACGTTCAACCCCCCGTGATCGGGGGTAGAAACGCAATTTCATCCCCGTCCTTTAGCGCGAAATCGCCTTTCTCAATGCGTCTATTGATAGCGATAGATACGTTCTCCTCTAACACCGGCGCGACACATTCAGTACCCAGTTCGTTTTTTAAAGCACTCAGTAATTCCGATCGCCCAGCAAGCATCGATACATCGAGTTCAATTTCGCTGACTCCTAAATCCTCTTTCAATGAAGCGAAGAAGAGCACGTTGACTTTCATTCTGCTTGCCACGAGCCCGATTTACCACCTGACTTTGAGAGGAGTCGAATACCTGAAATTGCGATATCTTTCTGTACTGCTTTGCACATGTCATAGACTGTAAGGGCGGCAACCGTCGCGGCCGTCAACGCTTCCATTTCGACACCTGTCTGACCGTTCACACTCGCGCTAGCACGCACATGTAACTCACCATCGGCGTGTGAGTCAAAGTCGACAGAAACATTAGTTAATGCGAGCGGATGGCAAAGCGGAATGAGTTCGCTTGTGCGCTTAGCGGCTTGAATGCCAGCAACGCGTGAAACTGCCAAAACGTCGCCTTTCGGCATGTCACCTTCGAGGATCATCCGTAGTGTCGAGGGCGCCATTTTGACGACGGCACCAGCAGTAGCAACTCTCTGCGTCACCGATTTGGTCGAAATATCAACCATTTGCGCCTCGCCATCGGTATTTACATGACTGAGCTTGGCCATAGATCCTAACTAAAATGCACTCGTCGATCGACTCGTAGCATGATTGGCCATGAGTCGCACCTTTTCCGAGCCATTTTAAGAAAATGGAGTCTAATCGAGTCGCTGTCGGGCTCTCCGGGGGCGTTGATTCTGCCGTTACCGCATTACTCCTCAAACAGGAAGGCTATGAGGTAGAAGGCATCTTCATGAAGAACTGGGATGAAGATGACGACACCGAATACTGTACGGCCATCCAAGACTTTGACGACGCTCAGCAAGTCGCAGACAAGCTAGACATCCCTCTACATCCAATCAACTTCGCTGCTGAATACTGGGATAGCGTGTTCGAGGATTTTTTGAGCGAATACGCAGCGGGTAGAACCCCGAACCCTGATGTGCTATGCAACCGAAATATCAAATTCGCAGTATTTCAAGACTACGCTGAGATGCGAGGTGCCCAACTGATCGCAACTGGACACTACGCACGGTTGAACCGAGATACTGAACCGATTGAACTGCATCGCGCTGATGATCTGGACAAAGATCAAACGTATTTCCTTCAAGCGGTCCCTCGCCAACGGTTCGAACGATGCATATTCCCGCTCGCAAATCTCTCGAAAAACGAGGTACGTGCGACGGCGAAACGCTATTCGCTCCACGTTTACGGCAAAAAAGACAGTACAGGGATATGTTTCATCGGGGAACGTCGCTTCGATGACTTCCTCAATCGTTACCTACCTAGAGATCCAGGACCGATCATAGATACCGACGGTGTAGTCGTGGGCGAACACTCTGGACTGGCGTATTACACGTTGGGTCAACGTCAGGGGTTGCGCATCGGCGGTATGCGCGACGCAGCCGAAGCACCTTGGTACGTCAAGAGCAAGCAAATCGAGACGAATGAGCTCGTCGTCACCCAAGATCAGGCTCAGTTACAGGCCTCTTGCTTACTCGCGGAAGAGCCAAATTGGTTCGTTGAAGACCCCACCAAGATCGTTCGATGCGAGGCGATAGTACGCTATCGGTCAGTACCGAAGCCATGTACGATCGAGACCGATGGCACAGGAGTAAAGGTCTTCTTCGATGAGCCACAGCGCGCGATCACACCAGGTCAATACGTTGCGTTTTATAGTGGCACCCGTTGTTTAGGCGGTGCGAAGATCAAAACAGTTGTGGACAAATGAGTAACGAGAGAAGCGCTTCAACGAACCACGACATTGGTTCCATCACTAAGGAACTTTTCGCTATTTCCCCAGTTGATGGACGATACCGCAGACACGTCGTTGAGCTCGCACCGATCTGTAGTGAATTTGGCTTGATCCAACGTCGTGTAGCGGTTGAAATCGAGTGGTTGAAGTTCCTTGCAGTGGACCTGAGATTTGTTGGTGGGGTAAATCTCGCTTCAGCGCAGATAGACGCTCTCCAAGCTATCCAAGCGGAATTCAGCGAAATGGACGCTGAACGCGTACGAGCGATTGAGCGTGAAACGAATCATGACGTCAAAGCTGTTGAGTATTTCGTAAAGGAGCAACTTGAGCGTGCGAATTTACAAACGCTAAAGGAGTATGTGCACTTCGCATGTACGTCAGAGGACATCAACAACCTCGCCTATGCAATGATGTTCAGAGACGTACGTAATGAGGTCCTTTTGCCTTCAATGGTCAACGTCGCACGTGAAGTCCTTGCTCTCGCAGCTGAGCATCTCGCAACACCGATGTTGTCACGAACACATGGTCAAACCGCATCGCCAACGACGGTAGGGAAGGAGCTCGTGAATGTCGCGGCAAGACTCACACACTGGACAGAACGCTTCAGTGCTGTCTCTATTCACGCGAAAATCAATGGTGCTGTTGGAAATTTCAATGCGCACATCGCCGCTGCACCAGAGATTGACTGGCAAACGGCTTCCGCGACTTTTGTTAGCACTTTAGGGTTCACACCAAACCCGTACACAACCCAGATTGAACCACACGACTGGATTGCTGAATACTTGAACGCGCTTACGGGCTTCAATCAAGTCATTTTGGACTTCGACCGTGACATTTGGGGCTACATCTCGCTTGGATATTTCAAACAGAAGCAAGTCGAAGGTGAGATCGGCAGCTCAACGATGCCCCACAAGGTCAACCCGATCGACTTCGAAAACTCGGAAGGCAATGTTGGAATCGGAAATGCGCTCGCCAAACATTTAGCCGACAAATTGCTCATTTCGCGCTGGCAGCGAGACTTAACTGATTCAACCGTACTACGCAATGTAGGCACGGTATTCGGACACACTCTAATTGCGATCAAGAGTACGATCCGTGGACTCAAGAAACTAGAAGTTAACCACGAACTGCTCGCCGAAGATCTGTCTGAAGCCTGGGAAGTACTCAGTGAAGCAGTACAAACTGTGATGCGGCGACACGGCCATCCTGATCCCTACGAAACAGTAAAAAACGTCACGCGTGGTAGGCAACTTTCGGAACCTCTCTACTTGGAAATTTTGGACGGCTTACCGCTGGACGAAGAATTACGAGCGCAATTGAAAGCCATGCATCCTTCGACTTATATCGGATTGGCGACACAGCTAGCGGACACCGGTGTGCATGAGCTTTCTGTCCGTCTACAGAACCTTTGAGTCCCGTTATACATCGTGTTTCGTGGGCGGAAGCGGACGAAACACTGAAGTCAATTCGCTTCAAGGTATTCGTTGAAGAACAATCCGTTCCCGTCGAAGAAGAGCTGGATGGAATGGATGAAGTAAGTACGCATTTCCTCGCAACCGTCGGCGGAAACCCTGTAGGCGTTGCACGGTTGATGCCGTCCGGACAGATCGGCCGAATGGCTGTACTGATCGCCTACCGAAGACACGGAATCGGCGCACAGTTGCTCCGTGCTGCTGTAAAGGAAGCTCTCAAAAACGGATTCCCAGAGCCATTTCTCCACGCACAAACTCACGCACTTAGTTTCTATTCGGCAAATGGATTCGAAGCGATCGGTGAGATTTTCCTGGATGCAGGTATTGAACATCGTGCAATGCGCTATATTGGGCATACGTAAATTCACTATTCCATTTAAGAAAGTAATTCATGCTATCTATTCTCTTTTCTACTCTAAACTGATTCCTAGAATACGCGCCTTTCGATATAGCGCAACCGATTAGAACATGGCTCTACACTACCAACCTCGCAAACCTCGTTCAGAGCAGATTGCCGAATTAGAAGAGGAATGGCGCACAAATCCTCGCTGGAGCGACGTCAAACGTGGCTACTCCGCCGAAGACGTCGTACAACTACGAGGCACGATACCCCATCGAAGTATGTTGGCCGCACACGGTGCCGACAAACTTTGGGATCTGCTCCAGTCTGAGGACTTTGTGAATTGCTTAGGCGCGTTAACTGGTGGCCAGGCAGTTCAACAGGTTAAGGCCGGAATCAAAGCAATATACCTGTCCGGGTGGCAGGTCGCGGCCGATGCGAATACATCGGAGACGATGTACCCCGATCAATCTCTGTACGCCGTGAACTCAGTGCCAACCGTCGTCAACCGTATTAATAACGCATTCCGACGTGCAGACGAGATCCAATGGTCAAAAGGCATCGACGATGGTATCGACTACTACGCACCGATCGTTGCCGACGCAGAGGCCGGTTTCGGTGGGATCCTGAACGCATTCGAGCTCATGAAGGCCATGATCAATGCCGGAGCCGCAGGCGTCCACTTTGAGGATCAACTCGCAAGTGTTAAGAAATGCGGTCACATGGGCGGGAAGGTCCTCGTACCTACGGTAGAAGCGGTTCAGAAACTGATTGCTGCCCGATTAGCCGCAGACGTTTGCGATGTCCCGACATTGCTCATGGCACGCACCGACGCGAATGCCGCAGAAATGTTGACGAGTGACATTGACGAACACGATAAGCCATTCATCACAGGTGAAAGAACACCCGAAGGTTTCTATCGAACACGGGCTGGGCTGCCGCAAGCCATCGCTCGTGGTAAAGCGTACGCACCCTACGCTGACCTGATTTGGTGTGAAACAGCGGTGCCTGACCTCAATGAAGCGAAGGAATTTGCTGACGCGATTCATGACGACTATCCCGATCAGATGCTCGCTTACAACTGCTCACCGAGCTTCAATTGGCGAAAGAACCTCGACGATGCGACCATCGCTAAGTTCCAAAGAGAGCTTGCGGCAATGGGATATCGATTCCAGTTCATTACGCTCGCCGGTATTCACAGTATGTGGTACAACATGTTCGATTTGGCTCAAAAATACGTCAAGAACCAAATGAGCGCATACGTTGAGCTTCAGGAACAGGAGTTTGCAGCAGAATCGCGTGGTTATTCGTTCGTCAGCCACCAGCAGGAAGTTGGTACGGGCTACTTCGACGAAGTGGCAAACGTGATCCAAGGCGGAGAATCGTCGGTAACTGCGCTGACTGGCTCGACCGAAGAAGAGCAGTTCACGCAAGAAGACGACGAAAGTGGTACCCCAGAGTCCCACATCGAGGAACTCATTCGAGGCGCTGTAAAAAGCTAGTTAATCGGTATCCCGATTCAACTGTAGTCACCGAGTAGGGGTCTCAAACTACTCGGTGACACCTTTCTAATTCGGAATTTGCGTTTCGTCACGGGAATCGGATGTCTCGCTAGATGGGGGTTGGATAGCTTCGGGAAAAGCTCTGGATTACATCGGGAAAAATTGCGAAGAACCTATCTACTATGGCCGTACTAATCCTTGTTTTCCTTCTCTTCGATGAAGCTGTTTATTAACCATCGGGAAATCGCGGTCGCACCGGGCACGTTTGGCAATTCGTCATAACGAAACCATCGCGCCTCCGCGACCTCCTCATCGTGAAAGGTGAGGTCACCTGAATCGTAATCACAGTGGAAACCTAACATTAATGAGTTTGGGAATGGCCACGACTGACTACCTAGATACCTAAGGTTTTTTACTCGGAGACCTACCTCCTCCATGATTTCTCGATGCACAGTTTGCTCGATTGACTCTCCAGGTTCAACGAATCCTGCAAGCGTACTGAACATCCCCTGAGGCCAATTGAAGTTACGCGCTAATAACATCTCATCGCCTTTACGAACCAACACAATGATGCTCGGGCTCAGTCGAGGGTATGCTACCAGACCACACACTGGACACTGCCGTGCACGATCAGACCGGTGATCTTCCATCGCCTCGCCACATCGGCCGCAGTATTGATTCGTTCGCACCATTTCGACAATCTGCTTCGCGCGCCCCGCCAGATAGAACATACCAGGTTCTACCCGACCGAGCCAACCGCGAAGATCAGATACTGCATATCCTGGCGGTACTTCACCGTCGATGTCAAGCGCGAAACAAGGGTTGCCTCGCCACGCGCCTAGGTAATTCTTGCTACGAGTTTCGACATCCAGCCAGCGGAATTCATCTGCTTCGATCGGGCGCGGAATTCCGCCCTCACTTATGGACAGCAACTGGTCACCCATCAGACAGAAGTAGAGCGCATTGTCGGCGTTCCGGTTTTCGTGTTTGACGGGGTGAGATAGAAAATCGTCTGGATCAAACGGCCACATATGAAGTTCGGTCGAAATTGCAGGCGTGATTTTAGGAGGCGTTACGATGCTCCCGATTCGCGAATCTGTCGACAGGTGCATAGGCAAAATAACCGACTTTATCGTCGCGCCATTGCACGATTCTCGAATCTAATTTACAAGGAATAGTGTGAGCTCTCGATCCGCACCTACCATCGAAGCCAGTTCGTTACCACAAGCATTTTGGCAAGGCTTTCTTGGCTCCTCCCCTGATTGGTACAAGTACACGATCCTCACGTTCTTGATCATCAACCCGATCCTACTGTTGATTCCCGGAGTAGGCGTAACGGTAGTTGGGTGGGTTCTGGTCCTGGAGTTCATCTTCACGCTTGCGATGGCACTGACGTGTTATCCATTGCTCCCCGGTGGCTTGCTTGCGCTTGAAGCAGTCGTTATCGGTTTAACCACCCCAGACGCGATTTATCTGGAACTGCAAGCGAACTTGAAGGTCATCCTTCTCTTGGTCTTCATGGTCGCCGGTATCTACTTTATGAAGGATTTGCTGTTGTTCATCTTCAGCAAACTCCTAATTCACGTGCGCTCGAAAATCTTGCTGTCGTTACTACTTTCGTTCGTGGCCGCATTTCTATCAGCGTTCCTAGACGCCCTTACTGTCATGGCAGTCATCATCGCGGTATCGCTCGGTTTCTACGCAGTTTACAACGCTGCCGCCGCAGGATTAGCCGAAGTGCCAGAGGATGTTCACGACATTCCCGAGCTCAGCGACGAACATCAAACCGACCTTAATGAATTTCGAGCATTTCTCCGAAATCTCGTTATGCATGGTGCCGTTGGCACTGCTCTTGGCGGCGTGACTACTCAGGTTGGCGAACCACAGAACCTACTAATCGCAGATCGTCTTGGTTGGGAATTCATGGAATTCGTCTTTCAAATGGCGCCAGTGACGTTTCCTGTGTTGATCGTGGGGCTGGTCACGTGCGTCCTACTCGAAATTACTCGCATTTTTGGTTACGGGGCAAAGATTCCTCATTCGGTTCACAGAATCTTGCTCGAAGCACACACCGAAGAGATGAATCAATTGAAACATGGTGACCGTAGTGCCCTGATCGTCCAGGCAATCGCGGCGTTAACGTTGATCTTCGCGCTTGCGTTTCACGTCGCGGAAGTAGGTTTGATCGGCCTCTTGGTCATCGTACTTCAGACTGCGTTCAATGGTGAAACCGAAGAGCACAACATTGGCAAGGCGTTTCAGGAAGCACTTCCATTTACAGCGCTACTCGTCGTGTTCTTTGCGATCGTCGCCGTGATCCATGGTGCGCATTTATTCACGCCGATTTCCGATTGGGTGCTAAGCCTGCCTGTCGATTCACAACCGGGTTATTACTACATCGCTAACGGCTTACTTTCTGCGATCAGCGATAACGTATTTGTTGCGACCGTATATATCCAGGACGTCGCCGATGCCTATGCAAATGGCGAAATAACGCGTCAACAATTCGATGCCTTGGGGATCGCGATCAATACGGGCACGAACATTCCAAGCATCCTGACGCCGAATGGTCAAGCAGCGTTTCTATTCTTACTGACTTCTTCCCTCGCCCCTTTGATTCGCCTGTCGTATGGCCGCATGGTCTACATGGCGATTCCGTACTTTATCACGATGGGTACAGTCGGTTGGGTCTGTGTGAACTGGTTCCTGTTTTAAGGTTTGGTTCCGTCCGTTAGCTCTTGCACGTATTCCTCATGCGCAGCTAGTTCGTCAGCAGAAGCGCGGATGACGAGAGGGGATTCCCTGTTCAACTTAAGAAATCGCGGTTGTTCGTAGATTTCTTCTAACTCTTCAAACTCACCTAAAAGGCTATTCTTCGATTCGAGCATCCGGAGATACACTTCGGCAAGTAATTGGGAGTCCAACAAAGCGCCGTGCTTATCACGATCAGTACGATCGACGCCGTATTTACTGCATAACGCATCGAGACTAACCTGACCACTCTTGTGGATCTCTTTGGCAAGCGCCATCGTATCCGTTACTTGACATAAATCTGCCATTCGTTCGGTTCGATTCGCACGCTGTAGTTCCGCGTCGATAAACTGTATATCGAATGCCGCATTGTGCATAAACACTTCGTGACCACGAATGAAATCAATGAATGCGTTCGCGATTTCACTAAACCGCGGCTCGTTAACAAGATCATCATGCGTGAATCCGTGAATCAGTGAAGCCTCAGCATCGATGTCACGTTCAGGATTGAGGAGCTGATGAAACTCCTCATTCGTATGCATACCGTCCCTCACAACGGTTGCGCCGAGTTCGATGATTCGATGCCCGGCCGACGCATCGATTCCGGTAGTTTCAGTGTCAAGAAATATCTGAATCACTATATATACCGTTTCGTTAAGGTTCAGACTGCGCTAGGACGTCGCGCGCAGCAGCTGCTGCATTTCGCACAAAAGAATCGACGTCCGGGATGTCGGAGTGACGTTCAAGGTGCCATTCAACGTCGACACGATTCAGTAGTGCGTGGATTTCAGTCCAAAGGTCCTTATTCGCGACAGGTTTACCATCAGATTTACGCCAACCACGTCGTCGCCATCCGTCCAACCACAATGTAGCCCCCTTGAATAGATAGTCAGATTCTGTGGTCACGTGTGTACTTTCACCGCCTTGAATCACCTGTAGCAACTCAACGACGCCAATAAGAAGCGCTCGATTGACGCTTGTGTTATTTTTGATTCCGTCCAGGACGATTTCGTTGCGTGAACTATTACGTATCACAGCCCAAGCACTCCGGTTACCTTCCGTCGTTGCTGAAGCAATAAAGTAGTGCGTCCCCAGCATTGGTGATTCAACTGATGTTGCCGTCGTATCGCAAGTTAGCGTTCGAGGCTCTTGATGTTTCGCCGCAAGAGTGGCAGCATCGCGCGCCGCTCGGTCGACGAGCTCATTGAACTCATGTCCTGCATGGGCTTTAACCCACCGCCATTCAACCTGTAGACGTTCGTTCTGCGTCTGCAGCTCGAGCCAAAGATCTTTGTTTAGAACGGGTTGACCTTTACTTCGCGTCCAGCCATTTCGTTGCCAGGTGTCCATCCACTGCGTTATTCCTAGTCGAAGGTACTCGGAATCAGTACACAGCTCAACCGATTCGCCGTCCTCTCGCATCTTTAACGCTTCAATCGCAGCTGTTAACTCCATGCGATTGTTAGTTGAATGTGCCTCACTACCTTTGACGAGATCTTTAGCGTCACCATTTTCGACGGGTAGGTATGCCCACCCCCCGGGACCGGGATTTGTAGGAGCACAAGAACCGTCCGTATAGAGGACGACTCCGGTTGTCGATAGCCTGTGCTTACTCGATCGCAACGAGTTCAGTCTTTATCGAAGCTTCTGATCTCAAGCTGGCGAAGAACGCCTCCGTTGCTCGAAGCTTCGCATCATTCTGCGCGGATGCCAACATCGCTTCTTGCTCCGACGAATCAAGTAATGCGTAATCGGCAAGGTCTTGTCGTGAGGTAGTTACGATGTACTTGGTTGGCGTGAACTCAGATTCGGCAGCAACGATTACGCGTTCACCGTCTACTGGAAGAGGTTGTGCGAACGCCGCATCCAAGATGGCTGGATCGACCGTGAAATCGTCTCTTTTTTGACGTTCATATACAACCCAGTCAGATCCAGCAGCAAGCGACGCTGCGTCATAGTTGCGATCTACTAGCAGTTGTGTCAACACATCGTCGAGTTTAGCGTCACGAGCAGCGATCGCCACTTCTTCCGCCAGTTTTTGACGAATGTCATTGGAAACGTCTTCGTATGGCCGCAGCGTGGGTTCGGTCCGACCGATTAAACGACCAACGACGATTGCGGTGTCACCGATCTCAACGACACGACTATTGAATCCGTTCTCGATGACATCGCTATCCAGAAATGCATTTCGTACGCTCTGATTGGCGAATAGACCTTCGTTACTAAAGCGGTCGACTGCCAGTATTTCGACGCTCTCGACATCAAATTCGTCAACGATTGGTTGCAACGAATCGGATTGTTCGAATGCTAAGCGGTCTACTTCGGTGAGTGCTTCTTGTAGGGAATCGGACGCCAGCGCCAATCGATGTTCTTCCAACAGTCCGTCACGCCGTTCGTCAATGGCCGGTAGTTCGAGCTCTTCAACGTCAAGTAACTCAATCAAGTGGTAACCGTACGAAGTCTTCACAGGCTGCGAGACTTCATTGAGTTCAAGCGACCACAAGGAGTCTGAGAACTCTCGTACCCATTGCTCGCGATCAGAGAAACCGAGATCGCCGCCGTCCTGTTTCGAACCTTCGTCTTCCGATAGTTCTTTCGCCAAGTCGCCTAATGACTCGCCCGCATCGATGCGTGCACGTATCTCCAATATCGTTGTTAGTGCTTCTTCGTCGCTACGATCGTCGTCGACCTTAATCAGAAGGTGCCGACCGCGCCGTTGAGCATTGGACTCTCGTGCTGCAATATCCGCATCGTACAAGTCCTGAATTTCTTCCTCAGAGAGCGCTACTTCCGAAATAAACTGATCTCTTTTCAATTCGACATACTCAAAGTCGAACGTGCCTTCGGTCATATAGAGATCTGGATTGAGCTCGTAGTACGACACGATATCCTCTTCTGTAACGCTGTCTGGATCTTCGAACTGACCTAGATCAAACTCAAGCACCGAGATGTCTCGAACTTGCTTGTCGAATTTCGCTGCCAAGCGAATTTCCGCGTCAGTGCTAAAAGCCGTATCCTCGAGGGCTCGCAACATTTGACTACGTACAGTCGCGTCCTCCTGTCGACCTCGAAGCGTTTGCACAGAAAGTCCGCCACGCTCAAGCGTTTCTCTCAACAATTCTTCGTCGAATTCACCGCCCTCGGTCTGAAATTGTGGATCTGATCGAAGTACTCTCTCGAACGCAAGATCTGACAGCGTAAGCTCAAGATCGCGGCTTGCTTGCATCAGCAGTTCTAAGTTGATCAATTGTCGAAGCGCGAATTCCTCATTGACGAACTGATCGAGTTGAGCTTCGGTAACAGAATCTCCGTATTCAGTCCGAAACTGCTGCTTTGAACGTTCGATTTGTGTAGCCAATGAACGTTCAGTGATGTCTTCGCCGTTGACCGAAGCAACAGCCGGTTCGTTTACAGCGAAGAGATTGAAAGCGCCGAAGCCGAAAATCGTCAATACAACGATGATCACGCCAGCAACAAATTTCGCAATCCATCCCTGAGACGCATTGCGCATTCTGACCAACATGGTGAATAAACCGCCCGTGAAGTAGGTTTAAAGAGAAGTCGCGGAAACCCCGTCGGGTGTCCGCGACTCGATTATTCAGCTCGGCGAGTAAGCACGTGCAGTAGCACGTTCTTCCCGCGGCCTACACGGCTAGCTGTTTAGTCGTTGCTTTAGTCGACTGCCTGCTTTAAAAGCAGCATTGGACGATGCAGCAACTTGGATAGATTCGCCGGTTTGCGGGTTCCGTCCAGTCCTTGCAGCACGGTGACGAACTTCAAAGGTCCCAAACCCTATCAGCATCACTGGATCCCCATTACACAGCGACTCAGCGATTGATTCGAGAATCGCGTCAAGTGATTTGGCGACTTCGCCCTGCGTTAGCGAGTCGTCCTTTGCGGCAGCCGCACGGATCAAATCAGCTTTGTTCACTTACATATCTCCATGAACGTATGTGAGAAAAGAGCACCCGCGGGCGGACATCGTGTCAGCGACAATCGTGACGCATCTGCGTGCTGCAACGCAACTACTCCGTAAAAACCCGAACTTCCTGTGTTCGAGCGATCAGATCGCATTGGATCCAACTCTATTCCAACCAATGTAACACCTTCGAGGCTTCCACTAAACCGTATCGCCGCCGCTGACTTTCTTTTCCATCGGCTTGTACTTTAGCATTGGTTTGTGGACCTCGCAGTCGTGAACCATTTTGGCGTCTACCACAACACCAACAACGTCTGACTTCGAGGGTATCTCGTACATGACATCAAGAAGCACTTCTTCGAGAATCGAACGCAAACCCCGAGCGCCGGTTTTCCGTTCTACAGCTCGTTCAGCAATCGCTTCTAGAGCATCGTCATTGAACACCAAGTCCACATCTTCCATCCCAAGAATCGCTTGGTATTGCTTAATCAACGAGTTTTTAGGTTCGGTGAGTATTTTGACGAGTGCATCGGTGTCAAGTTCCTGCAACGTGGTTACGACGGGCAGCCGACCAACCAGCTCCGGGATTAATCCGTATTTGATAAGGTCTTCAGGTTCAACCGTTCGCAAGATCTCGCCGATCTGATCTGCGTCCTCTTCCCCCTGAACGGTTGCGTTAAATCCGATCCCACTCTTCGAAGTACGATTTTGAATCACTTTCTCTAGACCCGAAAATGCGCCGCCAACGATGAACAAGATGTCTGAAGTGTCAACCTGTATGAACTCTTGTTGGGGATGCTTGCGCCCGCCCTGAGGCGGAATCGCCGCCGTTGTACCTTCGATTAATTTCAGTAACGCTTGTTGCACGCCCTCACCCGATACGTCTCGTGTAATCGATGGGTGATCGGTCTTGCGTGAGATCTTGTCGATTTCATCGATGTATACGATCCCTCGTTGCGCTTTCTTGACGTCGTAGTCACAAGTCTGGAGTAGCTTCTGAATGATGTTTTCGACGTCCTCCCCGACGTAACCAGCTTCGGTCAAGGTTGTCGCATCCGCAATTACGAACGGGACCTTCAGCATTCGAGCGAGAGTTTCGGCCAGGAGCGTTTTACCTGATCCGGTCGGCCCAATGAGCAGGATGTTTGATTTCGCCAGCTCGACATCCGACTGCTTTGCGCCATTGCGGAGTCGCTTGTAGTGGTTGTATACAGCTACCGATAGGATGCGTTTGGCATAGTCTTGTCCTATGACATACCCATCGAGAAATTCGTTGATTTTCTTGGGTACTGGCAGGTCATCGGCCTCAGGCCGTTCCTGCTCTACGGGTTTCTTCGGTTGTTTGATGATGCCAGCGCAGATGGCGACGCATTCATCACAAATGTAGACGTCGTCTTGACCAGCGATCAGCTTGTCTACTTCTTGGCCGTTTTTAAAACAAAAGGAACATTCGGCGACGTCGTCCGAGCCGCCTTCTCGATCACTCATGTTGTTGGTTTCCTAAAGCTTCTTGGTGCACTTTCCTGTGCCTCTTGTGAATTCGACCGCATATCTTGATGCACTTCCTGCAGATGTGTTGGTCGATTCTGCTTGACATCAAGATGTCCTTTCTACGAAATTCGCTGAAACAAAAGGAACATTCAACGAGTTCGTCAGTGCATTTAACGACACATTGATCACATATGTAAACGTCGTCTTGACCTGCGATGAGCAGGGAAGTTTCTTCACTGTTAATCAAACAAAAAGAACACTTGATTACGACATCTGAACTGCTATCTAGGTCATTCATGCTGCAGATTTTCTTCAGTTCGTCCGTGCACGTTCGTGTGCTCCGTAGTCAAAGAATAGCACGTTATAGGACTTAATAGGCAATTCGTCGTGTTGCACGACTAACGGGTACAAGCGTCAAGCTAACTTCGCGGTCGCAACTTGCATCGTTTTTCGTCACTCATTCACCGCCTTTGGCAACTTTACGCGCGGCTCTTGTACCTTGTCAATTAGGCCATATTCTGCAGCTTCAGCAGGTGTCATCCAATAGTCACGATCTGTGTCCTTCGCAATCTGTTCAACAGACTTACCGGTGTGCGTGGCCAACAGTTCATTGAGCTGTTGACGAATCGCCAATATCTCGCGTGCCGCGATTTCGATATCCGCCGCGACCCCTCGGGAGCCACCTGACGGTTGATGAAGCATGATGCGGGAATTCGGCAATGCAAACCGCTTGTTTTCAGCGCCAGAGGCTAACAGGAATGCACCCATGCTGGCCGCTTGACCGATACACGTCGTCTCAACATCGCACCGCACAAACTGCATCGTGTCATAGATCGATAGACCCGCGGTCACCGAGCCACCCGGTGAGTTGATATAGAGGTGCGTGTCCTTATCCGGATTCTCAGACTCGCACCACAACAGTTGTGCAACGACCACGCTCGCGACCGCGTCGTCGATCGCACCGTTGATAAAGATGATGCGTTCTTTCAAAAGGCGCGAGAACAAGTCATAGGAGCGTTCACCCCTTGCTGTCTGTTCTAACACCATTGGCACAAGCGCCATATGTAATTTACTCCTGTAGTTACGAGTTCTTCTTGAACAGTTTCTTGAAAAGCCCTTGCTTACGATCAGCGTCGCTTTCTACGTTTTTTGCATCTGAAGGTTCGGTGATGTTCGCTTTCGCTTCGTCGCCGGTCAGTGGTGATTGATCTACAAAGTCAGCCGATCCATCGTCGGAAGATTGCTCGATTCCCGAGATAAAGCCCTCTGGATCTGGAAGGCTAGGCGCTACCTCAAAGGAATCCAACGCTTCTTCGGCGTCGTCGCTGGTCGACTGCGAAAAGAATGACTCAAACTCGACATCCTCGTCTTCGATTGTCGCCTCATCAAGCAAGAGTTTGGTTGCTTGCTGTAATAAGCTTGTCGTAACCAGCTCCTGATAGTGCTGCTCACCGTAGACGTAATCGAGATACTCCTGTGCTCTCGACTGGTCCTCTACCATATTGACGCTATCCGCTTTCGCTTGAATCTGCTGCGCAACCCATTCTTGATCTGCCTCAATACTTCGTTGTTCGATCAAAGCCTGTTGCGTCAAAGTGAATGCGACGCGTTGAATTGCTCGGTTAACTTCGGCCGTCCAAAACGTCCGGAGACTCTCTGGAAGCAGATGTTCCTCGCCGTTCGCAGACGACGATGTTTCGGTTTCCGTCTCGGAAGGTGCTTCTTCTTGATCACGATCGGGCGGTGTCGCCATGAGTAGCTGTTGATCCAAGGCTTCACCATCTACGATCGGATCAAAGAGGCGAAACGCCATGTATGTCGTTTGTAGGTTTTGTTCGCCGACTTGTGCGGCTTCTAAAAACCGTTGACGTAATACCTCGCGTGGTATCGACGTTACGTGCCGCTTTGCGAGTGTCCACATCGCTCGATTCTGAACAACTTGATCTGTCGTCCGTTCAATGGCTTCTTCCATGGAGCTACGTGCGATAGGTATCAAATCCTCAATACTCTCGATACTGGCATCTGACTCCGACTCTATGAGATGGCGGAATTCCGGTCGAGCCAGGAGCGACGGTCCTAAATGAGGTAAATCGCCGGTATCAATACGTACAACACGAGCGGATGTGTCGTTCGGCGTGGCGTCCTCACTTACACCTAATTCGTTGCTTAGTTCTTCGCCTGTGACTTCAAGCTGATCACCTACAGAAAGTCCGGCTAGCTTGGAATGAAGCGATTCAGATTTTTCATTTCGCGGGTAAAGTAGAACAATCGGAAATCGTTCAGCCTGGTTATCGTGCGGGACCTCAGAGCCTGCTATATCACTAACTTCGGAATCCATAGGAAACTCGATCCAAACACGATCGCCCGATTTGGATTGAATCTCGTCGCCTTTCAACTCATACCACTCAATACATCGAGCACGTGCTGAATCGATCTGATTCTTTACTTCCTCGTCAGTCAAGATGACGTTTGGACGTTTGATCGTGAGTTCCGATAGATCGCCAATCTCGATCTTCGGCATCGTCTCAACGCGTACCTTGTACGTGTAAGGAGCGTCAGTCGGTGCCGCGAGGTACGGTCTGCCGATCCATCCCGCCTGCAATCCTTCTTCGGAGAGGATCGAACTACAGTTCTCGTTGACGATTTTCTCGAGTACATCGTTTTCTATCGCGGAACCGTAACGCTGCGAAATCACCTTACGAGGCGCTTTACCTTTACGAAATCCCTTGAGATGGGCACTCGATGCAACTTCGTTTGTGAGCTCGTGAACACGCCCATCCAGCGCTTCTTGACTTATTGGTACGGTGTATTCACGTGTGAATTCACCGATTTGCACATATTCGTACGTCATGTTGGAAATTAGATTGACATAGTGGGGTGGATGAAGGGATTTGAACCCTCGACAGCCGGAACCACAATCCGGGGCTCTACCACTGAGCTACATCCACCACGCAATTCGATTTTACGAACGATTCTGAAAGGTGGCACGCCTGGAAGGATTCGAACCTTCAACCGTTGGCTTAGAAGGCCAATGCTCTATCCATTGAGCTACAGGCGCAGACTGAGCCTCAGTCACACGCTATCGACGTCACCTGTAGAAGATCATCGACTGGCAGTCAGAAGCGAAAACTCAGGCTGCAGGTAACTTCGCACACCTAGGGGCACACCATATCCGTGAGAATATGTCAGCACCACGTTCATTCACTGGTCGGGGTAGAGAGATTTGAACTCCCGACAACCTGCTCCCAAAGCAGGTGCGCTACCAGACTGCGCTATACCCCGGTGCCAAAATTATCCAAATCTGAAGCGGTGATGCTCAGTTATCAAGCGGAAACTGCCCCACGCGCTCGGATAACTTACCCGCGCAGCGTTAATATGCATGCGTCAATCGCCGTTTTTATCACCTACGTGCAAACCACGCGGTAACGCCACGGCTCTAAAAATGCTTAAGCACATGAATATGCCTACGGTCGCCCAAAATCCAGGTGTTTGAAGTGCTACGGGCAGAAAGCCGAACATCTCCCCAATACCTAAATAGGACCAGACAAACCAAAATGGAACGGCGAGAAGCGTCGCAAGCACAAAGCTAATTGCCCAACCGATGATCGGAATCGCATTAACCATCACTATTGCCTATCGTTTCACGTAAGAAATGTGCCAAGAATCTTAGCGGTCCAGATCTGGCGTTTGGTTTTGATCCAACTTGATATCCCACTCTTAAATCTAAAATTCCTGCGTTCGCCGCTGCCATATTGCGAAGCTGCCTTTGACCGCCAAGATTCTCAACGGTGAGCGGATCGCCAAAGACATTCGCAAGCAGGTCAAGGCAAAACTTGAGCAACGAGCGCAACGCGGTCTTCGATTACCTAATCTCTCCGTCGTTCTCGTGGGCGACGACCCAGCATCGGAACTCTATGTTCGGCTGAAAAAGCGCGATTGCGAAGACGCAGGCATCGATTGCCACGTATACCACCTACCAGCAAGTGCACAAGAAGCTGAAGTCTGTGCACTCGTTAAACGAATAAACGCAGACCCCTTGGTGGACGGGATTTTGGTGCAGTTGCCGTTACCTTCTCACTTAAATGATTTGAACGTCATCGGCGAACTTGCCCCACGAAAGGACATTGACGGCGTATCGCCGCACAACATGGGGTTGCTAACGTTGCGACATCCTGCCCATCGCAGTTGCACTCCTAAAGGCGTCATGACATTACTTAGACATACGGGTGAGGACCTTCTCGGTACTCACAGCGTGGTAGTCGGTGCATCCAACCATGTCGGCCGACCGATGGGATTAGAGCTACTTTTGGTAGGCAGTACGGTGACGACGGCACATAAATTCACACGCAACACAAAGGAGCTCGTGCGCGAAGCTGACATACTGGTCTCGGCAACCGGTAAGGCAGGCTTGATTCAGAAAGATTGGGTCAAACCAGGTGCGATTGTCATTGACGTCGGCATCGAGCAACAACCGGACGGCTCATTACGAGGAGATGTCGACTTCGAAGGTGTTTCCGAGGTCGCAAGCTGGATCACACCCGTGCCAGGTGGAGTCGGACCGATGACTCGCGTTTCTCTTCTCCAAAACCTCCTGGACTCAGTTAATCGAGCCACGAATTGAGTCGCGTTTTCATCTCAGATCTTCATCTTGAGTCTAATCTGAGCCCTCGATACAAGTCATTTCAGGATGTGCTTCGAAATGCAAGCGACAACGGCGATGACGTATTCATCCTCGGCGACCTCGTCGATGTCTGGATCGGGGACGATGACGACTCTAGTTTCGCAAATGCGTTAGTCAGTGACCTATTCGCTTGCACGCGACAGGTGCCCGTACACGTGATGCATGGAAACCGCGATTTCTTGTACGGTGAGGAGTTTGCCGATCGTACGGGTGTTTCCTTAGTCAGAGATCCCTTCGTACTCGACGGTAACGACCTTCCGCATCGGGTACTTTTGGCGCATGGTGACGCATATTGCACGAGTGACGTTGGATACATGAAAATGCGTGAGCTATTCCGATCATCGGAATGGCAGGATCAGATTCTCGGTTCGACCTTGGAAGAAAGACGCGCGCTCGCTCGTTCGCTTCGGGAGCAAAGTAAGATCTCGAACGATTTGAAAGCAGAAAACATTACGGATGTGGTCGAAGCGGAGATCGAAAAAGATCTCGACGTACACGACTGTAAAGCAATGATCCACGGTCACACCCATCGACCCGGGATCCACCAACTTCACGATGGAATGAAACGGTTCGTATTGGGTGATTGGGATCGTTGTGGTTGGCTCCTGCGTCAGCAGGAATCAGCGTTCAGACTTGAGTGCTTTGCTATGCAACCGAACTAAGAACTCGGTAAACCGCTGTGGAATCTGAATGCTTGATCCGGCTGCATTACGAGACCTGCATCAAGTTGGCGCAAACTCTGTAGTCTCTTTCCTGCGTACTCAGCGTCAAGCTCTGATGCTCTCGCGACATAGAACTCGAAGTGACGATCTTCGGCATCGTGCAGCTTTTCATACAAAGCTTGTAACTCGCCTTCCAGGATGCTAAGTAGCGCGCCGATTCGCTCGCAAGATCTTGCTTCGATCATCGCACATACCAGCAGCTGGTCGATCAACCGTTCCGGTTCTCTCTTACTCATCCACGTGTGTAATGCACCAGCGTAGCGACCTGCGGACAAACGCTCTATTTGGACACCTTGACGCTTACATGCTTTCAATACGAGTTCAAGGTGCTTAAGTTCCTCCCTAGCGATGCGCGAAAGATCCAAGGTAAATCGCTCGTCTACGCTACTACGATGCAAAAGAGAGACAGCAGTTGCAGCCGCCTTCTTCTCGCAGTTTGCTTGATCTATGAGAAGGATGGGTATTCGGCGCGATGCTTCCTCAAGCCACGCCGAAGGCGTTTGGCACAGCAAGAGACTCTGGATCGGTGCAGGGAGCACCATTAATTCGCACGGATCTTGTAGAACTGCTCGAACGCGCCGCGCGAGGTTTCATAAAAGAAATCCTCGATATGTTTGAGCACGTTTATAGGATCCTGCCACCCATCTAAACTCTTAGGCGGATGCAATCCCCACTCCGCGTAGACTCCCTCACAGCGAGCCAATGCTTCGTAAATTCGTAACGCTAAGTCCTCGCAATCCTTGCCAACAAACTCGTCCGTTCTTGAACTTAGTTGCTTTTCGCTGGCGATCCCCACCAATGCAAGAATGCTATCTCGCTTGAGCTGCGCAAGACGGCTGAAGACCATCTCTCTCTGATCCGGATCGAAATTCTGCCAATCTCGAACTTCGTTGAAAAAACGTTTACAACCGCGGCATACGAAATCACCATGCGACGTCGAACATATTCCTACGCAAGGTGTCGACCTTGGACGTGGTTTAAGGAAATGTTCTGATCGCGCAGGACGATCGCGCTTTTTCCCTCGTTCTTTAGGCATTCACTCGATGGGACGCTGCGTGTTCTTCGTCCGATTCGATTTCGAAAACGTCTTCGATGGATCGCGTATAGTCATTGCGCTCTAAAGATAACTGGCTGAGATACGACGCGTCCACTCCGACACAGTTGTACCGACCATCAAAGATCGAGCAATCAAACTCCTCAATGTCATTGTTCCAGCTCCGAACAACGCGCTTGAGATCTGCCAATTTTTGATACACCAGCAACTCAACACCTAAACTCTCCTGAATCTCCGCTTCAGTCCGACCCGTCGCAATAAACTCATCCGTGCTCGGCATGTCGATACCGAATACATTCGGATACCTAACCGGCGGCGCTGCACTCGCGAGGTAGACCTTTTTAGCGCCAGCTTGACGACACTGTTCGATCACCTCGCGAATCGTCGTACCACGAACAATCGAGTCTTCTACAAGCAGCACGACTTTGTCTCGTACTTCAAGTTCGATCACGTTCAACTTCTGACGAACTGACTTTTTGCGCATCGACTGACCCGGCATGATAAACGTCCGTCCAATGTAACGATTCTTAACGAATCCCTCGCGATAGTCCACGCCTAATCGATGCGCTAGTGGGAGCGCAGCTGTACGGCTAGTTTCTGGTATAGGTATGACTACATCAACGTCGTGCGCACCGTTCGGAAACCTCTCAAGAAAAGTTTCGGCTAATGCCTCACCCATGCTCAATCGAGCTTTATAGACAGAAATCTTGTCGAGTACCGAGTCAGGTCGTGCGAGGTAGACGTACTCAAAAATGCACGGTGTGTGAGTATGTTGTTCCGCACATTGCTGAATGTGTAGCTCGCCGTCTTCCGTAATGTAGCAAGCTTCGCCTGGTTCGATGTCCCGTAGTGGTGTAAATCCCAAAATATCCAGCACTGCTGTTTCGCTTGCAATCATGTAATCAGGCGTGGACTTCGTCGAGCTGTCGCGAGTCCCAACGACCAGAGGACGGATACCTCGCGGGTCGCGAAATCCGACGATACCCCCACCAATGACTAAAGCGACTGCTGCGTATGCACCAATACATTGCTGATGCACGGCAGCAACAGCATTAAAGATACTCGCGGGTTCGCTAACTGCTTGATCACTATTCTGTAACTCGTGTGCGAATACGTTTAAGAGTATTTCCGAATCGGAACGTGTGTTCAGGTGTCGGTTGTACTTGCCTGTGATGTCCTCACGTAGCGCTTTCGAGTTTGTAATGTTGCCGTTGTGCGCGATGCAAATGCCGCAAGGCGAATTCACATACATCGGTTGAGCTTCTGCCGATGTTGCCGTTCCCGCGGTCGGATAGCGCACATGTCCAACACCAAGTTTTCCGCGCGCACGCAACATATGCCTTTCCTGGAAAACTTCGCTTACTAAGCCGTTAGCTTTCCGTAGTGCTAATCTCTCACCATCTGAGATCGCCATGCCTGCTGCGTCTTGACCGCGGTGCTGTAGGATGAGCATCGCGTCGTAGAGCTCCTGATTGATCTCAGTGCCACCAACGATTCCAACGACTCCGCACACGTTTAAGTCTCTCTTTGTGTAGACACGATTGGTCGAATTTGCGCTAACCTACTAACAAGTCTACAAACTTGCTAACGTCGCTAATAAACGGATCAAGCAGTTGCAATGAAAACGAATGCATCAGCGCTGGGGAATCAGGAAACCATCTCAATGTACAAGCGATGATGAGCATGATCACTAATAACCCTCTGACCACACCCAACAACAGTCCAATCATCCGGTCGGCAGGGCGCATCGCGGATTCGGATATGGCTGAATCGATTGCCTTGCGAATGAGCGCACCAATTAGCGTGACGACGATGAATACGATCACGAAGCCGAGCGGTAATGACCAAGGGTTTTGACCTTGTTTCGACTCACCTAAGATGAGGTTACCAACCTCCGTGCCGAATAACAGACCCCCTACTACGGCGATCAGCAAAACAACGGTCGCGATCGTGTCGATCACTGCACCCTTTGACCAGCCGCGATATGTCGAAATCAGGAGGAGGATTGCGAAACCGATGTCCCACAGGTTAAAGCCGTTCAAGGCTGGTAACCTACAACCAACCCATCTATTTCATACTTGTCTGCGGCGACTTCGCGAAATGATTCCGCTGCCTGTCGTTCATTAAACGGCCCAACGGCAACTCGGGTCATGATCTCACCTTCAATTTTCGCTTGAGAAATCCAAGTCCGCTGACCATCCGCTTGAAGACGTATGCGAAGCGCATCCGCCTTGTCTTCCTCCCGAAAACTGCCAAGCTGCACAGCCCAATAACCCGAGTCATTCAAGTTCTCGTCGATAGTCACGTCACCTACACGTGTTCCGAACTCCACTAGGAATCCGTCCTCGTCAACGATCTGACGCAGCTCATCTCGTTTTGATGCAGCTGAACTCGCGTTAGGAAGAGGTATCTCAGGTACCCGGTCGATATCGAGTTCTTCCATTGGTTCGATTTCAAGGGCGGGACCTCGTGACTCATCGAAGAGCATCGGTAGGAGAATCACTACGAGTGCAGCTAGGAAAACCCCTCCGACAACGCGATCACGCGTTTTTATTTCCATTAAGTAACGCCGTTTACAGTCTCGCACATAGTCAACGCTCTCCGGGCACGGGAGACGATGTCAAAGGAACCAAGTACAACGACTGGCACTTCCGGGTCTGACAAGCTTGCCGCAACGGATAGCGCTTTCTCCAAGTCCGGTTCGACCTGCACTCGATTTAGTACGTTTTCTAACTTTCGGCGTGCAGTTACCGCGCTCATCCCCCGAGCACCTTGAGAATCGGTGATCACAATCCCTATCGCATTAGTCGCATCGCAATCCAAAGGTTCCGTGAGACTCGCAAACATACTTTTTACATCTTTGTCCGAGAAACATGCGAAGACGACAACACACTCTGAGATGTTTTTACCAGCGAGCGTTTGTCGAAGGTATCGAATCGCCGCTGGATTATGTGCGACATCCAAGATCCAATTTCGGTCACGAGTATATCCTTGCTCAAGTCGCCCAACTGGGGTCGAAAAGCGCATGGTTCTTAACGCGACGTCATTCGGTGTGAGATCCATCAAGGTAGCGGTTTGCAATGCCGCACCGAAACTCTTTGTCGCGTGGATCACTGAAGACGGTAATGCATAGTGCTTCTGCGTGCCATTCATCGTAATAAATACTGTATCTTTATTTACAAGACCAAATTCACGACCAATCCTGAATACTGGACTAGCGTGCTTTTCGGCGCAAGCTTCGACAACCTGGTTATCTCGGCTGTCAGCGTATACAAGAGGTTTATTCGACCTCACGATACCCACTTTCTCTTTGCTGATTTCCTCGATTGAAGTACCCAGTACCGCAGTGTGGTCTAAGTCAACGTTCGTGATGACGGCAACATCGTTGTCTACGACGTTAGCGCAGTCGAGTCGTCCCCCTAGACCTACCTCGATGACGGCTACGTCCACTTCCCACTGCCGAAACAGACTCAAGGCCGAAAGTGTTGTCAGATCAAAGTAGGTCAACGGTACACCAGACGTGGCGTCTGCAACCTTACGAATCGAATCAGCACATTGACGCGCTTCGACCTTCACGCCTTCGAGACTGATTCTCTCAAGATAACTATGAAGGTGCGGAGATGTCGTGGTGCCAACGCGAACGCCTTGTTGTGACAAGATTTGCTGCAGGTAACCGACCGTACTTCCCTTACCGTTGGTACCACCCACAACTACTTGCTTTTCTGCGACTCGTTGTAAACCCAAGTCATATGCAATTTCGCGGATCTCCGCGAATGATCGACTTCGAGCTAATTTCGAGCGCTGTTGCGCGATCTTGGACACAAGCGCTTCCACGCTTTCACCCGACGAGTTCGTCGTTCGGTCAACAGGCACGAATTGAGCGTTTTAACGCCGACGTGAATCCATGAATGTCCGTCAAAGCATGCTCGAGCGCCGTCGCGCTGCCGAGCGTTTCCACTAACGCACTTCCAACAACCACTGCATCCGCTACCTTTGCAATCGCAGCTGCCGCTTCTGGTGTCTTGATCCCAAATCCAACCGAAACGGGTAAGTCAGTAACTTTCTTAATGGAAGCAACTTTGCGCTCTACGTCTGACACATCAAGATGATCCGCACCTGTAGTGCCTTTGATTGATACGTAGTAGAGAAAACCTGAACCGCTAGTGGCGAGTGTTTTTATTCGCTCAAGCGGCGTAGTAGGTGCGATTAAGAGTATCAAATCGATATTGACTCGCTCTAGTACGCTTTTCAGTTCGTCAGCCTCCTCGGGCGGCAGATTTACGATAATCAAACCGTCGACCCCAGATTGGGACGCAAGTTGCGCGAACGGCTCCAATCCGAGCGCGAGGATGGGATTCAAATACCCCATAAGGACGACAGGCGTAACCTCATTTTCACGTCGAAAGATCGCGACCTGTTCGCATGTCTTTCGCAATGTCACACCGTTAACAAGCGCACGTTCAGACGATCTTTGAATGGAAGCACCATCGGCTTCGGGATCAGTGAATGGCACACCTAGTTCCAAAACATCTGCACCGGCATCAGCCATGTGCCTGAGTGCAGGTACTGTTGCTGCCAGCGTCGGGTCACCTGCAGTAATAAAGGTAATCAATCCTTTCTCGCCGGAATTCCGCAGCCGATTAAATGTCGTCGCTAGCCGATTCAAAGCGAGACTCCATCGAGCCGGGCAACCGATTCCAGGTCCTTGTCTCCGCGACCGGACAGATTCACAACGATCACGTCTTCAACATCACACAATTCAGATTTCTTCGTAGCGTATGCGAGTGCATGTGCAGATTCGAGTGCTGGCACAATCCCTTCGCATTCGGAGAGGAGACGAAACGCTTGCAATGCTTCCTCATCGGTAACGGTCTCGTACCTAACACGACCGGTATCCTTTAGGTAGGCATGTTCTGGTCCAACGCCGGGATAGTCCAAGCCGGCAGAAATTGAATGTGGTTCTAAGATCAGACCGTCCTCATCAGCCAGCAAGTATGTGTTTGCACCATGCAACACACCTGGCGTTCCCCCACTTAGCGGTGCGGCATGTCGGGTGGTATGCATACCTTCGCCGCCCGCTTCAACACCGATCATTTCTACGTTGATGTCGTTCAGGAACGGGTAAAACAAGCCGATCGCATTGGAACCGCCACCGACACACGCTACTAAGGCGTCCGGTAGCTGACCGATTTGTTCAAGACACTGCTCGCGGCACTCTTCTCCGATCACAGATTGAAAGTCACGAACCATAACGGGATAAGGATGAGGTCCGGCGACGCTACCAATGATGTAATGAGTCGTATCGATGTTTGTGACCCAATCTCGCATCGCCTCGTTCATAGCGTCTTTTAACGTTTTTGAGCCAGAATCTACCGATTGGACATGAGCGCCGAGCATCTTCATACGATAGACGTTGGGTTTCTGACGCTCGATGTCTTTAGATCCCATGTATACCGTACATTCGGCACCCAAGCGCGCTGCAACAGTTGCAGTTGCTACACCGTGCTGACCCGCGCCCGTTTCGGCGATGATGCGACGCTTACCCATCCGCGACGCCAAAAGCGCTTGTCCGATCGTGTTGTTAATCTTGTGAGCGCCGGTGTGGTTCAAATCCTCGCGTTTAAGGAAGATACGGGCTTTCCCTACCGTTGCCGCGAACCGTTTTGCTTCGTAGAGAGGTGAAGGCCTTCCGACGTAACGTTCGAGATCGGTCTTGAATTCTGCTTTGAACGTCGGGTCGTCTAAGGCATCTTGATACACTCGGGTTAGTTCGTCTAACGCGCTCATCAGCGTTTCTGCGACAAAGCGACCGCCATATGGACCGAAATGACCCGTGCTGTCAGGGAGCTCGTTGTCCCCTTTCCTACGCAGAAACATTTCTTACGCCTTGCATAAATTGGACCATCAATTCTCGGTTTTTAGAGTGGTCGTCATTTTCGATTCCCGATGCGACATCAACGCCCCACGGGCGCGTCTCCTGGATCGCCATGGCGACATTACTCGGCGTTAATCCACCCGCAAGGATCACTTTCGCATCGGCGTCGGTTGGAAATTGCTTCCAGTCAAACGTTTTTCCCGATCCGCCGCCAAGATCAGACATCGAATCTAATAAGTACGCAAATGCGCGTGGGAATTGATCTCGTGCTTGTTCAAAATCGAACGAATCTGAGACTTTCAGACCTTTCAGATATGGCATGTCGAAGGAGTCGCAGAATGCCGCAGACTCATCACCGCTAAATTGCAGGAAGTCCAGTGCAACATCATTTAAAACTCGACGAATCTCCGATTCGCTCTGATCCTTAAAAACACCAGTAAACAGCATATTCGACCCAAAGGATCCCACTATTTTCGATGCTGTCACGGTGTCAATAACACGCGGACTAGCGGAGACGAAGTTCAGTCCAACAACGTCGCAACCGACGCAGATGGCTGTCTCAACATCAGCTTCACTGCGCAACCCACAGAACTTCACGGCCGTCATGAGTTGAGCGACCTTCTGTAGTAATCGCAAGGTAGAGTCACCGATTGAAATCGATCACGAATATCGCCAAGCATTACCGGTACACGTATATCGTCGTCAATTTTGAATTCTTCCGCATAGCCGACGGCGGTTAGATACAAGCCTGACGCGCGAGCGGTCGGGGGACCTAGCGTTCGGTCGCGAGAATCGAGCAGCGAGATTACGTCGGTGCGGCTCAGCGCGCCGTTCCCTACATCGTGAAGGACACTAGCCAAGTTTCGCACCATATGAAGTAGGAACGCATTTGCCGCGATATCGACGATCACGTATGGATCTTTTTCAATGATCTCAAGATGGTAGACGTGCCGAAATGGCGTTGGTGAAGTACAGTTTGCTGCCCGAATGGCGCTGAAATCTTGCTCACCTAGAAAGAGCTCTACCACGTGTTCCATCCTATCGACGTCAAGTGACGAATCTGTCCAACTTACGAGATTGCGAAGGAAAACCTGGTGGGCTGTCTGCTGGCAGAATATGTAGAGATATCGACGCCACAATGCCGAGTATCGTGCGTGAAAATCAACGCTGACCTCTTTTACCCAAACGATCCGAATCGTGTACGGCAGAAGGGAATTTGCGCCCACCACCCATGCCTTTTCAGGACGCTCAACCGATGTCTCGAAACTCACGACCTGTTGCGTGGCGTGAACGCCTCGATCAGTGCGACCGGCCGCATGTATCGTGACAGAATCTGCGGCGATCGAGCTCAGCGCTTTCTCCAATTCCTCCTGAACCGTTTGTGCATCAGCTTGGCGTTGGAAACCCTTATAGCTGGAGCCGTCATATTCGACACCTAGCGCGTAGTAACTCATCGAAGATCTGGTAAAACCAGAACAGTGGTCAGTTGAGGATGGGGAGTAGTTCTTCGGCGATTTGGATGCTGTTCAACGCAGCACCTTTTCGAACATTGTCGGATACGACCCACATGTCCAAACCACGTGGGTGCGACACATCCTTTCGAACGCGCCCAACGAAGACTGGGTCCGTACCGGCAGCGTGATCCACTGCGGTCGGATAACCTCCCGACTCACGTTCATCGATTAGAACTACATTTTCCGCCGTTTTCAGCAAGTCTCGTGCGAAATCAACGCTGATAGGCTCTTTAGTTTCAATGTGAACCGCTTCCGAATGTCCATAGAACACAGGAATGCGAACGCATGTCGGGTTTACCTGGATGGTCTCGTCCTCAAAGATCTTTTTCGTCTCAAGGACCATCTTCCATTCCTCCTTCGTGTAACCGTTCGCCTCGAATTCAGCGATCTGAGGAATTGCATTGAATGCGATTTGAACCGGATGCACGGTAGCTTCCGCACCATTGCCGTTCAGAATATTCGTAGTCTGTTCGGCCAATTCGCGTATCGCCGACGCACCTGCACCAGATACCGCCTGGTACGTCGCGACGTTAATCCGCTCAATCCCTACCGCATCGTAAATCGGTTTTAGAGCCACCACCATCTGAATGGTCGAACAGTTCGGATTGGCAATGATCCCGGTATCTAGGCCGTCCTTTATTCGATGTGGATTTACTTCCGGAACGACCAAAGGGATGTGAGGTTCTTGCCGAAAGTGTGACGTGTTGTCGACGACGATCGCGCCCGCGTCGGCCGCTCGCGGCGCATGAACAGCGGAGACGGAACCTCCCGCAGAGAAAAACGCGACTTGCGTATCCGAAAAATCGAAATCATCGAGCACTTCGATGTTAATTTTTCGACCTCGGAAGTCGAACGATTTTCCCACCGAGCGAGAACTCGCAAGAAGGCTGATCTGCCTAACGGGAAAACTACGTTCCTCAAGCAATTCACGCATGACTTCGCCGACGGCGCCGGTCGCACCCGCGATTGCTACGTTTACAGCTTTCATGTCTTACCGAGCTCCTGCACTACTGCGTCCGTCATTTCGTCTGTACCTACTCGCTGGACCGAATCATCCGAGTTTGAGGGCATGATGTCGCCAGTTCGATAACCTTTAGCAAGCACGGCATCGACTGCGTGCTCAATCCGATCCGCCAAGTCTCCTGCATCCAAGCCGTAGCGAAGCATCATGGCGATAGAGAGGATGGTCGCAAGCGGATTCGCGAGATTCTGACCCGCAATATCGGGTGCAGTTCCATGTACAGGTTCATAAATGCCGCGATTGTCAGCATTTAAAGATGCTGAGGGAAGCATGCCGAGTGAACCGGTCAACATTGCGGCGACGTCGGACAGGATATCACCGAACATGTTGCCTGTCACGATCACATCGAATTGTTTGGGTTCGCGCACCAACTGCATCGCGGCGTTATCCACCAGTAAATGAGTCAGCTCGACATCTTGGTATTCAGCGTGTACCTCGTTGACAACGTCGCGCCATAACTGGGTGACTTCGAGCACGTTGGCTTTATCGACGGAACATAGTTTGTGATTTCGTTTCCGAGCCAACTCGAAGGCTGTACGCGAGATGCGTTGAATCTCCGTTTCGTCGTAGACATACGTGTTCACACCACGACGTACGTTTCCTTCGATACTGACGCCTCGCGGTTCTCCGAAGTAGATACCGCCGGTGAGTTCACGCACGATCAGGAGATCTAGATTACTTACAAATTGCGCTTGTAACGACGATGCGGCGGCTAGCGGTTCGAATAGGATTGCGGGTCGCAAATTAGCATACGCGTCCAATCCGGAGCGCAAACCTAGCAGACCCTTCTCCGGTTTCTTATCAACCGGGAGGTTATCCCATTTGGGACCACCTACCGCCCCAAGTAGAACTGCGTCAGCGTCTTGTGCAGCGCGTAGCGTCTCTGGCGTTAGCGGAACCCCATGCTTGTCAATACTGATCCCACCGGCATCCGCTTCGTCGATGTGAAGATCAAAGATGCCATCTGTGACTTTGCGCATGACCTGAACCGCATGTGGCATGATTTCTGCGCCAATTCCGTCACCGGGCAATACAAGGATTTGAGCCGATCTCACGCGCTCGCATCCCTGAAAAGCCAAGGATTCGCGTTTTGATGCCGAGCTTCGAATGCCTTGATAGCGTTCGCGTGTTCCAGCGTTAAGCCAATTTCATCTAGACCTTTGAGCATTCGATTCTTGCGTACATCATCAATCTCGAATCGATAACTTCGATCATCCCTCCCGATCACAGATTGCTTTTCCAGATCAACTGACAACTCTATGGGTTGGCTCTGGGTTGCAAGACCAAAAAGTTCGTCTACTTGAGCGTGTGTGAGTTGAACAGGTAACAATCCGTTGTTGAAGCTATTGTTATAGAAAATATCGGCGAACGAAGGCGCAATCACACATCGAAACCCATACTGTAGTAATGCCCATACTGCGTGTTCACGACTTGACCCACACGCAAAGTTCTCTCTAGCGAGTAAGACCGACGCGTTGGAATAACGTGGATCGTTCAAAACGAAATCAGATACAGGTTGTCGCTCTGTTAATGGTTTTCCGATCATTCCTTCGTCCTCAAAACGCCACGCGTCGAAGAGGTTTTCCCCAAATCCGGTACGTCTGATCGACTTAAGAAACTGCTTCGGGATGATTTGATCGGTGTCGACATTCGCCTTATCCAATGGTGCGACGAGACCCGTGTGTCGTACAAATTGGAGTGGATTCGAGTTCACTAGAGATACTCCCGAACGTCCGCTATGTGACCCGCAATAGCACTTGCTGCGGCGGTTGCAGGACTGACCAGATGAGTTCTGCCGAGATGCCCTTGTCGGCCTTCAAAATTTCGATTCGAAGTCGACGCACAACGTTCCCGAGGCATGAGGCGGTCGTCGTTCATCGCAAGACACATCGAACAACCCGGATCGCGCCATTCGAATCCTGCGTTAATGAAAATCTGATCTAGACCTTCGCTCTCTGCCTGTTGCTTCACGAGACCAGAACCTGGAACGACAAGCGCGGCGTTCAGGCTTCTTGAGACCCTTCGACCCTTCGCAACAGCTGCTGCCGCGCGAAGGTCTTCAATGCGAGCATTCGTACACGAACCAATAAAGACTATGTCAAGTGATACGTCTTTTAATGATTCGCCGGGATGCAAATCCATGTATTTGAGCGCTCGTTCGGCAGTTTCTGAGGTCGCTTCGTCGTCGAACGAGGCAGGATCTGGAATCACCTCGTCGATGCCTACGACCAATTGCGGATTCGTCCCCCACGAGACTTGAGGAGCGAGCGACTCGGCGTCAAGAACGACCTCGGAGTCAAAGGTCGCGTCTGAATCTGACTTCAGCTCTCGCCACGACGCCGCCGCGTCGTTCCACAGCTCTTCTTTTGGCGCGAAAGGTTTACCCTCAACGTAAGCGAGCGTCGTTTCGTCAACAGCGACCAATCCGGCTCGCGCACCTGCCTCGATCGACATGTTGCAGATCGTCATGCGCCCTTCCATGCTCAATGCCCGAACGGCGTCACCAGCGTACTCAATCGTGTGACCTGTCGCACCAGCTGTTCCAATAGCACGAATCAACGCAAGGATGATGTCCTTCGCGTAGACGCCTTGATTGAGAGATCCCGTGATCTCCACGCGCATGTTTCTGCTCTTTTGTTGGACGAGGCATTGGGTTGCTAAGACATGCTCGACTTCGGATGTACCTATCCCGTGTGCAAGGGTTCCTAATGCACCGTGAGTCGATGTATGCGAGTCTCCGCAAACCACTGTCATGCCTGGTAGGACTGCACCTTGTTCCGGACCTATTACGTGAACGATACCTTGCCGAACATCCAATAGTTCGAACTGTTGAATATCGAAGGATTTGCAGTTGTCGTCGAGCGTTACAACCTGCTCCTTCGCGATCGGATCTTCGATCCCAGCCATACCGAGACCACGATTTCGTGTGGGAATGTTGTGATCGGGCGTCGCTAAATTCGCATCTAGACGCCAAGGTACCCGCCCAGCCAGTCGTAGCCCTTCGAATGCTTGTGGCGATGTCACTTCGTGAATCAGGTGACGATCGATATATAGTAGGCTGAGACCATCACCGCGTTGACCAACGACATGAGCATCCCAGATCTTGTCGTAAAGCGTTGCCAAGACGGATAAGGGTGGGTTTGAGGCGCGGGATTATAGAAGTTTCAATGGCTCATGTCATACATATTGATAGTCGGGTAGTCGCAATTTTCTTGATAGATCAATAAGTTCTACTCGAAAAGTACATTTTGCAGTCTATATAAATGCGTCCGTTGGTGATCGAGACGCGGTCATTTAGTGTGGGCGACTTCTACGATCGATGGTCGCTGATTTCGGATGTCTCAACGTGGTGAACGAAGCATCTGTCGAGGAACTCGAAATCTCGTTTTCCGTGAGGAATCATGCTCATGTGATTACTCAATGCGCTGGGAATTGATCAAAGACGTCAGCACATGATCCTCCCATTTGCCTGCGATTTTTAGATACTCTCGTGCGTAGCCTTCTACTCGAAACCCACATCTCGCTAATACCTGCGGACTCCTCCTATTACTCGGCATATAGTTCGCCTGAATTCGATGGAGCCGATACTCCTCGAAAATGTACTCAATACCGAGCTTTAATACTTTCGTCATGACGCCATGCCCTTCTGATGAACGCTCAACAGAGAACCCAAGATTGCACGATTGAAATGCGCCAGTAACGATATTTGTGAAATTGACTTCCGCGACCATTCGCTCTTCATTTAGAGCGCAAAGATGAAGCGCAGTCCGAGCGATGAATTGCTCGTACCGTGAATTGATGACATCTTTAATGTTCGCCGCAGTGAAATAATCGTCAGTGCGTGTAGGTTCCCAAGGTGCTAGATGTTCTCTATTCGCTAGATAGTAATTCCTCAGGATCGAGAAGTCGAACGGTTCAAGTACCGCAAGAGACAGATCATCTTTTCGAATTAGCTGCATCGGCTCAACTCGTAAGTGCGAGTTAGTTCAAAGAGCACACGTTATTCAGCGTATACCCGCTTAAGGACGCGGCATACGATACCCTACGCCTCGCTCGTTGAAGATCCACTTCGGGTTAATGGCATCGTCACCGAGTGCACGGCGTAATCGCTTGACATAAGCGCGTACGATCTTGGGATTGTCGGGGTTCCGTCCTGCCCAAACGCGTTGAAGGAGCCAGTCGTGGGTCGAGATACGTCCAGCGTTAAGCGACAGAGCCTTCAATAGATCAAATTCTGTGACGGTGAGTACCACTTCGCGCCCGTCTACTGATACACGGCGAGCGTCGTAGTCAATTGCTAATGAACCCAACATGAATTGCTCAGGCTCTGAACGCCGGCGCAATGCGGCACGCACACGTGCCACAAGCTCGGTGGGTGAAAACGGTTTGACAATATAGTCGTCGGCTCCTATCTCGAACGCTCGCGCAATCGTTTCGTCTCGCTCGTAAGCAGAAATGAAAATGACCGGAAGATCGGCAAGCGCGTGTTCTGTCTGCATTAGCTCCATGCCGTCCTTTCCCGGAAGCATTAAGTCAAGTAAGACTAGTCGCGGTTTCTCGGAAGCCACGATGTGCTCTATGTCACGCGGATCGGCTGTCAGGATTGGTGCGAACTGTGCTTCTACCAAAGCGTCACGTATAAAGCGTAGTGTGTCCGGGTCATCGTCGACAACGAGAATCGGGGGGCGGTCACCAGCTTCTGTTTCCTTGTCATCGTTCTCACGTGGCGTCACTTTTTCCGTCGCACCGATCGCTCGAGTCTCCGCGATAGGAACTGTAAAAGTCACACGTAGACCAGTGCCAATACCATCGCTTTCAGCGCGAATCCGACCGCCGTGTGCTTCAACCAGACCTTTACAAATAGCTAGTCCGAGACCACCGCCTGGTGCGCGAGCGATTCCAGTATCTGGACTAACGGAGCGCCGAACGAATAACTGAGCTAGCTGTCCTTGTGCCATCCCTCGTCCTTCATCGATGACGGAGATCGAGACATAAACGCCGTCCATTTCTGCGACGATCTGGATTGCCGAGGACTCTGGCGCGGCACGAGCGGCATTGGCGAGCAGGTTGTTTATGACTTGGACGATTCGTTCTCGATCTGCCAGAACCTGAGGTAAATCGCTGGCTAGATCGATTAACACAGGGTGGCGACCTCCTCCTGTAATAAAAATGTTGCGCCCCTGATCGACAAGCATCGATACGTCGGTCGGCTCAGGCATCACAGATAGCGTACCTGACTCGATACGCCCGGCGTCTAGCAAATCGCCGATCAGGGCATCCATACGGTTTGCTTGGCGGTCAATGATCTGAAAGAACTGACGAATTTCGGCACTGCCAACCACACGCTCGCCACTTAGAACCGTCGTTGTCGATCCTTTAATAGAGGTCAGCGGAGCGCGTAATTCGTGGCTTACCATCGCTAGAAAGTCGGAACGTTGCCGCTCAAGCTCTCGTAATGGTGCCATGTCCTGCAACGCGACAACAACAGACTTAATCTCCCCGTCATCCAGTCGTATCGGGGTGACATTAACGAGCACGCTCACGCTAGCGCCTCCTTCAGCTGTAAACAACTCCATTTCTTCAGCTCGAACCGTCTCTGCCCCGCTCAATACGTCCGCTAGCGAAAGCTCCTGAAGCGCAATCTCTCGGCCATCCGCACGTCGGCATGTCAATATGTCAGCCAACGCTTCCGCCGATTGACCGGGTGCACAAAGAAGCTCTACCATCCGTTCCGCCTCTTTGTTCATAGATTCGACGGATCCTGTCGCAGCATCGAATACAACCACCCCGACTAAGCAGGTTTCTACCACCGTTTCAAGATTTACCCGAGCGAGTCTCTCGGCGCGGTGTGTGCGTGCATTCGCGATCGCAGCACCTGCCTGATTACCGAAGAGCAGCAGAAGCTCCTCGTCGTCTTGAGTGAACACTTCGCCGTTTTCTTTCTCTAAGAGATAAAAATTGCCCACATGTTGACCTTGATGCCGCATTGGTGCCCCAAGAAACGTTCCCGCTGGTAGTCGTTCAGTCGAAAAGCCGAGGTCTCGTAAATACTGCGTCACATCTGCAATGCGGAACGGTTCATCTAGATTTCGAAAACGCTCGAAGAGGGAAGGTTCGTCAGACCATTTTGCCAACGTTTTGTACTCGGACTCGGTTAAATCCGAGGTAACGAGATCGATGGGTTTCCCTGATTCATCCATAGTCGCGATCGCAGCGTAGCGAGCGCCGACTAACAATCGTGTACTCTCGACTACCTCACTCAGGACGATCTGTAGATCGAGGCTTGAACCGATCCGAAGACTTGCCGCACCAAGTGCGTTGAGACGAGCGCGTAACTCGTCAATCTCCCTTTCCATCGTCCCCTTGTCGTCCAAGTTTCTGCTCCCTCATGCGCACACGAATGAACAACGTCACGACCTCGGAATGCCGAGAGGTAAAAAAGTAGCAACTTCGCTCATTAGTTGTCTGGTTTAGTATAGAAGTGACTGCTCCTCTCCCTAAAGGGAGAGGCTTCCTGCTTCCCTAGCTGCCGCCAGGCTTGGTTGTCCAACCCTGGCCTTACGCGAGCTTCCACAGGCAGAGACGGACAGCCCTGCCACCTTTAACTGCAATATACCTTGCGCTTTGATGTTGATCGCGGCGTTGATGTCCCGATCGTGGCGTGTTCCGCAAACGATGCACGTCCAACCACGAACGTCCAGCTCCAACGTCTTCAACTTCGAACCGCAATGCGAGCATGTTTTACTGGACGGGTAAAACGGGTCCATACGGACCAAGTGTTTTCCGTACCACTTACATTTGTATTCGAGTTTGCGGACGAGTTCGCCCCATGCCGCATCGCTGATGGACCGGGCAAGGCGTCGGTTTTTCAGCATGTTCTTGACGCGCAGCGTCTCGACACAGATCGCGTGGTTCTTGTCAACCAGGTGTTTCGAGAGTTTATGCTGATAGTCGTGGCGAGCATTCGCCATTCGTTCGTGCGCTTTCGCTACCTTTAATCGTGCTTTATTGCGATTCGCTGACCCCTTCTTCTTACGGGAGAGTGCCTTCTGTTTTCGTCGTAGGTTGCGGGCGGCTTGATTAGCAAAGCGTGGGTTGGCGTGCGCCTGACCCGTGCAGTCCACGGTGAGGTTGTTGAGCCCTAGGTCGATTCCGACGATCGACGTATCCTCCACAACCTGGGGTGGTTTCGGCGCTCCCAGACCGTCGTCACCGAGAATGGATGCGAAGTACTTGCCAGTGGGCGTTAACGACACAGTGACGGTCTTGATCCGCCCTTTAAGCGTCCGGTGGCAATGCGCCTTGACCCACCCCACTTTGGGTAGATAGAGTTTCTGATCAACCAGTTTGACGCGTTGCGGATACGATAGCGATTGCTTCCCGTATTTCGTCTTGAATTTCGGGTACCTCGCTTTCTTCTGGAAGAACCGCTGAAACGCATCGTCTAGATGCATGACCGCTTGTTGCAGCGCTTGACTGTCCGCGTCCTTTAACCACGCGGTCTGTGCCTGTTTCTTCAGTTCAACGAGCCGATCTAACGTCATGCGCTCGGTGATGGATTGTCGATGTTGCTGCCAAGCCCGTTGCCGCAACGCCAGCGTATCGTTGTAGACCCATCGGACAGCCCCGAATTGGAAACGCAATGCGTCGCGTTGTTCCCGCGTCGGATACAGCCGGATTTTGGTCGCTTTAAGCATGGTTAAATTATCGAATGAATACCACCATCTGCACACTCAGATTGCGGGTACGGTGCCTTATATCCCCGCCCTGAAGGACGGGGTTTTACGGCACGGTGGATAAACACATCGTTAGCTTTAGCAACTAATTCATCAGACCGACAATCAGCGTTTTGGCAACAGCTACGATTACCACGCGAGCAGTACGATATCAGTACGTGACATCGACCGAGGGCATCCGGCTGTCCGACCATCTAGTTCCCCTGGACGTAACAAAGCCAAGTAGCGGTGAGTGAAACTGCCATTACAAAATCAGAGTCTGGTCTCATTGATTCGAGATTCAGTTGAGCGGACGCTCGACTACGGCGTGACGGTAACCGTATTTCGTGGCTTCGCGCGGCACCCCCTACACTAGCGGTCTAATCGAGGCGCGTTCGCGTTGGGGTCGAATTAACGAAAGTTCTGCAATGCATTGATAAGCTGGTTCAGGTCACCGCCATAGGCGTTTCGCTCACGGAGGTAACGAGCGCTATCCTCAATCATTACGCAAACCATCAGCCACAAGCTACAAGCTTCGCGTTTGGACTAGACGAAGTGAAATATGTCACCAAGAAATGTACCGGCAAGAAATAACGGCATCGCGTCGAGGTTTCCCGAGATGAACGGTTGCTCCGTAGTGAAAATAAGCAGCTTTTATTAGTTAAATCGCAAGCACCCGAGTATCCATAGTTCGATGCTCTAAGCAATTGGAGCGTGAATTTCGAGCGAATATCTGATTTTTTATTACGACGTAAACGTGAAAGAAAGTATGTAAACGTGCATTTCACGTAAAAATCGGTAAGATTATGTAACTCAGTATTGGTAGAGGCATTCCTTCAACGTTCAAGGCATGATAAGTAACGTGGTCGATACTACCTTACCACTCGAATCAAGCCCAAATGAGATCGTTGGGTCGTCAAGCACGAATTTACGAAGACTAACTTGAATACGTGTCGCATCTCGATAGATGAAAAGCAACAACGAGATCGGAACCCATCGGAATTAGGACATGAAACCAGCTATTGAAGAAGGTATCGCTTCCTCTCGAATACCGAATTTTTTCAATCTGAGTGTGAAGGGTCGTATTCAAGCGTTACGCGATCGGACATCCCTTACTGAGAGTGATCTCGTGGCACTTGACAACGGGTCACATACCCTCAAGCGCCATGCCGCTGACAAAATGATTGAGAATGTCGTCGGTGTTTTTGGCTTACCTCTCGGTGTGGGATTGAATTTCTTGGTCGATGATCGTGAAGTGATCGTGCCTTTAACGGTGGAAGAGCCATCGATTGTCGCTGGTCTATCGGGTGCGGCTCGTACGGCGCGCCTTTCTGGGGGATTTCGGACTCAGGTCACGGATCCGATTCTCATCGGTCAGGTGCAAGTTGTGAACGTCAAAGATATCGAGCGCGCTCAGCAGGCTTTACATCAGCACAGAGACGAGATCGTTGAACTTGCGAATCGTGTGCATCCGAACATGCTCAACCGTGGTGGTGGTGCGATAGGGATCGAAGTGTTCCACCATCGTGCCCCTGAGGGTGGCGCTGAAGGCGCACCAAAGCGCGACATGATTGTTGTGCACTTACTAGTCGACACTCGAGATGCTATGGGCGCAAACATAGTCAATGGCATGTGCGAAGGAATCGCGAGTTTGGTCGAAGAGATAACGGGAGGTAGCGTCTTTCTCCGCATTCTCTCGAATCTGACCGACCGGTCACTCGTTCGTGCGAGTGTCGAAATCCCTGTCTGTAATCTAGAAATGAAGGGGTTTAGTGGCAAGGAGGTTCGCGACGGAATCGTTTTAGCGAACGATCTTGCGCTAGTGGATCCCTATCGCGCAACGACCCACAACAAAGGAATTATGAATGGCGTCGATGCCGTTGCGATCGCGACTGGAAACGATTTCAGAGCAATCGAAGCGGCCGCACACGCCTACGCCGCGCGATCAGGACGCTATCGTGGACTTACGAGCTGGTATGTCAAGACAAACGGTGACCTGAAAGGTGAAATCGAAATGCCTATGAAAGTCGGGACTGTCGGCGCGTCACTTGAATCAAACCCAACGGTGAAATTGAACCATCGCTTACTAGGACATCCAAACGCATCAGAGCTCGCGAGCGTCATGGGCGCTGTCGGTCTCGCACAGAACTATGCAGCGTTGCGTTCACTCGTAACCGCAGGAATCCAAAAGAACCACATGTCTCTGCATGCGCGAAGCGTTGCTTCCGCTGCCGACGTACCTCAAGAACTGTTCGACTGGGTTGTTGAGAACTTAGTCGAGAGTGGTGAAATTAAGGTGTGGAAAGCGAAAGAGCTTGTAGCTCAAAGAACGCAAAATAACAGACCGACAGTACGAGCAGCGACCAGTGCTTGGCAGTCGGCATGTGGGAAAGCGATATTGCTCGGTGAGCACGCAGTCGTGTACGGACGTTGGGCTTTCGCCGTTCCACTGCCAGTTCATATTAAGAGTCGAATAACTGATACAAAGAACGGTATTCGACTGCAAATACCTCAGTGGGGAATCGAGCAGCAACTTCAATCCGACGATGGACATTCGACAGATATAACGCGGATGCTTGAAGTACTTTTGGAGCGCCTAGAGCTTCGAAACCAACCTATGATGATTGAAGTTTCACCGAGTATTCCTCCTGCACAAGGACTTGGTAGCTCAGCTGCGATTGCGGTGAGCATCGTGCGAGCCCTGAACGATCGCTTTAAATTGAGTCTCGACGATGAACAAATCAACGAGTGTGCTTTCGATGTGGAGCGCATCGCACATGGAACCGCGTCAGGTATCGACAATACAGTCGTTACTTTAGGTTGTCCGATTCTGTTTCGAGGTGCGACTCAAGACACACATAGAGTATTTGAGCCGGTACGGTTGACGCAAACTTTGCCTCTCGTTATTGCTTTTTCTGGTGAAGCAAGTCATACATCAACGATGGTCGACGTCGTTGCGAAAGCGAGGTCCAAACGCCCCGCGCGTTATGAGAGGATCTTAGACCAGCTAAGTTCGCTTGCTCAGGAAGGTGCGGATGCAGCTCGCGAAGGTGCGCTAGATGACCTCGGCGAGACAATGAACCTATCTCAAGGATATCTGAACGCGTTGGGGGTTTCTACAAGAGCACTCGAAGAGATCATTGAAATTGCTCGCAGTCGAGGCGCGTCAGGTGCAAAACTAACCGGCGGTGGTGGCGGCGGCGCCGCTGTGATTCTTTGTTCGGAGGGAACTGAAGAAGTTGCATCCGCGATAAATACTGCCGGTTATGAAACGATGGAATTCGAAGTCGCGCCTCACATTTCTGAATGAAGTCGATATTGCAGCGACTAAATGCCTTTACGAGCAGTTTTTATGTTGACTAATCCCATTGCTAAGGATGAACGCAAGTTTTTTATCTCGTTCTGCCCCGCTGAGACTTTCTACTGATGAGTTCGTCTGAGCGACTCACCCGCGCGTCCGCAGACACCGCCGACGCGCCGGTTCTCGTCACGGGATCTTCTGGACATGTCGGAGCGAATCTAGTTCGCAGACTTCTCGACAAAGGAACTAAGGTACGAGTTCTGTTACGGCGCGATAGTAGAAACGAAGCGTTGGATACGCTTGCAGTCGAGCGCGTATATGCCGATATCCGTGATATCGAAGACACAAGGAGAGCGATGGAAGGTTGCCAAGGCGTGTATCACTGTGCTGCGAAAGTGTCCACGATCGACGGTAACCGCGCCCATCGGCGCGAGATATTTGAATGTAACGTAATAGGCACACGAAATGTCCTGCAGGCGGCGCGCGACGTCGAGGCTGGCCGAGTGGTCGTCACGGGTTCTTTCAGTGCTGTCGGTTATGAGCTGGATGATCCCTCAGCACCGAGCGACGAGACGATGCAGTTTTATCCGATGGAACGTACGATGCCGTATGAACGAAGTAAAGTACTCGTCGAGCACGAATGTTTGCGAGCGGTAGCGTTAGGTCAGGATGTCGTAATTGCGACGTGCTGTGCGGTCGTAGGAGGTGCAGACTATGTACCTTCACGATTAGGAAGAACGATGTGTGACTACGCAAATGGCAAACTTCGAGCGTATGTCGATGGTGGTTTTGCTTTTGTTGCGGCGCGGGATATCGTTGAAGGACACTTGCTTTGTATGCAAAAAGGGCGAACTGGGGAGAAGTACATCTTCGCGAGCGAGTACAAAACGATCTCAGACATACTAGACCTCTATGAGGAAGTCACCGGTTTGCCGCGGCCAAACCGACGTATGCCGACGCCATTAATGTATGTGTTTTCCGAAATTGCGAGTTTTTACTTGAGCCGATTTCATCCTAGTTTTCCACAGCGTTTCACGCCAGGTGCAATTCGGCTACTTAAACAACGGCGACATGCCAACATTGACAAAGCGAAAAGAGAGCTGGGTTACAGACCCACAACGATCCGTGAGGCGGTGCACGAGGCATACGCATTTCACCATGCTCGCAATTCGATACTGAATCCAAGCGCGAAACGACCTCACGCATCCGATGACGACAGCCAGGAAGCAGCCTTTTCACCGTCACCAGAACTTGCCGCAGCGGATGATTGACATGGAACTAGCGTCTGAGTCACCTCCGACATTTGCGAACGCAACACGATTACGTCAACAAGCACGAGCCGCGGGGATGGACCCGAATTACTGGTACGCTGTCGAGGAAGTACGCCGGGTAAAACGCGGTAGCGTTGTAGAGGTCATCTTTTGGAAACATTCCATCGCTTTGTTCCGCTCAACGGAAGGCGAGTTTCACGCTGTGGACAATCGATGTGCGCACCGTCAAGTGAAGCTATCGCTTGGTGAAGTTAGCGGATGCCATCTAAGGTGCGCTTACCACGGTTGGACTTACGATGGCGACGGTCAAATCGTCAATATTCCGCACGAGCAATTTGGTCGATCAACGCCAAAGCTGAAGTTACGCACCTACCCGGTTCGCATTCGATATGGCTTGGTCTGGCTATTTCCGGGCGATCCAGAGCTCGCTGACGAACGCGAGATTCCTGACATCCCTGAACTCGAAGGCACTGATCGGTGGGCGTGCGTTCCCATGGTTTTCGATTGGGCGGCGCACCATTCCATGATCATCGATAACGTCAGTGACTTTACGCATGCACATTTGCATCGTCGCTATAAGCCATTTGAGGATGCAACACTGAAACGTTTTGAGACGATCGGCGATGACGTATATCTGGCGTACGACACTCACATTGGGCGAGGACGAATTTCCAGCCGTTTTGTTGAGCATGACAGCATTGACACGGGTTCTATCGAGTTGTGTTACCAATACCCGTACCAATGGTCGAATACCGGTAACGCGATTAAGCATTGGCTATTCGTGTTACCGGTCAATGAACGCATGACCCGCGTCTTCTTTCTGTTTTATTTCAGATCCTTGAAGATTCCACTTACGCCCATTCGAATTCCACGATTCGCGATGGAGTTTGTGATGAGACTATCCAATCGGTGGCTGATCGCGCCATTGCTGGATCAAGATCGTTTTGCCGTCGAGGCCGAACAGTCGGGATATGACCACCACTGGGATGCGCCTCCCGTTGAGCTGAATCCAGTCGTTAGAGAATTCCAAACCGTTACAGTACGCAAGTGGCGTGACTATCTAACACGCCAAGATCCGTCGCTAAATATCGCCGTCGAGACTCGATGAACGAGTTACTCGTCCTATCGACGAGAAACATGCTCGAGGCAGTGGTCATTGCACTGTTGTTCGTCGTCGCGTTGTTCGTAGGTTCAAAAGTCCTACCCGGGCGCCGTGTTGAACTTACCGATAACGAAGGTGTATCCAGAGACTTTCGTCTCAATGGCGCAACGTTACTCGTCCTTACGTTGATCATCGTTACCGCGCTTCATGCATTGGGCTGGCTTGCAATTGGTGACATTCATACACGTTTTTTAGAGTTATTCGTCGTTGCCAATGCGATCGCGTTCGCACTCTCTGGTTTTCTTTTTTGGCAAGGACGCCCAGTCGTAGGTAATAGCGTCTTGCGGGATTTCTTCTATGGGCGAGATCTGAATCCCGTCTACTTTGGCATCGACTTGAAGTTCTTCAGCTATCGCCCTTCTCTCATCGCGCTAGCGCTATTCAATTTGTCCTTTGCAATCGTGCAGTTCGAAACCTACGGCCGATTGTCGCTCGCGATGACGCTATATCAGATATTTACGCTCATCTACGTTATCAATTACTTCCAGTTTGAGTACGGAATGGTGCATACCTGGGACATAGTCAGCGAGCGTTTTGGATGGATGCTCGTATGGGGTGACTATGTACTAGTACCGTTCTTTTACTGCATCGGTGGGTGGTGGTTGATCCACGCACAAACCGATCTATCAATCGGTGCGGCAATCGGTTTGGTCGCCCTCTTTGTCTTCGGTTTCTGGATGTTTCGCGGAGCGAACCAGCAAAAACACCGATTTAAACGGGAAACTAACATCGAGATATGGGGCAAGCCTGCCGAGGCTCTCGATGGACGGCTCCTTGTATCGGGTTTTTGGGGGATTGGTCGACACCTTAACTACACCGGTGAAATCTGTATTTACCTCGCATTTACATTGACGATTGGATTTGAATCTTGGATTCCCTATCTGTTACCGATCTGGTTGACCGGATTGCTTGTACACCGGTCGATTCGTGACGAGCGGCGATGTCGGGAGAAATACGGTGAACTTTGGGAACGATATACCCAGCGCGTTCGCTTCGCCATGGTCCCCTATGTTTACTAAGGAGTCATATGGTCGAACTTAAACCGCTCGCGGGCGGAACTGCGACCCATGGCGGCTCCGCAATGCCGCGTTTGTCCGGCGGATGGCCTTTCCTCGGGCACCTTACGGAATTTCAGGAAGACCCCATCGCGATGCTACTTCGAGGTGCCGCTGAGAACGGCGATCTGTTCCAGTTCAATCTCGGTCCGAAACGTTTTGCACTTTTTAGTGGTCCGACGTCGCACGACGCCTACTTTGGTGCGTCGGACGACCAACTTGACCCGAAATCGGTGTACAGATTTACGGTCCCCATATTCGGCCGCGGCGTAGCGTACGATGTCGAACCCGAGAAGATGACCGAGCAACTAGGTTTCTTGTTCCCTGCGCTTCGACAGTCGAACATGGCTCGGTTCGCGTCGATCATGTACGACGAGGCATCAAGTTTCGCAGACAAGCTGGGAAATGAAGGTGAATTGGACCTCCCCGTTGCGATGAATCAGTTAACGGTCAACATTGCCTCTCGTTGTTTATTAGGTGAAGAGGCACGTCGCGAAGTTGACGCCGGATTTGCCGCAGCCTATCACGAACTACAGAACGGCATCAACACCATTGGGTTCTTTTTTCCACGCCTACCGATACCATCGCATAGACGTAGAGACAGAGCGCGTGAGAAAGTCGTTGAGATTTTTGGTCGCATCATGGCGGAGCGTCGCGAAACAGGCACGGAATTTGAGGATTTCATGGGCGCGTTGATGCTCGCGCGTTACAAGAATGGTCGGGCGTTAACAGATGACGAAATTTCCGGAATTCTCTTAACCGCGTTATTTGCGGGACAACACACAAGCGCAGTCTTGGCAACGTGGATGGGTCTCGAATTGGTTCGTGCGTCCAGCTATCTTGATCGCGTTCGAGCTGAAATTCAGCGAGTGTACGAGGCTGGTGATGACATGACACTAGCAACGCTCAATGAACAGCGGTTGATTGAAAATGTCGTGCGAGAGAGTGAGCGGTTGCACCCACCGTTGATCCTTCTGATTCGTAAAGTCGTACGTTCGCTCACGTATCGTGGCCAGGTCGTTCCGGAGGGAACCCTCGCGATGGTGTCGCCAGCAGTATCGCATAAATTGAAGGAGGTGTTCGCGAATCCGGATGTATTTGACCCGGACCGATTTGCCACGCCGAGAAACGAGGACAAAACACACCAATACGCGTTGATCGGATTCGGGGGCGGCAAACATCGCTGTATGGGCAAGAACTTTGCCATCATGCAGATCAAAGCGCTGTGGACGGTTCTACTAGACCGATTTGACTTCACGCTCCCATCGGTCTTCCCGGTTCCGAATTACGGTAGCTGGGTGACCGGTCCTCAAGAACCTTGTCGACTTCGATACAGGCGCCGAACAGAGGCTAGTGTTTTTAACTAGATCGCAATGCCATGAAGTATGACATTGCCATCGTTGGTGCGGGACCGATTGGCAGCTTGTGTGCGATCGCTCATGCGCAAAAAGGCGCTCGAGTCGCGCTCTTTGAAGGTAATCCCAAAGCATCGACTCGCTTAGCCGGTGAGTGGCTACATCCACCTGCGTTACGAATGTTGGAGAATGTCAGCGTTCGTCTCGAGCCATGTGGCCATGGCAGCATCGGCAAAGGTTTCGTCGTTACGCCCGAGGATCAATCCGATCCGATCCTGTTGCCGTATGCCCAAGACACGGTTGGTCTGACGTTCGAGCATTCAGCGTTGGTCGCAGCGATGCATTCCGCGATCGCAAAATCGAGCGATATCGATTGCTTCCAACCTGCAAAAGTTCGCGAGGTTGACGACGGTCTCATCGTATTCAAGCACGAAGGATTCAGTCGCGAAGTAAATGCGCCGAGAATCGTCGGCGCGGATGGACGTTCATCGATCGTTCGTCGCTCATTAGGTCTAGCGTCTGAACGCCTCGTTTGTTCGCGGATGATCGGGGTGTTGGTTGAAGGCGTGAGCGTTCCATTCACAGACTACGGACATGTGCTCTTAGGTGGACCGGGTCCGATATTAATGTTTCAGCTTGGCGAAGGTCGCGTTCGCATCATCGTCGACGTGCCGTTGTCCCTTTGGAACCCGTCAGAGCGTGTGAGCGCATTAACGGAATCCTACGGCGATCTATTACCTCGCGACATACGAGAAGCGTTCGTCTCGGCTCTACGTGACGGTCGATTTCAAGCAGCCGGAAACGAGATTCGACCTCGTTTTACGTATGGAAATTCAAAAAGAGTGCTGATTGGCGATGCCGCTGGTAATTACCACCCTTTAACAGCAGTGGGGATGACACTCGGATTTGGTGATGCCTATGAACTCGCAGACAACGAGAGTTTTCCAACTTTCGAGAGACGTCGTCTCGCGGCAACACGTGCGCCCGAGCTTCTTGCGATGGGTCTATATGAGGTCTTCGTCGACTACCGAAAGGAAGCCGCAGCATTGCGGAACGAGGTTTACCGAACATGGCGCGTTAGTCATACAAAGCGCGAACGCACGATGCAGCTGCTCGCGTGCGAAGACACGTCTGTCTTTCGCCTCGCCGTTACATTCTTCGGAATTGTCGCACGAGCGATCCTGAAGTCGTTTCCGATTTCGACCAATCCGGACCCATGGCGACCAGTCCGGGGTCTCGTTGCTGCATTGACAGAACGGATTGGGGGCTTTATTCGTGGTTCACAAACATTACGTAAACCCAAATTGTCGACGGAACAACGTCGTATTCAGGCTCACGATCAGCTGTCACGTGCACTATTAACTTCGATGCAAACCGTCAAAGGTAATACTCATTCACGTACTTCTTCTTATCACGAGACATCCATTGATGTCAGCGACGTAATTGACAAGGCTGTAGCACACTTGTTGAGCATACAAGCAGACGATGGTAGCTGGGAAGGAGAAATGGTTTGGTGTCCGATGTTGAGCGCTCAATACGTGCTACTTCACCACGTTCTTGGGAAGCCAATTAGCGAAAACCGACAGCGACTTCTGTTGCGTCAATTTGCCGCTTCCCGATTGGCGGGTGGTATGTGGGGATTACATGATCACTCGCAACCCTACCTCTTCGTTACGACACTGGTTTATGTCGCTGCGCGGATGTTGGGTCTTTCGCGAGACGATGAACTGATCGCAGATGCCGGTGAATTCATTCGGACAGAAGGTGTATTGCAGATTCCCAGCTGGGGGAAATTCTGGTTGTCCGTTTTGAATCTTTACGAATGGGAGGGTCTAAACGCTGTTCTTCCGGAGCTATGGCGACTACCAAGATGGTTGCCACTGCACCCTTCAAAGTGGTATTGCCATACGCGGTTGATTTACATGGCGATGGCAGTCGTTTATGCGAGCAGACATCGAGTACGGAAGTCGCAACTGATTGGCGAACTACGTGATGAACTTTACGGCCAAGATTTCGAACACGCTGAATTCGCGAAATCACGACTGTTGCTGAGGAAAGGGGATCTATTCGCTGAGCCGACACGGTTGCTTCAAATTGGATATCGCCTGATACGACTCTATGAACGTATCCATTACAGGGGACTACGTAAACGCTGCGTTGACGACATGCTGGAACGAATACGGTGGGAACTTGCTAGTTCAAGTCATACGAGCATCTCGCCTGTTAGTGGGTTTCTGAACATCCTCGCATTGTGGCTTCATGATCACGACGACATCGATGCGCAGCGTGCTTTTTCAAAACTCGACGATTGGATGTGGGAGGATGAGATTCGCGGAATCCGTGTAACGGGTGCCCGAAGTGCGTCGTGGGATACTGGATTCAGCCTGCAGGCGCTCGCAACCGTCCAGACCTACGAAGGTTTAGCAGCATCAACGAAACTCGGTATGGACTTTCTGAAATCGCAACAAATTACCGACAGTTTCGATGGATACGAAAACGCGTTTCGAAATGACCCTAAAGGTGGGTGGTGCTTTGCTGGTATTTGGCATGGTTGGCCCGTGTCCGACTGTACAGCCGAAGCGACACTCGGAATACTCTCGACTGAACCGCGAACATGCGATTCCCGCATGTTCTCGCAAGCGATCGAGTTTATGTTGCGATGCCAGAATAAGAATGGGGGATTCGGAAGCTATGAAGCGAATCGGTCGCCAATTGATTTAGAGTGGATGAATCCGGCTGAAATGTTCGGCGAATCAATGACGGAAAAGTCTTACGTCGAATGTACGGCTTCGTGCTTAGCGGCGCTCGCTGAAATTGATAAGCATTACCCTATGCTATCGAATCCCGAATTGAAGGGCGCAATGAACCGAGGAAGTGTTTGGCTTCGTCGAGAACAGAACGACGATGGATCGTGGCGGGGCGTTTGGGGTGTGCAATACATTTATGGGACGATGTTCGGAATACGAGGGCTTCTCGCAACAGGCGCTCCGGAGAGTGATCCGGCTGTTCGAACCGCTGCCAATTGGTTGCTGGCTCGACAACACGCGGACGGAGGTTGGGGTGAACACCACTCTGGGTGTCAAACGGCGGAGTTCGTGGATCATGCTGAGAGTCAAGTCGTACAAACTGCGTGGGCTCTCATCGCGCTTTTGGAGTCGAACGATTCGAACTGGACCGCTATTTCTCGCGGGATCCAATATCTTGTCGATTCACAAACCAATGACGGTACTTGGCCTCGACAAGACATGGCAGGTGTGTTCTTTCGGACTGCGCTATTAGATTACGTACTGTATCGCCAATATTTCCCGCTTCATGCGCTCGGACTCTATGAACGGCGCCGACGATATCGACAAAAACTTACGGCCCAAAACGCTGTTGAATCAGAAGTCGAAACCATGTCGCAAGTGCACAGCCATTGAAGCACCGCTCTGCTTGAGAAACGTAATCGAAGTACTCGTCATTCTCGATGAGGAACGTGTAATCGCGAATGAACAAGTATGAACGCGGGACTCAGTTGCTCTTAGAGAGTTTCCGAAGTGGCGACTAAGCCAGGTTTCAAACGATCAAATATCCACTTCAATGCAACGTTCGACCGAATCGCAACAGGTGTCGTTGCAACCGTTGCGTAAACCTGGCGACGTGAGATCTTGACATCATCTCCGCGACGAAAACCAGGATTCGAATTGATGCGTCGTAACGTCAACACCGCAAGGCCAATCGTGATGACAAGAAACGCACGCACTCCGCGCTCTCTGACTGGAATCAATTCCACGTACCGAATTGCCGCTTCAAGATCGCTTTGAGCAACTCGAACGATGTGCATGATTCTTCTTTCGAGACTCGTTTCAAACTCCTCGGCGGAATCTCGACTTCGTGTGTTCAAGATTCTACGAGGTAACCACGTCACGCCTCTGCGACGATCCTCCCGATGATCTTTGAGGATATTCACCAATTGGAGCCCTCGCCCAAATCTGACGGATAACTGAGACAGTTCATCACGTTGTTCGCTAATTGCTGATGAATAGTCGCTGAGAACATCCGTGATCATTTCACCAACGACTCCGGCGACGTAGTAACAGTAACGCTCAACGTGTTCCATCGTCGGAAGTCCAGTCTCACCTGTTTCAACAAACTCTGACATTCCGTTACACATGATTTCAATGCATCGTTCGATCGGTTTACGTTGACCGATTGGTAGTTTTTTGTGGAAGTCGATGACGGAACTAGCGTTTTGGGCAAGATCCCTTTCACCTGGATTCGTCGCTTCCGATAAAAGACCTGCAAGTTCGTGCGCGAATGAGTCGCTTGCAGTCTGACGTTGGACAACCTCTGCAAAGCGACCGAGGAAGTCTCGTTTCCGGGAAACGTCGAGCGTGGGTTCGTCCTCGATCGTGTCCGCAATACGACACAATAAATACGCGTTACCGATTACGTGACGAACCTGTCTTGGCAGGAGAGGGATGGTTAACGCGAAAGTTCTCGATACGTGTTCTAACGCGTTTCTCTGATACTCTAGATACGGATCGCGATCCGCATGTTGATCCAGTTGAGATTGAATCGAACGCTGAATGCTGATTCCTGCAAGAAATTACTTTAAGTAGCTATATTTAACGTTATCGTCATGTTAAAAGTCAAATATTCGCCTTTATTTCACAAAAAAACACTATCGCAAAAATACTGCCCGACAATCTTCTGTGGTTACGTGTCTTTTTCCGTTGCTCAATTGACCGCGTAGACGGTGCCAAGAGCTGAGATGACCTAAAAATTGAGCGAAGCGTAAGAGCTATCGATCGGGTTCATGATCACGAAAGCTGCGTAGACGGTGAAAACCCGCGAGCTACGCGTGTCTTAGCCAGGGTTTTCGGTGTGGATAAAACCGATTTCGACATGTGCTTGCGGTCGAAACCTCTTATCGTCCGATATTAGCAAGCTGCTGTCGCAAAGATGAAAAATCGAGCCCATGAAAGCAGTTGGAGCGTCATCGCTGATGCGACAGACAGAGGCGTGAAAAAGAAACCAATTTACTGTATTTTCGCCGATCTCGCTTCACACAACTGACTCGCTAATCCTGAATCGAGTCGCGAACTCTTCCTCTAAGTAGATTGATGGTCAGACTACCAATTTACTCGGTAAATCGGTCGGAATGATCCGAATCAGCATCGCTAAAGGAATGTGCGGTTCGTCCGAAGTTCAGCGTCATTCCGGTAGAACGCTATCAGTTCCCTACTCTGTTTCTGTCGTTGGCTCCAATGTTCTCTCGAAGTATGCGCTCAAGCGATCCCATGTGTCCTTTGCCGGTTCACGGTTTGTGTCAGCATCACGTTCTACGTAGAGCCAGAATCCGTGTTGCACGGGATCGTAGATATGTATGTCGTTCGGAATACCCGCTTCGTTAAGCGCAGCGACAAACGCGTGTACCTGCTCTACCGGAATCCCTCGATCCTGACCCGCAAAGGTACCAAAAATCTCATGGTGGATCTTCGCTAGTTCTGTGGGATCCGCCAAGAGTTGACCATAAAAGATCGCTGTACCATCGTGATGTTCACCTCCAAGTGCAAAGGAAAGAGCAACACCTCCTCCGAAGCACCACCCTATAGTCGCGACTAGACCGTTTGAGTCTTGTCGATTCTTTAGATAAGCGACCGCAGCATTGAGATTAGCGATTATTTCTTCAGGATTACCACGAGTCTCCCGAACCAAGGCCATGTTCTCTTGTGGATTGGAGCCGGTGCGACCTGAATACAGATCAGCGGCGAGCGCAATGTAACCTTGAGCAGCCAATGCATCTGCGACCTGCCTCACGCGATCAACAAGCCCGTTCCATTCATGAATCAAAATGACCGAGCCGTGTGGTCCTTCGCCTTGTGGCTCCGCGAGATAACCTCTAGCAGCACCGTAATATTCGAGCGTGTTTCCAGTCGGCTCAACGCCGCCACCTTCAATGACTTCAAGAATGCTTGAGTTACTCTGACCAGAGCTAATTCCAGCGGCAAACACTGCAAGAATTGACAGTACACATTTAGTAGCAACCGACTCACGCATGCGGTTTTCCCTGAATAAACCTGATTATTTCACTATTCTAGGTGCGGGTCGAAAGGTAATTTCCAAGCACAGAAACGATTGGTTCCCGTCTTTCTCCTGCTAATCTGAACTGCTAGTGATCGTGTTCTCCCCACGCAGGGTCAAATCAAGCGAATAGCTAGCGTGCCACATCCATATTCTGCGCACGGTCACGCAAGCAGTGATCCATTAGCACCAACGCTGCCATCGCTTCTACGATCGGCGTTGCTCGGATGCCGACACAGGGATCGTGCCGCCCGGTTGTACTGATGGTTGTCACATCACCACTCTTATTCTGAGTCTGCCCTTCTTTTGCAATACTCGACGTTGGTTTCAGCGCGACGCTCAGAGTGATGTCCTGACCCGATGCAATGCCACCAAGTACACCACCCGCGCTATTACTAACGAAACCAGATTCATCCATCTCATCGCGGTTTTCGCTGCCACGAAGTTCAACGACGGAAAACCCCTCTCCGAATTCGACGCCTTTTACCGCGTTGATACCGATCATCGCTGAAGCAAGCTCTGCATCAAGTTTACCGAAGACCGGTTCACCCAACCCAACTGGAACGTTGGTAACAATGAGCCCGATTCGAGCACCAATTGAGTCACCTGCCTCACGCAATTCATCGATCAGCTCTTCGATTTCAGGCACAAGATCCGCGTCTGGACAGAAGAATGCGTTGTTCTCGATCTCGTTCTTGTCAAACCTTTCGGCTTTCAATGCCCCGATCTGTGCTAAATAACCGCGGATTTCCGTGCCGAACCGTTCATGAAGGTACTTTTTCGCAATCCCTGCTGCCGCTACGCGCATACTCGTCTCTCTCGCGGAAGCGCGGCCGCCACCGCGATAGTCCCGAAAACCGTACTTCTTCGTATACGTGTAGTCGGCATGCGCCGGTCGAAACACGTCCTTGATTGCGCTATAGTCTCGACTACGCTGATCTTCGTTTTCTATCAGCAAACCGATTGGCGTACCGGTGGTTTTGCCTTCAAAGACACCCGACAGGATGCGTACTCGATCGTCTTCACGCCGTTGCGTCGTGTACTTTGATTGACCTGGTTTACGACGATCAAGATCGTGCTGTAAGTCGGATTCGCTTAGCTCGAGCCCAGGCGGACAGCCATCAACGACGGCCCCAAGCGCTATACCGTGACTTTCACCGAACGTCGTAACTCGGAATAGTTGCCCGAAAGTATTACCCGCCATGTTTCAGCCGTTGGCAAGTCGTTCGACTAGCGAGAAACCTGGCGCATCAGGCTCGGGACAACCACTTCTACGCGGCTCAACTTTCGCCCTTCGACCGGAATCAACGGTCCGACACCGATCGCTTTCGGTTCAAATGACGATTGTTCAGCGAGCAGACCAGCAACCTCTTCGGCACACCGACCACTTGCTTCGATCAGTGGTTGAGCAGAACCAGGAGCATGTAAATGGCAAACCACGTAAATATCGCTTGCTAGCAGGCTGGAGAGCTGTTCGGCGATATCACCGATCACTGCCTTAGCGTCCGCATCGATCGATCCATCACGACCAGGGGTAACGTTTCGAATTACAGCGATCCCGGTCGCACTGAGCGAATCCGCAAAACCTCGGTTTTGGTCAAACGTGACGGGTGCGTTCGGCTCAACCACTTCAATATGAGCATTAACCCGTTTATTACCTCGCTCGACTACATACAACGCAACGAGCGTTTGGTCCGCATCATCTCCTAATACGTACGCGGCGTACGACTGTTGGCGATCTGGCGCGGAGAGACTTCGTATGCGGAATATCTGACTTGCCCAGATTGTGGCACGACCGCAATCCGGACCATCGCACGAAAACAACATCGTGCCGCCGAGTCGATCAAGCTGCGACGTATGCCATCGAAGTGCATCCTCGCGACTCACCCCACGGGGCATTTCGTAAGTGATTTTTTGGCCTGACCCGGTAAAGCGAACGGAGCTCTCAAACGACACTTCGCGTTTTATCTTGTCGACGGAAGCGTAAATAAAGTCGTACGCACCTTCGATGAGATCATATTCGATGATCGTTGATGCTGTATATCTAGTCAGTATATTACTGTCAGAAGAGCCGGGAACGTCGGCTAATAATCCAAACGAACCAAGGGTAAGGACACACGAAATGAGGCGTTTCATACTCGTATTGGATTATAGGGAGAGGTTAGGATTTGAGGGATGTCGGACACTCACGCAGAAACGATGGATTCGACATCGGGCTGTTGTTGTGACGTCATGAGTTCACCAATCACAGCCAGAATGTTCTCATTACGAAATAGAACTCGATACGCGCCATCGACCAACGGCATATAAACTTCTAACTCCTCTTTCTTTCTATAGACCACCTCAAGTGTGTTCACCCCTTCCGCTAATTTACCAAGTTTCTCTTGTGCTTCATTAAGACTCAATCCGCTTGCTAATTGAGAACCTAGCTGAAAGTTTCGAGAATGCTGTGATGTACATGTCGCAATGAGGTCACCGACACCCGAAAGACCTAGAAAAGTCATCGCGTTGGCACCCATCGATTGTGCAAATCGATTCATCTCCGCGAGGCTTCGCGTAATCACCATAGCAAGCGCATTCTGACCGACTTGGAGTGTCGTGGCCATGCCACAAATGATGGCATAGATGTTCTTTAGCGCACCACCTAGTTCTACGCCGTAGACATCCGAGTTGCCATACACGCGAAACCTCGAGCTTTGTAGGTGCTCTTGTACGGTTTTGACGAGCTTTGCGTCCTCACTCGCAATCACGGTGCCAGCGAACTGACCGGCGGCAATTTCCTCTGCTAGATTAGGACCGCTTAGGACGCCGACAATCGAATGGCCAATTTCGTCTTTCGCGATCTGACTCATCAATCGGAAAGAGGTGGCTTCAACACCTTTGGTTCCGCTGACCACATACGCACCGGGCGACACATACTCCGACATTGCTTTGGCGACTTCTCGAAATGACGCACTCGGTACTGTGATAAACAACAATTCACTTGACGAAGCGGCTAGATCGAGATCAGAGGTAGGTTGAACCGTATCGGCGAGTTTATGGCCAGGTAAGTAGCGTCGGTTTTCACGTTTGCTCAACATATCCTGCAACTGTTGCTCGTCTCGTAACCAGAGGTACGTCTCACAACCGTTACGCGCCACGATATTTGCAATCACGGTACCGAAGTTTCCGGCGCCGATCACCGCGACTCTCACGCGCGGTTCTCAAGGAGTTCAGTCAAGATTCCATTTACGCGCCTTACGTATTCCGCAGTATCCACATCTAGCGATCCATAAGCGAGGCGCGCTTGATCAAGTAACGTGCGTGTGAGATCTTCAAACTTCGATTCGTCCTCCAGCTCTTTAAGTCGTTGTACGAGGGGATGTTGGAGGTTGAGCTCGAGTTTGAGTTTTTCCTCCCCGAGAAACTGATGGGTGTCCTTCAGCATATTGCGAACGCCGCGACTGATCCACGGTCGTTCACGTACCAGACACGAAGCAGATTCGTGTAAGCGCTGCGACGCGGTGACATCCGACAGAGATTCGCCATCAAGAAGCTCTTTCACTCGTTGCAGAAGTGCTTCGTCGTCTTTGTCAGGAGTCTCAGCTTCGTCGCTAGGTGCCTCTTCCGCTTTCCTTGGAAGCTCAACATCTGAAAGCGAGATATCTTTGAATGCGTGATCTTCGAAGTCCTTAAACCGCTCAACAATATAGGAGTCGAAGTCGTCGCTTAACAGCAATACTTCGATACCTGCATCCGCGTAATGCTCAAGCAGTGGGTTGTTTCGTAAGCTCGTTGCAGACTCGCCCACGAGGTAATAGATCTCCTTTTGTTCGTCTGAAGCTCGTTCGATGTACTCCTCAAGTCCCACCGTCTGTTCAGAGCCATCGCTCTGCGTCGACGCAAATCGCATGAGTTTGTAGTAGTTTTCGTCGTACGTCTGATCCCAGTCGTACGCCACCTTCATTTGATGACCGAACTCGGTCCAGAATGCGTTGTAACTATCGGCGTCCTTCTTCGCATGGCTCAGAAGGCCGTCGACAACCCGTCTTACAACCGCATTGCGAACCGTACGGATTTGATCGTTCTCTTGAATGGTCTCGCGCGACATATTCAGTGGCAAATCTCGTATATCCACCACCCCTTTGACGAAATTGAGATTGTCAGGAAGAAACAAATCCAGTTGGTCTGTAATAAACACCCTTTGAGCGTATAGCTTTATGCCGTGAGTCTTTTCCGTCATAGCGAACATGAACGGCGCTTTGCCGGGTACGTAGAGCAAGCTCGTGTAGTCGACCTTCCCTTCAATCTTGTTGTGAGCCCACAACAGCGGATCTTGAAAGTCGTGTGAAACACTCTTGTAGAACTCTCTGTACTCTTCGTCGCTAATCGCGTTCTTCGGGCGACTCCAAAGCGCTGTCGCTGTGTTAATTTGCTTCGGTTCAGAGTCCTCACCTGCGAGATCGACGATCCACACCGGCACATCGACATGGTCGCTGTATTGCTTGACGATGTCTCGCAGTCGGAATTCGTCGGTGAACTCACCCGCATCCTCTTTCAAAATCAGTTCGATCGTTGTACCGCGTGCGTGCTCATCAACGTCTTCTACCGTGAAGTCCGCTTCGCCTGACGAAGTCCATTTGGCGGCTTCCGTCATTCCCGCTCTTCGACTGGTCACATTTATCTGGTCAGCCACCAGAAACGCGCTATAGAAACCTACGCCGAACTGACCGATCAATTGCGACGCTTCCTGTTGGTCGTCATTGAGCATCGCGAAAAACTGCTCCGTTCCGGACTTCGCGATGGTGCCAAGGTTCTCGATCAGCTCTTCACGCGACATACCGATGCCGTTGTCCTCGATCGAAATCGCGTTGCACTCGGTATCGAATTTGATATGGATTCCTAGTTCACCTGCGTCATCGAGGAGCGTGGCATCCGAAAGCGACTCAAATCGCAATTTATCGATTGCGTCTGCAGCATTGGAGATCAATTCACGCAGAAACACTTCCCGGTTCGAATACAGGGAGTTGATCATCAACTTGAGGAGTTTCTGGGCTTCCGTTTGAAATGAATGTGTTTCTGTCGTCACGATGAAAAATAACTTGATGAAAAAGATTGGTGTGCAGTTGTAGTGGATCAACCGATGATTGATCAGCGGGGAATTTTGGCTAGCTAGATTGAAGGTTCAAGTCGTTAAGTAGCTCGCCAATTTCAGCCAAATTGTTGACGGTCTGGGCACCGGCCTCACGTAACGCGGCGAATTTCTCTTCGGCTGTGCCTTTGCCACCAGCGATGATTGCGCCCGCGTGTCCCATTCGTTTACCTTTAGGAGCGGTGACCCCCGCAATGTACGCAACCACCGGTTTCGATACGTGGTCCGCAATGAATGCAGCGGCTTCCTCTTCAGCCGTTCCGCCGATCTCACCAACCATAACAATCGCTTCAGTGGCAGGATCCGCTTGGAACAGCTTCAGTACGTCGATGAAATGGGTTCCTGGGATTGGATCTCCACCGATACCAACACACGTGGACTGCCCTAGCCCAATATCTGTGGTTTGCTTAACCGCTTCATACGTTAGTGTGCCGGATCGCGAGACCACGCCTACCTTGCCAGGTAAGTGAATCTCACCGGGCATGATGCCGATCTTGCATTCGCCAGGTGTAATGACGCCAGGGCAATTTGGTCCAATGATGCGAGTTGGCGTCCCGTTGATATGGTGCTTTACACGGAGCATATCCAGTGTCGGAATACCTTCGGTAATACAAACGATCAACTCAACGCCGGCCGCCACCGCTTCGAGAATCGAGTCGTAACAAAACCGAGCAGGTACGTAGATAACTGAGGTGGTCGCACCTGTCGACGTGACGGCATCTGCAACTGTGTCAAACACAGGCAAACCTAGATGTTCTGTACCTCCTTTGCCAGGCGTCACACCACCAACCATCTGCGTGCCATAAGCGATAGCTTGTTCAGTATGAAGTGTGCCTTGGGAACCGGTAATACCTTGGCAAATGACTTTCGTGTGTTTATCTACGAGAATGCTCATGCAGGTACCATGGAATCAGCTGCTGCGACGGCTTTCTCAGCGGCTTCCGGGAGCGTCGTTGCCGCGATGATGTTAAGACCACTGTTGGCGAGAATGCGCGATCCTTCTTCTGCACTGTTACCGTCGAATCTAACGATTACAGGTACCTCAACACCAACTTCCTGTACTGCGCGTACGATCCCGTCTGCAATATCTGCGCACGACACAATACCGCCAAAAATGTTGATCAGTACTGCTTGAACTTCAGGGTCTGCCAGGATGATCTTGAATGCTTGCGAAACCGATTCAACAGTAACTCCTCCGCCTACGTCGAGGAAATTTGCAGGCATCCCACCACGTAGCTTTACTAAATCCATCGTGCCCATTGCTAGCCCGGCGCCGTTGACCATACATCCGATATTGCCGTCGAGTGCAACGTAATTCAGGTCATACTCGGCTGCCTGTGCTTCTCTTTCGTCGTCTTGACTAGGATCGGTGAGTTCAGCAAGGTCAGGATGGCGAAAGAGCGCGTTGCTGTCAATATTGACTTTCGCGTCTAAACATTGAATGTCGCCATCCGTGGTGATTACAAGTGGGTTTATTTCAACAAGCGAACAATCAAGCTCCTCGAACATTCGACACAGGTCTCTAAACAGTCGGGTAAATTGTGTGATCTGTGACCCTCGCATGCCGAGGCGGAACGCTAGCTCACGCCCTTGAAATTCCTGCGGACCCAAGCCAGGATCAATGATCGCGCGAAAGATCTTCTCCGGCGTCTCCGCTGCGACTTGCTCTATTTCGACGCCACCTTCTGCAGATGCCATCACAACAATACGCGCGGTTGCACGATCAATTACCGCACCTAGATACAGTTCTGTTTCGATTTCGGTGATTGCTTCGACATACAGGAGATTTACGGGTTGTCCTTCATCAGTGGTTTGCACTGTATGAATCCGGCTGCCAAGCCAATGATCCGCGAAAGCTCGAATCTCCGTTTCATTCGAAACAAGCTTTACCCCGCCAGCTTTACCACGCCCTCCGGCGTGTACCTGAACTTTTATTACCCATCGGTTTCCACCGAGACTAATTGCAGCGGCAACCGCTTCGTCGGCGGTTCGCGCGACGCGTCCCGATGAGACAGGTAACCCGTATTTAGCGAATAATTCTTTACTCTGGTATTCGTGTAGATTCATACGGATCGCTTATTAATCTAGACCTAACGCCGAGTCGCTATTTTCCTTTGCGGCGATTGACTGTGTGAATGGCATGTCCCGCCACCCCAAGTGCCGCCTCATGCACCGCTTCTGATAGCGTCGGGTGGGCGAACATGATCAACCCCAAATCTTCCGCTGTCGCGCCGAATTCCATCGCGATGACTGCTTGCGCGATTAGCTCAGATGCCTGGGGACCGAAAATGTGAACGCCGAGGATTCGATCCGATTCCGCATCAGAAACCACTTTGACGATGCCTTCAGCATCCGATCCTGCAAGCGCGCGGCCATTCGCGGCAAATAGAAAAGTTCCCGCTTTGTAGTTAGCACCAGTATCTCGTAGCTCCTGCTCGGTTTGTCCGACCCATGCAATCTCAGGATGGGTGTATATCACCGACGGTATACAGTCGTAGTTCACGGCCGGTTTGAACCCGGCGATTCGTTCCGCGACCATGATGCCCTCTTCCATACCTTTGTGAGCGAGCATCGGTCCGCGAACGGCGTCACCTACGGCATAGACGTCCGACGCATCGGTTTCGCACTGCTCATTAACGAAGATGAACCCTCGTTCATCGAGTTTTACCGGGCTGTCATCGTTCAGGAGCTGATCGGAATACGGCGCGCGACCTACAGCGACGATCAGCTTATCGCATTCGAGCGTTTTTTCTTCGTCGTTCACTAAATAGGTGACGGTTACTCCGTCGCCGTGATTGTCGCTACTTAGTACTCGCGTACCGAGCCGAATATCCATACCTTGCTTAGAGAATGAACGTAGCGCGTCTCGAGCGATCCGTTCGTCGGCATTTGGCAGGAATTTCTCAAGCGCTTCCAACACAACGACCTCAGATCCAAATCTCGACCATACGCTCCCGAGTTCCAATCCGATGATTCCCGCACCGATGATCCCAAGACGATTTGGCACCTCCTCGAATGACAACGCGCCGGTGGAATCGACGATACGGTCGTCATCGACTGGTGCGGCACCGATCTGCATGGGTACGGACCCCGTCGCCAGAATGACGTGCTTAGCACTGAGTATTTCTTCGGTTCCGTCGTCCTTTGTTACTTTAACATCGGATCCAGGCAAAAGCGAACCGACGCCGTGATATGGTGTCACGCCGTTACCACTGAACAGCATGTCGACACCGCCCGTCAGCTTACCTACGACCTCATCTTTACGCGCAAGCACACCTGCGAGGTTCAATTCGACGTTCGAGACCTTTAACCCTAGTTCCTCGTAGTCGCTTGTCGCAGCATACCGATGCGATATATCAAGAAGTGTTTTGGATGGAATACACCCAACGTTAAGGCACGTACCCCCTAATGACGGCTTGCCGTCGGCACCCGTCGTCTTATCGATACAGGCTACGCTCATCCCGAGCTGAGCCGCTCGAATCGCAGCGTGGTAGCCTGCTGGACCGGCACCGATTACGACGATATCGTAGGAATCACTCACACCTATAGACCTATATCAGAGTTCAAGGAGAATACGAGCAGGATCTTCAATCATCCCTTTGATCGTAACTAAAAACTGTACCGCCTCCTGACCGTCGATTAAGCGATGGTCATACGAGAGTGCTAAATACATCATCGGACGAACGACGATCTCGCCGTCTTCAACCACCGGACGATCCTGGATTTTGTGCATACCGAGTATCGCAGTCTGCGGCGGATTTAGGATCGGAGTAGACATTAGGGATCCGAACACACCACCATTTGAGATCGTAAACGTCCCACCCGTCATTTCATCGATGGACAGTTTGTTCTCTCGCGCCTTTTCACTGTATTCGACGATCTGATCTTCGATCTGATGCAGACCTAAAGCGTCCGCATCTCTCACGATCGGCACCACCAACCCGCGTACTGTGCTTACCGCGACGCCGATGTCGTAGTAGCCATGATAAACAACGTCGTCCCCGTCTAGCGAAGCATTTACAGCGGGGAAGCGTTTGAGAGCTTCAACAGACGCGCGGACGAAGAAGCTCATGAATCCAAGGCGCGTACCGTTATGACGTGCGACGAACTCGTCCTGGTATTGACGACGCATGCGCATGATTGGATCCATGTTCGCCTCGTTAAACGTCGTCAACATCGCAGCGGTCTGCTGCACTTCAACTAACCGCTTCGCGATGGTCGCGCGCAAACGCGTCATAGGTACCCGCCGTTCAACTCGTGCGCTTGAGTCAAGTGCGGTCAGCGGGACGGGCGGCGTTTCAGACGCTTCAAGCTCAAGAGGCGATTCCTCTTGTGCTGGTGGCGTTGTGCGGATCTCTCCGAGCATCTTCTCAACGTCGTTTTTCGTGACCATGCCTGATCGACCGGTGCCGTTTACGACCGAAAGGTCAATGTCGTGTTCAGATGCGAGCTTACGAGCGGCGGGTGATGCTGCCACTTCATGCACTTCAACGGACGTACCGATTTCAACGTCATGCGTTTCACTTGAAGGCGCTTCCGCAGATTCATCGATAGTGCACAGCAATTCCTCACTTTCCACAGTATCGCCTTCATGTTTGAAGATCTTGTCGAGAAGGCCATCGGATTGAGCAACGATTTCGATCGTAGTTTTCTCTGTTTCCACATCCGCAAGAAGATCATCCCGCTCAACGAAATCTCCTTCTCGCTTGTACCATTTCGTCAATTCGCCTTCGGATATAGACTCGGGGAATTTCGGTGCTTTTATGTCCATCGTTAACTGCCGTATAAGGCGTCGTGTATCGCGCGCTCTTGCCGAACGGAGTGACGAACCTGTGATCCACTCGCAGGCGCAGCATAGGAGTCCCGACCCGCGTATCGAAGCGTCAATTTCGGATGTGTTAGTGCAACTGCTTCCTCAAAACGATGTTTGAGCGAATACCATGCACCTTGGTTCTTTGGTTCTTCTTGACACCAAACAATGTCTTTCAGTTTCTCGAACGCATTCAACTGGTTTATTAGCTCTTCCTTGGGAAATGGGTACTGCTGTTCGATGCGAAGAATCGCTGTATCTTCAATACCGTCAGCGCGTCGAGTTTCAAGCAGGTTATAGAAGACCTTTCCGGAACACATCACGAGGCGTTCTGCATTGGCGATATCGATGTCGTCGCACTCACCAATAACATTCTGCCATTGACCATCCGCGAGTTCTTCGAGCGTAGACGTAGCGAGTCTATGACGGAGCAAACTTTTGGGTGACATCACAATTAATGGTCGACGCATCATGCGAATGGCTTGTCGGCGTAATAGATGAAAAACTTGCGCTGGCGTCGTTGGTACACAAACCTGCATGTTGTGCTCAGCACACAGTTGCAGGTAACGTTCGAGTCGTGCGGAAGAGTGCTCTGGACCTGCACCTTCGTAACCATGTGGAAGCAACATCACTAAACCGCATAGTCGCGTCCATTTCGCCTCACCACTGGAAACGAACTGATCGATGACAACCTGTGCGCCGTTTGCGAAATCACCGAATTGAGCTTCCCAAATTACGAGTGCGTTCGGTGTCGTCGTGGCATAACCATATTCGAACGCCAATGCCGCTTCTTCTGAGAGTAGTGAGTTATAGAGGGAAAATCGACTATCGTCCTTCGCGACATCGTGAAGTGCGACGTGTTCTTCGCCAGTACGTTGACAATACAAAGCCGCATGGCGGTGACTGAACGTGCCGATGCAGACATCCTGACCTGCCAGACGTACATTGATTCCTTCGTCCAACAGCGTCGCATACGCTGCCACTTCCGCGCATCCCCAATTAATTGCCGCAGCTCCCGTTAGCATCTTTTCGCGATCCTCCAGGATCTTCGCGACCTGTCGATGTACGACGAAACCTGTAGGCGATGAAGCGAGAACTTGGCCGAGCTCCCGCAATCGAGTTCGACTGAATGACGTATCCGCCGGTGCGTCCCAGTCGTGACCAAGGTATGGTCGCCAGTTTACAAACAGTGCTTCGTCAGGTTCGCTGACTAACGACAACGCGATGGTCTCCCCACGATCTAGACGATCACGCAAAGCTCGCGCCATTTCATCGGCTTGCGCTGCGGCCAGAACACCGTTCGATTCAAGCTGTTCAGCGTATATCGCTCGGGTCGTCGGGTGTTGGGCTATCTTTTCGTACATCAACGGCTGTGTTTTTAGGGGATCCTCCGCTTCGTTGTGCCCACGACGTCGATAGCAAACCAAATCGATCACGAAATCTCGACCATACGCATTTCTGTAGTCTGTCGCAATCTGCGCAGCGAAGACCACCGCCTCAACATCATCGCCATTAACGTGAAGAATTGGCGCTTGTACCATCTTCGCGACTTCCGAACAGTATTCGGTAGAACGTGCGTCTACACGTTCGCTGGTCGTAAAACCGATCTGATTGTTTAGGATGATGTGGATCGTTCCACCGGTGAAGTAACCGCGCGTCTGTGACATCTGAAATGTCTCCATAACGACGCCCTGTCCCGCGAAAGCTGCGTCACCATGAATGAGAATTGGTGCAACGACAGTACCCATCGGGTCATTGCGGCGGTCTTGACGTGCTCGCACCGATCCTTCGACGACAGGTCCGATGATCTCAAGATGCGACGGGTTAAACGCTAGCGCAACGTGCATTTCTCCGTTCGTTGTCATGACATTCGATGAGAATCCTTGGTGATATTTCACGTCACCGCTATTCGCATCTTCTGGTGCCGTACCGTCGAACTCATCGAACAAATCGGCCGTACGTTTCCCGAGAATATTCACGAGTACGTTCAAACGCCCGCGATGTGCCATGCCTATAACGCACTCTTTCACATCCCAGTGACCAAGTCGCTGAAGCGTTTCGTGCAGCATCGGAATGAGGCTCTCACCACCTTCCAATCCAAATCGTTTCGTACCTGGATAGCGGTTCTGAAGGTAGTTTTCGAGACCTTCCGCTGCCGTTAGTCGCTCGAAGATTTCCAAGCGTTTCGTGGAATCGAATACGGCATGCGAGCGCACGGTCTCTAATCTCTGCCGCAGATATAGTTCCTGTTGTTCATCACTGATGTAGGTGTACTCAGCGCCTATTGATCCACAATAGGTTTCCTCGAGCGCATCGATGATCTCTTGCAGGGGTGCGGTTTCACGTTCGATGAACGATGAAGATCCCGTACTGAATTCCGTGTCGAGATCCGCCGCAGAGAGCTGATGCCACTCAAGCGTCAACTCGTCGCACGGAGAACGCTCTAGTAGCCCCAGCGGATCGATCTGCGCACGTCGGTGGCCACGGCTGCGATATTCATTCACGAGTTCAAGAACCCGAATCTGCTTCCGCTCGTGAGCGGTTATGTATTCATTGCTTTCGCGCTCAACTTGCGCCTTAAAACGATTACGTCCAAGGCGCTCAAAGTGGTCGATGACCGTGCTGTGTGCGATGTCGGCACCTTGCGATGCGCGAACTGCAAGCGTGCTGAAGTAGTCCCGCCACTCTTCCGGAACTGAATTCGCATTTTCCAGGTATTGCTCGTACATTGCTTCAATGTATGAAGCGCTTGCTCCTGATAGGTGTGAGCTACTAAGCATCCGCTCAAGCAGGGATTCAGCCACAGTCCACTGTCCTCAATCGCGTTCTAATTTCAGATCCACCAATTCTGTTTGACATCGAAGTCATGAACTAACGACGCAATTGGAATTCATGGTGCTCCGTTTAACGCTTTTGCGTCATCGGCATTGTAGAAGGTTTCGAGCTGCAAAATCTTGAACCATGACGACGCATCGCATTAGACACGAAGGCGCAAATCTGCACGTCGAAACCGACGGCGATCCTATGCAGCCATCCTTGCTACTTTGGCCCCCTGGAAGCAGTACCGTACGGGTGTGGGATCACTTGATACCGATGCTCTGTGTTCGCTTTCACGTGATCAGAATTGACGTTCGCGGGTACGGGCAAAGCGTGACGGCTGATTTGAGAGAGAATCAGTTCACGTTTGATCAGTACACCCGCGACGCAAGATTTGTTCTTAAAACACTTAGTGTTGAAATGACACACGTCTGGTCACAATCCTGGGGTACGCGTGCAGCCATTGTGTTCTGTGCACGTAATCAGCATCTCGTGAAATCCGCAGCACTTTACGCCGCTAATCTAGGGTTGCCCGATGTCGCAGCGCAACGCCGTGGTACCAAAGAAGCAGCGGACGCAAGGGAGTCACTCGGTATCGAAGCAGCGTTGCCACCGACAGGTTTCAACGAACATCAAAACCCACAAGCTGCCCAACTCACGGCAAGTGCGTTACGAAAAATCGAATTGATCGACGTAATTGAGGAGCTGACCATGCCAGTTTTAATCGGCACAGGTCGCTACGATCCGAACTTGGTGTCAAGTCGCGATATCGCCGCTCGTCTCAATGATGCACGGCTCGTTGAATTCGATCACGTTGGCCACAACGCGATTCTCGAACATCCTGAACTTGCGCTAAACACGTTTCTTGAGTTTCACGACGCGTTGAACTGATTGCAGATCGGGTCCGGGTCGTCGATACCTCGCGCATAAACTAATGCGTCCTTTGTTTATCTGAATTCCAGTCATGTCCGACCAAAGCGTTAACGACGATCCCTATATGTACAACGGGTTTCCTATGAATACTCCGATGGACATCCGATTAGGTCTAACTCGGGAAGAAGACATAAACCACGAACTCCGTTGGGGGATCATCAGCGCTTCGTCGATTTCGTCGGACTGGGTGAAATCACTGCAAGACGTTCCCGGTGCTAAATTCACAGCGATCGCGGCACGCGATATGGATCGTTCACGAGCGTTCGCTGACGCACACGAAATCCCGACTGCGTACGACTCGTATGACGATCTCGTCAATGACGACGATGTCGACATCGTCTACATCGCATCCAAAACTTGGGACCATCACCGAGATTTGATGCGCACGATAGAAGCGGGAAAACACATTCTCTGTGAAAAGCCGTTTACGGATACTGCGGACCAAGCGAAGGAAGCGTTCGAGGCAGCCGCCAAGGCAGGGGTTGTTTGTTGGGAGGGGATGTGGCTACGATTTTTCCCAGCCGTCGAACACGCCCGTGCTGCAATGGAACGGGGCGACATAGGTGATGTGTGTGTCGTGCAAGCAGACTATCCCGACCGTGTCTATGCATTGAATCCGGCAATCACGGGATTTGGTGCAAGCGAAATGCCCGTCATCGCAGCAGCTGGTCGGAGAGCCCGAGCTCAGCCGTACGCCAATGATGTCTTCTCCGCGCATGGTGGATCGCCGAGCGCCGCAGTGCTTCAATACTCCGAGCAGGAAGGTATTGCGGTGATTACATTCCCGAATGGACGCTTTATCGAGGAATCGCAATATATCGGAACCAGAGGCAGAATAACTGTTGAGACTCCGTCCCATCATCCAAGTGCGGTAACGATTCGTACTGGTAGACCACCACGACGTGGAACGCGTCGTGAAGAAGGCAAACCCGTGATGGAACTCGATCCGCACAAAGGATGGACAGGCGATTGGATTGAGACGCACTGGGAACAAGACCGCAATCCCAGCGCCGGCCCTTTCAACCAAGTCGAGCGATTTGAATACCCCGTACCAACACCTGCGCCGATTACTCGAGGCCAACCACCGGGTTCGCGCTGGAACGGCGAACGTCTGATTAAGTACAAAGGCTGGACTTGGCACGGCGGCAACCAACACGGCTTCACTTACCAGGCCCAAGCGGTACATCGTTGTATGGGTGCCGGTTTGAGTGAGTTACCGCAATGGACTACGGCAGAATCCATTCGGGTCTGTGAGATCATCGATGAGATTAATCGACAATGCGCGGAGCGAGGTTTTTAGGTTTCCGGCGTCTGGTCGTGGCGTACGTTCACGCGGTCGCGAACAAACCTAAAATTCTGAAGTAATACGAGATCGCTCACCGACCGAATGAACGACCACCAACATCAGCCTAATCGGCGCATGAAGATTCGCCCGTTTACTGCGCTTAAAGCAGTTCGTAACGTACTTAATGACCCGGAACAGACGTCCCAAGTATTTCGAGTCCTGCAGGCTCTTAGCGGACCTTCTCTATCGAGAAATTTCAATCGATTTTGTTCTACCGAAGTAGGTAATCGTGTACTGACAGACAAACTCGATTTGGTCGCGAAACTAAATGACCCTGAGTATCTCCAGAGCCTGCCTGAACATTCCCTTGGGCATACATACTATCGATTCATCAATCGTGAGCAAATCTCAGCTGGGGGACTCGAAGAAGCGAGTGCCGAAGCAAATGCCGAAGACGGATATTCTCCGGTTGAAACAAATCAACAGAGTAACGCGGATTTCGACCTCTTTGTGCGGAGAACCCGAGCTTCACATGACCTTTTTCACGTCTTAACACGCTATGGACGGGATCCTCTTGGCGAGGCATGCCTTCTCGCATTTACGTACGGCCAAACGAAGAATATCGCGTTCCCATTTATTCTGCTATCTGCCGCCCGACGGTTGTATCAAGGGGCAGGAATCACTGTATTCGGAGCACTTTGGCGCGGTTACCGGGATGGCAAAACGGCGGGATGGCTCCTCGCCGCGGACTGGGAAGCACTGCTAGAACAACCCCTCGAGAAAGTACGCGATTCGTACAGGATTCCAGCACCTGAACGTTACCAACGTCTTGCCGCGAATCTAGCTCAAGCAAGCGCGTAGCGCGAATAACACCCTGAGCGACTTCTCTGAACGGTTGTGGCCGCATGATGCACCACAGGCTGAAGGTACCGAACCCACCGATATTCCTGCGCTTTCGGTACATACGGACTTAGACCGTAACGACACCGGTGCAGGTGTGATCGTTTGCCCGGGAGGCGGATATCGAATCCTTGCGTCGACACACGAAGGTCTCCACGTCGCAGCTGCCTTCAATAAAGTCGGTGTAAGAGCTTTCGTACTACGCTACCGTGTCGGTCCTAAATACCATTCAACAACATCCTTACTGGATGGACAACGCGCCGTTCGGTATGTCAGGCACCATTCAGAACGACTCGGTGTCGATCCGAATCGAGTCGGAATGCTTGGATTCTCCGCGGGCGGGCATCTGACGTTTGCAGTCGGCACGAGTGATCTCAGGGAACAGTCAAACGCAGGTGATCCTATCGATCGAGAGTCTTCTGTACCAGACTTTCTAGTGCCAGTTTACGGCGTTAGCAATGGTACGGTGCGAGGTCGAAAGGCGTCCGAGTACCTCGCTACGGACACGAAAGTCAACGAGCGAACGCCGCCGACGTTTCTAGTCCACACGCACGAAGACGATATCGTTTCTTCAGAACAATCGACATTGTTCTACGATGCATTGCGACGTGCAGGAGTACCCGCAGAGATGCATGTGTTTGGGTATGGCGAGCACGGTGTCGGGCTGGCGTCCGGCGATCCCGATACCAGAGAATGGTTCCCATTACTCGTGAATTGGATGCGACGTTCTGCGTTTCTTATTGACGCCCGACGAGTAGCCATCGAGCAACCATTACCTATTCACGATGCGATCGAACACCCTTTGGGCATGTATTGGGTCACGCTAATTCCCGATGACCCGAACGCACCTATTGCACGAGTTCGGCTCGATCCAAGCGCAGAAGCGCAATTGAAGATTCCTGCCTCACATGGCCCAGTTCCTGGACCACATACATTGGAGTTGCGTCGGATTTCACATACGTGGCCGTTCGATGCGGTAGGCGCGTATCAGACAATCGACAAATCGCAGCCAGTGCTTTCCGAGAATCCCACCAAGTCGACACGCGTAATCGTCGAGACTAACGGTACGATTCGAACGAACTAGATTTGCTTGTGCGTTAGGCGTTGGCGTTTTCAGCTACAAGTGCATCGATTGCTTGTTTCGCGCGGGACTCATCTTGTGGAATCAGCGAAATTATTCGGTCGACTCCGACGCCTCGGAATGCGTCGATCGCAGCGGCATCAACGCGCATTGATGGTGTTACACTAATTTCCAGCTGGTCCCCACCGTCTAGGTCGCGTAGTCGTTCAACGACTGAAGCAGTCTGATCGACATTCATCGCAAAACCGTACCAACCCTGACCATATTTCGCAGCGCGACGTAATGCACCGGGGCTCGTGCCGCCTACAACGATCGGAGGTCCGCCTCGCTGAATTGGTCTCGGTTGCGCATCGATTTCGCTGAACTGATAGAAACGACCTTCAAAGGTAGGTTGATCCTGGTTCCACAACGCACGCATGATCTCAATGTATTCGTTGCTGCGTACGCCACGCTCGTGAAAAGGTATTCCGAGCGCGGCGAACTCTTGATGAAGATATCCGGCACCAATTCCTAATATCAAGCGTCCATTAGAAAGCACGTCTAAGCTCGCCATTTCTTTCGCGAGAACTAGTGGATTGCGTTGTGCGATGAGTACGATGCCGGTGCCTAGTCGAATCGTTGATGTCTTAGCCGCAAGAAATGCCAATACTGTGCTCGGGTGCAGCATCGGGTGATCGGGTGCAGCGGGTGAAGGTGGTTGGCGAGGCGATGGAAAGACAACATGCTCTCCCGTCCACATGGATTCCAATCCAGCAGTTTCAGCGTGATGCGCCAGATTGATAGCAACAGTGGGATCTGCCGAAGCTCCTGATCCGATTCCGAAAAAACCTACTTTCACGTCATTTCCCTTTGAACTCGAAGTTTCGTGCGCGTCGCGCTCAGAATTTCTACTTAAATAATGCGGATTCTGTCTTAGTGCGCCATTTCGTCGTCGTTTGTCGCTCGTCTAGTTTCAACTGCGAGTCGATTTATCTCCGCGGCTGTAGTTTCGACCTCGCCTATTCTCAGTTGCTCGTCATCTAGTACGACGTCCGCATGGAACTGCATCCAATCGCCGCTTCGCAACACTTCAACCCCTCTCGTACTAGCCATATCGCGAATGTAATAAACAGGTTCAAGAGGCATTAGCGGACTCGAATCAACTTGACGAAGCACCAACAATTCTGCGTGGCGTGACGATACCCCTTCATTTACGAATTTCACATCGACGTCGCCCTCGCTCCCGATCACGATCGTGCGAATTAGCTCCGTCTTTTCTGGTCGAGAACGAGCTAAGAGATTGGTAGCGGTCCCCGAACCGGCCGTACCATGCCTTTCAGCTCGCGAAGAAGCTAACCTTCTTCGCAGGACTGACCTTCGTATCCCCCACGCCAGCACAAGTACTGCAACGATTCCTAGCACAATGAGCAGTGCGATATTCGTCGGACTCAAACTACCGAAATCAATAGCAGCCTGACTCAGATAAACGTGTTGACCGATACTCGTACTGAATGTCGCTTGGCTGACCTGCGCGAAACAGAACACGGAAAAGGCAACTAAGAAGCGCATCGATTGACGTGTAGACCGGCAGATTAGAACGTACATCAAGCTTGTATGCGGTGCTTCTTCGCAAATGTCTTAAGTGATATGTTAGCGACTCTCGATGTTAGGTTAGACCCAAAACCCTAAATGCTGCGACGGAACCAGATACCTCACTACTTGACGATGGGATTCTCGACACTATTAAGCAGACCAAACCGTGCAGTCTAACCGCCTCTCGCGTTCCCAACCGCATCACGAGAAGTGTTTTACATTCCACCGCATTCAGCTCTGACTAGGAACTGACGCAGCTGTTGCATTTCCACGTTGCGTACAGACGATAAGATCCCACAATTTGTGTTCCATCACGACATCATCGACCGTGACCCTAACCGAGTAGGAGATCTCATGGGTACCTGCATTTCGGTTCGAAGAATGGACCGCGCAGACAAGCCATGGTTGCGGAAGGAAGCTCGGTCATTTGGAATTTCGATGGCAGAGCTAGTTCGACGCTTGATACGCCTAAAGCGTATGAAAAATGAGTCTCGTCTGAAACCTTCAGAAGTGTTCGCTCACTACTTCGGGGAAAAGAGCGGTTTTGTAGTTCCGATAACGAGGAGCTATCTTCTCTGACCTACTACATTTGATGAATCCGGTATCGACTAGCCGTCACAGGTAGCTTCTATCGACCTTCGATGAGCATCGATCGAATCTTCCCAATCGCTCTTGTCGGATTCAAATCCTTCGGGCATGCATCAACGCAATTCATGATCGTTCGGCATCTAAACACACTATAAGGATCGCCCAGTTTTTCGAGCCGCTCGCTCGTTGCCGTGTCGCGTGAATCAGCTAAGAACCGATATGCCTGAAGTAACCCCGCTGGACCGATGAATTTATCCGGATTCCACCAGAACGAAGGACACGATGTCGAGCAACATGCGCACAGGATGCATTCGTACAAGCCATCGAGCTCTTCCCGCTCTTCAACACTCTGTAGTCGCTCTTTTTCGGGCGGTTCTTCATCGTTGATTAGATACGGATCGATTTTCTCGTACTGTGCGTAGAACTGAGACATGTCCACGACGAGATCTCGGATGACAGGTAATCCAGGCAACGGTCGAAGAGTCAACCGATCTCGATTGACGATTGACGAGACGGTCGTTTTACACGCGAGCCCATTGCGCCCGTTCATGTTCATACCGTCCGATCCGCAAACACCCTCACGACAGGATCGTCGATATGCGATGGTTGGATCCTCTATTCGAAGCTCTTCGAGCACATCCAAAACCATCAATTCCCGATCTTTCGGCAGCTCGAATTCGTAGTCTTGCATGCGCGGAGCGTCGTCGTGCTCCGGCACGTATCGGTAAATACTCACCCGCACGCTAATACTCCCGAACAGCGGGTTCAAACGCGTCTATCTGAGTTGGTGCGAAATTCACGGCTCGCTTGCTGACGCGATGATCAGTCGGGTAATACATCGAGTGGCACAGCCACTCTTCGTCGTCCCTTTCAGGGAAATCGTCCCGTGCGTGCGCACCGCGACTTTCAGTACGACCCAACGCGGCATAAGCCGTTGCATCAGCAATCTCCAGGAGATTCTCGAGCTCCAACGCATCGATGCGTGCCGTGTTAAACGCATTGCTCTTATCGACCAAGTGTGCACTTTCAATACGTTCTCGAAGTTCCTCTAGTTTCGCACGACCACGTTCCATGGGCTCGCCCGTACGGAAAATGCCAAAACTCTCCTGCATAGTCATCTGCAGTTCTTTCTTCAATTGGAGAGGCTCCTCACCTTCCTTCGACCTCTCCCATCGCTGATAGCGTGTCATCGCTAAGTCGAGGTCATCAACTGAAGCGTCTGAATATGAAACTCCTTGTTTCATCACTTCCTCGATATGTAGTCCAGCAGCGCGACCGAAAACGATGAGGTCTAATAGTGAATTACCACCGAGGCGATTTGAACCATGAACTGAAACGCATGCTACTTCGCCAACGGCGTACAGTCCCTCAATGGTTACATCCCGCCCAAACTCATCCTGCGTGAGTGCTTGACCGGTGACATCTGTCGGGATTCCGCCCATCATGTAGTGACATGTTGGATAGACCGGGATCGGTTCTCGCAGCGGGTCAACATGTGCAAACGTGCGCGCAAGGTCAGTTATTCCAGGCAACCGTTCGTTCAAAGTCGCTTCACCTAAGTGGTCGAGCTTCAGTAGCACGTGATCTTTGTTAGGTCCACACCCTCTGCCATCGGCGATCTCGAGAACCATGGCACGGGCTACGACATCGCGACCAGCCAAATCTTTTGCATTCGGTGCGTATCGCTCCATAAACCGCTCACCGTCACTATTGATCAGGTAGCCACCTTCACCCCGCGCACCTTCAGTGATCAAGATCCCAACATCCGCAATTCCTGTTGGATGGAATTGCCACATTTCAATATCCTGGACAGGAAAACCCGCACGTAACGACATTCCCAAGCCGTCGCCAGTGTTCATTAGCGCGTTAGTCGTACTGTAGTAAATACGCCCACCACCACCAGTTGCTAATACCGTGGCATTCGACTTGATGTAAACGAGCTCGCCAGTCTCTACGCAAATCGCTAATGATCCAACGACGGCGCCATCTTGATTCTTAACAAGATCAACAGCAAACCACTCGGATAGGAAGGTCGTATTGTTCTTGATGTTGGCTTGGTACAACGTGTGCAGGAGTGCATGACCGGTGCGATCAGCGGCACAACAAGTACGCGCCGCTTGCCCGCCCTTGCCGTAGTCCTTCGATTGTCCACCGAATGGCCGTTGGTAAATTCGACCTGATTCAGTTCGGGAAAATGGCAGCCCTAGGTGTTCAAGTTCGTAAATGGCCTCTGGTCCGACACTACACATGTATTCAATCGCAGCTTGGTCGCCGATGTAGTCCGACCCTTTCACGGTGTCATACATATGCCACCGCCAGTCGTCCTCCGGATCATCGCTCCCGATTGCGCAGGTGATCCCGCCTTGAGCGGATACGGTATGAGACCGCGTCGGAAATACTTTCGAAATGACCGCTGTTCTGTAACCTGACTGAGCGATCTGCATCGCCGCGCGCATACCCGCGCCACCGCCGCCAATGATGACGCCATCGAATTCCATCGTACGAATGTCGGTCATAGTAGACCCCAGATGAGCCCTAAGGACCATATAAGAAAGGCGATTAACACGACTCCGATGAGCGCCTGGTACCCTAAACGGAGTTTGTTCGCGATTCCTGAACCTCGAATGTAGTCGGTGCCGATCGTCCACATTCCAATCCAAGAATGTACGACGATTGCAAGGACAGTTAGTGAGGAAAGTAAGAGCGAATAACCTGACGTAAAGTAACCTCGCCATGCAACGTAGTCCATGTCGCCATTGAGCGCAAAAATCACTGCGATATGGATAACGTAAATTCCGATTATCACCGCGGTCAGTCGTTGTGCGATGAAGTCGATCAATCCACGTTTCGAGGGTCTAGATTCGCTCATGTAGCAATCCACCAACCTAAACCGATCGAAGCTACACTAGTGAGCGCCAAAACAGACCAAGCCGAGACCCGACTTACCCGAAGGGAAATGCCGAGGTGAAAGTCCATCAGCAGATGTCGAATACCAGCAAAGAAGTGAAATGAAACCGCCGTCAGGACAACCCACACGAGAAATCCGTGGTAGGTGGAACCTACTGCATCAAAGACCCAATTGAAAGATTCCGGCGATTCGAGCGTGAGATTCAATAAGAACGAAAAGTAACCTACACCGAAAACGAGAACTACGCCGGAGATCCGATGCAATATTGATGTAATCGCTGCAATTGGCAGTCGAAACGCGATGAGATCTAGATTAACCGGTCGTGTCATATGCGTCGCCGTAAAGTGCTACCCGATCCCCTTAAACGGCAACAGCGGCTCACGTAAATGATACGCAGCTTCATGTTTCGGCTTTGGTTTCTTATCGGTAGACGCACATCGTAGCGAAGCAATGGTAGGCACTGAATACCTTTCACATCAAGATTAAAAATATCCTTTGATTTCAATATGTTATATAAGTCTCTTACCATATTAATACCACCCTAAATCACATTAATCCTTCACCTTTGAGGATTTCCTCAAGTTCTTCTGCGTTAACGTAACCGCCGATCGTTTTGCCGTTGCTTAAAACGAGAAGTGGGGTACCTCGAAGGCCGAACAACCGACCCAGGCGATACTGGTCAGCAACAGGATTTTCGCACGTTTTAGTTTCGATTTCTGCGCCGAGTTTCAACTGTGTCAAAGCGTTGTGTGGTGTGTCCGAGCACCACGCCGATACCATGGCACTATACGGCTCGCTGTCGATGCCTGCACGCGGAAACGCTAAATAACGAATCTCAATACCTTTTCCGTGATAGTCCGCCATCTCAGCATGAAGTTTTTGGCAATATCCACATGTCGTGTCGGTGAATACGTGAACCACCGCTTTCGGCGATTCAAACGGCGGCGCGAAAGCGATCACGTCCTTTGCCAATAAGGCGTTGAGCTCCGTCTCCCTCATTGATCCAATATGTCGCTCGGTATGAGCGATCAGTGACAATTGAGGTTCGTGTTTTATCTCAATCAGGTCGCCGCGTATGATCCAACGACGATCTTCAGATACATAGAGAACGGAGTAGTCTTGCATCGTCGCAACGTAAAAACCTTCAAGTTCCGAAGGTTTGATGTTGAGAACCTGATTGTTCGCACCCATTAGCGTGTTCACGAAGGATTCGACTTCGTCATTTGCCTTCATCGGAAGCACGACGAGCAACGTTATGCACGCAAGGCAAATCGCTGATAGGTAGTTCGATTTAGTCACTTTCACGATAGTCCGCTTTCCATGAATAAGTATCAGTATGTTCACCCACGTGGATGATGAATTGCGTGTAACGACTTCAATCGTTCGTTCGCAACCCGTGTGTATATCTGTGTCGTCGAGAGGCTTGCATGCCCAAGCATCATCTGTACTGCGCGCAGATCCGCACCGTGATTCAATAAATGCGTAGCGAATGCGTGTCGAAGCGTATGCGGCGATAGATGCCGATCAATCCCTGCTCTCTCGGCATAACGTCGAATGGCGTACCAAAACGTTTGCCGTGTCATCAATTGGCCACGCTTACTCGGAAACAACACATCGGTCGGTACGTTAGACAGCAACTTCGGACGCGCGTTCTTTGTATAGCTTGTTACCCACGTGAGCGCTTCTTCGCCGAGTGGCACGATCCGCTCCTTGTTGCCTTTGCCGATCACACGCACGACGCCTTGGTTCAGATTGATGCTTTCGCGCTTGAGTTCGATGAGTTCAGTAACCCTTAGTCCCGTCGCATATAGCACTTCAAGCATCGCTCTATCCCGCCATTCAACCGCGCTCTCTTGCGGTTGAGGCGCATTCAGCAGTGCTTCTACTTCGCTCTCCGATAGATAGTCAGGTAGGTTCTTAGCCAGTTTCGGGTTCTCAACATTCGCGATTGGGTTGTCGGAAAGTAGACCTTTCTCAACAGCATGATTGAAGAAACCGCGTACGCTCGAAAGGAATCGCGAACGACTACTGGACGCTTTGCCATGTACGACATGCTCAGCTAAGTACGCCTGCAAGTCCTCGCGTGTGCAGTCGCGAATCCTCTTTCCAAGCCACTGTTCAAAGGCTTGGAGATCTTGTCGGTAGCACTTTACAGTGTTCGAAGAGAGATTCCGTTCGTACCAGATCGTATCGAGGTACTGTTGGATATCGTCTGAAACAGTCTTAGTGGTCGACATGGTCGTGACCACATTAGACGCCGTAGCTTTAGATTTTTTCTTTGATCCGTGCGGATCGCCCAGATCGCTCACGTAAATAGTAGATCTTCGCCTTGCGCACATCGCCGCGTCGATTGACCTGAATGCTGTCGATCAACGGACTATGGAGTTGAAACGTACGCTCAACACCGAAGCCGTGGGAGATCTTGCGGACGGTGAATGAAGAGTTCAACCCACGGTTCCTCTTGGCGATGACCACGCCTTCAAAACGTTGCAGACGCGTTTTCTCACCTTCAGTGATAACTACCTGAACCGCAACGGTATCGCCCGTCGAAAAGTCGGGAATCGCAGTTTTCGCCTTACCGCCTTCATCAACGCTTGAGCCACGCGCCGTCAATTCGCGAAGATGTCGCTCCTCAACCAGATCAACGAATCCTTTCCTGCCCATCGCTCGACTCCCTACTCGTGTTCCTTGTTGGCATGACGTGCTAGCCATGCCTTTTCTGCTGAATCAAATCGCCGACCCGTCAGCAGCTCTGGACGTCGCTGCCAAGTACGTAACAAAGCTTGCTCATGGCGCCACTGTGCAATAGCCGCGTGATCACCCGATGTCAGCACTGAAGGAACCGCCTTTCCACGCCACTCACGTGGTCGCGTGTATTGCGGACCCTCAAGTAAATTATCCCCGAACGAGTCGTCCATTGCTGACTTTTCGTTCCCCAGCGTTCCCTTGACGAGACGCGCTACGGCATCGATGACAAGAAGCGCGGGAATTTCACCCCCTGACAAGACGTAGTCTCCGACCGAAATTTCAACGTCAACATATTCGTCAATGTAACGTTCATCTACTCCTTCGTATCGCGCACTGATCAACAACATCGCCTCTAGCGCGGCTAGCTCGCGAGCGATCACCTGGTTGAACGTCTTGCCTTGTGGGCTGAGGTAAATCGTTTTCGGTGAAGCAACTGGCGACTTTTTCAGTGCATCATCGGTACACGCTGCGAGCGGTTCAGCCATCATTAGCATGCCCGGCGAGCCACCGAATGGATGGTCATCGATTGAACCATAACGATCTTTGGCGTAATCGCGGACATTGAAAAGTTCGACGTCGAGTTGATCCGTAGCAACCGCCCGACCGACGACACCGTCACTCATTCCTGCCGCGATTAATTGCGGCATCGCTGTTACTACGCCAATCCACATGTCACTAGCTTAGACTCGCCAATCAACGTGCCACCGTACTTTCACGCACTTCGTCACTGAAATGGAATGCAGTATGGGTTTCGCGAAAGGTATGAGGTACGCACCGTTTTCACCTCGGACATCAAGTACCCCCGACGCGCCAGTTTCAATTACGTTCGAAATTCTCCCAAGGGTGATGTCTTCCGTATTCACGACTTCAAGACCGATTAAATCCACCCAATAGAACTCGTCCTCTTCAAGCGACGGTAACGCGTCCCGACGAACGCCAAGTTCAAGATTGCGCAGTGCTTCAGCGGCTGTTCGATCCTCGCACCGATCGATCCTCGCAATCAAACCGTCACGGTATTTACGAAATTCGATACTCTCGAATTGTTGCCACGTCTCGTCGTCGCTTTTTCGATAGAGTTGCTTGAAATCAAGAAGGTTGGATTCCGGATCGGTAAAAGAATGGACATGTACCCAACCTTTTACACCATACGCAGAACCAACACGTCCTAGGACAACGATTTGGTCAGGATTCAACCGTTAAGCAGCAGGTTTCTCGTCTTCCGAGTCACTTTCGTCAGTCGCAGGCTCTGAACTTGCTTCTGACTCCGATTCTGCTGTTTCGTCGCTAGTCGCCGCGACATCTGAATCTTCTTCAGACGACGCTTCGACCGCAGCTTCTTCAGATTCCGCTGTAGCCGCAGCTTCCGCTACTGGCGTCTCCGGAGTTGGTTCTTCCTCAGCGACAGCGTCAGCGGTGGACCCATCGTCAGACTTCGCTTCGGCAGACGCATCTTCACCTTCAGCTGCCGCGGCCGACTCATCATCCGCGTTCGCGTCGGTGGCAGCTTCCTCCTTTTTCGCATCAGCTGCCGTTTCAGTTGCAGTTGCTTCGACTACTTCAGACGCGTCTTCTTCAACAGCTTCGGCTGTTTCTTCCGCTTCTTCAACGACCTCTACAGGACCGATTTGCTCTGCGCGCCGTGCTTCCTTAACCAGACGAGAAACGGTCTGCGATGTTTGCGCGCCTTGACCGATCCAATAGTCAACGCGTGCGAGATCAATGCGTAGGCGCTCTGCTTTCCCCTTTGCAATCGGGTTGTAGAAACCAACTCGCTCAATAAACGTTCCGTCGCGACGTGCGCGTCGGTCAGCGACAGTCACATGATAGAACGGTTTGTGTATCGAGCCATGTCGAGCAAGACGGATTACGACCATGGAAAAGGCGTTTCACCTAGATGAGCGAGCGGCGGATTTTACTTAGCAGCACTATCAAATGGTTGCAGTTAATCGTGGCTAGAGAGGAAATAAAGCTTGAGGTCTATAACGTCGTGCAAGCGTTGCACTTCTAACTCACTGGTTCTCAGCCATCATTTGCTCAAGCTGCGCTAGCATCTTGCTGGAACGTCCCATTCGGCTGAGTCGTTTCGTGGCTTTCTGCATTTGCTTGAACTTGCGAATCGTGAAATTCACGTCTTGGATACGAGTGCCACTGCCTGCCGCCACCCTCTCTTTACGAGACGGGATATTTAAGAGATTCGGAAACGCACGCTCCTTCGCCGTCATGGAATCAATAATGATCGCGTGTTTTCGGATGACGTCATCGTCCGTTTCCTTGACCTTCACGTTTGGCGCGTTAGGTAATCTCGAAAGCACACTCGACATACCGCCCATCTCTGTCATTTGCTTTATCTGCTCACGCATGTCATCGAATGTGAACGAAGCGCCTCGCAGCATGCGCTTAACGACACGTTCAGATGCTTCTACATCGACTTTCTTTTCCGCTTCTTCAACTAAACCTAGGATGTCACCCATCCCGAGGATGCGCGAAGCCAAACGATCTGGATGAAACAGTTCAAGTCCATCGAGACCTTCACCCGTACCAAGAAACTTGATCGGTTTGTGCGTGATGGCTCGTACCGAAAGCGCTGCCCCGCCTCGTGCGTCACCATCGGCTTTCGTCAATACAACGCCGGTTAGCGGTAATACTCGATCAAACGTTCTCGCAGTCTTGGCAGCATCCTGCCCGGTCATCGCATCCACGACGAACAGAGTTTCTGTGGGTTGTAGTCTATCGTGCAGTTGCTGGATCTCGGACATCATTTCATCGTCGATTGCGAGTCGTCCAGCCGTGTCGACGATGAGCGTATCGCTCTCAAGTTCCTGCGCCTGCGCGACGGCATTCTGAACGATTTCGAGAGGGTCCTCATCGACCGACGTCTCAATGAACGAGGCTTCAACCGATTCTGTTAGCACGCGTAGTTGCTCAATGGCTGCAGGTCGGTATACGTCTGCCGAAACGGTTGCGACCTTTTGGCCTTGCTCACTTCGAAGATACCGCGCGAGCTTGGCCGCGGTGGTTGTTTTGCCTGTTCCTTGTAGTCCAGCCATTAAAATGACAGCTGGTTTTTTTGATGTCCTGAGCTCGAGGCTGGAAACTTCCGTCCCCATGAGCGACACCAGCTCGTCGTGGACGAATTTCACGAACATGTCACCAGGTCGCACCGATGCGACAAACTCTCGCCCTACAGATTTCTTCCTGACGGCTTCGACGAACGGGATAACGACTTCAAGGGCAACGTCAGCCTCAAGCAACGCCGTGCGGACCTCACGTATCGCTTCAGCAACGTTGTTCTCAGTCAGTTTCCGAGTACGAATCCCCGAGAAAGTCTGCGTAAGTTTGTTCGTTAGATTGTCAAACATGATTGCGCAAAGTCGCGCTGGTCATCGGCGCGTGAATTCTAATTTTTAAAAATCCTGTGACGCACGATCTATTTACACAGCAAATTGCGCCTGACCTGTTTGGTGGCGTTGCAGCATTACTGTATCTGCTCTATCTCTGGCTGCAGTTACGTTCGAAAGCGATTGAGTCGTTTCCGAATAGGCGGGTTGCTGCGCTCGTAACGCCAGCTATGGGTATGCACCTGATATATGCGGTACTAATCGTCGGCACTGGGTCGGGGATCTCTCTTTCGATCTGGTCCAGTGCGATCGTCATGACCTTTGTCGCGATGGTCTGTACGTTTTATCTCTACCTCGTGCAAGGCTATCGAGTGTTAGCGCTCGTCACGGTACCGCTCGCAATCATCTCACTGTTCATCGGCTTACTCCTTTCGCCGTTCCAAGGTACTCCGATTGATCAACCTTCGATCATTGCACATGTTTTGATCAGCATGCTGACCTACGCTACGCTAGGTTTAGCAGCCGTACAGGCGGGTGCCATCATCGTTCTGCACCAGCGACTCAAGAAGAACGACTCGACCGCGTTCGTGAAGTTAATGCCACCGCTTCAAACAGTTGAAGCCACCGCGATGCATTTGCTGTGGCTAGGCGTTTCATTACTCACGTTGACTGTCGTTACCGGTTTCATCTTCCGCTGGGACTTCGTACAGCAAGGCAACTATGTCTTGCATATGGGACTCGCGCTAACGTGCTGGGTTCTCTATCTCGCGCTAATCTGTGGCCAGTTATGGTTCGGTTGGCGCGGTCAAATTTCTGCACGGCTATCGCTTCTCGCATTTGCCATATTGCTCATTAGCTATTTCGGACTTAAGTTCGTTTTCGGCTATGGGACCTAACCTCTAATCAACTCAATTCAAATCAAATGGAAACGTTCGTAGTACCCGCCTGGGTATTGATCCTTGCTGTATTCATTCTGCTGTTGATGAGCGCCTTTTTTGCGGGCGCTGAAACAGCGATGATGAAACTGAACGTCTATCGAATGCGTGCGCTTGTTCGCAAACGCCACGGTGGCGCACGACGCGCATATCGACTGCTGCAGCACAAGGACCGACTGCTTGGCGTTATCTTGATCGGCAATAACCTCGTCAACTACTCAGCCGCCGTCGTCGCAAACGTGGTTTTCGTTCGATGGTTTGGCACCGAGCTCGGTGGTGTCATCACGACCGTGTCCATTACGTTTATCTTCTTGATTTTCGCAGACATCGCACCTAAAACGATCGGCGCTGTACGACCGGAATCGATTGCGTATCCAAGTGCGTACGTACTGCTACCGCTTCAATCGATCATGAAGTATCTAGTGTCTTTTTCGAATTTCTGTGGCGCGTTCGTCGTCAAGCCATTTACGCGTGGAGTCGTCGACGACGAAGACTTGACCGAAGACGAGTTGCGTCAGGTTTTTGATCAGGCTCGAAAACTTCCCCGTAACAGACAGCTCATGATCTTGAACATCTTGAGTTTAGAAGAGCAGACGGTCGGTGATGTGATGCAACCACGAGAAGCGATCTACGGGATTGACCTCAACGAATCGATGTCTGAGATTCGTCAGCGTATCGCTGCAGCTGGTCATACGCGTCTACCCGCATATCGCAGTACCATCAACGATATTCAAGGTATCCTGCACATGCGGGAAGCGAACCGACTGATGCAGAACCCAGATGCAACTAAAGAGGATTTGATTGCGGTTCTCGAAAACACGTACTACACGCCTAGCCAAGTTCCGCTATCACGACTCGTCAATAACTTCAAACAGCGACGTCGACGATTCAGCATTGCTGTCGATGAATATGGCGTCGTCGTTGGCTTGATTACGATCGACGATATCATCGAAGAAATCGTAGGGGAATTTACGCTAAGCTCACACGAAACGGACACTGGTGTCATCACACCCATCGATGACAGCACTTATCGGGTTACCGGCAATACCCTACTTCACGAACTCAACAACACCGCACACTGGACGCTACCGGAAGATGGACCTCGAACGGTAAACGGATGGGTTCTCGATCACCTAAGACGCGTTCCGTCTGGTCAGACTTCAATAACAATCGAGAACTATCGTGTCGAGATCATCGAAATCGTCGACAACGCCATCAAATCGGCGACGATCACACAATTGCCGTTTGACGACGATTTTGGTGTTGAAAGACAGAAACAGGAAGGTCACGGCGAGCAGAGTCGAGATTGAAGGCCGATTTCAAATTGGCATCGTACTCGTAAAGGAACACAATTCCGAATATTTCGATTCGAGAAGACGCCGCTAGAGCGATCAGATGAATCACTTTACTGCGATCGTGCAATGATGATCCGTTTAAACATGGATTTCGTGAACTATCGTGTAACGAGTGGTGTAGCGTTCACGGTGCTAGTTTCGATTGTTTGTCAGAGCGTTTTTGCGGAAACGGCAGCAGCGCCGACCGACGATCGCTGTGAGGTATCAAATGCGTTTGAATTGTTTGATAGACGAGCGTTTCGGACTTGCGAAATCGAGTTGAATCAATGTACTGAGAATCGCTTGTCACAAATCGTTGAATCGCGTGAACAGGCTCGAAAGCACTGTTGGAACCGTCCACTAGTCGAAGATCGACTATTCGTTGGTCCATGCCCGCAAACTTTGGCGGAACTTGAAGCGAACGTGAACACAGACCGTGAGTCAGTCATGCGATTGGTATCGATAAGAAACCACTTCAATCTCAGGAACCAGTTCGACGCCGATATCGATGTATTCAAACGCAGTGAATCGTTAGAGAGTCTTCGTGAAATCCTCACGATTGACCAGCACAATCCAATAGCACTCGAGCTCCTTTCGTGGACACTCTTGTTTACGGATGACCTTGTCGAACAATTGAATCTGGACCTGAGAATTCAACGTCTCGACCCCGACTGTTCGATATCGCGTAGAAACTTCCTGTTTTTCATCTTTCGCCGTCCGAACACCATAGTAGCTAACTGGTTGCTGGGTCAAGGTTCTGGCGCTGAACTAACTACTAACGAAATAAAGGATCTGCTCCTACGACTTCAGGAGACGCTAATCGAAGCGTATGACGCTGAAATTGAAGAAAGTGAAGGCGCTCTAAAACTGTATAGGGCGCTAGATTCGATACACGATGCCATACTTGGACGTAAGAATGAGAATTTCCAACAAATTGCTCGTCGAATTGAAATTGGACTAGATGACTATACGGAGAATAGACGCGAGGAGCTAGTCAACACACTCTCTCGTGAATACGACGTCGATTCCCATCATGGTCGCTCCCAGTCACTTACTTTGATGTGTAGCAGCCTGGCTTTAGACGTCGGACTCCTCGATCACTGCATCAGGCTTCTCAATCACTTCAGTCTGCTAGATTCCAAATCACTCGAATCTCCTGCGTCCGATTGGACGCGAGCTGCCATTTCGCTCGTGATTGGGCTAACGCGTGATTGCTCTGAGCACGCTGATCTTTTATTGGGTTGGTGGCCAATATGGTGGGACGATCGACCTTGCCTCTCACCACATCACGGTGCGCTCGTACCACAAATCAGCGAACTGCTAAGGCGATTTCTGGAATCTGGAGCGAGTGCGGAAAGAGAAGTGCTCGAAGCCTACCTTTTACTAGATGAATCAAGCGACGAGTCCTTTCTACGAGCCCTATCGCTAAACGAATCCGTCGTCGTATATGCGTCACGGTTGGTTAAACGTCTCCATGAATTAGGCAAGGTACAAGCCGCTTCGAACATACTTGAAAGCATTAATCCTGAAACGGCAAATCGACTCTCTTCGAGCGAAAGGAAATTACTGGAGAACACTACGAACGCTCTTCGAGACGGCGAGTACAGAAATTGGATTGAAACAACTGGAGAGCTACTAGCGAACGAATTTCGCGCTACAGAGAACCGATAATTGAGGCGTACCGTTCAGCGCAATCAAACTCCGACTTGTGGTCCAGTACGGTATACACGAAGAATGTATACGTCTGAGTTCTGGCTTTTTCGTGCTTCCCCGTTTGTGACTCTCTACTAAATACTATGGTGGATGGTGTCAGTCTATCTCATACTGATTATTGTTGTTGAGACCATCGCCGATTGATCGCGGAAATGATCGCCAGTAGAGAGGCGGTTACGGTATTTTTGCTTCGTCCGACACCGAATACCGAACCTTCGGCAAACTCGATCGAGACGATTCCTACGGCCTGAGCGTCTTTTCCAACGACGTCGCCGTCGCGCAACGCATGCTCGTGATATGCCGCAACGTTTAGCGGTTCGTTCAAAGTCGCAACCATCGCATTAACGAATGCTTCGATCGGCCCGGATCCCTTCCCACTTATCGAAACTTCATTTTCGGACACTTGGATCAAACCTTCGCACACGAGCTTATCGTTGGCCGCGTTGTTGAGTTCGTAATCGAGTAAGGCATAAGGTCCTTCTTGCGCTTCGAACGTGTCGAAAAGCGCTTGAAGAATCTCGTCACGTCTCACCTCACGATCGAGATCCTCAGTAAGCACCTGTACGCGTTTCGCGAACTCTTGAAGCATTTCTCGTGGTAGTGAGATCCCGTAGTGCTGTTCTAGGATGAACCCAACACCACCTTTGCCAGACTGGCTATTAACGCGAACGGATTCTTTATATGAAGAGCCTACGTCCGCAGGATCAATCGGTAAGTAGGGAACCTCCCAAAGGTCTTCTTTAACAACAGCCATCCCCTTCTTAATCGCATCTTGATGCGACCCAGAAAATGCGGTAAACACAAGATCGCCCGCGTATGGGTGTCTTTCGTGCACGCGGATCTTGGTCACGTCTTCAGCGATCTGACGAATACGAGGCATGTCGCGAAAATCGAGTTGGGGATCTACTCCTTGGGAGAATAGATTCATCGCCATTGTCATGATGTCACAATTGCCGGTGCGTTCACCGTTTCCAAATAGCGTACCTTCGACGCGCTCTGCACCCGCCATTAACGCCAATTCAGTTGCTGCGATGCCAGTGCCACGGTCATTATGTGTGTGGAGACTGATTACGGCCCGGTCACGGTTCGGGAAATTTCGACAGAAATACTCGATCTGATCTGCATAGATATTGGGAGTCGCCATCTCAACCGTTGATGGCAAGTTGATGATGACAGGATGCTCTTCTGTTGCACCCCACGTATTTGCAACCTCGTCGCAGATCTCGATCGCGAAATCTAATTCAGTTCCGGTAAAACTCTCTGGGGAATACTCGAATGTGACTTCGGTATCACCGAGATCACGAGTGATGTCGCGTACCAGCTCTGTTCCTTTCACCGCAAGGTCAATGATCCCTGCTCGGTCCATATTGAAGACGACGTCACGCTGAAGCGTGGAAGTGGAGTTGTAGAGATGGAAAATCGCGCCTTCTGCGCCGCGCAGCGCATCAACAGTACGTTCGATCAATTCAGGACGCGCTTGACAGAGAACCTGCACAAGGGCACCTTGTGGGATCAAGTCATCTTCAATGATCGTGCGACAGAAATCGAAATCCATCTGCGACGCCGCCGGGAAGCCGACTTCAATCTCAGTGAAACCAATCTCAAGCAGGAGCTCGTACATTTCCATCTTCTCATCGACATTCATCGGATCGATGAGTGCTTGATTCCCATCTCGCAGATCGACACTACACCAACGGGGCGGTCGTTCAATCTGACTATTTGGCCACGACCGATCATCTAGCTCAATGCGCGGAAAAGCACGGTATTTGTGGAATGGCATCGCACCGGCACGCCGACCGGGATTGGGTGATGTCAACATCTTCGAACTCTCAAGAGTGAGAAAGCGGTTGGGGGTTTAACGGTGGGACAGATGTCCCGAGAGGAAATAAGACGCCGGCTAGACCGGCAGCGTCAGCGCAAGTAGAGATGACCAGTGGGTTCGTCCGTGAACCGAAGAGATGGTGACATTCATGATTTACGAATTATAGGAAGGAGTGATGACTTCACCTTCGTTTCTGCGATTCCGACTTGCACTTGATTTCTGTACAACAAGCCTCGGCTTCGTCATAGCCACGGCTAAACACGTGAAACGTCTGACGGCGGTCCAACTTGCACCCGATCAGACAGCTGTAAAGCAGCGGCACGAGCATCCTCTACGGAGTCACGCCGCGTAACAACAACACCCATACGACGTGACCCACGGACTTCAGGTTTGCCGAAGAGTCTTATATCCGTATGTGGCTCGAGCAATGCTAGCTCGATATCTGAGAATTCGACCGCAGCCGACTCACCTCTAACCAGAATCGGACACGAAGCGGAGGGACCGTATTGCTGGATCAAGGGTATCGGTAACCCCAATATCGCTCGCACATGCAGTTGAAATTCCGAGAGATTCTGGCTGATCAACGTCACGAGACCCGTATCGTGCGGTCGGGGTGAAACCTCGCTGAAGTAGACCGTATCCCCTTGAATGAAAAACTCCATACCGAAGAGACCGAATCCACCAAGGGCGTCCGAAACACCCGTCGCGATCGACTGACACTCAGCTAGTACGGATTCTGTAATCGGCTGCGGTTGCCAGGATTCTCGATAGTCACCTGCTTCCTGACGGTGCCCGATTGGCTCACAGAATGACACGCCACCAGCATGTCGAACTGTGAGTAGTGTGATCTCATAGTCGAAGTTCACGAAGCCTTCAACTATCAGCGAATCTGCGCCGCCGCGTGTTCCTTCAAGCGCGTAGTTCCAGGCGTTCGCGATGTCGGCTTCTGCCTTAATCGTTGATTGACCTTTACCTGACGAACTCATAACGGGTTTCACGACACAGGGCAACCCTACTTCATTGACCGCCTCCACTAGCTCGTCGAGCGACTCAACAAATCGGTATGGCGACGTACGAACGCCCAGCTCGGAAGCCACTAACTCTCGAATCCCTCGTCGATTCATCGTCAAGTTCGCTGCGCGAGCCGTTGGTACCACCGTGGTGCCTTCCTTTTCGACCGTGAGCAATGCTTCAGTCGCGATAGCTTCGATTTCCGGAACGACGAGATCGGGTGATTCCGCACGGATTAGGTCGTAAAGCGCCTTCTCATCAAGCATGTTGATGACGTGAGCTTTGTGTGCGACCTGCATCGCAGGCGCGTGAGGGTAGCGATCTACAGCAATAACTTCACAACCTAAACGCTGAAGCTCTATCGCAACTTCCTTTCCGAGCTCACCGCTACCAAGCAGCATGACGCGCTTCGCACTCGTTGAGCCCGGTGTGCCGATAGAGACCATTGACTGGGTTCAGTCTTGAGGTTTAAGCGTGTTTCGATACCGTGCCGAATTTCGAACGTATCGGTCGGAGAAATCCGTGTTTGCCTCAATTTCTTCGAGCGTCAATTCACGCACGATCTTGCCTGGTGATCCCAATACGAGGCTACCGTCCGGTATGACCTTGTCTTCGGTGATCAAAGTGTTCGAGCCGATGAGGCAATTCTCACCGATTTGAACGCCGTTCATAACCACGGAGTTGATGCCAATCAGGCTGTTGTTGCCTACGGTGCAGCCATGGAGCACGACCTTATGTCCGACCGTGACGCGATCACCTATCGTGACTGGATAGTCCTCGTCCATGTGCACGATGCAGTTATCCTGGATATTACTTCGCTCACCAAGCGTGATGAGTTCATAGTCGCCGCGCAATACCGCGCCCCACCAAACTGACGATTGGTGCTTCATGAGTACTTTGCCGATCACAATTGCAGTGCTCGCAATAAACACCTCGCCTTCCGTCTGAACCTTATTGCCTTCTAGTTCAAATTTCACGCTACGTTCTCATCTGCGTTGGGTTAATCGACTAACGTCAAACGAATAGATCGACAAAGTGGTTCACCGGCATGTCTTCTAACGTCGATTGGTCGAACACAACTTGCTCGATGCGCGAACACTGTCTCGCAGAAAACCGCGTCGCCAGATTGGCTCTGAATTTCGCTTCAAGCTCTGGGATACCTTCCTCGCGCCGACGTCGGTGGCCAAGTGGATACTCAATCGAGACTTGCTCGGTCGCAGTCCCATCCTTGAAGAACACTTGTACGGCGTTCGCGATGGAACGCTTGTCGGGTTCGTGATACTCGTTGCTGTACCGCTCGTTTTCACTGACGACCATCAATTCACGCAGCTGATCGACACGTGGGTTCGCGGCAACGTCTGCCTCATAGTCCTCCGCGACAAGATCCCCCTTTAACAATCCAATCGCGGTCATGTATTGCAGACAGTGATCGCGGTCTGCGGGATTGTTGAGCTCGCCGGTCTTGCTAATGATGCGAATTGCCGATTCATGTGTCGTCAATTCAATCCGGTCGATTTCATCAATGCGATGTACGACCGCGGGATGCAGTTGACACGCCGCTTCAACCGCCGTTTGAGCGTGAAACTCTGCAGGATACGAAATCTTGAAGAGTACGTTCTCCATAACGTATGAACCGTATTCGCGCTGAAACGCGAAAGAATTGCCTTTGAAGTTCACGTCGTAGAAACCCCACTGCGGCGCGGTCAATGCGCTGGGGTATCCGATCTCACCTTTCAATACAAACAACGCAAGTTGCACGCCTCGACTCGTTGCGTCGCCTGCCGCCCACGATTTACGTGGACCCGCATTTGGTGCATGTCGATAAGTCCGCAGACTCGATCCGTCCACGAAGGCATGTGACAACACATCAACGATTTGGTCTTGTGTTCCATCAAGGAGATCCATCACTACCGCGGCCGTCGCAACGCGCACGAGTAGCACGTGATCTAGACCGACGCGATTAAAGCTGTTCTCGAGCGCGAGACAACCTTGAATTTCATGCGCTTTGACCATCGCGGTTAACACATCCCGCATCATGAGCGGCGATCGATCAGGTTGTCTACTAAGGAAATCCGCAACCGCGAGGATGCCGCCTAGATTGTCAGATGGATGTCCCCACTCGGCCGCCAACCACGTATCGTTGAAGTCAAGCCATCGAATCATGCAACCGATGTCCCATGCTGCCTTTACGGGGTCCAATACGAAGGATGTACCAGGAACACGAGCACCGTTTGGCACGACCGTACCAGGGACATGTGGACCAAGCATTTTCGTACATTCGGGGAATCGCAATGCAAGAAAGCCGCATCCCAGCGTATCAATCAGGCAGTTTCTAGCAGTATCCATTGCCGCGTCGCTATCAATCGCAGTACCGTGTACGAATTCGGCAATCGCCACTAACTCCTTATCAGGTGCGGGACGAATGTTGATATCGACGTTTTGACTCAATAAATAGTCCTTTGGAATCTAGTAAGACGAATTCCGGACGAAACTATCGATCAGCAAGCGGTACGACCTTTCTTGGTTCAGGTCCAATGTAGTCCGCACTTGGTCGAATAATCCGGTTGTTTGATCGTTGTTCCATGATGTGTGCCGTCCAACCGGTAACGCGCGAAATTACGAATATCGGCGTAAATAGCTTGGTCGGTATTCCCATGAAGTGATATGCGGATGCATGAAAGAAATCCGCATTAGCGAATAGCTTTTTCTCGTCCCACATCGTCTTTTCTACCTCGCATGAAATCGGATACAGCAGCGTGTCGCCGACCTTCTCCGCGAGTTTTTCTGCCCACCCCTTGATAATCGCATTGCGTGGATCCGACTCTCGGTAGATCGCGTGCCCGAATCCCATGATGACCTCTTTCGTGTCAAGCATTTCCAATACGCGTTCTCGAGCTTGCTGAGGGGATTCGAACTGCTCGATAAGCGCCATCGCAGCCTCGTTCGCGCCGCCGTGTAATGGTCCACGTAATGAGCCGATCGCCCCCGTTACGCAAGAGTGCATATCGGATAGCGTTGACGCACAAACGCGAGCAGTAAACGTAGACGCATTGAATTCATGCTCAGCGTACAAAATCAATGACACATCCATAACGCGTTGGAACATTGGGTCAACATCGCTACCAAGTAATGTTGCGAGAAAATGCGCCGCGATGCTGTCAGTATCCGTCTCTACATCGATCCGAACGCCATCGTGCGAATACCGGTACCAGTAATTAATGATCGATGGAAAGACCGCTAGCAGTCTGTCTGCGATCTGCTGTTGGTTTTCGAAATCTCCTTCCGGTTCTAAATTCCCAAGCAGTGAACAGCCCGTCCGCATTACGTCCATTGGATGTGCGGTACTTGGGATCTGCTCAAGAGTCGCCACGAGCTCGTCTGGTAGTCCACGTAGAGACCTTAATTTGCTTCGGTATTGCTCCAGTTCCGTTACATTTGGCAGTTCACCATATAGGATGAGATACGCCACTTCTTCAAACGTCGTTGCGGTCGCAAGATCCGAAATGTCATATCCCCGATACGTAAGTCCCGTACCGGTTTTTCCGACGGTGCATAGCGCAGTTTCGCCAGCGGATTGACCTCTAAGACCAGCCCCTCCCAGTTTCTTATCAACCACTCGACTCTTCCTTTGTAAATAGTTCGTCTAGTTTCTGCTCAAATTCGTGATAACCCAACACGTCATACAGTTCGTCTCGCGTCTGCATCGAATCCAGATCATCGACCTGTGTTCCTTTCGCTCGGATGCTCATGAACACTCTCTCTGCCGCTTGACTCATGGCGCGAAAAGCGGAAAGTGGATAGAGCGCCATAGCAACACCAACTGAGCGCAGTTCTTCAGTCGAATAAAGAGGCGTCTTTCCGAACTCCGTCACATTCGCTAACACCGGGATTTCAACATGCGACGTAATCTCCCGATACATATCTAACTCAGTCATCGCTTCTGCAAAGATGGCATCCGCGCCTGCCGCCTCAAATTTCTGAACGCGTTCAACTACTGCGTCCATGCCGCTCACGGCAAGCGCGTCCGTTCGAGCCATGACGACAAACTCTTCGTCCACCTTCGCATCGACCGCGGCTTTGATTCGATCGCACATCTCGTCTGCAGAGACGATTACTTTGTTCGGACGATGACCACACCTTTTTTGTGCTACTTGGTCCTCGATATGAACAGCTGCCACACCAACTCTTTCCATCTCGCGAATGGTGCGAGCGATGTTGAACGCGCCACCCCACCCAGTGTCTATGTCTACCAGCAGAGGCAATTCGCACGCATTGGTGATTCTTCGTGCGTCTTCTAATACGTCATCCATGGATGTGATGCCGAGATCGGGTAAACCATAAGACGCTGCGGCAACACCACTCCCAGATAGATAAATACAGTTGAATCCACTACGTTTCGCGAGCATCGCTGCATAAGCGTTAATCACACCCACGATCTGAAGTGGGTTTTCTTCTTGCAGTGCTCGCTTAAAACGACCGCCAGGAGTCATTAGGCCTAGTAAATCTGAGAAAACATTGGACTTCGCCGGATCGAAACCGACGACTTGAGATTTTAGCGACCGATCAATTCATCGCACGCTACGTCTTAATTGTTGCAGACACCAATCAACGCGACTTCAACAGCAAACTACGCTATGTGGAAACCTCGAAATCAACATTCGTCGTTGACGTCTTGTACTCGCAATAAATCTGCTATAAAATGATTTAATATCAATAAGTTAAACCGATTCGTTAGTAGGGTAAGAACGAAACGAATACGATGATTTGAACGCCCTCTAGAACCACACAGAGAGCGTCGTTTGTCGACTCCTACAGCTTCGGTAGTACGTACTCGTCGTTGAGACCTCTAAAATTCCGCGATGCCTTCCATTGCCCAAGAAGTCGAAAGTACGCCTGAACAGGTGATTGGCGCGGCACTTGATCGATTCAATCAAGACCGGGTCGCAATATCGTTCAGCGGTGCCGAAGACGTCGTATTGATCGATATGGCGTCCAAGCGGGTCGGTACATCCTTTAATGTGTTCACCCTCGACACCGGTCGACTACACGCAGAAACCTACGAGTTTATTGATAGGGTTCGCGACCATTACGGCATCCAAATCGACGTCTTGTCTCCGGATAACTGGGAGGTCGAGGAGCTTGTCCGAGAGAAAGGTCTGTTCAGTTTTTACAGGGACGGCCATACGCAATGCTGCGGGATTCGCAAGATCGCGTCACTCGAGCGCAAACTTGGCGACCTAGATGCCTGGATCACTGGGCAAAGACGAGATCAAGGAGCAACTCGAACGAGCGTTCCACACGAACAAATCGATACGGCTTTCTCTACGAGGAATCACGAGATTGTGAAGTTCAACCCGCTTGCGTCGTGGGAATCTAAGGATGTCTGGTCATACATACATGAGCACCAGGTACCCTACAACGTTCTGCACGATCGTGGCTACAAATCCATCGGCTGTGCTCCGTGCACTCGGCCTATCGCAGATGGCGAGCCGGAACGTGCCGGTCGATGGTGGTGGGAGCAGGAAGACGACAAAGAGTGCGGTCTGCACGCACAGAACCTCTCACGAGACTGAGGCTTTATCGTGCGAATCACGTTTGTCAAGAAAATCCTGAAAGACGGTAGTCCTTGCCGGAAGTGCGCTGATGTTGAACGGCGTCTCTATAACTCTGGTTACATGAGCAGGATCGATGAAGTCCTAGTCGCAGACGAGCGCAATGCACAATCGCCAGGGCTGCTGTTAGCGTCGAAGCATGATGTCAAGCTCGCGCCGTTCTTTGTTGTTGAAGATGGTGATGATCTACGAATCTACACCGTCTACTTCAAGTTTGTAAAAGAGGAACTCGAAAGTACAGTCAGTGCGTCCGGTCAAGATGCTGAAGACACGTTGCGCGCAAACCCAGACCTCGACTACGTTTGATATTGATCACCTTACGCGAAATTCACGAGGTACGCAGCACAACAAAGTACGAGTTATTTATCTTTCTATTTCAATAGGTTATTTGGATAAGTTACTTCCCGTATCTCTCTCTTCTAACGTAGAACCGCTGTTTATCTTCTTGGTAACGTAAATCCACTAAGAAGTGCCTCTCGTTCATCTCGCCGCGTGGTCGCTAACACTTTCTCTATGAGCGGACGTTTCAGATGCTCGGCAAAGGACTCGATGAACTCGTACATGTAGCTCCGTAAGAAAATTTCACGTCGCAAGCCGATGTGTGTGACACTTGGTTCGAATAGGTGCGAAGCATCAAGAAACTCAAGGTCGTCGTCAACGCCCTGCTCTTTCGCCATCGATGCAATGATGCCAATGCCTACACCAAGGCGAACATACTTCTTGATGACATCGGTATCGGTTGCGGTAAATGTCACATTTGCGGTTAGGCCGGTGCGCGTGAACGCATTTGCGACACTTGAGCCACCCGCAAATCCAAAGACGTATGTAACTAAAGGTTCCCGAGCAACATCAGCCAATGTAATTCTGCCTACGCGTGTGAGCGGATGTCCTTTCGGTACAACGATCGACCGATTCCAGGTGTAACAAGGAATAAGAATCAGACTGGTAAAGTGCTCAAATCCCTCCGTTGCGATTGCGAAATCCGCTTCACCGTTCAGAGTTAATTCAGCCAGTTGCGCGGGTGTGCCCTGGTTGATATGGAGGCTGACTTGCGGGTACTTTTCGCGAAAGTGCTTGATATGGTCAGGCAATACGTAGCGTGCTTGGGTGTGGGTAGTTGCTATTCGTAACGAGCCACGATCCTCGTGTAGGAATTCTTCAGCAGCTCGTTCGATCGAGCCTACTTTCTGCAGCGCTTCTCGTGCGAGTACGACGATTCGCTCCCCGGCCGGCGTCATTCCCAAGCGTTTGCCTTTGCGAGTCAGCAGATCCACTCCGAGCTCTTGCTCAAGCCGTTTGATGCCGTTACTAATGCCCGGTTGAGTCGTGTTCAAAACACGTGCCGCTTCCGACATGTTGAGATTCTGGTTGTACGTCTCTAACAAGTATTCCAGTTGCTTCAATTTCACAAATGGTTCCGCTTTTGAGTTTTCATCGTTCGCCGTAGACGATTATGTGGTGAAGTGCATCGTTGAATACGAAACTTGCGCTTCTGTAGCGATATCGTTTCGCGAGGCTAACAACACGCAACGCGAATAGCGGTTGTAATCTAGGATATAGACGAAGCGTCCAAGTTTATTTCAGTCTCGTCGGACTTTCGTCCGCGAGTTTTTCAGCAAGTCTTCGCGTCTGCAGACGATCGTCAGGACGCGAAGGTTTGTCTCGAAGCTAAGAACCTGCCGAAACGGCTACGGTTTGCTCAAGACGTGTGATTCGATCGCGTAGGTTCAATTTGCGTCGTTTCAATCGACGCGTTAAATCCTGATCTGGGTGGCCGTTTTCAACGAGAAAGTTGATCACAGTATCCAAGTCGCGATGTTCGACACGTAGATGCGCCAATGATTCTTCGGTACTAACTCCTGCCAAAAAATTACCTCGCAATGAGATGTGACTAATTTGTTCTAATTTAAGCACGACAAATCAAACTGTCAAGGACAAATGTTGGATAGAGTTTGTATTCGCACGACACGTCGCGCCATTGAACCCGGCTTGTTCAAGCTCTGTAACATCAATTAGCGTCATCGAGCGAAACTTGTGATCTACTCTTTCCCATCCAAATGACACGCAAAGTTCCAGCCGAACGCGATAACGACGTCAATCGTTTTCTTCAAGCAGTTGAGAAACACCCACTCAAACCTGTTACAGAGAACCGATTGATATTCGCGCTTGACGCTACTGCTAGTCGAGAAATGACCTGGGATCTCGCATCGAGTTTGCACGCTGAACTCTTTAATGCCGCGAAGTCAGCAAACCTTGCGGTGCAGCTCGTTCATTTCGGCGGTTTCAATCAGTTTCAAGCTTCGTCGTGGAACAGTGCACCCGAACAGTTACTCCGTCACATGCAGCAAGTGCGATGTCTCGGGGGTATGACCCAAATCAGACGTGTGATGTCTCATATCCTGAATGAATCATCGACGGATCGAACGGTAAAAGCTGCCGTATATATTGGTGACATGTGTGAAGAACCCATGGCGGACATTGTTAATACTGCCGGTCAACTGGGCTTACGACAGGTTCCAGTTTTCGTATTTCAGGAAGGTTCGGAACGATACGCTACGGAAGTATTCCGTTCGATCGCTGAACGTTCTGGCGGCGCTCACATGCCCTTCGAGTCAGGATCCGCAGCACAACTACGAGAACTTCTCAACGCTGCTGTCGTGTATGCAACCGAGGGTCTCGATGCAGTCCGACGGTTAGGAACGCCAATGACCAAGAAACTCCTAACGCAAATCAAACGCTGATGGCCATCATCATCTGTGGCATCATCGCCGCGTTCGCGTTTTTGCTTTTGATGAAGGTCCTCTGGACCAAGGCGAAACCAAGACTTTCGACTAATGTCATTCTGATTACCAGCTTGGTCTTTCTTGGTTCGTTGGGCTTACTTGCCGCGTCAGGTCGACTGCACTGGGTTGCCGCTACCGGCACTGCGGTGCTTCCGTTCCTACGACGGGCATTTGGTTTGCTACGACTCGCGCCACTCGCTACGCGAATGTGGCAGCAGTTCGGTGGTGCATCCCCTTTTGGCCAAGTCTTTGGTGACTACGGAAACGCTGATACCGATCAGGCGCCGAACGTTAGCGAAACAGCAACCGACGAGATTCGGATGATGCTTGAGCACTCCACAGGCAAAATGACCGGAACAGTACTTACCGGCAAATTCGCCAATCAATCTCTCGAGTCGCTAAACGAAACAGAGATTGTCGAGCTATACAACTCGGTGAGCGACGAATCAAAAAGGCTTCTCACCGCATATATACAACGCTACCACCCGAATCTTGGTGCACAAAATGCGGATGAGGAATCCGTCGCGAATGAAGGAAGTTCGGACACGATTACTCCGGACCGGGCTCGGAAGATCCTAGGCGTTACCGAGTCCGCAACACGCGAAGAGATCGTTGAAGCCCACCGTAGGCTAATGCAGAAAAACCATCCTGATCGAGGGGGATCAGAGTACATCGCGTCCGAAATTAATCAAGCGAAACGCGTGCTTTTAAACCTTCTCTGAAAACCTACCCGTTTACAGACTACGAACTCAACGAGGTTAGTTTCGAAAAATTCTTATTACCTCAACGAAGATTCGTCAGTGAGGCTATCGCGTAGATTAAATGATTGTTCCGTTGCCGTTGACTTCTAGAAATGCCAAGCGGAGACGACCGCTTGATAGTAAGGCGAAAAGAGGGCTAGCACCATGATCAGTGCGGAAACCCATGCCCAAACAAGCACGATCTTCATCACCCAGTTTGAGTCCATGAAATGACGAAACAACGCTTTGATCATTTATCCGATTGGTCAATGAGTAACGGCGCGGAATTTTAATCTCGCCAGCCGTTTATCTAGTTCTAAGATTGGTGCCCTTTAGCCAAGTTGACATGTTAGAGAGTTTGCTTGAGAAAACCCACTGCTAATTTACCTGTCGATTTCGTCACCGATGCGGATAGTGTCACGTTGGTTGCGGCCAGTTCGCGCTTAGCACGCGAACTTCGGTATGCCTTTGATTACGAAAAGACCCAAGCAAACGAGAGAGTTTGGAAACGGCCACAGATACAGTCATATGAGCAGTGGCTCTTGAACAGCTACAGTCTTCTAGGATCGAGCGATCCACAACTCGCACTTCGAAGCGTCGTCTCACATGAAACGTTCATGCTGCTTGCGCAACAGCAGGCACCGAACTTCGAAGTCGAAATGCATGCACGCGCGATTGTCGATGCGTGGCAGCTTGTGTGGGACGCGAATCTGTGGATCGATTTCCAGGACATCCGATCCACCGAAAATGGTCGACTGTGCGATGACTGGTTTCAGCGGATTCGTCGATACCTAGACCGTGAGCGATTAATCACTGTTGCCGAGATTCCCGACGTCTTACAACGAGCAATCGAGCGACATGACTGGCGACCGCCTCGCATTCTGAGCTACGGTTTTAAAGAACAGAGCATCGCTCAACGAAATCTCTTCGATACCTTGTGCCGGTTCGATCTATGCTCAGAAGTCGACGAAATGCCTGTCATGAACGAAGGCGCGACGCATCGATTACGTGGATTTGAAAAAGCGAACGAAGAATTCAGTACGCTCGCCTTATGGTCACGCGAAAAACTCACTGAATACGGATCAAACGCCACCATCGGCATCGTTATCCATGGCCTTGCAAACTCATTTCCCGCCGTCAAGCGCTCATTTGAAAGCGTATTTCCTGAGGTGACGGATATCAACGGCCTCGTTTCGATCGATGGTGGACAGCCGCTAACGCAGAATCGCGTCTATCTTGACTTTATTCACTTAATGAAATGGACATGTGGTGCGCTTAGTCACGACCTCCTTTTGCAGCTCGCGAGATCACCCTACCTTGAACGTCTAAACCTGCATCGTAAATCGCAACGATGGTTTAGCGAGCAGATGACGATCCGGTACTACAGGCGTCGGATGCCGCGCGATGAACGCGCCGTACTCGATCGCGTAATCCGGATCGCACCGCAGAATCAGAACCAGCCGCTCCCGTTCAATGAAGTCGCGGACATCATGCTTGAGCTTCTGCGATTGTGCGGTTACACCGCGGAAACTACAGGTCGATTTGCACAGACCGACGCTAACGCGATTAGCGTGTTCAGCAACCTCGTACTGAGCCTCGCACAAGCCGCAACGATTCAGCCACGAATCTCGTGGTCTCGATTTATTGACCTCATCGAAGTTCTTGCCGCTGATCAATCGATCCGAGTCACGAGACCCGATGCCCCTATTCAAATCATGGGGCGTGATGCTTCATCGCTGTTGCGATTCGACGCACTATGGGTCACAGGCGTTTCAGATGTCGACTGGCCTGCTGTACCTAGGCCGAACCCGTTCATACCTCGTCTCATGCAGAAGCGTGCAAACCTACGCGGTGTGTCGCACGAACAAATGCTTGAAGACGCACATGTGTTAACAAATCACTGGCGAAATTGTGCTAATGAGATCGTATTCAGCTACGTCAGCCAAATAGACAAGGTCGAAGCCCAACCAAGCAACCTCTTTGCTGATCTAAGTAACGCTAGCGAGCTTGATGACGACAAAGCACATGCACCTTTAGTTAAGCATCTAGAGTTGATCGAACACGGGCACCCGTGGTCTACCTATTCGGTCTCAGACGCAATTCGCGAATACCAACAAGATTTTGGTTCTAAAGTCGCAGCAGAGGATGTCAAGGCGGCGACACGTTTGCTCAGAAATCAAGCACAGTGTCCATTCAAGGGCTGGGCAGTGCATCGCGCAGGTCTTGATGAAATCAACGCACCTATATCGCGATTTCCAAATGCGGCACAACGAGGTACGCTCTTTCACTCAGTCGTCGAAGAAATCCTCAATCGTGCGAAAACTCAAGAGCAGCTTGCGACGCTCGACGAGAAAGACTTCTACGGTGCAATTGACAAGGTTCTATCGACCGAAGACGAGGGAAAGAACCTACCCGCTCGGTTCTTAAAACACGAACGAGAACGCATTCGCCGTTGGATCGAAGCGTGGCTCGAGGTACAGATCAATCGTCGACGACCGTTCGAGGTGCTCGAAGTAGAGAAAGAGATAAGCGTTGAAATTAACGGATTGACGTTTAAGGGGAAGATCGACCGGATCGATCGAACGGATTCCTTGGACTGCTTGATCATCGATCATAAGACTGGCTCGAGTTACTCCCCCAGTAGCTGGAATCCTGACCAAATGAGCGACACCCAAATGCCGATGTACGTTGCGGCAGAAACAGGTTGCGACGGCGTCGCGTATCTATCGATCTACCGGACGGTGGACGGATTACGTACCCGTTGGCAAGGCGTGGAAGATATAGCACAAGAAGAAAAAGAATACGAACTAGACGTAAGACTTGGCGACTATGCGTCGCTGGATTCGCTAAAACAGGCTTGGCGTGATCGCCTCTCACGAATCGTCAGCGACCATCTCGCTGGTCGCGCTGACGTGAGTCCTGTAGATGATGACGTCTGCACATACTGTCATCTATCAAATCTCTGTCGCATCTATGAAGATAAGACGATGAGTTACGCGCCAGAAGAGGGCGCGTAGCCATGAACGACACTGCATTAAAGCAAGCGCTGACGCCGCCACCAGATTTTGACCAACGTGATGCCGCGATCGATCCTACTAGGTCTTTCATCGTTCAAGCGCCTGCGGGTTCTGGCAAAACAACGCTTCTGGTTACCCGCTATCTGGCACTACTGGCAACAGTCAATGAACCAGAAGAAATTCTGGCCATTACGTTCACCCGCAAGGCCGCACAAGAGATGCGTGCCCGAGTTATTGAAGAACTAAAGAGCGCATCCAAAGAACACGCCCAAGCGGCGATGACACGCAGTGCTGAGCGTAATTGGCAACTCCTCGCCACACCGCAACGAATGCACATTCAAACGATTGACAGCTTCCAGCAAGGCTTAGTACAACAGCTGCCTTACCAAAGCCGACTTAGTTTGGATTACGAGACGATTGAAAACGCTCAGTCTCTGTATTCGGAAGCGGTTGACAACACGCTAGAGCGGATTGCGGCACGAACTGCGAAGTTCGGCGATGAAATCGCGGCGATGATCGCCACGTTCGACAACAATCCAGCAAATGTGCGCGATTCACTTGTCAGTATGTTGACAAAGCGTGATCAATGGCTTGAGCATATTCCGACACTCGCGAGCGGTCAACTCAATTCTGTTGATGCGGAACTTTTGACGCAGCAGTTAGAACAAGCGCGTGCGAAATTCTGTGAACAAAGGAAGAAAGAATTCATTGAAGCAATCGCCGACATTCCGTTTCTTAAACAAACGTGCTTCGATCTAGTATTGCGCTCGAAACCGGAGAAGAAGCTCCCGGACAGGTATTACGACATGGATCACCAGTCCGACTGGGATCATCTCGTCGAAATCTTCTTAACTCAGAAGAACTCCTGGCGAAAAAACGCGGGAGCACGTGAAGGATTCTCCCGTTCAGATCCAGTCTTGAAAGAAAAATGGGCGAAGGCGTCGGATCAATTACGAGGAGCCATTTCACCCGACCAACTAGCAAAACTACGCGGGTTACCGAACGACACGCTTTCGTATACACTCAAGCAAGATTTGACTAACTACGCCCTGACACTACTTGCATGCGTTCAAGAACTAAATCGTCTATTCGATGAACAGAAAGTTGTGGATTTCACGGAGCGAGCGATCGCCGCACGTCGTGCGCTTCGAGTCGACGACGCTCCTACCGAGCTTGCACTTGCGCTCGATTATCGAATCCGACATATCCTTGTGGACGAATATCAAGATACATCAATCGCGCAAAACGACTTTCTAAACCTTCTTATGGAAGGCTGGGAACCGGACGACGGCAATACCTTTTTTGCCGTTGGCGATCCCATGCAATCAATCTACAAATTCCGTGATGCGGATCTCACAAATTTCCTAACAGCGGATACAGGCGGGATCGAACATCGCGACGTTGAGAGGCTTCACTTAACCGCAAATTTCCGATCATCGACACACTTGGTAGATTGGTGCAACGGAGTGTTCAAGTCTATTCTCGGGAACGTGAACGACGCTGAGTTAGGGCAAGTTGCGTTTTCCAAATCTATTGAGATGGATAAGGCGGTCGTCGGTTCAGACCATGGACTCACATTAATTGAATCTGAAGACCGAAAGGCGGAAGCCACTCGAGTTGCGGAGAAGATCCTTGAATTGCAGAAGCAATTTCGCGGCGACTCTATCGCAGTCCTATTCCGGACACGAAGCGACATTGGTGCGTACTTTGAGGCATTTCGACGTCATGGCGTACGTTGGCGTGGTGTCGACATGGAGTCGCTAGCAAATTTCGGCGTTGTACGCGATCTCTATTGTTTGACGTGTGCGTTGATCGATCGTGATGACGAATTGGCTTGGAGCGCGCTCCTGTTGTCACCCCTTGCCGGTGTCGAGCTTCGGGACTTGGAAGTATTGCGAGAGCATGATTCAGCTGCCAATATGGTTCTCGCGCCACCCAACGCGGAATTGAGCAGAGAAGCATTAACGATCGTCAATCGGGTGCGGGGACCAGTTCTCGAAGCTCTAATTGATCGAACTCGTTCTCTTCGGTCGCGCGTCGAACGCAGCTGGTATCAACTAGGTGGCGCTAATGCATACGCGAATCCGAATGACCTCAAGAGCGAGACCGTAGTCAAAGACAATGCACAGCACTTTTTAGATATTCTTGAAGGATTCGAAAGCGAATACATCGACAAGGATGTGCTCTGGGAACGAATACAGTCTGCGCTTGCAACTGAAAATGATCCGAACGCGACTGTTGAGGTGATGACCATCCACAATGCAAAAGGACTCGAATTCGATCACGTCATTCTCGCTGCGCTAAATCAACTTACCCGTCACGAACAACGCCTGCCGCTGTATATCAAGCAGTCTGACGTCGGACCGATTTTGGCAGCACAGAACCCGCTCGAACCTGATCCATTGCATGAGATTTTGTTCAAAGACGAATCACAGCGTAACAAGAACGAGATTTCCCGCTTGTTCTATGTTGGTGCAACAAGGGCAAAAACTACCCTTTGGCTCTACGGTACGGTCAAGGATCTCGAAAAACCACCGTCTGCAAACTCATTCCTACGCTTAATCTCGGATGTGACGCCACCCGACGAATGGGACCGGGTACCTTCGGTAGACACGCCGCAAGACGAACTCACGGACGCGAAGATTTGGCGACGTATCGATCCGAATTTTCGTTTTCGGCCTAAACCACAGCTAGCAGCGTACGATGCGAATGTCCTACTCGATCGAGTGCTAGAGAATGGGTCGTTAGATCAAATCGAAAAACTCCTCTCTAGTCCAATCGCAATCGGTCAACTCGTTCACGGGGAGTTGCAACGTATGGTTGAGGATGGTTCTTTAGATTTGCCCGACGTTCAACGCGTGGAGATGTGGCGTAACGATCTCAGAAATCAAGGTTTTAGCGCGCGTCAAATTGCGGACATGCTCGAAACCGTGCAAGACCAGTTGGAACGAACAGTATCGAGCGAGATTGGTCAGTGGCTATTGAACGCAGATCATGAACAGTCCGCAGTTGAAGTCGCGTATACCGTAAACAGTGGTTCTCGAAAGCGTATATCAATTGTCGACCGCACGTTCATTCATGATGGAATTCGTTGGATCATCGATTACAAGACCTCGATGATTCCAGATGATCGAGATTTACCACTCGACCAAAAGGCACTGAATCACCAACTACAACTCATCCGCTATGCAGAGATTTTTGAAGCAATTGACTCGACGCCAATAAAAGCGGCGATCTTTTTCACTGATGTCGCAGAGTTGGTTGAAGTCGATGTTTCAATCGCAGCACGTCAAGCGCAGTTCGAGGATCGCGATCGATCCGATTTTCGTTGGCTGAACGATCAAACGTTCAAACGGAGCGACGCTCTCGAGGCTTAGCTGCGTTTAGTAATAAGCGTTGTCAGTGAATGTATGGTCTGTCGCGTCGCGGATGCCGCCAAGGTCCGGGACTTGCTCAAGCAGAGCACGCTCGACGCCCTGTTTCAACGTAATATCGACCGCCGCACACCCCTGACAACCACCGCCAAACTGCAATACTGCGATGTTGTCCTCGACCACTTCAAGCAATGCGACTTGACCACCATGTGCTGCAAGTCCAGGATTAATCTCGTTATATAAGACGTAGTTAATGCGATCCTCGATCGGTGAATCGGGAATAACACTCGGTATACGGGCATTCGGCGCTTTGATGGTGAGCTGACCGCCCATTCGATCTTGCTGAAAGTCGACGACGGCGTCTTTCAGATACGCAAGGCTTCTTTCCTCAAACCACGCAGTGAATCCGTCGTACGCTACTGATTGATCCCCCTCCTGCACTTCATTGGGTCGACAATAAGCGACGCACGTCTCGGCGTGCGGCGTGCCAGGATTCTCGACGTAGATGCGTATACCGCATTCGCCTTCTTGTTTAGCCAGCAGCTCACGAAGATACCCTTCGGCGGATTCCGAAATATCAACGTACGCGATGGCTTGTGGGGTTTCAGCGTTCACGTAGTAAGTTTATCCAATGACGAGGGACCGTTGAGATGCATTCAGGTGAAACGGCATAAGCGTCAAAGGATTCTCATATAGGCAGCACACGATAATTTCGGGTCAATTTTGCGACCCGCCATGCCTAATCCACTCGCCGCCGCGCTGAGCGAGCGTGTTCTATTGCTCGACGGCGCAACCGGCACAATGCAACAGAGCTACCGTCTTAGCGAAACTGATTTTCGCGGACAACTGTTTGCCGACCATAGTCATAACCTCCAAGGCAACGGCGATGTTCTCAGTCTCACCCAACCCGAAATTGTCTACGAGATACACGACGCGTATCTACGAGTTGGTGCAGACATCATTGAAACGAATACGTTTAGCGCGAACGCGATCTCGCAAGCAGACTATGGCTTAGAAGGGCGCACTTACGACCTAAATCTAGCTTCTGCTCAAGTCGCGCGACGCGCAGCTGACGCGTGGTCCACTGCTGAGAAACCACGTTTCGTCGCAGGCGTTCTCGGTCCGACCAACCGTACAGCGAGCATTTCACCCGACGTTAACGACCCAGCCTACCGTAACGTCCAGTTTATGGAACTCGTTAGCGTCTATACCGAGTCTCTCAACGGTCTGTTCGATGGCGATATTGATTTCGTCATGCTGGAGACGATATTCGATACGTTGAATGCGAAAGCCGCGATCTTCGCATATCAAGATGCAGTCCGTCGGCGCGCCGTCGACGTTCCACTCATGATTTCAGGTACGATCACAGACGCGAGCGGTCGCACGCTCTCGGGGCAAACAACCGAAGCTTTTTGGGCATCGGTGCGACACGCTAATCCTCTCCTCCTTGGATTGAACTGCGCACTCGGTGCAGAAGACCTTCGACCAAGAGTTTTCGACTTAACTCAGTGTGCGGAATCATTGATTTCAGTCCACCCGAATGCTGGATTGCCAAACGAATTGGGCGAATATGACGAAACGCCGGATCATATGGCGCAAGTAATCGGTGAAATGCTCGATGAAGGTTGGTTGAACTTGGCGGGAGGTTGCTGTGGCACCACAGCCAAACACATTGAGGAGCTAGCTGATCGAGTTGAACGAGCAAACGCACGACAACGACCTACCGCTCGGCGCGATTTTGTTGTCAGCGGATTAGAGCCACTCGTTTGGAAGGACGACAGTCTTTTCCTCAACATCGGTGAGCGAACGAACGTTACGGGTTCAGCTCGGTTTAGACGATTGATTAAGAACGAGCAGTTTGACGAAGCGATCGACATTGCACGTGACCAGGTTGAAAACGGCGCACAGATCATTGATGTCAATATGGACGAAGGGTTGCTAGACGGTGTTGCGTGCATGCAACGCTTCCTCAATCTGATCGCGGGAGAACCTGACATTGCTCGGGTTCCCATCATGATCGACTCAAGCGACTGGAACGTCATCGAGGCTGGCTTGCAGTGCGTACAGGGAAAGAGCGTCGTCAATTCAATCAGTCTCAAGGATGGTGAATCTCTTTTTATCGAACGAGCGACCAAGTGCTTGCAGTATGGTGCTGCGGTCATCGTCATGGCTTTCGATGAGGACGGTCAGGCCGATTCCTATGAGAGACGCATCGCCATCATGGATCGTGCTTATCGGCTCCTTGTAAACCGGATCAACTTCCCTCCCGAAGACATTATTTTTGATCCAAATATCTTTCCACTCGCTTCGGGACAAGAGGAGTCACGTACTTACGGTACCGATTTCATTCGAGCTTGTGCATGGGTGAAAGAGAACCTGCCACATGCGAAGACATCGGGCGGAATCAGCAACATTTCTTTTTCGTTTCGCGGTAACAACCAGGTTCGCGAAGCAATTCACGCTGTATTCCTATATCACGCGGTCGACGCTGGATTAACCATGGGTATCGTGAACGCCGGTCAGCTGACGAGTTACGACGACGTACCGATCGAGTTGAGAGACGTTGTTGAGGCAACTGTCCTTAATACCGACCCAGATGCTGGCGAACGCTTACTTGAACTCGCGACCACAATAAGCGATACCCGGGAGACCGAAGAGGACGCAGAAGCATGGCGCGATGAACCCGTGAATGACCGTCTCGCACACGCTCTTGTCCATGGTATTGACCGTTTCATCGTCGACGATACCGAGGAGGCGCGTGCGCGATCAGAGCGACCGATCCAAGTTATCGAAGGACCGCTTATGGACGGCATGAACACGGTCGGGGACCTATTCGGTAGCGGACGCATGTTCTTACCGCAGGTCGTAAAAAGCGCAAGGGTGATGAAACGTGCCGTCGCCCACCTCGAACCATTCATTGAAGCCGAAAAAGACACGTCAGCCGGCCAACGGTTTAAAGGGACCATTGTTATCGCGACTGTTAAAGGTGACGTACATGACATCGGCAAGAACATCGTTGGCGTCGTACTGCAATGCAATAACTATCGGGTCATCGATCTCGGCGTCATGGTGCCATGCGAGCGAATCCTGGAAGTCGCGAAGGAAGAGCAAGCCGACCTTATCGGTTTGTCCGGATTGATCACGCCATCGCTCAACGAAATGGTGCACGTCGCATCCGAAATGCAACGTCTGAGTTTCACGCTACCGCTACTGATCGGAGGCGCTACGACCTCCCGCGCTCACACTGCGATTCGAATCGAACCCGAATATGACGGACCCGTCATCTATGTTCCAGACGCGTCAAGAAGCGTAGGTGTCGTTGCAGACCTGCTCTCGGACGATCGACGTGACACGCTTGTTAAAGAGACGCGCGAGTTGTACGCGCAGGTACGTAAACGGCGAGCGTCAGCGCCTAAGCGTGAGCTTGTAGATATTGAAACCGCTCGCGCGAACGGACTCGACTGGGATTGGCAATCGTACGTACCGCCAAAACCATCCTCACTCGCACTTCAGCATTTTGACGACGTCCAAATCTCGGCGGTTCGCGCATACATCGACTGGACGCCATTTTTCAAGACATGGGGACTCGCGGGTAAGTTCCCTGAGATTTTGGATGACGCAGTCGTTGGTAGTTCTGCTCGCGAGGTATATCAAGAAGCACAGACGATGCTCGATGAATTGTCTAGCAACGCCGAGCTTCACATGCGTGGTTGTCTTAAGTTTTGGCCTGCGAATCGAGATACCGACGACATCTCCGTTTGGCAAGACGCCTCCCGCCAAGTACCACTTACGAAACTCTTTCACGTGCGTCAGCAACAAGTGACACAAGGTTCGAACCTATGTCTCAGCGATTACATTGGACCCGAAGGAACCGAAGACTACATCGGCGGTTTCGTTACAGCTGTTTCTATTCGACCGAACTCGAAGTTCGCGAATTCGACTGATGATGGCGAACGAATCCTGATACAGGGTCTGTGCGACCGACTCGTCGAAGCGTTCACGGAGTACCTTCATGAGCGCGTTCGGGTTCAGTACTGGGGGTACGCCGCAGATGAAGCTCTCTCGAACGAGCAGCTCATCGACGAAGCGTATCGAGGCATTCGACCTGCGCCCGGCTATCCGGCCTGCCCCGACCATAGTGAGAAGCAAACCCTAGTCGACTTGCTAAATGCTGAAGAATCTGTTGACATCGCACTAACCGAGAACTATGCAATGACACCCGCTTCCTCCGTTGCTGGCTGGTATTTCTCACATCCAGAATCGAAATACTTCCCCGTGAGATTGCAGAAGGATCAAGTCACCGACCTCGCAGCAAGGAAGGGCGTCGATATCGACGAAGTCTCGAAATGGCTTAGTTTCGCAGGTGAAAGGTTGACTTAGTCCTGCACGGTTATTCACTATTTCCGCACCACGTATCTCAATTCCCTGAGTAAGAGCTAGTACATGCGAATTCAACACAGGTTGCGCGATCGATCATCGAATACAACGAATACCGCGTTGCGACGCTTCTAATAAATCCTCGATTTAATCTCGACGAGCCTGGATACGTGGACGCGAAGCAATGGCATATGTTTGATTGATTCGAAGCGAAACATTTAAACTGTTGCGACGTAGTAGATTGAGTGCATGCACTTAGCGGTGAAGAAAATTAAGGTAACCGACACGATCACGCACCTAACAGAACTGATAAACGCAGTTCAGAGAGGCGAAAGATTCTTAATAACTAAGAGTGATCTTCCTGTCGCGCAACTGATTCCAGTCGATCCCCCTGTGTCTTCTCGTGGCGTAGAGGCGGTAGAAGAAATAACGCAACTTCGCTCGAAGCTCCAAGGGCGAGTGTCACGGGAGGAGATCCGCCGATTCCGGGAGGAAGGGCATTATTAAGTCTCTGTGACGATATCGTTCGTCTATTCGATACTCAACGAACAGTTCGGCGAAAAGACTACAAACTGGAAGGTCTCAGTTCTCCCACTGTATATTGATCTCGTTTCACAAAGTCACCGCTGTTCTCGAAGGCACCATAGCCTTGCCATTGCCTAAAACCGCATAGCTTCTTCAGCTCATCCGACATACTCTCGAGAACCTCGGGACGCGTACCAAGTAAGAGATTCTCCTGTTGCCTGAATTGAGGAGCACAAAAATTCGTCGTGAGACCTATACGCGTTTTCGTTGTGCGATTCACACCTGTCGAGTGCCACGTACGTCCTTCGAAGATCACGACAGATCCTGCGGGTGCTACCGCAGGTACCCAATTAGCGTCGTCATCCATTGCAGCATCGGGTTGGCGACCGCTCAAATGACTCCCGGGCACGACAATCGTCGCACCGTTTTCCGCCGTAAATTCATCCAACATCCACATCGCATTACAGACTACGGCCGGTGAAATCGTTGGCGCATTCATCACGTCTTCACCACCGACATGATGACCGCGATTTCTCGCTCGAGTAATCGAACCTGGTCGTATTAGCGTCTTCTTGTCAGCAGTCGTAGGTGGTGGCATCCAAAATTGGTCCGTATGAAATACCTTCTCGCCACCAGGATGCGCAATATGCGCATGGAATGCGGACAGCAGGTATTCAGCACCCAAAACGCTCTTTACGACTGCGTGGAGTTCCACCTTTGAGAGAATATCACGAAACACCTTCCCTTTGTTCAAGAGGAACATCACGAGCTGCTTCCTATCCGGCAAATGGTGTGTCAGACCGATCTCGGCTTCCGCTTCCACCTGCTCAGTGAGCCGAACTCGCAACGCCTTCACCTCTTCAGCACTTAATACATTCTTCACGATACAGTAACCGAAGGTTGCGATATCGGACGTCGCTAGCTCTACATCTATCGTCGGTTTCGGTAACTGGTTTGAGTTCATGTTCTAGTCTATTGCCAAATTTCCACAGGCACTCAGTCGCACAAGGTTTCAGTGATCGGTTTGAAATTATGGTGCTTCCTATCCGAACTCTACGCCTGAATCGAGCAGTCAGCTTACTGAGGTTAGAGATTGACCAAGTCTAATATTTACTTTCGATCCTGCGTTGTATGATCAGCCAATCGTGCCTAGAGAGCTACCCAGTCAAGAAACTCATGAATCGATTCTCGATTCAGCGAAAACGCTCGCTGATACGGGCGTCGATCTCGATGTAGCGAAGCAGCAAGTAGCAGAGAGCTACGGTTTTCTTACATGGCGACAACTTGATCTCCACCTCGACATCGCGAAAGACGAACGCACTGATTTCCAGCATCTTGCGTGCCTGACTTACGTATGGTGGGACCAACCGAGTCGACGGGACCATGCTAAGGCAATGCTCGTCGCCGACCCAAGTCTAGAAGAGCAGAGCATTTATTCTGCTTGCACGACGGGAAACGCAAGGCTCGTTGAAGAATTTCTCAGTTCTGAACCGGATCTACTGAATTGCCGCGGAGGTTACTTCGATTGGGAACCTCTGCTCTACGCTTGCTACTCACGCTTAGATTTGTCGGATCGTTCAACTTCCGATGTAATTCAATTACTACTCGAAAGAGGTGCGAACCCAAACGCTCACTATCGCTGGGGAGGGATCTATACGTTTTCAGCACTGACGGGTGTGTTCGGTGAAGGTGAACGCGGACCAGTTAATCAGCCCGAACACCCCGATTTTCGTTCCCTTGCACAGGAGCTCCTAGATGCCGGCGCCGACCCCAACGATGGTCAGTCTCTGTACAACCGTATGTTCCGACCTGATAACACAGCACTTGAATTACTCCTTAACTACGGTCTCACGAAAGAACACGTCTGCAATTGGTGGGCGACTGTCAAAGGCGAGCTAATTCCAAATCCAGAGAAAACGCTCGACTACCAATTGCAATGGGCAGTTCGAAACAATTTCATTGAGCGAGTTCACTTGTTACTCGAACACGGCGCGGACGCTCGGCAAAAACTACCGAATATGGGCCATCTTTCCAAGATCGCCCGAACTCAAGGCTTCAACGAAATTGCTGACGAGTTAGAACGCCATGGCGGAAAGCCCTACAAACTCAATAAAGTTGAGCGCTTCCTAAACCACTGTCTGAACGCCGAAGAAAGTAGCGCACGTGTCATGCTCGACAAGAGTCCAAATCTCATAGAGCGCGCGAACAAGAAAAGACCGGATGCCATGAATGATGCAGCAGCGCTCGGGAACATTAATGCGATAGTCTTGATGATCGAACTCGGATTCAACGTTCACGGAAATTCGTTTGACACGCCAATCCATCATGCCGCACACAATGGGCATCTGGAGCTCGTTACCCGACTTTTAGACCATGGTGCGAATCTGAAGCAACGCGATCCGTTCTATTTCTCTACGCCATTAGGGTGGGCACAGGCCGGAAGTAAATTTGATGTTGTTGAGTATCTTCAACAGCTCGAGGTCAGCCTGTTTGATCTGATTGGCGTAGGTGATATCGATCGCGTTAACGCATTCCTCGACGCGAATCCTGAAACCCTTTCAATGACGCTTCGAGATACGGTCGAAAGCGCGCTTGAGGATCACCCCAATGCGTGGCAAACACCACTCGCCTATGCTGCTGTTCGAGGGGTGACCGAGATGGTTCAGCTGCTACTTGAACGTGGTGCAAATGCCGATATCAAGAACGGGGATGGTATCGCTTTGCCTGAGCTTTGTAACGAGGAAATCAAATCGCTTTTACTATAACCAAGAAATGTACGACCGCAAACAGAAATTAACGGAAATTGAAATAGCTGAATTCGACTGAAATTCCTAACAACTCATTTATTATTAACGTTCTGTCGCGCTTAGCGAGGGACCTTCAATATGTCCTCCGAACGACACCATATCCAACGGAAGGTCAGCAAGGCAGTTGCTGCAGGACTTACTGCAACTCTGATCGGCGTGTCTGCTGAACTGTATGCGGCTGAAATTGAAGAAATTGTTGTGACCGCTCGTAAGAAGAGTGAATCACTCCAAGACTCAGCAATTTCGGTACAGGCTATGACGGAAGATGCACTTGAAGATCAGCAAGTGGATCTTTTTACCGACTATGTCCAATATTTACCTAACGTAACGGCTGGTGGTCGAGGTCCAGCTCAAAACGAAGTGTATATTCGAGGTCTTGCGGTTGACCAAATTAACATCACGGTCGCAGAAGCGCAGGGTTCCGCACCAAACGTCGCACTGTATTTAGACGATCAGCCTGTCACCGCGGGAGGTCGGAATCTGGACGTATATGCGGCGGACCTCGCTCGCATCGAGGTTCTCCCCGGACCTCAAGGCACCCTATACGGCGCTAGTTCGCAAGCGGGTACCGTCCGTTTGATTACAAACAAACCGCAAATTGACGAGACTGAATTCGGCTTCGCTGCAACGTCAGGCGTCACGGTCGGAGGGAAACCCTCCAATTCCGTCGAAGGTGTATTCAACGTGCCGGTCATCGACAACAAGATGGCAATCCGTGGTGTGTTGTTCAACGACAACATGGGCGGCTATATCGATAACCTACCCGGCGAATTCGTACCGAATCCAAATCTCAATCCTCGGTTACCATCGAAAGATGGCATCATGTTCGTGCCGGCTGACGGCGATGCGATGAGTCACGAATTTGCGGACGGTACGTATGCGGAACCGGGCAAGGTCTACGAAGTAGATTACCAGTCGTTCCACAATGCGGATTTCGCGGCCGACAACTACAACGATGCCGCGTACAGCGGGTTTAGATTAGGTACCAAGTACCTCATCAACGATGATTGGGATATCACCGTGATTCACCACCAACAGAAGATCCAAACCGAAGGCGTCTTCGATTACGATCCTGAAGTTGGCGACCTCGAAGTCATGCGCTTCATTCCTGAGCAACTTGACGAAGAGTTTGGTCAGACATCTTGGACTGTTGAAGGTCGCGTGGAACAGCTGAATCTGCTCTACACGGGAGCCTATCTCAATAGAGACATTTCCCATACAGTTGATTACACCGAGTACATAAACGTCGGCGGATATATCCCCGGATATTTGTGTGAATACAACACGCCTGGCTACCACGGTGGTGGTGGCGTGGGCTATGTATTCGACCCAACGCTGAGCGGTGATCCAGAAATTATCGAGTGCGGTGTACCACAAGCATCCTCTCGGCTAACGAACGGTATGGAACGCATGATGCATGAGTTTCGTGCGCAAGGATCGATTAGTGATCAGCTCGAGTTCACAGCCGGTATTTTCTACCAAGACAACACCACGACGCACATAGGGGATTTTGACTACAGCCAGGACTTTTGGCCGCCGTTAGTACCCTCTCGAATTTCGCGACATACGGCGAACAGCCTTGAGATCAAACCTCCTGGGGTTCAGTTCGTCAATGACATTACGCGTCCTGAGAACGAAATCGCAGTCTTCGGCGAACTGACCGCGCACTTGAACGAAAGCGTCGAAGCGACCTTCGGTTTTCGATCTTATGAGTTAGAGACTGGATTTGAGGGATTCTCCGCGTTCCGCTATGGTTCTCGACCGGTACCTAATCTGGCGGAAGAGATAGGGATAACCGCTGCTAACCCGATGGGTGTCGGTGGTCGGGACTATATTGACAATTTAGGTGATTTCCAGCCTATCACAATTAGTGACACGATCTTCAAAGTGACACTCGCGTGGGATGTGAACGATCGAATTCTCGCCTATGCGACCGCTTCCCAAGGGTATCGACCTCCTGGGTTTAACAGAGCTGCGGCAGCGGGTCAAGCGACCGCAGAAGGTGTCGCCGCGCGCGGCAATGATGGACCTGGCGGATTCCCCGACTACTTCATTCCAGTGATGTATCGGTCTGACGAAATCGACAACTATGAAATTGGCTGGAAAGCCACGTCCGAGGATCGGAGATTGGCGTGGAATGGCTCCCTCTACTACGTGGATTGGCGAGACATCCAAGTCTCACATTTCGACTCGCAGAACATCTCGATTTTCACGATCGTGGATAACGGCGGCGACGCGGAGATCAGAGGCGTTGAATCTAATATTGAGTTTTGGCCGAACGCCAACCTTACGTTGTGGGGTGGCGCTTCGATCATCAAGAGTGAGTTGGTCGACGTAAACCCGACATTCGCGTTTGTCGTCGCAGATATTGGTAGTGAGTTACCGCTTACACCAACACTACAACTCACAGGTCGAAGTAGGTTCACTTGGGACAGTCGTCTAGGTCAAGCCTACGTCCATCTCTCCGCAGTGTATTCCGGCAAGAGTTGGAATTCACTTGTCGACATTCCCCTGACCGATCCACGTAAGGAACAAGATTCTCATCTTATCCTGGATGCAGCCATCGGTGTCGTGTCAAATGACAACTGGCGAATCGAGGCCTACGCGAGGAATCTAACCAACACACTCGCGCAGCTTCACATCAACCGCCTTGATTTCAAAGAACGGATTACGACCAATCGACCACGTACGCTAGGTTTTAGAGTCAGTTACGACTACTAAAAAACATCGCGATCGGCAATCGAAGCGTACCTCATCAGGGGGTACGCTTCGAGCGCCGCCACTAAAGCGTGGCACTGCTCGACTTCGATCTCGTGCATCGCTTGGACCTCAAGTCAAAAAGGCTGAAGAGCTGCTTCGAGCAGGTAAATCTCTCGAAGCTCTTGAGTATCTACAGCCACTCGTCTCGAAATATCCAAAACACACCGAACTGCAGTATTGCCTTGCGGTCGCACAACGACTTCTCGGCCAGTTTCAAGACGCACTAAATTCTGTTCACGTAATACTTGATCAAGCGCCTCGCTACGGGCGCGCCTATCAGGAGCTTGCGTACACATACCTCGCGCTCGGTCAGAAGGAGAGCGCTAACCTCGCGTTTCGTCAAGCGGTCGAACACAACCCAGGACTAATATCGAGCTGGCAGCATCTCCGCAAATTGACGCCAGATGCGAACAACGATCTGAGCGTCCGAATCGATGCCAATCTACGGTACCTCGAATCGTTACCAGCCCCGTTACTCGGTGTTGTCAGCATGCGGTACGAGAAACGCCGCGGTAAAGCGGAGCAAGCGTGTCGGAACTATTTGAAAGAACATCCCAAAGACGCGGAAGGGATGCGATTACTCGCCTTAATCGCTAGCGAACAAGGTATGCTCGACGATGCCGAATTCATCCTAGAAAGCGCGCTCGAGTTTGAGCCAACGAACGATCGAGTTCGGCTGAGCTACGTCGATGTCCTTCATAAACGACAGAAATACGACAAGTCACTCGTGCAAGCGGAGCTATTACACCGAAGCGATCCTGAGAATCAGACCTATCGTCTTGCGCATGCAAATCAACTGGCAGGACTCGGAGAGTATCAAAAAGCACTCACCGTCTACGACGACATTCTTAAGCGCAATCCCAAATCCTCGCTAGCTACTCCTCGTCTTTGGCTCTCACGCGGTCATGCGCTTAAGACACATGGTCGAGTTGAAGAGTCTATTGATTCCTATCAACACGCCTACGGATTAAAGTCTGACTTCGGTGACGCATACTGGAGTCTAGCGAATCTAAAGACGTATGAATTCTCTAATGAAGAGCTCTCACGTATGGGTCAATTGGTCGAAAATGAGTCCGTGGAGCAAGACGATTTGGCGCATTTGCATTTCGCGTTAGGTAAAGCGCTCGAGGATCGACATGAATATGAAACGTCCTTCCGACATTACGAGCAGGGCAATGAGATAAGAAAAAACCAAACTCGATATGACGCTTCGGCAATGTCAGCGCGACTTAAACTCCAACGCTGGGTATGCAATGAGGCATTCTTTGCGGATCGCGTCGGAACTGGCTGTACCGCGTCAGATCCCATTTTTATTGTGGGTTTACCACGTGCTGGTTCCACCTTACTTGAACAGATACTCGCATCACATTCTCAAGTCGATGGAACGCTCGAACTACATCACATCAGCTCAATTGCACAGAAACTCGATAGTCGGCGACGCGGACGCGATGCCCCGCGCTATCCGGGCACTCTTGGTCAACTAAAGCACGAGACATTTCGAACGATCGGCGAGCGGTTCATTGAGGAGACGCAGATCCATCGCAGCGGTGCACCGTACTTTATCGACAAGATGCCGAACAATTTCAGGCACATCGGTTTAATCCATCTAATTCTTCCGAATGCGAAAATCATTGACGCTCGACGCGATCCAATGAGTTGCTGCTTTAGTGGCTTCAAGCAGCTATTCGCGTCGGGTCAGGAATTTACGTATGGCTTGCGCGAAATCGGAACGTATTACCAAGATTACATTGAATTGATGAAACACTGGGATACCGTGTTACCTGGCAAGGTGCTGCGTGTCCATTACGATGACGTTGTGAACGATCTCGAAAGTCAAGTCCGTCGCATCCTGGATTTTTGTGAACTACCCTTCGAGACTTCGTGCGTCGAATTCCACCGAAATACACGTGCCGTACGAACACCAAGTTCAGAGCAGGTGAGGCAACCGATCTACCGGCAAGCGCTTGAACAATGGCGACACTACGATCCTTGGCTTGCCCCGCTGAAGGAGAGCCTAGGTCCCTCGCTATGGTCGTACCGGAATTAGTCCATCGATAAATCAGCTGGACGCATGGTTCGGCTGGTCGGCTTCTCCGTATTGCCGAAGCGCTAGTACGAATGCGTCTTCCCTCCCCCACTCCTCGTGCTGATAGTAGTCTTTGCGAACACCGACCTGTTTGAAACCAACGGATTGATAGAGTTTGATCGCACGTTCGTTCGAAACACGAACTTCTAAAAACACGCGTTCAACAGGCAACGTTCGACTTCGCGTCAGCATGTGTTTGAGCAGTAAGCGACCGATCCCACGACCTTGATACGCCGGATCAACCGAGATGTTGTAAAGCTCTGCTGAATCGACTTCACACCCGAGTACCGAATGAGCGATCGTGTAGGTGCTGGTATAAGGATCGACCACAACCCAACATTCATGGTTTAGGTGTAGACTGTCCTCAAAAGTCCGGCGACGCCAGCCGTGCGAATTGGCTTTGTGCTCAACGTGCATAACCGAATCGATATCGGTTATGTCCATCCGTCGGATTATCAATCGTTCAAGTTCTTGATTTGATTCCAAAGTTTCCGCTTTCCAGCACGAGATATTGGCAATTCATCAATGTAGATAGTATGTGGAATTTTCTTAATAAGTTGAGCTGTTGTATCGCGAACGGACGGACCAATCACAATCATCCGTTCGAATTGGGAGGTGCGTTGCTCAAACCACGCCTGAAATCCCTCCTGTGCTCCCGCGAGTGTTGCAATCGTTGTTTCACTCTTTGCTAGCCCTACTAGTGGGTATTTGAAGTGAAGTTCGTTTATTTGATGCTCCTCAAATCCGCTTAGCGCACGCAATATATCCTGTGGAAGGAGACTGGGCCACGGTATCGCGAACTCGGCGACCATTGCTACTTTACCGTAGAGAAACACCCGAAGATGGACGGTGAAGGGCTGTGTCTTCGCCGACTCGACCGATTCTTCCTTAACATCAGACCCTGCTTCTTCATATCGTCCCTGGTCACGAACCTTGGCGCCTCGATCGATTCGAGGTTTCGCCGTCTCAGCAGCTATTCGCCGTACGCGCGCATGCACGTTGGATTGACGACGGCTACCGCTTCGCGACGATTGATTCTCATCGACTTCGAGCAGGGATTTCGCTTGACCAGCGGCAATCAGATCGCGCGCTCGTTCTGGCGATACCCATACGTCAATTCCTAGACGTTGTAACTGACGTAGGTCATTCTGAAGCATCGTCTAATTATCATTTCCGCCCTTTTAATCTGATGTCGCCAAGCAATGCGGTACGAAACCGACGATCTGCGGATCAATGGCATGGACGAAGCACTCGCACCTGAACAGCTTATCGAACAGTTTCCCGTTTCTTCGGAGTCCTCTCAGCTCGTCTTTGAAAAACGCAATGAGGCCGCGCACATCATTCATGGTGAAGACGATCGACTACTCTGTATCGTAGGTCCGTGCTCAATACACGACACCATATCTGCTCTCGAATACGCAGACCGACTGGCGGATGCCGCGACAACATATCGAGACCAGCTATGCATCTTGATGCGTGTGTATTTTGAAAAACCTCGTACAACAGTCGGGTGGAAGGGTCTGATCAACGACCCGCATTTGAACGGTTCATTCGAAATTAATGATGGTTTACAAACCGCGAGGCAACTGTTGTGCGACATCGCTGAAAAGAATCTCGGTACCGGTACCGAATACCTTGACCCGATCACACCGCAATACCTTGGCGACCTAGTGTCCTGGAGCGCAATTGGCGCAAGGACAACCGAAAGTCAAATCCATCGTCAACTTGCATCGGGATTGTCCTGTCCCGTTGGCTTCAAGAACAGTACTAAAGGAGACGTACAGATTGCGGCTGACGCGGTCAAGTCGGCGCTGAATTCGCATATTTTCCTTTCGGTTACGAAGTCTGGTCACGCAGCCATTTTTTCGACCACAGGTAATCCCGATTGCCACATCATCCTACGAGGCGGCGGCGGACAGACTAACTATGACGAAGCATCGATCAGCGACGCCGCCAAACGTCTTGCGAATGCAGCGGTGACTCCACGACTCATGGTTGACATGAGTCACGCCAATAGTGAGAAAGAGCATAAGCGACAACTCGATGTGTGTACTGAACTGTGCAGTCAGATTCCCCGACCGGACTCCCACATCATGGGTGTCATGATCGAGAGTCACTTGGTTGAAGGTAACCAGAATATCGGTGACGGCACTCAATTGGTGTACGGACAGAGCATCACCGATGCGTGTCTCAGTTGGGACGATACCGAAATCTGTTTTGAACGACTCGCAACAGCGGTCGACAAACGACGAAATGGTGCATAAGACAACCTAACATCCCAGTCGGTTTAGCGATTTGATAACCCGGTTATCAAGTTGCTTCTCTGCCGTAACGCTTAATGACGCGGCGCAATCGTAGAACCTGAAAGCAGCGAAGTTCTCGAAAATCAATTCAACCGTTGACATGGTTTTCGGCACGTCGCGTGTAGCGAATCCCTACCCTTGCTCGCGTGAACGAATTAACCGAGCTGCACGGTCATCTGCAGCCAGAGCAGCCACGAGTTCGTGAAGCTGTCGCGTGTTAATCACGCGAACTCATCTTCTACGTCGCCATTCGGCAAGGTCCAACCACAGTTGGCGTCTTCATTCGCGCCGCGGTGAATACCGTTGCGTACGGCGAAACCCGTACGGCCGTTGTTACAACAGGAACACGGTGTACCGTCCAAGCCAGGACCGTTCAGATCAGGGGTTGGCGTCCCATGACGTACCGTGCTTGTCGCGATCATTGTCGGAAAGGATCCCAATGATGTCATTACCACTCACCAATGCACCTGCGCCGTGAAAGATCTGAACTACGAGCTGTCGATCCTCTGCCGTCGCAATCGCGACGGCAGCTATTCCACCCGCGGGCAGCGCTACGCCCGCATACAGCGGCATGCGACCACCCTCCATGAGCTCGGCTTTTACCACATGCACGCGAGTTCTTTACGACATAAACACATTACGGCATTGGTCGAACATTGGATTGCGAATGGCAATACGCCCGGTACCTTGCAGAACTACATGTCCGACATCCGTTGGTGGGCTGAGAAAGTCGGCAAGACCCACCTCATGCACCCTTCCAACGAACACTACGGTATACCTTCACGCGACCATACGCCGCGAGACAAGGCTCAGTTCCTCGGTGAAGATGCTTTTCTACGCATCAAGAACGACTATGTGCGCATGAGCGTGCGCCTCCAACAAGCGTTCGGACTACGTCGTGAAGAGTCGATCAAGTTTCGGCCCAGCTATGCCGACCAAGTGCACTTCATCCAACTCAAAGGTTCGTGGACCAAGGGCGGACGACCACGCGACATCCCCATCGCCGAACCGTCTCAACGCGAGCTGCTTGATCAGGTGCATGAATTCGCAGGATCCGGCTCATTGATACCGCCTGAGTCTCTCTACAAACACCAACTCAGACGGTACGAACACCACATCGGGAAAGCGGGACTGAACAATCTACATGGACTGCGTCACGGCTACGCCCAACGTCGATACCTGCGACTCACGGGTTGGTATCCGCCGTCAGGAGGCGGTCTGAAGTTTTCAGAGCTTACGAAACGCCAGCAGGAGATCGATCAAGAAGTGCGATTGAAAATTAGTCGTGAACTCGGACACAACCGAATCGAAATCACACGCGTGTATTTAGGTTAGAAGCTGATTAAATCAGCGTCTTCAACCATCCGCGGTGTCATCGGGTACAGCAAATTGATTCAGCCAGCCGATCAAATCCTTCCGATGGACGTTGTTGGCTCGAACATGGTCCGCTATTCGTCCAAGAGGGATGCCACCTTCGTAGAACAAGCCCATTGCGTCGTGTACTCGCAATGATCCGAGCATCCATTCGATCGTTCGATTCGCAGGACAATTGGAATTCGGTTCGGACAGTAAAGCGTTTCTAACGGCCTCAGCCGAAGCGCGATCGCGCATCCCAGCACAGTATGCACCAAGAAATACACGAATCACGCCTAACTGGTTTCTTTTCAAGGTCAACGAGTCGTCATAGGCTCGTGGATTTCGTTCAAATTCTTCTTTCGATCGAAGTTCGGTTGAATGCATAGAAAATCGTCTGACCTAGTTCGATTCAAATCCAAAGACTTCAGCCAGTTGGTCAACCATCTCTCGCACATTCGGGATTGGGTCAACGCTTACGAGCGGTCTTGTTGTGTCCTCATACCAACTCGTGGGACGGGATTTCATCATCGCGGAAACACGATCAAGCGATATCTGTGGAATCAGTCGAATCGCTTTGTTCAATGCATCTCGATCTCTCGCTATTGCCGTGTACAAATCGAACACGTCGCGGATTTCACACGCGCCAGCTTCGACCATTCGTGCGGCAACCTTTTTATGCAATATCGTGGCTGTAGTCTCAGTCTTTACTAACGTAGTTGGTACGACGTAACCACTCTCCTCATTTATACGTACACTCGTCGGCATTACTGTTAGCTCAGTTCCATCTAATTCGCAATAGACGGTATTGAGGTCCACCCACGAATGGTCAGGATTAACCGCCGGGATGTTATAGAGATCCTGTTCTAATTGACTCGAAAATTCAGCAATCACTGAACCAAAGCGTTGATGGTCCGCAAATAGGTCAATAACGGTCGAGATACGGTGGTTCCACCGAGCCTGTAATACCGTCCCACCGCCCAACGACAGCTGTTCTTCCCTGAAATACCGCCGCAAAACGGGTAGGACCACGCTGAGTCGGTCTGTAACCCAGGTCGAAATGTTGGGTTCTTCCATTGTTCTCACGTAATCCTAACCAAATCTAGATCTAACAGACTAATGGGTAATCGGCGGCGTAATTTCGACCCCGAATAGAGTAATTCGCTAAAGAGGCGAGTAAATCAACATAGGATCGCGACTCGGTGAAGCAGCCCTATGAAAGCAACTCACCAAGACCTGTATAGCTACCATCCTAGATAACTTTGTGCGTTCCGTCGGTTCACCCAGGAACGAGCTTTAATGGTGGTAAATAGATGTCTGATCGCCAATCAAATTCACGATCTCGGCCAAATTTGTCGACCTCACAGATTTTCGGCAGTCGGTTAGGATGAGATTGATCAGCTTGCTCGTTGCAACCCGCACCCGACCATACGCCTATTCCTCAGTTCACAATCAGAATTCTCATGTCGCGCCCTAGTGCGACCGCGACTAGCGAATGAAGGCTGCGCTTAGGATTCCGTCGACTGTCTAAGTGAATTAGCTAGGAGGAAACAGGTAATCCGGGAGGAGCCTGAGGGGGCTTTCGAGAAATGACGATGTGTTTGCTACGGTTTTTCTCGTCCTGACCAGTAGCACCTGGTTGGACTTTCTCGATTTTCTTACCGGATTGAAGGTACAACTTCAATTTGTCTTCGATGACGTCCGCCGTAAGAATCGTGTTGGTGATGGCTCGTGGATTAGGCCGTCGTGCCATGAATTACCTCCAAATAGCAAGCGCGAATTTTAAGAACTCTATGGTCGCGTTGTTCGGTACAAATCAGGTGAATTAGCGGGCGAAGGGTCTAGACCCTTCGCCCGCTAACGTATCTAGACTCTACGTCCGATCGACAGGTCGTTAAAAGTCGAATCGAACACCAAGTCGCATTTGATATACAGAACGTGTTGCACTGCTGAAACTAGCGTTATCTGCATCGAAGTCACGAAAACGATACACACAGGTTTCAGCCGTCACGCAGGCGGTACGAGGCGCATCGCCCTGTAGCGCTCGTGCACCGTCCACCCCGTTCTCTGCGACATCCGCCCGTGTCACCAAATCCGCCTGGATGATGTTAACCGCTCGGTATCGCGGACCCGTGTGGAACACGCCCCACTCACTATTGAGTAGATTGAGTACGTTCTCGATATCGAAAACGATCTTCGCGCGTCCGTCATCCAAAAATCCCATACCTGGAATCGGTGGCAGCTCCCACTGGAATCTCAAATCAATGATCGTCGAAGGATCAGCGTCAAATCCGAAGGGCTCTTGAATTCCCGACTTAATGCCGTTTTCTTCAATGTAATTGAAGAACCCAGCGACATCGACTCGTGACGAGAAGACAACGAGTGGGTCGTCCTGGGACGTCGGCACGTATAGTGGGTCGTTGTCATACGGACCTTCGCCCAAGCCTGCTCGACCAAACAATGGATTGCGCCAGTGCACGTCGAAGACGTAGGTGTAACGACTGCCCGTCGACCTTTGCGCGAATACGTCTAGGCGTGCCGTCGAACCGCCAATCTCACGCTCGTAACCGAAACTAGCCTTAATCGCAGACGTCACCTCATATGGTGATTTACGCGGCGAAGGATTGTTGCGGTCTAAAGCTTGAATATTGCGCCAGTTCGAGATGCCGCGAGACGAAACGCCTTCGATCACCGTGTCGATGTCTTGCATCGCGTAGCTCAGATAAGCATCAATGCCGTTATCCCACGATTTGTTCCATGCAACCGTGAGAATGTGGCTTGTACCGCCGTCGTAATTCGTCAGTTGCGTCAAATTCCCGATATCGAGTGCATCGAGGTCTGCGTAAATCCTTCGCCCGTCAGGTGCGATGCCGTAAGGCTTCGTTTCTGGAATTTCAGTGTGAGCGAGATTTCGCCAGCCAAATCCATACTGTGGTTGAGTACCTAAGTACTGAGCCGTTAGTACACTCCCGTCAAGGAAGTTCGAAGAGCGATACTCGTACTCAGCACGTAATGACGACTTCCAATCAGCCGGAATTCTGAAGTTTGGATCTAACACGTCAATCGGTGTTCCTTGCGAATCCGCGACCCTATCTCGAAGTTCCTGCGGTACCGACGTTGGATTCACATTAGTCGCACGACTGATGCGTGTAAATGTTGTCGGTACTTGAAACACGTTCGAAGTCCAGACCTTAGGATCTCCGCCCGAGAATAAGCCGTATCCACCACTAAACACCCACTGATCAAGACCGGTGGTCCTGAAGCTCAAGCGTGGCATGAAGAGTCGCTTACCATCGATGTTGTGGTCGGTGCGTTCACCAAACGTACCGAATACGTCGTTACTAAACGCCGGTTGATCAGACTGTTTGAACTGCTCGTAGCGAACGCCGAAAGTGACTTCAACCATGTCACGCACTTGCCATGTGTCCTGAGCAAAGAGCGTGTTTTTCGAATACTCCCACGCCGCCGCGCCATCAGCTGCAATGTTGCTCGGTACATTGACATAGTCGATGCGTGCAGTGCGATTTAGGATATCGTCGAGGTTGTTGAACACGAACCGTCCCGCAGATGCCGGTACGAAGAGATTGAACAGGTCAAATCGCTCATGTTCGTAACCAACCTTGAGGATGTGACGATCGAGCAAATAGTCGCCGCTGATGAAGAACTGACTACGGGTATCGCTGTAATCGTTCGCATGACGAAAACGATCGCATCCCGCTAATATGTCAACCTCATCCGTGATCAGGCCTGCCAAGGGCGTAAAAACCACGTCGTCGGCACTGATGTTGTTCAATTCAAGGTGACCTACACCAGGACCTGCTCGACAGATTTGTCCGCGTGAAAAATCCTTGATGTTCATTCTCGCTGTCGTCGAGAATCGATCGTTCCAATCTGAAAAGACCTGTGCAGTAACGGATGTCAGCTCAACCGGAAAATCGATCCATGCAGATTCCAAATTACGTGCATTTGAGCTCGTGTTACCTTCCTCCGTACGTTGATAAGTCAGCGAAAGGCGCTGCGTGTCAGTTACGTTCCAGTCTAACTTCGTGAGGATCCTTTCCGTCGTAACTGGCGTCGCAGCGACATCGGGTCTAGATCCCGGATCAAAACCGTAGGTATCGCGAATGACATCACGAAGCGCATCGAAGAATCCGGGTTGAATTCCGTTGTTTGAGTCGAAATTACTGAAGTCGACGGTTCTCGTTGACTCGTACTTATCAAGTGATACGAGGACGAAAACCTCGTCTTCTATGATCGGTCCGCTGATCGTACCACCGAACTCGTTCTCCTCGAAGTTGCCGGGGTTGAAGCTGCGGTCACCGTCATACTCGTCACCGATGAAGCCATCGTTCTTCATGTAGCTGAATACCGAACCACTCCAGTCGTTGTCACCAGACCGAGTCGTGATGTTGACCAACCCACCGGTATAGCCAGCGCCCTCGACTGAATATTCGGACGCAACCAGCGAGATCGATTCGATGACATCGATGTTGATAGGAGAACGATTCGTCGCATAAGTGTTGTCGCTTAGTCCGAAATCGTCTTGCTGTAACGAACCATCGATCGCCAAGCCATTGAATCGTGGATTTATCCCGGCGACTGAAAGTTGGCCCGTTCCATCTGAATGCGCTAGCGGATCCTTAAGCAACGTACGCAGCGCATCGCGCGTAACGGATGGCTGGTTCGTGATATCCGCAGCGGTGTATACAGAGCCAACGCCATTGTTTAGGTCACGCTCTGAAATGACACGTGAGGCCGTAACGACGACCTCCTCAACATCGGCCGGCTGCAACTGCAGCACTAACGGAATTTGCGCACCTGCCGAGAAATGCATATCGACAAGCTCGACTTTTCGGAAAGCAGCCGACTCGACAGTAACGGTGTAAGGTCCGCCAACGCGTAAACCGCTTTGGTAGAACACGCCGTTCGCATTCGTCGTTGCGACCGCAGTTGTGCCCGAAGGCACGTGTTGAATCGTGATGGTTGCGTTAGCGACTGGATTGTTTTCACCCGATTCGATTCGGCCGTTGATGCTCGATGACGTGCTCGACGCAAAAACGGACATGCTAGATAAGACGAAAACCGCAGTAATCGTCGCGACCAGTCGAGAGAAGAAACTGGTTTTCATCGGTTCGTTGTAACCCCCGCGAAAAAACGCCGCACCCAAAACGGTGTGACGAAGTGTGAACTTCGTTTGACGTTAATCACGACGTCATCCGAAGTATTTGTGGTTTAGTCGGCAGAAAAAATCCTGTCCGTTGCTTGAGCCATTCCGACATCATTGGATGTGATACCGCCGGCCGAGTGTGACCACCAATCGACTCGCGCTTCACCCCAGGTCAAGCTGATGAGTGGATGATGGTCTGCCGCTTCAGCAGCTTCGCCTACGCTGTTTGTGAAGGCGAGCGCTTCTGCGAAATTCCGAAACGAAAATGTTCGCGTGAGTCTAGGTGTATCACCAGACGAATCGACTTCCCACTCTGGTAAGTCCTTCTGGACTTGCTCGAGTTCACTAGGGGACAGTTGACCTGCTTTCGGATCTGCTTTATCCATGACTCACTTTCGTTTGCACCACGCGAGGTGTTCGTAGGTTGTAAACCAGGTCGACAACCTCTTGTCGCGGCGCTTTTGTGCAGTAGCTAACTACCAGAGTTACTGCGAAGTTTAACAAGGCGCCCAGTACACCGATCCCTTCCGGTGAAATTCCGAATAACCAGTTCTCCGGGACATTCTCAAACATGGGCGAAAACAGCATACCTTTGAACGCGTTGATGTAGAGTGTGGTGAACACCAATCCCGCTAACATGCCGCAGATCGCGCCGATCCCATTGACGCGGACACTGAAAATACCAAGCAAAATGACAGGGAACAGGCTCGCGGCCGCGATCCCGAAGGCAAACGCGACGACCTCGGCGACAAACGCGGGTAGATCGAATCCGAGATAACCAGCGAGACAAATCGCGACTGCCGCGCAGATCCGTCCGACAATCAATTCGTTTCGATCCGACATGTTTCGGTTGAACACGCTCTTAACAAGGTCGTGGGACACCGCGGCAGAAATCACCAATAACAATCCCGCCGCCGTAGACAACGCAGCGGCGATTGCGCCCGCCGCGATGAAAGCAACGACCCAGTCGGGTAGTCCAGCGATTTCTGGGTTAGCGAGAACCAATATATCTCGATCGATCGTCAGTTCATTTCCTGCCCAGCCATACGAATCGGCAACCGCGACGAATTCTTCGTTCGCGTCGTTGTAATACTGGATTCGACCGTCCTGGTTTTTGTCATCGAATCTGATAAGACCAGTCTCTTCCCACGTTTTAAACCATTCCGGTCGTTCTTCGTACTGTAAATTCGCTGTTAGGACACCGACTTCACCCGTTTGAATGGTCGCCGTCAGATTCCACCTCGCGAGTGAGCCAACTGCTGGTGCCGTCGTATAGAGGATCGCGATAAACAACAGTGCGTAGCCAGCGGAGATGCGAGCATCACGTACACGTGGTACCGTGAAGAAGCGAACAATGACGTGAGGTAGTCCGGCTGTGCCAATCATCAACGCCATCGTAATGAAGAACACGTCAACCATCGACTTCGAACCGTCGGTATATGACGCAAACCCTAACTCGGTGACGACCTGATCCAAACGCGACAACAGATAACCTGAGCCATCTGCCAATTCGCTACCGAATCCAAGCTGTGGAATCGGGATGTTGGTGACTTGAAATGTGATGAAGACTGCTGGCAATGTGTACGCGAAAATCATCACGCAGTACTGCGCGACTTGTGTGTACGTGATGCCTTTCATCCCACCAAAGACGGCATATACAAATACAACACCCATCCCCGTCAATAGTCCGACCGTCACGTCGACATTTAAGAAACGCGCGAACACAATGCCGACACCGCGCATTTGGCCGGCGACGTACGTAAATGAGATTACGATCAGGCAGATTACAGCGACGGTTCGTGCAATCTGGGAGTCGTAGCGGTCGCCGATGAATTCCGGTACAGTGTACTTGCCAAATTTGCGTAAATACGGTGCGAGTAATAGCGCAAGTATCACGTAGCCGCCCGTCCAGCCCATTAGATAGACTGAACCGTCATAACCTAGAAATGCTATCAAGCCAGCCATCGAAATGAATGACGCTGCGGACATCCAATCAGCAGCAGTCGCCATGCCGTTGGCCACGGGCGAAACGTGCTTACCCGCTACATAGAAGTCGCTAGTTGAATTTGCTTTCGAATATATCGCCAGTCCGATATAGAGGAGGAAGCTCCCTCCTACCACGAAATAAATGAGTAGTTGTTGACTCATTCGTCTTCGTCGACATCATGCGTACGGTCTAGTCGATTTGCGAGTAACGCATAGACAAATATCAACAAGACGAACACTACTATGCTGCCTTGTTGAGCGAACCAGAAACCTAGCTTGAAGCCGCCAATTTGGACTTGGTTGAGCACGTCGACGAAGAGAATCCCGCAACCGAAAGAGACTAAAAACCAAATGCTTAAGAGAACGCCGACCAACCGTAAATTCGCGATCCAGTATTCGCGATGTTTCATGTTAGCTCACCGCCTTGACGGTCTGTTTGCGCTTGCGAGTTCGGATTGTATTGACGATACGTTCCCCGAAGAGAACGACAAGAATCGCGCCATAGATTGCTGATTCCTCGAATGTCGCGCGTTCGAGCCAGAACAGGTGAATCCACGCAGCGATCGCAGCAATGTAAATGAGTCGGTGTAGCCGATTCCAGTTTTGACGTAGCTTGCGTCGCCAACCACGTGTGGAAGTGATCGCCAAGGGAATGAGAGTACAGAGCGCTGTCAATCCAGCGATGATGTAAGGACGCTCGGTGAAGTCGGCCAGAATCACCATCACGTCGATGCGCGCAAGTAACAGGACGTAGCTCGTGACATGCAGGCAGACCATCGCGAAAGTCCACAGTCCGGCCATCCGCCTAAACTGGATCAGAATAGGTTTACGTGTAAGACGCGAAAGCGACGATATAAACAACGTGAACCACAGCATTCGGATAGACCAAATGCCAAGATGATCGACGATCGCGTCTTCTGGATCAGCGCCCAAACCCAGAGTAGGCGAAGTTAATTCGATCCGGATGTCATTAATCAGGAGTGCTAGCGGTACCGCAAGAACACACCAAAAGATGACTTTAGAAAATCTGAATCGAGGAAGCTTCAATCGACCGTTCGAACCAACTAAGTCCAACTGACGCACATGATCGGAGAATCGAGCGGTTCTCCATATCGTAACTAGGCGACGAGTTTGGGTTCGATGACCCCTAGCTCGATCGACGTTTCGACAACTGCTCGAATGGTATCGTCTACCGGACGAATCGTCGCACCGAGTACTTCCTTAGCCTTCTTGCAGTCGTTCTTCGCATGAGGTATCGGCGGCTTTCCGTCGTGATCCGCCTCCTCGTCCCGATTTGGTACTGGTTGCGGTCGACCCAATTCAAACGAAGGAAAGTACTTGTGAATGATTCCGCGGACGTCCTCACTAAACAACAACGCTGAGCGACCACCGGATCCATGCATGAGATACCGAGGACCACCTGTAGTTGAAGAATGATCGAGGTCGAGTTCTGCTGCGAGACGATGACCTTTGACCAAATCCCGAACATCGATGATGTTGTAGTACATGTCATACGGTGATGGCCAACTCGGCGTCTCGTTGTTTGCCATTCGACCAATTTGTTCTATCCACTGCCCGACCTGCGCTTTAAACAGAATCGGTCCACAGATCATCGCCGGACACATGGTCACCGCATCCCAACGTCCACCACTGTCAGCGCCAGCTCGATTGATGAGTTGCTCGGTTTCAACCTTACTGCGCGCATAGGAATTCGCGGGATGCTGCCAACGTTGTTCGTCAACGCCATCCGAAGCCCAATCGCTTTCGGTCCATTCATAACCAGGTTCAACCGTCATCGCTCTACGACCGGCGACCGCCGCCATGGAACTCGTGTACACCAATCGTCTTATTGATGATGCTCGATTGATCGAGTCGATCACGTTTTGCGTCCCTTTGATACCGCCGTCGTAGATATCCGTCGGTACATCGCCAGAACCAAGCGGTTGCGACTTCCCATCCGCTGAATTGCCTAGAACCGCCGCAACTTGGAATACGGCGCTACAACCATCGAACGCGTCATCGTACGAACCTTCTATGAATAGATCGCAACCATCGTAGATTTCGACATTCGGGATTGATGAGAGGTAATTCACAGCATCCTGTCCGCGCCAGCTATTCGCGTCACGAATACACGCACGGACTTGATAACCATGTAGCGCCATTTCTCGCACCATGTGCCCACCTGTAAAACCGGAACAACCTGTAACGGCTACTGGACCTAATGATTGACTAATTGCTGGCATAGTGTTCCTCTAATCTCAACATTAAGGGGTTTAAACGGTCAGAAAATTCGTCCGGCGAACAAGCTGCTATGAACTGGAGGCTTGCTCCGCTTCGTTTCTGTAGTCGGCGTACCAATCGTCAGCGAGTCGTGCGGTTTCGTGGACGTAGATCTCGTCGTTAATCACATCGATCGGGTCCCGGCCGTCGACGCCTAAACCGAAGCGGTGATAACCTAATAATCGTTGCATTTGCTCCGGCATGTCGCGAACCACTTCACGAGGAACGGACACGAGTTGTATCTCTTGCGGTCGCAGATATGCGACTTGATGACTCATGAAGAAGCCAAGCCGTTCACGGCCTTCTGATACGTTCGCGCCGCCACCATGCCAAAGTCCACCTTCCCACATCAGCATGGTGCCCGACTTCATTTCGACCTGTAGCGTATCAATGGATTGATCAGGTCGACGATCATGCCAACGATGACTGTACGGCACGATGTGCGTCGCACCATTTTCGATATCAAAGTCATCTATCGCGATGAGCGCGTTGCACACGAAACTCGGATGCGGTCGAGGAATCGGCCAGAGACCGTCGTCTTGGTGGAGGAACTGCTTCGTCTCTCCCGGCAGGACGTTGAACAAAGTAGTGACATTGATTTGAGTTCGAGGTCCCAGTACACCTTCAACTAATGCGCGAACGCGTTTGTCGAGAAATAGGTAATCAACAGCGCGCGTCTTCGCCAATAGGTTATGTGCACGCCACGTCTTGCCCGTCTGCGTACCAATGGCACGCATTTCGGTGATATAGACCTCGGTTAGAAACGCATGACGAATCTTCTTGACCTCTTCGGACGAGATAAAGTCCTCGACAATCGTGTAACCCTGATCCAAGATCTGATCAACACGTTCCGAAATATTCAGACCTTCGATGATCATCGGACCTTCGGGTTCCTGATCAGGCTGTTTCATTTCGCGGTCGCCGTTTCCTTCGGAGCTTCAGCTCGCTCTTGCTCTTCAGCTGCTTTCTGTTCGCGACGAATTCGACTCGCGTTCCGTTGCGAAGTCATTACACCATCATGTCGCATATAGTCGTATTTCGGTCGCAACGTCGTCTTACCGTTTGCGGGTTCTGTGTCAAACAGGCTGCGATACGACTCCATCGTCTGACCACTCTTGGAACCTGGTTCCGCTTTGGAAACTCGTTCGATATCCCAATCACTCGCACCGAACGGAAATAGGCTGTAAACATCCATCAACCCTGCAAATCGAATGGGATTCCGATCGAGCGCATCCTGCGTCACGGTTTCACGATATGCTTCTTCGGCCTGTCGCCGACGTCGCATGTATTCGCACTGAAGTGTCATTCGCAAACCAGAAGTTTTCTTCGGGTACGAGCCGTGCCATGTGTGATTGCCCCAGATGACCATGGAGCCTTTCGGCGCTTCTACTGCAACTGCGCGATCAGCCCAGTATTTTGAATCGTCAGGAGTTACTTGGCGTCGCCACTTGTGACTACCTGGTACGAAGGAAATGGAGCCGTCGTCCTTGGTATAGTCCGTTAGCATGAAGTGCATATTGCAGTTGTTGATCTGCTCGGGTTGTGCCTGTAATGCAGGATCCAAATAGTCGCCGTGAATACCCGTGCGAACTTCACCCGGACCTTTGACCCATGCCGCACAAAGACTGAGAATGCAATCAGTACCGAGCATCCACTGTGCCAGTCCCAAACCAGCTGGGTTGTATGTAAGTTTTTCGAAGATCTCGTCTTCCCATAGCATGAATCGCTGAATATCGTTGACGTTTGACCACCGCTCTTCGGAAAGTCCATCGTCACCGTAGCGGCGAAGCATCGTGCGCTCTAAGGCGGCTTTGACCTCCTCGCAGAACTCTGGCGGACCGACCTTCTCCGGAGGTACGACGGTAAACCCAAATGCTTCGAGCTCAGTGATGTTGCTCAGCAAATCGAGCTGCGCGAGTTCTTTGTAAAGTGGTGCGACGGAACCCGTTGACTTCCAATCACCAATTTCCAAAACGATGACTCCTAGTCTTAGCTGTTATGAATGCGAATACCCATGCATTTACTGAAATAACATGCGAAGACCAACTCTGTCGAATAACTGCAAATAGGCGACGTTTGAAGCTCGAAATCGCACGAATCAATACATGCGCGAACGGATGAAGTAACTGCGCCGTTAGTCTATACACACGAAAATCGGTGTACTTGCACAGTTAACAAGTGGATTATCGCATAATTCCACGTTCCCCGAATGTGTTCTTGTAGGCGTTTTCGCCTCAGTTTTGATGCCCAGATGCGGTTAACCGTAATTGACCGCAGGCGAGCCGATGTATCAGTACGACGACTTTGACCGAAATTTTCTAAAGGAACGCGTTGCGCAGTTCCGCGACCAAACTGACCGTTTTCTCGCTGGTGAGATTCCTGACGACGTGTTCCAGCAACTACGGTTGCGCAATGGTCTCTATATCCAACGACTCGCGCCCATGCTGCGAATCGCGGTGCCGTACGGTACGCTCAACGCGACACAATTACGCAAGCTAGCCTCTATTTCTCGCGACTACGATAAAGGCTACGGTCACCTTAGTACCCGCCAAAACATGCAATTGAATTGGCCGGAACTACCGGAAGTTCCGGACATTCTTGCAGAACTTGCCGATGTCAATATGCACGCGATTCAGACGAGCGGTAGCTGTGTTCGAAACGTGACGACGGACCAGTTTGCAGGCGTCGCTGCAGACGAGCAAGTCGATGCCCGACCCTATGCAGAGATGCTACGGCAGTGGTCGACATATCACCCGGAGTTTGAATGGCTTCCGCGTAAATTCAAAATAGCTTTAAACGGCGCAGAAAGTGATCGCGCTGCGATCGCCGTCCACGACATCGGAATTCAACTTCAGGTTGACGAGGAAGGTCGAACGAAGTTTGATGTCTACGTCGGAGGTGGACTTGGACGTACCCCAGCCATCGGTGCACTTATTCGACAGAACTTACCTGAGAAACACCTTCTCACTTACGTTGAAGCGATCTTGCGCGTCTATAACCGGTACGGTCGGCGCGACAACAAATACAAAGCTCGGATCAAGATACTGGTAAAGGCGATGACGCCAGAGGTCTTCGGTGAAAAAGTCGACGCTGAGTGGGATCTAATCAAAGGTAACCCTCAGGAACTCACTCAAGATGAAATCGATCGAATCGTCGCATGGTTCGAACCACCCGACTACCCTCCTGTACCAAACGCTTCATCGACATTAGCAACACAACGCCTTCAAGATCCATCGTTTAATCGGTGGGTTCAACAGAACGTTGCGGAACACAAACAGCCGAACTACGCCATCGTTACACTCTCGACCAAAGCCACCGGCATTCCGCCAGGTGATGTGACAGACGTCCAAATGGACGCTGTCGCTGACTGGTCTGAGAAGTTTGGTCTCGGCGAAATTCGCATCAGTCACGAGCAAAACTTCGTCCTACCGGACGTACCTCAAAACCGTCTGTTCGAGCTCTTCGCGCTTGCACGCTCTGAAGGATTAGCGTCAGCGAATCAAGCATTGTTGACAGATGTGATCTGCTGCCCCGGCGGCGATTACTGCTCGTTGGCAAACGCAAAGTCGATACCGGTCGCTGAAGAGATCCTTCAACGATTCGATGACTATGACTACCTGCATGATCTAGGTCCACTCGACCTGAACATTTCTGGGTGCATGAATGCCTGCGGCCATCACCATGTCGGTCATATAGGCATCTTGGGGGTCGACAAACGAGGTGATGAGTTCTATCAAATCTCATTAGGCGGCAACGCGACAAACGATGCATCACTCGGCAAGATCATCGGACCTTCGTTTTCACGAAATGAAGTTGTTGGCGTTATTGAGCGATTGCTTGACGTGTTTGTTGACAACCGCGCGGAAGGCGAGACTTTCTTAAGCTGTTATCGACGCGTCGGAATGGATCCATTTAAGGATCGCGTTTATCAAGAGGAACCAGAGAGTCAGTCGTATGCCCGTGCTGGTTAAGAACCAGCAGATCGTTCCCGATCCATGGCAGCTTCTCGAGACAATTCCTGACTACGTTCCGACCAATGCGATAGTACCGGTCGATCAACTGGTTAATACGAAGGCGAATGCAGTATGGGTCGACGGCGATCTAGAAGTCGACGACCATGGCGAGGAGCTTGCCAAACTTGATCTCGTAGCGGTCCACTTTCCGATGTTTGCTGATGGTCGAGGTCTATCGCTCGGAACGCTATTGCGTAATCGCTACGGTTTTTCGGGAGAACTGCGTGCGATTGGTGAAGTACAGCCGGATCTCACACCTTTTATGCGTCGATGTGGATTTGATGCTTTTGTACTCGAAAGTGAGCTAGCCGCTAACACTGCGATTCAATGTATGGAAAGCATGAGCGACTTCTATCAAGGTTCCGTGATTCAGCCGGAACCGGCGTTCCGTCGAAAACGCAACTAGCACGCGCCGCATCATTGCCTCCCATCGTACGATGTATCGACGATGATTGACAGCCTCATCCTCATCTTCGTCGGCGCAGCAATCCTCGCATCGTTGGCGATGTTCATCCGCCAACCCCTGATCATCGTCTACGTATTACTAGGCGTTGCCCTCGGTCCATCTGCGCTCGGCTGGATCAGTGATACCTCATTGGTGAGCGAGGTATCAGAAATTGGGATTCTGTTCCTTCTTTTCATCGTCGGACTTGAACTGCCGCCCAGCAAGCTCATCGGGATTTTTGGTACCTCGCTAATCGCAACACTCGTTAGTTCGTTGTTGTTCTTCTTGGTTGGGATTGGCGCGGGTCAAGTATTCGGCTTCACGTGGATTGAGAGCGTTGTACTCGGTATCGCGCTCATGTTCTCAAGCACGGTACTCGGAATCAAATTACTTCCACGCACGATTTTGCACCATCGAAAAATCGGCGAAATCGTTATTGGCATCTTGCTGCTTCAAGACTTGATCGCAGTGATCGCATTAGTCTCGCTCTATTTATTCGCTCAAGTCGGACCTCAAGGCGATATCGATATGGAGCTTCTGCTGGCGTCTGGTCCAATTCTCTTACTCGTGGCATATGTTGGTCCGAAATTTCTTATCTGGCCACTCATGCAAAAGTTCGACGTATTCACTGAGTACATGTTTCTGCTCTATATCGGGTGGTGTCTTGCACTCGCCGGTATCGCTCATGCATGTGGACTAGGATTTGAGCTTGGCGCATTCATCGCGGGTGTTTCGCTAGCTAACTCGCCGGTATCTCAAAGCGTAGCTGAAACGCTCGAGCCTTTACGAGACTTCTTCCTTATTCTGTTTTTCTTTACGGTCGGCGCACGCGTGGACATCATGCTGGTGCCGGATGCCATATGGCAAGCCGCTGTACTCGCAGCAGTTCTCGTCGCTTTAAAACCTGTCGCTTTTCGCTATCTTCTGGCGCTCACGCGAGTACGAAAGCCGATAGGATGGGAGGTCGGTATTCGACTTGGACAATGTAGTGAGTTTTCGCTCTTGGTTCTGTTCGTCGCATCGCCGCTACTAAGTAGGCAGACCGATCACGTCATTCTCCTAGCAACGATCTTGACGATGTTGGTCTCGACTTATTTGGTCGTTCTCAACTATCGTAATCCGCTCGCACTCTCCGATCGTTTACGTGTCGCATAACCTCACTAATCGGTATCTCTGTATCGCATAGAAGTCGGCGTCTTACGCACACAGACTCCGAAAAACAAGAATGTCACGACTCTAATGCAGTTCCACTCACATCTTGGCATTGCACAACAAGCTATTCGCGAAACAAGCAACAGATTTCAGGAAAGCATTAGATTCAGCGTGATGCAGCTAGCTATACATTGTTTCGTCGAAGAACCCAAATGAGACCACCGCACCGCTCCGCTATGCCAGACCGTGTTTTGCTGCTCGAGGATACAAACGCGCTCCTAGTGAGAAATGGACTTCCGCCTTGTCATAGCGTCAGCGCTATTTCGGATCCAGACACTGCTAATCCCGTCGTTATCGCACATGCGCGTGAACGTAGATTCGTCGTCAAGGTAACTGAAAGACATCGAGACACACTCGACCGCCAACGAGATGTCGCGAACAGTTTACGCGCGGCGACTGACCTACCGATCCCGAAGCATTTCTGTTGTGCTGACGCTGAGTCAAAGTTGCCTTTAATGGTTATGGAATGGCTTCCCGGCGATCAGCTCCGATCAGTTCTGCCGAACGCCAAAAACGGAAAATTGCGACAACTCTGCGTTAGCCTCGCGAAGTGCCTCTCGACATTTCACGATCCCAGGCTTATCGATATCACGGATGAATCAGAAACTGATAGTGGATTTCCCTTGTGGCTCTATGTTCGAACCATAACGTCCTTAGAAAAATCGGCACGTCGGGGGTCGGAAAAGAACTTCACCGAAAATCAAGTGGCTGCTATACGTCACTTCTTGGACGCTCGATTAGCTAACACGGCTCGAAGCGCGATTCCGTCGCTCCTCAAAGTAGATACTGACCTGCGTGACTATCTCGCAGATCCAATCAATTTCCAGATAACGGGGATGCTTGATTGGGAACGAGTCACACGAGGCGACGGCATCTATACGCTCGTTTTGACGTTCCTTAGATTTTGGATGAACGATAGACTCGAAGGTTGGCAAACGTTTTTAGACACATACAACCGATTTGCGAGCGTACGTGCTGAAGCTTGTCCGCAAGCCGAGTTTTACCTGATGTGCCGTGCATTGATTGCGTGTGAATTGAATCGTGACGTCAAGCGAATCGTCGATTTACTGATCGAAGGAAATCGCTTGCCATTTACGACTTAAATCGATGTATCTTTGTGAAGACTTAAGCGGCTATGTCATCGGCTTAAGGTCGTCCGTTAGCAGTTTTCTGATTCACTGGAAATCGAATACCGCCTAGCGACCTTCAACTCAGCTGGCTCGCATCAATCGCTCACCAGACGCTTACCCATACTGATTGAATAGTCTTCTAGGAATCCGAGCGACCGATAGAAGTCTACTGCTTGGGTATTCGATCGCCGAATTTGAAGATTGATCTTCGGGCAGTCTAACTCGCGCAAACGTGCTTCAGCCTCAGCCATGATGCGCCTGCCAATTCCATTCCTGCGGAGTTCTGGAGCTACCGCGAGATAGTTGATCCACCCGCGGTGACCTTCGTATCCGGCCATGACGGTGCAAACGAGTCTTTCTTCAAGCAATCCGACTAGAAAGAGATCGCCCTGAACACGGAGTTTTCGTTGAATGTCCTTAAATGGGTCGTTCCACGGTACGGTGAGGTCGCATGCATGCCACAATCGGACGACGTCTTGTTCATCCGCTTGTTCAAACGCTCGAATTAGGAGCGGCGGAGATTCACTAATTGTTGATTCAATACTCATGATCCTAACTGATCAAAGATCTAACGCCGCTATTCTCGCAATCGAACCGTCTAGTTGTGTCAACCATTTTCTGCAAAAAGGATTTGGCGTGATTTTCTCGACCGACCCTAGGGTAGGTCGAGAAATCTGACGTTTGTATGTTTTTCACGCGGCCTAGCATTTTTGCGTCCGCGAGTATGAGGAAATACCAGAAAAGGCGCACTCTACAGTCTGGAGCGAAACTCCCTACGGCCTTTCCCTAACTCACCGCGTTACCAACCCGATGTAACTAGCTCGCTGCACTTTCGCATGCAAACGTGAAACGACGGCTTGTATTTGCTTCCATCTGCTCACTCGGAAATTTGAACGTCTAGTCTGAACGCAATCTAGTGACTCGGTCTCGCCAACCCTGCTGACCTATGCGCTTCAGAAACAACCTCTTTAAAAAGTGAATGCTTATCGTGTGTTTCTATTCGCTTACGAAACCGACCCAACGTCGAACGATGAAGTGAGGGTCGTTGCGTGATATCCCATGCGCAGAACGCTTCAACAAGACGGTTTTCCACCATATCGTCTATCGCCTGCTGATCGCTCAGTTCATAGCTGAGTTGATATACGTGTAATCGAATCATGCTTTCGAGCGGAATTGGATTTCGACCTCTCTCACCCGTTGGGTAAATCGGTTTCAACGATTGGATTAGTCTACGCCATGGAATTGCACCATCAAGTGCGTCAAGATATCGATGACGTTTGGTGTTTAAGTCTCGTATCCAAACGTGTTCAGAAAAAATCGAAGGAGTTTCCGACACTGAGGCCATCGGACGTCTCAAGTCACACGCTCAACTCAGAAGCTACTATTCTGCAAGTAGCTGCGAAAAAACGAAATACCAGTATCTGCCAAAGTGCTCGTTTTAGAAGAAAACTCGATGTTGCGTGCAAACAATTTGTGGTCGCGAGACCACTACTGAGCCGTGTGACTTAGTGTTTCCACACTCGCACGATACGCAATGATCATTGCGGGCTCTAACCTAATGTTCATGCGAACTGAACGACCGTATATAACACGAACTCTTTGAACGTTCTCCTTACTTAAGAAGCGGGAAGTTGAGTTCTAATCGCCGAAAGGGATTTGTTTTAGGAACAGTCGTTTTCTTTCTCGTAGCAGTCGGAACCTATACCACGATAGGCAAACTCTTCACGTTCATCTTAGCTGATGTCCTAGCGCTTGAGATCGGTTCCAGCGGTTACACGAAGTTTGTTTTGGGTGCTAGTACAGTCACGATGGTTCTTACGATCGCGGTTCCGACTTTTGCGACACGCTTCATACTAAGGAAGTTCTCCTAGCTGCTAGGTCAGTTCCCTAAATTACACCCCGTTGCAATCACCCACAGGCTCATATTCGGTAACGCCGACCGCGTGCTATGTAATGACGGAGCAACTTCCACTAATTCGAGTGCTTGAGAAGCCCACGACCGACCATTTCACCTGCCAAGATGCGGTCGATCGCATCCGACAGATTCTCAAGCGTTAATGGCTCGACGAAATCCTCTAGGTTCTCGATCTTCCACTCAGATGCCAACTTCGCCCAGATGACTTTCTTTTGATCAAGCGGTAATTCGACTGAATCAATGCCCAATAGGTTCACATGTCGCAAGATGAACGGGAACACGGCAGCGGGAATCATTGGAGAACTCACCAGACCGCAAGCTGCTGCACTCTGACCGTACTTCAACGCCTTGATGCAATTGAAGAGAATCGTGCCACCAACCGTATCCACGACGCCACCCCAGGTTTCACGAAGTAGAGGACGTGACGATTCATCGTCAAATTCACCACGAGGGTGGATCTCTGCCGCACCGAGCTTGGTTAGAAACTCGTGCTTACTTGCTTTCCCAGTTACGGCGTGGGTTTCGTAACCGGCCTGACTTAGAAGCCGAACAGCAACGCTTCCAACACCACCGGTAGCACCAGTCACCAAAACAGGACCACCACTCGGTGACATCCCCGCAGACTCAAGTTTGTGCACGCACAGTGCTGCAGTAAATCCAGCGGTACCTAAGATCATCGCTTCACGCACACTCAAGCCCGATGGCAGCGGTGTGACCCAACCAGCAGGAACCGAGATATATTCGCCGAACCCACCAGCGGTGTTCATACCTAAATCGAAACCGATGACGATCACTTCAGTTCCTTCAGCAATTGAAGCGTCGCTTGACGCCGCGACAGTACCAGCGGCGTCGATCCCAGGGGTGTGCGGGTAATTCCGAGTGACACCTGGATTGCCGATGGCCGATAGCCCATCCTTGTAATTCAAAGATGAGTAAGCAACACGAACCAACACGTCGCCATCGGGCAAATCGTCTATATCTCGCTCAACGATCGCGCGAGTAAACGTACCGTCGTCTTCCTTCGTAACCTCGAATGCCTTGAATTGCGTCAATGTGTCCCTCCTAACTAAGGTCGCACTGTATTTAAATGAGGTCGAAAGGTCCGCGTCTGGTCAGAAAGAGCGGATACCATTCTTTAGCCAACTCGTAAATACGGTAACCGAAGCAGCCAGTTTTGCTGCAAGTTGATTAAGTGGTTTAACGGGCATGACCCACTGCACTTCGTAAACCTCGGATTCATTACAAGCATCTTGAATATATTGATCGCTTGTCTGAATCGAATCGACTAGATTGAGTTCAAGTGCCTTTGATCCATACCACGTTTCACCGGTTGCGGTGGACGGTACGTCAACGTTTTCGCGATACTTGGATACAAAATCCTGAAATAGTTCATGGGTTTCTTCCATTTCTTCCATGAACTTTTCACGATGTTCGTCCGTGTTTTCGCCGAACATCGTCAGTGTACGTTTGTGCTTCCCTGCTGTCAGAACTTCATAATCAATGTCGTACTTCTTAAGAAATCTGTGCAGGTTTGGAAGTTCTGCGGCGACCCCGATAGAACCAACTACCGCGAAAGGTGCTGCAATGATCTTGTCAGCAACAGCTGCCATCATGTACCCGCCACTCGCTGCAATTTGATCGACCGCAACCGTGAGCTTAATACCTGCCTCGCGAATCCTCAACAGCTGAGACGCTGCAAAGCCATAGCTATGAACGTACCCACCGGCGCTTTTAAGACGTACAACGACCTCGCTAGGCTTTTTCGTGCGTACCAACACGGCTGTAATCTCTTTGCGAAGAAATTCTGATTTCGCCGCTTCGATGTCTTCGCCATTGAAGTCCAGAACAAACACATGGTTCTTTTCATCTTTCGCCGATGCGTCCTTCTCGTCTTCAGTCTTCGCTTTCGCCGCGGCTTTCGCTTCACGTTGACGCGCCTTCGCTTCGGCTTGTCGCTGCTTACGTTCCAGCTTCCGCGCTCTCTGTGCCGATTTAGGATCGAACGCTTCCATGTCAATCCCGCGTTGTAAGTCGCGATACATTTCATTCACGTGTCGTACAACGAGATGACCTTCCGGAATATCTGGATGGTGGCGACGTTTGGGTAGTACAGACGCAAATGCAATCAGCACAAACACAATGCAAATGACGACCCAAAAGCTCTTCGCAATGAATAATCCGATCTCAAAGAGAAATTCCATCAAGTAATTACCGATTCGACATGGGAAGCAAAATGGGTCGCTAATCGCGGCGCGATCTGAGGGTATATCAAGGGCGAAACAAAGATGACCGAAACCGAGTTCATACGCATGCTGAAACAGAAGACGCGACCCGAAGTGGCGCAAGAATTCGCGGCGCCAATTCTATTCAGCGTCGACGCCGTCGTACTTCAGTTCACGCCCGTCGAGAACAGTATTGCGCGGTGTAGCACCACGCCGGATCAACCTGATTTGCTGACGATACACTGCGCAAGCTGGCAGCGCCTATTTGACGTTCTTGTCGGTGAGTATGACTTGATGACCGCATTTCTCGACAGAGAGATTTGGACCAACGGTTACCTACCCCTCGTGTTCCGACTATTCGCGATTTTTCAACCAGCTCTCACGACCCGAATTCCGGAATAGACGCGTCAGTTCAATCGATTACGTAGTCACCGCGGTCGAGGACCGACTACGATCATTCTTCCTCGTTAGCCAAGCTCCCGAGCGGTCGTCGCCGCTCGAAAAATTCAACGTCATACGCCTCCTCTGGTGCTTCGCGAACCAATTCGTCGAGTCGGTGCGCATCGTCACCAACTAGGATGCGCCAGCGCTCGTTTCGTACGCCGTTCAATATGATGGTTGCTGCTTGATCGGCGGTCGTCGGTGCGTTATCTCGGAACTGAGTGCGTTGCTCGCGTAGTCGTTCACGGATTTGATCCGGCGTGTAGTTGTGTACTGGTAAACCCCGATCGATCCAAGCTTGTTTGAGCTGTTCGAGGTCAGCATCGCTTAAGTTCGGTTCGATCGCGTTTCCGAGAATACGCGCACTATTAATGGCAATCGACGTGCCAATGTGTCCGGGCATGACGACACTCACCTTGACATGCGGAGCATTGAGTCGCAAATCGGTAATCAGTGACTCGCTAAAACCTTTTACAGCAAATTTCGCAGCTGAATATGCAGTATGCGAGATACCTGGTCCGATACTTGCCCAAAATCCATTGACGCTGCTTGTATTAATGATGTGACCTTCGTCACTCGCGACAAGCATCGGCATGAATTCACGCGCGGACCAATACACACCGTACCAACAGACGGCAAACGTACGCTCCCATTGATCACGCGGTCCTTCAACAAATCCACCGCCGCCGCCAATTCCGGCATTGTTAAAGAGTAGATTAATGTGTTCGGTGTCATGTTGTTCTCGAACTTCCTGCGCAAAACGCTTTATGTCATCTTCGATACCGACATCGCATGTATGACCAGTGACCGTTATGTCTGGATTGGCTTCCTTGGCTAGACGAAGTGTTTCGTCCAGGTTATCCATCAGTACATCACATGTCGCCACATGACAACCTTCCTGAACGAGCTGAAGGACAAGCCCTCGCCCCATACCGGTTCCACCGCCGGTTACTACCGCGATTTTGTCCTTGAAATCTTTCATGATGAACTTCCTGGTTCTGATTCAATATGGATAGTCAATCCATCCAACAATGGCGTGACGATAACCTGACACGCTAGTCGACTGGTCGCACGACGCTCCGGAACGAACTCAAGCATTTCCTTCTCGTCGTACGAAACAGGCCCGATTCGGTCAAACCATTTCTCTTCCACATAGCAATGGCACATGGTGCAAATGCATGCGCCTCCGCATTGTGAGAGGATACCTGCAATCCCGTGGTCTACGGCGAAATCCATCACCGAACGCCCTACTCGATCCGTCACAGATATCGAATCGCCGTCCGGTTGAATGAAATGAACCGTCGCTTCTTCGGGATCGGTTGTTAGCGGAGCGATGGTTACCGATAAGCTTCTACGTGGAACTTTTATTTTATGGGCGACTATGAAACACACATTTGACGAGCGCCTCTGCGAAGCTTCAAAGCGCGAGGTGTAGGAATCTACAGTAATAAACCCGACGCATATCTATCATTCCCCACCTGTATCTTGAGGGCATATCTTGACCGTCATTGGTCTGACCGGTGGAATCGCTTCAGGTAAATCAACCTTAAGCGCCTACGCGCGAGAGCATGGTGCGTACGTGATTGATGCTGATTTGTTGGGTCACCGCGCGTACGAGCCGGGTACTGCCTGCTTCGACGCTGTTGTCCGTGAATTCGGGTCAGAAATCGTGTCGGACGACGGTACGATCGATCGACGCATCTTGAGTAGCAAGGTCTTCGCAGAGGGATCATCTCTCGAGCGCTTGACTGATATTGTTTGGCCTGCGATTAAAACAATGGCGAGAACGGAGATCGAACACGTAAGACGCAGCGAACCGGATCGGATCATCGTGCTTGAAGCTGCGGTATTGCTCGAAGCCGGATGGCAAGATTTCGTTGACGAAGTTTGGGTCGCAGTCGTGGACGTCGAAACAGCCATCGAGCGAACCATGAAACGAGATGGTATGGAACGTGCTGCCGTTCAGAGTCGGATTGACGCACAGCTCTCCAACGAAGCGAGAATCGCTGCCGCCGATGTCGTATTCGACAATTCGGGGACCGAAGCTGAACTACTGGCAAACGTTGTGCGACAGTTCAAGAAACTAGAAGCTAGGAACGCCGCCTAAATGATCATTGATCTTCACGCTCACTCGATTAAGTCAGACGACGGACGCGCCAAGGTCGACAACTACTGCAAGTGGATACGTACGCGCGAGCTACCTCTGGACGGTTTCGTACTTACGGAGCACCGACAATTCGATGACGAATCGGACTACTCAGCGCTCGGCGAAGAATACGACCTACTCATCCTCAAAGGCAGCGAAGTCGAAACGGAGTACGGCCATGTCCTCGTCTTTGGAGTTACTCCTGAACTCGTCGAAGAATTCGATTTTGCTAGCATAAGTTTGCCGCTCGCTAAGGTCATCGAAGCATGTGAGAAACACGCTGCTGTACCCGTACCCTGCCACCCAGGACGACCACGAGTCGGGATGGCGGCGCATCTGGACGAGTATGGCGTTCCAGAAGGCGTGAAGATCGTAGAGATTTACAACGGTGGTAGCCGCAACAACGAAGACGAGATTGCGTGTACGTTAGCTGAAGAACAAGGATATGCTGGTATCGGCGGTAGCGACGCTCACATCGTCAGCCACATAGGACGGTGTGCCACTCGATTCGAAAACGAAATACACTCAATGCAGGATTTAGTTCACGCGCTTCAGAACAACGCATTCGAAGCAATCACGTTCCGCTAGTACTTCCTGCCAACTCAACCTTCACAGCTCTACTATGTTCGAGAAACTTGCTCTCGCGTTCGGTAAGGTGTATCCATATATCTGGCCGATTGCATTTATCGTGATGGGGCTCATCACGCTCAACGAACCGCACATCCACGTCAATCTATTTGGATTGACGCTAACCGCTCATAACCTTATGTGGTTCATGATGGGTTTAGCGCACGCGGATATTTTTTGGCGTGGCTGGTGCGCGCGTCACGGCACGTCGAGTTAAGCCAGCGCTACATCAAATCCGGCATCTTCGATCGCTTCATTGAGATCCGCGATCGTGATGCATTCGTCGTCGTACGTGATGGTGGCGAGAGCGCTATCTAAATCCACGCTGACGTTTTCCACGCCGCTGAGTCGGCCGACGACGGCTTCGACGCTCTGGACGCATGCTTCACACTCCATACCATCCACGCCAATCTCAATGATCTGATTCATGCCGATCCACCTCAGGTTTCCACGCACGCAACCAAAGGGAATTACACACGACGCTAACACTCGAGAGCGCCATCGCAGCACCCGCGATTGTCGGTGTGAGTATCCCTAGCGCGGCTAGTGGCAACATAACCACGTTATAGATAAAAGCCCAAAACAAATTTTGTTTTATTTTGCGAAACGTAGCTCGGCTAGCCTGGATTGCCGCACCGACTAAATTAAGGTCGTTCCGCATCAATGTAATCGGTGCAACTTCGAGCGAAACGTCAGTTCCAGAGCTCATCGCGATACCTACGTTCGCCCGAGCAAGTGCAGGGGCGTCGTTAATTCCGTCCCCGACCATCGCAACGATTTCTTTTTCTACACTCATTCGTTCGATGGCATCGACCTTGTCTTCAGGTGTAAGTTCGGCAAGAAATTCGGTAATCCCGAGACGTTTTGCGACTACTGCGGCTTTGTCTGTGCTATCGCCCGACAACATGCAGCTTCGAACACCTAGCTTGTCGAGTAACTTCACCGCGCGTTGAGCCTCGGGTCGCACCGCGTCTTCAATTTCAAAACTTGCGCGTAACTGCGATTCGTCGAATAGCAAGACGTCATCCGGTGCGAGTGACGCATCGATCGAAACGCCCATACGTTCAGCCAACCGAGTATTTCCAACGAAAAACCTCGTACCGTCGATCCGCGCCTCGACCCCTTCGGCAACGTGGTTTACGAAGTCAGTCGTCGGCGCGAGCGCAACACTGCGAGCCTGCGCCGCGGTTGTAAATGCGTCTGCAATCGGATGCGTACTGTTTACCTGAATGGAAGCAGCAATCTGCAGTACTTCGGACTCCGAGACCGACGACATAATCGAAATATGTCCTAGCATCGGCGAGGCGGTTGTCAATGTACCCGTCTTGTCGAATGCAATGACTGAAATGCGTTGCGCTTCTTCAACGCACTGAATGTCCTTGTACAGGATGCCTGCTCGTGCCGCCGCACCTGTTCCTGTGATGATCGCGGTCGGAGTCGCTAAACCCAACGCACATGGGCATGCAATCACGAGTACCGAAACCGCGTTGATTAGCGATGTTTCTAGATCGCCGCCGACGAATAACCACGTGCCAAATACAACCGTCGCGACGCCGATCACTACTGGTACGAAGATTCCCGAGACGCGATCCACAAGGCGTTGGACCGCGATCTTGCCGGTCTGTGCATTTTCGATGGCTTCAACAATCTGATGCAACGTGCCATCCTCGCCTAACGCAGTCGTTTCGACTTCAACACGACCATCCACATTGATTGAGCCTTCGAAGACCACGTCGCCTACGGTTTTCGGAACAGCCGCGCTCTCGCCTGTTAACAGCGCTTCGTCGACCGCGGTCCTCCCAACCAGAATAAGACCATCTGCCGGAATTCGATCGCCTGGTCTAACTTCGAACACAGTTCCAAGCTCGAGTTCATCGATTGGGCGCTCGTGCCACTGATCTGCTTCGTCTCGAAGACGAGCGGTCCGCGGTCTCAGATCCATAAGTTCACGAACTGCAGCCATCGTCGCGCGTTTGGCTCGCGACTCTAGACGTTTTCCAAGCAAGATGAACGTCAAGATCAAAGCAGCGGCCTCAAAATACATTTCGCCTTCCGCTGCTTCACCCAATTGCAGCATCAAGTACCAGCTGTAAAGGTATGCCGACGTGGTGCCTAACACCACAAGCACATCCATATTGGCGCTACCACCACGCAATGCGTTATACGCAGCTCGGTAGAAACGCGCGCCTACCACCAACTGCAAGATGCTAGCTAACACCACTTCAGCGGCAGGCATCATGTGAATTTCTTGCCAACCAAAGAACTGTGCGAACATTTGGACGAGAAAAGGAACGCAGATCAGGCACGCGATGATCAGAACTAGCCGTTCACGATCATCGACGCGTTCAGCATCTCGGGTATTTGACGTGCTCTCCTTCGGAATCTGCAATACGAACCCGACGTTCGAGATTGCTTCGACCAATGCAGAATCTACGACGCTACGCGTAACGAAAGTGACTTGGAGTCGTTCTTCTACGTAGTTCACGTCAACGGCAAGCACCCCGGGAACATTGAATAGCGCTTCCTCTACGAGTCGCGCATGACCCGGTTCGGTCATGCCTTCAATGAAGTAGATGCGAGATTGTGTACCTACGTCGAAGCCGGTCCGCTCGACGATTGAACGAAGATCATCGAATGCAATGATCGTCGGGTCGACAACTAACGTTGCCTTTTCTAACGGTAGGTTGACGTTTGCCTTATCGATGCCGTCGGTGCGATTAAATGCGCGTTCCAGACGTGCAACACAAGCACTACACGTCATTCCATGAATGTCAATCGAAACGCGCTTTCGTGCCGCGGCCGTGGCGACCATTTGTTATGAGGTAATAAATAAACCTACCATCGCAACCCAAACAAATAATAGAAAGTGCCAATATAGAGCGCACTGCTCTATCGCGTTCTTCATGCGCGTGAACGACGCTTCTACTTTGATATAACGGATTGCACGATACCACGCGATTAGTCCACCCAACAAATGAATGCCATGGATACCAGTTATCGTGTAGAAAAACGCATTTGCAGGATTGCTCTGAGCCGTATAACCGAGATCGAATAGTTGCTTCCAAGCCACTAGCTGCAGCACGAGAAATACGAACGTGAGAATACCCGCCGTAATGAACCGCGTGCGAACGGCGTCAATCTTTTCCTTGGGTAAGGCCGCCCTAGCCCATTCAAACGCACCACTAACTACAAACAGTACTAGTGTGTTGAACCAAATGAGCCACGGTTCAGGTGTCGAAACCCAGTCAGTACTGAAGGCTTTCCGCATGTGGTACGCGGAGAATAGAAGGAAAAACAACACCCCAACGACGCACAAGAACAGTACCAGCGCGACTTTGCGATTGGTCGCAGTAAAGTAGCTGGTATGAAGATCGACAACGTTACCTTCGGGTGGAAGCCAAGGCTTTTCCAGGATCTTTTTAAAGAAACCCATATAGACGGTTATCTAATAGCGATGCACCGCGCAAGACCTGTAAGAACGATTTCATAGGTCACGAGGAGCGTGGAAAACAATCAAAACGGTTGATGAAACGCGCGCGAAAATTATAAAAAGCAGATCTGATTCAGCGGTTCTGACGATTAAACAAGAACAATGGACAAACCTTGAACGAGACATCGATCCTCACAGGAAAGGCAAGCGACTTCTTAAAAATCGGGGTGGGTGCCGCGTCTCGTGGTGACCTCGCAACACTCAAGCGAGTTCTCGCCTTACGCCCAGATTGGCGTACACGAATCGGATCTCACGGCAGAACGATGCTCTGGGAGGCAGCCTATCGAGGCCGGCTAAATATCGTTTCATACCTGCTCGATACATACGACGATATCGATATCGAAGCGCGCGGCTGCCACTACACACCATTACTCGTTGAGATCAGCCCTCTCTGTGCAGCTATCTTTAAGAAACGTAATTCCGTTGCGAGTCGACTTGAGGAAGCGGGAGCACGACACGACGTCGTGACGTCAACGTTTCTAGGTCAAATCGAGGAAGTCGAACGCGCAATCAGCGACGATCCAACCTTAGTAAACAAGGAGTTCTATCAACACGATCCGCATTTCGACGCGACCTTGCTTCATTACGCCGTCAGCGGCGTCCACGCCGACATCGTGAAATTGCTCATTGATCGTGGCGCAAAGGTCCGACCTTACAGTAACCTGTTACTTCGCTTCGCAATTTGGCGAGGAAACGCTGAGGTACTGAGAAGACTACTTGAAGCGGGACTCGACGTAACGCAAAAAACCTTGCTTCGAGGTGATATCGGCGATCCAATTCTCGCAGAAATACTCAGATCATTCGGTGCTCAAATCGAGATAGACGCCAGCGAGAATGGATGGCCGTCGTTGGTTTATGTTTGTCGAGGCGATCGGGGCGGCAATCCGAAATCCGTTCAAGACCTGTTGGATCAAGGCGCAGATGTGAACGTCACCAACTACAAGGGGCAAACTGCACTACATTGTGCTGCAAAAGCCGGATTCGTAGAACCGGTCAAGATTTTGCTCGCTCACGGTGCAAACGTTAACGCGCAAGACCGAGATGGTAGTACGCCGTTGCACACTGCTTGTAGGTCCTCTATCAAGAACCAAGAACTTCTACAGCAAGTCGTCGAGTTATTAATTAACGGCGGAGCTAACCTTCAAGCCGAAGACAGCAAGTCTCGTACGCCGAAGCAAGTGCTAAGACGGTCCTCGAAACTGTCTCTGTAACGATTTCTAGTGAATGAAGCGAGCCGACTATAAAGGCAGCTCACCATATATGTCGAGAAGACTAACTAGAGACTCGCAATCGTGCCGCTTCCAGACACTTTGCTCGAGACTTTAGGAGTACCTTCATACTTAACGTCACCAGAGCCAGCAATCGAAACGTCCAGTGTATCGGCTGCGTGCACTCGTGCTTTCCCAGCGCCAACGACTCTAACTTCTGTCCTTGACGATATCAATCCAGATCCACGAAAATCGCCACTGCCGGTGAGCTTCACCTCACATGTTGATGTGCTACCCTCCTCAACAGCGATATTTCCCGCGCCATTGATCGCAACTGAGAAGTCGTCAAACTCACCTTCCTCGACGGACACATCACCAGCACCGTTTATTTTGAGTCGAAACTTCTGTGACTGAATTGCGCCGAACTCGATATCACCGGCGCCGTTTATTGCAACATCCAATCCAGGCGTCGTCATGTCCTTAGCCGTCATTCGACCACTGCCGTTCATATTCAATCGATCGATCGTTTTGTAGTAAATCGTACCTTCAATTCTGAGGTGCGGTCGTGTGCAACGAATTCCAACGCCACAATCGCGTTTCAACTCCAAGGTACCACGTCTTACCACTACTTCGAGCTCGTCCAGATTACCTCTTACTAGCTTGATTGCTACCCGATGCTCATTACTTTGCACTAGATCGATATCTCCACTCACGGACATATTTATCCTAGTGAATTCGTCAACACTTTCGTTTAGATCGTTCGCCGTAACGCTAGCCGAGCAGCAAACGAGAACGATCATGGCGAGTGAGCATCGAAAGAGCGCGAAGAGTTTCATTGGAATTGCGTCAAAAGTTGCGACAGCAAAATAGACATTCGAATTGCCAATTAGTTAGTTTCGACACCTGATGAATCGATGTGAAAACCTGCGGAGAGATACAGTCCATGCTGCGGGAGTATTCCACCAAACCTCTACGTAACCTATTGATATAAAACGTTTTAGATTGACACTTGAAGAGCGTGCAGAGAGATGCCATTACACTGTTGAGAGCCGTTGCGGTTCCTTCACGACCATTCACTATAAGCCTATTTCTTAAGGCGAACCCATTCTTTCTTGTCTACTTTCTCGCCTTTCGACGAGGCAGCCCAATAGAAAAACGACACACCTCGACGACTCTGTTGCGTCTGATTCGGTTTTGACCAGTGTATCGTCAATGAACTGTGAACTGCAGCATCGCCTGGGTTTAACTCAACAGCGAACGTACCCTCCGTTGATTCGTCAAAGCCTTCAAGTCCAACCTTGCTTTCGTATCGTTGCCTGTGAGAACCCCTAACATAATGAAGGCATCCGTTTTCCTTACGTGTATCGTCTAGAGCGATCCAGAGCGTTGCGCCGAAACGCCGATGACCGATTGCATCGAAATGAGGTGCTATGCCTGATCTCTCACCAGGTAGTCGGTCGAAAAACGCAGCCGTTGCGGGATCTAACTCATCATCTATAAGGTGCGAGACAACCTTCGCTGGTCGACCGTCGCGGAGCAATTGGTCGAACCACTCATCATCAACGTTTAAGTTCTTTAACGTTCCTGGAAAAACCTCGCTCTTTGCAAACCGTTCACGGTGGTCGCCTCGCTCTAGATATGCCTCGGTATGAGCATCTAACTCCCGCAGCTCCGAACTATCTAGAAAGTTTCGAATAACAACGCATCCATCGCGGGTAAATTCTGCCTTTAGTGAATCTAGGTTCATCTACGGACCTTCCTAACCATGAAATTTAAGGCGACGCCCTCGCAAAATCGGAGACAACCGTTGGTTCCACCAGGTCTCAGATACAAGGTGTAACCGATATTGCCGCGATTCCCATTTCGCCGCCACTCTCGCTCTGCAATCCTTCAATACCTTGGATCAGGCACAGGTTGTAGTTATCCGCAGCTGAACGGAACCGATAGACGTCCTTGACCTCGCAGTTCAACCACGACATATGTGATCCTGCGCTACGGATCATTTGACATTTGGTGCCGGTAGCGTTTGACCCATACTTTGCTCGTTCCGCCGCGACTAGGGCTTCGATTCTTGGTACCGCACTCTCTGGTATTTCGCGGAGCAGTGCGCGATATTGCTTACTGATCGCTGGATCGGTACGAGGCTCAGCGGCGACTCCAATCCACGTGATCCCTTTCACGGCGTCTCGTTCTGTCGTACCTAAACCGTATGCGTAAATAGCGCCCAAACGCGCCTGACTCATCTTGAATCCTAATTGCGCACCGACCTCTAGGAAAGGTTTCGCGTCATCGTAGCGGCGCATCTTGTATAGCTGTCCACCTCGCGCGTTGGCGTTGTAATAATGAATTACCTCGAATCGATTCATGTCTTCGATTTCAGGCAGCTGCCCTTCTACGACAATTTCTTCCATGGGCTGTGACGCCGGCGCTTGAAAGCTCTCCGGTTGTTGCCCGAAGATCGCGGAACTCGCTATTAAGAGCGACAATGCGAAGGCATAAACTCTCTTGCGCCAAGCAACATACCTTTTCAAAAAAAATGACTCCCGTTCGGCCGCACTGTTGAAGCGCTCGCGCAACAAACATATATAGTGAATTAGACCACGATTTGACGAGATCTGCCAATTGATCCACGGTCGATGGGATAAATAGTCAAACAAATCAATAACTTGATGATGGCATATTTGTTGCCTGATATAAAGAGCAGTAAATCAAAGGAGCTGTCGTGGAAGACGGATTGGTTTTTGTCGTACTGATTGTCTTGATCGGCTGCGCGACTGGCGTCATCACATCCTATCTTAAGTCGAAGAAGAAAGGTGTCAATCGGCGTGTACTGGAACGTATTGAGCGACTTGAACAACAGATGGGAGACGAGTCCCTTGAGGAGCGCGTACGGGCACTGGAAGCGATCGTAACGGATGAAAAACGACGGCTCGATCGGGAAATCAGGAACCTTTAACCGGTTCGGTCCGAATTTACTCCAACAGAAGATCATTTAATCGAACCGTCTCCAATGTAGTCGCTTATTGCTAACACTTTCTAAGAGCAGGCTCGTAATCTTCGCAATAACCACGCTTCGAATTGTCAAATAGACGCATACTTCGTCTTTGGACCACACTAAGAGGTCATCTGTCGCAAATTAACGAAGGGATCTGGCGATTTAGACCATGTATTGACGCATATCGCTAATTCGATATCTAACCCACCAATTAAATCTAATTAAATCAATATGTTAGATTTGGTACAGACGTTGCTTATAATCAAAAATAGCAAGAAAAAGGACTCGATTGGAAATGGATGCATTAACGATGGTCGTGCTGATCGTTTTGATCAGTTGCGGTACCGGTATCCTCTCTGGGTATCTAGGATTGAAGAAAAAGCAACTAAAAAATGATCCTGAACTGCGTAAACGTGTGGAGCGACTTGAAAATATAGTAGGCGACGGATCCATCGAAGATCGTGTTCGCGCGCTCGAAACGATCGTAACAGACGAGAAACGAAGGCTTGATCGAGAAATCAAGAATCTCTGACTAGCCGTTTGAATGGTCCGTATATCATCGACTGATAACTCGACCGTCGACTCTTTTAGCACGAATCAACATAGAATCTCTTGGTTTTGATACCCTCATACTGACATAAAGTACTAACATCACATGAGAATCGAATCGATCACTGAAGACTTCGGTGCCATCGTTTCCGACGTAGCGCTGAACGAACTTTCCGACCAAGATTTCCAACAAATTGAGCAGGCTTGGTTCGACTACGCGGTCTTGGTATTTCCACGCCAAAACCTCTCCAACGAAGATCACTTCGCATTTACGCGTCGCTTTGGCCGGTTGGAGAAAGGCTTACCTCACATTAATATGAAGTTACGCCCTAATATAGGAAATACGGATATCAAAGGCAATGTGTTACCTCCCGAACACGTCGGAAGAGTTTTCAACATCGGCAACTCATTGTGGCACAGCGATAGCTCCTACAAGAGGGTCGGCGCGAAAGCTTCCCTGCTGGCAGCTCACTCCGTACCTAATGAAGGTGGTGAAACGGAATGGGCTGACATGCGCGCAGGCTATGACGCACTGTCAACTGATATGAAGAGATTCCTCGCGGATAAGGTCGCCGTTCACAGCTACGCGTTCAGTCACTCATGGCACTACGGTTTACTGGTGGTACCTGAAGAAGGGCTAAGGCAACTACCGCCTGTTGAGCACCCGCTCGTGACAGTTCATCCAGTCTCCAAACGACAGGTCTTGTTCGTCGGTCGACACGCGAGTCACATTGTTGGCCAGGATTTCGTATCAAGTCGCAAGCTCTTGCGCGAACTGACAACCGAAGCAGCTCGACCACCTCGTACGATTGGGCATCGGTGGGAGGTTGGCGACATCGTCATGTGGGATAACCGGTGCGTCTTGCATCGCGCACGTGCTACACCGCCGAACCAACCACGAAAAATGGTTCGCTCGACGGTCGCCGGCGACGAACCAGCGAATGAATGGGCGATTAACGACTAGATTTTTGAGGTATTAAGTTCCCGTAAAAACAGGCGGTTTTTTCGTAACGAATGCCCGAGCGCCGGCCTTGTGATCATTCGAGTCAAAGCAAGTGATCATGTTGGTCGCTTCAAGATCCAAAACACTCGCTAGATCGGACGTTAAAGCGGAATTCAGGTTCTCCTTCATAAGTCCTGAAGAAATCGGTGGCATTGCGGCTAGCTTCTCACCGAACGACAACGCTTCATCTGCGAACGATTCCTTATCGAATACTTGATTTACGATCCCAATACGATGCGCCTCTTCAACGTCGATGATGTCGGACGTTAGATAGAGTTCGCGAGCTTTCGCAGTGCCGACGAGTTGGGTTAGAAAGTAAGTTCCACCGTAGTCGCCCGATAAACCCAGTTTATTAAATGCCGTTGTGAAGCGTGCATCAGATGAAGCGATTCGGATGTCGCACGCCAACGCGACCGAAAAACCGCCTCCAGCCGCCACGCCCGGAATTGCCGCAATGGTCGGTTTAGGCATCGTGTGTAGCAGTTCGACCATTTCTGTGCTTCGTCGCAGACCAGCCGCCCGTTCGTCTCTAGTTTGGTTTTGCGGCGCTCTATCTTGTGTATCGACAGCATCTTCAGATGCCATCGCGTTTGAGGCGAATCCTTTGACGTCGCCGCCAGCCGAAAAGGCACGACCAACGCCCGTCAGCATGAGTGCTCGACAGTTCGAATCTTTTGCGAGCCTAGGCAGGGCTTCGTCTAATCCAGCCATCATAGACGGACTAAACGCATTCAGCGCTTCCGGTCGATTCATCGTTAACACAGTTAGATGACCGTGTTGTGTCTCGATAAGGTGTTTCTGAGAGCTGATCGACTCATCGCTCATGCGAATGAAAATCCCTGATAGTTGCTGTTCACGACTTCCTCACACCGTTGCACGTAGTTAGGGAAGCCGACATGTGGCATGAATACTCGCGGTTTGCCTGGGATATTTGCTCCTAGGTACCATGAATTGCAGGTCGGATAGAGCGTCATATCAGCGATTGCGTTCACGTACGCGACCCATTCCTCTTCCGCCTTCAATTCTGCGCTTATTTCCATATGTTCGTGTTCGCGCATGTATTCGAGACAGGCAGTAATCCAATCGACGTGTTGCTCGATTGAGACGATCATGTTGGTCAGTACCGAAGGACTGCCTGGACCTGAAATCAGGAACATATTTGGAAAACTGGAAGTTGTCAAACCTAAATATGTTTTAGGTCCTTCAGCCCATTTCTGCTGAAGAGTTTGACCTTCTCTACCACAAATATCAACGCGCAACAACGTCCCAGTCATAGCGTCGAAGCCTGTCGCGAAGACCACAACGTCGAACTCAAACTCGGTCGATGTAGTCTTAACGCCATCAGTCGTCAAGCATTCGATCGGATCCTTATTGATGTCGATCAAGCTCACGTGTGGCAGGTTGTACGTCTCGTAATACTCGGTATCCAAGCACAACCGTTTGCAGCCGATCACATTGTCAGGTGAGAGCGTGTCGGCAACGTCTGGATCGTCTACGATTTCTCGAATCTGTTCGCGAACAAACTCCGCCGCAATGTCGTTCGCTTCCTTGTTGAGACCAAGATCGTTGAACGCACCCATGAACGCAAAGCCACCGTGTTCCCATCGTTTTTGCATTTCCTTGTTACGTTCATCTTCAGAAACGCCTAATACAGATTCGTTACGTCCGGGCATAGTTCCACGAATCGCAGCGGGAGCTAACCGATTGAGTTCACGAAACGCTCGATAGTCACGCTTAACTCGATCAACTTCTTCGGGATCTGCTTCTCGATTTCGAGCAGGAATCGAGAAATTCGGCGTGCGTTGAAATACCACGAGTTCACGCGCTTCCTTCGCCAGATACGGGATCGCTTGGATTGCTGACGAACCTGTACCAATGATTCCTACTCGCTTTCCTTGAAGGTTTACGTGTTCGTGAGGCCACTGCCCTGTGTGATACGTCTCACCGGCGAAATCTGAAATTCCTTCGATATCCGGCAGATTCGTGGACGAAAGGCACCCCGTCGCCATGATCAGGTACCTCGCAGCAACAGTTTCGTCTTGATCCGTCGTTACACACCATATTGAATCGTCGTCTTGGTAGTGCGCCGAAACTACAGACGTTTCAAATTCAATGTCTCGGCGTAAATCAAATCGATCGGCAACGTGGTTAGCGTACCTGAGAATTTCGGGTTGACCGGAATAACGCTCACTCCACTCCCATTCCCTCTGTAGCTCGTCAGAGAACGAGTACGAGTATTCGAGACTTTCCACATCACAACGCGCACCGGGGTATCTGTTCCAATACCATGTCCCGCCAACACCATCGGCACGCTCGAAAACAACCGCTCGGTAACCGTGTTCACGCAGCCGATACAGCATATACATACCAGCAAAACCCGCGCCAACCACAATCGCATCAAACGTGCGCATTGATTCACTCATTCAGATAACTCAGCTGCGTAAGGCACTAGTAAATGGAGCCGAGTGGCCAAAATTTTAGCTGGCTAATGTCAGTCTCAGACCCTTGAGATCGCAACGAAATACCGACGCTATCTGATCTCGAAGGATAGACACGTAACGCGACTGCCTTACGATCATTCACAAATACTTCCACAATGCTGTGGTCGACGAAAACACGTAGTTGAATCGGCTCGTCAGGTTCAATATGCACTTCAAGCGTCTCGGGAGCTCGGCATCGCACGCCAGGATCCTCAGACGAGTAACTGTTATCGATCGTAACAAAACTCGTTCCGTTCTTTCGGATATACAAAGCGCGATCTGGATAACCGCGTTCTCGATAAACCGAGATTCGCGTGAATTCCTCTTTCTTTGGCGATTGTAGGACACATAGTTCGACCATCGATGCGTCGCTTGGCTGAATGTCAACTTGCAGTTCGTACGCGTTTCCTTCCAACCCGTCGTCAGGTGCGCCATTAATTTCGTGAATCTGGATTTCACGATTCGCAGGCAGCGTGAAGGCGTTTAACTCAGTCACGTCGCCACGAAGAGATTCGATATCCCCGGCAGGTTTAACGAGGACGTCGTTACCGCCGTCTGCGAGCGTCAGTTGGCGCGGGAGCGACATGATCTGATTCCACCCGTCAGCTTGCTTAGCGGGGTTCATGTTGAAGATCACGATAACCGAACCGTCGCCTAATGGTGTTGCAGAAGGTGCATGTACGCCGCCGGGACCAGGCGGACCGAAATTGAACTTCTCGCCATAAGTCACGACAAACTTCTGCCTGTCTTCGTCGTAGTCACCAAGAAGGTATTGACCACCACTCGAGTGGCTGAAGAACAGCAATATGTATTTATCCCCGATCGGCCAAAAATAAGGACATGCACCGTCATCGCCAATTCGCGTGTAACGATCGCCTTCGACGAACGGGTGTAGATACGTCCAATCGCTCAAATTCTCAGATTCAAATAGGAAGTCCGCTGCAACATGTTGACCGCCTGGACCGTCGTTCGTTTGACCCGCAGACAACGAGTAGTACTTTCCACCCGATTTCCAAACGCAGGGATCGAACACGTTGTAAGGTGCGTCGCCATTAGGCATCGGAATTACGGGACTGTTTCCAACCTTTTCCCAATTCAGCAATAAAGGATCAGACGAGAGTGCGACCATATTTCCAGCTTGTGTACCGTGATACATGGCGATTACGCGATCGTCCTCAACCAGCGTCGCGCCACTATAACACCTATCTTCGGGGTTCGGATAGATGCAATATGGCAAGTCCTCCCAGTGAATGAGATCTCGCGATATCGCATGCCCCCAGTGTTGACGTGGGTCTTCGGGCGGATACGCTTGATAGAACAAATGCCAATGATCTTTCCAGTAACACAGTCCGTTAGGATCGTTCAGTCTGCCTTCTGGATTTACGTAGTGATATTGAGGTCGGTGCGGATCCGCATACGCTTTGCGTGACTGCTTCATACGATTCAGCAGTTCGTTGGATTCAAGTGCGGCTCTTTGTTCGAATAGCTCGGTTGGGAACTGCGTGAATGGAACTTTCGAAGTGCGGTCTTCAGCCATGTTTTCAGATTGATTGATTGCGCGCCGATTTTATGGCGCGCTTAATTTCATATTGCTTCGTCGTTCTTACGGCAGTCCTTTCTCTCGACAAAAAGTCGTGAACGGTAAAACGCGTGTTCCGTTCGAAAAGTAATCGCGATCGTTCAGATGCACTTGGAAGCACTCGGATATATCGGTACGTTCACGGAAGTAATTTATGGACGGACTTGTTGATTTCGAACCAGTTTTGCACTCAACCGCGAATTCCGGTTGTCGGTCACGCAACACTACAAAATCGATCTCCCTTCGATCGATATCGCGGATGAAACGGAGTTCCATCGTGAATCCCATCGTATCCTCAACGAAATGGCAATACTTGAGAAGATGACTAGCGACTAGATTTTCAAAGCGTTCACCCTTTCCAGGGACCTGCGACCAATCCCATAGATAGAGCTTGGCTTCCTTTTTCACGGCCCGTATGCGAGGTGCACCAAACGGGATTATTCGAAAACAGAAGTTCAAATTCTCTAGTATCGCCAACCACCGTTTTACGGTTTCGTGTGCAACCTGAAGGTCCTCAGCGAGACTGTTGATCGATAAAGGTGAACCGACCTTATCGGGTAAAGCCTCTGCCAATAGTGCTACTAACGAGACCTCCCGAACATTCTCTAAATCTCTTAGATCGTCATAAACGACTCGTGACACACGCTCACGTTGCCATCTTCGCCACGTACGCGAATCACCGGCTAGCAGTGGTTCCGGAAAACCACCAAACTGCAAGAGATCGCTCAAATCGCTTGCAGTTGGAATCGAAGAAATTTCATTCAGAGTAAACGGATGTAAACGGTAGTAGTGATAACGACCTTGTAGCGAGTCGCCTCCATTTCGAAAATGGTCTAAACTAGCTGATCCTGTAACGAGGATGGACGTTGTATCCCCTTGCGTGTCATATAGTCCTTTGACAAGATTGCGCCAACGCGGGAATTTATGGATTTCGTCGAATACGAGCAGAGATTGCCCACCCGGGAATTCAGCGTCTAGTAATTGCTTACGTGCATGAGGGTCGTCCCAATTCAGATATGCTGGGTGTCTTCGATTAGCGATGTCAAGAATGTCCAGAGCCATTGTCGTCTTTCCTACCTGCCTTGGACCTCCTACAAAAACCATCTTGCGCTTTAGATCTGAGACGATATGAGGTTTCAGATAGCGCGTTATCGTGTTCGAATCGGATCTCATCAAATCACACGGTTGGACTTAGATTGTGGCATTAGTAAATTCATGTCGATATTAATTTACTCGTGAGTAATCTAAGATTATAGAGAAAATGCTCGCGCCTGACTTTATACTTGGCCTCTATGAGAAGCAGGCGTCCTACTGGCGTGTGACGGGGTCACAACTCGGTTTGATTTTGTCTGATTCTATATCTGTCACGGCTTTATCTTCAGGCTGCATTGTGCGCTGAACTACCATAAATTGTATCCAGAAGAACCACGTAACTATTTGTTTTATATAGCTATTAATTCGAGAAATCTCAAGTGGTTAACTCACGATACGGAACGGAAAGCCGAATTATGAATCGAGACCAATTGAATGTTCTACATGCCACGATCGGACATGTCAACGATGGGCGGTACACCCTAACGGAAATCAGAAGAAGCATGACGGCGTAAGCAAACGCCGTGGCCTCGATCGTCTCGATTCAGGTCATCGGCAAGCCGCGCAACCGTCGACCGCGCGACCGCGTTCCGATGGAAAGTTGGTGTGTAAGGTCTTTATTACATCGTCTCCGACGGCTCAATCGAGCGACTTTCTGGATCGGTTGACGGGCTGTCATTCAGCAACACCGGGTGAACCACGATACGAACCGCTCTTAAAACCTATCATAATCTCTTGATAGGTTTCTTCGCGCCGGTCTTTGTCGATGGTGCGTTGAGGCTTAACCGCATCCGTCTCATCCATCTCCAACGCGCATTTAAGGTCCGCCGGAAGCGTGTGCAGACCGTAAGCTTCATGTTCCAGATTGTCCGCCGCGTTCTCGTCCCGATCTTGCCGGTGACCGCATACATCACAGGCATACATGCGATCTTTCAACGTCAGGTCGTCGTTCACCGCACCGCAGTTAGCACAGGTCTTCGACGAGGCGAAGTAGCGTGGCACCACGATGAGGTGGACGCCCCGTAACGCCGCCTTGTAGGTCAGCTGTCGTCGGAACTCGCCCCAGCCGCTGTCCATCACGGCACGTGCCATACGCCGATTGCGACTCAGGTTCATCACCGCCAGATCCTCGATCACGATCGTGCCGAACCGCCGGGTAAGGTCGTCGCTCGTCTCATGCAGCATGGCGTTGCGCTGGTCGCTGACCCGCAGGTGCAGACGCGCCACGCGTCGTTTCGCTAGCTCGTACCGTCGACTGCCTTTTTCCTTGCGGGACAACTGACGCTGTAACCGCCGTAGACGTTTCAGGGACGCTTTCAGTTTCTGGTTCGCGGGGATATGTTCGTAGCCGCCGCCTTGCGAGAGCACCGCAAACGACGTCAAGCCGAGATCCACACCGGTGACGCTTGGTTCTCGCGTCGCGGCATGGGTCTCGTAATCCTGCGTGTCCACCACAATGGCCGCGAAGAACTTGCCCGCCTTATGACTGATCGTGACCGAATGGAGGGTACCATTCCACCGGAGTTCCTCGCGCAGCTTGATCAAACCCGGCGCTTTCTCCAGGCGCAGGCGGCGACCGTCCACCCGAAACTTCGGCTTTTCCCGCAGGGCAAAGCGGTCGTGCTGACCGCGCTTCTGAAACTGGGGATAGCCGTAGGGACGTTTCCCGGCTTTAACCCGGCGAAAGAACCCTTCGTACGCACGATGCAGATCGTCGATGGCATTCCGTGGTGCTCGACTGGTCAGGTCCGCCATCCATGACTGCCGGACCTTGGTCATGAACACGTGATAGGCCTCGTGCTTCGACCATTTCATGCCATCCTGGCTGAAATGCGCCAACAAGGCGTTGTACGCATAGCGTCGCGCTCCCATGCACTGACGCAGATACCGCGCCTGTGCGGCGTTGGGATACAGTTCGATCTTATGGGCGAGCAACATCTTAGGGCGTACGTCGTGATTTCCCGACGGTTTGGACGGTTTTCCGATCCTTGATTAAGATAGATTAAATAAGAATATATTTTAGAAATTTATATGAGATTTAAGCGAACAGTTACGAGCCCTTCGGTTCCGAGAACCGGATTCAGTCCAATCTACTAACGTATATGTACATCATCTTCTGAGGAATTGAATGCACAGTTCAGCTGGACGAGTAAACCTAATAAGTAGCGATCCTTTTAGCCATCGAATGAAGGAACGTTTGATCTACCGCTTGCTCTACGATGGTGCCTCCGAGTAATCGACGATACGGATCACTGACCGTATCAACACGCCATCAATTTAATCTGAGAAAAACTCACTATGAATTGAATTGCTGCGGTACCCGAAAAAAGCATGTTTCAACTTACAATACCATCGTCAATACGCACATGGCTCGGGGAACTATGATGTATTCGATGAACCACTTACGCCGTGCATTTTTTACAGGCGTATCTACCCACTTCCGACTCCCTTTCCTACTCCTGCTGACGTCGCTACTTTCGATTGGCGCCGTTCAGGCTCAAGATGATGACGCAGAAGATGACGAGGCAGTCGAAGCCACAGAATTGGAAGACGCTCCTGTCATTCCTGCGACGCCTATCGAAGAAGTGATCGTTACAGGCAGTCGTCTCCAACAGTTGCCAGGAGAGCAGGCAAGTCAAACTATAGTCTTGGATCAGGAAACCATCCGCTCAATGGGAGAGGTTTCGCTTGAGCGCATTCTCAGACAACTACCTCAAAATTCCAATCCGACCAGTGAGCGATACGGTTCAAACCTAAACCAAGCGAATAATCTCACAGGCGCTTCAACGGTGAACCTCCGAGGGTTGGGCAGCGAGTCTACCCTCATCCTCGTTGATGGCAAACGTATAGGCTACAACGGCATCCTAGGTGGTGTCACCGACGTATCCTCGATACCATTGACCATGGTTGAGCGGATCGAAGTGGTACTGGATGGCGCATCAGCGGTCTACGGTTCAGATGCCGTCGGCGGCGTGGTCAACATCATCTTGCGAAAAGACTACGAAGGTGTTGAGTTAACACTCAATTACGATCGTCCAGACGCTGCTGGTTACAGCGAATCCCGAGTCGCGATCAATACCTCGCAGCTCCTTGGCAATGTTCAGGTGCGACTTGGTTATCAACGCACCGATCACACAGGATTGGATGCATCCGACCGAGAAGTCACGTTGTTCCAACAATCGATTTTTTCCGGCCCGCAATACGATGTCCGATTCTGTTGCTCACAGGAAGGCGATTCGTTTCCAATCATGTATCGGCTCGACGGTAACGTGATTTCATTCCCGGATTTCCAAGCTCTAAGCGACGAAGATAAAGCTCGAGCCGAAGAGATTCACTACGCCGTTCTACCCGAAGGCTTCAACGAAAACTCGTCCGTCACTGATATCACTGAGTTTGGCTTACCGCAATGGGGTGCGGAAACTCAAGCGGGTTATTCCGTACTACCAGAATCAACGCGCGATAGCTACAACTTTGGGATATCTACTGACCTCACTGATTCAATCACGCTTGACGCTCAAATTCGCGGCGAGATGCGTAATACGCTCAATCGTCGTGGCTACATCTCACTCTCGGGTCAAACATTGCACGGTAGAAGTCCATTCAATCCATTTGGGCGTAGTGTGCACGTGCGTGGCCAGCGACAAGATTTGCCGCAACCTTTCGTTGAAACCGACGCCAGCATCATGGATGTGAGCGTTGATCTTGCCGGTGACCTCAGTGAGCTCTGGAGTTTCGAGATTAGCGCCGGCCGATCGCGCGAAGAAGCTGACAGTTTGAGACACAATGACATTGATAGCGCCACGCTTCGTGCAGGGATGAACTCAGATGGCGTTACCCCGTCTCGGCAATTCCTGTTTGGGTTGACGGCTGAACAATGCGCCGAACGCGGTGGTAGCTTTGGTTTTGGTCTCTGTATTCTGACTATACCACCGGCACCTGCAATCAATCCGTTCGGCGATCTTTCAGACCTTATACAAGACGCACTCATGGCAACAAGCTTGAACACGCAAACGCGCCTCAGTGGGCTGGTGAGAGGCGATGTATTCGAGATGCCTGCAGGACCGGTTCGCCTCTTGGTTGGCGCTAGCCGTGATTCCACGGGTCTTGAAACGGCGTCAGAATTTCAAGTCGCCGTGTTGGGTACTCCCATTGGTGACATTTCGAACTTCCACACGGATGCGTCCCGTTCGAATTGGGCACTATTCCTCGAAGGCGCTGTCCCATTAATTTCGGACAACAACGCGCGTGCGGCTGCATCAGGCTTGAATCTCACTTTCTCAGCAAGACGAGACTCTTACGCCAATCCTGACGTTACGTATTTCGAGGACGGTATGGGAACAGCTGCACAGGATCTCCCAGATCCAGGCGCAGAAACGACTTGGGGGGTTGGGCTCGTTTACACGCCTGTCGAAAGTGTGAGACTAAAACTGAGTCGCCAAACAGCGTTCGTTGCACCGCAACTTAACCAACTGTTACGAGAAACGTCGCAAGGACCCAATGATCCTTTCAGAGGGATCTATCTTGAACAACCCGACGGTAGCCTTCAATATACGGACGTTGTAGTCTTGGAAGGCGGAAATCCTGATCTGCAAGCTGAAACAGGAAATACGCTCAGCTACGGCTTCGAATTCTTCCCAACTGCATTACCAGCGTTAGGTTTGAAGGTGACGTACAACGATGTCGCATACGAAAACCGCATTTCGAGACTCAGTAATTTCATCGTGGACGCCAACAACCTGCCTTCTGACACGTTCTATGACGCAACACTCGATACGTATTTTCAAGAGCGCCGTTGGATTAATGTGTCATCCATTGATCGCGATGGGATCGATTACGAGATTCTTTGGAACGCGACCATGGATCGGGGAGAATTCGATCTAAGCTACAAATTGAGCACCATTCGTAATTACGAGTTCGTCCTTGATCCTGTGGCGGGCGACGAACCGATCAGTGTCGTCGGAACAACAATGGGTAACACCGCGATTGGCGTTGTACCGGAGACCGGTCGTTCGCTAGTCGGTCGTTACTTCACACGTGGTTTCGAAGTCGGCCTAGCGGTGTCGGGACAATCTCGAACTACGAGCGTCAGCACGACGGGCGTGGAGCGATCATACAGTCCCCCACAGTTGGTTAACTTGACGCTGAGCTATCACCTTACAGCTGACTCGCTTTGGGGCGCACCCGCGTTTCTCGACAACAGTCGTGTCACGCTAGCGATATCCAACCTCACCGACAAATTTGGCGAGACGACCGTACGCGGGTCCGATGGCAGCATTCTTGAGCAGCAATCCCCGGATTCTTCGCCGCTGTACGGGCGCGCATTCAGTCTATCTCTTAATACGGTATTCTGAAAACGTGCGGTTAGTTGTCATAACAATCTGCGTCACAGCTTGTGCATTTCTTGCAAGTTGCGGCGCAGACGACGTCACATCTACGACCATGGTTCTCGAGGGCGATGTTTCGGCTGCCTATACGAATGGTCGGTTCGTTGTTTTCGACCCAAACAAAAACGACGAATCTACGACGGCCGTCGGCATGTCCGCCGCTACACCAGCTGCTTCTATGTCGACAAGCGCCACAGCCGCACCAGTCGCCTCGACCGGTATGGCTGCGGCCACGCCCGTCAGTGAAGATTCAAGTGAACCACTAGCACACCCAAGCGACGCGATATACCAGAGTCTACACGTCGTTGCCGAAGCAGAAATTGCAGAGGACGGCACTTTTACGTTGACAGCACCCGTTGCCTCACCACAACCCGTTTACTTCTATGTGCTCTACGCAACCTCCGAATCTGGTGGTCACATGGCACCTGTAAAGGGGCAGCATTTCATTCTTGAACCAGGGAACCTCACGTTAACGATGGACGCTCGGTCACGATTTGTAATCGACGGGGGTTACTACAACGACGCGGTTTTCAATGTGTGGCGACAATCGCCGGAGTACATCGAAGCAAATGCAGAGTATGTACAACTGATCAAATCTGTCGAAGGTGAGTCTGAGGAAGAACGGCGCAAACGCGTAGACGCATCAAGCGAGAAGATGAACCATATCCTTGAGCTAGAAACTGAAGGGCGTAGCTACACGGCAACAACGCATTCCGATCCACTCGTGCGAAAACTGACATTGCAGACTAGTTGGTTGATTGGGCCTTGGTATGGCGACGCCGTTCGTGGTTTAGCCGAAGACATGCCTGATGATCAATGGGCACAGGAAGCGCTCGTGCGTGAGGAAGCTGCGGACGTACGCCGCGCGCAGCAAGCCCAGTTTTCAGAAGGTAACCAGATCCAAGATTTTGACGCATACGCACTCGACGGTACTACGTACAACTTTTCTGACGTGCGTGAAGAATCTAAATTGGTTTTATTGGAATTTTGGGCGTCGTGGTGCGGTCCTTGCATCGCGGAAATCCCTCATATGAAGCAAGCGTACGAGCGATTCAAGCCGCAAGGTTTCGAAATTGTCTCGTTTACGATCGACGAAGATCGGGAAGATTGGGAACTTGCATCGCATGAACAGAACATCCCTTGGCTCGACTTAGGCATGGGTCCGGATGCACCAGCAGCGGTAGAGTACGGCGTAACTGGTGTTCCAAAGAACTTTCTTGTTGACGCACAGACGGGTGTCATCATCGCGACAGATCTACGCCAACACAAACTTGACGAAAAATTGGAAGAGGTACTACTTTGAGCAGATCGGCTTCGCTACTGAGCGCCACAACCCTATTGTGTCTCTCTCTCATAGGATGTGGTATCGATCCTAATCTCCGCTATACCGTAACAGGTGAACTCGGTGCTACAGGAGAAGGCTTAGAAAATCCAGAAATCGTCGTTCGACGTTCTTCATATGTCGATGGTAACTTCACGACCGAAGACATCGCCTCTTCGAGCGTAAGAGACGGTAAGATCGACCTCGAAGGCGAGATTCACGAACCGACCGTCGTTCGCATTTACCTTCTTGACGGAGATCAAGCGAAGGACTCCGTCCAAGCCGTTATCGAGCCGCATGCCGCGATTCGGCTTGTCGATCTAGGTAAAAACAAAGGAATGATCGCGGATGGCACGGGCAAGCACGCACAGTTGGTTGCAAGCTGGATGATGAGTGACGAATTTGTATCGTCATTGAATGCTTACGGTGACTCGATCACCGCGTGGCAAGCAGCGGAAGAAGCGAAAAAAGAAGCTGAAGCTGCCGTCGAAACGACGGAAGTCTCCGACGCTGGCAATGCGGAACAAGCCACAACTGACGATGAAAAAGCCGATGAGTCCGTGAGCGTCGCAAACGTGGAGAGTGCTACAGAGGATGCGACTGTGCTTGAAGCAACCGAAGAAGGTGCGCCACCTAACGCTTGCGAAGGTGAAGTCGTAGAAGCTGTCGCTACGGACGAAGAAGATGCAGACCGGCCTGAACGATACGTGCTTTACGACAAGGTGATTGGTATACAAAATGACTCATTGGACGATCTAGCTAGGAACGCTGAAAAACCGTTAGACGCATTGCTTGCCATGGAACTCGGCGGTTTAGGTCGTATTCAGGAAGGCGTGTCGCGTCTCGACGAATTGGCCGGCGTACTAGACGATGACGTGGTGTCAACGCGTATTGCACCGCGTCGTGATCGGTTAGTCGCCTACCTCAAACGGGTTGACGCCGACAAGAGTCTCTCGCCAGGCAAGTTCGCGCCCGAATTCACTCTTGCCAATTTCGACGGCGAAGACGTGTCACTCAGCGAAGTACTGCAAGATAACGAAGTCGTATTGGTTGATTTTTGGGCCTCGTGGTGTGGTCCTTGTATTGCGACATTCCCCGAACTAAAACGCATGTATGGGGAATACCAAGACAATGGCTTTGAAGTCGTGGCAATTTCTATTGACGATACCCGCGAAGAATGGGCTGAAGCGACGGAAGAACACGAACTGCCGTGGCTTAATCTAGAGGAGCTGCAGATCGACGGTTCAAGCGGACCCGTATACAACGCCTATGGTGTGACGTTCATCCCGAAGGGTTATGTATTGAACAAAGATTCCTGCATCGTTGGCAAAGATATGAGCACTGAAGAACTTGACAAGCTCTTGCAGGCTCAATTCGCAAGCGCGGATTTAATGGAAGCTGATCAGGAGTCCGTCTCAGACGTCACGCAGACGACTGATAACCAAGTCGGGAGTTAGGATCTCCGGTAGGATCATTGGTGAGTCAATCGACGAACCGACACCGTAGAACAGGTAGAGCGGCACACCAGCACGCCCGTGTCGTTCTAGTTCAGCAGTTATAGCTGGATCTTCTGACGTCCAGTCACCAACTAAAACCTGAACCCCCTCGCGTTCAAAAAAGTCGAGAACACTTTGTGAGCGCAATGCGACTCGTTCGTTGTACTTGCACGTGATACACCAGTCGGCTGTGAAATACGCGAATACAGGTTTGTTCTCTGCTAGTAAAGTTTCGACCGTCGTAACCGACCACTCAATCTCTTCAGCATGCGTTGAGCTCGCGGTTTGCGGCGACGCCACTAGGTCATCGTCTCGCGCGACATTCGCCGCTGCAAGAAGCACTACTAGTCCCACGATTCCGGAGACTCGCCATCTCCACTGATTGGTTTCTCGCGCGCGCGACACTGTCCACATCACAAATCCCAGTGTGATTACGGCCACTAAAAGCATCGCTAGTGCATCGATGCCGCGCTGACCTCCAAGCACCCACATCAACCAAACAGCGGTTGCGTACATTGGAAACGCCATGATGCGCCGCATCGTCTCCATCCATGCTCCGGGTTTCGGCAGAATCTTCTTCGCAGCAGGAACGAACGAGATCAAGAGATACGGCAACGCGAATCCCAACGCCAATCCAAGAAAAATGCCGAGCGCAGGAATCACCGGTTGTATGAGCGCATAGCCGAGTGCTGCACCCATAAATGGGACAGTACATGGGGAAGCAACGACGACTGCTAGGACGCCAGTAAAGAACTCGCCACCTTTACCCGCGGTCACCCGGTCCACGAACCCACTTACGTTTGCGAACGAGCCTCGAAGTTCAAAGACGCCAGAGAAATTCAATCCGACAATGACCATCAGAAGCGTAAGTAGAACCAAAATCGTCGGACTCTGTAGATGGAATGCCCACCCTACGGCTTCACCGGCACCGCGCAAGGTGAACATCACGATCGCAAGCATGCAGAAACAAACCAACACGCCGAACGTATATACCAAGCCAGAAAGTCTTGCAGATTTGACGCTTGAATTTGAGAGCTCAACGATAGAGAGCGCTTTCAAACTCAGTATCGGCAATACGCACGGCATCGCGTTCAGGATCAAGCCGCCTAGAACAGCCAAGAGAAAGTTCTGAATGAACGCCACTAAATCAGGTGGGTTAGCATCATTGCTCGGAGAGTGAGAGATGGTGGTGCCTGGCGTTTGCTCAAACGTGGTCTCGAACTCGTGAGCCTCGACTTCATTGACTCGGTTTGCGTCGATCCAAAACGCTTGATTTCGTCCACCTGACGTGTTCGTATCGAATAACTTGAGAACAAACGACGTCTCGTTGTATCTCGAATGTCGAGGACCCGAAAAGGTCTCTACTCTCAGTAGGTCATTCGAGACACTGAAGATTTGTGGTGCCGCATGATCGATGAGCTTGTCCGCGACCGGAAATAGCCATATATCGTCATCAACGACAAGATCCGTCGGAACTTCGAGATCGAAAAGTACCTTCTCGTCGTCGGATACATAGGTCGCATGCCAAGGTACTGCGATGGGGTGTTTGGCTCGAGCCGCTGCGAATTCGCTCCGCCAAAACGTGTCAAGCGTTCCATCGCCGCTTGGTAACGAAAGCTCAACGCGAGCTCGCTCCGGAATACATATGTTGTCGTCACAGATCAGCCAGTTCGCATCTGCTGCCAAGTGAACGGTGTCTTCAACAATCGAAGGCACTTCGACGCGCGCGATCAATAGCGTTTCTTCGTCATACCCGTAAGACATAAGCGGACCGAACGGTACGAAGTTCGGCGAGGGAAACGTCAGCTCGTCTGCTGCGAATCCGTCCGGTAGATCCCATTTCAAGGTCGCTGGCTTACCAGCGTCACCTGCATTGATCCAATAGATGTGCCAACCTGGATCAGGTCTTAACAGGAAGGCAACAGCAAATTCCTCTCCCGGCGCGATGGACTGTACTTCCGCGACAAGATCAACCGTACTGTTATCGCTTCGAACGGGCGCGCCGTACGTCGACGCACAAACGAAACAAACGACACAGGCGATTGCCTGGATCGATCGTACGACCGTCATTGCTCAGTTACCCCAAGAGTCACTTACGTTACTCACAAATCTGCCTGATCGGTCATTGGACAGCACTGTGGTTCATTCTGTTTCCAATCCGATTGAATGGAGAATCTCACCTAATTCTCGTACAAAATTCTGTGATCCGGGCGAGGTTGCTCTCAGTAAATCCCAGGAATGATCCTGTATTTCACGCGCTGCTGATACTCAGTCCATTTCTCAGCTCCATACTTCTCTTCACAGTGTTTGGCGTCGAAGCGTTCACGCGGAATAAACAGACCGACGATAAAAATGAAGTAAGTCCACGCCCACAAATTCGTGAAATAACCGAATGAAAGTGCGACCGCAAGCGCCAAGAGCATCTCTCCCATGTAGTTCATGTGACGCGATGCACCCCAAAAACCACTACAGAGGATTTTCCGATCACCCGCTTCAATATATACAGGCTCAATGAAGCCGAGAAACTTACGATCCGGCCAGCGCTTAAAAACGTATTTTTGCATGTTGGCGCCTCTCGAGATGCACCAACCTGCCGCAAACACGACCGTCGCGCCGATAAGCCAAACGTACGTCCACGCTTCCGAAAAACCTGGGTTAGGAAGAGCAGCGATGCCCCAAAGCGGCAAGATGAACATCCATCCATACACGATCAATCCGCCCCAAAGCATCTTAAAGCCCATACGTTCATGGATGATGTCGTAGGTGTAAAGTTGCACGCGCTCAAAGACAAAGTAGTCCAATATGTAGAACGTAAAGAATCCAGCGTATAGATAGACGCCAGGATTTGCATTGCTCCCGAACGTTTCGTAGTGATAGGCGGCGCCCGAAAGAGCATTGAGTGAGAGCATTGCGCCACCGACAACATAGCAATACATCTTCACGTCGAATCGTTCGTTGAAAAATGACAGTTCCTGAACACGACCGTCCCATAACGCGAAAAGCGGACTCTTGCCGTCGGACGCAGGTTGGGTGTATACGGTGATGAGCGAAAGGATGAAAGTAAGCACCGTACCGCCAGCAACGGCATAAATCGACGATCGATAGAACCAGTCGCGAGGTAGCCCCGTTAGTTCGAAAAACCATACGAGTAACGCGAGGACGAACACGAGAAGACCATTGAGCCGATAGTTTCGAGGTTCGCCAGTTGCGGAGTTGATGACGTACCCAGGTACTTTTCGTCCTGGTAAAACCATTTGTGCGATAAAAAACGCGAGGAATACAGCCAAAGGCGTGAAGAAACCTGCGATCGCTTCCGACTGCGTAAGCTCGAATAGATGACTGATGTCAAGCCATTCAATCACTTCCACTTCCTTAATTTGGTTTACAAGCCCTTCGTCATGTTAGCGACCCTGCGAGTTTTCACAAGTGAGACCGGAACATTCCGATATGAATTAATCTGGAGCTGCTCACTTTGGAAAAAGCGAGCCTGAGGCACAATATAGGTTCATTCAACGAATAACCAGGAGATCGCGATGCCTCAGGGAAAACTGACGTTTGATCACATTCACTTGATTGCGAAGGATCCAGAAGCGACCGCCAAGTGGTACGTCGATGTGCTTGGCGGCGAAATCAAAGCGAGCTATCAAACGCGCAACGCACCACAAATACATGTGAACCTTGGTGGTATGACGTTACTCGTGAGGGGGCAACGTGCCGGCGAAGGACCCAGTGAACCTTCTCCGATGCATGAGTATGCAGACTATTCAAGCCACAACGAATGGGGAACGGATCATTTCGGTTACACGTACCATGGAGATTTGCGCACGTATTGCGAGGAACTCCGTTCACGCGGCGCCCATTTCGCGGTCGAACCGTGGGAATTTACACCCAACAATTGGCTTTGCTATGTCGCTGCGCCTGACGGCGTTAGCATCGAAATAGTCGAAGGCAAGCCGTAGTGGAGATGATGGAGAATCGGTGGTGGAGCCAGGCGGGATCGAACCGCCGACCTCAACAATGCCATTGTTGCGCTCTCCCAGCTGAGCTATGGCCCCGTCCGTCGAGTCCGATTATAGAATTTGAAATTCAATCAGTACTAACTTGAGATTGAGTATGGACGCGCCTGCTTCACAACAGCTAGATATCACCCAACCTCCTTTGAATACGTCTCATTTAGGGGTCATGCAATCCGCCAGTACCTACTTCGAATTACCGTGGTCGACGGCCGAGCTCTTCGTAGGGTCTGGACACGCATTCATAACCAACATTCACGGCGAACTATGCCCGAGCGGACCTTACGTTTGGGAAACCCAGCCGATGCTTGATCTCTTTTCGAATCTAAATCTCGACATTGAGGTACTCGGCTTCGTGATGCCACACGTCGCGTCGAAAGAGCAACGCGCTGGATTCGACGCAGCGATTCGACAAGCATTGATGGATGGAAAAGTGTGCACGCTCGAGTGTATGGACCATCAAACAGTTTGCGGATTTGACGAAGATGGTTTTCTGCTAACGCAACCATGGGATCGGATGGCTGATAGTACCCCGCCGAGACTAGAGTACGGCTCGTCGGAAGGATTTGATTCTGGCGTGCCACTTACGGCGTTCGCCGTATCGAAAAACAGCGAGGTTCGGGACTTTCCTAGCGAAGTTCTCAAGCCTGCGATCGAGTTCGCTCTAAGGATATGGGAGACCTCCCCCGCAAGTGAGCACAATGAGCTGTATCGAATAGGTGCCGCTTCGTATCCAAATTGGATAAAGGCGATTGACGAAGGTCATGGTACGCAGCACGGCGCGTGGTGGAACGCTGTCGTTTGGGGCGAGTGCAAGGCGATGGCGGCGACCTACTTTGACGGGTTCGCTTCGTCGATGAGCGAGGCATCCGAACTCATTTCGAGTATCGCTACCGATTATCGTGAGGCATCGGATACAATGCTTCGAGCATCCGATTTACAACAGAGCAAAGAGACGCAAAAAGAAGCCGTTCGACTAGCTGAAGCCGCGGAAACTCGGGCTTTTAAAGGACTTCGAGAACTACTGCCGCTTCTCTAAGAAAGTGTGCGAATGGAGACGGACTACGATTGAGTCAGCGTAGTCCACTCCTTATCCAATCTCTTCAGCTTCTTATTGGAAATCCCGCCGAGAATATCGATCGCCGAGCGAAGGCGTGCGCGAGTGAGTTCCAAACCCAACACTTCAATAGAATCGAATAAAGGTAGCGCTACTTTTCGACCGGATAACGCGACGAAAAGTGGGGCAACGAAATCTCTCACTTTGTAGTCACAAATTTCGGCTGTATGACGTAGCGCGACACCAATTTCGTCGCTGCGCCACGTCGTAATACACTCCAATGTTCGAGCGGCAAAGTCCAAGATCTTCACCACGTCCTCCTCCGATAAGGGCGGCTGCATCAAATCTTCCTTGTCGATCGGTTTACGCTCGCCTATCAAGTAATCGACTTGAGTTAGGACTTGGTCAAATCGCTCGGTCCGCTCTTTTAACATCGAAACGATTTTCTCGAGATTCGCTGAGTTACCAGCCCAAGAAGAAAAGCGGGTTCGAAGCTCTTCATCCGGTAAATCCCGGATATAGCAACCATTCAGCCAATCGAGTTTCTCAACATCGAACACAGGACCGCGCGGCGAAATCCGAGTGAGATCTAGCTTCTCGGTCAACTGAGCATAGCTAAACTGCTCGCTCTCGTCTGGCATTGACCACCCCATTGTTGCGAGGTAGTTCAACAGTGCTTCCGGCAGGTAGCCTCGATCCCGATAGTAATTGATTCCAGTTGGATTCTTGCGCTTCGACATCTTCGACTGGTCTTTGTTGCGTAAGAGTGGCAAGTGGAATAGCTCTTGGAATTGCCAACCGAAGTAGTCGTAGATCAGCACATGCTTGGGACACGATGAAATCCACTCTTCGCCCCGAAGGATGTGCGTTATACCCATCAGGTGGTCATCGACAGTCGCACAGAGATGGTACGTCGGAAAGCCATCGGACTTCACTAGCACCTGCATATCGACTTGCTGCCATGGAATGGTGATTTCGCCGCGGATTCGATCGGTGAAGGTACAGTCCCCTGAATCGGGTACGCGCAATCGAACGACGTGTGACTCACCCTCATCTATACGACGCTGGACTTCACTTTCGCTTAAAGCAAGACAATGACCGTCGTACTTTGGCGTCTCGCCTTGACGTTGTTGTTCGCGACGTAACTCATCAAGACGTTCTTGCGAACAGAAGCACGTAAAAGCACCTCCCGCTTGAATCAGCTCGTTGGCATGTGCTTCGTAATGCGTCAACCTCTCGCTGACGCGATAAGGGCCTCGTGAACCACCAATATCTGGACCTTCATCCCAATCCAGATCTAGCCATTTCAAGGCATCCAGAATATCGACTTCTGACTGCTTTGAGCTCCTTACGGTATCGGAATCTTCGATTCGAAGGATGAAGTCCCCGCCCTGCTGCTCTGCATACGCTTTATTGAACAGCGCGATGTACGCGGTGCCTAGGTGAGGCGTACCTGTTGGCGACGGCGCGACACGCGTTCTAACGGACATTCGACGGGTCTAGCGGGAGCGACCGATTATAGAAAGGACTTGGGTTTTCGACGCTATCGGATGCGCTGAAGCAGTACCAACCCGATCGCCCAAACCATAACGATGGGAATGCTGATCGCGACAGCGGGTGGGAGTGCGAAAACAACCGTTACAGGGGCGACCAGAGTCTGAAAGTAGTGGAACGCGAAACCTACCGCGATGCCAAACGTTAAACGTGCACCCATCCCCATTTCTCGAGTCGAACCCACGACGAATCCGATCGCAATCAGCACTAAGCCTAATACGCTGAGTGGTTTCGTGAGTTTCAACCAGAACTCGACCTCGAATTCCCTTGCGTCTTCGCCTGCCTCGCGCAAATCGTCGATCTGCTCATACAGCTGCAAGAGCGACATTTTGCGTGGCTCGGTGGTGAACGCGCTCATCAACGAATCCGCAGAACGCGGCGTATCCCAAGTCGCATTCTGAGGGCTTGTCACGTCGATTCGTTGTGAGTTAATCAACGTCTCCGTAACTTCATCAAGTACCCAACCACCTACGTCATCGATCGGTCGTGCAGTTCTTGCTTCACGCACTTTCGATAGATCTCCGACATCGTCTAGCGTGTATTGTGAAACGCCTTGCAGTGTTTCCGTGCCTGTTATGGATCCGATGCGGGTGAACGTGCTACCTTCCCTAATCCACGCAGCGTCGATCGTCCCGTCAATTGACTCTGAACCACGTTCGTCTGAAGCGAATACCAACGGCACCAGCGTTTGAGCAAGGATGATCATCAGCACACTTGGGATACATGCCGACACGAACAAGCGCACAACTGAGACGCCGGTACTTCGGAATATTGTCAGTTCCGAATTAGAAGATAGGTTTCCCATGCCGACTAGGACGCCAAGAAAGACAGCGAACGGCGCAAGTTCCTCAATCTTACGCGGCATCGTTCTTATCGTCTGACCGAGTGCAGCAAGGAATCCTCCTTGCTCTTCCGCATCGGGTAATGCGTCGAGTAATGTGAAGACGAACATCAACAAACCGCCGCACAAGGTCACCACGACCATCGCGAGAAATGTCGTTTTTCCGATGTACCAATCCATCAAACGCGCATTCATACGGGTCGCCAGTTCTTCCGCATGAGGTAGATTCCAACCAGAGCCATTACGACATGAACGTGCCAAAAACCTATTGCTGCGAGCGCAGCGCTGTGCTGCATTTGATTCATTGATCCAAGGATCAATCCGTAATACGCGACGAAAATGAGCAAGCCAGGTAGGATTTTTCCGAAACGACCAGAGCGCGGTTTGATGCGTCCCAAACCAACAGCAATGAAAGCGACAATGAGCGTCATGATCGGCATCACAAATCGCCAGTGCCATTCGAGGCGTTGTTTCGGATCATTCGCATCAAGACTTAAGGATGGAATGCGAGATGGATCTTCCCGCAAGTGGTTCACCCCTTCGATTTCAATCCGTTGCGTCATAGTGTCAAAGGAAGCGACACTAAATCCACGATCAGATTCATCGAGTTCGTAACGACGACCTGACAGGAGCTCGAGATAACGCACTCCCGTGTCCGGTTCAACGTGATACTGACCACGATCAGCCAGTATCGTGACGTTTGACGTAGGAGTTCGTTGTTGCAGAAAAACATCACCAACTGTCATTGATTCACGGTCAACCTCGCCCATATAGCTCATGCGCCGACCATCATCGAACGTGCGAAAAGAGTCTGCTTTGATGACGTCGAACTCACTTACAACTTCCTGAGACGTCAGCACTTCAAGAAATTTCGCGCGGGCGTCGGGTGTCACGATAAAACTAAAGTACGCAATAAACACGACGACTGGAATGACAATCCAGCCAAGCCATCCTAGTAGACGCAATGGACCTACATTAGCGATCTGAAAGATCGGCATTTCGCTGTCAGCATCCAATCGACCGAGTGTAAGGAGAATCGATAGATAAAGACTGAACGGGATCACGATTTGGAGGAAATCTGGCATCTTCAGCGCTAGGACCAGCCACAGTACCTCAGGCGCGAGCTCGCCTGCCGCGGCGTCCTGCAGATAGCCTGTGAAGCGACTGCCTAGACTAATGAGCATGAGAACGAAGAAAACGACTGCAAACACAGCTACGAGTTCCCGAAGACAGTATCTCGGCGCGATGCCTACGTCAATCACGTCGAATCACTCGTTAGTGTCCGTGTGATGGGATCCAATGGGCTGTCCACGACGTACGTGACAAGCAATCGTCGTCTAATTCTTGCGCCAGTCCTTCCATGCTTTTTCCCATCTGACACGACTTTTGGCGAAAATTGACCTTGCTGTGTATGCATGTTAAACCAACGAATTGAAGAACGATAGCGCACTCGCAAGCGTGAGCTTCTATCAACTTGATCGAGTTGACCTAGACGCAAAATTCAAGACCGCGTGTCGTCTCGCGTCTCAAGCATACGAAAGGTCGAAGTCAGTGTTTATTTTGACGGCAAACGACGAAGATTCCGCGAGAATCGATGAGCTTCTCTGGGAATTCCCTCCGGACCGATTCGTCCCGCACGAACGTTGCATGGAGAGACCATCGCATCAAAATCTCGCGCGGATTCACCACCAATTACCGGAGGACGGTCATTACGTGCTCATCAACCTTACAGATCAGGCAATCGCGATCGCGGGGAAATTCGAACGCATATTTGAGATCGTAATGCCGAACGAAGCTGATGCCGCGAGTACGCGTCAGAACCACTACGAACAATTGAACTGCACCGTTCAGAACCATTCTGTAAAGGTCGGCTAAAGGAAGTTAAACCGAATGAGAGTTGTTGATCCAATCAATCGTGTCCAGTCCGATTTCTTCTTTCGCGAAGAACCGAAACTGGACTTAAGCCATTTCGAGAGTTCGATGATCATCGCCGCTCTCGGTCAAACGCCAGAACGGTGGCAAGGGTATCCAAACACAGAGCGTATGGGTGAAATCGTTAGCCAACACCCACACGTTCTAGACAACATCGGACCACGACTACTCAACACCATGGTTGGTATGAAAGGATGCGGTCCCGCTATCGCGTTTTTAATTGAGCACAACGTGCCGTTTCAAATGCCACAGGACGTCTACAACCAGATGCATGAAGGTGCATGGTGTGACGCTGTCGACTCCTTGCAAGCGCTATTTGAATCGGGCGTCGTCGACGCAACCTGCGTGTCCGTTAAAAAGCCACATTTGGGGTGGCCCGACAACATTTCTCTAATGTATTGGGCGGCATATCGAGGCTCGGTAGACATGGCGACGCTTCTTATCAAATACGGTGTCCGCAAGCACCACGAATTGCGTATGAAGAGCAATGGCGAACGGGGCGAAACATCGTTGCAGGAAGCGGTGGCTCCCCCGAAGCTCGGGACAAAAGAAGAACACCTTACCGTTGCCAAACTCCTGATCGATGACGGCGCGTATTACGATATTGGTTCCGCTAGTGCATTAGACGATGTGACTCGTGTTGAAGAATTACTGGCGGAAGACCCTTCGCTTTCTCACAAGCCTTTAGAGTTCGGCATGACCGCGTTGCATTGGTCTTCGCGAGCGGGTGCGGAATCCACGACCCAACTGCTACTAGATCAAAATGCGAATCCAAACGCCTTGAACCGATCCCATCGTACTCCTATTCAACTAGCCGCGGAGATGGATCAAGCGAATGTCGTCACTTTGCTAGCTACCTCCGGCGCTGACCTAAATACGCAGGACAAGAAAGGTCGAACACCTTTACACCGTGCGACGTACGAAGGTAAGGTAAGTGCGGCAGAAGCTCTCTTGGCAAACGGCGCAGATCCGAACATCACGAACAAAAACGGTAAGACCGCCTTTGAGATCGCTCGGAAGGAAGCGAAGATCTTTAAAAACGCCTTATCTTAGAACGTCGCGAGACTCGTCTCCTAATTTAGGTTCTAGTGGATCACCTGGAGTCATCGTTTTTTGGAGGCGCAGCTGCAGTTCTACATTGAGCAAATATTTGCATTCTCGCCACAGCATCAGCCAACGGTGGAAGAAGCTCTAACGCATTCCATACTAGCTCTTTGTCAATTACAAAATAACCGTGAGTAAGTACATTTCTAAAGTCACGCAACCGCCGCCAATCAATCAGTGGTTCTCTGTCGCTTTAATCGAAGTAGTTAGCCGCATAGTGGATTCGGAGAGTATTTGGAGGTTCCGAATCACGGCATCCTGAATTAGCTTGGATCCGAAAAAGACCTCGTTGCAGGATTCTGTGTACTCATCAATCCTTTGGATAGGGACTTACATACTTGATTACAAATCAAGCTGCATTTTGACGGATCATTGGAGTCACCAACGTGAACGCTCCTCCCTCGTCCAGACACCCCAGTCGCCGGGGTCATTTCGATGCTTGGTTTTCGCATCACCTGTTTAATTGTATAGTTATCTTGCGTGAATTGCAAGACTAATGTTGTTAACCAGGGTTTTTGTAATCAAGGTAGTAATCGCCTTTGGATACATTCGGAAATATGATCTAAAAGCTCCACATTTCTTGATCTGCCACTCACAATGGCACGGACTCGCGGAGTACACGTTCATGATCTGCCTCCGGAATGCAACCAAGAGTTACTACATCGACACGCCTGTCGAGAATCCCCTCACACCTTCCGATTAAGTGACCCAAATCGAAGATAGACGTCGAGGTTCTATAGTCCACCAAAAGGTCAATATCACTGTCGTTCGAGTAATCGCCTCTAGCCACGGATCCGAAGAACCGAACGTTGTAAAAACCACTCTCTTCCGCGGCACCAATGATGTCATCGCGATGAGCGAGGAGCAACTGCTGTAAGTTGGGAGTGACCATGTACTAATTATGTTAATAGCCGACGGAGACAGTTGTAACAACAACTGGACAAATCGCACTAAACCCGAACGAACGATTCAGCGCTCCACAACTGTCGAAACAGACCTCACAAATAGAAGATTGAGCGATGAGGCATGATGTGTGACGGTCGCAAGCCTCGCGTCACGAAGGCCTTTTTAAGTTAACCGCATTAACGATGGCGTCGCGACTACAAGGCGATCGAGAACACTTCACGGAAGAATTGCGTTAGTGTCTGAAAGTCTCCCTTCCGCGAAGAGGTCGTACGCCAAGCAACGCCGATCTTGCGAAATGCGGGTAATTTCGTACGTAAAAGAGATACGTTCGCTCCGTTTGTGATCGCGGCATCGACAGCGAGTTTCGGTATGAGCGCCACGCCGATATCGGCCGCAACCATCTGCACGAGCGTATGCAAACTGGTTGCTTCAAATGGACTCGTCGACTTTAGATTTCGATCCTGACAGAATTCAAGTGTTTGATCGCGAAGGCAATGACCTTCCTCCAGCAACATCAGCTGGTCCATGGCGAGTGTTTCAAGGTCAACTACCTCATTTCCAGCTAGGGGATGGTCGCATGCACACGCGAGAAGTAATTCGTCCTCGAAGATAACTTCGGTCGTGAAATCACCTGTGTCGAACGGCAACGCGATGACAGCGAGGTCGAGTTCGCCCTCGCCGAGTCGCGAAAGCAACTGTGCGGTTCGATCTTCCCGAATGTAGAGCTTCAGGTTAGGAAATCGCGACCGCAGTGAAGGCATCGCAGACGGCAGAAAGAACGGACCAATCGTTGGGATTACACCCAGTCGTATTTCTCCAGTCATCGGCGCACGACTCGCTCGCGCGATGTCCATCACATCCTCGGCGTCTCGCAAGAGCACGCGAGCTCGTTCGGCAATCCGTTCGCCAACTCGTGTCAACATGACTTGGCGATTCGTACGTTCCGCAACCTCAATGTCAAGGACCGCTTCTAAATCGCGGATTCCAGCGCTCAGGGTTGATTGCGTGATGAAGCAACGCTCCGCCGCACGTCCGAAATGACGCGTTTCCGCGAGCGCAACTAAGTACTGAAGTTGCTTCAACGTAGGTAGCCGCTTCACGAATGTCCCTTATTGTTCGCTTTTTTCGATTGATATGACAATTATTAATCGTTTTACTAGAACGAAACGATAGCCTATGCTTAACATGTCAATCTATATCAAAGTATCTTAAGGGGAAATCAATGAGTGAAGCTGAGTGCCCGTTTGGCGGTCAATCGACCGGCCGCCAGCACGTTTCAAACCGTGATTGGTGGCCAAACCAGTTACGGCTAGATTTACTTCACCAGCATTCGCCGGCGTCCGACCCGATGGACGATTCTTTTGATTACGCAAAGGAATTCGCGTCGTTGGATCTGCCAAGGGTGAAGCAGGATATCATCGAAGTGATGACGACGTCCAAGCCGTGGTGGCCCGCAGATTACGGTCACTATGGACCGTTGTTCATTCGCATGGCATGGCACGGTGCCGGAACCTATCGGATCGGCGACGGGCGTGGCGGAGCCCGTACAGGTACGCTTCGATTTGCACCGTTGAATAGTTGGCCCGACAACGCCAACATTGACAAAGCTCGAAGAGTTCTCTGGCCGGTCAAGCAAAAATATGGTCGCAAGCTCTCGTGGGCGGATCTAATGATTCTCGCGGGTAACTGCGCGATCGAGTCGATGGGTGGAACGACGCTTGGCTTTAGCGGCGGTCGTGAAGATATTTACGATCCGGAAGAAGACATCTATTGGGGTTCGGAAAACGAATGGCTCGGTGACGAGAGGTACAGTGGCGACCGAGACCTCGAAAAGCCACTAGGTGCCGTTCAAATGGGATTGATCTATGTCAATCCTCAAGGTCCGAACGCTACGCCCGATCCCGTTGCATCAGGCCGCGATATCCGAGAAACGTTCCGCCGCATGGCAATGAACGATGAAGAAACAGTCGCGCTCGTTGCCGGCGGTCATACTTTTGGCAAGTGTCACGGTGCAGGCGATGAAGCATTGGTCGGCCGTGAACCCGAAGGTGCAGACATCACTGAACAAGGTCTAGGATGGGCAAGTGAACACGGTAATGGCAATGGAAGTGACGCCATCACCAGCGGTATCGAAGGTGCATGGACTCCAAACCCAGTACAGTGGGACAATGGCTATTTCGACACATTGTTCGGTTACGAGTGGGAACTAACGAAGAGCCCCGCGGGTGCGCACCAGTGGATACCCAAGGATGGGGCAGGTGCAGATACCGTCCCGGACGCACACGATCCGAATAAGCGTCACGCACCGATCATGACCACTGCCGACATGGCAATGCGAATGGATCCCATCTATGAACCTATTTCGCGACGATTCCACGAAAATCCAGATCAATTGGCCGATGCGTTTGCACGCGCGTGGTTTAAGTTAACGCACCGCGATATGGGGCCCCGATCCCGTTACGTAGGTTCGGAAGTACCTGAAGAGGACATGATCTGGCAGGATCCGATTCCTAAGGTTGACCATGCTCTTATCGATCAGCAAGATATCGATTCGCTAAAGAGCCAACTGCTCGATTCAGGCTTGTCTATCAGTGACCTCGTCAAGACTGCGTGGGCATCCGCATGCACGTTTCGAAGTACGGACTTACGCGGAGGCGCAAATGGCGCACGCATTCGTCTTGCACCACAGAATGCTTGGGAGGTTAACGAGCCAGGGAATCTAGCAAGTGCGTTAGACGCCATCGAAGGAGTTCAAAAATCCTTCAATGAATCGGCTAGCGGCAACAAGCGCGTATCGATGGCTGACCTGATCGTCTTAGGTGGTTGTGCAGCCATAGAACGAGCTGCAAGCAATGCGGGACATGCCATCGTTGTGCCGTTCACGCCAGGACGAAACGATGCTACCGCCGAGCAGACGGACGAAGAGTCCTTCGCCGTCCTTGAACCGGCGACTGACGGATTTCGAAACTACGCTGGTCAATCGAACGGCGCAGCACCCGAACATCGCTTAATCGGCCAAGCACAAATTCTCGGTCTTTCGGCACCAGAGATGACTGCACTGATCGGCGGCATGCGCGTGCTCAACGCAAACTACCAAGGCTCCTCTGAGGGTGCACTGACGAGTCGTTCAGACACGCTCTCGAACGATTTCTTCGTAAACCTTCTCGATATGGAGACCGCGTGGGAAGCGACTTCTGACGCTCAAACGACCTTTGAGGGCCGAGATCGTACGAGCGGCGACCTGAAGTGGACGGCATCACGCGTCGACTTGAGCTTCGGCTCGAATTCGCAACTTCGAGCGATAGCAGAGGTGTACGGCAGCGCCGACGGTGACGCTCACTTTGTAAACGACTTCGTCGCAGCGTGGGCCAAGGTTATGGACCTTGACCGATTCGATGTAGCGTAGCGTAACTGACTCCGGTCCTCGAACGCTCGTTCGAGGACCGGACTTACGTTATTCGTAAACTCAATATATTCTCTTCTCTTCTCAAATGATCGTCTAGTTAGAATAGAAGCGCTTTGTTGACTACTGCCGTCAACATTCTTAATACTCACGCCTCACGATCAGCTCCCAAAAGGAGCTCGCTTGTAGGCTACGACTGGTTGCACGAAACATGAGCAAACAGCCGCAGCTGGATCCAAAATACGATCCACGGCACATTGAACAGGACGTATACCAAACGTGGGAAGCGAACGGTTATTTCGCACCACGAGGTAACGGTAAACCCTACGCCATCGTTATTCCGCCACCGAACGTCACAGGTACGTTGCACCTCGGCCACGGATTTCAACACACCCTGATGGATTTGTTGATCCGATTCCATCGAATGGATGGTCGCGAGACGCTCTGGCAAACCGGTACCGACCATGCAGGTATTGCTACTCAAATGGTCGTAACAGAACAGTTGCGTGCGGCAGGTACCTCGCCGACGGAATTAGGACGAGACGAATTTACCAACCGTGTATGGCAGTGGCGCGAGCAAGCGGGTACCACGATCACGCGACAAATGCGGCGTATCGGCTCATCGGTCGATTGGTCACGCGAAAGATTCACGATGGATGAAGGATTCAGTCAGGCTGTCCTTGAGGTCTTCGTTCGCCTTTACGAAGATGGTCTCATCTATCGAGGCAAGCGTCTCGTGAACTGGGATCCAACGATGGAGACTGCCCTCTCGGACCTCGAAGTCATCAGCGAGGATGAAAAAGGTTCGCTTTGGCATCTCCGGTACCCCTTAGCCAATGGTGCGAGAACAAAAGACGACAAGGATTACCTCATTGTCGCAACGACTCGACCAGAGACGATGCTCGGCGACACCGCAGTAGCCGTCCATCCCGACGACGAACGCTACCAAGATTTGATCGGCCAAAGCGTAACCCTACCTCTCGTTGGTCGCGACCTGCTGATCATCGCCGACGACTACGTCGATCCTGAATTTGGGACTGGATGCCTAAAGATCACGCCTGCCCACGACTTTCACGACAACGACATCGGTGCGCGTCACGACCTCGACCTGATCAATATCTTCACGAGTACTGCGCACCTTAATGACAATGTTCCCGAGCAATTCAGAGGGATGGATCGCTTCACGGCGCGTGACGAAGTCGTTGCGTGCCTCGATGAACTTGGACTCTTGGAACGCCAAGAGGACTACACCGTCCAGATCCCGCGAGGAGAAAGGTCCGGAGAGATCCTAGAACCCTGGCTGACGGATCAGTGGTTCGTGGCTATCAAAGAACTTGCGGATCCCGCAATCGAAGCGGTGGAAAGTGGACGAATTCGCTTCGAACCCAAGCGATGGGAGAACGTCTATTTCAGCTGGATGCGGGAGATCAAGGATTGGGCGATCAGTCGCCAACTTTGGTGGGGTCATCAAATACCGGCCTGGTATGACGAACGAGGGAACGTCTATGTAGGGCGTAGCGAACAAGAGGCGCGATCGAAGAATGATCTCGACGAGTCTGTTTCGCTCACACGCGATCAAGATGTTCTCGATACGTGGTTCTCAAGTGCATTGTGGACATTCGGGACGATGGGTTGGCCAGATAAAACCGCCGATTTAAGTAAGTTCCACCCAACCGATGTACTCGTCACAGGTCACGACATCATCTTCTTCTGGGTTGCGCGGATGATCATGATGACATTGCGCTTCACCGGTGAAGTTCCATTTAAGCATGTATTTGTCCATGGGCTCGTGCGCGATCGGCATGGTCAGAAAATGACCAAGACCAAAGGCAATGGTCTTGACCCCATCGACGTGATTGACGGTGTCACTTGTGAAGAGCTAGTCGCGAAACGTACTGCAAACCTAACGCAAGCAAGTTTGGCGGAGAAAATCGCGCAAGATACCCAACGAGATTTCGCCGACGGTATTCCCGCATATGGAACGGATGCTCTTCGTTTCACGTACAGTGCGATAGCATCGCCTGGACAGAGCAGCTATCCATTCGACCTTCAGCAAGTTGAGGGCTATCACTTTTTTTGTAACAAACTGTGGAATGCGACGAAATTCGTGCTCTCGAACATCGATCCCGATTTTCGTGTTGTAAACGGAAACGAGAGTCTCGCAGACCGATGGATCACGTCGCAACTCGCGCGGGTGATTCAAGCGTCCAGGCAAGCGCTCGATAACTATCGTTTCGACCGATATTCCCAGCAGCTCTATCAGTTCGCATGGCATGAATACTGCGACTGGTATCTCGAACTCACGAAACCCGTTCTCTTCAACGACGAGAAAGGATCGGACTCATACGTAGCCGCACAATCGACATTGGTGGTCGTGCTTGAAGCGCTTGTACGATTGCTTCACCCGTTAATACCCTACATTACGGAAACTATTTGGCAGCGGATCGCCCCATTTTGTGAAAAGCACTCGGAGAGCATCATGTTGGCCGAGTATCCGGCGAATGACGACTTTCGGCTGGATGAACCCGCAGAAGAGGCGATCGCTTGGTTACAGGACGTGGTTACCGCTATTCGCAACTTACGAAGTGCGCGACAAGTGCCCCCCGGTAACCAAGTCGTGATCCAGATTACAGGACATAACGAATCAGATCGTGAATTCGCACATCTCACACACGTGCCCCTTACTCGGCTTGCTAAGGTTCGAGACATCGAGCTCGTCGACGGTGCAGTAGTACCAATCGGTTCAACGCAAGTAGTAGATCATCTGAGCATCACGTTGCCGTTCGAAGATGACGCCGAAAGGCAAGCAGAAACTAAACGACTTGAAAAGGAAGTCGACCGGTTAAACGCGGAGCTCGAGCGATCACTCAATAAACTCAATAACGAGAATTTCGTCGCTCGTGCACCTGAGGATGTCGTAGCCAAGGAACGCGATCGTAAAACGACTTATGAGTCGCAGTTGCGAATCCTCGAAGAGCAACTAAACACGATAGGTGCTGATTGATCTATTGTGATCTATCCGGTCTTCGCTCAACCGTTTCCATGGGATGTGGAAAAGCAGTCGTTGATCCGAGGAGTCAATTCAGAACGCTAAAACTACGCCAAGAGTTATTCGGCTACGAGAACGACTTTCCCGATCGTCTGATCTGTTCGTATTAGATCGTGTGCCTCTTGCGCATCCTCTATCGGAATCGTGTGATCGACAATCGCGTTGACATCACCTGATTCAATGCGTGGCCAAACCCTTTCGAATAACTGTGACATGACCGCCGACTTCGCTTCAATGGATCGAGCACGAAGCGTCGACCCGATTACCCGCTGCCGTTTAACCATCATCCGACCGAGCGGTAACGTCGCGTCCGCACCACCCATTAAGCCGATTACGACTAAGCGTCCGTCAACAGCGAGGCATCGAAGATTCGAAGCTAAATAACGCCCTCCTACCGGATCGAGTATGACATCGACGCCCATATCGCCCGTCCATTCAAGCACCCGCGCTTCGAAGTCCTCAACGCGTCGATTGCATCCGGCGGTCGCACCCAGCTTTTGACACGCTCGAACCTTGGCGTCAAAACCGACCGTTACAAAGCATGGGTTGCCGAATGCTTTACAAAGCTGAATTGCCGCGGTACCAACGCCGCTTGCCCCTGAGTGGATGAGAACGCTCTCACCGACAGAAGCACTAGCCTCCATGTAAATATTTAAATAAGCCGTCGCGAAGACTTCAGGTAACGCAGCTGCTTCAACTAACGTGAGTCGATTAGGTTTCGGGAGAACCTGACCAGCAGCTACATTGACATATTCCGCATATCCGCCACCGGACAACAGCGCACACACTTCGTCGCCGATCTTGAACGAACCAACCTGAGAGCCAACTTCAACAACGGTACCACTACACTCCAATCCAAGGATGTTAGATGCGCCCGGTGGGGGTGGATAGCCACCCGCAACTTGCGATAGATCCGCTCGATTGACTGCAGTCGCGCTGACCTTAATTAGGACTTCCCCGAAACCTGGCGAAGGTTTCTGGGTCTCTTGCCAAATCAATCTACCGTCAACGATTTCGATTGCACGCATTACCATGAGAGTCGTACCTTAATGCCTTCGTCGTGAAGGAAATCCTTGAGTTCGCTCACTCGATACGACCCATAATGAACCATCGACGCGACAAGCGCCGCATCAGCCTTCCCTTCGGTCAGTACGTCTCGCAAGTGCTCGGGTTTACCGGCGCCCCCAGAAGCGATGACCGGGATTCGAACAGCTTCGCTAATCATTCTCGTAAGCGTAAGCTCATATCCGTCTAGTGTACCGTCCGCATCAATCGAATTCACAACGAGTTCACCTGCACCTGAATTCTCGCCAGCCATCGCCCATGTTAGCGCATCCAAGCCTGTATTCGTACGACCACCATGAGTTACGATCTCGTAACCGGATGGCTGGTCTACATTTTTACCAACGAGCTTGATGTCCATAGATAGCACGACATTCTGACTACCAATCGCATCTGCACATTCACCGATCAGAGCCGGTCGCTCAACCGCGGCAGTATTTACATTAATTTTCTCCGCGCCCGCCAAGCGGAGGTCCGTCGCGTCTTGTACATTACGCACGCCGCCGCCAACCGAAAGGGGAATGAAGACTTCCTGCGCGACTTGCTCTACGACGTCAAGCATGATCTTGCGACGATCGCTTGACGCAGTAATGTCGTAGAACACCAATTCGTCAAGACCGTCGAGATAGTACTCTCGAGCCTTTTCCACGGGATCACCAATGTCCTTGGTATTAACGAACTTAATGCTCTTCGCGAGTTTGCCATCTCGAACATCCAAACAGGCAATCACGCGTTTACTAAGCAACTGTACCGTTCCATGCGGTGAAGTTTCGTATGAGCTCCAGACCGACACGACCGCTCTTCTCCGGGTGAAACTGGGTGCCGAAAAAGTTCTCAGAACCGAGTGCACAACAAAAAGTCGACTCGTAATCTGCCTTCGCGTAGACGCATCCTTCATCAACTGGCTCAGGATAGTACGCATGTACGAAATAGAACTCATCGCCAGGTCGCACATGAGCGAGAATGGGGTGTGTTCTGGCGACCTGCACGTCGTTCCAACCCATATGTGGAACTTTCAGATCAGCATTCTTCATTTCAAATCGCCGAACGCGGCCCGGAATCAAGCCTAACGTCTCAACGTCACCTTCATCAGAACGATCCAACGAGATCTGCAATCCGATGCAGATACCTAGGATAGGTGTACCTTCTTCGAAAGCTTCTAAAAGTGCTTGATCGATCCCGCGCACCCGAATACTGCGCATCGCAGCGCCAGCGTGGCCTACACCCGGAAAAATGATGCGTTCAGCATGCCGGATTCGCGAAGGATCTGAGGTAATTTCCGCGTCGACACCTATTTCTGAACAAGCGCGCTGGACACTACGCAGATTTCCGGCATCGTAATCGACTATAACAGTCACAACAAGAATTTCACTAAATAAAAGACGCCAGCGAATCCGCTGGTTTGGATTTCTACTGTGCCAACGCGACGACGCGGGATTTTAATAACGAATCTAGGGACGCCAGCGGCACCTACGCGAGGCGCTGTTAAGGAATACCTTGAAGAATTCCTGATGGACCCTTATGTGATCACTCTGCCCGGTCCACTGCGTTACCTACTCGTAAAGGCGATTGCGAAGCGTCGCAGCGTGCAATCTGCAAAAGCGTATGCACAAATTTGGACTTCATCGGGAGGTCCCCTGAGAGACCATGCTGAGTCGCTCGCTCAATGTGTGCGCGCATCCACTTCACTATTCGTTGCAGTCGGAATGCGCTACGGTAAACCAAGTTTCGAGGATGCGTACAGGATATTGAAACCCGCATGTGACGAAATTCTTGTGATATCCGCGTATCCGCAGTATGCGGATAGCACTTATAAGAGCACCGTGGAACGTCTCAAGGACGTATTCTCAGACACCCGAACGTTCATCACGCGACCTTACTTCGAAGATCCTGCTTTCGCTGACGCTCACGCGACATTACTGAAAGCGCACATTGCTATCGATGTAGATCATCTCCTGCTCAGCTTTCATGGCGTGCCTGAACTACATATTCGAAAGGCCGATTTGTCACGGGATCATTGTCTTAAAGGTGACGATTGTTGCGAAATTCCACATCCCACGCAATCTACGTGTTATCGATACCAATGCTTAAGGACGGCAGCACTACTAAGCGATGCTGTTGCAGTGCCAACCACCGTTGCATTTCAGTCCAGACTCGGCCCAGCGAGCTGGTTGAAACCCTATACGGTCGACAAAGTAAGGGAACTAGCAGAAGGCGGCGTTCGAAATCTCGCGGTCGCATGCCCCTCTTTCATTTCAGATAACATCGAAACGCTCTACGAGATTGGATTCGAAGTTCGGCATGCTTTCCGTGAAGCGGGCGGCCAACGACTAGACGTCGTGCCCTGCTTGAACGAGTCTCAAAAGTGGGTCGATCTAGTCATCAAATGGGCGCTGGAGGATGGTGACAACCACGTGTTGTTAAACGATAGTTGAATCTCTGCCCGGTATTTGTCCAGATTTAACCACAAGCGTGATATAAATTCCCGCATAAACTTCGTTTATCACGTACGAGGGTCGAAATTAATGGATGTACTCAAATCCTGGCTTCCGGTCGCGGTAGTAACGCTGCTGGTCATGTTGTTCGTAGTTGGATGTGCAGACACCGGTGGTGGCGGCGAAGCTGCTGCACCAGCGGAAGAGCCGGCGACTGTTGAAGCTACTGAACTCGTTGCAGCCGAAGGTGGAGAAGAAGCCGAAGCGGCTGAGGAAGCTAGCGAAGAGCCGATGACCGAACTTGAGGCGGCCGAAGACGTAGCAGCTGATGACGGTGACGGCGAAGCGGCCGAAGCCGATGACGCTGGCGACGACGGTGGCGAAGCGGCTGAAGGCGGCGAAGAAGTACCCGCTACGGAATTAGAACCCGCAGAGTAATCTCGCTTCGATCTATCTGCTCAATGAGAGCAGCGAGTCATCAATAAATCAAGGTTCGCCTCGTCTGGAATCGCAGTCGAGGCGAGCTTCTACATTAAGCCTAGCCAATGGCTCCTGGCTGGTTGTTGTCGGTGAATATTCAGACGTCGCCGAATTACCTGGTATTCAAACACTCTGTAGTAACCCACCTTCGCGCGTGTGCGTCAAAATTGAATCGTAAAACGATTGGATGAGCGATCGAGAATACATCGATTTTCGCGCCACAAACCGAACGGGTCGATTCAAGCCGCTACTGCCCAGTGCGATCGTTTTATTAAAGTCAATCGACAGCGCATTTGCGACACCGAGCGGGATCAGGCCGTGACCAAAGTCGGCGAGCGCCATTTGGGCGACCGAGAAGAACGACTCTAGCGACGTTGCGCGCGTCAAGTGCAATCGTTCCATGTCATCTTCCATCGCGGCCCAAGCGCCCGAACGAGACTCGATCGTCATCACCTGAATTGGATCGCCGACGCGGTAGCGCAATTTACTGAGCCCGGAAGGCACGATAACCATCGGTTCTAGGTAAACAATATCGGATTGAAGATCGGTCTCCGCGTCTGCGGAAGCCGTACAAATTCCAACCATGAGCTCACCTGATCGAATTCGATCAAGTACAACAGGTGAACGTTGCGCAAGGAATTCGAAATTGACTTCAGGCATATCCTCGCGGACGGCGGCGAAAAGGCGAGACCCCCAGCTACCGAGGATCGACTCTGACACTCCGACGATGATTCGTCCGCTCTGCAACGCAGTGTCCTCGAGGAACACACTTCGCACTTCCTGTAACAACGGCATCGTGCGATCAACGAGCTTTCGACCATGTTGGGTCAACACTACGCGTCGTCCATGCCGTTCGATAATCTTCTTCCCGTAATAGTTCTCGATCGCCGCGATGCGCTTACTCACAGCGCCTTGCGAAATATTCATGCGCGTCGCCGTTTCCTTCATCGTTCCGGTCTGTGCGAGTTGCACGAGCGTTTCGAGGTTCTTAATCAATTAACGCAGTTAGAGTTGGTAATGAAAAAAATCGAGTTGATAGCCGCCAAGATCGTGAATTTACGATCCCCCTACTCCGACCGATAATCAAACGATGACTTAGTTTAGCGATCGTCACCTTTTCGACTTAACTATTCACGCTTGTGAACACGTTAATCGCGCTTCTTGTAGCGATACCAGCCATCTTTTTAACGAGCCTGTTGTCAGGTGTCGTCGGTATGGCTGGCGGGTTGATTCTGATCGTGGTTTTGGTGGCACTGATGCCGGTGCCAAGCGCCATGATCCTTCATGGCATCGTTCAAGGAGTCGCCAATGGATCTCGCTTCTGGTTTCTGCGCGAATATACCGCGTGGCGCATTCTGCCATGCTACTTCATTGGCGTGATTCTGACGACCGCGCTCTTCGGCGTTCTCTGGATCGTCGCGGATCCTGCGGTCGTTCTCATCGTAGCCGGAGGTTTGCCTTGGGTGAGTCAATTTACGCCCGAACGGTTTAAACTCGATGTAACACGACCATTGATCGCGTGCGTCTGCGGAATTGTCGTAACCGCGGTGCAATTAGTGGCCGGCGCTTCGGGTCCGATTCTCGACGCGTTCTATCAACGTACTACGTTGAATCGTTTTGAAATCGTCGCAACCAAAGCGTTCAAGCAAGCGATCGGACACGCAGTCAAGATCGTCTATTTCGCGTATATCGGCGCGAGCCTTTCGAACGAACCTCAGGTGTTGCTGACATGGTGGGTAATTGGACTTGCGATTGTTCTATCGCTCATTGGTACGCGTATCGGCACACGCCTACTCGAACGGGTGAGTGAAACGCGATTCCGTCAGTGGACGAACTATCTCGTCCTCGGATTAGGGGCAATCGTCGCAGTCGGTGGTGCGATTGACTTGGTTAGCCGATAGTTCGCGAGACCTTAAGACTCGGTAGATTCGGATTCCTTCGAAACCGGTTCCACTACAAACAGCAAGTCACCTGAATTAACTTGCTGGCCGGTCGCTACGTTGATTCGATTAACCTTGTATCGCATATTTTCCGAGAAGAAAACCTGCTCAACCGAGTTGATGTCACGCAACCGCATCGGCGTGAACACCTTAAATGCTTCAAGCTGACATAGAACGTCGTCCGTTGAAATGACGTCGTTCACGTTTACAAAGTCCGGTTCGCCTGGTGTAGGTTTGATGTAGAAGATGCCTGTCGTCGGTGCTAACACCCGTAACTCATCGCTGTCTTCAATCTGGATCGCATCCCATCCGACCGCCTGCGTGTCGACGGCTGCCATTTCGTCGATTTCCTCGATCAATGCATCTGCATCGATCGAATTCAACAATGCCGGTAAATAACCTGTGTCGTAGATACCGTCCAAAAAGCCTTGATCTGTCAAGATCGTTCGTAAAAGCGGGATGTTTGTGTAGATGCCTTCAAGCGATACCTGACTTAAGTAATCAACGAGCTTCTTCGCGGTAGATTCTCTATCGTCGCCGTGCGCGATAACCTGCATGATCATGCTATCGTAATAAGGTGAAATGAACTTCCCTTCATCCGCGGTGCTGATGATCTCAATATCGTCGTTCGCTGGAAAATCCCATTTTGTAACTTCACCTGCGCTCGGTCGCAGTACCAATTCGCCATCACTATCACGAACTATCCGTTCAGCGTTAACACGAGCCTCAATCGCGTAACCGTTAGATTTGACCTCAAGTTCCTTAATGCTTTCACCACCTGCAATGCGAAACTGCTCTGCGACGATGTCGACACCCGAGACGAGCTCAGTCACTGGATGTTCAACCTGAAGCCGAGTGTTCATCTCCATGAAGTACACCGCCTCAGCATCCAGATCGTAAATAAACTCAACCGTTCCTGCACCGACATAGGCTACGCCGCCCGCGATCGCTGCGCTATATTTGAGAACGTCTTCTAACAGATTGTCCGGAAGCATCGTTGACGCAGATTCCTCAATAACCTTTTGCTTGTTACGTTGAACACTGCAGTCACGAATCCCGAGAACCTTGGTATTTCCTTGACTATCTCGCAAGACCTGCGCTTCTATATGGCGCAGTTTTGTTACGAACTTCTCGAGGTATACGTCGCCGTTACCGAACGCCGCTCGCGCTTCGACGGTGACCCTTTGAAATGCTTCGTAGAAATTCGCGGCGGATTCGACGACTTGAATGCCTTTACCGCCGCCACCATGAACCGCTTTAATAAGAACTGGGTAGCCGATCTCTTCGGCCATTTCCGCCGCGGCATCAGCATCCGTGACGATGCCGTGGCTTCCAGGAACAACTGGGACGCCAAACGCAATCGCAGACTTGATGGCGTTGGACTTGTTCCCCATCGTTTCCATGCTGCTGACCGGCGGACCAACGAAATTAATACCGTGTGATCTGATCAATGAAGCGAATTGACTACTCTCGGATAGGAAGCCGATACCCGGGTGGAGTGCGTCCACGTGTTCATTCTCTGCAACGACGAGAACAGAACGAGCATTCAAATAGCTTTCGTCGGGAGTGCTACCGCCTATCGATACCAACTGATCGTTTGGACCGAGCATGTCCGCAGCGACCGATTCGACATCAGGGTCAGACTGGACGAGGACGGTTTCAATGTTCTGGCTCTGTGCGATTCGAACGATCTTCGAAGCAGCGCAGCCACGGGCATGGACTAGCACGCGACGGACTGGACGATATAGGTCTTCGTCGTCAGAGTGGCGAGGGGCCGAAAGTGGTAATGCGGTACCAAACGAGTAGTCGTCGCTAAGTACCGTTGCGATTGCATCCTCAACCGTAGCCGTCGGAATTGGAATATCTGGGTCGATCGCGCGTAGATCGGTATCCAGCTCGTTATAGAACGGGTGTTTCACTAGCCCTTGCATGGACTCCGGATTGCTAGCAAGGTAGTTTGAGAGAATCGACTCCGCAGGCAGATGACTCGGAATCACGATTTGTCCCGCAAACGGCATGCTTGTACCGGAGAAATAGTGCGTATGAACGAGTGGATGCGTGACGAAACTCGCTTGTGCGCCACCCGTGCAATCACCGTAACCGAAAACGATAACGGGCAAGTCGAAATCACATACGAACCGCGTTATACGATCGTTGATTGCGGCCATCGAGAATAGTGCACCTGCGCCTTCCTTCGTCTGCATGCCACCTGAGGAAATAAAGCACACCACCGGCAGTTGCTGCTCTGCACAACGTACGAGCAATGTACAGAACTTCTCCGCACTCGCCATATCGAATGCGCCAGCTTGGAAGTCCGAATTCGAGATTACTGCGCCTACGCGCACTTCTCGTTTGGCAAGTTTGAACTTGCCAATACCCGTCACGACACCCGCTGGTGGCTCGTCTTTATCCAAAGCCTTTTCGATAGATTCGCGGAAACCCGGAAAATCACACGGATCGCTACTCAACATATCGCGACCGTATTCCTCGAATTCCGCGAAGAACCGCTCAATGAAAGCTTGTTGGCTCGTAAGTCTTAGTCGCTTGTACTCATTCAGCGATTCTTGAATCTGTAAATCGCGATATGCGATCTGCAAGCGGTTCCAAAAATCCCGACGACGACCAATGTTCTTCGGGCGAATGTTGCCGGAGAACTTTCCTTCACCGCGTTCACTCTCGACATAGCTCGTTAGCAGACTTTCAAAAAATTCCTTCACGACCACAAACAAAGTGTCTGACAAGTCCGTGTGAATGAGCTTTTTCCATTCCTCGACTGTTGCGAAGAACGTCTTACTTAGACGCGTCTTGGATAGCTGACGAAACCAATCTAAAAACTCGTCCTGTCGAGCACGTATCGCTTCTCCGTCTCGCTCGTCATCAGGCTCAATCTGATGCAGTGCTGCTTCGAACGTCTCGTCGATCAGATCGGCTACGGTTTGGCGCTCTAGCGACTGCGTTCGCTGTGCTTGGTCGGCGATTTGCACGAGTCGATTGAGGAACCCGTCGTAAATTACGTCGAAAAGCTGGAAATTTCTTATTTCTTCAACGAAGTCTCTACGCAAGTCCTCGTTTAGTAGCACATCGACGATACTTAGGTCGGTAGCCTCTTCGTCCGCTATCGATAGTTCGCGAGCAGGACGTAAATGCGAACCAAATCGTTCGTTTAGGACACGCCGATTCGCTTCGATAGGTGAAGTTAGGTTGTCGCTTGCGCTTTCGTCCAACGGTCCTGAAACAAGCGCCAAGTTGAGCTCGACAGAAAGTTGCATGCGTAATTGGTCTTGTGAATAACTTCGGCGCCAATCAGTCGAACGCAGAAACATCTTCTTTCCGTCGTAGGAGAATCGCTCCATTAACGTCGGCATCAGTTCGTTGTCGGCGGACATCGTGTTCATCAGCTGATTGACATCTGGAATGTCAGCAGGAGTCACGTAAAACGCCGAGTCACTTGCGTTGGATAGATTCTGGTGCAGCAAAGCTAGATTGCCGGCTGACTCGACCTTCCAATGGTTGTATAGATAACTTACGTAGGTCGCCAAGAGCGATTTTCGAGCGGTCTCAAAGTTCGCTTTCGGTTCGCCACGTAATAAGCTCAGAATCGTGCCGCGGTTCTCATCCTTACCAGATTTCCTCGCGATGTAGTTCTTCCACGCAGAATTGAGAGACGTGTCATACATCAACCGATCTGGGTCTAGCAACCATCGAAAGTAGATTCGATTGCGTTCCCGTTCGACACGAGATTGCAGGTCCCCCACTGTTTTTCGTCGTGTCGTTAACCGCCCATACTGCTGTTTACTTGCTGCCTTGATTCGTCGTCGCACTCGCAGGTAGCGTAGGTAGCGCAGTGCGTCGCCAAACGCATTACTAAATTCAGTTGGTGTACCAAAGCCTCCGAGTGCGCCGAAGTTCTCGCGTTTTTTGGCACGTGACGAAGGTTCCAAGTACCTCGTCAGTGCCTGCCGGTGATACTCTACGATGTAAGGGTTGCTACCAACGAAAGCTCGTGCGCTCTTCTCGATCGAGTCAATGCCGGTAACGATTGCTCTCTTGAAATTGTTGAACTTATGCTCTTCGCCAGGCACGTAGTCGATGATGCCATCGATATTACCCTGGTCCATTAATTCAAACGGCGAAAGACCGACCTGCTTGGCGCATTCTTGCCAAGAGAGGTTTAATCGGCGCGCGATATTTGCCAACCCTTGTGGTTGAATCGTGCTAAACACCCCATCGCGCACCGAAAGGATCATATTGCTCGCCGCAAGGGGGATCGCTCCGCCTGAATACCCGACGCCAAAGATGATTCCGAGATTGGGAACATCTACGGCAGACATTTCTGCGATCAAGAGCGAAATCTGGTGCGCTTGATTGTTGCGATTTGCGATTTCATCACCAGCGGCGCCTGGCGTATCCATCAAACTAACGATTGGAATGTTGCGCTGGCTGCAACGACGAACAAATTGGGCGGCTTGCCGGTGGTGTTCAGGCATCCACTCGCCGTTCCGTTCCCGGCGATTCTGCGCAACGATTCCGATCGGTCTCACGCCATTGGGGAACTCGACATCGATTACTGCATCGAGGTACGGTCCTTCGTCGGTCAGTTCGCGGACGACACCTAGCTGAGGAACAATTTCCGATGCACTCGCACGACGGGTGTTCTCTCCCGGGCTTACGACGCGTTCGATGTAGGAGTCAATATCGAGCCGATCAAGGGTTGCCACCTCCCTTGCGATCTCGTGTGCAGACAGCAATCCCTGAACGCTAAAAACCGCTTCTGGGTCGGCAGAAGGAAATAGATCGAATTCTTTAGCGAGTCGTTCGGCTATCAAATAAAGCCGATCGCCTTCCTTGATTGCGCTATCCATATGGCAGAGACTCGAACTCGCTAACGGTAAAATTCTACTGTGCTAAATGCATGGTAACCCGAGCAGCCAAAAGGCTGCACCATCGGTATTTCCTCTAACAAATCGGCGACGAGAAACAATGTCAAACTTGGCCATCGCCGTTTTGACCGTATCCGATACCCGAACTCCCGAGACTGATACTTCGGGCGATCTTCTTTCCAATTTGCTAACTCAAGACGGTCATAAACTCGCCGCTCGCACCATCGTTAAAGACGATATCTATGAGGTACGCAAGATCGTGAGCGCTTGGATAGCTGATCCGTCTGTTCAAGTCATCGTGTCAACTGGAGGTACTGGATTTAGCGGTCGAGACACCACGCCCGAAGCGCTGACACCGCTCTTTGATACGACCATCGAGGGATTTGGCGAACTGTTCCGCCAAGTTTCGTACCAAGAGATCGGCAGTTCAACCATTCAATCTCGCGCGGTCGGTGGAATTGCGAATGACACATTGATTTTTGCGCTCCCAGGTTCTAATGGTGCATGCCGAACAGGTTGGGAAAAAATCCTTCAAGATCAACTAGATGCGAGCTTTCGACCATGTAACTTTGCAGAGTTGATTAACCGAAAACTAGAAAACGGAAACCACTGATGACAGCCTATTTACTTGGCGCGAAACGCACACCGATTGGTAGCTTTCAAGGTTCGTTAAGCGAGCAAAGTGCAACGGATTTAGGCGCTCATGCGATACGCGCAAGTCTTAACCACGCGGGTGTCGCAGTGGACCAGATCGACGAAGTACTCATGGGTTGTGTCGTTAGTGCAGGTCTGCGACAAGCGCCGGCGCGACAAGCGATGCGCAAGGCTGGAATTGACGATTCGACACCAGCGACGACCGTCAACAAGGTTTGCGGATCAGGCATGAAAGCCACCATGCTCGCGGCAGACCAGATTAGCCTCGGTCACGCTAATTACGTGGTCGCCGGTGGTATGGAGAGCATGACGAACACGCCTTTTATCGTACAAGGCGCACGTAAAGGTCTGCGCATGGGTCATGGGGACCTATCCGATACGATGTTCTGCGATGGTCTTGAAGACGCGGAAACAGGGAAGTCGATGGGTAGTTTTGCGCAAGAAACGGCGGACCAGCACCAACTGAGTCGTGAAGCCATGGACGAATACGCGATCAATTCTGTCAAACGAGCACTATCCGCGATGGATGGCGGCGATCTTAAAAACGAAATAGAGCCACTCGAGGACGTATTCGAAGATGAACAACCGCGCCGCTCGAAGATCGATCGAATACCCACACTTCGCCCTGCGTTTGCCAAAAACGGAACGATCACCGCAGCCAATGCCTCCTCGATAAGCGACGGTGCGTCTGCGCTTGTCCTCGCAAGTGAGCAAGGGGTGCACGATTCAAGCAGCGAACCGCTCGTACGCATCGTGGCGCACGCTACCAATGCAATACACCCATCTCGATTCACGCTAGCGCCGGTCGGTGCGATCGAAAGAGTACTCGAAAAAGCAGGCTGGCGCACCGATGATGTCGACCTCTTCGAAATAAACGAAGCGTTTGCCATGGTCACGATGCTTGCGATTTCAGAGCTCGGGCTCGATCGCGAAAAAGTCAATATCTACGGCGGCGCGTGTGCACAAGGTCATCCGATTGGATCGACAGGCAGCCGCTTGCTGGTCACGCTCGCACATACATTACACGCGACAAACCAACAGAAAGGTGTCGCCGCGCTTTGCATCGGTGGTGGCGAAGCAACGGCAGTTGCGATTGAACGAGTTTAACTCCGAGATGGCGACCTAACAGTAGGTTTCTTCGATGGTTCCACTACCCGTAATCGTTGGTTTCGGCGGTGTCAATCCCGCCGGGCGAGTGTCGTTCCATCACTCTTATCGGCGTACCGTACTTGATGCGCTTGGCGAAGAAGAACGAGCGACGACATACCGATCGCTCGCGGTACTCATGGGCTTACAGGACCAACTCCGAGATGCACCGGAATCAACAAAGGACTACATTGAAAACCACACGCTCATTCGTCGGATTGAGCTATGGGATCCAGACCACATCGGCGTTCATAGTCGTGCGAACCTGAAAGCGAAAGACGGCGCACCATTGGTGATCCGTATGTCGCAAAAGCAACTACCCACTGAAATACCGCCGAGCTGGCAGGTCAAGCCCTCCGAGAACGGTGAAGTCGAAATTGCGATCAATGACGCGGCACAGGTGTTGCTTAATGACACAAGATCATCGAGAGTTACATCGGCAGGTCAGCTCCCAACTGGATACGATCCAGCGTCGCTCTACGCGTCTCGGAACCATCCACGGGGTTTACAGCTAGCGATCATCGCATCTTCCGATGCTGTAAATTCCATCGGAATTGATTGGTCAGAACTACAAAATCTTGTTCGACCCGACGAGTTCGCAGTCCACGCAGGATGTGCCATGGGTCAGCTGGATACCCATGGCGCCGGCGGTTTGTTACAGGCTCCGTTCCTTGGAAAACGCCCCACATCGAAGCAAGCTGCGCTCTGCCTGTCTGAGATGGCGGCAGATTTCACCAATGCGTATGTCACAGGATCACTTGGCAGCACAGGTGGGGCGATCGGAGCTTGCGCGACGTTTCTATACAACGCTAAACAAGGTATCGATGAGATAAGGTACCGCGGTAAAAAGATCGCGGTCGTCGGGAGTACTGAAGCGCCAGTAACTCCGGAGCTCGTGGAAGCGTTCAGAACCATGGGCGCATTGGCTGAAGATGAAGCACTTATGGCGTTGGATGGGTCAAACGAACCCGATAACCGCCGTGCTTGTCGACCATTTTCGTCAAACGCCGGGTTCACGATCTCTGAAGCCGGTGTGTTCATCGTATTAATGGACGAGGAACTGGCACTTGAATGTGGCGCAGAAATCTACGGTTCAATCGCGGACATCTATGTCAATGCGGACGGTTACAAGAAATCGATTCCGGGTCCCGGTATTGGTAACTACATCACCGTGGGAAAGGCACTCGGTCTTGCTCGTTCAATAGTCGGTGAAGAGGCGGTCAGTAACCGTTCTTTCATTCACGCACATGGGACGGGCACTCCACAAAACCGAGTGACAGAGTCTCACATCCTCAGCGAAATGGCAAAGGCTTTCAACATTCAGAAGTGGCCTGTCGCAGCGATCAAGGCATACCTTGGTCACACCCTCGCACCCGCTTCGGGTGACCAAATCACGTCTGCGCTCGGTACGTGGCAGGATGGTTGGATTCCGGGCATTGCGACGATCGACCATATCGCCGACGACGTCCATAGTGACAATCTGAGAATCGATCCGTCACATTTGGAGGTTGGCTCAGAAGGAATGGATGTCGCGCTCGTGAATTCGAAGGGCTTCGGCGGTAACAACGCTACTGGTGTTATTCTGTCACCGTCAAAGACTAAGGATTTAATCCAAGCGCGTCACGGTAACGGAGCATTTTTGAAATATCAGTCTAAACGCGAGCGTGTGGTGGAGAAAGCGCGAGCGTACGACGAGAACGCGTTGCAAGATATCCCAGACCCGATTTATCGCTTCGGTGACGGAGTAATCGAAGGGGACGAATTAGGTATCAGCTCAGACGCGATAGATATACCAGGATACCTTAACGAGGTAAACCTTGACGTTAAGAATCCTTATGCGTGAATTCGACACAATTGACATTCTTGCAGGTCGCTACTCGCTTTGTTGAATCTACGTCTGCATAAGACGTAGTACAGTTCTAGTTCATAAGGTTTCGAACCAGAGTATTAGAACTGATAACTGCCGCTACAAGAAGATGTCCTCATTCAAATCTTGGTTTCAGGTCCGTCAGGTATGGTTTCGAGTATGGTTGGGATTAGCCGTTATAGTCTCCTGTGTTTGCGGACTTTATTTCCTGATTCTCGTGAAGTGTTTTTCGGGTTAACTACGTTGTTCGGTTGTCTTGCCGCAATCGTTACACATAAACGTGACAACGCATCTAATTAGCGAAACACCGCATAACAGTACCCTGAAGGCAACCAGTACTGCGTTTCTGAATACCGAGTTAACCTAGTAGACGACCCTTATGGAACGTACAGCTAATTACTGTTAACAAGCCAAAACTTCGCATATATTCGTAGTGATTACTAGAGGGACTATCGATCATCGGGGTTCTCGTGCTTATTTTGAGTTTCGCGTTTCCTGACACCATCCAGTCTCGAAGGTTGGTATTTTCTCTTGTTGGCGGGACATTCCTCTTCTACGAGTTTGGACAATGGTTAGCCGACAAACTGGTGAAGAACGACGAAAACTAGCGCCGCGGGTTTTTCCTATCTGACTCACCGCACTCACTTTCGAGTTGCTTTGCAGCGTAGGCAGTGACGACAACGCCTAAGCGATGTAATTCAGCATCCAACATGCGGGGCGAGAACGGCAACATTACAGATTTTTCGAGTCTCTCCGAACCGTTGAGTTTTTTACTACCTATCGTTGCTAACCGACCCGATAAAGCGTCAAATCCTTTATTCCGTAATGCGTTCTTGAATTTCTCCGAGTCGTCCGCCAATACAGGAATCATCCAATAGCTATTTGGTCTTCGATTCCGTAAGACGAGTGGAACTTCATTAGCAATTGCTTCATGAAGTACGGTGCCTTTCAACTCCCTTAATCGCACGCTGGCATCTGATTCTTCGACCCGTCGCTCAAGGACACGCACGAGTGCCCCACATGGGCGTGCACGTAGCCACGTTTTGAATCCATCGTTCGACAAGGATTTCGTCGATGAATGTATCAGATCTTCGTGGTTTACCTGAATTTTCCTAATTCCGTAGACCAATAACCCGTATATAACAGGATACGTCGCGATCTTGATCGCCGCAAATCGCAGAACACGCGCTAGGTAACGCCATGTCGGTTGCGTGGCATAGGTAGCCAACTCACACTTCATCGCGTTGGCAAGTACCGAATCACGAACGATTGCGACAGCGCCTTGTAGCGCTGTGGCAGTTTTCATTGGACCAAACGAGAACAGCGAAACCGTCGCGCCTCGCGTACCCCACCAGTACTTTCCCGAAAAAGCTTGCGCGCAATCTTCGATAACATCGATCCCTTGACGTTCCGCTAGCTCAATGACGTTACGAAGATCAAGTCGATGACCGAATAGATGTGGTATGACTATGAATCGCGTTCGTGGATTGATTCTCGAACGTAGTTGAAATAGATCTGCTTGCGTGGTAATCGGGTCAATATCCGTGCCGCAGACACACAAGCCATGAGATTCCGCAATTCGAAACATATCAGGTACGTTGAGACCCACGAATATACACTCATCGCCCTGATCCCAGTTTCGGGCGGTTAGGTACAAGTCGAACGCGGCTCTCACCGACATGCACGTAAGTACCGTATCGTCGCTCAGTAACCTAAATTCAGCGCGCTCTCTGCCCACAATCGCACTAAGGAAGCACATCCCGAATGCATAACAGACATCTAACCACGAAAGGTCGATGTCTTTACATGGCCACAACCTCAACCTCTTCATGTCGTATAGCAAATGAATGTCATCGACGCGTAGACGCGATCAAATACAAATTGAGAAAGCTGCGTCTGTTCTCGACTGACTTGATCGCTACTCATCGTTGATTGTTACGACTCACGTCCCTAATTCTGCAATTCGTCTGATTCGCTATCGGTCTGTGAATCCATCGTTCATAATCGCAGCCAACGAACGCCAATCAGAGACATACACGTGAAAACCTTCGTTTTCTTGCTCGTGCTAATTGCAGCAACGAGCTCACTCGCAGCTGAACTTACCATAAAAATCAAGAACGTCAAACACGATGACAGCACGATCTACATCGCGATATTCGTCAACGAAGAGAACTGGCCTGACGGAGAGCCATTCAGAGCGCTTAGCACTCCCGCTGAAGCAGACGTTACGACAGTGAACGTCGAGATTCCCGAAGGAACGTACGCAGTAAGCGTATATCAAGACATTAACGGTAATGGGCAAATGGACTACAACGCACTTCGCATGCCCAAGGAACCATGGGGAGTCTCGAATGACGCACCCGCGCGATTTGGACCACCGAAATGGAAGAGGATGAAGTTTGACCTTGGCGCCGAACCGTTCACCGCAGAATTCAGTTTAAAACACTAATGCTAAATCGAAGAGACCTGCTAGTACTCGGCGGCGCAGGTTCATTGTGCGGCCTGATGGCACCATCGCGAGCCACTACGTCAGATACAACGTACGAGAGTTTTCACAAGAATCTCCCGCTCAAGCCGTGGCTTCGACTCTATGAAGGTATCCGAGATGCAGACACAGGGCTCACGCAATGTGCGATTGAAGGCGATTGGCCACCTGACTTAGTCGGTGCTCTGTTCCGCAACGGACCTGGACGAATGGAGCGCGCGGGGCGACGATATCAACACTGGTTCGACGGCGACGGATTGATTCAAAAATGGTCGATTGAACCAGGAGCTAAGGTGACGCATCACGCTAGGCTGGTTCATACGACCAAGTACCTGCGCGACGAATCGAATAACGAGTTATCCCTTATAGGCTTTGGCACGGCCGGAGATCATTCGATAGACATTACAGGTCCCGACTCTTTAAATGTCGGCAATATCAACGTACTGGCACGCGATGATGAGTTGTGGGCGCTGTGGGAAGGCGGTTCAGCATGGCGCGTCGAACCAGAGTCACTGAAAACCACGGGTATCGTAGAACTGTCAACTGAATCCGCTGGATTACCTTTTTCGGCGCACCCTCGCGTCGAACCGAACGGCACGATCTGGAATTTCGGTTACGTTAGTCATCTAGGCGCGCTGGTGATCTGGCGACTTGACCCTGGCGTTAAAGCACCCAAAATCTCGATTGTCCAACGTTCGCCGATGACGATACCTCACGATTTTGTCGTGACTGACAGGCACCTCGTGATTCCACTACCACCACTCCACTATGAACCAAACCGTGCCGTCGAACAGACGTTTATCGACATGCATGTGTGGCATTCGAATGGAAGTCTTGACTTGCTGGTCATGGATAAGAACGACCTTGAGCGAAATTTCATCGTCGAGCTACCAGCACATTGGCTGTTCCACTATTCAAATGCCTGGGAAGACAAGGAGGGCGTTATTCGATTCGAAGGCTTTCGCTACGACGATCCATCCTTGATGACAGCCGCTTTTTCGGCAGTCATGCGAGGCGAGCTGCCGCAATCGCTTTCGTTATCTCAGTTAGTGCAATTTCGAGTCGACACGAGAAAACGCAGGGCCGACGTGGAAGTCTTCGACAACGGCTTTGCCGCCTGCGAATTCCCTTCCATTGATCAGCGAAGATCGACGTCGCGACACGAATGGCTAACCATGTTGGTCAACGATTCAGCGTCTAACTCCGCTCTTCAACTCGGACTCTTGAACGGCGTCGCGCGTGTAAACACATCCACTGGTGAAATGAGTAGATTCACCTATCCCGAAAGAGAGATACCCGAAGAGCACATTTTCGTAGCTGATCCCAAAGGTATCGATGAAACGGAAGGCTGGATCTTAGGAACATCGCTCGACTACGTTGCGGACGAGACCCACTTGAACGTTTTCGAAATCGGGGATACAACACCTGAACCGATCGCTCGCGCGACACTGGCACGTCTCATGCCAATCGGGTTGCACGGTCAGTTCGTCGCCGCAACATAAATGTTCAAGACATTCTTCGCATACGCTCGAGAACATGCTACCGCGTGGATCATCACCGTCACCGTCGTATTCTGTACGCTTGTTGCAACCGTGTTAACGCTTTTAAACGGAGCCGTATGGTTGAACTACGTAGCCAGTTACTCGATCGGCGTCACATGCATGTCGATGCAACTTTGGGTGCATCAACGTCGACCCAAAACCTGGAATCGCGAATGGGTTACGGTCATCACCGGCATCGTCAGTTTGACATTGGGTTTGTTACTGGGTGGGGCGCTTGGCGCGTTCGATCCGTTCTACTTTTTTAGAACTAGCCCAATCGGCGTAGTGATTGGCGGTATCGCCTGTATCGTCGCAGGTTTTGTCATACTCTTGATGGGTTACATTCGTGACCTTGAAGCAGAACGTGACGCCGTTCGACAGCAGGAGCTCGTAATGGAGCGTGAACTGGCTACGGCTCAACTTCAGACGCTTCAAGCGCAAATCGAGCCCCACTTTTTATTCAATACGTTGGCGAACGTCCAAGCACTGATCGAGAGTGATCCATCGAAGGCGGCAACGCTGCTCGACTCACTTACACAGCTGTTCCGCGTTTCACTCGACTACTCCCGCGCTCACACAGGGTCGATTCAGCAAGAAATCGAGTTGATTTCGAGTTATCTTGCAGTTCAGCAAGTACGGATGGGTGAGCGCCTATCGTACGAAATTGATATCCAAGACGAACTTCAGGAACTGGAGCTCCCGCCATTCTTGATTCAACCACTCGTCGAAAACGCGATAAAGCACGGTTTAGAACCTTCAGCAAAATCCGGTCGTATCGAAGTGCTTGTGCGACGATCTGAATCTACTGTGTGTATCGCTGTCGTTAATACGTATGAGCCAGATCACGAACATATCGACGGGAACGGCGTCGGAATCGCAAATTTGAAGGAACGATTGAATTCGGTATATGCCGATGCCGCGCAGCTCCAGATCGATCATCCCGCTGATGATCTTTTTCGCGTCACAATTGAAGTAAAGATTGAACCAGAAAAGGTGTGAATCCGACCGTATTAATCGCTGACGATGAACCGCTACTGCGCGATCAGCTCGACCGCCTTGTGAGTCGTCTCTGGCCTCAAGCAAGCGTTGTTGCATTCGCGGCAAACGGAGAGGAAGCGCGCCTTGCACTACGGGAAAAACAGCCAGACGTTGCGTTTCTCGATATACGCATGCCATCACCAGATGGGTTGGAACTCGCTGAGGAATTCGGCGACACGTCTACACTAATCGTCTTTGTGACCGCATACGATCAATATGCAGTGACTGCGTTTGAAAAAAACGCTTGTGACTATCTTCTAAAACCTATTACCGAAGACCGATTTACGGCAACGGTGAATCGGCTACGAGAACGACTTCAAGCATCTGATACTGAGCATTTCGTAGCATCTATTCGACGTGAGATTGACGACTTAAAGCAACGACGCCAGCTTGAACGAATACCAGTTCGACATCGTGGCGAAACTCGACTCGTTTCAGTGAACGATATTCGGTTCTTCAAAACAGAAGCGAAATACACGCTCGCATTCGACGCTGTCAACGAGTACGTACTCTCTACTCCTTTGAGAGAGCTCGAAGAGCAGTTAGACGACGAACTTTTCTGGCGAATACACCGAAACTGTATTGTTAATGCTGACTTTATCGAGACCGTACAACGTCGAAGCAACGATACTATGGTTGTGCACGTAATGGATCGAAACGAAGAACTTAAAGTAAGTCGAAACCACCGCCACAGGTTTCGCGAGTTTTAAGGAGTTCTTGGACTTGATGAACTTGCTAACTCTCGATACCAAGTACGCAACCTGAACAGCCGAAGAGCTCAGTTTTTACAGCACTTACTACTCGTAGGCGAAATGTCCGCACAGAGGACACTCACTCGTTTCATTCTTCGAAAGGCTCCTAAGTCGCATAGAATCGATTTGAAGCTTCCGCTCTAATAATCATCAACATGATTAATTCGACAAAACGTCGATGTCGTTGTGCTACTCGATTCACCTTGATCATCGCAATTTCCTTGCTAAATGCTTGTGCGTATAACGTCAGTACCGTCGGCAACGTAGTTGCTCAACATCCAGATGTCGGTGCAGTCCATAGTGAAACGTACGAAGAGGGGGTAATGACGAATTCAGTTACACCGTTTTTAATGTTCCAAGGTCACAATGCCCAAGAAGCCATCGACTTCTATATTGACGTGATTCCTGACAGTCATGTCAAGGACGTGCAACACTACGGTGATTCCAATCCAGACCATCCAGATTTGATTATGTTCGCAACCGTGACGATTGGCGGTCAGGATGTCAGATTCAGCGATAGCCCGATTAAGCATGCATTCGATTTCACGCCATCATTCTCGTTTCTTCTCGAGTGCGAAAGCGAAGAAGAACTGAAGTCGCTTGCATCACGACTTGAGGAGGACGGACGAGTTCTCATGCCAATCGACTCTTACGGATTCAGCAAGACATTCACATGGGTCGAAGATCGTTACGGTGTATCGTGGCAGTTGGTATATTGGTAGCGTGCCAGATTCATCGACCAAGAAATTGCTCAAGACGTAGAGCTTTTCGAGATGTACTCATTGACTTAGTGCATTAGACACGCTCCGCATTCGAACCGATGACCGAAGCGCACGCCGATCCAGACGCAACGCAGCTAGGACCGAACCAAAGAGTTTCAGTACCTATCGCATCCGGATTGGGTTTACAGCTTGTCGCACTCATGCTACCTGGCATCGTGTTGATCCCAACCATTGTTTTCAGAGGCGCGGGTCAACCGGAGGATGTTCTGTTATGGGGGGTATTTGCGGGTGTCATCGTCTGCGGAGCTGCGACGATGTTGCAGGCGATTCGCTTTGGCCGATTCGGCGCCGGGTACCTTATTACGACAGGCACTTCCGGAGCAACTATGGCGGTGAGTGTAGCAGCACTAAATGCCGGTGGACCTCCACTGCTAGCAAGCTTGGTCCTAACCATGGCGATTGTGCAATTCGCATTTTCGACTCGGCTTGAGCTGTTCCGTCGCATTCTTACACCGACGGTAACGGGAACGATCATCATGTTGACGCCCGTGACGGTCACGCCTCTGATCTTTCAAGAACTGAACAACGTACCCGTCGGTATTTCTCCGGTCGCTGGGCCGCTATGCGCACTCACGACGTTGGTAGTCGTCATAGGCATCATGCTAAAAGCGCATGGTTTTTGGCGCTTATGGTCACCGATCATCGGCGTGATCGCTGGGACGTTCGTGTCCGTTATTTTTGGACTTTACGACTTCGGCCGCATCGCTGACGCTGCATGGATTGGATTGCCGACTCTCGCGTTACCAGGTTTCGATCTCGACTTTGGTGTGGCGTTTTGGGGCCTGTTACCAGCGTTTCTATTCATTTCGGTTGTTTGTACGGTTCAAACAGTGAGCGGGTCGATCGCGATACAACGGGTTACGTGGAATGAATCCAGAGCGGTTGACTTTCGATCGGTACAAGGTGCCGTTGCTTCCGATTCAGCAGGAAACTTACTTGGTTCCGTACTTGGGTCAATGCCTGTAGGTTTTCGTCCAAACGGGACCTCGATGACGGAAATAACAGGGGTCGGGGCGCGTAGCCTCGGACTGATACTTGGCGCATCGTTAATACTTCTAGCTTGTATACCAAAAGTCCTAGCAATCGTTCTCGCAATTCCTGGACCAGTCGTCGCGACGTTTACAACGATCGTCATGGCATCGATCTTCATCATCGGTGTAAAGATCGTCGCTCAAGACGGGGTTGACTATCGAAAAGGTGCTATAGTCGGGATCGCATTTTGGGTGGGCGTCGGTTTCGAGTACGGGTCGATTTTTCCCGAGTTTGTGGCGGGATTAACGGGAAACGTCCCGGTGAATGGAATGCTCGCAGGAGGTCTAGTCGCGTTCTTAGCGACGGGTTTCATTGAGTTGACGAAACCGCGTCGTCAGAAACTAGAGGTGGCGTTTGATCGCGCGGCTTTAGCGAGTGTTCGCGACTTCGTACTCGGATTTGCCGATAGATACAGTTGGGACGAGTCGATGGTTGCGCGACTCGATGCTGTAAGCGAAGAGACATTATTAACCCTACTCGAGGAACGTGGAACCACTGAGGAAGAAGAATCACGCCGTCTACTCGTCGGTGTCACGAATGAAAAAGAGCGCGTCACACTTGAGTTCATTGCATCGAGCGGCGAGGAGAACGTCCAAGATCGAATCGCAATGCTTGCGGATGCCAGTACACTTGAATCGACCGAACGCGACTTATCGTTGCGGTTACTTCGGCATCTCGCCTCGTCGGTCCGACATCAACAATACTTTGGTACCGACGTAATTACCGTACATGTGGACCGTTCGTAACGTACGCCATTCACACGGTGTATATGTCGACGAAAAAACGGGATTAAACTATCACGAATACGTAGATAGTCACCGATAGAGGTATTCACCTGCTTCATCCACGCCGTTCAATAGCGTTTCTATAGACAGTACCGCATTAACCTTGTTCTTAGGAATGCGTACTAAGCTGTATCGCGGGCACGCTTCCTCGCTTCACGATTGATGTCGTCCTTTATCGAATCATCTGATTGAATTGGTCGTATATCGATATCATTGCTATCATTGATTTCAACGTACGCATTGATTCGCAAAGGACTGATTTCCATGGCAAGCATAACGATTCGAAACTTGGGTGCTGGAGTGAAAGAGGCTCTGAGAGTACGTAGCGCGATGAATGGTAGATCGATGGAGGAGGAGGCGCGAGTTATTCTGCGTGACGCACTACTACGAACGAACGAGACTCGTGATTTAGGGAGTATCTTTCGCAAACATTTTGGTACGTCGAATGGCGTGGATCTTAAATTACCGAAGCGAGAGCCCATTCCTGAACCGCCGACGTTTGAATAGTAGAGCATGTATTTACTAGATACAAACATCGTATCAGAATTGATGCAAGAACAACCGTCTACCGTAGTCAGCGAATGGGTGTTCGGTATACCAACAAACCTCATCTACTATTCTGCGATCAGTGAGGCCGAACTCAGATATGGTGCAGAGATACTACCTTCAGGTAAACGTCGAGACTCGTTAATAACACGAATTGACCGCATGCTCCAAGAAGCATTCGAAAATAGAATTTTGCCGTTCGACACACTAGCCGCTAAGTCCTATGCGTCAATCGCGGGCATGCGTCGTTCGGCCGGTCGACCGATATCCCTATTAGATTGTCAAATTGCAGCCATCGCCGAGTCTCGAGATCTCACGTTAGTAACACGAAATACGCGAGACTTCACCGATGTCGGTATTTCACTTATAAATCCGTGGAATCAATTCAACACATAGTATTCCGGTCAATGGGTGCGAGCGCTATGAACGCGTCGAGGATTCTTCTTTAACCTGTTCGATACGACCTCCGAACAACCAAACTGACCCGATGGACAGTGGCACCAAGCACGCACCGAGGATAAAAAACGGCGCGTACGTATCGGCCGTGATGATCGGAACGACGTTCGTCGTGATGAGCACACCAAGTATCGCTGCGGTTCCTCCGATTCCAGCTAACGTTCCTACGGACTTACCTGAGTAGAAATCACTCGGTAACGTCTGAATATTGCCCATGGATAGTTGAAATCCAAACAAGATCACGGCGATAAGCAAAACAGCGACGATCGGAACGGAAGCGTATGCGGTCGCAATCAACGTTGGAAACATGATCACGCCGCCCAACGTTATCGTGAATTTTCTCGTGCGATTCACGGTCCAGTGCTTGGCGAAAAGATACTTTGCCAGCCAACCACCGAACAAGCTCCCAGCTGCAGCGCCAGCAAAAGGAACCCACGCAAACAAACCGATTTGCTTTATATCAAAGCCAAATTGCGCGGCAAGGTAGAGCGGTAACCAAGTCACGAACAACCACCACACCGGATCCAAGAAGAAACGTGACAAGATGACCGACCAACTGCGACGTTGGCGGAGCAGAAAATCCCAGAAACCGGGTGCAAGCAGCTCTGCAGAGCTATCTGTTTCCTCGTCTTCTTCTGGCTTTTGTCCCGTAAGAATGTACTCCCTCTCCTCTCGGCTCAACCAAGGATGAGACTCCGGTGGCGCTTTGTACAGAATCCACCACGGCACTATCCAGATAAAACCGACTAACCCGATTAGGACGAACGTACTCTGCCAGCCAAACAAAAGGTATAACCACGCGATGAGGGGAGCCGAAATCACTGCACCGAGTGAAGCGCCTGCATTGAAGATGCCTTGCGCCAGAGCACGTTCCTTAATTGGGAACCACTCGGCGTTGTTTTTTGTCGCCCCGGGCCAATTCCCCGCTTCACTGACACCCAGCATAAATCTGAAAATACTAAATGTGAGTACGTTGCGCGCAACCGCGTGAAGCATGATGGAAATCGACCAAACCGATATGGCGAGCACGAATCCCAATCGCGTACCGATCTTGTCAAAAATCTTGCCAAACAATGACTGCCCGATTGCATATCCGACCATAAAGAAGGACACGATTAGCGCGTACTGGGTCGTGTCCAATCCCAGATCCTCTGAGATTTCCGGCCACATAATGGCAAGTGCTGTACGGTCTACATAGTTGATTACCGTTGCCAACGCAACTAGTCCAATAATGAACCATCGAAGGTTTTTCATGAGTTTCTTACTCGATATTGAAATCGTTTCCGAGAAAACTGAAAACGTCTATTAACTTGCTCGTTGCGAGCGAGACTGGAGAGTAACCAGAGTGAGTTTGAACGTACGCACCGGTGCTGAATTGACCGACGAATATCTTTGATTCGTCGTACGAGGTCACAATACGGCTTTTCAAATCTGATTGCCCTCGCCATCGAATGCTGCCGCATAGCCTTGCAACTTTAATGGGATTCCGTCCAACACGATTACATGAGTTGATTCCGCATCGCGCATACGGGAGAACGCGATGTGATACGTCGCACTATTCACCGTGTCAAGCGTCACGAGTTGTAGGTGATCGTTCTCTAAGAATCTGAGGGTTTTGATCGTAGGTCTGTTGTTGATCGTAAATTCCGCGGCGCCGTTGTATTCACCGTGTGATTCAAGGACGGAGACGAAGGTCGTTCGCTTCACGCCGTTTACTCTTCTGATTAACACCTTTTGTGGTCTCAGGTTGAAATCCGGGTCGTTCGCACCAAGCTGCGCGAATAAAACCTGGCTAGGTGAATCAGTCAATGCTAAAACTGAATAAAAGCGATTTCCAATTAACCACGTAAATAAGAAAGTCTCGTTTGATACCAATTCCTGTTTCGATCGAAGCCAGAGATGCTGATATCCATTCCGCTCGCCTAGTGGTCGCAACGTCACAGCCTCAACCGCTGTCGGTTGTTTGTTTGTCGCGATGTACTGCCCTTCAAAATGGATGGGTAGATCGAACTGATGTTCAGCGTTGCTTTCAACACTAAAAATGTCGACGACCAAGTGTCGTTCTTCTGCGACGTTTTCAACGAGCGCAAGCAGTCGCTCCATCCGTATGTCTTGATACGGGTTTTCCGTGCTTGCACGGATAAGAACGATTGGCCGATCGCCATGGAATTGCACCACTTTGGGGTGAAAGCGATCTGCTTCTTCTGCGTTCGCATCGAATTGACTGGTTTCATCGACAACAAGCGTGTTGTGCGCAATCGTCTGTTTCGCCCACGTCGTGTTTTCTGGGAGATAGCGACCGCCTTCTTTCTGTTCAATGTTTAAAAAACGAACGGAGCCGTAGTCGGATACGATCTCACTACCATTGTCGTAATACAGCCAGTTCAGGCGGTCAAAATGCCCGTGGCCGAATCCATGCGAAGTCGCCTTGACCACGACCGCTTGTCCCATCTTTCCGGAGTCACCGCGCAAAATTCCGAGCGCCCCACTCGTCCCATTCGGACCATCCCGAAACAATCGAGGTATGTAGCCGAAGGGCTTCGCTCTACCAGCATCTATCGCTTGTGCCATTTTGAGGCTATCGGAGGTTAAAACAAAACCATCTTGCATTTGAGCGATCGCTAGGAGACTCGGATCCTCCGTCAGCGCGAACGCGATCGCGATCCCATAACGAAGTTCAACAGTATTCAATCCTTTGTCTTTGATCGCATCATTCAAAGGGAAGAAAAGACCGTTGTAGGAAAGATCGACGCATGCGTAAATCGCCGACACCAGTACACTCTTCCGATATTCGAAAATCTCAAGTTCTGGTTGATTTGAAGCGATAACCCGTGCGAATACGACGAACGGCATCAACGCATATCGTTGATAGTAAGGTCCTTCCGTGTAGTAGCCGTCGGGGCTAAACAGATTGTCAATCAACTGGTAAAACCCAGCGGATCCGTCGAGATTCGTTCCTTTGAACGCGAGTTCGACGTACCTTTCGTCATCTAGGACGTAACCAGTCGTTCCGACGGCAGCAACCGCCCATGCGGCGTGGTTGTGAATTCGGTTAAAGGTGTTTGCAGAGCCGATCGAAAGGAAATCGGCTAATGGGCGAAATAAACCGCCCTCGATCGTCTCCTTTTCCACCGCCGAAAGCTCCCGGCGAATGGCATCGTAACCTTGAATCGCATAAACGAGCCATACTGCTTCGTTCAGAACTTGCCAGAACATTCGTCCTGGATAGTTCGAGTGCTTTACGGGATGTTCCTTTAACGTGGGATACAACGCAGCATAGGACAAGAGCAACTGCTTAGCATGGTTTGCGTATCGCTCATCGCCAGTAAAGAGCGATAGGAGACCCGCCTCGTAGATTGCGATACCGTTCTTCTTATGCTGTTCGTGAGTGTACCCGCCTCCAGGATCTCGTGGCAGAGGTACATCTGGCGAAATACGGAAGTATTCGTCGATTCGACTTCGAGTCTCGTTAACGAAATTCGTAAAACTCGGTGAAGCCGTGACAGAAGATTGGATATTTACTAGATCATCCGCGCTGATCTGCGTTCTAGGGTTCGCGACTGCAGCCCAGCAAGTGAAGACAAGCGTTAAGACGAGAAGCGTTTTTAGGCGACGATGGATCGATTTAAACATGCTCACTCGGACCGCTCAAACGATTCGATCACCGGAGCTGACGTATCCACGTAACTGTTGTCGGCAATGTGAGTACTTGGCTCACCGACGGTTTCGATAGCTCGCACTGGCGCACTATTGAGGAATTCGTTTCGACGAATGCTCGTAAACTGCGCGCCGTGTAGCCAGATCGAACCATTCTTCTTATTCCGTTTACCACGCCCAACCGAATCGAAGACATTGCCTGCCACCAGAACATGTGGTCCAAATGTACTCTCATCGGTCCCGCCGCGATAGATGCTCAATACAGTACCGTCTACGTTCTTGAACGACGAGCCTGTGATTCCCGCATATTCGACGTTATAAATGCCCAAGTCGTCGTTTTCTTGATCCATCTGTAATACATGACCCGTTATGTTTTCGAAGTGCGAATCGACGATCATCACTAAATCGGCAAAAGTGTGTTTCGTCAGTGAAAACACGTTGAATGAGTGATTGACGTTTAAGTCTCTGATCGTCGATGAATCGATGATCAATGCATAGTTGCTCAGCATCGAGTGCCGTCGCGTACGAATCAGCGCGTTTCCCGCCATATCAGGTGCAAGGTGCCCAGAAAACGTTAGTCCTTCGAGTCGCAAACTTCCACCTTCACTCATCTCGAACAAGGAACCGCGCTCAAACAGAATCTCTGGCATCATATCGGGCATCGCTTTGATGGTATACGGTTCGTCGATGACAATCGTGGAGGACTCGAGGTAGGTGCCTCCCCACAACACGAAGGTACCACCGGCGATCGATTGAGCTAATGCGCGACCTAACACATTCTCACCCGGCTGTAAGTAGATCACATCGCCACGATCGAACCCAGGATAAAAGGACGGAGTCGGATTCCACGTTAGATTCTCGCTCGTCGCCTCATCCTCAGAATCTTTATTTCTGGCATTAGGTGCGAAGTCATAAACGTCACCCAGTTCAGGCTTCGGATACCAGGTCGGTCCTGTCTCGCCCTTCGTCAAGACTCTCAGTGAGGTATCTACACCTACATGACTGAGGTCTTCATCATCGGGATATAAAAGTTCGTTCTCTCCGATTCGCATCGTGAATTGCGACGTCTGAAAACCACGATGTAACAATGCTTGCGGGTGAACATTCGTTACGTTTTCAAGTAACTCGATCCCACTGATATCGTCGTGTATCGAGACGATGTCCTTATCGGCCGTGTTGTAAATGAGATTTCGTCGAATCGTCGTCGTAATCGGCGGTGCAGACCGTTCCGTGTCTGCGCCTGCAGCAAATTCCACGTGGTGGCTATCAATGATTGAGTTGTTCTCGATCGTAGAGTCTTCAACCTGGTGATATCTATTGATCGGTGAATTCGGTACGCCGTTCATAATCACCAACGCACCTCCAAACCGGTGTCCCGTTAAACCTGATAGATAGTTATTTCGAACCATCTGGCGCTTGTTGATGACTCGAATGCCACCCGTATGCGCAACTTGGTTCCCAAGAAAGACGTTGTTCTCGACGATATTGTCGTTTCCGTGGCGTAGCGTTAACGTGCCTTGAGACTCGAAGAACACATTACCTACGAATCGATTACCGCCGGACTTACTCGAAACAATCTCTACCTCTCCGTTGCAACGGTCGAAGTAATTCGATTCAACAACCGTGAATGAATTCGACATCGAGTAATGACTGGTCCCAATCCGAAGTGTTTCGCCGCCATTCGAGCCAAGAATCGGACGATGTCCGAAATAGTTGTGATCGATTCGATGGTGATTCTCCTGGCTTGTTGTCGAGTCCAAGCGAACCGCCATCGTTACGCCCTTATTACTCTTTCCCGCAAGGTAGTTGTGATCGAATCGGTTGTGTTTCCCGTACATCATCACCCAAAAATCGGTTTCGTGTCGTTCTGGGTTGTTGAAGTGATCGATCACTATCTCCGTGATGCGTGAATGATTCGCAAGCTTTTCCTTCGAACGACGAAATGAAACTACCGTATTGGTGGGCGTGTAACCGTTTTTAAATACCAATCCGCTAACGACTATGTGTTTCCCTGCAATCCTTAGGTTGGACTTACCTGAAATAACAACCTCACCTTTGTTTTGGGCTGTAAGCGTGATTGGCGCATCGGGAGTTCCTTCACCCTCGAACACGATTTCGAAATCTCGCCAAACACCATCGGCGAGAACGATCACATCGCCAGGCTTGAGATCCTCTGTCGCTATAAGAAACTCGTCCTGATTTGTGACGAGCGTTTCACCCAACAATCCTGACGCCAAGAACAAGCAAATTGCTACGAGACAGCATCTAGAAAAAATCGAATTTGAGTGCTCAGTTCGCGGTGTCGTACTTAACCATTGAGAACAAAAGTACTCGAAATTCATATTAATGTTTGAATCAAGCTATTTTGTCACTACGTCTTGATGTATCGATCGAACCGCTGGATTCATAAGAAATCGCTGCCTTTCCTCATCTGCTTGCCGTCGTGCCGCTTCGATCGCTTGTGCAGTCGAAACGTCCAACATCGATTCCAAAAGTCGAAAGAAGTGTGCGCGCATCGCGATACGTGCCTGCATCGGATCTCGACGTTTAAGCGCATTCAAAATATCTAAGTGTTCCTTCCCTCTGGGACCCGTGTCCTGTAGACAAACTGCACTGTACACTCGCTTCACTGATTCGACTTCATTTCTAATGCGCCAGAACATTCTGACTGTGTGTAGTATCGCGGCGTTCCCCGATGCGGTCGCGATGACTAAATGGAAGTCTCGATCAGCGTCATCAGCTGCCACTTCGTTATCAGGTAAGGCTTGGTTCATCACCGCGATGCACTCTTCGAGTTCTGAAAGTTCTTGATCCGTTATGTGAACCGCAGCTAACGCCGCGGCTTCAGATTCGAGCAATGACCTCGCTTCCGTAAGTTCTAATGCTGTGATTTCTGGTAGTGCTTCGTCGGCGCTAGAACTCTTGGCGTGTCCCGTCACGTACGCGCCAGAACCGGTCTTGATTTCGACGATGCCTAAGGCCTGAAGTTCCGCCTCAGCTTGACGAATCGTTGCGCGACTGACACCGAAGGACTCCGCTAACTCTCTTTCGGTGGGTAACCTAGAACCGGCATCGAGTTCGTTACACTCGATAAGTGTTCGGATCTGCGTCGCGATGTCTCGATATTTCTTCAATGCTCGTACGTCAATCTGATACTTGGACTTTCACATTGGCTACCACGCATCAATGAGATTAGTGTTCAAGAGATGGCTCCGTCGTGAAAGCTGAATCACTGTTCGGTTGTGAACAACGATCACGACTGGAACCTATGAATTTACATTTTTACTCTGAACCCAAGAAACATCCTTGGCCCGTAGCTATTTAGCTCCGTAAGGTAACCACGGATCGGTATGAATTGTGTTTTAGGTTCATCGAGGAGATTGATCGCCTCAAATCTGAACGTAATCTTGTCAGTGACTTTGTACGTCACGCGAGCTTCCAGAACCTCGTTATCCCCCACATATCGGATGAGCCCAGGCGAACTGATGAACTGTTGGAAGTACTCAGTTCGGTTCTTGTAGATCAACTGGAGGTCTAGCTTGCCAATGTCGTAATAAAGCTGTGACGACACGACACGTTCGGAGAAGCCGAAGAGATTGGCGGGAGAAACGATTCCTACCCGTTCAGAAACTACGTTGCCCGCTTCATCAAGCACGCGAGAAGCGCCGAAATTCTGGTCCTCGAATTCAAAGTCAGAATCCGCAAGATTCATACTGATCTTCGTGCCTAGCCCGCTTAAGAAGCCAGGTAGGTAGTTGAACGAGTGCGCTAACGTCATTTCGATACCCGTAAGCGTACTCTCTTCGTCATCGGTGCGTGACGTCGTTACATCAGCCGAAAAATCCTGCCCGTCGATTGTGAAATTCTCAACCCGCTGGGTGTTTTCGAATCCACCCAAAAAACGTTTGTAATAAGCACCGACTGCGAAAATCGAATCTTCGTTCGGATACCACTCGACAGCCAAATCCAAATTCCAAGAGGTTAACGGAAGGAGATCAGGATTACCTGAAGCGTTCGCAGTACCGACTAAATCCGCGATCGAAGAAGCATCATCGTCATCAACAGACAAACGTCTACCAAATCCTAGATCTGCTGGGTCCGGTCGCGACAAGCCACGGAATACTCCGGCTCTGACGAGCGTATCGTCGTTCCAATCTACGACGGCAGTGAAACTCGGGAGTAGCTCCGTATACCTTGAACCACCTACAACTTCGGTAAATGACCCGCTATCTTCATTCACCGTGATGGTGCCATCATCGTTTTGCGTCGTTGTGAAAATCGTGCGCAACCCGGTCGAGTCAACGTCTGTACTTACTACGCGGACACCCAGATTGCCACGTACCGAACGACCCAAGAACTCAGTTTCGTAATTTGCTTGAAGATAACCTGCGAGCGTGTTCTCTTCGACATCGACATTTTGAACGGAAGGTTGTGGTGTGGGCCACGGAGGCACAACACCTCCTACGAACTCTCGAACAAGGCAAAGCGGATCGAACGTCGCCCATGTGTCGCCCGTACCTGAACTAATGACGTTCCCGTTATCGTTTACGTTCGTAATGAGCGTTTCGCCATTTGCGGGTTCCGAAAGAAAGCCACGCTCGGGAAACGTCTCGTTTCGACAAGCCAAGCTTGCTCCTTCGATCGCATCGTCAGAGAATGTTCTCTGATCGCGAACGCGCGGGAAACTGGTGTATGTCAACTTCGAATATCGTAAACCACCTTCTATAGAAGTTAGCGCATCGGATTCCATGTCGTAATCAAAATCACCGCGTATCGCCGAAATCGAATTGTCACGCGCTTGGTTAAGGTCAATTCGCGTCCGCGCGGAATCGGCAAACAAATCGTGATTGGTGACGTCGAAATTTCGAATTCGCACGAGCATGACTTTCGATGGGGAACCTCGCAACGTGTACCAAGCTCTCGGTCGATCCGTGTCTGCGGGTACATCATTCCCATAGATGTCATTGTCCTCGGATTGAAGTCGCGTCTGGAGAATGTGTTCTCGACGCGACGTGTCCGAGAATGAAAGATCGATCGAAATATCTAGGCGATCGTTCACGGGATGTGCAACGCTGATACCGCTCCCGATGTACTCCTCCAATCGTTCTTGGTATTGACTATGTGTCTCAACCCTTCCTTCATTGGTGAAGCTACCGACCGCACCGTCTAATCCAAAAACTAGACTGTCAGCTGTGAGTCCACTCGTCATGCGCCGATGTTCTGCAAAAACAAGGTCATTTCGGATTTCTGAGAATACGCGATCGGAATACTGGAAATCAAAATTCAGGTCAGTACCCGCATTTGTCTGATACTGAAGTGCAGCGAACACGGATTCACGCTCATCGTCGGTGATATTCTGTCGGTACGAGCGTGAACTCGGTACGAAGATGAACCGTGCGTTTGCATCGGGCGCGACGCCTGTTGCTGGATCGACAACCAGATTCAAATTACCGGAACCGCTGTCGCAGTTACCGCTTGAACTGCGATACACGCCACCTGCTACATTTGGGTCGTTGCGGCAGTCTCTATAGCCGCTGCTTGAGCGGTATTCCTGTTCAGGATTCGTTGTTACGTTCGACTGCACGCCGAATGAAAAACCAAAACGATTGCCGTCGTCCAAGTCGAACTGATCGATGTAACTAAGCGTGATACGCCTACCGATATCCGTTTCAGCGATGTTGATATTGCTGTTATCCGGATTACGGTTGAATTTCACATCAGATTGAAATCGCTGCTTGCCATATTCGAGCGGTTTCAACGTGGAAAGCGCGATCTGTCCCGACACACCGCCTTCTATTAAGCTCGCATTCTGAGTCTTGTAGATTTGCAGCTTGTTGAAGAGTTCAGACGGGAACTGGCTGAAATTGACGGATCGATCGCCACTACCGTTCGTCGCTTCTCGACCGTTGATAGTCGTGGCACCAAGAAACGGTCCCATCCCACGGATGGATATCTCCGTCGCACCACCTTGCTCGCGATGAGAGGCAGCACTCGTCAGCGTTTCTAGCGCTTCGCCGATGGACAATGCGGGGATATCACCGATGTCTTCGGCAGACAGTGCTTCGACAATTTGGTCTGAATTTCGTTTAACAGCAATCGAGTTCTGAATCGTGGCTCTTGAACCCGTTACAACAAGCTCTTCGATAGGCTCTTCCACTGCCTCCGCGTCCTCCTGTGCTGAAACAGAGACAGACACAGTTAACGAAATCGACAATGCTCCAATAACGATAGCGGACCATTGGCAAAATAAACCTAGCTTAGGACGGCGACTGGACCGAACTCGCGCGTATCCCTCCATAGGAAATCCCCTAGCACGTACTTCTAGACCAAGTTATATACCAAATTAACCAAATTGTCGACCAATTTCAGTTAAATTGGTTAGACCAATAGCCTTTGTTGCATGATACGACGTTTCTTCGGCGCACTTCTAGCGCTCTGATTAAGACGCATGTATTGTCGTTTTCTACGCCGGTCGAAGTGGTGCCATGCTCTATTGATTTACTGCCCTTTGTTGATCCGTCCGCCAACGCATCAATTCAATATCTGATCGCCATCTGTTCTTTTCGGCAGTTGTGCCAGATTCCGATCGATCATCGCAATTGTCGATTCATCGGTCAGTAAATTCTTGGCAATCTTCAATTCGGATCGAGCTGCACTATAGTCTCCCATCGAAGCCCATGCTTCAGCACGCTTGAAGTGACAAAACCAATCTTCTGGTTCGATCAATTCCATGTAGTCGACGAACTCCAATCGGCGTAGGTCATCGCCTTTTGCCGACGCTACTTCCTGAAGGTTATTGAACATGCGTTTCAAAATATCTGAATTACTCGCTAATTCAGGGCTGTCAGGTACATTGATGTTGCGTTTTTTCAGATTTGACGTGAATTCCTCATAGTTCAAAATACTGAAGTCGATCGGATTCACGATCGTATCGTCCACCTGAGCTAGAAAAACGCCTGGAAAGTTCACACCATGGCTGGTCAAGCTGAGATGGTCACTTACTCCAAGAATGATCGCAACGTATGTAATTGGAATCCCTTTCCTCGTATCCAACACATACGCAATATCACTATTTGCGTATTCGTGGAATTTGTCCTCATCGACACGCTTAAATCCCTCGTCGTGAAATACATGCAACATCGATTCGACGGACTCACCGCGCTTCTGAATCTCCTCCGCGAGGGAGAGCAAACGTGAATCTACCTTTGTCAGATCAGCGTCTGGATTCAAAACACGAGAAACCGCTTTCGCACCGAGCAAGAGGTTTTCACTACCCGCTTCGACGCACTCAAGTAGCTCTGTAGAGTATGGGAGCGTTTGTGTCATCGCCTATGCAGCAAGCAAGTCGGTGGTGCAGTTTGAGAGCTCTTGTAATCGAGTTTGCACTCACTCACCCTATTATCACCGTATCCCAATCTACACCTACAAATGCAATACGTCACTCTCGCACGATTCCGTACACATACGAGATCCATCCCATAATTAGACGTTGTCAAACGTCGATCGAGCACATCAAAGACTCGTTGCGCGAACGTTGGTACACGGAACCATGATCTCAGTATTCTGCTATGGTCCAACTAACAGACGCGACCGGATACCACTATGGTCTGTAGCGAGCGAAGCAGACGTGTTATCGATTATCTGACGGAGGACCAGTTCACCTTAATTGAGCGCGAACGAAACAACCCGACACATCTACTCGAACTCAGAAATGAACGAGGAAACAATTAGTGAATGAAGATCACTCGGACGTCGAGTTCGCGATATTTTCAGCTCGAAAGATTGTCGACGAGGTGGTTTTCAACATGGCGAATTATGAAGGGAATCCATTCACATTCGTCGAAGTCAAAATGCTACTTGACGGCGTAACCGTCGGTGGACACAAGCTATCAGACCAGAATCAAATCCTGCGTCTAAGACGTACCTGGGATGCGTTGTTCCAACTTGTGGAAAGAAAAGAGTTTGATCTATCGAAAGAAACCGCACTTCAACTTCATGCGATTGTCGGTGAACACGAAGCACTTGAGTGGGGCGTGTTCCGATCCCGGCCTGTCCGGATCTAGGGTACGGACTATTCACCCCCCAACCCCTCGGAACTAAAAGACCGATTCGATACATTGATCACACACTCAGTCACTTCGAGCAATCCCCTTGATCAAGCAATCGATGTGCTTCTGGAATGTTCACGCAGCCAATTCTTCTTTGACTGCAACAAGCGTATGGGTCAGTTTCTGATGAACGGCATACTTTTGTCCAACGGTCACCACATTGTGACGATTCCAGCCACGGAAAAACAGCAATACGACCAACACATGCTGCACTACTACGATTCAGGAGATGGGGAAGTAATTAGTCAGTTCTTAAAGCGATGTCAGATTAGCCTTGCTGAGGGACTGGATAGATCATCGAAACGCGGATCCTTAAAAGACTAGGCAGGTGTTTCGACCGAGACCGAACGCTCTCCATCGCCTTCACATCCTCTTACAACGCCGGTAATAATCACTCACTTTTTTGAGTTAACGGATTACTCGACACACGTAGTTTGGATATTGGACATTGAGTCGACTCCCGACGAAGCAAAATTCGCAACGTTTCTGTGGAGACGAAACCGAGCAGTCTCTAAGAATACCTAGTCGTAGGAAATCGCCTTTCAGTGTGTGCGCCGAATAAAATCCAACCGGCAGAAATGCGTGATTGCTTACTGCTGTTTGTGCATCCCACTAAACGACAATAGCCTTAGTTTCTCGGTCTCAAATACCATGCCTGCACTCGACGGAATCCGTATTCTCGATATGACGCAATACGAGGCTGGGACCTCGTGCACACAAGCGCTCGCATGGCTCGGTGCAGACGTCGTCAAGATCGAGCCGCCCGAGTACGGCGATCCCGGGCGCGGAGTCGGCCGAACGTCAAATATCGACTATTCACAGTATTTCTGCGCTTGGAATGCAAATAAGCGCAGTGTCGCACTGAACCTGCGAAGCGAACGCGGTCGCCAGCTTTTGCTTCAATTGGCACCGAACTTTGATGTATTCGTGGAGAACTACGGTCCCGGCGTCACGGAGAAGCTTGATATCGGGTACGACGTCTTAAGCAAAGTCAATCCCACGATTATTTATGCGAGAATCAAGGGATTTGGCGTAGATGGTCCATATTCTGGCTATCGTTGCATGGACATGATCGCGCAAGCTGCAGCTGGCGCATTTTCGATCACAGGAGAAGCCGATGGACCACCGATGATGCCCGGCCCAACCACAGGTGACTCCGGTACAGGGGTACAGGCTGCAATGGCAATTCTTGCGGCATATATTCAGCGACAACGAACGGGCGAAGGTCAAGAAATCGAACTGTCCATGCAGGAGGCGATGGCTTATTACGTCCGAACTCGCGCATACATTGGTTCAGCATGGGGTACCAGAGCAACGCAGCGTAATGGCAATGCGGGCGGTCTGCCACCAGTGAACATATATCCGTGCAAACCGTTCGGACCCAATGACTACATCTATTTAATGCCGGTGAATGCAGGGCATTGGGACGCACTCTGTGCGGGTATGGACCGACCCGATCTACTCGTCGATCCCCGCTTCGAAGACATGCGTGCACGAGTCCAAAACGGTGCGGCACTTTACGCCGAAATCACGGATTGGTGCAGTACCCGGACGAAATATGAAGCCATGGAGGCGATTGCGGGTGCGGGTGTACCGTGTTCGGCGTGCCTCGACACAGCGGAACTCCACCACGACAAACACCTGAAAGAGCGTGGCTTCATCCACGAAATGGAACTTCCCGTTCACGGCAAGGTACCGATGCTCGGATTCGCACCACGACTTTCGAAGTCTGATTTTGAAATGACACGGCCGCCCCATCTAGGCGAGCATACCAACGTCGTATTGAGCGAAGAACTTGGGCTTGACGATGCGGAACTGGACGCACTTCGGACGGATGGATCAATTGGGGACCCGGCTCGTTTCACCTAATTCGATATGTCCTTGCCTATACGCCGAAGGTTAGTCGTCTGGTCTAGCCTCGGATTCTTCTGGCTCGTTGCTTCATCGGGACACGCACAATCTGACCTAAAACTTGAAGAAGTGATCGTAACCGCCGAAAAACGCGACGCCAGTCTTCAAGAAACCTCACAAGCCGTCACAGTGATGAGTGGTGCGGAGCTAGACCAATACAGCGTCAGCTCGATGGTCGACTTAAATACACTCGTTCCTGGATTAAACGTCGTAAAAAACGAAGGTACGCAGCTGGTCATGTCGATGCGTGGGGTCGGTAACGAAGCCAACCAGAATGTGATCGCGAGTCCGGCGGTCTCTTATCACGTTGATGGCGTTTACATGGCTTCTCCTCACGTTATGCAGGCGAAACTACTAGACATAGAACGACTGGAAGTCATCCGTGGTCCTCAAGGTACCTTATTCGGTCAAAACTCGACGGGTGGGGCGATTAACGTTGTCACGACTCAACCGAGTTTCGAAGCAAACAAGGGTATCGTCGGGATCGAATTAGGTTCGTATGACCGATTGAGGGCGCGGGGGATTTATAACGCTCCTCTCTTTCGAAACGCGGCTCTACGTTTGTCAATTGCTACCGACTACCACGCCGGTTTCAGCAAAAATGTTACGCTAGATCAAGAACTTGACGACGGAAGTAACGTCGCTTTACGAGGGCGTCTCTATATAGAACCTTCTGAGTTGCTATCGATGGATATCGTTCTTCAAATCGCTTCGAATGATCGCGATGGCCCAGCTCAAAAAGGGATCCTCGACCCGACTCCTGATCCTAGAGAGTTGGCTCAGGACTTTCCACAGATCTGGGAGCTTGAAGCAACATTCGCGAGTGCAACAATCGAGTACGAGCTGGATGACTACGTCTTCAAGTCGGTATCTAGCATTCAAGACGACACGCTTGACCTTAAACGAGATAACGACCGACACGATCTGAATACGCTACCGCCATTCACTATTCTGCCTGCGGCGTACGATCCGTGGCACAATAATCAACGTACGCTGACGCAAGAGTTTCTCCTAACGTCGACCACCCCGCTGCTCGACGCGATCGATTGGATTGCGGGGTATTTCTACTTTCAAACCGATGTCGCGATCGTGCTCGAAGAGTTCATTGATTTCGGGGCTGACGGCGTTTTTGATCCCTTTACTGTCGAAGAAGTACGCGCCTTCGCGCTTGGCGACTACGGCTTCATCACCGACGCCGACCGACAACGTCGAGCCCATTCCGTCTTCTTTGAAGGAAACTACAACGTCGACGAGCGCACACGAGCGATAGCCGGTCTAAGACTCTCGCAAGATGGCGTAGATAGCGAGATCAGTAACTTCTACGGCCGTAGTGGCGTCGATACACAGTCGACGTCAAGCCGAACGCTCACAGGTCGATTCTCCTTTGAGCGTGATCTAAGTGACCTGTCAATGCTGTATCTATCTTTGGTACGTGGGTACAAACCTGCAGGTAGTAATCTAACGTTTGGTCGTGAGAACGAGATCGCACCGATCGTCGTGCTGCCAACGTACAAGAAAGAGACTGTGAATACCGTCGAAGTCGGACTGAAATCAGACTTTCTAGAGCGTCGTGTTCGCATGAACGCCGCGGTCTTCCAGTACGACTACAGCAATCTCCAATACCAAGCAACAGATCCTGAAGTCTTCGAAGGCGGCGTCAACAACATTCCAAAATCGCAAATCACCGGCGCAGAATTCGAGATGATTGCGCTACTGACCGATCATCTCGACGTTGACTTAAGGATCTCAAAGCTGGATACCTCAATCACGAGCCATCATCGTTCGCTAGACAATGTTGCTTCTGACGCGGCGACTAACGCTCTATTGGCTCAAGGTTTTGCGCTTTTTGGTCCAGAAATCCAACGTGCGCGTGCAGAGAACATCGTAGACGTGTTCGGCAATGAGCTCGCTAAATCGCCTCGGTCGACGGTCAGTCTCGGAATCAACTACGAACGAGCGTTGTTCGATATTGGGCAGCTTTTCGCGTCAGTGCAAATGAACCAGCGTGGTGCATACCAATATCGCATATTCAATAATCCGGCTACGGATTTCGTTCCAGCATACACTACGATTAATGCGATCCTTCGCTTCGAACCACTAGACAAAGACTGGCACGTTACACTCCGCGTGATCAATGCATCCAATACGGATGGCGTAAACGCTCGGTTTACAGACGTATTTGGTGTGGGCGCAAGTTCTGAGGAGCTCATTCCGCCTCGTCAATTCCTGGTTGGAGTTGGTTTGTCGTTCTAGCTTGACTTTTGCTGAAGTGAGTAACTGACTTAGGAAGAGCATCGTCTCCGGTGGGGCGCGCGGCCTTCAAAGCCGTTGAGACCTCTAATCGAGGTCTGGTGGGTTCGACTCCTACCTCTTCCGCCAACCACGATTCACCTCTACGATGTTCTCAACTGTTTAGAGTAGATTAGAAATAGTCTTAATAATCAATGAGTTATGTCATATTGTTCATGATTAAACGTTTGATTGCCATTACCAAATTAGTATAGAGAGAAGAATATTGGTACTCAGCCGGTAGGAGGTGAGTCGCCCGTCGCGTTAGTCCGCGTCGAGACGTATCAAAGATATCCGCTGATAGTCATCGCGCTCGAAAAGCACGCCGACGCGGTTATCAGACATTATGGCAATCGACGAGTACGCGGCGGAACCTTCATAGATAAGCATTCCGTCATTCCATGATTCGCCGCTATCCGTACTGAACCGAAGCGTCAGGTGCTTTCGTTCGGTCGACGCAGGATTCAGGAAGAGGATTCGCCCACTTGCTACATTACCACTCTGACGATCATCCCGAACCATACTCGCTTGGCATACCGGCTCGATTAGCGTTTCATCCAGTTCTGGCGGCGACCAGGACACGCCTCCATCGTTGCTCACCGACACAGCGCGACGGTTGCGACCAGCATAAGATCGCATATTGAGCATTAACGAACCGTTTGCTATTTCGACGACGGTCGACTCGTTGGTCGCAGGGCCTGCTATACCTCCCAAAATCCAAGTTTCGCCCCTGTCGTCAGAGTAAAACACGTGCGAACGGTAGTAGTGCGCGTTATCCGCACCGATGTCGGAGTGATTGGCAGGCACCACGATGCGGCCCGCAAACTCTCCACTCGTCATTTGAATCGCGTTGCCAGGTCCAGTCGCGTACCATCCCCACTGCGGTTGACGCATATCGGGTAACTCCCGTACTGGAGCCCAGCTTAGCCCATCGTCATCGCTGTAGGTTACGTACGGCCGACGAGGTTGTGCACTCCTCCCCGCGATGATGTCGCGTTCATTATCCGAGCCCAGGTTCCAAGTCATCGGTAACCAGATACGTCCTGTGTCTCGATCTACAACCGGCGCTGGGTTTCCGCAAGTGTTGTCGCCATCGTCCCACACAGTTGAGATCTCACTCCAGCTATCGCCGCCATCAGTACTGCGGCGCACCACCAAATCGATATCCCCAGCATCGCCTCGGCCATTGCGACGTGCTTCAGCAAACGCAAGTAAGGTACCGGATTTAGTAACAACCAGCGCAGGAATTCGATAGGTGTGCGCACCTAACCCAGCGCTGAATAAATCCAACATCGATCGTCCTCTCAAGCCTCGATACTACGAACCTTCAAGTACACGCAGAATGCGCCTGACCATTTGAGCTATCGGAACGCGAAACGTATAGACAAACCCAAGCTACGTGCCTTCATCGCGGCTCGCGTTGGAGCAATATCGAGTGGTAACGTGGGTCGACTACCATCCCGCCACTCTACCCGACCGAATCCCCGGCCGGTACGAATGTCCCCTTTATCCAGATAGCGCCAATCCAAATCTAATTTCACGCGTGGCGCTATTTCGATCGCGATGCCGATCGTCCCGAGCCAGACAAAATCAGAATAGCCGTTTGCTCTGACGGTCGTGACTTTGTTTGGAAATGACATGACAGTCTCACCAATTTTTGTACGTACAGCGCCGAAACCGATTCCTACGAAGGGCACTACTTGAACATTGCCTACCACACCGATCGTCGGTAAATCAGCGTACATCGACATCAATGCGACGAGCGTTGAAACTTCTGCTTCTACAGTCTGCAGTTCGTCCGGTTGAAGGAAATTCGTATCTCCTCGAAACAGATGCGGTGATTGATAACCCAAGAGTGACTCCAACCGCAGCCGAGAGGTCACGGAACGACCAATTCCTATTTGCGAAGATTGAGCTGTTGCTAGGTTCCCCACAGTACGATACGGGTGCCCGTCTCCGCCTATTCCACAACCGTACAAGGCAATTGGAGATTCACTTGAACAATTCAGATCGGTGAATGTGACTTCTGACGCCAGCGTTGTCGCGAAACGAACTTTGACGTACCACTCAGAATCTACTTCAGCCGTTACACGTAGCGATGCAACTGCGAGTAGAAGAACAGCTAGAACGAAACGGCAAGCGCGGTCACGAACACCCCTTGCACCTTTTCGCGGTACTGTGGTGGACGCTAAGCTGAATGACCAGTCGCTACGGTCTACTATGCTGATCGAAACACCTGATCCCATAGTCTGTCAGCGCTCGTTTCGATAGCACGACGTGATTCTCTTCCATCTCGAACGTAGGGATACAATAAAACTGATACGCGCCGTGTTTCAGCTAAGACACCAGATGTTCGTGTCACGTTTGCTCTTAATCAGTGCATTGCTCCCGATTGTAGGACTCGGGTGTTCACTTGTCCTGGATCAAGCCGCCTATTCGACGACCGATGACCTAGCGACGTACGACACTCATGCAACGTATGACGCGAAGGTGGAGCAATACCGCAGAGATTACGGAGATTGGTTAGCCAAGCGTCGAGCTACATACCGCAGATGGCGAGAAACGGTTGAAGCTCCTGCGCGTAATAGCGTAACTGAATCGCAATGGAGAGATTTTCAAGCTACTGTCGAAACTAAATGTGCGAAGGGTGGCGATAGTGATTCGTCATCAATTTCGGAATGCCGAAGCCTAATACTGGACGAATTCCTGTCCAAAATATCTGATGGTTATGAGTCATTGAACCGGTACGATGCGCGCCATGGTGTAGGACCGCCGCCTACGTATCCTGAATACAACCTAGCGCCATCGCCACCTACCGAGCATGAAATTGAACACGAGCAAGCCAAAAAGGAGTGTGCGGAAGAGGATGGAGAATGGGTCACTCTAATTCACTACCACGGACGGGATTCGTACACAAGTGCGTACCGTTGTTGGAAGGAGAATGTTTTCCGCCTGGACCCGAAGCTAGAGCTCGACGACCCAGCCTGGAACCCTCTGGTCTCTTACGACATTCAAGTTAGGTTTGATCGTAGAAGCAACAAGCTGCTGAAATTCGAGAAGTACCCGCCAAGCAACTGGGATAAATTTCGACACGAAGGATGGGGACGGGGAAATTAACACACTTCAGTACTATCACATCGTAAGTGCTTTTTGAAGAGCCGATGAACAGATTTGCAGTGTAAAGTCTTCGTTTTGCTTCCTTCACCTAATTCGATGTCAAACCCACATGATTCGTAGAACCGTATAACATCGGCATCGGTTCCGTCTCGAATTGCTTCAATTTCAGACCTTCATCTGAGTTATTCGTGTTCGTGTAGATCCTCTCAGTTGCGCCATTCACTCCTTCAAACGGAATACTCAGTCGTCTTGTCTTATGCATGCAAATCCCTTGCGGATGACAAGGTCGCCACGGCCGTTTTGAACTTGAAACGAGATTACGCTGTCATTTGCACTGCACTGAAGTGTCAATGTATCCGGCATTAACACGTACCCCGAGAACTTACATCCCAAACGCGATATGCGTGTGGGTTCACTATCGGCAAACTCGTCGACGATTCGACTGATTGCCATCGCGAGCGTGGCGGTGCCGTGCAGAATGATGTCAGGCAATCCCGCTTCCAAGGCTATCGCTCGATCCGTATGGATCGGGTTCCAAATTCGAGCACATTCCGTGTAAATATGTGCCGTCCCTCGCGGTACCTCGATATCGTGGTGTGAAATCGGATGCTTGAGTATCGACTCGGGAGGCGTTGGGATCACTTCGACGCTCTGGTCAGTACCTTCGACGCGAACGCCACGGTATATACCCGTTTGATAAGTGCGCACGACTAACTCACCCGAATTCACATCATGAGTATCGAATCGGACGATTGATGCACCACCCGATGGTTGCGTACGCACCTCCAACAGTATTGCTTTCGTAGATAACCTATCCCCTGCCTCTATTGGTCTGTAAAGATGGATGTCATGAGCACTATGAACTGCACGTGCGGACTCTTCTCGAGTCGGGCGCGGAACGTCTGGCTGATTTGCGATCGCGGTGCTGAGCGTCCACTCCAGACACACGGGAAACACCGGATGAGCCAATATAGTGTGCTTATGCGTATCGAAATAGAACGGATTCGGGTCGTTCAGCGAAGACGCATATGCCATTAACCACCTTGCGTCTACATCCTGCGTTACAGCATCGGTAGCAACACCGACATTCGCTGAGTGAAGAGGCACAACCCAACTCCCGCACTTTTTCTCTGACGTCGTTCGATTCCAATTCTGCACACGCTACGTCTACCTCACAGCCGAAAAACTTCGATCTTCACAATCGCCTAAATCGCGCTCGAATCTAGTCGAGCGATGGCAATTTGGTTCAAGTGCGATCGGTGCACTCAACGCCTTAGAAATCCACTCGATAAGCAGATTAGATTGGAGATCGATTTGATTTAGGAGGTCGATTCACTCGATGTTCGATTGATACCGAAATCTCCATTAGAGTTATGTAAAGCAATCCGACACGAGCCTGCGTATACATGCGACACCTAGCAAGGACATCCATCAGAATCGGATGACGCAGCGAAAGCGCTTGGTGCCAAAACCATCTTCACCGAGTGAATCAATCTCAAAACCGCACGCTCTATAAAAACCGAGTGCATCGTTATCAGTTTCCGCTTCTGCTTGAACAAAGTTCATCTCATCTCGAATGAATTCGATGAGTCTCTGCCCAATGCCCTGACCTCTAAAACGATGGGCTACTGCAATATGCGTGATCGTGCACTGAGATCGACGATATGCATCTACACGAAGAACACCTACCAGTGCACTATGGAAACTAGCGATATACAGTCTGGGGAATTCATCCGTCGCACACGACTCAATAAGCTCCTTGAGCGCGGCGTCAGTTGGAGTTCCGACGGACTCAGCAAGCAGCCCTGCCACTTCCTGCTCTGGATACGCGCTCGACGAATAACGGGAGATTTGAAGCTGTCGAGTCAATGAAATAGAGTCCGTCGGATCGTCGCTCTCTTCAAATTGAACGCGTGAACGCAATTGCGCAGAGTTGATTGCACTATAAACGGTTTCTCAGAGCGCAAGCTGAAATTCATTCTCACAAGGGAGCTTGTTCAATTTCAATCGATTTGATGCCCTGAAAGATTCCACGGTTTCAGACTTGGGAGCCAGCGCCGTACGTGGTCACAGTACGCTACATATGAAACGCCAAATCTACGAGAAAGGCGCGGTTCCTCGTACAACCGTATAAACAGATGGAAAACAATCCACCACGCAGTTGCATATACGAATAGCAGACTATTTCCTAGCAGCAATCCCTCGCCTACCACGATCGTGAGAACCGCAACGTACATCGGATTTCTTACGAACCGGTAAAGACCAGATGCGACGAGTATCTCCGTCTCTGCTACTGGGGCGGGTGTGCCTCGCCCTTCCAAGGCGAATCGACCGAAACAATCGAATAGGCACGATAACCCAATCAAAATCGTACAAATTCCGATGAACTTCGTATCGAAAAGGCCAAGCAACGGTTGGTTAATCGACCAACCGAACAGTAAGTATGGAAGCACACCAGCCACGACAAACGGTGCTACAAAGAAGAATAGGATCGATCCTGCTATTGCACGAGATCGACTGCCTCTTGCAAACAAGAGATCAATTCGTTACTCCAACACACATGATTATCGCGTCGTGGTAATTTACTCAGAGATGCTAACGGTGCTCAGATGGCATCAGAATCTCGGTGGATCGTTGACAGGTACGCCAGATATTTCTTGATTGATCGGTAAACAGTCCTCTTATGCGGCTTATATCAGCAAGAACACGATCTTGACATAGTGGCTGCTACGTCGTGCTTCTCAGAACCTTGAACAAGCTAACTGCAGCCGCAATTGCGAGGAGGACACACACGATGACAGGAACCGTATCGCCGTATAGCGCGAAACCCGTACCGAATAAGACTAGATAAACGAGAACGCACGCGACTAACCAAGCGATTAGCGCTGAAGTAACACTTCCGCTTTCATCGCGCTTCGTGTTGACGACGTGTCGCCATCCTCGCGAAAACGGACGTACGCGAGAATAAAACGTTTGGAGTACTGCTGTTTCGGTGGGTTGCGTTACAAACGTGACGATCAGCCACGCAGAGGTCGTAATGGCGACGCCGATCAATAGTTGTACGACCGCTGAGGGAAGCTGCAGACCAAGTGCGTCGTGCACGATCGCAAACCAAATCGCAACCGCAAACGAAACGATCATGGCAGTAATCTCGGACCATGCGTTGATTCGCCACCAAAACCACCGCAGTAGGAAGATGAGACCCGTTCCTGCACCGATCTGTAAGAGAATCTGAAACGCCTGAAGCGCGTGTTCGAGCCAGAGCGCCACAAGTGCGGCAATTGCCACGAGACCTACCGTCGAAAATCGAGCCGCCCGAATGTAATGCGCCTCACTCTGCTCAGGGACGAGGAATCGACGATACACATCATCGATGACGTACGAAGCTCCCCAATTAAGGTGCGTCGACAGAGTCGACATGAGCGCAGCGGCGAGCGACGCGATAACCAATCCGAGCAGCCCGTGCGGTAGGAACACCAACATCGCAGGATATGCAAGGTCATGTCGGACAATAGAAGGATCGACGTGCGGAAATGCTTCACGCATCGAATCCAACGTTGGATATACGATTAACGACGCAAGAGCAACCAAGATCCATGGCCAAGGTCGGATCGCATAGTGCGCTATGTTGAACCAGAGCATGGCTACCATCGCATGTCGTTCATTACGTGCAGATAGCAAACGCTGGGCGACGTAGCCTCCGCCGCCTGGTTCGGCACCGGGATACCAAGTGGCCCACCACTGCACGGCAAGTGGAATCAGGAAGACGACCAGAACCGTTTCCCAATTAGAAAAATCGGGAAGAAAACTGAGGTTCTCCTTTACATTTGGGTGAGCTATAAGTGCCTCGAGTCCTCCAACCGCGGGATGATCAAGTGCATACCACGCAGCCGCAACAGCACCGACCATTGCCGTGATAAACAACACGACGTCTGTAACGACAACGCCTCGCAGCCCTGACATCGCAGCGTACGCAGAGGTCGCAACGGCGACTACGAGTACTGTCACGTACGGTTCAACGCCCACTAACACGCCAGCAATCTTGATACCCGCGAGCATCACGGCGGCCATGATCGCCACATTAAAGAAGACACCGAGATAAATAGCCCGGAATGCACGAAGGAAAACCGCGGGTCGACCGGAATAACGAAGCTCGTAGAAACCGATATCGGTGAATACACCTGTCCTTCGCCACAAGCGAGCGTAGAAAAATGTCGTACACATGCCCGTGATTACGTATGCCCACCACATCCAGTTACCCGATACACCCTTGTTGCGAACCAGATCGGTAACCAGATTCGGAGTGTCCGTTGAAAAAGTCGTCGCGACCATCGATGTGCCGAGAATCCACCACGGCAGTTGGCGCCCGGCTAGGAAATACTGTCCAGTACCTTGAGCAGCACGTCGTGCGAAAGCCAATCCTAGGGATACGGTAGCGACCCCATACACTGCTAGAACCGTCCAATCAAACGTGTTCAAGTACATGAGTGCCCTAGACGGGGGTGTTCATTTCGCATCTTCGCATCGTCAGTACGTTACCCATCCAAGAGAAGATGACAGCAAGACCTCTGGTTTTTGTCCTGAAAGGCACTTCCTCTAGTCTTATCTTCTGGTTGAGCTTTTCAGTTCCGTAGAAACAACACATTCACTAAAAAGTCGACTGTCTCTTCCGACCAAAACTCCTCGAATCGAACATTAGTTCAGTCACGACTTGTGCACGTTGAAACCCACCACGTGTTCTCGAACGCGTTGAATCCACAACTACGTTCGCCATAGGGCTGATCTTCAGGCTCTGAGATCGTTTCTGCGCCAGCTTCAATCGCTTTCTTGTAGACGGCGTCCACATCTTCGACGTACACGTAGATAGACGCCTTTGTCAGTTCGTATCCAGGTAATTGCTCCCCCGCTTCGACCACGAGGACGCTGTCACCTAACTTTAATTCGACATGTGCGGCTCGGCGGTCGTTCTGTTCATGTCGTTCGATCTCTGTGGCGCCGAATACGCTCGCGAGGAAATCAGGTAGTTCATAGGGACCGTAGATATAAGGTCTCACGGTTCCAAAACCATGTCTTACGTAATTCATTGACATCGCAGAATCTCCTCTCATCGTGTTCTGCGTCGATTCGTGCGATTCTATCTCCACCTCCGCGAACACCTAGCAACGAGCACGCAGGGCACGTAGAGGTTGGCGATTCAAGTTACGAACGGAACGCGTCCATAACGTTTGTGACCGTAGAAGAACGAACTGTGGATCTTCGAGTTCTGCGCTAAGTTAGGGTCAACTCAACCAATGGTTCGAGCTAAGGAGCATGCACACCCATAACATTGCCGTCCTCGTCTAACTGCAAATCGCCGTGCGTTCTCGATCCGCCGCGTCGAAGGTTCTACTCTCATTCATTGGTCTTTGTGTGCTAGGCGGGATGGCGGTACTTTTTGGTGGTTCAGCCATCTCGATCATAGGTGGTGCGAATGCGCTGAACAAAGACGGCATCGCTCGCCTAACGACGCGTCCATCCGAGACGATTTATGTCGGTCATGGCTGGCGGCACTACGGTGGTGATGCCGGCGGTCACAGATATAGCAATGCGACCGAGATCAACCCGAGCAACGTCAATTCTTTGGAGCCGATATGGGAGTTTCGAACAGGCGATATGGAGCGACGGTCGGAATCCATGGCGCGATCCGCTACCGAAGGAACACCGATCTTGGTCGGCGACTCTCTGGTCTTTTGCACGCCATTCAACGAGGTTATTTCACTAGATCCAGTAACGGGTTCGGTACATTGGCGATTCGATCCCGAAATAGAAGTCACTACGGATCCTGCTAATCAATTTGTGTGCCGCGGCGTTGCGCATTGGCGAGATAGTCTCGAATCTGCATCATGCTCAGATCGGATTTTTATGGGTACGAACGATGCGCGACTGATAGCGCTAGACATGCAAGACGGGCGGACATGCAAGGACTTCGGTACGGACGGCGAGATTCGAATCGAACCTAGCATGCCCCTGCTCTGGTCCGGTGAATTTCAGATCACTTCCCCACCCGTGGTCGTTGGCAACACAGTCGTCATTGGATCATCGATCGGCGACAATGCTCGAGTCGCAGCACCGAAAGGAGTTGTACGTGCTTTCGATGCGCGAACTGGTACACCGAAATGGCAATGGGATCCGATTCCGCGCTCATCAGACGACCCAGCATCGTCGACTTGGGCCGGTGACCAGCCGCCTCAAGAAGGACACGCCAATGTATGGGCGCCGATGTCGGTCGATGAAAAACGAGGTCTCGTCTTTCTTCCTACTAGCAGTCCGAGTCCTGACTTCTTCGGCGGTTTACGGCCGGGTGACAATCGACATGCTAACTCCATCGTCGCCCTCCACGGCGAAACGGGGGAACTCCAGTGGAGCTTCCAAACGGTACACCACGATATTTGGGATTACGATCTGCCTGCACAACCCGGTCTTTACTCAATATGGAGCGATGGGGAGCTACATGACGTAGTCGCTCAGGTGACGAAGACTGGCCTAGTCTTTGTACTCGATCGAGATACGGGTGAGCCGTTCCTACCGGTCGAGGAACGACCGGTACCTCAAAACGCCGAAGCGGGCGAATGGCTTTCGGCTACTCAACCATTCCCGATACATCCGCCCCCGATCGTACCTAACGAGTTGTCCCCCGACGATGCGTTCGGCATAACGTTAATCGACCAACAACATTGTCGCCGTCAAATCGACGAAGCGGTCGCAGAGGGCTTGTACACTCCGCCTCCGACGCAAGGAACGATCTTCTATCCCTTTACGGGCGGCGGCGCGAATTGGGGAGGTGCAGCCTACGAACCAAGTCGTAATCTCCTTATCGTCAACATGTCCAATGTTGCTCACCACGTCCAGTTGATTCCTTCTGCTCAATTTGACGAAGTGCATCGACAAAATCCAAGCAAGGAAGTCTCGCCACAGGAAGGTGCTCCGTTTGGCATGAAAAGGACGATGCTCTTTTCGCCATTCGGCCTACCGTGCTCACCGCCACCTTGGGGAGTCCTTGCCGCAATCGACTTGTCGGACGGCACACTTGTGTGGCGTAAAACGATCGGCGCTCAGTTCGGCGTGAAAATCGGTCTACCGAATCTTGGGGGTCCGGTTGTAACAGCGAGTGGACTGATTTTCATTGCTGCAACCATGGACAACATGATTCGTGCAATCAACATCGAAAATGGTGAAGTGCTTTGGGAGTGGGAACTTCCCGCAGGCGGTCAAACAACGCCGATGACTTACGAACTGGACGGACGCCAGTATGTATTGATCTACGCGGGAGGTCACTCAAGAGCGGGTACTCCGTTAGGCGATACGATATTGGCATTTGCGCTCGGTCGTTGATCGCGATCCAACAGCGCTATCGAACGGCTACTCCGCATTTGTGTCGAACGGTCATGCAAAACTAGGACAGCGACAGCTCACTAATGACAATTCGCGAACGATACGTCGACTCTAGCGGAGCGCGTATCTGGACGTGCACCAGCGGTACGGGCATTCCGTTTCTCATGTTTAACGGCGGCCCCGGCTGTGACGATTACCTTGGTCGCGTTGCGGAGCTGATTGAGGACGTATGTCAGGTCGTTCGATTCGAACCGCGCGGTTGCGGACGCTCCGATTGGGATGGCAACTACGCCGTGGATACACTGATCAACGACGCTGAGGAAGTGCGAAAAGCGTATGGACTAGAACATTGCATCGTCGGCGGTCACAGTTTTGGACCCGATGTAGCGCTCACCTACGCAATCACGTATCCACGAGCGGTCATCGGACTCATCGGTATGGCGGGTGGCAGGATCGTAAACGACCGTAACTGGCACGCGACGTATCGTAGAAACCTTGCCCGTATCGGTGAGGACTTAGGCGGCGTGATTTTCAACGCGGATCCTAACGTTAATGTCGAATGTACGCGTTCGTGGCGCGAATATATCAAGCGTCCAACGTTATTACGCGATATCGCCGCGGTGGAAATCCCTGCAACCTTTATCTACGGCAGCGATGACATTCGACCAGATTGGCCCACGCGACAATTAGCGCAGCTACTGCCACATGGTCGATTCGTCGAAATTGATGGCGCTGCTCATTCGATATGGTTATCCCACGCTGGCGAGCTCGACGAGAAGCTGCACGACGCAATTGAGCGTATTTCCAGTTTTAGCTCGTCACAGTCTAGTTGACTGCCGCTAGTGTTCAAACTCGTACTGAATCGACAGAACGAAAATTAGCGTCCACGGTCCTTTTGTACATGTGACGCCGCGGAATCCACATATGGAACAACGGAAAAAACTAGACCCCCCGACTGCATTGGTGTTCGACCTCGACGGTCTTCTCCTTGATACCGAGACAATAGCGCACAATGCGTTCGTCGAAGCTTGCCACGAGGTAGGTTGGAGGCGAACGGACTTCGATGTCTACGTTCGATGTATCGGACGGCACGGTCCGGAAATAGGTGACGTCCTGAAGGCGGGGTATGGTCCGGACTTCCCTTGGGACGAAATCGGTCCAATCACTCAACGGCGTTATCACGAGTTCATCGATCATCGACCTGCTGACATCAAACCCGGCGCAGATGAGCTACTAGCCTACGCAGCCGAGAACCAGATTTCTTGCGCTGTCGCTACATCGTCGCGCGTTCCGTCCACTTCCGCCAAGCTCAAGCTAAGCAACCTTGCGAGGTTTTTTCCTGTTGTTGTAACAGGAGATGATGTAGCGAAGAGCAAGCCGCATCCCGAACCCTACCTCCTCGCGGCAGAGTGTCTCGGCGTCAGCGCTGATGAATGTTGGGCGCTCGAGGACTCTGAAAACGGCGTCCGATCGGCAGTGAGCGCAGGTTGTATCGTCTTTCAAGTACCCGATCTTGTCCAACCATCACCACAACTGCTTCTACTTGGACATCAGGTCGTCAACTCACTGCACGATGTGCTTTCTGCCTTGAAACAGACGATACAAGCACACTAACACACAATTTCGATCGCGAATAAGCACTGATTTTTTAGAACACTTGCAGGTTTAGGATCCTGGTCCAAAACTGGATCATGTCATTACGAAACGTACTTGCTTGACCTTCAGCGCTGCCAATCCGCGCGCCTTTTTTCCCGTACCCCGCTTTCATCGAGTAGACCATGGTGTCGCGATCGACAAGTGTCGGGTCGGGTACCCCGACGACAGGATGGATTAGCGCACCGTCATTCGCGATGTACGAGATGGGTGCATCTCGAGCAACCGCTGCATCCTCAATGTCAACAATCGGTGTATCGCGATCGAAGCTATGCTGTGCACCCTGAAATATGCGCATCGTCGCCGCGCCACCGACCAATCTGATCGCTTGGCAGTGACCTTGCACTTGAGCAACGGAACACCACTCATCCGCGTCGCCCATCAGGACCCGCACCTCTGTTCGCCCTACACGCGGATCTAAGAATTGATGACCACTCCATGGGTACGCCGCCAGCACTCCAGCAAATCCCTTCTCTGATCCGATGACCGGATCGACGAAACAACGCATCGAAGCGGTAATCACTGCCGAACCGCCGCGACTATGTCCCTGTGCGCCGATTCGCACGGAGTCGATCTCCTCCATATGTGAAAGTGCTTCAAAAGCTGCTAACAGATCGTAAGCGCTCGCCGCGAATGAAAACTGGGTCTGATCTGCAACGGTGGAAGTCACCTGCCTAGCACCAAAGCTATCGAGGATGAACGTAGCAACGCCGAGACGATTGATAGTCTCGGCGTGTTGAATATGCGAAGGTGCAACACCGAGACTTCCAGGTGCAACAATGACCAACGGAAACGGCGGCTTCCCGTCGATTGGCAGAAAGAGTTTGCCGTCAACGGTCGTTTCCTGAATTTCATCCGGTTCTCGGATCACCTGGTGATAGTTAATAGGCGAGGCTGATGGAATTTCGATGTTCTGTCCTTCAACGCCATTCGCAAACGTCACAGGCTGATCGCGGAAACGCGTGTCGAAATTCAATACTGCTTGACTTGTCATCCTAAAGTTCGTGTACCTTATTCCGTGAGTCAGGAAGCGAAGGGTAATCTTTCACGAACCCAACCTAAGCCGTGAGTCTATTGACCATGTGATTCATCTCGAATCAGACACCGATTGCAGCATGCCTCTATTGATCTGCGATATGAACGTGCAATTTTTGCATAACTATGACATCGATAAATTAGATAGTTCAAATAAAACAATAAGTTAGAAGATATTTCTTCAAATCACTTATGTCTAGATATGGTGCAATGTTCTCTCTCGCACAGCCGGTCTAAATAGTCACTCAAGTTCGGAAACGAAGCAATCCACTCCAATTCTTCTAACCAGGAAACCGTGTAACCAACGATGATGTCTGCAACCGAAAAACGGTTTTCTACTAGAAACTTGGTCTTCTGTAATTGAGCGTCCAGAACGGCTGCGGCGCGTTGAGCCAGTTTTCGGTTTTGGTGCACGATCTCCGGAACTTGATCGTCTCTTGGCATTAAGAAACCTCTCTCGTCCGTATTTAGGTCAGTACTCCAAAGCCACGCTTCCAATTCAGTCAACACAAACGACGTCCACTGGTTGTGGAGCGCGCGAGCCCAGGTCCCAGGACGCCCGATCAAATTTCGTTCAGGTACCAAATCGGCGATCGTGCTACAAATTGCAGCGGATTCAAACAGCGGCTTGTCATCGATGATAGCAGCCGGTAGCTTCCCGAGCGGGTGAACTTTTCTTAACTCCTCACACTCGAAGATTTCGGATGAATTACCTCTCGATTCGAAATCGAGCCCCGCTTCCAGGAGCGTCCAACGGCAACGTGATGATCTCGTTGGACCAAGTTCATACAAGATGATCTGCATTGTGAACTACTGAGTTTTCTACGACGACATCGAGACGAAGAGACTAGATACGCATAAGTGGTCAATATCGAAAGAGCGACCCATTCCTTGTCATGTCAGTTGCGACTGCACAACTAAGAAGCCCGATATAGTAATTCCCTTCTCGATTACGCTTCGATTCCCAGTCGTTCTACGGTACAAAACTCGAACTAAGTCTCACCCTTCGGCAACGTCGATCAGCCTTGGTGCGAGATTGGTCTTCTCTCAACAACGTCGATAGCAGCCTCTCAAGCACGCGCGAAAATTACGTTTCCAGTTTCATCCAGCACTAAAAATGAAACGTTTGGCGCTAATTACGTCGAGTTTGAAAGGAGTAGTGAATCCGCTAGCCAGTCAGATCAATTCAAAAACTACGACCAGAGATCCGACGACGCTTTCATGAATCGACTAAATTGACGCATCTCGGCGACCACGTCACCCGATGACTTGTCCAGCAACTGAGAGTCAATCCAAACGTACTCAGTCTTCGGGCTCGCACCTACACATACGACCTTACCTACACGACGGTATTCCGTGTCGACACGGATTGGTCCTTTTAATGTACGAATTTCCGTAGCGCCATAGAAGCCCACCGCCTTTTTTAGCGTACCCGTGGGTGCACCGGTTTGGAGCATTTGGAAGAGACCCGTTGGTAACTCAACGATTCCCTCGTAGTCGCCACTACCTTTTCCTTCAGTCGCGATGACGTCATCCCGTTCCGGACATTCCATCCCGGTCTTCATACGATCGAGAATTCGTAGCTCGGATCGAGGCGCATCTTCAAGTGGCAAGCTTGCAACGTAATTAGGTTTGGGTGAATCGCCAACCGACAAGGAGCCTTTACATACGATCTTCTCTTCTGGCGTTTCGACGAATGCATCGACCTTGTCTTCTGATCGTAAGGCCGGCTTCACCATGACTGCCCGTACATCTTCCTTGTGAGTCGTGGCGAAGGTGTAATACATGGAGATCGCGCCTTTTTCATACCACGCCATTCCCCATGTGTCTTGAATTAGCGGGACAAAGTGGTTTAGGTGCACAGTACCCGGGATCGTCCCGCCTCGCATGCCGATCTTCGTGGCAACAGAATCGTTGTGTATTGAATTAGGCAAGTCCGCCCAACGATTTACCGGTTGCTGCCATTCTGAATACAGTTTTTCGGTTGGATTCAATGCACTTTCGGCCATATCAAACTCCTCTGTTTCTTTTTAGTATACAAGCCGCTGAATCGAGATCCTGTGAATTCGAACCAAGCGAAGGGACTCGCAAAGAATTTCTCTTACGCGTTAGTTCGTTATAGAGACGTCGCCTGCGAATCTAGTTCATTGGTTTACAGATAATCCTCGGATAGATCAGTCGTCAGTCCGACCGAATGCTCAGTAGAAATCGACGCGCGATGACCCAGCAAAACTTACGTATCAAAATCCAACTCGTCGAGCCACCCGTGAATTTCGCGGTTTGTCTACAACGAGGAAAAGGTGCCAAAGCCGAACGCCTCGATTACGTTGAAGTTCTAAAAAACAATGGACAAACAGTGGAATTTGAGCTAGAGGTTACAGTTAGGAAGGCAAAAAATGGTCCTGAACCCGACTATTTTGGACCATTCGCGCAAGGTCCAATTAGCGCTCGTTTCTTCTATCTATGTATCGGCTCTGTGGTAGAAGCCGGAGATCCTATGTGGTCGGGTCGCGTGAAAGTACCGCTCGCTGGTCTTGACTGGTCGACAATCGATGCGGCGACAACACCTGGTCATTTCCTCTTTGCCCGATACCAAGCATCTAAACCCGATGGAAAGCCCGTGTACGCAACCGTAAAGTTACTAGACGACGGATGGACAATCCGAAGCGACCGCGATATGTCGTTCATCAGCGCAAAAAGATAGTCTGCTTCCGTCTCTTGGGCTCGTAACAGTTCGCATAAATCTACTATAACTTTTTAAAATATGTGCTTATG
>JAPOXV010000029.1 GCA_026706935.1 Gammaproteobacteria bacterium | reverse complement strand
GGTCTGGGACACCACTCCCAAGACTGAACGTGCCTCAATCCAAGGCAACACAGGTTGTCGTCGAAGACGACCTTGGTCCTGCGTCAGAACCAGCCAATACAAGCTGCGTACTTCATGTTTTTCTCCTATGAAGCGATCGATGAAAATGCTCGAGCACAGGCTCGAAGCGAGGAATAAACCTTCCCATGCCAGGCACGGGAAGTGGAAAACTCGACCAGGTCGAGTGCGCGACGCCTTTTGCAAGACGTCGCGTGAACGTAGAAGCGGACCCACGCCAAACCGCCAGGCGGTGACGTTGGTCGACGAGTAAATCAGGGTTGAAGCCGTCCGGAATAAATCCAAATGGCCGTCTCGCGATTCAACAACCCGAAGCGAGATCTCCCTGCCGAAACGCGACAGTACGTTAATGCTTATTAGACAAGTATACTATATAAAAGTTCAGTATCCTTACTTAAATCGATCGATCGCGGCCCGATAGGGATCGCCCCATGAACCGCTCGAGTAGGCCCTCAAATCGCCCGTAGGACGTCAAAACGCGAACTGGCATCCATTGCCCCTTTGCACCAAAAAGGCTGAAAAACGGCGTTTTAGCGTCGTTGAAGCTATCTAGAAACGCCCTACAGTGCTCCGCAGTTCGATTTTCGGCGGTCATTGGTCGTGCGGGACGCTGTGTGGCTTTGTTACGCGGCCCTACGTCCGGAAATGGCCCTGCGGCGACCTTCGAGCATCTCCTCGAGGTGGCGCCATCCACTCGCGAAGCTGTGGTTCCCCCTGAGACTCGTTTTGCTTCCGTCGGACGAAAAGCGCCGGCGTTTCGACTTGGGGAGGGTTGCCAGGCAACCCTCCCGCGCCTCGAAACCCTCGCTTCGCGAGCGCGTCACGCCGTGATGACGCGGTTTGCGCAGGTCCGGAGCCGCATCCCGTATGGGATGCGGCGTAGCGTCACTACAGTCGTAGTGACGCTACGCTCGCCTTCGCCGCCTCGTTGACACGTTGCCCGATACCTGCAATTGAGCGGACACTCGTAACAGGTCGCTACAATCACTTGCCAGTAAAAAGCCCCGCTTGTTGGCGAGGCCTTAAACTGGTTCGCGCGGTAACCGCTGCCGAACCCCGGAGCACAGGAACCACCCCCAATCCCCGCTCGAAATTCTAAAAGCAACGGTCAGCAAACTCCGATCGATGTCGCGAATATCACCAAGTTCGACCTGCAGGACGACCGCCGATTCGCGCGCCTGTTCCGCGAGTTCGTGCGTCGTCGATGGTGGCCGAACGATTACCGGCAGTTTCTCGAGTTCGCCAGCTATGCGGAAAAAGCGCTCGACGAAGACTCGCTCGACTCACCCGGTCGATTGTTCGCCTCGCTCATCAAGCAAAACGAGCATCGCATCACCCAAGGCCAGGAAGATCGCGCCCACCTCCGCTTTCCGACTACACGCATTGAGGCGATCGTGCAATGGGTGACGGACACCGACCCTGACCGCAATGCGCCGGGAAACCCCGAGGAACCCCCCGCGTCGATGCTCGTCGACCGCAACATCGGTTTTCTGCCTGCCGCCGCGGTGCAGTGCTTCTTTCCGCAGAAGCGATTACCGAAAGACGTTCGGGAGTGGGACGTGGCGCACGGCAATACTGCGCTACGGATCTCAGCCGGTAACGTCGCTGATCGGGACAACCCCCGGATCTTCCGCAAGACCGAGGTGCCGCACGGTCGCCTTGCGCGGCTCTTGTTCGCTTATGTGATTGGTCAGGCCGTAAAGACCAGTTCGTCGACGATTGACATGGGAACATCCCTCCGGAACTTCATGACGCGTCTTGGGATCGCGATCGACGGGCGACAGGGAAAACACGTCACTACGGCAGTGGAGGATCTAGCCGGTGCGACGTTCCTGCTCGGTGTGTGGGGTGAGGATGCGGTTCACTCGGAATATGCACGTGTGATGGATCGCGTATCGTTTTGGATCGAACCTGATGAGCGACAGCGGACGTTCTGGTCGCCGGAGATCGTGCTCTCGGACAGGTTCTACGACCAGGTGCAAGCTCATCGCGTCCCCGTCGACATGGATCACCTCGCCTTGCTCATGCGCAGCCCGCGGCGCATGGACGTGTACACGTGGCTGTCTTACCGCACTGCACTGATCGCACGAAGACGCAGCGTCCGGGTTTCGCTGCAGGAGCTACAGCCTGTCTTCGCGCCGGACATTGCCGAATTTCGGAAATTCAAACAAAGCCTACAGCACGATCTCAAAGCTGTCGCGAGGGTATGGCCGCACTTCAACGTGGAGATTCGAGGCGACGCGTTGATGTTGCGCTGGTCTGAATCGCCGGTGCCACGTCGGCCGATGATTCAAGGAAACTGACGCACACTGACTGTGTGCAAAGTGGTACGCTTTTTCCTGTACAAACCCTGTATGACTGTGTGCAAAGTGGTACGCTACTGTGTGCAAAGTGGTACGCTGACCCCCCGTCCTTCCTTATCCTACTTGAATCCCAGAGCCCCGCTTATATCTATGCTTATAGCTATATAAGAGCTCATTCGCGATTAGCGTCGGTTTCTTACGAAACCGTTCACTATTTATTTAACAATAAAAAGAACCTTATAGCTGATTTTCGCAAGCAAAAATCAATAAGAAAAAGGCGCTCGCTTCGCTCGCCCTTCAAGAAGGGGCTTCGCCCCTCTGGTCTCGCGCTGCTCGACCATTCACCCCCAAATCCTTCGCTTCAACATTGCATCGACTACTCCAGTAGTAATAACTACCTCTTCAACCAATACCAAACATTCACTAATCTACCAACTCCCACAGCGAATCCAACACCACAACAAATAAATTAAATTGCGGCTGATCGCCGCAACACCTAGTTAAGAACTAGAAGATACCCTATTCAAGGTGAATGTATTAGGAAGTAACTGCCTTAGACAACACAGCCGAACATATCAAACGATTTCGTCGATTAAGCAACGCGACGCTCACTGATCACTTGCAGAAGTGTTTGAACTGAGCCTTCCACCCTGGAGACGCGATCACGAACTTCGGCGAGGTCATTGCGCAGACCGTCAAGTTGCTTATTTACATCCTCGAAGCGCTTATCTACGGCTTCGAATTGTTTATCCACCCCTTCGAATCGTTTGTTGATCACATTCATGTTGAATCGACCTTGACCGATCACGATCGCACCAATCGCTATTCCTACACTGATGATCGTCCAGATTTCCGGGGTCATGATGCAATCTCAGATGTGATTGTGATATCGGACATTATCAGCTTAAGTTCCCTGGGCCATCTGACCGCCAGAGGTAGCCGTCTCCTTCTCGATCGCGCGCACGATCGTGCCTACTGAAGCATCAAGCAGCTTGGCAATCTGACGCAAACTCTGACCTTCCTCTCGAAGGCGCACCACCAATTGACGCTGCTTGGCATTGAACCGCGGTGGGCGACCGCCGACCCGGCCGCGTGCACGCGCCGCCTCGAGACCTTCCAGGGTTCGCTCTCGGATCCGGTTGCGCTCGAATTCCGCCAACATCCCCATGATCTGCACCAAAACCCGACCTGACTCGTTTGATGTATCCACCGATTCCCCTAACGACTGCAAGTGGGCACCCTTTTCATTGATCTCTTCAACCAGGTCTAGCAGATCCCGCAATGAACGCCCCAGGCGATCCAGCTTCGTGACCACTACCACATCCTTCGGTCGCAAGTACGCCAGCATCGCTTCCAGCTCGGCGCGGTCCCCCTTGCGACTTCCCGTGTAGGTCTCCTCGTAGATCCGCTCGCAGCCGACTGCCTTCAGCTGATCCCGCTGGCTGTCCAGATTCTGATCCCGCGTGCTGACTCGCGCGTACCCGATCTTCGCCATGAACCGTGTTCCAACAAACCTCGATTTCTCAAAGTGTAAACAAAACAGAGTTTCGGAACACCTCGAACCCCTCTTTTAAACATCTAACAGGGGCGTGCTCGCAAGCCATCGTTTTATTTGCCGACTTAAGGGATTCCTATGACACCTAAAGCCACTGCCCCACGCTGGGGACTCCTCTTGGTATATTTCTTTGCGACCTTCATGTCAGTATCAGCAGAAACCACTCTGGGACCTGATCCGTGTACCATCGATAGTGATGGCGACAACGTAATGGATTGTCACGATCATTGTCCGGGTACTCCTGGTGAAATAATCAACAATGGCTGTCCGGATACTTCGCATGATGGTTATTGCGGCTCGGAGGCGGAGTTCATTTTGTGGCTGTATGGATTCTTGGGGATAACGATGGGCATAGCAGCGTTTTTTACTGGAGGACTTACGTTAGCCGTCGCGGGACTGACTATAGGCATGGTCGCACACTACTTCTCTTTGATATGCTTGCAAGAATAAATGGATACTGAACAAAAAAAGAGGGTCGAGCCAGTGACCTTAGTTCACCAGATCATTTATGGTCTTTTATTGGCATTCATTCTCATGTTGATCCCCGTTGTATCGATATTTGGGTATAGATTGTTCGGGTACGTGGGGTTGGTGGGCACAGTTGCTTACATTATGGTAGTAGTAGCTGTAGGTGGCTTCTTGGCGTATAAACGTAGACATGTATCTACATTCGGTCGTGTGATGAGAAATGAACCGATCGAATAACCAGTGAAAAAATATGTTTACACCTCTCTTGCCATGCTAGGGGGCGTAGTCTTGGGGTACGTTGTTGCGGCTGTAATCGGTGGTGTCCTTGTTGCCTGTTTCATATGGGCAGGTATTTTTGACATGAGCATCTTGTCTAGTGAGACGGCGATGTACGTTACGGCATTTAGTTCTTTGACTATGGGTGTGGCATTTGCGTGGTACTTTTTCGGAAAAAAGGTATGGCGTAAGTATTCGGTGAATTCTGGAACTACCTCAGAGGGACATACCTCACAGTAGAGCGGGTCTCTGCCACATCGACGAACACCAGCATCGCTTCTCAGCGCGACCGTTAACACTGATATCGAATTGTTTGAGAAAACTCCGGGAGCGTCCCATGCGGCAATTGAGCTCCCATCTTTGTGCGCATCAGTTCAACTTGGTTGGAACTTCTCTCCTAATGATTACAATAAGGATCGTTTTAGGAACAATGCCTAGGGTTTAGATCCCAAGGCAAAGTCTTCCCTACTTGGCGATCTTAAGACTACAATGCCTCTTAAAACTAGTGTCAATCTAGTATCAATATAGTGTGTATATAGTACCAATTGGGCACTATAGATTTATCAATCTATTTAAATATCGTTCTCGTCAGTCGCGTCGACGAACGAAAGCATAGCCCTTCGAAGAAGATTGAGCTTAGATCGCCCTGTTCTTTCACACCCCTCCTCGAGTTTCGCCCATTCATATTCGTTAAAGGGCAGTCTCAGGGCTTTAAACGTTCGAGGGGCATTGGGATCCGGTTTCACATTCTCGATGTGCTCTGCACCTTCGGCGAACCTCTCCACCGCGGTCGGATCCAGGCTTCGAGACGTACTTGCCTTAGGTTCTCGATGTTTGACCATTGAACAGCTCCTTCATTAAGCGATGCATTTCTTCTCGAGCCTTCGGGTTTTTCATCTCTCCCACACCGCGTCCCTCCGCTATTGCATCCCGATAAACCTTGCGGTCTCGAATCAATGAAGTCAAGGGCGCAATCGCGGGGTAGTCGTTCAAATACTCAAGAGACTGCTGTACCTCACGTATTTGAGGATTGGTGGGCACCATTGTCAGCAATGCGCGAACTGTTAGTTCCGGATTTAGGTCCTTAGCTTGTGTGACAACTTCATCCAGGTGTGGCAAGGTATCGAGATCTGGTTGCGATGGTCGAAAGGGAACTACCATCAGATTGGCTGCTGCCATTCCCGTGCGTAATTCCCTGCTGTCGCGCCCCGCCGCATCGACGACAACATACTTATAACGACCGGCCAAATCAATCAGCGTGCTACTGATGTTCTCGTATCGCTGTATGCAATGAACTCGAGGCAGATCGATGTGCTCCTCCCGATCCAATGCCCAGTTGGCCGCAGTGGATTGACGATCTGAGTCAACCAGGACCACGTCATGACCTTCCCGCGCCAGTTCAGCAGCCACGTTTACCGCGATGGTGGACTTTCCACACCCACCTTTCTGGCTTCCAATCAGAACGATCATGAAGCAATAGTACTTAAAAGATACTAATTTGATATTAAATCGGTATTTTTTTAGTACTATATTGGTATCAATTTAGTGCCCTAAATAGACAGCTGTAATCTGTTCGCGCTCGTGCCCGAGCTCTTGGCTGATCGTTAGTCTGGCTTCGCGATCGACGTCAAGCTGTTCAGGTGACAGCGTCTCTCTCCTCGGACCACCCGCCATCGGACAGGCCCATCCCGTCAGCGTTTCGTAACGCTGCTGCGCATACGCATGTCGCAGCCCGTGCATTTTCGAGAGTCCCGCTTGGGAGACGTGATGTTCGTAACGCCGCAATTGCTCGACATACCGTAAATTCGAGGGAATGAGCGAGCCCTTGCCGGCGAGTTGATGTGAACGGTCGAGAACTTCACGCTGCGCATCGGTATTCACGGGGATCTCGCGAGTGCGACCGCCTTTTGTCCAGCTCGGCTTCAGGACCAATCGATCGTCTCGATCGGCGTAAGCGGGTGCGAACTTGATGGCTTCCTCGCGGCGAAGCCCGAAAGCCTGCTGCAGTTCCAGCGTCATACGGACGTATGGATCCTTGATGCGAGCCAGGGCTTCTGCTGTCAGTTCTTTCGCTTTGGATGCGTCGCCGATCAGCTGCCGAGGTGCAATGCCATAGTAACTGTTGTCGCGTGCGATGATGTTCTGTTTGTTGATCTTCTCGGCCCACCACCGTAAGGCGCTCATGCGATTCTTGAGGGTGCCCTCGCTGAGGTTGTTGGCCTGCCACCGCGCTACCAGTGCGTCCACGTGCTTGGGTTTCAACGACGTCGCATTCATGCGTCGATAGCCCAGGGTGTGCAATTCGTTAGATATGAACGACAGCAGGCGCTCACGATGCGCCTGTGTCGACCTGGAACCGTCACGGTTCCGACGACAAAGCCCTTTCAGCTGATGGTTCAGATCTCTCACGGTGCGTTTCTTTGGTAAGTGTTTCTACCTGGCTCGCTCGCCATAGCGATGCGAGGGCGCCAACCGACTAAACGAAAAAAAAAAAAAAAGGTCTGGGACACCACTCCCAAGACTGAACGTGCCTCAATCCAAGGCAAC
>JAPOXV010000031.1 GCA_026706935.1 Gammaproteobacteria bacterium | reverse complement strand
AACGCCTTTCTTGACCAACCCTTCATCCCTGATACCTCTCAGGCTTAGTAGTTACATCTCATCTATAAAACGCACTCTAGTAAATCTCTCTCATATGTCGGTCCATTCCTCGTGATCTCTGTGCGGGGTCACCTAATCCTCTAGAAAGGTCGTAATCCTCTCCTGCAACAGAAAAGTTAGTGATTTCTACTCCACCTGCGGGAAAGGCGGCGACGATTTTCAGTTTGTCCTCGACAGCCTCAATATAGGAACGGAGACTGGAGATGTACGCGTCTGTCCGCTGCTCCAGTTTGGAGAGATCGCGGGTTTGTGTACCTTCAGCTTTTGACTTAGCTCTCGCAGGGTCTGCGTCCGGCGCAGCGCGTGTGAAGGCACCTCTGCCAACAACTCCTTCATTGTCTTGTTTGTGCGCTGCTGGAACTCCGGCGAGAACTCCTTGGTCAACTCGCCGAATCGGTGATTTCGTATCTTCTGGCAGACGACCAAGGCCTCTGACCTGCGCTCTAAAAGCCGTACTTCAACCGGCGTAGACGAAAAGCCTCATCACCTCCATCAACCGTCTGAACGATAGCATCCCGGACAGCGGGCTCTTCAATGGCGCCTGAACATACTATATGTCCACGATCAGCTGTCGCATCTAATTGAATCACTTGGTCCGCGTCTCCGTTGACTACAATATTCGCATCGTGCGTTGCTACTATGATCTGTCTTCGGCCCTTTAAACGCTTGAGTGCAGGAAGCATCGTTTTGAATAAGAACCGATTGTCCAATTCATCCTCCGGCTGATCAATTACCAAGGGACGCTCATCATTTGTCTCTAAGAGGAGAGAAAGCAATAGATTGACCCGCTGCCCACCAGAAAGGTCGCGTAGTGGCCTGTAGCTACCATCATCCATCAAAAATTCCAAGACGTAGTCATCGCGGCAGCGGAGGGCTGCCAACTCTCGCTGTTTCAACGGGGTGAGCTGTTCGATGAAGGTCTTCTGTACCACCGGAGTCATCTCAAGGGCCTCCAGTTGATTGGTCTCCAGAGCTGCTTGCAGTCTCTCGGGCGTGGGTCGCTGATCATCCGTCAAATCATTCCACCATCGTGTAATTCCTCTCTGATGCAATTCCTTGAGAAAATAGGCCAGAGTGTCTTTACGGCCTTCATCGATCCGACGAGCTCCTATGCGACCTTCGAATTGTGAATGGATTGCCTCGATCACGCGGTCAAATGCGCATCGCTGTCGCTCGACAAAGTTCTTCCTCTCTTGGCACAGTGTTTCAAACCTATTTTCCTCGTGGCGAAAAGCGTCTCTCTTCTTATCGAGATTTGCCTGATTGCTCTCTAGCAGCGACGCCTGTTTTGCCAACTCCTGACTTTGACTTATTTTCGCTCCATCGAATCCACGGTTCGCTAAGTCTCGGTTTACTTGTACACGCACAGTATTCTCGTAATCTTTTAGTACATCAGCAATGGACTTGATAAGGGCATCCGCGTCACTCAGTTCGTCCTTAGCGGACTTCAACAAGCCGCGAACACGAGCCCATGATGCGTGGATGTCCATTTGGCCCTTTTCTATCCCCGCGGCTTTGAGCTTACTGGCAAGGTCATCGTCTATATCCGGAAATTCTACCCCCGCGAGAGAAGATTCTAAGAGGCTGTCGACTTTGCTAGCCACCTCACTGACACCCTTCGCGGAATCCCGCCAGCGATTCAGTCCGCTAGCTACGCGACTCAGATTCTCCACGCCGACTTCTGAAAATGCTTCAAGCTCCTCAGCCGCTTTTTGGCTTCTCTGGGATGCTTGCTCGGCTTCTGCAACATCGTCACTAAGTTTCGCGAGGTTGCTAGCGACGTGAGTCAGCTCCTCGTCGATTTCGCTCAAGCGATTTTCACGTGCCGCAATGTCCTGGGTCTCAGACGCCAGCAGCTTGGCCAAAATGTCTTCTACTGCGTCAGGATCCTGTGCCAGTCTCTGCAATTCAGCTTGGGTGTAGAAGACTGCGGGCCACTTTTCGTGAGGCGCCGCAGTTGGGTCCCTGCCTGGGCAGTCGAGAACAACCTCTGCAGAACCACTCAGAAAGCGGTGCTTGCCGCGCGCCTCCACTTGTTCTCGCGCGCTTTTATCTTTCGGCAGCGGGGCGTCGACATGCACTCTCAGACCGTCGAGGAGCGTGCTTTTACCGGTCATGCTGCCGCCTATGACGCACGTGAGGTCTGGGCTGAAATCAAAACATCTGCCCTGATTAACTTCATTGTTGTTGCCAAAGAACGAAGCCTTGCCGGAAATCTTGACAGACTTCAGCCACGGACGCTGATTCATAGTCACGTCCGGCGGATCCGGGACTTCTTTTAAGTCGCCGTTTCCTTCACGCCGATACCCGATACGCACCCGCGAGTCACTTGCGATGAACGCTTGACGCAAGCCCTCGATTCTTGGGCTAGCAAGTTTGACCCAAGTGTGTCTCCTACCGATTTCTTCGATAGAATAGGCGTCGCTGCCGTGAAGAAATGCCTGTCGATGTGCGGCCATTCCCTCTCGCAGCCATGGTCTGTCCGCAACGGTATCAACAGGTAGCTTGTGGTCGCCTAACTCGAGAGCTGATACCTCGTTGTGCTGAAAAAACTGCAGGACCTGAGCCTTCTGCGCCCCCAGCAGACCCTTGTCGCCCTCTATGTGAGGTGCAAGCACGATGTAGCTCCAGTGGAAACTCCCATCGGGGGCCTTGAGACATTCCCGGGCCTGAAATTCCCGAAGGCTTTGGAATGCCTCCTTTGCACTCTTACCGGACATCCTGAGCTGGTTGTCAGACCAGGGTGACACGCTGTTCATTACGTTATCGAAGGCCTTCAGATAGTTGATGCGACCTATTTCAGGATCGAACAGGAAAATCAGATGCAGCCCGCTTCTACCGTTGTTGAGTGACGGTTCAAATCCCGGGAAGACAGCGTAGATCTTTTCTCGAAACGGGACTCCATCCTCATCGATACCGCTGTTCCACTCTTCCACTATCTGCCAAACTGCGCTGGTTTCCTGTGAGGATCCGACACGGGGTGAGTGCGGCGTGATGCCAATGACACGTACACCGTGATTTACTGCGCTTTGCAGGAACAGGCGTGCATAAGCCTCAATCACACTGGTGTCCTGCGGTCTGCCGCTAATACCGGGGGGCATCTTCACCTGGCCCCCCGGAAGGTCGTCCATAGTGTGGATGTGTAGGTCAGCCTTAAACCACCTGGCCCCCGGCACCTCGTGGGTCCAGGTGTTAGCTTTTTGTCGCGTAAACGTCACTCTGTATTCTCCTAGATATGACAAGATTTCGTTAGATGCCCGGTACTGATTATCGGTTTGCTAACGACGGCTATCCGTTCACTGGCACCAGAGCGTAAACTCATGGTGAGCTCCGATCTTTGGAACACGAAACGGGAAAAATAAGGTGCATCCAGACGGATGCATCCTCTCAGGGATGTACGAATTAAGCCAGTCGATCAACCTCGCTTGAAGCGTTTTATAGCAATTTTTCTCGTTCATATTCAAATTTTGGCATTGTTTCTTTCAGATCGCTCAGATTTCGATTGAACAGCCACGTGCGATTCTCCGTAGTTCGTTCATTCAGGCGCTTTTCTGACGAATACAACAGAAAAAGATTGTGAAAGGATGCCATTATGTTTTGGAACTGTTGCCTGTAATCTACGCATTCTGGTGGGGCTTGTGGGCAGTTACCTGCCTCTCCGTAAAGATTGTCGGCGTCCTCGCCATACCTCTGTACCAACTCCTTCAGGGATTGTTCTGTGACTGCGCCTTGGCGGAACGCTGTAAATTTCCGATCAAGTAGTACAAGGATAGGTTGCACTCGCGCAAAGATTCCTTCGACACACTCTATCACTTCATGTTTTCGACCAGTATGTTCAGACCAAAATTTTTTCATGGCATGGTAATTGGAATTCCAGTAAATCATGATGCCTTCATGGACTTCACCGTCATAGGGCCAGTTCGGCTGGTACTCCTCTTCCAGATCGGGATCAATCCAACAAGCCATGCAAACCCAGTTACATCTGTTAATGTCTTCAATATCAAATCCGATATCTATCCACACGACGTGAGCTGGGGTGTCGTCCCAGGTAGCGCGAACCATCTCATTACGGAGATAGGGATCGGTCCTAACCTCTTGAAACACCTCTACTATTATTGTCCGCAGCACATCTTGAGGGTAATGCCTGTCCGTCAGAATGGTGGCCGAGAGCCGTTTGGCAAGGCCATGGCTCAGGTCCCTCAACTTGAACACTTCCCAACGGGCATCTTCCCTGACTCGGTAGTTCAATACGAGTTCCTTGCGCTGAGAATGTCCGTTTGAACACACGCCATCTTCAAAGGGAAGACCATCCTTGCTACAAATTCTGTCATAGGCAATCAGTAGACGTGCCAAGTCTAATTTGGTGACAACAAGATAGTTGCAACCAAGCTGCCGTGCTTGGTGTATGAATTCGTCGTACACGTCGTCCTGAATATCACCGACAGCCGCAAGCACAGCCAGTTCAAGTCCTTTTAGCCGCCGCAGCCTAGTGATTTGGTGAGCTACATCTCTGATTCTCACTTTCTGGAAACTCTTGCCTTTGAGTATGAACGCCGTGTATGTGGGTCTTCCACCAACAGTCACCCTGGTGATGATGTCCGCAATCTCAGTCGGGCCGTGTGGAGTCTGATCATGGGAGTGAATTATGTCCTGTACCCAAGGCTCGAGCTGAGTCCTTTCATCGAGGTCGGCTACATTGGAAATGATTTCATCTGTAACCGCAGCCTCAGGAATCCTGCCGACTTCGGCAAATTCGTGTATCTCCGAAATGCGTAGTGGTTTTGCCATAATTCTGACCTTGGTCTGCTATTGGGCAGTTTAAACTGCTAAATAATGCAACAGGATATCCTACCACTTTTTCGCATTACGAACCAAGAATGACAGCTCTAATTTCCAACCTGTTCGGCAAGTTGTTAATTCTTATTGCGTCGTGGTTGACCGGAGTTTCGGCCCGGTGTCACGCACGAGACGGCGATGCGATGGGTTTCCAAGGGATCTAGAGCATTGCGCGGCGGGGGCAGATGGACGCTGGCGCCAGAGTGCGAGTGAGCGCGGGCGGGGCAGGCGGATTGTAGTGGGAGGGGCACTGGTGGACGACTTCTGACTAGCCCACAGCAGTTGGGATGCCAAAGACATTCACTTCAACGTGCTTGACGAAGTCGAGGGAGGGAGTCCGCTTGGGGCGCTGTCATTCATTGCAGGACGCAATGCAAGGAGAGGTGAGCTTGGGTTCAAGACCTGGATTACGAGTTAGGATGTCGGAGGAAAAGCTCACCAAACTACAGGGAGACTCGCTCAATGACAAAAAAATGGTAAGGGCGACACGCGCTATCGATCGACAGCACGCTTTGGGACACACCTTATTTTTCCGGATTCGTGGTCCAAAGATTGGGGCTCACCATATTCAGCACACTTCCCGACCATCGGGCTGCCCCTTCACAGGCTTGGCAGTTTGCTCCATAAAGCACTTCAGTTTGTGGTCCGGTTTTTGAGACCCACTTCACGGTTCGGCAGCTAGCGATTGAGATAGCTAGACAAGCCGAATGGACTTAGAGGTGAAGGGTTCAGGCTCCCTTGGGGCCTGGCAACTCTGCAAAGGAATGTCGTCCCTTCATAGAAACGAAGCATCCAATCGGATCTATGCGTTTCCCCGAGCGGCGCGTGCTCTGCCCACGACCACCAGTATTGAAAGACGCCGCCGCCGATATTTACAGGCGTCTCCTCACTCTGCAATCTACGGATCGTCTGCTGAACCTGCCAATTTCTATATCTGGGGTCATAGCTGCCGACAACTTCAACTGCATAGTCGGGTGGTAGGTATTTATCGTTCTCTACCCAAAACAGACCGACAGTCATTCTACATAAGACGTTTTCGATGCGCTGATCGTCTAAGGTAATCGTAGCGCCAGGCGCGACCATTCCGTTCGCGTACCTCACCCAACCCTCATCCACATCATTAAAAAATGACTTCGCGTATCCTCTTGCATTTGAATCATTCAGCGATCGTATGCCCTTAGCCCGTAACATTTCGGCTGCCGGATGCCCTTCGTTTCCATCAACAAAAATGAGAAGGTTTCGGAGATACTCGTCATCCTTTGTAAATCCCCTGTGACACTCAAGACAACAAGGCACTGTTATGAGATTTGCAGGTCTTGGTTGAGGAAAGAAGCTCCTAGGGGGTAGGTGATCACGGGTCGGGTCTTTCGGAGACCGACAGTATACGCACAACCTCTTCTTTTGTCCGGCAGCCATATTCGTATTCACTCCCGCAGGCGTTGCTCTTTATTCGTCTAAACACGATATGGACAATGTGCCTGTAATCCACTCTAGGGTACAAACAGAGAGCAGTCCGGGCGGCGATCTTAACACAAGAGGTCCAGTGATGCAATCAGAATCATTAGAATGATTTGGGGCGAGTTGGTTTTGATTCGACAGGTCCAGCCAAGCGCGCTGGTAGCCTTCCAGCCAGACTCACAACGGGGACATTAAGTCGTTGAAGAAGCAGGCCCTGTTTAGAAGGAAAATCCACTCCGAGATTCGATTTTCGGTCTCGCGGTGGAGGCTATTTTCGAAAGCGACCCGTTAGAGTGTCTGCGGATTGCTCAGCCGTCGCGCGGCGATGAGGAATTCGATGCCGGCGAGTCTGAATAGGCTCACGCAGCCCTGATAACGTAACCCAACGGCTGCTGGCTTGGTGGACGGTATACTGGAGGGGAGTTGGATAATGCACCTATAGGAAATCGTAAGCAAAAACGACAGCTTGTCGTTTTTGACGGTGTGACAGGCGCCCTGGCACCCAAGCAGGCAGAGCTGGCTTGGTGGCCTAGACTGCTACATCGATGTCGGTGTCGCCGGCGGCGAGGGCGTTGTAGTAGGCGAGGACCATGTGTTTGGTGCGGTAGGTGCCGAAGGCGGCTTCGTCGTGGCGGCGCACGATGGGGAAGGTGTCGAGGATGTAGGCGGCGTCTGCGCGGGAGAGGCCGTAGAGGTGGAAGTAGAGGGCGTCGAGGCGGGCGCGCAGGTGGCGGCGTTTTTCTTGGTTCCAGATGAAGGGCGGGCCGTGGTAGCCGAGGTCGCGGGCGAAGGGGGCCATGTCGTGGGCGGTGTAGGTGAGGCGGAGGACGTGGTGGCGGACGAGGTCGCGAGCGGTGGTGTGGCCGAAGGCGCGGTCGTAGCCAGCGTGAGCGATGACAGGGAGTTGCTCAATAATAAACCAATTAAGATTGGATCCTTGCAACTTCTGCCTCGCAACATAATCAAGGGCATGGGAACTAAGATCTGCTGCTAAAAGGCACGATTCCTTTGCTCCAAGACCTCTGTCTGGAAGGAGCAATGGCAAGCTATTGCCGAATCCGTATTTGGGCACGGTCGCAGAGATTACAGTTCGAACATCAGTTGTCCGCGCGATAAGACGACATGCAATTGGCCAACACTCTGGGCCGCCATATGCCAACTCAACCTCTTCTGAAGGCACCCAGTACTGTGTCTGAGGAAGAAATGAAGGATCGGCGTGCTGCTTCTCGGTAACGGGTTCGCTTAAGTAGGGGTTGTGCGTACTTTCCGGGTTGACAAGCACGGAGTTGGCGCGATGATCGAAATGCCAGATCATGCGCCCTTGATACAGAGGCAAGTACAACTCATCTCCCTTCTTCCAAAGGTTGCCCTGCACCGGGTAGAATCCGTCGGCTTCGAGTTGGGCTGCGGTGCGGAAGAGATGGGAGTCGTTGGTCATGTGAAACATGCTAT
>JAPOXV010000015.1 GCA_026706935.1 Gammaproteobacteria bacterium | reverse complement strand
AGTCGCCCGTGTATTGCCACAACGTCAAATTTCGATCAAGCGCGATCGTCGCATTGAGGCGGCGTAAGTCATTCGGATTAGCCATAGTCGAACCCTACCAAATCGAATGCATAGGTTGTCGAAGGACGCATGTTTAAGAGTTGCAGATTTACGACACCACTACTAGCCTGAAACAGACAAGAGCCCGCCCTTGCTGGATCGGCGCCCGTCGTATTAAGGAGTAAACCGATGAATTCGATGCGACTTTGAGCTTGCGCGTAGTCGATGTACCATGATTTTCCGACGTTAACGTTTATTTCACCAAACGTCATTCGAAGATTTAAACGAATATCGCGCTTCGTCGAGCGTTTGAAATAATTGGCTATTGAAGTAATTTTTGCGGCGTCCGTAAGAGTATTAGTTTTGTCGCCATTAGAATCGGTCGTTATCGTGCCGCTCCAAATTTCCGTTATTTCAGGACCGCCGCTCGGCGCATTGACCGCGACCCAATCCGTGCCGTTGTATTGGGCGAACTGATCGTCTCCCGCGTCGTTCGGCAATAGCAAATCTTTCACCGCGTCCGCGAGCGAACCGAGCGACACAATCCCGTTCCCAAGCACGCCGTCGAACCTCGTATCGCCCGTCGCATGCGACGATATTTGCAGTGTGTTACTGACGCTCCCAACGCCGATCGGTAGGTTGCCGTCCGCGTAAAACTGCCAGCTCCCGTCGCTCGACGTGCCGAGCCTGTTCATTTGATTGAGTCCGACGTTCGCGAATGACGCTTCGCCAACGTCGTGTTCGCGATAGCTGCTTGCGCTGGCGGCGGCGGGAATACGGTATATGAAATACTTCGTCGTGATTCCCGTGAAATCCGTCCATTCGGCTTTAAAGCCCGTCGCGTTGCGCGCGTTTTCGAGCGTCGGCACGTTATCGATAACCGCGATGCCGCCTTGCGCATCCGTCACTTTTTGCCACGTCAATGGATTGGTGACGGCGTGCAGATCGTTCGTTACGTTTTGCAGTGCCGTGATTTCGTCGCTGTTGTGATCGGCTTCCGCTTGCGCCGCTTGCGCTTCATCGCGCGCGGTCTGATCGACGACCGTTGACGCCGTAACCGATACGACGCTCACGCTCGCGCTTGTAATCGCGATCACTTGACTTCCCGCGCCAACGTAGCGAATGCGCGCTTCCGTTTCGCTCGCAAGTTCGACGAACCTTGTTACCGAGTAGTTTTGCGTGTCCGCGTTGCGCCCGAAGTTTGCGATCGTTACGCCGTCCGATTTGCGCACAAGCGAGATCGTGAGTTGGTTGCGACGCGTCGCGCTTCCCGTCCATTGCACGAACGTCGTGCCAGCGGGAATCGTGATGTCCGTCGCAACGGTAACGTCGCGATTGTTCGATGGCAAATTCGTGTCGGGTATATCGGTCGAGGTAGGCGTTGACGTGCCGCCTAACGCTTCAACGATTTCTTCGACTTCAACGCGCGTCGGGTAGGCGGCAATCTGATCGTCGCTCACGTAATCTTCGAGCGTCGTTGCCAGCTCTGTTTTCAGCACGTAATCGAGCAAGATCATCTCAATTTGCGCGAGCGTCCGATAATCGCCCAACGCCGTTGCGAGTTTCGCGGCGTCGATGAGATCGCTACGCGACCGAATGACGATTTGCCGATTCAGCGCATCAACGACGTCAATCGCGAGGACATCGCCCGCTTGCGGCAATGAACCGCCCGCGAAGATCGCATACAGTTCACCGCCAAGCAACCGCCCGTAAGCCGTCCAAATCAGCCGACCGTTCATTGCTTCGAGCGCAAACGAACCTTCGAGCGGAATGACGGGCAAACCCGCCGTTCCCGCCGGCGTTTGTCCGGGCGTTAACTCGCCCGTTTCAGTCGCGAGTCCCACACCGATCGAACGGTAGTTCTGAATCATCGACGCCGCGCCGCTATTGCGCAGCGCGTTCGCATACGAGATCGACGGCGTTGCGAACGGTTGATCGTAGAGATAGCCGACCAGTCGCACCGCCGCTTCGTTGTGAATCACGTCGGGCGCGTCGGGTGCGGCTTCGAGTAACGCTTGCGTTGCGAACGATCGCAAGCGTTCGATCTGATCGAGTTCAGTCGGTTGCGCTTTATCGACGCGGCACGCGTCGGCTAGATCCTCAACGGTGATCGTTATCGCCATTTATTGCGCCGCCGTTCGCGCACTTCGACGCGCGTGTTTGAATACGCCGCATCTTTCACGAGCGAGATTTCGAACAGATCGCAATCGCGAATGATGCGCGTCGGCTTGCCGTCAAAACGCGAATAGAAATCGCCGCCGCGCCGCACTTCGAATCCGACGCTCACGCCATTGCATTCGCGCGTGATTTGGTCGATGTGCTGATCGCTTGCGCGCGATTCGAACGTTAGTCCTGTGTCGTTTTCCTCGACGCGCAAGCCGTCATGCGTTGTTGCGATCACGTTCGCGTTGTCGTGTCCGATCAAGAGCGAGATCGGCGCGCCGCTTTTCAGCGCGTTCGAAAACGCCCCGCGCATGAACACTTCACCGCGCCCGCGCGCGAGCGTTCGATTGAGATATGGGAATTCACCGCGCACCAATCGCCCGTCATCGTCGGAGCGAATCTCGATGGACGCGGCTAACGCGAGCCGCCGCACTACGCGGTTGTCTGAAATTCGGGAATCAGGAACGCCGCCGCGCGCAATACCGCCGCGTTGTAAAGCATGACCGCCGTTATGACGATCTCGCCCGTTGCGGCTTTCGTGATCTCGTCGGGAATGAGCGTGATGCCTTGCCAGATCGGCGTCGTAGCGGCAAGCATCGTGCCTTTGCGAATCACCTGTTTCTGTTTCTTCGACGCGACCGCTGGTATGTTCGCGCTCACGCGAAATCCCGAACCGCGCGAAAGTAGATCGACCGCCGTAACGTCCGTGTTGGCGAGTCGCAGTGCCGCGATCAGTTGAAAGAGCGTCGGTGAAATCACGGGACGCAAATCGGCGTAGTTCGATGCATAGATGCCGTCGATGCCTGCGTTGAATGCCGCTTCCGCGAGCGCGAGCGTAACGACCGCGCTGGTCGCATCGTGCGCCGTGCCGCCCGCGATCAGCGTCTCGATCACTTTCTTATCGAGTCCGTCGCTCAACGCTTGGCGCAAATTGGCGCGGAGCGCGTCGCCCATGCCACGAAACGCCGCCGCATCCTCGCGTGAGTAAAAGAACGATGCTTGAATCCGTTTCGGCGTCAGCGTCGTGAGATTGAACGCGCCCGTCGATTCCTCGACGTTCTCAGATTCCGCAGGGAACGATGCCGTCGCGCCCGTCGTAAGCGCGGGATACCCCGCTTGACCAGCTGGCACGGTCGGTTGTGGCACGGATAAAAACGCGCTCACGCTCATCGGGAAAATCAACGGAATGATCGGCATCGCGCTCATTGGTGAAATAACACCAGGCGTAATCGCGCGCTTCTCGATCTCATCGTCCGACCGCAATTCCGCAAACATTTCGAGCGGGATTTGATTCGAATTCAGTTTGAATTCTTTTTGCAACTCGGCTTCGATGCCGCGCGTTTCAGATTGACGGATAACGGCGTCGTAGATTTCGCCGACGTTCGCTTTCGACAACGCACTTTGCAGTTGAAAATCGGGTTCTTTGTTTGCCTCTTTTTCGACCGCTTCCGTCATGCGCTTTTCGAGATCGCGCATCATGTCGTCGATCTCTTTCAGCTTGTCCTCATCAGGTTGTTCGGCGTCGCACAGTTCAGCGTATTCGCGCCGTTTTGATGTATGTTCGTTAAAAAGTTTTAGGAATTCCATGTTCCCTCCTTACCTGTTAGCTGCGGATTTTAGGCCCTCTAAATACATGATCCATTCCGCGCGTTCCCCGCGCGCCGTGCGCCGTCGATTCTCCATTGCGGTCTTGTTTTCATGGCACGGTTTTCGACACAACGTTTGCAGGTTGTCCATGTCGAACGGCGCGCCGCCTTGCTCGATCGGCTTGATGTGATCAACCTCAAACGCGCGCGACGCACCGCATTGAACGCACCGATAACCGTCTCGCTCCAACACGGCTAGCCGAACCGCGCGCCACCGCCGTTGACCGTATATCCGACTAGCCAACGAGTTCGAATTCGAGTTCGCGTTCCGTCGCGGTCGCGCGTTCGAGCAAGCCCGCCATGATCACCGCCGCTTGCAATATGTCGATGCGCGAGTTGTGAGAACGTTTATCCAGCGCGGGATTGCCTTGCTCGTAGCGAATGCTCGATTCAGAGATCGCGCTTACCCACGCAAGCGATTCGTGCATCGAGAATCGATGTTGCAGAATGCAACGTTGAAATGCGCGCACGTCGTAGCTTCCGTCCGCGATCGCGCCCGCGCCCGTGCCGCGCCAAATGATCTGAGGACGCCGCCCGATTTCGTCGAGCGCATCGAGCAACTCGGATTTGCGGTAGCGATCGCATCCCAAGCCCATGATCTCGATGCTTCCGAGATCGTCGAACACGTCGTTCAAAAACGCATCGACGGGCGTAACGCGATAGCCCGCGTAAACAGTCAATTCCCCGCGCTGTTCCATGAGTTCATACAAGCCGCCGACGCCATCCGCTTGACCGCGTTGCGCGAGATTCGGCGTGCCACCGAACGCCGCATACGTTTCGACGCGCCCTGTATCTGGGAATCCGATCACCGCCGCGCTCATCGAATTCGAACCGCCGAGATCCACGCCGATCACGCACCGATCGCCGCGCGGCATTGGTTCGTCCGTGCAGTTGCGCTTGTAGTTCGTAATGTCGCAGATCATCACGCGTTCGGGCGCATACGGTTGATTCAGATCGAAGGCGCGAAACGAGTTTTCATCGGCGGGTGAATACGCGCAACGCGCCGCTTCGTCGCGCATGTAGTCGATCGACTTCACCGTGCCAAGCGCTGGATTTGCCGCGTGCCATGCGTCCATGTCGTCGATCGCGCAGTCCGCAGGCGCGGCGTAGAGATGGACGCATGTAGTCGGCAAATCCTTGCGCTCGATCATTTCTTTGGTGAACGGTGAATCACCGAGAATCGAGATCGCAATAAAGCGACCATTGCGCGCGCTCACGCTCGATCGCAAGCCGTTGACGAGATCGCGGCGGCGTTCGGGCAATAGCCCTAGTTCGTCCATGATCGCATCGTCGCAGCCCGCCGCATGACCAGCTGACCGATCGGCGCTCAAGAAATCGACCGTGCCAGCTGGCGCGATCATCTTGAACGGTGAAACGCGAAACTCGATGCTATCGATCTCCGCCGATCCGCACAGATCGACGCACTGCTGATAGAGTTCCGACGCCTTTTCGCGACTCACCGAACACACGCCGGCGCGATAACCTTTGACGCGAATCGAACCGATCAAGCGCGCAATGAGATAGGCGGCGATGATCGCCGACTTCGCATTTTTGCGCGCGACGAACAGACCGGCTTCGCGCGCCGATCGAACGAACGTATCGTTAAGAAAATCGACTGCGAAATCGGGCAATATGAGCGGCTTGCCCTCGTCCGCGTGTCCGAACGGCACAACGAGATTCAGCTCGCACCACTCGCGCAGTGCGTCGCCAACTTCCAGCTTTGGGGTTTGGTCGCCGTCCGAGTTTAAAACGTTCGCTTCCAGCTTTTCAGCTTTCTTGCGCCGTCGATAGTCGCGCATGTATGCAGCGCGCGACTTGCCTTGCATTGCCATAACGATTGAAAATGTAACGCTCGATTGTTACGAAATCACGTTAAAAAGTTGAGTTTTGCCCCCTACTCGGTGTGCGCCCCCAACGGCTAATCTCGAACAGGGGTTCCCCACGCTATACCGCGACGTTGCGATTGTGTTTCGAGATCGTCCGCGCTTCCTCGATGCGCTTCGCGCGCGCCCATCCAGCATCCCAATCCACCTGCGCGATCGGATGCGTCGCGCCATTCCGAACGAGCGACCAAAACAATGCCAATGGCGCATCACCATGACGTATCGAATGCTCGGCAAACGCGAACACGCGAGCGAGCGATTCGTGATCGCGTTTGAATTTGAGGCGCGAACACGCGTAGTCGTGCATCTTGACGACTTGCGCATCGTCCGAAAGCGCGGACACGTCCGACGCGCGCTTTCGTTCAGTTGGTGTTGACATTTCAGTCCTAAACGGAATCGACGCGAAGTATAGCTTCAAACATCGCAGTTGGAATTTTGAAATGTTAGCTCATGGTCGCAGTTGGCTACCGTTTGCTTTTGAGTAAGGCATAGTCTGCACCACCGATTTTGTGTTCGGTTCGCAAACTATGCCGCGATTGAATGAGCTACCGCCCGCCCCGTCGTTTCGGCATACACGATACATCGTGCGGCGTGCATCGTGCGGATTCCCTTTCAATATGCGCCGTGCATCGACCCACGCGGAATCACGCGCTTTATTCGGCTTTGGTCAGCACCTCTAGTAACCGACTTAATCTCAACGTATCCTACGGCGCGCCGCGATACATTGACAGCGCGTAATTTACCACTTGTTAGCGTCCGTGCATTTAAACACGTTAGCAAATATATCCTAGCGATCGTCCGCTAGTTCAGTCGTTTATACAGTCAAAACGTCGCGCTCGAGCGCGTCTCCGGAGAGTCAAATATTCTAATTTTTAGATCTGATCGTAGGATAACTGCGCTATTTTGGTGCGTCCCATTCGAGATCACAGTCAATATCGTGTTCTTTGAGCGCGGTTTCAATATAGTCCGCCGCAAAGTCTGAAACGAGCGCGAACAATCCGAACCGATCGCTAGGTTGTAACGCCGAAATATCTAAACTAAATTCCGCATTAAAACGGCGCACGAACTTACAAGCATTAGCGCCCGTTTCATGTGCGCGTGGTTCAGACGCATATGCGACCAAAATCCCGACTTGGACGCCCTTTAAAAACGAATACGCGGCACGGGTAATTTGTGCTTCGTCAAGTAAATTTCCTATTGCCGTTAGTCCGAACCCGAGCATGACGCCAACGGCGATCGATTTCATATGCATCAGTAATTTCCAAAAAAAAAGCGACCAGCGGCGCGCATGATCGCTCAATCACGGGAACGAAAAAATTGTCAACATATCGCCGCGCCCGTGAGGTGCGACTTGATGATAGCAAAACGCCGCCCATTTCGCAACATAAAAAAGGCGCACCTTGCGAGTGCGCCGATGGATGCTTACCTGTATTTAGCGTCTAGCGAGCATCACGCGACGAACGCAATTTATAACAAATCGTTCGCGGCTTCGCGCAGTTCGAACGCCGCTTTGCCGACGTTTTCGATCGCCGTTTTCGCGTCATTGATCGCCTTCGCGACGGACGGATCGTTTTGCAATTCCGCGACGGCGTCCTCGATCGCTTTCACCGCGTCCGATGCGTTTTCAACGGCGTCCTTCACGTGCTCGATCGCCGCCGGTATGTCTCGACTCATAAGTATGTCTCCTCGATGTTGAGCCTAGTCCGATGCAATGCACTTTGACCAACCTTGCGGTTTAAGCGCATTGATGTAATTTGCCAGCTCGGGCGCGTGTTCGGTATTCGACACTAAACCCGAATTGTTAAGCGGTTCGTTCCCGCCAACGTTGCGTTCCCCGTATTTCACGGATTTGCCGTTCGTTCCGCAGTCGAATAGCGTCCAAGTGTCAGGATAGCCCAACGGTTTCAAGAACGTCGCGAAACTGTTAGCGTCGTCGGCGTTGTTGAAGCACATCACTTCGTCCACTGAACTAGCGACCGCGAGATATGTGCCAATCGGATCGCCCGTGTATTGACATGCGACGTATTGACGCGGCGACGGCTTCGGGCAATAGTGATGCTTACCGTCGTCGCATTGCCCGTTGTATTTCGTCAGATCGCAGTAATACATCTTTTCGCCAACGTCGTTTACCGCTTCGAACGGCTTGCGCCCCTTGTGTCCCTCGACGATCGGGCAACAGTAGCCAAACGTGATCGGTGGATTGCATTCGAAGCAATCGAACGGCTTTGTGTTCGAGTGAATCGGCTTCGTCGGCACGATCGGCGTTTGATGCGCGCAACTTGCAACGAAAACGAACGACACCGCACACAACGCGCGTAGAGCCGTTTTAAGAGCCATTTACACCTTCCCTAGTGGTCTAACCCATAAACGTTCAAACAACGCCTGTTTTCAGGCGTCATTCACGCGCAAGCCGCTCAGACTCGCAGCTTGCGATAAATCCATGCCCGCGCCAACGAGCGACTGAAACGCACGCGCGCGCCCTGTAATATCCGACGCGCGCAACTCCTCGAATGAAAGCGTAAAGTTCGATCTCACCTTTTCGCGCATCTCCGTTTCAATGATCTTTCCGATCGGCGCGACCGTGCCGAATATGAATTGACGCCATGCTTCCCGTTGCGCCGATGCGTTCACGATCGCGAGCGGCACGCCGCATAGCGAAATGATCTGCTCGTAAATCTCGCGCAGCATTTCAACGATCGTTTGCGGTGGATTCGCGCCGATGCGTTTCGTTTCCCATTCCGCAGTTCGCGTAAAGCCCGCCGTGTTCGCGAGCGACTGCGCCGATTCAACGGTAAGGATGCGCCCCTTCATTTGCGCGATCGTGTTGCGCAGTGAAGCGACGTTCGCGCTCGCGCCGTCGCGCGCTGGTATTGGCAACAGAAAGCCGACGGGCGTTCCCGTTTCCTCACCAAGCCGTTGCGTGAGATTTGCCAAGATCGTCGCGCTCGCGTCCGCAACGTCGATCGGCGCGCTTCCGCGCACGCCGTTATCGATGTATTTGACGCATACGAAATCGCCCAGGGCAAACGTCGAGATCGCGTTTTGCGACTGCGGCACGGGCACGGCTAGTTCGTATCGCCATGTTTCAGGATTGACGCCGCCCTTGACCTCGTGAATCGACGCTTGCCGTAGCATCGATGCGTTCTCGATCGCGACGTATTCACCGCCGCGAATGAGCGCGCGTCCCATTGCGAACAACACGTTCGGCGTAACGAGTCCGTTATCGCCACTCACTTGCGCACTGGCGAGCGCGCGTCCGATGATGCCCGCCGCCGTCTCGACCGCCGCCGTCGCGAGCGCGTCCGCTTCGCGCAGTAGCGCGCCCGACTGTAACGCTTGGATTAAGCGATCAGTAGCGGATTCGTCTCTTGATTCGAACGAGCGAGAGAATGTTGATAGAAATTTGAGCATTAGGCAATATCTCGTTCAATGCCGCGTCGAACGCGTCGAGCACCGCGCCGCTAAAAAGATTTTCAAGATGTGTGTCGTCGAGCATTCGATTAATCGATGCGATGACATTCGGGAATGCGGCGTAATACGCGCCCCACGTAATTTCAGCCGTCGCGCCGCGCCCAGCGCGCGAGCGAAAGCGCAAGCGGATTGAGTTTCGAAGTTCACCCGTCCGAACTGGCGTTACTAGTTGCATGTAGGGAACTATCGTCGCTTTGATGTTCCGCCGCAGGTGTCGATATAACGCTCGCTCGATCTGCAGCGCGAAGCGCCGAAATTCGTCTTCGAACTTCCGTAAGTCCAATTCGATGTGTATCAATGGCAAACTCCATTTCAGTCGTCGGACGTCGAAAGGTAAACTGCGTGTCGAAAACAATGTAATTCCGACGTCCCAGTGCGCGGATGCTTTCGATTTCATACCAACCGCGCGTATCGAGTAAAAAGTCAAGTCCGAGGGCGATCTCTTCGAGCGGTAGCCAACGCAATAAATACGACGTTTCCGCACCGCTCTGAAACACTGCACCTAATTCGTCGGTTTCCTCTAACCGCTTTACCCACAATCGACTAACGTTGAAATCTTGAGGCGCGGTATTCGGCGGCGGCGGCGTTCGCAAGTCGCCCGTGTATTGCCACAACGTCAAATTTCGATCAAGCGCGATCGTCGCATT
>JAPOXV010000004.1 GCA_026706935.1 Gammaproteobacteria bacterium | reverse complement strand
TGGCGTAACGATGGCCACACTGTCTCCACCCGAGACTCAGTGAAATTGAAATCGCGGTGAAGATGCCGTGTACCCGCGGCTAGACGGTAAGACCCCGTGAACCTTTACTACAGCTTCACACTGGACTTTGATTTGTCATGTGCAGGATAGGTGGGAGACTGAGAAGCGTGAGCGTTAGCTTGCGTGGAGTCGCCCTTGAAATACCACCCTTGATACGTTGAGGTTCTAACTCAGTCCCATGAGCTGGGACGAGGACAGTGTGTGGTGGGTAGTTTGACTGGGGCGGTCTCCTCCTAAAGAGTAACGGAGGAGCACGAAGGTGCACTCAGCATGGTCGGAAATCATGCGTAGCGTGTAAAGGCAAAAGTGCGCTTGACTGCGAGACAGACATGTCGAGCAGGGTCGAAAGACGGTCTTAGTGATCCTGTGGTTCTGAATGGAAGGGCCATTGCTTAACGGATAAAAGGTACTCCGGGGATAACAGGCTGATACCGCCCAAGAGTACACATCGACGGCGGTGTTTGGCACCTCGATGTCGGCTCATCACATCCTGGGGGCGGAGCAGTTCCCAAGGGTATGGCTGTTCGCCATTTAAAGTGGTACGCGAGCTGGGTTTAGAACGTCGTGAGACAGTTCGGTCCCTATCTGCCGTGGGCGTTTGAGATTTGAGAGGAGCTGCTCCTAGTACGAGAGGACCGGAGTGGACGAACCTCTGGTGTTCCGGTTGTCACGCCAGTGGCACTGCCGGGTAGCTATGTTCGGAAAGGATAACCGCTGAAAGCATCTAAGCGGGAAGCCCACCTCAAGATTAGATCTCACAAATCTTCAAGATTTCTGTAGGGTCCTTGTAGACTACAAGGTTGATAGGCGGGATGTGTAAGCGTTGCAAGGCGTTGAGCTAACCCGTACTAATTGCCCGTGCGGCTTGACCATATAACCGGGTGTTCATCCATCCGGATATCCGTCAGACATGGCATTTCGATTTGCGTAACTAGACGAATCGTTTGATTCCTGCTCTTTGACCTGACGATCATAGCGAGTTGGTACCACCTGAACCCATTCCGAACTCAGCAGTGAAACGGCTCAGCGCCGATGGTAGTGTGGGGTCTCCCCATGTGAGAGTAGGTCGTTGTCAGGTCTTCTTAAGAACCCCAGGTAGGTTATCCTGCACTGGGGTTTTTTATTTATGTCGGCCTAGCTTTTGGCAGTTAGCCGGGTTATGTTTATTAGAAATACGCTCGAACTGACGCTGAAGGATTCATCGATACACATCAGGAGATTCTTGTTCGATCGTTAAGTATTCAGATTTGACGTTACGCTCATGAAAAACAATCGGCGATCCAAGACTTCCGCTTGATGTCGAATCGCCAACGCGAAGTGTGGAACGGAAATGTAACTCTAGTCCTGACTTCACAAGTAAATCTGAAATCCGTATATTTCTCAATGCCACGTGACGAAACGCACGTGCGCACTTCTCCATTGCACTGCGTGGTCCACCACACATGAACGCTCGCATACTTAATTACACCACTATAGCTGCACTTACATTTTTAGGTGCCAATGCCGTTAACGCACAAGACGAACCCGAGCAAGAAACCCGCTCGATCATCGAGGAAGTCGTCGTTACGGCTGAAAAGCGCGAAGAGTCCGAAATGACGGTGCCGTTGGCAATCACGGCATTCGACTCGTTCAAAATTGAAAAACTGAAAATCGAGAACGTGAACGACTTGGCTCTGATGACGCCAGGTCTCGAAGTCCAGACTCACGCTACCAACAACCTCTTCACCATGCGTGGTGTCGGTACACCTTTTTCAACCGCACATTTGAACGAATCTGCGGTGGCGGTGTATCAATCCGGTCTTGCCGCGATGGCGGGTCGTACTGCGGGAATCGATACGGACGGTTTTGATATCGATCGGATAGAGGTTTTGCGCGGACCACAAAACACCATTTATGGTCGCAACGGCGTTGGCGGCACCATTAACTACGTGCGTAAACGCCCTGAGTGGGAAGCTAGCGGAGAATTCCTTTCTGAACTGGGAACCTCTGCGAATCGCAGATTCGGATTGGCGTACACCGGACCGGTCGAAGCCTTTGGACTTGGCGATTCACTTGCTTTCCGGATAACGGCTCATTCGAATCACCGCGATGGCCAACAACGTAATCTTGGTCGCACTGACCTAACTGATATTTGTGACGTGGGTTCATGCACTGGTGCAGGTCTCGATAGTGTCGACAACTGGACCATTTCGCCACAACTCGAATGGCGTGGTGAAACGTGGAATCTGAATTTGTTGGCCGGCATGTATGAATCCGACCGCCTCATGGGGCGAAATGTACCAGGTCAATTTCCCCCTGGTGTGCTACCAGCCGGATTGATCTTTCCGACCCACGTCAATGACGGCGTGAGCGGTAGTGGCGTGCGTCGAATGGCTTCCTTTTACGGCTGGGATGCCAAGATTCCGACCGAAGATGGCGCCGTTCAATTCAACCGCGACAATACCCACTCGGTAGAGTCAAGCAATCTCGTCCTCACCTTCGAGTGGGAGTTTTCGGATACGTTCGGCCTACGCTATCAGACGGGTGCCTCCCGATACAAGGACACTCGACATCGCGATCGCGACTTAACCGACCGCACGGGTGAACCAGGCTTCATGGATCCAGACGATCCAAGTGTGTGGCCGAAAGCCGATGACAATGGGGGTCCATTTCGCGATCGCGTTTCTACAGGGGGCGGTCATTACGACATTGACCAGCACGAGTTGACGCTGACTGGGTCTTTCGGTGACAACGTCGACATGCGCTTGGGGCTTTTCACATTGAATGCATCCAGTGTCGTCCGGTTCGACCAAAAACACTATGAAAATGCGGAGTTCTATACGTCGACGCTCGAAGATTTGCGTGCGTTGCACGCAGTGGGCGGAGCACCAGATCTAGGCGCTACATTTCCGTCTGGTTCGTGCGATGACATTCTCATGGAGCAGTTCGGCCAAACGAATTTAGACGAACGGCAAGGCGCGTCAGTATTTCAGGTTTCGTCAGCAGAACCACATACGGAAGACAATCAGACGGGGTGGATTCCCGGTTATCTTATATGTGTCGACAAAGACGGCCATTCGGGTGGGATTGGTGGTCTTCACAGCGTGGGTTGGTCTGGAAGGCAAGCAATCAGTCAGGAACAGTTTTCGATCTTTGGCGAATTGGCATGGCAAGTCAGTGACAATTTGAGCGCATCCATAGGGTTGCGTACCATCGACGACGAAAAACCAAGTTATGAATTCGTGCACCTCACTAACGCAGGGATTTTGACCGCCCGATTCAACCCCTTCGCAACGAGCGCCGACATCGGGTCACTGGTGACGGGCGATGATCGCGGTGATTGCAACGATCAAGCATTCCTCGACGATGAGGAAATCAGCCTAGAGGAATGTCTCTGGGATCAGTTTTACGAGCTGAATGATGTGGAGGTGCCGCGGTGGTTGCACGTGTTGCGCAACGAACCAACCGTGCTTGAATACGGCTCAACCGTCTTTAATTTCGATTTGGAATTCACGCCGACCGAGAACGTGTTCATCTTCGGACGGGTCGCGTCTGGTTACCGCTCGGGTGGAACTAACGCGATTCCAGCAGCGGCCGACGATTTCACTCCGTTCTTGCATTTTGATCCTGAGGAACTCCTGACGTACGAGGCAGGCTTGAAGGTGCGCTTGCCCGACCAGGGAATCCGCATCATGACATCGGCGTATTACTACAACTATGACAATTACATCGCAAACACGGCGATCACTCTGTGTCCGGACGATCCTTGGGAATGTGCGGGTGAGCCAAATATCAACTATGGTGACGTCCGAATAAGTGGGGTCGATTTCGAGTTCACATGGGACGTGCCATTCGTAAACAATCTTTCGTTGTTTGGCTTTTACGCGCTGAATGACGGCGAAGTGCTTGAACCCTATGTACTACCGGAATACGAATGGACTGGAAATGAAGACATCTCGCCAGATGCACAGTATGAGTACATTTCCGGTGATAGTATCACCGGGAACAAGCTTCCCAACAACCCTCGAAGGAAGTGGAATCTGTCGACTGAATACACCATCCCATTCGACGGTGGGTCAAATCTAGCCATCCTCGGGGTATATTCGTGGCGTGGTGAGTTCGATGCGTATGTATCGAACAACCCAATGGAGAAGGCCGATTCTTACAACCGCGTTGACTTGAATCTGACATGGACGGCAGCCAGCCAAGATTGGTCGGTATCCGTATTTGGTCATAACATCTTCAATGATCAGGAAATCGAGCTGTTTGAATACATAGATTTTGAATGGGAAGATGAAGAGACTGGCGAAGAAGTATTCGTGATCGTTGACGATCCGTTTGTGTCCGGTTGGCGCTATTGGGGCGCAGAACTTCGTTATCGGTTCTGAGGCTCATTGATTTGGGGTCGCCACTGTGGAGAAGGAGTGGCGACCTTCGAATCGCTTAGATATTTAACAAGCGCCGATACTGTCGGCGCTTGTTTTTTTAATCGTGAGGACGACGCTTGCCAATTAGCGAACAGTTGCTTCCATAACATCTGTTCTCGAAAAATACGTAAGGATTAATCGCACAGCTCGATCAGTTCATCACTGGATTCTTTCGTCGCGAATGCGCATAAATGAAGTATCCGATCGAGATGTACCAACGCGCCGCCGGTAATGCGGTTATCCTTGAAACGAATGTTCTGACCTAAGCACAGCCCATCGAACTGTTTGATCCACGAGTTTTCGAGTCGTTTAACGAATGCCTCGGCTGTTCTACCGAGTTGTGCGGCGTCAGATTTGCTTAGAGCGTCTTTACCGTTTTCTCTCTGACTATCGGCGTCGATAGCGTCTAGTGCATAACTGCGGATCAGTTTTGGGAGCATCAGTTTATGTGTTCTGGTGCTCGCATAGATCTCGAGACCTGCTACTTCGTCGTTGATAACAAAAATCGAACCGACTTGCGTAGGTGTGTGAGTAAATGTGCTCACGTATTCGTCGATCGAAGTCTCTGTGGCAACATACATGGCATCTGAAGCTGAGGTCGGCGATTGCGCGCTTAGTCGATCTGACTTTTGTTCGATATCGTTCCAGACTCTCGATTGGTCGCCTCGATACGCTCTTCGTGTGTCCAGATTCATCGAGACGGCACTGTTTTCCAATGCCCGACCACGCGCATAGTGCATCCGATTTGCGACTTTGAACCGTTGCTGGTCCGGGTCATCGTGCTGGTGATGCCAGCGCCCCGCTTCAACACAAGAGACAGGTAATCTCTGTTCGCTGCTTGCTGCAGCGAGAATTGAGACGTTTAGAACACGATTTTGCTTCGCTCCTAGAAACTCTTCTCCTTCGAACAACAGAGCGAGTTGGTCGGACTTATTACGCAACAGAATATCGTTAACACTCGCGCCGTCTTCGAGTTCTTGAACTTCCAGTAGTTTAGTAGCCAACCCTTCTTCTAGAGTAATGTAGTTTAGCTTTTCGTGCTTATCTCGAAGAATCGGAACCAAAGCTAGATTGTTATGAATATCTGGTTCGCCGAACCGCAAATCATTAAGAAAAGTTGGGATTGAAGTAATCATGAAGGATCTCCATCTAAAGGGTTAGTAACATGAATTCGTGAATCGCTGGGTTTATCGGATTACCTCTTTGCAGCAAACGGTAGTGAATTGTGAAAGGACATGCGATAAGTTGTGTCGCAAAGTAATCTAACGCCGAACGGATTCACCACGAGAAGGCACCCGCATCTTTTCAATAGTGAATTTGAGCGCTTTCGTCGAATCAGTAATGTGGAACAAAGGGAAGGTAGCGCGGACGAACATCTCCGCTGCATTTAGTCAACACAATGTCGCGTCATCGCGTTTAAATTGATAATCGTTTCGTGTTTAGGTATTTCAACGTATATTTCAGGTGTGTTGAAGGCAGTATCCAATCTACAGACCGCACTGACGGGTATCGTGAGACTCGACGCGTTCAAGACGAATAGCGTTGCGACACTAATACCTAAAGGGTTTGAGCGTTACGCTCGCATCTTTCACCCTTGTTGGCGAATCGAAGGGCAGAATCGAATCCATAAATCGACGTCGTGGCGAGAAATAACGGAGCGCACCGGCGCTGTAGCTCACGCTTCAATGCAATGGGAAAAGATCTTCGTATCTAGTGTGTTCGACGATGAAATCTGGCCGCCGGATGTGGGTTTGATACCACGCGTTGTTTCGGTTCCACTTAAAAAAACATTGATGCGTCATACCAATCACCGAGACTGTTGGCTCGCAGTTTGGGTCGGGTGGGGGTGGGATTACTTTGAACATGTCCCTCGAACCCAAAAGATTGGTATCCATGGAGGTTCGGGTCGGATATACGATCTATTTCGAGCGCCACTATCCATGATCGATACAAGGTTTTTTACCGTAAAGGATGAGAACGTCGTCGTATTTAAGAGCTGGGGGTGGACTGATAAAGTTGACGAGAGAATACCGGAATTCGCACACTTGTCTCGTTCCAAGACTGTAATAGATAACACAGCGAATATCGTCTGGGCTGATGATCTTTCCTGGTGGTTGATGGTCGATATAGACCTAGATACCACCTACATTGGCGGTAATTCTCGCCTGATTGACGAATTGTTAACAAATCCTGAATTAGAGGTATGGGAAGTGCAACCAGAAGACGGTGTAGGGATTGATTCGGACAAAGTAAACACAAGGTCAAGTGATTGATCGTCGGCCCTCGATCAATCGCAATAGACTCTTAAAAAGGAAATAGCTGCTGATCAGTTCCGTGTTTCGGCGAGTTCGTATTGTTGCCCAATCTAAATCTATCACAAGGAATATACATCGCTTACAATGAGAGGCGATTAATACGTTCCTACAGAAGAACGTTCAAGTCCCTCGTCATTGAGTTGACTGTCCGACCGCTGAGCGAAGCAGTCTCCTTAACGCGGACTAGTGTTTTTCGATCTCCACTATGAATGCATCTCATCAACACGATCAGTCTGAAATTCCTTCCGAGTTTCTACCGGAAAACGTGGAAGCTTTGTCATCTGAAGAGGCTCAATTGCAGGACGCCAAATGGTTTCGCTCGGGCGAACCGTTTCGTTCGATGCACAAGAATAACCCCTGGCTGAAACCACCAGTTGGCGGGAATGGCGTACGCGCCACCAGGCCGGACGGTTCGTTGACAGAACCTTTCAAATGTGAACTGTTCGAAGCAGGGCGTAGCGCAGAAGGCGGTGGGCTAAACGGTACCCCGTATTACGATACAACGGTACCACGTAAGCACAACTACTGGAAGCAGTTTGACGATCTTCCACAAGAAACGAAAGACATCAACAAAGCACGTCGCGATCTTCAGAAATACGGTTTCTGCTTAATTGAAGATGCGATGAGCGAATACCAATGCTCCTATATGCGAGATCGTCTTGAGAAGCAGGCTGCGGCGGAACGTGCGTGTGGTTTAGCAGATATGACGCCACACTTCCACATCATGTGGACGTTAGTTAACAAGGGTGAGTGTTTCGCCAAGTGCATCGAGTTCGACCCAGAATGGGTGCAAGGTGGACCGATGATTGAGCAACTCAACAGAGAATTGCTGGGTCCCGGACATTACGCATATTCATTTGCCTCGAATATCGCTCGCCCTGGAAGCTATCCACAAAACCTTCATCAAGATTCCGGTGCGATTCATCCGATTCAAACACCGCATGCCCCAATCCTGGTGAACACGGTCTACATCATGCAGGACATGAGTGAGGTCAATGGCGGTACATTGGTCATTCCAACAAGCCATCGGATCGTTTCTAACACAAAACCAGGAGAAGAGGTAGGTCCATTACCTCCGGCAGTGAACATCGAAGCCAGAGGCGGTACGGTTGTGTTGATGGATGGCCGTTTATTACACGGAACAGGCGTCAATCACACGGATGAGTGGCGCTACATCATGACGAACTCAAACGTCAAGCCTTGGTTGAGACAACAGGAAAACTGGCAGCTTTCGATCGATCCGGACGTATTGGAGAACGCGTCAGAAAAGCTACTGCAGCGCATGGGCTATTACTCGTCGGGACTCATTGAGATCGGTACGTATTCAGGACCGAAGACAACGGTTGCAACCAGGCTAGCCATGGAGCGTGGCCAATACAAGCGTATACCGGCGTTAGATCAACCCGTATCGGACGAGGTTAAGAATGGTCTTTGGATCTACCAGATGAAGCAGAAAATCGACGCTGCGCGTGGTGAGAAACGTAAAGAAAACGGCGCGAAGCGGAAGGGCTAGTTCGGTGGATCTAGTTGTCGTCTAAGCGCTAGCGTAAATACAAATCGAAGAGTTACGTCGCTTCGCAGCTTGCCTGACGTAAAGCACGTTCTCAGATGTGAACCGTACCTGCGTCTCCGTCGACGGTGATCATCTGTCCGTCTTGAATCTTTTCGGTCGCGTCAACAAGCCCTAGCACGGCCGGGATGCCAAACTCTCGTGCGACAATCGAACCATGGGCAAGAATCCCGCCGATATCAGTTACCAGTCCTATGACTTGCGGGAATATCGGTGTCCAGGCAGGCGTCGTGGTAGGGCAAACGAGAATGGTTCCGAACCGAAGCTCAGCTAAGTCGTCTATCGAACGGATGACACATGCTTCACCGGAGACCCGCCCGGGACTAACTGGTGAACCTCTAAGTACGCTCTCTGCTTTTTCATCGACGGCGGGTGAATGTAAGCGTGCCCAAGGAGGCGGTCCAGGAATCAGAAAAGGCGGTTTCAGACTCTTCCGACGCGACCGGAGCGTTCGCCGGGCTGTTGCTTTTGGGGCTAACTCAGGTAACGCTGCCCCGTCGGGGTAATGGGCTTCGCGGTGAGTCTCTGGCAAACGATCGACAGCGACGATGCTGCGAATTGCACGACCAAGTTCCTCAGCGTAGAGATAGAAGACATCCTCCGCATCGTGTAGCGTGCCTCGATCGACCAATCGGTGACCTAACTCGAGCGCGAGTGGACGCAGCACGGTCCATGCTTTACCCAAGTGGAACATCGCCATCTCGCGATTAGGGTAATAGTGTCTCGCAAGCCACAATCGCCACCAGAAATTCAGCTTCAACTTGCCGCTGAAGTATTTCCCCGCGTTTTTCCGAGTGTGAAGTTGCTCCTGTTTGAGTCGCTCACGATTTGCATTAGGATCGAGATCGGTTCGAAGTAGATAGTTGTGTAGGGTGTTTAACGTATTGAGAGGACTTTCGAGTTCTAGCGGTTCACAGAAATCGAGTGTCCGAAGCTGATGGCCGAATCGTGCGAAATGGTGATCGATTGCGTCGGTAATGACCTTGTCGTCTGACTTCGACTTCAATATGCCGAACATCTGGTGAGGTGAATGCGTAATCACCGCGCGGAATAGCTCGCCGTCACGTTTGATCAGCGCTGCGATGCCAAACAAACTCCGTTGGGCATCGAACGCAGGAGACCTCATGCCACTCAAGAATTGACCACTCGAAAACTGGTGGTCGCCAAACTCGTGAAGAAAGTTCTGAAGTTGCGATTCAGTACCACGACTAAGTGAAAATGCGTTCCAAACTCCCCCGTTGAACCAATAGGCGGCGTCCGCTTGTGATAATGCACGGATTCCCTTCCAGAGCTGCTCAACAGAAGCAGAGGATGGATCGAGCTGATCCCACATCCGAATCTGCTTCAAATACCGGGGTAACGCGACGTATCGCCATCTGGGAGTGAACGTGAGGTAGACACGCAGACGAGACCAGAACCGCGCGAAACGGAAAGAGCGTTTTCTTCGAGTTGGCGCGAGGTTACCTGTACTAGGCGGTTCGCCTACTTGCCGATACGCGAATCCATTCACGGTTGTCGTTAAGACAAAGCTGGCGGGAGGTTGCGTGTCCTCGAAATCGTGGTTACCTCGCCTTGTCAGATTACGACCCCATGCCTCTTGCAGTGAGCGACGCATGTGTAAGTCTTCGAATAGGGTGCTGACAGGTTCGGGGACATGCTCGACCCATTGCGAGCGCTGCAAGTATGCGCCTGGTTCGGGCGGATCCCAACGGACGTTGCCGAGTGGTTCGGGTGGCAGCCGTGTAATGGGTCTAGACTGCAGTATCCAGAGCTCACCTTCGCCAAACGCCCATTCGATATCCTGGGGGTTATCGTGGAACAGGTGTTCGATTGCGACTGCGCGTTGACCGAGTGTCGTTAGCTGAGTAGCCGTCAAACACGCCGTGGCAGATCGAATTGCGTCGTCAGATTGATCGCCGCCAACATCAACGTTATGCTCTTCGTCTTGGTCGGACGTCGTACCTAGCCGGGTGGTTTTAACACCGAAGGCCGGACGGTCAAGTACGAATTCGTCAGGATCAACCGCGCCACTTACTACGGCTTCGCCGAAGCCATAACTCGCGTTGATATGAATTTCATTCCGTGCACCCGTCACGGGGTTGGCGGTGAACAAGACACCTGAGACATCAGCTGAAACCAAGCACTGAATTACGACAGCCATTGCGACATTTGTGTTGTCTATGCCTACTTGATACCTGTAACTAAGCGCGCGTTCAGACCAAAGGGACTCCCAGCAATCCCTTACAGCTTCGGTTAAAGCGTCGAAGCTGTTGACGTTTAGGTAGGAGGCGTGTTGGCCAGCGAACGACTGTCCTGGTTGATCCTCCAATGTTGCCGACGATCGGACCGCGAGCGGTAGATGGTTTCCATCTAGATGTTCGTAGACGCTAGCGATCGCTTTTTCCAGCTCTCCTGACAGTGGATAGCTGTCAAACAGCCTTTTGACACGTGTCTCAGCTTCACTGAATACGACATTGCCCGACTGAATATCGGGTAAAGAGGCTTTGAGTATGGGTTCGCGGATTGCGTGTGTGTCGACAAACGTGTTGTAAGCCGTCGTAGTCAGGATTTGGCCGTTCGGAACCAGGAAGCCTCCACGACACAGACGAGATAACGATCGACCTTTTCCGCCTACCAAAGCCAATGGCGCATCATGGGTCAGAGGGAAAACCAAAGGCTCTGTCATATCGCTAATTCGTGGAGCTACGGGTGACTTCGATTTGAGCTAAGCAGGATATTAACTAGATCTATTCAAATTCCGGACGGAACGCTAGGTCGATAAGCTAAAACACGACGTTTTGTAATTGATTAGCCAGTTTGGTAGGACTTCTAGTTCTAAAAATTGAAGGAAATATAGAGCATCGTACGTCAGAAATTAGTTTTTTCATTTATTTTTTGTATAGTAGATTGACGCCGGTACAGTTTTCGTCGCATGATAGCGGCGTCGGAGGCATGACAGATGTTCAATCACTGTCTTATAACCACGTCTGACTTTCCCTTTAGAAAGTTCACACTCTTCCACAAGAGTATTTCCCTCGCGCTGATTGTGAGCGTTTTTACCGTCCAAGCTCAGCAGGAGCAAACTGCTGAAGGTAACGAGCAAGACGAATTGGCAGGCGTGATCGAAGAGGTCGTTGTCACGGCAGAGAAGCGTGAAGAGAACGTCCTCGAGGTACCTCTTACGTTGACGGCACTTAGCGCACAAATGCTCGAGGAACTAGGTCTTTCTAACGCTCTCGATTTAGAGCAGCTGGTCCCCGGACTTCAATTCGGAAGTGCGGCATTACAGCAAAGAAGCGATGGTCAGGGCATCACGATCCGAGGAATCGGGACACAGAGTGCACGAGAACTTCACTCCGATTTAGCCGTCGCAATTTATGTAGATGGTGTATACACGGTTGACACTTACGGACTCGCACCGAATCTATTCGATGTTGAGCGTGTTGAGGTAGCGCGCGGTCCTCAAGGTACCCTAAACGGTCGAAACTCGATTGCGGGATCGATTAGCTATCACACGCGTAAACCGACTGCTGAACGAGATACGATCGTGCTTGCAGAAGTAACGGACCAGATGACGCAACGTATTAATGCCGCGATTGGGGGAGCCATTACGGATTCGTTGTTCTATCGCATACGTGGCGGCTTTCTAACGGGCGACGGTTCTCAGGAGAATATCGGCGGAGGCAATGATTTGGGAGCCCCTGACCAACGTTCATTCTCACCACAATTGCGCTTCAAGAACGATGCGCTCGATGTCAATCTCGGTTATGAGTACACGCAAGATCAAGGTTCAGAAGAAGCTTTAGTGCGGTTTGCCGATGTGGCTCGAAACAACCCACGGCAAGGTAATTGGTTCTTATATGACCAACCAATGCCGTCACTCACCGAATGTGATAACCCACCGATTACCGGTGTGAGTGGTACAAGCGTCTTTCAAACCACGCCGATTGACGCTGAAGTTCATTGCGATGATCTACGGAACGTAATCGCTAGCAACCGCAACGGTGTGCAAGACAGTGAAACGACACGCGTAAAACTGAACATCGATTGGGCATTTTCCGATTCGCTTTTATTGCGATACACCCTAGGCGATGGTGAAACGCAAACTGCCGCGGGACAGGATGGGGATGGCACAGCACGGGTCGGCCGACCAGGTGAACCGAGTGTACCCGCAGATCTCGAAACCTCAATCCAAGTTGATTGCCCCACGGTTGGCATGACCGATGAACATACGTGTTGGACAACGCTAGCGGCAGCCGGGTTGGCATTCGAAGATACTGAGACCATTCACCGTTTCATGAATGACGAAACGTCACATGAACTTCAGTTAATTTCGAACTTTGACGGTCCTTTCAACTATGTAGCTGGAATCTATAGCTATGAGAATGAGACGTTCTGGGACCAAGGAGGCTTCAACTACGCAGCACCGTGGAGATTCGTGGATGCAGATGAAGCGGCTGTCGCAGCTTCGCCGATATTTGGCCAAACTGTCGTGACCAGCTGTCAGTCATATTTGGACGATTTTTTCATTCCTCGTTTTGGTGATCCGAATACCGGAATCGTCTTCGGGAGCTTCGGGGTTGGTTGCCCAATGGGTACCGACCACGTACGAAGCAGTTCGTTCTTTAGTGCGACAACGTCAGAAACACGCGCTGCGTTCGTCAACTTGGAATACCAGTTCGACGACCATTGGAACCTTTCGGGTGGACTTCGTTGGACCAAGGACGATAAGGTCAGAACCCGTGTTGTACCACCCGACGTTGTGGATGTCATTGGTGATTCGCTGCCAGGAACACTGCCGAACAGTCTGTTCGTAGGTGATTTCTTTGGCACGGGCGTGCCGGTGGTATTTACCGGCAGTGCAGGCTCGCCGACACCAACGTCTTGGGAAGCGGTAATCGGTCATGTCAGTCTCGAGTATGTATTAAGAGAAAACCTGATGTATTACGGTCGCCTGTCGACAGGCTATCGAGCCGGAGGGTTCAACTGGCAGTATTTAGATGTCAAGAGTAGCTTTGACGAGGAAGAGCTCATCAATTACGAGTTTGGTCTTAAAGGTCTCTTCCTCGACAGTAGGCTGCAGTTCACGGGTGGTTTGTTCCTACAAGACTTCGAAAACTACCAGCTGACCGCTCTGCAACCGGTAGACCCGATATTTCTGCAACCGACCGACGACACACCCCTACGCGAACATACCATTAACGTTGGCGACAGCACGCAAATCTGGGGATTCGAAGGCGAGTTCTTATTTCACCTGAATGATCGTTGGCGACTATCGGGTTTCTACAACCATCTTCAATCCAAACTGGGAACGCATAGTACGGTCGTTCGGGCGGATCCGGATCAGGAATTCGAGGACTACGTATTCACGAATCCTCGCGCAGATCCTGCAGGACCTGATGGTGTCGTAGGTACGTCTGATGACTTTCAAGATACCAACCGCGTACCCATCCCGAGAGATCACACTGGCGATGAACTTCCACAAATGCCCAACCATAAATTAGCGCTGACGACCGCGTATCAGATTCCTCTAGCGGAAAGAGGGGCATTGCAGCTACTCGGCACGTGGAGTTACACCGGTGCACGTTGGCCACAACGTGCGGGCAACATTCCAAAGAACGAGATTCCTGCGTACAGTCGTTTGGATTTACGCGCCAACTGGGATTCGGCAGATGGTGTTTGGTCTTCCAGCGTATACGTGCAGAACGTGTTCGACAAGATCGGTATTTCTGAATCGATATCTATCGACCTACAAGGCTCACTGACTGAACCTAGGCAAATTGGTGCACAAGTGCGGTGGCGACCTCAACCGTAGCGGTGAGAGACACGACGCTCGTGTGAAGAACGTGATCTAGCGAGCTCCGAGTGATTAGCCGCTGCCGGTGTACGGCGAGGACCTCGGTCGCTTCGATATAGAGGCGTCATCGTAGCGACGGCCACTACCGATCGTGGCATCGGCATACTCAGGCGAGCAACCGTATTGGAACGTTTGCTCGCCCTATCCAAATGTTTAGATCCTAAATTCTTGCTTTGCGCAATTTGCGTCGACTAGGTCGGAGCTTGAATGCCGACCAACTTAATTAGTAGGGAGTGTCACGGTCGCTGTCGCGAATGCCGTAGCTAAACCTGATTGATTCTGGTTCTCGATCGATAACTCAACCAAGTGGTCGTCGCCTTCGATGTACTTTTTATTCACATTACCTATGACGGTGTTCGTATCCCCGACAACATTGGGGTGACGAATTGAGGCATGAAGTTTTCTTAACGTGCCGTGATCGCCCATCCAATCAGTTGCAGCCTGTGCCAGCCAACACACGCGCTGTGGACCGTAATCAAATTGACCAGGCATATTGCGTCGTTTCTGAGCGTGTTCTTCATCAAATCGGCCCCCGCCCCCAAGATCCGTCGAACCTTCCGCCGCTAAAGCTGCACGTGTGCTACGACCCGTGCCAAGTACGCCATGGGTGAACAGAAACAGCTCGGTCACGGAGTAGGTACCTTTCTGCAAAGGATCGAGTGTGTCCCCTTCAACGACATCTTCCCAGTAGAGCACATCGCTACCTTGCCTTTTCCTCTCGAAGACCAGCGGATCTGCCGGTACGATTGTTCGTTGCGTGGGTTCTTTCGCTTCGCGGTTGTACTCCAGGGTCCCACCAGTATTTTGATAGCGAGCCATCAAGGTTTTGATCGTCGCTACGACTTCCTTGCGCTGGTTTGTGAACTCGACGAGTCCTGTATTGAAGTTGATCGGTCCTATGCGCGAGCTCGTCTTACGTATCGTCTCACCAACAGTTTCCGTTGCTGTAATCGTGTCATCGCGCCAGATCGGTCGGAGGAAGTCAATTTCCGCCCCTGCGTAATTCACTGGAAGGTACTGAGTATTTACACGTGCTCGATTGATGGCACCCGTTTCGCCCGCCACGACTCCAAGGGTAACTGCGTACAAGAACGTCGGTGCCGAGATGAGGTCTTCATAGCGACTGGAATTGGCATATTCGGGCGACCTGAATAACGGGTTGTAGTCGCCTACACCGTCAGCATAACGGCGTAAGTTATCAACCGTCGCTTGTTTAGAGGGTCGATGTGGTAAGACTGTGCCGATGCCTTTTCGATATTCCTCTTGAAACTCATCAAGGGTCGTGATCAAATTCGATTCAGCCATGCAACGGTCTACCTCGTTTGACTGCAGATTCGCAACACGGAATTCACGCTGCTTTCTTTTTGCGATTGGCTAATCGCGCGAATCGCTTTTTCGCGTCTTCGGACATGTACTTAACACCACGCGTATAGTCTGGACCATGTTCGTCCCACCCCATATGGTCGTCTGCGCCAACTAATCGCGCAAATTCGGGCGGATTCCGGTCAAGCATTTCCTGCGTAACGCGCCATTGGTACGCTTCTTGCGTCTTCAGCCGTCGATGGCAATGGTAGCTGGTTACATTTAGACGCAGACCGTCTGTTTTCTTTGGGAACGCACCGTGCCAAGTATTGCCGTGCCAGGCAATCAAAGAACCTGCTTCCGCTTCGACAGGTACAGCTCGTTTTTCACCTTCACCCGCTCCAGGTTGCCGACAGTAGAGATGACTGCCGGGTACCATCGCGATTGCACCGTTATCCAACGTGTAGTCAGTAAGACAATAAGCCGCATTCGCGACGTCAGAGCATGCTGGTAGATGCCCGTCTCGGTCGGGTGGGGAGTCGCTATGTAAACCCAAGGTGTCGCGTTCGCCTTTCCATTTGACGAATGAAGTCAGGCTGGACAGTTGTTGCTGACCACGCATTAGATAGTCGATGAGCGCGTACAGCGTTGGATTCAGCACCCATTCCTCGAAAACACGATCAGCCATCAGTAGATAAAAAAGGAGGAATTGACCATCTGACTGTGGTTGCGCCTTGTATTCACCAAAACCACCATTACTGTCAAGTGAGAAATCCAGACCGGTACGCTCTTTACAGATTCGAAGGACCGTTTCACGGATGCGTTCAAAGAACGCCTTGTCAGCGACTTTATCCGGTGGGACAACGGTGAACCCGTAGGTGTCGAGTTCATAGATATTCGTCTCGAGACCTAGCGTCTTGACCCTATTGAAGGTCTTGTTAAGTGCGTCGGTTGATTTGAACTTGCCGAATTCCATATGCGTGCCTTGCAGAATGTAAGACCGAACGACGCAAGAAGCGCCTGAAGGCGATAAGTGTAGTGATAGGCTTTTTAGGTGACTGCTAGAAGTGACAACTTGGCGAGCAACGAGCGAAAGCGCAGAATGGATCTAGAAGCGGCGTTTGAGGCATTAGCACAAGGCCAACACCTCAAGGAGATTGATGTCGATCTGTCGGTTCGAGCAGAACTTGCTGAATACGGAGTTCGGTTTGAAAAAGGTGTGCCTATCCCGCATCCGACTGGATTTTTAAGTAGCGCAAAGATCAAAGCCCATTTGAATGAATCAACTCGAAACTGGCTACACCAATTGGATGTACTGTCATGCACTCAGAGCACAAATACTGACTTACTAGAACTGTCTCGAGATAGTGATATCAATGGTCGGGTACGTACCGCTGAGGTGCAAACAGGTGGGCGAGGTCGTCGCGGTCGTCAGTGGGTATCACCCTTCGCAAAAAATGTTGCACTGAGTGTGGGAATCTCAATTGATCGATCAACAACCGAAATCGGTTCCATCAGTCTTGCGATCGGATTGATGGTAGCCCAAGTACTAGATGGTCTCGAAATCGAGGATGTGAGTCTGAAATGGCCGAACGACATCCTGATTGACCAACGGAAAGTGGGTGGAATCTTGATCGAATTGGCAGATGCGCAACGTCCCGCATCATTGGTCGTGGGGATCGGTATGAATGTGAATGACGCACCCGGAGTTGAAGTTACCGGGAGCTATCGAGCAACTCGCATCGTTGATCACTCGGCGTCCTGCTCCCGCAATAGTCTTGTCGCTCACTTGATTAACGCCGTTCACGATGCGATTCGACGTTTTGAAGATTTTGGTTTTGAGCCTTTTAAAGAAGGTTGGAAACGACGTGACTTTCTCCGAGGAAGGAACATCTTACTAGCGGGATCAGAACCGTCGATCTCAGGTATTGGCGCAGGAATTGATGACGAAGGTGCGTATCTGATTAAGACCTCTACCGGGGTTGAACGCGCGATCGGCGGTGAATTGAGTCTGAGAATTGCCGATGTCTGAAGGGACAGAATATCTTGTAGGCTAGTAAATTAGACGTGCTAGGAAGAACGGCAGGGAATAAGTGTGGTCGACACGTCGTGAAAAAGAGTCAAAATTAGCAGGTTGGACTCGAGTCTAACGAATTGAACCGTAGAAAAAAGATTGCGTAATGGCGTTTAGTCTGTTCGCGTCGACCGTAATGTGCGTAAAGTCTGGAGATGCTGTTGACTGAACGCATAGAAGCTATGGACGACGGAATCGAAGTGGTTCGCGCCGCAACGGTTGAGGAAGGCAAGCTTTATCCGTTCCCCGAAGGTTGGTACGTGGTAGCGGAGAGTCGAGAACTCGCATGCGGTGAACTAAGAGAACGGATGTGGCTTGGACAGTCAATCGTGTATTGGCGGGACTTAAACGGCGACGTGTGCGTTGCTGACGGCACATGTCCGCATCTCGGATCGCACTTAGGTCCTACTGCTGGCGGAAAATTAAAGAATGGAAACTTGGTTTGTCCGTTTCACGGCTTCGAATATGACGTTAGTGGAACGTGTGTTCGCGCACGCGATGTCAAACCACCTCGTTCTGCACAATTGATTCGTTTTGCAGTTGCTGAAACGAGCGGCTTGATATTCGCGTACTTCGGACAAGACTCAATGAAGCCTCGCTGGCAAATGCCTCTATTTCCGTCTGATGGCATCGCTCGCGGTGTGCGTCGTATAACCCTAAGAGCTCATCCACAGACGACGAGCGAAAACTCGGTGGACATGAATCATTTAGAGGAAGTTCACGGCTACACTCGGTTGACAAAACTCCGCGAAACTGAAGTTTGTGGTCCGTTCTTGTTCTCGTCGTATTCGTTCACGCGCAACATGCTGACATTTGGTTTACGAAAGCTTCAGTTCGATGTAGAAATTCAGATTGGTGTCTGGGGATTGGGTATGTCGACGGTGAACATTTCTACCGAATACGGCATCCTTGCTCGACAGTGGGTTCTTTCTACTCCGATTGACGGTGAGATGATTGAGTTGTGGTTGATCGTCGACATACGAAAGCTCCCGAACTGGTGGTGGTTGAGAAGGCTTCTTCGAAACCCTGCAGCGAAGTTGGCAGCACGGTTAGGAGTGAACGATCTGGAAGAGGACGTTAGAAAAGATGTGGTGATTTGGGACAAACAAAATTACCGCTCACGACCGGCGTATTCCGCATCGGACAAGGACATATCTCAATTTCGACGATATTGCCAGCAGTTTTATTCAAAGGTTGCTCAGTGACAGAAGAAGTACTCGAATCAGAATCCAGGGAATCGGGAGAGTCTCATCGGCTCACGATCGCTGAAGAGCTGGTCTTGCTGATGTTGAAGGACGACCTAGGTTTCGTGGCAGCGCCTACATCTGATTGGCGGATGTGGTGTGGATTTGCGGGAGCCGTCATACTCGACCTGTCGTTCCGAAACCGTGTAGACGCTGATCTCGACACGCTCGTAGTTATCGATCCAACGCCGACCGGTGATGTGGTCTTAGACCCCGCGCTCGAGATCATTGCCTATGAGCAAACGCCGCGCACACCGCAGTTTTGGGTTGAGTACTTTGCACCGAACGCCGATGTATTCATCGAGTTCGTGTTACAGCGACTTGTCAACCTTGGAATCCTTGTGCATGACACCGGTGGTTATTGGCAGCTAAGCAATAAGGTCCTACGAACCGGCCAATATGTCGGTCCTGGCTTAGAACAACAGGAAGAGGTCAAGGCGCGGATCCGTCGCGCACTTTTTGACGAGGAAATACCTGATCCACATGACGTGACACTTATCGGATTGCTATTGGTTTGCGACGGTTTTCCGTCGATGCTAGAAGCTGACGAGTTTGAGATGGCGCAGGAACGAATCCAGCTCCTCGCAAGTATGGACTTGTTCGGGCAGGCGATTCGGTCAGCGGTCGGTGATTCGGACCCCGCTTCGGCTCAACCCGAGCGTCCGAAGCGATTACCCGTGCCCAAGGTCAAGCTACGCTCCTATCTCAAATCTAAAGCACTACGTAAGAAAGACCTGGTTCGATTTCTAACCGAGCAATACGAAGAGTACGGACCCGTCTTTCGGCTTAGCGGATTTGGAAAAGGCGCGGTGGTACTTGCGGGTGCTGACATGAATCAGTGGGTAGCCCGACGAGGGCGACTATACCTGCGAACACGAGACTACTTAGAAGATTTTCAGACAGCGTGGGGTACGGCTCGATCAATCGCAAGCTTGGACGGGGCGGACCATTTCAGGATGCGCAAGATCTATCGAGCAGGAACTTCTCGCGCTGCGGTGGAGGATCGGCTCGATGATCTATTCCGAATAGGTAGGGAGCGTATCGGAACATGGCTAGATGGCGCCGTCGTGCCCGGTGAAATGGAATGCCAGCGCCTAACAGGTTGCCAAATTGCTCAGGTTACCACGAGTATTGACCCAGCGATAAGCGTACTAGACGGACTTTTAGAGTATGAATTTCGGGTATTGAAGATCCACCTAATGAAAGTGATGCCGGAATTCATGCTCAAGACACCACGCATGAAGCGGTATCTCAAAGATGTACTCGAGGTATATCGTCAAATCCATGAAAGTCATACGATCGAAGAAAGGGCCGGAAAACCGCGTGATTTTGTTGACGATTTGCTGACACTTCACAAATCAGATCCACAGTTTATGCCACAAACCGATCTCGAATTTGCGTTTCTTGCTACATTAATTGCCGGACATTATTTGGGTAGCCAAATGAGTTTCGCGCTATATGAAATGATGAAAAATCCTGATTGTTACGAAAAAGTATCTGCAGAAGCGGATGCACTTTTCGAGAATGGCGACCCTACGAAAGATCATGTCACGATGGACGCCATCGACTACACCCATCGTTTCATCATGGAGGTTATGCGTCTACATCCGGTCATACCTGTGCATAACAGAATGGCGATGAACGAATTTGAAGTAGACGACTACCTAGTACCCGCGAGAAGTAACATCCTCGTGGCCTTTACAGCAACACAATACTTGGAAGAACACTTCAAAGATGCGGATAAGTTCGACCCGGATCGTTTCGGACCGGAGCGTGAAGAACACCGGAAAAGAGGCGCTTTCTATCCGTTTGGTCTCGGTACCCACACCTGTTTAGGCTCGCGCTTCACTGAATTGCATTTAGTATCGAATTTGTTGCTAGTCGCACACCACTGCGATCTTGAGATGATTCCGAAAGACTATGAACTTAAGCTGAGCCCGCTGCCAAAATTCAGTCCCGACAAGAGCTTCAAATTTAAGGTGAAGAGCCTTCGCAATCCGTTACCAGCGGCGGTATAGCGGGTAAGAAGTGTAAAAGAGCACTCCATACGCGTCGGGTGTTTTAGCACTTAAGGTAACGACGTTCGGTTAGTCTGGGAATACGTCGGTACGCGGTGTACCACCCAAAGGTAAGACGCCTCGAATACGCCGTAGCCATTTCGTGCTCGTTTCTACGGCAGCCACGGGGAGAATCAATAACGCGGGCGTTACTACGAGCGTGAGGATGGTCGCGAATGACAGTCCAAACGCGATGGCTTGTGCAAGTGGTACCCAATAAGTCGAGAGATTGCCACCTGTCGTCCACGTCCGATTAATGAAATCGATTGATTGATGGCTCGCAAGCGGTAATAGACCAATCATGGTCGTCACGGTGGTTAGTATGACGGGACGCAATCTCTGTAACCCCGTCAAGGTCACCAATCGCACCAGATCGAATTCAGGATGTTCTTTGCGACCTTGGTTAAAAGTATCGATCAGAACAATGCTGTTGTTCACCACGATACCCGCCAATGCAATGATCCCTACGCCACTCAAGATTGCACTGAAAGGTGAATTGGTGATCACTAGACCAAGAAAAACACCCGCCGTGGATAGGACAATGGCGAAAATCGTGACTAGAGACTGGTAGATGCTGTTGTACTGTGTAACCAGGAGAACGAACATCAACAGTAGCGCGAAGGAAAACGCCTTGGCGACGAAATCGATTGATTCAGCTTGATCTTCCGCAGTACCTCTGAACCGTATATCAACTTCAGGATCGAATGCTTGTGTATCGATCCATGCCTGAATTTCGTCGATTTTTGCATCAGCCAACACGCCAGGCATTACGTCCGCTTGGATCACGTGAATATCGCGCTGATCTCTGCGCTGAATTGCGTCTTGGCGCTTGACGGCACGACGGGTTACGAAATTTGAAATCGGTACTAAACCTTCATTCGTTGCAATCTGCAGTTCATCGAGCTGATCGATACTTCGACTAGACGCCGAGAAGCGTAGACGTATGTCAAGGGCTTCGTCGGCATCATTGGGACGGTATTCGCCGAGCTTCGCGCCATCAGTAATTAGTTGTGCGGCAAGTCCGACTGTGGTTACATCGACACCGAAGAGAGCGGCTTTTGCACGATCGACATCTAATTGCCATTCAAAACCAGGAAGCGGTAGCGTATCTTCGAGATTTCGCAAACCGGAAACGTCGCTGATTAAGTGTTCCCTTACGGTCTCGACGATGGGCGCGAGTTTCTCTCGATCACGCGCAGAAAATTGAATGAAGATGGGTTTTCCAGCGAGCAGCTGCCCTTCGAACGGTTTGAGATCCACGACGATACCGCCTATCTGCGACGCTTTTCCACGGATTTCCTCGCCAATCTCGATGCCGTTTCGCGTTCGTTGATTTGCTTCGTGGAGTTCGACCCATATAGTCCCGATGACATCGGCTGCCGATCCACCTCGATAGGTTTGACGCTGACCTTCACCTCGTTCGAAACCGCTGCTGATAAATGTGCTTGTTTCCTTAACACCATCAGTTTCGACGATTGCTCGTTCGACTTCCCTGACGAGAGCATGTGCCTCTTCGATATTTAGATTCCCACGCGCTCGTACGAATGCTTGGGAGTAAACGGGGTCGTTTTCATTGAAGAATATGACGCCGAGATCTCTGACGCTATATAAAGAGAAGATTCCATAGACTGCGAGCACGATTGCGACAAGCGTGAAGAAGGTATGACGCGCCGCAGACGAAATGAGCATCGCGTACCAACGCGAAAAGCCTTTGAGTTGACTAATGTCTCGATCCCAGGGACTGGCTTCGCGCGACGTCACTTCACGCTCGACAATGTGTCTCGAAAGTGTGGCACCGACGCTTGGCAAGAAGATCAGGGTGTAGACCAGAGACCCGATCAAGACGGCGAGTACCGTGAGTGGCAGATAGCGCATGTATTCGCCAGGCACGCCTGGCCAGAACAGTAACGGCAGAAACGCGGCGAGTGTCGTCGCCGTCGATGCGGTTACTGGTGCGAACATTCGACGCGCTGCTTCAGCATAACCTCGTTCGCCGGAAGCGCCACTGTCCATGCGGCGTTCAGCATCCTCCGTCACGATGATGGCGCCATCGATCAACATGCCAAGCGCCATCAGCATGCCGAACATCACCATAAAGTTGAACGAGTGACCAAACAACCATAAAAATACGAGCGCAAAAAGGAACGAGACCGGAATCGAAAGTGCGACGATGACGCTGCTACGTAATCCGATCGAAGGGAGCACGACAGCAAGCACAAGGAATAACGCTGTAACAATGTTGCCTTCTAACTCCGTCACTTGCTGCATGTCAAACGCGGAGGCATCGCGTGTGATGAACAACTCGATGTTTTCCGGCATGTTCGGCTGGATTTCCTCGATGACTTCTCGTATCGCTCTTGTCGTGTCGATCGAGTTGGCACCTACTTGCCGATATGGAAATAACGATACAGCCTGTTTCCCATTGGCACGCACGTAGTGCGTTCTGTCCTTAAACGTGCGCCGTACCGTCGCAACATCGCCTAAGGTCACCACGGTCTCACCGTCTGTGAAGAGTGGCAGATCGATGAGGTCCGTAGACTCTTCGACGACACTAGGTATCTTGAGTGCAATGCTGCCTTTGCCGGAGTCGAGGGAACCTGCTGGTATCAATTGATTGTTGCGCGTGAGGGCAACGATCAGTTGTTCTACCGTGATTCCATTTGCCAGCAATCGCGCGGGTTCGACAGTGATTTCAAGCACTTCATCCCGGTGACCTTGAATTACTACCGATCGAATCCCTGGTACCGTCTCAATTCGGTCTCGTAGACTCCGAGCAGTGTCCAGAACAAGGCGCTCAGACGCCTTCTCGCTAACCAGATTTATTTGAACAATTGGGAAGTCAGTATTAGCGGTTTCCGTGACTACAGGTTCCTCGGCTGTAATCGGTAGTTCGGGTTTAGCGCGGTCGACAGCTTCGCGCACGTCAGCCATAGCAACATCGATGTCCATGGCAGCGTCGAACTCAACGGACACGTACGCCATGTGCTCCGCGCCCGTACCCGTGATCTCCTTGACGTTGTCAAGTGCTTTCAGTTCGAGCTCGATGGGGCGTACAAGAAGACGTGTTGCATCTTCGGGTGAGATACCTTCATGTACGACCGTTATCACGAAATAAGGTATCTCGACGCGCGGTTCGCTTTCGGTGGGTATCGACAAGCGCGCCACGACGCCGAATATCACGATGCCGACCATGATCAAGATCATGGAGCGCTTCCGCTCCATGGCGATCTCAATGAGCTTTTCTTTCATCTATTCGTTGTGAATCAGAGCCGACATGAATTAACGTTAGGTGGGAGGTTTACCCCGTGACCCATTGGACCTCGACACGCTGACCGGGCGACACGAGATCTTGGCCTACCGTGATGATGACGACATTACTCGGTAAACCACTAATCCAGACGCCATCACTGTCCTCGGTCACAATTTCAACTTGGTGGAACTCGACGATAGAGTTGTTCACCGTATGGATACCAAGTGTGCCGTCATCCCCTAGTACCAACAATGCAGAAGACACTTGATGCGCTAGATGGGTTTTTAAAGGTAATCCGACTTCTGCGGTAACACCCGATCGAATTTCGTACTGTTCGTTTGGCACGGCGACCTCGACTCGAAAAGTACGCGAGCTGTTAGCCGCTTGTTTGCCGATGAATGAAACTTCGCCTTTCGCGATGCGTCCGGTTGCAAGGGACGCGTTAACTTCGGAACCCAACGTGATCTGATCTACAAACTGTTCGGGAACGTGGACGACGGCGTAGATTGGGTTGAGGTCGAGGATCGTCGCGCACGGTGAGCCTGGCACGAAAAAGTCGCCGACATTCGCATGAACACGTTCGACGAAGCCTGATATCGGTGCACGAACTACGGTATTGGCGAGCGCTTCTTCGGCGAGCACCAGCGAGTGTTGCATAGCGCTGAGATTTGCCTTCGCTGCGACAACTTCAGATTCACGCTGATAGTCGTTCTCTCGCAACCGTAACGCGCCTTCGTGTTCGAGTTTAGCCAGCGTCACGGCATCATTGGCGGCCGTCACCCTAGCATCGCGGTCATTGACTTCGACAGTACAGATCGGGTCACCTTTGCTGACAGTCGCACCGTCGGTTACGTTGCGTTTAACAACCCGACCCGTTGTTTCAGATTTGACGGCGGCAATGTGCTTTACTTCTGTTCTACCGTTAAGAGCTAGCACGCGTGCCTTTTCGAACGCTACGCTACGTCGCGCCCGTATTGTGACCGGCCGTCGGGTGTTCGCTCGTTCAGCGGCGGCATCGTTCACTTGAGCAAGACTCGGCTGAATTTGTGTTTCGTCTGCAGCGAGAACACCGGATAACAACCAGATCAACGCAAGACCGAAAACGGTTGCCGTGGCGGTTGCACGCCACGCTAAGTCAGACGAGAGGCTGAACATTAGCCACTCCGAAGGTTCATTTCACGTCGAACTATACATAGTTTCGAACCATCTCTGCCTTATTCCGTAATGCATGCTAGAGGGATTCAACGCAAGTTAACTGTTCAACCAGCCGCAGCAAAAACTAATTTCAAAAAATGCAGCTGAGACGAACAAGGAACATGATTCTGTTGAGACACTCACAGATCGATACCAAGCCTAAGAACGACAGCGAAGTAAATGCGCCATATCGTCTTTACGTCCATGTCATGGCAACAACATCTGTGGGGCAAGACGATGGTGAGTAGAGAATCGCACTTCTGAACTACAATCCGTCCACGAAGGTGAGCGGAAGACGGTCAGCGCCTACCTTCTTGTTATCGACGTGCATAAGTAGGTGGGGATTTGCCCAGCGATATTAAGTTCTTCAGTCTCGTTCGCAGGATGCACAGTGCATATGCGAATTGGTCGGCAGATAGCCGGCTAAGTCAGCTCGAAAGTAGCTCAGACAAGCGACTGCGTGGTGAACTCGATGACAACGACTACGATCACGCCGAGATAGTTAACGACTATTACGATCTATGTCACGAATTGATGGAGTACGGGTGGGGAGATTCGCTCCACTTCGCGCCCATTGCGACAAATGAGTCGCTGGAAGATGCTGTCGTGCGGCACCAACGTCTGATGATTGAGAAGCTTGAATTAGAAGAGTCAATGCAGGTCATCGATATAGGATGCGGCGTCGGCGGACCGATGAGGCGTGTAGCAAAGGAAGCCGGTGTCAAGGTTTACTGCATCAACAACAATGAGTATCAGCTTTCTCAAGCAAAGGTGAAGAATGAAGCTGCGGGATTGAACCATCTAGCGGAATATGTGAAATGCAGTTTCATGGACATGAGTTCACTCAATGCGGACATGTTTGACGCTGGGTACGCGATTGAGTCAACTTGCCATGCACCGGACAAACTGCACGCATTCGCGGAGATTTTTCGCGTTCTGAAGCCTGGCGCTAGGTTGTGGGGTCAGGAAATGTGTCTGACTGACAACTTTGAGTCGACTAATGCACACCATCAGACGTTGAAGAAGGAATTGATGCGCGGGATTGCACTGAAAGATATAGCGTCGTTTCACGAGGTTAATAGCATGCTAGAAGCAGTTGGTTTTGAGATTCTCGAAGCCAATGATCTAGCAAAAAGCGAAGAGTCGAATACACCTTGGTACAACCCTATGGTGAGTCAGAGTGGCTCATTGGGGAATTTCTTCCGTCGTACACCGATTGGTCGTGCCCTAGTGCAGTGGACGATTCGCGTGACCGAATTTACCGGTCTGTTTCCGCCTCACGCTCACAAGGTAGTGAAGCTGATGGATAGAACGGCGGAGGCGTACGTAAATGGTGGTAAGGAGGGTATCTTCACACCTCTCTACTGCTTTGTTGCGCGGAAGCCGGAGTAACGTATTGTGATCTAACGCAGTTGAATTCAACGGAATAATCGACTGCAAATAACAGAGATACCATCCGCGTTCTTTCAGGTGTAGGACCCTACGTCGAGAGCTTCAATTTCGTGGGTAATTAATGTATACTCCAATGACACGCACCATTAGGGTATGCGATGTCGTTTCGAGTCGCGGGGCGTATCCTGGGCTTTCTAACGCTCAGTGCGCTCCTAATGTCCTGTGGCGGCGGAGGCTCTTCGACAAGCGGTCCTACCACGTTCCCCGTAAGCCCTCCTGCGCCACCGCCACCACCGCCACCACCACCCGGTCCGAACGAAGCCCAACTGAACGCAGCGTCGGCGTTTGCGAGTAAGGCCACGTTCGGCATGCCATACGAAAGCATCGTCGACATCGCTGAAATAGGTCATGAGGCTTGGCTAGACGAGCAGCTTTCGTTAGAGCCTACATCTCATCTTGAGTTTGCTGATGACTTGGTTCGACGGCGTGATGCAGGCGAATTCAAACCTGCTGATGACGGGATTTTGCTGACGATTACGTTTTGGCGCGGAACGTGGTGGAATCGAGCCATGACTGCGCCTGATCAGGTTCAACAACGTGTCGCATACGCATTGAGCCAGATATTTGTCGTCTCGGATATTGACCTTCTGCGTGACAATCCCCCAGCGATCACAAGCTACATGGATGTCTTGCTCGCAGGTGCTACGGGCAATTTTCGGGATCTGCTACTCAACGTATCACTTCATCCCGCGATGGGGATTTACTTGAGTCACGTAAATAACCGGAAGGCCGATCCTGAACACAACATTTTTCCGGACGAGAACTTCGCTCGAGAAGTTATGCAGCTATTCACTATTGGTTTGTTCGAGCTGAATGACGATGCGACGCATAAGCGTGACACTGAAGGAAGTCTGATACCTACCTATGACAGTGAGGATATTCGCGAATACGCCAAGATTTTCACCGGTCTGTCCTACAGCGGACCCAATGCTAGGTTTGGTCGATGGCGACCTTATTTTCGCGAACCAATGCAAATGTTTGAGGAACACCATTCGCCTGGTCCGAAGCACTTGTTAGGTGGGGTAGTTGTTCCTAAAGGGCAAACGGGTACGGAAGATATCGAAATGGCGGTTGACAGTTTGTTCAACCATCCAAATGTCGGACCTTTCATCGGTCGCCAACTCATACAGCGATTAACAACCTCCAACCCATCGCCTGCATATGTCAAACGTGTCACCAACGCATTCAATGGGGAAACTACAGGTGTACGAGGCGATATGAAGGCTGTGATCAAAGCTATCTTGCTCGACCCCGAAGTTACGAATCCTCTGATTCCGAATTCTTTTGGCAAGATGCGTGAACCGGTTTTGCGCTTGACAGCTTTAGCACGACAGTTCAATGCAGAGTGTGAGGATGGCTTGTTCTACAACAACGGCTATACGATGAACTATCACGGCCAACAGCACCCAATAAATGCCCCGAGCGTGTTCAATTTCTATTCACCGTTCCATTCACCGGCAGGTACACTCGCCAAAAACAATCTCGTCGCACCGGAATTCCAGATCACAACGGCGACTACAGTGATCAACATGGTCAATTTGATCGATCTTGGTCTGTTTCACGACGATCGACTGTTCTCACCAAGCGAACCGTTTACACCTACAAACATCAATCTTGACGATTACGTGGACTTAGCCGATGACGTCGACGCTCTCATTGATCGGTTAGATATTGTGATGACAGCCGGTCGTCTTGATGAAGCGACGCGTCTACGCATCAAGCTAGGTGTAGAGAGTATTGGTACCAACAAACTCGACCGTGCTCGACATGCGATTTACCTCTTTGCCATGTCGCCAACCTATGTGGTGGAGGGTTAGCCGTGGCATCACGCAGGACGTTTCTGACCCATTCTTGTGGGCTTGGGGTTGCGGCCGCAACTTCCACGAGTACGATGCTCTCGTTAGGCTTCGCACGACAAGCGGCAGCTCACCATCATGGGGGCGATTACAAGGCACTCGTCTGCATCATGTTGGCTGGTGGTAACGACACCTACAACATGCTGGCGCCATACGATCAAGACCAATACGACGAGTATCGCACGTTTAGGTCGGACCTCGCGCTAGAGCGCGACAGTCTGTTGCCTTTGCCTGAAAACGATGAAGGCCGTACGTACGGCTTGCATTCTGGTTTGACTGATATCGAGCAACTCTATCGTCAAGGCGAATTAGCGATAGTAAATAACGTTGGTACATTGCTTGAACCGATCGATCCGATTGCTTTACAGCAAGGCCGTGCTAAGGTCCCGCTAGGACTGTATTCACATTCTGATCAACAGATGCAGTGGCAGACCGCCGTGAGCTACAGTCGAAGTGCGACGCAAGGCTGGGCTGGACGAATTGCCGACCTGCAAGGTCCAGAGTTGGCGAACGGAATCTCGATGAACATTTCGCTGAATGGCACGAATGTGTTTCAAAGTGGCGAACGTGCGGTGCCTTACAACATCCATGCGACCGGCGATGGAGCGCAGAGTATTTGGTCGTATGGCGACGACGGTGGTTACAACGGCAAGCGGAAACTGATGATCGACGATGTCTTCAGTGTCGATCACAGTAACTTACTTCGCAACGAGTATGCCCTACGTATGCGGAAAGCGATAGACAACGCCGAGACGTTCGTCGAAGCAATGCAACAAGCTCCGGACATTCAGACAGTCTTTATTAATCAACGACTTTCTACTGCGATGCGTCAGATAGTTCGAGTGATCTCTGTACGGGAGATTCTGGGGGCAACTCGTCAGACGTTCTTCGTACAAATCGGTGGCTGGGACCATCATGATGAGGTTTTGAACAATCAAGCGCGCATGTTGCCATACGTTAGTTATGCAATGAGTCGATTTAGGGACGCATTACGTGAAATTGGCGTCTACGATCAAGTAACGACCTTTACTGTTTCAGACTTTGGTCGTACTTTGACATCGAACGGTAAGGGATCTGATCACGGTTGGGGGGCACACCATCTCGTCATGGGTGGCGCTGTGAATGGCGGGCAGATGTACGGCACGTACCCAACGTTGCACCAGAACCACCCAATGGACACGGGGCGAGGTGTGTTCATGCCAACGACCAGTACGGAGGAGTATTTCGCAGAGTTGGCGCTGTGGTTCGGCGTTGCGCCGAGTGACTTGGATCGTGTACTGCCAAACGTGCGAAACTTTTATTCGCCAAGTTCTAAAGAGACCCCGTTAGGCTACATGATGAGCTAGCAGATTTAATCCAGACCAACAGCTGCTTGTCACTTAAATTCTCCTGTCTTAGCTACTGCGACTAGCTAACAGGTATTCACGTCTGCAAAAGGTGTAACTATTCCTCAGATTACAAACCAAAATCAATTCATCGTCCGGCCGAATAAAACGTTTTCCTTGAGCAAACGTGCGACGCGTCAACCCGGCTTCACGCTTGGTAAGCAAGAAGCACAGAAGCAGCTGAAGGAAATTGTGGGACGATTTGCGGAACTCCAGCACCGGTTATTCGCGGAGCATTCACGTGCATTACTGTTGGTATTTCAAGGAATGGACGCCTCGGGAAAGGACAGCATGATTCGTCATGTGACGACCGGACTCAATCCAGCTGGCGTGCGAGTTCACGCCTACGGAGTTCCGACTCAGGATGATCTAGAGCAATCCTATTTTCAACGCCACTGGCGCGATCTGCCTGCACAAGGCTACATCGGCGTACACAATCGTTCTCACTACGAGGAAGTCGTCGTCACTCGTGTTCATCCAACACTCTTGAAGCTTCGTGGATTCGACATAGAAGCAATCGAAGAATCATTCTGGGATGAACGATTTGAGGACATTCGAAGTTTCGAAAGACATTTGACGAGACAAGGACATACAACGGTATTGAAGTTCTTTCTTCACGTTTCGAAGGAGGAGCAGCTCAAGCGATTAGTCGAACGGCTGGATGATCCGGAGAAAAACTGGAAGTTTGAGTTGAGTGATATTCGTGAACGACAATATTGGGATGAATATCAGTCCGCGTATGAGGCGGCGATCAAGGCGACGTCGACGGGAGCTGCCCCGTGGTTCGTTATTCCTGCGGATCAGAAACGCTTTGCTCGACTAGCTGTAGCAGAAATTGTTGTAGCCCAATTGGAGCAAATGGATCCACTCTTTCCTGATGCAGAACTGGATCTTGAAAAAGCGAAACGAGCACTACTGAAGACGTCAGAGCCATAAAGAAGCTCTGCCGATTACGGCGGACGACATTAGAATTCCGCGCTTCCTGACCTCATACGCCAACGGAATTTGGGTGCTTAGTGCCGCCATAGCTCAGCCGGTAGAGCAGCTCACTTGTAATGAGAAGGTCCAGGGTTCAATTCCTTGTGGCGGCACCAAATTCAATCTAGGATTACCGCTTTAAACTCGGAATCGTTTGACATAGAGGGGTCGGATAACGAAAATGTCCCGCCTACATTTGCACGTGCAGGAGGGGTTCCCGAGCGGCCAAAGGGACCAGACTGTAAATCTGACGGCTCAGCCTTCGTAGGTTCGAATCCTACCCCCTCCACCAATCAAGACCGTGGGCTTGTTAGGGTGAGCCGGATGTGGCGGGTATTGTTCAGTGGCAGAACCTCAGCCTTCCAAGCTGATGGCGCGGGTTCGATTCCCGCTACCCGCACCAGTATGCGAGTGGTGGGTCATGTCACAAAAAGTAACAAGGCTCACATAGCTCAGGCGGTAGAGCACTTCCTTGGTAAGGAAGAGGTCATCGGTTCAAATCCGATTGTGAGCACCATCCGCTTGTTAGACGCTGACAAAGTAGCGCCGAGGGGAGCGTTGCTGCTTGACAGCTTACCGATGACGGCTGACGGAACAGTTCGCGAGTGAGAGAGAAGGCCAGTAGCTCAGTTGGCAGAGCGAGGGTCTCCAAAACCCTAGGTCGGGGGTTCGAGACCCTCCTGGCCTGCCAACTCTCAACATAACCAAATCGTAGATCGACAAAAAGTGGCAACAACAAAAACCACAGATAGAACGGAAGGCTTTGACTTACTCGACCGCGTCAAGTGGTTGGGTGTATTCGCTGTGCTCACCGCCGGCGTCATCGGAAACTGGTACTTCGGTGAAACGTCGCTGCTGCTGCGAGCACTCGTATTGGTAGGTCTCGCGCTATTAGCGTTGTATCTACTTTACCTTACGAAACGAGGTAAGCAATTGTGGGAGTTAGCGAACCTATCGCGCGCGGAAATACGACGCGTGGTTTGGCCCACGCGTGAGGTCACGCTTCAGACGACATTGATTGTTATCGCATTGATCTTAGTTGTAGCGTTGATCCTATGGGGATTGGATTCGGCACTGTCGTGGGGAGTAAAACAAGCCATTGGATAAAGAACCAACAACGTCAGGAGACGCGACAGAGACGGTGAGTCAAACGGTTGATCACGTCACTGCTAGTGAGTCAGAAACAGCCGATCAAGAACCGTCGCCTACGGAACACGAGGCAGACACGTCCGAAGTGCGGACCATTGAGCAACCGCTATTCGATCGCGCCGTCCTCGACGATCCTAACAAGAAGTGGTACGTTGTTAGTGCCCAAGCTGGTCAGGAGAAAAGGGCAGCCGCCACGCTTGAAGAGCGTGTGAAATACTCGGATTTAGCCGACAAATTCGGCGCTATTTTGGTGCCGAGTGAGGAGGTTGTAGAACTCCGTGGTGGCAAGCGACGACGTAGCGAACGTCGCTTTTACCCCGGTTATATCTTCGTCAACATGGAGATGGATGAGACGACTTGGGAGTTAGTTACAAAAACGACACGCATATCAGGCTTCGTTGGCGGTACAATTGCCAAGCCCACGCCGCTCCCGAAAGCTGAAATTCAGCTTATTTTGGACCGGATCGATCAAGGCGGAGAGAAGGTCACGCCCAAGACCGTTTTTGAGCCAGGCGAGCTCATCCGCATCATCGACGGGCCGTTCAACGAATTTAGCGGGACCGTCGAGGAAGTTAACTACAAGAAGCAGCAACTGGTGGTTGCTGTCACCATTTTTGGCAGGTCTACGCCTGTCGAACTGGATTTTTCCCAAGTCGAGAAAGGTTGATAACCGGGTTATCAGCACGGATCGCTTCATCTATTTGGAACGCTTGACCATATATGGCTAAACAGATCGACTCTTATCTGAAGATGCAGGTGCCAGCCGGTCAGGCTAATCCTGCGCCTCCGGTTGGTCCCGCCTTGGGTCAGGCCGGACTGAACATTATGGAATTTTGCAAGGCTTTTAACGCTCAAACCCAAGGTATGGAACCCGGTGTGCCGATTCCTACAGTGATCACCATATTTGCGGACCGAAGCTTCACGTTTATCACGAAATCGCCACCAGCTTCGTACTTGATCAAGCGAGCCGCCAATATCGACAAAGGCAGTGGTACACCAAATACGGAGAAGGTAGGCAGAGTCTCACGAGCACAACTAGAAGAAATTGCAAAAACAAAGGATGCGGAATTGACAGCAGCGGACATGGATGCTGCGGTTAAGACACTAGCCGGTACCGCACGTAGTGCCGGGATTGAGGTAGAAGGTATCTGATGGGTAAACGTTTGACGAAGCGCAAACACGCAGCGCAAGAACGTGTAGAGACAGGCAAGACCTATGAGATCGGCGAGGCGATAAAGATTCTCACCGAATTACCGACCGGGAAATTCAAGGAGTCGGTTGATCTCGCCGTGAACCTTGGTATTGATCCTCGACAAGCAGATCAGAACGTACGGGGCGCGATCGTACTACCTCACGGGACAGGAAAAGAGATCCGCGTCGCGGTTTTTGCGCAAGGTGCTAACGCTGACGCTGCGAAGGAAGCAGGCGCAGACGTTGTTGGACTCGATGATCTAGCTGAACAAGTAAAAGCTGGGGATTTCGATTTTGATGTGGTCATCGCAACTCCTGATTGCATGCGAGTCGTCGGTTCGCTCGGTCGGATATTGGGACCGCGCGGCTTGATGCCGAATCCCAAGAGCGGAACGGTTACACCAGATGTAGCGGATGCCGTGAAAAACGCGAAGTCTGGACAGGTGCAGTATCGGGCTGATCGTACCGGGATCATTCATGGTTCGATCGGTCAGGTCGGCCAAACTGAGGCTCAACTTCGAGAAAACGTTGAAGCTCTGATCGCTGAATTGCGGAAAGCGAAGCCGCCGTCAGCAAAAGGGACCTACATCAAGAAGGTCACGATTTCCACCACGATGGGACCCGGTATCGCGGTGGAAGAAGCAAGTATCGGAGCGGCCTAACGATGCCCCTTAGTCTCGCCGGTAAAGAAGCAATTGTCACAGAAGCACACGAAGTCGCACAGTCTGCGACGGCTACCGTAGTTGCGGACTACCGAGGCATGACGGTCGCGGAGCTCACCGAGCTACGAAAACAAGCGCGTGCTTCTGGCGTGAAAGTAACAGTTATTCGAAATACGCTGGCCAAACGCGCGTTTGAAGGAACTGATTACGCGTGCCTTGACGACGTGTTGCGCGGTCCAACGATGCTTGGATTCAGCTACGAAGATCCTGGCGCGAGTGCGCGACTCTTCCGCGACTACGGTCGTGAGTGCCCAGCGTTAGAAGTTAAAGCGTTATCGCTGAACGGCGAGTTGTACGGTGCAGAGGACCTCGCGAAAGTCGCTTCGTTGCCGACCAAGGAAGAAGCGCTCGCGCAGCTTCTATCAGTTATGAAAGCGCCGGTGACCAAGCTGGCACAGACACTACAAGCCGTTCCCACAAAGCTAGTTCGTACTCTGGTCGCGCTCAGGGACCAGAAAACTACGGACGAGTCCTAATCACCCATCCCACCAACCTATCACATTTGGAGTAAGCAGTGAGTCTTTCCAACGAAGAAATCATTGATGCCATAGCGGAAAAGTCTGTTATGGAGATCGTCGAGCTTGTCGAAGCGATGGAAGAAAAGTTTGGCGTACAAGCCGCCGCAGCAGTTGCCGTAGCCGCTCCGGCAGCCGGCGCAGGCGATCCTGGTGGCGCTGAAGCCGAAGAAGAGAAATCTACCTTCGATATCGAGCTTGCGAGTTTTGGTGACAACAAGATTAAGGTCATCAAAGCCGTTCGCGAGCTTACCGGTCTTGGTCTCAAGGAAGCTAAAGCGCTCGTCGAATCGGCTCCTGCTAACGTTCGAGAGGGCGTAGCGAAGGAAGAAGCTGAGGAAGTGAAAGCTACCTTGGAGGCCGAAGGCGCGACGGTCGAGCTCAAGTAAGCCGCGGCTCAATCTCCCACGCTTTTTCAATCCATACCCACAAACGCGCGACTGTCGTTGCGTGCGTACGCGCACGCCACGTCATTGCGCGCCGTCAACACGGAGCGTTGAATGCCTTACAGCTTCACTGAAAAGAAACGAATTCGTAAGGACTTCGGTCGATTAGCAGAACCGTTGGAGTTTCCCAACCTGCTCGCCATCCAAACGGAGTCGTACAGCAAATTCTTACAAGCCGACGGACCGCAATCAGAACGGGTTGATATCGGCTTGGAGGCCGCCTTCAATTCGGTTTTTCCGATCAATGCGATCAATCAAGCCGCGTCGCTGCATTACGTCGGGTACGAACTTGAAGATCCACTATTTGATGTAAAGGAGTGCGTCGTAAGGGGTGTAACGTACTGCGCGCCCCTACATGTAACGCTACAACTCGTTTTTTGGGACAACAGCAAGGATCCAACCAGTCCGGATCCGCGCAAAGTCATTGAGCAGACCGTGTACCTTGGCAACGTTCCTTTAATGACTGATACCGGTACGTTCGTTATTAACGGAATCGAACGCGTAGTCGTTTCGCAGATCCACCGAAGCCCAGGTGTGATCTTTATTGACGACGGTGGCAAAGTGCACTCATCGGGTCGGAAACTCTATTCGGCGCGTGTGATACCGGCTCGAGGTGTTTGGGTAGATTTTGAGTTCGGTATGGAGCCGCGCGAAACGACTGAGCTGATCTATGTTCGCATCGATAGAAAGAAAAAAATCCACATCACGCATTTGTTGCGCGCAATGGAATTTAGCGATGAGGACATACTGAACATCTTTTACGACGTCAATACGTACAAGATTCAGAAGAACGGCAAGATCATTCTCGATCTTTATCCAGAGCGCTTGCTCGGCGAAACCTCAAGCATCGAGATTACAGATTCAAGTGGCAATGTGCTCGTGAACGAAGGAGACCGGATATCCGAGCGTCACGTTAAACGCATGTTGGATGCAAAGTTGACGCGGCTCGAAGTCCCGCGTCGCTACCTCGTCGATCAAGTCACTGCGACGAGCTACATGGACGCATCGACGGGTGAGGCATTTCTGCACTGCAACCATGTGCTCACCGAAAAAGACATAGATGATTTGATTGAAGCTGGCGTTGACGTATTGGAAACGCTGCATGTAAACGAGCTCAACAAAGGTTCGTACATCGCTGATACGATCCGCCGCGAACCAGATCATGAGCGTAATAACGGTCGCATTCGATCACTCGTTGAGATTTACAACGTCATGCGACCCGGAGAACCTGTTAGCGCGGAATCGGCCACGCAACTGTTCATGAACTCGTTCTTCAATGCTGAACGTTATGACCTTTCCCCGGTCGGCCGCATGAAGATCAATCGCCAGCTGGAATGGCGCAATCATGAGTGTCTGATCGGTCAAGTACTTAACGAGAGTATTAAGGACTCGCAGACTCGGCGCGTACTCTTCAAGAAAGGTACGGAAATTGACAAGGCGGTTGCGGAACGGTTGGTCGCAGATGGCGTGTCAACCATCCGTATCGCGACGCCCGAGTTCGCCGACCACTACTACCACGGGCTAATCCTGTCAGCGGATTTACTTGATCGGAACGGTAAAGCGCTGTTTCCTAAAGGACGATTTCTCGGTACTGAAGAGATCGACGAGCTCCACGAACAAGGGATCGATGAAATCGAGATTGACGTACCCAATCCAAATTCGCGAGTCTTGACCCACGCGGACTTGGTACAGGTTCTTCGAAAGCTCGTAGAGACACGTGATGGTCAGCGTGAAACGGATGATGTCGACAACCTCAGTAATCGTCGTGTGAGATCGGTTGGCGAAACTGCAGAAACTGCGTTCCGATCAGGTCTGATGCGAGTTCAGCGCGTTGTACGCGATCGCCTCGCGATAGCAGAAACCGATGGTCTCATGCCGCAAGACATGATTAATGCCAAACCTATCGCGGCGGCGATTAACGAGTTCTTTGGTTCCTACGAGCTATCGCAGTACATGGAACACAACAACCCGTTGTCAGAAGTCACGCACAAGCGTAAGATCTCGGCGCTCGGTCCAGGTGGACTCAATCGGGAAAACGCGGGATTCGAGGTGCGTGACGTTCACCCAACGCACTACGGTCGAGTTTGTCCGATCGAGACGCCTGAAGGCGGCAACATTGGCTTGATCAATAGTTTGGCAACCTACGCGAAGATCAACGAATATGGCTTCATCGAAACGCCGTATCGAGAGGTTCGCAACGGCAAGGTCACGAACAGAGTCGTTTATCTGTCGTCAATCGCTGAAGAACAGTACTACATAGCGCAGGCTAATGCGCTGTTGAACGACAACAACGAGCTAACTGAACTTCGAGTGAATTGTCGATATCGTGGTGAATTTCTGCAGACGGCACCTGAGAACATCCAATATATGGACGTGTCGCCGAAACAGATCGTTTCGATCACATCGGCGCTGATCCCATTCCTCGAGCACGTCGAAGCCAACCGAGGCTTGATGGGTTCGAACCAACAACGACAAGCGGTACCGAACGTCAAACCAGAAGCACCGTTAGTCGGTACTGGTATGGAGCGCGTAATCGCGCGCGACTCCGGCGTTTGTGTCATTGCGAAGCGTGACGGCGTCGTCGAAATGGTTGATGGAACGCGTATCGTGGTGCGTGCAACCGCACGTTCCAAAGACGTAATCGAAGACGACGTTGATATTTACGCGTTGCAGAAGTTCACGCGCTCGAACAACAGCACATGCATTAATCAGAAACCTACCGTGAAGCTGCACGACAGGGTGAAAGCGGGAGACATCTTGGCGGATGGTCCTGCCGTCGACTTAGGCGAACTTGCATTGGGTCACAACATTCGTGTCGCGTTCATGCCGTGGAACGGCTACAACTACGAAGACTCTATCCTAGTTTCAGAACGAGTCGTGGAAGAGGATCTCTTCACAACGATTCACATTCAGAAATTCGACTGTACCGCACGTGAAACAAAGATGGGTCCGGAAGAGATCACTGCGGACATACCTGGTATTGGTGAGTCGCCTCTAACCAAGTTGGACGGCAATGGCATTGTCACGATTGGTGCGGAGGTCAAAGGTGATGACATTCTCGTCGGCAAGGTCACGCCAAAAGGTGAGACGCAGCTAACGCCGGAAGAGAAGCTGCTCCGTGCAATTTTCGGTGAAAAGGCATCGGACGTAAAGGACACGTCGCTACGACTACCGAAGGGCGTTAGCGGTACGGTTGTAGACGTTCAGGTATTTACCCGCGAGGACGTCGAGAAAGACGATCGTGCGAAAGCGATTCGAGACGAAGAGCTAAGCAGTTTCAAGAAGGATCTCGCGGACGAATTCGAGATTGTCAAGAATGCGAAGTTCGACCGTGTAGCGACCATGTTGAAAGGCCTGAAGGCAACGGTTGCACCAGGTCTCAAGAAAGGTGACGCGCTCACAACCGCATATTTGAATGATCTTGATCAAGACGCTTGGTTGGGCATCCGCACGGCCGATGATGACATCAACAAAGTGTTGGATCGCGTTTCATCGGATTTAGCCGATCTAGAGCTGAAGCACGAACGAGAGATTAAAGACAAACGAAAGAAACTTGAGCGCGGGGACGATCTACGACCTAGCGTGCTCAAAGAAGTCCACGTCTATATCGCAACCAAGCGCCGCATTCAAGCTGGCGATAAGATGGCAGGCAGGCACGGCAACAAGGGTGTGATTTCCGTGATCATGCCTGTCGAAGACATGCCGTTTGATGAGCATGGCGAGCCCGTCGACATCGTTCTAAATCCCTTGGGTGTACCTTCGCGTATGAACGTCGGTCAGCTGCTTGAAGCGCACATCGGATGGGCTGCGAAAGGTATCGGGTTGCAAATTGGTCGAATGCTCGACCAGAGCAAAGCGGTGAAGGAAGTGCGCGAATATCTCGAAAAAGCGTACAACACGGTCGGCGATAAACCGGTTGATGTGGGCAGTTTGAACGACAAAGAACTGATGGAGCTCGCAGGGAATCTGCGCAATGGCATACCAGTTGCGACACCCGTCTTTGATGGTGCCCGTGAACTTGATATCAAGGCGATGCTGGAATTGGCAGGATTGCCGACGTCAGGCCAAACCACGCTCTACGATGGCCGAACGGGCGAAGCGTTTGATCGCCCGGTCACGTTGGGTTACCTGTATCTACTGAAGCTCAACCACTTGGTTGATGACAAGATGCACGCGCGCTCAACCGGTTCATACAGCATGGTCACACAACAACCTCTCGGCGGAAAGGCGCAGTTTGGTGGCCAGCGCTTCGGCGAAATGGAAGTGTGGGCGCTTGAAGCTTATGGCGCCGCTTACGCGTTACAGGAAATGTTGACCGTCAAGTCGGACGATGTTGAGGGACGCGGTCGGATGTACCAGGACATTGTGAACGGAAATTACGGTATGAAGCCGAATATCCCAGAATCGTTCAACGTCATACGGAAGGAAATCCGGTCTCTGGCGTTAGACGTTGATTTCGGCACGGACGTTTAGAGAGGAGAAAGTCATGGTTACAACTACCTTTAATCCAACGGCGCCAGGATTCTCTCGGCCACGTGTTAGTTCTATGTTTGCGCCGCCTCCTGCACGTTCACCCCAGAGTGAAGATGACTTCAACATGCTGCAGATTAGTCTGGCATCTCCCGAGATGATTCGGAGCTGGTCGCATGGGGAAGTTAAAAAACCGGAGACGATCAACTATCGCACGCTGAAACCAGAGCGAGATGGTTTGTTCTGTGCAAAGATCTTTGGCCCCATCAAAGATTTCGAGTGTTTGTGCGGCAAGTACAAGCGTCAAAAGCACAAGGGCGTTGTATGTGAGAAGTGTGGCGTTGAAGTCACAACGAGCAAGGTGCGTCGCGAACGTATGGGACACATCGAGCTAGCGTGCCCAGTTGCACATATCTGGTTCTTCAAATCGATGCCTTCGCGCATTGCAACATTACTCGACATCACCGTAAAGCACTTAGAACGCGTTCTTTATTTCGATTCCTTTATCGTGGTCGAAAGTGATGTGCCGGAGGAAGTCAAGATTGGAACCGTCCTCACTCAGGAGGAACTCGAAGCTGCGCAGGAGTTGCATGGCGAAGACGCTCTCGAGGTCGAGATGGGAGCAGCCGCGATCGAACGTATTCTCGAGGATATGGATCTTGAATACGAAGCGGAGCTACTCCGTGAAGAACTTGATGCGACGCGGTCCGAAGCCAAGAGCAAAAAGATCACGAAACGCCTTAAGTTGATTGAGGCGTTCATCAAAACGAACAACAAACCGCAATGGATGATTCTGCGGACATTGCCCGTCTTGCCACCGGAACTGCGACCGTTGGTTCCGCTTGAAGGTGGCCAATTCGCGACTTCGGATCTGAACGACCTTTATCGTCGTGTGATCAACCGCAACAATCGACTGAATCGACTCATTGAGCAGAGCGCACCGGAGATCATCCAGCGCAACGAAAAGCGAATGCTGCAGGAGTCAATAGATGCGCTGCTTGACAATGGACGGCGAGGACGAGCGGTTGTCGGACGAAATAAGAACCCGCTGAAGTCGCTCTCCGCGATGATTCAAGGCAAGCAAGGTCGGTTCCGACAAAACTTGCTCGGCAAACGCGTTGACTACTCCGGGCGTTCAGTCATCGTTGTTGGTCCAACGCTAAAGCTGCATCAATGCGGTTTGCCGAAGAAAATGGCATTAGAGCTGTTCAAGCCTTTCATTTTCGGCGAGATCATGCGGCGGAATCCTGCCGAAATGACCATTCGTCAGGCAAAGACGCAAGTTGAGAACGAAACGCCGGAAGTCTGGGACATTCTCGATGATGTGATTCGTGAACACCCCGTCTTGTTGAATCGTGCGCCGACGCTACATCGTTTGAGCGTACAAGCATTTGAACCGGTGCTGATTGAAGGGAAGGCGATTCAATTGCATCCCTTGGTATGTGTCGCATTCAATGCTGATTTTGACGGCGACCAAATGGCCGTGCATGTCCCGCTGACACTTGAAGCTCAGTTGGAGTGTCGCGCGTTGATGATGTCAACTAACAACATCCTCTCGCCAGCGAACGGTGAACCGATCATCGTACCCAATCAAGACGTCGTCTTAGGTCTTTACTACATGACCTTGGAGAAGGTCAACGTACCAGGTGAAGGTTCAATCTTCCGCGACGTTGCCGAAGTCCAACGCGCTTATCAGTCGAAGGCCGTGGATCTTCATGCGAAAATCAAAGTGCGTATCGACGACTACCACGCGGACGGCACTCCTTTCACACACACAGTCGATACCACAGTCGGACGCACGCTGCTACGAGACTTACTCCCGCCGCCAATGAGTTTCGACTTGGTAAACCAGGTGCTTAACCGTAGCGCAATCTCAAATCTAGTTAACGTCTGTTATCGACGAGTTGGTTTGAAAGAAACCGTGGTATTTGCCGACCAGCTCATGTATACGGGTTTCCACTACTCGACGATTTCTGGTTGTTCGATTTGTATCGAAGACTTCGTCATTCCCGACAGTAAGGCAAAGATCATCGATGAATCAATGCAGGAAGTTCAGACTATTGAGCAGCAGGCGATGGCGATGTTGGTGTCGGAAAACGAGCGATACAACAAAATCGTCGACGCGTGGACGGCAGCCGAGACACAAGTCAAGAAAGACATGATGGACGGTTTGGAAACCGTCACAGTTGAAGACCGTAATGGCGATGAAGTCGAACAGCACTCTTTCAATTCTGTATTCATCTATTGTGACTCGTCGGCACGAGGATCACCGGAGCAGATTCGACAGGTGGCGGGTATGCGTGGTTGTTTGTCACGGCCGGACGGAACGATCATCGAGACGCCGATCATCGCGAATTTCCGTGAAGGTCTTACGGTCAATGAGTACTTCATCTCTACGCACGGCGCCCGCAAGGGACTGTCGGATACCGCGCTGAAGACTGCGAATGCGGGATACCTGACGCGACGGTTGGTCGATATTTCCCAAGACTTGGTCATCACCGAGTCTGACTGCGGTACAACCGAAGGTCTACGCGTTACTGCACTGATCAACAAGAAGGAAGGGGACGTCTCACTTTCCGTATTCGAACGGGTACTAGGCCGAGTGACTTCGAAACCAGTCGAAGATCCGGTTACTGGAAAAGTTCTGTTAAAGGCTAACGAGCTGATCACGGAAGAGCATCAGGAGGATATCGAGAACATCGACGAAATCTGGGTTCGATCGCCGATCACGTGCGAGACGCGTTACGGGGTATGTGCGAACTGTTACGGCCGTGACTTAGCGCGCGGTCACCTCGTGAACGAAGGTGAGGCAGTGGGCGTTATTGCCGCTCAGAGTATCGGTGAGCCGGGCACGCAGCTGACCTTACGGACGTTCCATATGGGTGGTGCAGCTTCAAGAACGTCAGTTGATGATCGCGTTATCGTCAAGAGTGCGGGAACAGTGCGGTTACGTGACGCACGGTTGTTAAATCTCGAAGATGGTCAAGCGATTGTCGTTTCGCGGTCTGCCGAGATTGTTATCGCTGACGAGCATGGCCGTGAGCGTGAACGATATCGCGTACCGTACGGTGCACGACTTTCCCCATCGGCTGCGCAAGAAGAACACGTCGAAGTTCGTGAAACGGTTGCAGAATGGGATGTTCACAGCCACCCGATCATCAGCGAGAAGAACGGCATCATTTGCTACGAGGACATCGTCGAAGGTTCAAGCGTTGAACGGGTGATGGACGAGCTGACGGGAATTGAGTCGATTACCGTCATTGCGGAATCTGATCGTACGGACGTTATCGATGAGGAATCGGGTAAGTTGCGCAAGCTCCGCCCAACCCTCAAGCTCTACAAGAAAGGACGCGCTAAGACCGATACCAACCTGATTAACTCGTTCCGACTGAGCGACGGTGCATCCATTGATGTAAAAGACGGTGACGAGGTATACGAAGGCGCTACGGTTGCGACGGTACCGACAACTGCGGTGCGGATGTCAACAGATATCGTTGGCGGTCTGCCTCGCGTCGTTGACCTCTTTGAAGCTCGCCAGCGCAAAGGCGGTGCTATTCTCGCGGAGGCGTCCGGAGACGTGAGTTTCGGCACAGAAACCATGACCAAGCACCGACTGGTGATTACTGATGAGGAAGGCAACGCCCACGAAAAACTGATCCCGAAAACGCGTCAGATTGAGGTGTATCCTGGTGAGAAGATACAACGGGGTGACGTCGTTTGTGATGGTGTCCTCGATCCGAAGGACATCTTGCGCTATCGCGGCATTGGGGCTTTGCGCGAATATATCGTGGACAACATCCAAGAGGTATTTCAAGCGCAAGGTGTGCTGCTGAACGATAAGCACATCGAGATCATCATTCGACAGATGCTCCGCAAGGTCGATATCACTGAAGCAGGCGATTCAGATTTTGTGAAAGGCGAACGCGTCGAGTACGTGGCTGCGTTAAGCGCTAACGAGGAACTTACGAACGAAGGTAAGCAAGCCGCGCAATTCGATCGGGTTCTACTCGGAATCACACGCGGGTCGCTTGCAACTGATTCGTTCATTTCTGCGGCGTCGTTCCAAGAAACCACCAAGATCCTGACTGATGCAGCCGTCAACAGCCGCAAAGACATGTTGCGCGGTCTAAAGGAAAACGTGATCGTGGGTCGCTTAATTCCAGCAGGTACCGGCTTAGCGCACCAGCGCAAAATGAAGCAGGAACGCGAGGAACGAAAGATCATCGAAGAGCGCGTTCATGAAGGATTGACGGAAGACGAAACGGAGCAGAAACTCGAGACGCTTGAAACGGGCGGCGCGAGTTGAATCCGTTAAGTTCAGTCACTAGAATTGCGCAGCCTGTTGCTCGGCGCGTTGAAATCTGCGCCGATCGACCGACTGCATTTTCGATGTTGGAGTTGATGCTTGGCAACCATTAATCAGTTGGTTCGCAAACCGCGTAAGCGCAAGCAAACCAAGAGCAAAGTACCCGCGCTAGAAGCGGCACCGCAGAAGCGGGGCGTGTGCATGCGCGTGTACACAACGACGCCGCGGAAACCTAATTCCGCGATGCGTAAGGTGTGTCGTGTACGGCTCAATAATGGCTACGAAGTCAACTCCTATATCGGTGGCGAAGGTCATAACTTGCAGGAACACTCATCTGTGCTGATTCGTGGCGGCAGGGTGAAGGATTTGCCCGGGGTGCGCTACCACACGGTGCGTGGCGTCGGCGACCTCGCGGGTGTTGAAGAACGCAAGCAAGGTCGTTCCAAGTACGGCTCTAAGAAACCTAAGTAGGGTCAGAAAATGTCAAGACGTCGACGAGCTGAAAAGCGCGTCATCCTCCCGGATCCCAAGTACCACAATGAGACGCTTGCTAAGTTCATCAATCATGTGATGGAAAGTGGCAAGAAAGCAGTCGCTGAACGTATCGTGTATGGCGCGTTGTCGATCATCGAAACTCGACAAAAAGCCGATCCAGTTGATGTGTTCCTGAAAGCACTAGAGAACGTATCACCGACGACCGAAGTCAAATCTCGTCGCGTCGGTGGTGCGACGTACCAAGTGCCAATCGAAGTACGACCTTCACGTCGAGAGGCGCTGGCAATGCGATGGATCGTAGAAAACGCACGCAAGCGCAGCGAAAAGTCGATGGATGCTCGCCTCGCAAGTGAACTCGCTGATGCGGCAGCAAATAGCGCAAATTCCGCCTCAATCAAGAAACGGGACGACACTCATCGCATGGCGGAGGCAAATCGTGCTTTCGCACATTTCAGGTATTGAGCGCTGTTGACAGCACCAACGACTCACTGACACCGTTCGTACCCTAACCCCTTAATCTCACAACCTCATTCGGAGCAAAGATGCCTCGTAGCACGCCAATAGGCCGCTACAGAAATATCGGTATTGTCGCGCACGTTGACGCGGGTAAGACCACGACCACCGAACGCGTGCTGTTTTATGCTGGTATCTCGTACAAGATCGGCGAGGTTCACGACGGGGCTGCGGTCATGGACTGGATGGAGCAGGAGCAAGAGCGTGGGATCACGATCACGTCGGCTGCGACAACTTGCTTCTGGCGCGGCACAGACCAGCAATTTGACGAACATCGAATCAACATCATTGATACGCCAGGTCACGTGGACTTTACGATCGAAGTCGAACGCAGTCTACGAGTTCTCGATGGGGCTGTCGTTGTGTTCTGCGGTGCAGCTGGGGTTGAACCTCAATCCGAAACCGTGTGGCGCCAAGCGGACCGGTACGAAGTGCCTCGAATCGTTTTCGTCAACAAAATGGATCGCGCAGGTGCTGATTTCGCTCGTGTCGTCGGACAGATCGAAGACCGCCTCGGCGCGAAACCTGTGCCAGTTCAGCTTGCGATCGGTGCAGAAGAGACGTTTAAAGGTGTAGTCGATCTGATCGAGATGGAAGCTCTGTATTTCAACGAGGAAGATCAGGGGCTATCGGTCACTCGAACCGACATACCGGAAGAACTGTTAGCTGATGCGGAGAGTATGAGGGAACGTCTGATCGAAGAAGCTGCAGACGCGAATGAAGTACTTACCGAAAAATACTTGGAAGGGAACGAACTAACTAGCGAGGAAATCAAAACGGGCTTACGTGAGCGCACGATCGCGAATGAAATCGTGCCCGCACTTTGTGGTTCAGCGTTTAAGAACAAAGGTGTTCAGCCCGTGCTCGATGCGGTGATCGACTTTCTACCCGCGCCTACGGAAGTCAAAGCTATCGAAGGGACTATGCGCGACGGACTACCGATCGCACGTCATTCCGATGACGATGAGCCTTTTGCAGCGCTTGCGTTCAAGATTGCAACTGATCCGTACGTGGGCACACTTACGTTTTTCCGTGTCTATTCCGGTGTGCTCAAGACGGGAGATCGCGTCTTCAACTCTGTACGAGAGAAGCGAGAACGGGTCGGACGCATGGTGCAGATGCACTCGAACGAACGTAACGAAATCAACGAAGTCCGAGCGGGTGACATCGCAGCGGCGATCGGTCTGAAGGACGTCACTACGGGAGACACGTTCTGTGACGAACAACACTTTGTACAGCTCGAGCGTATGGAATTTCCTGAACCCGTCATACATGTTGCGGTTGAACCAAGGTCGGTAGTAGACCAAGACAAGATGTCCATCGCACTGTCCAAGTTGGCGCAGGAAGATCCGTCCTTTCGAGTTTCAACGGATCCGGAGTCCGGCCAGACCATTATTGCTGGCATGGGTGAACTGCATCTCGACATCATTGTTGATCGAATGAAACGCGAGTTTAGTGTTGAGGCGAATATTGGAAAACCTCAGGTTGCCTATCGTGAGACGATTCGGAAAACAGTCGATTCCGAGGCGAAGTTCGTTCGACAGTCAGGCGGTCGAGGTCAGTACGGTCACGTCTTCGTTCGTCTGGAACCGCTCGTGGATAGTGAAAGTACTTACGAGTTCGCCGACGAGATAGTGGGTGGTGCCGTACCCAGAGAATACATACCTGCGGTGGATAGAGGTATTCGTGAGCAGATGGACAATGGTGTCATTGCCGGTTTCCCCCTGATCAACATAAAGGCTACCTTGTTCGATGGTTCGTATCACGAAGTGGATTCAAGCGAAGTCGCTTTTAAAATTGCCGGCTCAACTGCGTTGCGCGATGGCGCAGCGAAAGCGAATCCGGTGCTGTTGGAGCCGGTCATGTCGGTTGAAGTTGTGACTCCCGAGGACTATATGGGCGCGGTGGTCGGCGACTTGAATCGAAGGCGCGGCATGATTGAAGGCATGGACGAGAACTTTGCCGGCAAGATTGTGCGCGCGAAAGTCCCGCTCGGTGAGATGTTCGGATACGCAACGGACCTGAGATCATCCACACAAGGACGTGCAACATTCACGATGGAGTTTGCGGAATACCTTGAGGTACCCGATACCATCGCAGAAGTAATAAAGGCGCGATAGCAATACAGCTCAATCGTCTTGCCGAATAACGGAGGAATTCAAAATGGCAAAAGAGAAATTTGAGCGTACCAAGCCGCATATCAATGTCGGCACCATTGGTCACGTTGACCATGGCAAGACGACGTTAACAGCCGCGATGACCAAGATCTGCGCGGCCGATCGCGGTTCGGGTGACGTCAAGGAATTTGACGAGATCGACAATGCACCGGAAGAGAAAGAACGTGGCATTACGATCGCGACGACTCACGTGGAATACGAGAGTGAAGCGCGCCACTATGCACACGTTGACTGCCCAGGTCACGCTGACTATGTCAAGAACATGATTACTGGTGCGGCACAAATGGACGGTGCGATCTTGGTGGTGTCGGCTGACGATGGACCGATGCCTCAGACACGTGAACACATCGTGCTTGCACGACAGGTTGGCGTCCGCAAGATGGTCGTTTACATCAACAAAGTCGACCAAATTGATCCGGAAGAACGCGAAGAATTTGTCGAGCTTGTTACGATCAGTGTCCAGGAGCTTCTCGTCGACAACGATTTTGAGGAAGACACGCCAATCATCGTCGGTAGTGCGCTGAAAGCACTAGAAGGTGACGAAGGCGAAGATGGTGCTGAAAGCGTACGTGCACTCATTCAGGCTTTGGACGACTTCATTCCGGAACCGGAACGACCGATTGATGCGCCCTTCATGATGCCGATCGAAGATGTCTTTTCGATCTCTGGTCGAGGTACGGTCGTAACAGGTCGTGTTGATCGAGGTATCGTGAAGATGGGTGACGAGCTTGAAGTCATCGGTATTCGAGATACGCAGAAGACGACTTGTACAGGCGTCGAAATGTTCCGCAAACTGCTCGATGAAGGTAGAGCTGGTGAGAACATTGGCGTGCTGCTTCGAGGTTTGAAGCGTGATGAAGTTGAGCGCGGCCAAGTTCTAGCCGTTCCGGGTTCGATCACGCCGCACACGAAGTTCTCGGCTTCCGTTTACGTGCTGACGAAAGAAGAAGGTGGACGGCATTCGCCGTTCTTTACGAACTATCGACCGCAGTTCTATTTCCGAACCACAGACGTAACTGGTAAGGTGGAAATGCCAGACGCAGATGCAATGGTGATGCCGGGCGACAACGTTGAGTTCAATGTATCGCTCATCAGTCCGATTGCAATGGATGAAGGATTGCGGTTCGCGATTCGTGAAGGTGGTCGAACCGTAGGCTCCGGGATCGTAACGAAAATAATCGAGTAAAAACCTCAGTAAATAAAGGCAGCGTAGGTAAAATTCGCTGCCTTTTTTACGCCCCTCGAATTGGGTAGGGGCGTGTATGTGCATTACACCTTTGGAAGGTACGTGGCGACAAACCAACACATCCGCATTCAGTTGAAGGCGTTTGACCACAAATTGCTGGATGCAACGACGGCTGATCTAGTCGATTCGATCAAGCGATCGGGTGCGCGACTCGTCGGTCCTATTCCGTTGCCGACACGCACGGAAAGGTGGACGGTATTGATTTCGCCGCATGTCGACAAGGATGCGAGGGATCAATATGAGATTCGCACGCATAAGCGTCTTATCGACATTGTTGATTACACGGACAAGACCGTTGATGCACTCAGTAAACACGATGTGGCTGCAGGAGTCGATATCGAAGTAAGCGTCACTTAGAGAAACTTCAGGTTGATGCGAGCAGCTTGATCGCAGCCGAAAATGAATCGGTTCACTGTTAATGACGGTGCGCCGATTTTTTTACCGGCGCCGCACTGAAATATCCGACGCTAAGAGAACGTCATGACTATCGGAATCGTTGGTACCAAAGGAGGTATGACCCGTCTCTTTGATGACACGGGCCGTGCTATTCCTGTCACGGTCATTGAAGCTAAGCCCAACCGTGTCGTGAGAGTAAAGAACATTGAGTCAGATTCCTACACGGCGCTCCAAGTAGCCTATGGTTCGCAAAAGCCCGATCGATTAAGTCAGCCGGAACTAGGACACTACCGCGCCAGTTTTGCTAACGCCGAAGGTGAAGTCGATGACGCACCCGGCAGACGACTTTATGAACTTCGAACGGATGACGTCGACGAAGACGAGCTGCCGGCTGTGGGTGGTGCACTTACCGTGTCCCAATTCGAACCGGGTCAGACAGTCGATGTGCGCGGCACGTCGAAAGGTAAGGGATTTGCTGGCGCGGTCAAGCGTTGGAACTTCTCGATGCAAGATGCCACGCATGGAAACTCAATCTCGCACCGGGCGCTAGGATCTGTTGGCCAGTGTCAGACACCTGGGAAGGTGTTCAAAGGCAAGAAAATGGCCGGTCAGCTCGGGAATAAACGCGTCACGATTCAGAATCTAAAAATCGTCGCGGTAGACGAAGAGAACGACCTAATTCTCATTAAAGGTGCGGTTCCGGGTCCGACAGGTGGCGATGTGTTCGTATGTCCTGCGATTAAGGACCACGGTGATGCAGGATCTCGGAATTAGCCATGAACGTAACGCTTCGCGACACCACAGAGAACATTGAAATTAGTGACGGTGTGTTCGGAAGCGAATACCGGGAAGCGCTCGTTCATCAAGTCGTAGAGACCTATATTCGTCGCGGGCATACCGGGCTCCGTAAACAGAAGAATCGGTCGGAAGTTCGCGGCGGTGGCGCGAAGCCATGGCGTCAAAAAGGCACTGGACGTGCGCGTGCGGGATCCCGTAATAGTCCGATATGGCAAGGTGGTGGCGTTACATTTGCGGCACGACCCGTTAAACGCGCAGTCAAGCTCAATCGAAAGATGTTTCGCGGCGCGATGCGCTGTTTACTCTCTGAGCTACTAAGGCAAGAACGACTTTCTGCCGTTAATGAATTACCTGCGCCCGAATTCAAGACGAAGAATCTGATTGAGGCGCTCGAAAAGCTCGAACTGAACGAAGTTCTGATTGTTGATGCTGGAAATAACGAATCGTTAGAACGTGCTGCACGCAACCTGAATCACGTTGAAGTGGTAAGCGTCGCTCAGCTCAACCCTGTCAGCCTGATGAAGTGCGACCACGTGCTATTCTCGGTTGATGGCATACGACGTTGTGAGGAAGCGTTGGCATGAACGAAGACCGCCTCTACAACGTCATCGTCGAGCCGCATGTCACGGAAAAAGCGACGAATATTGGCGATCAAGGTAACCAATACACGTTTAAAGTACTTAAAGACGCTACTAAGCACGAGATTAAACATGCCGTTGAAAAACTCTTTGATGTAAGCGTCCTTAAGGTCTCGACCGTTAACGTCAAAGGTAAAGTCAAGCAGCGGATGCTCCGGCGGGGCAGCGTGAGTCGTTTCAAGTCCTGGAAAAAGGCATATGTACGGCTCGCTGACGGCGACGACATCGACTTTACGAGGGAATTCTGATGGCGGTTATTCAAACAAAACCCACATCGCCAGGTCGACGTTTCGTTACTAAGGTAGTACATCCTGACCTCCACAAAGGTTCTCCTTATAAGCCGTTGTTGGAAAGTCAACACGGTCGAGGCGGTCGTAACAACGCTGGGCGAATTACCACTCGGCATCGTGGCGGCGCACACAAGCAGCACTATCGCAAGATTGACTTCAAACGAACGAAAGACAATGTGCCTGCGATTGTTGAGCGTTTGGAATACGATCCGAATCGATCCGCGAATATTGCTCTCGTCAAGTACCAAGACGGCGAACGACGGTACATCATCGCACCCGATGGTTTGAAAGCCGGCGATGAGGTAAGGTCCGGCACATCGGCACCGATAAGCATCGGCAATGCTATGCCGCTTCGAAATCTACCCTTAGGAAGTGTCGTTCACTGTATTGAGCTTAAACCAGGTAAGGGTGCGCAATTGGCACGCAGTGCTGGGACATCAGCGCAACTGGTGGCTCGGGAAGGTACTTACGCGACGTTACGTCTCCGCTCAGGTGAAATGCGACGCGTCTTAGCGGAATGTCGTGCAGTCCTGGGTGAGGTGAGCAATCCGGAGCATAACCTGCGATCACTAGGCAAAGCCGGTGCGAAGCGTTGGCGCGGTATTCGCCCCACGGTACGTGGTGTGGCGATGAACCCGGTCGACCATCCGCTTGGTGGCGGCGAGGGTAAGTCGTCGGGCGGACGAGATCCGGTATCGCCGACAGGTAAACCTACAAAAGGCTTCAAAACACGGCGCAATAAACGTACAAACCATCTCATCGTGCGTCGACGAGGAAGGAGATAGCACATGCCTCGTTCGCTTCGCAAAGGTCCGTTTGTCGATCTTCATCTGATGAAGAAGGTCGAACGTGCCCAGGAGACCAATGATCGCCGTCCAATTAGAACTTGGTCGCGCCGGTCAATGATCGTACCGCAGATGGTGGGATTAACGATTCAAGTCCACAATGGCAGAGCACACGTACCGGTGTTCATCACGGAGGAATTGGTCGGTCACAAACTCGGAGAGTTTGCGCCGACAAGAACGTTTCGTGGTCACGCTGCTGATCGGAAGGTGAGGGTATAAGCCGTCATGAAAGCGACAGCAACGGCCAATCGACTTCGCGTGTCCCCACAGAAGGCTAGATTGGTGATTGATCAGATTCGTGGTATGCCTGTAACGACGGCGTTAGACGTTTTACGCTTTGACGTTCAGAAGAGTGCTCGTTACGTTAACCGACTGTTGGAATCGGCTGTTGCTAACGCTGAAAACAAGAATGCCGCGGTCGATGATTTGTGGATTTCGGAAGCGTACGTGAACGAAGGACTCACTCTAAAACGTCTGCGTTTCCACGGTCGGGGTCGAACGGGCCGCGTGTTCAAGCGCACGTGCCATATCACGCTCGCAGTAAGCGACGAGAACCAAGGAGCGCACTAAGATGGGTCAGAAAGTCAACCCCAATGGCATGCGACTTGGGATCGTAAAGGACCACACGTCAATTTGGTATGCCGACAAGCGCAACTATGCGAGTTACCTCCTGAATGATCTTGAAGTTCGCGACTATCTGATGAACCGGCTTCGTGATGCTTACGTTAGCCGAATTGAGATCAAGCGACCTCGAAGTGACATTCACGTTCTGATCCACAGCGCGCGGCCGGGGATGGTGATTGGGACCAAAGGTGCCGATATCGAGAAACTGCGTGCTGAGCTCTCGGTCATGATGAATCAGCCCGTCAAGCTAGATGTCGAAGAGATTCGCAAACCGGAAATAGACGCCTACTTGGCGGCGCAGAACATCGCACAGCAACTTGAGAAGCGCGTAGCGTTCCGACGCGCTGTACGGCGCGTCATGACGAATGCAATTCGCATGGGCGCCGAAGGGATTAAGGTGCGCGTAGCCGGTCGATTAAACGGCGTTGAGATTGCCCGCGCTGAGACATTCGCGGAAGGTCGAGTACCGCTCCACACGTTACGGGCAGATATCGACTATGCCGTCGTAGAAGCGATGACAACCTACGGTACGTTAGGCGTCAAAGTCTGGATCTTCAAAGGCGAAATCATTGGCGATGGCGAACGCGAAGGGCGCGGGGCAGCATAGGCGATGATGCAGCCGACTCGGACGAAGTACCGCAAACAACAGAAAGGCCGAAATCGAGGTATGGCGCTTCGCGGAAGCCGTGTCGCGTTTGGCGAGTACGGGTTGAAAGCGACGGGTCGAGGTCGTTTGACTGCTCGCCAAATTGAGGCGGGACGACGTGCGATGACGCGTTATGTGCGTCGCGGTGGCAAAGTTTGGATTCGCGTATTTCCAGATAAACCGATAACGAAAAAACCACTTGAAGTGCGACAAGGCAAAGGAAAAGGAAGCGTTGAGTATTGGGTCGCACAAATCCAACCTGGACGCGTCTTGTATGAGATGGAAGGTGTGACGGAAGACACCGCCCGTGAGGCGTTTCGTTTAGCGTCATCGAAGTTGCCGTTTAAGACCACGCTTGTGCGGCGGAGCGGCGGCTGATGAAAGCTGAAGAGTTGAGAGACCTGAGCCTTGACGAGCTCAAGGCAGAGCATGTACGCCTTTTGAAAGAGCGCTTCAATCTGCGCATCAAACGCTCCATGGATCAGCTTCCTCAAACCCACCTGATGAAGCAGACAAAACGCGATATCGCGCGAGTTAAAACCATCATGCGGGAGAAAACTGATGGCTGAAGTCAAGATCCCGCGAACCATTCGTGGTGAAGTCGTGTCAATCGGGGCTGACAAGACAGCCACGCTACGCGTCGACCGGCGTGTGAAGCACCCGATTTACGGGAAGTACATCAAGAAATCGTCGAAATTTCATATTCACGATGAAAACAATGAATGTGGTCTCGGCGATCTCGTCAGCGCAATCGAATGCAGACCGATTTCAAAGACAAAATCCTTCAAACTGAAATCAGTTGACGTCAAGTCAACGCGGGGATAAGTCGTCGTGATTCAAGCCGAAACCATGCTCGAGGTCGCAGACAATAGTGGCGCACGCCGGGTAAAGTGCATTAAGGTGCTTGGTGGATCGCGTCGTCGGTATGCGCGTATCGGCGATGTGATCAAGATCACTGTCAAGGAAGCAACTCCGAATGGTCGGGTCCGTAAGGGACAAGTAATGAACGCCGTCGTTGTGCGGACGCGCAAAGGCATGCGACGTGCGGACGGGTCGCTGATTAAATTCGACCAGAACGCGGCTGTTCTCCTTCAGGGAGATGAACCAATTGGTACCCGCATTTTTGGCCCGGTAACACGGGAATTACGTACGAGCAATTTCATGCGAATCGTGTCACTAGCGCCGGAGGTCCTTTAGCCGCGATGAAAGGGCGAATTCGGGTCGACGATCAGGTCATCGTGATCGCTGGACGCGAGAAAGGACGAATTGGTTACGTGGTTCGCTTCGTAGGCGACGAAAGAGTCGTGATCGGTAGTGTGAACTTCGTGAAGCGCCATGTGAAAGCTCAACGGGAAGGTGAACAGAGCGGCATTCTTGAGCAAGAAGCGCCGTTGCACATCTCGAACGTGGCCATCTACAACCCCGACACCCAAAAGCGCGATAAAGTGACATGGATCGAAGAGGACGGTGAAAAGGTGCGTGCGTTTAAGTCCAGTGGTGAGAGGATCGTCTAGCCATGGCAAACTTATTGCACGATTACCAAGAAGCCATTCGACCGCAGCTGTTAGAAGAGTTTGGCTATTCATCGGTCATGGCGGTGCCTCGGTTGTCGAAAGTAACGCTCAACATGGGCGTCGGCGGCGCAATCGTAGATGGCAAAGTTGACGAGAAGATACTCAATGCGGCGGTCGACGACCTATCGATGATAACTGGGCAAAAGCCGAAATTGACCACGGCACGAAAGTCCGAGGCAGCTTTCAAAATCCGAGCTGGTTGGACTGTGGGTTGCATGGTCACATTGAGACGCGCACGCATGTACGAGTTTGTGGAGCGACTCATTGGCATCGCGATCCCGCGGATTCGCGACTTTCGTGGCTTGAATCCACGTTCCTTCGACGGGCGTGGGAATTTCTCTATGGGATTAACAGAACAGATTGTGTTTCCCGAAATCGACTACGACAAAATCGATCGAATCCGTGGCATGAACATCACGGTCACGACCACTGCGCGATCGGACGAAGAAGGTCTGGCACTGCTTCAAGCCTTCGGATTTCCATTTAGGAGCTAAGGACCAGATGGCAAAAAAATCGATGCTTGCGCGCGAGGTGAAGAGAGCTAAGACTTGTGCGAAGTACGCAGAGAAGCGACGCGAGCTGAAGGCCATTGTGAATGATCGTTCGGCTGACTACGAAACGCGGCTGGCCGCGCAACACGAGCTGCAGAAATTACCTCGGAACGCAAACCCGATTAGACAGCAACGACGTTGCGGCATATCGGGTCGGCCTCGTGGCGTCTATCGGAAATTTGGTCTCGGACGCAACAAGCTGCGTGAGGCGGCGATGCGTGGGGACGTACCCGGTTTAGTAAAGGCGAGCTGGTAAGTCATCATGACGATGCAAGACCCCGTAGCTGACATGCTGACACGAATTCGCAACGCTCAAATGGTGCGTATGAAGACTGTTACGATGCCAAATTCGAAGCTTAAGCGTGCGATTTGCAATGTCTTGGCAGAGGAGGGGTACATTGAGAGTTTCGAAACTACTGACGACATCAAGCCAGTATTGACCATCACCCTCAAATATCTCGATGACGGCACGCCGGTCATCGAATCGATTGATCGGGCAAGTCGACCGGGACTGAGACGTTATGTCGGCAGGGACGCGCTACCAAGAGTGCGTGGCGGACTAGGTACCGCGATTTTGTCAACCAACCAGGGGGTCATCACAGAGAAAGCAGCCCGACGCTTAGGTGTGGGCGGCGAGATTCTCTGTACGGTTTTCTAGGACTAGACGATGGCGAAATCGAGCAATAGAACCGTACCTGTACCTGAAGGCGTTGATGTCGCATTGGATGCTGCGACGGTCACGGTAAAAGGCAAACACGGCGAACTGTCCCTCGCTGTCAAAGGCGGCGTTGACATTTCTCGTGAGAATGGCGAGCTTACGGTCACACCGCGGTCGAAGGGACGAAGTGAATTCGCATTAGCAGGGACGTATCAAGCGCTGTTGCGCAATATGGTGCACGGTGTCACGGAACGTTGGGAAAAGCAACTCGAGATTCAAGGCACGGGCTATCGCGCACGGGCTGAGAAAAACAATCTAAACTTGATGCTGGGATACTCGCAACCCATCGATTTCCCAATTCCCGAAGGTATTGAGATCACGACGCCTACCCAAACGTCAATCGTTGTATCTGGTATCGATCGTCAACAAGTGGGGCAAGTTGCCGCGGAGATTCGTAGTTTGCGTCCTCCAGAACCATATAAGGGCAAAGGCGTGCGCTATCAAAACGAGTACGTCAGACGCAAAGAAGGTAAGAAGAAGTAAGACGATGAACCGAAAGACAGCGACAAGGTTGCGACGAGCTAAAAGAGCGCGGTTGAAGTCTCGCGAACTAGACACGACGCGACTATGTGTTCATCGCACGTCGCAGCATATGTACGCGCAGGTAATCAATGGTCAGGGCGACAGAGTCGTAGCGCAGGCATCAACGCTGGAAGCATCGTTACGAGAAGGCCAAACCGGTAATAAAGCTGCCGCAGCGGCGGTTGGTACGCTTATTGCGAAACGGGCGATTGAAGCTGGCGTCAAGCAAGTCGCATTTGATCGTGCGGGTTACAAATATCACGGTCGTGTGAAGAGTCTCGCTGACGCGGCGCGCGAAGAAGGACTGGTGTTTTAGCTATGGCTTACACAGAAGAAAGTCGCGAAGAAGGCTTGATCGAAAAGCTAGTCGACTTTAAACGCGTGAATAAGACCGTGAAAGGCGGTCGAATCGTCACGCACAAGGCACTTACCGTCGTTGGCAACGGCAACGGTCGAGTCGGGTTTGGTCATGGTCGGGCACGTGAGTTAGCGACGGCGATCACAAAATCTGGTGAAGCTGCACGCCGCAACATGTTTGACATCGAACTAAACGGGACGACATTGTGGTATGCCGTAACTGAAAAGCACGGCGCATCCAAGATATTCATGAGCCCTGCCTCAGAAGGGACAGGCATTATTGCTGGTGGAACCATGCGAGCGGTACTTGAAGCAGCCGGTGTACGCGACGTACTTGCGAAATGTTATGGTTCGACGAATCCTGTTAACGTCGTAGTCGCAGTCGTTAACGGCCTCCGCAAGATCAACTCGCCAGAGATGATCGCAGCCAAACGTGGCTTGAGCGTAGAGCAAGTAATCGGATAGCAGCGTGGCGAGTAAGAAAAAGACCTTGGTCGTCACATTGACGAAGAGTCCGATCGGCCGCATGGCTAAGCATCGCGCATGCGTTCGCGGCTTAGGATTGAGGCGAATGGGTCAGAGTGTGGAATTGGAAGATACACCGTCGATACGAGGCATGATCAATCGCGTCGACTATCTAGTTCAAGTAGAAGGTGAGGTATAGGCTAGTGGCACTGCGACTTAACGAGATCGCACCCGCGAAGGGCAGCCGTCAATCGCGCAAGCGAGTTGGCCGTGGTGCTTCCGCTGGCCAGGGTGGTACCTGTGGTCGAGGAAACAAAGGGCAAAATTCTCGCTCCGGCGGTGGTGTTCGTCTCGGGTTTGAAGGCGGCCAACTGCCTCTTCAGAAGCGCGTTCCGACGTATGGCTTTAAGTCGCGCAAAGCAAGAACCACGGCCGAAGTGCGACTCGGTGAGCTTAGTTCGGTGGAAGGCAACGAAGTGACGTTGTCGACCTTGGTTTCAGCTGGTGTGGTCTCTCGGCAGGTAAAACGCGCACGCGTGTTTCTATCTGGGGCGGTTGACCGCGCACTAACCGTAAAAGGTCTGAAAGTTTCTGCTGGCGCAAAAGCGGCGATCGAAGCCGCTGGCGGTACGGTCGAGGCCTAGCGGAACGATCATGGTTACCTCGGCAGCCACGCCACCGCCGCCTCCGACTCTCGCGGGGGTACAGACAGGATTGACGGAGCTGCGTAATCGGCTCTTGTTCGTGCTGTTTGCGCTGCTTGTCTACCGAATCGGAACACACATCCCAGTACCAGGGATAAACCCGGATCGGTTGGCGGATTTATTTGCGGCAAATCAAGGTGGAATTCTTGATTTGTTCAACATGTTCTCGGGTGGTGCACTCGAGCGTATGAGCATTTTGGCGATGGGGGTAATGCCCTACATTACGTCGAGCATCATCATGAACTTACTCACGATGATGTATCCAACGCTCAACCAACTTCGCAAGGAAGGTGAAGCGGGGCGACGTAAGATCACGAAGTACACTCGCTACGGCACACTCCTCATTGCGCTTGTTCAGGGTACGGCAATGACGGGCGGTATTGCCGCGCAAGGTCTGCCGTTTGATCCAGGTTTCGGCTTCTACTTTATTTCGATCACAACCCTTGTGACCGGAGCGATGTTCATGATGTGGCTCGGTGAACAGATAACCGAACGTGGCGTTGGGAACGGCATCTCGCTGTTGATTTTTGCGGGAATTGTGTCTGGTTTTCCATCCGCAATAGGTCAAGCGTTCGAGGCAGCTCGGCAAGGAACCACCAACATTGTGGCATTGCTCGCCGTTGGTTTATTCGCAGTTGTCGTTGTGGGGTTTGTGGTATTCATTGAACGCGGCCAACGACGTATCCCCGTGAATTACGCTAAACGACAGCAAGGCAACCGGATGTTATCGGGGCAGCAGACTCACTTGCCGTTGAAAGTAAACATGGCAGGAGTAATACCGGCGATCTTTGCGTCTAGTTTGTTGTTAGCACCGGCGTCTATGGCACAGTGGTTTGGTCAAGGTGTTGGTATGGGTTGGCTCCAGGACGTTGCTCTGGAGTTAAGTCCAGGCCGACCTTTGTATATCCTGCTGTTCGGTGCCGGCATCATCTTTTTCAGTTTCTTCTACACCGCAATCGTGTTCGACCCGAAAGATATCGCGGACAATTTGAAACGTCAAGGAGCGTATATTCCTGGCATTCGGCCGGGGGTGCAGACCACCAACTACATCGACGACGTTAGCACAAGACTGACGGTGTTCGGGTCCTTGTATGTGACGCTTGTATGTCTCTTGCCGGAATTCATGATCGTATTTTTCGACATTACATTCCAGTTAGGTGGTACTGCGTTATTGATTGTTGTAGTAGTTTCAATGGATTTCATGTCGCAGGTACAGGCGCACCTGGTGTCGAGCCAATACGCCAAGCTCATGGAGAAGTCAAACTTGCGCGGTTACAGGCGACGTTAGCGGGTCTCGAGGAAAACATGAAAGTACGAGCATCCATCAAGAAGATGTGCAGAAATTGCAAAGTTGTACGTCGTCGAGGCGTTCTGTACGTCATTTGCGACGACCCAAAGCATAAGCAACGACAAGGTTAGAGAAATGGCACGGATTTCAGGCGTCAACGTTCCCGATCAAAAGCATGCGGGAATTGCGCTTACGTACGTATTCGGCGTTGGACGGACTACTGCTGTCCAGCTTTGCGAGAACGTCGGTGTGAACGCGAATGCGAGAATTTCAGACCTCAGCGAAGGCGAATTGGATTTGCTACGCGGTGAGGTTGCCAAACTAACCGTCGAAGGTGATTTGCGTCGCGAACAAGACATGAACGTGAAACGACTAATGGATTTAGGTTGCTATCGTGGGATACGCCATCGACGAGGTATGCCCGTTAGAGGTCAGCGCACGCAAACCAATGCACGCACGCGCCGTGGTCGTAAGGTGAATAGAGGTTAAAGGCATGGCGAGAGGCGATACTCCATCCCGACGTCGTCAAAGACGAGCGGTATCAGACGGTTTGGCACACGTGCACGCGTCCTTCAACAACACGATCATCACGATTACCGATCGGCAAGGCAATACGCTTGGCTGGAAGACGGCGGGAGGCTCGGGTTACCGAGGTTCACGAAAAAGTACACCGTTCGCGGCACAGGAAGCGGCTTCTTTCGTCGCGCGCCAAGTCATGGACACATTCGACATGAAAAGCGTCGATGTGTATGTGAAAGGTCCAGGTCCAGGTCGTGAATCGGCCGTTAGAGCAATGCATGCTGAAGGTTTGCGAATCAATACGATCACCGACGTGACGCCGTTGCCACACAATGGGTGTCGGCCACCAAAACGCCGTCGTATCTAGGGAATTTCGAATATGGCAAGGTATTTAGGTCCTAAGCTCAAGCTATCGCGGCGAGAGGGTACAGATCTTTTTCTTAAGAGCGGCATTCGTGCGCTCAGCGATAAGTGCAAAGAAGGCAAAAAACCTGGTGAGCCGAATATTCGACGCAATGCAGGTCGTGGTCGTCAATCAGACTTCGCGATTCAGCTGCGGGAAAAGCAGAAAGTGAAGCGTCTCTATGGTGTCTTAGAGCGTCAGTTTCGAAACTACTACAAGAAGGCGGATCGACAGAAAGGCGCGACCGGCTCGAATTTACTACGATTGTTGGAGTGTCGCCTTGACAATGTGGTGTACCGATCTGGATTTGGCAGTACGCGCGCCGAATCCCGTCAGTTGGTCTCTCACAAATCGATTGAAGTCAACGGCAACGTCGTGAACATCCCTTCATATCAAGTACGCGAAGGTGACGTTGTCACGGTACGAGAGCGGGCAAAAGCGCAAGTCCGGATTCAGGTCGCGCTGCAGCTCGCCGAACAGCGTCCACCCATTGATTGGATTGATGTTGATGCCGAGCACCAATCGAGCATTTTCAAGCGATACCCGGACCGGGAAGAACTTTCCCACGAAATCCAAGAGAACTTGATCGTCGAGCATTACTCGAAGTAACGAAGCTCCGACTTGAGGCGCGGCGCAATGCGCTGACGTCAATTGGCGGCATTACACCCTCACCATTGGTCATAAGAGGACCATCACATTAATGACAGCAGAATCGACCCAGCTTGAAGCAGACAGCGCTGACGACACACCCGTAGCTGACGAAGCTACCGCGGTGGATGAGCAAGATGGTTTAGTACCTCTGCAACAGGTCGGCACGTTGCTAACGCCTGCCACCATGGTTGTCGAACCGATCGATGACATGGATCCAAAACTCGCGCTGAAGGTCATCCTTGAGCCGTTCGAACGTGGAATGGGACACACGGTTGGCAATGCACTCCGCCGAATCATTCTCGGTTTTATGCCTGGCAGTGCGATCACTGAGGTAAAAATCGACGGCGTGGAGCAACCTTATTCGAATATCGAAGGCGTCTATGAAGACGTGGTTGACATCCTGTTGAATCTCAAAGGTGTCAGTGTGCGTCTCAACGGAACTCAACCGACCGCCGTATTGCGCCTTAACGCAAAAGGTACTAGTAAAAAAGAAGCCAAGGTTACTGCGAAAGATTTTCAGGATAACGCGAACGTGGAGATTGCCAATCCTGATCACCTCATCTGTACGTTAGGGGAAAAGGGTGAAATCTATCTGGAAGCGACAGTCACGAAAGGTCGTGGCTACGTTCCGGCAAGTGACAAAGGCGATGACTTCGATACAGTGACCACTGGTCATTTGATGCTTGACGCAAGTTACAGCCCGATTCAACGTGTGATTTATCAAGTGGAAAGCACACGTGTTGAGCAGCGGACTGACTTAGACAAACTCATTCTTGAGGTCGAGACGAACGGAACGATCGATGCACAAGAGATCATTACCCGAGCAGCCAGCATCCTCCAGCAACAGCTGAGCGCATTTGTTGATGAAGGCCTGTTACCGTCCGCAGCGACAACGGTAGCGGACACGGCAAGTGAGGAAATTCCACGGGAGTTCTTCTTCTCCATTGAGGACCTCACCTTAAGTGTGCGTGCCATGAATGCATTACGGTCCGAAGGAATTGAGACAATCGGTGATCTGGTGAGCAAGCAAGAATCCGATCTAATGAAGACACCTAATCTTGGACGGAAATCCTTGCAGGAAATCAAGGATGCGTTGTTAGTAATGGGTCTGCACATCGGTATGGAAGTGCCGAGCTACATGGCTAAGCAAGGCTAAGTAGGAATTAAGTTCAGAGGCGCAGATAGGTAATCGGGCATGAGACATCAAAAGAGCGGACGTCATCTGAACCGGACAGCCGCACATCGCAAAGCGATGCTGTCGAATATGTCAGCGTCTTTGATTGAGCACGAAACGATAAAGACAACCGTCGTCAAAGCGAAGGAACTGCGACGCTTCGTCGAGCCTTTGATCACGCTTAGCAAGACTGATTCGGTGGCGAACCGACGTCGCGCATTCGCGAAACTACGAGACAAAGCTGCGGTTGGCAAACTGTTTTCTGAGCTAGGTCCGAGGTACGTAGATCGTCCTGGCGGTTACACACGGATTCTCAAGGCAGGTTACCGACAAGGTGATTCTGCGATGGTCGCCTACATGCAGCTCTTAGATCAACCTAACCAACCTGTTGAACAGAAACCTGAACCACTGCTAGCTGCTGATACAGAAGTCGAGGAAGAGGAGTCGTCGACCCTTACTGACGATGCGGTTACCGAAAGCTCGACCGAGTCACTTGAAGTAGCAGAGGAAATTGACGAAGTCGAAGTAGAAGCTTCGGATGCGGTCGACGACGAAAGCGGGTCGTCTGAGGTTGAGGCAAAGGGGACAGGTGCATCAGATGATGTCTCAGAAACGAACCAGGAGCAGGACAAACCGAAGGAATGAACGCCTTCGGCGGTTGATACGATCGTTTTAGCCGGCGGCTTGGTTTAGTTGAACCTGGCCTAAAGCCGATTTCAAGAACTGACCTGTATATGACTGGTCGAATTCGGTTAGCTGTTCTGGCGTACCTGCGGCTACAACCTCCCCTCCGGCCGAACCACCTTCTGGTCCAAGGTCGATCACCCAGTCCGCAGTCTTGATGACATCCAGGTTGTGCTCGATCACAACCACAGTATTACCCCTATCCCGGAGGCGCTGCAAGACGTCGAGTAAGTGCTGGATGTCGTAGAAATGCAGGCCCGTCGTTGGTTCATCTAAGATGTAAAGTGTCCTACCCGTATCTGTCTTCGAAAGTTCGCGTGATAACTTGACGCGCTGAGCTTCGCCACCAGAAAGCGTTGTTGCGCTCTGACCCAAACGTATGTAGGACAACCCGACGTCTTGGAGCGTTTGCAGTTTCTTATGAATAGCGGGGATCGCTGAAAAGAATTCAGATGCTTCTTCAACATCCATATCGAGCACGTCGTGGATGTTCTTACCTTTGTATCGGACTTCCAAGGTCTCGCGGTTATATCGTTTCCCTTCGCACACATCACAACGGACGTACACGTCTGGCAGGAAGTGCATTTCGACCTTTATTAGGCCATCGCCGCGACACGCCTCGCAACGCCCACCCTTGACGTTGAAGCTGAACCGACCGGGTTTGTAGCCTCGAGCGCGGGATTCCTGAGTACGCGAGAATAGATCGCGGATTGGACCGAACATTTGTGTATAGGTCGCCGGATTCGACCGTGGCGTTCTGCCAATCGGACTTTGATCGATCTCAACGACCTTATCAAGGTGTTGTAGTCCTGAGCAAGTGTCGTACTCCTTCGCTACGAGCGTAGTCGCTTTGTTCAATTCTCTCGCAGTAATTGGATAGAGTGTTTGGTTTACAAACGTCGATTTGCCAGACCCTGAGACGCCAGTCACGCACGTAAACAATCCAAGAGGAATCTCCACGTTTATCTCTTTCAGATTGTTCCCGCTGGCTTCGGTCACCGTGAGTATGCGCTTGCGATCTACGGGTGTACGAACAGGCGGAACTTTAATAGCCCGTCGACCGGCCAAGTAATCACCTGTGATCGATTCTTGAGTTTGTTTGACTTCGTCAATCGTTCCTTGCGCAACGATAAAACCGCCGTGCACGCCAGCACCAGGACCAATGTCCACAATATGATCGGCGGTATGAATTGCTTCTTCATCGTGTTCGACGATGATGACTGTATTACCGATATCTCGTAAGTGGCATAAGGTTCGAAGCAATCGACCGTTATCGCGTTGATGTAAGCCAATCGATGGTTCGTCCAAGATGTACATGACTCCGACGAGACCCGCGCCGATCTGACTCGCTAGCCGAATCCTTTGCGCTTCACCGCCGGATAGCGTTCCGGCGCTACGATTCAAGGTGAGATAGGTCAGACCAACATCGTTAAGAAATTGCAGTCGCGCGCGAATGTCAATAAGGATTTTCTCGCTTATGATCTTTCGCTGTCCTTTGAACTGAAGCTTGTTGAAATATTCAAGTGCGTCGTGGATCGAATATGCCGTTATCTGATCAATGTTCTGATCATCGATAAATACATTGCGCGCTTCTTCGCGCAGGCGAGAGCCACCGCACTCGGAACAAGGCGCATTGGACATTAGATTTGCGAGATGTTCTCGAATACCGTCGGAGCTCGTTTCGTGCATTCGCCGTTTCAGCATCGGCAACACGCCTTCGAATTTGAAGATTCTCTTGATAACGCGCCCGTTTCGAAGTTTGAAGCTGAAATCGATCTTCTCGCCACCAGAGCCGTGAAGGATGATGTTTTGATGATCTTTTTTGAGTCTGTTCCACGGTTTTTCAATATCGAAACCGTAGTGTTCACTGAGTCTTTGGAATATGTGAAAGTAGTGTCTCGTGTTCCTGCTCCAACCCATGCACGCGCCGTCGGCTAGCGACAGAGAAGCGTCAACAATCACGCGATCTGGTGAAAAGCTCTGCTCGGAACCTAATCCGTCGCAGCTGCTACATGCGCCATGTGGACTGTTAAACGAGAACATCCGCGGTTCTAGTTCAACGATGGCGTAACCGCATTTAGGACAGGCGTAGCGGTTTGAATAGATAGTCTCCGGAATGGTGTCGGTACCGTCCATACCAACGAGAAGCGCTCGCCCCTCGGCGAGTTCCAACGCAGTCTCAAAGCTCTCTGCCAAGCGTTGTTGATTCTCCGGACGGATTACGAATCGATCGACCACCGCCTCGATGGTGTGTTTGCGATTCTTGTGCAGTTTTGGTTTAGTATCGAGTTCAACGACGATTCCATCAATGCGAGCTCGAACGTAGCCGGCTGCTGCGAGCTCTGCGAACACATGCTCATGTTCGCCTTTGCGGTCTTCGATGACGGGCGCAAGCACCATTGCGCGGGTACCTTCCGGGAACGCCAACGCGTGATCAACCATTTCAGAAATCGTCTGGGCATCGAGCTTGATGCCGTGTGTAGGACAACGGGGTTCGCCAACGCGAGCGTATAGCAGACGCAAGTAGTCGTATATCTCTGTGATCGTGCCGACTGTGGAGCGCGGGTTGTGTGATGTTGCCTTCTGTTCGATTGAGATTGCGGGTGAGAGACCGTCAATGTGATCGACATCGGGTTTACCCATCATCGAAAGGAACTGACGAGCGTATGCTGATAGTGACTCTACATACCGACGTTGCCCTTCTGCATACAACGTGTCGAAAGCGAGAGAGGATTTGCCAGACCCGGATAAACCCGTAACGACAATCAGTTTGTCACGGGGAAGGTCAACATCTACGTTCTGTAAGTTATGGGTTCGCGCGCCGCGAACAGCAATCGTATCGTGACTCGATGTCATTTGGGATCTCAACGCGTAACCCGTAATGATAGCGTGCGATCATCGTTATGCGAGAATGACACCGTACTTAGGTCACGGATGAGTCTCCGGCGATAGGAGACGATTTGGTTTGAAGTTGGAACGTTGAGGTCATATCTGGACCTTTAGTAACTATACATATACTATAATTCATGTTCAGTAACCGATTGATTACACAAGTACGATGATATATGCAGCTGGATACCAATCACCATTTGGTGAACTTACACTATTTGCTTCAGATTACGGATTAACCGCAGTCACTTTTAACGATCCTAGGTGGGATGGTACCGATATAGTAACTAAACAGTTCGTACGGAACCCTCAGGCATACCCCCGAGGGGAGATCAAACGGGATGATGCTCACTTCACACACATCATTAAGGAACTAGATAGTTACTTTAGCGGCGAACTGCGCTTATTTACAGCACCGATCGACTACGCAGACAGTGGTACAGATTTTCAGCGAAGCGTTTGGGACGCTTTACAGGAAATCCCGTATGGCTCGGTCGTAACGTACGGCGAGTTGGCCGAAAAAATCGGAAACGCCAAGGCGGCACGTGCCGTCGGCTTAGCGAATAACCGAAATCCTCTCGCCATTATTGTGCCGTGCCACAGAGTTATTGGGGCAAACGGTAGATTGGTCGGATATGCTGGCGGCTTGCCTTTCAAACGGTCGTTGCTTGAATTGGAAGGTGTGACGCTGGATGACGAGGGGGACGGAAGTTCTCGCGACGCGATATTACGTGCAGGAACGCTCGCGTTCTCCGAAAGTGGCTACAAGGGAACCACCGTCGACGATATCGCCAAACTCGCAGGCGTTAATAAGCGAATGATCTACCATCATTTTGGTTCGAAACGAGGTTTGTACGATGATGTTGTTTCGACGGTCGAAATCGGAGGCACTGGCGAAGGCGCAAACATTAATGAGACCGGTCCCAACGCTGCTATAAGGTTGAAGCTATACCAGCTGTTGGAAACAGGCACGACATCCGATCCATCACTAGCAGCCGATATCGAGCGAAATGTAGATCGTATCGCCAAACTACAGTCCGAGGGCAAGATGGACTCACGATACGACACTCAGTTGGTTGCGCGGTTCGTGACAATCGCAGACCAATGGAAGGCTGTTGGGGAAAAGCCGCGTGCGCGATTAGTTCCCGTCGTCAATCGACTGAGAGATTCGTCATAGCTCTCAATCCTCGTTTTGCGGCGAGTCGACGATTTCAGCAGGTTCATTGCGGGATCCGCGCCGGCGATCCTCGTCATAGCGGCGAGGCATCGACCTACGCATAATGCGACGACGCTCATCCGGACGTAATTTCGCGGCTACCTCAAGCCACATTTCATCATGGCGAGCTTTCGCCGCTAAGAAGAGCTCATTGAATTCTGCCTGTGCGTCGTGCAGACGAGAAGCGTCAAACGGCTCCGCGACGGTTGCCCGATAGAGTTCGGTTTGTGCTCGTCGCAGCTGCCGCAAGTGTTCATGAATCTGCTTGCGGTGTTCCTCTGTGGTCGGTACAAGCTCCCTAACTCGTTCCTCGCCCAATGGACGTAGGATGCGGTCTATTGGGGCTCCTGTCCACGTGGACGTTTGAGCGGATTGAAACTTTGGACCAAAGGACTTGCCAACGAAAAAGCCCACGAAGCCGAGATTCACGACGAGTGAAATAACGCAGGTAATGATTAACGCCTTACGATTCATCTGGCACATCTCCTGACCATTCCTCGTGGTCATAGAAGGTTACGTAGGTCAAATCCTCCGCTAGATCGACGGGCAGTTCCTGATTCGCTGCGCCGAGATAGAAGCCAAAAGCGAGTGAGCACGTTGCGGCGAAAGCTGGTTTCCAGAAAAACGCGCGCCATTGATCGAACGCGAAGCGGCGTTTTTGCGCCGCAAATCGCGCCATGATCTTCTGTTCTAGGCGATCGGCGTTAGGAACTACCATCGCGTCTGATAGAACGTTATCTACGATCAATTCCGCATTCAACATCGAACGCGCTGCAGGACTCTGAGCTAGTAGCTCGTGTGCCTCTTCGCGAACGTTTTCTGGCCACAATGACAGGTCACTACCGTGCCGGTCTAGTAAATCTTCGAAGTTCTGTTCATTCATTGTTTTTCATTAGTAAGCCACGCAAAGTTCGCCGAGCCCGACCGATTAGCGCTTGTACGCCATCCACGGTCGTATCAAGAACCTTGGCTGCATCTTGTTGTGTCCACCCTTGAACTTGACAAAGCACGATTGCAGTGCGTTGACGCTCGGGGAGAGTTCGAATCGCATCTCGTATCGCTCGTCGTTGGGCGGCATCCTCGATGCTATCGATCGTAGAGTCGACCAAGTCGACCGTTTCTTGAACCGACGATCGTTTCGTCGATCGCTCCCTTCGAAACTGATCAATGCAGAGATTTCGTGCGATCTGATGTAGCCACGTTGAGAGTTGCACGGTATTTGGCGTCCACTGGGCTGCGCGTTGCCAAAGGCGGAGAAAGGTTTCCTGGGCGATATCCTCGGCATCACTTTGATTGCCACACAACCGATAGATGAATGCATGGATGCTCTGCGTGTGTCGTTGCACAAGCAAGGAGAATGCGGATTCGTCTCTCTGCTGAACTTGCTGCATGAGATACTCGTCAGTGTCGGCTTTCAACGTAGGCGAATCCATCTAGGATGGGATTAACTGTATCTCGCACGATGGATTCACGCCGAATCAGATCGAAAAGTGTTGAGTTACTGCTTGCTTTTTGGCGCGTTCGTTGCTGCATCTCTGGATTGCCGGTTCGCTCGCATCTCACCTCGATCAAGCCTACCATCGCCGTTCGCGTCGAGTGAAGCTAACTCGTCGATAGGCGCAGCCATTTCGTCTTTACTCACCTGCCCATCGTTGTTAGTGTCATACTCTTCGAATGATCGCCAACGCATAGGCATACGCGCTTGACGCTGTGGAGCTTGATCTTGCGCTCGTGGACGGTCGCCATCGCGTCCTGCAGTATTTCCAGAACGGCGTTGGTTTCCAGCGGCAGATCCTCGTCGAGACGGAAACTCTTCCTTACTTAAGAACCCATCACCGTTGGCGTCCATACGATCAAAACGCATCTGAATCGCTGCTCGCATATCTTCTATCGCCACCCCTGCGATTCGGTCTATCGGTGGCGTGGGGGTCACCGGTACGTCTGACGGAGTCTGCCCGTGCGCTATGACGATTAAGCCACAAGCCAATGTAGCCATGCTAAGCGTCTTTAAGTTCATTCAAACTCTCCAATAGGATTTATCGTTTATACGGAACAACCAAGGAAATCCGACGCTAGGGATTACCTATCCACGTTACGTGCATCAGTGAGCGTTTTAATGGTCTAATCTCAAGCAGGTGCAAGTAGGGAATCGCAAGGTAATTGTGTCACTCATTTTCCGATATGCTAGCTTATAGTGAGAAGTCAGACCGTTACGCACGCGAATAGCGCAAGTTCAACGTGAGTGAATCGACAGGATTAACAACCGAATTTGGGGATGCGATCGAGCGTCCGACAACTCAGTTTGGATTGCTACGCACACGACGGCTACTGCCGTTATTTGTTACCCAGTTTTTTGGCGCGTTTAACGATAACGTCTACAAGCAAGCGCTCTTACTGATATTCGTTTTTAGCTCGATTTCGCAGTCATACGACACGAATTTACTGAATAACGTCGCGGCTGCGCTCTTCATCTTGCCTTTTTTCCTTTTCTCCGCCACCGCCGGAGCGCTAGCGGATACATATGACAAAGCTAAACTCGTTCGCTATATCAAGGCGACGGAGATCTTGATTGCTCTCCTAGTGGCAGTGGCACTAGTCACGCAAAACCTCACCGCTATGCTCGCTGTGCTTTTTCTTTACGGTACTCAGTCAACCTTTTTCGGACCTCTCAAGTTTTCACTCCTTCCGCAACAGTTGCACTCATCAGAGCTTGTAGGAGGTAACGCGATGATCGAAATGGGAACGTTTGTTGCGATACTTCTTGGAACGGTTGTGGGTGGGATCCTTGGGAATTCCGACCTTCTAGGTGACATGACCCAGGTCAATATCTGGGTATCGATTACAGTCATGTTGACTGCCGTTCTTGGATTCGTTGCGTGCCTGCAAATCGCACCTGCACCACCAGCCCAACAAGCAAAGATCAACTGGAATCCTATTTCGGAAACAGTCAATCTCATTCGATTAACGATGGAACGAAAGGCTGTGTTCAGAAGCGTATTAGGGGTGTCATGGTTCTGGCTGTTGGGGTCAGTATTTCTGACGCAAGTGCCGAACTTGACGAAAGAGTATCTCTACGGCGACGGAACGGTCGTTACGGCGTTATTAGTCGTTTTCACTATTGCTATTGCATTGGGTTCGTTGATCTGTGAACGGCTGAGTGGTCGGAAAATCGAGATCGGACTGGTCCCCCTCGGTGCCTTAGGTATGAGTATTTGGGGCATCGACGCATATTTCAGCATCTCGGCGATTGAGCCAGTACCGCTACGTAGTGCGTTTGAATTCTTGGCGGCGGATGGCGTACCGAGATTGCTCATTGACTTAACGTTTTTAGGAATGTCAGCCGGTGTCTTTGTCGTGCCGATGCAAGCGTTGATTCAAAACCGGACACCACCGGCGAAGGTCGCCCGTGTCATCGCGGGAAACAACGTGCTGAACTCACTCGCGATCGTGTTAGGCGCTGGTATTTCGGTTTTGTGGTTGTCCGTACTCGACTACGGAATTCCATCACTTTTTCTTGTGATTGCCATTCTTACCGCGTTTGTTGCCGCGTACATTTTTGTTACGGTCCCTGAATTTGTGATGCGGTTCATCGTTTGGTTAGTCGGTCACTCGGTGTATCGTGTCGATCACGTCGGCCTTGACAACATTCCAGATCGAGGTCCGATCGTTTTGGTGTCAAACCACATCACGTATGTAGATTTCATGCTGCTCGCAGGTGCCGTGCGTCGACCGCTCCGCTTCATCATGCATCGGTCTTTTTACGACTTACCTGTTGTTCGTTTCGTTTGTCGGGTTGGGGGCGCTGTCCCGATTGCTGCCAAGGAAGAAGACGCGAGGGTCTATGAAGAAGCGTTCGAGAAAGTCAAAGAAGGATTGGATCGAAACGAGATCTTCTGCATTTTCCCAGAGGGTCGTTTGACCCCAACTGGAGAGATGATGCCGTTTCAAAGAGGAATCGAGCGGATCCTAAGGGAGTCGCCAGTACCGGTAATACCCGTTGCGCTGAGTGGACTTTGGGGAAGTTACTTTTCTAGAGCGCCGAATGCGCGAAAACTGCCGAAGCGCGTCCGCGTTTCAGTAGGCGAACCAGTCTCTCCCGGTTTGGCGACTGCGCAAGGACTGCAAGAGCAAGTTCTTGCATTGCGTGGTGATACTCGATAGGTCGATGATGGCGCAATCACATGTAGGTGATTCACAAATGCCAACCCATCCACGGGACTATTCGATTTTCCGACCTCGAGAAGATGAGTGTCCGTACGAATTGCTGGGATTGTCCGAGAATGAGCCGGTGGATCTTGATGCCATACGGGTCGCGAAACATCACGATACCGTTGTTGCCGCATACCTATTCAAACGACTATCCGTCTTGGCGTTTGAGATCGAAGGACTAGGTGTCAACACGTCGTATCGAAGACGGGGGTTGGGTAGTTGGATGGTGGCGCATGCCATTGGCATAATCGAGTCAAAAGGGGGTCGCGAAGTGTTTATTCGCACCCCTTCGTGTGATTTTTTCAGTCGTTTTGGATTCGAAGAAGCAGATTCGGAGTTTTTGCGACTGACACTAACGGCTGAGTGACGATGTCTTTAACTGCGCTTGACGAATCAACCATTCCTTCTGTAAAAGGAGGCGTCGTCGCGATTCTCAGATCGAAATGGCATGATGAACTAGTGCGCAACATGGCAACCGCTTGCACACGGGTCTTGCTTGATCACGGTATTGAATCAGTTGAAGATCACGAGGTCCCGGGAACACTTGAACTCCCACTTGCTGTGCGGGTGTTAAGCGACAAACGAGTACACGATGCGTTCGTGTGTCTAAGCGTCGTGGAGAAAGGAAGTACGGCTCATTTCGACATGATCGTGCATGCTACGACTGACGCATTGCAGCGAATTTCAATTGATCAGAAAGTACCCGTGATAAATGAGATCATCGCGGTCTACGACATTAGCGACGCGATTGCGCGCGCTTCGAACGATGAATTTAACAAAGGTATCGAAGCGGCGGCGGCAGCGCTTGAGATGATCGATTTCGTGCGAACCAGCCGATAAGCTTGTCGAACTTAGCGCAGCGACGATCCGCCGTCGACGTACTGTTACCAAGCGTTCGTGAGATTCGCTATCTAGACGAAACTCGATCGATTCGACCGACGTCTGATACGCCTGAATCTCAAGGATCGAGTCACGATCGAATCACGGATGCTTTGCAGCGATTTGAGGTAGATCGATATCCGGTTCAGGTCAATGTAAAAGAGGTTATCGATCGTCCACCACGTCTTCAAGATTACTACGGCTATGAGATTCGAGTGTCGACGCAAGGCGTTGAAATTTTCGCCGATTCGACTTGGGGAGGAATCACTGCATGTAGTGTTTTAGGAGCACTCGCGTGGCGTGACGGTTCGCTGCCTTACTGCCATCTCGTCGACCGACCCGTCTACCCGTGGCGCGGGTTGATGATTGATACCAGTCGGCACTTCATTTCAATCTCATCGCTAAAGCAAACGCTTGACTTGATGTCATGCTACCGCTTGAACGTCCTGCATTTAAATCTCTCCAACGATCAAGCGTGTAGATTTAGGAGCGTACATTTCCCGCGTCTCGCCGCGAGCGACAGTTATTCCAGAGAAGAGCTGAAGGATCTGATTGATTTTGCGGCGATTCGAGGCATCCGCGTCGTACCGGAACTGGATGTGCCGGGGCATACGACGAGTTGGATTTGGGCCTATCCAGAATGGGGAGCAGGAGAGCTTAAGCAGCCTTCTACAGGATTTGGCGTTCACGAAGCATGTTTGGACCCAACAAGACCGGAGGTTTTCGACGCTATCAAGCTCGTGTTCGATGAACTCGTGGCGGTGTTCCCAGATAGTCATGTTCACATCGGTGGCGACGAGGTCAATCCCTCCTGGTGGGATCGAAACTCGCAGATTCAAGCCTGGATGGCGGCGCGAGGTATGGCAACGGCGCATGACCTGCAGACGTGGTTCATCAAAGAACTGGGCGACCATCTGATGACACGTGGGAAGCGGGTCATTGGCTGGGACGAGGTGCTCGCAGCAGACTTGCCGACTGAATTCACGATTCAAGCGTGGCGAGGTATGAAAGCGTGCGACGTAGCTGTCGACGGTGGGCATCCGACGATCGCTTCTTCACCCTATTACATAGACCTGTTTCTACCTGCGGACTACCACTACCGTTATTTACCGTCGATGTCGATTGACGAAGTTAAGAACGCGGATGCGCTTGCGCAAACCGATTCGCGTCTTGAACATGTTCGCGACGGACTACGTTGGCAATCAGTATTTGGTTCATTTGCTTCGGTTGCGGATCGGGAGGGCGGTAACGTGCTCGGTGGTGAAGCATGTATGTGGAGTGAGATTGTCGATGACGAGACGCTACACACACGTATTTGGAGTCGGATGCCCGCAATTGCAGAACGGTTTTGGTCGGGAGATAAGGGTCTCGAGGAAGCGCTCATGTACGAAAGACTTGAGCATAGCGTTGAGTTCTGGTCGCGGAAATTTGGTATTGACAACGTACTGACGCTGCCACCGGAGTTAGCGCCGACCGAATTACAGCCGTTGATTAACCAACTAGAACCCGTCAAGTGGTACTCACGGTTGATTGGAATGGATCGCATGCGGGCACGTACGACTGGTCAGGTTGAGAGTTCCTATGTAAGACCCTACGACATCCATACCGAACTCAATCGTGTCATCGACTATTTACCGCCAGAGAGTTTCGAGGCGCGACGAGTTGCTGCGACGTTAAAGGCTAACGGATCGATAGCGAAGTGGTGCGATCAATGGGAGACGCAGGCCCAAGCGTTTGAGGACTGCGCAAAGAACAAACCTCGATTAGTTGAAATACGGGAGTTGAGCCATCAGCTGAGAACACTAGCGGCGATCTATAAACGCGAAGCGCCTGTAGATATGTCGTTGGCTGAGCCAATAGGTGAGTATCTACTCCCAGTTGCCACTCCGGTTTTGAACGATGCAATTTGCCAAATTGCGAGACGCTTTGGTGCCGAAGGGGACGTTGTCGAGGAAATTAAAAAGGGGCATATAAACGACTCGTTCGTTATTGATAGTAAATACCTACTTCAGCGTATTAATAATCGCGTTTTCAATGTCACTGCAGTATTACGAAACCGACTTGCACTCGATCCCATAATACGAGAGTTTGTACCCGGCTACTTCAAAACGTTAGAAGAGTCTGATCACTTTGTAGGTGTAAATGGCGAAGTCTGGCGGGCAGGTCAGTACATCGAAGCGCGCAACTTCGACGTGCTGCCGACAGACCTTTGCGAAGAGGCGGGATGTGCGTTTGGTCGTTTCTTGGCGCAACTTAAGACGTGTACCGACCGACCAATCCCCGTCATACCTGACTTCCATGATCTAAACGCGTACTTAACGGCGTTTGATGCAGTTAGCCCGACGCCTGATGGTCGCGCTTGGGTCGACTTCGTGAGAAGTCGTCGTTCGTCGATCCAAACGTTTGATCCACAAGAATTCCAAGTCATTCATGGCGACTGCAAAGTCAACAATCTCTTGTTTGATATGGATGCGCCGAAGGTTGCTCGAATCATCGATCTAGATACGCTGATGTGGGGGCACCCCGCGTGGGATTTCGGCGACTTGATCCGCTCCGTATTAACTGGGTCCGTAAACGCTGCAGAGGAATCGGCGCGGATTCGCTCGACGACGCAGGGTTTCGTATCGTGTTATCCGGTTGTTGAGCGAGCGTGTCCTACCTTCGCCAACGCGCCGTCGCATATGAGTTTTATGCTTGGAGTACGGTTCTTAGCGGATCACTTTAAAGGCGACACTTATTTCAAGGTTGAGACACATGGCGACAACCTAGAACGTGCCGCTGAGCAGTTTGAGTTGTCCGAAAGGTTGTTGAACGTCTCTACAGATATTCACGGGTGGTTGAACACCGATCCTAACTAAGTCGCTAACCCGTAGAGCGTCGCTACGTTCTTCCGCGTGATTTTTGCTCGATCTTCCGCTTCGATACCTTCGAAAAGCTCATCGAGTACCTCCACCGAACATGGCCACGTCGAATCTGTATGGGGATAGTCCGAACCCCACATGAGATTGTCGATTCCGATCATGTGACGCGTAGCCAAGGCCGCTCGATCGTCTTCGATGGTAGCGTAAAACTGACGGTGCCATACTTCATGCGGATGCGGACCCGTGTACGGTTCGGCAATGTTCCGACGTTCTCGCTGCAAGCCTTGTTCAACTCGATCGAGCCAATGAGCAATCCAACCCGCATTGAATTCAGCGACCACGATTTTTAGGTTTGGGTGGCGTTCACATACGCCACGACACATAAATTCAACGATCGTCGATTGAACAGTGTGTTGGGTTCCAGCGTATCCAGCGATACCATCCGGACGTAGCGACTTGCTGCGATACTCTCGTGGAACGTATGAACCACACCCTACATGCATGGAGAGTGGGAACGACGCTTCCTCCGCCGTGGACCAGAGAGGTTCGTACACCTCGTCGTAGTACGGTCGTTCCGCGGGTGACGTACAAGGAATACATCCACCTTTAAAACCGAGTTTTATGACTCGATCGAGTTCGTCAAGCGCTGCCTCTGGATCTTGTACTGGAATTGCTGGTAGCCCATGTAATCGACCCTTACTCGCCACCTCGTAATCGTGCAACCAATCGTTGTAGTTCCTCTGTAGGGCGACTAACAGCGGCGTGTTTTTCATTCCAAACATTCCGAAATAACCGGGATATAGGAATTCCGCAGCTAAACCGTCGATGTCTTGATCTTCGTATCGATGTGCGCCATCGACGAGACCTGGCCGCATACCCGCGTATCCACTCTTGAATAACGCGACGAGTTCGGGGTCTTGCATATGAGCGACGTCGGGTTTATGGCCGGGTTTTCTATCTAAAGGTTCGTTACGACGAAGGCGCGTAGCAGCCATCCCCATTCTTGCGACGCTTACACCGTGCATGCCTCGCGCAGGTACTACGATCGCGTCGACCTGATCACCGACATCCATGATTCGCGGTGCTTCGTCGCCGAAACGATCCGCTAGACCCGTGAACACCTCACGACCTTCGACAACGTGGGAATCGGCTGAAATAGGTTGCATTGAGTGTCTCCCTCGTGACTAATTCATTTTAGACGAGGGATACGATCTCTCGACGGTGTATAAACAGCTTTGTCCCAAACAGCGACTAGAGCGTCATGCCTGCTTATAAGCGTGCCATACAACTAATCGCAATACTCTTACTTTTAGCCAGTTGCGGTACCTCCGTGGTTCCGCCGATTCTGCTTGAGAGCGGACGACTGGTTTATCCTCCGGATTCGCGCGATGCAAATGTTGAAGGTTCAGTGCTTGTCGCTTATACCGTCAATGAAGACGGGGAGGTTAGCAATGTTCGCGTTCTTAGTTCAACCCCTACGGGCGTCTTCGATGAAGCGGCAATTGACTTCGTACGTACTTGGTTATTTCAGCCTCAAAAACGGAGTGGCGTGCCAGAACCAGTTGAAAACGTTCAAAGTCGTATTTCGTTCACACTAGAGGACGGTGAAGCGTCTTATTTAGAGTTCATCGAGTAGCGATTACCCTCAATTCGTCGATTAGCAAATTCATATCTTGGGCGTTCTTTTTCGCGAAGCGCGCCAGAACGCCGAAGGTAAACGCAACCACGACGAAACTTGGAAGGAGCATTGCGAAATAGCCGACTAGTATGTCCCAGGGCAGACCTTCCCGAACGCGGTTTACGCAGCGGTAAATCCAAATCCCTTCGTAGATCAGCGCGAAAGCCAGAATCAACGAAGTCTCGATCCGTACGAGTTTTTGAAAGAAAAAACGTCCAGAAACCGCAGCGGTTGAGTTGATCGTTTTGATGTCAGCGTAATACACCGGCCGTACCAACATCCAGAAGCTCACTTTCACTACATAGGCGACAAGCTGATCTTTGCTTAATCGAAATGCGACTTTTTCAGATGTCCTCTCAGCCCGCAATGCTTGCCATACAGATCGTTGGCGAACGCGATTGAGAAATTCGTTAGCGGGAACTTCGCTCTGGAATTTGAATGGGATGCCGACGGTAACAAGCCGCCAAGTCAATCGCCACACAGAATATCAGGTAAAACTGATGCCGAACTAATCACCGATTCAATGGATTTTGCGATACGTAAAAGTCTCGAGTCGGACGCACGCCGAGAGATTAGTTGGACACCGACAGGTAGACCGTCAGCAAATCCGGCTGGCATCGACAGCGCCGGGCATTCGGTTGTCGTGACCCAACTACAAGACTCCATCCAATCGATATAGGTGTTCATTTGCACACCTTCAATTTCACGAATCCACTCGATGGGGATAGGAAATGGAAGCACTTGCGTCGTGGGACCGACGAAGAGGTCATAGTGCTGGAAGAACGTTTCAATACGTTTATTTAAAGCAATCCGTTCCATTTGCGCTCGGTTTAGGTCTTCGTCATCGATCGAAATACCAAGCGCTAGATTCCACAGAATTGTTGGTTTGAGCTCGGTTTTCTCACGCGGCGTGAATGCGTCGTAGCGATTCCGAAAACTCAAACCGCGAAGCGTTTGAAATATGTCGCGAGCGCCGCCAAAATCAGGTGATGCTTCTTCGACGATCGCGCCCGCTTCATCTAGTTTTGCCGCAACATCACGAACAATCGCCCTAATTTCCGGCACGACAGGTAAGGCGTCGAAATCCTCGGTGAATGCAATTCGCAGTCCTTCCAGCGAAATCGCCTCCAGTCGAGGTAATTCGCTTACGGGATGATCACTTCGAAGTGCTTCGAAGAGTAATGCCACGCTGTCAACATCTCGTGCCATCGGTCCGAGCGATGCGAGATTGCGTGAATGATCAGCCGTAAGTGATGGCGGTAGGATATTGTTGGTTGGTCGAAAGCCAATCACATTACAAAACGAAGCAGGATTTCGTAAAGAACCACCGAGGTCACTACCGTCGGCTAACGCTGCCATACGCATAGCCAGTGCAACTGCCGCCCCGCCGCTACTTCCGCCGCAAGTACGCTCGAGGTTGTAGGGATTTTTGGTTGGACCGAATACGCGATTGAACGTGTGGGAGCCTGCGCCAAATTCCGGCACGTTCGTCTTGCCGATGGTTATCGCACCGGCGCGTTGCATGCGATCGATGATGTAATCGTTCGTGTCCGGAATGTGCTCGCGGAAAAGCGTAGAGCCATGTGTAGTCCGAAGGTTCTTCGTGGCAACTAGATCTTTGTGTGGGATTGGGATTCCTGTCAGTAGACCCGTTTTTTCGCCAAGATCGTCGATCGCTTTCGCTTGATCCATCGCCACGTCGAAGCATGTTGTGATGATCGCGTTTACATGCGCGTCTACTTGCTCGATATGTTCGATGTGAGCTGTGAGCAGCTCAACCGCGCTTATCGATCGGTTAGAGAGCAGCTCACGCATTTCGTGAGCATCTTTAAGTAACAGCTCATCCATGGTCTAAATCGCGAAGTACGGATCTGGAAACCAACGTTGGCGACGCAATGGTTCGATAACGGCTTGACGTGCGATATCGGAGTCAAAGCGGCAAAGTTGCTCGATGGCGAAGCTACTCACGTATGCGTGCTCATCATTTGTAGCCTTGCGAAGTAAGGGAATTGCGGCATCAACAAAACCCATACGGATAACCGCTTGAATGATGTACAGGCGAACATCCCAATCTTGTTCTGAGGCATATTTCTCTGAGAGGGTGTCCAACGTTAGCTCAAATTGCGTCTGAGTAGCTGAGCAAATGATCCCAATTGCAGAAATTACGTGTCGCACTACGCCACCGTTCCGATGATCGATCAATTCGCGTAGTCTTGGTAGGGCGTCTGCGCTCCGCAGCTGACCTAGTCCGTACGCTGCAGTCGCGACTAGCGCCGGACAATCGCTTTCGAGCATGTTGAGCAGCCGTTCAATCGCGCCAATCTGCACTAAGCCATTCACCGCATCTGCCGTGTTTATTACCTCATCGTTGGCGTATGTATTAATCTGGCGTTTGATCTGTTCCTCAAGCGATTCGACTACGCTATCGTAGTACTGCTCAGTCAGCAACTCGCTTTGATAAATCGCACGTGTGGATTCGATCGGGTCTTTGGACTGCAACCGCTTCTTCCATTGACCGATATCTAATCCAGATCCAACTTCGATCGCGCACGTTCCACCAAGCCATTGCCAAATGTGCGCTAGTATGGGGTCTTCCGTATTCAGGGTGCCTAATTGAGAATCTAAAGTCGGTTCTTCCGTTCTCATCACAACAAATTTGTGCACGTATCGAGGCAAGACACTTGAATTGATCATCGCGCCGTGACCTAGATCAAAATGACATATAACGACACGCGGCGGACCGACCAACGGTTTGACGTTTCTAAGGTGGAATGAAGAATCCGTGATAAGCCCGTTTTCAAAGTCTGAAAGCGACGGTAAGGTCTTAGTGGGTTTTTGTGCGCTCAAGTTACCTAATAAATGACTGCCTGGTATGACAGCTGTAGGTCCTCGGTGTAGTGGGGTGTCCTGTGGACTATAGAAGAGGATTAACCATCGCGGTTCGCGATGGCGCGGGCGAGGTCGGTGTGCGTGTCCATCCTTATGGAAGTGTTGGAGCATTGCAGGTCCGACTTTACGCTCACTTGGAAAGTTTGTATGGCAGTGCCGATGAGGGTGTATAAGGTAATTCTGACCGACCAACGAAGTCAGTGCGTTTTTTAAATTTCCATCATCTAAAACATCATGTAAACTCGGAATCATTGGTACGATGTTGTTGTGAGGATTTGCCCCGCTTTTTAATATTTGAAATAACCGATCGGTCTCCATGTAAATTGCTTGATGATCCAAGCAATCAAGACCTAATTCGATTTCTAAATATCCGTTAGTTAGAAAATCCGATATGTGCTGGTCAGAAATCGGTAGAGAAGTATTAGACATTGTGGTTCCTGCGTGCTAAGTAATAGTTTTGCCTAAAGAACGGATAGTTTCGCTCGTCTATAATAAACTGAATAGCGTCGGTCGAAAGGAACTTCGAAAATGGCATTGAAGTCTGCTTTAAATGCGGAAATGAAGCGTTTGAAAGGTGACGCAAAAGCCCTAGAAAAGAAGCGTTCGGAATTAACTGCGGACATCGATAAAAAAATCGCCGAGAATGCGCGAAAACAAGAGATGCTTCAAGATTTTATGGATGCTACTTTTGGTGCGAAACCAAAATTGTCCACAACTCGAGGCAAGGCCCCCAGCGGTACGAGACGCAAACGCAAAAATCGCAAAGGTGTAAAACAACGCGTGTTAAACGCTATTAATGCTAGTACGGCCGGTATTAAACGAAAAGCCATTATTGAAGAGATCGGCATGGCGTCATCGGATGAATCCGGACATCAGTATGTATCAAACACGCTTCGTGCCCTTCTGGATGAAGGTCAAATCGAGAATCGTGGACGTGTGTACTTCCCCAAAAGTAGTAGCGAAACAGGCGAGGCATCGCCGAGTAGCGTCGCAGACCAAACGACGGAGAGTTCCTTGACAACTCCCGCGTCTGACTCACCTGACGATGAACCAAGATCGGGTTCATCCGGTTTTGGCTCCGGTTCGCTACACTAATTCACGATGAGCGACGCCTTCATTGCGTCGTCAGATAGTTATTAAACCAATTTGACGCTAAAAGTTGCGATGCTCAGTCGCTGGCATGTACACGCTAATGAATACTGCGCCGCGATAAATCGTCATCCGGCCGCCGAGGTCGTGTCCGTATGGGACGAGCAAGAGGACCGAGGAAAAGCGTGGTCTTCAGAGCTTGATGTGCCTTTCGTAGCTAATTATGAGTCTCTATTAAGTCGTGACGATGTCGATGCGGTATGCGTCGTAACGCCTACCAACTTGCATCGAGACATCATCGTCGGCGCAGCGGAAGCGGGAAAGCACATTTTTACTGAAAAGGTTCTTACAACGACTGTCTCTGAAGCGCGTGAGGTCGCTGCTGCTATCGAAAAAAACGATGTAACTTTTTGCATCTCATTCCCAAGACGTTGTTTACCAGAACTTAAATATGCAAAACAGGCTATTCAACAAGGTCTTGTGGGTACACCGACATTGACACGAATTCGTATCGCACATGCGGGGTCAAGTCGCGATTGGTTGCCTAAGCATTTTTATGATCTTAAAGCATGCGGTGGCGGAGCAATGATGGATCTCGGCGCGCATGGAATGTATCTTGCGCGGTGGCTCTTAGGCTCTCCGCGGCGCGTCGTTTCAGTTTTTAGCAATATTACCGATCGAACGGTTGAAGACAATGCTGTATCTGTTATCGAATTTGAGAATGGCGAGATTGGAATAAACGAAACATCTTTTGTCGCCTATCCAGATTCTTATTCCTTAGAGTTAGACGGTACCGAAGGCGGCGTTCGCATGCTATCGCCGAAAGAAGGCGTCGAAGTTCGCTCAGATCATTTGGACAAAAATGGCTGGCACAAAGTTGAAGAGTTACCTGAACGTTCAGTCTCGCCGATCGACCAATGGATTAGCGGTTGCTTAGACGGGACAGAAATTGAATTTGGAATAGAAGAAGCCGTTCAGTTGACTGAACTTATGGATGCAGCCTACCGTTCGCACATTTCAGGAGCTAGTGCATCGATAGAAACAGTTTAGTCGTTATTTTGTTTATTTTTCTCGCGTCGTAATTTAGATGCTTTTTTTCGCGAATTTCCTGTCGTCCCTCGATTGATTTTTCCACGTCGTGTTCGTAAGTCGCCTTTGCCCATGCTGTTCCCGGTACAAAAAGAGCGTGCGATTATACGGCGGTTCATACTTCGAGACGGAGTGCACAAAGACACGTCGCCATCGGCACCATTGAGCGTATCGGTCGAACCAAACCGGTTCTCGACTGTGTGAGATACGTGACGGAGCTGACAGCGCACTTTTTCGGAAATACTCTAGAACGCCTCTCATTCAGGACTTTAAGATTATTGAAAACCCCAGCATTCTTCTTCATTCGCGTATAGCTGAGGTCCCGCGAAAGCAGCCGCGATCGTTTCTTGTGTAGCGTTCTCACGCCCAAACGTTCGCCACCCACGACTGCCTAGTAAAACGTGTTTTACTTCGGCCTTCGCCGCAATTCGACCAATTTCCTCCGGCGTTACATAAAAATCCAATGGCAATCCACGCGCCCCAGTGGGTAACCGATGCGACACGACTAACGCACTCGCACCTTGCGCGAAATCAGCGACGATATCCCTTTGATTCGAAAACTCGCCGGTAAATACGATGGCGGTTTCGCCTATGTCGATGCGCCATGCCAAACTGGGAATCTCCCCGCTCTGAACCACGATCGCTGAGAGTCGCAATTCCGAGTTCGCAAATCCGCCCCAGTGTTTTCGGGCTAGCGGGTGGACGTCTCGTACACGCACACGAAATCCAGCGGGGCTCGAATAAGAAAGGAAAGAACTGAGTTCTGGATAGGCACCTTCTTCACTTGCCAGTCGTTCGAAGAGCTGGCTAATTGAGGGGTAAGAGTCGTTACCGCTAGGCCCGTAGATTGGCAATGGCTCGGTACGACCACTGCGAAGAGAAGCCATCAACATGCTAGGTAGATCTGCGGTTTGCTCAATCCCTGTTTGTGTGGTCACGATCGCCATGAGATCATTGAAGTTTGCGCCACTCAGTTTGTAGCGCATATAGGTACCGGCACCGGCATTAATAAGGACACGCGCTCTGTCGTTGTGCCATACCAGATAGGATCCTGCTGCGCGTGTGGTACCAAACGACAACTCACCGGAACCAAGAACCTCCAGTCGTACCCCTTGTTCGTTGCAGTAGACCGAACCGATAGCAGGAATCGATAACCAGGTAAGCGTCAGGCAAGCAGTAATGTAGATTGAGCTTCTAATGGATTTCATTTAGACCTTTAAGTATTTGTTGCCAGTCTGCTTCGTCGGGCATTCGCCAGTCACCGCGTGGGGATAGACTCACGGTGCCAACCTTGGGACCAGGAGGCAACGTGGTACGTTTATATTGCTGCTGATGGAATCGCGTGACGAAGACCCGCAGCCACCGATCAACCTCTTCCTCACTGTATACCCCATCATACGCTTGATTTGCCAGCATGCGGATCTTGACGACGTTGGCTCCGGTTCGTAGGAAGTGGTACAAGAAGAAGTCGTGTAGTTCAAAAGGACCGACGATCTCCTCCGTACGTTGTGCGATTTCGTTATCTGACGTGGGTAGTAACTCTGGCGAAATTGGAGTCTTGAGCACGCGTTCGAGCGCTTGTTGGAGAGAACTAGAGGCCCGATGGTGTGCGTACCAGCGCGTTAGGTACTGAACAAGGGTTTTGGGAACGCCAACGTTGACGTTGTAACTCGACATATGGTCAGCATTAAACGTGCACCAACCTAGCGCGAGTTCCGATAGATCACCGGTACCTACGACGATTCCATTTTTCTTATTGGCGAGGTCGAACAACACCTGTGTACGCTCTCTTGCCTGGCTGTTCTCGTAGGTTACGTCATCAAGAGAAGAGTGCTGAATATCCGAAAGGTGAGATTCGACAGCTGCGGAAATCGGGATTTCCACTAGTTCGAGTCCAGCTGCTTTTGTTAGTAGAGCAACTGACTCTCTGGTGTGAGTGCTAGTGCCAGGCCCAGGCATTGTGACTGCTACGATAGACTCGGGATCCCACGCAAGCTCACGCTGAGCATCCATACAAATTAATAGCGCCAACGTAGAGTCGAGTCCGCCCGAGAGTCCTATGACCATCTTGCTGGTCGCCGCGGATTGCAGTCGCTTGACTAATCCCTGAGTTTGGATTTTGAAGATGGTATTTGCACGAGCGTGCAGCGTATCTGCGTCATCCGGTACAAAGGGATGTGGCGAGACGCCTCGTCGAAGGCGTTTCAGGATGGGGCGCGTGGACTCTCCGGCAATTCGATAACCGTTACTTCTTTCGCTCGTTCTAAACGTTGAGCTCACAGCACGCTCATGGCGCAGTCGATGCCAGTCGATATCTACCGTTAGCTCACTATCGTTGAGAAACAGTTCGCTCTCTCCAAGCATCACGGCGTTCTCGGCGGCGAGCAGATGACCGCCGTAAACAACATCCTTGGTCGATTCTGAAACTGTTGAACTCGCGTACAGATAAGCGCATATGCATGCACCGCTCTGCATGCGAACGAGATCGCGTCGGTAGTCTGCCTTTGCGACTTGCTCCGGACTTGCGGAGGGATTAAGTATGAGTGTCGCGCCGTTTAATGCATGCTGTGATGAGGGTGGTTGCGGCATCCATAGGTCTTCGCAGACTTCCACGGCGCAATAGGTGTTCCCCACTCGAAATAAGTGCTTAGGAGAAACTCGGAATTCAAGACCTTCGATCTCATGTTCGGCATCGATTCCTACACCCGAGGCGAACCAGCGTTGCTCGTAGAACTCGGCATGATTTGGGTTGCTGGATTTTGGCACAGCACCGAGAATACGTCCATGGGCTAGAACAAAAGCAGCATTTACTAGGCGGCCATCAACTAACAGCAATGGTGCACCTACGACAAGCAGGGTAGATCCGGTTTCACGTGCCAAATTGGCTAATGTTTGAGCGCTATCTCGCTGAAGATCGGCAGTTAGAAACAGATCCTCACATGAATAACCGGTTAATGAAAGTTCAGGCGTGAGGACGACGGCGCAATCGCTGCTTGAAAGTAGGTGGTATTTAGTGAGGATTCGTTCAGCATTGCGCGACGGATTCGCTAATGAAATAGTTGGCGCGACTGCAGCTACTCGTAAATAGCCATGATCCACGTAGTTCATGAAGAAAGTGTAATGGCGATTAACGCAGACAAAGAAATTCCCTGCGTGTAAGCACCTAGTAGTTCACTGCTACGTTCGACGCAAGGAACGTGACGTGAGCGATGATTCCATCGCCTCCTGCTCCTTAAAATCGTGCCCTTGAATCCCAAATTGAAGTGATCCCACTAATACATTGAATTTCGAGTTTTCAGACGAACAAAACCAATTGCGTGATCAGGCGCAATCTTTCCTCAACGATAACTGTCCTCCTTCAAAAGTTCGTGCGATTCTTGAAGGCGACGAACCATATGACAAACAATTGTGGCAGTCCATTGCGGAATTAGGTTGGTTATCCACCGTAATTCCAGAAAACCATGGTGGCTTAGGACTCTCTTACTACGAGCTTGTAGTCATTGCCGAAGAACTTGGGCGTGTACTTGCGCCGATTCCGTTTTCGTCGTCGGTGTATTTAGCCAGCGAAGCGATCCTACAGTTCGGTTCTGACGCTCAAAAACAGAAGTGGTTGCCGCGATTCGCTACTGGCGAGGCGATCGGTACCTTCGCATTCGGCGAAGGAGCAGGTCGACCGTCACCTGCTTCATTAACGACATCTGCTTCAGGTGACACTATCACAGGAACGAAATACCCTGTGCCCGACGGGGATATAGCTGATGTTGCAATCGTGGTTACGAGTTGCGATAGTGGGGATGGTGCGAGCCTTTATCTAGCGGATTTGGGTGAGGTACAACGCGACGGTGTTTCGACCTTAGATCCATCACGCTCCCATGCTCGGTTGACGTTTGATTCGACGCAAGCAGAACTGTTGGGTTCCGCGGGGAATGGTTGGGGAATGACGAACCAACTATTGGATCGTGCGGCGGTGCTTTTCGCCTGGGAGCAAGTGGGAGGTTCCCAAGCTGCCTTGGAGCAAGCGAAGGCGTATGCAATGGAAAGGTATGCGTTTGGACGGCCGATTGCCGGGTTTCAAGCTATCAAACACAAACTCGCTAACGTGTACGTGAAGAACACACTTGCACGCTCAAACTGCTACTACGGTGCGTGGGCGCTGGATGAGAACAACGCAGAATTAGCGTTAGCAGCGGCGACAGCACGAGTGAGCGCAACGCAATCGTTCTACTTTGCGTCAAAAGAGAACATCCAGACCCATGGTGGTATGGGATTTACGTGGGAGTTCGATTGTCAGTTTTTTTACCGACGCGCGAAGCTTTTGTCGGTCAATATTGGTAGCGAATCGTGGTGGCAGGATCGACTAATCACGGCGTACGAACAGAGCAATCAAGCCGACGCGGCTTAAGGAGAAATCATGGACTTCAATGACACCCCAGCCGAAGCGACATTCAGGCAAGAAGCGCGGGAATGGTTAGAAGCCAATGTCCCGTCCGCCGATGATCTACAGGGGCTTGACGAAATCGGTCGAGCCAAACTTTGGCAAAAGAAAAAGTACGATGCTGGCTGGGCATGCATTCGATGGCCGACAGAATACGGCGGTCGAGGGGCGACCGCGATCGAGAACGTAGTCTGGGGTCAGGAGGAAGGCAAGTTCAACGTTCCCGGTGGCGTATTCGCTATCGGCCAAGGTATGGCTGCGCCGACGCTCATGTCATGGGCAACCGAAGAGCAGAAGCGGGAGCATTTACCGAAACTCGCGTCCGGTGAGCACATCTGGTGCCAGCTATTCAGTGAACCGGCGGGTGGCTCAGACTTAGCTGCTTTGCGTACAAAAGCTGAAAAGGACGGTGATGAGTGGGTTATTAATGGTCAAAAGATCTGGACGTCGGGTGCCCATTACAGCGATTTTGGAATCATCGTAGTACGGACCGATCCAGAAGTACCGAAGCATCGCGGTCTCACGTACTTTTTTCTTGATATGAAATCGCCTGGCATCGAAGTGAAGCCAATCAAACAGATTAGTGGCGGTGCGAATTTCAACGAGGTCTACTTTACCGATGTGCGGATACCGGACGCACAACGACTAGGTGCTGTAGGGCAGGGATGGCAAGTCTCTCTGACAACGCTTATGAATGAGCGAGCAGCGATCGGTGGCGGTAGTGGTGGCGTCGGGTTCAGCCGGGTCTATCGTCTTGCACAACGGGTGACAATTGATGACAAACCGGCGATTGAAGATGCGAGCGTGCGAGCGAAACTTGCCGATTGGTATTGCCAGGAAACAGGGCTCAGATACACAGGCTACCGCTCGCTAACCGCGTTGTCGCGCGGAGAAACCCCAGGACCTGAGAACTCCATCGGTAAGTTAGTCGGCGCTTCTAAATTACAGGATATGGCGTCATTCGCAATGGATCTATGTGAGTTGTCAGGTGCAGTGCAAGGCGAGTTTGCGGAAGAGTACGGTATGTATCCAGGAGCTTACATGGGTGCGCCCGGTGGTCGCATTGCTGGTGGTTCAGACGAGATCATGTTGAATATTCTGGCTGAGAGAGTTCTCGGCATGCCACAAGATATCCGACCCGATAAAGGGATTCCGTTCAGTCAGATTCCGACGGGCGCCAACAACTAGACTGAGCTTTAGAAAGGAACGGTCAATCGTAATTCGGTTCCGTTTGATCGTTCGCAAATATGGTTTGTTAGAAAGCGACCGACAGCATTACTCATTTGTTGGTCGTTTGATTGAGAGACTGTTGCCGAAGTTCGCATAGTGGACGCTAAGGGGTTCTCAAGTCTTAGTCACCTTCGATGCTTCTAGAGCGGGACGGGCAGAAAAACAGTTCTTTACCGAAAGTTCAATACGGGGCGTGTAGGTAGCATCCAGGAGACCTAGTGCTCGACTTCGGATATTTGAGGTGACGGTGCCTCATCCACCATAGCTTTACTAGAATGTGAGGGCTCGACCGTGGCTGAAGCATCTAGGTCACGTTCAACGTCTCGATAGATACTCCTAATACTGTCCGTATCGAGTTTATCAATCCCGAGCGCGAACTGGATAAATATGAATAGCTGCGCTCCCAGTGTACCGTGATTGATTTTCGATCTTAGATTGGTCGCCGTTTGTGTCACGCCCATCATCGCGAGACGCCGCGAAAGCCCGTTGTAGTCAATCCCTTTTAACGCCATCTGAGACCGAAGTAGACGGTGAAGCGTTTCTCGCATTTCGGGTGAATCGAAGAATTTCATGCAGTCACTCAGGTCACGAATGTGTTAATTGTAGTTGATTTGTCAAGAAAAACAAGTTTTAGTTCTTTTTATTTTACAAATGCATATAATTTATAGCGTTTGTCCATTAATGGTTTCATTTGAAAAAGGAGAACTTCAATGGAAGGTTTCATCGTTGCCGGCGTTTTACTGCTACTGGCAATAGTTGTGATTTTGCGGATCGTTCGAATCGTTCCGCAGGGCTATCACTGGACGATAGAACGCTTTGGTAAATACACGAGAACGGCAGAGCCAGGTTTGAACATCGTGATTCCGATCGTTCAGCGTGTTGGGCGAAAGATCAACATGATGGAGCAAGTCCTAGATATTCCGCCGCAGGACGTCATCTCGAGTGACAATGCTTCGGTTAACACCGACGCAGTTTGCTTCTTTCAGGTTCTTGACGCGGCGAAAGCGGCGTATCAGGTGAACGACCTGGATAACGCAACACGGAACTTAGTCATGACCAACATTCGTGCTGTGCTGGGGTCCATGGACCTTGATGAGATGCTCTCAAATCGCGATCGAATTAACGCTCAATTACTCACGAAAGTAGATGAAGCGACGGATCCATGGGGTGTCAAAATCACCCGTGTCGAGATTAAAGACGTTTCGCCGCCTACGGACCTTGTGAACGCGATGGCGAAGCAGATGAAGGCTGAACGTGAGAAACGCGCGCTGGTGCTCGAGGCGGAAGGTGAGCGTGAAGCAGCGATTCAGGTTGCACAAGGTCAGAAGCAATCCGATATCCTGAAAGCGGAAGGCGAACTCGAAGCTGCCAAACGCGAAGCGGAAGCGCGCGAACGTCTTGCGCAGGCTGAGGCAGAAGCGACCCGTATGGTCTCTGAAGCTATCGCAAATGGTGACGCGAATGCGATTAACTATTTTGTGGCGCAGAAGTACGTTGACGCATTAGGTGACCTCGCGAAATCCGACAACAATAAAGTGATGATGATCCCTTTGGAGGCGACTAGCATCATTGGATCGATCGCGGGCATTGGCGAATTGACAAAGACAATTGGTAGTACGCTCGCACCTTCGACTGCGTAACTGAGGAATAGAGACATGGAATGGTTAGAAGGTTCTAACTGGGTACCTGCGATATGGCTAACGGTTGCCATTGTGTTGGTCATTGCCGAGGTGCTCGGCGCGGCAGGATTCTTAGTGGGTGCTGCGGTCGCGGCATTAGCGCTCGCAGCGCTTACGTATTTCGTTGCCGATTTAGGTTTGGCCGCCCAAATCTTCACGTACGCAGTCGTTGCCGTCATTGCAACGCTGGTTTACTTCCGTTTTTTCAGAGCGACTCAGCCGAGCAATCGAGACACGTTGCCAAAACGATCTCAAATGATGATCGGTCGTCGATTTACGCTTGGTGAGAAGCTTGCGGCCGGTACTGAGCTCCGCGTTCAACTCGGAGACTCCATGTGGGTCGTTACAAGCACCAGGGATATCGACAGGGGCACGGAGGTAGAGGTCGTCGACTGCGATGCGATGCGATTGCAGGTGGCAACCTTGGATTGACAGGAGAGTTTGAAAATCCGTTAGTTTGTCCTCATATAGAAGCTAGAACCTTGGATAACCAAGCCAAGTAACGCGTCTAACACGGGGTAAATAATGGAGTTTGACCGACTGACATCGCAGTTTCGAACCGTGATCGAACGTGCGCATGAGCTTGTCGTCCAGAAAAAGCAGCAGTTCATCGAACCGCAGCATGTGCTGTTGGCACAGTTGGAGGAAGACAAGACCGGGATCGCCGGTTTATTGTCGCGGGCGGGTGGCGATGTCGGTCAGATAACGTCCGAACTGGCACGGATGGTGAATGAGTTTCCGTCTGTGCAGGGATCAGTTACAGTCACGCCGAGTCGCGACCTAAGTCGAGTACTCTCAGAAGTTGCTCAACTGGCTAAGAGTCGGAACGACACATACATAGCGAACGAACTATTCATTCCTGCTCTATTGAAGGTGGGTGGTGCAACTGCAAGAGTCCTAGACGCTGCAGGAGTGCAGCACGCACCTGTCGACGAAGCGATCGCGACGATGCGTCAAGGGTCGAGTGTCAATTCGGAAAACGCCGAAGAGCTACGCGATGCTCTTTCCCAATATACCATCGATTTCACCGAGCTTGCCCGAACGGGTAAATTAGATCCTGTTATCGGCAGGGATGATGAGATTCGTAGGACGATCCAGGTTCTGCAACGCCGAACGAAGAACAATCCCGTACTGATTGGCGAGCCCGGTGTTGGCAAGACTGCGGTTGTGGAAGGTCTTGCACAACGAATCGTGCGTGGTGAAGTTCCGGAAGGCATGAAGGACAAACGTCTTCTGGCGCTCGATCTTGCTTTGATGGTCGCTGGTGCCAAATTCCGCGGTGAATTTGAAGAACGGATGAAAGCGCTCCTTCAGGATCTCGAGAAACAAGATGGGCAAGTGATCCTTTTCATCGACGAGCTTCACACGTTGGTGGGTGCTGGCAGGGCGGAAGGCAGTATGGACGCTGGCAATATGCTCAAACCCGCATTAGCACGTGGTGAACTACGTTGCGTTGGCGCGACCACACTCGACGAATATCGCGAGCGCATAGAAAAAGATGCCGCGCTTGAGCGGAGATTTCAGATCATCCAACTCGACGAACCGTCGGTTGAGGATACCATCGCGATTTTGCGGGGACTGAAAGAACGGTACGAAGTACACCACGGTGTACAAATTACCGATCCAGCGCTAATTGCAGCCGCTTCGCTTTCACATCGTTACGTTTCAGACCGGTTTCTACCCGATAAAGCGATCGATCTTGTAGACGAAGCTGCGAGTCGTATCCGAATGGAATTGGACTCGAAACCCGAAGTCATGGACAAGCTCGAACGACGTCTGATCCAGCTCAAGATGGAAGGCGAAGCACTAAAGAAAGAAACGGACGACGCTTCGAAAGAACGCTTACGCGACCTTGAAGAATCGATCGAAGAGCTTGAACGAGAGTATGCTGACTTAGAGGAAGCACTACGTCACGAAAAAGCGAGTGTTGTCGACGTGCAGCAGGTTAAAGAGCGACTTGAAGAAGCACGCCTCGAATACGAGCGTGCGGAGCGCGAAGGTGACCTCGCGAAGATGTCTGAACTCAAGTACGGTGTGATTCCTGATCTTGAAGACCGCATCGAATCTGATGACGGACAGGAAGACGTACAACTTACACTGCTTCGAAATAAAGTCACGGAAGATGAGATTGCGATTGTGGTTTCCGCTCGTACGGGCATCCCGATTTCTCGGATGCTTCAAGGCGAACGCGAGAAATTGCTTCACATGGAAGACGTGCTGCACAAACGAGTAGTGGGTCAGGATGTGGCGGTACAAGCGGTATCGGATGCGATCCGACGTAATCGGGCTGGGCTCTCAGATGAAACCAAGCCTAACGGATCGTTCTTGTTTCTCGGTCCATCCGGGGTCGGAAAAACCGAGTTATGTAAAGCGCTCGCAGAATTTCTATTCGACACGGAGTCGGCTCTTATCCGAGTCGACATGTCAGAATTTATGGAAAAACACTCTGTCGCTCGGTTAATAGGCGCACCTCCAGGCTATGTTGGCTATGAGGAGGGTGGATATCTCACCGAACTCGTACGTCGCAAGCCGTATTCGGTTGTCTTGCTGGATGAAATCGAGAAAGCGCACCCGGATGTCTTCAACATCCTCTTGCAGGTCCTTGACGATGGTCGTCTGACCGACGGTCACGGACGTACCGTTGACTTCCGCAACACTGTAATCGTGATGACTTCAAACTTAGGATCAGATGCGATTCGCGAGCACAGTAATACTTCGTACGAGAACATCAAAGCGATGGTGCAGGATAGAGTCAAAACTCAGTTTCGACCTGAATTCATCAACCGAATTGACGAGATGGTCGTATTTGACCTACTTCAAACTGAGCAGCTCCGAGAGATTGCACGAATCCAGGTAGCGTTGGTAGAGAGACGACTTGAGAGTCAAGGAATGGAGCTCACGCTCACTGACGAGACCCTTGATCGGCTAGCGTCGGCTGCATTTGATCCCATATATGGCGCAAGACCGATCAAACGTACGATTCAGAACGAGCTTGAGAATCCGCTCGCGAAGGCTCTGCTTAGCGGCGAGATAAGTGCTGAGAAGACACCGCGCATCAACGCAGAAGACTACATATTTAGTAATAACGCCAATCGATCAGATGCGCTTGCCGCGTAAGCTGACCATTGCTTTTAAAGCGCTTCGTTGATCACGTAGTTTAAAGTTGAACTCGACCTTCAATTAAACGTCTGCTTCGCGCCAAAACGCACGGTTTGACAATTCACTGAATCGTCGCCCGTATCCGGTTCGTGGACGTCCTCGTCTTCGTTCCAATAGCCCCAACGCTCCGTATCGTTGGATTTTGGTGGAACTAGCACGAGCGTCCATACACCTTTCTTAGGAACATCGTGAATCGCGTGATAACGATCTCTACCGAGAAAGAGATTGACAAATCTAACTCGCATTCTGCGTCGGCGCGTACTCGCTGATGGCCGTAAGACCTCTTGCGTATAGTGACCGCGCACGACGATGGATAAGAACCAACGCCAAGGGTGGTTGTGCAACCAACGATATGGATCTTTGAGTTGGATGTAATGCAAATAGAGCTCGGAACGTCGTCCGGAGCCGTCCCCGATCAGGTAGTAACGGGTGAGATACGGATTACCGTCGAGGTAGATGCGCTTACCACTTAGTTTCTTCAAAATGTGATCGAACCAGCTAACCGGTTGAGGATCAACTGAGCTCGCGAGTGATACTTCAGACAATGGCTCACCAGGATGTGGTTGGTGCTCGGTTGTCAAAAATAGAGTTCCTTATGACAAGTTGTGACGCAACTTGACGTGATCCGATGGGGGAGTATTAACGCGTTGCCCAGATGGCACCACGACGCATGATCTCTTTCGCTTCGGGTACGTCGAAATCGCTGGCAACGTGACCGAGAGCGCTATAGAACACACGTCCGACTCCGTAACGCTTTTTCCAACAAACGGGCATTTCGACACCTTTCACCCAGTCGATGTTCCAGTGTTCGCCACTGAACGTTGTCGTCGCTAACACTTCGTTCGACGGATCGATGTGCATGAAATACTGCTCGGAGTGCATTGCGAAGTCATCAAGACCTGCGACGATCGGATCGGTGCTTTTGATGTTCACGGTATAGTCGATTATTCCGCCTGGGTGACAGATGAACTGACCCCCAACCATGAATTGGTACTCGACGTTACTACGAAAAGAATCACCCATTCCGCCGTGCCAACCCGCACATCCAACGCCAGTACGGACTGCAGCGAGCAGGCCACGTTCTTGTTCTGGTTTGATTTGGGACATCGTCCATACGGGTACGATTAGGTCTTGTCCGCTAAGGAACGCTTCGTCCTCGAGACGATCGAGTGAATCGTCGACCTGTACTTCGTAGCCTTCGTCCTGCAACAAGCTTGCGCATATGTTCGCGGTTTGTTCGGGTTCGTGTCCGAGCCAACCGCCCCAGGTAATGAACGCTTTCTTTGCCATTGGAATAAACCTCAGGTAGGGAATTTAATCGAGATCGGAGTCCGCCAGCCCAATAGGTAACGCCGCAGGACGGTCAGGTTTTGACGTCAGTTCGATGTGTTGTCCGGTCTCATTGGACTTGCCAAACGCGTCCATGACCTCGAGTACGTGGAACGCTAGATCCCCGCTGGCACGATGTGCGCGACCGGTGCGTATTCCTGTGCACATGTCAGCTAGTCCGATACTACGGCTGTTCTCGACATTGGGGTGCGTTAGCGGCTGTTCTTCCCACTCCCGTCCAGACCCGTTCATCGCTACCCGACCACCAAATCCATTCGGATCTGGGCAAGTTATGGATCGATCGGTACCGTGTATCTCGATAAATCGATTGCTATGCCTCCAGACGTCAAAACTCATCACCACCGTTACCACAGCACCACTATGAAATTCGAGCACGCCGCTTGTGTGGGTGTCGACCTCCACATCGATGATGTCGCCGTGTTTCGGCTGTGAAGTAATCGTGCGTTGTTTAAATCCGCAACTGGTGATGGCGGCAACACGCTTTACAGGACCGAGTGAATTGACAAGCGCGGTGATGTAGTAAGGTCCCATATCGAATAACGGACCGCCCCCGCGTTTGTAATAGAACTCGGGTGAAGGATGCCAAGTTTCGACACCGTGGCTCATCATAAAGGCGGTCCCGGATAAAGGGTGACCGACTGCGCCTTCGTCGATTAAGTGTCGCACGGTTTGGTGGCCGCCACCAAGGAATGTATCGGGCGCGCAACCTAATCGCAAATTCAGTTCACGTGCGCGATTCAAGACATGCTTGCCTTCTTTGACGTCCAAGCCGAACGGTTTTTCGCAGAAGGCGTGCTTACCACTTTCAAGCGCGGCAAGATTCACTTCCCCGTGCACACCTGGGATGGTCAAGTTGAGTACGACCTCGATGTCGTCACGCGCTAGTAACTCATCGGTTGACATATCTTCGAGACCATACTTCTCTGACGTGCGCTTCGATGCTTCTGGATCGAGGTCCGCGCACGCGACAAAGTCGAGAATTGGAAATCGTTCACTGATACCTAGATAGGCATTACTGATTACACCGCAGCCGATAAGGCCGATGCGAACTGGAGTTTGGTCGGTCATAGATCTGTAATTGGGTACTAACAGCTATTAATCGCGGTTGTGGGATTGATGTTCGAGTAGTTCTACGCGGTCGTAGATCGCCATGACGTTCTCAAATCTAATCACCAAAGAATGACTGAGATTCTGAGCGTAGTCGTGGAGATGATATTTGAACCTCGTTTGCGGCTCGCCGTTCAAGAATGCGTCATAGTCGCGGGTAAGTTCACGAACATCACTTTTTATTTCTGTACTCCAGGTTGCCCTGAATGGACCGAGTACGGATCCACCAGCTAGAGCGATCGTAATTTCGTGATTTGTCAGCATCCGTGGTTTATTCATCGCCGATTCCTCGCGCCATATGTCGTAACAGAAGCCAATGCTATGATTTTGCCGAATTTAAGGAGACTTTACTATGGCAATTACGCAATACGATCATTTAGTCGTAAGAGTGAGTGATCTTGATGAAGGCATCGCAACGTATCGCGATACATTAGGACTTGAGCTCGATCGTACCGATGAAAGCAAAGTACTGGGGATCAAACAAGCGTTTTTCAATCTACCCGGTGGTGGCTTTATCGAAGTAGTAGCGCCCACAGACCCCGACTCTGCCGTTGGTAAAGCGCTCGAAGGCCGTGGCGAAGGTATGCACACTATCGCATTTGAAGTCGACGATCTTGCCGCAACGTGTGAAGCGATGAAAGCTGGTGGTGCTCGATTGATCGGTGAAGGCGGTCCACAGGTATTTGTACATCCGAAGTCAACACACGGGATTCTCCTGCAACTCGGTGAGAAGAAATAGTCGTATACGTACGTTGGTCGCTGCAACAACGTGTTAGTAGCGCAACCGCTTTTCGACTATTCCATTTCGATCGCTGCTCTCGACTTGAACCAACGATGAGACGTTGGTAAGTAGAGCAATAGAACGGCTGCCAGCGCGACGAGTTTACTTAGAACCTCTGCAAAGTTGAGCTTTGAGAGCGCCACATCGAACGAGGGTTGATTAACAATACCCCAAAGAAAAGCGATTATTAGGCACGCAATCCCGATCCTAATCCAACCTTCTCCAAGGATTAATCCCCAAGCGGCGCTAAACCAGAGCAAGATAAAAAAGACCTGTGCGCCATTGCTCGATACGTCCTCAGGGAAGATGAGCCACCATACGAGAAGCAATAGTGAGTTGAATTCCAGTAAGCTCGCGCCGACCAATAAGGGGCGAGGTAATTGCAGTAGAGACTGAATGAAAGCCACGAGTCTTACGAGTGAGCGAGGTTTTGTAAGCGTGATCGGGCAGGCAATGTTAGTTAGCGACGATCGAAAGATCAGAAAGACCTCCGGTGTTCTGGCGAGGCTCGTTCACTTTCTACGAAGGATTTAGACGCGGTGTTCTTTCATGACATGTCAGCAGTTCGTGTCCGCAGTGCGTTGCGCTCAGACCAAAATATGCGCGAAATAGTGACCCTGTAACGAACGATTGGGCGGGAATCCACCTAACAATTGCGCTCGTATAATTTGCGCGATGGCTCTTTCGAGCCATTCTTTACGCGGGGGAGTTCGCTCTGAATCAGGCGATTTGTGGCTACGGTTGTGCCTGCTGATATGTGGCCATTTCTCATTTTCTGCGTTGTTGTTTTTGGTCTTCTCGGCGTCATGCTTGTCGCCTCGTGGTATATCGGATCGAAAGCGCGTCACGGTGGCGCACAGGACATTCCTTATGAATCTGGCGTCGTGCCTGTCGGTGAAGCGGAAGACATGCGGCTCTCCATTGAGTTCTACCTGGTCGCAATCTTTTTCGTGATTTTCGACCTCGAGACGATTTTCATCGTGGCGTGGGCAGTTGCTTTTGAGGAGACGGCGTGGTTGGGATATGGCGCGGCGGCTGTGTTCATCGGCATGCTATTGATCGCGCTTTTATACGAGTATCGAACCGGTGCGCTGGAATGGGGTGTTAAGCGTCGCGTTTTCGTACCTGGTCGCTACGCGAGACTCGACTCGACGTAATGGAATACCGACTCGTAAAAGCCGTTCCCGACGAACCGATGGTCGCCGCGGAAGACGCGTACAACGAAGAGTCGGGTAAGAGTTTTCTTACCGCCAAGCTCGAAGATTTAGTGGCTTGGGGGCGGGCTAATTCGGTCTGGCCTTTCAATTTCGGTCTCTCGTGCTGTTACGTCGAGATGGCGACAAGCTTCACGTCGCGCCACGATATCGCGCGTTTCGGCGCTGAAGTCATTCGAGCGACGCCCCGACAATCTGATTTGATCGTAGTTTCCGGTACCGTTTTTCGCAAAATGGCACCGGTTCTACAGCACCTTTACGAGCAGCTGCTTGAACCAAGATGGGTGATCTCCATGGGTTCATGTGCTAACTCTGGGGGTATGTTTGATATCTACAGCGTCGTTCAAGGGGCAGACAAATTCCTACCAGTCGACGTGTATGTACCAGGTTGCCCGCCGCGTCCGGAAGCATTCATGCAAGGGTTAACCCTGTTACAGGAGTCCATCAAAAATACGCGTCGGCCTTTATCGTGGGTGATTGGCGAAGATGGTAGTGTCGCCAAGTACGCGCCGTCACAGCGCGACCTTCGAACACCAGATCGGATGAAGGTCACAGATCTCGCTGAGCCTACAACGGTTGGCGACGCGCCACTATCTGACGCGTTACTTGGAAAGAAACGAAAGACCTAGACACGTGGCACTGCCTCAAGAAGCGGTCCAAGAACCGCCAGGGATCGTTAGTGATCTCATAACCCGGTTTGGTGAATCAACGCGTCTACAAACGACGGTTGATGACTATCCAACGGTTTGGGTAGAGCGTGAGAATATTCAGGATGTTCTACGGTTTCTCAAAAACGATGCGGATACACCGTACGAGCTTCTGTATGACCTATCCGCAATTGACGAACGGCTAAGAAAACACCGCGAAAACCAGCCAGCGTCGGACTTTACGGTGTTCTATCACCTTATCTCATTATCCGGTGATCACGATCTAAGAGTTAAAGTCCCACTCCAAGATGACGACCTGCAGCTAAACAGCGTTGAATCGATCTACCCGGTTGCAAATTGGTATGAGCGCGAAGCGTTCGACATGTTCGGGGTTCGCTTTGAAGATCATCCAAACCTGAAGCGCATTTTGACCCCACCGTTGTGGGAAGGTCATCCGCTGCGAAAAGAGCATCCGGCGCGAGCCACGGAGATGGAACCGTATCGGTATACGGAGGAGTTTCAGGATGCGCAACAAGAAGCGCTGAAATTCATCCCCGAAGAATGGGGCATGTCGCGTGAAGCAAAGCATACGGATTTCATGTTCTTGAACCTTGGTCCTAACCATCCGAGCGTGCACGGTGTGTTTCGTATTGCATTGCAGCTAGATGGTGAGGTCATTGTGCAGGCAGTACCGGACATCGGCTATCACCACCGTGGCCAAGAGAAGATGGCGGAACGTCAGTCGTGGCACACGTATATCCCATACACTGACCGAATCGACTATCTCGGTGGCGTGATGAACAACCTGCCGTACGTCATGAACGTCGAACGGATGGCCGGTATCACAGTACCGGATCGAGCACAGGTAATTAGGGTGATGCTGAGTGAGTGCTTCCGGATTGCCAGTCATCTCTTGTTTTACGGTACTTTCGCGCAAGACGTCGGTCAGATGTCGCCCGTTTTCTACATGTTCGCTGATCGGGAGAGACTCTTTTCGATTATTGAAGCGATCACGGGCGGACGTATGCATCCAAGCTGGTTCCGCATCGGCGGTGTAACGCAAGACTTACCTGATGGTTGGTACGAAATGGTCACGGATTTCTGTGACTACATGCCGAAGCGACTAGACCACTACGAGAAGATGTCGTTGCAGAACAAGATTCTGCAACGTCGGACTAAAGGTATCGGTGCCTACAACACCGCGGAAGGTCTAGATTGGGGCATCACGGGACCTTCGTTGCGTGCGACTGGGTCTGATTGGGACTTACGTAAGAATCGGCCTTACAGTAGCTACGATCAATTTGAGTTTGACATTCCGACGGCAGTCAACGGGGATTCTTACGACCGTTGCGTTGTTCGCGTCGAGGAAATCCGGCAAAGCCTACGCATTATTCGCCAATGCGCTGAAAACATGCCGTCGGGTCCGTACAAGGCAGACCACCGCTCCACAACGCCTCCACCGAAGGAACGCACGATGGAGCATATTGAGACATTGATCCACCACTTCTTGAACGTGAGTTGGGGACCTGTCGTTCCACCGTGTGAGTCTGAAACATTGGTGGAAGCCACCAAAGGTTGGATGGGCTTTTACTCAATCTCGGATGGCGGCGGCATGGCCTATCGGTCAAGAGTGCGGACGCCATCATTTCCTGCGCTCCAGCAAATCCCATTCATCAGCAATGGCTTCATGGTTGCGGATTTGATTGCAATCATCGCGAGCATTGACTTTGTCATGGCGGACGTGGATCGATGAGCGAAGCCGAGTTAATTCCTGCACTTTCGCCGGAGGAAGTCGTGGAAATCGAGTCTGAGATCAGTCATCTTCCCGACCGGCAATCTGCGGCGATCGATGCATTGATGATTGTGCAGAAACACCGCGGTTGGGTTTCGGACGAAAGTCTATCGGCGATAGCGAATCTAATCGGCATGTCGACCGCTGAGTTGGACGGAGTCGCGACGTTTTACAACCTGATATATCGACAACCTGTTGGTCGGCACGTGATATCGATGTGTGACAGCGTTTCCTGCTACGTAATGGGGGCAGACGGTCTTGCTAAGGATCTCGAAGCAAAACTAGGTATTCGCTTCGGTGAGACGACCCCGGACGAACGGTTTACGCTGCTACCAATCGTGTGCCTCGGTGCCTGCGACAAAGCGCCGACCATGCAAATCGACGAAGACCTGATCGAGAGTGTCTCTGCGGATAGACTCGACGAGATTTTCGAGAAGTACACGTAATGTCATCGTTGGATACGAAACCTCTGACGGGGCGTGTTGAGGAAGTTGGCGGACCAGTCTTCCTTGCCGACTACGAAGCGAGTGGCGGATACGTTGCTGCTCGAAAAGCGATCACCCAGATGACACCCTCTGAGGTCATTGACGAGGTCAAAGACTCGAACCTTCGTGGACGCGGGGGCGCGGGGTTTCCGACGGGCACGAAGTGGGGATTCGTACCACCGGGACCGTCACCGGATGGAGGCGTGAAGTACCTCGTCTGCAACGGCGACGAAATGGAACCAGGTACGTTCAAGGATCGCTGGTTGATTTCGAACAACCCTCATTCATTGATCGAAGGGATGCTGATCGGCGCGTATGCCATTGGCGCTACGAAAGCGTATGTCTTCCTCCGCGGGGAGTACTTTGAACCGAAAGCGAAGCTCGCGAAAGCGATCGATGAGGCAAAAGCGGCCGGTTACCTGGGTGACGGGCTCTTTGGCTCCGATTTTGATCTGGACTTGCGAATTCACTCATCGGGTGGCCGATACATTTGCGGCGAAGAGACTGCGCTTCTTAACGCGCTTGAGGGCAAACGTGCGCAGCCTCGTAACAAGCCGCCGTTCCCTCCTGCCAGCGGCGCTTGGGGCCGACCGACGATTGTCAATAACGTCGAAACGTATTGCAACGTACCGAGCATCATCGAGAAAGGTGCGGATTGGTACCGGGATTTAGGTCTAACGGAGGACGCGGGCACAAAAATATACGGCGTCTCAGGTCGCGTAAATCAGCCAGGTCTCTGGGAGCTGCCCATCGGTACGACGATTCGCGAAATCATCGATGAGCATGCGGGTGGCATGCAAGACGGGTATCACCTACGAGGATTGCTACCGGGCGGTGCTTCTACGGACTTTCTCGTCGAAGAGCACTTTGATTTAGCGATGGATTACGGCACGATTCAGGCGGCTGGAAGTCGCATGGGCACCGGCACCATGATTCTGATGGACGATTCGATTTGTCCCGTAGACATGTCTCGCAACCTGCAGCACTTCTTCGCACAAGAGTCATGTGGGTTTTGCACACCTTGTCGGGAAGGCTTGCCTTGGATAGAGAGCCTGCTGCTCGATATAGAGGAAGGCAGAGGTCAACCCGGTGATCTTGAAATCCTCGATCAGAACGCTCAATACATCGGTGCACCAGGCAATACGTTTTGCCTCCATGCAACGGGAGCTATTGAGCCGCTCCAATCCGCATTGAAGTACTTTCGTGACGACTTTGAGCGTCATATCGTGGAAGGGAAGTGCCCCTATCGCACGAACGGGAACGCATGATGGCAACGTTTACGGTTGACGGAAAACAGTACGAAGCAGCAGCTGGAACGAATCTGCTGCAGGCCATTCTGTCGCAGTCGTTAGACCTTCCGTATTTTTGCTGGCATCCGGCAATGGGTTCAGTCGGCGCTTGCCGCCAATGCGCGGTGATCCAGTACCAGGATGCTGAGGATGAACGCGGTCGGCTGACGATGGCGTGCATGACCGACGTTCAAGAGGGCATGATCGTGTCGGTCGAAGCGGCTCACGCGAGAGACTTCCGCGCTTCCGTGATCGAATGGCTGATGGAAAACCATCCCCACGACTGTCCGGTTTGCGAGGAGGGAGGGGAATGCCATCTACAAGACATGACGGTCATGACGGGTCACTCCGTACGCCGTTATCGCGACAAGAAACGTACCTGGGAAAACCAAGATCTTGGTCCGTTCATCGGTCACGAGATGAATCGATGTATCACTTGCTATCGATGTGTGCGGTTTTATCAAGACTATGCGGGTGGAACAGACCTCGGTGCCCTCGGGTCACGGGACCGCATGTTTTTCGGTCGGGTTGAGGACGGCGTACTAGAAAGCGAGTTTGCCGGTAACTTGGTTGAGGTATGCCCAACTGGTGTATTCACTGATAAACCGTTTGCACAGAGCTACACTCGCAAATGGGACTTGCAGTCAGCCGCCGCGATATGTCCAGGCTGTTCCGTAGGGTGTAACACGTTCGCTTCGGAGCGCTACGGCGAATTGCGTCGTATTCACAATCGTTACCACAACGACCTTAATAAATACTTCATCTGTGACCGAGGTCGCTTTGGTTCTCATTTTGTAAACAGTCAAAAACGTATTCGCCATGCCGCGGTGAAAGCGGATGATGGCGTATTTGAGTACGGCGACATTGATGCTGCTCTGAATCGAGCAGTTGAACTCCTGAAAAGCGACGATGTAGTAGGTATAGGTTCACCGCGTGCGAGTATGGAGGCGAACCATGCGTTACGCCAGCTAGTAGGGGAAGAGAATTTCAGTCGCGGTTTGAGCGAATCGGATCGAGTCGTGATAGACCAGGCATGCTCAATCCTGATGAAGGGTGGTTTTCGAGTTCCGTCCGTCACGGAAGTCGAAGATGCTGATGTGACTTTCGTAATTGGCGAGGATATCTCAAATACCGCGCCGCGCATCGCGCTCGCGATTCGGCAAGCGACTCGAAACGTCAGCTATGAGATGGCGAAAACTGCCAACATCCCCTTGTGGCAGGACGCAGGTGTCCGTGGTCATGCTCAGCACGAACGAAATCCGCTGTATATCGCCGCATCAAACTCAACGCGGCTGGATGACATTGCGGAAGCGATAGTCAATGGAACGAGTGACGGCATTGCCCAAATTGCTTCGCAGATCGCAAGTCAGATTTCGGGCACGTCACATGAAAACGCGTTCATACAGTCTGTTGCTCAAGCATTGCTCGCGGCGGAACGACCTTTGTTGGTCACTGGCACGAGTTCGCGCGATCCTAATGTACTTAAGGCATCGGCAGCGATCGCATGGGCGTTGCGAGCGAAAGGGAAAGAACCTGCATTAATCATCGCCGGTAGCGAGGCTAATTCATTCGATGCGGTGGTTACTTGCGAAGGTGTTACCTTAGCCGAAGCATTAACCCGAATGGCAGACGGCGCTCGAGCGGTTATTCTCGAGAATGACGTCTACCGTCGTGCGCCAGCCGACGTGGTTGACAGAGCGTTGACTGGAACGGGCGGGTTGATCGCTTTGGACGTCGTTGAAAACGAAACGGTAGCGAACGCAAACGTAGTCCTACCGGCTGCGAGTTACGCAGAGCAGACCGGATCATTTGTAAATTACGAGACACGGGCGCAAAGGTTCTACCAAGTTTTTCAACCCAAAGATGACATACTGCCGGCTTGGCAATGGCTATCGACTTTAGCTTCGCGAATCGGGAAAACAGATGCCAGCTGGGCAACCGTTGACGAGGTCACGAGAAGCACTCTCGCCAAGTTACCGGGCATAGACGCTACGTTAGAAGAGCTTGCACCGACGAAGGATTTTCGAATTGAAGGTGATCATCGCGTTGCGCGTCAAACCCATCGTTACAGCGGTAGAACGGCCATGGATGCAGACGTGTCGGTGCACGAACCGAAAGCACCTCTCGATAACGAAACGCCGTATAGCTATTCAATGGAAGGGCAGAATCCCGGCGATCAAAACGGTTCCGTCATTCCATATTCCTGGTCGCCAGGTTGGAACTCAAACCAGTCCATATTCAAGTTCCAAGCTGAAGTTAACGGGGACCTATTAGGACAGAGCGGTGGCAAGCGTCTTTTCGACGTACCTTTAGAGCCCGATGCCGAAATTGACAAGGAATTTGACTTCAGCATTACGGAAGTCACGCGGAACGCAAACGATGGGCTCGTGCCATTTCCGGTACACGATGTGTTTGGGTCGGATGAACTGTCTGCGCAGTCTTGGCCAGTCGCTAAACGCGCAAAAGGACCGTATGTTGTGATCCATCCATCAGATGCATCCGCTCTGAATGCGACATCAGGAAGTGGCGTTCGAAGCGATGCGTTAGTTGGCAGCTTCGAAGTCGTATTAGATGAGCGTGTTCAAACAGGTTCAGTTGGCGTTGCGGTTGGATTGAATGGCCGCACTGAAATTCCTGACGAAGGTATCGAGCTTGTCATCGATCCAAACTTCGAGCCGCGGCAACTTGGCGATGAAAGAGTGATCGCGAAAAGCTAATGTTCGGTATCGAAGACTTTTGGTCTTACGCGCTTATCCTGCCGGTCGCGCTCGGGGTGCTGCTTGGCGCGCTCGTGCTTGTATGGTGGGAGCGCCGATTGCTCGGTTGGTGGCAAGATCGGCTTGGACCAAACCGGGTTGGCTGGTTTGGGTCATTGCAGGCTCTGGCGGATCTGATCAAACTACTCACGAAGGACGACTGGCTTCCGCCATTCGGCGACCGCGTGTTTTTCATACTCGCACCGGTCATCGTGACAGCGGCGATGCTCCTCGCGTTCGTGGTCGTTCCGTTTACGCCTGTACTCGTGATTGTCGAAAGCAATATCGCACTCTTGTGGTTTCTAGCGATGTCAGCTATGGCAGTTTACGGCGTGTTATTAGGAGGTCTCTCAAGTAACAATAAGTACGCGTTACTAGGTGGTCTACGGGCTGCGGCTCAAATGGTGACGTACGAAGTGTTTCTAGCGCTTTCGATTCTCGGTGTAGTCATGCTATCAGGCTCGTTTAGTCTGATAGATATCGTCGAAAACCAGCGAGATGGCTTCTGGCATTTCATCCCGCAAGCCGTTGGATTGGTGATCTTCGTGATTGCAGGATTGGCTGAAACACATCGCCTACCGTTTGATTTGCCTGAAGCTGAACATGAGCTGACAGCAGGATTTCACACAGAATATTCGGGCATGAAATTTGGTCTGATCATGGCGGCTGAATATGTCGCCTTGATTTTGCTGTGTTGTCTGATCGTGATTCTTTTCTTCGGTGGTTGGTTAGGTCCTAGCTTTCTGCCGCCGGTGGTGTGGTTTGGGGTCAAAGTTGTCATTGTGATCAACTTTTTTATCTTGCTTCGTGCGGCGATACCTCGACCTAGATATGACCAGCTAATGTCATTAGGCTGGAAGATCTTGCTCCCGTTGACATTGTTGAACATTCTTGCGACGGGTGCATGGGTGTTGGCAACACAAGGTTGAAGTGATGCTAAGTCAGATTAAAACGATTTGGACGATCTTCACACATACGTTCAAGCGTAATGAGACGGTCGAATATCCGGAAGAGATGCCATACCAGGCGCCGCGCTACCGAGGGCGCATCGTACTGACTCGTGATCCAGATGGCGAAGAACGGTGCGTCGCGTGCAATCTGTGTGCAGTCGCATGTCCTGTCGATTGCATCGCGCTCCAAAAGACTGAGCGAGAGGAAGATGGTCGCTGGTTACCCGAGTTCTTTCGAATCAATTTTTCACGTTGCATCATGTGTGGCATGTGCGAAGAAGCGTGTCCGACGTACGCGATCCAGCTAACACCAGATTTCGAGCTGTGTGAGTTCGATCGACAGAACATGGTTTACGAGAAAGAACACTTATTAATAGACGGACCGGGTAAGTACCCCGACTACAGCTTTTGGAACGTCGCTGGTAAAACGATCGAAGGTAAAGGTAAGGGCGAAGCACAAGACGAAGCGCCGCCGACTGACGTTCGTAGTTTGTTACCTTGAGGAAGTCGGATTAAGACTTGACAGCACTCATCCTGTTTTACGTCGCGGGTTTCGTTACACTCGCGGCTGCGATACTCGCGATTACTAGAACGAACGCATCGCATGCGTTGATCTACGTGGTCGTTGCTTTATTGGCGATCGCAGTGATTTTTTTCCTCCTCGGGTCACCATTTGCCGCCGCGCTTCAGATTGTGGTCTATGCAGGTGCAATCGTAGTGCTCTTTTTATTCGTCGTGATGATGTTGAATCTCGGCAAGTCCTCCGTCGATCGTGAACGCGCATTGCTCACAAGGGGCATTTGGACCGTACCCAGTCTGCTTGCATTAGTGCTCTTTGCAGTTGTGTTGTTCGCTTTGGTGAGTGGTGATCACGAAGCCGGTGCCGAAGCACGAATGATCGAGCCGAAGGAAGTAGGTATCGCACTCTATACGAAGTACGTGTTAGCGGTTGAGCTGGCTGGCGTGCTATTGCTAGCGGCGTTGGTTGGGGCTTATCACCTCGGTCGCCGCTATCTAGCTGATCGGCGTGAAGAGGAGAAGACCTCATGATGCCGCCGACTGAGCATGTTCTGGTGCTGGCGTTGATGCTGTTCTGCGTGGGTGCGGTGGGCGTATTGGTCCGCCGGAACATCATCTTCATACTGATTTCGCTGGAATTCATGATGAACGCTTGCGCGATGGTTTTCATCGCAGCAGGCGCAAAGTGGGGTCAGCCGGACGGGCAAGTCATGTTCATGCTGATTCTCGCGATCGCCGCTTCCGAGGTTGCGGTCGCTTTAGGTATCGTGATACAGATGGCGCGTCGCTTTCGTACCTTGGACGTCGACGCTGTCAGCGAGTTGCGCGAGTGATTGAGATGCTCTGGTTAGTCCCAGCCATACCGTTGCTCGGATCGATCATCCTGTTGTGTACGGAAGGCCGATTACCAAAGATGATCGTTGCCGTCATCGGATCCGGTAGCGTTGGACTCGCCGCGTTATGTGCACTTTACGTTGGCATGAACGTCGTTGGGCCAGGTGAGTGGCACTACGCGGAGACACTTTGGACCTGGATGGTCGTTGGTGATTTCGACCCATCCGTCACGCTCTATCTCGACGGCCTATCGCTCGTGATGACAGGTGTCATCACCGGCGTCGGGTTTCTAATCCATCTGTATGCCACGGGTTACATGTGGGAGGAGGAAGGCTATAGCCGCTTTTTCGCATACATGAACCTCTTTGTATTCGCCATGCTCATGTTGGTACTTGGCGACAACCTCCTCACGCTATTCCTTGGGTGGGAAGGCGTAGGTCTTTGCAGTTACCTACTCATTGGTTTTTTCCACACGGACCCGGCGAACGGATACGCCGCGCGCAAAGCGTTCGTTGTCACGAGAGTCGGCGATACGCTCATGGCGTTGGGGTTGTTCTTACTCTTCCGCGAGATAGGTACGCTCGAAATTCAAGCAGCACTAAATGGGGCGACTTCGACGTGGCCCAGTGGGTCTGGTATCAACACCGCAATCTGCCTGTTATTACTCGGCGGCGCCGTCGGTAAATCGGCTCAGGTTCCGTTGCAGACTTGGCTACCAGACGCTATGGCGGGTCCGACACCCGTGTCGGCGCTGATCCATGCGGCAACGATGGTTACCGCTGGCGTTTATCTCATCGCTCGAATGCAGGACATTTTTCTGCTACCAGGTCCTGCGATGCACTGGGTTGCGTTCGTTGGGCTCATCACCTTATTCATATCAGCGTTTACTGCGCTCGTGCAGACCGACATCAAGCGCATTCTTGCATTCTCGACCATGAGCCAGATTGGCTACATGTTCTTAGCGCTCGGTGTCGGAGCGTGGTCGGCGGGGATCTTCCATTTGATGACGCATGCGTTTTTCAAAGCGCTTTTGTTCCTCGCGAGTGGTTCGGTCATTTTGGCACTGCATCACGAGCAGGACATCTTCAAGATGGGCGGTTTGTGGAACAAGCTCAAGATTCCGTTTGCGAGCATGGTGATTGGCTCACTAGCCCTTGCGGCATTACCTCTTACGTCAGGATTTTTTAGCAAGGACGCAATCCTGCTCACGGCGTATAGTGAATCGTCGTACGGCGTGCTGTTCTGGCTAGGCGCAGTGAGTGCTGCATTTATGACCTCACTTTACACAACTCGAATGATCTTGATCACGTTCTTCGGCGAACTTAAAACGGAACCTCATGATCATTCAGGGATCAATATGTGGGGTCCACTCTTAGTATTGTGCGCGCTGTCGATTGGTGGGGGTTGGCTCGGTTTCACAGTATTGGATCCCTATATGGGCGATGGTGGGGTGCCGGTAGAGTTTCACGCCGACGCTATAGCGCTATTGACGATGGCGGTCCCGCTCGTTGGCATTGCGCTCGGTTACCTGATTTGGGGTAATCACGTGATTTCAGTTGAGCGCTTTGCGGCATCGACGCTTGGCGAGCGACTTCGTCAGTTCTTCTTCGGTGGTTGGGGATTTGACTGGACCTACGATCGCGTATTCGTGAATCCGTTCGTGCGTTTAGCACAGCTGAATAAATCCGATTTCGTCGACTTGATGTACACGTCGATCGCATCACTAACGGCTGCGATTCATCGTTTGGTCAAGCGTACACAGACAGGTCAACTGCGGTGGTATGCGACCAACATGGTCGTAGGCCTTTTGCTCGTTGTCCTCATCGTCATCGTTCAGGCTTAGCGGGTAAACGATGACGATCCTCTATCTGATTCTGTTCTTACTCGGCGCTGGTTTGGTCGCATGCCTTGTCGAGCGGACAAACGCCAACGCGCCACGATGGATCTCCCTTCTAGCGTTCATCGTCGCGACGATCTGGACGGGTGCGATCTGGCTAGGTGGCGCGGATCCTGAGACAGGTTTCTATACGACAGGCGAGTTGTCGTGGATTCCCGCGCTTGGTATCAACGTACTACTGAAAGTGGATGGGCTGAGCCTTGTGCTAGTGGGTCTGACAAATATCCTGGGCGTGATTGCAGTCGTATCGTCCTGGTCAGAAATCAGCGTTAGTCGAGGCTTTTTCCAGTTCAACATACTGTGGGTGATGGCAGGAGTCGTCGGCGTGTTCTGTGCGTACGACCTCTTCCTGTTCTTCTTCTTCTGGGAAGTCATGCTCATCCCCATGTACTTCTTGATCGCTATTTGGGGACATGAAGACCGCTCATATGCGGCGATGAAATTCTTCCTGTTTACACAGGTGAGTGGGTTACTCATGCTGGTGGCGATCATCGCGTTGGTTTGGCTCAACTACGAGAACACGGGCGTCATAACGTTCAGTTACGACGAGTTGCTAAACGTTGAGTTAAGCGGAACAGTCGCCAGCTTGTTGATGCTTGGATTCTTCATTGCTTTTATCACAAAGTTACCGAGCGTACCGGTACACACTTGGTTGCCAGACGCCCATACGCAAGCACCAACGGCCGGCTCCGTAATCCTTGCAGGCATATTGCTGAAGACAGGCGGCTACGGTCTGATCCGATTTACGGTACCGTTGTTCGAAGAGGCGTCTCGCGATTTCGCATTTGTCGCGATGTTGCTTGGTGTCATCAGCATTCTCTACGGCGGCTATATGGCGTATAGCCAATCCGACTTTAAACGCCTCGTGGCGTACAGCTCGATTGCCCATATGGGATTCATCCTCGTTGGCGTATATGCGTTCAATGAGCTCGGTATGCAGGGCGCGATCGTGACGATGATTGCTCACGGCTTCTCAACGGCGGCGCTTTTCATGATGGCAGGCTCGCTGCAGGAGCGACTGCATACACGAGAAATGTCGAAGATGGGTGGCCTGTGGGTCAAAGCACCGCGAATGGGTGCAATGACCATGTTCTTCGTGATCGCTTCGGTGGGTATGCCGGGCCTTGGCAACTTCATCGGTGAGTTCCTGGTGCTACTTGGCGCCTTCAAAGTAAACGTTCCACTAACGGTTCTTGCAACAATCGGTATTGTGGTCGCAGCGGTCTATGGTCTTTCACTGATGCAGCGATCCTTCCAGGGCACCCCGAATGCCCAAGTCGCAACGATGCAGGATTTTGGGTTTCGAGAATTGAGCGTTTACGCGATCATGATTGTGGCGCTTGTGTGGATCGGAGTCTATCCTCAACACGTTCTTGATCTCGCTCAACCGACGCTTGACGCATTAGGGATCGCACTTTGACCTTGACGGATTTATGGGTTAGTTTCCCACTCGTAGTTCTGGTGGGCGGCACACTGGTGTTGATGATTGGCGTCTCGATTGTGCGGACGCACAAACTTGCGCTTGGTTTGACTCTTCTGACGCTGATCCTCTCGCTTGCGGCCCACGACATTGCCTTGGACCACATACCTGAGGGTGGCTACGAGCTGCTCGGTCTTCTTCACGTCTCGGGCGTGCAGGTGTTCTTCAATGCACTGTTTCTACTCGGTGCTATTGTTACTGCTCTCTTTGCATATCCGTACTTCGACGCGCGAGTCGAGCGCTGTGAAGAGTTCTATATCTTGTTATTGACCGCGACGGCAGGTGCGATGGTTGTCGCTGCGGCAACACACTTCGCCAGTTTTGTCCTTGGTCTTGAAATCTTGTCGATTTCACTTTACGCATTGATCGCGTATCCTCGCCAAAGCCACGCGCCACTTGAGGCAGCTGCTAAGTACCTCGTACTATCTGCTGTGGCGTCAAGCGCGATCTTAATGGGTATGGCGCTCATTTACGTGGCATCTGGGACCATGGCGTTTGCCGAAATCACACTTTCACCGGAGTCCGGCGAACGCAGCTACTTCTTGTTGGGTCAAGCACTGATTTGTGTCGGGATCGCGTTCAAGTTATCGCTTGTGCCGTTCCACATGTGGACGCCGGACGTCTACCAAGGTGCTCCTGCAGTCGTGACCGGTTACGTCGCGACGGTCTCAAAGGGCGCGGTCATCGCGCTCTTGATCACGTACGTCCAAGCGACGGAGGTTTTAAGTTACGACGGCGTGTTTTACGCGGTCGTGTTCGTGGCCGTGGCGTCGATGATCGTGGGCAACTTGCTCGCCTTGCTTCAAACCAATGTAAAACGGTTGCTCGCTTACTCATCAATTGCCCATCTAGGCTACTTACTAATTGCGGTACTTGTCGTTAACTCAGCTCGTCCTGAACTCGTGCTGGAAACAATCTTGTTGTATATGGCCGCATACTTCATCATCACGTTGGCGGCGTTCGGAATCGTTAACCTAACCAGCGAACACGAAACTGAAGACAATGAGAAGTTAGAAGCGTATACGGGACTGTTCTGGCGGAATCCATTACTAGCTTCGATTCTTACGGTGGTCGCGTTGGCATTGGCTGGAATTCCGCTGACCATAGGATTTATCGCTAAGTTCTACGTATTCGCGGCTGGTGTAGAAGGTACCGCATGGGCATTGATCTGGGCGCTTCTAATCGGTAGTGCAATCGGCGTTTTCTATTACTTGAGACTGATCTATACGATGGTCAAAGAAGTACAGCCAGGTGCTACGGCGCTACCACGGATTGGTAATCAGAGTGTGGTAGCAGTGACTGTATTGGGTCTTCTCATCGTAGTCTTAGGCGTGTATCCAACACCGATGATTGACATGATTCGCTCGATCGTTCAAGCTTCTGGTTTCTAATCCTTCAAATCCACGCGCGTTTTAGCGCGCGGAGTCTGCCTGTTGATTAGGTAACGGGAATGATGGTCCGATTTGATGATCAGCGAAGGACATCAGTGCACTGTTTATCGATGATCGACTTCTAAGTACATCGGTGTATGTCTCCTAAATACACGCACGCCTTGTTGTTTTCTGTTACGTGCATACCAATAGCGCTCGGGGATTCAAATACCGCGACGGAGAACAACGACGAGTCTAACATCGAGGAGGTTGTTGTGACCGGACAGTCTGGCTCGATCTTCGCGAGTACCGCAGTGTCGGAAAGTATGCGCCGCTCGGAGACGCCGCTCACTAGCGCTTTAGCGCTTGCTGACAAAGTTCCGGGTGTTTCGATTCACGAGGGTGACGCGTTCGGTTTTGACGACTGGTCGACGACCGTCTCCCTGCGTGGATTTCAAATCAATCTTGATGATCAACATATTGGAATCACAGTCGACGGTGTACCCAACGGGAACTCAAACTATGGCGGTGGTGCGAAAGCAAATCGATACATCGATATTCTGAACCTCGGCGGTGTCAGCGTATCGCAAGGTACTGCTGACATTTCCTCACGGTCGAATGAAGCCCTAGGCGGAACGCTCGACTTCACGACCGATGATCCTGCAATCGAGCGTAGATTCAAAGTAGCACTTGCAAGAACCGCTTTCGAAGGCACCAAGCACTACTTGCGATACGACACGGGAGATCTCGCCAATGGCGTTAGCGCGTGGCTATCTGCTTCTCGACAAAGGGCTACGGATTGGATCGACCAAAGCGCTGAAAACGAACGTGACCACTTAGCACTGAAGCTCCAAGCATCGCTAAGGAACGTTGACTTAACCGCGTATTTCTCGTGGGACGATACGCATGAGGACAACTATCAACGTCTTTACGATGTTGCAGATTTTGAGAGTGATTCGGAATGGGATCGGTTGACAGCGGATTGGTCTGGTATACCCCACATTGATCAAGCCCATAGACGAGTATGGTCAACGCTACGAGAAAACACGTTTGCGTATCTGAAATTCGAGACAATGATTCAAGACTTACGGTTGAGCGGGAATCTCTACGGTCATGCGAACGCAGGGAGAGGCGATTGGGCGCCACCGTATCTGGTTGATGTCGCGGATGATGAGGGAGGTCCTGAAAGCGAGAGAGTCGGGAACTTTGTTTATCGCGGTGGCGGGATTTTGGGACGGATTCATTTTGTCGACGCTTCTGGAGTGCGACAACGACCAAGAACGGGATGTGAATCACACATTACTTTCCCGTATGGTGGTGCGGCACCAGAAGCTGACCCGAGTTGCTACGGGGACGACGCGATCGCTGTACAGTCCTATAGACATACCCACTATGCCAAGCGAAGAACGGGGGGCGCGTTTGATCTTGATTGGGAAACCACGTGGCGAAATGGTGTGAACAACCGACTACGAGCAGGAGTATGGCATGAGATTTCTCAGCGAGACGAAAAACGCGATTGGCACGACATCATTGATACGGCCGTGGGATTTGCGTTTGAGAGAATGCCCTATTGGATCCAATACGATCGACAGTATCCTGCCAGCACTTCAAAGATCTACGTCGAAAACGCGGTTTTCACCGACCGAGTAAGCGCTACCTTGGGAGTTAAGTGGCATCGAGGTCGTATCGAGCGTGAGGACGTATTTGGAACCTTTGGTACGTTGTCTGTTTCTTCGTCATCGCCACTGCTGCTATCGAGTGGCGCGACTGTTCAGCTACCTTTGCGTGGTTTAGAGATGTACATTGGCCACACACACAACTACAAGGCACTGTCCGATCTGCTGCTCGAACGTACGGCGTCGATGCTTGAACAGATTGAGCCGGAGACTGCAAGGAGTACCGAGCTTGGATTTCGGTATTCCTTAGGTAGAACGTCTGTTGCGACGACATGGTATGAAAGCAGATTCAGCAACAGGATCGCATTCGTAAACGATTTGGAAACTGGGATGCCAGATTTTCTTAGTGGTACGGATGGCGCTTACATTAATGCAGGAGGGATCAAATCGAGAGGGGTCGAGGTTGCGGGTGTTTGGCAATCGACCGTAGGATTGTCGATTTATGTCGCTTATACCTCGGACGCGTCGCGCTACTTGGGAACGGGTACGTCGGGAATTGATGCCAGCGTTGGCTTGGCGCCCGGAAATCGCGTTACTGGTATGCCGTCGGACATGTTTGTGGGTAATGTCGAATGGCAGCGTGATCGCGTCCAAGCGGGCGTCACGTACAAATTCACGGGGGCGCGTTTCGTAGACCTTGCCAACTCGTGGGAGGCAGCTAGTTACACGAATACCGACGTACATATCGGCAGAGAATGGGCATTGAGTGGCGAATCCGTGAGTGTTTACACGCGACTCGCAATCAACAATTTGTTTGATGCCGACCACCTTGCCGGAATCGCTGGAGAAGGCGCTTGGATAGGTGCCCCCCGAACGGTATCTTTCTCGCTCGAGATTGAGTTTCCGTAACTCGTCTGCAATGAAATTGATCAGGATTGATCGAATTTAGGTCTTACTTCGCCCGAAACGAATCGAACCCGATCGTGTATGAATTCAATTGAACTTTAGCCTAGAGAAGGTTTAGCACTTTGGTCGATCGAAAACCCTTGAATTTCGTCTTCTTTCAACCGGATGAAATGAGGGCTGAGAGTTTAGCTTGCTATGGTCACCCGTTAATCCAAACACCGAATTACGATCGCTTGGCTTCTGAAGGTGTTCGTTTCGAACAATGTCACGTTCAGAACGCACAGTGTGTGCCTTCAAGGGCATCAATGATGACGGGTCTATATCCTCATTGTGCGGGACATCGAACCAATTGGCACCTAATCCGTTCTCACGAGCCTCACCTTTTTCGGTATTTAGCTGAGGCCGGTTACGACATTCGATGGTACGGCAAGAACGACATGCTCGCACAAGACAGCTTAGACTGCATTACGGAGTATTACGAGCTCGTCGGACCCGAACGAAAGAACCCGTATGAACTCGATGATAAACGCTACTACACGTTCGATGCGCTGCCGTTTGATTGTGAACGAGAGGACCTGGAAGATTACCGAAAAGTAAAAGCAGGAATTGAATATCTGAAAAGCCGAAAACACGACGACCCACCGTTCTTCCTGTTTCTGCCTTTGCTACAACCTCATCCATCCTACACGACGCACCGTGACTTCTATCACATGTATCGCCCCGAGGATATTCCCGCTTTAAGACCTTCAGACCTAGACGATAAGCCAATTCATTACGAACTAATCCGAAAGTATCGACGTTTGAACGAATTACCGGAGGAATTCTTTAAAAAGCTCAATGCAGTCTATCTAGGGATGATCAGCTATACCGATTGGCTTTTTGGAGAGCTCGTAGCGGTTATGGAGGAGTGTGCCTTATTCGAGAATACTGTACTCGTCGTTTCTTCGGACCATGGTGATTGGGCTGGCGATTACGGGCTCGTTGAGAAATGGCCCAGTGACTACTGTGACCTCATAACACGCGTGCCGTTACTCGTTAAAACGCCGGACTGTAAATCGGGTCATGTGGTTGAAGGTCCTGTGGAGATGTTTGACCTAATGGCGAGTGTAATGGAGCTAGCAGACCTAGAGCTGCAGCACATTCACTTCGCAAAGTCGTTCGTACCTCAACTGCGCGGTGAGTCGGGAGACTCAGAACGCTTCGTGTTTTCGGAAGGTGGCTACGACACGCATGAACCGCATGCGTTTGAAGGGCGTTGGAGTGAAACTAATCCGCCAATTGAAGGCAACTACTATCCCAAAGGTCGCTTACAGCAGGAGGTTCCGGCTAGCGTTTGTCGCGCGACGATGATTCGGAATTTGAATTACAAACTCGTACGTCGTACGGAAGGATTGTCGGAGCTTTATGACTTGAATGAAGATCCGCGCGAGCTGCGAAATCGGATTAATGATCCGAGCATGAGTTCTGTTCGGCAACGGCTTGAAAGTACGTTACTCGATTGGTACGTGAAGACGTCAGATACCGTACCAGTAGGTCAGGATTCACGGCGGTTCTAGATTTTCGTTATAGGAAAGCAAGTCGATATAGTTGATTGAGCGGATCTAAACTTACCGTGATGCGTTCGATGAACGCTCTCTTGTAGAACTTACGACCACAATCATTCGTAGCTTCGATTTCGGAGTGTTTACAGTATCGGATGTGGTCGCACGCCATAAAATGACCATCCGAACCTACCCGGCTAGTTCCTTTAACACACGCCTGGGTTCTATTGTCTTACCAGCCGTTATCCAAGTATGAATTTACAACGAGTCGTAGCTGAAGTCCGCGAAGAGGGCTATGCAGTCGTACCCGACTTGCTTGATTTAGAGACGGTTGAGCAACTACGAAAGGACCTAGAGCCTATTTTCGATGACATCGGTAGTCGGTCATCGGAAGAGTACGGTCAGCAAACCATCCACACCCATAACTTGCTCGCAAAGACTCGTGCCGTCGATGAACTGCTCATGAATGAGAAGCTACTGACGTTGATCGAAGCGATTCTTGGACCGGATTTCCAGATATCAGGAGTTGCTGCGATGCGACCCGCACCAGGGGACCGTCGTCAGCACATGCATAGAGATGATGGGCACTATCCGATACCGTATCCACACCCCCCTTTGATAGTCAATACATTGATTGCGTTGGATCCATTCACGGTGGAGAATGGCGCGACCGAAGTCGTCCCCCGAAGTCATCTAAAAACTGGCAAGGTTGAGCAGGACGAACCAACTGTTACTGTAGAGATGCCTGTCGGAGGTTTGCTACTTTGGGACGGTGCGCTTTGGCACCGCGGTGGCGGCAACTCGACAAAGCACTCATATCGAAGATCGATTAATCTGAACTTCAATTTGGCATGGTTGAAGCAACGAGAAAATCAGTTTATCGGAGTACCTCCCGAAGTAGTCGTTGCCATGCCCGAGAAACTCCAAGCCCTCATTGGTTACAAGTTGACGAATTTCGGGCTCGGCACGGTTGATTACCGTAATCCAATCGAAACTGTAAAGAAGCGGTTACTCGATAACGGTTCAGCAATATAGCTCGACGGACCCGGAATTAATAGGTCAGGTGCTTACTAAACACACTATTAACGGCTAAGCCAATACGTATTACATGCTCGTGGAATTTAAGGTCCGATCAAGTACTTGAAATCAAACACTATTCAAGTGGTAGCAATTGTTCGATTTCGAACATCGCATAGACGCGATAGGTGGCTAACTCCCCGAGATTGTCGCGGCTAGTAGACTTTAACGTGGCCTCCCACGCATATCCCAATCGTTCTGGAATCGCCCAGCTCTTCTGGTTGTTGGTATCCACACGGATTTGTACTCGATTGCTGTCCAGTTCTCTAAATGCGAAGGTTGTCAGTGCGTGGGTTGCTTCGGTAACGTATCCATGCCCCGAATAGGCTGTATGAATCCAATACCCGATTTCAAAACTCGGAACCTCCGGATCGATGGATTCAAGTTCAGCCATGCCGATGATCTTTCCGTCGTTTGGCAATCTGAGCAATGTCGGCAGACGTACTCCTGATTCGAAGCCTTCTTTTGCACGGATGCAAGCCTGTTCGGCGCCTTCGATGTTGTAGCTTCCGCGAGCCCACACCATCCAACGGCTTAGTTCAGGATATGAAGCCGTGACGGCCTCGTGTAGTCCCGTAGCATCTTCTAGCGTAGGTCGACGGAGAATCAAACGAGCCGTCGGAATCTCGATTGGATATGTATACGGCGTAATCATGCCTTGCAGGCTCTAGCTTTTGAAGGAAATAGAAGACGACATAGATAGAAGAGCCACGCCTAAATGTTGGTGTCGCATCGATCATTCGTCTTGTGCGGGGCATTCTAGATCGAAGCCTTCGTGCGTGCATAGATTTCAGTGTAGTTAAAAACACTTAAGGGGTTTTTAGCGTGTAGAAAATATCTGCTCGATTCTTCAGTCTGGAGTCCCGACGAAGAATCAGCTTCTGAATTCTTAAATTAAGTCTCATACGAGGAAATACGATGACGATCCGAGTGCTTTGGCCTAACGGGCGGGGCGTAAACAACCAAATCGAACTGGACGCGTTAGGCGAAGGCGTGTCAGGCGAATGGGGCGGTGGATTCACGAATGTTTCGGACGAACAATGGGCGAATTGCGACGGGATCGTAGGTACGCAACCGCCGTCAGAGTGCATGGAAAAGCTCGAGAAATGTCGTATATTCGTCAAACCGGCGGTCGGTTTCGACGATGTCGATATGCCTTCGTGGTCATCACGCGGCATTGCGGTCTGCAATGTACCTGATTACGGAACGCGTGAGGTCGCAGACCATGCGATCGCGTTAATGATGACGTTAACCAAGAGCATCGCGTTTCATGACGAGTCCTTGCGGACCGATCCACGCAGGAATTGGCGACCGGCGTTAAACCCCTACGGTAAACGCATGGCGGATTGCACGTTCGGTGTATTAGGCCTTGGTCGAATTGGAACGGCTGCAGCTCGTCGAGCGAAGGCGTTCGACATGCGCGTGATCTTTTACGATCCGTATCGAGAGAATGGAGTCGAACTTGCACTGGGTATTGAGCGAGTTGACTCGCTTGAGGAATTGATGTCCGAGTCAGACATACTGAGTGTGCATACGCCGCTGAACGACGAGACACGTAATCTGGTGGGTGCAGACGCTTTTGCGCACGCGAAGCAAGGCATGATTCTGATCAATACTGCAAGAGGACCCATCGTAGACGTCGATGCGTTATATGAAGCAATGAAGTCAGACCGAATTCTTGCTGCTGGACTTGATGTATTGCCGGAAGAACCGGCAAAAATGGATCGACCGTTATTGAAAGCGTGGGGTGCAAACGAAGAATGGGTGAAGCATCGATTGGTCGTGACGCCGCATTCGGCGTTCTATACCCCAGAAAGCGTGCGTGACATTCGCGCATTTGCCGCGCGAACTGCAGCCAGATTTCTGCGTGACGGAAGACTCGAGAATTGTGTGAACAAGGGTGAAATCGCCGCCGCATTGGCATAAAGTCACCGAACGTTGGGGTTAGTCTCGTTAATTACGAAGCACTTGGTCTATCTCTCCTAACATGCAAGAATGTTGTGCAAAAGAAGTGAGTATCTAATAAATTAACAAGCAATTTGCTTGCACAATAGTGGCTGATTTGATTAAGATTGCACTCGACGCGAAGAGCCACAAGCACAACGCGTGTTCATAGCAATCCATACCAAGGATGGAGATGGGAATGTACAACAATGCACGACAAACTATGCTGTCCTGCTATAAACCCGTTAAACGATTCTGGAATGCACTTCTGCGATTCGGATCACCTCGATTCTCGATTGAAACGTTTAGCGAGTTTGTGCAGATGCAAGCGGCGAATGACGAGAAGTGTTCAGACGAAACTCTCGACTGTTCGTGCCAGCTGCAGGCTGCCTAGTGCGGACGCTTGTACGATTCCGATTTACCATTCTGAATAGGATTGAGGAAGCGTTAGCAAGGGATAGGTAGTTGCAACATACGAACGATGCGCCGAGTACCCGATGCGAAGCGCATCCGTATGCTTGAGAGTATGTGCGCTTAAATCGACATAGGAGTTCTACAGGCGTCCGATACAGTAAAAACGTCGTGAACTAATAAACTTAGATCGAAGCGAACGATTGTTTACTGGTTACATCCTTAATTACATCGTGAGAAGCGCCACGGCATCATGTTTTAGTCGGTCACCACTGCGGCCAATTGCGCATCACGTTGGACGTGGACAATGAGCAGCATAGATTACGTCGATGAAAGTGATTTAAATTCAATCCATCGACGACGTGACTGAAAATCCGTTGTAGTTCATAGAGACCTTAACCTCCCCGATGCGCTATTTAGTCGCAGCACTAATCGTCATAACCGCTACCTTCTTGTTTGGCTGGATCGGTCTCCTTGTTGGTCCATTGGTCGCATTCGGCGTTTTTCAATTTAGCAATAGACGGATTTACATCGATCACTCGCAACCGTTTTTCTCAAATACGAATACCGCATCAATTCAGGATGTCCACTTTTTTGAGTTGTTCGGCTACCTTTGCAAGATCGATGGCGTCGTAACCAGAGACGAAATTCAAGGTGTCGAGGTCATCTTTGACCATCTGCGCTTCTCTCCGGTGGAACGCGCTGCGGCCATCGAAGGATTCAATCGCGGAAAGCGATCGGATTTCGATTTCGAAGGCGTTCTATCTGAGGTAAGAAGGCTCAATCTTCGAACCGAAATCGCGGTCCAGCTCATACATCTCATGAATGTCGTCGTTGCGAATGCCGACAGTAGTGGGCTTGTCGTCGAGGAACGAAATCTTCTGTTCAGGATTGGGGATGCGTTCGGATTGACGCAAGCTCAGATCGCTGAAATCCTGATGTTGGGAAATGCTGGTGCGAACGAACAGCATTCGACCACGGAACCAACCGTCAATACGCTGCAACGGGCCTACAACACGCTAGGACTCTCCGAGTCTGCGACGCCAAAGGAGATGTCGCGACAGTATCGAAAGTTACGCAGTCAATACCATCCAGATAAGTTGGCGAGGTCAGTAACAGACTCAGAACGTGCCGCGGCAGCACGACGCTTTGACGATATTCAACGTGCGTGGGATATCGTGCGTGTGCACCATGGAGTCTGAGGTAATTGATTAGTTTCGCAACCAATAAGATAGGTTAATGTCCATTGGTCCGTAGAAATGTTGATTGAACGCAGGAGCCAAGCTAACGAATGGTGACACAAGCGTCGTCACTCGACGAATTTTCGGATATTGCGCCGTATGCGGATGCGGAACTGCCTGAACGGTTGTTGGCATTGTGTAGCGACCCTGAACTACTCGATGCAGCTTGCGCGCTTCGATTCAAGATTGCCACGAATTTCCTAAAACCGTTCGTTCGACCGTTGGTACGCAGTCGATTGAAACGGGAAGTCAGCAAGATCAAAGATCGTGCTACCTGGCATGAAATGATGGTGCATTTCATCGAAAGCATGCTAGAGACAACAACCGACGGATTTACGTATTCAGGTATAGAGTCGATTCCGCGTGACAGACCGTGCGTGTTTATCTCAAACCACCGAGATATCACGTTAGATCCTGTATTAGTGAATTATTCGCTTTGGCTCAACGGGCATCCAACGTGCAAAATCGCGATCGGCGATAACCTTCTAGACCTACGCGTCGGCGCAGAATTCATGCGCATCAACGACAGTTTTGTTGTAGTTCGAAATGCACCGGGTTTGAAGGCGCAATACGCAGCCATGAGCAAGACGTCGCGCTACATACGCTATGTGCTGGGACAAGGTCAGTCGGTCTGGATTGCACAACGCGAAGGTCGTTCGAAAGACGGCGCAGATCGAACAGATCCTGCCGTGCTGAAAATGTTCGCGCTCGCGTATCGCGAGCAATCGAAAGACATTAATCACATGCTCGAGCAATTCAACCTCGTTCCGACGACGCTTACTTACGAGCTAGATCCATGCGCGACGCGCAAAGCGATGGAACTTGCCGAAAGAGAGCGGACCGGGAACTACGTGAAGTCTGAACACGAAGATCGCGATAGCCTCGTCCAAGGTATCAGGGGATTTAAGGGTCGCGTTCATGTGGCATACGGACATCCAATGGATGCTCAGTATCGAGATGCGGACGAATTGGCTCAAGCGATCGACGTGACGATGACGGAGAATCGGCGGTCTTACCCTACATTCTTGGCTGCAAGAGACGTACTCAATGGTAATTTCGTAACGTTAGAACAAGGTCGCGTGAAGGAAGAATTCTCCACGCAATGGCAGTCACTCGAAGGTCGTGAACGCGAGCTGCTGCTGCAACAATACGCGAATCAGGCACGAGACCAGGCAAGTTGATAGTCGCGTCCAAATTAACTGAACTAAGGTTTTAAGCACATGACACCATACGATCCTCCGATCGAGGATTTCAGTTTTTTACTCTATGAGGTCTTCGATGTCGATCGTGATTGGACCGACGGACCCACGTCTATTGATCGAGAGTTAGCGAATTCGATACTGGTCGAGTGTGGCCGTGTAGCACGTGACGTCATGGCGCCATTGTCGAGCTCGGCAGATCAAGAAGGGGCGAAATGGCAAGACGGAGAAGTAATCGCACCTCAAGGATTCAAGGAAGCTTTCGAAGTATTGACGCAAGGCGGTTGGCTTGGAACCGCAGGAAATCCAGAGTTTGGCGGACAGGGTATGCCTAAGGTGCTGACCACCGCGCTAGAGGAGATGTTCTGGGGTGCGAATACCAATCTTTGGCTCTATGCCGCGCTTACGTCAGGTGCGACCTACTGCATCGACGCACACGCGAGTCATGAGCTCAAATCCCGCTTTCTACCTTCGATGTATGAAGGACGGTGGACGGGCGCAATGGCGCTTACGGAATCGCATGCTGGTACAGACCTCGGCATGTTGCGAACGAAGGCAGAACATATCGAAGGCAATTCGTACGCGATTACAGGTACGAAGATCTTCATCACGAGCGGCGAACACGATTTAGCCGAGAACATCATTCATCTTGTACTTGCGCGAATTGAAGGCGCACCGCACGGTACTCGAGGAATATCTTTGTTTCTCGTTCCGAAGTACCTCGTCAATGATCAAGGCGAATTAGGTGAACGTAACGGTTTCGCCAGCGGCGCGATCGAACACAAGATGGGCATTCGTGGTTCTGCGACGTCGGTGATCAACTACGAAGGCGCGATGGGTTACCTGATTGGCGAACCTAATGCGGGTTTACGTTGCATGTTTACGATGATGAATTACGCACGCGTTTCTGTCGGGGTTCAGGGCTTAGGACTGAGTGAACGCGCCTATCAGATGGCTTCCAACTACACAAAGGAGCGGTTGCAGGGACGTGCGCCGACAGGTCCGGTTAACGAGCAAGGCGCTGCCGATCCAATCATTGAGCATCCTGACGTGCGACGTATGCTCCTAACTCAACGCGCCTTGACCGAAGGTAGTCGCGCATTCGCTGTCTTCGCCGCGGTTCAACTTGATCGTGTCCAACATTCAGATCCTGAAATTGCCGCTACGGCGATGCGTTATGTTGAATTTCTTACGCCGATTGTGAAGGCGTTTATTTCCGATCGGGCGATGGAATCAACGCTACTTGCTCAACAATGCTTCGGCGGTCACGGCTACATCGTCGAATCTGAAATCGAGCAAGTTGTTCGAGATGCGCGTATCTCTCAAATCTACGAGGGCACCAACGGCATTCAAGCATTAGATCTGCTCGGACGGAAGGTACTTCAAGATGGTGGTAAGACGCTAACGGAGTTAGTCGCGGACCTACGTCAAGAAGAGCTGGATCCGACTTTTTCCACGCAAGTGACCGCAGCGCTTGATATTTGGATCGATGTTACCGAATGGCTTAGTACGAATTCGCGTATGGATCCGTCGCTCGCTGCGACCTCGGCTGTGGACTATTTAAATCTGGCCGGTTATGCACTATATGCGTGGTTGTGGGCACGCATGAGCTTGATCGACGACGGTGCATTAGGTAAATTGGAACTTGCGCGGTTTTATTTTGATCAACTGCTTCCGCGAGTCGAGTATCACGCCACGGTAATCAAGAATGGCAGCGACGCAGTAACTGCACCGAAGTCAGACTGGTTCTAAAGAAGGCGTTCTCGCACCATTTCGTAGATCCCACCGAACCCGCCGTTGCTCATTAGAACGACGTGCCTCCGCTTGTCTACAGGTTCGCAGATCTTGTCTACCAGCTCGCCAAGATCGTCCATGACTTCACTCGGCACGATGTTATTCTCGGCGAGCGCGTCGAGATCCATATCGACATTGTCCCCTTTGAACCAAATGACATCGTCAGCCGGACTGCAACACGTCGTTAAAGGTTCACGATGAGTTCCCATTTGCATGGTATGCGAACGCGGTTCGACAACGGCGAGGATGTGCTCTAGTCCAACTCGATTACGAAGTCCTTGCAGTGTTGTAAGGATTGCCGTCGGATGGTGTGCAAAGTCGTCGTACACAGTTAAACCATCCCTCGTTGCGATGATTTCCATCCGTCGTTTGACGCCTTCGAACGATGCGAGCGCGTCGAGTGCTTCGCGAATGGATACGCCTGCTTCGCGCGCCGCCGTGATAGATTGCAAAGCGTTGCTTACATTGTGGTGGCCGTAGTGCTGCCACTCAAGTGAGCCGATTTTGCGTCGGTTATGAAACAAATCGAAGATTGAACCATCTTCGGTGATCGTTTTCGCGTGCCAGAAGTCGACGTTTTTGGTCGCCTCTAGTTCTTTATTCGTAGGGTCTACGCTGGTGTACGAGATCGGGGTCCAGGTGCCTTGTTCTAATACCTCGTCGACTGCACGCATGCCCCATGGCGCGATGATCCGTCCACTTCGAGGCACCGTTCGAACCAAATGATGAAATTGGAACTGAATGGCACCGAGGTCAGTGTAAATATCCGCGTGATCAAATTCAATGTTGTTGATTAACAGCGTGCGCGGTCGATAGTGCATGAACTTCGCTTGACGATCGAAATACGACGTGTCGTATTCATCGGCCTCGACGACGAAGTACGTGCTTGATCCTAGTCGTGCGGACGCTTCGAAGTTGAGTGGTGCACCGCCGACGAGGAAGCCAGGCTTTTTACCCGCAGATTCAAGAATCCACGTCAGCATACCTGTCGTGGTGGTTTTGCCGTGGGTTCCCGCCACAGCAAATACGTGGCGCCCCGCGAGTACATTGCGACCAAGCCATTCTGCACCGGACATATAAGGAATGTCCTCATCAAGGACAAATTCAAGTGACTCAGCACCACGCGGTAGATTTGCATTCCCGATCACTACCACGTCGGGTGGGGGATTTAGGTGGGTTCGTTCAAAACCCTCTTCAACGGGGATTTGCGCGGCGGCGAGTTGGTCACTCATGGGTGGATAGATTTTTTGATCGGAGCCGCTGACGTCATAACCGGCTTGCTTGGCGAGGATGGCCAAATTGCCCATCAACGTACCGCCAATGCCTAGAAAGTAGATACGTTCTTCAGCCATGCGGCACGATTAGTCGCGTTACGTCGATGAAGTGGAAGAAGGCACAGCGATCGAGGTTGGCGCATCGAAGAGTGTCAGACCAACAACCGCCTGTACGATCCCTATACCGATAACGACGAGTACTCCACGAAATAACGTCGTGTCCAACGCGACCGCAAGGATATTGCCAGACACAACTAGAGACCAAATTCCGATCGAAATGAACGTAAGTGCCCAAAGGAATGGCGAAGAAGAGCTGATTGCCGTCACTACCAACATTAGACCCGCAAATATCACCCCGGTACCGAACAGCGCGAATAGTGTTTGATATATCCTCGCTTGATAATTGAAAACCCTCAGCCAGACGAAGACCAAGATTGCGAACACGATCGTAGCAACGATCACCATACCAAATTCGCTCACGAAGTTGATCTGCGTACTGGTTTCGGCTTCGGTGAGCGCTGTAGCGAGTAAACGAGCGTTTCGGTTTAGTGCGGCAGACAGGATCAGATTGATGACAAGCGTGATGCCCATGAACATGTGGTTGACAGGCAGCGATTGAGGTCCACGTTTTAATAGACACATGGACCAAAAAGCCAGAATTAACTGATTGAATGCGGCGAGGATAACCTAATTCCTTAACAACGAGGTTGTTCACGACCGCTAACGGAACGTTTAAATGAGCGTGAAGGTGAACTTGAGCAATTTTAGATGTGGCAACGAGAGTAACTGACGGGGCAATGGGAGATCTATGACATGCGTAAGCGAAATGCGATTTACGCCCAATCCGGTGGAGTCACAGCAGTTATTAACGCCACGGCAAGCGGATTAATCGAGGCAGCGCGTTCGCACCGTGCGCTCATTGGTAAGGTGTTGGCTGGAAGAAACGGCATCATCGGGGTATTGCGGGAGGAGCTCATCGACACAAGCAAGGAGACGCGATCCACGATTCAGCGCCTTCGTGAAACACCTGGCGGCGCGTTTGGATCATGTCGTTACAAACTGAGCAATCCAAACCCTGACGATCCTGACATTCGAAGACTCTTTGAAGTGTTTGAGGCGCATGACGTGGGCTATTTTTTTTACAACGGAGGTGGCGATTCCCAGGATACGGCGAACAAGGTCTCTAAACTCAGCCAGCAGCTGAACTATCCAGTCCAGTGTATTGGCATTCCGAAGACGGTCGACAATGATCTTAGTGGTACTGACAACTGTCCGGGATTTGGTTCGGTCGCCAAATACGTCGCGATATCCACTAAGGAAGCGGCACTGGATGTCGCTTCAATGAGTGAGTCCTCAACCAAGGTCTTCATTCTCGAAGTAATGGGTCGACACGCTGGTTGGATCGCGGCAGCAGGTGGTTTAGCTGGGGAAGGCGCAAACGAGCCACCGCACTTAATTCTCTTTCCGGAGGTGCCGTTCGACGAGTGGAGTTTCCTGCGTAAAGTCGAATCAACCGTGAAGCGGATTGGTTATTGCGTCATCGTCGCATCCGAAGGCGTCCAAAACAGCGACGGAGACTTTCTTGCGGACGCTGGAACAACAGACGCATTTGGCCATGCGCAATTAGGCGGCGTCGCGCCTGTCTTAGCGGGGCTCGTAAAGGAAAAGCTCGGGCTGAAATACCACTATGCCGTGGCTGACTACTTACAACGCTCCTCGCGTCATATTGCATCAAAGGTCGACGTAGAACAAGCCTACGCGGTAGGCAAAGGTGCGATCGCCGCAGTCGCAGCCGGGAAGGACGACGTCATGATCGGTATTGAAAGGCTACAGGACAAACCCTATCGATGGCGACTCGCGCACATCAATCTCAGCAAGGTTGCCAATATTGAGCGAAAAGTTCCTCGCTCATTTCGCACGAAAGATGAATACGGTATTACGGCACGTGCTAGACGGTATCTAGAGCCGCTTATTCGCGGCGAGGCATACCCCGTCTATCGTCAGGGCATGCCTCGTTACGCAGAGACAAAGAACCAGCTCGTCGCGAAGAAACTCCCTGGCTACGATGTGGGATAGAGTCGTCGTTACGCGATAACCGGCGCGATCACAAGGCTGACGATCGCCATGACGTTGATCAGGATGTTCATGCTTGGACCTGACGTATCTTTGAACGGGTCGCCAACCGTGTCGCCAACAACTGTCGCGGAATGCGTTTCCGACCCTTTTTCGTGACCTTCGCCCAACGCGCCTTTCTCAACATATTTCTTGGCGTTGTCCCATGCGCCGCCCGCATTCGCCATTGTTAGTGCTAGTAGCACGCAGCCTATAAGACCGCCACCCAGTAAACCACCGAGGGCTTCCGGTCCGAGCGTGAACCCTACCAACGGAGGCAAGAACACGGCAATGACGCCTGGTGGAATCATCTTGACGAGTGCAGCGTTCGTTGCAATTTGAATACAGGTGTCGTTGTCAGGTTCAGCAGTTCCTTCTCGTAGACCCGAAATTTCACGAAACTGGCGTCGGATCTCTTCAATCATCTTTTCGGCCGCATCGCCCACGGCTTGCATCGTAATGGAGGAAATCAGGAACGCAGTTAGTCCTCCGAGAAACAGACCGATCAGGACTTTTGGATCACCGATGTGAAGGATGAAACTCTCGTTGGTTACAAATTCAATCGTTTCAACGTAGGCGGCGATGATGGCGAGTGCCGCGAGGGCAGCGGCGCCGATGGCGAAGCCTTTACCCATTGCTGCGGTAGTGTTACCTAGTTCATCGAGCGAGTCCGTAATCGCACGAACGTCCTCACCGAGACCGCCCATCTCAGCAATTCCACCGGCATTGTCGGCCACTGGACCATATGCATCGACTGCCATCGTCATCCCTACGGTAGCAAGTAACCCGACGGCTGCGATCGCAACACCGTAGAGACCTGCAAGTGAAGTCGACACAAAGATGATCGCACAAATCGTGACGATAGGTATTAGTACCGATTGCATACCCGTGGCGAGTCCAGTAATTAGGACGGTTGCCGCTCCAGTCTTGCCTTGCTCGGCGATTTTCCGAATGGGTCGACCAGAGGTATAGAACTCAGTGATGAGTCCGATAATGATGCCGCCGACCGATCCTGCGAGTACGCTCCAAAAGATATTTAGCGTCAATTGCGCATATCCAGAAATGAGGAAGTAAGCGGCGATCAAGAACAGCACAGGTGTGACGATCATGCCTAAGCGCAATGCGAAACTTGGGTCTCGATTCGATTGTGTGCGAACGACGCCAATGCCGATGATCGAACAAATGAGTCCTGCCGATGCAAGAGTGAGCGGCAACGCCATAAGCCATTCGCGCGTCTTGTCGGCACTCCCTGCATCAAGAACCGATAAGTCCACCGCACTAAGCGTCGCGGCGATCGCGATGCTCGCGATCATCGAACCACAGTAGGATTCAAAGATATCCGATCCCATACCGGCGACATCACCGACGTTGTCACCCACGTTATCTGCGATGACGCCTGGATTGCGCGGATCGTCTTCAGGAATGTTCTCTTCAGTCTTACCGACTAAGTCCGCGCCGACGTCAGCACTTTTTGTGTAGATTCCTCCGCCCACTCGGGAGAAGAGCGCAACCGTTGATGCGCCCATCCCGAAGCCGTGAATGTAATGGGCGTGTTCGGGATCGCCAAACAAGTAATAAACGATTCCGAGCCCAAGTAACCCGAATGACGCGACGGCCAAACCCATGATCGACCCGCCGAAAAACGCGACTGAAAGTGCGGCAGGTGCGCCGTTGACTTGTGCAGCGGTCGTCGTACGTACGTTCGACTTCGTGGCCGTATACATGCCGAAAAAGCCAGCACTTCCCGATGCCAACGCGCCTATCACGAACGCGATCGCTGTGTTCCAACCGAGATGTTCGCGTTCCAGGAGTAGTAGCACGAACAGAACCGCCGCGAAAATCGCAAGTAAGAGGTATTCCCGTCGCATGAAGACCATCGCGCCTCGATGGATCTTGTCAGCGATTTGCTTGACTTTGTCTTCGCCTTCTGGGTAGCGTCGTACGAGCATATAGATGATGAAAGCAACGACGAGACCGACGACACCGAGAATAGGTGGAATAATCGGTGGGGTCACACTATCGAACATGAAATCTCCTGAATTAGCCGCACGAAAACAGTCTGCTGGGCCGAAAAATCGCTGCGAATGATACGGAACGCAAGGTTTGGTAATACGTTTCGATTGGGATCGAAACGGGTGTAAATTTGCCGTCCGACTTTGTTAACTAATTGACTTGTTAGGTACTGAAAAACGTTACGTCTCTACCGTACCTGCGGCTTGGTTAACCTTGCTCTAACAACTGCTGTATTTCAATGATCGCGGCGTTCACTCGGGAAATGTAGGAAGCCATAACGAGTGAGTGGTTAGCCAAGAATCCAAACCCACCGCCGTTGAGAATCACAGGACTCCAAACCGTTTCTTGCGTGGCTTCAAGGTCGCGAATAATCTGTTGAAGCATTGGTAGCGCGTTTTTGTCGTCCAGAACGGGACGGAAATCATGCTCGACTGCTTTGAGTAAATGCAAAAGCGCCCATGCTTGCCCTCGGGCTTCATAAAACACGTCGTCGATCTGCGTCCATGGCGTCTTTGTCTCTCGATTAGAAGGAGCTGGTGTCGACTGATCGGGGTTGCGTTCACCGAAAGTTGCCAGATCACGTTGCCGTTTACCGACGCTTTCGGATAGCCTTTGCGAAATATCACCGAGTCTTGCCGATACGCCGCCTAGCCAGCGTTGCAGGTTGTCTGCTCTGGGGTAGAACTGTGCCTCTGGATTATTGGGGTTCGCAATACTCGCAAGATATTGTTCGAGGTACTCGATCCCTGCTTTGTACTCATCCTCGGAGGCTGGGAAAATCCAACTCGAGTTGTCATAGAAGAACTTTCCTTCGGCTTCCGCAAGATTGGGTTCTTCATTCGATTGGCTTTGCGTTCTTGCAAGGTCGACTCGTAAAGATCGTGCGGTGTCTCTGACCATCAACAGCACGCCAAACTCCCAAGCAGGGATGTTGTCCATCCAAACGCCAGGTGGAAAAACGTCGTTCGAGAGGAAACCGCCTCGTTTCTGGAGCATTGTGGCAGCAAGTTCTCGATTCGTGTGTGCAAACGTATACCCGATCACTGGCTCTACGCTATTCATTTCGGCGCGACTCGCCGCCACCTCTAAGACATCAAATTGACTGGGTTCCTTGTCCCACCACCACGTTAGAAAGAGCATCGCGAGTAAGTACGCTCCGACGACCCCGCCTATGGTTGACCCGAGGATGCCGAAATTTAAGAAATTCAGCTTTGGAACGTTGAGTTTCAGGGATTGAGCAAAGTTCATATGTCTATTAGCTGAACGAGTTCGTATGGAGGGTTTCGTGATTAGAGGTCGGAATTTTGGACAAGTGATCGAGTACGTTGTTGCAGCGATGGCTTTATAGTCAAATCTTAGAATTTCGCTGTGTGCGATTTCGATCCAAATGTACCGCGTGATCGTAGAACTGGCGGGTCAAACGATCTGCCTCGAATGAGTCTCCCCAATCAAGCGGTACTGTGTACGGAAATACCTAAATGACCGACAAGATTCACGTTAAACGTCTCTTCGTTTTATGTACTGTGTTAGTTGGCGGTTCCGTAGCGTCTCAACTAACAAACGATCACGAATTCTTGCCAGTCGATGAGGCCTACCCAACAGAGGCTCAACTATCCGAAGACGGACGGGTACTCGCTCGCTGGGTTATGCCGGATGGCTACTATCTCTACAAACATGCGCTCAAAATCGTCGGTAAAGAAGGTACGGAGTTAGGCTCACTAGTCATCCCGACGGGAAAGAAAAAAACCGACGAGTTTCTTGGCGAGGTCGAGGTCTACTACAACTTTCTCGAAATATCGGTTCCGGTTCTCGGACAGTCTCACGCGAATGTGGTGGTCGATGTACATTTCCAAGGCTGTGCTGACGCGGGTTTGTGCTACCCGCCAGAGGTACGCGAATTTCGATTTGAGGAGGGAGGAGCTGACATTGGCGGTTCCTCCCCATAGAACGTTTCCACTAACAAGGGAATCAATAGCTGGATAGCAACTGGTTCTGCACTATTTGCCGGCTTGACCCTGAACGTAATGTCTTGCGTATTCCCGATTTTGTCGATTAAAGCTCTATTCATCATGCAGAGTGTAGGAAAGTCCGACACCGTGAATCGTGACTTGGATACCGCGTCGGGCGCCGTGGCTGGTCGCACTCAATCGCTTCATGTCCATTCCACTCGTTCTCATGGTCGATTGACTGGTATGGGTTCTGACTCGACACATCGGGATGAACGGGGGGATTGGTCGCTCGCCGCGATGCGGATAGAAAGAGATTGCTTGAACAGCTCGGTCGATATGGCGTAACAATGTACGTCCTTTATGCTTCTGATCGTCAACCTATGTTGCTATCACAAGGGTTGACGCCCGATCTAGTGCGTAATGGCTTGGCTGAACACGAGGACCCGACAACTTGAAGAAGATCCTATTACTCAACGGTCCAAATCTGAATTTGCTTGGAACTCGTGAGCCTGATATCTATGGTGCAGAAACGCTTGATGACATTGTCGCGAATCTCCAACGCGTCGCAAAGGAAATAGGTGTTTCGCTGATCGCTTTTCAATCAAATGTTGAAGGCGAGCTGATCGACAAAGTACAGACCGCACGAGAAGATGGTGTCGTTTTCATATTGATCAATCCGGGCGCGTTTACGCACACGAGCGTTGCTTTACGCGACGCATTCCTTGCGGTAGAGATTCCGATGATCGAACTTCACCTATCGAACGTGCATGCGCGAGAGGAATTTCGGAGGAACTCTTACTTGGCTGATATCGCAGTCGGTACGCTCGCAGGATTTGGATCTTATTCCTATGAATTAGCGTTAAGGGCGGCAGTAAATCACCTTGGTGATTAATACGTGAGATGTTTTATCGGATCAATTCTCAGCGAAGCCGATCAACAAAAGATAAATGCACTAAGACCTAACCTAGGCGACGAGCTTGTACGTTGGGTCAAACCTCATAAATATCACGTTACGCTCCAATTCCTCGGCGACGATGTGAAAGAGGAAGATTTAGGTGAGCATCGATGTAAGTTAGCTGCGTGGCGGAAAGCCTTTCCAATAACGTGCACAGGGATGGTGATGAGCGGATTTCCAAACCCCCAGCGTGCACGCGTTCTTGTATCATTGCTCCACTCCGAAGGGCGGCTAGACGCGTTGCGTCCCGAGCAACCGTCATTTCTGCCGCACATTACCCTTGGCTACGCTCGTAGAAAGCCGATTGCAGTACCAGATTGGTCCGCAAACGTGCGTATTACGATCCCAGCCCCGTCGCTGATCGAGTCAAGTCAAGGTCAATATAGAACGTTGAAATCCAAGGCCAGGTAGCTCAGTCGGTAGAGCAGTGGACTGAAAATCCTCGTGTCGGCAGTTCAATTCTGCCCCTGGCCACCATTTCTAGTGTTGGAATCCGATCTTTTTCGTACTATCTCAGTCGTAGCATTGAGAAAGCGCGTCGAAACTCGTCAACGCGTGAACAGACTAATACATGCTATGACCCGAGCGTCCACTGAGATTGGAATACAAGGTAATAGGATGTGTTAGGGTATCTTCCAGAGATAAGCTAGCCTATCTGTCCCGATTAGCGACGCTGAACAGGAGAGTGGTGAATCGATATCGGCAGCAGCAGTTGCGAATAAAAAACAAGCAAAGGATCGGGTGCAAGCTGTGAGAGGATATTCGAGCTCACTCGTAGTTTCAGCGCAGACCGTCCGGCGATTCATTCTCGGTTGCCAAGGTCTTTGGCCTGGACGACGGTGGTTCGGGCGACCTGGTACCCGTAAAGCGCTGCACCATTCGGGTCTAGTGCAAATCGACCCGTTGAATGTGGTCGAACGGAGCCACGATCTCGCGCTGCACGCACGTGTTTGGAATTATCGACCTGAGCACTTAGATCACCTTCTCTACAACAGCCGTGAGTTCTTCGACTATGGCGGGACTCTTTACGTGTTGCCTATGGGGGAGCTGCCGTATTGGCGGATACATATGGCTCGACGTAAGGAGGAGGAGAAGTCGCGTACGTTTGCGTTGGAGCACAAGCAGCTTCTGGATTGGATCCGGGAGGATGTTTCGTCACGTGGGACCGTAGCAAATCGAGACTATACGGGTCGTGGAGGTGGGCGTCAGGGAAAGTTCCGCTCGGAGAAGGATACAGCCCGTGCCCTCCGATACCTTTGGTTGACCGGCGAGTTGATGACGTACGGACGGCAGGGATTCGAGCGACTCTACGCGCCGCGTAATGACGTCGCGCCCATTGAGGCTCAGCATTCGGCGACGGCGGAACAAGCCGACCGATTTTTTGCCCATAAAGCACTTGAGCTGCTAGGCATAGCAACAGCCGGTGACTGGGCTCGTCGGTTTCGACACCTTGCTCGTCGCCGATCAGACCCGGAGGGGGAGCGCGACATTTTGGAAGAACTCCTGGCTTCCGGCGCGGCGATGCCAATACAGATCGAAAATGAACCCGAACACTACGTGGTGAGAAAAGAGGTCAGACAGCTTGAAGCCGTACAAAACGGCTCGGTTCCTCAAGTCTGGTGCACCAAGCGGGCGGACACGTTGACTGAGGCAACGTTTCTGGCACCGTTAGAGTTCGTTACAGCGCGCGGTCGAGCGGCGAAATGGTTCAACTTCGACTATGTCTGGGAGGTTTACAAACCCGCTGATAAACGCAGATGGGGTTACTATGTGCTGCCTATCTTGTATGGCGATCGGCTCATAGGACGGACTGACCTGCGAATGGATCGAAGCACCCGCACGCTGAACGTTTCCCACATGTGGCTAGAGCACGCGGCTAATGCACGAGATGTAGACCTTGTACGTGCGATCGGAATTGCGTTGCGCCGGTTGGCGGAATGGGCTGGAGGTAGCTACGTACATATCGATGCGACGTCTCCTGCTCGACTTCGGGTACCACTTGCCCGTTCAATCCTCGATTAAGAAATTCTCAGGACTGACAAAAGTGAGACTGCCAAAATCCGTCTGACTCGATATCTGTTTCCAGATTGCAAGCAGAACTGCGTTCGATATAGCAAGAATCCTCGTGTTACTAATCAGTTCTGTCCAGTTAGAGCGCTTCGAATTCAACGTACGCTCTCGTATCTCGGGCAGTGATATCCATTGATGGCGTTTGGATTGAGATTTCCCACTCGTAGCTGTGTTCGTCAAATATGATCGGTTGCGAGACCTGACCCGCAAATCCGCGTTTTACGAGCGCGGACGAGATCGAGGCGGTCGCTGCGGAGGCCGGCGGGATCGGATGACGCCTGCGACGTTTCTAACGAAGGCGAGATCCGTACCCTCATGGACATGACTATAGAGTGGCTGGGTCACATCGATGTCCTGATCAACAACGCTGGCGCAGGACCGGCTCGTCTTCCCGTGCACGAGTTGCCTGTCGAGGCTTGGGACCACGCCGTGAACGTGAACCTCCGTGGCCTCTTCCTATGAACGAAGTATGCCCTGCCGTCGATGCTCGAGCGCGACAACGGTTGCATCATCAACATCGCCTCGGTGTCGGGGATCATAGGACCGCCGAACTTTACGGACTACGCCGCTTCGAAGCACGGGGTCATGGGATTCACCAAGACGTTGGTTGCCGAATACCTGCTCCGAGGCATCCGAGCGCACGTCATCCTGCCGGGTGGCACGGTCTCGCAGATGCAGCGGGAGGCTTCTCCAAAAGCGGATCCAGCCACGCTCATTCAGCCGGAGGACATTGCGGACGCCGCAGTATTTTTGGCGACGCAGCCCGCGTCGGCGCATACGATGGAAATTGTGGTCAACAAAGGTCTGCAGACGCGCTATCTGGACGACTGACGCGGTAAGCGCAGCGTCTCAGGCGTGCCACGCGCCCCAGTCGGAGCGACCAAGGTCATTTAGACCCGTCGTCTCCGTCGCGCGGTATTGGCACTTCGAGTCGTTCCTCAAGAGCACCGTGCTTAGGAAAGGCACATACATCACGTTCATGTGGGTCGACGTGCGTCCGATTCAAGCAAGCGACAGATGTTGAGGAATCTGGGAGGAAAATGGGGACAGTCACAATACGCTTCCGACATTAGGGCGGGTACCGTTAAAACGTCTTTCACTGCGGTATCGAGCAGTACTAAGCTCGACAGTGTCTTAAGCGAGCGCTTGGATCAGCGCACGAATGTAACCGAACGTATAGGCTTCTTCGATACGACCGTCGCCTGGTACATGGTCCGGCACCACGATACCGTCGAAGCCCACTTCCCGCAATGCGCGCATGACGGCAACGAGGTCGACGTACCCGTTGTCCGGGAAGGTCTCGTGGAAATTGGGAAGCGGCGCTGACGTATTCCTGAAATGGACTTGGTGAATGTGGCCGCTCGCGCCAAACTCGCGAATCGCTGCAACGATGTCTTCGCCGGCACCATCCGTTCCCGACATTTCGGACCAGGTCCCCACGCAGAACAGGATTCCGGCATGGTCATCGCCGCCCGCAATTTCGATCGCTTGACGAAACGCGTCGGTGCTACGGAAAATCCTCGCCACGCCTTGATGGTTGACGGGTGGATCGTTGGGGTGCAATTGCAGATGCACGCCCGCCGCTTGCGCCACCGGCAGGACTCGCTCGATGAAGTGGCGGTAATTCGCCCACATCGTGGCGTCGTCATATGTGTCGTCGAACGCATTGGGCAGCGCTTGCGCATCGGCGTCGCGAAAGAGCCGGGTCTGTGCGCCGCGCGACTCTGTTGTTCCCGTCTGGTACGCGCCGCCAGTGTGCCAAGCATAGGTCGTGTAACGTATACCCAGCCGTCCTAGATCACGGATGAACGTACACAGACGATCGATCACCGCATCCCGCTGCGGCAGCCCGAGCGTGAATGCTGGTGCCGAATATAGGTCGTCTAGCATGATCTCGTGCAGTTCGAAACCAGCGCCGACAACCTGGTCGCGGATGTCCCTTAGGCGCTCGAACGTTGCCTCGGGACTGTCGAGCCGTACTTCCATGGTGTCCACGCCCATGGTCCGCAAGTAGCGGAAGCGCTCTTCGGAGAAATCGTCTGGTCGCTGATGGCTTATGCCGAGTTTCATCGTGCTGCACACGCTACAACGTGTTTGGGGGCGCGTGCATCGGGTGACGTATCGCCGAATTTCGGAGTATGGTCCCAACGTGTGGTCACGAGATACTGTAAAGCCACTTTCGTCGCTTCGGGAGACGTGAGTCTCTGCAGTGCCTTGATAGACCAGCCATGCACAACTGGTTCTTCCAGCATCTGCGAGAGCTCTGGGAAGCACGGTAGCAGGTTGTTGTGGTCGCGCGGACAACCTTTTTCGAGGTCGTCGAGGGTCACCTGCATGCGTTGATGGTAGTCGCTCGACAATGCCGAGGAGAGTATGACGAATCCTTCCCGGATAAAACCCTGCATGCCTTGATCATCGAGAAGTTGCGCCGCGGCGTCAGTCATTGAATGTAGTAATCCCTTGTTGGATGTAGAAATTGTGTCGGTGTCAAGTTTAAGTGTCGCACTTCCTTCCGGTAGCGCAACACGCGACGTTCAATGAGTCGTTACAGGTTGCCGGTATGAAGATGCAGGACCATCGGGAATCGGGAACGCCAAGCGAAATTACATTCTTGGTAACGGAGGGGAAAATCGCGTAGTAGATAAGCGTTCAGTTCGAAAACAAATACCCACGAACCAATTTCAGTTCTTTATCCACCGTACCGCAAAACCCCGTCCTTCATTCCGGGGAGCAGTCACATAACCACCATTTCAAGCGGTAGGTATCGGATTCAACGTCACATAACAATTCGCATATCGACGATGGCCGTAAGGCACGTGAAGTAGGTGCGAGCCGGTCGGCTGTTCCAGAAGTTAAAGCGCTTCGAATTCGGCGTACGCCCTCGTATCTCGAGCAGTGATATCCATTGATGGCGTTTGTAGTGAGATTTCCCACTCGTAGCTGTGTTCGTCGAAAATGATCGGCTGAGAAACCCGACCGGCAAACCCACGTTTGACAAACGAGTCACAGCCTCTACTGAATTCGAGTCCTGTTGCGAACGCCACTCCAAACTCACCGATCGGAAGACCATTGATGGTTCGTCTTGTGCCCGCTTTGACCAGAAATGCGACAACGACATCCTTATTTGGGCGAATTACCTTGACGTATGCATCCTGCGGTGTCGGATTGCGGACCTGCAATAACATAAATCGATCACGAGAAGGTGTGCCGCGTACCAGATCGTCCGGTTCGAGAGGAACTCCTTGATTTGCGCGACAGTAAATTTCACGGGCTTCACGACCGTTACCTTGTCGATAGCTCGTCGCACTAATCCAACCCGTATTTCTGACTGGCGGTAAGCCCACCAACCATTCAATTTCAACCCGACTCGACTCACGCTTCCCTAAAAGAAATGCCTCATCCCACTGTCGGAGGATATCGATCTCCGTAGCGTCGCGAGCACTAGCCTCGAATACACCCGTGTGCGTTGGTGCGACGTAAACTCGATTTGCGTCGCGAGTGACCCTACCGAAGGCGAAGCGACGCGCGCCTGCATCTCGAATACCTTGTTTCGTGTCAGGCGTTAGTTCACTGTCGATTTGACGCGCTGCATTTTGGGAGGAAGTTCGTTCGACACATCTATTCCGATACTGACGAACGTTTTCGTTGTAGTCGTAGATCTCCCAGAATTCGTTCTGATCGACTTCCTTCGCTTCTCCTGCCAGTAAGTGCACTTCAGTTCGGCACCATCGTAGCTCCTCGATCGACAAGGGCTTAGTGCCTGGTTCTGGAATCTGCTGGTTTGGTCGCGCAAGGCTGTGCTCCGTGACAACACCGGTGGTAATGAACAGACCGATGTAGAGCAACGCCCATCTTAGATGATAGATACACCAGCGCCCGTATCGCCGATTCCTGAAAAGCGATGTTCCGCAACTCATATGTTTGAGTTTAGGCGTCGTTGGACGATCACGAGCATTGAAGCTAGGAGTGAGGGGATGGGGGAAACTGACGAGCAAACGCACTGGTGACGCGGTCAAAACGTCCTTTGACCATGCCAGGTGTCTCCGTACCGTCGCAGAAGATGTGCAGTTCGTTTTCGCGTATCGCACGAAGCACTAATTCGCCTACGTATTTCGGTTCTAATGCGTATCTATGGAGAGGGCTGTTCTTTTTACGTTCGGCAATCGCTTCGAAATCGTCGTCGTCGAGATCTGGATAGAAGATTGACGTATCAACAATAAACGGACACAGCACTGACACCCCGATCTGATGTTGTTCAAGCTCGACGCTCATACACTCAGAAATAGCGACAACCGCGTGCTTTGTCGCGCAATACGCAGTCGATCCCGCACCAGTGATCATGCCCATGATGCTGGCAGTATTCACGATATGCCCTTCAAGTCCAGTCTGTATCAAGCGATTTGCGATCTCTCGTCCACCGCGAATGACGCCCCAAAGGTTGACATCAAGAATCCGTTCCCAACGACTGTCATCGAAAGTATGAAATGGACCACCGATACCTATTCCAGCATTGTTGCAGCAAATCTGAACGGGACCCAGATGTTGTTCGACTTCATCAACGCTGCGCTTGATTGCGTCCCCTTTGACGACATCGCACTGTAATGCCATCACTTCGTTACTTATATCTCGAAGTTGCGGTACTACACGCTGAAGTCGGTCTTCTCGGACATCAGCAATCGCTACTTTTATTCCTGCTTCCAGGAATGCCTTAGCCATACCCAATCCGATTCCGTTCGCGCCACCAGTCACAAATGCCACTTTTCCGGTTGTTTCTTTCACTCAATTGACCTTACGAAATGAACTGTTGATTATCGTGCAGGTTAGGTCAATTAATGGATAATTCAATACCCCTGCCGTCAGCCCATTAGTGTGTGTAGTCGACACAGACGATTAGTTTTTGCGGTACTTACGACCGTTCTATTCTGCGCTCACACGCACTCTGCGAATGAACCCCAACCAACGGTAGAGGAAGATCCGTTTAGCGGATTGGTACTTGGTCAGAAAGACCGAGCCGCACGGAGCGCGGCGATGCGCGAACTTCGCGGTCCGCGCGCTATTCCACAACCGTCAATCGCCGCAGCAGAAGCACGCCCTGCGTCAGGTCCCAGTTTATTTACATTGTCTCGAGACGCATTGCTCTCGCCAAGACCAATGGCAACGTCGGATGAGCGCAATACAGGCGTTGAAACGGCTACAGCCTCCATACAGGATTTGCCTTTACGAGAGTCTCGTAATGGGGATGTAACAGCGAGTTCAAGTCGTGCGCGTGTGATCGATATACCACCTCAGATGGAGTTGGTTGAACTCAACGGCGTCGACGTCGTCATTGATGGACATCTCGACGAAGAAGCATGGAATAAGGTGGCCGGTTTCGAAAACATGATTGTCGTTTCACCGGACACACTCGTCGATCCCGAGTTTCGGACGTTGACTCGCATCTTCTACACCGAGCGTGGACTGTATGTCTCAGCTGATATGGAACAACCTGCCGATACGCTGGTACAACGGTTGTCTGCTCGTGATCAAGATCTAAATCGGGATGGTTTCGGAATTACGCTCGACACCTCGGGGAAAGGATTATTCGGGTTTTGGTTTTCTATCAACCTAGGTGGTTCTAAGGAAGACGGTAAGGTATTACCGGAAAGGAATTTCAGCAGAGAGTGGGATGGCGCATGGCATGGCGCGAGCGCCGTCACCGAAACTGGATGGACGGCGGAGATATTCATCCCATGGTCCATCTTGGCAATGCCTCCCGGGGTTGGGAAACGCAACATGAGCTTCTTCGTGAGTCGCCAAGTCGCGTTTCGAAATGAGCGTTATGGATGGCCAGCGTTGCCGTTTACGCAGGCGCGTTTTATGTCCGCAATGCAGCCGATGGCGATGGAAGACGTCAATCCGAAACAACAGTGGGAACTGTTCCCGTATGCAACGACGAGTGCCGATGGGATTTACGACGAAACGGATCGGAAAGTTGGATTGAACTTCTCGTGGCGCCCTGCTCCCAATTTACAGGTCTCGGGTGCAGCTAATCCTGATTTCGGCGCCGTTGAATCAGACGATGTAGTCGTTAATCTAACGGCCTACGAGACATTCTTCCCAGAAAAGCGATTGTTTTTCCTCGAAGGGTCCGAAGTGTTCGAGACCACGCCGAGGGGCACGCCTTTTCGTGGAAGTTCACGCGGTGGTGGCGCTCGAGTCGCCCCTTCAACGTACAACATGGAACCGACCACGCTACTCAATACACGGCGCATTGGTGGATCGGCGAAGCACCTTGACTACGACGACGCGATCGACGTACCGGGTCCGGAACGGAGCAAACCAACCGATCTCCTCGGTGCAGTGAAGGTAGTCGGTCAAGCTAGTGCGTTCCGATTTGGTTTCCTCGGCGCGATGGAGGACGATGTTGAGTTGCGTGGGACCATGGAAAAATTGGACGAGGCGGGTGAACTAACAGACGAGGAAGTCATCGTAACGGCGCCAGGTCGTGACTTCGGTGTCGCTCGTCTGCTGTGGGAACGACAGTCGGGTACAGGTCGTCAAGCACATGGACTGATTACGACATTTGCCGATACACCCGAGTATGGTGCCGTTGTCACTGGACTCGACTCGCATTTCCTAACGCAGAATGGCAAATGGAATATCGATAGTCAAATAATCAATTCACGAAAGGACTCAGAGACTGGATACGGAGCGTTTGCCGATATCCGCTATACACCGAAACAAGGCATCTTTCATCGTCTCTCATTGGATTTTCTAGACGATACACTCGACGTTTCAGATCTTGGATTTTTACGTCGGAACGATCTCCGGGGTTTCCGATACACAAGGTTCCACAACACGTCGCGAAATCTCCCAGACATGCTGAGGTCAAGGTCGATTGGGTTGTTCTTGTCGGGACAAACGAACTCGAACGGTGATCTGATTCGTGGGTATCTCGGTACTGGCTTGGGGTTCAATTTCATTAATCAATCCTCCATCGATGTACAGCTGTCGATTCGACCCAAGATGGTTGATGACCGGAGCAGCTTCGGCAAGGGCAGCTTTGAAATGAGTGAGACGAAGTTCTTCACCATCACATACGGTTCAGACTCGTCCAAGAAGTTCTCGTATTCGCTTCAGACTGGCGTGATCGACGAGGACCTAGGCGATCCTGCGTACATAGGCGATATTGGTTTCACGTTTAGCCCACTTTCGCGTTTGCGCTTCGACTACGACTTGCGATATCGGGATAGTGAAGGCTGGTTACTCTATTCGGGGGATACCGATTTCACGCGTTACTACAGTGAACAGCTTTCCCACCTTTTTAGTATGGACTTCTTCATTTCAGCGAAACAGCAGTTTCGAGCGACGTTGCAGTGGACAGGGATCAACGCCATGGAACGAGATTTTTGGCGCATTCACGATTCCGATCAAATCGGGAAGCTTGATTCGAGCATGGATGATCCAGACCCAGATTCGGATGGTTTCACGATTTCCCGTTTGACAGCACAAGTGCGTTATCGCTGGGAGATCGCACCACTCTCGGATCTATTTATCGTTTATACACGTGGCAGTAACGTACCTAGCCTCGGTCATGCAGATTTTGGCGATCTCTTTCAAGAAGCGCTAAGTGATCCAATTGTGGATGTCATCGTCGTGAAACTTCGATACAGATTCGGTTCTTGATACGAACGACAACACTCTTACTTAGATCGTACCTGATTCACCAACTCCCGAACCGTGTCAGCAGATAAGGATCGAGGTTTTATTTCGCCGCAAATGAGACTGATGCCAATCTGCTGAACTGCTGCGTTAGTTGGTGTTGGGATTCCGTGCAATCTTCCGAGCTGCACGATTTCGCCATTCAAATAATCGGCTTCGATGTCGCCTGTTTCGCGCATTAGACTCTGAAGCGTTGAACTACCGTGGCGCTGAAAGCCATCAACCGGACCGCCTCGTATGTCGCCTCGACGGGCTCGCGACCCTCTAAAGTCGGCGTAATCGATACCTGCTGCGTCACAACAACCTCGAGCTTCTGATTGCATTTCTTGGATAACGTCGTCGGGTCGTTCAACGCATGCTGCATCAAGTGCATTGGTTAGATTCACCATCAGCTTCGCGTATTTCTGTGCCATGATGTTGGGATCAGGACGCGAAACGAAACCAGCTGCGTGGATTGCCGACGTAACACGTTCAATGGTCTCATCGACACCGCGGGGATAACAACCCGCATCGAGATTACCAGCACGGTTTTCGGCGAAATTCACAACAACACCCGGTTCTAGGTGTTCCGCGGGTAACCAGACAACCATTCCGTAGACGCGTGAAAACCTCCGAAGAGCCATCCGTTCACTTGCCACGCCATTCTGGCAACAGACGATCGGTGTGTTTGACGGAGCGTTCATTTGTAGGTCACGCAACGCGCCCTCGACATGCTGCGTTTTCATGCAGAGGATCACGACGTCGTCGCTCTGTACGTGTATGTCGCGAGCATGTGAAACGACATCTATAGGTAGCGATTCATGAATCGTTGGCGTATGGAACGCTAATCCTGATGCTTGGATCGCCTCGAAATGCTTCCCGCGCGCGACCAGTATGACCTCCTCGCCATTAAGGTGCAAGCGAGCACCGATGGATCCACCTATTCCACCTGCACCATAAATGATGAATCTCATGTTCGTACCGACATGAGCTAGTTGTCTCTAGCCACCTACGCTTGCTGCGCTCGCATTTCTTCGATGGTCCTCACTTCGCGTCGCATCGCACCGTTCGACGTTGAATTGGACAGGTCAGGTGAATTTGCGAGTCGGCGTTGCGCTTCGGGAATCGCGTCTGTGTATTGAGGTAACCATTCCGCTTGGGCCACTAACATTGCGTCGACCATGTGCCAGACCTCAGGCGGATTACATACCGCACCTACGAGCGGATCTAACAAACAGGCTTGTTTCAGTAGTTCGACATCGCCGGTCAACGCGGCGTCTTTTGCCATGCGCTGAACCTGAATGGAATTGTTGCAGATCGCGGCGCAGCCGAGCGGTAAGTCCCCATATTGAGGGATTGACATACCGTTTCGGTCGACATAGCCGGGAACTTCAACAACGCAATCGGTAGGTAGATTTGTGACCGTGTGATGGTTCCGGATATTGAAGTGACCTCGGTACGTTCGACCCGTTTCTATCGCCTCAACAATCCAGGAGCCATGCTCATCACTTCGAGTCGCGCCATCGAGCTTCCAAGGTTCCTCTTTGAGCCATCTCGGGAAATCCTGTTCGAACCAGTTTCGGTTTTCCGTACACACCCTTAGATAACCAGCCGATTCACCATGAATCCAATGTGCCATCGAGGTCCATTCAGGAATCTCGTCGGGTCGTTTGCGATACCACGGTACATACTCAGATAAGTGACCGTTAGATTCCGTGCTGAAGTAGCCGAAGCGCCGGATCATGTCCATTCGTACTTTTTCGTTTGCGGCTACATCAGGCGCAGCTTCGAACAGCGGATGTAATTTCGTTGCCCAGTCAATGCCCTCGTGCACAACGTGCATATACCACGTCTGGTGATTAATTCCCACCGCGACGATATCGACGTCTTGCTTCGTTACGGCTTGGAAATCCACGTCATCTTCTTGCTTATCTTGGTTTACGTGACGTTCAATCAATGCGGCAAGCAAGCGGTGACCTCCTTGAACACCGTGACACAATCCTATGGTTTCAACACCAGATTCGTCCAACGCGGCCCACGTATTCATGGCCATTGGATTGGCGTAATTCAGCAGGATTGCGTTAGGCTTCGCGAAACGTTCAATCTGATGACATAGCTCTACGACCATGGGTACTGTACGTTGCCCATACATCAAGCCGCCGGCACAGATAGTGTCACCTACACATTGGTCAATACCGTAACGTAAGGGGATTTCGACGTCAGTTTTGAATGCTTCGAGGCCGCCGACGCGCGCTGTATTGATGACATAGTCCGCGTCGCGAAGCGCAATCTCGCGATCTTCAGTTGCGACGATATGAGCTTGAAGGTCGTTTGCTTCGATGTCACGGCGACACAAACGCGCGACCATATCAAGATTCGTCGCACTAATGTCCTGAAAACGGAACTCCGTGTCTCTAAATTCAGGAACGAGCAAGAAATCGCGCAGCAACCGTCGCGTGAAGCCGATACTGCCTGCACCGACGATCGCAATCTTTAAGCTCATGGTTTCGACTCCACTTTGAACTGATCAACAAATTTTCCAGCTTCTTTACACCTTCGGTATTCCCACTCCCACGGCGACTCGCGAAGGCGGTTGGGACCGTTGCGAATGTCAGTTCCCATATTTGCTTTTTGAGGATAGTGGCTGTAAATCATCACTCTTCGAGGGTTGTGCGTCGGATTAGGTTCGGACGTATGGACGAGCTTCGCATGAAAGAACATGACGGAACCGGCTGGCGCTTCTAAGAATACGCCGGAACTTAGATCGACCGATCCTTGCGGTACCTCGAGTCCGTTGCGTACTCGATCGTGCTCGATATGCTGATGGTGAGTCCCCGGGAACACGCGAATGGTTCCATTCCCTGGATGACATTCATCTAACGTAATGGCTGACGAGATGATGGTGTCCGGGTATCCGTTATACATGTAGTACGCCCAATCGTTATGGATTGGAAACCGATCATCGTCGACCGGCACCTGGAACTCGCCCATGTCTCGCAACGGTTGCTTGTAATTTAGCTTCTCTTCCATGAGCACAGGCTGATCACCCATGAGTTCGCCCATAGGTGCAAGTAAACGATCATCCTCGGAAGCTCTCGAAAGGACTAGCGAAAGGTCGTTGATCGGCTGAATCTTGCGAACAATCAGTCCACCGTCTTGTCGTTTTCGAATATCTAGCCGCCGACTCTGTCGTTGATTGCAGATCGACGAATTAATGATCAACTCAAGTATGAAGTCTGCATCTTCACGCATGCGCGTCACTTCATCGTCGACGAATACGCTTGGTAATACGAGAAAGCCGTTTGCGTCCCAGTCCGATTGCTGATCGGGAGTTAGGCGCGTCTGGTGTGTCATATGAACGCGAGTGAGTCTCGTCCTATTGATGACTTTCCTGAAGGTGTTTCCGTATTTGCACAATCAATAGGGACAATGAGTGTCTCAGTTTGATGCTAAATGCGACGCAAGAAATTCGAGAATCTCACTGCGCGCTCGTTCCTGGTCAGCAGGTTCTCTAAAACCATGTCCTGCCCCTTCGAATACGCTCAATTGGCTTTTTGCACCTGCACCGGTTAGCGTTTCATGCATTCGAGTGCTATTGGCTAACGGCACCAGCTCGTCCGCGGTACCGTGTAGAAGGAGGATTGGCGGATCCTCCGAGTCGGCGAAGTTGATAGGTGAAACGGATGACGCTAACGATGGATCGAAGTCGAGGGCTGGAAACCGTTCGCTGGGGCCAACGATGTTTTCAAGATCAACAGGAGGAAAGTAAGCGATTCCTGCTGCGACATGATTGGCAGTATTCGATACTGAATCAGAGGATTCAGCCACTACGCCGTCATCTGAATCAAGCGAGATCATCAAGGTAAGGTGTCCACCCGAACTGAATCCCATGACCGCCATGCGCGATGGGTCGATACCATAGTCGTCGGCGTGATGACGGACGTGGCGTACAGCGTGTTGTACGTCCGCGACCGCATCCGGCACCTTGTAATCAGGAGCACTACGATGTCGAATCGGGACGACTGTGTAACCAGCGTCGAGGAGAAAACCAAATCCCTGCTTGACGCGATCGATTGGTTGCTTACCACTAAACCAACCACCACTAGACATTAACAAAACGGCAGCGCCATTCGGATTAGGTGAGGGAACGACATCGTAAGACACCGCGATACCATCTCGCTCGACGTAGACGATGTCCTCCTGAACTTCATTCGCATCAATCGCGAGCGTGACGAAGGCAACGACACAAGCTATCGCACAACTGATTCGACCTATTGAATATTGCTTCATGACTACATCCTTGATTTGGGTTTGCGTGTTTATCGTCAGGGTAGTTCCTTTCCGAACACAATACATGCGCCAGCAGAGAACATACCGCCAACGCCGAGGCATACGGATACATTGACCCCGTCAACTTGAGCAGGTGCTTGTCCACGAACTTGGCGTACGCTTTCTTGAAGCGCAAACATGCCATACATCCCCGTGTGGGTATACGACAGTCCGCCACCATTAGTGTTCAGAGGCAATCTCCCACCAGGTCGGGTGTTCCCTTCTTCGATGAATGGACCCGCTTCGCCACGTTCGACGAATCCGAGATCCTCGAGTCCGAAAATCGGCAGATGAGCGAACGCGTCATAGACCATTAGGTGATCAACGTCGCCATGCGTAACACCCGCAGCTTTCATCGCGTCTCCACCGGCGATTCGGAAATTCCGAGAGCTCGTCAGATCAGCCATTTGACTAATCATTGGTGACTCCACGCTTTCGCCGGTTCCCAAAATGTAAACGGGTGGTTGAGGAAAGTCCTTTGCTCGATCCGCGGCAGTGAGGATAAGTGCTCCGCCGCCGTCGGTCACAAGACAGCATTCCAAAAGGTGGAATGGGTAAGCGATCACCCGTGAAGCGAGTACGTCTTCAACCGTGATCGGGTCTCGATACATCGCTCGAGGATTCATACCTGCCCATTCGCGTTGCGCGACTGCGACTGATGCCAGTTGCTCGTGCGTCATGCCATATTGCTTCATGTAACGCAATACGCCGATTCCAAATAGCGTAGTCGGACCCATAGGTCCATATGGAACCTCGAATTGACTAGCGAATGAAGCTGCGCCACCACCGCCGCCTCCTCGACCAATACCGGATCGCCCACTTTCGCCATGTGTGATCAAAACCGTTTCGCAATAACCCGCTTCAATCGCGGCGACGGCATGACGTACATGAATCAGAAACGAGCACCCGCCGACTGACGTACCGTCTATCCAATGAGGTTCGAGCCCTAAGTAGTGCGTTAAGTCAACCGGCGAAGCACCCGCCGTTGCAATACCATCAATATCACTCACGGAGAGTCCAGCATCCGCTAACGCGTTAAACGCGCCATCTGCGTGAAGCTGCATTTGGCTTAGGTGTGGAATGCGACCTAATTCTGTCGTTTCGGACGCACCTACTACTGCTACGGTCATGATGCTTCTCCGACGGGCCTAAAAAGGGGCACTGTGATTTCGTCGGACACCTTTTCAAAAGTGACTTCGAGCGGCATATCGAGCACAAGCGCTTCCGGTGTCTGCTCGCAATCGACGATGTTGCTCATCATCATGGGACCTTCTTCGAGTTGGACGATCGCGATCGCATAAGGACTCTCGAAAGAAGGGTGTTGGCGATGATTGATCGTGTAGCTAATCAGTTTAGCCTTGCCGCTTGCTTCGAAGACCTCAATGTTCGAAGACCCATTTTCTGGACAAAAGGCGCGAGGTGGAAAGTACACGGTGCCGCAGTCTGTACAACGCTGAAGCAAAAGCTTGTGATTCCTTGTACCTTCCCAAAAGTGCGCGGTATCGGGGGTTGGCGTGGGCGCATAGCGAGGCCGTAAGCCTTCTTTGCTCATAGTCGGTAGTTCCTAGGGGATTCGATTGGCAGCGGTGAACGCTGCGAGAGGCGGAAGTATATTGCCGGGTCGTGCGCGGGCGACTAGTGATTGAATATCGATAACCGCCGGATTAGTGTGTGCCGCCAGTCCGTTGCGGAATCGCCTATTGCAATGAATGGGTCGTTGATGACGCTCTCACCTGTGTTGTACGGTATTGATGCACCCTGAAATGACATTACACGCCCACCCGCAGCGTGCAGAACGGCTTGTGCGGCAGCTGTGTCCCATTCCGACGTACCGCCAGGCTGGATATACAAGTCTGCCTCCCCTTCCGCGAGCGCGAGGAACTTCAGACTGCTGCCGCGAAAGTCGCGTGTGATTGGACCGACGTCATTTTCGAGATCGATCAAGAACTGTTCCGCTTGCGGATTAGCTCGTCGACGACTTTGTACGCTGCGCACACCATTTGCTTCTATCGTGCGTGTAGCGAGAGGCTTTTCATCAGCTTCGATGATTTTTAGGGCACTTTTTGATTCAACATCACCGAAGTAAAGAGCGTTTGTTGTAGGCCGCCCAACGATCCCAATACATGGCTCATGGGCGACGACAAGTGCGATATTCACAGTAAATTCGCCGTTTCGTTTCACGAATTCCTTCGTCCCGTCAAGGGGATCGACTAACCAATACTGCTTCCAGTTCTTCCTCACATCGTAAGGTGGCAATGCGGACTCTTCGGACACGATAGGAATCCCTGAATCTATCCGTGAGAGACCATTGACGATGACGTCATGAGCGCGCCGGTCCGCTTCCGTGATCGGTGTATCGTCTGACTTACGACGCACGTCGAAGGGCGTGTTGTAGACATCGAGAATCTCCACATGTGCATCGTGAACGATCTGGATTAAAGCTGATTTCAGTGATTCATCAAGCATGGCGTAACCCGCAACATCCGTATCTGTCGACACGGTTTAACCAGCGGCAATTAACGTTGGTTCTTCGGGATGGTTGCCTTGCAAAGCTACTTCAGCAATCTTCAACGTCGCAATCGATCGCGCTTCGGACAACTCGTGACTGAAGATGAGCTCGTCGATACGATCGAGAGGCCACAACACCACTTCAAGAGGTTCCGGTTCATCACCAGGTAATGATTCAGGATATAGGTCGGTTGCTAGCATGGCGTGAATCGAGAATCCCATTTGTCCCGGGGCGAGCGACAGTTCTCTCAAGTGCACGATTGATCGAGCACCGAATCCGGCTTCTTCTTTAAGCTCTCGGTTCGCGGCGTAAGCGAATGACTCGCCAAGATCTACACGGCCTTTCGGCAATCCAAGCTCGTATTTGTGCAATCCCGCCATGTATTCGCGAATGAGTACGACTTCCCGGTTCTCTGTGACGGCACAGACGATGACAGCCTCCCGTCCGCGTTTAGGTAACCTTTCGAAAGTTCGGGTTTCGCCGTTGGAAAAACGCAGGTCGAGTGATTCAATGCTGAATAATCGACTTGATGCGACGATTTCGGAGTTTAGGATCGATGGCAGTTTCAAGGGATTTCGAGATAACTGAACGAACGGAAGCATAAGCGACAGGTCAAATCAGACTGTCAAGTGAACGAATCTGCAACCGTTCACAGCCATCAAACTCTCTAGAGTCTTAACATAGGCATTCGGGCTCTGTGATGCGTGCGAGTCATAACAATACAAGGAGACGGAACGCGCTAACGTAATGAGAATTGACAAGTGGCTGTGGGTTGCACGCTTTTTCAAAACACGTAGTAAAGCAAAAGAGGCCGTTTTGGGCGGAAAAGTTCATGTCAACGGCGAACGAACGAAGGCAGCGCGTGATGTACAGATTGGTGACAAGCTCGAGATCAGTCGAGGTTATGACAAGGAAATGGTCGTGATTAAGGCTTTGGCTGAACGGCGCGGCAATGGCACAGCTGCACAAGCACTATACGAGGAAACTGAAGAGTCGTTGAATCGGCGTCTTGAAGACGCGGCAAATCGTCGGATGGCGCGTGCGGGTCTTGCAACGCCGAAGCTAAAACCGACGAAAAGTGCACGTCGAGCATTGCGTGAATTGAAGCAGAAACCGGCATGAAAACGACAGTCTTCCGGCCTAATTCACCAGATCAGTACCCTAAAACCCGCAAGTAGAATTCTGCCGAATCTCGCCCCTCGCAGGCCAAGACTATAAGAGCTATTGATCTCCCTGCCAATCGTTTCGAGCTGAGTTCCACAGCGTTGGCAGAACTTGCGATCGAACGACGCGAGGCGCAACTTGCGAATAGTGGCGCATTAGTCGTCATGACGGGCAAGCGCACAGGTCGCTCGCCCGCAGATCGATTCATTGTCGATGAAGCAACGACGCACGACAAGATTGCTTGGGGACAAATTAATCAGCCATTCGAACCCACGAGGTTTGAAGCGTTGTGGCATCGGGTTGAGGGGTATTTAGATTCCCAAGATGCATTCGTCGCTGAACTACATGTCGGTGCGAGTGAGGACGTATATCAGCCGATCGAGGTAACGACGGAGCTGGCATGGCATGGGATGTTCGCACGTTCGATGTTTATCGAGCCGGTGTCGTATAACCCTCGAAACAAGAATCCGTGGCAGTTACTCAGTGCACCTGGTTTCGAATGTGTGCCTGAACGGGATGGCACCAACTCGGATGGCGTCGTCATCTTGGATTTCAAAGGACGTCGAGTGTTGATCGCAGGGATGTACTACGCCGGCGAAATGAAGAAGGCGATGTTCTCGGTACAGAACTTCCTATTACCTGAAGACGGCGTGTTACCGATGCACTGTTCCGCGAGTGTCGATTCCGACCAAAATGTTGCGTTGTTTTTCGGACTCTCTGGGACAGGTAAGACCACACTATCCGCAGATCCAGAATACTTTCTAATCGGCGACGACGAGCATGGCTGGGGAGGTGGCAGAGTCTTTAATCTGGAAGGGGGTTGCTATGCCAAATGTATCAACCTCTCGAAAGAGAACGAGCCAATGATTTGGAATGCGCTGTCGTTCGGCGCGATACTGGAGAATGTCGTTCTTGATCCAGAAACACGTGAACCGGATTACACGGATTCCAAGCTAACTGAGAACACCCGTGCGTGTTACCCGCTTGAGCGTATCGAAAAACGCATCATTGAGAATCACGGTCAGGAACCGCATGTCATTATTTTCCTGACGTGCGATGTTAGTGGCGTTCTACCCCCTGTCTCCATTCTGTCGAAAGAAGGTGCGGCGTACCACTATCTATCTGGCTACACAGCAAAAGTTGGCTCCACGGAAGTTGGTTCGACTGAAGCGTATTCCGCAACCTTTTCAGCATGTTTTGGCGAAGCGTTTCTCCCTCGACCACCTCGTGACTACGCTAACTTGCTCATGCAGCGGATCGAGTCGTTCGGTACGCGAGTTTTCTTGGTGAACACGGGTTGGACTGGCGGCGGTTATGCTGAGGGGCACCGTTTCGCAATTCCGGTCACTAGGGCGATCATTCGCGCTATTCGATCTAATTCGATTGACACCAATGATGTTTTGCACCTCGAAGCACTAAATCTTGATGTGCCTCGCCATGTTGACGGCGTCGATGATAAGCTGCTTATTCCGCGTGACACGTGGTCGGACAAAGACGCCTATGACACTGCTGCAAACGATTTGATAATTAAATTTAAGCGGAACTTTCAGAAATTCGACGTCGATCCTGCGATCGGCGCGGCTGGTCCGTCATAACAGCGTCCCTTTCGGGGCGTCACCTACCTAGATCACAAAAAGTACATTGTCGAGTCTTGAACTCAAAATGCGCGGATTGCAAGGCAATCCTGCGCTCGCTCAATTCAATCATGGCATTGAACGCGAAGCATTGCGTATCACGCCTTCTGGCACATTAGCGCTAACTGACCATCCAACAGCTTTTGGTGCCCCACTTACGCACCCGAAGATTACAACCGATTTCAGCGAAGCACAGTTGGAGTTAATCACTGGAGTGCACGAGAGTGTCGAATCTTGTCTCGAGGAATTGGCGGACATCCATACATACATTCATCATCACCTCGAAGAGGAACTTCTATGGCCTGCTTCGATGCCTTGCGGAATTTCGGATGAAGACGTTATTCCTATCGCTCGATATGGTGATTCGAATGCTGCGAGATTTAAGGAGATCTATCGAGAAGGATTGGGTCATCGCTATGGTCGTGTGATGCAGACCATTTCTGGGATTCACTTCAACTTTTCGGTTCCAGAGGCGTTGTGGGATACGCTTTCGAAGATTGACGGCACGTCGTCGGATCAATCCGCGCGCAATGCTGGCTACCTGCGTTTGATGCGCAACTTCAGAAAAAACAGCTGGCTTCTGATTTATTTGTTCGGTGCGTCGCCGGCCGTATGTGCCTCGTTCCTGCGCAATAGAGAACACAACCTACAACGACTAGACCCAAGCACTTGCTACCTTCCTTTCGCAACGTCGTTGCGCATGGGACCACTCGGGTACCAGAGTCAGGAACAGAGCCTACATCGCGTCGTTTACAACTCTCTGCCTGAGTATATCGACTCGATGATGCCAGCTCTAACCCAAACGCATCCTCGATACGCTAGGATCGGCATCCGAAATGGGGACGTATACAACCAACTGACAGATGCACTTTTGCAGGTCGAAGCAGAACTCTATGCCGGGATCCGTGCGAAGCGAAAAGCTGAGCCAGGTGAACGAGCGCTCTTAGCGATGCAGCGTAGGGGGATTGAGTATGTCGAAGTGAGGTGTCTTGACGCAGATCCGTTCGAGCCTCTAGGACTCAGCGTAAGCACTGCGAAATTCATGGACATATTTCTGCTCCATGCACTTTTGTCTTCGAACGACGGTGAAACTGCAGTACAAGCCGCGCGAAATTTAGATAACCAGCTCAGTACGGTTCATCGTGGTCGTGATCCAGGGCTCGAATTGGCAACAGCCGACGGACGGCGCAAGCTAGTCAACTGGGCGCACGAGATTCTCGAAGAATGTAAGTTGGTCGCGACACTCCTAGATGATGTGAACGATGGTGACGGAAGTCAATCGTTGGTTGAGCAGCAAGTCGAGAAAGTAAGGGATCCTTCGCACACACCCGCTGCGAAATTGCACCAGTTAATGGTTGATCGTAAACAGCCGTTCGCCTCACTTGGGTTAGAGATGGCATTTGAGCACCACGAGACCTTGATGCGGCGCAACTTACCAACGGAACGGCAGTCTCAATTTGATGACCTTGCGCGTCAGTCAGTTGCCGCCCGAGAAGCCATCGAGGCGGCGGATGAGAAATCGTTTGAAGCATATCTGGCGGACTACCTTTCATTCCGTGAAGACTCATGAACTACCTTCTTCACTGCTGGTTAGGTCGCGCTGATCCTGGTCTGAAAGCTGGTGGTTTTCTAGGCGACTTCGTAAAGGGCAAGCTTGAAGATGACATCCCACCCGACCTTAGAAGAGGACTACAGTTACACCGTCATATCGACGTTCAAAGCAACCGTTTACCTAGTATGCGTGGCACCTATCATCGATTCGGCGACGGATTGCGTCGCCCAGCGCCAATACTGCTCGATCTGATGGCTGACCATGTCTTCGCGAAACACTGGGAAGAATTTGGGACCGGCGAACTCAGTGAATTTACGCAAAGCTGCTACGACGCTATCGGACGGTTTGAAATACCGGTGTCCGCGCAACGTTTCTATGACCATATGCGTCACACTGACTTGCTCGCACGTTACGCGCAACTCGAGGTCGTAGAGGACATCATGGTGCGCATCCTCAAGCGCCTTCGCTTTAGTGATATGGAACAAAATCTCTCGCGACAACTTCGCGAAAATGAAGTCGGATTCAGAGCTGATTTCGAAACCTATTTCCGCGATTTACAGGATGTCACAGCCGCCTGGCACGAGGACGAAGGTTCCGTACCATGAATATGACGTGGTTAGGACAACTCACGAGCAGAGACTGGCTCCTCGCAATCGTGTTCTCAGGTAGTGCATTCCTTGCTGCCGCAGTCCTGATTGTGGTGAGTGCTTGTTCACTCTGCATGACCCAACGGTTATTTATGGCGTGTGGTGTGGTCGTGATCGCGGTAGCGGTCATTCATCGACGCGTACCCGTGATTTATCCAGTTCTGGCGGCACTATTTTGGGTCGCAGGTTGTGTGGTGGCGTTCAGACAGCTTTGGATCATCTACGTGCCCGGTGCGGCGACGAACTGTGGACCGGGTATCGATTTCTTGATTGCAAACGAGTACCCGCTCTCGAGCATCGTTAGAACGATGTTAACGGGGTCAGGCGACTGCGCTGAACCTTCAGTCATTCCACTTCTCGCACTCGCTGGCTTTTTTATCTTGCTGACGATGCTCTATATGCACGTCAGGTCGAGAGAATCCGTCTAGGAAACGTTCTAGCTGCGATGCTTCAACTGAACCACGTTTGGTTCGGCTTTGACGAAGAGTTCCTGTTTGAGGATCTTTCACTCGTAATCCATACGGGACACAGAGTCGGCGTTATCGGGCGAAACGGCGTTGGTAAGACAACCATATTCAATCTGATTCGCCACGTTCACACTCCGAACGAAGGCGAAGTCGTAGTTCCAGCACGTTGGCGAATTGCGTGGCTACGACAGGATATGCCCGCGACTGATCGGACGGCGTTGGCGTTCGTGGTCGACGGGAATCACGAGCTACGCTTGATCGAAAAGCAAATGCAGGACGCGGAAGCGCGTGACGATATGAACGCGTATGCGGATTTGTTCGATTCATACGGCGCACTTGGTGGATTTCAAGCTGAAGCGCAAGCTGGCATGATCTTGGCGGGATTGGGGTTCAGCGCCGATGACTTCCACAAACCCTACAGCTCATTCTCAGGAGGATGGCGGATTCGTCTGAATCTTGCGCAAACGCTGAGCCAGCCGTCCGAACTTATGCTGCTTGACGAACCCACCAATCACCTTGACTTGGAAGCCACGGTTTGGCTGCAGAAGTGGATCGCTCGGTATCAAGGCACGATGCTGTGCATATCACATGACCGTGAGTTCCTCGATCAAACCGTTGACGAGGTTTTTCATATCGAACGGAAGAGCGGTGTCTTGTATCAAGGCGGCTATTCGTCGTTTGAACGACAGATTGCAGAACGCCTCGAGTACCAAGGGAAGGTGTTCGAGCAACAAGAGAAGGAACGGAAACGGATTCAGGCGTTTATCGACAGGTTTCGGACATACTCGTCGAAGGCGAAGCAGGTGCAAAGTCGTGTGAAGATGCTCGAAAAAATGCGTGCGACAGCACCGTTGCGAGCACTTTCACCGTATCGGTTCACGATCGAAGCACCTGGACAGATGGATCGACCGATGGTCTCGATGGATGACGCATCACTTGGATACGGTACACATGCTGTCCTCGAGAACGTCACGGAACGTATTTATCCAGGTGATCGAATTGCGTTGTTAGGTTTGAACGGCGCTGGGAAGAGCACGTTTCTGAAGTCCCTGGCTGGTGAATTGGATTTGCTTGGTGGATCCCGCCAAAGCGGCATGCATACGACCATCGGCTACTTCGCACAACATCAGCTCGAGCTACTCGACGAGACGATATGCGCATACGATCACGTGATTGCGGGCGGCGCGGTGTTAACTCAGCAAGCACGCAATTTCCTTGGCTATTGGGGATTTCACGGCGATGACATCTTTCGACCCGTTGCGTCGTTCAGCGGCGGTGAAAAAGCTCGTTTGGTCCTCGCGTTGATTACGCGACACAAGCCAGCACTGTTGGTTCTCGACGAGCCAACGAATCATCTCGATCTTGAGATGCGAGAAGCCTTAACCTCGGCGCTAAATCAATATGAAGGCGCAGTGTTGATGGTCGCACACGATCAACAGCTATTGCGAGAGTGTGCGGACGAATTCTGGTTGGTCAAAGATGGTGCTGTCATGCACTTCACGGGCGATCTGGATGACTACGAAGCCATGGTATCGCGTGCGGTTCAGATTGACACAGCGAAGAGGAAGAAACCGGATCGTTCTCGCAAAGAGCAGCGGAGGGAAAGAGCGCTTGAAAGAGAGAATCGAAAAGAGAGTATTCGGAGAAGGAAGGAACTAGAGCACGCAATCCATGAACTCCAAAAGGAGTTGAATGGACTGTCGGATCTTCTTGCAGATTCCGAGGCTCTAGGTGAGATCGCGAACAAGGAGCTTCAATCAATCTTCGCAAAGTATGGACGCAGAAGGAAGAAGCTCGAAGATATGGAAGAAGAGTGGGTTGCGTTAGCAGACAACGATTAGATTAGTTCATCCGCTGACGTATAGGTTCTTCTTTTTTATCTCGGATGACTGTGGTGGACTACCAGATTTGTCGATCGCGCGATCGATCTGACTGACTCGAGAAAATCCTTACTTCTCGTTCGAGACGTAAGCCTTCAAGCGTTTCGTCAATCGTCAACTCGATCGTTTTTCCGTCTCTTTGAACAGTAACGGACCCAGTTACGTCTTTGAGTTTTTCATACAGCTCGCGAGAACTAGCTATTTCTTGGTCACCGACCGCAACGATCACATCGCCGGCCTCCAAGACACTTTCTTCACCCGCTCTTATCACAAGCACACCCGAATCGACGCCGAAATAGCTTCCGAGATCCGGATTTAGGTCAGTGACTTCGACGTCACTCTCGTCAACCCGTGGTACGTTCCGATATCCCCACGGTATCCGATCGAGCCATCCATCATTCCGATTCGATCGCTCTTGTCGGTACTCAAAATAGGGAACGTCTTGGCGGTCGCGGAACCTTTGATCGATCCAACCTAAGATGGGCGGACGCGAATGTGTTTCGACAGTGATTTGATGTTCGTCGTCTCCTCGCATCACTGTTAATACGACTTCGGTACCAGGCTTGATTGTTTCAAGGTATTCAATCAACGTTGAAGCGGTCGCCAATTCACCGGTAAGATCTTGTGCGTCGATTGCGATCAGAACGTCGCCTTCTTCTACGCCACCATCCCTAGCACTTGATTGCGGCGTAAATCCAGCGATCATCAGTCGTTGGTCGTTAGCTTGATTGAGAACGACTCCAAGCGTAGCGCGATCTTGTAGTCGTAATGCATCTAGTCCTCGAATGGATGGTAATCCATCTTCGTGTAACCGCTCTTTGAGTTGTCGAATTTCCTCCATGCTCTTCTGAAGTTCTTCACGAATCTCTTCGACGGCGGTTTCCCAATCGCTTTGAGCCGCAGAAATCGACATTCCGAGGAGGATGGAACAAACCAAGAGTGTAAATTTGTGCATTTGCTTAACCCAACTGATCTGAAAACATCATGGTGGAATTGACCAATACAGTCAACATCAGAAAGTTAAACAACTTGGAACGAACTTAGTTCATTTCCAACGAATAGAGAACACTGAAGCGCGAGTGATAGCTCGCGCTTCAGTGCAGAACTATGGGTATCTAGGGTATTTAGTTTTTTTAGTCTACGTTTTGACGTTAACCCGCTGCTTCCTGCTGAGGCTGTTCATAGATCGATTGTTCCTTTGCCGATTCTTCGCTAACTTTGCGTCCAAGTGACACGAAGGTTGGAATTTCGTCATCGGATAGCTCGCGCATCGTGATTTTTCGTTCCATTGCCTGTTCTAGATAAGGCGCAAGCTCTTCCATCTTCTGTCTCTCTCGATCCTCGGCTCTTTCCTTGAACTCTGGCATAACCTCGTTCGCGAAGATCTCAAGTGACTCGCAAATGTGCTCGTGTTCATTTCGACCTGCTTGCTGAATGAACGTGACTTGATCGACGTTGCATTTCTCAAACTTGAGCAAGTGTTCACGGAGGTCGTCAGGGGTGCCAATCCCACCTGTACTGCCTGCTAGCGATTGCGTGATGTCAAGTGTTTCCGTATTCGTCATACGAGTCTCTTCAAACTGCTTCCACAAGTCGGTACGACCGGGCTTATGTTCACCAAATGCATACAAGCTACCAAGCGCAAAACCAAAAAACTCAAAACCGTTCAGGCCACGTTTTATTGCCGTTTCGCGATCGTGATGACACGAGAAGCTTGAGACCATGCAGATGTTTGGATTGATCGCGTGGCCAATCGGTACGCACTCTTCGGATTTAATGATGCTGTAGTACTCTTCAACCCATTCTGTTGCTTCCGCCGGATCAACGAACGCGAATGTAAGTGCGCCGATGCCTAGTCGCGCTGCCATACGAATGGTCTCTCGTTGCGAACACGCAACCCAAAGCGGAGGATGAGGCCGCTGCACTGGTTTTGGTACGATGTTGCGGCAAGGCATCTCAAAGTACTGTCCTTTGTAGCCAGGATAAGGATCCATTGCGAGCATGTTGGCAATCTGTTCGACCGATTCCATGAAGATCTTCCGCTTCATGTGAACTGGAATCTGGAAGCCTCCGAGTTCTAACTCCGCAGACGATTCGCCCGTACCAAAATCCACGCGGCCGTTGGAGACGAGGTCAAGCGTGGCTATGACTTCGGCCGTCCGTGCTGGGTGGTTGTACTGCGGGATTACTTGTCGAATGCCGTGTCCGAGACGAATGTTCTTCGTACGTTGCGAACAAGCTGCAAGAAAGACCTCCGGTGCCGATGAATGACTGTATTCCTCAAGGAAGTGATGTTCAACCTCCCACGCGTAATCGATACCTAGTCGGTCGGCAACCTCAACTTGCTCGAGAGCGTCGTTGAATAACTTCTGCTCGTCTCCGTCGTTCCATGGCCTTGGCAGTTGGTGCTCGTAGAAGATGCCAAATTTCACGTCGTTGTTCTCATCGGAGTGCGGACGGGCGATTTTAGCGAATTACTTATCAATGAAAGTAAGAGTAGATCGGCTTTGGCTGCAATGTCTTCGTGTGCGACGTTACCGAGAGCACGGCAGCCTTTTTAGCAGGAGGAGCTACAGTATCTGGAGGTGTGGTCGCTATAGCTTGTGGCTGGGAGTAACGACACTGTCGTTTAGGATGCAGAGGTTTCAGCGGTCGTCCTAGAGGGCGATCACTGACACGCATGAGAGGAATGGTTCGCACGAGATGTTTAATACCTGAGAGATGAGAGAAGCTCTAATTCGTTTCTACAAGACAGCCATTCACAACTCTGACAAAACAACGATCTGTTGGATAGTCATAGCCGCGATTTCAACATTCAACGCGATCGCGTGGACGTGGTACAAACCCTTTGGATGGATGGTGTCCATTCTGTGGATAGTGACATCTATTGTGTTTTGGTATCTCGCTTACGGCAATTGGCGGAAGCGTCGAGTTTATTAACGGTGCAATCGTCACAGCTGACGGGGTAATTTGACATGGAACTTTATTTCTTGGGGTGGGGCGCGTGTCTTGTAGCAGGTATTCTGATGTGCGTCTTGGGCATACGTCACGAGATAGTGTCGAGAAGACGGCGGAGAGAAGCGGCGGAGTCATCCTAGGGGACACATACCTCCGTCAGATCCTAACTCGACCACTTCGTAATCCTTCGCGAACTTCGTAACACAAAGCTGCGATACCGCATCGATCTTTCGGTACGGCGTATTTTCTTCCTCTGAACTTCCTTTTGTCTTTTCCTCGTCTAAGTTTTCGTAATACGCCTATCAATACTGTAGTAGGGATCGGTGAAAGTCCTTCGATTCAGGTAATTACAGGATATGAGAAGGTGTATAGGACCGCCACGTGGCTTCTCGGTTGTTGAATTGATTGATGTCTTTTAAAGGCTCAGTGATTTCGATCCTGTTGCAGGGGTCGAACCCTCCTCGATAAATCTCCTATTTGACCGCAATGCGCCAGTTGATGGTATTTTGGAATTTGATCCAAACGGACCATTTTGTTTCATGCGTCTTGGACAAACATTCAGGTACTAGTGGCTACTTGTCCATGCATACCTGATCTGGCACCCGGATCAGAACCTGATCGAGAACCGAAAGGAGATTAAGGCATGTACATGCGGTCGTTCGAGTGCTTTATACGAGGTATGTCAAGCCAGTGCGACGATCGTTGAATTCATTGCGTTTACTTTCATCTTGTGTTGCGTTGTGTTCGATTCGTTGAGACAGAATTCGCGCTATCATCCGATTTGTTACCCTATTGCTTGCATGAGAGGTGAGACGTCATGGTTGAAGACTGGTCGCTGTATGTTCACATCCTTTCCTTCGTCTTCTGCCTTAGTATGACGATCTGGCTGATTAAGGAAGGAAGAGAGAAAGGATGGTTTAAATTTACGATTACGCGACGGCCTAAGGATGAGGGAGGCGAATCGAACGGATTCTTTAGGTTGACGATCGGGGAACAGGCAAAGGATGTGTATGATCAGCGAAAAAACGAACCTTAAGCTAATTCTTGTCACGACCACCGTGTATTGAACAGCGATCTTGACACCACGACCCACCGCGACGATCTTTCGGTGTGGTGTGGTTGCACCGTGGCAACGACTATTAAGTTTCGCGTTCGGACCTTAAGACATCGATTTCCCATATGTATTGATCGATACGCGTGAGTCTCTTGTATTTGGTTTATTCCATTCATCTTCATCTGCACCTTGAGGCTAGTTATCGAGAGCCACGGAGTCAGAAATGGTGATTTTCGAATACTCGTGTCGAAGGTCTCCCTACTAGAAAAACGGTTTTAAATACTCATTCTTGACAAGTCGTAGGGCTGTTCGTAATACTCAGGTCACGTCCCAGTACACAGTATCGCGATAGACTTTTCGATAAGACCTAGTGATATTGAAGGTGTATAAGCCGATTAGTCGACATAAGTCGCATTCACTTCGTAGATTTCGTTTGCGAAAACGCCACTTCGCGCGACTCTATTGAGTTTAGGCGCATATGTACTTCTGTGTGGTTTTCACACTCATTACACGGTTCCGTGTCGATCAAGACCCATGTCCTGATTCCGTTTTCAGTTGCCGACACTGCGGGGATAGCGCCACCCGCATCAAAGAGCGCAAGCCCCTTGAGCAACACATTCTTCGACGCGTTCACGTCGCGGTCGTCACCATACCCACAATAGGTGCAGTGATACCAACGATCCTTTAGCGTCAATGACTTGACCGGTAAACCACCGCAATTCGAACAGCGTTGCGTGGTGTATTTGGGATCGACGCGCACCAACTGACCACCGGCGCTTGCAGCCTTGTAGTCCAGTTGACTGATGAACGTACCCCAGTTCTGGTCGAGGATCGAGCGATTCAACCCGGTCTTCGGCTTGACCTGATGTCCTGGACATTCGGCCGTACCCTTCGCGGATGCCGTCATCGCTTCGATGTCGAGCGCTTCCACCACGATCCATTTGCCATGATCTTTGACGATGTCGTTCGTAAGACGATGAATGGCGTTGTGACGACGCACGCGCACCCGATAACACGCCCGTGCGAGCGCCTGGCGTCGTTTCTGACGTCGCTTAGACCCTGGCTTGCAGCGACTCAGGGCACGTTGCTTGCGGCGAATCTCGGCACGGTCCGGGGTATGGCGTGGAATCACCGTGCCATCGGACAATGCCGCATTCACGTGGACCCCGACATCGATGCCGATGGCACGATTCAAGCTCAGACGTTGAATCTCAACGTCGCACACCAACTGGACGAAGACCCCGGTCGGGCGTTTTACCACCCGTAGAAGTTTCACCGTGTCGCGATCATTGCAACGATCGTCCTGCCGCCAGCGGAACCGTCCAAGCCCCTTGATCTTTACCGACCCATACTTGCCGCTAAACGTAGGTTTCTTGTAAAGCGTCTCAAACGACATCACGCCGCGCTTCGCGGACTTGAAGCGCGGAAACCCGCGACCTTCCCGGAAGAACCGCTTGAACGCTCTGTCAACCCGGACCAACGCCGAATCCTGACACCACCGGTCGAACTTGCGGAACCATTCATCGGAGTGGCGAATCGTCGTCAGTGAACCACGTTGATCAAAGAGGCTGATGCTCTCCCCGGTTTTCTGATAGCAGTCGATGCGTTCCTGCAGAGCACCGTTGTAGAGCAGCCGTTGCTGCGTGAGAAACTCGGCGAGGTTTCGATGCGCATGGGCGTTCAGCTTTGCCTTGTAGGTATACGTAAGCACCGTCAAAGCGTAAGCTGGATGACGCGATCGCGCAAAAGAAATTGTTCGTTTGACACCTTGCAGACTTGACTAAATACCTCACTAGATCAATGAGATAGGCGGCATGTTGGACACTTGCACCTGAAAAAACACACGTAACTACACAAGAGCATGAGTTTAATACAGCGTCTATGTACGCTGCACTAGCTTCGAAAGAGAAACTCTATACCGATGTACTTCCCGTCTGTCATTTTGTAGTCTGCGAATTCCGTTGGTAAAGAGATTACGACACCTGGCTTCAGCACGTCTTGTTAGTTCATTATTGGTTAAGTTGAAGTAATGCGTGAAAGTGCGAGCGAACGGGAAGCGTTAAAACGCCGCGCTCGTGCAGTTCCCATCTATGGTTTCGGCGATATTCCCGCCGCAAGGATGCCTGATGCGGAGGACGTACCGAAGGGTTCTAGCGAAGTCGTCTTGCTTTTCTTCCGTTCTTGGCCGTACATTCGACCATTCTTTTTAGGCAATTGGTGGTATCCCAAAGAAGGTGTTGACGCCAATCAGGCGGACTTAGTCAGCGACGAACAACACAACTTCGAATACTGCGCGATTCTTGCACTGTTTGTGAGTGTCGCAGTTCCCTTGTTCGGTCTTTTACCTCCGATGGGGGTACTTGAGTCAGCGTTGCTCTATGTGCCTATGTCAGCAGTAGTGGTGGCTCTATTCGCTGTCGTTTTCACGCGTGGCACCAATCAACTTATTAGCACGATCGCGTTGATTTTCAGTCTTCTTGGCATCGCAATCTGCGCGATGTATTTCGTGGGCGGTTGGGAGGTTAAGGTCCTTGCTGGCTTTTTAGTGTTCATTAGTCTAGCCGGTTGGATATTCCAATATCGCAAAAGCGCGGAGGGAAAGTGGGTCTATCGCATCCGCGTTAAGTCTCATCTAGTGTACTTCTATCTAGTTAGCTTTGCGCAGCGAATGTTGGGTGTTGGTTTCGCACTACTTAACGCGGACCTGCTGAACCAAGCATTACTTCAGGGCGAGCCTTTGGCTCCTACGCTGATGGCGATTCTTGGCTTTCCCGAACTCTCGAGCGCTTACATTGAGACTTTGTCGTACTCCGAGCGGATGGACTTACTGTATCGCTGGGTATTCATCAACCTCGGCTACTTCTTCATTATGTTGCCGATAAACGTTGCGATGGGCTACTACAACATGTGGATCATGCAGATGATTAATCAAAATCTGCGAGAAGCGCTTGTTGAACGGTGGCACCAGCTTTCGATCACGTACCACAGCGACCATCGTACCGGCGATTCGATTTTCAGAATTTACCAGGACAGCGCGATGGTCACGAATGTGATCAGGATGCTGATCGATATCACGTTACGGATATTTAGTTATTTTTCGACGGTTGCAGTGATCTATTTACTGAGTCCCTTGATCGGTACTGTCGCTGCCTTAGTCTTGATTCCCGCTTTCTTTTTTGGTTACTACGCCATGCCGAAAGTGCGCGAGCGTTCGCTCGCATATCGAGCGGCTGCTTCAGACGTTACCGCTACCGTTCAGGAGACCTTTAGCTCCATTCGCGTCATAAAGGCATTCAATGCTTCAGAACAGGCGCAAGACAAGATGGAAGAGGATTCGTTAGTCTCATTTAACGCAGCATATCGAATTCGAAATCTGATCGCCGCTGTCACGATCATCATGTTCACTGTCGCTGCGGCAGTAATGATCTCAGGTGAGTTCACAATGGCGTTTTGGGCGCGCGATGAGCTTTCTACATGGGGAACAGACTTGATCGCTCTTGTTGGCGTCACGTTTGTGGTTTGGAATCTGGCAGGGTTTAACTTTGCACGCGGTGAGTTTCGAGGTTCAGCGAATAGTCTAAGGTGGTTACTCCGAAACTGGATGACCTGCCAGGATATGGCGATGGGTCTCAAACGCGTATTTGACATTCTTGACATCGAACCAGACATAAAGGACGACCCAAGCGCTGTGCCGTTTCAAGAATTCGAGAACGAAATCGCTTTCGAAAACGTGAATTTCCGTTACATTGAAGACCGGCCAGTGCTTGATGACGTGTCGTTTACGGCGAAAGCAGGAACAATCACAGCGATCATCGGTCCGACGGGATCAGGTAAGAGCTCCCTGATGGCGTTGCTCCTGCGAATGTATGACCCGCAAAGCGGACGGATCACGATCGATGGTCGCGATATCCGAGAATTCCAAGTCAATTCTTTGCGCAGTTCTATTAGCATCGCGTTGCAGGAAAATGTTCTTTTCGCACTGAGTGTGCGGGACAATATCAAGTATGTTGCTCCGACTGCGACGGATAGTCAGCTCTACGAAGCGATTCGCGTTGCAGCGATGGACGACTATGTTGACGGCTTACCAGAAGGCATCGACACGTTATTGAGTGACCGTGGTGGCAAAATCTCCTCAGGTCAAAAACAGAGACTTTCGATCGCCCGGGCGGTAATTCGGGATACGCCGATTTTGGTCTTAGATGAACCGACGGCTGCGCTGGATGCTGCGACGGAACTGAAGGTCTTGTCCAATTTATCCGAATGGGGTAAAGATCGAGCGATTTTTCTTATCACCCATCGAATTTCTACGATTCGCCGGGCCGACAACATACTCTACTTAGACGACGGGCGAATCGTTGAAAGCGGTAATCACGATCAATTAATGGCAATCGAGGATGGCGCGTATCGGTCTTTCGTTGATGCGGAAATGACATTAACGGATACGAGCAGGCGGCTGGTAACTTGAGTGATGTAACCGGGCAGAGAACGTCGCGACGGCAAACTCGTCGTGAGCGGGAGGCGGAACTAGATCGTCGATCGAGCGGGCTTGATACCCGAACCGATATTGGTGAAGGCGAAATGCTGCGCATCATTGGGCGCAGCGCAAAGTACATTTCACTGTTCCCAGGGCGTTACATCACCAAGTTCATCTTGAAACTTGGTTCCTACGCCATGCCATTAGCGCTACTTCCGTGGCCTGCCAAGATGCTCGTTGACCACGTAATTCTGGCTAAACCATTGCCGCAGATGGTTGACGGGAAGATTGACGGCTACCCAGGATACTGGGAACCCGTGATCACGGCTTTGTACGGCGCATCGCCTATCGAATTAGCCCTTGCCCTTGCCGCATTCGGCATCATCTTCGTTTTAACGATAGGCTCTTATACGGGTGGTTTCGAGGACGAGGTTGAAGCTGGATTAGCTCAAGGGCACGACTATGCCACTCAAGTTGAAAACAAGATGCACGGTGGTCATTCGACCGCCGGTGGTCTCTACGGTTGGTTCGAGTTCAAACTCAATACTCGTCTTACACAGGCGCTGAACCATACACTTCGATCCCATCTCTTCGACCGTATTCAAGCGCTATCCATTACCAAGCTTGAAGAGCAACGGATCGGGGATTCGATATACCGTGTGTTGTACGACACACCTCAGATTAATGAGATTTTTTACGAGGTCACACATACGCCATTGATGTCAACGACATTGTTTATTCAGGCTCTCTTGACGATGTTGAGTGCGTATCCGGGTAACTTGATGGTGGCGTTCGTAACGATCGCAGTATTCCCCGCTTGGGGGTTTTCAGCCGCATTGTTTTCACGCATTGTTCGTCGCCGAGGGCAGGCTGCTAGAGCGGCGGGCGCGATTACGACTGCGACCATCGAAGAAGGCATGGACAACGTGCTTGCGGTCCAGAGTCTCGGCGGCAACGTTAAGGAAAAGAAGAGATTTGGCGACGATAGTAAAGAGTCGTTTTTCCGCCATCGCATGGTGAGCGTACTATGGATTCTCATTGGCCAATTGAGCGGTGTGTTTGGACATATCGTATTCGTTTGGTTTTCTTTCTACATCATTAGCCAGGTGATCGCTGGCGATATGACGCCAGGAGACTACGCTGCAATCTTCACCTATTACGGTTACATGATTGGACCGGCGATGGCGCTAGGTTGGTTGTGGATTAGATTTCAAGATAACGTAGCGGCCATGCGTCGCGTATTCGCGCTCTTGGATCAAGAGCCGGAGGCCCAGCTCGGCAATCTAGAAATGCCCAACGTTACGGAAGGAGTTGAGTTTGATTCGGTCGGATTGATCTATCCAGACGGTCGGCGTGCATTGAGCGAGGTTAGTTTTAAAGCGTCGATTGGCGAGATTGTCGCGTTCGTAGGTCCAACCGGCGCAGGGAAAACGAGCCTAGCGTATCTGATACCTCGATATCACGTCGCTTCCGAAGGTATTGTCCGAATCGATGACGTCAACATCAACGAATTTGATGTGGCGAGTCTTCGCAATCAGATTACGTACGTTTTCCAAGAAACTCAGCTGTTCTCGTATTCGATCAGGGACAACATCCGGTTCGGAAAACAAGACGCTGAACAGGAAGAAATTGAACATGTTGCTCGAATCGCGGGTATTCATGAATTCATTATGACACTACCAGAGCAATACGACACACGATTGGGGAACACAAACGCCAAGATTTCAGTCGGACAAAAACAACGCATTTCGATTGCGCGAGGTCTCTTACGGGAATCGAAAATACTGATCTTGGATGAACCGACTTCGGCGTTAGATCCCGAAACCGAACAATACCTCGTCAGCTCATTGCATGAAGCTGCGAAGGATCGGCTTGTGATTGTCATCGCGCATCGACTTTCAACCATCGCGCATGCGGACAAGATCATCTATCTCGACGAAGGGCAGATTCTCGAGCAAGGAACGCACGATGAATTGGTCGCTCGAGAGGGTGGTGCTTACCGTCGCTTCGTCGAACTGCAAACGACCGCTACTGCTTAAACTGAAATCCGTTTAATGCGCACCGCGCAACTTTTTATATGACAGCGGTCAAATAACTGCGGCGATTTGATCGTACAACCATAGAACGTAGATGGTTACGTTAACGGCAACCAGCAACAACGCCAGGATTCCCTTTTTACGCACTATTGGTGCGCGACTTTCCTTGCTGGTAGTGATCCTCATTTTGGTCACAATCGTATCGATGTCGATCATCAACTACCGTACCGTCCGTAGTTCGATTCTCGATGAAGTGCATGTCGGGCTCGAATTGCAAAACGACTCTATGCGAGAAATCCTGCAATCAGCGGTTGACTATCAGCACGGCAGAATTGATGCGCTTACCAACCAATTGGTCCTGCAACAGAACCTCGGTGCCGTTGTTGACAACTTGATCTCCCCTCAGGAAGTCCAGACGAATACTGCCGAGTTGCTAGTCCAACTACAGCGATTTTGGAACGACGTACTGGATATTCAAGTTTTGTCTCGGGTGGGGAACGTGATCGCTAGTACCGAATTGGCAACGCTCGGTACGTCGATGGCTTCTGACGAGAGGTTTCTTGAAGGGCAAAACGGACCTTTTCTAAGTCTGTTGCGGCTTATGGACGATCCCAATGTAACTCACGTCAGTGGACCGGTTCAAAACGCGGATGGGGAGCTCGTTGGTGTCGTGGTCGCCGACATCGAAGGCGAATTCTTACGGGACGCTATCGAAGTCCTGCAAACCGGTCACGAAACCTCGAGTGTTAGGTTAGGAATGGTTGGACCTGATAGCGAATTGCATTACTTATTCGTAACGAACGGTCTCGATTCCACAGAACTTGTGAACGGTACGGACGAAGCGATGCAGCTGGCCGTCGCTGAACAATATGGCTTTCTGGATGGCATGATCGACCATCGAGGTGCGGAGGTGGTCGCTGCTTATCGACCGATCGCGATTCAGGATTCGATATGGGGTCTTGTCTCCCAGGTTGATTCGCGTGAGATCTATTTACCGGTGCGACAGGCGTTCTGGACATTGTTGTTAACCGCGATACTGTTCATCACGATCTCGGTCGTCTTCGCAATTCTGTTTGTGCGACGCTCATTGCTGCCGATCAACGATCTGGCCGAAGCGACTGGACGGCTTCGACAGGACGATGTTGAACTCGACATTACTACGGAATCACAAGACGAGTTTGGTGTACTCAGTCGGGCATTCAATGCAATACTGAAGGAGCGTTCCAACTACACACAAAGCCTCCGACAGGAAGTAAGCGAACGTACCCAGGAGTTAGAGAGGTCGAACACGGGCTTACAGCGGGTCGTCGAACGTGTCGAGACACAAAACGACTTGATGGAGCGAGATCTACGACGTGCAGAGATTTTTCAAAAGTCGTTGCTTCCTAAGTCAATTCCCGAAATGCCAGGTTTTTCGCTGGCCGCAATGTACCTGCCTGGTACCGCGGTGGGTGGTGATCTATACGATGTTGTTCAGATTGACGATCAGCACGTCGCGTTTTTGATCGCGGATTCAGCGGGTCACGGCGCTAGCGCGGCAATGTTGTCGGTACTGTTCAAGCTGCGACTGGAGTCGCCTAATGCGAATGAGCTGCTTGATCCTGTCAATTTATTCACGCGTGTTAATCGAGATTTCGTCGAAGATCTTGCCGCCCCTGGCGTATTTGTGACTGCGTTGTTGTTGGTCCTTAATACGCGTACCCGAGAAATTACGATGGCAAGTGCAGGACACCCGCCTTTACTCCTGGTGCGCGCGAATGGCGATGTCAAAACTCTGGAGCGCACGGGACCCGGTTTAGGCTTATCGGTGCAGGCGAGTTTCGGCGTTCATCGTTTCTGTTTGGTGGACGGCGATCAACTGCTGGTTTACACAGATGGTCTTTTCGACGTTGGCGACGATGAGCCGCCAACGTTAGACGCATTGGCTGACGTGCTGCGCAAGCCGGACCCGGATAAACCAGTGTTAGAACAGTTATTCGAGCTCGGTTCCGGCAGCGTCGACTTAGTTGATCGAGACGACGTGACGCTGTGCCTGTTGTCTGCCGTGCCGAATCAGAACTGGGTAAGAACAGGCTCGCGTCCAGGGAGTGACATTCCTATTGCTAGAGTCGAGAGCACCGATGGACGAGCGGCGGTCGAATACGCAGAAACCGAGAAAATCACGTACTTGTACTTGACAGGTCGCGTGACCTGGACGTACGGTGAGTCGTTTTTCGATGCGGCGACATCCGTTCTGGACGAGCATCGTCCTATTGTCATTGAGTTTAAGTCGTGTGAATACCTCGATAGCGCGATGCTCGGGACGTTGCACCAAATCGTCGAGCGCGCGACCCAAAGTGACATTGATGTCAAACTTCAGAACGTATCGGACGAAGTCAAGAACACCTTCGTTGAACTCGGTTTAGGCGACGTACTTAATCACATTGTTGATGATCCGGTTTGGACTCCGCCGAATAGCTTGCCGCTGTTAGCAAGCGGCCGTCTCGATCGAAACACGCGGGTGATTTCCGCGCATGATGCACTCGCTCATCTCAATAAGAAGAACAAAGAGATGTTTGAAGACGTGGTCGAACAAATGCGCAGCGACTACCTTGGTCAATCAAGCGACAGCTAGCGTCACTAAAATTTCTGCCCCCAAAACCTGTGCAAACGGCGCTCGTGCAGCGTTGTCGAGCCAGTTCAATTCTCAATTCGAGGAATTACCACATTTATGAGTAATCGCACGAAGTTTTACATTAACGGTGAATGGGTTGATCCGTCGACCTCAGAGACGCTCGATGTCATCAATCCTTCTACCGAATTACCGATCGGCCCAATTGCGATGGGCAATCAGGACGACGTCAATAAAGCGGTGGACGCTGCTTTCGACGCCTTTGAATCCTTCTCTCAGACGAGTCGTGAAGAACGGGTTGGGTTGTTCGAAAAAATCATCGACGTTTACAAAGGGCGCATTCCTGAAATCGCAAAAGTAATCAGCGAGGAGATGGGAGCCCCATTGTCCCTCGCGAATGCGGCTCAAGCTCCGGCAGGTCTAGGTCATTTGATGACGACGCTCCGAGTTCTACGCGAGTTTGAATTCGAAGAGACACTAGGTGGCGCCCAGGTCGTCAAAGAACCGGCAGGCGTGTGTGCATTTATCACACCGTGGAACTGGCCAATCAATCAGATCGCGTGTAAAGTTGCACCCGCATTGGCTGCAGGATGCACGATGGTCCTTAAGCCTTCCGAAGTTGCACCATTCAACGCGATTCTGTTTGCAGAAGTAATGGATGAGGCGGGAGTACCCGCAGGGGTCTTCAATCTGGTAAACGGCGATGGACCGACGGTAGGTGTCGCCCTTTCGTCACACCCCAAGATTGACATGGTTTCTTTCACGGGTTCGACACGAGCGGGTGTTGAAGTCGCGAAGAATGCAGCGCCGACTGTAAAACGTGTCGCACAAGAGCTTGGTGGGAAGTCGGCCAACATTATCTTGGACGATGCTAATTTTCAAGAAGCCATATCGCGTGATGTTTTCGGTGTGTGCAACAACTCCGGTCAAAGCTGCAATGCACCCACTCGAATGTTGGTACCACAAACCCGAATGGACGAAGCGGCAGAGATCGCTAAGACCGCGGCGGCCCAAGTTAAGGTAGGCGATCCCAACGATGCCAACACAACCATCGGTCCTGTCGTTTCAGCCGTCCAATTTGAGAAGATTCAGAACCTAATTCAAAAGGGTATCGATGAAGGTGCGAAATTGGAGATCGGTGGAACTGGACGGCCGGACGGGCTGAACGCTGGATACTACGTTAAGCCGACGGTCTTTTCACATGTAACCAATGACATGACGATTGCGCAGGAAGAGATTTTTGGTCCTGTACTTTCGTTAATTGGATATGAAAGTGATGACGACGCTGTCGATATCGCGAACGACACGGTCTACGGTCTTTCTGGTTACATCTCTTCTGCGGACCCGGACCGAGCGCGGAATATGGCGCGTCGAATCCGAACTGGAAACGTGCATATCAATGGTGCTGGACCCGATCAGCAAGCACCTTTTGGCGGCTATAAGCACTCGGGTAATGGACGAGAATGGGGTCGTTACGGTTTCGAGGAGTTCTTAGAAACGAAAGCGATTATCGGATAAACTCATCCTTCGATTGCATGAATAAGGAAGGCGGCGGTGGCCGCCTTCCTTTTTTGAGCCCGGAGCCGAAGCTGCTTCAGTTCACTTTCGTATGTTCCTCTCGGCTGGCCACAAAGAACCTTCAGCTTGTAAGAAATAAGCGTTAGATGCTGTAGAAATGTTCGATTCAATCGTACATTTCTACCAATTTGGTTCAAACGACGGGATATGCGTCTGAGATAGGACTTTCCGCGACACACTCAGTCGTTGTGAAAACCAGATTCCGCTAGCTGACGTTTCGATTCAGTAGCACACTGTTCAAGTCCAGCGTAACGCCTCGGTGCTGTGTCCGAACCTGTCGATTTCCAATCCAATGGAATTGAGTAACGTTACGAATAAATTGGAGAGCGGCACATTGATCTCACCTTCGTACGCGATGTGCTTGCCATGAGATAAAGGACCACCCGCGACTAGAATCGGTAGATCTTTCGCACTGTGCGAGTTGGCGTTGCCGAGATTGCTACCAAATAGCACGGTCGTTGAATCGAGCAGACTAGTGCCGTCGTCATACCTTTCACTCAAATCGCTCAATAGTTCACCAAACGTTTTGACGATAACGTTCTCGACTTGGCGTAAATGAGCGATTTTCGATTCATCCTGACCATGATGGGATAGATTGTGTTGGTCAACCACGGCATCGAAGCCATTGAGTACGACACCGTGATCCTGAATCATTAGGCTCACGACGCGCGACGAGTCAGTTTCCAATATGAGCGGGATCAATTTCAACATCGCTCGAAATCGTCCGATTAGATTAGCTCGGTCTTCGACATCGGCCGGTGCTTCTTGAGTGACCGTTGGTTTCGGTAGGTCGTGCCATGCACGTACTGAGACCAATTCTCTCTCTGCTGACCTCAATGCTTCGTAGTAAGCATCAAGCTTTCGTCGGTCAGAACTGCCAACTTGCGATAAGAGTGATGCCGTCTCGCTTTGTAGATGGTCGAGGATGCTGCCGCCATCCGTCAATCGTTGGGTCTCCCGTGTGACAGACGCGGGATCTCCTTGGAGGAACAGGCGTGTAAACAGTGCGGACGGGCTCGTTTCTGCTGGTACCATGACGCCGCCCTTAGTGTAGGATTGGCTTTGCGCATTGTTGGTGGCGAGCACTAGTGATGGGAAGCGTGTCTCGTAGCCAATAAAGTCAGCGGCGGCTTGATCGAGCGATAGCGTATTCACGAATCCATCCAGACCAGGATGCTCTGCCGAGGTGAGCCACGTGATTTCGGAATTGTGTGCTTGGCGACCAGTTTGGTTTTGGTGACCTAAACCCGAAAAAACTGTATAGCGATCTCGGAACCCGTCAATATGCTTCAAGTACTCGCTCGGTTCGTATTCGATACCGGTGGTTTTAGGGAACCAGGAGTCCGCGTAGAGTCCGAGCGTAGCGCAAATGTTGACCATTCGGGCGTGACGCTTCGCACCAGCAATCGACAGCGACTCCAGCATAGGCAATGCAAGAACCACGCCCGTTGCACGCAGAAAATGGCGTCTATTTAAAACATGCTTTGTCATTTTCATTGCTTACGAAAGAGTTCACTCTGAACGACGGCGTGGATCATGCCGCGCATGGGGTAATCGTCGGGTTCGACCTGTGCGATGATGTTCTTAATCGCATCGCGGTCAGCGAATTGCACTTCGGCACCTGTTGCCAAAACGATTAGTTGGGATGCGAAATGTTGTGCGATGTACGCGAGTTTTTTCTCAACCATCAGGTCTTGGTATTCCGTAAATCCCGAGAAGGTGTCGCCTTCCGGCGTTACGCCGCTCGCATCGACTTCCATACCCATCCGATACGGCCCAGGATATGTTTGCCCTTCGAACGTATCGCTTTCCGATGTCACAGGATTACCCGTCGATCGATAGAAGGCGCGGAAACCGCCGATTGGATTAAAAGACTCCATTGCGAATCCTGGCGGGTCGATGCTCAAATGACAGCTCGCACACACGGTGTTGGAACGATGTGCATCGAGTTGTTCACGAATCGTGGTTGTTCCTCGTGTGTCGGGTTCCAAACCTGCAACGCCTGGTGGCGGCGGCGGAGCTGGTTGGCCGAGGACATTAGTCAGCACAAAGTTACCGCGGGGAACAGGCGACGTGGTTGTCCCGTTAGCGGTGATTTTGTGGATGGAAGCTTGTGAAAGCAGCCCGCCTCGAACGTGATCACTTGGTAGAGCGATCTTTCGCATGAATTGTCCTTCGATGTTTGCGATGCCATAGTGTTCTGCTAGTCGCCGATTCAAGAATGTGAAATCTGCCTTGATCAGATTACGGATTCCGTGATCAGCATCGATGAGCTCCGCCAAGAACAGTTCAGTCTCCTCAGACATCGCCCGTGCGAGTCTTGCGTCGTACTCAGGATACAGTCGTGGATCGGGATTCGTAGCATGCAGTTCGTAGAGTCGAAATGCATGTCCCGCAAAATCCCTAATAAACCGTTGACTTTTCGGGTCGTCGAGCATACGTTCGATTTCTGACTTGAGCGCGGTCGGGTGCGACAACCCATCTGCGGCGGCGAGGTTCAGTAGTTGGTCGTCTGGCATGCTCCGCCAGAGGAAGTAGGACAACCGAGATGCGAGGGCGAAATCGTCCAAGTACTCGTCATCGCCTGATTGGAAAAGAAAAGCTGGTGCAGTCAGAATTGCAGTCAGCGGTACGCGAACAGCGCTAAGAAAATCACGCCCATCATCGAGTGCGGGATCAGCCAAGGCAGCGTATCGATCGATCGTTTGATCCGACAACGACCGTCGGAATGCTCTCGGAGCAAACACGGCGACGATGTCGCGAACATGCTCCCTAGGCGATTTGGATAGAACAGGTTCTCCGTTCTCGAACTCGATGCCAACAAGCAACTCCCGTGTACTTCTCGGAGGCCATTGTTCGAACAACGGCCCTTGTATCGCTAAGGTCTTAAAAGCGATTCCTTCGCCTTCGTATTCCTGAATTTTCTTGTCTGGCTGGTAATACTGGTAAACCCACGCTGGGATCGACACATACGGTACGGGAGTTACGACATCCCCTGGTCTTAGGTATGTCGTTAGTTCGACTTGGCGTCCATCAGGATCGACTAAATCGTAGACGCCGAGCATGTTTGAGAGCACGGCGGTCGCTCCGGAAGCGGTAGGTCCTGATTCGACGGTGAACGTGACTGGTTTCAGGTTTCGATGCGGGTAGGCTTCGATTCGAACGTTGTACCTACCGGGCATTGGTACGGCGTAACCTTCTGTTCCGCTATGAAACATGTATGTCGACCCGCCATCGAAATAACCGACGATCGCGTCGTCAAGAACCTTCGTAATACCGCCGCCGAGAATCTCAGCGTTGGACATGAATCGTAGGTAGTTCGATTTAGCGTAATTCGTAACGAACATGCCCGTATTAGGTCGCGGTCCGACCTGCAACGCAACGTCAAGAGCGTCTTGAGCTGCGGCCATATATCCCCGCACGTGTAACGGTGAGATACCTTGGTTCGTAGCGACGGTATCAATTCCGCCAGAATCCGCTTCTGCCGGTAACACAACCACGACATCTCTTGCTGCGTCGGGGTCGATATAGAGCAAGTCTTCGATCGTGTACTGGTACTCTAATCGTGTAAGTCGACGTAACGACGTACGACGAGGTCCACGACGTTCAAGATTAGCTTCGATCAGCGCGTGTTTGAGCGCGGCCATCGCTGGTTCGAGTACCGTCGCGTCCGGCTTAGGCATCGGTGCTGGCGGCATTTCGCCGCGTTCGACGCGATCGAACACCCGTTCCCATTTACGAAATACTGCCGGGTCAGCGAGATTGTGATCCAGTTTCGTGAAATCCAGCATGCTTAGTGCTTCATTACTATGGCATGCGAGACACGTCGCAGTGAGTAACGGCTCTATTTCGTCTTCGAACGCGCGTATCGAACCGAAAAGCAACACGACGCAGGTGATCAGGCTGCACAGCCAAACTTTGCGTACGAAATACGAGCGGACGTTAGTCATTAATTTGTGCTTAGCAACGACAAAGTTTGATGTTCGTGAGTCTTCTCTGGCCACATACTGACAGGTAGGAAGTTGAAAGCTAGCCACCCGTCATAGGGATGTGAGCATACCACCAAATTCGTGGATCACTAAATACTTGCCATGTCTGGCCGCTTGATTTCTAGATATGCAAAATCGTTTGAGCGAGAGGCAACCTCCTTTCTCGCCCGCTCATCTCAGAGGCAATCAGATTTCCCGTAAGCAATGTAGAACATTAAATTAGCAAGTTATCACGCTTCAAGGAAAGAAATGTCCGACGAAATACGCGTCCTCCCTAAAGGATATTCCGATACCCCGGTGATCCCAGGTCAGTCGTGGCGGGTTCACGATGTGGACCGACCGATGCCAGCTGTCGTTGAACCTAGTTCAGATGCAACAAAAGCTCTGGTTGGAGCACCGCCTTCGGACGCACACGTTTTATTTGACGGCACCAACACCGATGGGTGGACGCATCGCAATGGTGAGTCATGCGGCTGGACACTCGTGGAAGGCGGTGCCATGGAAGTTACGCCTCGAACTGGTGACATCCGTTCCAAAGCGGAGTTCGGCACCTGTCAGCTCCATGTTGAATGGCGTGCGCCGACTGAGATTTACGCCGATAGTCAAGGACGTGGGAACAGCGGCGTCTTTCTGCTCGGACTTTATGAAATTCAGGTGCTGGATGGATACGAGAACCCGACCTATGCTGATGGCGTCACAGCAGCGATTTATGGACAGTATCCACCCTTAGTGAATGCGTGTGTACCGCCTGGCATGTGGCACAGCTTCGACGTTGTTTTCGAGACTCCGGAATACGAAAACGGTGCGTTAGCGAAGCCGGCAGCGATGACAGTGTTCCACAATGGCGTGCTTGTGCACCTTAGGCAGCAAATGCAAGGTCCAACCCAACATCGTGCGCTTGCGTCTTATGCTGAACCACATGGACCCAAAGGTCCGTTGGTGCTGCAAGATCACGGCGATAAAGTGCAGTTCCGCAATATTTGGGTCAGAGAGCTCGACAAACTACAAGCAGACTAGCCGATTTGTGCTGGAAACACGACGGGTCCAAGAAGGTCTTCGAAATTAGCGCGGAAGAATCGGTCCAGAGTCTTCTCGCCTAAGTCAGTCGTACTGCGGGTGAATCGTCCGTATGGATTTCGACCACCTTCCAGGTGAGGATAGTCGGACGAGAACATGCAAATCTCTGGCGAAGACTGTTCGATGATCCATCCAGTGGGTTCAGTGGGATAGGGGGTTACTCGGACTTGTCGTCTCACATACTCACTTGGTTTGAGCGACAGGTGTTGGAGCCGAGTCTCGTGACGTGCAAATGCTTCAAGCGCAGAATCCAGTTGGCGCATAAATCCTGGAACCCAAGAAGCGCCAAGTTCGATTACGCCGATCTTAAGTGTCTCGAAGCGATCTAACACGCCATCCAAGATGAGCATGGCTATTGCTTGCATGGGACCGTGTGGAATCGCCATGTAGGAGATTGAGCGGAAGTTCTCTTCGCCACCGTGAAAGTCGGGGACCGCAGGAAGTCCATTGTTCTTGTGCGCTTCGGGTAGTACGCGGTCGGCTAGTCCTACGTGAAGCAAGACCGGTACCGACGCGTCAACCGCTTGTGACCAAACTGCGTCGAGTTTGACGTGACTGGTTGCGTGGTTTTTAGGACACGCCCATGGGATCAAAAGCGCCTTGATACCGAGTTCAAGAGCTTCCTTCGCCGTCGCATTAGCGCGATCAAGATCCGCAAGCGGTACGTAACCGACTGGTAGCAAGCGCTCGTCGTGACAGCAGAACTCAATCTGCGATCGATTGGTCGCGCTCGCCGTTTCGTAAAGTAAGTCGACATCATCGCCGTGTTCGAGCGTTTCGAGCCAAACATTGGTAGATGTCGGAAAAACCAATTGGGTCTTGACCCCCATTAGGTCGAGTGCGACCGATCGATCTTCTTTTTTAAATGCTCCGATCGCTTCGTGATTCTTCAAACCCATGACACGATCTTCGTCGCCAGGACCGAAATTCGCGGCTTCGTGCTTCTTGATCAGATTGGTGTAGAAATCAGATTTTTCACGTCCAAGCCGGGCATTGAATTGCTCAACGACGCGTTTCGTACCAAAGTCATCCAGCCAATGAGGTATTTCCATGACGTGTGAGTCCGCGTCATGAACTGATCGATCAGATATGTAAGGCATCGCTTGCGCTATGGGGTCTGAACTGAGTCGAATATCGTACTTTATGGCGAGTTGACTCGTTCAGTAAGTTTTGTCTCAAACTTTCCTACCGATGAATTGAGCTAGTGCGGATTGCTCTCCTAATGGATCGGTCACCAACCCTTCAAATGTGTGCAAAGGCTCGAGAGAGTCCAATGCTCGCGCAACTGCGCCTGGCTCTATACGGTAATCCGGATTTTTAGGACCCGCGAGTTCAAGATCGGGATCGTCCCATCGCAAATGTTCCTCTATAAACAGTGCGCCGCCCGGTACGAGAAACTCCGGCAACATACACATCAGCTCGACGTTGACGTAACGAACCATCACGATGAGATCGAACTGTTGTTCGAAAGATATACCGTCGTCAAGATCGCTGACCTTGAACTCGACGTTGTCAAGGTGTGATGCGAGTTTGCGCGCTTGTGCGATCGCGACATCCGATATGTCGATACCAATGACCCACTGAGCTGATTGAGCGATGTACCGCGCGTTGCGACCACTTCCGCAAGCTACATCAAGCGCGACCGAATGAGGCAGTCGTTCAAGCCAATCTTCGAGCAGCGCTGTCGGGTGCTTTCGTGCAACGTACGCACCTTCACGATAACGTTGATTCCATTTGATGCGATCGGATTCCATAAGCGATTGAATGTCCGGTCGTTGGAGCTAAGTCGTATTCGTGTCTTGATCTGGATCTGGGTCTTTTGCGTCAGGCACCTCTGCTTCCTCGCGCGTTGACGCTTCATCTTCCTTTTCAAGGTTACGCACGATGCGCCATGTCACGAAAGCAAACGCGGTAGTAAACAACACCGCGAACGCGATGAAGTGAATCGCCGTACCTGAATCGTAATTAAGCATTTAAGTTTTCGAGTCGTTCGCTAAATCGCTCTCGATCACGGATAGCGATAGGAGTAGCGAGAGCGTGTCTGAGACGTTCACTTGATGGGTTGGGATCGTAGTACAGCTCAAACATGTCGAGTATGGAGAGAGATTCCGGATCCTTTGTTGGTACAAGGGTAACGTCACTGCCAGCTTGTACGACGCCTTCCTGCAATACACGGCAGTAAAACCCGGATCTTTGTGCTTTTCGAAACGCTACGGGGAATTTGGGATCGTCCATACGTCTTCCTAATGTTGCGCATGGAATTCGAGGAGCCGTCGCCTCAAGTATGACATCATTGATTAGAAAACGATCGCCAACACAGACTGACAACGAACTAAGTTCTGAGATGGTGAGGTTGTCGCCGAACGTACCTGGATTTAGGTCGAGACCGTGCTCATTAGACCAGAAAGCGTAGTCGTCTCCACCGTAAATATAGATGGCTTGATCAGGACCACCGTGGTACTTCTTGTCGCATACTGCGTCACCCACCAGTCCAAGAGTCGAGACTTCTATCGCTCCTTCATGCGATTGTTTACAGATTCCAGTCAGCAAATCGCCTAGCCGTAAGGCGCTACCAACGTTCACGCTCTTTAATTTCATAGACTCTGACTCTTTGTCAATGAAGCATCATCTTTCGGGAGTGTGCTTGTGCAGGAAAGTGAGAACCTTGTTAACGGTGTCATCCTCTTCTGGGTTCTTCCATTGTTCAACGAGCGTCGCATTAGGTGCGAGATCCGCGATTTCACGTGAGACGACTTCGGGGTGGTACGGGTCTGAACCCATTAGCACCCACAAAGGCGTGTCACAGTTTCTAATGAAGTCTCGATCAACGTTATACAAGAACTCCTGTTCGAACATATTCGAACGAAACTGAGTCCAATCCGATTCGCTCGCCTCGGGATGCGCCTCTTTTATCGGATTCGCCCATAAGTCAAACATCTCAAAGAAGAGATCTTGATTGTTGTCGACCCCAATCGACTGTTGAATGACCGCAGCACAAACACGCGACGGCGCAGCTTGAATAAAACCGAAGCAGTATGGTCCGCCGATGCACCCTCCCATGAGGTGAAGTCTGTCCAAACCTAAATGGTCTGCCAAAGCGATGTGGTCAGCGGTATAAGTCGCCCAACCGTCAGATCCAGAAACGGGTGCAGTCGAGCTTCCGGCGTTTCGCTGGTCCATGGCGATAACCTGGAAATCGTTCGATAACGTCGCGATCGGATCCCATTCACTACCACGCCAAAACGATGCGGCAGACCGCATTCCGCCTGGCGCGAATAAGAGGATGGGGAAACCTTCACCATGGATTTCGTAGTGAATACTCACGGCGCCTCGTTCAAAAATCATCTTCTAATACCCTTTTCAAACTAAAGTGATCATTCCTCAGGCTTTACGTAGCCTGCTGGAGTTTCTGTTTCCTCGTTACGCAAGAACCGATTCATCTGATCAAGTAGATATTTCCGCGAATCCGCATCGCGGAGTGACAAGTGATGTTCGTTGATGAGCATCGTTTGAAGCGTCTGCCAGTCTTCCCACGCTTTAGCCGATACGTTGTTGAATATATCTTCACCGAGAGGTCCCGGCATCGGCGGTCTTTCTAACCCAGGTAGTTCCTTGCCATGCTTGCGACATTGGACGGTTCGCATATCAATGCACACGGTTGTGTAACGGCGAAATCCTATTCATCGAAGTGTGTTGATTTAGCAGAATCGAGGTAGGAGTTGCGTACGCGGTCCAGGAAATCCACAATCACGTGCGTGCCTTCTCCATTAACGTGAGCGTTAACCGAGATAGTCCGATCGACGACGATGTGCGCGTATCGAGCCAAATGAGATCGTCATTCGAGAAATCGAGCTGTGGCGAACTCGATAGGTAAAGCACCGTTGCATCTACTTTGAAGCGGACGTGTGAGAGTGTATGCGCGAAGATCGGAATTGTCGCCTCACGAAGAATGTGACCATTGTCAATACCAACCTGAGCGAGAGATTGAGAGACATCGTTTCTACCCTCAACTCGTAACGGGTGCCATAGTCCACCCCACAATCCATCAGCAGGTCGACGCCGCAGGAGATATCTTCCTTTTGCGTCGATTACCAGTAGTAACCGCAAGGATTCATCACGAACAGATTTGCGTTGACTCGTGCTCGGAAAGTGATCTACCTTGTTTTCACTAAGAGCCCTACAGCGTGTGTGAACCGGGCAATGCGAGCAATTTGGCGCGTTTTTTGTGCAGCACGTAGCACCTAAATCCATGATCGCTTGTGCATATTCCGCGTTTCGTTCGGTTGGGGTGTGCGTTTCTGCGTGTATCCACAATTGGTTCAACACGGCGGAACGACGTAACTCACCCTCCACAGCATGAAAGCGGGCGAGAACTCGCTTCACATTACCATCAAGGATTACCCCGGGTTGGTTGAATCCACTCGAGAGGATTGCACCTGCGGTTGAGCGTCCGATACCTGGGAGACTGACTAGCGCGTCGAGTGAGTCCGGCACTCGTCCGTTGTGTTCCTTCATGATTTCGGTCGCGGCTTGATGTAACAGTCGAGCACGTCGGTAGTAACCGAGACCTGTCCAAAGGCTTAAAACGTCGTCAAGTGAGGCGCTTGCCAGTGAGTTCACAGTCGGCAGTCTGGACATGAATCTTTCGAAGTAGGGGATCACCGTTTGAACTTGAGTCTGTTGCAGCATGATTTCGGCTACCCAGACTCGATAAGGCGTTCGCTCGAGCTGCCATGGAAGATCTGTTCGACCGTGTCGTTCGGCCCACCCTAATACCCGGTTTGCAAACCAGTCGATCATCGGCGAATTTGTTTCATCCTAGTTACGAAGTGGCGCGACATTCGATAAGCTTGTACGTTAGCGTGCTGCGAATTAGGGTGTTGTTCATCAAGTGACGGTTGAAAGCTGGGATCCATCTGCAACAAGCTTGACATCAAGCCACCGCGTAATTCTGAATCATGCGGCATCGCAAATTGAGACAGAAACGTTCAGTCTCACCGACGACGAGCAAGCGTTGTTACGACCAACGATGCTTGTGGATTCTGAAGCGTGGCGGTCATTTGTTGGCACCGAATCAGATGCTACGATCGAAGCATGGATCAAGGTTTTGACTGTAATTGAACGTGACTTTAGCGGTTTTGAAGCTGGTAGCCGATCACCTGTTTTAACGTTAATTAGGGTCTTAAAGGCGCGGAACGCGTTACCCGGTGATCTATTTTTGTGGATAAAGTCTCATACCGAGAATCGTTTCCTACCTTATGGGAGTCTGTCAGATCGCCTCTAGGTGCTAAGTAGATCGAGACCGGAGGAGCGCTTGGTGCGCAATTACCTTGGGAGTTGAGTTGAAGTGACGTGGGTGCGAAGGATCCGTTTTTACTAAGGACCCGTTTTTAACACCAATACGCCTCGCCGAAAATCTAGCGCTTTCTCATATAGTGCACTACCACTGATCGCGCCAAACAGCCGCTTGTCTCCAACGTGCAAATCGCGTAACTGTTCCAAGTCAACGATACCTCTCACGCCGCCAGACGCGATTACCGGGATGTCGGTATCGGCCAGGACTTGTGCCGTTCGCTTGAGATTGACGCCAGTCATCATACCGTCGCTCTCGATGTCCGTGAATACCAAAGCAAACAGTGGCAGTTCAGCGCATAGCTCGAGCAGGTCGCGGACCGGGACGTCGGTCGTCGTGTCCCAACCCCTCGTCGAGACTAACCCGCCTCTTGCATCCAGCGCCAGAATAATCTGATGAGGATATCGTTCAGCGGCAGCAGTGAAAAAATCAATGTCCTCGACGGCTTGTGTACCGATGCAAACTTGGGCGATGCCAGCATCGATCCACGAGGCGACAGCATCCATGGTTCGAATGCCACCGCCTAGCTGTACGGGCGTATCTCCCGCGGCTTCCACAATCTGGCGGATGCTAGCATGGTTTTCGGATTGACCAGAAAAAGCGCCATCAAGGTCAACGACGTGGAGCCGCTGTGCGCCCTCACTAACCCAATGTGTAGCTAAATTACCTGCGTTGTTGTCGTAAATCTTGGCGGTGTTCAACAAACCTCGTTTCAGCTGAACGCATTGACCATCATGTAAATCGATTGCCGGGATTAGGATCACAGAGTGCCCTTCGTAGAAGGTGTGTCGAGAACTCGAGCGTCCAGCGTCGTTGCCATTCTTAGCGCTCGACCAAACGCTTTGAAAATTGTTTCAGCCTGATGGTGTGCGTTAATCCCTTTAATGTTGTCGATGTGTAACGTCACGAGAGCGTGATTCACAAAACCTTGAAAGAACTCCCGTAATAAATCTACATCGAAATCAGAAATTCGAGGACGCGTGAACTCGACCTCATAGGAAAGTCCCGGCCGACCTGAGCAATCGACGACCACTCGGGAGAGCGCTTCATCTAGAGGGACATATGCATGTCCGTACCTAGTTAAGCCTGTCTTGTTCTCCGTCGCCTCGGCAAATGCCTGACCCAATGTAATGCCGATGTCTTCGACGGTATGGTGCGCGTCGACCTCGAGATCGCCTTCTGCATCGATCTCAAGATCGAATAGACCGTGACGAGCAATCTGCTGGAGCATGTGCTCAAAAAACGGTAGTCCGGTGTCAAAACGCGATTGCCCGTCGCCGTCTATTTGGAGTCTTACGGTTATACGAGTTTCAAGCGTATTGCGACTAACTTGCGCGGCGCGGGACACGAGCGTTCTGCGTTGAAAATGAACGGCGATTTTAGACCATGTATTGAACCTCTGCTCGAATGAATTTCGACAACTAGGCGAGATTGTTTGTATGTCGAGCGAGGCCGATTTGGTCGTTCATACACGCTCACGAAACGCTCCTGGATCAATGGCCGAAGTCATACGATCTCACGTGGTCCAGCGATTACCTACGTTCATGTCTGGCGCGCATAGCGCTAGTTTGGCGATCGAGCGACCTGACTCACGGACTATTGAACCAGCGTGTTGGGTCGGTGGGTTCATTCCTTACTCTAATCTCAAAATAAAGACCCGCAGCGTCCTCGGTTCCGCTAATTCCAACTGTACCGATTGTTTCTCCCGCTTCGACCGGTTCACTCGCTTGTTTGAGTAAGGTGTCGCAGTGAGCATAGATCGCGATGAGTTCGTCCCCATGGTCGATGATCATCGTATTGCCGTAACCTTCAAACCACTCCGCAAATAAAACGGTTCCGCCAGCAATCGCAGTAATAGGTGCTCCTTGGGTTGCGTTAATGACGATTCCTTCGGAGCGGATTCGTCCGTCGGCTCGGAGTGAACCAAATTGTTGACGTACGGGACCGACGACTGGCCAGTTTTGCATACCTCCTCGCGTTGCGGGTGTTATTACGGGTCCTGTGCGAGTCCGGGATGCGGTACGCGCAGCGATCATTTGACTAAGTCGTTCACGTTCTCGCACGAGCTGAGCGAGGTCCCGATCGAGCACATCGATTTCTGTCTGCAATTGATTGTTGAGTGTTGAAAGATGATTACTTCGATCTTGCAGCGCTGACGCGTTAATCTCGAATTCCCGTTCGTTTGCGGCATGCAAAACGCGGGCGTTATTAGCATCTTGGATCAACTGTTCTAACGTAAGAAGATGTTGCTCCAATTCGCTGATCTGACCTTCAAGTTGCTCGACAAAGTATTTGTGATAGTGATAGAGGCGATCGACCTTCAGTGGATCGCTCTGAACGATCAACATGGTTAGTGGATTGCGCGTTTTTAGCTGTTGAGATGTCACAGCATTCCAGGCTAGCTCTGTCGTTTTCTGATCCCTTAACCCGGTGTATGAAACAACCTTTGCGGTGTTTTCTGAGAGCGACTGTTCGGATTCGTGGAGATTGCGTTCTAAGGTCGCATGGAGGTCCTGCAGTCGATTGCGCTCCCTTTCAACTTCGGCGATCTGTCGTCTCAATTCGGCGCGTTCGCGGTCCTTACTCGCACGGAGTGATTGTTTGGTCGAAATCTCGTGTTTGATCTGCTGAAACTCTCGATCAGGTTCAGACTCTTGTTGGCCGATGACCTCTGACGTCAGGAGATATGAAAGCGTGAGCGCACCGACGAATGCGCAGAAACAAACGCGACCCCGCACGCTCAATAAACTAGCGATCGACCAGTCATCTCTGCTGGCTGTTCGATCCCCATGAGAGCAAGGATGGTAGGCGCAACATCTTTTAAACCGCCGGTAGGTTCGATCTGGTGTGCACCGCCTCCCACGCATATGAACGGTACGACACCAGTTGTGTGCGCTGTATGCGGCTGTTCACTCGTTGCGTTCACCATTTCTTCAACGTTACCGTGGTCTGCCGTAATAAGGCAACATGAGTTGGTTTCGAGTATGACGTCAGTGAGCTGTTGGAGGCAATCATCGATGCACTCGACGGCACTAATAGCCGCTTTAAAGTCACCTGTGTGACCGACCATATCCGCATTTGCGATGTTGCAGACAATCACGTCGAATTGCGAATTCCGGACCGCTGAAACGATTTCGGCGGTTACTTCGCGAGCGCTCATTTCTGGTTGTAGATCGTAAGTGGCGACTTTAGGCGAGGGAATAATGAGACGCGTTTCGCCATCGTACGTAACTTCTGAACCGCCGGAGAAAAAGTACGTTACGTGAGCGTATTTCTCCGTCTCGGCGATCCGGAGTTGTGTTTTGTGGGCAGCAGCCAGAACAGACGCAAGCGTGTCCTTTAGCTCCTCAGGTTCAAACGCAATCTGAACCTGGTTGACATGACTGCCTCCATCGGAGATATCGTCGGCATAAGGCGATAGGCACACCAACTGATTAATACGAGGGCGAGTAGAACGAGGGAACGTACTTTCGTCTCGATCATCTGTGAACGCACGACAGAGCTGGCGCACGCGGTCCGCGCGAAAATTCATGAACACTGCGTCGTCACCGTCTTGAACGATACGTCCCGAACCGATTTGTGTCGGAATGACAAACTCGTCGAATTCTCCGCGTTCGTAGGCGCTGTGCAACGCCTGTAAACCGTCGAGAGCTCGAAATCGCGAGATGCCTTCGACGAATAGGTCATACGCGAGTTTAGTTCTCTCCCAACGGTTATCTCGGTCCATCGCATAGTAGCGACCGCAGATTGAAGCCAACGTAAACCGAGGGTTAGATTTTTGGAGGTGGACGGCACGTTCGATCGACGACTCTGCGCTTTGCGGCGGTGTATCTCGCCCATCGAGGAACGCATGCAGTGCAACCTCCCGCTTCGCGAAAAGTGCATGATCGATCATCGAAAAAATGTGCTCTTCGTGGCTATGTACGCCTCCTGGTGAAAGCAATCCGAAAACGTGAAGAGTGCCTGTCGACGACGCGTTCGTGACGGATTGAATTGCGGGATTCCGGGCGAAGGAGCCGTCTTCGATACTGTGGTCTATTCGATTGAGATCTTGGCGAACGATACGACCTGCGCCGATCGTGATGTGTCCTACTTCGGAGTTTCCCATTTGACCGTGGGGTAATCCAACGTGCTCGCCGCTACATTCGAGAAGCGCGTGTGGAAACTCACGCCAGAGTCGATCCCACGTCGGTGTATTCGCGTGGTAGATCGCGTTAAACGTCGTCTCGTGACGATGCCCCCAACCATCCAGAATGACCAGTAAGGTGGTTGGTTTCATTGCATCCGCCGTGAAAAAATCAAGGCGAAAGTGTAGTTAGGCCAAATGTCCAATCCTATAATTTTTTCTGTAAATAGATAGTCGTGATCGCATTTTTAAATGGAGCAATTCTTCGAATTTATAGCAAATCATTGGTTGCTATCCACTACATTTGGAGCACTGTTGATAGCTTTCTTCGTCAATGAAATGAAGCGTAGCGGGCAGTCGATATCGTCGCAACAACTCGTCAATCTCGTAAATCAACAAAAGGCTGTGGTCCTGGATGTTAGGGACACCAGCGAATACTCGGCTGGTCATATCACGGACGCGATCAATATTCCACATTCATCTTTGCAGTCTCGTTTGAAAGAGATCGAAAAGTTCAAAGAACGACCAATCGTCATCGTATGCAAGATGGGTCAACACGCGGGTTCGATGGGTACGATGTTAAAAAAAGCAGGTTTCCGCAATGTTTCTAGGCTTCGTGGTGGTCTGAGCGCATGGCAAGCTGAAAACATGCCTTTAATTAAAGGGCGCCACTAGTCGATTCAGCGATGGCGGATGAAACGGTAAAAATCAATCTCGCATGGCGTTTCGAGCGTATCTATCTTCGAAACGTTGACGTGACACTGCACGACACACCTAACCTGTTTAACATGAAGTGGCAGCCGAACGCGGATATGAATATCCAGGGCGACTTCCGACCCGCTGGTGATCATCGATACGAAGTATCGCTCAAGCTGACTATGACCTGCAAGAACTTGGATAAATTAGCGTTGGAAATGACGCTCGAACAAGCGGCGTTGGTGCGAGTTCAGTCCGAGAAGAGTCAATCGGATATACAGCGAATCCTCGCGGTAGAAGCAACGAACGCTTTGTTTCCATACGTTCGGGAAGCGGTTGACAATCTAGCTGTTCGAATGTCTATACCACCACTGATGTTGGGTCATTTCAATTTCGAGAAAGTTTTTGAAGAAGGACTGCGACAAATGAATCTAAAGAACACGCAGTCCGCGATGAGCGCGCACGTCAGCACCGACGAAGTCTTGAACTAAGGGACGATCAACGACCGTCCGCGAAATCTAGTTGTCGCCACGCTTCGTATAAGGCAACAGCGACTGAGTTCGCCATATTCATACTGCGACTGTTCGGTAACATCGGAATACGTAATAAGTTGCTTGCAAAACGATCGCGAAGCGTTTCCGGTAACCCGCGTGTCTCTGGGCCGAACATCAACACGTCATACGGTTGATATACGACGTCAGTAAATGAGCGAGACGCTTTCGTTGAGAAGGCGAACACGCGTTCCGGATCGAATGGGGCCAACGCGTCGGACAATGTACTACAAACACGAACGTTAACCCACTCGTCGTAGTCGAGTCCAGCACGACGTAGACGGCGATCGTCCATTTCAAAACCGAGTGGCTCGACAAGCGTCAGCGATGCGCCCGTATTCGCCGCGAGTCGGATCGTGTTACCGGTATTCGGCGGTATTTCTGGTTGATAGAGAACGATATTCAGAAATTTCTTACTGAATTCAGAGGAATCGTCGTTCACACGATGTTGTATTTATTGATCTTCTGTGAAAGTGTATTGCGCGCGTAGCCGATGAGTTTTGCAGCTTCCTGCTTGTGACCCGATGTGTGATTTAAAGCGATGTCGATGAGCGTTTTTTCAAACATCGGTTGGGTAACGTCTAGTAGGTTTGCGCCGCCGTTGTCGAGGTGTTCCTGGATATACGCTCGTAGTGAACTCGACCAGTCACTGGAGATCTGATCATTCCGACTTTCTACATGTAACTCAGGTGGTAAATCAGAGACCACGACCTCCCGTCCGGGTGCCATAACTGTTAGCCAATGGCACGTGTTCTCAAGTTGTCTTACGTTTCCTGGCCAGTCAAGCGATTCGAGATACGTGAGCGTCTCGTCGGTCAGAGTTTTGGTTTCGACTCCGAGGTTGTCGGCCGCTTCACGCATGAATTTGCGGGTTAGTTCGACGATGTCTGATTTGCGATCGCGTAACGGCGGTACATGTATACGGATAACGTTTAAGCGATGGTAGAGATCCTCCCGAAACTGCCCGTCTCGAACTAGATGCTCCATATCTCCGTGGGTAGCCGCAATGATGCGAACATCTACCGTAATCGATTCCCTCCCTCCGATACGATAAAAACTACCATCCGATAGAACGCGTAGCAGTCTTGTCTGTGCGGTAAGAGGCATATCGGCGATTTCGTCTAGAAACAGCGTTCCAGAATCTGCTTGTTCAAATAACCCAATTCGACGCGCATTGGCGCCCGTGAATGCGCCTTTCTCAAAGCCAAATAACTCAGCTTCAATGAGATCATTGGGGAGTGCCGCCATGTTAAGTGCAACAAAGGGACTTTCAGAGCGGGGGCTATGAGTGTGAAGTGCATTCGCGACCAGCTCTTTACCTGTTCCTGTTTCACCCGTAATCAGAACTGTCGCACTCGATTGCGAGAGTCTCCCGATCGCGCGATACGCCTCTTGCATCGCTGGTGCCTGCCCTATGATCGCGTCCGATACCACTGCCTCCTTGCTTTCGATGGGTGAATCGGTCTTGCGTTGCGCTAACGCTCGTTGTAGCGTGCTATGGACTTCATCGATGTCGAACGGTTTCGAGAGATACTCAAACGCACCCTCACTAAACGAAGTCACCGTACTCTCAAGGTCAGAGTAGGCAGTCATTACGACGATTGGAATCTCAGGATGCGAGGTCTTAACCTGCCGCATTAGCTCGTGACCATCCAAGCCCGGCATCCGAATGTCGGTAAGAATCACCTTCGGTTGATTGTCCTCGAGTTCTGACAGCACGGCCTGTACAGAATCGAATGTACGAGCTGCCATTCCGAAATTGCTAAGTGCTCTTTCGAGCACGAATCGGATGCTTTTATCGTCATCTACGATCCAGACTGAATCGTTACTCATAGTTCACGAGCGCCCCTATCACTTTGGTTAGCAAGCGGTAGATAGATGACGAACGTAGTGAAACCCGTTTCGCTTGTACACATGATTAAGCCGTTGTGCATACCGATGATGGTGTGTGTGATCGCTAAACCCAATCCGGTTCCGGTTGACTTTCCGGTTACTAGAGGAAAAAAGATCTGATCTTGAATCTCTTGAGGGATTCCGATTCCGTTGTCTTCGATCTGCACCCGTGCGACCATAGGGTGACGCATTGTTCCTATGGTGAATTGATGTTCGATCCCCGTGCGAATCACGAGCCGAGGCGTTGCCTCTTCCTGTGTGGCGTCTTTGGCGTTTTGAATGATGTTTAACACTGCTTGCGTCAGTTGGTCGAAATCGCCAAGCACACCGGGCATACTCGGGTCGTAATCGCGTTCGATTTCCCAACTGGTTTGATCTTCACTCGAGACGATGCGAAGTACCTTTTCTATGACCTCATGGACATTCACTACGTCGAAACACGGGCTGTGATTCGGTCCCAACATCCGATCTACCAACGTCTTGAGTCGGTCGACTTCTCCAATAATGAGATCCGTATAGTCGATCTGATCATTCGTTTTGAGGTCTTTGCGCAACAGCTGTGCAGCGCCTCGAATGCTGCCGAGTGGATTCTTGATTTCGTGCGCCATGCCGCGCACAAGTTGACGGCTCGCCAGCTGTGCGTTCCGCATCTGGTCTTCCTTGTTCATGAACATGACGCGGTCGAACGGCTCAATTTCGAATACGAGGTGCTGCCCTTGGATGGGCGAAACGGCGATATTGGCGACCGTACTTTGATTTGTAGTGGTGACTTTCAGCTCTACTTGTCGGAGCGTATAGGTCTCGTAGGCATCGAAGCACTGTTGAAGCGCTTCTTCGGTAACGTCTTGTCCTTCAAAGAGCGATCCAATCCGCTCACCGCGAAAATGCTCCAGGCTTCCGCCACAGAAATCTTCAGCGGTGTTGTTCATGTATTGAATCGCGAAATGTGTATCCACTACGACAATCGCGACCTTGATTGCGTCAATAATGTCTTGATGGACAGGCATAGTGCAGCTAACGCAAGGTCGTAATTAGCCTATGCAATATCCATGCCATCTATATTGAGCAAATTTCGCGCCCGTTAGCAAGGAGATGCACAATAATAGTGCAACATCTTGCTCAAAATATGAGCAAGATTCGAGAATTTACAAATACTTGCTACTGAGTGCGACGGCTGTTACGGATCGATGATTCCTAACGCATAGTAAGAATCAATCGTGTCTCGAACGGTCTCTTCAATCGGGTAGGTGTCCAATCCGAGCTCCTGCTTAGCAAGCAGGCAATAGGAACGTGGCGAGTCGTACGTTGGTTCGGCAGGTTCCTCTCCGTTCATTTCTTCACCGCCAATGAGATCGACACTGGGGTAAAGATCGTAGAGCATTTGCTGCAACTCCCAAGTGAAAAGCTCACCGCTCCGGTCCGCTGCCGACAGGATGAATCTCGATCCGTTTGAAGCGATTGTGCTTTCGGCAGCCAGGCGGTGTGCACGCGCCGTATCGCGGACGTCGACGCAGTTCCACAACATTCGACCACCCTGTGATTTCTTATATGGTTTGCCATCCATCATGTATCGCATGCAGTTTTGCCAGCTCCATCCTTGGTCGTGGTTGACGCACATCAATGGTCCGATCACATGTAACGGGAGAATCGCCATCGCGTCGAAAGTACCTGCTTCCTCTGCACGCTTGTAGATCATGCGTTCCGTGTTTGCCTTTGCCATCGCGTATGCAATATCACGGTTCTTCGGGATTTGTTCCTCGGTCCATCGTCCACGATACCCTTCCAGGTTATCGCCACACCAATCCTTTTCGGTGAACACGTAGCCTTGAGGACGAGGGTGTCCAACCGCCGCGAATGAGCTCGTAAAGACGAATCTGCGCAGTGAACCACCATTGATTGCGCTATCTAGCACATGCGTGACTTCGGTAAAGCATCCATCGTATACCTCCTGTGGCGTTTCACGGTTGTAGCCAACGGCTGCGCCAGCGTGAATCACAGCACTACAGTCACGGAATGCGTCGTCGTAGCTTCCTTCCTTGTTCAGATCGCCTTCACAAAGCTCAAGCCGTCCGCGGTACGCGGGGTCCTCGCCCAGCTCGAGCAAATGGTCGACCTTCTCGGGTTTGCTTTTGTCCCTCACGCAGGCACGGGTTTCGTATCCCTGGTCAAGCAGATCTTCAACGATCCACGAGCCGATATAGCCGCTAGCGCCCGTCACGGCGACAGGGCCGTCCTTGGGTGAAACCGCTCGTGAAATTGATTCTTTGGTTGCTGGCATGGTCGTTCCTTATATTGAACGCGGGATTTTAGGGGGTGCGACGGACCTTAGCCGTCAGTCAGCTCTTGATATCAGAGGTACAGAAACTCTCGCTCTCCGCTGCTTCTATGTGGACAACTGAGGAATCGCTCGAACTGTCACGTGATACTCCTGTCCGAGTTCCTTAGCGGCGATCAGCTCATGTCCGTTCACCCGGCACCAACTTGGAATATCCGCAAGTACGCCGGGATCGGTCGCCACAACCGTGACTTCCGTTTCGCTTTCAACGCCTCGGACGAATTCTTGCAGACGAATAACAGGCAATGGACACAAGAGACCCTTCGTGTCGAGAAACTTCGCAGTATTCACTAATTCGTTAGCGTCCAATCCTGAGGTATTAGGTGTGGTTCAAAGGGTTCAACAATGACCTCTTCAGAAACACCTGACGGATCCGTTATTCGAACGGTAACATCTGATGCCTCGCGACCTCGGCTGTAACGAGCGAGGATTCGTGACGCAAGTCTTCGCTCCTCGGAAGTTGGTTCACCGTCGACGAGACACAAAGGTCCCGTGTGAGATACCGTGGTCATATGTGCGAATTTGTGCCGAAAACCGCGTAGATACTGGTTCTCACCTTCTTCACGACCAATGATCAGCTTAAAGTGGGGCGCTGGTCGAATATGTCGCCCAATCTTTAATAACACGACATCTTCGAGGTCGTAGTCCTTCCGACCGCGAGAATCCCACAAGTCCTGTAGTTTCTTGGTGTAGCTTTCGTCTGTAAGGAAACAGCAACCACCTGCCGGTTGACTCCATTCGGATATCCCGAGTTCTTTCGCAAGCGCGAATTGAGGCTTGCGACTTCGACCTGAGAATCCGTAGAGCTTGTCGCGATCTACCCATCCTTCACGTTCCGGTAACGACGGTGGTAGATTCCTAGCGCAAAGAGGTCGAAGGAGCCGATCATCTGCACCTGACTCCCTGGCGATAATCGCCATCGTTTCGGTACGTTGTGATTTAGGACGTTGTCCGACGACTTCGCCAGTGATCACGAAATCGAATGGTTCATTGTCGTTGCCCTTCAAGTCCAGTGCGTGGTTCACCATAAAGATCTTGCAGTCCAAGCATGGATTCAACAACCGACCATAACCGTACTGGGGACTAACGACAATGTCTTTGTACTCTTCAGAAATGTCGACGATTTGCATCGGAATTCCGATCTGCTCGGCGCACCACAACGCAGAATGACGCTTAACTTTTTGCTTCTTAGTGCGTTTGACGGCTTGCGTATGTCCTTCTACGCAAAACCCTGTGAAGAAATTCACGCCTTCCACGTGGACACCGTGAGATTGCACAACTTTCGCCGCCAGCATGGAGTCAAGTCCACCGGATATGAGCGCAATTGCGCGTGGTTGTCGAGGGAGAGCCATCACGCGCGGAATTTTAGGAACGGTGCATGAAAGCGCTGCTCCAACGGGTAGTACGTGCCTCTGTTTCAGTTGGCGACGCAGAAATCGCAGCGATCGGTCCCGGCTTGTTGGTCTTTCTGGGGGTAGAACGCGATGACACTGTGGAAACGGCTACTCGCCTTGCGAACAAAACTGCATCGTTGCGAGTTTTTCCAAGTGAAAACAAACCAATGGACCGGTCCGTTGTCGATGCGGAAGGGTCTGTTCTCGTGGTATCTCAATTCACGCTCGCAGCAGACGTCAGAAAAGGAAATAGACCGAGTTTTTCATACGCCGCCGCGCCGGACGAAGCCGAACAGCTTGTGAATCACTTCGTTGGTGTATTAAGAGAGCAGATTAAGGACGTTGCAACGGGACGATTCGGTGCGAATATGCAGGTTGCGTTGGTCAACGACGGTCCCGTTACTCTTCTTCTTCATCAGGCTTAAAGACGAGTTTCGACATCAAGATTCCTAGCTCAAAGAGAATCCACGCGGGTATGGCGAGGAGTACTTGAGAAATGATGTCTGGTGGCGTCAACATCATGCCGATGAAGAAACACCCCACGATCACGTAGGGTCGCTTACGTGCGATGCGCTTGGGCGTACTAAAACCCGCCATCACGATTAGCATCGTTGCAATTGGGATTTCAAACACGATGCCAAACGCTGTGATGATCTTGATGACGAAACTAAGATAAGCGTTAATGTCCGTCATCCATGTGACGTCGTCGGGAATCGTTGCGGCAAAGAATTGAAATACGAGCGGAAATACGACGAAATACGCGAACACCATACCAAGATAAAACAGCACCACACTCGAAACGAGCAGGGGAACCGCAAATTTCTTCTCGCGAAGATAGAGACCAGGTGCAACGAAAGCCCAGATTTGGTGAAGAACAAATGGCATGCCGATGAAAAGTGCGCCGTAGGCTGCCATTTTGAACGGCGTTAGGAACGGTGAGGCGACTTCGGTGGCAATCATGGTTGCGCCACCGGGTAAATGCGCCATTAATGGTGATGCGATCCAACGATATACATCGTTGGCGAACAACATCAAAGGAATGAATGCAAGTGCCACTGCGAGCAACGCACGCAAAATGCGTTTTCGAAGCTCAACAAGGTGACTTAGCAGCGGTTGCTCGTCGTTGTCTACCGCTGCGTCGTGTTCACTTTCTCGATCTGGCGGTTTGTCGTCTGGATAGAGAGGATCACTCACGGGCGGGATTCTCATCGCTCGAAGGCTTGGGCGATGGTTTGTCGTTAACCTCAGTTTCGCCTTCGCGTATTGCATCTGAGACGCTGCTCGAAATATCGCGTTTTAAGGCTTTTGCTTCGGCTTCTACTTGCTTCAGCTCTGCGGTGATCTGCTCGTTGTGGAGCTGGCGGCGTATGTCGTCCATACCGACTTCACGGTCGATTTCCTGACGTACATTGTTGTAGACGCGTCTCATTCTTCCCATCCATAGTCCGACCGTTCGCAATACTTCGGGGAGGCGTTGCGGACCGAGTATGAGAAGCGCAATGACGCTTATGAGAAATAGTTCGGCAAAAGAAATGTCGAACATGGCAGTCTCAGTCGTTTGACTTCGTTTTCGGTTCGCCCGTATCAGGATTAGGCGAATCGGATTCGCTACCAGATTGTTCTGTTCCCATAGTGGAACGGAAGCCTTTGATGGCCTGGCCGAGGTCACTTCCGAGCGATTTCAGCTTCTTTCCGCCGAAAACCAAGAGGACGATCACCAGGATCAGACCAATTTCAAGTGGACCGAATGACATTTTGGGTTACCTCTATCGACGAATATGACGCGCAATTGCCTTCGCCAAATAACGTACTATGACATACGCGCCAACACACGCACTCACAAGGATCAAAAGTGAAACGAAGATCGTCGTGATTTCAAGCGGTCCGAATGACATTTTGAAGTACCTCTAGCGCGTGAAAAAGCGCACGATCGCGAAACCTATTCCGAGTAGGATCACAAAGTACAAAATCAATTCGAGCGGGCCTATTGCCACGTTTGATGACCTCTAAGGCTGTGTTGCGTTCGATCGCGATCATGCCAAGTTAGCTTGTGTTGGTTGTTAGCAACAACCTCGTTAACTTCACCTTACCGTCGGTTCAATCGGAGCGAAGCGTCAGCGAGTGCTCGTGATCGACTCTTTCAAGTATATCGTTGAAACACTGTTTTTTATAGCTTCGGACTTCCACTCGCTATGCCGTTCCGTCAGCGCTTCACTGACAAAGAAACGGCGACGAGGCAACTAACGATACCGCCGACTAAAAATGTGTCATGGTTATCGACTGGTAGCCAATTCAGCAAGACCGCACAGAATTGCGCGATACCTCCGAGACCGAAGAGTATGACCCACAGCTTGCGCCAATTCGTAATACGCGATTCGTTTAGACTCGACTGAAGTTTCTCCATCGCATGTGTCTGAACGCGCAACTGTCGCTCAACGCTATTTAGCCGATCACCTGCGGTTAGTAATAAGTGCGGAAGTCGAGGTAGCTGACCGAGAAGCTTCGGCGCGTTATCGGTGAATGCCTTCAATGTAGCTTCTACGCCATAGCGATTCTGCATCCACCGTTCCATAAAAGGTTTTGCCGTGGTCCACAAGTCCAAATCTGGATCGAGTTGTCTACCCAATCCTTCAATGTTCAGAAGCGTCTTCTGAAGTAGCACAAGTTGAGGTTGAACCTCCATATTGAATTGGCGTGCCGTAGTGAACAGATTTAATAAGAAATGACCGAAAGAAATCTGCGAAAGTGGTTGAAGAAATAACGGTTCACAAAGCTCGCGGATGACTTGCTCAAATGCTTGCACATCAGATTCGGCACCGATCCAACCTGACTCCGCGTGGAGTTGTGCGATCTCTTTGAAATCCTGATTGAAGAATGCGACGATATTCCGAGCGAGGTAGGTTTGATCTTCGGCGGTCAGCTGTCCCATGATGGCGCAATCCACTGCGATATAGCTTGGATTGGATGGATCTGCGGCGTCGATAAATATGTTGCCAGGATGCATGTCGGCGTGGAAGAAGTTGTGCTCGAAAACTTGCGTGAAAAACGTCTCAACACCTCGTACGGCGAGTTTCTTTAGATCTGTACCTCGCGCAGAGAGCTCGCTTGTTGCGGAGATCGGTACACCGTGAATCCGTTCTAGAACGAGCACGTCGGTTGTCGTGAAGTCGCGAAAGACCCGCGGCACGTACAAAAGTTCGGAATCGGCGAAGTTGTAGCGAAGTCTCGTCGTGTTGTGAGCTTCCTTCGTTAAATCAAGCTCATTAAAGATGGTCTCTTCGTAGTCCTGGACGACCTCGATCAACCTAAGTCGTCTAGCATCTCGAGATACCGCATGGAGAAACGTGACCGCCTGAAAAATGAGGGCTAGATCTTTGCGAATGCGATCGGCGACATCTGGACGAATGACCTTTACAACGACTTCGTTACCATCTTGAAGGCGCGCGGCATGAACTTGCGCGAGCGATGCGGACGCGATGGGATCACGTTTGAAGTCACTGAACAAGTCGTTAAGACTTCTGTTCAAGGACTTTTCGATTCTTGAAATCGCTTCATCGGTCGGAAATGGTGGTACCTGATCTTGTAGCTTGGCAAGTTGATCTGCGTAGTCGACGGGTAATAGGTCGCGACGTGTCGAAAGAATCTGACCGAACTTAATGAATACGGGACCAAGGTGTTCGATCGCTTCTCGTAACCGAAGCGCAGACGATTTTCTAGGTTTCGGAAGGTACCGAGAGAGTAGAAGCCATCGTAGCCAATGGTCTTTCGTTAGCTCAAGTAGGATGGTGTCAAGACGAAAGCGGATGACCGTAAGGAGGATCCGCAAACCGTGCCACAGTGGTCTCACGCAACCACCGCCTAGTCGTCGGCGCTAGTTTTCCGTCCGCTTGACTCGGAGAGCTGGTGTTGGAGTTCGTTTACTCGCGCTTCGAGTTCTGCGACACGATCTTCCAGCTTGGCGACGGATTCACCGTTACTGGAAATGTTGGCGAATTGGGCACTGATTGTTTCCATCGCGGAACGTGCGGCTGCAATACCATAGTCTCTGGCGGCTTTCGCTTTATCTGCCACGTCTTTGGGGTCGAGAGGTGGTCCGAAAATCACGTGTAATTCGTCGAGAATCGTTTCGTCACCGTGCAGAGCAATATTGCTCGTATTTGACGTCATGAGAGCCTGACTAATACTCGACATCGAGCCAGTAATTTCGAGATCGGGGTCGTCGACGTCATCAGGCTTCACTTCAACGTGCCCATCGACGACCTTCAAGTGGAAGTCTTGACCTGACATATTGAACTGAACAGATCGACCTTCGAGGCGCTCAAGGGCTTGTCTAGCTTTCGAATCAAAGGAAACACGCGTCTTGATTGCGGTCTCCATTCCTCCAGCGAAAGTGCTTTCTAATATGCTCATGTTGCTGTGCCCCAATGAAGCGCGGCGATGCCGCCAAGTAAATTATCGTAACGAACTTCGTTGAACCCACTGTCTCGGAGCATCAGCGCTAGCACGTTTTGCGACGGGTGTGTTTCGATTGACTCGACAAGATACTCGTAAGGTCGAGGCGTACCGACGACGAGGCTTCCGATTAGAGGCCAGGTCCTCATAAACGTTCCGAATGCGAAACCAAGTACAGGATTCGTAGGTTTCGAGAAATCAAGCACGACCAAACGACCACCGGGTCGTAATACGCGCCGAAACTCAGTTAGTGCACGTGATTGATCTGCTACATTGCGTAACCCGAACCCGATCGTAACGGCATCGAACTGTGCGTCCTGAAATGGGAGTTGCTGAGCGTCGGCTAGTACGAAATTAACATCCATGCAACCGGCGTCGATTGAACGATCTCGCCCCTCTTCTAACATCGCGTTGTTGATATCGAAACAAGTGACGCTACCTGAAGGACCTACCGCCTTGGTGAGGAGGCGGGAAATATCACCAGTACCGCCAGCAGCATCCAGTACCGCGTTTCCTTGCCGAAGAGCGGCAGTCTCGACGACGATCCGTTTTAGTACGCGATGCGTACCCAGAGACATGAAGTCGTTCATGACGTCATATCGGGACGCGACGCTGTCGAAGACGTTATGGACTCGAGCGGTTTTCTCTGAGGCGGATACCTCCTCACGTCCGAAAAAGACCTTAGGCTCACTCATGCTTGGACGTTGGCTGCCAATGTCCGACTGGAATCTGCGGTAGTCTTGTGGCATTCGCTGCCTTGAGGTCCGCAAGGTACTTCTGCCAGTAGCTATCATGTTGGTCGTGTAGTTCTCGTAGGTAGTCCCACGAATAGATCCCGGTATCGTGACCATCGTCGAACAGGATTCGGATTGCGTAATTTCCAATGGGTTCTATCTTGTCGACCCCGACGTGTTTTTTTCCAGTTTGAAGGACGCTTTCTTCAGGAGAATGCCCTCGGACCTCCGCTGAAGGACTAAAAACGCGAAGCGCCTCTGCTGTCAATGTGGCTGTGACACCGTCGTCAAACTCTATCTCAAGCGTCTTAGCATTCGAGTGATAGGTGATCGCCGTGGGTGTCATGCGTTATCTAGCCGCGGACTTAGAGTATGAAGCGTGAGAGATCTTGGTCTTTCGCCAGCTCTTCGAGGTGCTCATTTACATAGTTTGCGTCTATCTTCACGGCTTGGATCGTGTCTCCGGCGCTAAAGGACACCTCGTCCATCAATCTTTCCATGATCGTGTGTAGACGACGTGCACCGATATTCTCGGTGTTCTCATTTACTTCAAACGCGATTTCCGCGATGCGTCTTACTGCATCTGCGGTGTATTCCACGGTTATACCGTCCGTTGCGAGAAGCGCTTCGTACTGCTTCGTTAACGCCACATCGGTATCGGTGAGGATCCGCTCGAAGTCGTCCGGCGTAAGCGCGTTTAGCTCGACTCGGATCGGGAGTCGACCCTGTAATTCTGGGATCAGGTCAGAGGGTTTCGATAGATGAAATGCGCCGGACGCGATGAACAAGATATGGTCCGTCTTCACCGAACCATAGCGCGTCGTTACCGTTGATCCTTCGATAATAGGAAGCAAGTCACGTTGTACGCCCTGATGTGCGATATCTCGACCAGCAAAGTCATCACGTGACGCGACTTTGTCGATTTCATCAAGGAAAACGATTCCACTATCTTCGACTTGATTGATTGCGTTGCTGTGGATTTCGTCCTCATTTAGTAGATTCGACGCTTCCTCCTCACGCGCACGTCGCCATGCGTCCTTCACAGACAGCTTAGCAGTTTTACGACGTGAACCGCCAGTGATATTCTCGAATGCTGATTGAATCTGATCAGACAGATCGTCCATATCAGCACCCATCCCAGGTACGAGGACCTTGACACCTTGCGAGGCGACGTCGATTTCGACTTCCCGATCGTCGAGATCTCCGTTTCGGAGTTTTTGACGTAACCAGTCTCGCGTTTCTATCGCCGCTTCATCGCCATTCGCCGGGTCTGTTGTGCCTCCTTTCGAACTAACCTTCAAAAGTGCGTCGAGGATTCGCTCCTCCGCAGCGTGATCCGCTCTCGACTGTACTTCGGTCATTGCGGATTCGCGTTGTATCGTGATCGCTGCTTCGACGAGATCTCGGATGATTGAATCGACATCGCGACCAACGTAGCCGACTTCGGTGAATTTCGTTGCCTCTACTTTGACAAAGGGAGCGTTGGTGAGACGCGCTAGACGTCTAGCGATCTCTGTTTTGCCGACACCAGTCGGACCGATCATCAGAATGTTCTTTGGCGTAATTTCATCGCGCATCGCCTCGTCCACCTGCATACGGCGCCAGCGATTCCGCAGCGCGATCGCCACCGCACGCTTAGCGGCGTCTTGTCCGATGATGAACTTATTCAGTTCACCAACGGTTTCTCTAGGGGTCATGACCATTAATTCGTGCTCAGCGTCTCGATTTGATGTTGGGTGTTGGTGTAAATACAGATATCAGCCGCGATTTGTAGTGCTTTTGCGACAATCGTATGCGCATCGAGTTCCGTACTGTCAAGCATTGCGAGCGCGGCGGCCTGTGCGTAAGGTCCACCAGAGCCGATTGCGATCAAACCTTGATCGGGTTCGATCACATCGCCGTTGCCACTAACGACAAGTGAGCTGGATGCATCAGCAACGGCAAGCAGTGCTTCGAGCCGTCGCAACGCTCGATCACTGCGCCAATCTTTTGCGAGTTCTACCGCTGCTCGAGTTAGGTTACCTGAGTACTTTTCAAGGTTAGCCTCGAAGCGTTCGAACAAGGTGAACGCGTCAGCTGTGCCACCGGCAAAACCGGCGATGACGTTGTCGTTGTACAAGCGACGTACTTTGACCGCATTGTTTTTTAAGACGACGTGGCCTTGTGTGACTTGGCCGTCGCCGCCGAGTGCGACCTTGTCATTACGGCGGACGCTTAGGATGGTGGTGCCGTGAAATTGTTTCACACTGGTGCTCGATAGTTAAACAAAAAGCGTATTGAGGCGGATTTGAATCCTAGGTTTCCCGAATACCAAGTAAGATGGCTTTGACTTGTTCAGATCCTAAACGGTCAATCGCTGCTTGAGCTTCCGCTTGAGATGGGTATGGCCCGACCACCACTCGGTATCGAGGACCGATTCCGGGTACGTCGACTGCGGTTGTCTTTGCCTGATAACCTCGCAACACCAATGATGCGCGAAACACGTCTGCGTGACGCTGTTGCTCAAATGAACCAGCCTGAAGGAGAAAACTCTCAATGGGTGGGGCAACCGCCTGCTCCGGGGTTGATTCATCTGTTTCCTCAACCGATACAAGCTCTCGGACGGGGTTTTCTGACGGTTCGCGATCCGTTGTTGATTCAAGGATATCGGGGAATTCGTATTCATATTGCACTGCAGATGTATCGATATCCGGGAAGGCTACCGTGTCAGGTTGATAGTTGTCCAGCATCGGCACACCGACTGCCGCCACGAGAATCAATGCCAGGCATCCGACGACAAATCCGGCAACAAAATTCGTCAGGCTAAATCCGCCCGAACTATGTGCTCTGGATCGGGATTTACGCGCCAATGCGTTCCTCGATGACCGTTGAATCAAAATGATAAGGTGGGATAAATGACATTGGTGAGCTCATGCGGTGAGGGTCGCTTCTAAGTTCTTTTGGTCATACTCACCTGTTAGTACCACCGTACCAATCGATTTGGGCAGAACGAATCGCAACTCACCTCGTACGACTTTCTTATCCATCGCCATACTTGCGAGCAATCGATTTTTATCGACGCGTGGCGCCTCGTACGGAAGTCGATAGGCTTTCACAATGTTGCGGATGCGTTGTGCGGTTCGTTCGTCGCACAACCGTTCGCGACATGCTAAATCGGTCTCCATTACCATGCCGATGCTGACTGCTTGACCGTGGAGTAACTCGCCATACCGTGTTTCAGCTTCGAGTGCGTGACCAATGGTGTGACCAAAGTTCAATATCGCTCGTTGGTTCTGTTCGCGCTCGTCGCCTGCGACGACTTCTGCTTTGATCTCGCAACTACGGCGCACGATGAACTGAAGTGCGTCTGGTTCTCGTGCTAACACGGCTTTTGTGTTGTCTTCTAACCACTCAAAAAAAGCTGCATCGTAGATGACACCGTACTTGATGACTTCAGCCAGACCTTCGACGAAGATTTCGTCGGGCAACGTGGTTAGTACTTCGGTATCGATGAGTACGGTTTCAGGTTGGTAAAACGCTCCGATCAGGTTCTTGCCACTTGAGTGATTGACGGCAGTTTTGCCGCCGATTGCGGAATCAACCTGAGCTAGCAACGTTGTAGGAATCTGAATTAAGCGAATCCCGCGTTGATAGGTCGCAGCTACGAATCCAGCCAGGTCGCCTACTACACCACCACCGAGTGCGACGATAGCCGTATCCCGATTGAATCGATACGCGATGAGCTGGTCGATGACTTCGCTGTAAGTCTCAAGTGATTTGTACTGCTCGCCATCGCCGATCAGAATCATCTCGTGGTCTGGGGTGACGTTACTAACGATGTCACGATACAGGGAGGCAATTCGTTCATTCGAGATTACGCCGACCCGCGTGGAGAGCACCATAGCGGACACTAGGTCTTGATTGCGAAGGTAACCTGAACCGATGTAGATTTGGCTAGTACGACCGTCTGGGAGATCGAGCGAAAGCGTTGGATTCAATGTCTGACCATCGAGTGATACCAAGTCGCGATGCTCAACGCAATCTCGTGGGCATTCGCATACGAATCCGTATCGAATGTCGCATCTGCCAATGCAGAGTAAAGGGGTTCTCTCTCTCTCGCCATCCGTTCAATCACAACCTCTGGGTCGTCCTGTTGAAGTAGTGGCCTCGAAGTGTCCTCGGCGACGCGAGCCAAGATTTTGTTAATTGAGGCGAGAAGATAGACCACAAATCCCCGCGCGGAAAGGTATTCTCGCGTGGTTGCGCGCATGACAGCACCGCCGCCGGTTGCGAGCACGATATTTCGCATTTGGGACAGTTCATCGATGATGGATGCTTCGCGTCGTCGAAATTTAGATTCGCCCTCAAACTCGAATATCCACGGAATGGAGACACCTGCGCGTTCCTCCAAAACGCGATCTGAGTCAAAGAACGGAAAACCAAGTTGCGCTGCTAAGTCTTTCCCGATTGTCGTCTTGCCGGATGCTGTCATTCCGACTAGAAATATGCTTCGAGTAAACATGAACGGCGTCTAGTTAAGCTGATTCGGGAATTCGCTGAACGGTGGGTACTGGCGACGCCAAATGTGAATTATCGGGATTTCTTGGTCAGCTCGATGCGACACTCTAGATTTTTCTAACGAACTCGTAATGGAATACATGCAACGTCAAGCTCGGTGACGGAACGACGCGCAGTCGAATGATTGGCTGTAAACGAACTATCTATAACGGTTCGCATGAAGGATCTGGCATGCTAACGCTTGTCCAATGCCATTTAGCCACTACATAATTTAAGGTCATGAGATGGCTAAATCGCTTTGTGGATCTGACGAAGTTAGCTAGGTTTTTCGATAGTCGGCCGCGTGCCAAGCGCGACGGCAAGTCTCGTGGTGTCTTAAAGATTGCGGCGTGGGTATTCAGTGTCGTCGTTTGTGCGTTTGCGGTGAATCTAGCAGCGCTTTTTCTATATCTGGATCCACAACTTCCTGAAGCCGAGGCGTATCGGCACTATCGCTATGAGACGCCACTTCGCATTCTGACACACGATGGCAAGCTAATTGCGGAGTTTGGCGAACGTCGCTTGATTCCGATTGCGTTAAGGGATGCGCCGGACCTCTATCTACAAGGCGTGATTGCGACGGAGGATAAGCGTTTCTATAACCACAGTGGAATCGATTGGATTTCCCTAGCGAACAATATGGTCGAACTCATTTTCGAACCTGAGATCGTACGCGGAGCGTCCACTATCACGATGCAATTACCGCGCAATGTTGCTGACCTGTCGCGTGACAAAACAGTCATTCGAAAGGTCAAGGAGATGCTCTTGGCGCTGAAGATTGAGCGAGAGCTAACAAAGGATGAGATCCTAGAGCTCTATGTCAATGTGGTGCCCTTTGGCAAACGGGCGTACGGCGTACAAGCCGCAGCGTATACCTATTACAACAAGCCGCCGAATGAACTAACGCTACCTCAGTTGGCGATGTTGGCAGGTGTGCCGAAACGACCAGAAGCTGGTAACCCGATCAATGGACCTGAGTGGGCGCTCGATCGTCGTAATCTCGTTCTGCGTCGGATGCGTGATGCAAAAGTAATCACCATCGACGAATATGAAGAGGCCGTCGCAACGCCAATAACGGCGAAGGTCTACACACGTCAGCTTGACTTACACGCACCGTATCCCGCAGAAATTGCACGGAAGGAACTCTTAAATCTCTACGGCGACGACATTTACACGGGTTTTTCGATCTACACATCGATCGATTTAGAACAGCAAGCGGCAGCACAACGAGCGATTCGCAGTGAATTGGAAGCTTACGATGAAACGTACGGATACAGAGGACCAGAAGCACGCCTCGACGTAACGATGCCGACAGCCAGTTTGCTTGAAGCACTGGAAACCTATCCGCCGATTTACGACTTCGAACCAGCGATCGTTCTGAGTTTGCAGAGTCAATCGGCAAACGTACTCCGAGCCGATGGTAGTGAAGAGACCATTCCATGGGAAGGAATTGAGTGGGCAAGACGGGCTCTAGATGATGCCTTCGTAGGTTTACGACCAACCAGTGCGCGAGAGGTGTTGTCGGTAGGCGACGTTATACGAACGCGAATGCAAGACGGAGCGTGGGTACTCGGTCAGATACCTGCGGTTTCAGGCGCACTCGTGGCGGTCAATCCCACCACCGGTGGGGTAAGTGCATTGGTAGGCGGCTATAGTTTTGAAGTCAATCAATATAACCATGCGACGCAAGCTCGTCGACAACCAGGTTCTAGCTTCAAACCGTTTGTTTATTCTGCGGCACTTCACAATGGTGTAACGCCCGCTACGGTATTTCTTGATGCGCCTTTAGTTTTCGAGGATCCGTCCATGGAAGGTTCGTATCGACCCAAAAACGATGGCGGTACCTATCGAGGTCCAACTCGGCTGCGTGAAGCGTTAATAGGGTCTATCAATCTCGTTTCTATTCGTGTACTAACGAGTGTGGGAGGTAGCAAGGTAATCGACTACTTGCCACGCTTTGGATTCGACACCACCCAGATGCCGAGTGATACGCAAGTCGCGATCGGGGGTGGGAGTCTTGCCTACAGTCCCCTCGAGATGGCGTCGGCGTACAGCGTGTTTGCGAATGGTGGTTATAAGATCCAGCCTCATCTGATCGACAAGGTGATCGGGAGAGATGGTTCTGTGATCTACGAACCGCAGTATCCGCTCGTTTGCTCCGCGTGTGAGACAGCGGCAGGGTTTCAGGCTTCTGTCGATCGGGCGATCGAAGGTTCCGACCTGAGCGAGTCGTCTCAATTACTTGCACCACGAGTCATCGATCCACGTAATGCATTCTTAATGAACTCAATGTTGCGCGATGTCGTTCGGCGTGGCACAGGCAGCAAAGCGCTCGAACTCAATCGCACCGACCTTGCCGGTAAAACAGGGACGACCGACGAGGCACTCGACACGTGGTTTAATGGATTTCACCCAGATTTGGTCGCTACGGTTTGGGTGGGCTTCCCCCAGCAACAGTCACTAGGTCGGTTTGAATACGGTTCGACGCGACCGCTATCCATATGGATGAAGTTCATGGAGAGTGCACTACATGACGTATCTGAACAACCATTACATCAACCTAACGGCATCGTACGTGTAAGAATCGACCCAGAAACAGGACTGCTTGCTTCGCACGCTCAGAGTGACACAATCTTTGAGTATTTTCGAGACGAGAATTCCCCTGCAGCACGCTCGGATGATCGACGAGGGGGAATTAGTGAAACCGTGTCGTCGGAGAGTATTTTCTGACCACCGTGCAATCTACCAGATCCAATGAATCACGCACAAACGCGTACGGCGTTGTCACGTATTAAGCGCTAGTTATGGCTGATCCAGCCGATGTTAATCGTGGCGAAATTGCAATCGATAAATCGATTGCCTATATAGTCTACGTTCTATTTATCATCGGTTATCTGGCGGGAGGCGTGGCCGTTTTAGTCGGTGTGGTACTCGCCTACCTAGCACGAAGACGCGCGCGCGAGCACCTACTCGTGTCGCATTACTCGTGGCAGATTCAAATCTTCTGGTGGAGTTTCGCCACGTTTGCCGTGGCGATAACGGTGATGCTATTGCTAATTTATACGTTGGTGTTTTGGCTACTTGGGGTCGTTATCGGCGTTCTCTCAATATTGGTTATCACGATTACGGTGCTAGTATTGGCAATACGTGGAATGCTGGATCTCAGCAATAACAAATTAGCGAAGTGAGCGCGACGTTGTTCGACTGATAGATTAGTTCGTGCTTTGTTTATTGGACGATCTTGATGTAATCGCCTGCACGAGGTTCACCGCGTGGGTAATCACCATTCAAAAGCCTCAGTGTTTGTACTGCGTTACTCCGAATCGGGGTTAAGTTTGCGAGTTCCTGATACGTCTGACCTGGTTTAGCAACGATGACTTTTATTTTCGTAGTCGTATCTTGCTGAATATCACTCGGTCGCATGTCTCGGATACCGCGCAGAATCGACATAAAGTCCTCTTGGAATTGCTCGACGTTGCCTTTGGGTCCGGTCTCTCCACGCACCATGTATACGTCAGCACCTAAGCGCACCACTGCCAGTAGACTAAAACGATTCGCGTCAGCGAGCTTCAGTTCAGCGACGTATGCGGGTCGGCCGTTACCAAGATCGACGTGTTGTTCATTTTCGAGTTCGGTTCGTTTGAGTGTCTCCCGAACGAATTCCTCAGGAACAATCTCACCATCGGGTGTGTGGCGAGTTATGGAGACCCAAGCGACATCCGCACCACCTTTCGCTTCACCGGTAACTTGCTGTTGGTTGTAGCGCACGTACCAAGAGATCGGAAATTCGATTACGACCCGTGCAGTTTTGTCGAAAAACACGTGCTGCGACAGCATGCCCGTCGAGGCTTCAGTACCAAACTTCATGCCATCCATCAGTCCCCAAAAATTGTCGATCGGGTCAATTAGGTCCTCGGGGAGAGAACCGATAGCAAAACTGACAATTTCATGTAGCCGCTTGTCGTTCTGAGGGTGGGTAGCGAATAGTCCGTGATACGTCGCGGGTTGACCGCGAACTTCCTTGGCGAAAAGCGACTGGTCCTTCAACACTTGAAGCGCATCGATGATCGCGAGCGGGTTGTACCCAGCCCTTGCCACAATCTCAGCGCCAATTTGATCTGCTTCAAGCTCCATTTCGCGACCGTAACCAGCAACTATGGTGCGGGCTGTTGCGTCGGACACTTGCATCATTTCACCGCGCCCGGTCATGATCATCGCTGCGATGCCGGCTGCCTTCCCCAGTAGTTCAGTATTCCTCTGCTTTTTACCGTGTTCGGCAACCACGTGGCCAATCTCATGTGCGATAACGGCGGCTAATTGATCCTCGGACTCTAGAAAAATCAGCAAGCCACGGTTGACAAATATGTATGCGTCTGGTGTCGCAAAAGCGTTTACTGCTGGGCTATCGACGACGAAAAAATAGAACTTGCGATTACCGCCGTTTGTATGGCGGAGCAGCTTTGTTCCGATCCGCTCAACGTACTCTTGCCAGCCACCAGCTTCATAGAACCCATCGTTATCCAGTAGTTCGTTGTAAAGCTTTGAACCTGTACCTGCTGACGTGAAGCCCGTGAGAGCGGTTACGACGCAGCAAGCGGTAAGTCTGGCTAAGTTCGTGCTGTTAATCATGCCTGAGACGGACTTCATGACGCAACGTCAAAACGTTTGACAAGTGGACGCGAAGATCATCGTCCTAGTTTACTGATTTCGAACGTGTAAAGGTCAGGCGAGTAGCTGAGATTTGCCCAGACAAACCACTGTATATATTTATAGAATTGTTGAGTTACTTGGACGTTGCGCCGTATCGCTTTTGGAAGCGTTCAACGCGTCCCGCACGGTCAACGATTTTTTGTTGACCCGTATAGAACGGGTGGCACTTCGCGCAGATATCCAAGTGAATATCTTCCTTCAACGTGGAACGGGTTTCAAATGTGTTTCCGCAACTACAGGTTGCCTTAATAGGGTGGTAATCCGGATGGATATCAGGTTTCATACCGGCTGTATCTGGAAATTTGCGTGCGAAATTCTAATCGTTTAATCGTTGACATGCTGAATAGCGGAAGCAACATCGTTAAGGTCGTTGTACCAAGACGTGTTTGGGAAACATACGACTACTCGGTTCCAGCGCGTTTGTCGAGACCACTTATCGGAGCGCGTGTGAGCGTACCGCTTGGTCATGGCCGCGCGGTTGGTGTCGTAGTCGGCTATGTAAAACAGTCTGAGTTCGATCTCAGAGATATCGAAAGGGTACTTGACGATCAACCTCTAGTCAGCGAAGAGGTCGTCGAGTTAGGGATGTGGTTGTCTGACTACTACCACCACCCTTTAGGTTCTGTGTTTGAGACGATCCTGCCAACAGCGGCGATTCGCGGACAACCTGCGCACATTGAACCTGAAAAACAGTGGTCTCTGGTCGAACAGTCGAACGTTCTGATCAGAGCCAACGCCAAACGTCAACACCACGCGTGGCAGAAACTCTTGGAACGTCGGGTTATACGGGAATCAAACCTTAAGGAGCTGGGCATTACGAGAACGGTCTTAGACGCACTTGAGCGTAAGGGGATCGTGGAAATGAGCAATGTCGCTACTTCACAAATCATCACTCCGAGCCCTATTTCACCAACAGCTGAACAGAAACGTGCGATCGATTCGATAAAAGCGAATCTCGAAACATTCCAGGCGTTTTTACTGGACGGTGTCACTGGAAGTGGCAAAACAGAGGTCTACCTTCAGGTTATCGACGAGGTCATTCGACAAGGCAAGCAAGCGCTTGTACTCGTGCCTGAGATTGCGCTCACGCCGCAGATGACGAATCGATTTCACGAACGATTCAGTCGTATGGCAGTCATGCACTCAATGATCTCAAACGCCAAACGGTTTGAGACGTGGTGCCAAGCAGCTAGTGGCGATATGCCAATCATCGTCGGCACGAGATCAGCGGTGTTCACACCTTTCAAAGACTTAGGCGTCATTGTCGTTGATGAAGAACACGATGCGTCGTACAAACAGAGCGAATCATTGCGTTATTCCGCTCGCGACATCGCGGTCATGCGAGCGAGCAAACTAGGGATTCCTTGCGTATTGGGTAGTGCGACACCTTCGATGGAATCGGTAATGAACGCGCGGACTCATCGCTATCAGTACCTTCAGTTGTCACATCGACCAGGTGCGGCGCAGCTGCCTTCGTTTCATGTGCAGGACATGCGACACACCCGGGTGAAAGGCGGTATTTGCGAGCCATTGCTTCGAACGATTGGGGAACACCTGAATCGAGACGGGCAAGTTCTGATCCTGATCAATCGACGTGGACACTCAACCTACTACATCTGTACAGACTGTGGATGGACGGCGAATTGCACGGATTGTGATGTCAGACTCACATGGCACGAAGTTCCGGTACGGCTCTTACAGTGCCACTCGTGCGGTCGTCGTTATCAACCAGTAACTCAGTGTCCCGATTGCGGAAAGAAATCCATCGCCACCCTTGGGGTAGGTACACAGCAGGTTGAGGAGACGCTCGCAGAATCCTTTCCTGACGTTCCCCGACATCGAATAGACCGTGATAGTGTCAGAACGAACAGACAGCTGACCGCAATGTTCAATCGTCTACAACATGCGAAAGACGGCTTGCTGATCGGAACACAGATGCTAGCAAAGGGTCACCACTTTCCGAATGTAACCATGGTCGCGGTGATCGCAGCCGACAACGGTTTCCTTTCAACCGACTTTCGGGGACCCGAGCGTACCGCACAGTTGATTGTTCAAGTTGCAGGGAGGGCAGGGCGAGCAGAGAAGCGTGGTGAGGTTTGGATCCAGTCGTACGATCCGGATAACCCAGACTTAATGTCATTGGTGCGAGACGGCTATGAAGGGTTCACCGAGACGGAATTGCGTTTGCGTCGAGAAGCGAACTTCCCACCGTTTGGACAAATGGCGGTTATTCGTGCGGAAGGTCCTGACGAGCGTGTGGCGGAAGAGTTCTGTGCGGAGGTTTTGAACGCGCTTCGTCAGTGCGATGTAAGAGTACTAGGACCGGCGGCGGCTCCAATCACGCGGGTCGCTCGTCAGTATCGATTTCAAGGGGTCGTTATGGCGCCGCAACGACGTCAGCTCCACGACGCATTGAAAACTGTTGAACGCATGCGTCCGAAATCGCGCAAAACTAGGTGGTCGATCGACGTAGATCCGAGTGAAATGGCGTAATAGAGCGCAATTAGCCGGTTAGCGTTGTCGATTCCATTAGAAAACGATCAATCTCTCGAGCAGCCTCGCGACCCTCATTGATCGCCCATACCACGAGCGATTGTCCGCGTCGACAGTCGCCTGCTGCAAATACGCCATCAACCGACGTCTTGTAGCGGCCTTTATCTGCGAGGTAATTTGTACGTCCGTCGAGGTCAAGCGCAAGTGGCTCGGATGCGTAGTGTTCGGGTCCCCGGAACCCAAGCGCAAGAAAGACACGGTCAAACGCCCAAACCCGTTCCGTACCTTCGATGGGCGTCGGTGCTCCAGATTCCATACTGATATCGACGGTCTTGACACCCGCAACTCGACCGTTACCGTCATCGATAAACTCTGTCGTGCTTATCGCGAACACCCGAGGATCGTCACCGAATTTCGCATTTGCTTCTTCATGACCGTAGTCGACGCGAAAGATCATGGGGTATTCTGGCCAAGGATTGCTCGGTCGCCTGTCGACAGGATGAGACGGGAACAGTTCGAAGTTGACTAAGTTGGCGCATCCGTGACGCATCGCCGTTCCAAGGCAGTCCGTTCCGGTATCACCCCCACCGATAACTAGCACTTTTTCACCTGCGACATTGATGTAGTTACCGTCTTCGAGATTCGAGTCAAGCAGGCTCTTCGTATTCGCGGTCAGGTATTCCATCGCAAAGTGAATACCAGCTAGTTCGCGACCAGGAAGATTTAAATCATTCGGTGCTGTCGCGCCAGTCGCTAGGAGTAAAGCATCGTTTTCGGCGGCCAATTCACGTATATCAAGTGTGCCATTGGCACCGTCACCAATATCGCAGTTCGCCTGGAACGCAACGCCTTCGTTCTTGAGTAAGGCGAGTCGTCGCTCCACGATGAGTTCTTTATCCAGCTTCATATTTGGAATGCCATACATGAGTAACCCACCGATGCGATCTGCTCGCTCGTAGACGGTTGCTTTGTGTCCTTGTCGATTGAGTAAATCCGCTGCCGCGAGTCCTGCAGGACCGGATCCAACGATCGCCACGGACTTGCCAGTTCGCCGACTTGGCGGGTTGGATTGAATCCATCCGTTCGCAAACCCTTTGTCCACGATCGCCATCTCAATGTTCTTGATGGTCACCGGAGGGTCGGTGATACCAAGCACACAGCTTCCTTCACACGGCGCTGGACATACACGTCCCGTAAATTCAGGGAAATTGTTAGTCGCATGCAATCGATCTAGTGCGTCTCGCCACTGATCGCGATAGACCAGATCGTTCCACTCAGGGATTAAGTTGTGGATAGGACAACCTGCTTTGCTCATGCGGTTATCCGGTAGGGTCTGCGACTGACAGAACGGAACCCCACAGTCCATGCAACGAGCGCTTTGTGATGCTAGGCGTTTTTCGTCATGCTCGGTGTAGATTTCGCGAAAATCAGTAATTCGTTCGAGCGGCGGTCGATATGGCGCGG
>JAPOXV010000026.1 GCA_026706935.1 Gammaproteobacteria bacterium | reverse complement strand
GCGGGAATAGCTCAGTGGTAGAGCACAACCTTGCCAAGGTTGGGGTCGCGGGTTCAAATCCCGTTTCCCGCTCCAATTCGAACGACGTCCATACCGAAGACATGGTATACAGTTTTCGGAACATTTTCGACTAATTCAGGACTCGTTTTTCAATCTCATCGAACAAAGCGCGTCCCACGACTTTAAGCGCAAGTGTTTCTTCTGCGCCCTCGAAAATCGATAGAACCCGTGCGTCCACGAAATATCGACTGACCGGAGTCTCCTCCGCGTAACCCATTCCGCCATGAATCTGTAACGCCTCACGTGTTACCGATTCCGCCGCACGGCATGCGATCAATTTCACCAAGCTAGCCTCGAGCTGTCCTTCGTTTCGATCCATCAGAGTGGCGACTGCATAGGAATACCGTCTTATTGTGACAATCGCTGTCATCATGTTGATCAGTTTTGATTGAGTCAACGGATACGAACGAATCGCCCTGTTGAATACGAGCCGATCACCGGCATACACATATGCGGCCTCAAATGCGGCCTGCATTAGTCCAACGGCACGGGCGGCGGTCTGCAACCGCCCGCCCGAAAAGCCTCGCATGGTGTAGTAGAACCCACGATTGAGCCCACCCTCCTCTCCGACGAGCGCATCATCGGGAACGAAGTAATCGTCGTAGTGCATGCTAAAGGAGTGCATTCCTCGATAGCCTAACGTAGGTATTGCCCTACCAGACATGATTCCCCCGCCAGGCGATTCCACCGTGAACTCGTGGTCGTCGGTGCTTGGCTTTTCGATGACGAATAGAGACAAACCTCGATGCGGTGGTGTTGCATCTCGATCGGTTCGAGCGAGAACGAGGATTAATCCTGCCTTACCCGCAAAAGTACACCAAGTCTTCTCGCCGTTGAGCAACCAGCCACCTTCGGTTTTTCGGGCGCTCAACGCAACCGAAGCAACGTCAGATCCCGTATTCGGTTCCGTCACAGAAACAGCGCACAATGGCTCGCCTGCAGCGAGACCGGGCAACCATCGACGCCGTTGTTCTTCCGTTCCGCCCTCTAATAATGCTCGAACGATGATCTCTGGACGCGTAATCAGGCTTCCTGCCGCGCCTAGTGAACCACGCGAGAGTTCTTCCGTAACAACAACCATCCCGGTCGTGTCCTCACCGTCGCCCGGTTTCAGACCACCGTATTCCATTGGCACACTGAAACCAAAACACCCTAGTTCCCTCACCCCATCCAAAATCTGAGGTGGGATCATTTGGTCGTTTCGATGTATGTCTTCAGCGACTGGTGCTACAACGTCATCCGAGAATTTCCTTATCGACATACGCATCGCGTCCTTCTCCGCATCGATCGTATCCCAAGGGATTTGTCCATCTAGTCGCTCGAGCATTTCATGAACAAGCTTGACTCGATTTGGACTACAAATGGCGCGAATGTACTTCAGGGACTGATCGTTTAGACCAGCCGTATCATCGGAGTAGCTTCGGACATTTTCATCCAACACCCGTAAACAATCCGCGAGCCAGTGTGAAACGATTTCGCCACTCAACTGGTAGTCGAGCGTGTTCTGATCATCACGGCGATTAAATTCCTCGACCAGATGAGCGGCTGACGCCAAATTCGCGAAATTAAATGAGTGTTTGTATAGCTGAACCTGTATCTCGTCGAGGTCTCTACCACGCAACGGTGCGAGCGCTCGACGCAACGTCGCCCAGCCGTCGTCTAAGCACGTGTACCAGTCCTGATTCATAGCACGCGGAAGTGTACAAATTGCATAATCTCCCGCTCATTTTCACCCAGTAAAACAAGATTTGTCTGTACTCAACGGTATCCGTGTTCTTGATTTCGGCCGTTTTATCGCCGGTCCTTTTTGCGGCGCTCTACTCGGTGATTTCGGCGCTGAGGTCATACGGATTGAAAAGGTTGCAGGCAGTGAGGATCGATTCACCGCACCGATCGGAGAAGGTTTGCCTGGGTCCGGGTTTCTACAGTTGAATCGGAACAAACTTGGCTTTACGCTAAATCCTCGCAAAACGGAAGGTGCTGAAGTCCTTAAGCGCCTCGTCGGGACTGCAGACGTAGTCGTCGCCAATCTTCCCCCCGACACACTTGCGACTATGGGCATGGACTACGACAGTCTAACTTCGATCAAGCATGACATCATCCTGACGTCTAGCACAGCGTTCGGATCGAAAGGTCCTTATGCGACGCGTGTAGGCTTCGACGGCGTCGCCCAGGCCATGTCCGGCAATATGCACATGACGGGTTATGAAGACGAACCGATGAAGAACTATTTCCCGTACGTTGACTTCATGACAGGAACGTTGAATGCACTCTCAACGATTGCGGCAATCATGCATCGAGACCAAACGGGTGAAGGTCAGCACGTTGAGGGTGCACTACTCGCGTCAGCGCTTTCGGTCGCGAACGGAACTTTGATCGAGCAACATTTTCTGAAAAACAACCGAGTTGCATCCGGCAATCGAGGTCAAACAGCCGCGCCGTCCGATGTATTCCAAACACGTGATGGTTGGATTCTCGTACAGATTGTCGGCAATCCGCTTTACGAACGTTGGGCGAAGTTAATGGGTGAGGACTATTGGCTCGAAGATCCGAAGTTCGCTTCGGACGAGTCGCGTGGCGAGAATGCCATCGAGATCAGTGACCGGATGCAGAAATGGACACGGGATCGCACGAACGAAGAGGTTGTTCGAACTCTTGAGGATGCACGGATTCCTTGTGGCGAAGTACTAGCGCCGCAACAAACCCTCGAGAACGAGCAAGTCGCAGCCATGAACTTTTTGGTCGGTACGGCTTTCCCTGGCGTTGAAGGTATGGCACCGGTCGCACGTATGCCGATGGATTTTTCGTCAATCGACAATTCAATTAGGCGAAGAGCTCCCTTACTCGGTGAACATACTGATGCAATCCTTACGGACCTAGGGTACACTGATCAAGAGATCGCTGCGCTTCACGAAATGCGCGCTGTTTAGTCATGGCTGAGTTCCCTAGCGGAGGCAACCTGGTTGCAACCGTTAGAGACGCATTCATGTCGCAACAAGATGCGACGTGGGACACCCTTACGCGGACGCTCGATCCAAGCGTGAGGACGCTCGAAACAGCACCCGTCGAATATACACAGTCTATCGCTCGACCTCGGGTTTGTAGTGACGGTGATTTGATCGAGAAAGCGGCATGCAGCTTTACGCACAGCTACGGCGACGAACTACCACCTGCGGCGTCCGAACGGAACCCAGACTTAGCAGGTAAACCATTCTCTGCGTCCGCGCTATCGGTCATCGTGCACCCAAGATTGCCGCGAATACCTACCACCCACATGAACGTACGGTTCTTTCATGTTGAGCATGGCGACGGTCACTGGTATTTTGGCGGCGGTATGGATTTAACCCCGCATTTCCTCTACGAAGACGATGCGCTTACCTGGCATGAACACGCACGCGACGCGTGCCACGATGAAGCGCAGTACCGTAAATTCAAGCAACAATGCGACACATATTTCTACCTGCCACATCGTCAAGAAGCTCGCGGTATTGGCGGCTTGTTCTTCGACGACTTCAACGAACCTGATTTCTCACGTTGCTTCGAGCTAACACTAAATGTTTGCGAACACTTTCGAGTAGCCTATACAACGATCTTCAATCGAAGGAAAGACCTACCTTTTACTCTCGATGACGAAATGTGGATGCTGCACCGACGCAGTCGTTACGCGGAATTCAATCTCATCCATGATCGTGGTACCAGATACGGACTACAGAGTGGTAGACGGATAGAGTCCGTACTAGCTTCCATGCCGCCGCGCGCGAATTGGATCTATGGACGGGATGCGGAGACTGTCGAAGAACGGCAATTGCAGGCGTGTTTGCAAAAACCTAGACAGTGGCTATAGCTTGTTCGAGGTTCGCACTCGGTTTTTAGAATCCATGTTTGCTCTCAGGCTTCTATTCAGTTAGGAACGCGAATCCGATGTCCGATGCCTCTAACGCACTTCTAACTCCCGCGACGGATCCTCGAGAGCGAATCGCCTCAATCGACGTGCTACGCGGCGTTGCCGTACTTGGCATTCTCTCGATCAACATCTGGTTCTTTGCGTTTCCGTTCGATGTAGCGAGTAACCCAACGATCTGGGGTGACTATTACGGCGCCGACCAAATTGCTTGGTGGACGAGCTGGATAGCCGTTGAAGGGTCGCAGCGAGCCATCTTTACGATGCTGTTTGGTGCAAGCGCTTTGTTGTTTACCGATCGTCTCGCAAGTGATGAACGACGTTCAAACCTAACGACGATCTACTATCGCAGAACCGGTTGGTTGATCGTATTTGGTTTGGTTAACGGCTATATCCTGCTATGGAATGGGGACATCCTGTTTTTCTACGGAGTGATGGGATTATTGCTGTACTTCGCACGTGGCTGGTCGGTTCGTCGCCTCATTACCGTCGCGCTGATCGTCATCGTGTTACTCGACCTGTTCAAACTCGCTGGTATGTTGGCGCAGGGCTACTACGGTCCAATCGCAGAAGTAGCACACGAAAAAGTCGAACGCGGCGAATCGCTGATTGCTGAAGAGCAAGCTGCAATCGACATCATGGCAGCGATGCCGATCGAGACGACGACGTATGAGGAGTTAAAGTCCACGGTCGAAACACGCCGCGCGGGTTACGCGAGCGCCTTCGCACTCAACGCTGAGGAGACGACGTACTACTACTTGGTATTTGGCCTAGTATCGCTTTTTTGGGAGTCACTGGCCTACATGATGCTCGGTATGGCCTTATTCAGACTCCGTTGGTTTGACGCGAGTCGGGCGACCGGACTATACGTTTCAATGATCGTCATCGGCTTTGCTATCGGGCTCGCCGTGAATGCGTGGGAACAGTTTGACTCGATTCAACATGACTACCGTAGCACGTTCACTTACGGGACATACGATATCGGTCGTATGGCAATGTCTTTCGGCTTTATTGGTCTGATCATGCTCATCTGCAAGATGGCGTGGCTGCCGCGATTTCGAAATATGCTGTCTGCCGTTGGCAAGATGGCGCTTACAAACTACATCACCCAGTCCGTCATCTGCAACGTCATTTTCATTGGCTTCGGGCTGTTTGGACAACTCAGATTTCACGAGATCTACTACGTCGTGTTTGCAATTTGGGTCGCGCAGTTGATTGTGAGTCCCTTATGGCTAAAGTCGTATCGTTATGGACCGCTGGAATGGCTGTGGCGACGACTAACGTACGGCCAACCAGTCCGGTTGCGACTCCCATAGAATCATTGCTCTAGCCAGGCACGACAAAGCCTACCGAAAATCGAAGTATCAGCTAAATGAAATACCACCCACATCACATCCATCTCATGAGTCACGATGCAATGCGAGCTGGTCAGTTCTACGAGAAAATGTTCAATGCAGAAATCGAAGAATCCAAAGGAGCCAATGGATTACCGCGCTGCAATATACGCCTCGGTGACCAAACGATCCTCATCTCAACGGTGGGTTCGGACATTTCACAACAAAGTATGGGACCACACCGCGTCTTAGGACTTGACCATATAGGGCTTCGAGTCAATGACGTGAAGGCGGCCGTGCACGAGCTCGAAGCAAAAGGTGCAACGATCTCCGTGCAACCACGATCCAATGGTCGTGCCACGATTGCGTTTATTGAAGCACCCGATGGCGTTAGTGTCGAACTCCTCTCCTACCGAGAGTGGTAAAAATTCACGAAGGTTCTTAATCGGCCTACTCTATACAATAGCCATCGCATGTCATTCGTGGCATCGACCACACAGCCAGAAAAGGTAAACTGTGAGACGACGGCATAGCAGTCAAGAACAAGACGGCGACGAGAAGATCAATCTCACGCCGATGCTGGACGTGGTGTTCATCATGCTGATCTTTTTCATCGTCACCGCGACGTTCGTAAAAGAGATTGGCCTCGATGTCAATCAGCCCGAAGATGACAAACCGCCCAATATCGACCCCGATAAAAAGAGCATCGTCGTTCGTATAACGAGCCGTGATCGAATCATCATCGGGGCTCGCGATGTGGCGTTTGAAGCCGTTCGAGCCAATATAGAACGATTACACGCGGAGAACCCAGAAGCGCCCGTCGTTATTCAGCCGCATGACGACTCGACAGTCAATACCATCACGCACGTGATGGACTCCGCTCGTCTTGCGGGCGTTCCTAATCCAACATTCGCGTCTGGGCCGGGTTAAGGTCCGCGTCGCTTCCTTAGAGAACGCTGAACTAGAACAGGTGTAACAAACCTGCGATCGTGCCGGTTAGGCATGCTACCAACGTACCAGATATAAGCGTTCTCGGACCGAGCTGAAGTAACTCGTCGCGACGTTCTGGCACAATTGTCGAAACGCCGCCAATCAATATTCCAACGCTACCGAGATTAGTAAACCCACACAGTGCATAGGTCATGATCAAGTTCGTGTGAGGTTGGAGTGAAGTGCCGATTTCGCCGAGTTGAAAGTAAGCGACCAGTTCGTTGAGGACGAACTTGGTCCCGAGCAAACTCCCCGCTGCCGCTGCATCCTGCCACTCAACACCCATGGCCCATGCCAGAGGAGCGAACACCCACCCCAGAATAGTCGCGAGGGTCATCGGCTCGTAGTCCTCTGCAACAGTCATACCGAGTAATTCCCGAATTGACGTATCGCCCCAACCGAGAAGCAGATTCACCAACGCGACCAACGCGATGAGTGCGATCAACATCGCCCCGACGTTGACGACCAAACGTACTCCGAAAGTGGTCCCCGTAGTAATTGCGTCCACAGTGCTGTCGTAACTCAATCCTTCTTCACTCATTTCATCGACGCCTGTGATCTTGTCACCCGGAATCATGATGCGAGCGATCAAGATCGCGCCGAAAATATTGATCATCGACGCCGTAATGATGTGGCCAATCGCATCACCGAGTACATCCCCGAGAATTGCCGCGTACAAACCCATGATGGAACCGGCAACCGTCGCCATACCGCACGTGATTACCATGAAGAACTCGGATCGAGACAATGAAGTTAGATATGCTCTGATGACTAGCGGCGATTCAACCATCCCAACGAACAAGCTTGCTGCCGCCGCTAATCCAACTGCACCACCGATATGCAAACTTCGCTGCATAACCCACGCGATCCCCTTAATCACGCGCGGCAATATGCCCCAATGCCAAAGCACCGCAACCAAGATACTGAACACGAGAATCTGTGGCAGGATGACGAATGCAAACATTGGTACATACGCGTTTTCGCCTAGCACAAACGGATAGTCCTCTGGAAAAATATTCGCGTCAGAACCGAGGTAACCGAAAACGAACCGCGTACCTTCCATCGTCGCAGTCTGGATTCCGTCGAATACAGTAGTAAGTGCTGCAAGTATTTGGTAAATAAAAGGCACCTTGAGCAGAATGAATGCCAGTACGATTTGCGCCGCAAGCGTCAAACCGACGGTGGTCCAACGCACCTCTCGTTTCTTCTCGCTAAATCCCCACGCAATCATTAGGATGATCGCGATACCAAGAATGCCCTGTAATCCCGACAATATCGACGTCTCAAAAGTACTAATGGCACAATACTAACTGTTTACTACGTTTCGTTATGTCCACCATCCTTGTTGTCGGTACCTATGCCATCGATTTCGTCGGTACGTATCCCAAACCGTTCTCAACACTCCCCGATGCCAAATCGTTAAACCTATCAATTCAACTAGGCGGCATGCGTAAAGGCTTCGGTGGTTGTGCGATGAACATAGCTGTCACTTTGCACCGACTTGGGCACCATGCAATTCCGTTCGCGGATGTAGGAAGTGCAATGGATGCAGACTATGCAAGACACCTGATCGATGTTGGTTTAGATCAACGCGGGTTAAAGCAATCGAGCGAAAACGCACTTAGCGCGCACGCACTCATAGTCACCGACCCAGAGGAGAATCAATTCACGGCTTTTTATGCGGGTGAACCCAAGAAGAACTTCCGATCTGACCTTGAAGCACTGATGGATTCACTCGTAGAACAAATCGAGTTCGTCGTTATCGCGCCGATCGAACCTCAATACATGATTCCGGCAGCACATGTATGCAGGGACCGAGGTCTGCCATTCCTGTGTGATCCTGGTCAGTGCACGACCGCATTCTCACCTGAAGATTGCGAAGCTTTGGTAGAAGCATCATCGGTGATGTGTTTTAATCGCTTCGAACACGAGATTTTTGAAAACCACGTTAGAAATTTGGATCAAAGATTAGATTTGACCATCGTGACACAAGGATCAGATGGCGTAAGGTTTAAATCGAACGACATTTGGTATACAGAACGTGCTGCGCAACCTCGACAGCGAATTGATCCTACGGGTTGCGGTGACGCGTTTCGTTCCGGACTAGTACATGCACACCTTTTAAACGCATCATGGCAAGACGCCGTACGCGCAGGTTGCGTTCTCGCAACGATTAATTTGGAACACGTTGGTACCCAAAACCATGATCCGACAGAGTTCGGTAATCGCTACGTAAACGAATGGAAGGACTGTCCGAGCTGGCTCGAGGGCAGTGCGTGACAGGAAACGTCATCGTACTTAACGGCACATCAAGTGCGGGTAAGACGACACTCGCGAAGGCGATTCAAACAACCGCCGATGAACCTTATCAGTTGTTCGCTTTCGACCAGTTTCGAGACGGTTTGCCTGATCGATTCCGTGGATTGAATTCACCAAAGGGATCTCCTGGATATGCCGGATTAAATGTTGTCGCGGCGCCAGACGAAGGTGTGGTCAAAGCCTATATCAAGCTCGGCGAGCACGCATTGACGATGCTCCACGGGATGCACCAGGCGATCGCGTCATTTGCGCACACAGGTCATCACGTCATCGTTGACCATTACGTGAACCATCCACGCGCTGCTGATGACTTAGTTTCAACATTCGTTGGTTTAAAAACTACGCTCGTGCGAGTAGTTTGCGATCGCCGCGAACTCTTACGACGCGAGAGCCTACGACCTGGTCGTTTTCCAGGTACTGCAGAAACGCAACGTGACATCATGAACGAGTGCTTCGAATATGATCTCACCGTCGATTCGACGCACACACCGGCAACAGAACTTGCGAGGGACGTACTGGCATACGTAGCTACTCAAACAATCGGTAACTGAGATCTGTGACAAAGATTGAGCGCCTATCCGCGTTACGCAGCATGATTGAAGACGCCGAGGATATCGTGGTATTCACCGGCGCCGGTGTGAGTACCGAGTCAGGTATCCCCGATTTTCGTAGTCCTGGTACTGGTCTATGGACCAAAATCAAGCCTACCGACTTCAATGATTTCGTTAGCTCACCTGAGATTCGAAAGAAATCATGGGAACGTAAGTTCGATGGTGACGACACGATGGCCAACGCAATACCGAATCGCGGCCATCGAGCCATCGCTCACTTGATGGATTTAGGTAAAGCAAGCGTCGTTGTCACACAGAATGTTGACAACTTGCATCAGGATTCAGGTATACCGGACGAGAAAGTCCTGGAGCTACATGGCAACACCAAATTCGCGAAGTGCTTGACTTGCGACGAGCGTTACGAACTTGATGATCTCGAAAAACAATTCCGAACAGAGGGTGAAGTCCAACCTTGTGCAATTTGTGGCGGCATCATCAAGACTGCCACCATTTCGTTCGGTCAGGCACTACCTCAGGACGTGCTGATGTACGCAGTGTACGCAAGTGAGCATTGCGATCTATTCCTAGTGGTTGGCTCTTCCCTGCAGGTTTATCCTGCTGCGAGCCTGCCGGAACTCGCGAAGCGAAGCGGTGCTAATCTCATCATCTTGAACCGGGAGCCGACACCGTTGGATGTCATAGCGGACTTAGTCGTGAATGACGAAATTGGTCCGACCCTAGGCGAAGTCGTAGGTGTGAACTGACTAGCGCATGGTTGTCATCAAGCGGTCTGCGAAACGTTCGATGTGCATGAGTTGATTGCACAAGAACACTTCCGTACAAAATGGTGCAAAACGAGTCATTTCCGAATCACCTTCTCGCCACTGAGTGCGTACTTCGGGATTTAGCCAAAACAGCTGCTTGACTCGTTTCGACATTTCCGCAACCACGCCAACGCCAGGATCGTAAAAGTTCGAACGTGCGTCACCAAGAACAATGACAGTTGCGCGTTTGTTGAGATCCTTCCCAACAAGCTGTCGAAAATCGAAAAATGCGCGTCCGTAGTCCGTATTGCCCTTTCCCCAGTCGAACAGCGCCTCCTCGATCGCAGCTTCCGATGCTTTATTTCGAAATACTTCCGTAACCTCGCCAAGCTCGCTTGAGAACGCGAACGCACGAACGCGCGGTAAGATGTCGACGAGCTCATAAAGAAATAACAACAGGAAACGAGCAATACTGGAAACTGAATTACTAACGTCGCAGATGACGTAGACCGTCGAAGGTTCTTTCCGTACTTTTCGCCAGTGCAGTTCATAGACGTTTCCGTCATACGCCATGTTCTGGCGGATCGTGCGCTTGTATTCGAGGAGTCCACGTTGCGTCCGTTTGGCTCGCCGACGATATGCTCTGCTGAATTGCTTGGCAAGTCGTTCGACAACACGTCTCACCTCAACGTAATACTCTGGCGGCAACCGGTTCAGATGCCCCGCAAGCGCTGCTTCAAGAATAGCACGCTTGGAAGTCGGGTCAACATGGAGTCGATACTGACCATCAACGTAGTCCTTGACTTCCTTGTACAGATACTGTCTGACATATCGCAGCAGCGGTGCGATATCTGCATTAGGATCGTCGGCAAGATATTGGTCGAGTCGTGGTAGACCCATCGAATCCGCGATCCGCATTTCGAAAGATCGTTTCTCCCTCAGTGCTGCAATATCGTCGATGTGTAATTGACCCGCTGCTTGCTGCATCAATTCGGTCAAAAGCTCACGATTCCCGTCCAGCATCTCACTAATTCCGCCCGCGAGCGGATGACCTAGACGCTCTTGTACGTGAGAATCCAGTGTGAGGTCTTCGAATGAATTGAGCATGGCACGTTTCGGCGGTTCGCGAAAACCAAGCTGCTCGAAAAAACGTTCAAACGTATCTTCAAAAGCAAGCTTTTCAGGCAGCGTTTTCGCAAGAGCGAGTCCAAGCGCGTTCTTCAGAAAGTCACGGTCTGAAATTCCAATCCGACTCAAGACCGCGAATGCATCGAGCGTCTCCGCTGGAGATACACGGATATTCGCTTTGCGGAGAGCGCGTACAAATCGCGTAAAGGTGACTTCCATTCGCCAAGTATTATGAGTTGATCGTAAAGGATTTGATTGCGATCCTATATGCAGGACGCTACGGAAGTCATAAATCGTGTACGGGAGCTCTTGCCCGATGCGCGCCAGATCGAGCCCGTCGAATATCTCGAAGGTGGGTGGAGCAACCGTAACTATCACATCAGAATCGACGGCGTTGATGCTGTGTTACGTCTAAAGGATCCATTGTCCGTCGCGCCAGATCGCGAATACCTCTACCTCGAGAATCCTCTCGCACCGGAAGTGCTAGCGTACGATCGATCACGCGGCGACATGGTCACCGGGTTAGTCAAGGGCGAACTGCTGGTAAATTCACCAATAACACCCGACGTCGCGGCATCGTACATGCTTGAGCTGCACGCGAAGATTCCGATTGGGATTCGTAGCTACCGTGCAGAACCCGTCATTGATCGTTACCTTGAAGGTCTTCGGCTGACAGATTCAATTGGATCAATCTACCGTTCACTGCAGTGGGAGCCCCAGAGGATTTGCGGTTGTCACAATGAGCTCAACGACTGGAATGTGATCAAGACTCCGAACGGCTTCTGTACGCTTGATTGGGAATCGGCAGGTGACAATGACCCAATTTTCGATGTCGTGGGCCTTTGCTACGGATTGGAATTTGGTGATACGGACTTCAAAAAGTGCATCAGCGATTACGACCCACATGTTGATGCTGAACACGTACGACGTACCCGCATCCTTTACCAAATCCGCGAACACGCTTGGGCGTTAGATCGACTACGCCACGGCAGGGACCACGAAGGCATCGTCAAACAGAAGTACGACACCGAGGTCGAAATTAACCGTTTGTCGACTGGCTGAGACGCTATCGCTTGCGAATCCACTCAGTCCGCGCGAATCACACCAGTCTTCCGTAGGCCGTCAATCGCACATTGCACTCGCTCATGTCCCTCGCCTTTAACAATCACGTAATTGAAATCTAGTTTGGAAAGTAACTGTTCATAAACCTCGAATAGTCGCGAAAGGTCAGCTTTCGATTCGCGCTGAGGGTCGAATTTCCATGGTAGATCCGGGTACGTGAGGAGATAGGTTCGCGTAACCTGTTGATAGAGATGTCGCTCAACGTAGGCGGGAACATAACCGAATCTTTCGTTGAACCAGACACGTAGTACGACGCCATCCGTATCCAACACTCCGAAGTTTGGCCTAGCGCGTACGAAGTCCACTTCTCGGCTCAACTGTTCTCGAGCGACAATGTGTACTTGGTCTTCTGTGTAGTGAGCGTCCGATAGGTATGTACGTGCAAACTCAGGTAGCCATGCACCATGGTGCATGCGCGCGAGTTCCGACGCCAATGTGGTTTTGCCAGTCGACTCGGGACCGACAATCGCAACTAGCTGCGAATCTTTACTAACCACCCGTTATCAGCCAATCAGCGGCACCCACAGACGTACGCTCTCACACTTTGTCACCATATCACCATTGGAATTTTGGTACCCTTCCATAGGTCTAATCTGCCGTAGTAATTACGCATACCTTACATGCCGCACACAATCGCGATCGTCGAAGACGAAATCGATCAACGCAAGAACTACCGCAATGCCATCGAAAAGAAAGGCTACGACGTTATCGAATTCACGGACCGACGGTCAGCACTGGAAGGGCTCGAAAACACAAAACCCGATCTCGCCGTACTCGACATCATTCTGGGAGATGACGAAGACGGTGGGTTCGATCTATGCGCGGATCTTCTAACTCGATTCCCGAAGTTACCCATTATTTTTCTAACCGAACGAATCAATGAGAACGACAAAATCAACGGTCTACGACTTGGCGCATGGGACTACCTACCCAAGCCGATTTCGTTGGATTATCTCGTGGCTCGCATTTCTTCACTCATACGGATTCACGAAGCGCGACTGGAGCCCGAACCCGATCTTTCACAATCCAAAACGATCGGCAAACTAACGATCGACAATGAGAGTCTGCTGGTTTCTTGGGACGATGAGCAAATAAATCTCTCAGGAACAGAGTTTCGTATGCTGGCACGATTAGTCGCGACGCCGGGTTCAGCAGTTAGCTACGAAAATCTCAAAGAAGCGACGATGCACAACGTCGTTACGACCAATACGATAAACACCCACATGCGTAACATCCGTAAGAAGTTTGAGAGCGTCGACCCACAGTTCGCAGCGATCAAGAGCGAATACGGACTCGGCTATCGTTGGTCGAGCAGCTAGTTTTTTAACCGAGTCGTGGCGTCGAAAGGCAGGACTCGCGGTCCTCGACTAGTCAGCAAGCTCCTACTCATAGGGCTTGTGTTATTGGCGGTGCCTTGGTTGTCTTATGTGCAGTTAGTCGAGATGGAACGGCTACTAATCCAAGGACAGCAAAATGCACAGCTACTCATTGCTCGGGGCGTTGCTGCGTTATTCAACGAACGCGATGACCTTTTCAACGAACTACCTGTGCAATTAGATGAGTACGAGTCGCTCTACGCTTTACCGCTATACGAGTCGATCCGTATCGACGGTTCTATCTCCGATTGGGATGAAGATGCACTCAGAAGCAATCGTCGATTCACTCGCCAAGGGGAGACAGACGCTTCCTTTGAATTGACTCTCGGTGAGCAAGTCAATGAGCTCTACGGTTTCATGGCGATCAAGGACGATATCGCTGTATATCGTAATCTGTCTGACTTGAGTCTCAATACAGCAGACCACATTCGGATCGAATTCACCGATGCAACAGGTCAACGTGCGCGGATTGCACTGACTTTTTCCACAGAAGGATTCGGGACCGGCTATCGCATGGCGAGTGATTGGCGAACGCCAATCGAATGGACGCCAATCAACGATGTGATTGCCTCTTTGAGTCGGAGTAATGAGGGCTTTCACGTCGAATTTCGCATGCCCATCACGAAAATGGCTCACGGGCGCGACTTCAATCTCTCCTTCGTCGACGTCGACGACTCAGATTCACGACTGCAGCGTGCGATAGTTTCGACGGTTGCCGCGTCGCCGGACAAGAAGCTCAACTTAGTCGTGTTGCGATCCATCGAATCGATGGATCTCATCGCTGGTCTCGAATATGTTGACACGAAAATCGTCGTGTACGACCAACAACAACGCGTTCGCGGAGAAAGTGATCCCGACGCTATCACGCGGAATACCGAGAGTTCGGAATCGACCGGCCTGATGAGTGGTTTCGAGTTTATTCGTCCATTGGTACATTTACTGACACTGGGCGAAACGTGGACCGAGTTATCGGTGGCGGATTCTCGAGAACGATTCAATCGCGCACTCGAAGACGCATTGAGTGGCAATCCCACGGCTATTCGACATCTATCCGACGCTGGTACGCCGACCGTCATGGCGGCGTATCCGATTCGATCACAGAACGAAACACTCGGTGCTGTCACGATTGAATCCGATATCAACCAGATCCTGTCGTTCCAACAGGCCGCACTACGTCATATCGTGTTCGTTTCTGGCTTGACTCTACTCTTGATCTTGGCGGTAACGGTCGGATTCTCTGCGCGATTAGCCTATCGAATTCGACGACTACGACGAGAAGCCGCAGGTGCGATCGACGAATACGGTCGACTAACGCGAACATCTCTCGAAGCCGAGGTGCACGCGGGTGATGAGATCGGTGATCTGGCTCGCGCAATCGACGGTATGCTAACAAGACTTAGAGAGCATAGTGCATTTGTCGAACGCATGCCACGAACACTGCGCCACGAAGTGAATAACCCACTTAATACTCTGAGTACGTCACTCGAAAACCTGGAACAGGCTGAGACCAAAGCCGAGCGCGAAGAGTGTATTAACAGTGCGCTAAGAGGTGTCCAACGCATCGGCGCAATCGTGCAAAATCTCGCCGACGCATCGAATCTTGAAGACGCACTGCGAAACGAAGAACGCGAACCTTTTGATATTCAGGCGCTGCTAAAAAGCTACGTCGAAAACTTGAACCGAGGTCGCGATTCAGCGTTGTTTGTATTTAGCGGCGTTACGGAACCTGCGATGGTTTCGGGATCGGACATTCACATCGAGCAAATGATGGACAAGATCGTAGACAACGCGATCGACTTTCATCGTCCGGATAGTCAAATCAAGATTCAGCTTGAGGCATTCGACAACCTTATCCGAATCACGGTTGGAAATCGAGGACCGACACTCGGTGAGAGTGCACATTTAATGTTCGAACGACTAGTCAGTCGACGAAGCAGCAAGTCAACGTCACATTTCGGACTGGGGCTATATATCGTGCGAGTGATTGCAGATTACCATGGTGGAACGGTCCGCGCGTTCAACCTCCGCGACCAATCGGGTGTCTTGATTACCGTACAGCTACCGCGATTTCTCGCATCTCTAGCCAGTGCTGCTTAGGTTTTCCACTCAGTTCAAGTAGAACGGCGCGTCTAGCGAAGGTTCACCCTCGCAGCGTATGAGCTCCTTTTTCAGCATATAGAGAACCGCCGCATAAACACTTCTGGCAGCCGCAGGATGTAAACGTTTATCTACATCCTTATACATGATCGGTACCATGTCTGCTATGTAATGCCGCCGTTGCCTGAGTTGTTCAATAACCTGGTCCTCGCGCTCGAGTCGATGTGCAACGAACGCTTGTACATGTTTGTGCGGTTGAGTTATCGCGGGACCATGCGTTGGCCAATACTTCTCGTCACCGTGATCAAGTAGTAGCTCCAAACTCCTCATGTAGCTGGCCATGTCGCCGTCGGGTGGCGAAATCACACTTGTCGACCACCCCATCACATGATCCCCAGTAAACAACACTCGCTCGCTCTCTAACCGATAGCAAATATGGTTCGATGTGTGGCCGGGTGTGTAGACGCATCCAAGTTCCCACTCGCCATCACTGACTGAATCTCTGTGGCTTACATATTCATCCGGTTGGAAAGCCATATCGCCACCTTCCTCGACAACGATTTCGTCTTCGGTGTTTTTACCCGCACCATGGGGACCGAATCCGTAGGTGCGTGCATCGCAGTGCTTGAGAAGTAACTCGGTTGCCGGAGAGTGATCGTTATGCGTGTGCGTAATCAGAATCGACGTAATCTGTTCGCCTTGAGTAGCCGCTAGGATCGCGTCGACATGCTGCTGATCGCGAGGTCCAGGATCAATAACGGCAACTCTGCCACGTCCAATGATGTAGGTACCCGTTCCTGTATAGGTAAATGCACTCGGGTTTTTGGCGACAACCCGTCGAATCAACGGGCTTAGTTGGTCGCACTTCCCGTATTCGAACTCGATGTCCCTGACGAATGGGATCGGTGTTGCCATGTGAAACTGAGGAGCAAATCGACTCGCGATTTTAGGCGTTTAATCTAGCGAGATGCCTCCAAGCCTACTTGCACGGCTAACGCTGCATAGGTTGTCGCTATCCCGTCGAGCCCAAACGCTCTCGCATCGGATGCTACGGCAGACAACCGTGTAGTACATTCAGCAAGGAGCTCGTCGATACGTGAATTTGTCGCATCTAACTGTCGCGCCCTACGAAGGGCAGCTAGTGCGTTATTGTCGGATGGCTCAGTGATATAGCCGTCCGCGATTAGTTGCTCCGCGAGTACAACGAAATCGGCCGCTTCAGAGATGTTATTGAGCTCTTGCGCCATTGACGATTCCATGTGCATGATCGAGGCAGGATATAGACCAACGGATTTCGCACGTTCAATGATGTGACGAATTGCGCCGAATTCACGAGATTGCAAGTGTTCTTCGAATTGAAGAACCACCAAATTACTCACATCGCTTAGTCCACGTAGCGCAACTTCATTGTCTGGGTCCGTGGTCAATACACTATGGAAGAGTGTCGCAGCATTCCGATTTGGCGGATCGATCAGCTGTCCGACGCGGCGCAAATCGCTAGCTTCTGCGAGACGAGTTTCGATCTCTTCCCGTAGCGTCGCAGCACGCTGGATCCTTTCTCGAACCGTGGACAATTCGACATAGTTTGAATTCGCTAAACCTGCTTTACTCAACGCATCCATCGCGGCTTGGAGGTTACCAAGATCGATCTCTCGCGTCGCTACAGCTGAGAAGTGCGCTGCTAGGCCATCAAGCTCTCTTCGCGCTTCAATACTTGCCGGATACAACCGCACGACCTCCCGAAACGCATTCAGTGCCATATCTGCTGACGCATCTGGCTCTTGGGCAGTCACTCTTAGTAAAGCGAGCGTATCGGATTGAAGCTGCAGTGCATACCGACGCGTTTGAAGATCATCGAACATCACTTGTAAGCGACTATCGTCCGGAAATATCTCAAGGAGATCGTCTAATCGATTCTGGGCGGTAGATAGCTCATTCTGAGTCAAGGCTGCCGAGAAATCGTCCTCCCAACGAGACCGCACGTTGTTGATGGCTTGGATTGCGTCCACGTCTTCAGGCTCGATTAGAAGAACTGACTCATACGCAGCGACGATGGACGGTAGATTCTGATTTGGGTCTGCGACGAGCGCTTCGGCGTTCAGACGTGCTTCGACGAGTACTGCATTCTCCAAAATCCCGTACTCCGCGAGTAAACGCTTCGTTTCCGGAATCTGGTAAAGACCCATCGCAAGACTCCAGATCCCAACTAGGCATATGGAATACACAACGGTCCAATGTACAGCGGAGATCCTGCGTCGTGCTCGTGAACGTTCATCGACGGAATCACCGCTCTCCGGATGTGGAGGCAGTACCGTCGAGATTTCAGTGGTGGAGATTAAGTCTGACTTTACAGCTACGGTGTTTAAATCACCGTCCGCGTTGATATTCTCAAGCGCACTTTTCACGTGCGCGATGCTCGACATGCGCTCTTCAGGGTCGTACGCCACCATACTCTCGATTAAATCTTGAAATACCGCGTGCTGAGGTCCAAAAGGAGGAAGCGCATCTGTGGCGCTGCGAGTTCGTGGCGTATCAGTCTCTGTCGTATGCCATGGGAGATCGCCATGCAAAACGCGATACAGCAACACCCCGAGACTAAATACGTCACACTTCGCGCTTAACTCGTCGCCTCGTGCCATCTCCGGCGCGCTATAGCCAGGGGTGAATCGTTGACTCGGGGATCCGGGTTCGAAATAAGCGCCGTCGATCAGCACGGGTGATCCCATGTCGTCGAACACTATGTTCGCGGGTTTGATATCGCCATGCGTTTGACCGCGAACATGGAGGGATTCCAACGCGTCGCATATCGAAGTAGCGATTCGTATCAGCCTAACGATCGACATACCAGATGCTAAGGTGTCGCCGAGACTTCCGCCCGGATAGAAAGGTGTTACAACATAAACGTTCCCTTCCACTCGCCCGATTTCGATGATCTCACATAGGTGTGGATGGCGAATCACCTTTAACGATTCAAGGTTCGCAACATACTGATCCTGATTCTCGTTATCACCGCTGAACGCTTGTATGCGGACAACGAAGCGTCCAAGTCGTCCTTGACTTGAGGCCAGGTACAGTTCGTGATCGGAGCCGACTTTGATTCGTTGAGTTAACTGATAGCCTGGGACTTCCATCTATTCAGACGACTCCCCAGCAAGAGAACTGATGATTCCCGCAACCAAATGACCGGCAACAAATCGTCCGTTGTTGATGTACGCTAGACCATCCACCCGAACCGCGGTGCCTATACCGTGCGCGACTCCATTGATGCACTCGTCACTCTCAAACATCCAGCGATAACCATCGATTTCTAGTCGGCATCTGGGCACTTCCGCTAGAGGCTTTCGAACAACCAGCTCCCCTGCGTTCCATTGCTGGAATTCCTTGACGCCATCCGCATCTTCGAATACACCGTCGCCATGACGTTGACCGGTCTCAAAAAAACCACGATAACTTGATCCGTCCGCGTTTTCGAAAATTCCGAAGCCATGCCGTTCATTCTGGCGGAATGCACCATCGTAGCGTCTGCCGTCCGGCCACAGCATCACTCCTAGTCCGTGTCGTTTGCCGTCCTGGATTGTCCCTGTATACGTAACGTTGCCGTTTTGCCAAAAAAACGTCCCGGTTCCAGTAATCGCGTTCGCATTGAACGTACCAACGTAAACGTCGCCGTTTGGCCATTCCAACGTTCCGTACCCTTGCATCTGCCCTTCGATGAACGTACCTTGATAACGCCGCCCATCGACAAACAACAACGTCTCGTCGTTTCCCGACGGTAAATTGTTCGCGAATTCGCCCTCGTAGACCGAGCCGTCAGCATACGTGAGTTTGCCGAAGCCCTCACGGACTCCGTTGACCAATGGACCTTCGTAAACGTCGGCTGTTGGTTCTGACGTCCCACTGACGTCCTGACAGAGTAGGTTACTGTTGAATAACAGCGCCGTAGCAATCAAGACGTACATTAGGTGAAGCGACCTAGTGCCACTCCTTACACTTCGCACTCCTGTTTCCCCGTGAGTCGCTGTGGATCCCGTCCTACTCGTGTTGATTTGCCTCTGTATAGGCGCGATTGCGGGATTCCTTGGCGGATTATTAGGTCTCGGCGGCGGCGTGATCGTAGTCCCCGCGCTAATCCTGCTCTTCGACAGCGTCGGAACATTCGACGCGGCTGAGTATCCGGCGAACACCGTCGTGTTAGTCACACTTGGAACGTCTATGGCGTCCATCGTGTTTACGACACTTTCATCGTCAATTGCACAGTTTCGACGCAATGCGGTGGATTGGGAAATCGTAAAAAACTGGATTATTTACCTGATTCTAGGTGTATTGCTGGCAACGGTCATCGCGACGCGTCTTCCGGCCGCTGCCACAAAACTGTTCATCGGCTTGTTTATTGCAGCGATTGCGACCGTGATGATCACCAACTGGGCACCACGCGTCAAGAACGAGCCGCCAGGACGCGGTGTAACGGGGATGCTCGCTTCGATTGGGGGTGTGATTTGTGGTCTCGCTGGCATTGGTGGCGGCAATGTTGTCGTGCCTACGCTTCTGTTCTTTAATACAAAGCTTGTTACCGCAACCGCAGCTGCAAGCACACTCGGAATTGCCATTTCGGTCGCAGGAACAATCGGTTACATACTGAACGGTCTCCCGATTGACATTCCCGGAGCCGTCGGCTATGTCTACCTACCTGCACTGATTCCGATCGCAATCGCTTGTGCGTTGTGTGCACCCTTAGGGGTACACGTTGCTCACCGAGTCGAGGGCCATAACCTACGCCGCATTTTTGGCATTTTGATGTATTTCGTCGCGGCGCGAATGATCTATAGTGCGTTCTAAGACGATACCGACAACCGCAACTGTCGGATTTGGATCGAGAACTTACCACCCAGTCCAACCGCATCACTGACGACCACCATCGGGGAATCTTCAGTTAGTTGCTCACGAAGTAGCAGTGCCTTCAAACAACGTTGGATCGTCTTCTCAGGGTCGCTACTGAAATCGATTCGATACGCGTATACCCCTCGATTGAGCGCTAAGCGCCGACGTGTATGACTTTCATTGCTAAACGCAAAGATCGGAACTGTTGGCGGCGCGCAATTCGTGAGAATATCCGCGGTCCAACCACTTCGCGTAATAACGATGATGCCGGTTGCAGAAATCCGTTCTGCGAGTTCAACGGCGGACCACGCGAGCTGCTGACGATGAGTGTCGCTAGGTTGCGAACCTGCAAATCGGAGACCTGGCAACTGCTCCTGCGCTTCGGCAACTCGACGCACATATTCAACAGCCCGCACCGGATATGCGCCGATACTCGTCTCGGCACTCAGAAGAATGGCATCTACTTCCTGTTCGACCGCATTCGCGACGTCGTGAACTTCAGCCCGAGTAGGAATCGGGTGCTCAACCATCGACTCAAGCATATGAGTGGCAACGATGCATCGACGACCTGCGCGGATTGTCTTTTCGACGATCGTTCTTTGAAGGAAAGGAAGTTCCGCCATGTCGGTTTCGATTCCAAGATCTCCCCGAGCTACCATCACCCCGTGAGCTTCATTCGCGATCTCTTCGACATTGTCGACACCTTCCTGATTTTCGATCTTCGCAATGATCTTCACCCATTGATGCCGCTCGCCGATCACTTCCCGCATTTCACGTATGTCATCGGCGGTCCTCACGAACGACTGCGCAACGTAACTTATGGCATGTTCGAGACCAAATCGAATATCGTCCACGTCTTTAGACGTGATAGACGGCAACTTCACATGTACGCCTGGCAGATTCACGTGCTTGTGACTCTCTAGCGTACCGCCGTCAACGACCCGGCATAACAGGGCATCACGCTCGCACGACACCACGCGCAAGTTGATTAAGCCGTTGTCAAGTCGAATCGTGTCGCCAACCATGACATGATCGTTGAAGTCTGGATAGTTGACTTCGATGCACGGCGATACCTCTTCCGATACACCGTTCACCGAGGACGATATCCACGCGTCGTCCCCACGACGCAGTTTCATAGGTGTCGCTAGTTGACCAGTCCGGATCTCAGGACCCGATGTATCGAGCAAAATGGGAACGGTATAGGGCGAATTGCGATTGAGCGTTCCAACCCACCGAATCGCTTTCTCCGCATCTTCATGGTCAGAATGCGACATGTTGATTCGAAGTACGTTCATACCCGCTTCATACATGCCTTTTATGGTTTCCCAGCTATTGGATGCCGGACCCACGGTGCAAATGATCTTAGTACGTCGCATAAGCGTCACGAGCGTCGCCCAATAGATCGACATCGATTATGACGAACGTGGATGAGAGTTGAAAGGAAGCCGTCCATGGCACCCACTCCTGCTAAACAAATGGGAATCAAGGCATCCCGCCGAGGGGGCTTGTTACGCACAATTCCACATTGAATTTCTAATCATAGTCAGTAAGAGCAAAACTCGACCAGGCTTCGATCGATAGAGTCGCCAATGTTTCATTGCTAGTCTTGACAGGCAGTTTAGGTAAGCTGCAACGTTGATCTTGACTGGGTTCACGTACTAATACGACCGTTCGTCAATCAATAAATCGATCGATCACGCGATGGCGAAATTTGGTTTCGATATTCCCGAAAACTTCCCTAAGATTTCTGTTCATTTTTACAGTGAATCTTCATGTTAGTTACAAAACTTTGGTTGTCTTTTGATCTCGGGACACTTGGCGATTACGAAGGTTTGTTTGGATGGTTAGATGATCGCGGCGCGCAGGAATGTGGACGAAGTGTTGCTGCGCTTACTTTTGAATATGCTGACGATCCATTTCGTGAGCTGAGTGAGGAGATTGAGCGAGTCGTTACACTAGACCGACAATCGCGAATCTATGTAGTACTGCGCGATCAACATACCAACAAAACCGTCGGTCGATTCATCAAAGGTAGGCGCAAACAAGCACCTTGGACCGGGTATGGAACTCGATCACTGCCACAAGACGACTACGACGAGGCAGTATGACCGACCGTACATTAGTTGACACTTCGTTTTTATACGCACTATACGACACACGCGATCGACATCATGCGCGTGTAGAACAACTAAACGCGAACTACGAAATTGCCACTTGGTTCTCGCTTGGCCGATACTCTACGAGACCATAAACTCTTGATTGGACGGCATATTCCGAAGGTCCGCGCACTATGGAGCACACCTATCAGACTTGATCCGTTCTGATCGAGCGACTCTACTTGACGATACTGTTTATCGTGAACGTGCTCTACGTCGAACGTTTGAAGTTTGGAGGACGCTAAGCACGATGAGAGAGTTAGTCTAGTTGACCGCGTACTTCATCTAGCTATTGAAAATACAGCTCTCAATATCGACTCTGTATTGTCACTCGACGGACGAGATTTTCGAAAGTTCTGTAGAGAGAAAAACCTGCGTTTCGAGCTCGACTATTGGCCTTGATATAGCGCACCTCAATGACTTAAGCCTATCAAATCAAACTGGGCCGGTAACCGAATACGCGCCACCGCTCAACCTAATATCCATTAAGTTCACCATATCGACTACGATGGAAATACATATCACCAAAAGTCTGTTCCGCGACCGCCGCGCGCTTTAGATAGAACCCGATATCAAACTCATCGGTCATGCCAATACCGCCGTGCATTTGGATACCTTCACGCGACACGGTGTGGAACATCTCCCCGACCTTCGACTTCGCGAGGCTCGCAAGAATCGCGATCTCTGACGCTGAACGACCTTCATCTAGCGCAGTCAACGCTTCAAGGACAACAGATTTCGAAAGCTCTACCTCACAGAACATATTGGCGGCCCGGTGCTTTAGGGCTTGGAAAGAACCGATGGGCACACCGAACTGCTCACGTTCTTTTAAATAGGCGACTGTGCGATCGAAGCATTCCTGTGCACTTCCCAGCATTTCTGCTGAGAGACCAATGCGTGCAATATCTAGAGCAGCATCAAGTACATCCGCCGCTTGACCCGTTTCACCAATCACCGCAGCCGCACTAACGGTGACGTTGGATAGCTCGATGTTTGCCGCATTACGACTATCTACCATCTTGGTTCGCGTTACGCTGACGCCATCTGCAGTGCGATCGACCAGTGCCAAGGTCAATCCTTCTCGGTCACCTTCAGAACCGCTAGAACGTGCGACCACAATAAGTTTGTCCGCAACGTGGCCGTCAAGCACAAACGTTTTAGAGCCGTTTAGGACGAGTCCTTCACCAGCAGTCTCTGCAGTTGTTGCGATGCTGTAGGGACTGTGACGATGCGACTCTTCCAACGCCAGCGCCAGCAGCAATTGCCCACTTGCGACTTTCGTTAGTAAGTCGCGCTTCTGAGTGTCACTTCCACCGAGATTAAGGATCGTTCCGCCAACCCACACGCTCGCGAATAACGGCGATGCGGCGAGATTTCGACCAAGTTCTTCCGTAACGACCCCAAGCCCTTTGTAGCCGAATCCTAAGCCACCAACCTCTTCTGGAAACGGAATTCCCGCCCAGCCGAGTTCGCTCATCGCCTGCCACGTCTCTCGATCGAAGCCGTCCTCACTCTCCTCGTCTCGAAGTTTTCGTAGTTGGCTGATAGGCGTGTTATCCGTGCAGAACTCCTTTGCAGTGTCCTTCAGGATGTTTTGGTCTTCATTGAGAATCATCGGCATTGCTTGATTCCTTGCAGGTACTTTGGCTAGGGTCTAAAGTGCACATATGCGTGACGATGCACCATTTATTAAGTGGTCTCAGCTTGGCGTGGCTACGACAAGCGAAAGGTTGTCCATATGTCTGCGCAACTGCGCAAACCGCGACTTGCGGATTGTATTAACTAGCCAATCCATCATTTCACCTGCATCATTGAATTCGATAAACGCGAAATAGTTAATCGCTAACTCAGAATTCCCACCGATCTTTACGACGGGCGTCGCGAAGGCGATATGACCGCTAAAGGGTGAGAGCGTCTCGTTTACGACCTCGATCAATCTACGTTGGCTGTCAGCTGTTGTGTCTGACAGGAGTATGACGACGGGTTTCTTGAATGACTGAGTTAACTTCACATGACCAACGAATTGACCATGCTCCTCAAAGTTCTCTTCATCAAACCAGTCTTCGATTGCCGTATATGCGGGATCGGTGACAGCATTGACGAAGCTGGCTGTAAACGGAAAAGACTCAATCGCGATGCGATCCCACCTTTCGCGTCGGTTTCCGTCACTACTAAGCCATGAGCTACCTTCGAATACCACACCGTACTCGTAATTTCCGAATGCTGTGGCTCGACTCCGCTGAAATTGTTGATACCGTTCAGATTGATGCTCGGAACCAAAGCGCTCGAAAGATAACAAAACAAGCGGTTGTCGACGACGTTCAGGATCGAATGTCAGTTTGGAGAATCCTGTACCTAGATAGAACGTAACGAAACTAACCGCCCCGACGATCACAATGACCAAGAACACGAGAAACAGACTAGCCGTACGTCTCATCAATGCAATCTACGTTGGCGATCTAAAAGGTGTAGAACGAAAGCGGACCATTAGCGAAGACAATCTCTCGAAGAAAGCGACTTCCACGCCAGAACCGATACGTTTAGAACGACCAGTCGAGCTGCAGCCCAAATTCACTCACGTCATTGCTAAGTATGCGCAGCAAATAATCACCTGTATTAAGGCGCGCATTGTCATACCGTTCATCAGTGACATTCCGACCGTAGATAGATACTCGCCAATTTTCCGTAAGTGGTTCATAGCCTACGTGCATATTGACTAATCCGCGACCGCCTATGCGCGTTAACCGCGCTAAATCTGAGCTTGGCTCACCCCACATCTCATCGCGCCAAGAATAATCCAAACGAGCTGTCAACCTTCCTCCTTTAGTCAACTCACGTTCGAACACAGGACTGACGGCGATTGTGAGTTTAGGAGTTAGAGGCGCAACGGGTTCTACTACGCCGACCTGCTCGACATCAACATTGAGATGTCCAAGCGCGAAACGTATAGAAATCGAAGGGGAAATGTGCAATGTACTCTCCCATTCGATCCCGGACGTAACCTGATCGACAATTAGATTTACGGTATTGAAACCATCACCGGCTGTCGTGCTAACTTGGTAAGGTAAATCAAAATACTGCGTTCTAAACAAAGCAGCGCTTATCTCAAGATTGCGATGAGTCTGACCTTTGAATCCCACTTCGTAGTTCAACGCTCTTATGTTGTCACCCGCGACAAAGCAGTTTGGGTCAGCGAAAAGACAGTATGGACGAGCCGGAAATTGCCCTGACTGGTAACCACTCTGTGCCGTCACATATCCTGAAAGTCGATCGCGAAAGCTGTATCGGGTCGTCAAGTCCCAATTTATCTCCGACCACGTTTCCTCGCCCGACACAAGGCCAGTTCCAACGTTGGTTGACGCCCGCTTGTGGTCTTCGGTGTTGCGCAATCCAACGCTTACACGCCACCGTTCGGTGATCGCCTTTCCGACATTCATAAAGACTGCACGACTGTCGACACGTTGACTTAACTCGAAACTTCCCCTAAACCCTAGAAATACGGTCGGATCCTGCGTATTTCCACCCGATTCCTCGAATGCGAGCATTCCTGCAACAATGTCGTATCCATTAAAGTCTGCCAAAATCTGTCCTTCGATATATGTCTGCTTCGCGTCCCCTTTCTCTGGAAAACTCATGAAATCGTCAAACAAAGCATCATCATCCAGTCCAGCCAAATAGTCGGACGTTCGTTTACTTACGAGGAGCTTCAGTGAGATTGGCTCGGTGGGGAACCACTCTAGCGTGAGAGCGAGCCCTCTCGCCGCATTCGTGGTGCGAGTTTGTTTTTCCTGACCTGTGTGGTTGTCATACGGATTTCTACTCACGTCAGAATTCCGATAGCCGTTGGTATACAACGCACCGAAAGGCAGTTCGTCGATGTGAGTCGTGTATGGATTTAAGCCATTTCTACCTTCGTTCGCGTCAATCGCGACTTTAGCGGAGACCTTCGGATTAATTTCCCATGAAAACGCGAACCGTCCCGAAATCTCGCGCATCTCTCCAACTTCGATACCTAAGTCCGGCAGGTTAAGGAATTCGCCCACGCCACCTCGTCTTCGTATTCCACCAGAAAGTGTTACTGCGAGTCTGTCGTTAATGTTCCCATCGACATAAGCATTGGTATCAAACCGATTTCGAGAACCGACCCGCGTCTCGATCGTCCTTCCTGCATTCGTACCCGAATCGAAAGTAATGATGTTGATTGCACCTCCGATCGAATTACGTCCATATAGCGTCCCCTGTGGACCTCTTAGAACTTCGACTCGATCGATGTTCTTGAGATTCCAATGCTGACCTACTTGACGACCAAGATAAACACCGTCAACGTAAACGCTCACGCCCGGATCGGTCGTGATCAAGTGATCTTGTAAGCCAATGCCTCGTATAAACGGATTTGCTGAGGAAGTGTGACCCGCCGAGAACGTAGTGACATTGAGGTTAGGAACGAATTTGCCGATGTCAACAAGATCGACAATGCCTTGATCGTCGATCGCATCTCCATCGAACACTGAAAGCGCAGCCGGTACGTCGTAGACACCCTCCTCACGTCGCATCGCCGTGACAATGATTTCCTCGATTGAGTCGAACTTCTCGGACGCTGTTGCGCTTTGAGTTATGCCGAGTATTAGAGAAATCACGCAGTGGAGTAATACAGCACTCCACAGCGTGATCGTTGTCCGGTTTCGTCGATGTTTCGCGCTGAACCAAACTCCAAGAGCTTGGTGTCTAACTCGCGACAAATATCGAGCCGAGCTTATGCCAACGTGAATCCTTCTTCACTGATCGGCATCGTTCGTGCGCGTTGACCAGTTGCCGCAAAAATTGCGTTGTAAACCGCAGGCGCTAACGGCGGAAACGCAGGCTCACCTAACCCCGTCGGTGGGTAATCGCTCCTAACGAAATGCACGTCGATTTCAGGGGCTGAGGGCATTCGCATCATCGAGTACTTATCGAAATTGGTCTGCTGTACCCGACCGTTTTCGAAACTCACGGCTAGATCGAACATGGTCGATATGCCGTCGACGACGGATCCTTGAACTTGGTTTTCGGCGCCGCTCAGGTTCACAATAGGTCCAACATCCGCAGCGACCGTGACTTTGTGCACTTTAACTTTCTTGTCTTCGCTCACGCTCACATCAGCAACTTCAGCGATGTGGCCAGCGTGACTATAGTAGAACGCGACCCCCATGCCGCGACCTTCTTCTAACTCACGACCCCAACCTGCCTTCTCCGCGGCCAACTCGACGACTCCTGCGGCACGACCGGTATGCATACCTCGAGGACCTAACTGTCGTGGTTCACCGAGGACTTCTAAAAGCACCTCAAGGTGATCCCTGCCTGCAATATGAGCCAATTCGTGCAAGAAGCTACCAACAACGAACGCAAACACGTTTGAACCAGGCGCACGCCATGCTGCGCAACGATTCTTCCACTCAAGCGCTGTTTGTTCAACTCGGATATTCTCGAGGAGACCACCCGGAAACACCCCCGGTGAGATCCCACCACCAGAAACCGGTCGATTCCCATCGTTCGTAAACGTGATGAAACGGTTCCGCCAACCGGTGATCTTGCCGTTCTCATCGACAGAGCCGTGCATTTGATGGAATCCACCCGCGCGATACAAGTCGTACGCCATGTCATCTTCACGCGTCCACTGCAGCTTGACAGGTACACCGACATGCTTTGCGATAGCTGCTGCTTCACAGACGAAGTCGTTGTATAAGCGTCGTCCGAATCCGCCGCCGCATCGTTTTTGATGGAGCGTCACATTTGTCGGCTGAATTCCGACTATCCGCGCAGCACTCATAATCGCCGCGCCAGGAGTTTGGGTTGGCGCCCATAGCTCAAGCTTGCCGTCACTAAATGACGCTGTACAGTTCTGTGGTTCAAGTTGAGCGTGACTCGCGAATGCATATCGATAAAACCCACTCGCTTGCTTCACGCTATTCGCAAATGCAGTATCCACGTTTCCGATATCTACAACTCGTGGACCTGGCTCGTGCCGAAGTCTCTCAGCTTCATTAATCGCATCGGACCAGCTATCGGTAGAAGCACCCGTCTCTTCCCACTCGATATTGAGAGCACGTTTTGCTTCTAATGCTGCCCACGTACTATCCGCGACGACGGCAACACCCGGTAAAAGTTCGCCAGCATTGTCGTTTCCTTCTAAGACGAACGCGTCAACGATTCCCGACATCTTTTTTATATCTTCGAGATTAGCCGACTTGACCGTACCGCCAATAGCAGCGCACTTTTGACATACCGCGTACTTCATACCCGGTACGGTCTGATCAATACCAAATAGAGGCTCACCCCGCACCAACGCTTCGTTATCGACCCCTGTTACCCGCCTACCTAAGATGTGAAAATCGCTCGGATCCTTCAAAGGAACTGAATCTCCGTTAGGAACATCGAGCGCAGCCGCTTCGTTTGCCAATTCGAGATAGGTCGCCCGTCGACCACTGGACCCGTGGATCACCTCGCTGCTCTCAGTCGTTAGTGCGTCAACGCTGACGTTCCATCGATTCGCAGCAGCCTTTACCAACATTGACCTTGCCGTAGCGCCAGCGCGTCTTAATGCCGTCCAATTCATCGGAATCGCCGTCGAACCACCCGCGAACTGCATGCCGTATGCGGCTTGGTCGATCCGCGATTGTTCGACCGTCACGTCTTCCCAGGCAGCATCAAGCTCTTCGGCAACGATCATCGGGAGTGAGGTCTTAACACCTTGACCGATCTCTGGGTTCTTTGCATACAAAACAATCCCGGAACTGTCGATTTTGACGTACCCGTTAGGTTGAAATGCACCCGTATCCTTATTCGCGATCGCCTTCGGTGCACTAAATGAGAGCATAAGTCCACCGCCTACCGCACCGGTCATCTTCAAGAACTGACGTCGGTCGAGTTTTACGATACGAAGGGGTGTACTAGCGTTATTCAGTTCTTCGCGAGATGAAGTGATGGTATCAACAATTTCAGCAATGCCATCGTAATTGAGTGATGTCATTACGCGCCTCCTCCAACGTCGGTTGCCAACTCATTCGCAGCCGACTTAACGGCATCGCGGATCCTTATGTAAGTACCGCATCGGCATATATTCGAAGCCATCGCTTGATCAATTTGATCGTCACTCGGATTTGGAATGGCCCGTAACAGTGCTTCTGCTGCCATAACTTGACCGCTTTGACAATAACCGCATTGGGCAACATCGAGATCGATCCACGCCTTCTGTACGGCAGTGAGTTCGCCGTCTGAATCAGCGAGTCCTTCGATCGTTGTCACATCTGCATCGCCCACGGAGCCGACTGGATAAGAGCACGACTTTACGGCAACGCTATTGACGAGTATGGTGCATGCGCCACATTGACTTATACCGCATCCGTATTTCGCACCAACCAGATTCAATTCGTCGCGAAGAACCCATAGGAGCGGAGTACGTAGATCAAGATCACCTAGGTCTCTGCTTTCGCCATTAATTTTTATATTCATCGTCAACGCTACTCCGAGCGATGCCCATTGGTCTTGACCTTATATGTTACGCCTTAGCTCAATCAGAAATCTCCTGTGAATATCCGATCATGTGATCGACGAGATTGGGAAGCTCGATGACTATGAAGCGATAGTACCGTCAAATGAGCTTTGTCTAACTACGACCGGGTTCGGCTGAACGTCTGATGCCGCGATGAGAAATACTCTTAAGTGTCGTTTACTCCGCAGTCCTGTCTGTATACGCACGCATTCGTTGTAATAAACTCGGAACGATCGGATTATCGATCCTGGTTGGATTCAATGTAGGCCAAAGGGGATCTAGACTTGCGATCAAGCGTCCAATGCGACGTGCAGTAAGCTGGCCCTCGTTGTCTGCTTGAAATATTGGGAGCTGCACGTAACGACTCGCAACCTGCGTAAATCCCCAAGCATCCTGAAATTCATGTACGTTGTGAATAACTCCGTCAACGACACCAATTTCATATTCCAGCAATGCATTCGCCAGTAGGTTCAACGCCACCTTCACTACAACAATGCGGTTCTCTTGCTCCGCTACGGTCTCACAGCCATGGATCGCGACGGAAAGCTGCTCGTAGCGAGACGTTACTACCTCAATTGATTTGCGTGCGGATACGACGCGTGCTAACTCCGAAAGCTCTTCCGCAAATCCTTCACATCCACGACTGGCAAAAGCGGGGATGAGATCAGCATAGAGTTCCGCGTTCGGATGCTTCATGTGCGTTTCCGACATGTCCGGAAGCGCTCGTTCATACAGCTCAAAGCCAACCAATAGGTGACCCCGAAGTAACCCGAGCTGCGTGAGATAAGCGACGTCATCCGTTGTCAACTCGACTTGCTTCGCGGTTAAGTCTGTTTCCTGGTTGAGGACGGCATTCGAATCGATAGAGCCCTCCTCAGCCTGGCTGAACACGGCAAACATGCATTGACCTGCAATCAAACACGCGAAACAAATGTATCGCAATATTGAATTTGACGACGACGCCACATGAGTGGCCATCCCTATAAGGTTCATCCTCGTTTGTCCTTCTATACGGGTCGACGTCGTCGCGATTACCGCCATCCGGCAAGATCGTAGACTCGAACGGCTGCTGCTTGGTTTTCGCCTAGTAGCTGGGCTCGGATCTCATCCTCCTTGAATTCGCCAAGTTCAGCTACAGTACCGGAGGCGTGCCCAACGACTGGATACTCGTTATTGCCTTCCGCGAAAAGTCTCTGTGCGTAGTCGTCTGTCAGGTACTCGAGGAACTGAATTGCATGGTCACGGTTAGGCGCGTGCTTAGTGATACCTGCACCGCTGATATTTACATGGGTTCCGCGATCGTCCTGATTAGGAAATACGACCGCCAGTGAATTTGCCAATTCACGATCGCTCTCGCTATCGCTCGCTAAAAATCGTCCTAGGTAGTATGTATTCGCAATCGTTAATCCACATACACCGTTGGAAACGGCAGTTACGTTACTTGTGTCGTTGCCCTGAGGGTCACGAGCGAAGTTCTCAACGACACCGCTTGCCCACATTTTCGCAACATCGGAAGCATGAGCATCGAGTAGAGAAGCCATTAAGGAGAGGTTGTAGATATTCGAGGACGAACGCATGCAAATTAACCCGCGTAGTGCTTCGTTTGACAAGTCCTCGTAACGAGTTACTCGGATCGGTAACGCCGCGTCCTTCCGATACACGATGACACGGGCACGTTTGGATAGGCCAAACCAGTGACCGTTTGTTTCGCGAAGATGTGCCGGTACACGGGATTCAAGGATTTCCGACTCGACAGGCTGGAATACACCGCGCTGCTGTGCACGCCACAGACGACCTGCATCCACCGTTATGAGAATGTCCGCAGGCGTGAACTCGCCCTCGTTGACGATTCTCTCGATCAATGCGTCGCTACCGCCTTCTATAAGGTTGACGGTAATACCGGTACGTTTGGTGAACGTGTCGTACAACGCAATGTCCGTGTCATAATGCCTTGCGGAATATACGTTCACTTCCTTTGCGAACATGCTCGCTGACACGAAGGAACAAAGCAGTAAGGTAACTAACCAAGTGCGAGAACGGTAAATTCGAGCGTTTTTTAAAAAGATCAGACCCAGCTGCCTCTACTGTTTATTCTTTAGAATCCTAATTTTAATGAGTCTCATTATCGTCTAGTGGAAAGACATAGACACCTTGCGGGTCTGCGGTGATCGAGACCGTATCTCCCGCGCTAAAAATCGGCTTTCTAGTGGAAACGACGCGCAGTCGCTCATTACGTGCTTGGACGATCATTAGGTGTCGATCACCTAGAAAACGAACATCTACGACTTGCACCGTATCCCCTGAAGACGCTTGAATGCTCAGAGATTCTGGATGCGCGATGACCGTGCAACGTTGATCGTCGGATAGATCGATGTTCACGCCCGCCATCGTACCGAAAGCTGTTTCGATATCACCGTTGACGACGTATCCAGAGATTGCATCGGTGCCACATACCAATGACGCTACATATTTGTTTTTAGGGTTTCGCCATACCTCTTCGGGGGTTCCATCTTGCACGATTCGACCGGCGTACAGTACCACGATGCGGTCGGCAATTTCCATCGCCTCTTCGGGATCGTGCGTAACCACGATACAAGGCGCGCCACTCGCTCGTAGCGTCAAACGCGCGTCTTCGCGTAAATTCCGTCGAAGTGCGGAGTCAACGTTCGAAAATGGCTCATCCAACAACATGACTGACGGATCTGGCGCTAACGCCCGTGCCAGCGCAACGCGCTGTTGTTCTCCACCCGATAGCGTATCGGGATAGCGATTCGCATGCGCTACTAAACCAACCTCACGTAGCTCCTGCATCGCACGCGACTGTCGTTCGCCTGGTGATCGATCGTAAAGCCCAAACGCGACGTTTTCGATGACGGTTAAGTGAGGAAATAACACATGGTCTTGAAAAACGTACCCACAGTGCCTCGCCTCTGGCGGTGGCTCATCACCAGGAACTGCGGGTTTTAAGCCGTCAATTCGTACGGTGCCTTCCTGCAACGGAAGCAGACCAGCGATGATGCGGAGTAATGTGCTTTTACCGCTACCTGACGCGCCTAGCAGACACACGATTTCGCCAGGTGCAACTTCCATACTCACCCGATCGAGGACTCGTTTTTGCCCGAAACGGTATCCAATATTCTCAATTCGAACAGCTTCGCGCGAACGTGCTGTGTTCGGGACCGCCTGAGTCTTACCTTCCTTAGAATCCGTGCTCATGTCCCATTCCCGTCCTATCGTCGATCCGCGGGGTGTTCGCAATCCCCGTCTCCCGTCGGGGTGGACGTTGATCGCTGTCGCAATCGCACTGCCAATCGCAGTACCGATTGTTGCAGTCTTGTTGTATTTCTTCGCTCCCGCTTCAGAGACATGGATTCATCTTCGTGAGACGGTTCTCGTAGAGTACATTTCTAATACGGTAACCCTCCTTCTTAGCGTCGCGTGCATCGCTTCGCTTCTCGGCGTGGGTTGTGCGTGGCTAACGGCGACGAAAGAGTTTCCTGGCCGAAGCGTATTTACGTGGCTCTTGATTCTACCGTTGGCGGCACCTTCTTACGTTGTAGCGTACGCGTATGGCGACCTATTCTCAAACTTGTCACAGCTTCATCCTTGGCTACAGCAAGTAACCGCTCTCGATATACGGATTCCATCAATCCGCTCTCTACCTGGCGCCGCGCTAATCCTTGGCTTCACCCTATACCCTTATGTGTATTTGCTGGCGTACAACGCGTTTGCAGAGCAAGCCGCACCCATGTCAGAGGCAGCCCGGACACTTGGTGTCGCACCACGCCGAATCTTCTTCAAAATTGCGCTTCCTCATGCCCGACCTGCAATTGCAGGTGGTTTGGCGTTAGCGCTCATGGAAACTGCCGCGGATTTCGGGGTCGTGGAGTTCTTCGGAGTACCAACGCTTACCAATGGGATATTCCGGACATGGTATGCAATGGGTGAGCATCAAGCTGCCATGCAACTCGCCGGCTGGTTGTTCATCATCGTAGCGCTGCTGGTTGTATTCGAACACATTGCGCGACGTGGAGGCCATGCGAATCCTGTATCGAGAAACGCTCCTGGCGCAAGGTCACAACTGTTCGGTTGGCGATCGTACGTCGCACTCAGTTGTTGCGTTTTACCACTTCTGTTCGGCTTGTTCACACCTGTGCTTGTGCTTCTTAAACACACCGTCGTAGTTGGCGACCCAACGTTTGGTATTTCGTTTCTTAGCTACATTGGCAATACAGTATTGGTAGCAACGATTACCGCAGTACTTGCCGTCTTGCTCTCCTTGTGCTTGACGTATGCAACAAGACTACAAGGTAATCGCAAGCTACTTCGAATTAGCGTACGCACTGCGACATTAGGCTATGCAATCCCCGGCATGGTATTGGCGATTGGGGTTTTAGGACCTCTCACTATGGTTGATCGTACGATCGCCCAATGGGTACAAACTACCTTCGACGTGAATATCGGCCTGCTGATGACCGGAAGCATCGCGGCACTAGTCTTCGTTTATTTGGCACGTTTCCTCACAGTATCTTTCAATAGTGTCGACGGTGGGCTGACTCGAGTGCATTCAAATTACGACGCAGCTGCGCGAAGCCTAGGTATGAAACCTGTCCAGCTACTGAATCGAATTCACGTACCGCTTGTGACACCCGCTTTGGTGACCGCTCTCCTGCTCGTGTTTGTCGATGTCGTAAAGGAACTTCCAGCAACACTCATTCTCAGACCATTTAACTTTGAAACGCTTGCCACACGAGCGTATCGACTTGCGTCTGACGAAAGAATCGCTGAAGCATCCACAGCCGCGCTTTTGATATTGCTCGTAGGACTGATCCCTACGCTAGTCTTAGCCGCGCAACGCTTCGGTATACAACGCCCATCGCTACGTCGTGTTTGACTCATGACTTCGTCAAGATACGGTCAATCTCGAGTCGAGGTCTCACAAAATGAGAGAATTTCGCGTGACTCAAACACTCGCTGGACGATTTTCCGTTCCAAGGGATGCTACGCCACGATTCAGAACGGAAACACTTCTCTGATGAAGTAAGGGACAGTGAACAACCGATCAGATTGAGTACATATCGATGCAACTAACGGTAGATAAATATGCGGAAATTTGACTTCGCTGTTGGACAAACCAATCCAGAAACTTTCCCGGTTGAAAGAGTTCAACAAGCGGCGAAGACTGTGATCGCTGAGGAGTACGCCCAACTTACAACTTATCCAGGCAAACTCGGTCATCTCGGTTTAAGGGAAGCTATGGCGAAAAGGGAATCGGAACGCGAAGGCGTCCCGGTCGCTGCCGACGAACTCACGCTGTTAAACGGCTCGATGCAGGCCGTGACGCTCACAGCTGAAGCACTTACCCAACCAGGCGACACCATCATCTGCGAAGAGCTCACATACCCAGGAACTATCAGCGCGTATCGGTCGCTCGGGATTGAAATAGTCGGTATACCAGTAGACGAAGACGGCATGCGCGTCGACCTTCTCGACGCAAAGTTGGACGAACTTGGTGAAGGAAGGAAACCGAAGTTCATTTATGCGCTTACGACGTACCAAAACCCGACGGGTACTAATTTATCGCTACAACGTCGTCACCAGTTGATTGAGATTGCTGCATCGCGAAACATTCCGATCATTGAGGACAACTGTTACGGTGATGTCCATTACGACGGTAACAAACCGCGTTCACTCTATGCACTGAGCGACTACGAAAACATCATCTACATGTGCTCGTTATCAAAGATCCTCGCACCAGGTATGCGCCTCGGCTATATATACGCTAAGCCAAAAATGCTCGAGACCATTCTCGCGCGGCGCCACGACGGCGGCGGAAACTACCTTGCAGCTGCGGTAGTAGCAGAGCTGTATCGGCACGGGCTCTGGACGCTAACGGAGGAATTGAACGACTCACTGAAAATAAAGAAGAACCTCGTCGTTGAAGGTATACGCGATGCATCGGATGGGATTTGCGTGTCATCAAACCCATCAGGAGGTTTATTCGTTTGGGTGCGATTTCCTGACGACGTGGATCAGCAAAAACTTCAGCAGCTCACTACAGAACGTGGATTCTTCTATGCATCAGGAGGGAATTTCCACATACATTCGAAGCAAATCCCGTACCTACGTCTCGCATTTGGTCACGTACCTGACGAGGACATCCGCGATGGCATACCTGTACTTATCCAATGTCTACGAGAATCGAGAACCAGTAACGAAAAACCCTCGTTCACTACTCTGTTCGACTAAACGGAAACTCCAATCGACGAATTTCGTCTTCGGCTAGAACCGGGGTCCCGTATCAGTTTTTAATCGTGTTCACACAAGGAATTCTGTCGGTGTCTTATGTGTTAAAAAGCACGATGAGTTGAGCAACTTCGGTGTGCCAATGCGAAAGAAATGGGTTAAAGTGATGATGAGGATCCTCGCGCACGTATTGGCGCTCGCGGCACTCTATATTGCATTCTCGTTTTCGCTGTTTTTAGGTCTACAGGTTCGACCAATGTATGGCAACGCGGGAATCATCACAGTCATTGGATTAGTCGTTCTTTACGTGTACTTCGGATGGATCAAGTCCATAGCAAAAGCGAAATCACGAAAGTAGGATTAGCGAATTCACTCAGCCGACCGCACTGAATGAGCTACCTTCTTAAGGATCGGACTTTCTGATCGATTGACGTGTTCAAGTCTCCGTTTGAGGCGAGTTGTCGGATAGTGGGGGTGGCCTATAGGAGCATCGAAACAACGTAACACAATCGATTCATTCACCAGTGTATTACGAAAGAGCGTTCACTTTCGTCGCAATACAGTCAGTAACATCGCCGATATTCAATTTCAGAATTGGAGTTCCTACGATGAAACGAGTCTGTTTTTGCATCATCGTAATAACGTCCATTTCCGCCGGTGCGTCGGAATCAGACGCATGCGCTGCAATAAAGGATATTTCTTTACCTGACCTTACAGTCGAAAAAGTCGAGTCACTAAATGAACCTGTAGCGCACTGCAAGTTAACTGGCAAACTTGGTCGTGAAATCGGCTTTTCCGTCTGGTTACCTGTGGGCTGGAACGGCAAATTTACTATGGGCGGAGGAGGCGGATTTGTCGGATCGATTCAGAATCAAGCACTCGCATTAGGAGCGCTACAGCGAGGTTACGCCACTGCTGGTACCGACACTGGACATCAAGCTAACGGTATCGACGGTTCTTGGGCATTACACAATCTCGAACGCATCGTGAACTACGGACATGTAGCGATCCATCGCGTTTCGGAGACTGCGAAACACATTACAGAGTCCCACTACGGTAAGTGGCCCGAACGAAGCTACTTCGCTGGTTGTTCCAATGGCGGCCGCCAAGCTATGGCGTTCTCCCAGCGCTATCCAAACGACTTCGATGGAATCATCGCCGGTGCGCCGGCATTTGATTTCGGCGGTGTTGCGGCTGCGTTTGTAAACGTTACTCAGCGAATGTACCCCAATATGGGAGAACTCTCGTCTCCGCTTCTAACGCCAGAGGACCGTTCACTGCTCGCGAATGCGGTGCTCGCTCAATGTGACGCACTCGACGGTCTCAAAGATGGCATCATGAACGATCCGAGAGAATGCGATTTCGATCCTCGTAGCTTGGATTTACCTCCTGAGAAGATTGCAACGATCCGAGCCGTCTACAATGGTCCGCAAAACGCTTCCGGTCAGGTTTTCCATGGCTGGCCATTCGGCGGTGAGGATGAAGATGGCGGATGGGGTGCTTGGTTAGCTGGCGCTGGACAATTAGCAGACGGTACACCGCCGTCCGCAGCGTTCGGTTTCGGTGTTGACCTCATGCGATATATGGTCTACCACGATCCCGACTGGAGCTACGAAGGATTTATCTTCGAAGGCTATCGAGAGCGTGTTGCTGCTGTGGAGTCAGTGCTGAGCGCGAAGGATCCAAATCTCGAAGAGTTTCGAAATGCTGGTGGCAAGCTCCTTTTTTACCATGGCTGGTCCGATGCCGCACTGTCAGCTCTTGCCACGATCGAATACGTAGACGCAGTCTATGGCATTGATCCCTCTGCACGAGAGGATGTACGTCTCTTCTTAAAGCCAGGGGTACTACACTGCGCGGGTGGACCCGGTCCTTGGATGGTCGATTACCTTGAAGTCATTGACAGATGGGTAGAAACCGATAGCGCACCAAACGAGTTGGTCGCTGGATTTGCAGACGAGAGTGGCGCACGACCGCTTTGTGCGTATCCATCGAAGGTTCACTACATTGGAGGTAACGACCGTACGCCGTCAAGTTTCGAGTGTCGTTAGATCGGCATCGACTGAAAGACAAACTTCCCGGATTTCTACGTAATTTCGCTCAATGCCCTTTCGATTGACGTTGCGAACGATTCGATTTCCTGCGTAGACGTTAAGCGGACGAAGCGGATCTTTCTCCAACATGGGTCGGCCATAGACGCTAGCATCGATTCCCGCTTGCGTCGTTGTGCACTGATGATCCAATAAATCAGCGAATCGTCTCCCCGCCAAAACGCGAGTTGCGGCCAGAATCGTTCGAAGTTCGTTCCCCACAGCAATTGCTTTGAACGCCAACGACGCCATGATCGACGAACCACTCGCCACAGAAGGACCGGGATCGGTAAATCCAACCAAATCACAGTGTCAAGTCGCGACCAAAATGTTTGTTTCGCGAATTGGGTGTACGACCCCGCAGCGATCCAACCATCTCCGTTGGTCGCTGTCTCGAAGCGACGTCTCAGTTCATCAGGATTCGTCGCATTCAAACCCACCCAATTGGGAAGCCAGTTAAGCGCATCAAGCTCTACGAAGTCCACGTCAAGGACCAATGCCAATCGCTTCGCGAGCGAGGTCTTCCCAGAAGCGCTATTGCCGATCACATGAATACGTCGTCCAATCGGTGAAAGCGCGCAAGTCGACTCACGTTGATGATTCAAGGCACGCTACAGTTTGTCATTGCCGCATGCCCAACAACTGCAACAAATATGGTGTGCCATAAATGAATGGGAAATTCAAGCAAACTAACCGTCAGTTCCGTTAAGAACCGTCGTTAATTCTTCTCCGCGCGATTGAATATCCCGGTAATAGCCGCAACCACAACACTTGTGATTACAGTACCTACTGCACCTTGGAATGCAGAACCCACAGGTGTACCCGTAGCCATCGCGACTGCCGCTTCGATTTCTTCCGCAGCCACGCCTGCTGCTACGACCCTTGCACGTGCGGCTTCTGCGAATTCCGCGTAATAGTCCGGCAAAATAACCGCAGTCATGAGCCAAGAACCAAGGAAGACAATTACAGCGGCGACTAAACCTAGGACAAGCCCATTACCGACTTGCTGAACCCAGTTAGAAGCTGGTGCTAATCGACGCACCGCCAAAACCACGATCAGCACATTGATGATGGTTGCGACGATCACGAATCCCAACGGAGCCATCTCGTTAGTGTGAAGACCCGAAATGCCTAGGATGAATCCCAAGGCAGCAACAATGACGCCGAGTACAAGGCCGTATTTAATAGGAATATCCATGGGATTTCGTTCCTGTTCAAGACTCACCTGGGGTGAAGCACCCAAAATCAGATAGATTTCATACGGATGGAGATTGCTTAATCATTCCGAGTTTTAAGCGGTCGGTACGTGACGACACAATTTGCCCTACCCGCTCACTAGATTATGGCGACGAATTCATGACGAAGATGAAGTGTACGTCGGCTCTGCCTCAAATCCCTTCATCATCACACCGGAAAAAGTGTAAACCGTGTTCTGCCCGGTACACACCCTTCGTAAACTGGCGGAGAGGGAGGGATTCGAACCCTCGATAGGGGATACCTATACTCCCTTAGCAGGGGAGCGCCTTCGACCTCTCGGCCACCTCTCCATGGCGCACCAGACAGGATTCGAACCTGTAGTCGCTAGTTTCGTAGACTAGTGCCTTATCCAATTTGGCCACTGGTGCAGTAGCATCGACACGCGGTATTTACCAGCGAGGGCAAATGATAGCGAGACGAACTATTAAGTGACGTGGTATTGACTAGGAAACAGCGTCCATTTCAGTGTCGTCCGCATCGTGATGCTTCTTTTCCCAGATTTCTTCGCGATATACGGGACGATCACCAGGTGCTTCGAATCCGATCCGCACTTGATTCTTGCGGACGTTGAGCACCGAAATTTTGATGTCGTTGCCTATTCGGACGGATTCGCCGACCCGTCGAGTTAAGATGAGCATTCGAACCCTTCCCTTGATTCTGACTGCTTCGCTGCATGGGAGCCTACATGGCCGCCCATTTAGACTAGAAATCTTATGACAATCGACTCAAAACTCAAGTTGTTAGTGATATTAGAAAAAATTAATGAACAAATGTTCATTTCCTATTCAAGTAGCATACATTAGCAAGTAACGAACCATGTTAAGCCAGCTACGCCGCTTCTGTTGCGCGAGTACCGATAGTCCCGGTTTTTTGACGATTGGATAGATCATTCAATCGGGCGCCACAATCGATACCGTCAGGTTTGTTGCCCGGTCAATCTACGATTTTCGGATTTTTAGCTCCGCGTTCATTCATCCAGTGCGAAGGCATCATGGAGACTACGAACCGCCAGCTCAACGTATCGTTCATCAATAACCACGGAAATCTTGATCTCGGAAGTAGAAATCATCATGATGTTGATGTTCTCGTTCGCAAGCGTTTCGAACATTTTCGTCGCGACGCCTGCGTGAGATCTCATACCGACGCCTACGATCGTAACCTTAGCGATCGCGTCGTCGCCAGCAATCGTAGATTCGTCAAATCCGTTTTCCTGCAATGAACGCTCAAGTAGCTCCTTTGCTCGTACGAAATCAGCTCGTTTTACCGTGAATGAGAAATCCGTGAACCCATCCACGCTTGTATTCTGAACGATCATATCAACGGTTATGTTCGCCTCGCCAATCGGTCCCAGAATCTTCCAGGCGATACCTGGCACATCATCGACGCGAAGTACGGTGAGCTTCGCTTCATCTCGTTCATGGGTAACTGCAGAGACCATGGGTTTCTCCATATGGTCCGCCCCGGAATTGATCAACGTACCTTCTCCATCTTCGAAACTTGATAAAACGCGCATCGGCACGTCGTGCTTGTGCGCGAACTCAACCGCGCGAGTATGTAAAACCTTCGCACCGAGGCTTGCCATTTCGAGCATCTCCTCGAATTCGACGTTTACCATCTTAGTAGCTCGATCGACAATTCTTGGATCAGCTGTATAGACGCCATCAACGTCGGTGTAGATCAGGCATTCTTGCGCTTTTAATGCGTGTGCAATCGCAACGGCCGAGGTATCAGATCCGCCACGTCCTATGGTCGTAATGTCACCAACGTCGTCAACACCTTGGAATCCCGCCACGACTGGAACCGCCCCTCGTTCAATGACGTCGAGTAGGTTCTTTGGCTCAACGTATTCGATACGAGCACGTTCGTGTCCGCTATCCGTCTTAAACGGAATCTGGTCCCCTAAAAATGACTGAGCATCGACACATCGTTTCTGCAATGCCATCACAAGTAATGCGATCGAAACCTGTTCTCCAGACGCTAACAGTACGTCCATTTCTCGAGGAGACGGTCGGTCGGTGATGTCATGAGCGAGCGCTGTCAGGCGATTGGTTTCGCCGCTCATTGCTGAGACTACGACAACGACCTGATTCCCCTTGGATCGCGATCCTACGATGCGTTCGGCAACCGCTTCAATACGCTCGATGGAACCTACTGACGTACCGCCATATTTATGTACGACCAGGCTCATTCGCTTAACTTGGTTTCAAGCCACTCAGCTAACGAGGTCAATCCATTCTCAAGATCGGCCGGTGCTGCGGTACCGCCCGCGCGGGCCATTGATGGTTTCCCGCCACCTCGAATTGGAACATGTGTCTTAAGCTGCGCGATTACGTCATTGGCCTTGACCAATTTGGTGAGGGAGTTCGAAACGCCACAAACCAATTGATATTTACCGCCATCGACCACAGCCAATACGACAACATAGTCGGCTAACCGACTGCGAACGTCATCAAAGCTCGCCATCATCGTCTCAGCTGTGCCGTCAATAATGCTCGCGACGAGCTTTAGCTCACCAATGTCTTGTGCACCAGCAACTAAGTCCGCGCCTCGATCACGCAGCTTCATAGACAGCGCGTCTTCGAGCTGTTTCTGTAGCTGTTTGCGTTCGGTGACTAGCTGCTCAATGCGCTTCGGTAGTTGATCGTCTGACGTGCCAATACGATCGCTGAGTTCACTCAATAGCGATTCATTGTCGCGAAATCGTTCATACGCCTTGCGTCCCGTGATCGCTTCGACGCGACGAACCCCAGCAGCGATACCAGATTCTGAAACGATCTTGAAGAGACCGATTTCGCCAAGGTTCCCCACGTGCGTGCCACCACACAGCTCAACCGAAAAACCATCGCCAATGTTCAATACGCGGACTTCATCTGCGTACTTTTCTCCAAAGAGCGCGACTGCGCCGCTCGCTATGGCGTCGTCGTACGGTAGGACATTGGTTTCAACCTCAGCATTCGCAAGTATTTGCTCGTTAACTGAGGTTTCAATCGCTAGACGTTCATGATCCGTCACAGGCTGGTCGTGCGAAAAGTCGAACCTTAGGCGCGGAGCTTCAACCAAGGATCCCCTCTGTTGTACATGGGAGCCTAGCGTGCGTTTTAGCGCTGCGTGTAGTAAGTGCGTCGCCGAGTGGTTTCGAGCGACGTCTTGTCGGTGAATCGCATTTACTTCGTAACGTACTGTCTGGGAAGGAACAAACGAGCCTTTTTGGACCTGTCCATAATGCACAAACTGATCGTTTGAACGGGTGACATTTACGACATTGAATTGGGCGTCATCGCTGATCATCGTCCCAATGTCCCCAACCTGTCCACCCGCTTCGCCATAGAAAGCCGTGCGCTCAAGCACAATCGCACCGTCCTGCTCGTCTTGCAAAACAGCTGTTTCAACGAGCTGACCATCTTGAACCGCGAAGACCTGCACTATCTGGGATTCGCCGCCCAATTGTTCGTAACCCACAAAATCGACCTCGCCATCGATAACTAATTCGGTTGTCGCGGTGCTTTGGAATTGACCTGCAGCACGAGCGCGATCTTGCTGCTCGCGCATGAGATCATCGAACCCAGATTGATCGATCATCAAGCCCTGCTCACGAGCTATGTCTGCTGTAAGGTCAACGGGAAAACCGTATGTGTCGTAGAGCTTGAATACGATCTCACCCGGAACAGTCTTCCCAGATAGGTTCTTGAGCGCATCCTCAAGGAGGTTCAACCCTCGTTGCATGGTTTCGCCAAACTTCACTTCTTCGTCTAAGAGTGCCTTGGTCGTGCGCTCTTGCGAGGTCACCAATTCCGGATATGCATCGCCCATCGTCTCGACGAGAGGTTGCACTAGCTTGTGGAAGAACGGCTCATCGATGCCAAGTTTGTGGCCATGACGTAGTGCGCGTCGAATGATGCGTCTTAGAACATAACCTCGACCTTCCCGATCTGGAAGAATCCCGTCGCTAATCAAGAATGACGCGGCTCTGACATGATCTGCAATCACGCGACACGACGGCGAGGCGAGCGCATTGACGCGCTGAATTCGATTGACTATGTCATCGAGCGTTACGAAAATAGGTGCAAATACGTCCGTGCCATAGCCGCTATCCACACCTTGTGTTACTGCGGCGAGGCGCTCAAGTCCTAAACCGGTGTCAACGCCTGGTTTGGCGAGTGGTTCCAGCTCGCCATCTGGCTGGCGGTCGAACTGTGGGAAAACCAAATTCCATATCTCGAGGAACCGGTCACCGTCCTCATCCTTGGATCCAGGCGGTCCCCCAGCAATGGAAGGACCTTGGTCAAAGAAGATCTCCGTACAAGGACCGCATGGACCCGTGTCACCCATGGTCCAGAAGTTGTCCTCGTGATCGATTACCCTAGCTGGATCGATTCCAATCTTGTCGATCCAGAGCTTCCTCGCCTCGTCGTCTGAAGGGTGGACCGTGAACCAAAGTCGATCTTTCTCTAACCCGATGACATCATTCACATACTCCCATGCCCATTCGATCGCCTCCTCTTTGAAATAGTCGCCAAAGCTGAAATTTCCGAGCATTTCGAAGAACGTGTGGTGCCGTGCGGTGTACCCAACGTTCTCAAGGTCGTTGTGCTTACCGCCAGCGCGGACGCATCGCTGACAAGACGTCGCACGCGAATATGAAAGCGTCTCTACACCCGTGAGCGCATCTTTGAATTGCACCATACCCGCCACGGTAAAGAGTATCGTGGGATCGTCGCTAGGAATTAGCGGTGCAGAGGGAACCACCCGATGACCACGATTGGCGAAATGCGCCAAATAGGTCGAGCGTATCTCGGCCGTATCCATGGTTCTGGGGTGTTGAGAGGGGCGGAATTATAGGAAGGCACCCGATCTGATCGGTGCGAGAGAACGTGGAGAGCACCGTCCCCTCCCTCACGATCAAGGGTCACCGAATTCAGTGTCTTAGTATCGTGAATCGACGGAATTGACCATTGAATCCCGCTTCGTTACCTTTTCTATAGTGAAGGACTCACTTGCAATTCAAAGCGAGTAGGTGTATCTTTCTATGACCGCTAAAGACTAGCGAAAATGGCGGCCTCGGGCGGGGCGCCTTAGTACGTCGCCGCACGATAGGCCTTACCTACAGGACCTAGTCAGCATTTCAGGACCCCGTGTGGGAGCGATGTCATGCGTCGACTGATAACTATCTGCACTCTTCTCTTTGCAGCTACTGCCATTGCGGAGCCAATACCGCTCTGGAAATTCTTTGAGCCCTTCGATATGCAGGCGGTGATCATTTCACCGGAAGGTACCTATCTTGCAGCGTCCTTGCTAGAAGGCGATGGCGACGAACAGGAAAACAAACTGCAGGTTCTCGATCGAGTAACTGGCGATCGAGTCATTTCATTCGGGATGCCCGATAAACAGAGGATTGCAAGCATGCAATGGGCTGACGACGAAACGCTATTAGTTTCGCCATCGAGGAAAATCCCAAACGAAGAAGCATATTTTCCGACTGGCGGCCTCATGAAAGTCGTTGTCAAGACCGGTCAAACGATCGACCTGTTCGCGCAGCGTGAACGTGGTGGTGGGACATTTCACTCGCTTCCAGAAGATCCTGAGCACGTATTACTCATTCATCAATCTGGTCGATATTCAGAACTTTACAAGCTGCATATTCTGTCAGGCGCTGTGTCGTCAAAAATCGCTAGAGCACCTGCACTCGGTGGTGGATTCATTCTCACCCCCGATCTTCAAGATGTTGCGTTTCATGTAGGGAGTAATGATGATGCTGAGACGCTCGTACATGAAAGGATGGCGGATGGTGAATGGAAGCTTTTAAGACGAACTGCCTTCGATCAGAAAGGATGGACGCCTGTCAGAGCGGCTTTCAATCCAAACGAGTATTTCACGAGAGATACCCGCAATCCAAGAGGCATCGCTTCGCTGGGTCTATACAACAGAGTAACTGGTGAGCACAAAGAGGTATATACGGACGATACGTTTGATATCGGTGGACCAGTCGGAGACCAGAAAGGAAATGTTTGGGGATTGTCGATCAATCACCACTTTCCACGCATGATGTATCTCAATCCAACACATCCTCTCGCACAAGCACACAAGATGATCCGTCTTCAGTTCCCTGAGAGCACAGTATCACTCACGAGCTATTCCTTTGATCACAAACTGGTCGTCGCGAATGTAAGTTCAGCAAACGCGCTATCTGAAATCGTGCTCTTGGACGCTGAAAACGGATCCATCGATCAGATCACAAACCGCGCGGAAGAAATTGGGATCTCGACTGACGACCTTGCGCCCGTAGAACCGTTCTATTTCACGGCTCGCGACAAAACAACGATATTCGGATATCTGACTTCGAGGATCGATACACCCAGACCAGGACCAATGTTGGTATATGTACACGGAGGTCCGTTAGGTATACGAGACTCTTGGGGATTCAACGGGCGCATTCAAGTAATTGCATCACGAGGGTATCACGTATTACAAGTGAATTACCGCGGTTCCGGTGGACGAGGTACGGAGTTTGTCAAAGCAGGCTTTCGGGAATACGGCGGCAAAATGCAGGATGACGTTACTGATGCCACGTTATGGGCAATTGAGCAAGGTATAGCGGATGAAGATCGCATTTGTATTGGAGGCGGCAGTTACGGTGCATATGCCGCGATTATGGGAGTCGCTAAGGAACCTGATTTGTACCAATGTGCAATCGGTCAATCTGGACTATACGACCCCGTACTGACCTTACGTATTGGCGACCTCGCTAGACGTGTTTCACAGGTCAAAATGATCCGTCAAACGATGGGTCGAACACAAGAGGAGCGCGAGGCGATTTCTGTCGTCAATAGAGCCGGTGATGTGAAAGCTGCAGTCATGCTCATTCATGGAGGGCAAGATCGAAGAACGCCACCTGAACATTACCATCGCATGAAAGAGGCGTTCGATAAGGTTGGCAAGCAGGTAGTGACCCATTACAGGGGAAATCAAGGTCACAGTTGGTTCGGGCGCGACACGATCATGGACTTATATGGTTGGCAACTCTCGTTCCTTGACGAACATATTGGTGGTGAATCAGAGCAGGTCCAAGCTGTATCGACCACGAACTAGATTCTGAAACGAAACGTCTTAAGTGCCTCGTACGTCAATCGACGTACGAGGCACTTATTAGTTAAGGTCGACGGAAATCCCCTAACGCAACGCGTATGACATGAACCGGAAACCCGCGGTTCATTAAGAGATTACGACGTTTCTTCCACTCCGAAACTTCCAATCGACTTAACTCGTCGTCGCGCGCACCGTATCGTTTTCTAAGTACGTCTGTAGCCAGTTCGCTCCAGAATTCGTCGTCCGACGGCAAAAATCGGTCAATCAGGACACGGTCCACGCCACGTCGTAGAAGATTTGCTCGGATTTTGTTTGGCCCGTCGCCTTTGCGCGTACGCTCCGCTACATACGCTTCTGTGAAGCGTTGGTCGGATAAGTAATCGAGTTCAATCAGATATGAAACGATTGCTTCGATCTTCTCTGGATCAATATTCCGCTTAGTGAGTTTTACACGTAACTCACGCACTGAGTGCTCGCGCGGTGTAAGGATTTGGATAGCCCGTTCGAGCTCTGGCGAATTGCGTACGTCGGTCATCCGCACTTCCTGACGCTCGTTAAATCTACCTTATCGGAGACTATGCGCTAAGTACACCTATCCAATGTATCGAAGAGCATATCGCTGCGAAGAGTCGAAGAAAATCTAAGCTTCCTCTACGTCAACTGCTGACTCTTCGTTGGCCGCTCCGGCATCGTTGGATACTTGTTCTTTCTTCGGCAAGAGTCGTTCTCGAATTTGTTGTTCAAGTTGGTCTCGAACATCTTCGTGATGGTTCAGCCAATCGGACGCGTTTTTTCGACCTTGGCCAATGCGTTCACCGTTGTAAGAGAACCAAGTCCCTGATTTCTCGATGAGATCCTCTTGAACACCTAGGTCCAATATCTCACCGTTCATATGAATACCTTCACCGTAAAGAATCTCAAATTCAGCTTGACGAAACGGAGGCGCGACCTTGTTCTTTTGAACCTTGACTCGTGTTTGGTTACCTACGACTTCGTCTCCACGTTTAATCTGGCTGATACGTCGAATGTCGAGGCGCACGGACGAGAAAAACTTGAGCGCTTGACCACCTGACGTAGTTTCCGGTGAGCCAAACATCACACCGATTTTCATGCGGATCTGATTGATGAAGATCACCAACGTATTACTTTGCTTGATATTGCTCGTCATTTTCCGAAGCGCTTGACTCATTAATCGTGCTTGTAACCCAACGTGAGTATCGCCCATCTCGCCTTCGATTTCTGCCTTCGGGGTCAATGCAGCAACTGAGTCAATAACAACAACGTCGACCGCACCAGAACGAACGATGTTGTCGCAGATCTCTAACGCTTGCTCACCGGTGTCTGGCTGTGATACGAGCAAGTCATCAATATTGACGCCTAACGTCTCGGCAAAAATTGGATCTAGTGCGTGCTCTGCGTCGATAAATGCACACGTACCGCCGCCTTTCTGTGCTTGTGCGATTACGTGTAATGTGAGGGATGTCTTACCCGAAGATTCGGGGCCATAGATTTCGACAACCCGACCTCGCGGGAGGCCGCCAACACCTAGTGCTATGTCTAATCCAAGCGAACCTGTAGGTATAACAGGGATTGCTTCCGTCTCGTGGTCACCCATACGCATGACCGCATTCTTGCCAAATTGTCGTTCAATCTGCGCTAGTGCTACTTTAAGTGCGCGTTCCTTTGCTGATTCAGTCACGATATCCTCCTAACAATTCGTAAGTATATACAAATTATCAGATTAATTGAAATTAAAATCCTTCCTTCTATATAGTGTTAGATTTCGTAGGTTCAACCCCTAGCCGTGCCAAATAACGAAGATACGCCGCTGATGAAGCAGTACTGGGCGATCAAGGCACAACATCCAGATATATTGCTTTTTTATCGGATGGGCGATTTTTATGAGTTGTTCTACGAGGACGCCAAGCGTGCTGCTGAGCTTCTTGAAATCACTTTGACCGCGCGCGGCCAGAGTCGTGGAGAGCGTATCCCTATGTGCGGGGTCCCCTTTCATTCCGTTGATCGCTATTTACGTACATTGGTTGAATTGGGTGAGTCGGTCGCTATTTGCGAGCAAGTCGGCGATGTTTCATCGAAGCAACTCGTCGATCGTGAGGTTGTTCGTATTGTCACGCCTGGAACCGTCACCGACGATGCCCATCTCGCCGATTCTGAAGACAGTGCGCTCATGGCGATCAATGCAAGTGGATCGAACTCAGATGAATTTGGTGTTGCATGGATCAACCTATCGACGAGTGAATTCAATGTCTCGGAAGTGCAGAGTCTTCAAGCGTTGCATGCGTTGCTTGCTCGCATTCAACCCGCTGAGCTCCTTGTAGCGGATTCGATCGACATACCAGTGCCGAATGCGACAACAACACCGCTAGACCCCGTAAAGTTTGAGTCCTCACTCGGCGAACGTTCGCTATTACAGCACTTTCAAACGCAGGATTTATCGGGCTTTGGATTAACAGTAAAGCACTCTGTCGTAGGCGCTGCGGGTGCGGTTTTAGATTACGCAAAACAAGCCTGTCGTCAAGATCTTGACTTTTTGTCCAGTATTCGATGGGAGCAAAATGAAAGTCGTCTTCAAATCGACGCACAGAGCCTACATAACCTTGAAATTACAAAACGCACAATCGACGGTTCGCGACAAGGCACGCTTATCGACACCATGGACTACACCGACACACCAATGGGTGGGCGGCTATTAAAGGATTGGTTGTGTTCACCGCTGCGCGACGTATCTGAAGTAGATAAGCGACAGAGCGCAGTAGCAGCATTGATAGAACGCCTTACTATGAACTCATTGAGCGACGCATTGAAACCGGTCGGTGACATGCACCGTATCGCTTCACGCCTCGCGTTAGGGCAGCCGACGCCTCGTGACTTGGCGCGTCTCGCGCTTGGGTTGAAGGCGTTTACGGAAATTCGGAACCTTCTCGCTGACCTCGACTCAGTGAGTGAATTTGAAACGATTGAACGTACTGACGATCTAGCAAACTGCCGAAAGTTAATCCAGTCCGCGATCGTTGACAACCCACCGCCCAACATTCGTTTGGGTGGCATGATTGTGAGCGACTACAACGAGGAACTCGCGAGCGTGCGAGCGTTACGAACGAATGCGGCTGAAGTTCTGCAGGCTTTTGAAAACGAGCAGCGCGAATGCACCGGCGTCGCGAATCTGCGAGTCGGTTACAACCGCGTACACGGCTACTACGTCGAGGTGCCGAAGTCAGCAACGTTCGATGTTCCTGCGGACTATGTGCGCCGCCAAACGCTAAAAAACGCGGAGCGCTACATCTCGGAAGAATTGCGCGACATCGAAGAGCGCATCCTCAACAGCGAAGAGCAAGAACGGGTTCTAGAGCGCCAGTTGTGGGACGAGTTGGTCTCGTTGTTACAAAGAGATGTTGGTGGTATTCGAGTAATCGCGAATGCACTAAGTCGGCTTGATGTACTCAATTCGTTCGCACATTACGCGCATCGAAACCAATTGGTCAGACCGTCATTTACGGAAGCATCGTCAATCCAAATCGACATGGGTCGCCACCCGGTATTGGATGTAGATCCTCGTGCGTCATTTGTACCAAATTCAATTGAATTAAGTCCATTACGACGCATGTTGATCGTGACTGGGCCGAACATGGGGGGCAAGTCAACGTACATGCGACAGGTTGCGTTGCTCGTTATCATGGCGTACACAGGTTCCTATATACCTGCCGATTCAGCGGAGTTTGGACCAGTCGATCAAATCTTCACACGCATTGGTGCATCCGACGATCTCGCAGGTGGCCGCAGTACGTTCTTCGTCGAGATGAGCGAGACCGCGAACATACTACACAACGCGACGTCAAACAGTTTGGTGTTGCTTGATGAAATCGGTCGAGGCACAAGCACATTCGATGGACTCTCTCTCGCACTCTCCATCGCCGAAGATTTGCTAGATCGCGTAGGAGCGTTTACCTTATTTGCGACTCACTACTTTGAACTCACGACGCTCGCCAACGATCAGAACACCGCAGCGAATGTGCACATGACTGCCGTGCAACATCGTGGCAATGTCGCATTTCTGCACACCGTAAAGGAAGGCGCGACTTCGCGCAGTTATGGCATCGACGTAGCGAAACTGGCTGGCGTGCTTCCGCATGTGATAAGGAAAGCGCGGAAACGACTCACTGAGTTAGAACGCAACGCCATGCGACCAGAAGACGACGCGCTCGGATTGTTCTCTGGTGAAGTCCAAGAGTCGGCAAAACACGAAGAGCTTGTAGCACAGCTCGCTGAGGTCAATGTTGATGAATTGACGCCACGCGATGCGCTCGATTTACTCTACAAGTTGGTTGGTCAAGCTAACGACGCCTAACCTGATATTGAAGAAGCCAAACGTAGACAAGAGATTCACATGAACCAGGACCTATTCGAGAGAAGACAGCAGATTTTTGGAAAAGGCGCACATCTTTTCTACGAGAAGCCGCTCACGATCGTACGCGGACAAGGCGTTCACTTGTTCGACGAATCGGGTCGTCAGTTTGTCGACATGTACAACAATGTTCCGTGTATTGGCCATTGTCACCCTCATCTCGTTGACGCAATAAACGCTCAAGTGTCGACTCTAAACGTCCACAACCGTTATTTACATGAGGAGATCCTGAGCTACGCTGAGCGCCTGGTCACGACGCACCACGATGGCATCGAGAGCGTCGTGATGTCCTGTACTGGAACCGAGGCCAATGAAGTAGCCATGTTGATGGCGCGAACGATTACAGGGGGCGAAGGCTTTATCTGTACTGACGCCGCCTATCATGGTAATTCGGCCGCAGTACGTCAATTGACGCGCGCACGAGGTTCTCGACTGATAAAACCAATTCCCTTTCCGGAGTCGTATCGCTGCGACGCGGAAGACAAACGCCAATTTTTCCTAGACCGTGTCGATGAGCAACTAACTGCGTTTAAAAACGAAAACGTCAAAGTAGCAGGCATGTTGATCTGCTCACTATGTGCGAATGAAGGACTACCCAACATCCCACGAAGCTTCATGCAGGAAGCAAGTGAACTCGTTCGAAATGCGGGAGGCGTCATGATCGCGGATGAAGTGCAAGCGGGACTCGGTCGAAGCGGTCGATGGTGGGGATATGAAACGAGTGGGTTCATGCCCGACATCGTGAGCATGGGTAAGCCCCTCGGTGCAGGCGTACCGTTGGCGGCAACTGCGTCTTCTCGGGAGCATGTCGAGAGATTTCGTCAAGGCAGTGGCTACTTCAATACATTTGCATCGTCACCGCTGCAGGCGGCTGCTGGAAATGCTGTATTGGATGTCTTCGAATCCGAGCAACTAGTGCAGAACTCCGCGACCGTTGGCGCGCACCTCGCGAATAAGCTCGAATCGATCAACGCTGACGTAGATCATGTAGGTGATACGCGTCATCAAGGTCTATTCATTGCGATCGAATGGGTAGAGTCTCGAAGCACTAAAAAACCCGATCGCGACGGTGCAGTACGAATTGTGAACGAACTAAAGGATCGAGGCTTTTTGATAGGAAATGCCGGTGCGTTCGGGAACGTGCTCAAACTCAGGCCGCCACTTGTGTTCTCGCAAGAACACGCAGACAGTTTCCTCACCGCATATTCAGACGTCGTTAAAAACTGAAGTGCAGATCGATTGGCTTGCTTGTGCGCACGATGCGTTAAGGCATTTCCCTGTGTCGCCGAATCACGTACGTCTTATTTCACGTGCGGAGAACGTCAGCTTCTATGTCGAGGCCGAAAAGAATGAGCGCTACGTGTTACGTATTCATCGACCTGAATACCACACGCTTTCGGAGTTAATCGCCGAGCAAGTCTGGACCGAAGCGCTACTCGCGGAAGGAATCGACGTTCCTGTCATCGTACGGACTACCGACGACGAGCGATACACGCAGGTCTCTGTCAACGGCGATATACGAAACGTGGGATTGCTTCAATGGGTTGACGGAAAAACACTCCGAGAACAATCACACGGTTCGCCAGACGTTGAAGACCTCATTCGAATCTATAGAGATGTTGGAAACTTACTCGCCACATTGCATGAGCAAGCTTCGCGTTGGGAGCCACCAGAGGACTTTGTACGGCATTCATTCGATGAACATGGATTAATGGGTGAACGACCATTCTGGGGTCGGTTCTGGGAAGCGAGCAATCTAACAGCTAAACAACTCGACCATTTGCTTTCAATGCGCAACCAGATTTTCACTCTCTTAGCACGATTGCCGAAGGACCGGAACGTGTATTCGCTTATTCATGCAGACCTACATACCGGTAATCTAATCTCTCATGGAGACAGTCTTCACATTATCGATTTTGACGACTCCGGATTTGGCTGGCATTGCTACGATTTCGCAGTCGCACTAAGTGAGGTTCAGGAACTTGAGCTGCGCGAACCATTGCTGAATGCGTTGTTTAGAGGATATGAGGCGAAACGTCCACTAAAGGATTGGGTGAAAGATCTGGTTCCTCTGTTCAATGTGATTCGGCACTTGGTACACATCGGCTGGATTGACGCACGCCCCGATCTATCAATTGATCCAGCATATAAGCGTGGTCCGTACCAACAAGCGGCACGTCAATTCGACAAGGTCGTCGCCGACGCCGAAGCGGTCATCGCGAGGATCCCTGGAACGGCGAACGCAATCTGAGGTTCAACATCCGGGAACTGAATTCACTATCGATCTAATGAAAAAACGTCGCGATTTCTGTGAAAATGCATTACTATGAGTAATTCAATCAACAACAATTGGTCCTCTAACACGCTAGTTGCCACAGCAACAGTGGTGTTTTGAGTTGCTCAAGGACGAAGAATCTTCAGAATCGCATGTTAGATACGCTTGGTTTCAAACGCATTGCACTTGTCGCCATCTTCGTGACGCTCTGGGTCGTAGTCGGTCAGCTCGGACATGCGCAGGAGCGTCAATCGAGTACACAACGATCAGTATCAAAGGTTACACCGATTTACGCCTTGCTTGCCTATCGGCCAAGAGAAACAGCACATCTCGCAGACCTCGATAGTGAGCTGATTGTCGCACAAATCGCGAGCTTTAGCGAAGAAACACAGGCTCACCTATTTATTGAGTTTCACTCTAGCATTCAGCTCCAAGGCGCACGCCTGTCGGATGGCGATTCGATCCGCTATATCGTCTATTTAGGTCTCTATGAGGATGACGATACCGCGCGCTGGGCGCACGAGAGCTTTGCCGAAGAAAATCCGAATTACCTAACCTCTAATTTCAAGCGACTAAAACTCGGCGATCTTAAACCGCACATACTCCGCTAGCGCGAATCGGGACAGTACGGAATCTGCTTAATTCCTTACTCATCAGGCACAATGGCTCATTCGTTACTATTGTTCTAAGCACCATACTTGAAGCTTGTCCTACAGTTTCACGAACACCTAATTCCGCATCACGTAACGCTCTGCGACGGTAAAATTCCGCGCCTTCTTAATTAGCGTGACTGGCAAAATCAATCTATGACTTTCGTTATCGGAGACTCCTGCATTAAATGCAAGCTCACTGATTGTGTGGAAGTTTGTCCAGTAGATTGTTTTTACGAAGGACCGAACATGCTTGTCATTCATCCGGACGAATGCATCGACTGTGCACTATGCGAACCCGAATGTCCAGTCGACGCGATCTTCTCTGAGGATGAATTGCCTGCGGATCAGGAAGGCTTCCTTGAGCTCAATGCAGAGCTGGCAGAGATTTGGCCAAACATTTCTGAAAAGAAAGACGCACTGCCTGATGAAGAAGAATGGCGCGACGTGCCAAATAAACTGCAGTATCTGGAACGCTAGTCAACTTCCCGACGTACTCATCACATCTGCGTGTACTTTCGTCACGTTCCTCTCGTTTCTTTCCGAAATCTTGTCGCACAACGAAAGCGACTTCAGGAGAGGACTGACTCTTAGGCGTCGATTCACGCCGCAATTAACCGATCGAAATCTGAAGGACCCGATGTAGGAATACCCGCTTGCGATTAGTCCCACTCCTCATCTCACTCATATGTTGCAGCACGCTAGCAGAAATGACAGAAACTAACGAATCACCGCAACCACCTATCGCCGATCGTCGTGAACACGTTCGCGACATCCATGGCATCGAAATTAAGGATCCGTATTTTTGGCTAAAAGACTCAACCTATCCTCTCGTCGACGATCAGGACATACTCGACTACCTAGTCGCTGAGAACGAACACTTTGAGCGCCACATGGCGCCGCTTCGGGACTTAACCGAGCAACTCTTTCAGGAAATTAAGGGTCGACAGGTTGAAGACGAGTCATCTGTACCTGTAAAAGATGGGAGATATATATATCAGTCTAGATACCTTCCAGAGAAACAGTATCGACAACACGTCCGATGGCTCGTCAATAGTCAATCTTCGGAGAACGAGCTCCCTCCGTCCGCATCCGACGTGAAAGTTGTCCTTGACGAAAATGTTCTCGCTGAAGACAACGATTATTTTCGACGCAGAGGGTTTTCGATTGACCCGACGGACGGATTACTTGCTTACGGTGTGGATTTTTCAGGGAACGAACGCTACACGCTACGGGTTTTAGATCTCACTACAAACGAGCATTCACCCTTCGAAATTCCCAACACCACAGGTGAATCTGTCTGGAGCAATGACGGTAAACACCTGTTTTACGTTGTAAACAACGAGAACTGGCGGCCGTTTCGAGTATTACGACATACACTAGGTACCAATACAGATGAAGACATTGTGGTTTACGAAGAACATGATGATGGCTTCTTCGTAGACATCGATCGATCGACCTCGCGCGACTTTCTGATCGTGAGTACCGCATCGAACGTCACGAGCGAAGTGAGAGTGTTGTCGCTTGATTCACCAGACGCTGATCTAACGCTCATCGCGCCGCGCCGCGCGAAGCACGAATACGAGGTGGATCATCATAGGAATCAATTTGTAATCCGAACGAACGATCAAAATAAGAACTTCAGTCTCGTCGTCGCACCTGAAAACGATCCGACGATCGACCAATGGCAATCGTTACTCGAGGGATCCGATGCTCTTTACATTACCGACGTAAGAGCGTTCGAATCTCATGTGGTCGTCGCCGCACGTGAGAACGGTCTTGAGAACATTCAGATTCTCGATGACACGGGTCATCACAAATCGATTCCATTCTCAGAGTCAACGTACAGCTTGTGGTTCGGATCTAATCCCGAATCCGATCCCGATGTATTGCGAATCGAATACTCATCGCTTACGACTCCCGAAACGACCTACGACTACGAGTTCGAGACCGGAAACCTCAATGTCCGGAAGGTGCAGCAGATTCCGAGTGGACATGATCCACAACACTACGTCACCGATCGGGCGTTCGCAACTGCGCGCGACGGTGTGCAAGTTCCGATATCTCTTCTTTATAGAAAAGACACACCTCGAGACGGTACGGCGCCTCTCTATCTTTATGGCTATGGCGCTTATGGTGCCACCATGGATCCGTATTTCCGGACGACGATTCTCTCAATGGTCGATCGCGGATTCGTATATGCAATTGCACATATTCGCGGCGGTTCTGAGCTCGGATATCACTGGTATGAAAGCGGAAAACTGAGAAACCGCACAAACACGTTCAACGACTTCGTCGATGTCGCTCGATTTTTAATCGAGGCGCAATACACAGCGACCGGTCGAATCGCTATCGCGGGTGGCAGCGCCGGGGGTTCACTAATGGGTGCTGCCATCAATCAAGCTCCCAAACTATGGGGTGCTGTCGCGGCGCATGTACCGTTCGTCGACATTCTTAACACGATGCTTGATGATTCACTACCACTAACACCGATTGAGTGGCCCGAATGGGGCAATCCCATCGAGAGTAAGGAAGATCTCGAATACATACTCTCTTATTCACCCTACGACCAACTCAGAGCTACCGAGTATCCACCTTTGTTCGTCACGGCCGGATTGAACGATCCAAGGGTCACTTACTGGGAACCAGCGAAGTGGGTTGCAAAGATACGTTACCTAAAAACCGATGACAATCCGCTCATTTTGAAAACCGAGATGGGTGCCGGGCATGGCGGTAAATCGGGTCGATACGACTCGTTGCGAGAGGTAGCCGAAGAATACGCGTTTATGTTGACCGCGATGGACTTGGCCGACTAACGTCCTCAGCGTCTAGACAAGCTAGTTGCGCGTAACGACCGCGATCACGCTATCTGGGTTCAATGGTTTGCCGTTTGCCCATATCTCGAACCGGAACTGTCGATAACGTTCTGCGTCTAATGAGCCGTCTTCACTTTGACGGATTATTCGCGTAATCGTATCGCCGCGATCAATGGTCTGCCCTTCGGTGATGCCATGCGAGGTATTGAACTCGTATGCGACTAAATGAGACGTCGCGGAATCCACAATAATCAAATGGCGAAACTTATTTAGGCCGGCGCCCGCGTAAATTACCTTTCCACCGGTCGCAGCAACGATTTCCGTGTCGTCGCCTAAGAGATATTCCAAGCCTTTGCCGCCGTCGTTAGCTACTGGTTCGTAAGGCACTGGCCACTGCCAACCCGATTTCGTACGTGTTGTTCGCAGCGTCATTTTCACGGGTGGCGCGGTCGCGACACTTGCACCCGGTCTTGAGGAAGTTGAACTTGGTGGTGGTGTCGGCGTCGAGGGCGTGTTATCTACCGTCGAACGAACGGGTGAGGTGCTCGAGGTCGGGGTCGTTGCCGTAGCGGTATCACGTGTTGTCGGTGTAGACGGTGCTTCAACAGATCGAGTTTCTCGCGAAGTAGCTAAGGGTTCCGCGACACCTATCGACTCACCGCCCTGTCGTACGACGAGAAAGTCACCGGGTCGGATGATGTAGGGTGCTTTGATCACGTTACGCGACGCGATTTCTACGACTTTCAATCCATATCGTCGCGAGATTGCATAAAGCGTGTCGCCTCGCTCGACGACGTGACAGAATTCCCCTACCGCCTTCGCTTGACAACCAGTTTCGTTTTCAACGTACGCATAGTCGCTCTGTCGCGACTTGTCAATGACGGGAGCAGGCACCTTCGCGACGCAACCTGCGATCGCTAGAAGTACGAACAACAACCAAAACCGACTATACATCATCACGTACTACCAATCGCATTAGAAACAGCACGCCTGCAAACCCCGCGACCATGCACCCAACCACGCCGATTAGTTGCCCGTCGGCACCGACGACAGGTAGTTCAGGGAAACCGTCGTTCGATCGCCAAGGCCAAGCACGATACAAAGTACTCGCAACTAACCCAATAAAGAAGGCAAGCATTTGTTGGCGATACCGAAGAATGCCTCTCGACAAGATTCTTGGTACGACTGCAAACGCTAGCGCCAAACCACCGGCAAAGAGCGCAAGCTTGGTCAATTCAATGTGACGCACAGCTTCGAGCGTCGGTACCCATATCCCCATTAATAACATCATCATCGAGCCGGAAATCCCAGGCAGAATCCATGCACTAAACGCACAGATCCCGCCCACCGCAAACATCCACAATGGCGGTTCAATAGAAGCGGCTGGGAACGCGACGATCGGGATACCAACGAGCAATCCTAAGGGTACGAAACGAATAAGGTCCTGATTGTTAACGGCCTGGGTTAGCTGAACAACCACGCCGACGACCATTCCTAAGATGACGCCCCAAAACAACTGAGGGACTCGGTTTACCAGCTCAAGGATCGTGAACATCGATACGATGAAACCAAGAGCCATCCATATGCCCAGTTGAACGAGAAACCTCAACGATGCGGTCCAAGACTCACGTTCCACGTCGATCGTCCGAAACTTTGCGATCTGACTCAGTGCGTTAACCAGTCTATCGTAGATTTGCGTGAGTAATGCGATCGTGCCACCGGAGATTCCGGGTAGCACTTCGACGATACCCATTAACAGACCGCGCCAACACAATGCAAACCAGGTCATGGCGTCGCTTCAACGCCTCTCAGCATCGGAACAAACCGAACGCCGCAGAGATTGCTTTTTCTAAACGTGCTCTCAGTCCGCTCCCATTGAACGAGGGATTGACCTACATACACTTGGTTGTCTACTGGCATGATTAAGCGGCCGTCTAAAGCAACCTGATTACACAAGGAAGTAGGTACTTCCTCTGCACTAGCTGTTCCAATCACGACATTGAACGGACTGTATTCCGGCCAGCCGTCGTGGCCATCCGCAAATTTGAAAGTGACGTTGGTTATTTCGAGATTCGCTAACGTCCGACGTGCTCGCAATTGCAGCGGTTCGATTCGCTCAACCGTGTAAACCTCGTCGAACAATCGGGACAAGACCGCAGTTTGATAACCACATCCCGTGCCTATTTCGAGCGCCCGTGATCGATCCGCAACACCAGCAGCTGCATTCGTCATCATCGCGACGATCGTAGGTTGTGAGATGGTCTGCTGGAACCCAATTGGCAATACGGTGTCGTCATATGCTCGATGTGCGATCGCTTCGTCTACGAAGACGTGTCGGGGAACTTCCCTCAAGATCTCAAGCACCTCAGGCGTTGCGAGATTCTGAGCCGCTAACTTATCCACTAAGCGCCCACGTGCAGACGCTGACGTCATCCCGCTACCGAACATCTCGAATCCATCAATCCAACAAATCGAAACATTCGTGAAGAACGCTTGTTGCGTAACTCCCAGACGGCAGCGCGAACCGTACGAGCGCCGTGTCTTTCCCGACTTCGAATTTCAAGTCAATCGGCGCCACGACCAGTGAACGACGCTCCTGAGTCAACCCAACCCATTCCAGTGCTTCCGTAACGGGTGCTACTTTTCGAACAGCCACCTCTTCAATCTCTTTTGCGAGTCCGTTTACCGAACTCCTACCGCGTCCCCACAAAGGTCCAGTAGGAACACCCTCGACCCCCACGTCGCCTTCGATCAAGCTCTTCCATATATCACGATTGACACGCTCTGCCAACACAAGGTTGAAAACGAAACTGCGTAGTGAGGAGATATAGATCGACTTAAGGAACGGCGAAATACGTGGTTTGCCGTCGCGGATCCACTTCATCGCATTTGCTGCATTACGGCCGTCTCGACCAAAGCGCTGTTGACCAAAATAGTTCGGCACGAGCTCCATCGCTTGATAGTTGAAAGTCGCTGGCGCAATATCTCGAATGAGAATCTCGAACCTGTTTTGACAACCATCTGACGCTCGCAGTTTTCGTCGATGTCGACAATATTGAAGAATCTCAATATCGGGTACAACGATCGATCTTGAAGGGGTAGACACCGGCACGCTAAACCACTGCGTCGCAATACTTCGCTTGTCTTTTAATCCGATGTATCCCACATTCTTCGACTTTATGCGAAATTCCTTCGCCAGACGATCTTGAACGTCCCGTGTTGTTAGATTCGACCTTCGTACGTGTAGCAGTAAATGCTCACCATCGCCTGACGGCGAAAACGGCAACTCCTCCGAAACTTTGAAGTCCCCAACTTCGCATCGAATTCGACCTGGGGAACGTGGAAGCCTGGTGGCAAAAGGTAGATCTCTCAACTCGAAATCTGCAGTTATGGGTGTTGACTCATCCGGTACCGGGCTTACTGTCGAATCCTGGCTATGAGTCGTCAACATATAGATAGAACGTTTCGTTTGGTCTGATCATGCCAAGGTCGTTCCGCGCGATGGATTCAATGACCGATTTGTCGTGTTTGATCCGCTGAATCTCCAACCGTAGCAACTCATTGCGATCAGCTAGACGCTGGTTGAATTCCACCTGCGCTTTGACGTCCTCGACAAGCAATCGCGTCGCGAAAAATCCGGAGTCACCAAACAAGTACATATACTGCATAACGATGAACATGCAGAACAAGGCAGGTAGTAAGAGCTTCATTGGTTCAAGTCCCTTTGAACTTTGCGAATTCGCTTGCTCCTCCAAACGATACGGTCTCGAGTTGCTCCTCGATACGCAATAGGCGGTTGTATTTCGCGACCCTTTCGGACCGTGACGCAGAGCCAGTTTTAATCTGACCCGCTCCTGTGCCTACAGCGAAATCGGCGATCTTGGTGTCTTCCGTTTCACCTGATCGATGCGAGACGACGGTAGTGTAATCATGCGCATGTGCAATGCGCATGACGTCCAGCGTCTCGGTAACTGTACCTACTTGATTCAATTTCACCAAAACTGAATTTCCCATGCCTTGCTTGATACCATCAAGAACGCGCTCTTTGTTCGTCACGAAAACATCATCGCCAACGAGCTGAGTCGTCTCACCTAGACGCGAGGTTAGACGCTGCCAGTCATCGAATCTTGATTCCGCGCAACCATCCTCGATCGACATCACAAACGGGTAGGTAGTTTTTATGTTCACGAGCGACTCGACCATCTCAGTTGGTGCTAAAGGCGGGGAATACGCGTCAGCTGCATAACCGTTCTCACCGAAAAACTCAGTTGCAGCGCAGTCCAAACCGATGTAACAGTCAACCCCAAGTTCATAACCTGCATCATTGATGGCGTCGCTCAGAAACTCAAGCGCGTGTTGGTTTGAATCCAAATCCGGCGCAAAACCACCTTCGTCTCCTACGGCAGTGGAACGTTTTGGTTGGGCGTTCTGTAAATTCCGCTTCAGCACGTGGAAGACCTCAATGCCAATACGTAGCGCCTCTCGAAACGAATCGCCGCCTACCGGGATGACCATAAATTCCTGGAATACGACATCGTTATCAGCGTGTGCGCCGCCATTCAAGACGTTCATCATTGGGACCGGCATCCGCATCGGCACGCCGTCGTAAAGCTCATTCACATGTTGATAGAGAGGCACTCTTTTTGCACGAGCAGCAGCTTCAAGCGCTGCAAGCGAAACGCCGAGAATCGCATTCGCGCCAAGGTGTTGTTTATTTGGTGTGCCGTCTAGCGCGAGCAACCTCTCATCAACGCTCGTTTGGTCAGCCGCATCAAGTCCGTGTAGACCTTCAGCGATGATGCCATTAACGTTGGCGACCGCTTGAAGTACACCTTTTCCTAAATAGCGAGACAGGTCTTCATCACGACGTTCAACAGCCTCGAACGTACCCACGGATGCGCCGGACGGAACCATCGCAGATCCCGTCGAACCGTTGCTTAAGTGAACGTCGACTTCGACAGTTGGATTGCCCCGTGAGTCAAGGATCTCCCGGCCGTGTACCGCGACGATCCGGCTCAATCGATCTGATCCTCTAGGTAATCGAGTTCCTTAACGAGTGCGTCTATTCGAACGAGTTGTTCAAGGAGAGACTTCATGAACGGCAAGGGCCACGAATTCGGGCCATCTGATTTAGCCTCTTCCGGTCGGGGATGTGTCTCCATAAATAAACCGTCTACACCGACCGCCGTTGCCGCGCGCGCCAGAACTGGAACCATCGATCGCTGTCCGCCAGACACTGCGCCTTGCCCTCCTGGAAGCTGCACCGAATGCGTCGCATCGAACACGACAGGACATCCAGTCTCTCTGAGGATGACGAGGGACCGCATGTCCGATACGAGATTGTTGTACCCGAAGCTCGCCCCGCGTTCACACACCATCACTTGGTCGTTGCCGGTCGACTTCGCTTTAGTTACGACGTGCGTCATATCACCTGGAGCTAGAAACTGACCTTTCTTGATATTGACCGGAAGGCCCTGCTCACATACATTGAGTATGAAATCTGTCTGTCGACACAAGAACGCTGGCGTCTGCAGAACGGATACCACACTTGCGACCTCGTCAAGCGGGGTGTATTCGTGTACGTCGGTTAATACTGGCACACCGATTTCATCCTTGACGCTCTGAAGAATTGAGAGTCCTACATCGATTCCTTGTCCGCGATAGCTGCCGATCGATGATCGGTTTGCTTTATCGAATGAACTCTTAAAAATGTACGGTATGCCGAGAGCGTCGGTAATTTCCTTCAGATGGGATGCAACATCAATCGCGAGCGCTCGATCTTCAATCACACAAGGTCCCGCGATTAGAAAGAACGGGCGCTTACTTCCAATTTCAAAGTCGCAGAGTTTCATGCGTTTGCCGTAGCGTAGACCGTGGACGCTCGAACGAACTCACGAAATAACGGATGCCCCTGCGTCGGTGTGGACGTGAATTCTGGATGAAACTGGCATGCAACGAACCACTGTTCGTTCGTCAATTCAAGCATTTCAACCAAGCGTTCACTTTTACTCCGACCGGAGAAGCGCATGCCAGCGTCTTCGAATTCGCTGATAAAGGCTTCGTTTACCTCGTAACGATGTCGATGTCTCTCGCGGATCGAATTACAGCTATAGATTGAGCTGACCCGTGAGTTCAACGACAAAGTGCATTCCTGTTCCCCTAAGCGCATGGTGCCGCCAAGGTCATCTCCAGGCTGATATTGCTTAATTTCGCCAGTATCGTCACGCCATTCATTTACCAGTGCAATCACAGGATGCTCTGTGTCGCGAATCAACTCTGTGCTATTCGCATCGGTCCATCCGATTTCGTTGCGCGCAAACTCAACAACGGCAGCGTGCAGCCCATAACAAATACCTAGATATGGGACCTGCCGTCGTCGTGCATATCCTGCAGCCTTTATTTTCCCTTCAAATCCACGTGGACCAAACCCGCCGGGGATCAACACTCCGTGGACGCTCTCTAACGCATCGACACCGTTCTCTTCGAGCGTCTCAGAATCCACCGTTTCGATTTCGATTGTTACGCCCGTATGGATCCCAGCATGAATCAATGCTTCGATTAACGACATATATGCATCGGTAAAGTCCACGTACTTACCCACCAATGCGATACGCGTCGTACCGTTTGCACCACTTCGTTTTCGTTCGACCTCCTCCCAATGGGTCAGATCGGCTTCATCGCTTTCGATACCAAAGTGCTTTAACACGATGTCATCGAGTTTCTGATGATGCAACACAAGTGGTACCTGGTAAATCGAATCAGCGTTTGCCAGTGATATGACAGCTTCTTCCCGTACGTTCGTAAATAGGGCAATCTTGCTGCGTGGACTTGCGTCGAGTTCTTTCTCCTTGCATCGGCATATCAGGATGTCTGGTTGCAGTCCGATCGATCGAAGCTCCTTGACCGAATGCTGCGTAGGTTTGGTCTTGTCTTCGCCATCGCTGAGTTGCGGAACCAGTGTTAAATGCATGAACAATGTGTTCTGTACGCCTTCTTCAAGGCGCATTTGACGAATTGCTTCTAAAAACGGTTGCGATTCAATGTCGCCAACTGTTCCACCGGTTTCGACGATCACGACGTCGTTGTTTTTTGCTACCGCTCGTATACGTCGTTTGATCTCATCCGTGATATGCGGGATAACCTGTACGGTTAACCCTCCGTAGTCTCCTGCGCGTTCCCGTTTTATGACAGACTCATAGACCGAACCGGTCGTGAAGTTGTTTGCTCGACCCATCTTGTTCTGAATGAATCGTTCGTAGTGACCCAAGTCGAGATCCGTTTCCGCCCCATCAGCAGTGACAAAGACTTCGCCATGCTGATTCGGACTCATCGTACCAGGATCCACGTTTATATACGGATCCATCTTGACGACGTCGACTTTTAAACCGCGCGCCTTAAGGATTGCGCCGAGCGATGCGGTCGTGACTCCCTTCCCGAGACCGGATACCACACCACCAGTTACGAACACGTAATGTGTCAGATCGTCACCCCTTAAGGCTTCGTGAGACGCTAACAAGAAGCGTTCGTGGGGTAATTTTAGCGGTGAGCATTGATTCTATTGCTAACCGTGAAGAACTAGCTTCAATACGATGTCGATCAACGATTTCAAGCATTCATCGCGAATATCGATCTAGTCGCCGCCAGATTGGTAGCCAACCCTCAGGTTTACTAGCAGATGCAGACACGCCTAAACCAGGGACTGCCGCCAGTTGATCGCCAATATAAAGCAAAGGCCAAGCATCACGCTCCCACGGTGGCACTCCTTGTTCGTAAAACCACTTCGAGAGCTTCACGGTCCGGTCGAATAGGTGAAGAGTCTCACCGCCGTTACGCGTTCGCACCAGAATCTCGGTGTCTGTAGTTAATCCTGTACCTTCGTTATCCCACGTTAATTCGCCGAATGTACCACGGTGGCGTTCCCCGACCTTTATCGTACGTGCCTCGACTATTTCCTCGTCGGGGACGACGAAAAACGCCCCTTTAAACCGACGAACGCTAGTGTTTGAAGATACCCGCACAAGAACCTGTGCGTCGTCACGTGCCGTCGCTTGGCGCGCAATTTCCTCTACAGCACCAGTTTTAGGTGTAAGGTCGAAAGCATGTAGCCACGCTCTTACACGCATTGGATTCTCTCGCAACAGTTTAGCTTCAATTGGTTCCGGCGGGAAGACTTCATGCGGCGGCGCTTTCAACTGAAGAAGATGGGAGTCGAAATTCGGAAATGCTGCGCGCAGATGTGGTAAAACCTCTTGGCGAAGAGCGTTGCGCGTTAGCGATACATCAAGATTTGATTCGTCTTCGACCCACGACCACCCGTTCTTGCGTGCAATGTCCAGCAATTCACTGCGTTTGCAGCTGAGGAGTGGTCGCCAGAGGCGTCCATGCGCCAAACTGCGCCAATGAGCGATTCCAACAAGCGCCCGTCCTGTGCTGAGCTGCCACATCAAGCTCTCCACTTCGTCATCGCGGTGATGTGCGGTAGCAACAACGTCGCCGTCGCGCGCTACTTCGTCAAAAACTCTAAATCTCGCACGGCGTCCTTCAGCTTCGAGATTCCGACCTGTTAGGTAGATTCGACGTACGACGAATGGAAGATTTAGTCGAGTAGCGATCACTTCACAGTGTGATTCCCACGTATTGGCGTTTTCGCTCAATCCATGGTTGATATGTAGGGCAGTTAGCTGCTCTGGATCGAATGCTCGCGCAGCCGCATGAAGAAGTATCGTTGAATCTACGCCACCACTATACGCAATCCAGAGTTGATGCGTCGGTGGAAGATCTAATTCAGTTAGCATTTGAACGATTTGTTCAAACGAGCTGTTATTACGTTGCGCCTTTCTTTTGGAATCCAACATTGACGACATTCGGTCCAAAAATACCACGCAGCTCTGCCAATACCTGATTCGTAACGGGCAGTTTCCGGAAACCCTTACCTAAGCCTACCCGTAACGTCGCGCCATCTTTCTGGATCGCGATATCAACCGGACGACCCTCCTTGCGTTCGGAATTCTTGAAAACGTCTTCAAACTGCTGTAATTTCTCAGCCGTTAGCAATGCTCGTGCTTCATCGTTTTCAAATCGTAAGGCAATAAACGCTTGGTAGTGCTTTCTAGCCCCGACGGGATCGAACAGTGAATCTATCGACAATTGGTTCTCGTCGCGAAACTTGTCATAACGCATCCGTCCTTTCGCGACTACGAATTCGTCAGCGACCACATAACGCGAGAATTTCCGATACTGCTCAGGCCAGAGAATCGCATTCAATGCACCGTTTTGTCCCTCTAATTCCAGGGTAGCAATCTCACCACGGCTTGAATGTTCACGCACTTCGGAACGCTTGATCTTACCCGCAACAACGATCTCACCATTACCTTCGCGCGTATGAGCCTCATCCAGCGAACACGTACAAACGGAGTCAAATTCCTGAAAGTATGACCGAGTAGATGAATCGCTTACTTCAAACCCTATCGTCTCCCTCTCACCTAAATAAAGTTCCTTTCTAGTCAAAGGTTCGGGAACCCTATAGTTCTCGAAGACCTCTTGCTCCTTCGGTCCACCAAACAAGCTATGGCTTGATTGCGCACCGTCCGTACCAGCCTGGTATGCGAGAGCGAGTTTATCGAGAAGTACAGCTCTAACACCTTCCCGCTCATTGGATATAGGCTCAATCGAATCGAATGCGCCTGACCTTATCAACCGCTCTACTGTGTTGCGATGCATGTTGGTCACGTCAATTCGCGTACAAAAGTCGAAGAGACTTGTGAATTGCCTTTCGTCAAGCGCTTGTTGTATATGTCGCACATCGCCTTCGCCGACGCCCTTCAGGCACGGCATACCAATTCGCAATCCGTCCTTTGTTGGAACACAATCAAACGTCGGTCGATTCACATCTGGAGACTCTAACGCCAATCCCATCCGGTCCGCTTCCGCCAAGAGCCGCCGAACGCGGTTTGGATCCCCTCGTTCCACGGAGATGACAGCAGCCATATATTCGTTCGGGTAGTTCGCTTTTAAGTATGCCGTTTGGTAGGTGACCATCGCATACGCGGCCGCGTGAGCCTTTGGAAATGCATATTCTGAGAAACCGAGCATCTTTTCGTAAATTTCATCAGCAACTTTCGATTCGACGTCATTTTCAAGGCAGCCATCTGCGAATCGATCTTTGAGCTCTACGAGTTTGTCACGAATCTTCTTCCCCATCGCCTCCCGCAGTATATCTGCTTCTCCGCCAGAGAATCCTGCGAGCGCTCTAGACACACTCATGACATCCTCTTGGTAAATCATGAGACCAAAAGTGTTCTTCAATACCTCTTTGAGTAACGGATGGTCGTAGCTAACTCGCTCCTTACCACGCTTCCGTAACGCATAGCTTCGGTCAACTCCCGCATTCAGCGGTCCCGGCCGATAGAGGGCGACTAGAGCGACGATATCGTCGAACGTATCGGGTCTCAATTGGCGAATTAACCGTCTCATTCCAGGTGATTCCAGCTGAAACACACCTTCCGTGTCTGCGGCTGCGATCAATCGGAACGTATTGCGGTCGTTCAGCGGTATATCTGCGATTTCGAGATACGGCGACCCGTTCTTATTTCTCATATTGATCGATCGGATTGTTTTGTCGATGACGGTCAAGTTTTTCAAACTCAACAGATCGAACTTCACCATACCGGCCTTTTCGACATCGTCCTTATCGAGTTGCGTCACGAGCAAATTCGTTTCTGGGTCCAACTCACATGGCACGTATTCCTCAAGTCGATCCGGTCCGATCACGACCCCTGCAGGATGGACACCCGACGTCGCAATAATCCCCTCGAGTTTCTTACTTTCCTCGATCAACTCCGTGCAGCCGTAGGCTGCCGCCGTTTCCTCAATTCGTGGATCCTCGTCGCACGCTTCCTTCAATTTCGTGCCGGGTTTCGTCGGGATTAACTGTGTAATGCGGGATACGTCGCTATGAGAATACGCCAGCGCTCGACCCATTCCGTGAACGATGCCTTTTGCAGCGAGCGTACCTTGGGTGGCGATCAATCCCACACAATCACGACCGAACTGCTCAACCACATGCCACATCACCTCATCGCGGCGTTGTGCACAGAAGTCAATGTCGAGATCAGGCATGGATCTTCGGTCACGGTTCAGCAACCGTTCGAAGAAAAGGTTGTGTTTGATCGGGTTCAAGCCGGTGATTCCCAGCAACATCGCGACCAATGACGCCGCACCGGATCCTCGTCCAGGCCCTACTGGAATGTCGTGCTCTTTTGCCCACAGCACGATGTCACGAACGATCATAAAGTAACCGGCGAAGCCCATTTCGATTATCACGTCGAGTTCGTACTCAGCGCGCTCCCGATATGTACTGAAGTCTGTCACATCGATATCGGAGTGTTCGTTCGCTAAAAATGCCTCCAGTGCTTCCTCGACGGTATGCCGAAGTATGGCGTTGTTTTCGTCGTCGGTCGGCTTTGGGTATGGTCGTTGAAAGTACTTTCCTGTTTCGACCTGAACGTTACACCGTTTTGAAATCTCAATAGTGTTCTCGATTGCGTCCGGCAAATCTCGAAACCGCTTAAGCATCTCCTCACCGGAACGCAAGTGCTGATACGGACTGTACTCACCTTTCCAGGAATAGGATTCCCCCATGTGCTCGCTACGTTGGATACATAACTTCGCGTCGTGGAGAGTGAACGCATCGTCTGAAACGCATATGACGTCGTTTGTCGCAACGAGCGGAACGTTCTTTTCAGCGGCTAGCGGGACTACCGCCTCGATGTAGTCGTTTTCATCGACTCGACCCGTTCTAGATACCTCTGCGTAGAACCGATCCCCAAAGTGCTGTGCGTACCAATCGAGTAATTCCTCAGCCCTCTTGTGTTCGTTTGCGAGAAGTCTCTGACCGAGATCCCCTCGCACGCCGCCGGACAGCAAGATTAGACCTTCATTGAACTCCGCCAGCATCTCGTAGTCAGCGCACTGATGACTCTTACTGTTTCGAGACGCGTTGGTGACCAGTCGCATCAAGTTGTGATAACCAGGTTGATTGGCAGCCAGCACGATGAGTTTAGAGTTACCATGCGCCCCATGCAGCGCAAGCTCACAACCGAAAATCGGTTTGATTCCTTGCTCAAAGCACTTGTTCTGAAATTTGAGCATTGCTGTTAAGTTGCCTTTGTCGGTTAAAGCAACACTCGACATGCCGAAACTCTTGACTTTATGGACAAGCTCGTCGAGGAACACGACGCTGTCCACAACCGAGTACTCGCTATGCACGGAAAGGTGGACGAAATTGCTCATGTCAGGGAGTGGCAAATCCGATGATGTACATCACGTACAGGACCAAAACTTACACGATGAATGGGACAGGGACCATACTCCCGCAATCGCGCAAGATGTAATGAAGTCGGGTAGCCTTTGTGGCGGTCAAAACCGTATTCCGGGTACGTCTTTGCGTACGCTACCATCATGCGATCACGCGTGACCTTAGCCAGAATAGATGCTGCGCTTATCGAAGCCATTTTGGCATCGCCGCCAACGAGCGTGAAGGTTCTTTCTGAAATACCCGGATCCTTGTCGCCATCGACCCAAACCTCGTCTGCAATAAGCGCAGTGTTTGAATACGCACGACGCATCGCAAGCAAACTTGCCTGCAAGATATTGTGCGAATCAATCTCCTCAACATCCGCTATCCCAATACCGTATCCGAGCGCTCTACGTTTGATTTCGACGAATAGCTTTTCACGCTTCGTAGGCGTTAGTCGCTTACTATCTGCCAGACCTTCAATCGATGTTTGCGGATCAAGCGCTACTGCACCAGCGACGACTGGTCCAGCTAATGGACCTCTCCCGGCTTCATCGATACCGATCAGAATCTGTGTCTTTAGGCTAACTCGATTCGACAAGTGAAAGCACGGTTTCTGCCGCACGACTGGCTGCATTCTGCTTCAATGAACGGTGAAGCGATGCGAATTCTTCCAACAGCGTGATATCGTCTCGGTTCAACTGCTCAAAGAGTGCGTTGGCTAAGTTTTGTGGTGTCGCTTCGTCTTGAATGTACTCAGGAACGAGCGTCTTGTTAGCAAGTATATTGGGAAGTGCGATGTGATCGATATACATCATCGATTGGACGATTTTCACTGTTAGTGCGCCCATTCGATAAGCAACAACCATCGGAGTCTTCATAAGCATCGCCTCCAACGTACTCGTGCCTGACTTCACCAACGCGATGTCGCTCGCGGCCAGAACATCCGTTGCGCTTAAACTCGAAATCTCGACACTCAACGATGGGAAGTTGGAACACATGGTTTGCCATTTCTGGTGAACTTGAGGATGTCGTGCAGCTACGATCACTTCGAATCTAGGGTGCTGGACTTGCTCTTGCAGTACCCGCGCGGTCTCTAAGAAGAGCTCAAAGTGAAACCCGATCTCTGATCCTCGACTACCCGGCATCAGACAAAGAATCAACGAATCGCTTGACCAACCATTCGCAGCTCGTGTTTTCGACATCAGGCTAGATTTATCTTCATTAGGATTGAATCGATCTGCCGTAGGGTGACCGACGAAGACCGCTCTGATGTCTCGCTCCTCATATACTGCCGTTTCAAATGGAAACAAGGTCATAATGACATCGACCGCTTTTTCGATGCGTTTCACACGTCCACGTCGCCACGCATATACCGACGGACTAACGTAATGTGCAGTAGGCACGCCGCGCATCCGAATACGACGCTCGAGGAGAAGGTTGAATACGTTGAAGTCGATGCCAACCACGACATCGGTGGTTGACAGCTCGCTAACTAACAGACGTAGCAGTCGATAGAGGCTACCAACACGTAGTAAGGGATCTACGAATCCGTTGACGGCAAAGTGGTCCATGTCGGCTAAGCTCGTAAGTCCAGAAGCGAGCATGGTGTTCCCGCCGACGCCCACAAATTCCACGTTGGACTTGCGTTCGGAAATCGCGGCCATCAGCGAAGAACCTAGAAGGTCACCTGACGCTTCGCCCGCGACAAGCCCTATTTTCAAGGGTTTTTCGGTCAAGATTCGGCTCGAGTCGACGCTCGCTTAGCCGCTGGCGATCAGGAGCTCCGTCGAGCAAACAACGTTTTCGTCGACAAGCGCTTCGCAACTGAACTTCATGATGTCTCGACGCTCGCTAACCACGTTCGCGTCCAGAATCAAGCGATCACCGGGTTCGACGGGTTTCTTGAATCGGGTCTTATCCATGCCCGCCAGTACAAATACGCTTCCGTGTTTCTCAACCGAGAGATTACGCGAGCGAAGTGCCAGAATTCCACTAGCTTGCGCAAGTGCTTCAACGATAAGCACACCAGGCATGATCGGTCTGTCAGGGAAGTGTCCTGGAAAGAAAGGTTCGTTTGCCGATACGTTTTTAACGCAGACGATCCTCTCACCCAGCACAATCTCTAGCACACGATCAACCAATAGAAACGGATACCTATGCGGCAGGTAGTCCGTAATCACAAAGTCGATATCTTGGTCAGACATGGATTCGTTTATTCCGCGCTTGAAGGGTCAGCGTCGATGCGTTCACGTTTCTGTAGCATATTTTCGACGTGTCGTAACCTTTTTGCCATCGAATCGAGTTCATTCAACCTTAGCACGTTACGACGCCATGTTCGATTATCTGTGTGAAGCGTTGCACCAGAGTAACGGCCTGGTTCGGTGATGTCACGAGAAACGAACGTCATAGCACCAATTTCAACGCCACCAGCAATTGAGACCGGTCCTTCACCCGCAATACCAACGCCGCCCGCCAGTACACAGTATTCACCCAATGTAACGCTGCCTGCCAAGGAGGATCGTCCGCACAAGATCGAATGCGCGCCGACGACACAGTTATGGGCGATGTGAACCTGATCATCAATCTTTACGTTGTCATGGATGACCGTGTCATCGATCGTACCGCGATCAATCGTTACTCCAGCGCCAACCAGCACGTCGTCACCTATTCGAACTCGCCCTACTTGTGGAATTTCCTGAAGCTGCCCTTCGTCATCTGCGGTAATGCCAAATCCGTCTGCGCCAATAGAGGTATTCGCATGGATCGTACAGTGTGAACCGATTTGGACATCATGGTAAACGACCACGTTCTCACGAACACTCGTGTGATCACCAACCGAGGAGTGAGCGCCGATCGAGACGTTTGCGCTAAGTTCGACGCCATCACCGATCTCGCACTGGGAACCCACGATTACGTTCGGTCCGAGCCGTAGATCCTTGCCTAATTGGGCACTAGAGTCAATACGGGCGGTCGGATCGATGCCCTTAGCAACTCGTTGTCGTTTGTCGAACTCACGTGCAATCTTCGCAAATGCGAGCTGCGGATTTCCGACAACGATTGCGGGAATCGGGCAATTCGCAACATTTTGCTCGGAAAGCAATACTGCAGACGCGTGGGTATCCTGCAATTGCGAGCGATATCTTTGATTAGAAAGGTAAGTCAGGTCACCGCACCGAGCGTTTGCGAGCGATCCGACCCCTGAGATACAGATCAGTTCGTCGCCTATCACTCGCCCATGAGTGCGTTGCGCGATCTCGGCGAGCGACAACATGATGCGACTAGTCGTAATTGAAATACATCACTTACTCGGTGATGTTGTTCATTGCCTCCGTGACTTTGCGCGTGATGTTGTGACGCGGATTTACGTAAAGCAATACATTCGGATTGAATTGGTAGACGATATCAAAATTCTCTAGTTCGACAAGATCTCTTAGTGCTTTCTGAAATTTAGGGTTAAGCGCATTGAGTAATTCATCGCGACGCTCCGTTAACTCGCGTTGCAGTTTCTGTGCGCCAACCTCCAAATCGAACTGCATATCCTCCATTTGCTTCTGCATCTGGCGGCGCTCTTCCTCTGATGTCACGGCACTATCGTTAATTAGCTTATCGCGTAACCCAATTAAATCTTGCTGTAGTTGCTTTAGTCGGTCACTCTCTGGTGCGAATTCCTCTTCAATCTGTGCAAGCGTTGCCTTCGCCTCTTCCGTCGCCATCGCAGCTTCATTCGAGTTCACAACGGCCACGCGTAACTGTGCAGACGCCGCCATTGCTACATTGAGCGCAAGGACGGCGCAAAGCAGCTTCAACAATTTAGAAATCATGAATGCCTCAGGGATATGTGGGCGCAGACCATGGCAGATGCACGCTACGCGGGGCGTGGGATTATAGTCTTGGGTCGAGATTTTGAGCCCGTTTTTGCTAAGTATTCGCCGCCGCAAAACCTAGCTAGAACGTCTGTCCCAGTTCGAAACTAAAGACCTCCGTCTCATCTAATTCCGTGTCGTTGAACGGGTAGCCAAGGGAGAATGACATCGGCCCCATCCGCGTTAACCATGAAACAGCGATACCCGTTGAACCGCGTAGTTCCTTGAAACTTGGTGAGAAGCAGTTCAAGCTAGTTTCTGAGCAGTGATCACTGAATATGTTCCCTGCATCAACAAAATAAAGCGAACGAACTTGCCCTCTGTCTTTCATGAAAGGTAGCGGAAACACGAACTCCGCCGATAACTCGGCCATGATGTTTCCGCCAAACGGGCGACCAGGAACATTAGAGCCAAAGTTACGCAATGCCGTGCTACGTGGTCCGAGTGATGCCCTTTTATATGTTCTAACTGATCCGAAACCACCGCCGTAAAAATGCTCATAAAACGGGTAAATTTCGGTACCACCGTACGCACCGCCGTACCCTAGATCAGCGTTTAGATGAAAAGCGAAGTTTGGATTGAGACCTGGTACGGGAAAATACTGCTCAAGCTGTATGGTCGCCCTATAAAACTCTAAGTCACTTCCAGGTACCGAAACTTCCAGTGCCGTGGTTTGCCTCGAACCGCGCGTCGCGAATATAGCTCGGTTACGGGTGTCACGCGACCAAAGCCCTTCCACCTTGTAATTCAGGAACTTCTGACCGCTAGAGGTAATAAAGTCCCGTATCTCTTCAGCTTCCGTACCACTTTGTTCAACGTCCGTATATTCGACGCGACCAGCAAACTGAAGGCGTTTCGTCTCACCTATCGGGAATCCGAAACGAGCTCCGGCACCTACCGCAGATGTCGAGAATGCATTCAGGTTCAAGGTGCTGTAGTCGGTGTCTCTAATAAAAACACTTAATCCACGGCTCACGCCGTCTTCTGTGAAGTAAGGGTTGATATATGTATATGAGAATGACTTGCGATAGTCGCTCCAATCTAACGAAAGACCGATGTTCTTACCGGTTCCCGCGATATTTGCTTTTTGGATCGATGCGCCGAGGATCATGCCCGATAGCTTTTGATAGCCAAGCGACCCGGTAATCGAACCGGTCGACTGTTCTTCTACTAGGATATCAACGTCGATAAGACCTTCTTCACCTGCAACCTCGGGCGTCTCAACAGTTACATCCGAGAAGAAACCCATTCGTTCAAGTCGTACTTTGGACAGGTCGATTAGGTCAGTTGACGCCCATGCCCCCTCGAGTTGGCGCATTTCGCGCCGTAATACCGTATCCCTCGTCGTTGTATTTCCCGCGAAACTCAATCGCCTTACGTATGCTCGTTTACCGGTGTTTACCATGAATCGAACGTTGACAGTTCCGTCTTCATTGATTTCAGGAACGGCAGTTGCGGTCGCGAAGGTATAGCCATAGCGTCCAAGTTGACGCGTGATCAATTCCTCGGTCGCCGTAAGAAGCGCGCTCGAGTAAAGCTGACCTTCAGACACTACAATCAGTTGCTCGATCTGTTTAGGATCGACATCGTCAAGATCGCCGACTAATTCCACTTCACCGATAAGGTGCTTTTCCCCTTCACTCACATTGATTGTGACATAGACCTGCTTCCGATCCGGTGTCATGCTTACTTGCGTCGAATTGATCTTGAATTCGATATACCCTCTGTCGGTGTAGAACGCCTCAATTGACTCTAAATCACCTTGAAGCTTCTCGCGTGAGTATCGATTCTCACCACTTATGAATCCGAATAACGTCGGTTGCTTCAACTCCATCTGACCGAGTAACGTGTTAGTGTCGAACTTCTCATTACCGACGAAGGCGATCTGCACTATGGTCGCGCGCTTTCCTTCTTCTACTTCGATCTCAATCCTGACGCGGTTTCGAGCCAAAACGTCGATATCGGTCTCGATGCTTGCGGTGTATTGGCCCTGCGCTACATACTGACGTACCAGTTCGATTCGTACTCTATCAAGGGTCGCTTGCTTAAAAATCTCTCCTTCCTTCAATCCTTCCGCAGCGAGTCCTTCGAGTAGAGCTTCTGTTGGAACAGCCTTGTTGCCGCTGATTTCAATCTCCACAATCGATGGTCGCTCATCGACCTCTACCAACAGAATATCGCCGTCTCGATTAATTGTGACCTCGTTGAAATAGCCTGTCTTAAAAAGTTCACGAATCGTTTCACGAACAGTCTGCGGAGTCGCAACATCGCCAATATCGACGCTCATTGCATTGAATACGGTACCCGGAGTTACTCGTAATAGACCCTGTACACGGATATCGGATATCTCGAAGCTATAGTTCGATAGGGCGAAAGAACAAGCAAAACATAACGCGAACCCGATCGAGATCTTTAGTCGATGCATATTGACGCCTTCAAAGGATGCAAACTACCATCCGAACCATGTAAAAAACGACCCAAAACGGATTTCGTTCGATTATAGACCCGCAATTCGTTAGTCAGTTCCGCTAAGAGCAAGCCAATCCGGGCTGAGCTGAACTGTTGGAGCTCTGGTCGTGCCGTGAGTTTAATCGACGGGTCGATGACCCTCAGTGTGCATCACACCTATGACGCTACCAAACGCGCAATATCGTTATAAAGCGCGAAAATCATGATTGAACCAACAACGAATAAACCAATCCGCATCCCGATTGCCTGAACTTTTAGAGGAATTGGTTTGTTGGTTAACCATTCAACGAGACCAAATAAGACGTGACCGCCATCCAACATGGGTATCGGAAGCAAGTTGATCAAACCCAACGCGATGGTGAGTAATGCGAGCAGCATTAAATATGGCGTAATGCCAAGCTCCGCTAAGTCACCCGCAAATTCCGCAATTCTCACAGGTCCGCCGAGATTTCCAGCATGGACATCACCAATGATCATCTTGTAGATCGACTCGGCCGTGAGGGCGATGTAATCGACGGTCTTTGCGAACGCCAGAGGGACAGCAGCTATCGGTCCGTAGCGCACAACTCGTCCCACTTGCGGCCTGATACCGGCTTGTCCGATCGTGGTGCCGTCGTCTGCGACAACCGTCCTTGGTACTAGCGTTAAAGAAACGACTTCGCCCTCCCGTTCAACCGTGAGCAATAACTGCCGTTCTGCATTGCTGCGGACGACTTCCACGACGTCCAGCCAAGATTCAACCGACCGATTGTCGATGCGGGAAATGTAGTCTCCCACGCGCATACCCGCTTGTGCGGCGGCGGAATCGTCGGCGACAAATCCAATGTGAGCACGAAGTTGAGGCTCGAGCCCGATTTCGGCCACGACGTCAGGATCGACTTCCTCAGATAACCATGAATTGACTCGCACGTTGTATTCGCCGCGGTCCGTTTGAACCTGTATCGTGCCTGTATCCCCAAGTCTCTCTGCTAGCGCCAGGCTGACATCCTGCCAGGAATTCATTTCGCGGCTGTCTATCGCCAGGATTTCCTCACGATTACCAATTCCGGCAACCATCGCTGGAGAACCGGGAATGACTTCACCGACGTAAGGTTCTAACTCATGCGTTCCCGTGATAAGAACGACATAGATGATGACGAGACCTAGTAGAAAACTTGCGAAGGGACCCGCCGCTGCGATTGCCACTTTACGACTCGGTTTCGCGTTTGAAAACGCTTCTGCTACCTCATCTGGTTGAGGTTGTTCAGAGAACTCGTCCTCACCGAGCATCCGGACGTAGCCCCCGATCGGAATCGCTGCGAGTTGGTATTCGGTACCGCGTCGATCTTTGAATGACCAGATCTTTGGTCCAAAGCCGATAGAAAACGTCAGAACACGAACACCTGCCCACCTGGCAACGAGAAAATGCCCGAGTTCGTGGAAGAACACGAGAACGAGAATGGCCACGACGAACGCGATTAGATAAGTCATTGCCTTGTGTAATCAAGCAGAATTGACATCGATAAGACTAGCGGCACCGCAATTACCAGCGAATCAACACGGTCCAGTAACCCGCCATGCCCAGGGAGGATGTTCCCTGATTCCTTTGCGTCGCTGATGCGCTTTAGTACGCTCTCGAAGAGATCTCCAATAACTGCGGTAAGTGGAATCGCGATAGCCATTGATAGGACAAAGATACTGGACCATCCCACCATCGGTTGCAACCACGAGAACCCGAGAATTAAAGCAAGTAAGCAGCCCAAAAAACAACCACCAATTGTTCCCTCAATCGTCTTTTTCGGTGAGATGTGTTGTGCTAATGGCCGTTTTCCAATCGCACGACCAACGAAGTATGCTCCTGTGTCCGTCCCCCACGCAATAGCAAGAACATATACAAGGACTCCAGGTCCAACGTAAACTTGAAGACTATACAACGCGACACCAAAACCAACGAGCATCAAAAAACATCCAATGCTTAAGAACACTTTGGCAGTCAAAGTCGCTTCGGAAATCCGCAAGGTAATTAAAGGACGCGCTTGCGGTGTTTCACTCTTACTCCTCGATATCCAGAAACGACGCATTTCGTCGCTCACCACTACCCAGAAGATGAACCACGCGAGTAAAACCGAAATCAAGGGGGATATCAGGCGCGATGCTTGATCCAATGTCAACACCATCGCATCTTGGCTCATCGTCACAACAAAAAGAAAAGCAAGACCACCTAATCCCGAATATACCGTTCTTCGTGCTAGTCCATTTATGTGCAATAGAGCAGAACACTCCCATAGTAGCAGCACGACAAGAACTAAAAGTACTGCAGGAACCGCTTCGCCGTCGTAGGCAAACAACAACAGGAAGAGCAGCGGGATACCAACTCCCGCTGTAATGAGTCTTTTAGCTAGATTCGACAAGCGATGGATTGCGGTTTAGTTCACGTCGTCCGCCAAAACGACGCTGACGATGACCGTACTCTACTAGTGCCGTCTGTAGTACATCGATTTCGAACGCTGGCCAAAAGCAGTCTACGAAGCAGAACTCTGTATAGGCGAAGTCCCACAGCATGAAATTGCTGATACGTCGATCACCGCCGGTCCGAATACATAGATCTGGAGACGGTAAATTACGAGTAGCCAGGTAAGACGCGATAACTGACTCATTGATTTCGTCCGGTTGTAAATACCCGTGCTGAACTGCTTGCGTTAGTTCACGTGTTGCGTTTGTAAGATCCCAACGCCCCCCATAGTTCAGCGCAATCGTGAGGAATAGTTTTTCGAACTTAGCCGTCCGCGCCTCACACGCCAACATTTTTCTCTGTATTTGGCTCGGAAATCGCGATCTCTCGCCGATGAATTGGACTTTGGTTTCTCTTTCTACAAGCTCATCAAGTTCATTGTCTAGCGTTTCCCCGATCAAGTGGATGAGGAAATCAACTTCATCGCGAGGACGATCCCAGTTCTCCGTGCTGAACGCGAACAAGGAGAGATAACGAACACCTAAATCCGCGCACGCTTCTGCGATGGTTCTCACGTGCTTTGCTCCGGCGCGATGTCCTTCATCACGGTGGCGTCCCTCGGACTCGGCCCATCGCGAGTTACCGTCCATAATGATCGCGAGGTGAATCGGAGGATTCACGAGTTTCATAAGACTAGTCAATCGACTAAATCCCCACGTTCTCTAAGACAATCTCTGATTCCATCACCGCTATTAGCGATGCTTTCTTCAACTCAACGACACACATGACAGGACTCCCTTCCTGCTCGCGTACTAGACACCAAATCGGGCTAAAAATTCAATAAACCACTAAAAATGAAAGAACGTTGCTCAATGGGAGCTAAAACTCCAATAAATCGGTCTCTTTGTCCGCCAGATGCTTGTCAACAAGCTCGATATGTCGGTCCGTGAGCTTTTGGGCATCATCCTCGCCTTCGTGACCTTCATCCTGCGTCGCAAGCTTTTCCTTTACGCACTCGCGGATATCGTGGATAGCGTCGCGTCGGATATTCCTTACTGCAACTCTTGCAGTTTCCGCGACCGCATGCGCCTGCTTTATCAAGTCTCGTCGATTTTCCTCTGTCAGAGGGGGTAACTCGAGTCTGATCACTTCACCGTTGTTATTTGGCGTCAAGCCTAGATCGGCGGCGTAAATGGCTTTTTCCAACGCTTTCAATATTCCGGCATCAAACGGCTTGATGAGGAAAGTTCTCCCGCCCTCAATAGAGATAGCAGCAACGTGCTTCATCGGCGTCTGTGCACCGTAATAGTCCAACTCGACTGGATCTAGGAAAGATGGATGAGCACGACCGCTACGAATCGCAGCGAACTGCCCGACCAGCGCCTTGACGGACTTGTCCATCCGTTCATCTGCGTCGCCGAGAATTTCATCGATCATCTGTTGCGCTCCCCGTTTCCGCGCATAACCGATACTCAGTTCGCTCGGATTATCGTGCCTTCGTTAGAGCCATTTACTATTCTAGATAGTGCGCCGTCATTCTTGAACGCATACACAATCAAAGGCATATCATTTTCGCGACAAAGCGCACTCGCAGTTGTATCAATCACTGCGAGACGCTTTTCGATTGCCTCGTCAAATGTAAGCGAGTCGTAGCGTATTGCGCTCGGATCCTTGCGAGGATCCCCATCGTAGACGCCGTCCACCTGCGTAGCTTTGATAACCGCGTCAACGCCAAGTTCTATACCGCGCAAGCATGCAGCAGAATCCGTCGTAAACAGAGGATTACCGGTGCCGCCAGCGCATATAACGACCTTACCGTCTTGCATCGCCTCTAGCGCTTCTGCGACCGAATAGGTTGCAGCAACGCTAGGAATTCCGTGCGTCGAGAAGATCGTTGAGGGCACACCGGCGTGGTCTAGTAGGTCTCGCACGGCCAAACCGTTAGCAATAGTTCCCAACATTCCCATCTGGTCGGCAGAAACTTGGCGTAAGCCAAGTGCACCCAATCCGCGTTGCAGAAGATCACGACCTCGAACTAAGTTACCCGCCCCGATCACGAGCGCGACGGCGACGCCGTCGAGACTGACAGATTTGACTTCAGCAGTGAGTCGTGAGAGCGCCGCGGTGTCAAATCCGATGCCACTTTCGCCGCCAAGGGCTTCGCCAGAGACTTTAAGAAGAATGCTCAGGTAACCCACGTGATGAATCTTTATCTGAGTTGACTAGATGAGTTTCTGCACCTCAGCAGCCAAATCATCTTCACGCTTTTCGATGCCCTCACCAACTTGGTAGCGCACAAACCGTTCACACGCTGCGTTTCGCGATTTCAAGACCGCGCCCACTTTCTGTTCAGGATCTTTGACGAATGGCTGTTCGGATAGACACGATTCGGCACGGAACTTTCGCAACCGACCCTCCACCATCTTTTCAATGATGGACTCCGGCTTGCCGGAGTCCCGTGCTTGCTCCAGCAAAATCTCACGCTCCTTGGCTACCACAGATTCCGGTAAATCTTCTGCACTGACGACCAATGGCTCAGATGCAGTAACGTGCATCGCCACGTCACGTGCAGTCTGCTCATCACCACGAGACATCTCAACGAGTGTGCCTACCACACCGTTGGTGTGGAGATACGAAGAAACAAATCCGTCGTCAGAGCTACTAGCGAAGCGGTCAGCCCTCCGCAAAGTCACGTTTTCACCGATAGTCTGCACCAGCTCTTTTCGGAGTCCGTCTAAGGCATCCAACGATGCGGGACCATCCTGCAGGACCGTATCGACTACCGTGTCGCAGAACGCACCAAACCGTTCATTCCGCGCTGCAAAATCCGTTTCGACGTTTATCTCGACAATTGCCCCAGATTTCCCGTCTTCTGCAATCTTGATCGCCAATCGCCCTTCTGCCGCTGTTCGGTCTGCCTTCTTGGCTGCCTTCACCGCACTCTGCTTCCGGATGTGATCGATTGCTTTCTCGACGTCCCAATCACAAGCTGCGAGCGCTTTTTTACAGTCCCCGAAACCGATACCAGTTCGTTCTCGGATTTCTTTAATTTTGGCAATGTCACTCACGACAGTCGTGCTCCAAGGTCAAATTGCGTATGAGATAGCAAGAATGAGATAGTTTCGACTTATTCGTCTGAACTATCGTCGTCGCTCGTTGCGTCGTCCGTAGAGGTTTCTTCATTTTCTGTCGCTTCAGCTTCAGCGACGAAGTCTTCGGCGGTCACGCCGCCCTGTTCCTCCAGCTTCCTTCCTTCGATGATAGCGTCGGCAACAGCGGTCACATATAGACTCACTGCCCGAAACGCATCATCGTTTCCGGGTATGACCCAGTCCACCCCATTCGGATCACTGTTCGTATCAACAACACCGATGATGGGAATGCCAAGTTTGTTCGCTTCGTCGACGGCGATACGCTCATGCATGACATCGACAACAAACAATGCGTCCGGAAGTCCCCCCATATCCTTAATACCGCCTAAACTACGAGTTAGTTTGTCCATTTGGCGACGTTTCTGAAGCGCTTCTTTTTTAGGCAGCAAGTCAAACTGAGACATCGCGTCCTGTGCCTCAAGATCGGTCAATCGGCGGATTGATTGGCGAATTGTCTTGTAGTTCGTGAGCATTCCGCCTAACCAACGGCGATCAACGTATGGCATTTCAGCTCGGATCGCCTGTTCACGAATCGTCCGTGAAGCGGATCGTTTCGTACCGACAAAAAGGATCTGCTTGTTTCGACTGGCGAGCAGACGAACTGACGCAAGCGCTTCCTCTAAGAGTTCCAGCGTGCGTTCTAAGTGAACAATGTGTACTTTATTACGCGAACCGAAGATATACGGAGCCATCTTCGGATTCCAATAACGGGTTTGATGTCCGAAGTGGACACCCGCATCGAGCATGTCGCGCAGACCGATGTCTGCCATAAATTAATCTCCGGGTTAGATTGCGCTAAATCGCGCTTTACCGTGCAGTTTGTGTTGTATACGTCGTTCGAGAACGACCACCCGCAACACAATCGTCAGTTGCACGGATGATTGTTGGCGAGATCTCCCGCCATTGGGCGGCGGAATTATAGGAACGGCGCCGGATTAGCACATCTTTCTCTTGCCATTCCTTAGTATTTGCATCCTCAATCAAAAACGTAATCTCGCTCGGAAGTCTCGTGAGCATTCGACTGCTTAGTGAAAGCGAAATCGACAAGATGCGTGTCGCCGGAAAACTCGCGGCGAGCGTTCTAAATATGGTTGGATCCCATGTCAGAGCCGGTGTAAGTACAGAAGAGCTCGATCGGATTTGTCACGAATATATCGTCGACGATTTGAGCTGCATCCCGGCGCCGCTCAACTATCGAAATGGTAATTCGCCACCGTTTCCAAAGTCAATCTGTACTTCTGTTAATCACGTTGTGTGTCACGGTATTCCATCCGAGCGCAAGGTGCTCAAGCGTGGCGACATCCTAAATATCGATATCACGGTTATTAAAGATGGTTTTCACGGCGACACGAGCAAGATGTTCACGGTAGGCGAACCTAGTGTCCTTGCGAAACGATTGATCGGAATCACGCAAGAATGTCTCTATCTCGGCATTAAGCAAGTGCGACCTGGTGCGCGTCTCGGTGATATTGGTCACGCGATTCAGGCACACGCTGAACGCGCTCGATTCTCCGTCGTTAGAGAGTTTTGCGGACACGGTATCAATGAAAAGTTCCATGACGAACCCATGGTGCTGCACTACGGAACCCCGGGTCAAGGCGTGGAACTGCAAGCAGGAATGACGTTTACTATCGAACCGATGATTAACGCGGGGCGACGCCATGTCAAGCTCCTTACGGATGAGTGGACTGTGGTTACCCGAGACCATCGGCTTTCTGCACAATGGGAGCACACCATCCTAGTTACCGCAAACGGATACGAGATTCTGACACTGCGCGAAGAGGAAACGTTTCATTGACGCTTCGCTAGGGTCTCTCGACGATCTCAAACGCCGCATTCTCGCGAAGGAGGATGCGCTCGCCGATCAGTTCTGGGCTGGCCACGACGTCGAGCAATTGGTTCGAGAACGTGCGACCTTCATTGATGCCTTCTTATGCGAGCTCTGGCACCATTGGTTCGAATACGACGACGATTGCGCACTCTTCGCTGTAGGTGGCTACGGGCGGGGTGAGTTACACCCCAAATCCGATATCGATCTGTTGATTCTCATCAAAGAACGGCTACGCAATAGCGAGAGGATCGGTGAGTTCATTCGATTATTGTGGGATCTGAAGCTAGAAATCGGTCATAGCGTGCGTACCGTCCGAGAGTGCAAGAGCGAAGCCACTCGCGATCTCTCTGTCATGACAGCATTAATTGAAAGAAGATTGCTAATCGGTTCACCGAGATTAGCGCAGAAACTTGATCGGGCTTTGGCTAGCAAATTCTTATGGCCAAGTGGGAGGTTTTTTAACGGCAAACTTGAAGAGCAGAACTCCCGACACGAGCACTACTCAGACATCGAGTACGGTCTTGAGCCGAATATCAAGAGTTCACCGGGTGGTCTTCGCGATATCCAAACGATCAGTTGGATTACTCAGAAACACTGCGGTACCACCGATCTCAGCGAATTGATAGAACGAGGCTTTCTCACGGAGAGCGAATGCCAGTCGTTACTCGACGGGCGTCGTTTTTTATGGCAAGTGCGATTTGCCTTACATCTCTTGACGCGCCGTAAGGAAGATCAGTTGTACTTCGACCATCAACGCGAGATTGCGAATCGTCTTGGTTATGAGGCTTCTGATGGATTGCTTGCCGTGGAAGCGTTCATGCGGAATTACTACAGACGGGTACTCGAACTCCGTGAAGTCAACGACATATTGATCCAGCATTTCACGGAAGCGATTCTGTCAAGACGTCGACGAGTCATCGTGGAACCGATCAATGAGAATTTTCGGATCCGCAATCAGTACATCGAAACGACTGCAAGCGACGTATTCAAACGCCAACCCGCCGCTCTGATGGAAATATTCGTCATCATGGCGAACCGAACGGACATTCGCGGAGTTCGCGCGAACACAATCCGGCAAATCCGGCAGAACCTCGACCTGATCGATGATCGTTTCCGAACTGACCCAAAGGTTAGTGAGCTTTTTGTCACACTTCTGAAGTCACCGTACACAGTCGTCAGTCAACTCACGCGGATGCGTCGCTACGGCATTCTTGGCGCATATATCCCTGAGTTTGGTCGGATCATTGGTCAGATGCAGCACGACCTCTTTCATATCTACACGGTAGATGCACACACAATGACGCTGCTGCGAAATTTGAGGCGCATGTATCTGCCGGAATACGAAGATCTATTTCCTTTTTTACGTGACGTTGTCGCGAGAATCCCGCGCATTGAATTGTTATTCATTGCAGGATTGTTCCACGATATCGGAAAGGGTCGCGGTGGAAACCACTCGGCTCTAGGAGCCGTCGATGCGGGTCGTTTCTGCGACCAAGTCGGAATCAAAGAAGCGGATCGGGACTTGGTCGTTTGGTTGGTTCAACGCCACTTGTTTATGTCAATGACATCCCAACGTGAAGACCTTTCAGACCCAGCCAATATTCACAAGTTCGCAACGGTTGTCCAGTCTCCGGAGCGTTTGCACTATCTCATGGCTCTAACCGCAGCTGATATTCACGCGACGAATCCAAAAGAGTGGAATGCATGGCGGGAATCGTTGTTGATTCAACTCTACAACTCAACGCTTTCAATGCTGGAACAAGGCGATTACGGAGCAAATGAACGTGTGCAAACGGTTGAGAAGCGCCAGCAGGAAACCGCCGTTACGCTAGAGCAAAGGGGAACAAAGAACGTCGATTTAGACTTCCTCTGGTCGGACGTATCACCCGGTTTCGTTCTATCGCATGAGGCGCCGATACTCGCAGATATCGCAGTTGCAATCGCTAATCGACCGGCAGATTCACATGGAATCGTCCATCTCCTTGAAGTAGCCGGTGAGCGTCTATACACCATATTTATCTACACACGTGACCGACCAAGATTATTCGCTGACTGTGTCGCTGTCCTCGACGTTCTCAATCTCAATGTAATGCGCGCAAACATCAGTACCGGCGCGTCCGGTTTCTGTTACGACTCATTCGTCGTCATGGAAGATGAGGCAAACTTGGTACCGAGTACGCGTAAGACGGAAATTCAAAACACGCTGCAGCAAGTAATTGACGGCCATCCTGCCCCTGAACGAAGACAGCATCGTCGCATTTCGAGACAGCTCAAACAGTTCAATCGACCCGCTCGAGTGACGATTGATGAACCAAATGCCAACGATATCAGTCGGTTGGAGGTCGTTACAGCGGATCGCCCCGGCTTGCTTGCTCTCATTAGTGCGCTATTCGTCGAATTCGGCATCGAACTCCATCAAGCGAGAATCACCACGCTCGGAGAACGTGTTGAGGACATCTTCCTCGTCAGTACGACCGATGAGACATTACTAGCTAATCCGTCAGACGTTGATGATCTGAGATCTCGATTAACCGAGCGGATCAACGCTGAATTGCCTCAGCTGACGCATTAAGGCTCCTATCTTGAATCGTCACCTCGCCGCGTTACTTCCCTATCCATTCGAACGTTTGAACGCACTCAAAGAGGGAATCCAACCTGAGTCCAATCTGCCACATGTGTCGTTGGCCTTGGGTGAGCCTAACCATGACCCACCGGATTTCGTAATCGAGTGTTTAACCGATCCCGAAGTCATACATCAAGGTCTTACGACCTATCCACCAACACGAGGCAACAACTCGTTGCGGGAAGCGATCGCCCAGTGGCTGAAACAAAGGTACTTCGTCGATTTAGACCCAGAGACGAGCATCCTACCCGTTAATGGAACGCGGGAGGGGCTCTTCTCGTTAGGGCAGGCAGTACTTAGTGGCGATTCAAACGCTGTGACTGTGTTGCCTAATCCTTTCTATCAAATCTACGAAGGCGCAGCGTTCCTTCGCGGCTCAACGCCTCACTATGTACCCGCGACTGAGCGACCTGAAATCGAGGGAGTTCCTTCAGAGATCTGGCAAAGAACGGAGCTCGTCTACGTCTGCTCACCCGGAAATCCTACGGGATTCGTAGCCGATCGAGAGCTACTCGCCTACCTCATTGAGAAGGCACAAGAGTATGAGTTCATAGTAGCTTCAGATGAGTGCTACTCCGAGATTTATCTGAAAGAGAACGAAGCGCCAATAGGGCTACTTGAAGTCGCGGCATCGATGGGTCTCCCAAAATTCAATCGATGTATTGCGTTCAACAGTCTTTCAAAACGCTCAAACTGTCCAGGTCTTCGCTCTGGATTTGTTGCGGGAGATCCCTTAGTGATTGAGCAGTACTACAACTATCGCACGTATCACGGTTGTGCCATGCCAGTTCATGTCCAAGCCGCGAGTGAAAAAGCATGGCTCGATCAGGCACACGTCGTCGAAAATCGCGCCATCTATCGCAGTAAGTTCGAGGCAACACAGGCGACGATGTCTCGAACGTTCGGGGTACAGCCACCCGATGGTGCCTTTTACTATTGGCCTGACGTTGGGATCGATGACGAACTGTTCGCTACTGAGCTATTTCGCCGGGAGAACATCACCGTGTTACCTGGGAAATATCTTGGACGTACGGTAGAAGGACATAACCCCGGCGCTAACCGCATCCGCGTTGCCCTCGTTGCCCCTCATCAGGATTGTGTCGATGCGATTCAACGTCTCTGTCGTGCGGCCCAAGAGATACGATGATGGATAGTCAAGTACTCGATTTATCAAGAGAGCTCATCTCCCGTCCATCCGTTTCGCCGCGAGACGAAGGTTGTCAGAAACTAATTGCCGATCGACTGCAAAACATCGGATTCATGGTAGAGCACATGCCGTTCGAGGACGTGAGCAACCTCTGGGCATGGCGAGGGAGCGCAAAACCTAGATTGGTATTCGCCGGTCACACGGATGTTGTGCCCGTAGGTTCACTCGAATCATGGCATAGTAATCCATTCGAGCCTACACTAAGGAATGGATATTTGTATGGCCGTGGAGCTGCTGATATGAAGAGCAGCATTGCAGCCATGGTCGTTGCTGCAGAACGATTCGTCGCGCAACATCCCGAATACAGTGGTTCACTTGCTTTGTTGATTACCAGTGACGAAGAAGACCTCGCCATCAATGGGACGAAACGCGTCATTGAAACATTGCAGGAACGCGGCGAAACGATCGACTATTGTGTTGTCGGGGAACCGTCGTCTAGTACCCAGCTCGGGGATGCAATTCGCGTCGGTCGTAGGGGCTCCCTCAACGGCACGCTTACACTGAAAGGTCCCTTAGGTCATGTCGCCTATCCTGACGAAACTCCAAACTCTATACATGAGGCACTTCGGTGTCTAACGCCTCTCACTCGTCGTGTATGGGACGAAGGTAACGAGTTCTTTCGTGCTACCTCGTTTCAAATATCAAACCTAAACGGTGGGACGGGTGCAGTCAATGTGATTCCGGACATGGTAGAAATCCAGTTTAACTTTCGATACAGTACGGAACAAACCGAAGCTTCGTTAAAACGCGCTGTCGAAGATGCCATCACCGAAATTGACTCCCGCGTAGCACCTGAATTGGCGTGGCATACATCTGGCCTTCCGTTTCTCTCGAAACAAGATGCGTTAACAGACATTGTTGTGAGCACCATCAAAGAAATCACCGGACTTGATACCGAAAGGTCTACCGCGGGCGGTACATCGGATGCACGATTTATCGTGCCAGCAGGTGTTGAGACAGTTGAACTAGGTCCAGTAAATGCCACGATACACAAAATCAATGAACGGATAGCTCTCGATGACCTCGAGCCTCTTTCCGACCTTTACAAGACAATCATGGAGAGAGTTTTAGTCGAATGAACCGACATCTAATCACGCCAATACTGATTTATATAGCGATCTTCGCGCTTCCCACACAGGGCGAACCTGCACCAGCCGATCACCGAAATGCCATCGACGACTACGTTGCCGCTAGGGATCGTGCGTTCGATTGGCGCGCGGTCGAGCGAATTCTTCGAGACGGATACGAAACCGTCTTAATTGACATGACATCGCAGCGTTGGTTGAAGAAAAACGAGGTGGATCAAACGTTATGGCGACACCGTTTGATTTTGACGATTCCCGATCAGCTACATTCAACCGACGTCGCATTTCTTTACATCAGTGGTGGTTCGAGCACGGAGACGCCTCAACGAACTTCGCGTGATTTAGTAGATCAAATCGCGCTTACGACCGGGACAGTTGTTGCCGAATTAAGGCAAGTTCCAAACCAACCGCTAGTTTTTCACGAAGATGGGGAACCAAGGTACGAAGACAATCTCATCGCCTACGCATGGGTGCAATATCTCGAAACCGGAGACCCACGGTGGATACCGAGAAACGCGATGGTTAAAAGTGCAGTTCGCGCGATGGATGCGATCAGTCAATTCATGCAGAAGAATCGAGACGGTTCACATCCTATCAATCGATTCGTCGTTGGGGGCGGGTCGAAACGCGGCTGGACAACATGGTTAACAGGGGCGATGGACGATCGGGTCGTCGCAATAGTTCCGATTGTCATCGACGTTTTGAATGTTGACGTCTCCATGCGTCACCACTTCGCGGCATATGGGTTTTGGGCACCGTCGATTGGTGACTACGTAAATCACGGCATCATGCAATGGATGGGTAAGAATGAGCTCAAGCAGCTATACGACCTAGTGGATCCGTTGCGTTATGTCAAGCGACTAGATATGCCGCAGTTTGTGGTGAATGCCTCAGGCGACCAGTTCTTCTTGCCCGATTCGTCGCAGTTCTACTGGGACCACCTTACAAACCAGAAATACCTTCGCTACGTGCCCAACACTAATCATGGACTCGGCAATAGTGACGCGGGTGAGTCGATCGCTGCATTCCAATACGCCATCACTCGACAACAGCAATTGCCTCAAGTCTCTTGGAAATACCAAAACGACCACGAAGTCGACGTCCAATTCGATACTGTCCCCGACGCAATAACGCTTTGGCAGGCGACCAACGAGGACTTTCGCGACTTCCGCATTGAGACGTTCGGACCTGGGTTCCAAGCAACATCGCGGGATACCTCTGCAATCGAACCTGGTAGCTCTCGACGTTACCGCATCGAGACACCTTCAAACGGGTGGAAGGCGTGGTTTTTGGAAATGTCATATGACATCGGTTTTGTTCGGCCACTTAAACTCAGCACCGAAATTCGAGTTACGCCGAACACACTACCCTTTGAAGGAAAAGCGCCAAATCTTCCTACATCCATCACATTTGTACTCTACGACCTAGACTCAACCGAGGGCTTGTTTGATGCTGCGAGTGCCCACCTAGAAGCATCAGGCTCCGGCAACGAACTTTCAGTCGCGACTCAGGACAACCGTACCTACGTGAATTTCCAACCGCAGGGAGATACGCGAGTTGCATATATCGCGTTCGCGGGTTTCTTGCGACAGCGCTTCGGAGACGACCTCAACGCTTCACTGCAACTCGAATCAGGCACTGGTGCCACGCTTGCCCCAATAATCCGGTAGCAGCTTCGTAAAAGTTGCGTATGCAGAGGACTAGCACAACCGTCGTTCAAGACATGCGACGGCTGGCGTTCTCGATCTACCTACCTACATTCCTTAACGCGATCGCTCGAGGGGGCGCGCTGGTACTCCTTCCCCTCTACGCGTTGGAGAGCGAAGGTGGAACTGTCGTCGCAGGTGCGATTCTCAGTTTACGTGCCCTCGGTACGATGCTTGCGGACGTACCCGCGGGACAGCTGACCGCAAAAATCGGCGACAAGGCGGTCATGCTCTGCGGACTTGCGATCGTCGGGACGACCGCAATTCTGGCCTCGTTCACCGGTTCGCCTTTAGCTTTAACAGTCGTAGCCGTTGGATTTGGCATTGGCAGCGGTGCGTGGATCCTGGGACGCCTCTCTCACATCACGGAGAACGTTCGTCTCGAGCGGCGCGGCCGCGTGATCTCCGTACTCGCGGGTCTTGAACGAGCAGGCGCGATGATCGGACCGGTTTCCGCCGGCGTCGGCGTCGAGCTTCTCGGCTACTCACCCGTCTTCGTTGTATTGGGCGTCGTGTCCCTGAGTTCGTTCGTACTCGTCACTATCTTGACGAAGCGCACGATCTTGCGCACTGTGAGTCATGTACCAGTCGGTGCGCTGCAAATCGCCAGCAAGCACGCTGGCACGCTTTCGCGTTGTGGTGGCGTCATGATCTGTTTGTCGCTGTTACGAAATTCGCGACAGCTCATCATTCCAGTCTGGGGAACCGCCATTGGATTGGGACCCGCTGAGATAGGTCTTGTTTCAAGCCTGACGGCAACTGTCGATCTAATGATGTTTATTCCCGCAGGTCTGATTCTTGACCACCTCGGACGAAGAGCCGCGCTGATTCCCGCCATGACCATCATGAGTGTGGCATTGACGTTGCTCCCTTGGACCGAATCGTTTACGAGTTTCCTGCTCGTATCGCTGTTAGGTGGTCTCGGAAATGGTTTCGGAACTGGTATCTTCATGACCATCGGAGGCGATCTCGCACCGAGATATGGCCGCAGTCAGTTCTTGGGGATATGGCGCTTGATCGGCGACAGTGGCGGAGCCGCAGGTCCATCTGTCCTTGGCGCTCTTGCCCAATCATTCACGATGGTCATTGCGTGTGGCGTTACGGGATCTATTGGGTTACTCGGTGCATTGGCTGCATATCTCGTCATTCCCGAAACACGCCATCGACCACTCGATGGATAGTGTGACTTTCTCACAAGCTACTAAACTTCACAAGTCACACATTGGAGACTCGATATGTCCACTGACGTTAGACCAGACGTTGCCGTAGGTCATATCCGCTTAGACGTGAATGACGTTCCTTCCGAGTTCAGCTTTTTCGTCAAGCATGGCATGCGGGAAATCCTCAATCGGGACAACTTTGCGATCCTGGAATTGCGTGGCGGGACGCACCTCATACTGCAGAAATCGGAGGACCGCGTTGAGGCAGGCAAGCGTACGCCGTTCGATTTGATGGTCGACGATATCGATGCTGCGTATTCGAAATACACTTCGGACGGATTGAGTACAACGCCGATCGAACGAGGGAATATTCACGACTCGTTCACAGTCACGACACCCACAGGATACGTGGTGCCCGTGAACTCGTCGCACGTTGCGGGTCCGGTTTAGGAACTACGTTTCCTGAGCACGTTCCACGATGTTGCGAAGCGATTCAACGGTCCCGATACCACCACCTTTGGTAATCAGCAAACTGTCTCGGTAACGAGAAACGGGAATTCCCGCTTCGACCGTTCCAATTACTTGCAAAGTCTGATCGCCAACGCATGCGGCGACGGTGTCGCCACCAACGATGACTAGCGTCGCGATGTCGACGGATGTGTCATTGAGAAATCCCGCGATCCGCTGAGCCATCGCTTCAGCCATAGTGTTCGTGATGTCACCACTAGGCATTGGCGTAGCCACAACCCGCACATCATCGAAATCAGGAATCGGGTCGTCTAATTGCAGACGATCGCAATCTAACCTGTCGAGCTGCTCTCTACTGGTCGCATTGAGACTGCCGCAAACGACTAACACCGGTCTCGACAAATGAAAAGACGCTGGCTTGCTTTTACCGAGTATGTGTGAGGCATAGGATCCGACCGCTCCGGCTGGGCCGACAACGATCCGATTCTCGTCTAAACTCCGACGCGTCGCGCGATGGAGCTCCGCATTGTCGTTTGCATCCCAGATTACAACCTCCTCGAAGATACAGTTCGCTTCCTCAAGCACTTCGATCGGTTTGCTACTACATGGTGCAGTTAGTGGATCCGCACCGAACGGGGAATCAAGTACGGGAACGTCCTGAATGTACACGATTCCATCCTTGCAACGCCTTCCAGCGTCAGGAAAACTAGGCACAACGGCGACCCGATAGCCCAGTTCGACTAAAGCGTGAATCTCGTACGGCCAGTTGCCACGCAGTCCAGCGTCCATCTTATGGCTGTGAAAACTTGCGTGCTTTTGGTGGGCATCTAATACTCTCAGAAGTGCCTGCTCAGGCTCGATGTGCCGCGATGCCACGTCAACGACGCAGCACCTTCGATCGTCAGCAAGAGGTCCGACCGGTACGGTGCTCTCTTCCGAAGCAATGATGCCACCTATCTCGAGAGAACCCGTACGATCGTCCGCCGTGATAAAGATCAATCGTGTGTCTACGTTTTCACCCATTACCGCAAACCTTCAAGTCGTTGTCGTCTCAATGGACCGCGTGCACCATTCAGTATTTGTAGTATGCCTACACTCGCAGCCTTCTGCGTCAAACATAGTTCGGACCAAAATAAGGCACCATTCAATCCAAATCCGTCTTTTTCCCTCACTCCTATAATCCCACATCGCCTGTGAAATCGTGATATTTCCAGTAAATATGCACGCTACGACCCTTTCGACCGCCGAGAAGCTGAGTCTAAAACGTGACGGATTCGTAATCCTTCAGAACGTTATTCCGAACGACGTGATCTCAACCGCGAAGGAACTGATAAACCAGGATCCGACTCAAATTGTCCACGGTGACGTTACCGAAATTAACAACCTTTACAACGAGTCTGCGCTTCGTGAGATCATGCTCGAAGCGATGGGACCTCATACTGCACCCATCAACGCTCAAGTGGCGGTAACACTTCCACACTTCGCTGATGCGGTCGTACGTAGACCTGCCTCAGCGCTATATCACCCGCAGGCGCATGTTGATGGCGGTTGGGCTGGGCAGTGCCCACTGTCTCGGTCCGAGATATTAGCTTCCGGGGCAACGTTAGAAACGTGGGGAAACGATGGCGACCCCCAATCGATGGGACCGGCAGGTCATGCACCTTTATGGCAAGACCGCGAACGCACAGTTGCCATTGGTAGTTACACGGCATTGGTTGGGGTATGTTTGAACGACCAGCGGAAACCCGGTAAGGGACAATTCTCCGTGCGCCGCGGTGCACACGAGGCGGTCGAGGCGTTCTTTCGACACCAACGTGAGCTGGGTGGACCTATTGGCGGAGGTGGACCGGATTGGCCTCGATTACAACCCATGGGGGAGGACGTCGCATTTGCAGGGATCATGCCTCAGAAAATGGTTGATTCCTATCCCGCAACGCGTTTTGAAGCGGATGATTGGGTTTGGCCTGAGCTAACGCCTACATTGATGAACGAAGGTGACGCCGTCATTGCGCTTCATGCTCTTCCTCATACCGCAACCCCAAACATGAGCGACGATCCGCGCATGAACGTGTTCTTCCGTATCCGTCGTTTCAGAGAGGAAAACCCCTACGAAGGGGATCCACGGATTGGGTGGGGCGTGTCAGACCATCCTGATCGTCAGTTAAACGGTGAGTTCCTCGACTATCCCGACTCGTACAACCCGTACAAGACGTCTGTGGACAAGATGTGCGATCACTGGAGCGAGTGGGACGGTATGCAACAGCTGGACGCAGAAACGTAACCCACGAATTCTCGTTTCGAACGTTGAGTTCAAGAACTGTCTGACAATTTTCCTGCCCTCGCGTCCCAATCTCTGCATAGTCAACGAATATTTACATGCTAAGACGGTCAGCATGGGTTGTCGGCGCTTTGGCATTTCTTATTACCTTGATTGTGATAGCGCCCGCTGCCCTTATTCCACAGTTTCTGGACGTACCTCACTTAAGGATCGAACGAACACAAGGCACTTTATGGCGTGGAAGCGTCGAGACCTCGCTCAACACTCAGCAAGTCGGCACGCTAACGTGGCGAGTTAGACCCGTAGAACTGATCAAGGGATCGTTGACAGTTGATCTCACACTTGAACGAGAAGAATTGGCGCTCACGGGTGCCAGTGTGTCTGGATTCAACGGCCACGAGGTCTTTCTATCTGGCACTATTGGGAGTCGTTTACTAAACGTATATATAGTTGACTACGATATGCGATTGTCAGGAGTACTCGCCGTTGATGATGTCAAATTAAGACTAAATAACGAGAATCTCGTGGAAGCTGTGACGGGGGAATTAACCTGGAATGGAGGTCCTGTCCGTTTTAAATTGGCTAACGTAATGCATGAAGTGATTTTGGAGCCTGTCCATGGAACGCTCTCATTAGATGAAGATTTCATTCAGATGAACGTCCGAAGACAGCGATCGGGTGAACCGGTACTGCTATTTCGATTCGACCCGGCAAGCGGTTGGTTGCATCTTCGAGCGCTCCCAGCATTCCTAGAATTTGCGAACGTACCTTCGAACTACCTGATGCAGGACGCTGACTTCCTTTTTGAAGTGTCGCAGAAGATCTTCTAAACCATGAGGAACATCGGGTTTGTGACGCGACTCACTAGCGTCGGTCTGATTTCGACGTTAGCTTGGTTTATTCGTCTCGCTTGCATCGGTGCTGTGTTATTTGTTGCGGCAGATGCAATCTGGTATTTTGTAGTAGGTCCAACGGACCGGAGCGACGCGTCGATGTTCACACAGAGCACCGACCCACAAGTACGAAAGGTAAATACTGCAAGCATTCTCGCCACCGAATTGTTCGGTACGAGCGATCTGGCTCAGAATCAACCTTCGTTAGAAAACCTCCAAGAAACAACCCTCAATTTGACCTTGGAAGGTACGTTTGTCGCGAGCGACGATCGATCGCATTCAACAGCTTTTATCTCTAATCGAGATAGTCGCGGAATCGCTCGAGAATACCGTGTAGGTGATACCGTAGCAAGCTTCGCGGAGATAGCGGAGATTCATCCACGTTTCGTTGTGATATCGAGAGCTGGCGAGCACGAATTGCTGACGTTTGAAATCGATCGCGTTTTCTCGGAGCCGCCTCGACGCGTGACCAGCAATCCCAGTAACCGAACTCAACCATCAACTAGCCCTGTTCAAACGCCGCTATTGCAGGCGCCGAGTATTCGCAATTTCGACCCAAAACATTTGCAGGAAGCAGCTATCGACGAGTTGAAAACACTTGGTTTGACCGAAATCCAGACTGGAGAAGGGTCAATGCTCGCGATCGCCGATTCGTCTGGGACATCTCCTCTTACGCGTCTTGGCATGCAGCCTGGCGACGTCGTCCTTACAGTGAACGGTCATTCACTCGACGAACTACGTAGTGACGAAAAACTCATCGAGCAAGTACGTGATTCAAGTACGGCGCGACTTGGAATCAAACGTGCGAACCGCACGTTCTACCTAACGGTACCGATCCAATGAATCGACTGTGGGGGCAGATTTGCCGCGTGCTGTTTTTCCTCGTGATATTCACTTGGACCAGCGACATTCGTGCACAGAACGGTCCTTGGAAAATCAACGTCAAAGACGTCGAGATCGCCAGTTTCATTGAGGAAGTAGCTACGATAACTGGCAAGACATTCGTAGTCGATCCGCGCGTTAAAGGCACAGCATCGATTATCAGCGACACTGAGTTATCGCAAGATGGCGTTTATGAACTTTTACTGAGTGTGCTGAAAATCCAAGAATTCAGCGTTATTGAGAGCGGCAATATCGTTGAAGTCATCCAATCGTCGCGGGCACGGACGCTAGGGGGTGCGAAGACTGGCATAGATGATGAGGAAAGTGGCGATCTATGGGTGACCCATGTGCTTGACGCAGGTCATCTTGATCCTGCCGAAATCGTGAAGTCTTTGCGGCAACTCGCTCCTCAGCATGCGCAGTTTTCTGCTATCGCGGAAAGTAACGCAGTGTTAATTTCGGACAGGAAGAACAATGTTGACGCGATGTTGCGCGTTGTTGAGCAGCTCAAGAGCGCCGCTATTCAGAAAACCGTCGTCGTAAGTCTTGAACACACACTAAACACGGAGGTTGTTGAGTTACTCGATACCCTTCTCGACGATGGTGAGACATTGAACATCATCGGCAACAATCGAAACAACACGCTGTTATTACGTGGTAGTGAATCAGCGTTAATGGGTGCACTTCAGGCAATCGACCTGATTGATCAACCGAGTGAAAACGAAATAAACACACGTGTCTTCAGACTCGGTCAGAGCGTAGCGACGGAGGTCGCGAAAATCGTTGGTGAGATTGTCGTCGAAGACGCAACAACATCGGACACTGCTGCCGTTGGTGATCATGTAACTCGAATCGTTGCTGACGAATCGCTGAACGCTGTCGTCGTCAAGGCAAACCCAGCCAATATGCAACGAATCGCCGCCTTGATCGAAGATCTAGATCAACGACGAACTCAAGTACTCATCGAAGCAGCCATCGTTGAAGTGGATCTTTCCGACGTATCGAGTTCCGGTGTCGAGTTTGCCGCAGCTGAAGAAGATGGCAATAGGGTACCCGCGTTCTCGACATCTCTGAACGGTGTGCTATCCGCGCTTATGACACGATTGGGTGTTACGAATACGACCGATGGTGTTAATCCGGTAGAGGTGATTGGCGCGCTAAGCTCGCCGACAATCGCAATATCCCAGCTCGATCCGGACGGGATTTCGTTTGGGGCAATCATCAATGCGTTGGCAACAACGACTTATGCAAATCTGTTATCGACGCCGAGTGTCGTTGCTTTGAATAACGAGGAAAGCAGGATTTTCGTCGGGCAAAACGTACCGTTCCGTTCTGGCAATCTCATATTTCCCAATGAACAGAGTCTTACGGGTATACGACCAACGAGTCGAAACGACATAGGTACAGAACTGTCTGTTACACCGTCAATCCACGAGGATTTGTCAGTCCGAATGGAGATCAAAGCGATCATTGACGCGATTCAAGATACTGGTCTAAGCATCGGAGACGCAGGATTAGCCGATATCGTTACAAATAAGCGAGAACTTACAACCTTCGTAGTCGCCGAAAACAAACAGACGATCGTTTTGGGTGGATTGATTCGAACGGAAGACCGAATTACGGAGAGACGCGTACCGGTTCTAGGAAACGTGCCGTTGCTCGGACGTTTATTCCGGTCTGAAAATCGCACCAACGGTCGCACGATGCTTCTCATTTTCTTGCGACCGACCGTGATGTCGGATGCAGAGGACGCAGGGTCCGTAACGGCTCGGAAGTTTCAAGAATATTGGGAGGTCACCATCGACGGGCGGGAACAATCCCAACCCGCTATCGATGACCTGTTCAAGGGCGACAAGAACTGACCGCTTGGAGTTTCTTCAAGCGACTTAGCTACAGATTCCTACGTAGCACCTTGCGACTTGCTGTACGTCCTGTCGTCACCGGTACTGTAGACACTCGATCAGATCAGCTCGTGTATGTACTCGAGCGACGCTCGCTGTTCGATCTGATTTTGCTCGATCTGGTTATTTCACAGCTCGGCTTGAAAAATCCTCTCGTTGGATACGAAGAGCTCGAAGAAGAAAAACGGTTCTTCTTTCTCTTTCGCGCCGTTGGCGCTCGCGGTAAAGTCACGATGTACCGTTTCTCCGAACGTATGCAACGAATTCAGACGCGTCTGATATCAGACGAAGCACCGCCGGTGATGTTGCTGCCTGTCAGCATCTACTGGGGTCGCATCGGCGAGAAGGAGGGCTCTATCGCGCGTCGCGTCGTATCAGAGGAATGGCGCACGTCAAGTGGTTTGCGTCGTGTTCTCGGCGTCGTATTCGCCAGGTCTGACGTACTCGTCGGCATTCATCCTGCCATCGATTGGCGAGCGGCAACGGTCGCAAGTCGTTCCATGCCGCAGAATCTTCGCCATATTGCTCGAATTCTTAGAACCACGTTCAAGGCTGCACGCGTTGCGACGCTCGGACCAGCTCTAGTAACGCGACGATCGCTCGTACGCGCGCTCGCATCTCAAGGGCAGAATGATCGAAAGCTGATTGTTGAGCGTCGTCGGATGGCAAATCGATTGGTCTCGAATATGTCCTACCCCGCGATGCGCACACTCAAGAGCATTCTCGACATATTTTGGCGACGGGTATACGACCAAGTCGAGTTACTAAATGCACGACGTACATTCGATATCGCCTCCACACACACTATCGTGTATGTACCTAACCATCGTTCTCACATTGACTACCTGATCCTTAGTTACATGCTGTTCACCGAAGGTATCGCAATCCCGTATATCGCGGCTGGCGATAACCTGAACCTTCCTGTAATAGGCGGCCTCTTGAGAAGGTGCGGCGCGTTTTTCATGCGACGAAGTTTTCGCGATGATCCAGCGTATCGAGCGTTACTCGCAGACTATCTAACTTTCCTGCTCCAAAACGGGCATTCAATCGAGTTCTTCATAGAAGGCACTCGCAGTCGACCAGGTTGGATGCTTGAACCTCGACTTGGATTACTCAGCATGATCATGGAATTGCAGCATCAAGTTCCCGATCGACCCGTTGCGTTCGTGCCTGTCTACATTTCATACGAGCGACTGATAGAAAGCGAGAGTTACCGAGCGGAGTTACTTGGTGCTTCGAAGCAAAGTGAGAACTTGAGGGACGCATTCAGTGCCGTTAAGTTGCTCCGTCAGCATCTGGGCATGATTCAGGTTTCACTTGGTAAACCACTTGAACTCAGCGAGCTAGTCGACGAGGTAGACGGTGCTTCTAGGTCGGTTGAATTGGTTGCGTCTCGTATCTCGTACGCAATCAATGACAATGCAATCCTCAGTCCGAGCAACCTCGTCGCATCAGCGATATTTAGCTTCGGTGCTAGTTCCATCTCTGCTCAGCGACTCGCCGATCGAATCGACTTCTTGCGAGGGTTAGTTCGTGTTGAGTCGCTAAAACATGACTTTACGGTTGCGCCGGACAGCGCGAGAGATCTCGTAAAACATGTGGGTGAGCTCGGCATGTTTGAACGTGACGGCGAGAAAATCATCATCACCAACGAAACGCTAGCTAACCTCGCGTGGTTCCGGAACAACACATTACATACCTTGGCAACACCTTCCATTGTTGCTGTGGTTCTCCTGAATCAGCATGAACCAACAACGAAGCTAGAACTCGTCCGCCAAGTAGCAGGACTACTACCGCATGTCGCTGCGGTCATGAAATTCCCTAGCGACCTCCGGTCGATCAAACGTTGGTTGACACATTTCAGAAACGCTGGTCTGATCCGCGAAGACGAGCAAAGGCAAGTTGCGGTGTCGGATACCACCTCTGGATTCGATTCCGAACTACAAGGACTCAGGAACCTCATCATGCCGGTCCTCGAGTGCATGTATGTATTGATTACGTACGTAATCGAGCACGAACCTCACACTCTGACACCTAATGAACTGGTTGACCGATCAGTCGCTCTGAATCATCTGATAATCGACGATAGAAAGAAAGGCGCGACACTCGGTTTCGACAATCGATTTTTCGAATCATTCCTCGAACAGTTGATCAAATCAGACTTGATCCTGATAGACGCCGAGCAAAAACTAGCCCCCTCGCCAACTTTGATTGTGATTCAACGCCGCTCCTCGGTAGGCGTCGACAGCGCTTTTCAACATCGATTACAGCGTCAAATCGAGGATGTTCGATAGACATCAAAACGTACGGTTTTGCCCTCTATCGACCACGCAGGATCGTTGCGCTCTGGTGACTGGTTGCGTCTCCTCTTCACGACAACCCGATCTTTAGAAACCTCAAGTGCTGTATCAAGTACACCGCCGATATCGCAGTCTGCAGCTAACTCGCTGAGAATCTGTAACGATTTCGATGGTCGTGCACGCTTCGGATGCGGCGGAAACATATCGTCGAGATAGATGACGTCGAATTCGTGACTGCCAAGTCTCATGAATTCAACCGCATCGCCATAGATGTAGTGCGTTTCTGGCGCAATGTTTAATGCCCGTGCGCGATTTAATGTCGCTACCATGGGTATCACCTCACAACAAACCACCCGACATCCGAACGCTGCCATCGTTACGCCGTCGGTCCCCCAACCGCTCAGTGCGTCGAGAACTCGAGGCATTCGAGACACACCACACGCTCTTGCTAATCCACTACGTACAAAACCTTTAAGCCTCCGCTCGATCTCACTTTCACTGAGCGTGAGACGAACACCGCCTTCACCCACGAGTTCAAGTCGCCCACTTGTGATGACCAAATGCCATCTGTCAGGTGTTTTCTCGTCCGATTCGAGCTTGACGTTCAGAGCTTTAGCGAGGGAGATGGATTTTGTATCGGAAACGTCCCCATAAATTACGCATTCCGAACTTAGTGCGTCGGTTGCCACGGATGATCGCCTTCAACGTAGATTGGTAACGCATTGACTGGCGATTGCCACTCGTCTCTGCGCTGCGCAGCTAGCAATAGGACATCGAATGCGCTGAGGGGAACCTGCGAATCGTGGAATCTTGGATATTCATCGTCAAGCTCATCCCGTTTCACAAGCCGATCTGTCACAACGAATCCACACTGTGTGCCGTCATGATGCAATCGGGCTTCATAGACCAAATCTCTACGAGAAGTCCGTTGCACTGTAAACTCCTCCAGCGCTAAGCCCGTTCGACGGAGTCCTTCACCCATACAGAGACTCGTAGGGGCACGATAGATTTCTGCATCGGTACCGGTGGCGATACCTTGTGCGACCGCGGCACCAAGTCGTACTCCGGTGAACGAGCCAGGACCGGCAGAAAATGCGACACAAGCGATGTCTTGGCGCCTAATGCCTAAACTTGTGCAGGAAGCGTCCACCATCGGCAATATACGCCTGTTATGCTGTCTCGGAGCACTGTGTGACTCAACTACATAGTTCTCGACCGTGCCCAACGCTACTGCACATACATCGGAGGTCGTTTCTAGCGCGAGAATAACAGACATGACTGATATGCTAAGCATCGACGATGCGGTTACTCGACTCGCTTCCTCGATCCAGCCAATCAAAGACACCGAAACGGTCTCAACCGCGCAAGCGAGTCTACGTGTACTAGCCAACGATGTGATCGCCCCTATATCTCTTCCACCGTTCACGAGTTCTGCAATGGACGGCTACGCTATCAAGACATCAGCACACGGAGGAATAGGATCTAGTTTTCGAGTCGTTGGAACTAGCTTCGCGGGATCGCCGTACCAAGCAGATGGTCCAACGGACCAAGTAGCGGTGCGGATATTCACAGGGGCGGTCGTGCCAGATTGGGCCGACGCCGTCGTGCTTCAGGAAGACGTGGCCCGGCAAGCCGCGACAATAACGTTGAAAGAGACACCATCGCCAGGGGACAACATACGCCTGATCGGACACGACGTTAAGAAAGGTGAACTGTTGCTTGGTGAAGGCACAAAACTGGGTGCATTTGAGGTCAGCTGGCTAGCAGCTTGTGGCGTTGCGTCCGTAACTGTAGTTCGTCAGGTACGCGTCGCGATATTCTCAACCGGCGACGAATTGCAGGATCCTGGGCAACCTTTGTCTGAAGGTCAGATCTATGACTCGAACCGCACTGCCTTGACTGAGTTACTTAAGGAAAAACCTGTTGAAATCGCGGACTTAGGCCGATTGCCGGACGATCCTGTTGCGATCGAAGAAGCGATTGCTGAAACGTCCGATAAGGTAGACCTCATCGTAACCAGCGGAGGCGTATCCGTTGGCGATGCGGATTACTTGCGTCCAGTCATACAAAAACTCGGCGAGTTGACGTTTTGGAACGTTGCGCTTAAACCGGGAAAGCCTATTGCCGTCGGACGGATCGAGAATGCTCTATTTCTCGGTTTACCTGGTAATCCCGTTTCAACGATTATTACTTACTTGCTGTTCGTGGCAAGAGCCGTTGATGCACTCAGTGGAGTCAGCGCACTCGAACCTCTGACGATGCCTGCGATATTGACCAATACACTGCGTCATTCAAGAGGAAGACGTGAATACCAACGTGGCATTCTGTCTCGAAGTGGCGACGTTCTATGTGTACGATCGACCGGTGATCAAAGCTCCAATCGATTAGCAACGCTCGCAGGCGCGAATTGCCTGATTGTGGTTCCCGAATCCGCAGATTCGATTGAAAAAGGCGCGGTTGTCGATGTGCTACTGTTAGCTCGCGAAGCCCATCACGTTGTCAACAATTCGAGCTAGTGACTCTCCTCAGATATTTCGTAGGAAGTCTCTAATCGCAGCACCAATTGCTTCTACGCTGACGGTACCATCGGTCTTGAAATAACTCGCTGAGCTCTTTCGATAGTGATCGATCAAAGGCGCAGTCTGACGATAGTAGATCGATAACCGCTCTCGAACCGTGTCTTCTGTGTCGTCCGGTCTCTGAATTAACTCCTCACCTGTTTCATCGTCCTTCTCAGGGATTCTTGGCGGATGAAACGTTAGGTGATAGACCCGTCCACTTGGCTGATGTACGCGCCTCCCGCTAATACGTTCAACAACGACATCATCGGAAACAACCAGTTCAACGACGGCGTCGACTACTACACCGATTTCAGTCATCCCCTCAGCTTGAAGTAATGTTCGTGGAAATCCGTCGAATAGAGCGCCTTTGATACAGTCCGGTTTCTGAAGGCGCTCTTCTACCAACCCCAAAATAACGTCGTCGGATACCAATTCCCCAGCATCCATGACCTTTTTTGCCGCAATTCCCAATTCCGTTCCAGATGAAACCGCAGATCGAAGCATGTCTCCCGTGGAGATCTGAGGAATGCCAAACTCGTCAACAATGAATTGCGCTTGCGTCCCCTTGCCTGAGCCAGGGGGTCCGAGTAGTACGACGTTCATCAAAGTTCCGTTGATTCAACTAAAACCAATCCGCGCCGATCAGGGCAGATCGTGTTCGACACCTAGTTCGTCGGCAGTCTTCTTAAACCACTCAATGACTTCCGGGTGATACGGAATTCCTCGCTCTCGACGTTCGATCTCCGCTTCATATTCAGGATAACCCGGATAGACGACTCGCGGTTCGCCTGGCGCTGGTTTACAGTCAAGAATCGATCTTAAATAGTCGTCCATGTCGTTCTTGAACACGTCTAAATCAGTGAAGCGCGCAACATCAATTGCCATAAAGTAATGCGCAACACCCTTACGACGATGTGGACCGCCACCCGTTCCTTGCAACATTCCGCAAAGTATTTCGATCATGAAACTGAGACCGAAACCCTTATGAGAACCGATCTCACGCGTCCCACCTAGAGGCAGCATCATGAAATCTTGAGGGACCTGTGTCTCGTCCATGACGGGATTTCCTTCGGCATCAGTCACCCAGCCCGGAAGTACATGTCCACCAACGCGTCGGAGGAGCTCGATTTTGTTACCAGCGACTGAACTCATCGATGCGTCGAATATGAACGGCACCTCTTCACCCGCAGGCGCGCCAATGCCCAATGGGTTCAGTCCCAACATCCTCTCCGCTCCTTGCGTAGGCGCTACCAAGAGACCGCCCGCCGTCATCGAAATCCCTACCATATCTTCGTCGAGACCGACATGGGCATAGTAAGCACAAGCACCATAGTGACGTCCATTGAATGCTGTCGCAACGGCCACGCCCGTTTCTTTGGCTCGTTCGCACGCAGCCAGCATCATTTCTCGACTTTGTGCGAGTCCTAGACCGCGGTCACAATCGAAATTAAGCGCCGCAACGTGATCTAAGGTTCGAGTCAGGTTCGGTTTTGGATTGATCTGACCCGCACGAAACCCAGCCACATATGCACGCATCATGTTTGAGACACCGTGCGAGTCAATACCGCGTATATCCGCATACATTAGTACGTCTGCGGCAGCTTCCGCCGCAGTTGTGGACATCTCTTGTGATTCGAAAATACCTTCTACGACCTGGCGCATGTCTTCTTGTTTAACGCGCACTGCGATATCGTCAGGGACTTTAAATCGATCGAGCATGACGGGTCTCAATGGAGGGAGCGCGCATTTTAGTTTTGGCTATTTAGACGTGTTCGGAAGCCAATTCCCGTATGGATGTGGAGGGGGACCTTCCATATCACGTTAGCTATTCCGGATTTTTACCCACCCTAGCTCGTAGTGCCTCGATTTTCTACCTTCTTCGTAATCTACACGTTACGGTCTACAACTCAATTGAAGCTGTCGATCAACTTAGGTTTCAACGTTCTTACCTGTTCGAACGCGGTCTATTGCGGTCTATAAGTGATTTTTGCGTAAACGAACCGCCCCCCAGGGACGTCATAAACGGACGCGTCGTAACCATTAAGTGTCGCGCTTTGACTCACTGGCGGGTCACGGTCGAATAGATTGACGATACCCACAGTTACACCCACGTCGCGATTAGTAACAGCAAACGTATGTCTCGCTTGCAGATCGTGATAGATGGTCGTGGCGAGACGATTGCGCGACCGCGAATTGTTCTCGTAGTTTGGATTCGAACATAGCCCGAGATTTGTGAGGCTATCAGGAGAACCGTCAAGAAAGTCTGAACAGCGTTCGGTCATCGCATGAATGTAACGTGACGTCCACGACATCTCCCACCGATCGCGACGCCAACTGAACGAAAGCGATGATTTCCATTCCGGTTTTCCTCGATCGGCCTCCGTTAAACCGGCCAATTCACGTACTTCGATTACCGTGTTGCTGGAATCTCGCAGCAACTCGGTAAATTCATCGAGGTGGGTAACCTGCCAATCAATCTGCCACGGGCCGCCGTCGGTCCATGTGAATTCAAAGTCCCAGCCACGGGTACGGATAGAGCCGGTATTGAAAATCGTATTTCGAAATTGCGAAATACCGCCGCGCTCGTTACGTTGGATCAGGTCACACAGGGGAACAACGTTATTGCGGTAGCATCCATCGAGTACGGTCTGAGCGTCGTAACCCGTAATAACGTCGTTGATGTCGTGCCGGTAGCGAACTAGCTGAATGCTCATGCTGCCGTCTAGCAAATCGGGTTGCCATATGGCCGCGAGTGTAACACCATCAGACGATTCTGGTCTTAGGGACGGGTTGCCACCCGTCATAACGCTGATTTGACTGCCGAGCTGTGCGTACGTACCGTCCACAGGTACACCGGCGGCTACGCAATTCTGGATTACCTCAGGTCCAATATTCGAAACAAGGAAATCGGAGCACGGGTCCGCGATGACCGCATCAAGACGAGTTTGCCCGCCAAATAACTCGCCAATATTCGGTGCACGGAATCCCTCAGACCAAGTACCTCTCATCAACAACCCTCGCTTTAGCTGCCAACGAATCCCGATCTTGCTCGTAGTTCCACTATCGAAGGTGCTGTAATCGAAATAGCGGGTTGCCGCAGATATTTCGATCAATTCCGCTGCAGGTAGCAGTTCGATAATAGGTAGTTCGATTTCCGCATAGAGTTCTGACACGTCGAATTCACCGAATGTCGGCTGTGCTGGGAGTCCCGCCGTTTCCCCCGCCGTCACAACTGGGTCCGGGTCGAATCGTCCTTCGTGATAACGCTTCTCAATCCCCATCGCCAATGCGACCGCACCGCCTGCGAGATCCGCGACATCTCCGGTCACGTTCAGAGAAATTCCTCTGAGTTTTTGCGAACTGCTATCGCGCTGAACGAACCCAATCCAATCTAGCATCTCATCTGTAATACTGCCGCCAGTGGCTTGACCGCCGAGTAGATTCAGGGGCGTACATCCGTTAATCGCTCTGCAGGCGTTTGGGGAACCTAGTGCGTAGAGCATGTTCCGCGCGTTGTGCGCACCGTGTTTCGTCTGATCCGCGGAATTAACAGACCAAACCAGATTCGCATCCCAATATAGTGGGTGCCGCCATCCCGTTAGCGTACCGCGAGCTCCTAACGTCGAGTAGCGCGTCTGCACATCCTGTTGAAACACGCGCGGCCCGCTTTCGAGTAACCGACGGGTTGCGAATGTGCCAGACCCTAAATCGAAACCAAAGGGATTGAAAGGATTGACCGCGTTAATAACGATGTCGTCTAACACGCTACCTGTTTCCGATAAATCACCTGCCCAAACTGGTTCCGGGGCACCTTGATTGATTGATGTTCGTTCGTGCAACAGTACGCGTGCGTGGACTCTTACAGTAGGCGAAATCTCGTGCTCAACGCGTCCGAAGAGACCTTTCCGTTTCGAAGGTGTTAGCACCAAGTTAAACGGCGCATAGTTGAACCGATCCGCATTCGTCCATGGGTGGTAGTCATCGTTCGGTCCACACGGATCTTGTGCATCGTAGACTGGTAAACCCACGACGCCTTCATTCAATGCGCAATTTACAAACGAGCCGGTATTTGGATCAGTGAATATCACCCGACCTTGAGGCGTATAGGTGCTGCCGTGCGTAACCCCCGTACCAGGTTTGGGCCAGCGTGTCTGTTCGTGGTTACTCGCACTAATTCGATCTTGGTCGGTGAAAGTGAAGTTCAGTGATGCGGAAGTCGAATCGCTAACATGCCCGAAGCTTGTCTCAAAATCGACTGTATCACCACCATTTACGTAACGACCGGTATAGACGGCCGCCGAAAACCCGTCGACTGATCGGGTAATCACGTTAACGACTCCTGCGATGGCGTCCGATCCATACACTGCAGAAGCACCATCACGCAGGACTTCAATGTGATCTACGATGCTCGCGGGAATGGTGTTTAGGTCAGTCGCACCTGATACCCCACTTCCAGAAGAACCATGGATCCATCGTACGCCGTCAACGAGCACCAATACTCGTTTTGCGCCAAGATGACGCAGGTCGACGTGCGCGGCGCCCGCTGCGACGCCACCACCATCCGCAGGAAAGCCGAAATTACCGCTACTGTTAAAACGAGTGTTCAACGTGGAACCCGATATCGACAAACGAGCGAACATATCTGATAACGAGGTAAGACCAGTGCGATCTCGATCGCTCACATCAAAGTTCACGATGGCGTCGTGGACTGTCATCGGGTCGCGCAGAATGCGCGATCCAGTAACTATCACTTCTTCAATTTGAGCGCTGCTAGCTTCTTCGCCATTTTCAGCGTACAGAGGAAAGGAAAAACCTACCCCTATCAAAACGAGTAACCTGAGCAATGAGGCAATCAGTCGTCGAAGCATTAATCTGCTGTTTCTCGACTACACAAATCTGTTTGATCTACGGCAGTTATAGAGAACCTAGATTTCAGCTTCGATAAGGTACGGTCCGTCCGACGCCAGTGCACACTCAAGAGCAACCGAAAACTCTTCACTTGTCGTGGCTTTCTTCCCAGGTACACCTTGCCCCTTGGCGAGCGCAAGCCAATCCAATGCTGGTTCGTTCAAATCAAACAAAGCCGCGGCCCGATCGCCGACTTGGTTTACCCCCATACGTAAATACTCGACTTCAAGAATGTTGTACTGACGGTTAGAAAACACGACAGTCTTTATGTTCAAGTTATCTCTAGCGGCTGTCCATAGATACTGCAGGGTGTACATTGCCCCGCCATCGCCTAGTAGTGCGAAAACAGTACGCTCCGGACAAGCCAGTGCTGCGCCAACGGCGACTGGTCCACCATCTCCGATCGATCCACCCGTCAGATTTAACCAGCTGTGCCGCACGCATCCACGCAAGACATCGTAAGCTGCACCGCCTCCTCCTGAGTCCACGGAAACAATGCAGTCGTGCGGCGCAAGCGCCGCCAAGGCTTGCGCGATCGAACGTGCCCCTAAACGACCTTGCGGAAGATCTGGTCTGTCACCGTCAATCGCAAGAAACTTTTCCGCGTTGATCCGTTCCGCGATATGTACCAACGCATCTGCGACATCCTCATGTCGGTGAGCTAAATGGACGACATCACATCCTTCCGGTACTAATGAACTCGGTTGATCTCGATAGGCAAAGAAGCTAACAGGAACGTCACCTCCTGCCAGTACCAGTTTCGAACAGCTAGACAACGTTGCGAGTACATGCTCTGGAAAGTAAGGTAAACGGTTTACAGACGGAAGTTGTGGACCCGCTTCGACACGAGCTGGAAACGTCGGTGTAAACAACGAGCATTGTGTTTTGGCAGCGATTCGTCCTGCCGTCTTTAAACCATCTTCAGTTAAAGCATTGCCATCGAGTAAGAGAACCGTATAAGCGTCGATCTGCGGAGCAACCGTATCGATAACCTGGTTATCGATCTTGGCACGCTCGACAAACGACCGCATTTGCGGACGTTCGACACCATCGCCCCATGCGCAATCGGTCGGCACGATCAATGTAGCAACGTTGCCATTTGGATCCGGGTGGTTCGCCATTGCAGCGTGAGTCGCGTCTGCCGCATCGAGGCCAACGCCATTGGACGTACGCGACGACCGAATCCAACTCGATACGGGTTTTGCCACTGCTTCAACATCAGATGTGAGCGGCGCGTCATACGCTGCATGATGAATTGCGTGATCGCCAATGATGTTGATCAGAGGCGTCCCTGCACGTCGACAGTTGTGCAGGTTTGCGATGCCATTCCCCAATCCGGCACCAAGATGGAGTAACGTTACCGCTGGTACGCCTGACATCCGACCGTACCCGTCCGCAGCTCCCGTACATACACCTTCAAACAGGCACAGACTCGTGTTGAATTCGCGTACACGATCAATGGCTTGAACCAGGTGCATCTCCGACGTTCCCGGATTGGCAAAGCACTGGGTTACGCCGTGATTGACCAGCGTCCGGACAAGACTCTCAGCGCCGTTCATTCGTCGCTCTCTCGGATTCGGGTGCGTCGAATTTTCCACAACGTTTACAGCGTACCCGTGCTCTTCGGCCGACGTTAGTATGGCAAAATCCGAGCTCTTCCACCGATTTGAGCATTCCGATGACTCTCAATTTCGCATACAGTCGTGTCCAAACCGATGGCCAAAGCTATCGACCCTTATACGAGGCGATCGTAGGTCGCGAACGTGAAAAACTAGGTGACACAGGAATTTGGGGAGCGTTCTTCGGTCTGTTCGGACTCGGCTCCAATGAACTGATTCTCATGACGACCGGTGATGTCTCGAACGTAAATGAGAGACTTGGGACGATTGAATCGGTTCAGAGCGTCGAGACACTCTATCTTGAACCGACGGTTAGACCAACCGACTACGAATCGCGCACACGCGAAGGTTTGTACGTATTCCGATTTTTTGATGTGCGAAATAGCGATGTCGAAAAAATCGCACAACTCTCAAAAACCGCGTGGGAGACGTTTGAGGTCTCGGACGCATATCAAGCAATCCCCCAAGCGTTATTCTGTGAACAGGACCGTTCAAACGAATTCGGCAAAATGCTGCTGTGCACTTGGTACGACGGATTGAACTCATGGCAAGTCTCACGAGCGCCGGCCCCAGAAGCAACGGAGAACTTCCGCGCGCGTGCACAGCTCACATTAAAAGCAACGCCATACGCGACCCGGTTGATCGTCGAATAACTCGATATTACGTAAGTTCGCTCTGCTGAAAAGCAACAATGTGCGAAACCAACTCATCAGCTTTTACGGATTTGGGTTGCCAATGCGAAGGGAAGTAGCGTGCGAAATCGCTTCGGGTGAAGCGCGGATCTACTAGAACGACAATACCGCGATCCGTTTCGCCACGAACCACGCGACCGGCAGCTTGCACGACTCTAGTCATCGCTGGTCGTCGATAGGCTATTTCATACCCGTTATCCGATAGTGTCGAAATTCGGTCACGCTCAGTCGAACGCGGCGGAATCCCTGGACTCACAACGACGACGCCTTCGAGCGATGCTTGCTCAATATCGATGGATTCGGTGAAGACACCTCCCATGACTACGAAACCGAGCTGGTTGTCATCAAGTGTCAAACGAGTCAGGAACTCGTCGCGTTCTTCGAGATTCATGCGAGGTTGTTGCACGAGCGATGATTCTGCAGAAGCCATGTGACCTAGCACCAAGTTCAAATACTCAAACGACGGAAAAGCAATTAGCCAGTTTCCTGTCGAGGTATCTTTGATAGTCTCGATGAGTGCTGCTAAGACAGGTGCAGTACGCCTACGCTCGTCGTAAAAAGTTGTGATGTCTGGTACAACAAAAACGCTTAGTCGATTTGCATCTGCCGTTAGTGTTGCGTTTTTAATCGGTCCTTGGATTCCATGCTCTTCGTTGAAGAGCTCTCCCGGCGACATAGTTCCTGAGAACCTAACGGAGCCATGAAATTCATTGACGACATCACTGATCCAAGCATTGGGCAGTAAGCAACGGAAGAGAATGCGACGCTCGGTACGGGTTCTGTTGAGCAACCAAACAAATTTATCAGGATTTTCTTCGCTCACTCTTGCGATCGTTCGGAAACGTAGTAACGTATAGAGAAATTCGTCGATTGCATCGCCTTCCGTCATATTTCGAAGTCGTAAGTCATCCGATTCGAATAACGTATCGACTAACTCTATTAGGCCGAGATCGATCTCGTCGACGACCGCTTCGCCGATCGTAGGAAGAGTGCGCTCAAGGAAGTCACTTAACGTTCGCTGAATATTCCTGAGATGCCCCTCTAAACCTGTGTTCTCGGCGTCGACGATTGCTTCTTCAAGCATTTCAAAATCGAACTCACAACTCAACATATCGCGTACACGTTCAGTGAGACGATGTGCTTCGTCAATCAACAACCCTACTCGATTGAACACCCGTGACCGAAGACGCTTGAGCTGGACCAAGGGATCGAAGACGTAGTTGTAGTCGCAGATGACTACATCAGACCACTCTGCCACATCGAGTGACAATTCAAAGGGACAGACTTTGCTCGATTTGGCAATTGCGTCGATCGAAGTGCGATCGACGTTTCCTTTCTGAAGCAGGTGCTTTGTAGCCCCACGTACACGATCGAAATGCCCTTTCGCATATTCGCATTCTTCCGGTCGACATGCGGCGCCGGGAGTTAAGCACACACGCTCCTTCGCCGACACAGTTACCTGAACAATGCTGTCATTCTGTTCTCTAAGTGTCGTGAAAGCGTCTACCGCTGCTTGTTGACCCGTCGTTCGAGCAGTGCTATACACGACGCGATCAAGATCGTGTTCACCCATCGCTTTCACAGCAGGGAAAGCCGCCGCCATGGTTTTACCGGTGCCCGTTGGCGCTTCGAAAAGTAAGTTCGACTCGTCTCGTAAACTCACAAATCCGTGACGTGCAAGCTGCAATTGGTTCTTGTTGTAGGTTTCAAACGGAAATGCTTGTGATGCAGCAATCTCATTTCGTTCCTTTAGACGTATTAAGACATCACTCAGCCAATCGCAATATTCGCGCGCCGTTGCATCGAAAAAACTGTCGAGCTCAACCACATCCTCTACTCGGTCAATGTGGCGAGCGTCACCTGAATCTGGATGAATGTAGGTCAGGCGTGTGAGGACGGATGCCGTGGCGTGGCGTGCATCAAGCATTGCCGCATACAGATTTAGCTGGGCTTCGTGAACTGTACGATCGCAGGAAGGCACGCTATCAGGATTCTTCCGGGTTGTTTTTATCTCCTCAACCAAGAGTCGAGAACCTTGTAGTTCGTCCTCAACAGAAACGCCATCCACTCGACCGGTAACGTGAAGTGTGATTGATTTATGCTGGTACTCGCGTTTAACCCGTACCTCTGATTCGTATTCGGCGCGCTCTAGCTTGATTCGTTTTTGATACGCTCCCTGTGTTTCTAACCCTTCTCGAGCGGTCGTCGGATCCTCTGAACGATCATCGATGTCTCCTCGTCGGTGAACAAATGTCGCTAGCTCGGTCACTCCGATCGAGACTTCCACGGGCTACTTAAATCTCCAAACGTAGACGTTGAACTTTTCCTCAATCAACCGTTCAATCCATATTCGTTGGTTCGGACGCAACTGGTCACCTGGTCCTTTGACCTCAACAAATGCAATTTCCCCTCTTTCGTCGATCACCGTAAGATCCGGAAAACCGGCACGGAACTGCCGCAAGTCCTGGATCGCGATGCTCAACAAACGAGACAATTGAGCCGTCGTCATGGCATTCAGAATTGAATCAAGCAGTGTTGGTGTGAGAATCGACCAGGCAACGAGAGAATTACTGATCCCACGCTTACGATCTGCGGTCGCAAGGATTCGCGACTTCAATTTACTCGGCTCGTCAAGTGGATCCGAACAAATCTCGCGACGAATGTCAAAAAACTCCGGCCAGTGCAGGTCCAAAGGTGCAGCTTGGAACGGGTTTACGAAAGCGCCACGGACGGGAGCATAGAGCCAATCCCAGTATGCCAAAGCGAAGAGACCATTTGGCAAGAGATTCTCCAAATGCCATGCCTCAGCGCCTTCGTCAACGAGCAGCTGGGCCGCAAATGATTCAATTTTTTCCGATTGCTTTAGGTCTGAAACGCCCATTCGGATTATGATCTCTTGGCGCGGCGACTTCGGTCTTCCGAATCTCTGTGCGAAAGCGTGTTCCTCATACGAACGCGGTGCGTTCAAGATCTCAAGCCTGACCTGCTCTAAATCGGCGGTTCGTCCTTCTTTCTTCAGGATGCGCATCGTGCGTTCGCGTGCTGGATGTACGGTTGAGCTGCGATAACACTCAAGTGCTAGCTCATGTTGTTCCGCTCGTTCTAAATTTCGACCGAGCGCATTCAAAACGCGACTCCTCTTCAATTCAAAAACGCGATCTTCGTCACGCGCGCCGATTGCCGTGCAGATTGTGTTGACTTCGTCCGAGGTTATCGTCTTTCCGAGTGTTTCAACGAGTTCAGCGAGTTCAGCAAGTTCTTGATATCGATCAATCGCTTGCCTAGTACCGAACAATCGAAACGATGGATCCAATTCATACTCTTCGAATCGCGTCACGCCAAGATCGCGAATGACGAACTCATCAAGTCTCTGCATCGAATTCCCAAAGAATAGAAGGCAGAAAAACTCGAACTGCTTCGACGACGTCACGTACAACCATGGAAATCGCTCACAGACATGACGACGAATCGCAACATCATCAAGGTGACTCTGAATCGCATCCACACGCTCAGCCTTTCTTCCAATTCGACTCCACTGTGGAAATAACGAATTTAACTCAACGACTGTTAATAAGTTCAGTATTTCATTGCTATCTCCGTCAGAACTAACACTAATCAGCTCCGCTTCACTCAACTCTTCGATAGCAATATCGATATCGTCCACGTCCGGGTACGACAGTGAATCTAAACGGATGAAGATCTTTGTTCTCGACAGTAGTCGTGCGAAGAGCCGCAACGCTGATGTTGATAAGCCTAAAGTGGAATCTGCAAACTTGGATTCCTCAGCTGATAGGAGATCTTCGTACTGCTCATAAACCGTGTCGATCACCGCAGTGAGATTTTCTGCGTAGTACCCCTCTGGGGGCGGCTGATTTGCAGTTAATAGAGGCAACGCGTATTCAGCGGTGTTGCTATTCGTGAGCGTGTATACCGGGCCAAACTTAAGGTCGACTCAAGGTCGCGACCTGCGCCTAAGCGAAGCTCCATTATGATTGCAAGGCATTTGTGAACTTGAAGGAAACTTTAAGGTCAAAACTGTAAGCAATGACGTAATGACGTCAGGATGGCGGGACCTGGTACAGAGGCTTCTGATTCAGTTCCTCGCTTACAAATTGGTTCTGGATGATTGAGGAAAACTATGTCCAAACTCTCTGTTAGCCCGCTCGTTTTGGGAGTGGGTGCTTTTGTAGTAGCAACCGCCGGGTCCTCGGTTCTTGCCGCGGATATGGATGACGCGCTTGATACGAGCGCACTTGACGACTCTCTTCTCACAATCGCAGGCGCTCACGAAGGTGAAGGCGAATGTGGTGAGAAAGACGAAGAAGGGAAGTGCGGCGAAGGCCAATGTGGTGAAGACGACGACGGCGGCGAAGAAGAGGAAGGTGAGGAAGAAGAAGAAGCCTAGCTTCGTCTGATTTAGCTGCGAACGCTGAGTTCGTCGCTAATACTCATCGTAAGTTGCAAAGCCGCGGGTGCATGCACCCGCGGCTTTGTCATTTTGAGCTGCGATTCCGGATTCTCCTCTGGATGCGACTATCCACCACGACCTTCAAAAGCAGGCAGAATCCTATAATTCTGCGCGCGACACTAGCGCAATAACACACGACAAATCGTTCAAATCCAGCAGCTACCGGCTAGAAAAAGCGCCAAAATTTCCGTGTCGAACTGCACTCCCATAACCCGCTTTATGTCCTGCCATCACTTGATGCGTGGAACGCTGCTAGCATGTAGCTTCGTGCTTCTGTCTAGCTCGATCTCAGCGCAACAGTCCGAAAGCTCAACGCAATTCGCGCCCAAGCTTTTGGAAGCTATCGATGACCAGACGCTCGTTCTCAATTCGAAATACGTCGATTCTGCAGGTCCATTAGCGTCACAACGGATTTATCTACGAGATCTCCATCTTTCGTTTGGCGAGTTGGCCGATCAGCGATTCTCTGCCTTTCCATATGACAAGTCCGTAGCCGACGCGTGGATTGTCGAAAACTATCTGATCGTGTTGGCGAAATCAGCCGGATCGGCGCAGGTTGCGGTAACCGCCGGCAACGATTTCGGTTCGATGATTGACTGGTTCATCGTTCACGTTGAAGAGCACGAAGAAGATCGAATTTCAATGCAAACGGCTACGACCAGCCAATCTGAAATCTCAATACAGCCTATCCACTTCAGAAGCGGAATCGACACTCAGTTACCTGAGTTACCCGGTGAAACGGCGTATTACCGTCTCGTACCCGACCTGCCTTCTGGACTTATATATGACGACGAGGAGAGAGCGATTCGTGGGCGAGTAGATGGCCCAATCCCCACGGTACCGTTCTACTGGATAGCTGTCTCAGATTCTGTAGCAGTTATTCACCAATTCACCTTTGTAGCTCGCGCTGAAACTGAAGCCGTTACAACGAATTCGAACACGAGCCTGGCGGTCATTGATTTCGACGAGTCTCTTTCATCGGCCGTTATCGACTCAACGAGCTTGACTAGAAACCCCGTTTCAAGTTCAAGCAGTACGCGAGCCGTCGGCAGAGTCGCAGCTTCGCAACCGATTCGACGACAAAGTAGCGGTGATGTCTCGATCCATCGCAGTTTGCTACTCGGTGTAACCAACGCGATGCATTCGCGGTTTCGCGGGTTGCCATTGCAGCAAGCGAGCCAGGATTCAAACGGATATACACTGTGGAATTACGCAAGTACGCGCTACCAATCCGATTCGTCAGGTGCCGGAATTGAACCTACCGGTATCTACGTTGGCTTCGATACGCAACTCGAAGCTAACTTGACAACAGGATTGACCATTGGTTTTGATCGCCAAGGTTACACGACGGATTCCTTACGCGCATCGGATCTTTCGCACAACCTCGCCGGAACGTATCTCTCAAGTATCCTGCCATACGCGCGTTGGCATGACGGTAGCGGCGCGGAGGTTTGGGGAATACTTGGCGTAGCGAAGGACTATTCCGCGCTCGAAACTGCTCAGTCGTCAGCTGCGGACTTACGTAACCGAAATCTTCTTTTAGGTGCAGTCGGTTGGAGGCATTTACTCGGTTCGACAGGAAATGTCCATCTTGCGACGGTCGGTGACGCCGGTCTCACTATTCCGTTACGTACGGACTCATTTGATTCGGATGCCGGTTTTCTTAACCAAGTGAGCTCACGAAGTCTTCGCGCTGGATTGGAGATGTCGTACTCCGGTGAACAACTACAACCTTACATTGGCGTAAGCGGACGGATCAATAGCAACCCCGATACGCGCGACGCATCGTTAGAAGCGCTCGGTGGCGTTCGTTACACCTCTCGTGGCGGTTTAACGTTCGAAGCCGAAGGTCGCGCATTTTCGGCTCAGGACGTGTTCGACGACCCGGATCTGTTATTCAGTGTTGCAGCGCATTTAGATCCTGGTCTACGCGGCGAAGGATTAGCGCTATCCGTTGCACCAATGTACGGAACCAATCGGTCGCGAACGCTGTTAACTCCCGACTCGTCGTTTGGATACACAACTTACGATGATTCACTACTTAACACGAGTTCACAATACGCGTGGGCTATGAGTGGTTCGCTAAGTTACGGATTACCGCTCCGTGGCGCAGGTGTCATCACACCGTTTGGGCAAATCGCAATCTCGACCCTCAATCAGACGCGTATGGGCGTCCGCGTCGCGCTTAATTCCGGCCTTGATCGACTCTTCAATCTCGAGATCGCCACGGTTCAGTCTCGATTCGAACAACAGAAGTTTGATAAGGGCGTTGATATTCAGTTGCGTCTGGTCTTTTAACCTAGTTTATTCGACACTCTCGTCGAATTACGCATCGCGTTCAACATTACCCACTTGGCTCAATTCGCACAGTATTGTTTTGTAACGGTCACTGACCAAAAGGCACTGGATGCTATCCATGAGTCCGAATCAAGCAAAGGATCGTTTCGGGATCGTCATCCATGGTTAGTCGCCCGAGAACTGCTTGAACTCGCCAACACGAACGAAGCGATAGTTCCCCTCATCTTCGTCGTTGAACCAGAGTTCAAACTAAGCGATTGGGCATTCGTTCGTGACATTGATGTCGCCACTTATTCAGGACAAGCCTACGAAACCCGATGTTCATTCGAACGCTTGCGTCCAGTTAACCCGATTTTCGAGGAACTTGATAGTTTGGTTCTGCTACCGTCGAGGGAGCAAATACACCGTGAAGCGTTGGAACCGATTCGTAAATACCGACAGCACCTCGACGAGCTCCATGTATTCCCTTACGCTATCTGTGAAACACCGGCGTTTGTCTATACGACTTCCGAACTCGATACCTCAAACTAGCGAGGTTAGTAACCGGACGCTTCGCGGTTTGCCTCTGATACTTCCTTGGCTTGAGCGAGTTGCGAACTCGCAGCGCCCGCGAGGAACGCGCTATCGGTTCCTAATGTGACAAGATTGAATCCCTGTTCTAGATAACCTTTCGTCGCGTCAAGGCTCCCTGTGTGGATACCGGCGGCAATGCCATGTTTTTCACATGTCGCACGGATAAGCTCGACGGTGTCAATGTGCTTTTGATCTTGACTGCCAGTCGTCGGGCTCAAGCCCAACGCATAACCCAGATCCGAAGGACCGATATAGATTCCATCCAGACCGGGCGTCGACGCAATTTCGTCCAGGTTTTCGATGCCATCAGCGGTTTCAACCATCGCTACGCACGCGATCTGATCATTCGCTTCGTGTGTATAGCCACGTCCACCGTACATCGCTGCGCGAATTGGACCGAACGACCGATGTCCGTCTGGTGGGTAACGGCAAGAGTCAACAGCCAGAGCCGCTTCCTCTCGATTATTGACCATCGGAACGATCACCCCATACGCACCAGCGTCCAGTGCTTTCATAATCTCGTATGGTTCGTTCCAAGGTACTCGTACGAACGGAATCGAATCGTAGTTCGAGATCGCAGGTAGCATGTACTTAAGATCGTCGTAGCTCAGCATGCCGTGCTGTAGGTCTACACATAAATAGTCAAATCCGAGATTAGACATCGTTTCCGCGGTGTACGCGTTACCAATACTGAGCCAACCGCCGACCGATTGGCCGCCTTTTCGCCACGATGTAAGTACAGTGTTCTCTCGCATGATCGACCTTGCTCCGGCTTGAAAACGGCTCCCCAAGCGCTTTGCATGAGGCGCCTCTACGATAGTTTCGCGGCGATTTTAGCCACCCTTCCAATATCATTCCTCGCTTTCCAATTCGGCAAAATCCACTATGAAAGCGCATGTGCGTTCCAAGGGAAACGTTTAGACCATGGCGACCAATGAATCGCTGGAACGCGCAATCGCAGAGGTAACTGCATCAGGTAAACCGTTCGAAACCGAGACTATTCACATAAACGGTGTCGACTTCATAGGTTTTGTGAACGCTCCCACCAATCTTCGAGAACTCTATCGTTCAGGTTTACGCCACGATGTCGATTTCTATGTATACGACGACGAGCGCTACTCATTCAACGATGCCTGGAACATTTCCGCGAGAGTGGCAAACAAACTCCTCGCGCTGGGAATCAATCCGGGAGATCGTGTTGGTGTTTCGCTGAGGAACTACCCCGAGTGGATTTTCGCATTCATGGGTATCACTTCCATGGGCGGCGTGGCGGTCGCCATGAACGCATGGTGGTCAGCGGAAGAAATGGAGTACGGAATCGAGGACAGCGGCTTAAAGCTACTGTTCGTCGACCAGGAGCGACTTGAACGCGTCGGACCGTTAGCGAAGAACCTGGGGATCGAGCTCGTCACGGTGAGATGTCAGCATGATTTCTTCCGGACATGGCAAGCATTCATTGAAGATAGCAGCGATACGATGCCAGCCAATGAGATTTCACCGGCGGACAACGCAACGCTTCTGTACACGTCTGGATCTACCGCACACCCTAAAGGCGTGTTATCCACTCACCGTTCGATCTGCAACGCATTGCTTGGGTGGGAAGCGGCCGGGGCAGTCGGCTATCAGTTAACCGTCAACGAGAATCCCGCGCTTCTTCAACGAGTAAACAGTGGCGAAACACCTACGCCTACGAATCCTCCCTCCACCATTCTGTCGGTTCCCTTATTCCATGTCACGGGGCTAGTCGTCCAGTTTCTGTCTTCGTTCCGTCACGGACGTAAATTGGTGGGAATGTACAAATGGGATGTCGAGCGTGCTCTACAGCTCATCGAAGCTGAGCGCATTACATCGTTCAATGGGGTTCCAACCATGTCGTACGAACTCGTGAAATCCGCGTCTCTCGGGAAATACGACGTCAGCAGTCTTCAGAGTGCCGGTGGTGGAGGCGCAGCGATGGCGCCGGAACAGGCTAAAGAAATTGACAAGAAAATCGCGAAAGGTGCGTCAGGCACCGGTTGGGGAATGACGGAAACTCAAGGTTTAGCGACCAGCATTGGTGGACCCGCGTTCACTCTTCGACCGAAAAGTTGCGGGCGTGCACTCCCACCACTCGTCAGAGTAAAAGCCGTCGACGAGGAGGGTAACGAGCTACCGCCGTTTGAAACAGGCGAGCTTTGCATCTGGGGTATTCAGAATTTCAGCGGCTATTGGAACAACCCTGATGCAACGAGAGAAACACTTGTCGACGGCTGGGTGCACACAGGAGATGTAGGACACCTCGACGAAGATGGGTATGTCTTCATCACTGATCGAATGAAAGATATCGTGATCCGCGGCGGCGAGAACATCGGTTGCCAAGAAGTGGAAGCCGCACTTTACGAGCACCCTTCGGTAGCTGAAGCAAGTGTCTTCGGCATTCCTGATGAACGTCTTGGAGAAACCGTTGCGGCCGTCGTGTGCCTTGAACCGAACGCGGAACTCAACGGCGACGCGTTAAGAGAATTTGCGAGCGAACGACTCGCTCAATTCAAAGTGCCATCCCGTATTTGGATCGGCCATGAACGATTACCTCGTACCGCTTCCGAGAAGATCTTCAAACGTCAAATCCGCGAGGACATTCTCAAGAAACTCGAACTGGAAACTAACGAATGACTAATAAAAAAAAGGTGGCGATGCAGCTACCACGTATCGCAGAAGTCACGAATCTCGACGAGAAATACTCGCTTGAACTAGAGGCATTGCGGCCAGTCGCGGACATCGTTGAAGTTGCCTCACCGACAGCCCTTGACTTTGCGGAAGGTGCAAAAAACTGTGATGCGATTATCACGTCCTGGGGCATTCGCATAAGCAAGGAGGTCATTGATCGACTAGAAAATGTCGTCGTCATTGGTCTAGGTAGTGTGGGTGTCGACATGGTGGATGTTGATGCTGCGACTGAAGCGGGAATCGTCGTAACGAACACGCCAGACGTGTTTATCGAGGAGGTTGCGGATCATGCGATGGCCTTGCTCCTGAATGCGATACGTCGTACGAAGGAGATGAACATCTTCGCTGCCGAAAATGAGTGGCACAAAGGTCGACCGCTCTTGAATCACGTCCCGCGTTTGATGGGTCGAACGCTAGGGCTTGTTTCATTTGGAAACGTTGCGCGATGCACTGCGAAGCGTGCACAAGCTTTCGGCTTGCACGTCATTGCACACGATCCTTACGTCAGCGAATTAACGATGAGCGAGTTCGGGGTCGAACCTGTCGCATGGGGTGAATTGCTTGAACGATCTGACTATATCAGCATTCACTCGCCACATAACGAAGAAACTGAGCACTCAGTTAACGCGGACGCGTTTGCTCGAATGAAGGACGGCGTCGTAATCGTGAATACTGCTCGAGGTCCGATCGTTAAAGAGGTTGATTTGATCGAGGCAGTTAATAGTGGCAAAGTTCAAGCTGCTGGTCTCGATGTTCTTGAGCAAGAACCTCCCGATCCACAGAACCCGTTGCTCAATTTGCCGCAGGTGACTGTAACACCTCACGTCGCGTCGGCAAGCACACGCATGCGTCCCACGGCACGACGGCGTGTCGGACATGAGGTCGCACTAGTGTTACGCGGCAAATGGCCAATGAGTTGCGTCAATCCAACCGTCTTGCCGAAGACCCCGCTTGAACGGTGGCAACCCGTTCCGATGCTTCGTGGACCTAACCGTTAGTGCATTCCGACTTGATGTCGAATCGAGAAACTTAGCTAGCAGCCCAGGGAGGCTTATGCCTCGATCACGAATGTCGTGAGCCAGTGGCCTTCGATCCGATGGAAATAGCCACGTGCATTCTGTAGGAGGCGAGACGCTTTAAGATCCTTCTGCGCCTGCGCGGTAAATGAAAGTGCACTTTCATCAATCTTCAAGGTCACGTCGCGGAAGCCAAGAAACTCTCCAGTAATTGGGTTAGTCGCTTTGTAAACAGCCTCCTTCGCGGAGAACAAAGCCGTACGCCATTCTGGAAGTTGAAGGGATTCGATCCATTCCCGTTCTCCCTCATCGAGCACCCTATTCGCGACACGCTCATCTACTGCACTGATAACTTCAACGTCAACACCGATACCTCGGTATCGCATGGAACTAGCAACTGCACTCACCGCAAGGTTTTCGGTGTGCGAGATACTGCCAACGACAAATTCCGGCCATAGAGGTCTTCTCTCATCTCGCAGAATGGGACCGAGTGAGATTCCGAGATGAGTTAATGCCGCCTTAGCGAGACGTCTACCTGTGGCGAATGCATTTCGCCTCGAAGGAGTTGAGTCACGAACTAGATCGAGTTCCTCCGGTGCTAAGTCCTTAGTATGGTCGCTTACGCGACCGAGCACCATGTACATGCCGGGAACTTCAGCGGGATCGGTATGGATCGCCGGGATACCGTCCAAACAGAACAAATTCATCTATGCACTCTTGAAAGTTCCCGGATGGTGCCCAGAGAGGGATTTGAACCCTCACGCCACGAAGGCACTGGCTTCTAAGGCCAGCTTGTCTACCAATTCCAACATCTGGGCATCGTATTACGCTGTGCGCGTCCACACCAGCATCTGGAAATTATGAGTAGTGAGGATTCTGCAACCCAAACTTCGTACACGATAAACATAGCCGCGAGTTGAGCTTAGGTTTTTCAAGTGTCGTCTAAAACAAGCCGAAGTTCGCTCGAAAACGTATCGACCCGTTACGAGACAAATTCCGACTCCTATAGTTACCAACGCGTTAATGTGGATACAAATCACAGTGGAGAAACGACTTTTAGGAAAAGTTGCTTGGGTAACTGGTTCGTCAAGAGGGATCGGTCGTGTAGTCGCCAGTCATTTGGCGAACCTCGGTGCGAGCGTGGCCGTACATGGAACCTCTCCGACGTCAACACAAGCGTTCAACGAAGCTCCTTCGCTAGACACCGTTGCTAGCGAGATAGCTGAACAATCGGAAGCCAAAGTAATCGCAGTGCACGGCGACCTAACCGACCCACATACAGTTACGCAGAACTATGCGACCATCAAAGAGCAGTTAGGTCCCGTTGACATATTGATCAACAATGCAGGTGGCGACATAGGATCAACGGGTACATCTGGACCGAATGCTGGGAAACCTCTCGTTAACGATGCGATAGAAGTTTCCCTCGAAGACGTACGGACGATCCTCGAGCGAAATCTCACAACCTGCATTCTTGTATGCAAGGCAGCTGTGCCATCCATGATGGAACGGAACTCTGGTTGGATCGTGACGATTGGGAGTATTGCCGGACTTTCTGGTCATCGATCCGAAGTTGTCTATGGGACTGCAAAAGCTGCTGTCCACGAATACACACGGTGCTTAGCAGCGCAGATGCGCCCTTACGGCGTCTACGCGAATGTGATCGCGCCGGGTGAGATCATTACGCCTCGCTTTGTAGCTAGTCGGCCTACAAACGATGATCGCAAAGTAGAAGTCGGTCCATTGACACGTTACGGTTGGCCGATGGAAGTAGCAAAAGCGGTAGAGTTTTTCGTAACATCGGATTCGAGCTACGTATCTGGCCAGGTTCTACGTGTCGATGGTGGCGCTCAAATCTTCCCTAGTTAGACCTATAGCTTGCAATTGTTCGACGCGTAATTTCGAACGGCGTGTAACCAGTCTCGATCGCTCGGGTCGGTTTCAAGATACGCGAGAACGTCGCGCAGGTCCGAGACGGCATGGATGCTGATGTGTAGCTGATCCATTAACGCTTCTGAAGCGGTTTGTGTTTCGTTCGCGTACTCCAATCGATCGATCCCAAGAACCATGCCACAAAGGATGCCACCTTCGTTACGAATCATTTCTGCCGCTTCTATCTTCGTACCACCATCGACCACAACGTCGTCGACTAGAACCACGCGTTTTTCGTCCAACGCCTCCCCAATAAGCCAACCACCTTCCCCATAGCCCTTCAATTCCTTACGGTTAAATGCCACACCAACCTGCACACCACTCGCAGCTAACGCAATTGCTGTCGATACGGCAAAGGGAATCCCCTTGTAGGCGGGTCCGTACAGTACCTCCGGTCTGAGATCATGCTCCAAGATACATTGCGCGTATGCTCGACCGAGCTCGCTCAAGCCATGTCCGGATGAGACGTTGCCTAAATTAAAAAAATACGGACTTTTCTTTCCGGATCTCAGTGTGAAGTCTCCGAATTGAAGAACACCCTCTTCCTTCATAAGGTGTATAAACTGGTTTGCGTCAGTCATAGCGCAACGATCTTGTGGACTCTCTTAATCATCGAATTAAGCTACGTTATCGTAACTACGCGAAGCCGTAATGCAGGAATTTAATCAGCGCCGTTGGTCGACGACGTGCGAACTCCTGCCCATTTCACGATCGCCGTACGTCTTGTTAGCTTATCTTGGTCAAGCCCGTTAATTTATCTACCCAACCTAAAATTCCGATATGCTGACCGAGACACCAAGCTCTCATGTTTATTTCTCCCAGCGACTTCGTCTGCATTACGTCGATTGGGGGAACGAAGATGCTCCGCCTTTATTACTAATTCACGGGGGTCGTGACCATTGTCGTAACTGGGATTGGGTCGCCTCCAACCTGCGGAAAGACTATCACGTGATCGCACCTGATTTACGTGGTCACGGCGATTCTCAATGGATGGTTGGTGGCGGATACCTTCACATTGATTATGTGTACGACATCGCGCAGCTAGTTCAACAGAAACACATGTCACCTGTCACCGTGATGGGTCACTCTCTTGGAGGCTCAATTTCCCTAATCTACGCCGGTCTCTACCCAGAAACCGTAGCGAAGCTAGTCTCAATCGAAGGTATGGGAGCACCACCAAGATGGTCGCACTCCGGTAGTACACCCAAGGTCGAATCTCGGCTCCAAAATTGGATCAACAACCTTCGGCACCTTTCGAGTCGAGTGCCGCGGAAGTACGCTTCGCTAGAAGAAGCATTTCATCGCATGCAGACCGAGAATCCACACCTTACCGAAGAGCAAGCGCGACATCTGACGGTTCACGGCAGCAATCAGAACGAAGACGGCACCTACAGTTGGAAATTCGACAACTACGTTCGTACGTTCGCACCTATTGGACTGACCGATGACGAGATCCAGTCGCTCTACGCCAGAATCACATGCCCGACGCTTCTCGTCTATGGCAAAGAGTCATGGGCAAGTGACCCAATGAAGGACGGACGAGCGACGGTGTTCAGGGACGTGCAAGTTGCCGGTATCGATGCTGCGGGTCATTGGAGTCACCATGACCAGCTCGACGTGTTCATGCGGATCGTTCGCGATTTTCTAATCGAGTGACAGCAATACAAGGACTCATTGACTCCCCTTGGCAAGGCGTTATTTATGCCGCTGGCGGGTCGTTGCTAATTTCTGACTTGGCGACCTCGCCCGGCGCGTCCAATGCACTAATCGCAGCACACGTCCCGTATCACGATCGAGCGATGAGTGATCTTCTCGGATACGAACCTAGGAGCTATTGTTCCGAGCTGACAGCCCGTCGATTAGCGATGCGCGCATTAATACATGCGCGACAAATGATGCAAGCACCTGATGAACGATGCCTTTACGGCGTTGGCATTACGGCGGCGCTGAGATCTGACCGACCAAAGCGAGGCGAGCATCGGGCGTACGTTGCGCTTCAAACGCCGCACAAAACCGTTGTATGGTACATTCCATTCGAAAAAGGCGAACTTAGTCGACTACAGGAAGAGCGCAAACTAGCTGATTTGGCGCTACAGCTTCTTCGAAATGGTCTCGAGCTTGACGACGATATCCCGGATTTCGAACCAGTCGGTATAGCGTCCGTCAATGATTCCGTCGCGCAGCTACTCCATGAAACACCTGCATCGCACGGTGACCCCGGCCACGCGGTTCTACCTGGCGCGTTTAACCCATTGCACGACGGGCACCGTCGAATGCTCGATATAGCGAAGAAACGACTAAACCAACGTGTCGCGTTCGAATTGAGCGTTCGAAATGTTGACAAACCAGAACTTGACTTTATTGACATCAATGAGCGCACCACGCAGTTTGATTCGGACGCTTATGTACTGACTAATCAACCGAAGTTCATTGAGAAAGCTCGCTTGCTTTTTAGCGAAGCTGGGGGGACTTTTGTTGTTGGATCCGATACTATCTCACGTATTGATCATGTTCGTTATTACGAATCACCGCAACAGCGTAATGACGCCATAGCTGAACTGAGTGAGCTTGGGATTCGATTTCTAGTCTTTGGACGCCGTGAAGGAGACGAATTTCGAACTTTGGACGATCTCAAATTGGGTTCCGACTTGAGAGATTTATGTGACGGTGTCGCTGCATCAGAATTTCGTTGCGATATATCATCAACGGAACTAAGGGCGCAACGCAGAAATACCTCGTAAATTCAAAGCGAAATTAAAGTAGGAACCACCAATGTTCGATCCTCTTACTCACCAGACTTCTAAACGGGTTGTACCCTCGCTTAATACTTCGTCTAAGTAACTCATGCTCTTTTTCCATTGATCTGATTGAACCATCTAATTTTGATATGGAGCCCTAGATCTGCAGAGAAGCCACCAGCGAATGCCACGTGAACACGCGAAATAAAGCAACACATTGACCTCAATACTCCATGCGATTGTTGGACGTATCGTCGATGCAGTTAGAGATCTGACGCCCATCGTCCTCGTTATCGCGTTCTTCCAGATCGTCGTTCTTCAACAACCTTTCCCAAACCTTGGCGATACGCTCGTAGGCTTGGCGTGTGTACTACTAGGACTTGCTCTATTCATCCACGGACTAGAAAGCGGTTTGTTTCCTCTCGGCGAAGCCATTGCGCAAGCCTTTACTAGAAAGAGCAGTTTGGTTGCACTGCTATGTTTCGCATTCTGCCTCGGCTTTGGAACGACCATTGCCGAACCAGCGCTCATCGCGATCGCCGCAAAGGCTGCAGAGATTGTTGCGCTAGCGGGTCATATAGAAAACGACGCGAGCGTGCGCGACGCCTACGCGCTGAATTTGCGGTTAGTTGTCGCTGTATCAGTCGGGTCAGCCGTCGTAATCGGCGTGATTCGGATCCTTAAAGGGTGGCCGATCCACGTGATGATTATTTCGGGCTATCTGATCGTAACCGCACTTACCTTTTGTTCGCCTCCCGAGATCATTGGTATCGCTTACGACTCGGGTGGTGTGACGACCAGCACGATCACCGTACCACTCCTGACCGCTTTGGGCGTTGGGTTGGCTACAAGCATCAAGGGACGTAACCCCATGCTAGACGGTTTCGGTCTGATCGCCTTCGCATGTCTTGCGCCGATCATCTTTATCCTCGCTTACAACATGGTCGCTTGAAGTGCAATTTGTCGTCGACTTAGCGACTGCTTTCGGGTCCACGCTTCGGGATGTCGCGCCGATCATCCTCGTCCTCGTCGTATTTCAAGTGCTTGTACTACGGCAAAAACTGCCGCGACTAAAACAGATCGTGAGCGGGTTCGTGTTGGTCCTCATCGGATTGTCTTTGTTCTTGGTTGGATTGAATGAAGCACTGTTCCCAATCGGTGAAACGATGGCGGCGCAACTAACCGCATCCAATGTTGCTACGACGGTACACGAGGTCGTATGGTCAGACTATCTCGTTGTCTATGCGTTTGCCGCAGCTATTGGTTTCGCAACTACGATCGCAGAACCGCCTCTAATTGCCGTAGCACTGAAAGCTGAAAGTGCATCCGGCGGAGCGATCAGTGCGTGGGGCTTGCGTCTCGCCGTTGCGGTAGGCGTCGCGATCGGCGTGTCGCTGGGTTGCTTCCGCATCGTAACAGGGACACCTCTGCAGTGGTATATCATCGTTTGTTACGTTATCGTCATGATCCAGACGATTTTCGCAAGCAGAGCGATCATGCCGCTAGCATATGACAGCGGTGGCGTTACTACCTCGACGGTTACCGTACCGGTCGTCGCCGCGCTTGGATTGGGATTGGCAAGCAACATTCCAGGTCGAAGTCCACTCATCGATGGTTTTGGACTGATCGCATTCGCTAGCGTCTTTCCCATCATGAGCGTGTTGACCTATTCCCTCATCAACTCCAAATTTGAAAGAAGAAAAAACTCACCACCTCACGTAGGGCATTAACGACATGCTGAAACTGATTGTTGTGATCGTGTCCGTGGACCAAACGGATCAGATCATTGAGACTGCTCGAAAAGCGGGCGCTACGGGCGCTACGGTCATCCACGAGGTTCGCGGCGAAGGCTTAAAAGCTTCCAAGACGTTTCTCGGGCTTGATTTCACCTCCGTTCGTGATGCAATCCTGTTTGTTGCTGCAGAATCATCTGCGAAAAACATCATGGATGCCATTCAAAACATCGGTGGTTTTGACGAGAATCCTGGATCTGGAATCGCATTTCAAGTCGGAATTGAGGATGCTGTCGGTTTGCGAACCCAAATGCCTTACATACTTGAGTCAATGGAAGACGACGCATGACGGAAGAGAAGATTTCACGAGTCGAGGACTTCATGTCCAAGAACTTTCAGTTGATAGATCGTGACGCGACTGTACATGAAGCGATCGCCTTGTTGAAACAACACGACCTAAACGCGTTGATTGTCGATCGTAGAGATGAGGACGATGAGATTGGTCTAGTTACAGTGACGGACGTCGCGAGAGAAGTAATGGGAAAGCACAGACCGCCAAATCGCACATACGTGTTCGAGATCATGACGAAACCTATTGTTTCGGTTCCAGCAAGAATGAAGGTGGTCTATGCGACAAGGCTCTTGGCAAATCTGGATCTGTCTCAAGCAGTCGTTACGGATGAAACGCGCCACCCCATAGGGATCGTCAATCGGCGCGATCTCGTTTTCGCTTGTTTAGAAGACTAACCTAAGTCTCGCAATCCATTTAGTGTGAAGATCAGCCGTAATCATCGCTTTGTCTATTCAACAGGGATCGAGAACGCAACGATGTAAACGAGTATTAATGCGATCGCGGAGAAGAACACTTGCCGTAACCAAAACAACAAGGTTCTATCCTGCACTGATCGTTGATTAACGACTAGCGCAATGATGGTCTGAATCAAGTAGTACGCAGCGAATGCACGAGACGCTAACGCGATGATCTCTAACAGCTCAACAGCCCAAACTAGCAAAATCGAGCTAACGCAAACACAGACATAACCGAAGCGTGTCGTTACGCGCTGTGCACTGTTCTCCGCTAACAGTCCACCACCGCCACCCGTATCTGCAACCGCCGCGCTGAACTGACTCAATACCGCCGCGACCATGAGAATGACTGGCAATACGACTGCGACGGGTGTCAATGCCACCACGATTTCAGCTAGGTTAATCTCGATTAGATTCATCGTTTGAACTACAGGCATGAGCAGTGCAACCGACCCGATGAAGACAGCGCCGGAAATCCACTGTGCGATTCGCATGCTTTGAACACGGATGGCGGGAACGTATTTCTCACCCAAAAAACGTGATGTTTCGAATCCTTGTACGATCAACAAGACCCCAGCAAGCATTCGCACTTTCGTATTGACGCTGTTAGACTCGTTGGCAACAACAGTCACACCGTCCTCGAAAGCGGTCACGCTATAGACGAGAAGCCCAACGATGAGCGCAGATAGGACGGCAAGTTGGAGTGTCATCGCAAACATTTCGAGCTTCTCCAAACCACTTAGACCCTTTAGGTAACCGACCAGTCCAATGAAAACGATGATGGAAGTTGTTACGCAACGTTCTAGAAAAGGATCATCGATACCAATGTAGTTGAGGGAGAAGCTCGAGAGTAGCTCAAGGTAAAACGCCACCGCGATAACGTACGCAATTACAAGGACGATCTTGCCGACATAGTCGAGATCATGAAGGTTCAAGAAGCCATGCCGTTCCTGTGTTTGTGGCGCGACATGCATGATGTTGAAGCGGATCACAGATCCAATTGAATAAGCCAGTAGCACAATCCCACAAATAACTACCGGAGCCCAGAGGCCCACAATGCTCGCAAGTAACGGTGCCATCACAAGGAATCCACTTCCGATGATGGACGAGAGAGGAGTTAACGTGGCTTGCCAAAGTTCGCTGCGACGTAACTTACGGCGCGTGAGTAGAAGCACGGCAATGAGTGCAATCGCAACTAACAAGCCGTTATAGAAAGGTTGAGATTGCAAGATTGTCATTCTTCGTCGTTAGATCAGACCGCTTGTTTTTGACTTGCTACGTCACAAAAGAAAGCGAATTTAATTTACTCGTGCGAAATAAAGTGTGCCCTCTAACGCCGCATCTCCAGGATTTACCTAGATCGCTTTCACGTTGGAATCCAGGTGCCATTGGATCACGAAACGGATCAATGTGCGACCTAATAGCGAAGCAACGCGCGTCAAGAACATCATCGATGCTAATCTAGACCGACTCAGAAGATGTCCTATTCTGGGCGCTTCGACCACCGTCTTGTAACCCACTCTGTTCCAACTTTGCTTCCGGATCGAGTTGGATCAGGCTCTTCCATCGGTCCGTTCGATATCGACCAATAAGGAGAGCGCCTTTCACAATGTTCTCTGCGACCATCGCGGCAAACATATATATGACGTCCAAACTGAGCATGACACATATGACCGCGATAACGCACCGAATTCCGAGCAATCCAATCAAAGTCGAGACCATAGGAAATCGTGTATCGCCAGCACCACGTAACGCACCCCCGATCGCGAATTCAATTGCCATCAATGGTGTTGACAACGCAAGCATCCATGCAATCTGTACGGAATACGCAACGGTTTGCGCGCCAGGATTTGGCAAGAACAGATGGACAATCGTTTCGACATTTAATACGACGATGAACGCTAGTGTTCCCATGGAAAGCACAGCGTAGTACAGCGCACGCCAACCACTACGTACAGCACCATCTGGATCGTTTGCACCGAGGTATTGACCCGAAAGAGTTGAACCAGCAACCGAAAAACCAAAGCCGACGACCATGCAAACCATGAACATAGTTCCCGAAAGTGAGTAAGCGGCGAACGCAGACGTACCGTAGTAGTTACCGAGCAAAACCAAGAAAAAGAAATAGCCAACTTGGAAGACCATCATCTCGATCCCTGCTGGGTATCCCACGTTAACTAGCTGCCGGAACCGATCTCGATCCCACCAGCTGATACGAACGTATGTAATGCGGACCCACTGACCCATCCAGAGTATGAGACTGATCACCGCACCGAGTAGACCGGCCACGCCTCCGGCTATGGCTGCGCCTTTCACACCTAACGAAGGAAATCCCCAGTTACCCAACACGAGCGCGTACAGTAACGGGATATTCACAATGTTGACAGCCACACTTATCCAAAAAGGCGTCCATGCGTCCCCCGCGGCACGAAGTGCGGCACCGATCGTAAAGTTCACGGCGAACGCCAAGTTAAAGACAGACAACCAACGGATGTTCTCCGATGCGAGTCGAGTTGTGTACTCGTCGACGCCGAATACCATCGCAATTTCGTAGGCGAAAACAACACCGGGAATCGCACTGGCGATACTCGCAATCCCCGTAAGCGCGAGACTGGCCATCGTCATTCGTCCCGCTTCGTCGTAGTTTTCGGCGCCCCAATTCCTGGCGACTAGCGCGGTCGTACCGGCTGTGATAGCCATCAGCAAGGCCTGCGTCGCGAAAAACACACGCTGTCCCATGCCGACTGCAGCGATTGCTTGCTCACCGAGTTCACCTACAAATCTTGTCTGAGCGATGACCACGAGAGAGAACATCAAGTTCGTGACAATCGCAGGAAACGCTAGACTCCCTAACTGAGGTCGTTCAGAAGATGGTTTTCGTCTAGGTAACATCTACTCTTTCAATTTGCTGAGACCAACTACGTGGGCACGAAATACCCAGATATCGAACTAACGCGAGATGGTGCCGTCGGGATTGTCGAAATCCAACGGCCACCACACAATTTTTTCGATGTATTGTTAATAAATCAGATCGCCGACGCTTTCAAGGGACTTGATGAAGATCCAAGTTGCCGTGCGATCGTTCTTGCTTCACAAGGTAAGTCATTTTGCGCAGGCGCGAATTTCGGAAGCGGCAGCGACGAGAGCTCAGGTAATGAAGAGTTTACCGAGGAGGGGTTCCGAAACCGTACTGGCTCGCTCTACGAAGAAGGCGTTCGATTGTTCCGCGCAAAGAAACCTCTAATCGCTGCAGTTCAAGGTGCGGCGATTGGTGGGGGTTTAGGTTTGTCACTCGTCGCAGATTTTCGAGTTGCAGCTCCTGAAGCGCGATTCGCCGCAAATTTCGTAAAACTCGGGATTCATCCCGGTTTTGGGTTAACCGTGACGCTACCTAGGCTGGTTGGACAGCAATTCGCAAACCTTATGTTCTTCACGGGGCGTCGCATCAAAGGAGATGAAGCGTTGGAACGTGGACTCGTCGACGAGCTCGTACCATTGGAGGAAGTTCGCGATCGGGCGATCGCACTCGCAAAGGAGATTGCCGAAAACGCACCACTCGCGGTAGCTTCAACGCGTGCAACGACCCGCCAAGGACTTGCCGATCTTATTAAGACGGCGACTGATCATGAGCTCAAAGAGCAACAGTGGTTAAGGGAGACTGAGGATGCGGCCGAGGGAATCCAAGCGGTCGCGGAACGTCGACCCGGCAATTTCGTCGGTCGTTAGTATCTAAACTCGGATTCAGATATGGAATTAGGCAAGCTTGGTGTTTGGTATTTCACTGACGCAATGTCAGCAACCGACGCTGCAACTACCGCTAAACGGATCGAAGAGCTAGGCTACAGCGCATTGTGGTTGCCTGAAACCGTCGGTCGCAATCCGTTCGCGCATGCCGCTTGGCTATTAGCCAATACGACATCGCTCACAATCGCGACCGGTATTGCAAACATCTATCATCGCGAACCCGGCGTTACGCTCGCGGCACAACATACGTTGGCAGAACAGAGTGACAATCGCTTCTTACTTGGTCTAGGTGTTTCGCACAAACCGCTCGTTGAAGGTTTACGGGGATTGACTTACGGAAAGCCCGTATCGACCATGCGAGCATACCTACAAAAAATGAAGGCTTCGCCTTACACTGCGCCACGTACAAGTGAGGCCCCGAAGACAGTGATCGCTGCACTCGGTCCCAAGATGCTCGAGCTTGCAGCACAAGAAGCAGACGGCGCGCATCCGTACTTTTCTTCTCCCTCGCATACAAAAATGGCACGAGAGACGATGGGCGCCGATGCCTGGTTGTGCGTAGAACAGAAGGTCATCATGGAGACCGATCCAGACAAAGCGCGTACGGTGGCTCGTCGCGCAGCTTCAACCTATCAAGGGCTACCAAACTATCGAAACAATTGGCTCCGGATGGGACTAAGTGAAGCGGACATCAACGACGGTGGCAGTGATAAATTCATCGATACTACTTTTGCGTGGGGCGACAAGGACGCTATCCAAGCGCGCATCGATGAACATCTGCAAGCAGGTGCGAATCACGTTTGCGTTCAGCCGATTCGCGCCGATGGGAACATTCAACAGCCTGATTGGGACGCGCTTGAAGCTCTTGCACGTTAAGGAATGAGATGAACAGATTCGACGGTGTAAACGTTACGGTAACGGGTGCCGCGGGTGTACTCGGAATGGCTGTCGCGCAAGCGTTCATGGATGAGGGCGCTAAGGTGTCAGGAATCGATGTTGTCGAAACCGGTACACCGTTTCCGCTATACAGAGCCGACCTCATTGAACCGCAAGACGCCCGTCGTGTCGTAGCAGAGATTGGTCAAGTCGATGTATTGGCGAACATTGCGGGTGGTTTCACGATGGGCGATACAGTCGAAACAACGAGCGATGAAACATGGGACTTTATGTACAACCTAAACGCTCGTACGGTCTTCAACATGGTTCGTGCCGTCGTACCCCAGATGATTGAACGTGAACATGGAAAAATCGTAAATGTCGGTGCACTAAATGCGTTGAGTGGCGTTGGGAGAATGGCGGCTTATTCCGCGTCGAAAAGTGTCGTCATACGACTCACCGAAAGTCTCGCGGAGGAACTCAAGACTAAGCACGTTAACGTGAACTGCATTCTTCCGAGCATCATCGACACCCCAAGAAACCGAGAAGACATGCCAAAAGCCGATTTCTCCGCCTGGGTTCCACCGGTCGCGATGGCGAACGTTGTCTTGTTCCTAGCCTCTAGCGATGCGGACCCGATCCATGGTGCAGCCTTACCTGTGAGGGGACTCGCCTAGAAGGTCACGGAGCAGGCGCGAAGTGACCGTACGTGCCTTGAAAGAAAAGCAACGGACCGAGTTCAGGTCTATCGACTTTCAACCCTTGAACGTCGGCCACCACGATCGTGTGATCGCCAGCGTCATGTTCCGCATTTAACGTACAGTCTATCGTCGCGATTACGCCATCGAGCGCCGGAGTATCAGAGACCGGATTGTTGTGCCACGCAATATCGGCGACCTCGCCGCTCATGGCGAACGCTTCACTGACATCACCTTGATCCTCGGCAAGTACATTAATACAGAACTTACCTAAACTGCGAATTCGTGGCCAACTAGTGCTCGTTTTCTGCGGACAGAATAAGATGAGTGGCGGTTCAAGGGATAACGACACGAACGACTGCGCAGCAAAGCCAACGAGTTCGCCTTCCTCGTTGCCACACACCACGACAACCCCCGTCGCGAAGTGACTAACAACATGACGGAATTCGGAAACATCGAATTCTGACGACACCAAAGATCCTATCAACAGACGAGTTAAACGCGCGTATTTTGCGTGTTGTCTAAATTTCGTTACCCAGACTAAGCAGCTTCTACATATGGATACAGCTCGACCAAGGGCGTGGATCTGCCATCCGATTGCACGATGCGACAGTGCTCCCTCTCGAGTTCACGCGGCTCATTAACGCCGCAAGAATGCGCAATGATCGCGAGTTCCTTTCGAATACCCATCGCATATTGGTAGACGCGTTCAGCTTTGTCGACCGGATCAAGTCCGCGTTGGAGTCGCTTGTTGTGAGTCGTTATTCCAGTCGGGCATGTGTTCTTGTTGCACTGCAAAGCTTGAATGCAACCAAGCGCAAACATAAAGCCACGCGCACTAACGACGAAGTCTGCACCGGCACACACGGCCCATGCGACGCCCGTCGGTGTAATCATCTTGCCGCTAGCGATCACGCGAACACGATCTCGTAGTCCATGCTTGGTCAATATATCAACAACAATTGGCAGACTTTCCCGAACCGGAATTCCAACGTTGTCAATCAAACTCATCGGTGCCGCGCCTGTACCGCCGTCAGCACTATCCACCGTAATAAAGTCAGGTGCTGATGCGTCACCGCGTTCGTGAATCAACACGCACAGTTCATCCAGCCATTCAAACGAACCCATCACGGTCTTGAATCCTGTTGGCTTTCGCGTGATCGACCGTATTCGATTGACAAAATCAAGAAGATCGGGCACGGAGTTGATCTCCATGTGACGGTTTGGTGAGATTGATGCTTGACCGACAGGGATTTTCCTCACCGCCGCTATCTCTTCCGTCACTTTGATCGCTGGCAGAATGCCACCTTTACCGGGCTTCGCTCCCTGCGAGATCTTGATTTCAAACATCCGAACCTGCTCATGTGCAGCAACGTCTTCAAGCAGCTTTTCACTAAGGTTACCGTTCTCGTCGCGTACTCCATACTTCGCGGTTCCGATCTGGAAAACCACGCTACCACCTGCATTCAGGTGATGTTCCGATAAGCCACCTTCCCCCGTATTTAGCCAAATACCTGCCCGTTTAGTACCTTCCGCAAGCGCCGTCAGTGCTGGCTTTGAAATTGCACCAAAACTCATACCGGACGCATTGAAGATGTAACGATGAAGGAATGGAAAGTCCGTGTATGGTCCGACGATCAGTGGCGTTATTTCCCGATTTTCCTCTGCTAATGTCGGGAACATAGTGTTCGCAAACATGATCGTTCCAACCGGTCTTAAGTCGCGAGTGGAACCGAACGCCGTTGTGTTGTCCGTATTTTTCGCCGCTCTATAGACCCATGTGCGTTCAGCACGATTAAACGGTAGCTCTTCCCTATCCATCGCGAAGAAATACTGTCGAAAAAACTCCCCGAGCGTTTCAAATAGGTAACGGAATCGACCGATGACCGGGTAATTTCGCCGTATCGCATGGCTGGTCTGCGTCCGATCAATGATGTATAGAACGACAAGAATTAATACCCCGATGCCTAACACAAAGATGAAGAGTTGCACCAGGATGTCTATGAGGCTGATCATCTGAAATCTCCTCTAATCGTGCGTGCGTGTTCAAACGCGAGGCGCACCTCGTTAGATTGAAACTTCGAACATCGCTTCGATACTCAATTTCGAGGCTCGACCCGTTTTAATATTAGACCGAATGCAGTCAGCGCAATCGGTATCTGCGAGCTAACTACACCAAAACGCAGCCATCGGAAAGGCACCAAGAGAAGCCCGAACGTCTTAACATTGCCAAACTTTGCTCAACCTACTTTTATCCGTCTCTAATCAGAACGCAAGTGTTGACGTTTGTCTTCATCCTGCGATCGTTCGAGTTCATACACAAAGTCAAAGCGCATCTTTTAGGAGAAATCCGAGAGCTATGAGACAGTTTCCTGTAGTCGTCTTACTATTGATGTGCGCCATAGGTACTGGTGTGGTGTTTGCAAATGAAGACACAGTTGCGAGACCTCATGCACATGCGACCTATCTAGCTATCGCTCCCGTTTTTGACGGCATAGTTGAAGGCGATCCTGCGTGGGATGGGCTTCCAGCTTTAACAGACTTCACGCAGCTAATCCCCAATCATGGTGACGCAGCGACGTTGGCGACGAAAGTCTTCGTGGGCTACACGGACGACGCGTTACATATTGCATTCATTGTCGACGACGACGTAGACGATATGGCACCGTCAAGTAATGGATGGGAATCCGATGGCGTCGTGGTCGTCATCGATCCGTATCAGAGTGAGATAAGTGGCGTGGTATTTTCGACCAATCAAACGGGTGTCGAGTGGGATGCATCGCTATTCAACGGAAACACAAACTGGAACTGGTCCACCGTTTGGGAAGCTGAAGCGAAGGTTAATGACGACAACTGGAGTGTCGAGATGGTTATTCCGTTCACTTCGCTCCAGTACCCAAGGCAAGACGTACAGAAGTGGGGTATGAACTTCAGCAGATACGTCAGAAATCGCAACGAAAGCTCCATATGGGCTCCGGTGCCGCGCCAATTCTCGGTTTGGCGACTAGGCTTATCAGGCATCATCGAGAACATCAAACCGCCACCGTCCAAACGGAACGTCCGATTCAATCCCTACCTTATCGCCTCACGCGGTGAAGGAGTAGATGCGGACCTGGTCGACCGTTCGGACAACGGATTCGACGTGCTGTATTCATTGACCCCAACACTCAACTTTACGGCAACGTACAACACGGACTTCGCCCAGGTCGAGTCAGATCAATTGCAGATAAACACGGGTCGTTTCAGTCTCTTCTTTCCAGAAACGCGACCGTTTTTTCTCGAAAACAGTTCATTGTTCACGATCGGCGTACCTCAAGAGACGCTCGTATTCCATAGTCGCCGTATCGGTATTGCGCGTGACGGCACGCGCTTACCCATGGACGGTGGCGTCAAACTGGCAGGCCATATAGGACGCCAAGACGAAATCGGATTGATGTACTTACGCGCCGACAGTGCATTTGCCGCGGGATCGGAGGATTTCGCCATAGCACGGTACAGTCGAACACTTACGAATCGATCCAAATTTGGTTTTCTTGCAACGAATCGAGATTCCGGTGATTACCAATCTCAGACGTTCGCTGGCGATTTGCAGTGGGGATTCGGCGAGTACGCTGAAATTCGTTCGTTCATCGCCACATCACATGCGAACGATGGCATCGGACGCGACGACGAGTACACATACGCACTATACGGCAGCTATAACGCACCAAAATGGCGATCGAGCGCTAGCTATCACGAAGTCGGCGCTGGTTTTAATCCTGCCATGGGCTTCGTACAACGTCGCAATTCAAGAAAAATCCATGTCGCATCGCAACGGAACGTTCTCATGAATGGTAAACGCGGACTGCGTGACTGGCGACCGGGAGGTATATACACCGCATATTGGGATTTTGATGGATTCAAAGAAAGCGGGTACCTTCAACTCGAGAGCAATTTCATTTGGCAAAACGGGGCTAACTTTAGAACAGCGTTCAACTTCGCTGAAGAAGGCGTTCGGTATCCGTTTCGGATCGCAGGCGAGGAGGTTCTTCCGGGTAATTACGAAAACCCAGAATTGAACATCGTTGTAAATAGCCCGTTCGATCGACCATTTGGAATTGGCGGTCAATTCAGAGTCGGTGGTTTCTATCAAGGTGATCGAACAGGCGTCGGACTCTGGTCAAACTACACGTTTAGCGAGCACTTCAATATGTCGGTCTCATACAACTTCAGTGAAGTGGATTTTCCAAATCTCGATGAACCTTTCGACTTCTCCCTGGCGAGCATCGGGTTTCGTGCTGCATTCACACCCAGAGTAACACTCTCAGCGAGGCTGCAATATAACGATGCTGATGACATCCTATCGACCAATGTTCGTTTCGCTTGGTTAAGGTCCGCCAGTACGGGGTTTTATCTCGTGTATAGCGAGGTGGACGATGGCAGATTTGCGGACGCATCTAATCGGCGCTCAATCGTGTTGAAATACAGCCACATGTTCGATATGAACTTTTAGGAAAACCGCCATTACTTAAAACCAATTTCGTCATCGGTTTTGAAGACAGTATTGATCACCAACAGCAAGACGCATGGATAATCGCTCGTTTTGAACTGTTAGGGCGACCTAGTGCCACTACTGACGGAATATCGTGCGCTGCTTGACCAATTAGCTGAAGCCGACGCACCGCCACTGACCGAAATGCCGATCGAAGCAGCGCGCGCTATGTTCCGCGTAGCCCAACCCACGCGGCCCGATATTTCTGTTGGCAACGTCGAAGAACGCGCGATCGAAGGTAGAAACGGATCGATTCCGATTCGAGTCTATACACCGATCGGTACTGGTCCATTCCCCGTCACAATGATGTTTCACGGTGGTGGGTGGGTCATCGGTGATCTAGAGACTGTCGACGCGCAGTCCCGTCAAGTGTGTACACAAGTCGGATGTGTCGTTGTTGCTGTCGATTACCGACTCGCGCCAGAACATCGATTTCCGGCCGCTGCGGAGGATAGTTACGACGCAACGGTATGGACGCACGAGAACGCCACTCAACTCAATGCTGACCCAACGAGACTCGCGGTGGCTGGTGACAGTGCAGGTGGAAATCTAGCCGCCGTAGTTGCGCAAATGGCACGCGACCAAGGCGGTCCGTCCCTCGTTTTCCAATTGCTCGTGTACCCTGTCACGAACGGTAGCGTTTTCGAAACAGACTCTTACCACGACAACGCTGAAGGCTATATGCTCACTTCAGACTCGATGCACTGGTTTTGGAACCACTACGCTGAGGAAGGAGACCGATCTAATCCTTACGCGTCTCCCCTCTGCGCATCTGACCTTTCCAATCTACCCCCAGCACTCGTGCAAGTTGCTGAGTTCGATCCACTTCGAGACGAAGGACTTCAGTATGCTGACGCACTCGATGCGGCAGGCGTTGATACCCAGTCGCATTGTTACGAAGGCTTCATTCATGGATTCTTCTCTCACTTTGATACTGTTCCGCCAACTCGCATCGCAATGGACGATGCGTGCGCGGCACTTCAAAGCGCGTTCAATCGCTAATGGTTAACTAAAAAATGAAGACAGCAATTGTCATTGGCGTCGGACCTCTAAATGGTTTAGGCGCTCAACTTGGTGTGCGCTTCGCTCAACGAGGTCTCCGTACTTATATTGCGGGTAGAACTCAATCAAGCGTCGACGCAGTCGCCGCGCACATCCAGGAGCAAGGTAACGACGCTATTGGCGTAGCAACTGACGCGCGCGAGCCAGAGTCTATTTCTTCGCTATTCGATCTGGCAACTGCCGATGAGAACGAACTGACACTCGCGATTTACAACGTCGGTAACAACACGCCTGGTCGGATTGTCGACATGAACCCCGATTATTTTGAAGCAAGTTGGCGAACTTGCTGTTTCGGTGGTTTCCTCTTCGCTCAAGAAGTTGTGAATCGGATGTCGCCTAACGGCGGTACGTTGCTTTTTACCGGTGCAAGTGCATCTATGCGCGGTCGTGCAAACTTCGGCGCGTTCAATTCAGGCAAAGGCGCATTAAGGTTGATGGCTCAAGCACTGGCAAAAGAATGTGGACCAGACGGCATCCATGTAGGTCACGTGGTCATCGACGGTCCGATAGGCGGCGACAAGATCATCAAGGGCATTCCCCAGTATGCAGAGCAAGTTGGTGAGGCAGGATTGATTGACCTTCAGGGAATCGTTGATGCCTATGAATACCTATTCGATCAACCACGTCGTGCGTGGACTTTTGAGGTCGACGTGCGTACGTCACTCGAAAAGTGGTAAATCGACCGTGAGAACCTCATTTGATATTCCGGCTCTTCTTACACGTAAACCGCCTATACATTAGCAGCACCAAAGAAAAAAGCCGCAGTTGGCGCGGCTTTTTTCTATTTATCTGAACGTTAATCGACTCGAGCTTGTGCAGTGCCCTTTGCTACCTCTACACCGTCCTGATTCGTTGTAGAAACGGAGAGATTGACCTTTCCGTCTTCAATTGATTCAACGGTAGCGGTTGACTGCAGCGTATCGCCCGGGAATACCTGACTCGTGAATCGAACACCGAATTCTGTCAGCCGGCCATCGCCGACGTAGTTCGTCAACATGCGTCCAGTTAGCCCCATCGTCAGCATTCCGTGCGCGAACACGGTCGGATAACCCGCAACCTTTGTCGCGAACGGTTCGTCCGTGTGGACTGGGTTGTAGTCGCCAGATGCGCCCGCGTACATCACGATTTGCGTGCGTTTTAGATCCTCGACGACTGTTTCGGTGTAGGTATCGCCAACGCTTAATTCACTTGCTTTCAATGCCATGTCGTACCCCTAGCTTTGATCGACAGGTCGTTCGGTCGATACGCCAACGCTTGTCGCAGTGACGACCAATTCACCGTTCTGATCACGATATTCCGTTATCGATTCTCGAAATACCAGTTTTCCTGAGCGACGTCCAACTCGTTCCCAAGATTCACCTGGTCGCGACGACGCAGTCAATACATCCCCTACTCTCGGATGTCGATGATAGACGTAGCGTTGTTCGGCGTGCAAGCCGCCACCGCCACCACCCCGACGTTGTCCGCTACTCTCGCCATCGCCTGAGCTACTTTCGTCGCTCTTGGGTTCTTCACGTCGAATCGCGCTGGTGGGATTTGATCCTGAACCCATCCACCCAATACCGTCCATTCTCGGCCGTAGACCGTAGGTTGCATCGAACTGTGCACTAGCCTGAACAAACGTCGGCGGTGCAATGATGGCTCCCGGTTCTGCGTTTTCAGCGTATTCATTGTCGTAGTAAATTTGATTGTCATCACCGATTGAACGAGCGAACATCATGATGTGACTCGCTTCAATCGAGAATTTATCGACTGCCATATTTCCTCCTTATTCGAGTAGATGGACTTTGTATCGAGAGAACTGTTCTAGTCTTCGTTAGCTGCCTTTGAACTTTGGCTTTCTTTTCTCAAGAAATGCCCTGATACCTTCTTTTGCATCGTCTGTTTGAACGAGTGCTCCTTGTGCGTATTTTTCGAGCATTTGCGCGCCAGCGGTGCTCGCTTCCATGCCGAAATTCACCATCATTTTCATCGCTTGGGGAACAAACGGCGCGAATTCCGCGATGTGTTCACTCATTGACCTTGCTTCGTCAATGAGATTGTCTGATTCAACAATTCGCGTAATGAGACCAATTGCGAATGCGCGTTCTGCGGTAATTGGCTCACCCATCAACAACATTTCCATACCCCAGCCTCGACCAACAATACGAGGTAACCGAGCAGTTGCACCTCCTCCAGGAATGATGCCAAGCTTGCCTTCTGGTGTTGCAAATCTCGATTTTGGCGTGGCGATGCGTAAGTCGCACCCCAACGCAACTTCTAAGCCGCCACCCATACAGATTCCATCAATCGCAGCAATGGTGGGTTTCGATAACCGTTCCAATTGATCAGCTAGTCCTTGGACGATGGGTTCGAGTGCTTTCTTGAAGTCGCGATCCTTGACTTCGCTCAGATCTGATCCACTTGCGAATGCCCGACCACCCGCACCGGTGACAGTCACGGTACGTACACTCACTTCGCGCTCTGCAGCAGCGACGGCATGTTGGAGTTCGGCGAGCGTCTCAAGCGAAATCGCGTTGTGTTTTTCAGCCCGATTGATCGTAATCAATGCCATAGGCGCATCGATTTCAAGACTGATTTGGTTGTAATCCATACTGGCCACCGCTGAGAACGGCGGATTTTAGTTAGCTCGATGCACTCGAAACGTGAACCGCCTCGGTTGAATGAGACCTCGTAATCGACACACAAACATCGGTTCCACCTCCTTTGTTTTCACCGATGCTGACCGACCATCCGAAGTTGTCACATAGCTGTTTGACAATCGCCAAGCCTAAGCCGCTATGACGAAATTCACCACCTCGTGCGCTGTCCATTCGATAGAACGGCCGAAAAACTTTGGTTCGTTCTTCTGCCGGTATACCACTTCCGCGGTCTCGTACATGGATGGCAACTCGCTCCTCATCAACTTCAACGAATACCGAAACGTCATCTGCGTGTTCGATTGCATTCAAAACAAGATTCGTGACCACTCGACTGAATGCGCTCGGTGCCAATTCAAGCTCAAATTGCCGTGTGCCTTCCCAATCAATTCGAATATCGGCAACAATGCCGTCAACCAATGATGTAAAGAAGGAATGAAACGGTACACGCTCCGGAGATTCCTGCGTACCTCTAGCATATTCGAGCGCATTCTCAACGAGCTCATCCATCTGCGAAAGATCGTTTGACAATTGATCGGCGACGCCATCACCAAGTTCCTCGCGATTAATCTCAAGCGCGAGGCGCATTCTTGTTAAAGGTGTCCGGATGTCGTGCGAGATTCCAGCAAGTAGCGCGGTGCGATTCTCAAGTAATGCAGTGATTTCTTCATACATCTGATTGAGGTTTGCGGTGAGTGTGCGAATTTCCCTGGGGCCTTCGACGGGAATTGACTCAAATGAAGTTCGACTCCGAAATCGCTCCGTCGCATTGGAAGCCCGTTGCAGAGGACGCGCGATACGCCTGACAGCGACATACGAAGCGAGCATAACGATGATCGCCGCGACGATCACGACTGCAAAGCCGACAATTTGCTGTGTTAGATACGGTAGCTCAGAAGAGAACCCAATTTGGAGTTCGAGCGGACCAGCCGTCGGATTAGGCAGATTGACCCAATAGTTTTCCCCGTCGTCGTAGAACGATATCTCCGCTTCGTACCGGTCGACGAGCGCGTCACGTAGAATCGAAAAATAACTAGCATCCAATACTGCACGGGGCATATCTTGTTTGATCGTACTGACCAACAAGTCATGGTCAACGAGCATTTGCAATTCGAACTCGGCTCGTCGATCAGCAGGAAGTTCAAAATATGTGTCTGCCGCTAATTCGATGATCGCCGCTTGATTGTTTGCCGCTCGTTGCATGAGTGGCTCTACGATCAACGCGTTAATCGAGACTAGGGCTGATGCCAGAATCGCTGTAGCAGCTAACGCAAATACCGCAGTCGTACGGGTCAAAAGCGACCCGCGGAATTCAATCACGCCGATTAGGCGTCTGGGCGAAACATGTATCCCTTACCCCAAACGGTCTTAATATATTTTGGATCGTTTGGGTTAACTTCGATTTTGCTGCGCAGCCGTGTAACTCGCACATCGACATTTCGACCAGCAGGCATTTGGTGACTACCCGTAAGTCGAGTATAGATGAACTCGCGATCGAGCACCCGAAATGGCTCAGTGACGAACAATGCCAGTAACTCAATATCTGCTGATGTAAGGCCGACCAGATCTCCGTCCTTTCGGAGTTCTTTTATGCGCATGTTCAACTCAAACGGTCCGAACTTATGCACGCGATCGTGTTCGAGTGACGAACCTTGACGAGAACGTCGAAGCACCGCCGACATACGTGCCAAGAGTTCACGGGGATTAAATGGTTTTGGTACGTAGTCATCCGCACCTATCTCTAATCCCGCAATACGGTCATCGTCGCTACCTTTTGCTGAAAGCATGACTATCGGCATGCCGTCAATTTGCTTCAAGCGTTTAGCAATCGACATGCCATCTTCGCCAGGCAACATTAAATCTAGGATCAGCAAGTCGAAGGAGCGCTTGTAAAGCTCACGATCAAGTCCACGCGCGTTACCGACGGTAACTACCTCCATCCCTTCACGGGTGAAGAGTGTTGCGAGTGACTCGCGAATGTATGCGTCGTCGTCTACGACTAAAACGCGAGCTCCCGTATATTCTTTCGGGGCAGCAGGTGTAGCCTGATGGCTATTGCTGCGAGGAATAGGAGCGGCCAGAGGATAGTCTTCGAACTGGTGGTCGAGACTTTCGCACCTCGTTGTCGCGGGGCGCCTCTATTTCTTCCTCGTCCGAATTAATGCGATGTATCACAATATCTTCGAGTACGAGTTCTTCAGAATCGTCGCTATTAGGTACAGGTTCAGCGCTGACTACTTGACCAAAGCGACGCTCATGTTTTTCGACCGTAAATTCACCATCACGCTTGATGCGGTGATGCAATTCCTTAAGTAATTCCAAACGTTCGTATGCAGTCAGCAGATGAATTTGATTTAGCTTATCGCGTATCTCAGCGTTCGTGTGTGAACGATAGACGGGCGTATCCGCATCGATTTCTCCTAAACGTGCTGAATGTACAACTGTCTGAACGGAGTCACTCGTTGCGGGGTCTCGAGAGCTCACGTCTTTTGTCGACGATAGATCATCATCGCTGAAGACAAACGCGCCAAAGGAGACGACTAAAGCGCCGAGTAAATATTGTGGTCGCATGTTAGGAGAGAAGTTTACCCCCTTTACATGTAATTCAGCCGTATCAAAGTTTGGCAGGATCTTTGAAGTGGTCGGTGCTATAACGAAATATAGCACCGACCTAACGAGTTTACGGCTACGCTGTCTAAACAGCCTCGAAAAGTCCTGCCGCGCCTTGGCCACCACCGATACACATGGTGACGACACCGTATTTCTTGTTACGACGCTTCAACTCACGAAGGATCGAACCAGTCAATCTTGAACCAGTCATTCCAAATGGGTGCCCGATCGCGATGCTACCGCCATTGACGTTGTACTTCTCATTGTCGAGTCCTAGTTCGTCTCGGCAATAGACGCATTGGCTGGCAAACGCCTCATTGAGTTCCCACAGGTCAACATCGTCTTGATGGACACCGGCGTTCTCAAGCATGCGCGGAATCGCGAACACGGGACCGATCCCCATCTCGTCTGGTTCACAAGCGGCGACGGAGAAACCCCGGTAGATTCCCATAGGCTCAACACCCAACTGTTCGGCGCGCTCGGCACTCATCAGCATTGTCATGGACGCACCGTCCGACAGCTGAGATGCATTACCAGCAGTAACCGTGCCATCCTCTTCAAACGCTGGGGGAAGGCCACTCAAACCTTCCATCGTCGTGTTCGGTCGATTACATTCGTCGCTTGCGACGACAACCGTCTCGCGGCTCTCTTCCTTTGTCTCCTTGTCGACTTTCAACATTTCGACAGTCATAGGAACGATTTCTTCGCTCATATGACCGGCAGATTCCGCCGCAGCATATCGGAGCTGGCTTTGAAGAGCGTACTGATCTTGCATTTCTCGAGTCACCTGATAGCGACGCGCGACGACCTCTGCGGTGTTGCCCATAGCCATAAAGATCTCAGGCTTCTCTTCTATCAAACGCTTGTTTTGCTCTGCTTTTCCAGTGGTTTGACGATTCCGCATCGAAATCGAATCAACGCCGCCAGCAATCGCAATCTGCGCTTGACCCGAAGCAATCTGATTCGCAGCGATAGCGATCGACTGCAGTCCAGAGGAACAGAACCGATTAATCGTCATCCCTGCCGTGGTAATCGGCAGTTTCGACAAGACAACCGCAAGTCGTGCTAGGTTTCCGTCCTGCTCACCGGCATGACTAGCTGCACCAACCACGACGTCTTCAACTTCCTGGGGTGAAATCTTCGGGTTTCGGTCTAGTAAGGCGTCGATCAAATGCGCGAGCATGTCATCCGATCTTGTCAGATTGAAGCTCCCGCGGAACGACTTGGCAAGGCCAGTCCTCACGCTATCTACCACTACTACGTCACGCATTTAGAAATCCTCCCCTCGACGCTGACGTCAACTTGAACTGTGTAGAGCGGTGATTCTACTAATGATGTACGATCTCCTTTTTTATTCAAAGCGATCATCCACGACACATCGGAACTTGCCAAACGCCTGTTCGCGTGTCATTCAACACGCTGAATAACACCGCATGCAGCTCGAGCACCGCCTGCACATCCAGCTTCCTCTCCTTCCGGACAATAGGTATCAGCGTCAACATGCACGATCACGGCGCTGCCATCCGAATCAAAAATGGACAATGGACCATCAGACAAGGTGATACGAGACGTCGTGGTCCGAAGGCTACCTTGATGGTTTTCATCAACTTCGATATTGGGCAAATCTCCCATATGGAAGGGATGGTTTCCATCGGGGCTGGTGTTTGAATGCGGTCCCGGGTCAAAATGACCTTTTGCGGCGCTGCATGGCGTGCAATTGGCTGTTTCATGGATATGAACAGCGTGTTTACCCGCTTCGATCGAATCGCTCCAAAGCTCTAGTTCGACGTCGACCAATTTAATACCTTCGTCCGAAATACGTTGCTGCAGGGTGAGCGTACCAACATGCACTTCAGCATCTGCGCAGCTATGGACTTGTGCCTTTGCGACTATGTCACTCAAAGTTTGCTCTGGAACGTCGCTCGCTTCTTCGCCAAAGACCCACTGCATTGTGACAAGGAGAAGAAGCAACGCTGATCCAATTCGCAAGAAATTCGCCATGACCTGACCTCGCGTTATTGATGCGCTTGATTCTACGATTGCGGAGGACCGGCGTAGGGTTCGAATTCGTATCGACAGGGTTGCTCCATCAACCGAGGATCGTTTTGGTATTCCAACACATTGAGCAATCTTCCTTCGAGCTCTCCCCGCACGTTGCCATATTCCGCCCGTTCAGCCACGTTTTCGAGGTAATCGGGATCGCGCGTTAGATCGTAGAGTTCCTCGCGAGGACGTTTACCGAACGCCAACTCAAATAGCGGTTCCACGTCTAAGTCTTCTCGATGCTGAATCATGTACGCCTTAGTCGGACTAGCGTCCATGTCCGGATAAGTAGCGAACGTCTCATACGCTAGATCTTCGTAGGAAGGTAATGTGGCGTTTGGCCGATCTACCCCTTTCGGGTCGCCCATCGGCCATCGATCTGGCTCAAAGTTAACGATGTAAATAAAGTCCTTGGTACGTATGGCACGTTGAGGATAAGGTAGGTACTTTTCTCTCGCAAACGCGACATGTCGCTCCCGTCCAGTCACCACGAAATCTCGAGTCGGATCGATTTGCCCACTTTCAGGACTCGTCAACAACGGCATCAACGACTTCGCGGTCATATTCGGTGGCACCGAAATTTGCCCGGCCTCGCAAAACGTAGGTGCAAGATCCATTAGATTCACGAAATCGTCTACAACCCGTTGAGGTTTGATGTGAGCAGGCCACCGCGCAGCGAGCGTGACTTCACATCCGATGTCGTAGAGATTGCACTTGGCGCGCGGCATTCCAGGAATCCCGTGGTCGCCGCTGACAACTAGAAGCGTATTGTCGAGTTCACCGATCCGTTCTAACTCTTCGAGGAGTATCCCAAGTCCTTTGTCGACAGCCAAGCACTCTCCTAAATAGTCAGCTGCATCCTCTCGAATTTCGTGAACGTCCGGAAGAAACTTAGGTAGGTGTCCTTTTAGGTCGTTTGGTTCAATACCCCAAATCGCCTTGCCTGAACCTCTTTCCCAAGTTCGATGGGTATTCGTCGGTCCCCACCAATAACAAAACGGCTGTTCCTTAGGTCGAACGTCGAGAAACTCTCGGAAATTAGCTCTCGTTTCGTCATACAAGACCTGCTTCGCAGCATCGATTCCAAGCTCACCCGCGTGACGAGTCACCCAATGGGAAAACTGGTTAAAGTTGATCCCTGCCGATTGGAATCGAGTCCGCGTACCCCCATATGGTGCATTCAGCGTGCGACCAGGGGACCATACCTTGTACTGATAGCCAATGACATAGCCACCACGTGCTTCTAGTTCGAGAGGGTACGTTGGGATCGACTCGTCCCACTGGGCGCCTTGCAAAATCGCACCGAGCCCCGTCTGCCAGAAATACTGCCCTGCTAGGATCGAACTCCGACACGGCGTGCACGAAGGTGCCGGAACGAGAGCGTTGGTAAAAAGTACGCCTTCATGGGCAATGCGATCGAAATTCGGGGTATCTATCAACTGGTTGAGCGAACTGGAACCTTCAAAACGCGCATAAGCACTAGCGTATCGACCCCAATCATCGGCAAAGGCAAATACGATATTGGGTTTCTGCATACCTATCCTAATATTGAAGTTACTCAACTATCGACTTCAAGCGAATTGCATGCGCCTGATTCGAAGAAATCGATTATCACCTTTCACAAACAGTCAAATACATCAATTTAGCGCGAAAACGAGCAAACTAATGAGCCAAGAGTCCGTTTAACAGCACAATATATGCACCTGTAAATTTGGCTATCGAAACTAAACGCATTAAAATTTGTGGACCGAACGGACAGCAACCCCGGTTGCAATGTCCACTAATAAGGGGTTGTATTAGAGTCAACCCACCAATTTTTACCGATGAATGGCATTCAAACTTTCATCGCGTTGGTAGTGCGCTAGTCGACATAAAAACAACGAACGACGTGCCTCCGTAAAACACACCTTGTCTCTTATCGAAAGAAATACAAGGATTTCGTGATAGAAAAGTCTGAACCGCAAAGAACAAAATGTCTGATATCCCACAATTAACTCCCATCTTTCACATGGGCTTGGGGTAGCACACCAAGTATCGGTCAACTGACCTAGGTATCAACTGATCATCTGCACACCATTGCACTTCAAATACCTTAACTACGTTCTCGGGAAGCGTCCATTCATCCCACTTACTCAGGAAGAAGCTGGGAATGAAACGAATACTCATCAATGCGGAACAACCGAATGAGGTCCGCGTTGCTTATCTAGAAGACAACAAGCTTGTCGACTTTGAGATTGAGTCTAGCTCACAGACCTCGGTCAAAGGCAACATCTACATCGGCGTTATAACCGCCGTCAAGACAGACCTGGAAGGTGCATTCGTCGATATAGGCGAAGAGCGCCATGGTTTATTGGCATTCAGCAAAGCAGGTGGTCGAGGATCGCGTGAAACACGCGCACAGCCCACAGACGAACCTGTCGAAATAGAGCATCCAGATTTACAGGTAGGACAAAAAGTCCTTGTCCAGGTATTCCGTGAAGCGCGAGGCGAGAAAGGCTCAGCTCTTTCGATGGAACTGTCACTTCCGGGTCGATTTATCGTGCTGAAACCGAACTCGAGTGTACGCGCAGTAACTCGAAACGTTTCGGAGGTACAGCGCATGCGGTTGCGTGAGCTCGGTAATCAACTTCCTAACGTGGAAAACGTTGGATGGATCATGCGAACGACAGCGGTCAACCACACGCTCGAGGAAATCACGAGTGATTTCCACCGTTTGATGAATCTATGGCGCAATATCCAACGCGCATACGAAGAAAACCAACAACGCGCCCCTGTACTCGTTTTCTCAGATAACACATTGATGCAACGAGTCCTACGTGATCGATTACGTCGCGACGGCACAAAGGTCATCGTTGATGATCCGACGCTCTACCGCGAATCTCGCAGCTACGCATCGGATTTCATGCCTGAACTGCGTGACCAGATCGAGCACTACCGCGGCGATCGGCCAATATTCGATACATTTCGCGTAGAAAACGCAGTAGTGAGTCTGTTTTCGCGAAAGGTCACACTTCCCTCGGGAGGGGAGTTGGTCTTCGATCCAACTGAGGCTCTACTGTCAATTGATGTCAATTCCGCCAAGAACACAGGCGGCGAGACGTTAGAGGAAACAGCACTACATACGAATCTTGAAGCCGCCGAAGAGATCTGTCGTCAATTGATGATTCGAAATATTGGTGGACTAGTCGTCGTTGACTTCATAGACATGCTTACTGAAGGCTACAACGAACAGGTCGAGAAAGTCGTAAGAGAGTGTTTAGCGAAAGATACGGCGAATTCTGAGTGCTCCGCGATATCCGAATTTGGACTGATGCAACTCAATCGACAACGCCGAAGATCTTCGATTTACGACACCCATTTTGAAGAGTGCGAATCGTGTCAAGGCGCAAGGTTTGTGCGGCGGACCGAAACCAACGCAAACCAAGTCTTAAGAAAACTCTCTTACCTCATTCACGATCCAACGCGACAAGAAAATCAATACCTTTGCCGAGTTCCGGACGATGTCGCAGCCTACATTCTCAATAAGGAGCGTCAGTATCTGCGTGATCTCGAACTCAATACTCGAAAGCAAGTAATCGTCATTGCAGACTCAGCATTGACGAACGGTACATTCGACATAAAAGCACGACGTGTTAAAGGAATCGATTACGAAGGTGGATCAAACCTTGAAGAGTTGCTTCACCAATCTCGGCAGGACTTAAGTAACAAAGACCGCGCAGAGTACCCAGACGCGCCACGTGCGAACCCGCAACCGCTCGTCTCCCCGGTCGTCGACAAAAAACCCAAAAAGAAAAAACAAAAAAGCAATACGAAAGTTGCGGCTCAAGGCAAGAAGAAGCAGAATAAAGGCAATAAGCAAAGACAGAACAAGAGCGCGGTTAGCAGATTCTTCTCTACGCTGTTCGGTGCTGATGAGAAGGTGACTAAAAAGGACAAGAAGACCGCAAACACAAATCAAAAACGCCAACCAGCGAAATCTAAGCGTCGCACCGCTTCGTCAGGGAAAGCACAGGGGAGAAAGAGCACTGCATCCGATAGATCGCAAGACGGTCGGCCCAGGAGCGACCAACGTGGAAAGAGTAAGCCAACGAAGCGTGAGGACAAGAATCAACGCGTAAGTGAGCAAACAAATTCACCCCAACGTGCCCCGAAACGCGAAAAAAGCTCGAGTCGCGACAGGAACCCTCGATCTGGTACAGCTTCGAATACCTCGAGCTCAAAAAAGTCTAAAACGCCGAGTGACAACGTGAGAAGTGCAGCCGATCTGAAGCAAAGTGCTGATGCAGTCGCTCGTCAAGAGCGAAGGAGCCAAGAATTTACTACGCCAAATCGAAGAGCCCCGCGTAGCTCTCGAACGGTAGGATCAAACTCCAGAAGTTCTGCACAGAGACAGTCCAAGCAGGAACAGGCAGATTCCAGAGAACGTAGAGCTGAAAACGCGCGTGATCGCAAGTCCGACAAAGAACGGGAAACGGAAACGCAAGCGCAAACTGAACGACGCGAGCAGAAACCTGCTAGTCGTCAGACGCGCGACTCATCCAACAATCGCGAACCGAAAGAACGCATAAACTCAGAAGCTCTCAGCGAACAATCGAGTACAGATTCACCTATTACGCAGGAACAGGACGTGACTCCTGTTCGAATCGAAGCAGAACCGGAAGACAATGTGGAAACCTTCACGCAACCGGTTCCGAGTTCAACTGAGCGTCAATTCGCCGCAAACGATCCCCGTGCTCGCGGTCAAGCGCAGGCCCGTGATCTTGACCCAGCAACGGAAAGCGCCGCAGCTATGCCGCCGTCGAACGAAAAATCACCGGGTGACGAATCACGATCTCAGCAGCCAGTTGATCCACCGAAGTCACAGATTCCGTCGTCAACAGATGTGCCGCCTACACAACCTGAAGTAGCCCAAGACTCTGAAACGTCAACGACTCAACCAGCGACTGAAAGCGAAAAGTCGAGCGACGCTTCTGGGCGGGCTGCGAATGACCCTCGAAGTCGTATCAGTGAGGACGCCTAGAAGTTTCCAAGCACTTCTGGTTCAAGTTCCAACTCCACTGCGAATCGTCGATGTACGTCATCGGCGATTCGCGATGCTAACTCGAGCATACTCTTGGCAGTGGCGCTGCCACGGTTAACGAGCACCAATGGCTGACGCGGCCAAACCTCTGCACCGTCGTGTTGAACACCTTTCCAACCTGCTTCGTCGATTAGTTGTGCAGCTGACACTTTCAACCCCACAGTTTCTCGGTGACCTTCGATATCAAGTCTCTCGGCTAGGACGTCGAAATCGGTTTCAGTAAGGATCGGATTCTTGAAAAAACTCCCGACGTTCCCAACCTTGCGAGGATCCGGGAGTTTCTTGCGACGGATGCGAACGACGATTTCCGCGACACCAGTAGCGGAAAGTATCGAGCGCGATCTAGTAGAAACGTGAGTATCAACATCACGATAGTGAGTGGCGAGTTCGCGAGTTCCCAACCGTACGGTCAAGCCACAAATCACGAAGCGATCCCGCAAAGTCGACTTAAAGACACTATTTCGATAGGTAAACTCACATGCGCCGACCGGTAACGTTTTCACTTCCTTCTCGACTCGATCAAGTACTCTAACTCCCTCACAGACGTGGTCTAGTTCGACACCATAAGCGCCGATGTTCTGATATGGTGCCGCACCGACGGATCCGGGAATCAATGCGAGATTCTCAAGTCCACCGATGCCCTGACCGAGGGAAAACCGAACGAGTTCATGCCAATTTACACCTGCACCTGCAGTTACGAGAACGGCATCGGTCTCTGTTGTTGAAACAGAGAGTTCATTAATTGCGAGCTTTATTACTCGTCCCTGGATTCGAGGTTTAAGAACAACGTTTGTACCTTCACCCAATATCGTAATCGGCTCAGTAGTATCCAATGCAATCGCTAAGTCATCGATATTCCTCGCGATGACGAGCTCGTCTGCTGTGGATTCGAATCCGAAACTATTCAACGATCGAAGTGAGGCATTCGCTTGCACTTTCATTTTCGAACTTCGCGAAAAGAGAGCACCACTCGCGGCCCGATAGTACGTCGAGTACGAATCAGAGTGTGCTTTGTCGTTCTAAGAATATCGCCCCTCATACATAGAAGGCTCCCATGAACCGTGGTTATCCTTTTGTCGAAGGAGCCATCTTGGTTTTTGATTCGGAATTCCCGAGCTTCGCCGAGACTGACATTCGCAATGGTCTGCCCTGGGACAAGGTCCCTCTCATCATCCGCGTGCCATCCCACGTAGTCACTACCGTTTCTATACTGTGTAGCCAGCACATAGTTGAACGGTGCGCCCAGTTTCTCTCGAAGTATCCGTCGTAGCTTGTCCAACGGGCGCGTAAAGCGAACGGGTACGCTCTGACTACCACGATACCGATACGTGCATCCTTCATCCGCTAGAGCACACGATATTCGAGGGGCAACGAACGTCTGGCCGAACATCTTTACCAACTCCTCTCGCCAAGGTAGATCGATAAGAACATGCGCTAGTAAATCGTCAGCGATTTCGTTGTCTAAGAACGCCGGTTCATATTCAAGCTCATTGTCGTTTGCTGTAGTTGATACTCCCGTCATTTACCTCACGCGCAGGAGAGTCTTCATACTCAACCGAAGGCGCATCCTATTCAGGTCGGAACTTTCCTTTGACCATGAAGTGACCCGTTGACTCAGCGACCAAAGTGTCATCCGAGGCCAATCGAATTTGCCCTTCGATGACCGCCAACGGTCCGCGACGATTGATGAGTCGTCCGTATAGCTCGACTTTCTCACCTATCCCAAGCGGGTTTCGAAATCTGACATCAGCCTTGGCCGTCACACACGTAAAACCCCGTAGATAGAGTAGATTGGCCATGACGTCATCTAGCAAACAAAACTGGATACCACCATGCGTGACACCTTCGTAGCCCATATATGCTTCCGACGACTGCCATTCCGCTCGACAAACCTCCCCGTCGAGACGGAATTTGATGTTCAATCCGTTTACGTTGCCAGGTCCACAAACAAAACATCGATTCGCGGGAACGTCTAACCGCATACCGCAAACATCTCTTTCACAAACTGCATTCCGAATTATCGAACGAGACTGTGAATCTACGAGTACTTGAGTTATTGTGAACTATCGCTCGCTAGGACTTCTCGTACCCTTTCAACGTCCTCTAGAGTATCAACACCTGCGGGTATCACGGCGTCGCTCTCTGCGATCGCGATTGATATTCCGTTTTCCAGCAGACGCAGTTGTTCAAGCGACTCGAGTCTCTCCAAACTACTCTGTGGTAGTGACACAAATCGTTTCAAAGCCCAATACTTGAATGCATAGATACCCAAATGTCGATACCATGAATCGGTGTCGGCGGGATTCTTATTCGAATCAAATACGCCGCGTTGCCACGGAATCGGCGCTCTAGAAAAATACAGAGCACGTCCGTGTCGATCCACAACGACCTTTACAACGTTTGCATTGAATATATCGCGCCCGTCGCGTATTGCTTCACAAAGTGTGGCTACCCCGCAGTCCGTTGCGTCGCTAACAAGCTTTGCGGCTTGATCGATTACAGCTGAAGGAATGAGCGGTTCGTCGCCTTGAACATTTACGATCACCGATTCGTCCTGCATATCAATGTCTTCGATGGCTTCCCAGATACGATCAGTACCAGATTGGTGCTCGGTCGAGGTTAGGACGACTTTAACGCTTTCAGTATTTATGGCATCGAGGATCCTCTGATCGTCGGTCGCTACGATCACATTCGATGCGCGCGAAGCAAGTGCCCGTTCAACGACGTGTTGAATCATCGGCTTTCCGTTTAAGTCCACAAGCGGTTTCGCAGGTAGCCTCGTGGATCCGTAACGTGCGGGTATTACGACCGTAAACGCCATGCTACTGCTCATGAGTTTAGATCGACTTCTTTAGACCGAAAGAGTGACGTCAGCCGCGCGTCCACATTGCGCTCAAAGGTCACCGAAACCTCAAGATACCAGATATTCTCAGATTGAAACCGCAATGGTCTGATCTTTCGCCAATCTTTCTCCGTTACCACGATGACGTCATCAACGTGGTGTTGTATGTCAGTCTCCCGAAACAGCGAGTGATCAGGAAGTTCATGCGATATAGGCGCGAATCCAAGTTGGCGTAACGTGTTTTCGAAACGTCTTGGATTCCCGATCGCCGAGTATGTATGAATGACGTTATCGAATCGCTCACAGAAATCTGTAACACTAAGGCTCTCTTGTGAGAAGATGTTGATAAACCGAGTTGGGTCAACGTGCATGACATCGTCGACCATGCCGATCGCATGTGTGTTCACACCGTTCGAAATGACCCAATCAACTTCGCCTAGACGCCTCGGCGGTTCACGTAACGGACCAGCAGGTAATAGCATGCCGTTCCCTAGCCCACGAGCACCGTCGATTACTGCGATCTCAAAGTGCCTCCCTAGCGCATAGTGTTGTAGCCCATCGTCACTTATTACGATATCGATATCGTGGTTATCGAGTAGATACTTCACCCCTCGCACCCGATCCGGGTCGACAACCATCGCACATTTCGCGCGTTCCGCTATGAGCGGCGCTTCGTCACCTACGTCCAGAATATCAGAATCCGGTTGCACAAGTGCCGGGAATCGACCACTCCCTTTGTAACCACGACTGACCACGCCAACTCTCTTCCCAGTATTCTGTAGCCAATTAGCGAGCCAAATCACCAATGGCGTTTTGCCGGTACCTCCGAGAGAGATGTTGCCTACTACGAGCAATGGAACTGGTGGCACCCATGCGTTAGCACTTAAACGACGTCGCCGATAGCGTGTCAATCTACCGTACATCCACGACATAGGCGCGAACGATCGAACCCATCGTTTGTCGCCGTACCAAGCGTCGAGTAACGTCCCGGCCGCTCCTACGGGTTCAGGATCGACATCTCTTACCCGAGTTACTGGCGCTTCTACCTCAAGTGTCGTCTCCGCCTCGCCATCGGCAGTCTCAAAGAGCTTCGCATAGCGTCCGTGTTTTCCGAGTAACGCTTGGTGCGTCCCTTCTTCAACGATCCTACCGTCGTCAACCACCAGAATATGGTCGGCGTGAACGATCGTCGACAAGCGATGTGCAACGACGATGGTGGTTCGGCCTTTCATTGCTTCGTTTAGCGCGGATTGCACTAGAGCTTCTGATTCAGTATCGAGTGCTGACGTCGCCTCATCCAGGATCAAAATCGGGGCATCCTTCAGCAGCGCGCGAGCAATCGCAATGCGCTGTCGCTGACCTCGAGAGAGCGTTGTACCGCGATCTCCTACTGCCGTGTTTAGTCCGTGTGGCAGTGAATCGACAAACCGCTTTACTCGTGCCTCTTCTAATGCGGTATCGATCTGCTCGTCAGTTACAGAACCTAACTCGCCGTATGCGATATTCGCATGGAGTGTATCGTTGAACAGAAAAATATCTTGGCTCACCAAGGCCAGATGTTTGCGTAGATTGCGTTTGGTGAATTCGTGGGTCGGCGTGCCATCGATCAGGATTTCACCGTGTTGAGGTTGATAGAAACCCATCAGAAGCTCCACCAACGTGGACTTACCGCTTCCGGACGCACCAACAATCGCTAACGTTTGACCAGGTTCAACTCGAAACGAAATCTCTGACAATACGTCTTCTTCGCCACGTTCGTATCCGAACGAAACCGAGCGGAACTCAACGGCGCCCGCTACCGTCTCAGTTTCCGCGTCTCCCGAATCCACCTCCTCGGGTTGATCGATCTGTGCGAATATCTCATCCGCGGCGGCAAGACCTGACTGGATTCGGGCGTTTAGATCAGATAACCGCTTCACCGGCTGCACAAGTACGCCCGCGATGGCGATGTAACTTACAAGGTCGCCAGTCGACATACCTTTGCTAACTTCCGGCAAAAACAAGAGACCCATCAAGACTCCCAGCACGATGCCAACGAACATCTGAATGGTCTGACTACTGATCGCCTTCGTTGCAACCATTCGCACGTTTTGTCGTCGATTCGCCAAACTTGCATCGAAAAAGCGCTGACGTTCATGCTCTTGTGCGCCAAATGTGCGGATGAGTTTGTGCCCTCCAACGGCTTCGTGACCGACTTGCGTAACTTCTCCCATTGAGGTTTGAATGCTCTCACTCGTGCTGCGAAATCGCTTGGATGCGACTCTAACGATGACCCAAACTACAGGTAATGTGACGGTAAACAGCAGTGTAAGTCGACCGCTGAGATCTATCAGAAAGATTACTAGAACGATCAGCTTAAATCCGTCCTGCAAGAGAATCCGTAAGACCTCAGTGACCGTGTCGCGCAACTTCTGAGCAGTGTCAGTCAGCCGATTCGAAATTGATCCCTGGGAATTGCGATCGAAATAACTCACTGGCAAGACCAGCAAGCGATTGAAAAGGTCGCATCGAACTTGGTGTATCAAGTTGAGCGAGACATTCGCGAGTAAATACTCACCGACGATGGCACCAAACGCCCTAACAAGCGCTGCGACGCCAATCAGAAGCGGGAATATCACCCAGTATTCCAATTTGAGATCCAATGCAAGAACAGGTAGTGGCGTCAACCAATTTCCACCGCTAACAACAGTGGAGCTCGAAGCGCCCGGTTGGAAGACATCCACGATCACACCAAGCGTCTGAGCGAAAACGACTTCGGAATATGCAGCGAGGATGTAACCAACGATCGCAACGACAAAGTACCACTCTCTCCCGCGAAGGTAACGCAGTAGTCGGCGATACGTATCTAAGTCCCGTCTCGAGGGATCAGCCATCTGATTGAACCGTCACGATGCTTACTTTGTTTAAGCCGAGTAAATTCGCCGTGTCTAGTGCGAGCACCACTGTCTCGTGGTGTGCTTTCGCGTCAGCCCTTACGACGACATGGTCTGAATCGAGATTAGTCATGAACGCGGCTAGCTCGACCTTCAGTAAGTCAACTGTCGCGTTGGGAATGGATCGTTCGCCGACTCGAATCTCGTTGTCTGCAGAGATAACAATCTCAACGACTCCATTAGTCGCCGCATCAATCGTACTGTGCGATTCAGGAAGATCGACTTCCAGCGCGTTCTCTCTGATAAACGTCGACGTTACCACAAAGAAAATCAACAGAATAAAAACTATGTCGATTAACGGCGCGATTTCGATACCTATCGCATCTTTTCCACGCAAACGAAGTCGCATCACGTCTCAGCCATGAATAGTCTGCCAATCAGTACGCGACCCTCTTGTTCCAGCTGCTGCGTAAACTCGTCGACACGTCTCTGGAAATGGCGATGGCAAATGAGAGCAGGAATAGCGATGCAGAGACCGAAAGCAGTCGTAATCAATGCTTCACCGATTCCCCCCGAAAACACGCTTGGGTCTCGTGTACCCGTCGCGTTTAACGCTTGAAAGACCTCTATCATCCCTAGAACAGTGCCCAAGAGACCAAGTAACGGCGAAATAGACGCGATGGTACCGAGTGTCGTAAGGTAACGCTCTAACCGCTGCACCTCTGAAATCAGAATGTCCTCCATCGCTGCGACAGCGACTTCGATACTCTCGTGCCGATGGTTCAATACGACGTTTGCGACGTTCTCAAGCGAGCTTGGGCGGTCTTCAGCTTGAGCTATCTCGATCGGTTCGTCGGCCGTTAGCGCCTCCTGCACCAGTCTCGGGAACACGTACTCGTATCTCAACGCCCAAAATCGATTGAAGCAGATCGCCAGAGCCAAGACACTAGCTACGGCTAAGGGAACCATTACCCAGCCGCCGCCCACTAATTGTTCAAACATGGTCGTTCGGTCGCGTACGTTGAGCGTTTAACACTCTGGAACAGGCAGCTTACCGAAGCGCATTCGGTAGCAGTAGTTCGTGGCAGCGACGAACCCGTCTAACGATCCACAGTCGAAGCGTTTGCCTTTAAACTGACATGCCAAAACGCGCTGTTCCTTGGCCAGCACGTCAATCGCGTCCGTGAGTTGATATTCTCCGCTCACGCCGGGTTCGATTCGATCCAAGGCATCGTAAATTTCCGGCGTCAAGATATACCTACCAACGATGCCCAGATTAGAAGGTGCTGAGGCAGGTGCGGGTTTCTCCACGAGCGATGTCACATCGACAACACCATCCTCAAGAAATTCGCCAGCAACGATTCCGTAGCGATCCGATACGTCGCGCGGAACTTCCTGCACCGCTACGACGGAACATCCGTATTTCTGATGGACATCAAGTAGCTGACGAAGCACATTGCGTTCTGTACCGAAACATAGATCATCTGACAACACGACGCCGAATGGCTGGTCGCCAGTCAAGATTTGACCTAGCTTGACCGCATGCCCTGGTCCGAGCATTTGCGCTTGACGCGTATACGAAAACTTGCACTTGCTCATCAGCTCACGGATTCCGCTAAGTGCCTCCTCACGAGCGGTGTCCTTGACGTGAATATCCAGTTCCACGTTGTCGTCGAAGTGGTCTTCAATGGCTCGCTTATTGCGACCTGTGACAAAACAGATTTCAGACATCCCAGCGATCAATGCTTCCTCTACCCCGTACTGAACGAGGGGTTTATCCAGCACTGGCATCATTTCTTTCGGCATCGCCTTTGTCGCTGGGAGGAATCTTGTACCTAAGCCGGCAACAAGAAACAAGCACTTCTGTATCACGACTTAACGGTCTAGGAACCACAGTGACAATGAGGGAACGTAGGTTACCAGTAAAAGTACAAGTAAGAGCACAACCATGAAAGGTAGGCACGCTCGATAGAGTTCAAGCACTGGCCGCTCAAACCGATAACTCGCGATGAATAAGTTCATTCCAATTGGGGGTGTGAAGTAACCAATCTGTAAGTTGGCGATAAAAATGACACCTAAATGTAGCGGATGAATTCCGTATTGGACCGCAATTGGCAGAATGAGTGGCACCATGATGACCGTAGCCGAAAACACATCAAGAAAAGCGCCTAAGACCAGAAGAAGGACATTGAGCAAGATTAGAAACACGATTGGATTACTTACCCTTTCGTGGATAAACTCAAATAGTTGCTGAGGTATTTGAGCATCAACGAAATAGCCCGTAAGCGCGAGTGCCGCACCCAGTATTAAGATGATGCTGCCTACCATCACCATCGACTCGCGGATAACGCTCGGTAACTGTCGAAGCGTGACCTCTCGGTACAAGAAGACCTCAACAATCAGAACATACATTGCGGTGATCGCGGCGGCTTCCGAAATCGCGAAGTATCCTGAATAGATCGCACCCAAAATGACAAACGGCAACGGGATTTCGAATCTAGCGTCCCAGAACGCAGATTTCACAGCCGCAAACGAAAACTCGGTACGTTCGACTCCCTTCTGACTCCAGATCGTATACCCTGCTAGCGCAAGCAACATCAGAAGTACCGGCACCATACCTGCAAGAAATAGTTGCGGGATCGTGAATGACACGCCAACATCGATCTGCTGGGCGATTACCCCGTACAGGATCAGAGGAACCGAGGGTACGATCAAGACGCCTAAGCTTCCGGACGTCGTAACCATTCCGAGACTGAAGCGCTCACCGTATCCTGCTTTCAACAGCATGGGGAGCAGGAGTGCGCCGATTGCAACGATCGTGACGCCGGACGCACCCGTTAATGCCGTGAAGACCGCACACGCGACAAAACCTACGATTGCCAACCCAGCAGGCATCCACCCAAACAACGCACGAGTCAGTGCCATCAATCGCTGAGCTGAGTTGCTTGCGGTCATCAGATAACCCGCGAACGTAAACAACGGAAGAGAAACGAGCAATGGCGTGTCAGCAATTCGGTAGACCTCTAGAGCCACTACCGACAGATCGACACCAGATGCGACAAAGCCGAGCATTGCGCCAGCCAATACGACCGCAAATAGCGGCATGCCGATCAGTGCGAGAGCTAGTAGCAGCGCCACCGCGAACCAAGTCATGTGGCGGGTTTGAGAAACGCCTGTAACGTAAAACGCAGGGTCATGAGGAACGCCGAGCCGGGGATGACCGTTTCAAATACCCACGCTGGTGCCCGACCGACGCCGGGTGTGCCGTCAACATAGTCCCAGCCAACCATGTCGAGCGAGAAATAACCAAATACGGCACAGATCACTGCGGTTCCAAGACATGAAATCGCCCACGCGATACGTCTCGCTAATTCCGATAGGAACCGGTCGATCAAATCGATTCGAATATGTTTGCTATCACCGATCGCAACGACCGCGCCGACCATTGTGACCCATAGCACAGCCATGCGAACGAGGTCGTCACCCCAATATAAACCGAGTCCGAACTCACGAGCAATCACTTGTAACGCTGCGACGAGCAGCATTGTCAGGAAAAGCCCGACCAGTAGTACGTTGCCGATCCACCGAAGTGCGATCGCGACTTTATCGAGAAGCTGACTCACGATAGCTAGCCACGGTTTTCGCCAACAGATTCACGTGCTCATTCACGAGAATATCACTCGCAACCCAAGCAGCAGCTGCACGCTTCGCAGCATCTCGCCACTCCGCTACCTCTTCGTCAGAAGGTGTCAGTACGGTTAGACCTTGTCTCTGCAACGCTGCAAGCGCACGATCGTGATCGGCGTAATTCTGTTGTTCTACTCTTGAAAGAAAAGTTCGAAAGGTATTCCGAGTCAACTCTTGATCGTTCGGGTCTAAACGAGCAAACTGGCGCGCATCGAGCACGAATACGCTGTAGATATACATGAAGGGTAAGTCAAGAATGTAGTCAAGCTGGGTGTGCCACTGCAGGACGATGGCTGCAGTCGGCGGCACAGCGACGGTATCGATCAGACCAGTTTGCAATCCCGCCAGCACGTCAACAATGGACAACGGTACCGGAACGATCCCGAACGCATCAAGAAGTCTTACCGCGCCTGCGTCTCCTTTGGGTGCCCATACTTTTAGGCGTCGAGCGTCGCTTATTGAAGTACCCGATTTCGAGCTCATAGCATTCGCGAAACCTACACCAACGAATCCAAGCGCTTCGAATCCATGATCTGCGAGATCTTGGAGCAAAATCTGATCCAGCGTGCTTCGAACCTTCGTGACTTCCTCGAAATCACGAAAGAACATCGGAAGGTTGTATAGTTGCACAGCCGAACTGATGGGTTCGAGCACACCGGTTTGAACGATGCCACCGTGCAGTTGACGCGCTCGCATTTTCCGCAATACTGCTCGGTCATCGCCCATAACCCCACCGGGGTAGACTCGAAAACTTACGCGGCTTTCCGTTTGAGCTTCAATCAAGCTAGTCGTGCGGCGCAGATCTCGCATCCAAGCTGACCCGTCGGGGGAAACCGTCGCGATCTTAAAGTTCGTCTCCGCGCCTATGGAGGACGCCAATCCAATACTCAGCGTGAGTATCAGACCACGTAAAAACAGCCGTTTAGAAATAGTCATCGGCCGATTCCTTCAGTTGCAGTGCGAGTTTCTGTGCGACGACGTTTTGAAGCGTTAGCTCACCAGCATCGGGATCTTCTTCCAGGACCTCGGTAACTAGACGATCATGCAATTTGCGATCAAATATAGCGCGCGCATACATCTCTGCCATCATCGATTTGGCGTAGAGATTCTGACCATCACTTATCTCTATGGCTCGCTCAAATTGCTCTCGACCTACTTCTGGTTCGCCGCCCAATGCGGCGGGTAGAAACGTAGCGAAGACCCCCATGTAGATGTATGGAGATCCCTTCGCGTAAGCTGAATCCAACTGAATGACACGTTCCATTAGATACTTCGCTCTAGGGAGTTCAGCGATGGCTTCGTAGTCGGACGAATGAACTTGAATCCAACCAGACCAACTGCTTGCAAGGATATAGAGGTATTCAATATCACGTATCGACGCGTCGTCGACTGTAGCTGTGAATTGTCTGAATGATGTGTCTACAACGTCACAGAATGTAGTTCTGTGTCGGCAAATGGCTCGTAATGCGAGGTGCTTCGCTTTGGTTGCGAAGTATTCACGTCGCGATTGCTCTGCGACGAATCCAGACGCATATGAACTATTGAGCATCGCTGCGGTGTTCAGTAACGCGGCATCGTCAGGATCGCCTTCAACTAGCGCATCCACGAGTAACAGATAAGCAGGCAAGCCCTCCGCCACAACACCAAAATCGGGACTTCCCAAAACCGCCGCCGACAAATCTTCTGCAATACTGTTCGTAACACCAGACATGATCGCAGAACACGAGACCAATAGGGGTACACCAAACAAAGCAATCGATGCTCTGAAATGTGTTCGCAGACGTGATTTCATACAAACACAGTCACTAGCGTAATTCGAAAGGCTTCGTCTGTGTAATGAGCGTCGTTAGCTAGAGGTAGACGCTTCTCTAACTGCAGCCAGCAGTTCATCCAGATCTGGTCGGTCTTTGTAACCTGGTATAGCGCGTTTGAACTTGATGGTTGCGTCTGGAAGCACGAAGATGATGCCTGGATGCGGAATACCGTAAACGGGATGTCCGACCTCGTACTCCTCATTGAGGATTCCGAGACTTTTAACCGTTGACGCACCTTGGTCGGCGAGCACCGGGTACCTAAGATCCTGTTCGTCCGAGAACGAGCCGTTTTGTTCATATGAGTCGTACGAGATGGCGGCGATATTCACACCAAGAGATTGGAATGCGTCGAATCGTTCGTTCAGCTGCACGAGCTGAGTCTTACAGTACGGTCACCAATTTGTAGAACGAACGAAGAAAATAAGAAGCCCTCTTTCTCCGGTCAGGTCGTCGATGCTTGGTGTATTGCCACTGGTATCTTTGACCGAGAGTGGTGGTAATGAAGAACCGATGGCCGGTGCCCAGTTTTTCGTATATTCTGGATTCCATTCAATCAGGGCTTTCAATTCCTGTATTTCGTTATTTCCGCACGAAGTTGAGAGCAACAGTGTGCCGACAACTGCCAGCGTCAGTGTAAACCTATTCAAACCTGTCCCCATTCGGTGTCACCGGGTGTCTCTCTGCACTACACAATTACAACGCAGCACTCACTAAAACAAGACAGTTTTCAACATTTCTTGTTCCGAGAGACTATTATTGCCCTGCCGACAATCGGCCTACAGTGAAGGTATGCCTTGCAAGGCGTTCTAGACCTTCATTTCTCAAGACACCTAAGCATAGATTATTCGTCACATGTCACGCAATTTCTGGGTCGCGATCGTGATCCTTTTGATAGCGATCGCTTGGTTTTCATATGACTTTCTTACGCCAGAAGAAATCGTCGCGTCAGACAAAACGCTCGCTGACATCAATGCCGAGACCGCGGCACTTGTAGAAGATTTACCAGCCACAAAAGTACGCGCAAGAGTCAGCGTTGCGGAGGAAAAGCAGCGGATTTCTAGCTTGAGTGGACGAACAGAAAACAAACGTACGGTTAGTGTGCGAGCTGAGGTCGGTGGATTAGTAGTAAAACGTGCGGTCGAACTTGGAGATCAAGTGCGCGAAGGCGATGCCTTGTGCATTCTTGAACAGGACGAACGTGAAGCAAGGGTTCGGGAAGCGGAAGACCTGCTTCGCGAGATGAAACTTGAATACGAAGGTCAGGCGTCGCTGCGAAATAGCGGATTACAAATCGAACGACAGATCGCAGCTGCGAAGGCTCGCGTCACACAAGCAGAAGCAACTCTATTACAGCGACAGAAGGAACTTGAACGGGCGACGATCAAAGCACCATTCGGTGGTTTTATCGAAGAAAGTCACGCGGAAGTCGGTGATTTGCTCCAACCTGGTAGTTCCTGTGTAACGCTCATTGACCTTGATCCTATGAAGGTGATCGCGCAAGTTAGTGAGAAGGAGATCCATCATTTTGCGGTAGGAACTATCGCTCAAGCGCGTTTGCCGTCCGGCGAGACGATCTCAGGTACGGTCACGTTTATCGGGCAGCAATCCAACGCGAACACACGGACATTCGTTGTTGAAGTTCTCGTCGAAAATCCCGATTTCACGATTCGATCAGGTCTCACCGCAGAGCTCTTGATACCACTGGAGACTTACCTAGCTCATAAAGTCCCAGTAGCGCTTATTGGTATTAACGATGACGGTCAGCTCGGCATTCAAACCGTGGGTGAAGCCAGTCGTGTCACGTTTGCACCGATCTCAATCGTAACCGAGGACCAAGACGGCGCATGGATAACAGGATTGCCGGACGTCGCAACCTTGATCACGGTAGGTCAAGACTTCGTAGTTCCAAACGAGATCGTTGAAGTCGTTTTTGAAGATGAAATCTAGGTTGCGTTCAACATGAGAGATCTTCTAATCGACCGAACCCTCGGTCGTAAACGAACAACGATGTTGTTGATGTTCGTGGTCGTACTGTTTGGTCTCATCGGGCGCGTCTCCATTCCAATCGAGTCGAGTCCAAGGATTGACGTCCCCTTCTTCGTGATCACGGTGCTACATGAAGGCATATCACCAGAAGACGCAATTCAACTTCTCGTTTTACCGATGGAAACGGAACTCGCTTCCGTCGAGGGTGTTGAGGAAGTCCAGTCGTTTGGCAATGAGGGTGCTGCGACGGTGTTTGTGGAATTCGATGTTGAAGTCGATCTGAACAAAGCTCTATTAGATGTTCGAGAAGCCGTTGATCGCGCAAAGGTGAAGTTCCCCACGACCGCAGAAGAACCGATCGTCAGTGAACAAACTACCTCGAGCTTTGCTGTATTACAGGTCAATATAACGGGTAGCGAAGCGCCAGAGCGCATGCTCTATCAATTGGCGCAGGATCTGAAAGCACGACTCGAAACGATACCTTCTGTCCTTGAAGCCGATATTCGTGGAAATCGTGAAGAACTCCTTGAGGTCGTTATCGATCCTGCGGATCTTGCTGCCTATGAAGTCACGATCGATCAATTGATGGTCACACTCCAACGCAATACGCGACTAATACCTGCGGGTGCACTCGATTCGGGCGATGGTCGCATATCGATCAAAGTACCGAGTGTTGTCGAAGAAGCGCGGGATCTTTGGGACCTACCGGTTAAAGTGGATGGTGACGTCGCGATCACACTAAAAGATATCGCGTCGGTACGACGAACATTCAAGGACCGGGACAACTTCGCACGCGTAAACGGCGCACAGACTATTGCCGTCTATGTATTCAATCGCGCCAACGCAAACGAAATCGACACCGCCAACGCGGTGAAAACGATCGTCGACGAGTGGAAGGTTTCGACGCCAAAGTACGTGGAAGTCTTCTACAGTCAAGATCAATCGCCTTTCGCGCTGCGCCAAGTACGCGAACTGGAAGGGAACGTCCTTACTGCGCTCGTGATCGTGATGGTGCTCGTGGTTGGCAGTATGGGTTTCCGAAGCGGAATCATCGTCGGGATGGCGATTCCAGTGTCATTTCTATTCGCGATTGGAATCGTATGGGTCATGGATATGACCTTCAATTTCATGGTGCTATTCGGCATGCTGTTAGGTCTTGGCATGTTGATCGACGGTGCCATCGTGATCACGGAGTATGCAGATCGCAAGATGATCGAAGGACACGCACGAAACGAAGCATATGCGTTAGCTGCAAAACGCATGTTTTGGCCCGTTACCGCGTCCGTTGCAACCACACTTGCCGCATTTCTTCCATTGATGTTTTGGCCCGGTGTCTCAGGTAAGTTCATGAGTTACCTGCCCGTCACGGTATTTGCTGTACTAAGTGGCAGCCTGCTCTACGCTCTTTGCTTCGGTCCCGTTCTTGGTGCGATATTCGGAAAAGCCGGTTCAGTAACAGAAGCGGCAAAAAACCGAACAAATGTTCTCGAGACTGGCGATCCCACTAAGCTGCGATCTTTCACCGGCCTGTACGCTCGAATCGTGAGGGTATCGACTCGTCACGCATGGTTAACCGTGACGCTCACTGTGCTCGCGTTAGTGCTTTCGTTTGCGGCGTACAACGCTAAGCAACTGGGGATGATCTTCTTCGAATCCGATCCGCAATTTGCGCAAGTACTGATTCATGCGCGTGGAAACCTAACGATCGACCAAACCTCAGAACTCGTTGGTGAAGTCGAAGATCGACTCTTACACGTGCCAGGAATTCAGGGAATCGACACAATCGCGACCGTTGCCGCCGGTGGTTTCTTTGGTCGGCAAGATGCCGCGCAGGACGTTATCGCATCGATATTCGTCGAACTGGTAGACCAATCTGAACGCGAATTGTCCGGGGAAGACACACTGGAGGTCATGCGTGGCCGGGTGCAAGACCTCGCAGGTATCGTCGTAGAGATTAGACCACTCGAAGAAGGTCCACCCGTAGGAAAACCCGTGCAGATTGAGTTTTCGTCAAACTACCGCGAACTCATCCCGCCTGTCGTTGCTGCAGTCCGCGAGTACGTTGATACCAATGTGGATGGACTGCGTGACGTCGAAGACTCTCGCCCAATTCCGGGCGTACAGTGGCGTATCGCCGTTGATCGTGCTCGAGCAGCCATCTTTAACGCTGATGTCACACTCGTAGGAATGGCCGTGCAACTCGTGACGAACGGAATATTCATGGGTGAATACCGGCCAGATGACGTAGATGATGCCGTGGACATTCGAGTGCGTTATCCTGATGATAGTCGTGGACTCGACGCATTGGACGATATGCGGATTCCAACGACTCAAGGCTTGGTCCCGATGTCTAACTTCGTCAAACGCGAACCGATCAACAGTATTGAGAACATCACCCGTCGAGATCGAAAGCACGTGTTTGAAATCCTCGCCGATGTCGAACCTGGAGTATTGGCGGACGCGAAAGTTCGAGAAATTGGTGCATGGTTAAACGAACAGCGATTCGATCCGCGTGTCACGATTCGGTTCCGCGGCGCAAACGAAGAACAGCAAGAATCCATCGCTTTCGTGATTCAAGCTTTCATTTTCGCGTTATGTCTGATGTTCGTGTTGCTAGTCACACAATTCAACAGTATCTATCAGAGTTTTCTGATCCTTTTCAGTGTCGTAATGTCGACGGCTGGTGTATTGCTCGGTTTGGTTATCACCGGTCGACCATTTAGTGCAATCCTGACAGGAATTGGAGTGGTTGCTCTTGCCGGGATCGTCGTGAACAACAACATCGTGCTCATCGATACCTACAACCAATTGCGACGCGACCACCCGGAGTTGCATTACCTGGATCTAATCGTTCGTACCGGAGCACAGAGATTCCGACCAGTCCTTCTCACTACCGTAACCACTGTGATGGGATTGATGCCTCTTGCGAGCAATATCTCTATGGATTTCGTCAATGGCGAGATCATCGTGGGAAGTACCGTGTCGAGTTTCTGGGTACCCCTTGCTCAAGCAATCGTGTTCGGTCTCACGTTTGCGACCGTTCTCACACTTGTATGTACGCCTGCAATGTTGGCATTCCCGCACCAATTCAAGAATCTAGGTCATCGCATCGCCTCTCGATGGCGTGCTCGAAGAACCGAAGACGTCGACATCGCCGCTACTACCTCGTAGACCCGATTCCAAACACCGTTACGATTTCGACGCATTTGTCGTCCACACCTACAATCCCCACCGCATCACGAATCGCGACGCAAGAATTGACGATCAGCTGATCTAAGCATGCCGACACTCAGAAGCCCCTTAGGCGACATATATTTTGAACAGCGTGGTTCTCGCGCTGACCCGCCCGTACTACTTATTCATGGAGTCGGATGCCAGTTAATCCATTGGCCTGAGTCATTTCTCGACGGTATTGTCGAATCGGGTCTCCGCGTAATCTACTTCGATAATCGTGACTGTGGGCTTTCCTTCGATCAGGGCGGAACGCCACCCACGATCGCTGAGCTTATCGCGGCTCGAGAAGATGCCTCACTTCTGTCACCTCCTTATTCCCTATCCGATATGGCGTTGGATGCGGTCCATCTACTAAATCACGTCGGTCAATCTGGAGCGCATATCGTAGGCGTGTCCATGGGCGGTATGATCGCTCAAAGGTTAGTGGCGAACCATCCTGAACGAGTTTTCAGTCTTACTTCGATTATGAGTACGACAGGTAATCCTGATGTTGGTGAGCCAAAACCCGAGGCGATCGCTGCACTCGCCAGTAACTTCGTAGAAATGGATCGTGACGCTGCAATCGAGAACGGTCGCAATGTCAACAACCTCCTCGGAGGTCCGCACTACCAGAGTACTGAAGTGGGGATGGGACGATTCGTTGAGCTTGCCTACGACCGAGCGCTACGCCCGGCAGCGATTCTTCGTCAGTTTGCGGCCATTGTTACCGACGGTGATCGGCGAGATGTGATCCGCGAGTGTAAAGTGCCTGTCCTTGCAATCCACGGTACCGATGATCCATTGGTCGCTCACGATGGCAGCGTAGATCTTATCGAAACTGTGAACGACGGAACGCTCAGACTTATAGACAAAATGGGACATGACTTGCCGGAACCAATCATTCCCGCCATGGTTGAAGCGACGGTGTCTCATATCCTCGCCGCAGACGCGAATCGTTAATCAGTTCGCGCTTCGCTAGGTTCGCCGAGGCATCTGTATGGCAAAGATCGCTTAGGTATCGTCAAGCGATCGAATCAAATCCATTGTACGACCCAGCGTTTCCAGCTGAGATTCCATTGAATTACCACCCGGAGCTACACGCAACGTCGTAACGCCAGCGTCGCGATACACCTTCAGCCTCTCCAGTATCCGAGTCTCATCGCCAATCAAATTTGATTGTTCAACCATGTCGTCAGGCACAAGCCTTGTCGCCTCGTCGCGCTTTCCTTCTACCCAGAGTCGTTGAACTTCTGAAGCCGCATCCGCCCAACCTGCTCGTTTGTAGGCATCGTTGTAAAAGTTTGTTGTTGCCGAACCCATCGCACCTAAGGTAAACGCAAGTCCTGACTTCATTTGTTCGATGACTTGCTGTGGCTCGTCCGTAAAAATCACGGATCCACCTGCTTGAATGTCGATTTCGTCGAGTGAGCGTCCAGCGCGCGCAGCTCCTTGTGAAATAAAGTCGAGATGCGCTCGGGCCTGATTCGGTGTGAAGGAGGTTCCCAACCATCCATCCGCAACTTCGCCCGTGTATTCAAGTGCTTTCGGTCCAAGCGTCGCGAGATAGATCGGAATCGATTCGACGGGAGGTTGGGCGAGACGAAGCGCTTTGCCTTCCCCACCAGGTCGCGGCAACACGTGGTATTTACCGTCGTATTGAATCTTTTCGCCTCGAAATGCCATTCGTACGATGTCAACGGTCTCTTTCATTCGAGTAAGCGGCGCCTTAAATGGTCGACCTTGAAGTCCTTCAACGACTTGAGGACCAGATACACCTAGACCTAGGATGAATCGATCATTTGATAGTGCAGCCATCGTCATAGCGGTCATCGCCGTCATCGATGGAACACGAGCGCTGATCTGCGCGATGCCTGTCCCAAGACGAATACGGGTCGTCCGAGCCGCGAGAAACGCTAACGGAACTATCGCATCTTGCCCCCACGCTTCTGCTGACCACACATCCGAAACGCCAAGTTTCTCTGCCTCAACGACAAACGTCACCTGCTGTTCAAAATCGCGCGTTCTACCTGATGCTGGTCCACCGATACCAATGCTCACCTTCATGATGGTCTACGCCTTGAGAAATAAGTTGAGTACGACATTAAACTTTGAAGCTACTGTTTACGCAATCGCGTCGCATGGGTCTCATCGATCGTCTTTTTAGCGAACGTATCAAGTCTGGTTCGCTTTGTCTGATTGACCATCAAGGCAATCGAACGACATTTGGAAGCGATGGAAAACCAATCGTCGTGAAGGTCAATCGACGCGGTACGTTGTTACGAATTCTTCGAAATCCACAGTTGTACCTTGGCGAATGCTATATGAACGAGGAGTTGGACATAGAAGAAGGCTCTCTAACCGACTTTTTACGGTTACTACGTATCAATATGAACGACTACGCCAGTGTCAAGGGATCCGTATTCGCACCTGCATTCGCGTCCATCACGCACTCTTGGAATACAGTGAAAGCAAGTCTTCGCAACGTTTCGTTTCATTACAACTTGGATGATGATCTGTATCGTGGTTTTCTCGACGCGGACATGCACTACTCATGTGCCTACTTTGAGAAATCGGAACAGTCGCTTGAAGAGGCGCAGCAAGCGAAATGTCGTCACTTGATGAACAAACTCTGTCTAAAGCCGGGTCAACGCGTGCTGGATATTGGATCAGGTTGGGGGTCGTTAGCGATGTATCTAGCAGAACATGCCGATGTTCACGTCACTGGAATCACACTCTCAACTTCACAGTTACGCGTTGCGAAGGAGCGAGCGAAGGAGCGGAATTTGGGTAACCAGGTTCAGTTCCTCCTTGAAGACTATCGAGAGCATGAATCTGAGTACGACGCAATCGTTTCTGTCGGCATGTTCGAACATGTCGGAAAGCGCAACTTCACTAAGTACTTCGAACGTGTGAGACAGTTGCTCAAGTCCAACGGCATCGCAACGATTCACACCATCGGCAGTGCGTCTGAGCCAACGCCAACTAATCCATGGATAAAACGTTACATATTCCCGGGCGGATATATCCCGTCGCTTTCCGAGGTCACTGAATCGATTGAGACCAATCGCTTATTCATCTCAGATGTAGAGGTCTGGCGGCGGCACTACGCATTAACACTTGCCGCGTGGAACGAACGCTTTCAGAAAGTTCGTGACGAAGTGAAAAAGCGACAAGGCGAGAGATTTTGCCGACTTTGGGAGTTCTATTTATGCGCGTGTCAAACTGCTTTCGAATATGACTCGCTCGTAGTGTTCCAAATGCAGCTCGCACATCAAAACAATACGGTTCCGTTAACGCGAGATTACCTATATACCTCCTGAATCGGTTCAATAATGCGTTAGTCGCAACTCTGGCGATCGCGCTGTGCGTCGGCACGTCCGCAGAACCTGAGATCGATATCCTGAATATCGGCAATTCAGCCGAACCAGGAACTTTAGATCCGCATCGCTACTTCGCAAATGCAGAAGAACACATCCTAAAAGACCTTTTCCTCGGTCTAACCACCATGGGACCGCGCGGGGAGATCCTTCCTGGCGTAGCAGAACGTTGGACGACATCGGACGACGGCTTAGAGTGGCGCCTCGAACTTAATCCAGACGCGACCTGGAGCGATGGACACCCACTCACAGCGAGAGACTTCGTCTTTGGATTACGTCGCCATCAAGATCCGCAAACCGCATCCCCACTTGCACACTTTCTCTATTGCATCAAGAATGCGGAAATCATCAACCGCGGTGACCTGGCCGTTGACCAACTTGGCGTTACGATGGAAGATGAGCACACTCTAACAATCAACCTAGAAGAGCCATTTCCGTTTCTCTTAGAACGTCTGCTCTACCCCATCGCTTACCCGATCGCAGAACATGCCGTTGAAAAGCACGGCGATGCATGGATCAAAGCGGAAAACTGGGTATCTAACGGCGCTTATGTTCTCAGTGAATGGCGGCCACGTCAATATGTTGAACTAAGGAGAAATAAGCGCTTTCTCTATGCGGACGAAGCCACCATCGACACTGTGCGTTATTACCCATTTCAAGAACCAGCAGCTGCATACAACCGATTCGTCGCCGGAGACATGGACATCGTTCACGGATACCCACACACTCTGGTGAGTAGAGTCTTGCAGGAGCGCCCGAACGAGGCCAGAAACGCACCTTTGCAATCGATCATGTATCTCGTAGTCAACACGCGTGTGAAGCCGTTCGACGACGTGCGGGTACGGGCAGCGCTCGCCGCTGCAATCTCCCGAGTTCGCATCACGGACCAAGTTCTCGCGGCCGGTGAGATTCCAAGTGAAACACTATCGCCACCGCTCGTGTTGGGTCACATGTCGCGCGGTCCGGACGCTGAATCTTCCAATGAACGTGCTATGGCCCTCTTAGCTGAAGCGGGATTTAACGAGTCTCAGCCATTAGAAGTGACTTTACGTTACATATCGGGCGCCGAAAACAAACGGGTCTACGTAGCGATCGCGGCTATGTGGAAGGACGTGGGTATTAAGACAATATTGCACCACACCAACCTAGCGACTCACTTCAGCGACCTTCAGAACGGCGATTTCGAGGTCGCACAAGCAGGATGGTTTGGTGAGAACAATCCAGAGCATTACATCGAGTTACTCTGGTCCAAGATCGGTCCGGCGAATTACGGTCGCTATCACTCTGATAAATTTGATGCGATGTTCGAAGAAGCCCGCAAGACCGCCGATCTTCAAGCGAGGTTAGTAAAGCTGGCTTCGGCGGAAGAAACCGCACTACAGGACTTCCCTGTTATTCCACTGTATGTGACGATGACACTCAACCTGGTAAAGACGCACGTTGGCGGGTGGGAGCGAAATGGTCGAAACCTGCATCCAGTTCGCTTCCTACATTGGGTTGAAGCTCCATAGCTGATGTCGGCTGAGGCGACGACTAGCCCACTAGCTGCTGCGGATGCTAGTACACGATGAATCTCACTGATGCTGCGCTACATATTTAGACGCTCTCTTTTCATGTTGACGACCATCTGGGTTGTCCTGACACTTACGTTCTTCCTTTTGCGAGTAGCGCCCGGCGGACCATTTGACAGTGAACGTGCAGTCTCTCCGGCGGTCGAGCAGAATTTGCTGGCGGCGTATAACCTCGATGATCCACTACTTCACCAATACGGTAGCTATCTATGGGGGCTCGTCCGTGGTGATTTAGGACCGTCCTACAAGCAGAAAGACTTCACGGTTGCTGAACTCCTATTCCACGGCTTACCAATTAGTCTCCTAATAGGCGGCATCGCGCTCATGATTGCGGTTACGCTAGGCCTTTTTCTCGGCGCAACGATGGCGCGCTATCGCAATCGGACACTGGACGCAGCACTTGAAGGGTTCGTTACGTGCGGACTAGCGTTGCCGCCTCTAGTCGCAGCGCCGTTACTCGTGCTCCTGTTCTCGCTGGTGCTCCAGTGGTTGCCAGCCGGAGGTCTCGAATCCCCACTTCATCTTATATTGCCGGTTGTTTCTCTCTGTATACCCTACATCGCGGCTTTCGCACGATTAAGCAGAAGCAGCTGCCTAGAGGCACTAAATCAGCCGTTCGCAACAACAGCACAAGCCAAAGGTGTGACAAACTGGCGGCTCCTCTGGCATCACGTCGTCCCTTCTGCTTTGGTACCCGTACTGTCATTCGTGGGTCCAGCAGCCGCCACGCTACTCGCAGGTTCGATGGTCGTAGAGGTGTTTTTCTCAATTCCCGGTATCGGGCACTATTTCGTTCAAGGTGCTCTTGATCGCGACTACACCTTAGTCCTTGGCGCTGTCCTCGTCTATACGACCTCAATATTGATATTGAACTTCCTTATCGACCTCGTATTTCTACGAATCGACCCACGGATTCAGCTAAATTGACTGACGCGATCGCTACCGATTCTCGGATTGGATTTTTCGGACCAATCTACGTCAAAGTCACATGTGGTCTTCTGCTGCTTGTGCTCGCGGCAACCATTGTTGGACCTCACATAGCTGCGTGGGAATATGACGCGATCCACTGGGAGGCAATCGGAGTACCGCCTTCCGGTGAGCATTGGTTTGGAACTGACAACGTTGGTCGAGACTTATTCACTCGCACCATGATGGGAGGGCGCATAAGCCTTCTAATTGCCGTTCTGGCAACGACCGTTAGCTTCTGTATCGGCTTACCGTGGGGCGCCGTATCTGGCTATGTAGGTGGCACGACCGATCAAGTAATGATGCGGATTGTTGATGGCATGTACGCCATACCGTACGTATTGGTCGTGATCGTTTTGGTGGTCATGTTGGGCCGCAACATCTATCTTCTATTTATTGCGATTGGTGCAGTCTCGTGGCTTGATGTATCTCGTATCGTGCGCGGTCAAGCACTCGTATTGAAAGCAGCACCTTTTGTGGCTTCCGCACGCGCAATGGGACTACCGGAATACCGAATCGTCGTGAGGCATGTCGTGCCAAATGTGCTTGGGTCCGCAATCGTTTTTGCTACACTCATGATCCCATCTGTCATCATCTCTGAGAGCTTCATTAGTTTTTTGGGGTTAGGTGTACAAGAGCCAATGACGAGCTTAGGCGTATTGATCGCCGACGGCAGCAAGAACATCTATGCCACGCCATGGCAGCTGGCGTTCCCTACCGGTTTACTAACCGTTTTGCTCCTCCTCATGACCATACTAGGAGAGCGCCTTCGCCGTATGGTCACGGGCGCTGAGCGTTCCTTGGTTTGACGATTTCATCCTAACGAATGGGATGACGTAGGATAAATCTCTCGAAATTCAGATGCCGATAATTCCCCACTTCATTCGCCAATGGTTCCGCATGAGCGAAACTGAAAAAATCGCGATTCTAGGTGGCACAGGTGACCTTGGTACAGGTCTCGCGATCCGATGGGCAAAGGCTGGTCACGAAATCATCATCGGTTCGAGAACACTGGCAAAGGCACAAAAAGCAGTTGATAACCTCCACAAGATTAGTCCAGACACACCGGCTCAAGCGATGGAAAATCCCGACGCAGCGTCCGCGGGAACCCTAGTGGTACTAACGGTGCCGGCAGAACATCAAATTTCGACGCTAGATACTGTGAAAGAGGGACTCTCCGGAAAAATCTTGATCGATGTAACAGTCCCACTCGTACCACCCAAAGTGGGCACAGTACAGCTGCCGTCGGAAGGAAGTGCCGGTAAACGAGCCCAGGATTTCCTTGGAGATTCCGTTACTGTTGTCACCGCGTTTCAAAATGTCGCCGCCCACTTGCTGCAAACCGATGCTCACATCGAATGCGATGTTCTTGTTTCCGGCAACAAACGAGCCGCTCGAAAACGCGTCATCGAACTCGCCGAACAAGCTGGAATGTGCGCATGGCACGCTGGACCGATCGAGAATTCAGCAGCCGTTGAAGCACTGACAAGTGTCTTGATCCAGATCAACCGACGGCACGATATCGCACATTCAGGAATCAAAATCGTCGGTCAAGACGACCACTGAAACCGTGACCTTCGAGATTCTGCCCATCGAAGGCTTACCCCTATTCGATGAAGGTGACGATCTTACGAGCATCATTCTCGACGCACTAGTTGAACAGGAAATCAAACTTCAGGACGGCGACATCCTCGCGATTGCGCAGAAAGTCATCTCTAAGGTTGAGGGGCGTCTCGTGCATTTGGCCGACGTCGAACCCAGTACTGCTGCTATTGAGTTGGCGAAAGAGGTCGAGAAAGATCCCCGCATCGTAGAGCTGATTCTTCAGGAATCGACCGACATCGTGCGCAAGAAAGTAGGAGTCTTAATCGTACGTCATCGACTCGGTCACGTTGGCGCGAATGCGGGTATCGACCAATCGAATATCGAGCACGGGCATCACGGCTCGGCGCTGCTTCTACCTTTGGATCCTGATCTAAGTGCTTCGAAAATCCACAACGATATTGCAAAGAAGACCGAAAAGCGGATTGGCGTACTGATCACTGACTCGGCAAATCGCCCATGGCGACTCGGTACAGTCGGCATCGCTATCGGGGCGAGCCATATGATGGTGTTGGATGATCGACGTGGCGGATTTGATCTGCATGGTCGCGAACTGAAGATCACCATGATTAACCGCGCAGATAGCATCGCCGCGATGGCGACCCTTGCAATGGGAGAAACGGACGAGCGTATACCTGCGGTACTCGTTCGCGGCGCCACTGCGCAGGGCTGTAATCAAAGCGCTGCGTTAATCAACCGTCCGCTAGAGGACGACTTATTTAGATGACGATCCTCGCACTGACGGGTGGCGTCGGTGGTGCCAAATTGAGTCTGGGTTTAACTCATGTTCTCGACCCTAGCGAAGTCATATTCGTCGTTAACGTCGGCGACGATTTCGAACATTTCGGTCTGAGCATCTCACCCGACATCGATACGCTAACGTATACGCTGGCAGGTATCGTCAATGAATCGACTGGCTGGGGACGCGAAGATGAAGCTTGGGATTGTCTAGAAGAACTCAAGCGATTCGAAGCAGACACTTGGTTTCAGCTGGGTGACCGTGATCTAGCCTTGCATTTGTTTAGGACAGGATCAATCAAACGCGGAAGGTCACTAACAGAAATCACTGAAATCATCTGTTCTCGTCTCGGTATCAAATACAGGATCGTTCCTGTTACCGACGCGTCTCTTCGGACGCGTGTTTTGACGGACCAAGGCTCTTTGGCGTTTCAGGATTACTTCGTACGACTACAGTGTAATCCGAAAGTATCCAAACTCGAATACCATCAGCGTACACCTGCATCCCTAAGTCCTGCAATCAAGACAGACCAAATCTCCGGCATTGTGATCTGCCCCTCAAATCCCTTTCTCTCGATTGACCCGATTCTTGAGGTCGATGAGATGCGAGCGATATTGGTCGAACGCGAATTTCCTGTCGTTGCAGTTTCTCCTATCGTTGGCGATCGCTCAATCAAGGGTCCTACGGCCAAGATGATGAGTGAATTAGGCATGCAAGTTACGTGCACAGGAGTAGCCCGCCACTATCATGAGATCTTGGATGGTTACATGATTGATAACACTGACGCTCACCATACTGCAGAAATTGAAGCGCTTGGTATTCGAGTGCGAATGGCGCCTTCAATCATGCACACATTAGACGACAAGATCCAGCTCGCGAGCAATTGCGTGGACTTTCTTGACGAACTTACCTAACTACTCATGAGCGTCTGGGCGATTGTCCCATTTAAAGGGGCGGAGAACGCGAAACGACGGTTGTCACCTCGACTATCCGCGGATGTGCGCTCGCGCCTTGCGCTCGCCATGCTTAACGACGTACTACACGCCTTAGTCGAAGCAAAATCCGTTGACGGGATCCTATTAACGTCGCGTGCTACTGAGGCTAAGTCGATTGCTGAAAAGTGGAATGTCTCGTTGTATCGCGATCAAGCCCATACTCTCGTTGATGCCTTGACCGATGCAGGCGAGAGGGTAAAAAATGGTCTAAACGCCACAACGAGCATCATCGTACCAGGTGATGTACCGCTGATTAAAGGTAGTGATGTTGACCATGTCCTTCACTACCACGCCGACGTCACAATCGTTCCTGACGGGCACAAAATTGGTACAAACGCGTTGGTATGTACACCTCCCAACGCGTTTCCTCTTATATTCGATGGGCGAAGCTACCATCCCCACATTGAGGCGGCGACTCGATTAGGCTTACAGGTTCGATCAGTCCAGTCCCAAGCATTCGCGGTCGACGTCGACACCGCCGAAGATCTACTACTCGTCTACTCAAGCGTCCAAGAGTCTCGCACGAACTCGCTGCTTGCCTCTGACCCCGAGTTACTAGCACTACTCGATGAATTGAATCTGACGCACCCTACGAGACATTTAGATAACGCCTCGATCTAGAAAAAGTACCGTCCAGTGATCGATAAAGTGGTTGATTCGAATATTTGGCGTTAGCGCACAGTTCACCTTTCAAATCAAGCTAATATTCAAAGATTACTTGATATCGGAGTCACTGGAAGTTGCCGATTCGTTAGTACATCGCTGATTGAAAAACTTCATTCTCGCGATCCAATCTCCGCTCACATCGTCCGACAATTTACCAGTATCGAAATCAACGCATCCCTCGTTTCAGACATTTCGGAGTTTCTCTCGAATTCCAGACGATTAGACGATCTATGGCATCTCTTGATCAATTCAGCATATTCGCACTAATTCCGTCGACAGACTTTATAGACATACCGCTACCGAAGATTTAGTATTCATTCGTTGACGCGAGGTTAAGAATCGTTCATGCTCAGTGCCGCTGACAATAAAAAACTAACCAGAACCGGTCCAGACACTCCGATGGGACGAACATTCCGGAAATACTGGATGCCCGCGCTGCTTTCGCGCGAATTACCACATCCTGACTGTCCGCCGGTCAGATTAAAGCTCCTCGGAGAAGAATTTGTCGCATTTCGCGATACATTGGGTAAAGTGGGCATCGTTGAGCCACGCTGTCCACACCGAGGCGCCAATCTGTTCTTCGGACGAAACGAAGCTTGCGGGTTACGCTGTATCTATCACGGTTGGAAGTTTGATAGGCAAGGTAATTGTGTGGATATCCCTAACGCCACTCCTGAAGTTGCCTCGCGTCTGATGCCGCGTGCAAGTATCCAAGCGTTGACCGTAGAGGAGCGAGGCGATGTTGTTTGGGCTTTTTTTGGTGAATCGGCTCCACCGTTGCCCGACTTTGAGTATCTCGGGATGCCGTCGGAGCAACGCTTCGTGTCCAAGAAATTTCAACAATGTAACTGGGCACAAGCAGTTGAAGGTGGACTCGATACGTCTCACTTCTCCTATCTTCACGCAGGCGTCTACGATGGCGAAAAAGCGAGTTTACTCGACGGAGGCAAACGACCTACACTACGAGCTGCAAACGAATCTCCGAATCACTCCCGCTTTCGCTGGCTGATCGAAGACGGTGCACCTCGGTTTACAGTCTTGGAACACGACGCAGGTTTGTTGCTTTGTGCAGCAAGAAGCGCAGACGACGATCAGACCTATTGGCGCATGACTCAGTACCTGGTTCCAAATCATTCACTTACACCTGGGAACTTCCCTGAAGATACGAGCTTGATGAACACCTGGGTACCGTATGACGACGAATCCTGTTGGATCTTTTGTTATGCATGGCATCCTGATCGAGAGATTTCGGATGATGAACGCACACGGTATCGCGAAGGACGGGGGTTGTTTGCCGAAGTCGACGACGATTTTGTGCCTGTGCGACGTCGAGAGAACGATTATCTGATCGATCGTGATATGCAACGTGGCACCAACTACACAGGTATAGCGAATATATCTGAGCAAGATCAAGCCGTCGCAGATAGTCAAGGTACGATTGCAGACCGTACACAAGAAACGCTGCTTCAAACTGATCTGGGGATTACACGCTTTCGCGCTACGATCCTCAATGCATGCCAATCGGTCGAAGAAGGGGTGCAACCCAAAGGCGCAAGCGATACATCGGCATTTCGTGTGCGTTCAGGAGATTATGTTTCTGAACCTCACCAATCTTTGGTCGAAGTCGTCCACGCGCGATTCGGCGAGTTCGCGGGTAAGAACATCGTTTTTCCTTGAAGGTAAAGAACGACTCGAATCGCCTACGACAAGGCATTTTGATAGTTTCGAGATTGCGCCGTTCGGTTCGACGTTTTTCTTTCCGCGCATACGCAATCGGTGCTGTTTACATTATGCTCTTCGGATGTGGTGGCGGCGGTGAAAGTAATACACGCGAAGTAGCACCTCAACCTCCAACTGCTCCTCCACAAGCACCTACTGTCGCGACCTGCTCAGTATCCGTTGCGGAAGCTCCGTATGAATTGGTATGGCCGAGGGATACTTGGGAAACTAGGTCTGCCGAATCGCAAGGACTTTGTCCTGACGATCTGGAGGATGCGTCGAACTATGCGTTCGCGACCGGAAACACGACAGGTGCGGTTCTCATCATTAAGAACGGCTACATCGTGTTCGAGCGTTATGCGGCAGATCGAGATAGGACCGATTTAGTGACCAGTTGGTCCGTTGGTAAAATCGTCACCAGTATGTTGATAGGCATTGCGCTTAGTGAGGAACGTATCGCAAGTCGGGCTCAAAGCGTATCTAGGTTTGTATCAGCGTGGAATACGGATTCGAGAGCTGATATCACTGTTGATCACATCATGACATTGCGTACCGCATTGACAGAACCTGATGCTGGTGATCTTTACCGTGCCTCAAATCAACTAGATCTGACTATAAACCGGGAGTTAGTTGGTACGCCAGGCGAAAAGCATGTTTCTTACTCTAATGCCGATGTAATGGTCGCTGGTGAGGTTTTGAAACAAGCAACGGGGATAGGTGCTCAAGCGTACTTAAACCTACACGTTGGAGGATCGATTGGATTCGCAGGCGAATGGTGGGTAGACGATCACGGAAACTTCATGACCTACTGCTGTTTGGATAGCACCCCGAGAGATTTCGCTCGATTCGGCTTACTGTACGTGCGAGATGGTGCTTGGATTGAAGATCAAATCGTACCACAGGCGTGGGTTACATACAGCACAACGCCAGCGCTCGACGAGGCAACTTACCTGTACTACTGGTGGCCAGTCGCTCGCGGCGGATTTGGTGCTTTCGGTTTGCATGGACAGATGGTCGTAATCTATCCGGAGTTGGATTTGCTGGTCCTGCGCTTCAGTCGCTATGTTCGACGCGGAGACGGTCGTGCGGTAAAAACTTCGACCAATTTTCACGAAACGCAACTGCCAGAGAATTTCGACAATGGCACGTTTCTCGCCTTAGCTCGGGCGGCGGTTCCTAGCTGATGCTCGAGGGCTAGTAGATCAGTTCACTGGACTGTCTTTAGATTGCAACCGTATCTCGCTTTTTCACTCGTTTGTTCTAGCTGAATTTTCGTCCATAAACGTTGAATGCTTGTTGATATGCCTCACTATTGAGACGTCGAGCTTGGTCCGAACACGAGAATGCGATCTTCACGTCGTGAGCGAAATCCATACGTAGTGGTTTAGGCTTAGCATCCGGTACAAACATTGGCGCACCGATAGTAAGATACGCCGCCGCTAATCCCGCATTCATCATCCCGTCCGCCTCGATTTCGATTGCTTTGGTACAGATATCAAACGCGTGTGTACCAGTCACCATATGCAGTGCAAAAAATCCACGTGTGTGATTGAATATATCCAAGGCTGCTTCTGCGACGCTCACCTTGTTATCCTCAATGATGTGCGTGTGCACCGCAAACGTATCGGCGAGCATAACCTCTTCATAACGATCGTCAAAACGATCGGTCACAACATCTATCGGAGGCGGCCATACGAATCTATCAGCGAGCGTTGCGTTTCGAGCTACGTTTTCAAGTCGTTCATCCGTACCTGCGGTTGCGAGATACGCCAGACCTGCTGCGATTTCAGATTCAACATCGAACCGAATGCCGTAAGCCAACCGGATGGTTCCGTGAAACGCATGTCGTACCCAACCGCTCAATACCTTTGGAAGATATTCAGCGAGCGTCTCTGCAACACCGCGTCGCGCTATTGATTCATCAAGGAAGCTAATTAACCCTCGATATGCTGCTCGTTTCCCTATTCCTTCATCGAATCGCGTGATGGTGTTGTGCGGATGACTGGGTGCGCGATCCAAGCGTCGCACGTAGCTAGCGGAATTGGACTCGATGATCCTCCGACCGGTTCCTAAACCATGCATAGCAAGGAGCATCATCGGGAAATGATCCGTTAAATGACCGTCATACTCTGGTTCATACGCATCTCGGTGTTTTCGTAATACGTTCAACAACCACTGCGGGCAAACTAACGAATTCTCCGATTGCGTCAAACTCACTTCCTGAAAACTCAAAAAAACGAACGCCAGAGAATCTTAGGACTTATCCTCCACGATCGTAGCGATCTGCCCAGCATCGAGCCAATCGATTTGTTTCTCGGCTCCGCTCAACCAGCGAATTCGGACATTCGAGACACCTGGATTCCCGCCAAGTCCAAAATGTAGTCTTGGGTCGTTTGAAGCAAGGTAGCTACTCGCCTGCTGGACGACGCGTGTAACCGTTCTATCGCCGATATTTAATGAAACCTTCGCGCCAAGCGCAGGTCGATTGTAAGTGTCGCGAAGATTTAGCAATATCCAATTTCCAAGTCGTTGGCTGTGATTAACAAGCAGTTTCACGGTTGCATCGCGATCAACTACTACGATTTCTAATGTTCCATCGTTATTGACGTCCCCAACCGCAGCTGCGCGACTAGTGAATATGCCTCCATCATAGTTAATCATTTCGAACTTTCCGTCGGCATTACCTGCATATAACGAATTAGGTTCAGCAAATTGATCACCGTTATGTGGTTTAGATAAGCGACTGACCGCACCATTAGCTTCGAAAATATCTAGCCAGCCGTCGTTATTCAGATCGTTTACTACCAAACCAAACCTTGTATATCGTTGTGAATGGATGCTCATTCCAACTTGCGGCGCTACATCTCGAAAGTAATCACCTTCATTACTAAACACGTAATCGGACTGGGTTGTGATATGGACGACGATAACGTCTTGGTCCGAATCATCGTCAATGTCAGTAGCCACGATTCCCATTCCTGCGCGTGCGTCGCCATGCTGGTCCACGGCACAATTCCAAATGGCTGCACGGTTTTCAAATTGGAAGTTTCCTTGGTTTAACCACAAATGGTTTGGTGACGTGTCATTCGCTACAAAAACATCAATCAGGTTGTCGCCGTTGAAGTCGGCTGTTACGATCCCCAGTCCATTGCCTTTCGTACCGAATACTCCACTTTCGTCTGTTACTTCAGCGAAACGACCATCACCTAAATTGCGAAAAACTCGATCTTGAGCAGGGGCTTCAAAATGAAGTGGTGAGCAATAATCGCGACTCCCTAACATTGTTTGATAACACTCTGGTTTCAGCGCCGTACTCCATTCAATGTAATTTACAACCCATAGGTCAAGATCACCGTCAAGATCGAAATCAGCGAACGCCGTTGCGGTTGACCAATCGCTCTGTAGAAATCCAGCTTCCGCCGTGGCGTCGCGATACTGATTTAGTCCTTCGTTGATTAAGAGTTTATTTTTACCAAGTTGTGTTACAAAAATATCTGGTAGCGCATCTTGATTCACATCGCCAATCGCGACTCCCATGCTGTAACCGAGATCAAGCGACGCAGCAGCGGCATTATGTAACTTGAACTCACCTAGTCCATTATTTAAGAAAAGTACATTCGCATAAGACGGTGACCTCGTATCAACTTGCCCACTTTGTATGAAGTATGCGTCAATATCACCATCTAGGTCTGAATCAAAGAGCGCAACGCCGCCACCCATGATTTCGGGAAGCCGACGATCTTCTGTACTACCAGAAATGTAGGAATAGTCAAGCCCCCTCTGCGCACTTTCGTCAATGAACTGAAACGATGCTTCGTCATCATCATTTGGGCTACATGCAACGAACAATCCACTAAGAGCTACTACTGTGAGACATTTCATTGCTTGACGGTTGTGATCTTCATACGGCTAATTTGATCGCGTTGTTTCTCGACTGAAGCCAACATTGCTTCAGACGCACCTCGACGGCGAGCGTTTTCTAACGCGACAAGTGCATTCTCTTCATTATTGAGTATCGTTTCCGCGCGTGCTAAGTTGATGTATGCGGGTACGTGGTCTTGTTCAATCGATATCGCGACGCGAAACAGATTTGCAGCTTCCGGCCACCTATCTAAAAATCCCATACAAATTCCTAAGTGTGTATAGAGATCTGCATCGTCGTTCGTGACACGAATCGCGTGGTTAAGCACATAACTTGCTTCGAGCCATTGTCTTTTTCGCATCAATACCTGCGCCTTCTGAGAATGAGCCCAATGCAGCTGAGGATCTATTTCGATCGCTCTATTGAGGTGAACGAGTGCTTCATCAAGCCGATCTAATTGCAGCAACAGACTCGCGATGGCCGTCCTTAGTACGTAAAAATCTGGATGATGTTCGACTCCCTCTTCATAGACGCTAAGTGCTTGTGTCGTGTTCCCAGCCAATTCGAACGCACCTCCCAACGCATGTACGACACTCCTATTCGTCGGATACTTTACGCGTAGCTCTGACAGGACGATCAACGCGGCATCATACGATTCGTTTCTCAATAATCTGACTGCGTCTGCAAGTCTCACCGACATATGATCGACGCCGTGTTCGTTTTTTTCTTCCGCTATCGGGTCGTTCCAGAGTATCCGTTTATATGTGGCTAAGCCTTCAAGCAACGAGCTAGCCTCTTCCTTTTTCCCTGAGCGTATAAGTGCATTTGCGCGTAACCTACGGACATTCGGATGTTCGTACAGACTGCCGACTCGCTGAATCGTCTGAAGTACTTCATCAGGTTGATTCAATTCCAGATATGCGAGTGCCTGTCCTAATACAGCATAAGGATCATCGCCAATCGTCTCGGCATGCTCGAAACTCGCCAATGCTTCGTGATATCTGCTCGCGTCCAATAAGAACTGACCCTTTTGAAGCCAAGCTGGTGCATAGTTCGGGTCTTTACTTATCGCTAAGTTGATGCGCTCAATGGCTTTTTCCAAGTCGAATCGCGCCGCAAGCAGAATCGCATGGTAGTACGGCCATTTGAGCGCGTCCGGATCTAGTGAGGTTGCTAATTCATACGCAATTAACGCCTCTTCTGAAAATCCATGAAGCTCGTAAATGACGCCTAAATTACCGACCGCAATCGGATCCTTTGGGTTCTCACTAACCCGTTGTTGATACCTGGCAATACTCTCTTGTACCTGTATATTCGCTTGATTCGTCTCAACCGATGTGAGTAGCGATACCCGAGGATCTATCACATCGCCGCAGTTCACCAGTAAAACTAACGCAATCGAAGCAATGAAGACACTACGAACGAAAACAACTAGATAACTTCGAGACATTTTCGGGTGAGAACACTTATTGCAGTTCATTTTCAAGCCTAGCGTTTCTAACTCACAACGGCGCGTTTCTCGGTAGTAGTTTGGCGGATTCACCTCTTCTACTTCCCAATTCGAACGGCCTTCGCTTTCTCAAATATAGTCAAATGACAGATTGCATCATTCTGCTGATAGCACCCCAGTAGCAATCAGCGTTTGAACCGCTCGTTTTACCTTTGGATTTCCAGGCGATATAGCGCTAGCGCGCGCGATCGCGTCCTTAGCCTCACGAATTCTTCGAAGCTCCGCAAGACTGAGTGCCATATTGGCGTAAGCGGCCGAGTTTTGCGGCGATAGTTCAATCACACGAGCGAAACTCGCTACCGATTTTTCCCAGTCTCCGTGTCCACCGTGTATGACACCTAGACGATAGTGTATATTCCAATCAGGTTGACGGTATTCGAGCGATTCTTCTAAGACGTCTCTAGCAAAATCCGTTTCACCAATTCTAAGTAGCAATTCAGTTTGAGCGTCGTAGGCGGGAATGAACTCGTTTCTCAATTCGATAGTTTTTTTATAGTGCCGTAACGCATCCTCGAATTGCTCTTGCATTTCACGTAGTAATCCAAGATTAAAGTGTATTAGATGATTTCGTGGAAACTCTTCTAAACCACTCGTCAGTACCTCAATCGCTTCGTCAATTCGACCCAATGCGATGAGCGCTGAGCTATGTAACTCGACAAGATAGGACTCCGCCGGGTATCGATTCAAAAGAGACGAAATTAGAGGCAGTGCGTCGATTGCGCGACCACCATCGATTAACTTCTGCGCAAGCATCGTTTCGCCACTCAAACCACGGGTGTATTCAACCACCGACCCTGCAATAGGATCGGACCACGACGGTTGATCAATCGCAGTATCGGCGAAAACTTCCTGATCTGCCAGAATGGCTATTCCTTGAGCCCGAGCGACCTTTGCTTGTAATAACTCGACGTAACGAGGTAACTCGTCGTCCACAATTGAATCGAGTGAACGTATTGCCGTGTCCAGATCGCCACGTTCGAGACTGCACTGGGCACGACCAGATTCAATAGCAGTACGGTTTTTTGCGTCAACGTTATTTAGATCCGCCTCGTCAAACGCCTCGCAAGCGGCTTCGAATTCGCCTAGATCCATTAACCAAAACCCCATCGCCAAATGACTCGCGACATAGGTCGAGTCTAATTCAATCGCAACGTTCATGGCCTGAATTGCTTCTTGAAGTCGCCCTTGCCTTCCTAAAGCAAGGCTCTTTAGATAAGGCCAACGTAAATCGTTAGTGTCGAGAAGGTAGGTTTGATGGTACGTTTCGATTGCCGCGTCTTTAAATCCATTCGCGTCGTAGACCATCCCTAATCGACCTCGATGTGTCGCAGATTCTGGTTCGCGCACAGCTCTGTCATACAACTCTCTTATATAAGTCTGAAGTTCATTGTCGTTTGTGCTTAGCGACGCATCAACAGGACTCGCCACCTGCTTCATCGGCGTAGCGTCACACCCTAACAGCACTAACGTTAGAGTCGTCTTAGCTACTGCAATCAGAACCGACGCGGAATAACGAAACACCGCGTGATTGAACGTCATCAAAAGATGAACAAGCTGTTTTAACTACGTCTAACCGTCTTTAAATAAAAACGTCGGTGATGGCGAACCATCACCGACGTGTTTAGTTAGAAGGGTAGGACTAGAAGGAGAACGTCACCGACGTGTAACCCATTCGACCCATGATGTTGTCAAGATAGGCCTCGTGCCCTTGCTGTCGTAAGGCAAGGTCTGGGTACGTATCGAAGATATTTCGCACTGCGACGTTCAACGTCATTTCGCTGAAACCGAGTGTGTCAGGCCTGCGATACGTGTAGCTCATATCCCAATAGTGCCGTGAGTCAATCTTGCACTGCGGCCAGATCCAACGATGTGCACACGCATCCTGTTCAGGAATTGGTACCCCATCTGCATTCGGTCGACCAGTGATTACGCCAGCTTCAACTGCTTCATCCCATCCAGCATTCACGGTCGTGACACTGTCATGCCACCTGCCGCTTAGCTGAAGGGTGTGATCGTTATAGAACCAGCGGAGACCTACATTGACACGGAATTCAGGTGACGGTGGAAGCGTCTCCATCATTGCAGCTGAACCGCCATCGTTGTATCCGCCGATCGTGAATGAACCACCACCTTGGTTGTGATTACCAACACCTTCGACTTCCACACCTGCGAGCGGATGTTCCGCCTCATTGGGAATATCAGGGTCATCAGCATAAAGGATGTTCCTCATGCTCAACAACTGCGTCGCGCTTACGTTCAATCCGAATGTTCCGTAATCGCCACCGATCAGCGGAATATCCTCCGCATCGAACGTATAGGTCAAAGCGTAGATGACGGTTTCGGTCGTTTGCTCGCCGTTTTGCAACCATGGGCGGTCGACGTCAATCAGGCCAAGACCCGTATCGCCGCGACCTCTTGTGACTCGAGCATTACCGATACCGGTACCGCCTTCGCCTTTGCCGCCTTTCGCGCCAGAGTTGACCCAATCAATTGCAGCTTGAATTTTGCAAGCTGCTTCCTCAGGATATTGCTCAACATAGTCGCGAGGCGTCATCAAGATAAGAGTGCCTGGATCCATCGGGTTTTCGATGAACAACCAGGGATGATCGCTCTCAGTTACGTTCGTCGGATCAAACCACTTCAACGGTGTGCCAGGTCCCAGGCACTGCCGTGCCGCGTACCACTCTTCGAGGCCGATCTCGTTCACGTTAACGTTGCGGTCAGCACCGGCTTGTTCAGCTTTGCCTTGGAATACGACGTTTGTGTAGTCAACGTCGAATACCATCGTGCCATCGAGCAGCTTAAGCGAGAAACCAGCGTTCCACAATTCGGAGAATTCCGGTCCAAGATCAGAGTTCGGACCTGCAAACGTGTTCACGTTTCGTGCGTTTACACCCATACCTTCTTGTGTACAAGCCGGGTCATCGCCAGTTGCAAGCTCTGGGAAGTTGTAACAGAGGTAGTCCCCTACCGTAGCCGGTGCAGGTGTTCCAATCGCACGCTGACCGCCATACTGACCAGGTTCGCCAAATAGCGCATACAGCCCTGGCGTTACAAAGCCTTCCGTCAAACTTGCACGAACTGCTAACCAATCTGTTGGTGAATAGCGCATCGCGACTTTTGGAATAGTTGTCGTGAATGTCACATTCCCTGGCTGACCGATAACACCATAGGTGTAAATCTCAGCATAACGGCCTGCAATCTGAACTTCCATGTCACCAAATACATCATCCTGAATTAGAGGCAACTGCAATTCAGCATAAAGCGCCGACGAGCGCTGACCACTAACGCGGAAACCACGTTTGCCGCCACCGAGCGCTGACTGGTTGATTACGCTAGAGCGGTACTCCTCTGTCTCTTCTCGCCAGTGGGTGCCGATCGCAAACCCAACCGGCGCATCGTTATATGGCAAAGAGAACAGATTGGAGTTCGATGCGGTTAGGTCAAAGAGATCCATTCCCAAGGTCTGCAGGTTGTACTCCATGGTAATGCCTGCATTTCGTACCTCAAATTCGGTGTTCACAGCAGGATGATCCGAAGGCGTCCAGCCTGGATCATCGGCATCTGGGAATTTATTCGACTCGTCACCGATAAACTGTCCATCGGGCGTGTGCGCAAGATAGGATGTGCTAAACGGGTTGAAGCAAGCTTCAAGCGCCTGGTCATCACCGCCGCCTTGACAGCGAAGCGAGTCGACATATAGCCACCATTGAGGTTCTGGATATTGACGTTCACGTTTACCGCGAGCGTAAATAAAGTCCGCATTCACGATCCATGTGGTATCAGGAATCTGAATCTCGGAACCAAGTCGGAAGCGTACGTTATCGCGCTGTGCACGGCGTTGATACATACCGATGCCGTGTCCGTCTAGGTCCGCCCATTCGATGTTCAGATTGTGTGTTTGTTTCGGATGAACATTGAGATCACCGTCCGGCTGTCGCACATCTTCAAAGAGTCGGACACCCCCACTTCCCATTTCTGCAAAGTCACTATCGAAACGGTCTGGGATGCCGTCCATATCAGAGTCTGTTTCTGCACTAAGTAGGATCACCCGTGCTTCAGGGTGTCGCTGCGCGTTGAAATCTGCATCTGGAATGCCGTCAGGAATCGGTTCGCCGTTTTCGTCTACGCTTCCATCTAGACTCGTTTCATCTGACAGGTCCCATGTCCTATCCGGAATTCCATCGTTGTTCGCGTCTTGCGCAAATACGTACAACTCGCCGGGTTCCTCAAGATATTCGTAAAGACCGTTGCCATTGAGATCAACCCAAGCCAGTCGCTTCAAATCTTCGGTGTAGGCCGGGTGTGCTTGAGCTTCCGCGGGTACTGATGAGTCTGGGCCAAACGTTACCCCTGTGGCAGGATCAAACCAAGAACCGTGCGCAACCGCGCGGAAGGGGTTACCTGGATTTGAACCGATCGCGATTGGCACACGTGCGCCGTACCAGACGCCTGAAGGAGTTTCATCCAAGCCGCCCGTAACGTCACGCGTGTAGTAATCCAAAACGGTTAAGCCGATCTCACCGTGGATGCTCACATAGTCGTTGAACTCATGCTCAAAAAATGCATAGCCTTTGTATTGATCGGATTCAGCCTGCATATCCTGCATATCGGCGATGATGTTTCGACACCGTCCACCGCCGTTCCATGGAGTCACAATTCCGTTCAAGAAACTCCCGCGCTTATCGTAGTCGTTCTTAACCCATTGCCACGGCCGCGTATCTGCTGCTTCACCCGTTCGTGCATCAATAGCTTGATCATCGGTACTTCGACGTACTACTCGTTCATCGACCGTACCGTTATCGTCGTAACCAGCTCCGAATCCGTAGCCGCAACCGGGATCAGTGTTCATTTGCGACCAATCACCGCCTGAGGACTGAGTCCATTGTCTATCAATCTGACCTAGTGAGTCAGCTAAACGATTGCCTGCGCCATGGAGATGGTCAAATCCTTCAGGATGGGGGGTGAAAGTGAGTTCACCGCTCGAATTACGTGCCGGTACCACCCAATCACCTGGGTTGCTACGTCCGCCAGAGTCCGACCAACCAGGTGCAATCTGTAGATTCCACGGGTTCCGCAATCCGACGATGTACTCTGGGCGTTCTGTATGAGCCATCTGACTGATGTCTCGCAATTCCAGCGAGAAGACTGCTTTCGTACGCTCACCTTGCGCACCAGCGATCATCGATAACCCTTGGTTCGGCGCACCACCGCGCAAAGCCATTTGGTTGTTGTAGTTGACCCTAAGACCTTCAAAGTTCTTGTTCGGGATGATGTTGATAACGCCAGCGACTGCTTCCGCACCATAGAGGGCCGACGCACCGTCGAGAATCGTCTCAACACGGCCGACTGCGATCTGTGGATAGGTATTAGTTACGTCAACGCCAGTCCGACGTCCCCACGTGTTCGTATCCGCGGGTAGTCGATGAGAGTCCATCATGGTCATCGTGGCGCGTGCGCCCAACCCGCGGATATTGGCCCAGACTTCTGAGCCTTGGTTCCACTGTTGGTCGTCGGCAGCGTCACCTTCAAACGGAGCCGCATTGGCGTTAACGCCAAATTGGAACGTTTGGTCGAAGATGATGTCTCCCATATCGGGTGTGCCTGCAAGCTCAATATCGAGCTCGTCTGTTACGTGCATGGGCGACGGTAAGTCGAAGTTATCGCGACGGATAAATGACCCCGTCACGATCAGTTCTTCTACTTCCTCCGCTTCCTCTTCTTCTTCCTCATCCGCATCGTCGGCCTGCTGCCCAAAGGCACCGGTCGACCAGATAAGGCCAGCAACAGCGACAAGCGACACCCACTTGTTGAAGTGATTCTGCATGGGTTCCTCCCCTCTTTATTACCTTTAACTACATAAAGGTCTACGCCGAATGGATGCGACCTTCCCAGCTCGCATAGAAATTCGGAGTTTTGCAGTGGTGTTTCTAAATGTTTCACTGCCATTTGTCAAGAGAAAAATGGATTTTTTTTCATTGTTAATAATCCATCTATATTCCGATGCGACTCTATTGGGGCGTTCGAACCTCGAATCGCGACGACTTTAGCTTGGCGAAATCAAGGGATTTTCACCCAATAGAACGACACTAGGAACACCAGTTTCGTCCAATCCATTCTTGGTCAAGTGTCTTCCAGTCATTGCCGAAACCTTTGCTACTGCATGTTGAGCCTATCTGTTGACGCGCACTATTGCACTTACGATTGGGGCACGGCAACCCCTCATTCGAATCTAAAATCGCGAACCAAGAACAAACGGGCGGATCTCGCTTTACTTCGAAGGCTTTGAAACCTCAACTGCGCTCTGCGTGCACGGTCCAATTCGCGACGATTTGCACGACTCTTTTACTTCTCGGCGCTTGCCAGCCCGAAGACCAAGCTAGCTACACCAACGATCATCAAGCTGTCTTGCTGCCGCCCGAGGTAATGTCGCGAATACCTGACGAATTACTCCGAGACTACATATCCACGCTCGCCGACGCTGCATCCTCAGCTGATGCCGGAGGTGCCGCGGTCGGTCGTTTGGCGATGGCTTACGATGCAAACGGGTTCGACCTCGCTGCCGAGAAGTCGTATCGGGTGGCTGCGCGGAAGGCTCCTGAAGAATTCAAATGGCAGTATCTCCTTGCGTTGCGTCAGTACAAAAACGGTGATCTGAAAGGAGCGATCACGAGCGCAAACCAAGCCATTGAATCGGACCGCGCTTACCCAGCAGTCTACTTTAGGCTTGGAGATTGGTTACTAGACAGTGGTGAACCGGAAGCCGCACGCAGAGCATTCAAAGAAGCTGTCGATCTTGGTGTAGGTCCTGCTGCGGAACTTGGCACCGCTCGTACACTCCTCAAGACTGAAGACTATGCATCCGCACTTAAGTTACTGACGTCAGTCGTTTCAAATACGAACCATCCGGTTGCATTTCGGCTACTTAGTGATACGTGGCGCGCAATTGGCGATGAGGCGAAAGCAAGGGAGTATCTGGAAGCTGCGTCCCAAGCGAAGTCCATGTGGTTCGATGATCCATTGGTCGCGGAAATGCGAACGTATGCGAAAGGCAAGAGTAAGAGAATTCACGATATCGAGCTTATGCTCGCGAGTGGGCTAATAGATGAAGCTCTTGCCGCGCTTCACAAGTTCGACTCAGAAGAACAAGACGACTTTAATGTGCAGTATCACTTCGCATTAGCGTACTTTCAAAACCAAATGTTTGGTATTGCAAGAGGACATCTCCTCAGGGCAATCGAGCTTGAACCGGTGCACTACCCATCACATCTATTGTTAGCTTCTCTATACCAACGCCACGAAGATAACCTTAAGGCCGCTAAACATCTTGAGCATGTCATAAAAATCTATCCAAAACTTCAAATCGCTCATCAAGAACTTGGCTTCGTACGACTGCGTAATGGAGATCCAAAAGGCGCTCTGCAAAGTTTCGAAACTGCAATCAATTTGGACTCGACTGCGCCGAACGTCCATTACTACGCGGGCGTCATTCTCGGAGCTGAAGGAAGGTGTGACCGAGCCGTAGGCTACTTCGAAACGGCACTAACCCTCGACGCACATCACGACAAAGCTCGCATGGGTATTTCTGAATGTGAGCGCGCCGCGAGCGCATCTACGATTTCTACTCATCAATTAACTACTGAAAGCACTTCAATCAACGACGGCACAGTCGATTGAGAAATCAATGCAAGGGAGCGCGGTACTTCTGTGCGGCAGGTGTCGTTTTGACAATCGGATCCTGTTCGGATGAGTCAGTCAGCCCAGAGAGAGATTCCGACATTTGGTTTTCCGAAGAAGCTGCAGCGAGAGGCTTGTCCTATTCTCATGTCAGTGGCGCGACTGGCGAGTTCGAGTTACCGGAGATAACGGGCGGCGGCGTAGCGTTACTAGACGTCGAGAACGATGGTGATATAGATGTTTACTTCATTCAGAGCGGCTTTTTACATCGTAAGCAGCCTGACTCTCGTCGAAATGAACTTCACCTCAATAATGGTGATGGCACTTTCCAGAAATCGGAACGATCCGATGACCATGCAAATTCGGAATACGGAATGGGTGTCGCTACAGGAGATTACGACAACGACGGCGATGTTGATATCTACGTCACAAACCTGGGCGCGAATGCATTGCTACAGAACGATGGCTCGGGTTCATTTTTTGACGTTACGCAGCATGCCGGCGTTGGAGATGACAGTTGGGGAACGGCGGCCTCTTTCGCAGATTTTGATCGAGATGGTTTTCTCGACCTCTACGTCGCGAACTACCTTCATTGGGATCCTTCGACTGCGTTAGATTGTTACGCAACCAATGTTCAGACTTACTGCGTACCCCTTCACAACTATGCCGCAATGGATCGTGTCTTTCGTAATAACGGCGATGGCACATTCTCCGACTTATCGCTTAAGGCGGGTTTAGCATCCGCATTTGGCAATGGTTTAGGCGTTGTTAGCGTGGACATCAATAATGACGGTTGGGTGGACGTTTTTGTTGCAAATGACTCGATGGTGAATCAGTTGTGGCTCAACAATGGCGACTTTACGTTTACCAACGATGCCTGGTATTGGGGTTCGGCGATGGACGACCATGGAATCGAGAAAGCAGGCATGGGCGTCGCAACTTTTGATTTCGATTCGGACGCCGACTTCGACGTCCTTGTGGTGAATATTGAGGAACAAACTGATTCGTTCTTCCGCAACGAAGGGTCGTACTTCACCGATGCAACTGGTGTCGTGAAATTAGGATCTCACAGTCGCCGATACACTCGATTCGGGTTGATCGCGTCAGATTTGGACAACGACTCTTGTGTTGACCTCTACCAGGCAAATGGAAGTGTCTATCACGATGAAGAGGATTTGGCGAAACCGGACTTTTTTCAGGAACTGAACACGTTATACCGCGGAACGTGCGAGGGCCAGTTCGAACTAGTGCTACCTGAAGGTGGGACTCAAAATCCGATTGAGCGAACGAGTCGAGGATTGGCGAGCGGGGACCTCGACGGCGATGGAGATCAGGACTTGGTCATCGTGAACAAAGATGCGACAGTCTCTCTACTCATGAATGTGCGTCAAGCCGGCAAAATAATGGGCAGCGTCCGATTGCGCATCCTCAATCAATTCGGTCGTGATGCCTACAACGCCAGAGTTTCCGCGAAGGTCGGTGAGAGAGTTCTTACACATCGTGTGCAGACGGACGGTAGTTACCTCTCAGCGCACGATCCTCACGTACATTTTGGTACCGCTAACGCCAAGGAGATTTCTGACGTGGTAGTCACGTGGCTCGATGGACAGTCAGAATCATTCGGGTCGTTTCAAGTGAATACTGTGCATACGTTGAAACAAGGTACCGGCTACTCACGAGAACGCGATATCTAGCGATACAAGGCGTCTGGATTAAGGATAAAAAACTCGTTGGTCTGCGTTAAAGAAGCCCAACCACGCAGATTCTGGTGTCAACTAAGGGATCTTGCTGTCTGTGAACAGAACGTAAGATCTTCAGTTTCTGTCAATTGACTCTACGTTCAGTATTTTTTAACACGAAGAGTCTCACTCATGGAATCAAGACTGCAGTAACAGACGATTGAAAGGACGTAACTTTTGTTCCGAGTGATTTAAAGAAAGTTGCGTTTTCGAGCAGCGGCGATTCAAAAATCAGCACGCACTCGTCCTTCGAAAGGGTTTAACACCTCTACGCCCAATCCCGCTACGTCAGCAACATTCCGTGTCACGAAGGTAAGGTCATGAACCTTGGCGGTCGCGGCTAAAAGCCCTTCGATGATCGGGAGAGGTCGGATCGAATACATCTTCCCCATTCATCGGCGACGACAGTATCAACCGCAAGAATGCGATTTGTAAAGCTCGACGTCACATCAGTTAGCCACCGTTCAAGAGCTTCGGCCTTTGGTGGATCGTTTCTGCGTGCCAGTCCATCTCGAGAACGCTGTATTAGTTAATCAGTTCCGGAGGAATCCACCAGCTCGAGTTGTCTGCGAAAAGTCGCTCGGGTTGCGAATTCGCATCGATTGAATCAATCACCATTTCCGCGTCTGGGTCAGGTAACAATGGCTCCGCTAGCATCCTTGCGTTTTCAAAATCTCCTTTTAGCAATGCAACGTAAGCTTGTGCAGACTGAATATCACGATCTGCAGCTGCTTTGGCCAACGCGTCCAATCGCTGCGAAGCGGCTCCAAGATCACCGCAAAACGCATCGGCACGTGCCAACGCAACGTGTGCTTCGCCCCAATTGCTCCGCAACGCCACTGCTCGCTGAAGCGCGTCACGTCCATCGCATTGGCTCTCCGCTAGACGTGATAGCGCAAACCAGTAATAAAAGTACGGGTTCGATGGATTCCGTTCTACGAGTTGCATGTAGTATTCTTGTGCGTGTGGGTACAAAGCCGCTTGTAGTGACATGGCCGCTGCTAAGGTACGATACAGATCTTCTTCCGAATCGAGTTCCATTGCTTTTTGTACTGCCACAAGCCCTTGGAGGTACTCCTCTCCGTCGTCTGAATCACGGAACAAGCGTGCGAGGAAGAACCATGCGCTTGCCGCGTCCTCACGAACTGAAAGGAACCTCTTGATTTCGATGATTGCCTCATCGGTTTCGCCGGTGAGCTCTAAAAATGCTGCATACTTCAATGCATATTCAAGATTGCCAGGTTCTAGCTGAGTTGCCTGAAGCAATGCATCGCGAGCCGCTTCCCGATCGCCTCGCTGGAATGCCCAATCCGCCGCTTGACTAAAAAATCTCCCACTTCGACTCAATCCTGCAAGCTCTACCATCAACGGATCAGTGAGTGGCGGCGACTGCATCGATGCATTAGCAAGAGGTAACCACCGATCTACTTCTGCTTGATTACCAAGTTGACGGTATGCTGTTACGAGTTTGTAGGCAATTTGCCCATTACTTGGAGCAAAGACCGCCGCTTTTTCCAGCTGTTCAATCGCGCTTTGCCATTCTTCGCGCGCTAACGCCACATCTGCAACACCAACCATGATTGCCGCTGAATCCGCATAGATTCTCTGTGCATTCAGGAACGCGGTTTCGGCGCCGGATATATCGCCATGCAAGAGCTTGAGATTGCCGAGACGATACCACGCTGGAACGTAGTCTGGATTGCTCAGTACAACTTGATCTAAGTGAGCAATCGCATCCTCGGTGTCACCACTTTGCAGGACGATGATCGCGAGTAAGTAGCGATATGCATACACCTCTTCGTTGTCCAGAGCTTCTCTATAAGCCGCTTCTGCCGATTTGAGCATCTGTTGCGCGTGATATATGAACGCGAGCTGTCCAACTATTTCCGCTCGTGCGCTGCGATCAGTCTCTGTTGCAAGTTGAGCGTCGGAATGTGCTTTCATACGACGAATGTCATCTGCAAGTTCATCGGGTAAGAACTGCAGCTCGGTCTCAAGTACATCGGCGTATACATGCAACGTTATGAACGTCGCAATCACCATTCCATAGAACGCTGTTTTCCTTAATAATGACATTGTTTCATCTAACGAGCACGTGATATTGGTTGATCGCCAACGGCCCGAAAGTTTGCCTGTCTCCATCCGACCACGTAATCCTGATTCGTGGTTTCTCAGCGATCGCTCCCAGCCCAAAAACAACTCTAGGATCATTCGCCGAAGCATAACTGCCATCCGTGCGAACGACTCGACTCAGACACGTCTTTCCAGCGACGCTAATTTTCGCGTGATACGCATGACGTTGTTGATCTTTGACCGTTATACCAATCCAGTTGTTCGTTGACCCTATGACGTTCTCGAATACGCGCAGCGGACCTCCATTATTGGCTACTAGTACGTCTGGATCACCATCGTTATCGAGATCCGCGAACGCAACACCACGGCTAGTCTCTTCTGCGATGCCGATTTCGTCGTGTAAAACTTCGATAAATTGCCCCTGACCATCATTCAACCAAAGCTGATTGCGTTGACCAAGAGGTAACTCGTCACTTGCGCGATCCTCATTCGCTAATAGCGACACCGCACCATTAGCGGCAAACAAATCTAAGTCCCCGTCAAGGTCAACATCGATCCATCCTGTGCCAAATCCAGTGAATGGATAGCTCGATGCGCCGAGCTTGGCTTGGTTCGTTTTGTCAATGAACCATCCTTCACCAGTATTGAGAAAAAGCGTATTCGTCTCCGCAGTCAGATTCGTCATGAAAAGATCGGTGTCACAATCCTCATCGAAATCCCGTGCATCAATTCCCATGCTCGCTTCAGATTTGCCATCACCGTTCACTGCCGATCCCGCTATCAGCGCGATGTCCTTAAATTTACCTAGTCCGAGATTACGCCAGAGATGGTTAGCAGTCGGGTCGTTAGCGACATAGACGTCCAATAAGCCATCGTCGTCGAAATCTGCGCTAATCACGCCCAAACCAGCGCTGACGTTCGAATGAATATCTGAACGACTTGACGCGTCTTGAAATACGCCGTCCCCCACATTAAGGTATAGACGATCCGGAGTCGGATCATAAGCCGAAGGTGCGCAATAGTCAGGTCTAAGCGAAATCCCCATGCATTGCTTGTGTGTCGCCAGAGTAAATTCAACATAGTTCACGACGTAAAGGTCTAGAGATCCATCTCGATTGAGGTCAACGAACGAACCCGCTACGGACCATCGTTCACCTGAAATGCCTCTCTTCATACTCATTTCGTCGAAAGAGCCGTCGCCGCGATTTATCCAAAGCTCGTTTTTGCCGAAATTAGCGAGGAACACGTCGACATCGCCGTCGGAATCAACATCTCCGGTTGCGATCCCCATTCCATAACCTGTCGCCTTAACACTCGTTTGGGTTGTAATCGGTCGGAACCGTAATCCGTCGTCGCTCGATACGTTCTTGAAAATTTGATCTGCAGGCAACGAAGTGTGACGGGCTACAAGTGGTCCTCCTTGGATCGCCCAGATGTCTAACAGACCGTCACCGTCCACATCCAGCACCCCTACACCAGGACCCAGAATCTCAGCGAGCCAGAGCGAACCATGTTCGCCATTCTGGTGCGTGAAATCCAAATCTGAACTGCGTGTTACGTCGCGAAAAATCTCTGCTTTAGCAGTTTCGTTTGTTAGAACAATGAGCGTCGACAGAACGAAGACGATTTTTGCGTAGGTCAATGCCTATTTCAATTTCAACATCTTTCGCGAAATCAGATGTATCCCAATTTACGTACTTCGATCGTAGCCATTTGAAGAGAAATGATCACTATGCACGTCGCAGTAAAAGTACGCGGATCACCACGTTGCTAGAGAGTGCAACAACTCTTCGGTGTGAGTTAGCTTTGTATTTTTTCTCTACTTCATTCGCGCGGACCCGGTGGGGTCGGAGGATCAATCGGTACCGGCACACGAGTTAGGTTATCTAATCCAGCGAAGGAGGAGTTTTGGTCGGGCGGAATGATCATGTCTCGATAGTACTCCTGCATGTCCGCAATTTCTAATGCAGAGAGTACTGCAAACTCATATTCAAAGTAGCACCGATTCTTTGCTATGTGCGTGCTCGCGTGTTTGGCAATGTCACACTCGACATTCTGTTCGAAACTACCGTATTTTTCTACGTATTCCTCAACAACGCGCTTCAGCGACTCCATGTGATGAGGTGGCACTGCGGCCATCAATTGGTCATAACGTCGTTGAATAATCGGCGTTGTCTCACCGTGTGCAGCAACACCCATCCACGCAATTCCTACCACGTCGCTACGTCGAACGCCACCTAATCCGTGAAGATAAAGGTGCGCCAGACGAGCCTGAGAGTCCTTGTAGCCGTGTTTCGCTGATGACATCAAGTAAGGCAACGCTTCCTCATACTTGCCGCTCGCGTACAAGAACATACCTCGCCGATGGTCAAGATAGGCTCGACGTTCCGATTCCAGCGAATCGTCTGCTTCGCCGGTTACTATCAGGTGCTCCATTCCTGCGTCTGTGTGACTTTCGTGCAGCGACTTAAATCGAGTGTGCGCTTCGTCAGCCGCGAGCGGAAACGATGCTAAAAACACGATCGCGAACGTCAATAAACACGTCGTGAACGGTCGTTGCGCCTGACTTGTGAGTTTCACTTCAGTACACCATCAGTCAACGTCAGAATCTTATCACTAGATCGGTCGGTCACACGACGAAGTATTAGCGTTTAGAAACCGCCACCGCCGCCGCCACCGCCGCCGGGACCGCCACCACCGGGAGCACCGCCACCCGGTCCGCCGCCACCGCCGGTTCCACCAAATCCGCCGCTACGATAGTTCTCAGCGTAATCAGTAATCTGTCCGTCCGCACTCAGTGCCCCAAACGTCTCTGCGTCAAGTTGATCGCGGTACTTGTGAAGATCGTCGAAAGAGCAGATCAATCTTGACATGCGCGTACCTGCGCGTCGCGTCTGCTCGCAGGAAACCTTCGTCGCTTCTGGACCATATTTCGAGATGTAACCGTCGACTAGCTTGTCGATCATCGGATGTTGTGCAGGCGTGATCGCGTTGTAGACGCGTTCGTACTCTTTTTTATATGCAGGCTCTGTGCTACCGTATGCGGCGACTCCTAGCCAACCCACTCCACTTTTCGTGTCACGAGGCACTTCGTTCGTTCCGGTCATGCCTAGCAATATCGCCCCAAGTTGAGCTTGTGACCTTTTCATGCCACCTTTCGCAGCGATTTCCAGGTACTCTACCGCCTCAGCGTATTTCTTCTTCCGATACAGCTGACCCGCGGTCACATGAGCATTCATGATCTCAACCATTTCGATCGGTCCAGGACCATCTGTGGCTTCACCGACCACGACGAGCTCTTCGCCGACTGCTAGAGTCATCGGTGCAAAGATGATCCCAATGCAGATCAAGATCACTTGCTTCGTCCACTGTTTAAGTTCCATCATCGTTGAGTTACCTCAATTGGATTCGTTGTTCGGGTTCATACTTTGTCGCACAGCCCACACGGTGTTACATTCGCCAAATTTCAGAAAGGAATAGAGCCGACGCCACCACTACCAACACTCGTGTCAATCTCAACTTGTGGAATGCCTAGAGTGTCCGCCGGATCGCGATACTCAATCTCGTCATCGTAGAAACATCGCATATGTGCGATGTGTGTACCAGCAGAACGGTTGATGTCGCAAGTGACGCCAGTCGCTTCACTGCCATAACGCGACACGTACTCCTCGATGATGTCTTCGACCATTGCTAGATTCTGTTCGGGAATCTTTGCTCTCAAATCTTTCCAATAGTTCATGATCTCCGGATGAGACTTTCTCGATGCCGCAACGCCTAACCAACCAACCGCCTTGACCCAATCTCTCTCAACGCCACCTAAACCTTTCTGATAGATGTAGCCTAATCGAGCTTGTGACATTTTGAAGCCTTCTTGGGCGGCTTCTACAAGATAGGGATACGCCTTTTCGTATAGACGAAGCTTGTAGTAATAGCCTCCCATATTTCGAGCGTCGTACCCTCTCAAAATCTGGCGAGGTCCTTTTAATCGATCTTGCTCGCCTCGAACGATAAGTTCTTCCTCGATCTGATATTCGCGGTCAGTTCGAGGCGCGATAGTCTCTTCTGAGATGCCGTCACTCTGTGCTTTCGTACCCAAATTCAGCGAAAGAGCTAAAACAACGAGAAGTATTGAAAACTTGGACGAATTTCGAGCAGATGTCACATCAACTGCGCCGCGTGGGCATGGGCTTGCTTTCTTCTTGCTACGTAAATTTTAGGTGAATCCGTCGATATAGACACTAATTCAGAGTGGAAAGACGGAGTTTACGACATCGTATTCGATTGGAGCAAGTAACACAACGACAATCCCGCACTAAGGTATTTGCGCTGTCACCCAAGCGTTAAATCGAGTACGCTTGGACTCGACCGAAATCGATCTCATATCAGTCGTAGCTTCGCAATTGTCTAATCTCGCGCGCCAGTGCCACTGCCTGCGGTGTCGGGTCGATTTCCATCGCCTTTTCTATTGCGTTCTGCGCCGCAAGAACGAGGTCCTTCTCTAATAAAACAACCGCACGGAGATACCACAGCATGCCTTCTCTCGGCGCTACCTTCTCGAGCGAATCAAGTACCTGTGTCGCTTCGTCGTTACGGTTCAACGCTGTCAACAACTGAGCGAATCCGATCAAGTTTTCAGCGTTCTCCGGATCAAGCGCGATCGCGCGTCGATACGCGTCCAATGCTGTTTCACGATCACCGCGTTCCCAGGCGCGCCGCGCGGCGGATATGAAGAATGTCGGATTTGTGCTGTATTGCGCCACCATGGACAACATGGAGTCCTCGATGGTGGGCGCGAACTGATTGGCTCTTCTTCGTATCCACTCTTGACTAGTGTTCAAATCACCGAGTTCACGTTCCACGCGAGCCATTCTGTACGCGATCTGACCCGCATACGGCTGGATTTCATATGCGCGTAGCAGTGATGCTTTAGCACCAGCGAAATCAGCATTGAGTATTTGCACGTCAGCAAGCGTCATGTGCGCGATCGCCAAATCCTTATCCAACTCCAATGCTCTAGTCAGGGCACGTTCCGCATCCGAGCGTCGGTCTGCATTCAACATTGCTTGACCCAATCGATACCAGATGATCGCGACGTCGCTAATTGCACTCGTTACGAGTATGAGATCGTCGACCGATTTCTCTACTTGACCCAATTCGCCATATGCGATGCTGCGTAGATATAACCAACGCGGATCTGCGATCTCAGTCAGCGCATTGGAATACGCGGTAATCGCTTGTTCGTGCAAGTTGTGAGCCTGCATCAACATTCCGAGTTCACCCCACCTCTCCGCTACGACCTCGGGACCTAGATTGACATCGCTGGTTAGCGCGGCTTCATAAGCGGCGCTCGCGATCGTCGCGAGCGGTTCCTCAATACCTTCCAAGAAAACCGCGTGGACCGAGTGAGACATCACGACAACGAACGCAAGTGCGCCTACTGCACATTTCGCAGAGAGTTGCATGTGTTTAAGGTGTTGATTGAGTCAATTCGTGATACTTGTTGATCGCCAAATCGGAGAACGTCTCCTTCACGCCGTTTGGCCACTTCACGTGCAACGTTTGCGATGTCGACGTCCTGCCAAGGCCAAAAACCAACCGTGGATCGTGGGCGGAAGCGTAACTTCCATCCGTGCGAACGACTTTTCTTTCTTTGATTTCACCTTCAAGCCATGCAACAGCACCGATTGCGTCGCGCCCTAAGGTCAACAGTCGCACACCGAGCCATTCGTTCCTTTCGCCGCTCGAATTGATCGAAAGATTCTGATGAACTCGCACAGGACCATCGTTGTTCGAAACGACGAGGTCGACATCTCCGTCGTTGTCGAGATCACCCATCGCGACACCACGACTCACTTCTTCGAATTGACTAAGTGTCGTCGCGTCGTTCTCCGCGAACTTCCCTGCGCCATCATTTACGAAAAGTTGATTCGTTTGCCGCAGTGGCGGTTCTATTCGTCGCGATAACTGAGCGTCAATCATTGAAACCGACCCGTTCGCGATGAAGACATCTAAGTCGCCGTCGTTTTCAGCGTCAAAAAACACAGTCCCAAAGCCCGTCTTCGGCAAGCTTGGAGGTGCCAGTCCCGATTGAATCGATTGATCAGAAAACCAACCCGCGTGTTCATAGGAATAAAGCGTATTGCTCTCCTTGATGTCGTGCGTCAAAAACAAATCAGGATCGAAATCGCGATCCCAATCTGACACCGCAACACCCATGCTCGCTTCACGCATACCATGTCCATTCACTGCCACGCCGCTAAGCAACGCATCATTTAAAAACGTGCCACCGCTTTGATTTAGCCAAAGAAAATTCATCGCCATATCGTTCGCGACGTATATGTCAGGAGATCCGTCGCCGTTAAGATCATCCACCACGACACCCATACCTCGTTCAGCCGCGCTTTGAATACCGACCTCTTCAGAAACGTCACGAAATACGCCGTTACCTTCGTTTAAGAGCAGACGATCTGGCGTCGGATCGAAATTACTTGGCGCGCAATACCCAACCCGTGTGGACAAGCGACGGCAGACCTTGTACTTGTCGATCGGCGGAAATTCCATGTAGTTTGCAATATACAAGTCAAGCCAGCCATCGTCATTCAGGTCCGCGAGGCTACCGGAGATCGACCACTCTGAAGGCTTCATGAGCGCTTCATCGACGCGTTTCTCGAATCGACTGCCCCAGTTAAGAAAGAGTTGGTTTCGGCCGAAATTCAACGTGATGACGTCCGTATCTCCATCGTTGTCGACATCGCCTGTAACGACCCCCATACCGTAGTACTCAGCGCCGAGACCCACGGTGCCGGTCACGTCTTGAAACTTCAATTCGGAGCCTTCGGAGACGTTCCGATAAAGCCGATCACTCGGTAGCTCACCACTGCGATCCTTCAGTGGACCACCTTGTACAACCCAAATATCTAATTTACCGTCACCGTCGTAGTCGAGCAATGCAATACCCGCACCCGTAATTTCGAGCGTCCATCGTTTCCCGATCGCACCACTTTGGTGAACGAAATCGACTCCCGCTTCAACAGCGACTTCGCGAAACTCGATATCACCGTGCACGTAGAAAGCGCAAATTACCCACGCGTACAACAGCGCTCGCACGGCGCGCAAATCCAGCAACGATGAACGTCGAAATCGTGTCAAGGTCATGCCCAAATTATTGTGTCGATTGTTTTCAAGAATCCGTCTTCGCAAAAACAATTGACGAACCCATCGCTTTAGCTGCTAAAATCTTTCCTACCGAAGGCGCTACGCCTGAGCGTCCGTTGTTCCGACGGTCGTCAAACCCTCTTTAACTTTTCCGTTTGCGCCGTCGTTGCGCAACCTTTTCCCTTCGATTAATCAAGCTAACATGGTGAATTTATCAGACCTTAAACAAAAGCCAATCGACGAATTACTCACTATCGCTGAAGAATACGGCGTCGAGCACTTACACCGCGCGAAACAGCCAGAGATCATCTTAGGAATACTTCGAAAACTCACGAAACAAGGTGAGGATGTGCGTGGCGAGGGTACGCTGGAAATCCATGATGACGGTTACGGTTTTCTCCGCTCACCCTTTACCAGCTATCAGGCCGGACCTGACGATATCTATGTTTCCCATACACAAATCCGTCGTCTTGGACTGCGAACTGGCGACAGCATCTCTGGAAAAATCCGAGCGCCTCGAAACGGTAACGGTGAGCGCTACTTCGCTCTCATGCGGATCGACAATATCAATCAGGAGCAGGTTGATACGAAGCAACGTCGCCGACAGATCCTCTTTGAGAACCTTACGCCCCTATTTCCTACTAAACGTCTTACGTTAGAACGTGGAAACGGGAGTACTGAAGACCTGTCCGGTCGGATCGTCGACTTCATCGCACCCATCGGTAAAGGTCAACGTGGTTTGATCGTTTCTCCGCCGAAGGCTGGTAAGACACTCATGCTCCAGGCGATCGCACAGTCGATCACCGCGAACGACCCAGATGTGACATTGATCGTCTTGTTGATTGATGAGCGCCCTGAGGAAGTGACCGAGATGAAGAGTCTCGTCAACGCCGAAGTCGTAGCGAGCACCTTTGATGAGTCGCACAAACGTCATATCCAGGTCGCAGAGATGGTGATCGAGAAAGCGAAGCGTCTCGTTGAACAAAAGCGCGACGTCGTAATCTTGCTTGATTCGATTACACGCCTTGCAAGAGCGTACAACACGGCGACACCGACGACCGGTCGTGTGTTAACCGGCGGTGTAGATGCGAATGCGCTTGAACGTCCGAAGCGTTTCTTCGGCGCTGCGCGGAATATCGAAGAAGGAGGCAGTCTCACAATCGTTGCGACCGCGCTTGTTGAAACAGGATCGCGCATGGATGAGGTTATCTACGAGGAATTTAAAGGTACAGGCAATCAGGAACTTCACCTTGAGCGACGGATGGCCGAAGCCCGTATCTATCCCGCGATCAACATCCGACGATCTGGAACGAGACGTGAAGAGCTGCTCTTGAGCGACGAAGATCGTCAGCGCGTCTGGATTCTTCGCAAGCTCGTCGATGAAATGGACGACCTCGAAGCGCTTGAATTTGTAATAAGTAGGTTGAAAGAGACGCGCACGAACGAGCAGTTTTTCGCGTCGATGAAGATTCAGTAATACTTCTTAATTGGCCGCAAATTCCTGGTCGATACTCGTCAGCACCTCTCTGATGCGTTGCGGATCGCCAATTTCGGCGTAAAGCTCGGCGAGTTGTATTTTGGCTCGTACATCACCACCTAAATTCACGCACCGTTCGATGTGACGACGTGCGTCCTCGGTCTGCTGAAGACGCCAGTGCAAACGCCCGATCGTAAGATGCAAAGCAGCGTCATCACCGTGCTCAGTCATCCAGCCTTTCGCTGTCGTAAGCTGTTTCTCCGTGTCGCCTTCCAGTTTTCCGAATCGAATTACGCATCGGATATCCCATCGCCGATTGAGGGCACGTTCTAGTTCCTGAACGGCTTTGGTAATGTCCCCTTTTGCTGCTAATACGTCAATATATTCGATCAATATGGCTGGGTCCTGCTTCAGCTTGCGCGGCACCGCGTGCCAGACATTCGCGATCCCTATCGGTTCTATCTGGCGAATCCGACCAACCCAACTGGTGATATACAGTTCGTAGATTTCCTCGTCAGCTACAAATGAAAGTCGCGAAAGTACGTTAAGGTATTCAAGCGCACCGATCCAGTCTCCTACTTCATGGCAATTCCTGATCAGCTCGAGCAGCGCTGGTGCACAATTCGGGTGGTCCTCTAACAGTCGGCGAAGCGCTCTCAATCCCGTTCTGCGGTCTTGTTTTTTGAGTAGCTCAAGCGCGTCGCTAAATCGCCTGAAGACTTGCAGTTCGCTGTCGCCTAGTTTGGCCGCATCCGCTCGTAGTTCGTGTGCTTTTTCAGTTGCGCCGATACGTTCCGCAAGTTCGCTCGCGCGCAAGAAATGCAAGATCGGATTAGGGCTTTGCTGACCCGCCGCGACCAGTAAGCGAATCGCTTCGACGGTATTTCCGTTCGTTTCCTCTTCAATCGCTTGAAGCGTTTGACTTTGTGAACTAAGTGACCGTTTCGCGGAGAACCATGCCGCGATTTTCGTGTTCCTCATCAACACCAAGTTGAGGAGTCGTACAACGAGATAAACCACAAGAGTAATAACCAATAGGGCTGTGACAGCCGCCCAGACTGAAGTTGCTATCTCCCAACCTTGAAATCCGATCACCACATAACCTGCATCGTCGGCAATCCACGTACCAAGAAGTGCCGCCAACAAAGCAAGCACCAATACAACAACGACTCGAACAACAATCAACGTTCTTGAACCACCGTTTCGTCGACTAACGTCGACGGCTCACTCGTTAGTGCACTTAGAGCCGTGCGAATCGCTTGACGTGGCGATGTCAATTCAAGATTAGTTAGCTCAAAGAGTCCGTCTCGGACGGTACGCCATTCACCGGTATCTTCTTGATTGAGAGAATCTAAGAGCGTGATTGCCTCACGTAGCGATGTGCGGTACGAATCGAAGTCAAGCAGCCAAATCTCGTATCTCGCACGTTCAAGTAATATCAACAGGCGTAGTAGCTCACCCCGGTCAAGATCGCCATCGGCAGCCGGTACAGTCGGTTCTTCAATACGGCGTACGCGATAAACGTCTGTTACGCCATCTGCTAGTTCACCCCAAAAACCTTGAGACTCTGGTGGTTCTTCGATCTTGAACGTTGAATCAGTTTCGATATTGGGTCGGATCGTTGATCCTTCAGACGCTAGCAACATGACCAACTTACTAATGTCGTCGACCCTTATCCTAATGGACGCAATATTCAAATCTTCAATGCGATCAATCTCAGCTAGCGCTTGTTCGAGTGATCCGATCACGGTCTGATTCAAACGATCTGAATGTGCGACGTTTAACGCACGTTGTAATGCGTCCTCCGCAAGCATCAAATCAACATTGCCCGTAACCGAAACAAGCGCGTTGAGCAATTCCCTCCTTACAACGTCAATCGAATCAACTTGAGAAAATGGATCCCTTCCTGTTATGGTGATTGGTGCGTCCACTTTCTGGACGTCGAACGCGTCTTGGAGATCGATGGTGTCCTCCGTCGAATCTCCTATATCATCTAGTTCTTCAAGACCTGATGACTCGGTCGGCTCTAGAACTCCCTGATTGATTTGCAGTGCGTCTTCCTGCTCGAAGTTCGTTTCGTGAGCAACGTCGTCTTCTAAATAGCGATCCAAAAATGTGCGAATCGGTTGGTTCCACTGCGTCGCGACAACGGTAGCGCCTGTCAAAGCGACAATCAGTACAAAGGCCACCAGCCAGCGGAAACCACCGCCTCTCGATTGAGACTCCTTGCCTGTGTGTGACGGTTCGAACTCAGTCACTTAGGATCATTCTCCGAATGACTCGCACGAATGAACGGGAAGAAGCCCCTGGGGTGACATAAACCCTTTCAAAACCAAGCAACTTGCCGTACTTACCTATTCTGCGACTAGGTACAACCAGGTACGGTTCCTCCGTACTTACAAGTGCATGTCGTCGAACGATCTTTCGATAAGTTTGCACTGACGTCACACTACTTAGTTCGACGATTTCGCAATCTCGTTCAAGTCGTGGCTTTCGTGTTTCGCGTACACGACGATATACCGGCCAAATGGAGACACTATATCCCATGCTCTTAAGCCTGGTAGGCAACATCGATCTGCCGTCCTCGCCACAGACAATGAGAACAGACGCACCCGTTTTTAAGCTCGTAGAAACGTGCTTCACAATACCTTCTGAACTAGAACGATCAGGTAATTCTGAAGAGATCCCTAAGTAAGAAAGCGCCTGTTGAGTAGCTGCGCCAATCGCCATATGTCGACTCGCGTCAATGTCCTCGGCGTCTATAGAACGAGCGGCGTGTTGCGATAGGTAAACGGCAAGGTCAAACGATCCTTGCGGGGAATCTGATGTGATTCGCCGAATATCCATGAGGGGCGCGACATTAGACTGGATCGCTGCCCGACGCAAGTGCTTCGCCATCGAAGCAGCCCCAGGTTGTGTTCGTGTAACCCAAACAGCGGTCATGTTTCGTGCAGCAATTCTCTTGCACCTTGTTTTAACAATCGTTCACCTACTACCTCGGCGGCGCGAAACGCGTCGCTGTCCTCCGTAGTAGCTTGGATCGCATGGTCGCCGGACTCGGACAGTGCGATGGCTGATAGTCTGAATCCATCTTGAAGTCGTTCGCAGTACGCGCCGAATGCACCGGTGCAGTCAGCACCCACGAACTCCGCAACAGCTCGCTCCGCAGCAGCAGCTTGCTCCACGTCGCGGTTGATTTGCGCTTCGAGCAACGTACGAATTTGGTCTTGATCTTTCAGGTACTCAACGGCGAGAACGCCTTGACCAGCGGCAGGTATGAACACGTCCTTTGGCAATACGGCGCACACTCGCTCCGCCAGACCTAATCTCTTCAAGCCAGCTGCGGCAAGAACTAAACCTTCGACCTGACCTTCATCCAGCTTCCGAAGACGCGTCTCTACGTTACCTCGAATCTCGTTGGTCCTGCGACGTTTGTAGACATGAGCTAGCAACGCACGACGTCGACTACTCGACGTGCCGATTGTCACTTCAGGCGGCATTTCGTGAACGGCGGAGTACCCGACGAGAACATCATGTGCTGGACCACGTTCGCCAATAGTCTGTAACGTAAACGCAGATTCAAGCTGAACGGGAACATCCTTCATGCTGTGAACCGCAACGTCCGCTTGATCGTCGATTAGTGCCTTCTCTAGTTCCTTAAGGAAGAGACCTTTGCCTCCCATACGCCGTAACGGACGGTCTTGCGTCAGATCGCCTGAGGTATCCATCGGTACTAATTCACAGCTCGTTTCAGAGCTATCGCGCTCAAGCAGACGCTTCACGTGTTCTGCTTGCCACATCGCAAGACGACTACGTCGCGTCGCGATACGAATCGTACGTTGAGGCACTAGAAAAACACCTTTTTTGCGCACGCGTTTTAAATACGGTCGACTCGAATTATTGGTGTTACGCTTCGAGAATCCCTCTACACTTACCGCCCTACTAGTTCTGAATTGGTTGCCATCTAGGCAAATGTCGACTAAGAAGCTTTGGGGAGGCCGGTTTTCAGGTACCACCAACGAGTTCGTCGAATCGTTCACGGCGTCCGTTCACTTTGACAAACGGCTGGCGGAGGTCGACGCCCGTTGTTCTCAAGCGCACGCCAAGACGCTACTGACTGCAAAGATCCTGAGCCAGTCTGAATATGACGCAATCGTCAATGGATTAGACGAGCTAATCACTGACATTCGAACAGGAGACTTCTCGTGGGATCCATCACTTGAAGACGTTCATATGAACATCGAGGCGAGACTCATCGAACGGATCGGCGAGCCTGGCCGAAAGTTACACACTGGGCGTTCACGGAACGATCAGGTAGCAAGTACGTTCAAACTATTCTTAATGGAAAATGGCACTGATCTTCGTTCCGCACTGTTGGATTTGCAGGAGGCATTGCTGGACAAGGCAACGTCCCACACTCGCACTATCATGCCTGGATTCACCCACCTCCAAAATGCTCAGCCGATCACATTTGGCCACCATATGATGGCTTGGTTCGAAATGTTTGATCGTGATCTAACACGCTTGGCGGATTGGCATCGTCGCACGAGTGTTTCCCCAATGGGCAGCGCAGCTCTAGCGGGTACCAGCTATCCTATCGACCGTCGTGAGTTTCAGGCGACCATGGGTTTCGAATCGGTCACACGCAACTCACTCGATACCGTAAGTGATCGAGACTACGCAATCGAATTCGTCGCCGTTCTGAGCACGATCATGATGCACCTATCGCGTTCTTGCGAAGAGGTGATTCTGTGGATGTCACCCGCTTTCGGGTTCATTTCGTTGCCAGACGAACTATGCACTGGTTCAAGCATCATGCCACAAAAGAAGAATCCTGATGTCGCGGAACTGATTCGAGGTAAAAGTGGTCGAGTGATTGGACACCTCAATGGCTTACTGATGCTCATGAAGGGACAACCTCTCGCGTACAACCGAGATAACCAAGAAGATAAGGAAGCTGTGTTCGATGCATTGGATACAACGCTTCAGTGCGTTGGTGCCATGGTGCTGTTAGTCGCCGGTATGTCACCAAATCCCGGCCGCATGCTCGAACTCGCATCTCAAGGACATCCAACTGCGACCGACATGGCTGACTGGCTTGTTCGACATGGCGTGGCGTTCCGTTCAGCGCATGAGATCTGTGGTAAAGCCGTCGCTCTCGCGAATCAACGAAAGGCGGAACTACACGAACTGACCTTAGCTGACCTTAAAGAACTGAGCGATTCGTTCGACGATTCAGTTTTCGAATGCCTGACGCTAGAGGGATCGGTAGCCGCGAGGAATCATCTTGGTGGAACCGCACCCGACGTAGTAGCGGAAGCAATCGAAGTTGCCCGAACGCGACTGACGGAGCTTAGACAGCGTTCCGACAAAGACGCATAGTTACGACAACCTAAGAATGAAAAGGTGTGTCGTTACTCCGACACTAACCTACACGCTGTAACGATTCGGCTACCCGCTTAGCAAAATACGTTAGAACCGCGTCCGCACCAGCACGCTTCATGCAAAGAAGAGACTCCAGGATTACTTCCTCTTCAAGCCACCCATTCTGAACGGCTGCCATGTGCATAGAGTATTCACCACTTACTTGGTATGCGAAAGTCGGTACGCCGAACTGTTCCTTCACACGTCGTATGACGTCAAGGTATGGCAGACCGGGTTTGACCATCACGATATCTGCGCCTTCCTCGAGATCTAGCGCAATCTCTCGAATCGCTTCATCACTGTTTGCGACGTCCATCTGATACGTCTTTTTATTACCGCTACCCAGCATCGTTGCGGACCCAACTGCATCACGAAATGGTCCGTAGTACTTTGACGCGTATTTCGCGGAATAAGCAAGAATCTTCGTATTGATGAATCCCTCCGTATCCAAGCTAGCGCGAATCGTCCCAACTCGACCGTCCATCATGTCCGACGGTGCGATCATGTCCGCACCCGCCTTCGCGCAAACCACCGCTTGTTGATTCAATACGTCGAGCGTAACATCATTCAATACATAACCATTTTCATCGATGATGCCGTCTTGACCGTGAGACGTATACGGATCTAACGCTGCATCCGTGATCACGCCGAGGTCAGGCGCAATTCGCTTTACAGCGGTGACGGCTCGCGGGATTAACCCATCGGGGTTTAGTGCCTCACTTCCATCGGGGGTCTTCAACTCCGGCTCGATATACGGAAACAGAGCGATCGCGGCGATATCCAATGCTTGTAGAAGCGGGACTTCCTTTTCAAGTGCATCGACTGACAGTCGATCGATCCCTGGCATCGACGATACCGGAACCCGTTGGTCAGAACCTTCGACGACGAAAATCGGATAAATTAAATCGTCAACTGACAGCTTATTCTCAGCGACGAGTCTACGCACAAATTCACCCGTGCGATTTCGCCGCATCCGAACGCGAGGAAATCCTTGCGACATTTCGATTACATATTCGTGATTACCCGTTTGGTAATCAACTTGCTGCGGTGAGTGAGATCACAAATTCAGGTGCGTCTTGGGTCGTTACTGCAATTTCGAATGTTTGTTCGTCCTTCCGACGATAGGTCAGTCGTTTGATCGCCGCATTCTCGTCCGCATCAAATGTCACCGAATTTTCGGTCATCTCGGAAAGTGTCATCCTTGTTGCTGGACCGAGCGGCACATAACCCGGGCCCCATTGTTGCAGGGACAGAATGAGACCATCGTCCCCCTGCGTAATGACGATGAACTCGTGAACGATCGCGGCACCATCTGCCAAGATTCTTACCGACGCCTGGATCGAATTGGCGCTAGGTGTCGTCCAGATTTCCTCGATGGTACTTGGACCGAGTTTTCCAGTCCATGAACCAGTCATCCAACGCAGATCTGCGACGGATTGTTGTGCAAATACTGACGTCGATACCATGATGATGATGGCTCCAATGAGTCTAGATAGTCTGAATGTCACGCTATCCTACCTTGATTTGGGCCGCGCAATCTTAATGAAATCCAACGTATGACAAGCACCACTCGAAACCCGTTATCCACTACCGGCGCCATTAGACGTTTGACATATATCGATCAGGCGCAAGCTCATCGGCACTCACTAGGTCAAGATCGCCACCTTGAGGATTCGTTATAGCTGACGCGGCTATCTTCGAGTAGGCGGGTGCCGTTTGGATGCCGAAACCGCCCAGCGCGGCGACCCAAAAAAATCGATCATCCATTGGATCGAACCCGATGACGGGTTGGCCATCCGGTACGAATGAGCGAAGACCTGCCCATGTATTGACCGGTCGTTCGACTTCGAGCTTCGTACACCTATTGAGCGTATCGATGACGATCGCAACATCCAACTCTTCTGGTTGCGCATCACACGGAGGTGAGTCAGTTGCGTCGGCAGGAGAAATCATGAGCAGAGGACCCTCCGGTTTGAGGTAAATTCCACCCGACGCTCGATAGCACATAGGATGGCGTGAATAGTCGAACTTAGGATCCACGATCACGCCGGTACGACGTTTAGGTTGTAAACCGATCTTCTTGATGCCTGCGATGGCCGCTATCTCGTCCGCCCACGCTCCTGCAGCATTCACAAGCAAGTCGGCTTCGATAGGCTCAGTTTGATCGGTGTCCAAGCGCCAGTCGCTCAAGCGTCGTTCTATGCCGACAACGCGTCGTGAAGAGTGGAACGTCCCGCCTTTTTCAATGAACAACCGCCGGAATCCCTGCAAGATCGCATCAACATGCAGTCGCATCGACCTGGAATCGAGCGCTCCAGCGACATTGTGTTCACTCAAAAGTGGTGCGCGAGAATGAAGTTCGTTCGAGTCGAGTAGCGTAAGCCACGGGCACCGATCGATCCAATTGTCGACGAAGGACTCAACCAACATGTGGTTTTCCTGCGTGTCGAAGGCGATATGGTCTATAGGTTCCGCTAGCAGTTCAAAACCATCTGGAGGGGATCGGTAAAAAGGTTCAGCCATACGCGTCAGACGGTGAACCACGTCATTCTCAAAAGCCAAATGCAGCACCGCCGCAGACCGACCCGTACTGTGGTAACCTGGTTGAAATTCTTGTTCAACTACGGTGACCTCAAAATCATTGGCGAGTTCAGCCGCGGTTGCCATACCAGCTATGCCGCCACCAATCACAACGATTCGCGCATCGCTCATATTCGCCGACCGCCTTTCGTTGTGCATGTACCGAAATCGAGTCCACACGGAACGTTCGTCGGTTTTTTCTTACTCTTCAAAATCGAGCCGATAGTCACAGTATGGCTTTCAAAGTCGCAACGCATCCGGCGGAAGTGAGCTTGGTATTTTCTGCTAACGATAGGAGACTATGTCTTCTTCAACTCGCCTAACGCGCGTAACTATATTTCGACGCTTAAATCGAGTCGCAGTCACATACGAGGTCTAAATAGATGGCAAGCGAACGGGAAAGACTGCACAACTTATTCCCGGATTTGGACTTTGATCCAGAGCAACTTCGTAATCGATATCGGGAAGAACGCGATCGACGTCTTCGCGATGACGGTGAGACGCAGTATATCGAAGCGGAGGGTGAGTTCGCACACTATGCGGACTACGACCCGTACGTTGGACCCGACAGTGAGCGCAAACCTTTCAATCTAACTTTAGATGTCGTTGTTATTGGTGCCGGATTCAGTGGTCTCATGACGGGAGCGCGACTTAAAGAAAGAGGGATCGACAACTTCCGAATTATTGAAGCGGGAGGCAACTTCGGCGGAACGTGGTATTGGAATCGTTATCCAGGCGCTCAGTGCGACATTGAGTCATATTGCTATCTACCTCTATTAGAGGAAACGGGCTACATGCCCAAAGAGAAGTACTCGTATGCACCTGAGATCTATGATCACGTCATACGTGTAGGCAAGTACTTCGATCTAGAGGATCGTGCGATCTTCAGTACGCGAGTCACGCAGGTGAAGTGGCTAGAAGACGAATCCGTTTGGGAAGTTTCGACCCATCGAAATGACAAGATTCACTCACGATTTGTTATTCAAGCAACCGGTCCAGCAAATCGACCCAAGCTACCTGGCATTGCTGGTATCCGTAGTTTTCGAGGCAAGAGCTTTCACACCTCTCGATGGGACTACAGCTACACCGGTGGTGATCACACGGGTGGACTCACTCGATTGTCCGATAAGCGAGTTGCCGTAATCGGTACCGGTGCAACCGCAATTCAGTGTGTTCCTTTTCTCGGGGAGTACGCAAAGGAACTGTATGTCTTTCAGCGCACACCGTCGTCGGTCGATCTGCGTGGAAACAAGCCAACAGACGCCGATTGGTACAAATCATTGGAACCCGGTTGGCAGCGCAATCGAAGAGAAAATTTTGCAGCAACACTAGCGGGTCAAAACCTTGGTGAAGATCTCGTTGCAGATGGCTGGACCGACATCGTACGCCGACTCGGTTTGTCGCTAAGGGCAAGAGATTCCGACGCTGGAGAGCTCGACATGGAAGAAATCGCGCTCCGGTCGGAGATTGCGGATTTTCAGAAAATGAATGAGATCCGAAGTCGTGTCGATGAAACTGTATTGAAACCGCACGCAGCGGAAGCGTTAAAACCTTGGTATCGTCAGTTCTGCAAACGACCCACTTTTAATGACGAGTACTTGGAAACGTTCAATCGCGAGAACGTTCATCTAATCGACGTCGCGGACACTAAAGGTGTGGAGAAGATCACCGAGACCTCAGTCATCGCGAATGGACAGGAATACGAAGTTGATTGCATCATCTACGCAACCGGCTTTGAGATCACGACGGACGCACATCGCCGCGTCGATTTTGACACGATAGGTCGAAATGGTCTATCCCTCTACGATCATTGGGCTGACGGCTTTCGAACGTTACATGGTTTGAGTAGTCATGGATTCCCGAATTGGTTTACGATCGGGATTAATCAGAATGCGTTTTCACCTAATATGACAGCGATGTTCGATGACCAAGCTATGCACGTTAGCTACATCATCGATGAAGTAAAGCAGCGCGGAAAACTAAGTATTGAAGTGAGTGCCGAAGCGGAGGAAGCTTGGGTCCAAGAGATTGTTCGACTTGCTGGAACCGGTCCAATGAGCTTTCTAAATGAATGTACGCCGGGTTACTACAACCGAGAGGGAACTGCTTCGACAGGAAGTCGACAGAACGCGGGTTATGCCCCGGGGATCAACATCTTCAACAATCTACTTAAAGAATGGCGTGAAAAGGATGACCTTGAAGGCATGATGTTGAACTAGCCAAAGGTCTATTCAAACGCTTGCTACGTCGTGACACTCAAGCAATCCGTAAGGCGCGAAAGTACGTCACTAACGTGGATTGGTGATTACCTAGACATACTTAGATCGACGCCGAAACGAAAGCGGAGATATATCCACCCATCTCACTGAACACATCATCGGTGCGTTGGCGCGTTCGCTTCAACACCTTGTAACCGTGGTCGGCCGTATCGAGCCAATGGAGCTCCGCGTTCAGTCTCGTAACAACGCCATTCATTAGCTCTCGTTGCGCCATTCCGTCTCGCGTCCCAGATAGAAAGAGCATTGGAACCTTGATCGCATCCATATGTTCAGCGCGCGCGATACCTGGTTTTTTAGGCGTATGTAGAGGAAAAGAACAGAACACTAGACCCGCAACGTCCAAGTCGTGGTCTACTACCGCGTGCGACGCCATCCTACCCCCGAAACTGTGCCCACCGAGAAAGTACGGACCACTTACGTTTTTTTGAGCTAACTCAAGTGCGGCTTTGATCGTAAGCGTCGCTACGGCTTGTGAGTCAGTCCGGTTCTTACCAGCTTCCATGTACGGGAAGTTAAAACGCAATACGGAGATACTCGACTCGTTGCACTTGTGAGTGATCTCTTCAAGGGTGCCATGGTGCATTGAAGCACCAGCCCCGTGTGCGAACACCAGCGTCGCAATCGAGTCTGTGACTTTGTCGATTCGCGCAGTGACGTCGTACTCGTCAAATTTCAGACGCTGTTCGGCCATCGAAAGTAGAGCTAAATCTCGTCGACCGAGTTGATGATCTTACCGACTAAACCGTATTCCAGTGACTCTTCCGCACTCATCCAATAGTCACGGTCTGTGTCCTGCTCAACACGCTCAATCGGTTGTCCTGTTCGCTCGGAAATGATGCCGTTGATACGTTCCCGTGTCTTAACGATCTCACGGGCGTGAATCTCTATATCGACAGCATCGCCGCCAAATCCTGCCGAGGGCTGATGTATGAGGAAACGAGTGTTCGGTAAACAAAGGCGATCCTCCTTCTCCGCAGCGAGATAGATGTGTGTCGCGATGCTGCCTACCCAGCCAGTACCCACAATCCGGACACGGGGCTTGATGAACTGAATGACATCAAAGACCGTATCACCCGATTCCACGTGACCGCCGGGGGAGCCAAGGAACATGGTGATCGGATCATCGTTTTCGTACGCGAGAGCCAGTAGATCTTCGGCCGTTTCCTGTGCGCAGGCTGAGTCAATTTCACCAAACAGCGTTAACGTTCGATGATCGAAAAGGATCTTGTGAATGTTGACACCTGGTGTTTTTCGTTCCTCCGTCGAATCGCCGTCCTCTTCCAGACCGAAGGGTCTTCGTTGCGTTAAATCGATCATCGCTTTAGTCTTTCGCCGCATCACATTCACCTTACTGTGAACAAGACGTCTGCATAGAAGTAACGACCGTAGTCACGGTGAACATCAGCCATAAAGCCGAAGTAACGATCAGCCAACGGTGCTCGCTCGTTAAGTAAGTTGCGGACACCGAACCGAACGCGGGTCGGTGTATCGCCAATCTCAAATCGATAATCAACGCGAGCATTCCAAGTCGTCATCGCATCGAGCCAATAGCGTGTGCCGTCACTTAAAGTCAACGAGTTTTGGTAGACCTTCCCGATCGTTGTTTGCGATAGAGAGCCTCCCCAAGGATCTTTGCGCCAAGTTGCAAGTAATGTTCCTTTGTACTCTTGATTGCCGTCTCGTTGCACGAGATCGTCAAAACCTACAACTGGAATGTCGCCCGGTAGTACGCCTGATTCTTTAGCAGCGATTAACGTCGCTGCATCCCCTCCAGCCTCTTGTTCAAATTTCTCCAAGAATGACGCTAAATAACGGACACTAAACTCACCGTAATCGGTATCAGCTTCCCAGTAAATACCGAGATCGAACCCTTGAAGCGTTCTAGTGTCGAGGTTGGCGTAACGGTCGTTTACGCGAATCGCTTGCCCAGCAGGACAAATACCGGCGGCCTCATACACCCCGATTTCGTCTGCCGCTGTAATCGGATCACGTACTACCGCGGGATTTGTCTCAAGTGCATCACAGTTGGAGCCACCATGTTGAAGTCGATACACCAAATCAAGGACAGTGTGGTTCTCCTCACCGAACAACCCAATGGTGTCTTCTTTCACGATCGACCAGTAGTCGGTTGTGATCGTCAACGAATCCAATATATCGAATACCAAGCCAACTGAAATATTGTCAGAGCGCTCCGGGACGAGTTCATCGCTGCCTTGAGCGGTTCGTTGCGTTGAGTTGACGCAATCGACGATGTCTTGCTCAGGATCACCGCCGTAATTCGCAGCATAGAAACACGCGTAGTCAGTACGAGTGTTTTGACGCGCGACAATCGTTTCGTTAACGGTTACCAAGTTCGGAACTCGGAACGATTCCGACCACGAGGCACGCAAGGAAACTGGATCTGCAATCTGCCAGCCAGCAGCGAGTTTTCCAACCACTGCACTATCCACGTCCGAGAACCGCTCGAATCGCAGTGCCGCCTGCGCTTCAATATTCGTCGCAACTGGTATAGCGAGCTCTGCGAACACCGAATCGACGCGTCGCGATCCACTGTTATCCGGTGTGGGACTGCTATTTATGACATCAGAGACAAATGGGAACGTGTCGCCATCGAAATCCGTGAACACAAACGTGCCGTCCAATCTCGGATCTCTGTCATCCCTGAACCATTCCCGACGGTGTTCGTATCCGATTAACGCGCCCATGGGACCGGCAGGCAGCTCTACGACTTCCGGATTTGAGAACTTAAGGTCCCACATGAACAAGCCGGCGTCGTTGTCGCGATATACGTCAATGAGCGCACGTTCGATATTGGTGTCAACACCACCACTGAACGGGTTGTAAGCCGCCGGTGTCGGGTCATTGAGCGCTTCTACCATAAGCAGATTCGATACGCGATTGCCGGTGAGGTCGAGTCGCCTCGCAATCGACCAGACTACAGCAGTATCCCAATCCCAGTCGTTACGCACCCCTCGCAATCCCTGTACGACGCGAAACACCGAACCGTCGTTGCTAACTGAGCGAGGCAGTTCCGCATATCGATAGTTATCAATCAGCAGTTCTAACCCGCTGCACGGCAGATCCGCACCGACCAGATCGTCAGATAGACGATTCGGCGACCCGCAAGGCCCAAGTGGGTTGTAGTAGTTTTCAGCACCCACGCGCAACCTTACGGAAGAGAACGCTGCTGACGGATGCCGATTCATATGAGATTCCGACATGTAATACAGTAGTTCTGTGTACGCCTGTAGCGTGTCGGAGAAGTCGTGATTAATAAACACGAGCGCATTGCTACGGGTAAGCTCCGAGGAAAGGTCGCGAAATTCGTTTATGTTGTATCGCTCTACCCCTTGCCCATCGGGTGCACCACACGTGTGGATGCTAATCGCGTACGCACACTTTGCATGTCCCGCTGGGAATACTTCAAATTCACCTGAACTATCGGTGACCGGACCGCGGATATCCAGTCGTGAAACGCTGCTGACTGAATCAAATTGACCGTAGAGACCATTTGTACTCGTGTTTCGAAACCGAGTGTCACCACTCCACGGTGAGTCATCGGGCACTAGTCGTCGGAAATCCGCATCAGCCCATTTCTCGTCTTCTGAGGAGTGAATCCGATCTCGTGTGTAAACATCGAGCATGACGCCAATATTTGTCGCGCCATCGTTAAAAAACCGACCCCACTCAATGTTCGTTGTGAAGGAGGTACGACCAGCGATTTCATATGAATTGACGCGCGATTTGAAACGGAATCCTTCGATGTCATTCTTCAGTACGGTATTTACGACGCCCGCAACAGCATCCGCACCATAGATTGCGGACGCGCCATCTTTTAGAAGCTCGACCCGTTCAATCCCGAAAACGGGAAGAGTGTTTGAATTTACGGTGTTCACGGGTACAAAACTTCCGCCGATCGCTTCAGTTTGAAAGCTTGCGGCGTTAACCATGCGACGTCCGTTCAAAAGGACTAGCGTATTGCCCGTACCAAGATTGCGAAGGTTGAAAGCGCCCATGTCCCCCCGTGCTGAATTGACACCGCCACTGATGTTCTCTTCTTCGTTGAAGAAGTTCTGCCCTTGCTCAGGGAGCATTTCAAGCAATTCATCGCCCGATGTTACGCCCATCGCATCGACGTCAGATGCGTCAATTACTGTAACGGGTAAGAGACCCGATACATCTGCACCGCGGATCTGCGATCCCGTGACAACCACTTCCTCGATGACATCGGCTTCTTCGCCATCATCTTCTTCCTGAGCAATCAAATTAGGTGCGAGCATTACCGCAATTGATGTCAGTGACACGATCAATTGAGAAATAAACCGATAGTGCATGGGTTTCCGTCCGATTGAAGTGGTCGTGGGGAGCGCCAAATCTGAGTCAGAACTCGATCGAGTTCAAGATTTGCGGATGGCAATTAAACTCATACGCGCCCGAAATTCACCAATCGATCGCTGACGTAGAGAATCCCTCAACACTGTTCGTGTGCCGAGTTCTCGAAATCCGATAGGATGATCGCCCATGTATGTTGCCTGTATACCAATTCACGGAGAGCTCGCTGATTCCACCGTAGTTGTCAAGACGCGTTGCGATCGTAGCGTTTTCGCGAATCCGTTTGACCCTAAAGTAACTGAATATCTGCCCGCGAAACCTATGAATTTCTGCCCCTGAAGAGACTGAATTTATGCCTTTCTATGTTTGCGGTCTCAACGCCTTTCTAGCATTGTCTCCACATGATCGATCTGCAAATAAGGTACAGCACTCGAACTGATGGTAGCGCGTATTCTGGAGCGTCAAACGTTTCCTAGGGTTTCGAGTTCCCTCATAGGGGTAGCGAAGTAGGAATACACTCTGCAACTAACGGTCAATGGAGCGAATTCTGATTGAATACCCGCGAATGTGCGTTAAGACCGCCATCAAAGTGCCTGAACAATCCCCTACAAGACCGGTGTAAAGGACCACGCATCACCCTCGCGGAGCTAGAACGGATCTTTTAATTCTGTCCTCAATTACTAAGGGTTCTCAACTGTGCGTTGAGCCGATCCTCCGCGATTCTGAGATGGGCACGGCGAACCTCCAGCCATCTTTCGTCTTCGATTAACTCCTGCCGGTGTTTTACGATTGCATCGCGGATTGCTCTCACTGCTGGTCCTCCACGAACATCTCGAATCGCAATGAAATTACTCGGGTCAGTCGCGTTCTGGATCGATTCAACAGGGATAGGAAGTGGATCACCTACCACTTCCCGATAGATACGCGCCAAATCACGCCGCGGTAGATCACCTAAACGCAGATTTTCAGCTCTTGCATGCTCAACGAGTTGCCTCGCGTACTCATGAGCCGTTCGGAACGGAATACGTGCTTCGCGATAAAGAGTTTCGGCGATTTCCGTCGAGGTCGAAAAACCGCCTGTCAGCTCGGTCATGGCGATTTCCTTGTCAACGTGAATATGTTTCACAAGCAACCCGAAACGTTGATAAACCGATGTTGCGAGCGTCATTGTTTCGATCAACGGTGTGACCGTTCGATAGTCGTGCATGCCAATATCAAGATTTTGGTTCATCAACTGTAACGCATTCGTTCCACCCAGAACCTGCGCTACTAGCGTACGAATACGATCCAATTCACGGGGATTGCGCTTCTGCGGCATGATGCTACTGCCACTAACCATTTCGTCGCCCAAGTAGATCCACGGACGAGCGTTACGTTGCTGCGAATGTACAGTTGCGAGGAACTTCGAAACCGTCGCCATGCTTTGAGACATCGCAGCGGCGACTTCGAGTTTATAGTCCGCTGTTGATAAGAAATTAGCGTCGTATGTGTTAGCGACGATTCCGTCAAAACCGAGTAATGCTGCAAGACGTTCTCTGTCAAGATCGAAACTAGAACCAGATCCTGCTGCGACGCCTAACTGACTCCTATTCAGTCGATCAAACGCGTTCTGTAACCGTACGGTATCTCTCGATAGCGCCGCGTCGAAAGCCAGCAACAGATGTGCATACGTTGTTGGTTGGGAGGGAACGCCGTGTGTGTACGCCGGGATGATCGTATCGCTATGTTGCGAAGCTACATCAAGTAAAGCGTTCCTAACTTCGATAAGCGCCTCGTAGTAGCTCAGTACGCGTAGACGCACGAGCATTCGTCGAGCGATGCCGTGCAAATCCTGTCGCGATCGGCCGATGTGAACATTGGAGGCTTCCGGACCTAATACTTCGATCATCGATTCCTCGAGCGTGAGGTAATTCTGTCCCGAAGGCCACCCTTGTTGCTCAGCCGAGTCTTTGTACGCTAGCTGTGCGTTCGCGATTCGTTTGGCTAATTCCTGATCGATCAACCCTTGTTCGTCAAGCACCAGCAACGAAGCGCCATTAGCGTTTACCATCAGGCAAAACAACGTATCGCACAACTCGAAATCAGTATCGGTTGAAGCGGCTACTAATTCGCCGTAAATCGAAGCGACCCCGAGTGCGAATTCGGCAGCCGTTAGTCTCACGTCTTTAGGTGGTGATTCATCGCCGACCTCATAGGTAATCGACGGAATCGCATAGGTTTTGAAAAAGTAACCTTTCGCCGTTCCCTGCTCTGTCAGAGGTCTAGGAGCGTGTTCAGGGAGTTTCGCTTGCTCGCGCTTGCGCACAAATTCCAGCCACTCCACCGCAAATCCGTCAGGCGTCGTTTTGTCGTCCCGCATCTGGGTGTAGAGCACATCGCGCCTAGTTGAATGGAAGTCGATATGAAGAACGACTTCTTTGCCATCTTGATGCAAGCTCGCCAGGTGACGGATGACCGATTGAATCTCGGGTTGCGCTTGCGCGAACCAATCCCGATTAAGGTCGGTTCCGCGAAGATTGTGTCGCCAATAGCCTTCCTGCACGCCGTCTGGATTGAGGAGTGGTACGAAAACAATCATGTGCTGTCGGAAAAACTCACGTAGATTCTCATTCTGGTTGTCGTGAGCGTGGATGTTGAGTTCTAGCAATTTCTCAGCAAACGCCAAATAAGCGATTGCACCGGACACCTCTGGCGGATGTTGTCGCCCTAAGAGAACGACCACACGCGATGCTTCGGGATTCAACACGAGTGCTTCAATCGGCCTTTTGGCTACTGAATAGCCGAGTGTCTTCCGCACGAGAAATGGATAGATATCGACCAACCTTGAAAGCCATGCACTATACATCGCTTCGTCGATGATCGGCTGTGCGGACACGTAAACAAGGCTTTCTCCGGTCGGAATCGCGAACGCCACACTCGATCCGTCTTCACTCTCGACGACATGATGATCGAATCGGACCCAATCTCGTTTGTTAAAACTGATTTTCGGTGGATACCGATGGGTCGTGTTGCTATAACGGAGGGAGACCTTTACAGTCGCGTTCGGGTCACTCAAACGTTGGACTGAAAACCCATACCACGGGCTTGGATTGATGGGTTCGTCTTCAGGCGTAATGGAAAGTACGAACGAGTTTTCATCGAGGATTTGACAAGAATCAAAATTTGCCGTGGGGTAGTTCTTGGAGATCTGTGCGACACTTGTCGCGCACGTCTCTGCCTCCTCAGCTACGACTAAACTGCACAAGAATGCGCATGCAAGCAATAGGATTCCTCGACGGAACATTCAGACAACCAGTACTAATAAACGCGGCAATTGTGCATGTACGCAGGCACGGACTCGCCCGTATGATTGCGCGTCTTCTTCATAGTCTCCATGCGCTTATCTTTGTCCGATCACAACGTTGAGACGATTTCACGCCGCGTCATCGAGCACAAACCAGAACTGTTTACACCTACTCGACAAACGCGACAAGCCGCCGTAGCGGTCGTACTCCATCAATCGTGCGATCAAACTCAGGTGCTATTCATAAAACGCGCAACAGTTTCGGGCGACCCATGGTCTGGTCATATGGCGTTCCCTGGTGGACACAAGGATGACAGTGACCGAGATCTCGTTGCAGCAGCTGTTCGTGAGACTGAAGAAGAAATCGGTTTAAACCTACTTGATTCCCAGTATATTGGACCTTTATCGCACCAACGCGCTGCGCCGAGAGGTCGAACAATCGACATGCTGGTTGCACCCCATGTTTTCGTCGCCGACGCGATTCCAGACCTATCCTTAAACCATGAAGTCGACGAGGTTGTGTGGGGTTCCTTTAACGAAATGTTCAAAGGTCAAAACCACGATGTGGAATTTCGTGCAATCGCCGACGCACAGGTACCGTTCAATGGCTATCGCATCGAACGTCGTCACTTTGTATGGGGATTAACGTATAGGACGCTACAAACACTCTTTAGCGCGGTAGACCCAACGTATATCGAACCCCAAGAACCTGCGTAATACGATAAGCGCTACCTTTTGCCGGACTTTAATTGCTCAGCTCGTTTTAATAGGTGTTTCTTGATCCGGAGCGGGTCGAAATCGAGCTGCGCTTGTGCCATGCCAGTATTGAAGATTTCTTCGTATCGTTCTATCAGACCTTCCTTGAACAAGAAATGCGCGATACCGTCAAATACGACCCGCTTCCCCACAGCCTCTGGAAGCGTCGAGTCGTAGCTAAATAGGTACGTGGCATAGCCTTGTGTTCCGTCACTTAGCAAATTGGACATCTCCCATTTGAACCCTTCTGCATGGCCCCAGAAATGATCTCGTAGCATCGTAGCGATCGCCACTCGTCCGACGAATTCGCCATAGAATCCATCACAATACACACCGTCTTCCGTGAAGAGCGCTGCCAGTGCGTCGCCGTCGTTGCTCTCGACTGCAGTCGTGAATTTCTCGACAGTATTTTTAAACTGATTCTCGTCACGCACGTTTAATCACCTATTCGTTCATATAGACACGTACCTATAGGACATTTTCGCTACGCTTTTTTGAATCTGTGAATCGCTCTGATTCAAGGTGTGCAAGTAACCAATCGAAGATCTTAAATCTCTAATAAATGTCAACTCTCGCCAACAAGATCGTTGCCCGTTATCCCGCATTAGGTCAGCGCGAGTACGTCAAATATTTCGCCGCGTCTCTTGCAGCTGTTGGCGCAACGCAACTAGTAACCTTCGGTCAACTGTGGCTCGTATACGAAATAACTGCATCGCCCATGATGTTGGGTTGGCTCGGTGCGGCAGCTGCGGTTCCTAACTTAGCCATCACGTTGTTTGGCGGCGTGATTTCGGACCGCTACGACAAACGCCTAATCCTCCTGATCACATCCGGTGGCAACATGTTGCTGACTGGCGTTCTCACGCTTCTGGTTGTCGTTCAACTCGTGGAGGTATGGCATGTATTACTGATCGCCGCACTATCTTCCATCCTCAACGGTTTCGATTGGCCGACTCGCGTGGCGATTTTCCCGCAGCTTGTAGATCGTGAGCAATTCCTGAGTGCCGTCGCGCTCAATTCATTTATCTGGCAAGTCATGCGAATGGCGATCCCGGCACTAGCGGGTTTTATGCTCTATTACACCGACTCTGGCGTTGTCTTTGGCGTTGCTACGCTCGGTTATCTTGTGATGTGTCTCACGATGTACGCACTACAAACGCGGCCCATCGAAACCGCGAGCTCTGAGATCGGTGCGGTCACGCAGATCATCGAAGGCATCAGCTTCATTTTCCGTCATGATATCTTCAAATACCTACTAGCTCTGACGTTTATTGGCATGTTCTTCTGTAACTCGCATGCCCAGCTGATGCCGATGTTTGCAGATCTGAATCTTCGTGATGAGATAGGGTTGGGCTTGCTAATGACTGCGAGTGGTATCGGTTCAATCGTTGGCACGCTTGTCATCGGCGGTAACCGTCACGAGCGAAACCTTACGCACATGATGCTGTCAAGCGGGATCCTAACAGCTGTAACCACGGTAGGTTTCACCGTCGCATCGCTATTCGCGTGGTTCTATGTTGCGCTAGCCTTGCAGTTCGCAGCTGCGTTCTTCGCGTCCTTATTCCTTATCTCATCCATGACGACCATGCAATTGAGCGTACCAGATCAGTTGCGAGGACGGGTCATGGGTATCCACACCATGTGCTATAGCCTCCTTCCACTCGGAGGTCTGTTTCTTGGTAGTCTCACCGAATTCGTGAACGTGCTGACCGCCGTAGTAAGCGGGTCCGGAATTTACTTTATTGCGTTGCTTCTCGTCTTCGCTGGAACCGCCAGTATGCGTGAACTACGGTTCGCGACCTTACGGCAAATCCCATTTGAGGAATCTATTTCCCGCTCTCAGTCTGCCGCTGCCAGTGCCTCAATGTCGCACGATACACCCGTCCCGCCAAGACCGCAGTAACCGTTCGGTACTTTTGCGAGGTACTGCTGGTGGTAATGCTCTGCGTAATAAAACGGTCCGGCGTCTAATACTTCCGTGGTAATCGCACCATAACCCGCTTGTTTCAATTTTGTTTCGTAACGAGCCTTCGATGCGTCGGCTTCAGTTCGTTGGCTTTCATCGAATACGTAGATTGCCGAGCGGTATTGAGTACCAACATCGTTGCCTTGGCGCATGCCTTGTGTAGGATCGTGGCTCTCCCAAAACGTACGTAAGAGCTCACGATAGCTAATGATCTGAGGATCAAATATGACAAGTACGACCTCAGTGTGACCAGTTCCTCCTGAACAGACTTCTTCATACGTTGGATTCGGCGTGTGTCCACCTGCGTACCCTACAGCCGTCGTATAAACACCGTCGAGCTGCCAAAACGCCCGTTCGGCACCCCAAAAACACCCCAAACCTGCAACTAGACGTTCAATTCCAGCTGGAAACGGGTCGTTGAGCGGTCGTCCATTGACGAAATGCTGTGGCGGAACCGGCATCGTCTCAGCTCGACCGGGAAGTGCATTTTCCGCACTTGGGAGGGAGAGTTTGCGTAGTAAGTTCATAGGTCCGCCTTACCGTCCAGTTGAAAGCGCAACCTATAATTTTAGGTGTCATCGCGAGCCTACATGCGCCTAAGAACTCGTCTATTTGCGCCTCTACTAGCCTTTCTAATATACGGATGCGCAAGTCTTTCCCCACCTGATCTTGAGCTGTTGTCGAAGATCGACGATTTCGACATTGTCCAGCATCGACAAGATGAGTTTCTCGCACTACCCGACGCGCTTTCTCGGCTGAAGGACATGCGGACGTACTCCGAAGAGGTAGGTGTTCTCTATGGGACAGAGTCACTACGGCTCGGTCCACTCGGTTCCGCCCTTATCGCTAAGCACGATGCGAGTCTCAACGGGCACCTCGTCTTACGCAAGTTCTATGGTCCACTAGACGAGGAGGCAGCAGCAACGCACGCGAGCTGGGTCGAACGAATCAAGAATTACGCGTCGCATGGTCGCTCGGGTTCGCTTTCGAAGCCGTATCGCGCTCTCACCATCGAAGACGCTCACGCTTTCGTGGTCGAACGTGGCGATTCTGTGATCGGATCGATGTATGGCGAGAACGATGAGTTTCCGCTTGTTGCCTACGTTATCGCTCGTAAACCGACGGGCGCAATCGAGAAGATCTACTTTGAGATCAGGTCGTATGAAAGATGGCGAGAACTAACGCCCGATCCGGGGAATGCGCAACCTGTCGATGTCATTCGCGAACTCGCCCAGTTGCAGGACAATTCAGCTCAGGTAGCGTATGGCATTTATCTTCTCGAAAATGCCGCAAGTAATCCTGAACAACAAGACCAAATTGTTACGACGGGTCGCAACTGGTTGCGCACCGCGAGTAACACACCGAATGCGCTACCATCGTACTTTCTAGCGAATTACGAGGTCGCGCACCGTAAAGAGCGCGGGGTCTCCTGGGATCGAGTGAAAGCTCGCTACGAACGCGCGATTCAACTAGGATACACTGACGCTCAAGTGAGTCTCGGCAGACTCTATCTACAAGGGGTATTCGGCGCACCCGAACGTCGCAACGGTCTTGATCTCTTCGAGTCGGCGGCTGAAAAAAACAATGTCGATGCTGCTTCTGCCCTAGGAGCACTGTTGCTGAGTCAAGATCCTGACGACGCAATTAGTTATCTAAAGCAAGCCGCAGAAATCGGTGATGCGCGCCATCGACTAGCTTATGTACGCACGGTTGTTCACCCACCATTCGAGCGTCAGCTCAATTCAGTCGCGTTCGGTTGGGTCGAACATCTAGCACAAGAAAGCAACCAGGAAGCAATGATTCTGCTTGCGACTATTTATGCAAAAGGACTCTATGAAGAGCACGTCAGTATTCGACAAGCCCGGCGTTGGTATCGTCGTAGCGTCGAGGTCGAACCTACTGACGGACAGAATGTCAATGAAGTTGCATGGGTGCTTGCAACAACACATCTAAGGCGTTTACGTAATCCGACCCTCGCTATCAAATACATGGACACGTTGATGTCGAACAACGCCGAAGCGAGGACGAGTCCAGAGTACATCGATACTTGGGCTGCCGCATATGCAGCAGCCGGTGATTTTCGGCGAGCGATCGAACTTCAGGAAGAAGCCGTCGCAATCGCCGAAGAAAACCAGAGCGATGTCAAGCAGATTCTGGAATTGCACCTACAAAATTACCAAGAACGAAAGGCATTAACGGAAAAGGTGCCGTGATTGGTTGTAGTACGGAACGACTACAACACGATTCTCCGCGCCAACTTACCGGTTCTTGACGTTCGCGCGCCGACCGAATACGAGCGTGGGCGTATTCCGAACTCAATCAACCTGCCGATTCTCGACGATAGCGAGAGATCGAGAGTCGGTATCGAATACAAACAAAAGGGTAATGAAGCAGCGGTCCAGCTCGGTTTTGCGTTGGTCGATGAACGCGAAAAAGAGAAGCGCGTCAACTCATGGTCTCGCTTTATCGACGCTAATCCCAATGCGCTCCTTACTTGCTGGCGTGGCGGTCAACGGTCAGAAATTGCGCAACGCTGGCTAGCCGACAGCGGAGTTGATGTTCCTCGAATCGAAGGTGGCTTCAAAGCGATACGGCAATGCAGTTTGGATGTCTTTGAACAATCGAACTCGCGAACTTGGATCGTCCTCGCGGGTTCAACCGGCGTTGGAAAGACTCAATTTCTTAATACCTATAGAGAGTCTATCGATCTAGAAGCTCTCGCACATCATCGCGGATCGGCGTTTGGACAGCTTGAATCCCCGCAACCGACACCTGTTTCTTATGAACTTGCACTCGCTCAGTGTGTGTTACAGACCGATCAATTGAATGCATGTCTGATTGAAGACGAAAGTCGCACGATTGGGCGACTAGCGATACCGAATCCGTTGTTCGTAGCGATGCAGACTGCACCAGTCGTAGTTTTGGAGTCTTCGTTTGAGGAGCGAATCCAGCTAACCTACGAGCACTATGTTCGTAACGCGGATTCTCTCAATTTGCTGAATGCGCTAAAACGAATTCAGAAGCGCCTTGGACGTGAACGCTACACCGACGTAAAAACACAACTTGAAAGGGCTATCGAGCAACGTTCTGAATCACTACATCTAGATTGGATTGCGAGCTTATTTAAGTGGTATTACGACCCGATGTATGAATATCAACTTAACGGCAAGCTTGATCGAGTCGTATTTAGAGGCAATGTTGCTGCGGTGCGGGATTACCTTAGGCACGAATACCAGATATCAACTGCGTGATCATCGCTTATCTGTCAAGTTTTTCACACGTGATCAGTAGCCAGCACCCTAGATTTCGATGGTGTGAGAACATCGTTTCGTAAAGAAACGATCGTGTCTTCCGCTCGTGCCCAGCTTGCTTTACGCACGTGACCAAATCCCTTAACGTTGCGATACGCAGTAAGTAACTCGACCACCGTGCTGTAGTTACTCTCGCTCAGACTGGCTTCTATCAACGTAATGTCACGAGTCAGCTCATCAAGTAGCTCCCGATCCTGTTTCCGTTCCTCACTAAAGCGGAATGGATCGAAGAGCGTGCCCCGCAATGCACGAAGCGAGGCGATCAGCTTTAAAACAGGACGAATCCATGCACCAATGCGACGCTTATTCTTAGATGGATCGCGTAGCCAAGTTGGTGCAAAGGCGTAACTGATTTCCGCATGGTCGAATCTATGCGCAACCTGTCGCGTGAACTCATTGCCAGTTAGTAATCGAGCCACTTCGTATTCATCTTTAATAGCCATAAAGTGATAGAGCGCATCCGCAACGAGACGTGTCACAGACAATTCGCCTTTAGATACTTCGCCGTCTTTGCCCCGTATACGCTCTACCGATCGTAGATACGCTTCGGCATAGTCAGCGTTTTGATATGTACTTAGCCGCTCCACCCTTTTTTCGATGAAATCATCAAGGGTCGGAATATCTCGTTCCGTGTCTGCCCCAACCTCGAATTTAGTTCGAGGCGGCTGTTCTTCCGCCTTCTGCCTTCCGACATCAAATGCCGCAAGATTCGCTTCGACTGCTACGGCATTTAGTTCGATGGCACGTCTGAGACTGGCTAGACCGAGTGGAATGAGTCCACGTTGATACGCGAAACCTAGAAGGACGGAGTTCGCGACGGTACTCGTACCTGCAAATGCGTCCGCGACCTTTATCGCGTCAATCGTCATTGCCTCTGCGACTGAATCAGACAATTCGTCAAGTACACTGTCTTTTCCATGATCTCGCTCTGCATCGACTACAGAAAGATGCGACGGTGCGAGCACTTCGTTAACGACAGCTCGAGTGCGTTCTCGTGAGAGCAGTGGGACTACCTCTTGGCTTGACGCTGTTACGGGATCTGCCGCGATTAAAACGTCCGTTTCCGATTGCGCAAGTCGAGTTCGCCATACATGGTCGACGCCAATCCGAACATGTGAGATAACAGCGCCACCTTTTTGCGCTAATCCTGTCATGTCCAACGTACTCACTTGCTTGTTGTCAAGATGGGAAGCTACTGCGATCACCTGGCTCAATGTAATAACACCTGTGCCGCCAACCCCCGCAATCAAGACGTTTGCTGAAGTAGGTATTACCGGCTCCGGTAGCTCGATCGCGGACTGTATTGCCGATCTCAATCGGTTTCGCGGCGAGCCTTCGATTTCGACGAATGCTGGACAATAGCCTTCAACACATGCGAGGTCCTGAATACAGTGAGCCTGCTCGATATGACGCTTTTCACCAAATTCGGTTCGTACCGTCTTAATGGCTGAGCACCCGGACGTAGCGACGCAATCTCCACATCCTTCACAGACGTCTTCATTGATCATCACGTAACGTTGAGGAGGCGGAACCAATCCACGTTTCCGTCTGCGACGTTTTTCATTCGCACAAGCGTGGTCAACGATCAACACCGTACAACCTTCTATCGAGCGCAGACGTCTCTGCACGACATTTAGTTGATTTCGTCCGGAGACAGGATATGCCGCACCGCGGTGGGCGCGCACGTCATCCGCAATGACATGTACTTCTTTAACACCTTCCGCAAGCACCTGGGCAACAACGTCAGGAACCGTGAGATTGCCTTCAACGGCCTGCCCACCCGTCATCGCAACAGCGTCGTTGTACAAAATCTTGTAAGTGACGTTGACATTCGCCGCCACGGATGCTCGAATCGCTAATAGACCGGAATGGCTGTAGGTACCATCGCCTAAATTGACGAAGACGTGGTTCGTATCTGTGAACGGAGCTTGGCCAATCCAGTTTGCGCCTTCACCACCCATATGAGTAAACAGATACGTTTCCCGGTGCATCCACTGCGCCATGTAATGGCAGCCGATTCCAGCGAACGCTCGACTTCCTTCGGGTAATTTCGTTGAACCGCTATGAGGGCAGCCCGGACAAAACAATGGTTTGCGTTTGGCGTTCATTGATAGCAACTCACGGGTAGAGTCACTCTCTCTATTTGCAAATTTGTCGATATTTGGAATGTCGATGTTCAGCTTCGAACCAACAGCCAGGAGCGCGTCGACCATCGAATCAACTTGCAGTTCACCGAAAGGAGTTAATAAGGGCGAACCGTCTATATCTTCTTTACCGAGGATTGGAATATGCGTGTAGCCGTAGAGTGCGGTCTTCAGTTCCGTTTCTAAGAATGCACTCTTCGATTCAACGACAAGCGCTGCGCGCGCATCCTCGACCTGTCTACGGAGCCACTCTCTATCGATCGGCCACAAGAGACCAAGTTTGATTAGTCGGATACCCGCAAGACGAATCTCATCGATCGTACTTAAGCCGAGGAGATGTAGTGCTTGGCGGATGTTAGTGTAACTTTTGCCTGTCGTTACGATCGCTAGATTTGGGCGTTCTGGATTGACAACCACATGATTGATGGGATTCGCTCGCATAAATTCGTGTACAAGCTCGAGCTTCCGTGCCATTCGACGCTCTTGGTCGTGTGGCGTATCCATGAGCCTAATGTGAGGATCGAAATCCAATGCTGGAAAAATCGGTGGTAGAAGCTCGCTGCGGTCGATCGTCGCCGAGCTATCCATAACCGATGTCTGCGCGAGCATCGCCGTCCAACAACCGGTAAAGCGCGACAGTGCCCAGCCGTACAAGCCGAATTCGATTAACTCGCCAACGTCGGTCGGGTCCAGAATCGGAATTTGCAGATCACGTAGCAATCCTGCGCTATCGCTCGGCAACGTGGATGACTTGCAGTCAGGGTCATCACCTACCAGCGCAAGCACCCCGCCAAGCGGCGCGGTGCCTGCCATATTTGCGTGTCGGATCGCATCTGCCGATCGGTCAAGTCCGGGCGATTTGCCGTACCAAAGACTATAGACGCCGTCGTATTGTTTACCTTGGAACAAACCAACCTGTTGCGAACCCCATGCCGCGGTTGCGGCAAGGTCTTCGTTAATTGCGGGATTGAAAAGGACACTCGACGACTTGATTTCCTCTCGAGTGCGGTTTAACTCAAGATCCAATCCGGCAAGCGGTGAACCACGATATCCCGTGATGTAACCGGCCGTATTCCGATCACATTTCCTGTCGAGTTCGCTCTGCTCAAGTAGCAACCGAACGATGGCCTGTGTACCGGTCAGCCAAATATCCGACTCGTTAAGTTCGTACTTCTGCGACAGCGTAATCCGTTCTAAGCGGGAAATAGTGTCGCTCATATCGCGCGTCGTATCATTAGCACAGCAAGTAAATGATATTGTTTTATCGCCACACTAACTTAATTATTTTTTGATGTTTTGGGTCTAATGTAGTATATTTGTCCTCTAAACAAGCCAAATATAGGATTGTGTTTTATGAGCGAGTTGGACCAGACAGACGAACGTTTACTCGAAATTCTCCAACGTAACGCCACGATTACGATGCAAGAGCTCGGCTCGATGGTTGGACTTTCGCACACACCATGCTGGCGACGAGTACGTCGACTTGAGGAAAAAGGATATATCAGCAAACGTGTGACGTTACTTGATCCCGAAAAACTCGAACTCAATGTCAATGTCTTTGTGTTCGTCACTTTAAATCGTCACCAGTCAAACGCGTTGACACGCTTCGAGAATGCGGTCAATGACATACCCGAGATCGTCGAATGCTATTCCGTGTCGGGTCAAGCGGACTTCCTCTTACGTGTAATCGTGCATGACGTTAGCGCGTATGACACGTTACTAAAGCGTACGCTCATTCACCTGCCAGAGATCGGTAACCTCAATTCGACAATCGCACTTCAGCAAGTGAAGTACACGACGGAATTGCCATTGCAATCGCTGTGAGTCGAGCTACATTCGAAAGATGCCAAATTGATTGTTATTTTGACGTAGTTTCCGAGTAACCACCGCCAACGCCAGCGAAAGCGCTTGGCGAGTGTCGACGGGATCAAGGATGCCGTCGTCCCACAACCTCGCGCTAGCAAAGTATGGGTGTCCCTCAGCTTCGTATTGGTCCCGTATTTCATTCATAAATGCGGTCTTTTCTACCTCAGCCCATTCTCCACCACGTGCAACAAGACTATCCTCGCGGACGGTTGCCAACACGTGTGATGCTTGTTCACCCCCCATGACCGATACTCGTGCATTAGGCCAAGTCCACAGCATCCGTGCACCGTACGCACGTCCACACATCGCATAGTTACCCGCGCCAAACGAACCGCCGATGATCACGGTGAGTTTGGGTACGCTTGCACAAGCGACTGCTGTGACCATCTTCGCGCCGTCCTTCGCGATCCCTTCGTTTTCGTACTTCTGACCTACCATGAATCCGCTAATGTTCTGTAGGAACAACAAAGGCGTACCGCGACGATCCGCAAGTTGGATAAAGTGTGTCGCCTTCAAAGCCGATTCTGAGAACAAAACACCATTGTTCGCGAGGACCGCTACCGGGAACCCGTGAATTCGTGCGAATCCACACACCAACGTCTCGCCGTATAGAGGTTTAAATGCGCTGAACTCCGACCCATCGACGAGACGAGCAATCAGTTCATGAACGTCGTATGGCGTCCGATTGTTCTGTGGAAGAATGCCGTAGATTTCCGCTGGATCGTACAAAGGTTCTTCCGGTGTTGCATAGTCAACAGTGCTTTCATACGTCAAGTTAGAGTCTGCAATGGTCGATCGAGCAATCGCAAGCGCGTGTTCGTCGTCGTTCGCGAGATAGTCTGTAACACCTGAACGTCGCGAATGTACGTCGCCACCACCGAGTGATTCCGCATCAATCTCTTCGCCTGTCGCCGCTTTCACTAGCGGCGGACCGCCAAGAAAGATCGTTCCTTGCCCCTTCACGATGATCGCCTGATCACACATCGCCGGTACGTATGCGCCGCCCGCTGTGCAAGATCCCATGACGACGGCGATCTGTGGGATTCCGGCAGCCGACATCGTGGCTTGGTTATAGAAGATTCTGCCGAAGTGCTGTTTGTCGGGAAATACGTCTGACTGTAGTGGTAAAAAGGCGCCGCCCGAGTCCACTAGGTAGATACACGGTAATTCGTTCTCAAGCGCGATTTCTTGCGCGCGCAGGTGTTTTTTTACGGTTATCGGATAGTACGTGCCACCCTTTACAGTCGCGTCGTTGGCAACGATGACGCATTCCTTCCCTGCTACGACGCCGATGCCTGTGATGAGGCTCGCAGCTGGCACGTTGTCGTCATATACGTCGTATGCTGCAAAAGTTGAAAACTCCAAGAACGGCGTCGCAGGATCGAGAAGCCGCTTGACACGCTCGCGGGGAAGCAACTTACCGCGACTCACGTGCCTGTTTCGGGACCGCTCGTCGCCGCCGAGTGAGATTTCCGATTGGCGTATTTCAAGATCCTTGATCGTTGCTAGGTACGCGTCACGGTTTGCTTGAAATCCGGAATCAGATGTTCGAATTGCAGATTTGAGAATCATGAGATTAGCCTACCGCATTCCTCGAATTTTCCATGAAGTACTCTAGACTCCTCTATCAGTCAACAGAACCACAAACACGGTTTAGCCGAGTCAAGCGAACGAAGATTTGGTCACTTCAGTCAGCTCGACGAACCGGAGAGCTCAAAATATGCGGCGCTAAAGCTAGTAAATTCGATGGACGTTCCCCCCAACACACCTGTTCTCGTCGGCGTGGGTCAGGTACTCAACCGAATCCATGATTTGAGTGAAGCTCTCGAACCACTCGAGATGATGTGGCGAGCCATACAGCTTGCTGAATCCGACGCCGAAGCTGGTGCATTTCTTAGCGATGTGCAATCGGTCCGTGTGGTTCGAGGTATGTGGAGTTACCAGAATCCCGCGAAGCTAATAGGCGAACGCCTAGGCGCAACCAACTTCGAGACCGTCGGAACTTTAATCGGGGGAAATCAGAACCAGGCGGTTATTAACACGACTGCATGCGAGATTCGTGACGGCAAACTTGATCTGGTGTTAATCACTGGCGCCGAGAACGGGAATAGCTCGACCAAAGCGAGAAAACAGGGTATTCAGCTGCAACAAACTGACGCACCGGGAAACTACGACCGGATCATTGGGGCAGAACAACAACCGGAACACCACGAATACGAAGTCGCGAAAGGAATTCAACGTGCGATTCAGGTCTATCCGATGTACGACAATCGCATCCGCTTCACTCGCGACGAAACGATCGCCGAGCACTTAGAGCGAGTCTCTGGCTTGTGGTCCAGGTTTAACGACGTCGGATTGCGGAACCCGAACGCATGGGTTCAGACGAACATGACAGCAGAGGAAATACGAACGCCGAGTGAGAGCAATCGACCAATCAGCTTCCCCTACACCAAATTTATGAATGCAAACATGTCCGTGAACATGGGCGCAGCCCTAATCATGACGTCCGTAAAAAAGGCGCACGCGATCGGAATTCCAGAGTCCAAATGGATCTATCCACTTGCCGGAGTGAAGGGCTACGACCACTTCTCTGCATCCGTCCGCGACGAATTTGATGCATCGCCAGGTATCCGCGCCGTCGCAGCTTGCTTACTTGAACACTCTGAAGTATCCGCTGACAAGCTGGACTATGTCGACCTGTATAGCTGTTTTCCTTCAGCGGTTCAGGTCGCCGCCAAGGAGTATGGCCTGTCGGAAGAACGCGACTTGACGGTAACGGGTGGATTGACGTTTGGGGGCGGACCGCTGAACAACTACGTCATGCATAGCATTGCGCGCACCGTTGAATTGTTGCGCGATCACCCGGGTGGCAAAGCGCTCGTCACGGCGAACGGCGGCAACATCTACAAACAAGTGCACGGGACATACGGAAAGGAACCTCCTAATCGACCGTTCGTTGCTGACGACGTTCAAGCGCAGATCGACTCACTTCCAACACGAACATGCCTGAGTACTTATGACGGACCGGCAAATATCGAGTCGTATACCGTCATGTATGACGGGTTCCAACCTTCGATCGGCCATGTGGCTTGTCGGACGCTAGCCGATGAACGGACTTGGGTCAATACCACCGATCCGGAACTCGTTCAAGCAATGACCCAGGAGGAGTTTTGCGGTCGATCCGTCTACATTAAAAATGGTGACGAACTCGACGTACTGAATTGAAGGTAGGAGCCGTTTCCGCGCCAGACTGCAGCTCATCGGACTGCACCACGGATTGCCGAAGATTCGAGCCTTCAATATAAGCGCTTCGCAAAACTTCGCTGCCTCTCTCGACGATCGTCGGGGAAGCGCTCTGAATGATTGGGATGCGAATTCGCCTATTAAGTCCTAGCAACTCATACGTTAAATCATCCACAGATTAGCGGATATGAGAGGCGCCAGCATGCAAATTCGAAATTGGCTCATAGCGATATGGTTGATCGCAGCCTGCGCAGCTGCCGGAGGAGAGATCCCAGTCGCAGAACCCGAAGCAGTCGGGATGTCATCGGACCGACTGCTCCGGATTGACACAGCTATGCATCGACATATTGAAGCTGGCAATATCCAAGGTGCGGTTACTGCCGTTGCGCGTCGCGGTAAGGTCGTTCACTTCAAGGCGTACGGCCTGATGAACGTTGAAGAAGAAACGCCAATGTCAAAGGACGCGCTCTTCGTCATGATGTCGTCAACGAAGCCCGTCTTGGGCGTTGCCGCGATGTTGATGATCGAGGAAGGCTTGATACGGCCGAACGATCCGGTTTCCGATTACATTCCCGAGTTCGCTGAGATGCAGGTAGCCGTATTGAAAGAACCTGTGGACCAAAACATCAGTCCATTCTCTTTCGACCGACAAAATCCACCCGAGCATCGATTGGTTCCAGCACAGTCTCCTATCACCATCGAACATTTGTTGACTCACACGTCAGGGCTGGGTAGTGGTGGATTGGGCTCCATGCAATCACAACCGCGTCAGCGCGAATCGCTTGCGAGCTACATACCGACCCTCGGAACGAGCATATTGGATTTCCAGCCCGGGTCACGTTGGACCTACAGCGGCGGAACTGGGCTGGACGTTGTCGCACGCATCGTAGAAATCGTCTCGGGCATGCCCTTCAACGAATTTGTGCAGACGCGGATTTTCGATCCGTTGGATATGAAGGACACACACTACAACGTACCCGCTTCGAAGGTGGAACGGCGTGTAGTAATTCAGGGTCGTGACATGTCTCGGTTCAATCGGGAGACCAGTTACTTCTCTGGTTCCTTTGGACTATCTAGCACCACGCGAGACTATCTCCACTTCGAGCAAATGCTGGCAAATGGCGGTGAGCTATTCGGCAATCGCTTGCTCGGGTCCCGCTCAGTTGAAACGTTCGCAAGCAATCATGTAGGTGACCTTTTTCAAGGGTTTACGCAGAACGCTCGTGGGCAGGGATTTGGTTACACCGTCGCGGTGGTACTAGATCCAATCGCTGCGAACAGCCGTCGTAGCGCCGGCGCATTTGGTTGGGGTGGAGCGTTCGGCACGCGTTCGTGGACCGACCCGGCCGAGGAGCTCACGGGAGTTCTAATGTTGCAGCAATCACACGCCGGGGCACAGTACGATTTTGAAAACGCGGTTCGGCAAGCGATTGTTGACTAATAATGAGCGGCTCGGTTAATAGTCAATAGACGACGTCTATATCCTGTGCTTTTCGATCAAGACGTGAACGATGGGGATTGCACTGCGATGATGATTGACCGAACGAGGTGTTAATTGACGTTGATCACGACTCGCTCAAGGGATGGCAGGAGTCGTCCTAACCACATAAACGTGTACGAGTAACGCTCCATCTCGATGACGACGACGAAGTGATCAAGCGTCAGGTGATCTTTCGCGAATCGTAAATCACATTGAAAACTGAATGGCCATGAAACGTTTCTCTGGTTATCGATAGACGGTGAAACGGAACCCTCTATGTATGGCGCTCATAAATAAGCTGTCTCTCGAAACCTTTTAACCGTATGCATCAACGGATTGGATCATGAAATTCACGATTGGAGTCGAAGAAGAGTTCTTCTTGGTCGATCCGATTACGCGAGACTTGATCTCGCAACCGACTGAAGCGATATTTGAGGCATGTGAACGGAATGCCGGACCGCACCGGATCGTCCATGAGTTTCTAAACACGCAGATCGAGACCAACACAAAAGTTTGTTCGTCGATTGGCGAACTTCGAGACTCTTTACTTGAAACACGTCGCATCGTGTTAAACGCGGCACAAGATCACGATGCGGCGGTAATCGCGGCTTCCATGCATCCATTTGCCAAGTGGCAAGAACAATCCCCTACACCAAAGGAACGGTACGAAGAATTCGAACTGCGGATGCAAGATGCTGTCCGGCGCGTCTTGGTTTCCGGTATGCACATTCATGTCGGTTTTGGTGACGAAGATCAACGCATTCGCGTCATGTCGACTATACGGCACTACATGCCACTTTTCTGTGTTCTCAGCGCATCCTCACCTATCGTTGAAGGTCGTCAGACCGGTTTTAGATCATTTCGACTAAATTACCTCAGCGGTTTACCTCGAACGGGTATCCCACCGTATTTAAGCTCCTGGTCAGACTATCAGCAAGTCATAGACGAGCTGGAATCTCTAGATTTCATAAACGACGGAACGGAACTATGGTGGGATATCCGCCCGTCAGCTAAATATCCGACAATCGAACTTCGAATTTGCGACACGTGCTCGTTAGTTGAGGATGCTGTTGCGATAACTGCACTGTATGTGTGTTTGATTCATCATCTTCAGACACTTGATGAGAGAGGAGCATTACCTAATCCACAGAGTCGCCAGTTAATCGAAGAAAACCGTTGGCATGCGCAACGTTACGGCATCCTGGCTTTTTTCGCGGACCCGACAACGAACGAACGACGAATAGTCGGTGAATTGGTTGAAGAGCTACTAGACGTACTAAAAACAAGTGCGCAAATCTGTGAGTGCGAAACAGAACTCGCATCTATCGCGTCTATCTTGGCTCGTGGTACGAGCGCTGACCGTCAGTTTGACGCGATGAAATTGGCGGAACTGGATGGCGCAAGTGAGAGAGAGTCTCTGCGAACCGTCGTAGATTTACTGGTCGCCGAAACCAAGGTTGGCGTATCCGCTTAACGAACACCACGTCGTGTGACGCATCAAAGATTGGCATCGTTGAAAAAGTTAAGAGGAACCGAAACACTCTCGTCGATCACAACATGAATTCGGGTTCACGACCATCCACGACTATGTGTCGATCACACGGTCGCGATTCGTTCAATTAGAGAGCGAGTGACAGAACCTACCTGTTGATAGAGACGATTTTGCGACAGTAAGTCTGCTAATCGTCTAGCGCACCTACGTACTTCAACGTGTCGTCTAAGGCTCTTTCAAACTTCGAGAACATCTCGTCGATCTGATCTTCAGTGATGATCAACGGTGGACAAAACGCGAGCGAATCGCCTGCAACGGCGCGCGAAATCAACCCGTGGGTGCGGCACCGATCCATGCAATGGACACCAACTGCATGTTTGGCGTCAAACGATTCACGAGTCGCCTTGTTCTTAACTAACTCTATCGCACCTATCAGCCCTTCTCCACGAACATTTCCAACGAGTGGATGAGTTTCAAAGCTGCGCAGCCGCTCCTGAAAAGCTGGCGATATCGTTCGTACATGATCATAGATGCCGCGCTCCTCCATTAATTCCAGATTACGCACAGCGACGGCCGCAGCAACAGGATGTCCCGAATACGTGAAGCCGTGACCAAACAACTTTGACTCCTCCGTCGCGCGTTCGAAGACGTCATACATGAACTCAGGAATGATGACCGCGCTGATCGGGAGGTATGCACTTGAGAGCGCCTTTGCGACACTCATCGTCGTCGGCTCGATGCCCATAGTCTGACATCCGAAGCGATTACCGGTCCTTCCGAAACCATTGATTACTTCATCTGAGATAAAGTGGATTTGGTATTTCGATAGTACGCGCTGAATCTTCTCGTAGTATCCGTCCGGAGGAACGATCACGCCACCTGCCCCAAGAATCGGTTCAGCAATAAAAGCTGCGACGGTTTCCGGTCCTTCTTCAACGATGAGATCTTCAAGATTGTTCGCTAATCGCGTCGTAAACTCATCTTCAGTTTCGCCTTCCTTTGCTTCGCGGTAATAAAAAGGTGAATTGGTGTGCTTCACTCGATCAATCGGCAGATCGAAGTTCTTGTGGAAAGGTGGCAATCCAGTCAAACTACCGCTTACTACAGTGACACCGTGATAGGCGTTCCATCGCGAAATGATCTTTTTTCGTTCTGGTCGGCCGATCAGATTGGAATAGTGCCACTGTAGCTTCACTTGCGTGTCGTTGGCGTCTGATCCAGATAGGCCAAAAAACACTCGTCCCGCATCGATCGGGACCATGTTCATCAACATTTCCGCGAGTTGGACGCTCGGTTCGTTGGTAATGCCAGTGAAAAGCTGGGAATACGCAAGCTTTTCGATCTGCTGCTTCGCGACCTCACCGAGTTCTTTTACGCCGTAACCCAACGCTGTACACCAAAGCCCTGCGAGCCCTTCAATGTATTGTTTACCTTGGTTGTCCCATAGATAAACACCTTCGGCGCGAACATGAACGTTGGGTCCGCGGCGCTTTACATCCGCAAGGTTCGAATTCGGGTTAATCAGATATCGAAGTGATCTTGCTTCGATCGAATCGGGCGCGAACTCGTTATGTAAAGGATCACTCATCAGAGAGTACCGACATTCAACTTTCTCTTTAGGTTAGAACGAAAGTGTGATCTAACGTTCCTTAAATTAGGTCTGCTGGATCGAGCTTGAACTCGGCAATCACCTCATCCGCGTAAGCGATACGACCGGTAATCTCGTTCGGATCGCCGTTGCAGAGGCGCAGACAAGCTTCGGCCATGTGCTCCACAGGCGTGACGCGATCCTTATTGGCTTCGTTGATTAGCTTGTGGTGCACGACACCAGGCGTTGCGACCAATCCAGGCGATATGACGTTGACTCCAACGCCCGATCCAAAAGCCTCTTGTGCAAGACCCGTCGTAAATCTCTCAAGCGCTGCTTTGCACATGCCGTATACAGTACCGCCGTGGCCGCCAGGCGCCTTAGCAACCGGATGAATGGCTGCATGCGATGAAATGTTCAAGATCCAACCGCGGCCACGCTCAAGCATGCCGGGCAAGCACATCTGTGCAAGCTCGAAAGGCGCCCACACCTGAACGTCCATCATCGTACGAAAGCGCTTTTCGCCGAAGTCGACGACTGGAATGAACCAGGTCACCGCAGCGTTGTTCACCAAGATATCAACTTGACCGTAGTGCTCAATGGCTTGCTCAATCAATCCCCGGCGATCAGTTTCATCTGCCAAATTTGATTTGATGGCGACCGCTTCGCCACCCGCATCAGTGATCGTCTTTACAGTTTGTTTGATCGTGCCTTCGAGAAAGTGATCTGATTCCTCTACGGTTCGAGCGGATACAACCACGTTCGCGCCCTCCATCGCAAATCGACGTGCGATGGCTTCGCCAATTCCGCGACTTGCGCCAGTAACGACCGCCACCTGTCCCGCTAAGACACCGTTTTTATTCACTTCCGCCATGAGGTTCTCGTACCGGATTTTGAAAAGATGTGCAGTTATACATACCGCCTTTCAACGCGTTTTCCAAGACCCGTCAAAAACTCGTAACCTAGTGAATTTGCCGATTTCGCTACGTCGTCACAGTCGATATTCTTGCCGAAAAACTCTACCCAGTCGCCAATTTTCAGTTCAGGACACGTCGTTACGTCTAGTTGCGTTACATCCATGGAAATGTATCCTCGAATGGGCAGCAGTTTAGCGCCAAATGCGAAGTTGCCTCTGTTTGATAGAACGCGTGGGACACCGTCTGCATAACCGATTCCGACAACAGCAATGCGCGAAGGTTCTTGACTGGTATAGGTCCTGCCATAACCAACAGTCGTGCCAGCTTCAACGTCCCGCAACGCAAGTACTCTTGCCTCGCACGTCGCAACGATCGAGGTAGGGTTCTCGCGCTTGGAGAACGGATTTGCGCCATATAAGCCGATCCCTGGACGCACTACGTCACCTTGAAATTGCTCACCTATTAGCGTACCTGCCGAATTACCAATACTGGTGCGAACACCCTTAAGTTGACACGCCACCCTTTGAAATCGTTCGGCCTGCTCTGCGTTGAATGGATCGTCCGGATCGTCAGCGCAAGCGAGATGTGTCATTAATAAATGTACATTCGCGTTCTGTAGTTGGTGCAAATCGACCGATTGCCACGGAATTCCCAATCGCGCCATCCCGGTGTCAATATGAACCGCGATGCGCTGCATAGACTCCTTCTGAGCCATGTCAAGCTGCGTGGCTTCATTGATGACGGGTATACATCCTGCATTCAGTGTTGCCCTAATACCTTCAGGGTTCAACGGGGGTTCGAAAACGTAGATATCCACGTTTCGATTCGGTTTAAGCGCTAGTGCTTCTTCAAGCGTTGCGACAAAAAATGAACGACATCCTTCTGCGATGAGACGTTCGACTACACGTATTGCACCTAAACCGTACCCGTTCGCCTTAACGACCGCGCCAACTTCCCCTTTGACACACGATTGGAAAAGTCGATAGTTGCTAACGAGAGCATCCAAATTGATCTGCACGCGTGCGAAATTCATGCTGCGATCACCATACTGCATATGGTCACTTGTGATAATCGCTTCTGAGTGAAAACCCGACAATCATCTTGCGCAAACTCATTCTCTCGATAACTTGCTTACTCACGGTGCATGCCATGGCCGACGTATTCGATCTCGTTGAACATCACATGGTGGACAACGACGGTGTTGCAATTCATTATGTCACGGTTGGACCAAAAGACGCGCCTCTCGTCGTAATGATTCATGGATTCCCTGATTACTGGTATACGTGGCGTGAACAAATGGACGCGTTACGTACTGACTATCACGTACTCGCGGTGGATCTTAGGGGTTACAACCGTTCGGCGAAGCCAGATGGTGTAGAAAACTACACACTGGACAAGGTCGGTAGCGACATTGCGGCGGTCATCGCGGCACAAGAACAGCCGTCGGCTACGGTCGTTGGACATGATTGGGGAGGTGCGGTTGCGTGGTCCGTCGCGATGAATATGCCGGAAATCGTGGAGAACCTAATCATCTTGAACTTACCTCACCCTCGTGGTTTGGCTCGCGAACTCGCTAACTCAGAGGAACAGCAGCGAGCTAGTCAATACGCCTTTGATTTTCAGCATCCTGATGCTCACAAGATGCTGACACCAGAAGGTTTGGTAGGTGTAAGTCGAAGACTCTCAGACGACGACGTTAAGAGGCGCTACCTCGAGGCGTTCCAGCGTTCTAGCATGGAAGCAATGCTGAACTACTACAAGGCAAATTACCCAAAACCCGGCGAAGAGTTCATGCCGGAGTACCCACCGGTCGAGGTTCCTGTGTTGATGTTCCACGGACTTCAAGATGGTGCTCTGCTACCTGGCGCACTCAACGATACTTGGTTATGGGTTAGTGATTCACTAACCCTAATCACGATACCGAACGCCGGTCACTGGGTACAGAATGATGCTGTCGACAACGTCAACGAGGGCATGGTTGATTGGCTGAAGCGCCGTTATCCTAGGGGTTGACGAGTACACCTGGATTAAGGTTACCGCCGGGATCGAGCGTTCTTTTGACCGCGCGAAGCATGTCACCAAATCGCTCTGGGCGCTGACGTTCCCAAGCGTTCCTATGCATCCGACCAACTGCATGGTGGTGCGTCACGGTGCCACCAGCATCAACGATTGCATCATTCGCGGCGGTCTTGATCGCATGCCAAATCGCATGCTCTTCACCGATCGGCACTTGACCAGAGAACGTGTAGTACGGAGCTGGTCCGTCTGGGTATACGTGTGTAAAACGACAGCTTAAGGTAGCGCCTTGACCTATCGTCTCCTTCAATTGCGCGCCTACCCGTGTGCGGATGGTCTCATCAAAATTTGGCCAACGATCCCAGGTAATTGCCGTCTCGAACGTATCCGATAGAACGCCTAAGCCGAGGTGCGTACCCGCATTCACGCCGATAAATGCGTTCCGCCATGCGCCTACTGATCCTCCCCGACCAGTCGCACTCCCACTACCGTCGTCAACAACGATAGCTTGATCATCGATCATTCCACCATGATCCCGAGCGATCGCAACTGCCTGCTCGATGAAATACCGCTGAGGTATATCCGCTGATTCGAACCCGATGATTAATAACGCCTTCGATCCGGTCACACCTGCAGCCGATTGAGCTTCAACGGGATCAAGAATCCTCAAATTAGCAGGATGCAGCTTGGTTTGAACGATCGCTCGCACTGCTTCAGTACCGTCGTACCAATCGCGGAATAAAACCCCCGCGGACGCCCGATAGGTCGGTCGTTTCTGCAACCGTAACCAACACGAAGAGATGATCCCGAGTGTGCCTTCCGAGCCAATAACCATACGATCGGGACTTGGTCCCGCGCCGCTACCTGGCAATCGTCTGCTTTCGTACCAGCCCGTCGGCGACAGCATTCGTATCGATTCCACAAAATCGTCGATATGGGTGTGATTCGTCGCATAGTGGCCTCCTGAACGAGTCGCGACCCAACCGCCTACTGTGGACCACGGGAATGACTGTGGATAGTGGCGCAACGTCAAGCCCTTGGTTTTTAACTTAGCTTCGAGATCGGGACCATAGATACCCGCTTGAAAGTTCGCGGCGCGCGACACCTCATCGATATCAAGAATCTGGTTCATTCGCTCAAGGTCTATAGTTACCGCATATTCCGAGTCTCTTGGTACATTGAGACCCCAAACCACACTCGTACCTCCGCCATAGGGTATTACGGTTATCTTGTTCGTTACGCACCACTCCAGCGCTTTCTCTAGCTGATCCTCCGATTCTGGATAGGCCACTGCGTCTGGTGGCTCGTCAAACTGGCCTCTGATAGCTCTCAGGAGTTCCAACGAATGTCCACCGTATGTGTGCGTAATACGATCAGTCTTTGCGTCGGTGACGAAGTCTCTAAGTGACGTCGGTACTGTAAGTCTTGATGGGCGTAGTGAAATACTGTCGATACTCGGAATGGGTGGTGGCAACACCTCAATGCCAGTCCGTTTCGACGCTGCCTTCGCCGCAGCAAGACGTACTTCATCCGTCGGTTCATCTGAAACATGACCCCATGTCCAGAAACTTCGACGTTCAGCATTGGTCATCTGGTCGTTCCGAAAACCATCACGCTAGCAATTTTCACCAATGAGAATCGAGTGACCGTTGCTGGTCAATTCCATGTATTCCAAAGACGCCATTAGAACTCAAATCGACAGTCTCGAGTCGTCTTTCACCCGCGATTGTCAATACAACTAAATATGGCAGCTCGCACCTATTCTGCTACCGCCATCTATGCAAGGCGTATTTGCGAATCTACGGAAGTATTTGTAAGGAAGAGTGTCAGCACGCCTAAAATTGATATGTTATAACATACCACCCTTCTAGCGTATCGACGTCAAACGGTTGTTTCAATCCGTGCCTTTCGTCAATGCGCAATCCAGTCACTTCGTGCGGTGCTGCTTTTGAATCCAAGTGCACGTTCTCCGTTTGGCAATTCTTTTCGTGCTACGTCTGTCCACGTCAAGCATGCTCATCCTGAGTTCCGAAGGTAAACACAACGTGTTGACCTCTTTAAGCATGTTTCGGGTTACCTGCTTCGTCGCGCTGGTATTTTGCGTCGTTCAGGTAATCGCTGACACGCATTTGCACCTTGAAGAACATGAAGAAGGTGACTGTACGGTCTGCGCGATCGTAGAGCCCGGATCGGTTGTAGAGATAAGCAGACCGTATATCCAAATCTGGCGTTGGCACCTCGTTGAAGGTTCGCCGACGTACGTCGTAGCACTTCCTGCGCGGCCATATGCGCTCGATTGGTCACGCGCCCCTCCCATCTCCTGACAAGACCTTAAACAAGCGCGCTCGCCGTTCAAGGTGGCGCACACCTGTTCGCATATCGGAGATGAACAATGAAACTCAAACACCAAGTTATTTGGGCAGCGATGTCGTGCCTCGCGTTCGCGGCGATCGCTCAAGACGGCTCTTCCGAAGATGACTCGGGCGTTATTGAAGAAGTCGTCGTCAAGGCGCACCCCCTTGGGCAAGACGGACTTGCACAACCGAGCGACGTTCTGGATGCTGACGAACTAGAGCTGAAGGCGGTGGACAACATCGGAGCGACGGTAGGTACTACGCCAGGTGTTCACAACAGCTCGTATGGCGTTGGCGCAGGTCGACCTGTCATTCATGGCCTTAGTCGCGCCCGTGTTAGGGTCATGGCAGATCAGATTGACACCCTTGACGTGTCAGTTAGCAGTGAAGACCACGCGGTAACGGTCGATCCCATTGTTGTCGAACGCATTGAAATCCTCAAGGGATCTTCCACGCTCCTTTATGGTTCCGGTGCGATCGGTGGCGTCATTGACATCCAAACTGGACGTATACCGAACGAGGTTCCCCAACGCGTGGAAGGCACGATTGATGTGCGTGGCACCGACAACGGAAACGGAGTGAATGGCTCCTTCCGACTCAACGGGGGTCAAGAGAACCTAGCGTGGCACATCGACGCATTCTCGCGCGAGGCAGAGGACTACGACATCCCTGGATTAGCGGAATCTGCATATCAAATCGCTGCTGAGGAAGAGGAAGCTCACCACGATGAACACGATGATCATGAACATGAGCATGAAGACGCTGATCATCACGAGGAAGAGGAAGAACACGGTGAGGAAGCTCACGGATACCTGCCCGGCAGCGGAGTTCTAAGTCGCGGTGGGTCCGTCGGCTTTTCCGTTATCGGCGAACGAGGATTCACCGGTGTATCCGTTAGTCGTCTAGACTCAGAGTATGGCATTCCTGGTCACAGCCACGCCCACCATGACCATGGGCACCACGACGAAGAAGAGCATCACGACGAAGAAGAGCACCACGAAGAGGAAGAAGAACTCCACCACGAAGAAGAGGAGATGCCGCCAGTCGTCGACCTTCTGCAGACACGCATCGACCTAGAAGCCGGTTTGGTTGACCCATTCGGTGCATTTGAGAATCTCAACTTCCGACTTGGCATTAACGACTACGAACACGCAGAGAACGAAGCCGGTGAAGTGGGGACCATCTTTACGAACAATGCCTGGGAAGCACGCGCGCAACTGACGCATGGTTTGATGGGCAGCTGGAGCGGCACCTTCGGTCTTCAATTTGGCGATCGGGAGTTCTCCGTCGTAGGTGAAGAAGCCGCCACACCACCCGTGGACACATCCTCGTTCGGTCTCTTCTGGGCCGGCGAAAGGTCGCTTGGCGATCTCGGTCTTGAGGCCGGTCTTCGTTACGACCGTGTCAAGCACAACCCTCACGGACATTCGAGCCGTGGATTCAACACCGCGAGTGCATCGATCGGGCTGATCATGCCTTTAAACGAAAGTTGGTCCGGCACGTTGCTGGCCGACCTTTCCTCCCGTGCACCCGTCGGCGAGGAACTCTTTTCCGACAGCCCACATCCTGGTACTGGCGTTTTTGAGGTCGGAGACCCAGAGCTCGACCACGAAAGTGCGCGAAACTTAAGCGCAACCCTGTCGGGTGGGGCGGAACGCTGGTCCCTAAGCGGTACCTTCTACTACACGCTTTTCTCGGACTTCATCTACCAAGCGGCGACTGGCGAGGAGAGAGAGGAATTCGAAGTGTATCTGTATTCACAAGCGGACGCGACATTTCCTGGATTTGAAATGGAAGGACGGATGACGGTCGCCGAATGGGGTGACCGACGTCTCGAACTCGGTGCGTTCTTCGACACGGTATCGCCGACGCTTGACATCTCCGGGAATGACAATGTACCGCTTATTCCCCCCGATCGGATTGGCTTGAACCTGGCGTTCACGAGCGACCGCTTAAGAGCTAATGTCGAGTACATACGGGCTTCCGAGCAGGACGATGTTGCGGAACTTGAGTTACCGTCAGATTCCTACGCCGACTTGCGCGCACGCATCGCCTGGCGTGTACGTCCGGGTGATAGGTCGGTCGACTTGTTCTTGGCGGGGCGTAACCTCACAGATGACGAGCAACGCTTGCACACGTCCGTCGTCAAGGATCTAGCCCCTCAACCTGGACGCACAGTTGAAGCGGGGATGCGCTTGCGCTTCTGAGAACGCGAACCCGTTTGAATGAGTAGATGGGAGTCTCCGCCGCGAGATTCCCATCGTACCGATAACTCGGACTGCAACGCGTCGAGAAAATTGAAATCGTTAAGTCCTCTTGAAAATGGCAAGGTGACCAATGTGATCGGGTTCGCTGCGCCTGGATTTACTCCAGACCTGGGATGACGTTCGCCTCGATCTTATGACCGTCAAGGTCATATACATACGCGGCGTAGTAATCGGGTCCGTAGTCTGGGCGAAGTCCCGGTGGCCCCGCACACGTTCCACCCGCTTCCAATGCGACCTGATAGAACTCGTCCACGATCGCGCGACTTAAAGCCAGAAAAGAGAAATGCGCTCCATTGGCCGTCGACGCCGATTCTCCGTTGAAAGGGCGTTGCACCCAGAACTCTGGAAAGAACTTGCCGTACGCCACCGCGAAATCTGGTACTTCATGCTGACGCGACGCACCGACGGTCGCCAAAACAGCGTCGTAAAACTCAATTGCCTCATCAAGGCGGTTCGTCCCAATAGAGACATGATTTATGATGCTTGGAATTTCGTCGTTCACGGTGTTTCCTCCTTTTCTACCTGTCGCTCCACGCGACGGCATTCTTCAGTTTCAGTTCGTCGGTCTTCGATGAGCGCATCCCACTTGGGAATGACGCACCCGTAAACTCTTTCGAGGATCGGATCGGCTTCGTCTGCTCGAATCAATTCGGGTAACTCCCCACTGAATTCCATTCGGCAGTCTGCCAGCATCTTTCGTAGCTCGCGTGAACACTCAGCAAGTGGCACGTCAAAACACGCTCTAAACTCGGGTGCGTCGCATACGACGTCGACCAATTGATTGGACATCATGGCAAACATGGCGTCAACTCGGATGGGTGGCGTCTTCTCCTCTTCGTCGGAAATCGAGAACTCGCTCAGTACGAGTACAAGTCCAATGAGAAATACGTTGGTAAGCTGTCGCCTTGTTCGCTCACATATTGCCATTTAGTCTTCGTACTCAAGTTTGCCTGTCCTAGTTTAACTTGCTAAGAATTAGACCGAGGTCTGATTCGACCCTCCGTAGAATCGAAGTTTTTATACGAAGTAACGATGTCCAACATGTCGCTTGCCAACTCAGATCGGATCGCGACAGAGAACTTCGCAGCTGAACTTGGCATCGAGCTAGTCGAATCGGAACATGATCGTGTGAAAGTAAAGCTACCCTACGACACAAAGCTCGGAGTCGGCAGAATCCACGGTGGCGCGATCAGCGCTCTAATTGACGTCGCCGCAACGGCTGCTTTTTGGGCAACACCGATGGTAAATCCAAAGTCTATGGGCGCGACTGTGGGCTTAACAGTTAATTTCCTGAAACTCGCCGTACGAACCGATCTATGGGCTGAAGCCATCGTGCGACGTCGAGGTGGCACGCTATGTACTGCGAATGTAACCGTTACGGACGGACAACGAAATGAAGTCGCGATCGCGGTAGTGACCTACAAATTAACGCACGACTAGCTGGAACGGTTCGATGAGAACCATTTTGTGTTATAATATAACGTTACATATTGTTTCGGATACCCAACATGCAATCAGTTGGTCGAGATTTTCTCAGCTACGTTAGCGTAGTCGCTCTGTTTGTTGCTTCATCTATTGTTGCGGACGAAGGAGAAGACATTAGCAACGTTGACGAGTCGGACGAGCTGGAAGAACTCGTCGTAAGAGCGCATCCTTTGTCACACGACGGCGTGTCGCAAAGCGTTGACACTTTGATGGGCGAAGAACTTGCTCGAGCTGCGGAATCGTCAATTGGTGAAACACTTGCATCTCTACCAGGCGTTCGTAACGCGTCCTTCGGACCTGCGGTAGGAAGACCTGTCATCCACGGTTTAGGCGGCGTACGCGTCAAGACGATGGTCGATCGCACGAGCACGATGGACCTAAGCAAGCTTGGCGCCGATCACCTCGTTACCGTAAATCCACATATGGCGAACTTAATTGAAGTTATCAAAGGTCCTAGCGCCATGGTTTACGGCAGTGAGACGATTGGGGGTATCGTCAACGTGGACACTGGACGCGTGCCCAAGTCAGTACCGTCCGATGGCTGGGATGGTCGTTTAGACGCCAGCATGTCCGATAACGCCGCACGTCAAGCGGTTGCCGGTCGCATTGACTTCAGTGCAGATAACCTCATTCTTCATGCGGACTTTGACGCTCGTCAGGGCGATGATTACGACATTCCCGGTTGTGCGGAATCGTCTTATCTCCACGAAGCGGAAGAGGCGGAACACCACCACGACGAAGAGGAACATCACGAGGAGGACGATCATCACGACGAGGAGGAACACGACGAGGAGCACGAAGAAATATGTGGTACCTTGCTGAATAGCTACACCGACGTTTTATCGGGATCGTTCGGTGGCAGCTACGTCGATGACCGCGGTTACATCGGCGTCTCCATTTCATCCAATGTCGGCAAGTTCGGTATTCCAGTGCCCCATTCGCATGGCGGAGAAGAACACCACGACGAGGACGAGCATCACGATGAAGAAGAGCACGATGACGAACACGAGGATGAACATCACGAACATGAAGGACCGCCGACCTCGTTACTCGATTTTGAGCAACAACGTCTCGATTTCGATTTTCTCCGCCAAGACGTAAACGACTCAATTCAGCAGCTTCAAGTCCGGCTAGGCATAAGCGAATACCAGCACGAAGAACTCGACGAACCGGGTGGTCATGCCGAAACAAGCTTTTTCAATGACGAATACGAACTGAGAGTCGACGCGACCCTCAATCGTGCTAATACGTCGGTCGTAGGTGTGCATTTATCTGGTCGTGACTACCAAGTTATGACAGAAGAAGATCCAGTGTTACCAGTAACCGAGTCGCGACTTGGTGTCTCATGGTTACATGAGCGCCCACTGGGTTCTACGACACTAGAACTTGGAACCCGTGTCGAAGCGAAAAAAGTGGATTCCGACGAATTTGGGGGGCGTAATTTCTCTGACTATGCACTTTCGCTCGGTTTGTTGACAGATCAAACGCGCGATTGGACATTCAAAGTCGAAATGAGCCAATCAAGTCGAGCACCATCGCTCGAGGAGTTAGCCAGTCGTGGTTTCCACTTGGCAACCAATGCGGTGGAAATCGGCAATCCCGAGCTCGGCAATGAATCACAAACTGGATTTACCGCTAGTGCAACAAGACAAACCGGTAATCTCGAACTTGGCCTGACGGCCTATCACCGTCGCTTCACGGACTTTATTTATATTGCGAATTCGGGTGAGTTCGATCACGGGGCACCTGTATTCACTTATTTGCATCGAGATGCAACGTTCACAGGTTTCGACGGGACCGCGCTCTACCATCATTCGCTTGATGGTGCTGGTGAACTTGATTTAAGACTAAGTTATGACGCACTTGCGATTACGGTGGGTAGAAGTTCTGAAACGAGGTTGCCACAAATCCCGCCCGAGCGTATTACCGTCGGTCTCGATCTTTATCAGAACGCGCTTTTCGCAAGTCTTGAGATGTCACACAACGCTGCCGTGTCAAACACAGCGATGTTTGAACATCCGACTGACTCGTGGTACGACCTTTCGACCCGCATCGAGTACACCTTCGCAGGACTCGGTGACGCAACAGACGTGACTCTTTATCTAAAAGGGAAAAACCTTACTGATGAAGAACAACGTAATCACGTCTCGATCATTAAAGACCGAGTACCTCTGCCAGGTCGAATGCTTGAGGTCGGATTTAGACTGAGCATCTAGTCGTCGTTTCGAGAACTAGCTAAGTCACGGTATGTAAGCTACTGCGGATTTCGCACCGCAGTAGCTTGTTTTATGTCTACCGTTTCACAAGAAGTCCATCTCGTCGCACGCCCTGACGGCCTTCCTACATCCGAACAGTTTCAGCTAGTCGAATCCGACGTTTCAGACCCAGCCGCTGGTGAAGTCCTCATTCAAAACCGCTGGATGTCGGTCGATCCTGCCATGCGACCTCGATTGTCGAACGGGCAACAACCCATCAATCAGGTCATATCTGGAGGCGCACTAGGCACCGTCGTCGCGTCGCGAAATGATCGATTTAAGGAAGGTGATATCGTTCAGCACGGGTCAGGTTGGCGCGAATACCACCTTTCCGATGGATCGGATCTCGACCACTTGGATGCCGCAGGTTATCCTGAAACGCTATACATGCATGTACTCGGTACGACCGGGTTTACTGCGTGGGGCGGTATCCTCATCACAGGAAAACTCCAAGATGGCGAAAACGTCTTCGTATCCGCAGCTGCGGGAGCGGTTGGTTCAGTGGCGGCTCAGATCGCCAAGCTGAAAGGTTGCTACACTATCGGATCAGCAGGCTCTGAATCAAAATGTGATTGGTTACGTGACACACTCGGGCTCGATGTCGCGATTAACTATCGTGAAGGCGTATTACGCAAGAATCTGAAAGCCGCAGCGCCAAACGGACTGGACGTCTATTTCGACAACGTTGGCGGTGAACATCTCGACGCTGCACTGCCTCGGATGAACGTGTTTGGTCGAATACCAATTTGCGGAATGATCTCAGCGTACAACAATTTCGGTGCGATTTCTACGGGTGTCACCACCCTAGCCAATATGGTCTATCAGCGGATCACGATGCAAGGTTTTGTCGTTTGGGACTTCAATGATCGAAAAGATGAGTTTCTCGACGACATGCGTGGTTGGCTCAACAGTGGAAAAATGCACTACGAGGAAACCGTCTTTGAAGGTATCGAATCCGCATCAGAGGCGTTGATCGGACTATTTACCGGTCAGAACACAGGCAAAATGCTTGTGAAACTCGCGTAACGCAGGCGAGAGCTTACGACTAACGTCGCCGAGGCAAGACGCCTCGGCGATACACTCTCACTAGACTGCAGCTAAAGCCTGGTCAACGTCCTCAAGAATATCTTCAACGTGCTCGATACCAATCGAAAGGCGAATCATCTCGGGCAATACGCCAACACTGCGCTGCTCGTCTTCAGTAAGCTGCCGATGCGTGGTTGATGCAGGATGGCACGCTAGTGACTTCGCGTCACCGATGTTTACCAGCCGCTTGAACATCTTTAAAGCATCGTAAAACTTCACGCCCGCGTCGAAACCACCATTTACGCCGAACGTAAGAATTCCAGACGCTCGACCGTTCATATAGCGTTGTGCGAGATCATAGTAACGGTCTCCTTCTAATCCAGCGTAGCTCACCCACTCAACTTTCGGGTGATCCTGTAGGTGTTTCGCGACTGCGATCGCGTTGTCGCAGTGCTTCTCCATTCTGAGCGTTAACGTTTCGATTCCTTGCATTAACAAGAATGCATTGAAAGGTGAAATGGCTGATCCTGTATTCCGCAGAGGTACCGTCCTAGCGCGCCCGATATAGGCAGCTGGTCCAAGCGCATCGGTGTATACAACGCCATGGTAGCTCGCCTCGGGTGTCGTGAACATTGGATACCTTTCGGAATTTGCGGCCCAGTCAAACTGACCACCATCCGTTATCACGCCACCAAGGGAATTTCCGTGCCCACCCATATATTTAGTTAAAGAATGTACGACGATATCGAACCCGTAGTCGATTGGTTTTAGCAGTACTGGCGTGGCAACCGTGTTGTCGACGATCGTTGCAATTCCGTGAGAGTGTGCCATGTCCGCTAGTGACTTAATATCAACAATGTTGCCAGCGGGGTTTCCGATGCTCTCACAGAAAATCGCCTTAGTGCGATCGTCGACGAGCTTCTCAAGATCTTCTGCACTGTCGCCTTCTGCGAATCGGACTTCGATCCCTTGCTTCGGCAGCATATGAGCAAATAGGGTATAGGTGCCACCGTAGAGCTGCGGCACTGAAACGATGTTGTCGCCTACTTCTGCTAGATTCAGGATGGAATAGTTAACGGCCGCCGAACCTGCAGACAGCACCAGTGAACCCACACCTTTTTCCAGCGCAGTCACACGTTCCTCTAGTACCGCCTGGGTCGGGTTCATGATGCGTGTATAGATATTGCCAGGAACCGCTAAATTGAAGAGATCGGCACCGTGCTGCGCATCGTCAAACTCGTAAGCAACCGTTTGGTATATAGGTACAGCGACTGCGTGTGTCGTAGGTTCCGATTCGTAGCCACCGTGAATCGCAATCGTTTCGTCTTTCAAAAAAGCGCTCCTAATAAAAACAAACGCTCTGACAAGGGGTCAAAGCGGCGGGAATGATAGAGAACCGCCTTCAGTAAGGTCGGTGATAGTCTTCGATTAGGATCTTGTAAAGTCGGGTGAGCGCTTCATAGTCCCACTCGTGTCTCTTACCGGAAAACTCGCTACGTAGATCGTCAACGCCACAATGCCAACCTGACAACACGCCTTGCCAGTGGGTACCTTCACCACCTGGTTGATCGTCCGTCAGTGACTTTGATCCAGTACGTGCGTCATCCGGCACAATCAAATCGGGTGCCATGTAATCTCGAAGTTTGAATACCGTCTCGCCATCGATCAGATCAAGACTAAACCACGTCCAACCACCTGCAACAGCGTCAAAACGAAGTTCGCGACCTTCTTCGAATACACCTATCTTGCCGTGCCATCCTTCGGGTGCGAAGTTGAACGGTGCACCCGCTCGTGCCTCAAATTCCGCAGGGAACATCCACGACGACAATTTTTGAGGATCAGCTAGGAATTCCCATGCCGTAAGCATGTCGGTAGGTAACACGCGCGAAATCTGTGCAGTGCGCTTGTCCAACAAAATAACCGATTCGCGCAAAAACGCGAGTAGCGCCACCCAGTTCTCGAATGCGAATTTAGTCGCGAACACATCTAGATCTGCTTCTGTGGAAACAGGTTCGTCGCGTCCCGCGGCATTTTTTAGGCACGCGATTGATCCTTCGATGGATTCAAGCGCACGCTCACGCATGACTGAAATTTCTTTGATCCGTGTTAAGCGGGACGATGTCGCATGTTCGCATATACCAATCAAGCATCAGTTCTCGATGTCGCAGGATTTCGTCCGCATATGCGCCGTTATTAATCTGGTTCACAGTCTCCCCGGGATCGTTAATCAAGTCATAAAACTCATCAAGTTCGTACGCTCGTCTTACATACTTAAACTCTCGCGTACGACACATCGTCGCCTTCGTGTGCTTGAGCTGATTAGATTCTTCTACCTGTAGTGTCACACGCGGTGAATACAGTCCGAGGGGAGTGTTTGATGCCATACTTTCTCGTTCACTCGCTTGGACCTCTCCCTGTAATCGACCTCCCTCTGTGAATACAGCTTCTCGGTGAGAGTCCGTAATGCCCTTCACTAACGGAAGCAAAGACTCGCCGAAGTGCCAATACTCGCAGTCGATCTGTGCCAATTCATATACAGTCGCTGGGAAATCCACTAGTTCAACTAGCTGATCGTGAATCCCAGCCTGAATCTCAAGATCAGCGGGAGGTTTGAAGACGAACGGGACACGGGATAGACAGTCTTGAAACGTGTTTTGGGTTTTCTCGACTAAGCCATAGTCGCCTGTGAAGTCCCCATGATCGGAAAACAGGAACAGAGCAGTTCGTTCATAACGTTCATTCGATTTCAGGGCATCGATTAGCAGACCGAATTGATGGTCTACTCGTGAGCACATACCGTAGTACGTCGCGCGTAGTTCACGCCACCGATCCTCCGACCAACCTGTTAATCGCTGACCATCCTTTATGCCTCGCAATAGCGATGGTTTGTCATCCCAATCTGAATACTTGAATCTGACTGGGATAGCGTCTCGATCGGTTATCGAATACCAAGGTTCCTCTACGCAATATGGAGGATGTGGATAACCTATCGGCAAGAACAGGCACAACGGCTGCTCGCCATCGTAGCTCGATAAGAAGTCAATTGCACCATATACCATCGCCCAATCGCCGTCGAAATACATACCACCATCGGCGCGACTCAACCTCCCTTTAAAGAAGCTGTAGTAGTTATCACTGTTCGGATCACCACGCCACGCAAGATCCCCACCGTGATTACCTTCTGATGGTTTCACTCCCCAGCGTTCGAAGTCCTCGCGAGAAGGCTGAAATTTGACGTCGCAATGCTCGGCGTAGCCTAGTTGGCCAGGTACCATGTCGTTCTTGCCACCCCACCATACGTAGTAGCCATGTTCACGGAGAATCTTCAGTAGATTCGGCTCGTCAAAATTCGGATTTAGCATGTGATGCATGGTTCGGTGACCTCGAACATGCGGATACCAACCCGTCATGAACGAGCATCGACTGGGTGTGCAAACGGTCGCTTGTGCGAACGCATGACGAAACGACACAGCTTCTCTTGCAACAAGCTCATCAAGCACCGGGGTTTGTACCGCCGGATGACCGAGATGCCCAATCGCATCACCGCGCCACTGGTCGGGATTGAATATGACGATATCAGGACGTGTCACGTAAACGAACTTCCGATAAAAGCCTCTAGACCTTCAACCATTTACCTTTGAAAGCGTGTCTGTAGCGTATTTCCGAACCGCATGTTCGCTAGTCATACCGCTCGCAACGAGCGCTTCTAGCGAGTAGATCGGCGTCAGTTCGAAAATCGTGTCCAAGGACTCAGTGAGCTCAGCGACCACCTGGTTACCTTTAGGGGGCGAGATGCTCACCAATCGCTGCAGACAATCCATTGCCAAACCTACACTAAATACGTTCTTATCGTCCTCGATCACCGTCCTTAGGACTGAAATTACCTTCGTCAATTCGTCACCGAGTTTATCCGCACCGTGCGAACATAAGATGACCAGTGCCCATAGCACGTTTTCTCGAACGACCGACCGAACGGGTTCATAGCGATCTTGCCCGTAGTCAAACCCAATGCCCTCACACACGTCACAGTCGTCATTGGGTCGAACCATCTTGATACTGCGGTTTTGAGCACGGTCCATGCTTAACCGATTCACTTCCTGGTCAAGGCTTTGGATCAGGTAAGAAGCGCACAATCCAATCGCTTTCTCAACGTTAACGCCGCGTTCAACGACACGACGACCAAGGCACCCTATCGCGTCTGCTGCGACAGAGCGAACGTACACCGAGGTATCTTCGAGCAGGCGTTGTCCGAGCGCATGAATGACTTGATCGGTGCCGCTGCCAGCCGAACCGAGTCCGAAGGCTGCTGCTTTTCGAACCCAACGTGCTTGCGATGAAAGACCTTTGAGAAAAGTTGCCGTCGAATCTTCGTCTAGAGTGATCAAACCATAAAGTGCCGCTCTTCTTACATTTTCGCGATCGCTATGTAAAGCTGCGTCTAAGACCTTAAGCGCGACTTCTCGTTCTCTGTGTTGAGCAAGACGATACGCCGCACCAAGCCGAATTGGTTCGCTGACGTCGCCTTTGGTTTCCAATCGCTCACCTAAGTGAGAAGGGCACGTCGCATCTTCGCCATTGTCCATGTCTGACGATGGTCCCGTACCCGTTCTACTCCAGCTGTATTGGTAACGCCACATTGAGAGAACGTCGTCAGCCACGCTGCCTAAATCCTGCTGAGTCAATAAATCGCGACGTGGTAGCGTGAATTGTGTTGAGCATGCGGTTTCGTCTAGATTTGGGTCCGTTGTGCGGTACAACCAGAAGCGCCACATAAACCGAGGGTTTTTCTCCCAGGTCCGCCAGTCGTCCGTTCGATGGTTTCTCCGGTGCAGCAGATTGTGTGAATAGAGAACGACACTACCGGCTTTCAGTGGACCCACTTCGAAGGTCTTACATAGAGGCCACTGTAGATCCAGAACCGCATTCCGCATTCTGACATCATGCTCAGTTGTTTTATTGACGATGTCTTCAATCGCGTACTTTGAATTTGGACCACTTATGGGAATGCGTTCCATACCGTCCAATTGAAAATCAAAATCCAAGTGGTCAGCGCCAGCGAAGTTATCGTGATTCTCTTCGTGATTGAACGTCCAATACTGCGAATAAGGTACCGTGGCAGTAGGTCCCATGTCCGCCATAACATCTTGCGGATAGTAGAGCATCTCGATCTGAACGGCGTGGTGATGACGCTGTTTCCGCATGTTGAAAGGACCGTTGTCGTCCTTATGCCAATGTTGATCGTGAGAACCACTCATGAAGGGCGTGTTGTGCGTAAAAGGCACGATTGCATAGTTCTTTCCGATCAACAGTTCGCATGCATCTCGAACTCCTGGTGCGTTCGTCACTTTCATGATGTCCGGAACATTCGTTGCAGTGATACGTTCCTTAGACCGAAACGCTAAGAGCTCCTTTTCAAAGATCTCATCATGGGTTGTCAGTGGAATGCCAAGTGATTCAGGCGCTAGCACGACCAATCCGCGCGTTACGAAATCCCGAACAATGTACTCGCGAGGCGTTGACTCAATTGGATCGGTGATCGGAGACGGACTCGATTCGCCATCGGTTTCGACAGACTGTCTTCGCATATCGGTTAATCTACTCTAATCGTCAAATATGATGTGAAGACGCACATCTGCGAATTTTGCTTAGTCCGGACACACGAACACATCCTCGAACGTTTCACGCGGTTATTGGACTATCCAATACTGGTTCAACCTAATGTATACCGTAACTGACGTCACGTGAATCGGCGTCCATATGATTTACGAGGTGCGTCACGGTGCGAAAATTCCTCAACTGGCAAAACATTCGGGAAGTGTTAGGTAATGAACCACGTTAAAGAAATCCTGCAAAGCGGCAAAACTGCCATTGGCACAACAGCTTCGCCAAGCAGCGAGACTAGGTTTCTCGCGAGTGCAGGTTTTGATTTTCTGTTATTCGATACACAGCATTCCCCCGTCGAAATAAAACAGCTGGGTGCAGCCATCGGTGCAATGCGTGGACGCGCCGCATCTCCCATCGTACGCGTCGGTGAGAATCGCGCCGATCAGATCTGTTACGCCTTAGATGTAGGTGCAAGGGGCATCATCGTACCAATGGTGAATACTCCCGACGAAGCGAATGACGTGGTCAGTTTCTGCCGTTATCCATTTGCCGGAGTGCGTAGTTCTGCTGGAATACGTGGTGAATGGGGGGAATTTAAGGACTACCGGGCATACATGGACGCAGTCAATGAACAGCTGCTGATAGCTCCCATGATCGAAACTCAAGAAGCAATGGACAACCTCGACGAGATCGTCAAGGTCCCGGGTATCGATGTCGTATTAGTCGGTCCGTCCGATCTTTCGATCAATCTAGACGTACCACTCGACTACACAAGCAGTACCTACAAAGACGCGCTAACTCGAATAGGCAGTGCATGCAGTGACGCGGGAATAGCGGCAGGAATGTTCTTCGTGCCCCCTGGTATCACGCCATCGGCACTCGTCGATCTCGGTTTCCGCTTCTTCACGATGCCTTGGGAAGGCTGGGCAACACGTGGAGTAACGGATGGTATCGCCGCACTAAGAACGGAACGGTGATGGACAAGTCTAGGACTTGGATTTGAGGGAATTTGACTTCAACCGAGGTTCGACCTAACTAGCCTCCCACTTCCGTAGCAATCACATTAACGGGCGGGTGGAAACACCTCGTCGAATCGACATTTTGACACGATGTCCGATCGCCATGTGTAGAAATGTCTTTTGCTTGAATTACCGAATTCACCCAATTACAATAAAAGGTTAATCAGCGCACGGCTCTTACCGCGGGAAGGTGTAATGAGTGTTGCGTATAGAGCATTACCTTCGCTTCGTGGTATAGGTCCACGGAGCCGCTTGCGTCATTTTCTCCCGCTATTACTTTGTTTTTCCTACGGTCTTTTGGCGACGAACGCAGTCGCTCAAGACGACGAAGACCAAGACGTTTCAAGCAGCACATTCGGCATTCAAGCACCCATTAGCGACCTAGACGGTCACCCGACATTCGCAAGCCCACATTTCAACCCTCTCGCGCTTCACAGTGATCTCGTCTACGTCGTGAACACGCCAGCTGATACATTGGATGTAATCGATCCGACGTCAGATAGTGTCGTATTTCGCATCAACGTTGGTATCGATCCGGTAAGCGTCGTAGCGAGACCAAACGCTGACGAAATTTGGGTTTCGAACCACATTTCTGACACGATCAGCGTGATCGACACAGATCCAGAAAGCGCGTTTTATCATCAAATCGTTGCAACGATACAAAACGTTGATCGTTTCTCTTTCAGCACGAATTTCGATGAACCTGTTGGGATCGCATTTACGCAAGATGGTAGAAAGGCGTATGTCGCATTAGGACCTTCGAACCAAGTCGCGGTCATCAACACTGAGACTCGCGTTGTGACAAAGCACTTGAAGATTAATGCGCAAGATCCACGGGCGCTGGTTGTGCGTGGCACTCGACTCTATGTAACGGCATTTGAATCAGGAAATACCACACAGCTATCTGGATGTAATCCCGGTCAGATTGACGGTTCCATGTGTACATATGACGCTGTCCAGGAAACTCATACCACCAACAACGTACTTTCACTCCATTACGATGTTGATATCGTCAGAAATCCCAAAGTTCCCGATCGTGACCTATTTGTTTTCGACACGCGAAGCGATCGCTTAATCGATCACGTTGAAGGCACAGGTACGCTACTTTATGGAATGGCAGTTGATGGTCGACGGAATGTGTACATTGCTCAAGCGGAAGCGAGAAACGATGCCAACGGGCTAGCCGGAACGCAAGGTCACGGCCTCGCAGAAATGGAGAATCGAGCCTTTCTGAATCAGATCACACGAGTCAATTGCAGCGCACAAAGCTGTGAGGATCCTGAGATCTTCGAACTGGAACCGCTTCCGCCGGAGCAGCCAGAAGCAGGTATGGCGCTAGCAACCCCATTCGCCGTAGAAATAACGAAGGACAACGCCACACTGATCGGCACGGCGGCAGGCTCAAACAAGCTTTTCGTATTCGATGTCGAGTCGGGTACCGTAACCGGACGAGTCGATGTTGGCGCGGTGCCTCGTGGTGTGAAGCTCGTATACGATGACGATGACGTCGTATCCGAAGCGTGGGTGATGAATGCGGTTGCAAACACGATTACACGAGTGGATCTATCGACGCTTACAGAACCGTCCATCATGACGACGATCTCGCTCGACGACCCAACGTCCGATGAGATGAAACTCGGACGCATCGCGTTCAACGATGCAAATGCATCGACTACTGGGACATTCTCGTGCGACAGCTGCCACCCGGACAACAATGTCGACCAATTGGTTTGGATCCTCGACACGCCGCTGTGTAACCATCCAGGTTGTACCCAAATCCCACCTCGTTTGACGATGCCGGTACGCGGACTTCGCGATACGCAACCGTACCACTGGGACGGTATTCCAGGTGATCCTTACGGAGGAATAAACGTACAGAGTCTCTGGGATCCTGTTGAACCTAACTGCGAACTTGACGACCCAGAAACCTGTACTAGATTTCTCGTTGACGGTAGCTTGGGAACGACCATGTGCGACGTTACCGACTGCCCTACTAACGAAGAAGATAAAGGCGGTGCACTGAACATCGAGGAACGTGATGCGCTCGCTCACTTCATCCTAAACGTACCCTTTCCGCCGGCACCCAATCGTCCATTCGACAACGAACTTTCAGCTTCCGCGAAAGAAGGCATTTTTGAATTCAATTTCTTGAATGATTCCGGCACAGATACCGGTGCGCAAACCTGTGGCGCATGCCATAAGCCGCCGTTCCTGACTACGACGAACACACCATCAGCTCGAGACGTCAATTCCGGAGTAGGATCATTCAATGGCATGGATGCACCGACTTGGCGAGGCGCTTACGACCGTTGGATTGTTACGCCGCAAGCTCGGTTCAACGTAATCGACTTGATCGAGCGCATCGGAATGGACCTAGGTGCTGATATCCCCGAGCAGGAAGTCTGGTTTCACGCAGGCGCACGCACTCAAGCTAACTGGGACATGGTGCTTGAGTACAGCACAGGTTTCTCCGGTACATTTGCCCGCCAAGCAACGTTCAACTCGTCACTGGCCGATGACAACGTTCATACCGAGATGACCGACCGGGTCGTTGCGACGCTAATCGCTGCAGCGGATAGTGGCGCCGTGTTGTTACACGCCGACGGGGTTTACATAGAACTCGATGACGACTCAGACGCGAGTGTAGACTCAGCATCCAACGAAGATGCCACGGACGACAATTCAACCGAAGACGCATTCGGTCTCGCGCTTGAATATGTTGATGGTGAATGGCACGATCGGTCCGATCACGATATCACATATGAGCTTGTCGACTTAAGAGAGCAGGCGGTCTCGGGCGACCTCGTACTCACGTTTACAGGTCGAATTGGACAAAATGTCCTACCGGATCAGCCACAACCCGCAATCTGGCCTTTTTGGACGGAACGCGACACCCTATACGATGGCGTCGTACAACAATCGCCAACCGTCGAAATAACGTACCTCTCAGACGACCTGACACTAATACTTAAGGGTCGGCATATTCAGAACGACGCATTGATCTTCGTTAACGGGCACGCGGTTCAGGGAACGGTCGCGTGCGAGAATGAAACATTTCCCACCTGTGAGGACGAAACGATTGTCGTATCACTCGACGAAGCGCCAGACCGATACGGATTGAACTTCCTCCAGATTCAAAACGAAGGTGGCATGGTAAGTAACGACGTGATGTTCTTCTCTCAGGAAGTAGACAAAACTGTTAGGAACGGAAACCTCATCGTAAGCGGGGGAACGTTTGATCAATTTATCTTCCCCTTACAAGAGTTCTGGAATACGGTTGAGGTCGCGAACAACGACGTTTCAATTCGAAACGGGTTTATCAACACAGTAATACGGACCGTGAACGAAAGTCAACCATGGTGGGCTCAGATCAGTCACCATGTTTCCATCGTCGAAGATCAGGAGTATTCGGTCTGTTTCCGAGCAAGGGCCGATTCGGACCGTAGCATTGATGTCTACGTTGATCAGAGCATGCATCAGTGGCAACGGCTGTTCACTGAGAACGTGGATTTGCGGAACTACTGGCAGAATTTCAAGCACACGTTTACGGCAGACCGAACCGATATCACGGCGCGAGTTGCTTTTGACTTAGCGGGTGCGTCCCCGTCAGTTCAGTTAGACAACATTGGACTCTACGAAGGCGACACTTGCGGTACGCCAAGCGTTACGACAACGATCGGGTTTCATAGCAGTCAGTAGCCAATCGTTGCGCGTCATGACGTAGTCTGCGAACTCGTCGTCTTCTCATCCGATACCGGCATACCGGAACAGTTCTCCAAGCTTTCAGATTGCACTGCTCGCGCGATTGAACATATATGCTGCGTTGAGCGTACTTAGAAGTCTCTATCCTCGAGCTCAAAGAGCACCAATGGCGCTCTGAACACTTGTGTCGTCCCACAATGCGCGCAACTCCTCCAGCGGCGCATCTTCCACTGAGACCGGCAGACCGAATATAGCAGTAGATCGCTTCTCTTTGCCGTAAGGAGACCACGTAGATAACGCATCTGTTGCGGGATTGCCTGTGTGCGCAAACGCCAGCCAGGCATCCATCGTGGCTTCCGCTAATTCAATGTGCGCCGGTTCACCACCGAAGAAACCACGCGTACCGTCGTTCAGATTGTGTGTACCGAATACGTAACCAATGTCGATCGCGTGGCAAGACTTTAGAATCCCGCCATACGCCGGTGATTCGACCGTGAATAGATATTGATATGCGTCGTTCGATCGCTTATGCAATGTCTCCGCTAATACGATACCTGGCATGCGAAATCCGCGATCAGATTCCAGTACCTGCCATACATCCGCAGGCGAAACGTCATTACCGTCGCGAGAGAGAATCTCGTAGTAACTCTGCCCGAGTGCTCTCAGGTCCGGTCGACCATTCCGCGACTCAAGTCGTCTCTCAAAATCGTCTTGCGTCATCGATTTGATCGTTGGGTCCATGACGCTGAAGAGTAGCCACTCATCGCGAGTGCAACCCACCAACACAGAGACATCATCGGCAGAACCATTTGCCACGCAGTCGATGGGGCGTGCGGAAAGTTGTGAACCGTCGATACAGGGTTCGTAACACATCCAGGGTAACTTCGCTGAAACCTCAGCACCAACTCGAGTGAGTTCCTCTGCAGGTAGCTCAAACAGTTTGTTTAGATTGCTATTCGGCGAAATATCAAGGGCCGAAAGTAACTGCGATGCAACATCGTTTGACTGAGCGAGCGTATTGGCTGTGTGTGCAGCACCACTCTGAGGGATTGCTTTGTGAAAGAGACCGTTCGCTTCACGCAAAGCTAAGAGTGCACCAACACTCATACCTCCGGCAGATTCACCAAAAATCGTGACGTTCTTCGGATCACCGCCAAATCGAGCAATATTGTCCCGAACCCATTCCAGCGCGAAGGCCTGATCAAGCAATCCTTCATTTCCAGTTGAAGGTATTCGCCCACCGGTAACTTCATTTAAGTTCAAGAATCCCAAAACGCCCAATCTGTAATTGATCGTTACGACAACCACATTGCCGCGTCTGGACAGAATCGAGCCGTCGTAAATCGGCGATGAGCCCGATCCGGTAACAAAAGCGCCACCATGTATCCAGACCATAACAGGTCTTGCTTCGCCATCGGCACTTGGAGTCCAGACATTCAGACTCAGACAGTCTTCTGCCAATACTGGCGGCGTCGCATCTTGTGCAAACGAGAGAGCTCCTTGCTCCGTTGCAACGATTTGCCACGATATCGGTCCAAACTCATCAGCCTGTCTTACCCCTGCCCAGGCTTCCGGCGGTTTCGGCGCCGACCAACGATCCTCCCCGGTCGGCGCAGCCGCATACGGAATGTTTTTAAAAGACAGCACACCGTCAGCGTTAAGACCAGCGACTGTACCGTACGAGGTTTCAACTTGAGTCATGACTCGGAATCCAAAAATAAGCGTTCGCGTCGGGGATTATTCGGACGACGCTAGCGCTGATTAACGAGCACTTTCGCGATCGCCTAGTCTTCGACCTCGTCGTTCAACGGTGCAGGACGAGTTGGCCGATGCGTGTAACGTGCATTCGGAGGCTCAAGAATTGCTAGCTTGCGATCGTCGATATCAGGATAAGTTCGGAAATCGTCGGGGTTGAAGTAATCAGCTGACCAAGTTGAGCCATGGGGAGAAAATTTGTAGAACAGTGTTCGGCGCGGCGCGTCAACCTGCCAGGGCAACGTCCCATGCGTAAGTGCTTCCGTAAACACAATGGCATCTCCAGCAGCCGCTGAAATGCGTTTCACACAGTCGGGTACACCTTTTGTTAAATCTCGCCATGTCGATGGCATTGCTACATTCGATTTATGGGACCCAGGCACGCATCCGAAACCACCATCGTTTGGAAACGTGTCGAATAATTCGAAGGACACTGAAACGAGTCCGTTGTAAAAACGATTGTCATGGTATGACGTGAACTGTGAGCCACCTGTACCCTTCCAACCGCCATGCAAGACAGCGCCGGCAAACCCCTTCTTCACGTGTGTATGCACATTGATGTGGTCAATGCGGAATGTGGGTATATAAGGGAGACCTTGTTTCGCTCGACCTTCTCGCACACCGTGATTTCCGATTATTTCCTCAAGCAATGGCGTAATCGAAGGCAAGTCAAGCAGATCCCGCCAAATCTTGCCCCAATGTAATGGTCCTTCACATTGCGCAATCGGAGGAAACTGCTCCGTTGAAGTTCGGAGTGTCGTGAGCAAGTCTTCAACTTGCGCTTTCTTCAATGCATTCGGAATCACCAAGTATCCGAAAGTGTCGAAGAGGTAACGTTGTTCTTCAGTCATCCCCGCACGGGAGTCTGTTGAGTCGCTCACGATACTACGAGTGATATGAGATGTCGGGAATACGGATGTCGACAGAAATGAATTTCAAGAAAATACGTGACACGATTTTCATAGTTCGCTTAAGTCCAAGGTCATCGTCACTTTAGCCATAGCGTTTCGTTAAAGACTTCTGTTAGTTCATTCGCACGACCGACCCAAGAGTGACTCGTGTGCAGGCGTAGATCGCCTATTCTCAAGCTGTAGACGATCGGTACTCCGGTGGGAAAGTAGTTGTCCTGCGCGTATTTATGTACGTCCTGAAATCCTGTTAGTTCATGTATTTCCAATGTGGGTCGATTCCGATTACGCGGATCCGCATTTTTAACTTCCTCTACCGCATTTAACATCGATTCCATAAGCTCAAATGGCCGCTCGAAATAGTATGCGTTCTCCGTTCTATTAAGTACCATCGAGACATTCCGATCCACGGTAACACCGTGTCTCTCCACTGAGTAGAACATTGTTATGGAACTAGGCAACTCGATCGCATCGTCTTCCGCAAGGAGGTGCACATTGAACTTCTCCATAAACCAAAGTGGCCACCGCCGCTCATCGACTCGAAGTCCTTCGCCAGTCGCATGCTGAAGCAAGACCTTAGGTAATGTCTGTATAGGTTTGAACTTAAGAGGGATGAAATCGCCGATGGCGATCGGTCTGTCAAACGGGTAAGTACGGTTCGAAATCGGGATATTCTCAGTTTCTCCGCGCTGAATCGCTTCGGACAAAGCAGCTAAGATTGCTTGTGATCGACTTTGAATTTCAGAGATTTCGTCCGGAGTTAGGTCTTCCGGCGCTCTTGGCTCATGTACCTCATTACCCTCTTCGAACGCGTGTCCGAATAGTGCGAATCCGCAAAGAAAAACAACTGAAGCGTAGATCAGGCGGAACTGCCATTTCTTCAATTTTGTAAATCTACAGAATGACACTATGTCGAATTTGCCCATCGTCGTTATCGATGATACCCAATCGTAATAATCGGGTTTATCGTCACAGATTTCGCCATGCCGATGGATCCTCAACATTCGACTTTTGCGCCCGAGACACGTAGCCGAAACCACCTTCGGAGAAGCAAGGGACAAGCAAGTGGTGTTGTCGATCCATCATGCCTAAATCAAATTCCGTCTTGTCACTCAATAGACAATCTGTCAGTAAACCCTCTTGCCCTTTCCTCGTTCATCTTCTACGCGATCCCGAGACGATCGAACTGTTCGTCTGGCGCTTCAACGGCGTTCAATCCTTCACGGAGCAATTCAATCATGTCCTTTTCATCGCCAGCGCCTAGGCGATTTTCGTCCTCGGAAGGATCAAGATCAATGTTGTACAAATGGTGTTCATTGACACGAGGTCTAGCACACCAGTAAGGCAACAGATCACCTTCCTGAAACGGTTGCCGAATAACAGGTACATCCGAGCCAGGCATATAGTCCAGCGTCGCACGCTTGTCTGGTTTCGGCCACAGACGATGGATTCCTGCGTACAACATTGTCGACCAGCGATTGGACCACATGGATAACGGAAAGCCGTTGTCGACCGGTGCTCGTGCGTACTTTCGATGTCCGTCGTAAACCATTACCCAATTGCCAAAAACGCCGCCGATTGCCCATTCCCTAACATGCTCCGACTCACCTGTTAGGAGTGGAACAAGCGAAACGCCATGCGTGCGATGTTCCGGTTCAATATCAAATAGGTCACAGAGTGTCGCATTAATGTCAACGTTTGTAGTTAATGTATCGATATGTTTCGACTCAACGCCCGGATACGCGATGTAGAGCGGCGTATGACCGAGAGGTTCATATTGCGGTACTTGGGGCTTTCCCCATATGTCTTTTTCACCAAGATAGTGCCCATGGTCGGTACAAAGGACTACCATCGTGTCGTTCCAAAGATCGCTCTTATCGATCGCATCCAAAACCTTACCAAACCAGTGGTCGATCATGGAGAGCTTCGAACCATAGTTGCAGCGTATGTGACGACCTTCTCGTTCCGTCATAACGCCGCGTTCGACATTTCGCACGCCGTAAGGCGGCCAAATGATGCGCGGTCCGTCCCACGACGGGTCATAGCGATCCATCCATGGCACAGGTGAATCAAATGGTTCGTGCGGATCAAACTCGTCAACATACAGCAGAAACCGATCGTGAAAATCGGCGTTTGAATCAATCCAGTTTGCCGTTGCATGCATGGTCTTCGGTCCCGGGAAATCCAATTCCTCTCGAAAATACGTGCGGGAACGATCGTAGTGCCACTCGCGACTCCCAGCAGGTAACGCGGGTGCGCCAATCCAAGACGGATCTGGTCTCGATTTCCATGGATCGTTCTCGTGTCCGCGTAGGTATTCCCACGCGAAGAAGTCTGTGTGGTAGTTTTCGCCACCGGTTTCAAATAAGTGTGGATGATCGGTAAAGAGCATCGTATTTACGCCCGTTTCCCGCAGATGGGCCGTAATCGGGCGTTCCCACAGTTCGATCGAGCCCCACGGTTTCCAAAGAAAATCCAAAGCGCCACAAAGTAAGTCGTGTCTGGCTGGCATGCACGGGAACGACCCTATGAAGTGCCGATTGAACCGAACGGCGCGATGGGCGAAGCGATCTATGTTTGGCGTGTCGAACTCCTCTCCACCGTAGTCACCGATCATGTGCCTGTTCAAGCTATCAAGCAAGATCACAATCGCGTTTTTGGGCTTCGGTAAAGATGACATCACGCGCCTCGGGTTGTGTGGATACGAATGTGCTCGGACATTCAGTCGACGGCTACTCTTGAATAATACGTTGGCGTTTTAACGGGAAACGAGGACCTCAATGAGCTCAAATCCTGATCTAGCCAACGTGTTTGGTGAGGAGATTCGTGTACCTGGATTGGATGGATGGGTTGCCAGTATTGAAAAGAACGGGTATGCCCTAATTCCCAATTGGCTTACCGAAGAACGCGTCAAAAAGCTAGGTGTGGATTTGCGTCGAGAGGTCAATCCAATTCGTGAACTTATGCCTCCTGATTTCACCACTGTTCGTGCTCACAACTTACTTGCGAAGACTCGATGCGTCGATGACTTGGTCTGCGATCCTCGACTAGTAGCGCTTGTTCACGGCGTGTTAGGACCGTACATTCAGATATCTGTAGTGGCGATGTTTGATCTATTACCAGGGGCTAAAGCACAAGGGTTACATCAGGATGACGGACTATGGCCGATTCCGCGCCCTCACCCACCGTTTGTGGTCAATGCGGTCATAGCAGTCGACGAGTTCACCAAAGAAAACGGTGCAACGCAGCTTGTCCCTAAATCTCATCTATGGCATGACCAAACCGTCAAGCAACCACCTGAAGTCACGCCAATTCAGGTTGAAATGAAACCCGGTACGATGCTCATTTGGACGGGTGCGCTTTGGCATGGCGGTGGCGCCAACAATACGAATGAGAGTCGCCTCGCCATAGACATAAATTTCAATCTGTCCTATCTGGCTCAACAAGAGAACCAATACGTCGGTGTACCTCGATCAGAAGTAGAAAAAATGCCGGAACGTTTGCAAAGATTGATCGGCTATAAGTTCGGCTTGAATCACGTTGGTCCTGGTATGGTCGATCTTCGCGATCCACTTCGCATGAGAGATCGAGTCAGTTACCAATACGATGTGAACGCCGACGACGTACCTAACATCGGCTTATTAACCTGATTTACTAACTCACTCACGTACGGAGATTTCATGTCTTCTTCTACCATCGTCGTCGATGACCGCATTGACGCTTATCTTCTAAAACAAGGAAGACCCGAATCGGAAACTGCGGCCGCCCTTCGCGAGGCAACTGCGCCTATGCCAGCAGCGGTGATGCAAGTATCGCCACTGCAAGGTGCATTCATGTCCTGGCTTGTAGGTTTTATGAATGTAGAGAACGCCCTAGAAGTCGGCACATTTACCGGATACAGCGCTTTGTGTGTCGCCGAAGCATTGCCGGATCACGGAAAACTGATTGCGTGCGACGTGAGTGAAGAGTGGACGAGCATGGCGAGAGAGTACTGGGAACGCGGCGGTGTGGCTCACAAAATCGATCTACAGCTCAGACCAGCGGCTGAGACGCTCGACTCGCTCATCTCTGAAGAACGAGAGGGCTCATTCGACTTCGCGTTTATCGATGCGGACAAACCTAATTACGACGTCTATTACGAGCGTTGCTTGCAACTGTTACGCGTCGGCGGCGTCGTAGCGGTCGATAACGTGCTTTGGACCGGACGAGTCGCGGACGAACGATTCAACGATGAATCAACCCTCGCAATACGTGCGCTTAACAAGAAAATCCAGAACGACGATCGCGTGAATAACGTTATGTTGCCGATCGGTGACGGTCTAACGCTGGCAACCAGGCTTTAATCGCACCGACTCCAATCTACCTTCGCTGGGCGCGTGAACGCTGCACCTAACGTGCGCGTTCACGCATCGGTTCGTTTTAGAGGGTCGACCACGGCCCCTCAATTGCAAACGTTACACCGGGCGATTGAAGATTCGCATATAACGTTTGACCATCTGCCGAGAACGTCGCACCAGCCCACTCGGAACGGCGGTAATCTTGAGCTTCTATTCCCGGCCGTCCCGGTACGCCGCTCGTAAGATCAGCGTTGTTTTCCGCAAACGTTATGACCTCGTGTCCAGGTTGCTTCGCAATTAACAGGCGACAGCCATACTTCAACGTATTGTCTGGGTGACTTACTCCGCCGCCGTCCTCACAAAGGACGATCATGCCATTCACAGGATTAACAGCAATATTGTCGATCGCATCTGCTTCGTCTTCAGAACCAGACGCATAGATACATACGAGTCGCTCGATACTTGCGTCATACAGCCAGACACTACCGGTCCCAGCCGGTCCACCTGCCGTATCAATCCAATAGAGCCGTCCTTCATACTCCCATATACCTTCGCCGCGGCTAAAGTAAGCGCCACCGTCTGCTTCACCCTGTAAGAACGGACCTGATTTGCCTTGACCCATCAAGTTTTCGAAACCGTTGCCGTAACTATTCAATATTTCAGGGTCGGCATCGGGATCATCGATAGGTGCCCATTCGACATCGAATGCGGCACCTTCTGGCGATGCAGTCAGATTTACGTTCGCTTTTCCTTTAACTCTTAGCATCGACAGCTTTCCACCTTCATCAAGTGCGCCGACTTTCCTCTCTAGATTGTTCGGTATGAATCGATAAAAGCCAGAATTCGGACCGTTATCCTCCGTCAAGTAGGCATAACCAGTCTTTGTATCAATCGCGACTGCTTCGTGTCGAAAGAACCCCATGTCCTTAATCGGCACGCCAGAAGCCTTTCCTAAGTGAGGGGGTGGCACCTCAAAAACATAACCGTGGTCTTTTGCGCTTGACCCATCCGGCAGTCTAATGTTGCTACCTCGAAATGAAGTTTCTTCACACGTCAACCACGTGCCCCATGGCGTTGGTCCACCTGCACAGTTGATCATCGTACCGCCGATCAACGGGACGGTTTCCTTAAATCGACCTTCTCGAAGTACAACGCCCGTCACACCACCTCCGATTCCGAGTGGTGATCCCACCCGCTGAAGAACCTGCGCTGGCAACTGAAAGTCATCGTAAACGGGTACACCTTCCCCTTCAATCGTATCGGCGTAGTACCTTTCGTGATTTCTTAGAAGGACAATTTCGGATTCGTCCGCGCCTTCAACAACCGCCATTCCGTCATGGCGATCGGGTACTAGACCACCGGTAGTCATAGAATCGCCGGTCCAGCTCATACTTCGGTACGTGAATCCCTCCGGTAACTGAATTAGCTCAAGACCTGTTTCTGCATCAACTGTCGGTCGTAGCTGCGACGCGCCACGTACAACCGGTGAGGCAAACACTAGTGGCGCAGCCCCTGCGCCTAGAAGAGTCTTACCAAGTAATTCTCGGCGACTGACCATATCCCGCTCCTAGAATTTGATGAATGACTGTGACTGTCATTCTATAAATCAGCTGTATTCATCTCGTTAAATAAATTGACTGGATCGAGTGACCCGTCGACCCGAGTAATTCCCTATCTGACGATCGCCGCCTTTCTATTAGGACTGCTCGTCGTCGTACTTGGCGCATACACACGGCTTGTCGACGCGGGTCTTGGTTGCCCGGACTGGCCGGGCTGCTATGGCTTTCTGACGGTACCACAATCCGAAGTGGATATCGCAATGGCGAATGAGCGATTCCCAGAGATGCCTCTCGAAGCAGACAAAGCGTGGCCAGAAATGGTGCATCGTTACGCTGCAACGTTACTAGGCATTGTGATTCTGGCAATACTTTTTACGGCAATCGTCAAAAAGTCGCCGCTCGCCTACCCGATTCTTTTAACTGTTCTCGTCATCGCACAAGGGATTTTTGGCGCATGGACTGTTACGCTGAAACTATGGCCGCAAGTGGTAACGGCACATCTATTGGGTGGATTTGCTACGGTCGCTTTGCTCGGGTTCTACCTGATCAAACAAAAGGTTGTGCTGCCGATTGACCTGCCAAACTCCGCTTATCGCGTCGCATTGATCGTGTTCTGTGTCTTGGTAATACAGATCGCGTTAGGAGGTTGGACTTCGTCAAACTACGCCGCATTGGCTTGTCCGGATTTTCCGCTCTGCCACGGTCAGGTGATTCCGGATATGGCGTGGTTCCGGGGATTCAACATCTTTCAAGACATCGGTCCAAACTACCTAGGCGGGGAGTTATCTAACGACGCTCGAATTGCGATTCAATTCAGCCATCGACTGGTGGCGCTCGTACTTACCGCTATTACGATCTGGTTGATCACTCGATTGCAAGGAAACGTCCGCTGGTTACTAGGTGTCGTCTTAGCAACGCAATTCGCACTCGGTGTATCGAATGTGTGGTTCGATCTTCCCTTAGCGGTCGCAACACTTCATAATTTTGGAGCCCTTGTCTATCTGCTCGTAATCGTCTATATCCTTTACTTCACGCGCACCCGTAGCTCAGTTGGATAGAGCGTTTGCCTCCGGAGCAAAAGGCCACAGGTTCGAATCCTGTCGGGTGCGCCAATTCACACGACGTATCGTCGATCTGCAAGATACTCGATAAGATCGGCTAACCACGGTTCGCTAAGGTTTCGTACCGAACGTCGAATCGCCATGAACAGAAGACTCTTCGCGTATCGATCATGTTCTGCGATCGCATAGTGAAGCGTTTTTTCGATTTCTGACGACGTCAATTGAGTCATCGTTAGTGCTAGCGCAACGTTCTCCCGCACCGTTGAACGTGACATTCCACCATTGTTCGTATTGTCTGGTTCTACATCATGATCTAGTCGTGCGATCAAGCGTTCGTTAATATCAAGCGCGTTTCTGCGCAGCAGAATGCCTAAGGCGTACGCAGCATTTGACCTGACCAAGTCATCAGGATCGTTCTCTAGTCGGTCGATCAGCCAATCGACTGCTATTTGATCGCAGCACATGGCTTCACGAAGCGCTAAGACCGTTGCTCGTCTAATCGGCGCACGATCGTCCGACATCATTCGTTCAAATTCGCGACTGTCGATCGAATTTACAAGACCTAACGCGTACCCAGCAGCGCGTCTCACAGCTTCCTGATTGTGCGCGATGAACGAAATCAACGTGCGACGGATGCCATCGTCAGCGTTCGCCGACAAACCTAACTCATACGCGATTCGTATACGTTCCGCATCCGTGCCCGCATCAACAAGCATGTCAGTCGTAATGTCATTACGAGAAGGGTCCCAATTAGGCGTCTCGCCGTTCAACCAGTACCAATTTCTCTCAACGATCCGTGCGACCTTCGGATTGTCGATCTGAGGTACTGGGACAGACTCGCTACGCCTCGTCGGCGTTGAGGGTGATGTTGCTCGGTACAAGTAGAACTTGTACATGAAGCGTCGACCGTCAAAGTCAGGTTCCTGACGCGTACCGCGATGAGAAAGATCGTACGACGCAAGAATTGCGCCACCGCAAGGTACCTCGAGTTTCCTGCGCTCCAAATTAGGAACACCCCATGTGTCTGCAACTTCTTGGATGTAGTTATCCCGTTCTTGAAGGGACGCGGTCGCAGGATCGAATCGCTTCAATCTTCGTCCTAGTGGGTCGCCACGGTGCCAGGTACCGTCGGGAAGCTCGTAGTCGTTCGTCCAGTACTGTGTTCCGGGTAGTATCTCGGTAGGTCCGGTCGTCCGATCCGTCGGCTGAGGATAGTAGAAGAGCATGGCCCAGTCTGGGCGATGGGATCGATAGTGACCTCGGTCATTCCAAGGTAGATTACCATCTTGGTGGAAGAACTGGTCATTCGCCGAGGACTCATGGATAAAGTCGTGCGGATATAGCTGCCAGTCCTCTCCTAGGATGCTTGTGATCGCACCATCTATCGTCGGACTACGCAGCAGCAACTCGGCATCAGGAATGCGCTGACGCAAGTTGTCTGCGATGACCTTGATGTGCGGCGCAGCACCCTGACTCGCTGCGCCTTGTGCCATACCGTAAGTCAAGCACGCCGCTTCGAACATTCGATGATGAAACTCTTGATCTAGCTCAGATGGATTGAGTACTACATAGCCGTCCTCCAGATACTGAACGAGCTGTTGATTATTTAGACGAATAGGATCCATCATCCGCAGAGCTGATCAGCTAAATCCGTGTAACTTTCGGCTTGAATTTCGAAAGCTGACGAATCGCCTTCTGATCCCATCTCCCAAACCTTCGGCTTGACGTGCGCGGCTTTTAGACCCGCGCGTTGTGCTGCAGCTAAATCAGGCGGATGACACGCGACCATCATCGTTTGGGACGGTTTAACGCCGAAGAGTCGCGCCGCCTTCCGGTATGCCTCGGCTTCGGGTTTGTAGACGCCAAGGAATTCACATGACAAGTACGCATCCCAGTCGATACCTGCGTGCTTCGAGGAGTCTACAACGATCGACAACGAGAGTACAGTTAGGATAGAGACGACGTAGCGCTCCCTTAGACGTATCAGTGCTGCCGGGACATCCTCCCATACGTCCATACGATGCCACGCGGAATTCAATCGTTGTTTGTCATCGGAAGTTAGTTCTAGTTCGTCGTGTTGTTCACCTAGTTCGTCCAACACCTCAAGATGGATTTGATCCGCGTTGCGCCACGAAAGATCGCCCTTCCGTACTTCGGCGAGTGTCTCGAACATTCTGCGACGCCATTGAAAACAAAACGCAGGAACATCCAACTCGACGCGCCGCTCGTCAGCGAGCTCTTTGACAGCCGCTTGTGTAGACGACTGCCAATCAAATACGCTCCCACCTACGTCGAACGTCAGTACCTTAATCTCACCGGTCATATCACGCATTAAGTTCAAATCTAATTTCAGATTATGTATCCAACTCTCATGGCTGGTTTTTAACGAGGAAGCGGAGATCAATGCGATGTGAATTCGAATGAGTCTTTTTGACAGAGAGTGGATACGTCTTTCATTTTGGCAGTCGAATCCTGCGCTCTACTGAACGATCGGTGCAAGCACCTAAGAATCGTCGGTCGGGATAGGTCGGCTGCGAATCCCAAGGCACCGTCAGCCAACTCTACGAGAGTGACAATCGTTCCTCGGTCTTTCCTTACTGGGTTAGCTAATCACGTAAATCGCTGTCAATTGTCAGTTGACACCTTACAATTAGGCTATGATTTCATCGTTTCGGAGTCGAGCTTTAAAAGCTCTCTATGAAGGAACGACAACTGGTAGAGTAGCGCCGGAACATGTTGACAAACTTCGAGACATTCTTGCCGCACTCGATCGAAGCGCAGGTCCAGAGGGCATGAATTTACCCGGATTTCGATTACATCCTTTGACTGGCAACTTGAAAGGACATTACGCAGTAGCAGTGTCCGGCAATTGGCGAGTGACATTCAGATTCGAAAATGGGATGGCTGTAGACGTTGACTATCTGGACTATCACTGAGGAGCTCGCGTATGAGTATGAATAACCCACCACACCCAGGCGGTATCGTAAAACGGCAGTGTCTAGATCCGTTAGGACTGACAGTTACTCGTGCGGCAAAAGGACTCGGGGTGACTCGACAGACGCTTTCGGAACTGCTCAACGAACGTACAGGGATTTCGATTGACATGGCGATCCGCCTTTCAAAAGCGTTCGGCTCAACGCCTGAAACCTGGTTAGGTATGCAGACTGCGTATGACCTCTGGCAAGCGCGCGATCACAAAGCAGAGATCAGAGTTGAAAGGTTTGCAACCGAACGCTAGTATGCAAGCAAGATTAAACCAACTTCGTTACGGAAGCTAGGTAGATCAATTTGTGTTCGGAAACGTGCTATGAACTATCCGATAGCGATTTAGACTTCGTTGAATCTTGCACGACGGTAGTCAGGCGATTATTGGTTGAGAATTCACCAACTCCTCAGCAGATTATCGGAATCGCTCTTGTACTCGCTACGTTAGAACGACTACCGCTAATCACTCCAGATGTATTTGTAGTGCTCACCATTAGTCGAAGTGGCGGCGACGACGACTTTCGCGAGATGAACTACTTCGACATTGAAATCACGGACTACTCTATTGCGATAAATAGGGGTGGCTCTGTATACAGTAAGGGAGTCGGATCGGACAGCTTTTCTTCCGAACTGTGGCGCATTGATTCGAGCGGTGTTCGGTATGAGTACGTATGGCCCTATGAGATCTTCGATCACATGAATGAAATGATCAATGTTGGTGTCTCGCTCAGTCTAGAGTATGAATTTCCGATCCCAGAAATTGATTAGGTTTGAACATGTTAGCTGCGAAATCCTAAATTTACGGAACATTACAAGATAGTAGACGTACAACGCAATTGAAACCGCGGCTGATTTGGCATCGATCTTTCGCAACTTATGGAAACAGTTTTCGAGAGCCGATACATAAACATCAAAAGGAAAGTTATGTCAATAAAGTTCTGCAAATTCATATTAACGTGATTTCGGCGACCGACCCGAGGGTCGGTCGCTGAAGTGATGATTGAGTTGGTTTTCATGCCGCTTTCCGCTATGGCTGCGAGGGTGGTTCATTCACTTTCATAAGTCCAATGTCACCCGTCAGGTAGCACTTGCTTGAGATCCAAAGATCGTGGGTTTCGGCCGCGAGCGCACGGATCAGCCTAAGACACGATGCCTCGTTTGTGGAAATCCGCACGACCCGTGTCCGATGTCTGATCTCCTCGTTGTAGCGCTCCAGCATGTTGGTCGACTTCATCCGGCGCCGATGCTTGAGTGGCAACCGATACACCGCGACGGTATCCTTGATGTACGCTTCCACCCAGCTGACCAGCTTGTCGCACCCCGATTCGTCACCCCAGCGTTGCATCCAAGTCTGTAACGCCCGATGTGCCTGATCGACGTCTTCGTAGTCCCACATCCGTTTCAAGCCATCGAGACAGGCCGGATCCGCGCGACGTGTGTTGTAATCCGATGCATTACGCAGAAAATGCACCGCACAGCGTTGCCAGAGCGCCGTGCTCATCACCTTCTCGATTGCACGTTTCAACCCCGGGAGATGTCGGACACCACGTACTGCACACCAGTCAAGCACCGCTCTTTCAGCCCGATCAGAAACGTCTCCCAGCTGTTTTCGCTTTCCCGATCCGCGGCCTCCACCGCGAGCACATGACGATGACCGGCGGTATCGATGCCGACCGCGATCTGCACCGCCCGCGTCGGGACCGCACCTACATCGTGGACCTTCTCGTACCGCGCATCCAGCATCAGGTGAGGGATCGTGACGTCATCCAGCCGCCGGGACGCGAACGCCTGCAGCGCAGTATCCAACGTCGCCACCAGGTTCGAGATGGTCCCCGCAGCGAACCGCCGCCCACACAGGCGTTCGGCCAGTTTCGCAAATTCCGCGTGGGCATGCCTTTTACGTACCGCACGATCAACGTCGTCGCGAGCGCCTTTTCTGATCGGCGATAGTGCTCGAACACTCGTGTACCGAAGGTGCAGTCGCCCGAATATAGAACACGGCACACGATGGTGTCCACTTACATATACAAATTGCGGGAATACGACCCCGAGCAGAAGCTCTTGCGCGTCGTCGTCCGCTCGTTCTTCGCCGCCCCAGCCGATCCGTCATTTCGGCTTAGAGTACCGCTTGCACCGTGGTCTGGACGGTTCCTGGAAAATCGTCCCGTCGTCGGTCAGAAAACTGTTGATCGGTGCATCGTTGTCGTTAGAATTCTTCGTAATCATTCTGTACTCCACACTTGATAGTTTCGCCCTCCTTCAGTTGTCGGTGACCGGGCGCATTTTCATGATGGTGCGATCGTTCGATCACGATCGCAAATTGCAGAAGATGCAGTACACGATCCTTCTCAAATCTGGCTATGGTATAACAGTGTGATACCTATATATGAGCCACCACAGTCCGTAGGTCGTGAGAACAGTTCTCGACCAATCTAAATCGGGTTAGACATAGCATTGCTTCACTGACTCCAAGGGCTCAACGCTCTAGGGTAACGCCTGAGCGTAAAGGTCTTCTCCCAATCTTTCTCATTTTCGCGGATTGCGCGGTAAATTTCTCGCTTCTGTTGCACGACGAAACGTCTTCTAATATCGTCCAGTGTACTTCGTTCCGGTTCCTCGTCATCAAAAATATCTGTCCACCAACTCCAGACCCGCCTATCTACGGACGAGAGGAACAATTGCCAAGCCGCGTGAGCTTCGGTTTCAGAGTCTGCACACACGAACGTACGAAACCAGTGCTGTGCAAACGCTTCTCGCTGCCCTAGTTTCCACGATGTACCGCGCTCTACGTCGCCGAATTCACCTACTGGCCATTCATCTTCCGTTGCGATTTCGGGTACGGTAAGTACGTGACTAAGGAATGAAGCGCGGCGTTGATTCAATGGACATAGTGCATTCGCGTCATCGGAGACCTTTTTAGATAGCCATGTCATCCGATCATGACATCGTGCTGCGACAACAATCTCAATGAGGTCACGATCGGTGTGTGATTCATGCAACTCGTATAGATCATCCAGTGCTTGATCCACGGACTGATGCGGAGCCGCCGCAAAAATCGCGTCTAACATACGATCCATATCATCGCGAAAAGCAAATTTAACGTGTGTAAAGATGTCCTTCAATGCGTGCCAGAGTTCCACACCAAGAATGGGTTTTTCCATTAAGAGTGTCTCACATAGGGAGATGAACAAACCATCAGCTAATCGCACCCGGTTTTCAAAATCCTCAGTTCGTTCGTTCATGCCATTAAGCCAGATTTCGAGTACATCTGGACACGAAGAGATCACCATTCTCAAGTGTTCTGGATGAACGTACTCAAGATGGAAACTAGCGCCATCACGCCGCGCTTTCATTACCTTTTCGAAATATTCACGAGCTAATATGTGTCGGCGTTCTTCGCGGTTCGCCTGATTCAACAATAGCGTTAGACGGATATCCTGTGTATTCCGATTTTCCTGAATATCACCGTATGAAAAAAGGTAGTTCTTCGAAACTTCGGCAGAGCTTCGATCGTGGGTTATCGCTACTAAGGTCTCGGGTAAGGAAATCGAGGATTGAAGAACGACGTGACTCAAAAGCTCTACCGCACATGCAACTTCATGAACTTTAGAACCTCGATTCGCAACGACATGCAACAAAGTCAAAGGTGCGAGACGTGTAGCGAATTGTTCGAATGGCGAATCTTGGTTCACGGCGGCGATCGCGAACGATCCCATTACGTTTTCCGCAGGAGACAGATCACTCGACCATGTCCACTCATTTCGATCTAGAATTCGCCCCAAGCGTTCTGGAGCACCCTGACCAAGGATCATCCATATGGCAGAGAGGCTCTCTGGCTCGGCATCTCCATCTAAGAGTTCAGCAAAAACTTGGAAAGCGCGATCACCAAGTTTTATTGGTTTCTCCTGCATGATCTCAGCGATTGTCTGCAACGCACCCGGATCGTCACGGAATTCATCAACGATACTCTCCAATTCTGACTTTGACGCGGCACCGCAAATCTGTGCGAGAGTACCGTCCACACCATCTAGTTGAGCATCCAATATTCTGTGAACTTGGTCGATAGCTGGTTCTCGTAGTACCTCTGCGATTAAAAACCACGTCTTCGTAAATTCTTCCATATCGTCTGGATCGACTTCGCGTCGTTCTCGAAGCTCGCGTAGCGTGTCCCTTTCAACATCACCGATCAAGAGCGTCAAATTGGGTGCTACTAGCGCAGCCCCGTATCTAGCTTCACCATTGCGTCCAGCGAAGCTCTGAATCCTCCGACGTTCGAGATTCGCTAGCTCTCTTGGCGCACACCTAGCCAAGACCAGTGTAAGATCACGCCAGTCCCGATCGTGCATCGTTTCGGACTTACCAACGTTCATTTGATCCCAATCGAACCTATGCGCCGCGCGAATAGCTTCTTCAACGAATCCAGCAGGAACAACAATGCTCGGGTCTAACAAATATCGCACCACACGTTGAATCCGTGCGTGTAGCGTAAGCTCAGTCCGTTCCAACGTCTCGACAGCATGTCGTCGTTCGATCGGATAAATTGACTTCGCGGGATCTTTTTCGTAATCCTCAGAGTAGTCTGCAAATCGATCCAATCCCGGGTCGATTTGACGTGCTTTTTCGGCGTCTATCGAGTAGCCGGTTCGCCACAACAGTATGGCGGCAACGCGTTCATTGAGGCGTTGATGCACACCTTGCTCCGGTCGACGTCGGAGCATAGATTCGGATCGCGCCCGCAGTTCAGCGGCGGTTTCTGCCGCATCGATATCGTTCAGCTCGTTTAGCCAGGCTTCCTCATCACCACGTGATCCACGGATCGCGAGAAGTAATGCTCCCGCCTCGAAAAAATCGATAGCCCCCGCTAATGGTCTACCTTGCAGCAGTTGTACGGCCGCAACGCGAAGACCTGTGTCGACATGGGGCATGATCTCAATTTCGCGTCCTAAAACGACCAATCGACCAAGATCCGCTGTCCCAATACGGGACACGAGATGTTTGCGAAGTCCATCGAAGCTTTCTTCGTCGGATTGCGTAGTAGACGTCCCTCTTTCCTGCGAAATCCAACTGAACCAGCGGGCCGCTCGATTTGCAATCGCGGTAGCGACTAGACGATCATCGTGATCTACATTGTCGAGTGCATTCACAGCACGATTACGAGGCGAAGACGCCACTTGACCGCTCGTTTTTTCGATCGCATCCAGAAGAGGTTCAACCAGCTCATTAGCCAATTGGGCTAGTTCGTCGAAGTGAACTTCCTGAAAGTTCTGACACTGAACCCATTCGGTACAAAGTACTCCGAGGAGTATCGTTGCGCCTTTTTCGAGAGCAATAGAGACGGCAGCACGGAGGATTTCCGCTTTCTCGTCGTGTTCACTCAAGATCTCAACGAATTGTTCCAACGCTTCTTGCGAATCGGATCTGTTTTTCTGTTCTAGTTCACGGACTAGCGCCAAACCTAGTGCATAACGGACAAATACATCCTCAAACTCAATGTCTCCCCAATCGCCGGTTTGTGCAAATACGCCGTCTGATATGAGGGACACCCGCTTATAGACATCATCCATGGGCGTTGTTTGGTCACTACTTAAATCTGCCACGACAGCAGGAGATTGGCTCCTACGCCCTTCCATAAACTCCTTTGCTTCGTTGAGTACAAATCTACGCCAGCCATCCTCACTGTAAGCGCGTGACGTTGCTGCAGCTCTGCCGTACGCCCAGAAGAGTCGGGGAACGGTCACACTACCCACGTCTCCGAGGCGATCCCTCAACGTGACAACTAAATCAAAAAGGCGAGGTACGCGAGCGAACTCGACTAACGACTCTGGTAAGTCGTCACGAGTTAGATTAGAAGCGGCTAGTCTTTGATCGAATTCTCCGCCTAGACTATCGTCGTATGGGCCGACCTCGATTCGCACCGGATTCCATGCCCAATCGCGAAGGTCGTGCATACGATCTCGGATAAATGAACTACGTGACGTCGCGATTACCTGTATACGACCTTGGAATTCGTCGTTTTGCAGCTGATTCAATAACTCTCGCCAAAGAAACGACGGTTTCTCATTCATCCCGTCGAAAAACAAAATGAGGAATGGCCCGTCTGATTTTGGTCGAGACAACAGACGATTAACGCGAATCTCCCAGAACGATTCGTCTTTGTAGGAAGTATGATCGAGCTCGCGGAGACAATGGGCTACGAACGCGACGATCTCTGTCCTTCCCGATATTGATGTCTCTAACGACGCAGATGGCGCTAACACGACGATTGGCAATCGTTCTAGATTAGATTGAAGCCAGTCGGCCACGACCCATGTTTTCCCCATCCCTTCAAGTCCCCTGACTAGCGCAGATCCGTTCCGTGATCCAGCCGTATCACAAAATAGTGCATCTAGTTGTGATTTCAGACCAGAACGCTCAACAAGCGAAGCGTTAGTATCGCCCCCCGCCACGTTCTGATCAAAATAGGACTTTGCGACTTGCGGACTCTCCCACACGTCTTGCACGCGCCTATGGCTGGCTTCCCGCAGGCGTTCATAACCGATCGCATAATTCTGAAGCATTTCTGTAAGTGACTCAAGCGCAGGACGAAAGCGTGGTGAAGATCGGATCTTTTCCAGGATTACCAAATCGTCGCCATCTACAAAAGCTCTAACGATGTCTGGTTCATTAGCGCATAAGACCGCCAATCTCGGCATTGACGCAGGTAGCCAATCTACAGCGAATGTCTCAACACTATGAGGACTACCAGCCATTCTCATTGCTGTTCTTGTTTGCTCTGGCACGTCTCGAGTCGATGCGAGAATCCAAGCTTCGAGATATGGATTCTTATGCGCTGCTTCCACTATCTCACCCATGATTGATCGGTTGTCAAAAGGAGTGCTGGGGGCGTATCGTTTTGCTTCCACCTTCAAATGACGGTTAACGTCTCCAGTGATGCCGGAATCGCCTCCGTCTTGGCTGCCACTTTGCGCCTGCTCGAACACCACCCCAAGCAAACGACCAAGTAACTCGCTTACCAAGTGTTCAAAGCGACGATGATTGAGCGAAAGTAATGCGTTCTGCAATTCCTGAATTGCTTTAGCTTCTTCTAGCAATCTAATTCCTTCTTCATGATTCCTCGACGGCTGTACACGTCGCGCGTTAAGTCCTATTGACAGGTTAAATTCTGCAAGTCCACTACACGGCTTGAACAACGGATCGTAGGTAGGTTATGTTGAGTGCATGTGACATCGAGGCGATTGAGTCGAAGGTCAGTGAAGTACTTAGAAAGGCTACGGCACGCGAAGGAGTCTGTCTATTCAGAGGTGAACCGGAGCGCTATCCGCTTGTGTCTTCTGGACTGTATCGCGCACTTAAGAATAGCCACGATGAAGCTCTCGATATCTCCAAGATAGAGGCGGAGATTGTTAAGCAAGCACGAGATTACACGTCTTCTAAAGACGCGATGGAAATTCTCGCGGAGATTCAACACTTTGGTGGCAAAACCAACTTACTGGACTTTACAGAAGACTATCAAATCGCTCTGTTCTTCGCGAGCGAAGAACACTGCGGAAGAGACGGTCGGATCGTTCTTCACTGGCCAGAAAAAGAACAGGTCATAAGAGCTCAGGAGCCATTAAATCGCGTTATCTTTCAGAAAAGCGTGTTTATTCGATCCAAACGCGGATTTATTCTGCCAGATCCGGTTGACGAGACCATAGTCGTGCCACACGAACTAAAAACCAGTATCCGTGAATACTTAAACCAGTTTCACGGTATTTTCGAAAAACGGATATATAGCGATATACATGGGTACATCCGAAATCAGGACCCGAACCGCACTGACTACATGCGTTGGTTTCAAGATGACGAAGGCAATCAGTCACAGTACAAGCGACCCAAATTAAGCAATTACTTGACAAAGGATGTTACAACCGTCCATCGCATTGCGACGCGGCATTATGGTCACCAAAAGGATATGGAGTACACGGATACTCGGCTGAGCGAATTTGTACTAGGATGTCAGACGGAGCGTGGTTCAAGCGATAACGATCATTATTGGCTTGATGCTGATGAGATCGTCAATCTACTTACGTATTGCATAGAAGAGAATCTCGTCGAACGGCGTCTAGCGGATCTTCATTGCTGGCGTGGCGACGCGCTCCTATGGATAGGAAATGCAAGTGATGCTGCTGCAGATTTTGAGAGAGCCATGGAAGTCAAACAAGTGAATGCGGATGTGCATCACGGACTTGCAAACGTAAATTTAGTGCGTGGTCTTAAAGACGACGCGATAGAGCATCTCGATCGAGCGTTGAATTTGGATGAAAAACACAAGCCAGCATCAATTGATCTGGGAATCGTGCGCCTCAACGAAGGATCAATAGAGGAGGCTGTGAAAAACTTTGAAGTCGCGATGACCAATACAGCTCCCCGATCAAGATACACCTGGTTTAGAGATAGTCACTTCTATCGTGCTTTGGCGCGGTGTATCGAACAGAAGTGGATCGATGCCGATTCCGATTTTCAAAAAGCGAGGAGTGGCGGACTACGGGTCGCAGCAACGTTTCGAAGAAAGTTTGGTAGCGTTGCGGAATTTGAGAGTCACCATGACATCAGATTTCCCTCCATCATAAAAACCCAGCTGCATATTCCGAACAGTTAAACCTAAAACGTCGACTAATGTCTAGTTTGATTGAATTCGATCGAAATCGATCGACCTTCAAGTCGCTCCAGATTCAACTTGAAAGAGCCGTCGCGAACCGACGTGTTTGGAATAGGTTACGAAGCAAGAGACTGCTTGTGAATTTACCAGACAACCTACTGACCCAGCGAGTTTGCTCGCGCCACCACAGATTAGCTATGAGCAACGAGAACTCCTGCAAGCGTGCGGTATTCGATGCTTCTCAAGGATGGCGTAGCCGCGGCTAATTTGGTAGCAGACCGCGGTGAACTGAAGACATCGACTATCTCGATTTAGTCGGTAGGTCAATAGAGAATGTACGCTGACGCAGATGCAGAGTTAGGTTGAGAATTCTCACCCTAATCGCCGGGTAACTTGATAGAACGACCGTATGGTTGGCTGACTAAATAACTATTCATGCTAAGAAGGTCGCGCTATTGGATGGATGTATGGGATGATACCGACCTGTTAGGTTAGACACCCATGGGGTGCGACATCCAAAAGATACTCCCCGGACTCAGCAAAGTCACATTAGTCGTCACGAAAAAGCGTCTGACCGACTACGGTGGCTTGGCGTTTCTGATGGCGGCGGCAGCTGAAGCGTGGTATCGAGCCCCTGATTGCTGCCGCGACACCGGTCTGGGTCGCGGTTGACAACGTCTATTTCCGCAAAGATTTCGTCGCCTCCTGACCTCGCTGTGATGGGGTTTCTCCATATCGGTCACGGACGACTGGGTCGAGGCCAAGATCGTTGCGTTACTTGATGCGGACGGGGTCTGGATGCCCATGCCAGAAGGGTAAGACGGGGAGGTGCGGGAGGTGCGTTACCAGCCGACCGATCGGTCGAAGGCGTGTCGCTGCATCGTCGTGCGGCTCTGGGTGAAACACGATAGCGACGCCGACCTGTTTTCCTCCTATACCGTGGTCATGACCTCGAGTCATCGTTTGTCCCAGTCGACCGTCCTGCGCCGCCATTGGCAGAAACGGGGGTTTGAAAACGGGTTTAAGGGACCGTTGCGGGAGATGAACCTGCATCATCCGCCGATCGCATCGTTGGCGGACAATCAAGTCTATCACCTATGTGGCTTGATCGCACAGATGTTGTTGACGTACCTGCAATATATCATGTTGCCGAACGACGTGCAAAACGTCGAACCACGACCGGTGATACGCGACTTGATGCGATCGGTGGCAAAACTGACATGTAGCGACGGACGCTATTGCCTGTTGTTCAGCAGCGATCACCGGCATCGCGAGTGGCTTACGGCCGCGATGCATCGCTACAAAGTATGGTGGGCATCCGCGCCCGGATGACCTTGGCGGGTTCACCCGCTCGAAGCTTCCTCGTCAATTCATCGTGGCTTCGCGAGAGGGCACGACGCCTCGACCATAGGCTGCACACGGTCTGATCGCGTGTTAATCGCACATCTATCCAAAGCTATCCGCCCGGACGCATTTGCTCGATCACGGCGACACCAACTCACCTCCAACGACCGCTAGAACAGCTTAAAACCTATGATTTCGATTCGGACCCACACAATGCGGGGATTTAGGTAATCGGTAATCATGCGGTACATCCAGGTACACTCAATCTAACTAACAATCGTGACATCGCACTCAAAGTCTTAGGAGTTGTGAACTTTATTTTCGAGGAATAAATCAGATAACGTAAACGAATTCACGAGCTCCTTGACGGAGCTGTTTCAGAGATGGACAAAGAATATATCAGTCGAAGAGATCTCTGAATTGACACCTCAATTACTGTAAATCAGGCATGCGTAATCAGCTAGCTAAATCTCTATAAAAAACACTGCGTAGATGCAAGTCAAAGTCCTAAATCCGCACTTTAGAGCAAGTAGTCCCATTTGCTAAGTTCCGGTTATTCGTGCGATGGTAACGTTGAAAGGCCCAGCTCCCTGAGGAACTCGTTGTGCTTAAATGTAGATTCCGTGATTCGCTTTTCGATATCGACCAATTCTGTGTGGGTCGCCAAGAGATCGATTTCTATCTCTGGCTCAGCCGTGCTCACGTATCGCGAAATGTTCAGATTGAAATCGTTTTCCTCAATCTCATCCATCTGCACGCGTCGGGAATATCGCTCAATGCTATCTGGACGCTCTCGGTATGTGCCAATGATTGTTTCTATATGCTCGTCAGTTAGGGAGTTCTGCCGCTTACCTTTTTCGAATTGCTCAGCTGCGTTGATGAAAAGTACATCATCGAACTTTTTACATTTCTTCAGAACGAGGATACAGACTGGGATTCCGGTTGAGTAAAAGAGTTTTTCCGGTAAGCCAATTACGGTGTCAATGTACCCATCGTCGAGTAGCTTATGACGGATTTTTGCTTCACTACCGCCTCTGAATAGAACGCCGTGCGGCACGATAATCGCCATTACGCCATCTTCCTTCAGATAGTGGAATCCATGTAGCAGGAATGAAAAGTCAGCCGCCGACTTTGGTGCAAGACCGTAATTCTTGAAGCGCATGTCCTCCGCGAGACTGTCAGTCGGCTCATATTTGTAGCTGAATGGCGGATTGGCCACCACCGCGTCGAAGAAAGGCTTTTTCGCTGGATTCGATTCGCTGAGATAGTCCCAGTCGTTAGTCAGTGTATCGCCGTGGAAGATCTCAAACTCCGAGTCCTTCACGCCGTGCAACAGCATATTCATCCGTGCGAGGTTGTACGTGGTGATGTTTTTTTCCTGACCATAAATCTTGCCGATACCGTGTGACCCCATACGCCTACGCACATTGAGCAACAGCGACCCCGAGCCACAGGCGAAATCGAATACGCTGGTAAGGTGAGTGCGTTTACCTGTTTTGGGTTCCTGGCTGTCAAGCGTGACAATCCCGGACAATATGTCAGATAGGCGTTGCGGGGTATAGAACTCTCCTGCTTTTTTACCCGAACCGGCAGCGAACTGGCCGATCAGATACTCATAGGCATCACCTAGCGTATCGCTATCTGTAGTGAAATCAGCGAGACCCTCCACAATCTTCGTGATGATCGTGCAAAGCTGGCTGTTACGGGCTTCGTAAGTTTTGCCGAGTTTGTCGGATGCGAGATTGATCTCCGAGAACAGGCCAGAGAACGTGCTTTGGAACGATTCATTCTCGATATATTTGAATCCCGACTGTAGCGTGTTGAGTAGCTCACCGTCTTGGGTACGCGCCAAGCGCGCAATGCTGCTCCAGAGGTACTCAGGATGGATGACGTAATGCGCCTTGATCCGCATCTGCTTTTCGAAGACCGTCACATCATCGGGGTTTCGTTCGTACCAGATAAACAGTGGTGAGCGCCCGGAGTCACCAACGATGCTAGCGTCTGGATAGTCGCGCCCGAGTTCTTTTTTTACAGCCAGCTCGTAGTTATCTGAGAGGTACCGGAGGAACAAAAATGCCAGCATGTAGTCACGGAAATCGTCCGCGTCCATCGAGCCACGGAGTTGGTCTGCGATATCCCAGAGCGTCTTACCGAGTTGTTGCTGACTCTGCTCCGTCATGTCAGATTACTCATAGCTCACAAATTCTCCGTTGTTGGGAAAAGCTGCTGCATCAACCCTTGCTTGTGCAGTCGCAGCGTTTCGAGTTTTTGTTCCTGCGCCGAGATTAGATTGTCCAGCGAACCGAGGCAGTCGACGATCTTCCGCTGCTCAGCCTGATGTCGCGGAACAAGAAACTCGAACGACTCTAAGTCTGAATTCGTTAGGTTTTTGATGTTCCCCCCTGCAACTTCGCGCATGATGAACGTTTTGTACTGAGGCGTTTTGAATGCTAGTTTCGCAAAATCTACCTCAGCACGAAAGATTGAACAAAATGCGCCGACGGTGACGTTTCCGATATGATCTCCGATATACTCGGCGTTTTTGCCAACTAATGACTTGCTCCCATTTGACATGCAGATCGCGATGTCACCCTTAGCGAGCAAGAGACGTGACGAACACTCTTTGTTTACGTGAACTAAATCTGAATTAAGAATTAATCGCTCATCTTGAATGTTGCTTGATCTTAAAACTGTAAGTCCAGCGCTCGTAGTGTCATCGGACTTGTAGGTCAGCCCTCTCGTAAATACGCCGAGGTCTCCAAGTGATTCTGTCTGCCAGGAAGGAGCATTCCGAAACTCCGGAAACCGCAATTTCGGCACGGTCTCTCCCGGCTGAGGGAATAGTTGCTGCAACAGCCCCTGCTTGTGTTGTCGCAGGGATTCGAGCTTCTGATCCTGCGCTGAGATCAGATCGTCGAGCGAGCCGAGGCAGTCGGCGATTTTTCGCTGTTCCATCAGCGTCGGAATGTGCATGGGTAGGTTCTTAAGATCATCTAGTCCAATGCGTCGTCTTGTGGAACCCGTAGACGTGTTATGAACGAGTGATCTAAAGTTGGGTGAATTTATCGAAACATAGACGAAATATTTACTATATCGCTTTTCATTAATGACTAGCCTTATTCCATCTGAACACATCACATACCTGTCGTCTGTATCGGGTATCAGACATGCTCGCCCGACAGGATCGCCCATCTTTGATAGGATTATTTCACCCGGATATATATTGTTACTTCGAAGCTCATCCGCCTTTTCCACTGATGTGAATATCTTGTAATCATCTAAAAATTCGGCATCTCCGATATTTTGAAGTTGAATCACCCTAATCCCTTCTGGTACATAGTCAGAGGATTTGAGATTGGAGCCGAAAGGCCCACCAATAAAACTCCATTTCTTTCTATTGTCAGCTACGTCTACGAGTCGCAACTTTCTCCATTTTTTCGCACCTTTGAATTCTGGAAACCGCAACCTTGGTTCCGAGGACGAATACGTTTCAGATCTCATCCGGTACTCGCGTGCTCGTACGCACTAAGACCGGAGATACTCCGCCCTTCCGCCCGTCGTTTAAGTACTGGTACTAAGGAATCCATTAAGGCGAGTTCCCGCTCGCGACGCTCGCTCCAGCGTAGTCCAAGCGGTTCCATCAGGTCTGTAAGCTGCTCACCGTCAAAGATCATGCGCTGGAGGATCGTGTCAACGAAACTAATAAGCGATTCCGCGGTCAGCCCATAAGTTTTGGCAAGATCGGCGAGCTCTTTGGCTTGTTTCTCGCGCTTAAATTGTTCAAAACCGTCGCGAACCGCCGCTTCGTCAAGACCTTCACCTTTCTTAAGTGATTTCACGTATTCGGTGATATCCTCGCGCATGCCGAAGAACTTCGAGTCCGACTCGATGAGTCCTATGATCTCCTTTTGAGTTAACTCGATCATCTTGGGGTCCTGCGCTGAGTATTTGGCAATCAGCGAGACGATATAGTCATAGTCGATGATCGCAGAGGCAAAGAGGACGAATTCAAATTCGAGCTCCTCGATCTCTGTCCCCGTGCCACCATTCCCGGTCTTGCCTTGCTGCTCTTTGAGACGTTGCGCAGTTTCGAGGTAAACGCCACGAAATGCTTTGATATCGTCGCTGGGTAGCGCTTTTTCAATTTCCTTGCGTTGTTTGTCAGTGAGGTCCGTGTACTGGTCGAGTTGCGTTTTGATTCGCTGGACTTCCTTGAAACAATTGATGAATTGACAGCGTGCAACGTCACCTTTCAGGTTGTTCACATGATCGGGCTTGCTTGCTAATCCTTGCGAGTCCATGAAGGTGTCCAACGCAGTAATGGCTTTCTTGAATTTGCCAATGACAACAGGTGCTTCCTCTGCCAACCAGATTTCCTTAGCCCGTTCTTTCTGTTCACCCGAGAATAGCGCGATAGCAGCATCGACGTTCCGCTGTTGTTGACGGAAGTCCAGGATATGCCCGTACGGTTTGGTGTGGTTGAGTATGCGATTGGTGCGCGAGAATGCCTGGATCAAGCCGAGGTGTTTAAGGTTTTTGTCGATATATAGAGTGTTGAGGTATTGAGCGTCAAAACCAGTAAGCAACATATCGACGACGATCGTCAAATCGATCTTCCCCGCGCCTTTCTCAGGTAATTCGTGGTTGGGAAACCGATGATCCTTGGCTCGTTTCTGGATATCCTGGTAGTACAGGTCGAAATTTGAAAGGTCGTGGTTGGTTCCGTACTGTTTGTTATAGTCAGCGATGATCTCTTTGAGTGCTTTTTTCTTCTTCTCGGGTTCGTGCTTGTTGTCTTCTTGTTCTTGAGGAAGATCTTGCTGAATTTGTTGTACGTCCTTATTTCCTTCGGCCGGCGGGGAAAAAACAACGGCGATCTTCAATGGTCGAAACTCGGAGTCTTTATTTCGCCGTTCTTTTTGTACCTCTTTGAACACGTCGAAGTACTCGATCGCATCATTGATGGATGATGTTGCTAAGAGAGCATTGAAGAGTCGATGTCCGCTCGCATCGTCGTGCTTATTAAGGATTTCCTCCGCGACCGCTCGCTTCGCCAATGCCTGACCTAGTTGAGGCGTGGCGTCGTTGCTCGGTTTGTAATAGTCGACGTGGAATCGCAAGACATTCCGGTCTTCGATCGCGTGCGTGATGGTGTAAGCGTGAAGTTGCTTCTCGAATAGGTCGTCCGTGGTTCGGTAACTGGCAGTTTCGCCACTTACTTGCTGCACAGTCGCGTTCTCACTGAAGATCGGTGTACCAGTGAAACCGAACAGTTGTGAGATCGGGAAAAACGCCTTGATGGCACGGTGATTTTCACCAAATTGCGATCGGTGACATTCATCAAAGATAAAAACCATTCGCTTGTCGCGGAGCATTGCGAGACGCTGCTTGTATGTGGACTGACCTCGAGCTAAGTCTCGGCGACTGAGCTTGCTGTTCTCGTCAAGAGCAAGACCAAGTTTTTGAATGGTCGTCACGATGACCTTATTCGCGTAGTCATTCGACAACAGGCGGTCGACTAATTTCGCCGTATTGGTGTTTTCTTCAACACAACCCTCTTGAAATCGATTGAATTCCTCGCGTGTCTGGCGGTCAAGGTCCTTGCGATCCACGACGAAGAGGCATTTGTGGATGCTCTCGTTAGTCTTGAGGAGCGTAGCAGCCTTAAATGAAGTAAGGGTCTTCCCCGAGCCGGTCGTGTGCCAGATGTATCCGTTACCGCTGTTCTGATCGATGCAGTCAACAATCGCCTTTACCGCATAAATTTGGTACGGTCGCATCATCAAGAGCTTTTGTTCGCTTGCGATGAGAACCATGTACTTGCTGATCATGTGTGCAAGCGTGCACTTCGGTAGGAATTCATCGGCAAAGTCATCAAGGTGTGTGATCTTGGCGTTGTCTTGGGAGGCATGTTGGTAAATAGGGAGAAACTGCTCGTTCGCGTCAAACCTGAAGTGTCGTTCGTTGTTGTTGGTGAAGTACCAGGTATCGGTACGGTTGCTGACGATGAAGAGTTGGACAAAACACAGCAGCGTATTGCTGTATCCATTGCCTGGATCTTGCTTGTATTTGACAATTTGCTCCATTGCCTTTCTAGGACTGACACCAAGTCCTTTCAATTCAATCTGAACGACCGGAACCCCGTTTACTAGGAGCATGACGTCGTAACGGTGGTGGCTGTAGTCTGTATTGATGCGTAGTTGATTGACGACTTCGAACGTGTTTTTGCACCAATCGTTGATGTTGACCAGCGTGTAATTCAGCGGCGTGCCGTCGTCTCGAGTGAAAGCTTCACGGTTTCGAAGGGAACGTGATGCTTCGTATACATCAGATTTGACAATCTCGCCGAGAAGCCGCTTGAATTCGTTGTCGGTCAGAGCAACCTGGTTTAGCGCTTCAAATTTTTCTCGGAAGTTTGTTTCGAGTGCTTCTCGATCGCGTATATCAGTGCGATATTCGTACTTGAGGTCTTGAAGCATCGTGATCAGCGCTTCTTCAATTTGAATTTCGTAAGTTTTCGTTGTCACTGCGGGAACTCGTTACTTCCAAACGTCCAATTGAGCTAGTTTGCTATGGCAATAGGAAATCCAAATCGATCAGTTTGGCTTGCGCAAGGACATGTTCGTGAGTGTCAAGACAATGTACTCCTTTGATTCGGAATTGGATTGCCTCTTGTCAAAATAAAACGTCGAATAATATGAAGGTCGAGCAACGACCCGAAATCCGGTGGATGAGTAGCGACTGACGCCCGCGCATTCCAAAGCTGGCGAAGATCTGATCAGGCGAAGTACCAATCGGTCATGCTCTTTCAAATTGACTTATACAACGTTTTGTGAAGGGAAAACCGTCAGTGAGACGATGTTTCATTCGCCAACTTTCCTAAATAAATCCGTAAATTTACGCGTTCTGTTAAGAACTCTCAGAAGGCTGATCCAACAGGAATGACTGTGAGCAGGTGCTTTAAGGACACGCTTGACGCACGAATTAAAAAGGATTCGCGCTTCCGCGAAGCGCTTCTTGAGGAGGCTGTGCAGTGTTTGCTCGCAGGTGAATTGGATGTTGGTAAATCCGTGCTTCGTGATTATGTAAGTGCCACTATAGGCTTCCAAGAGCTAGCAAAATTTACTGCCAAATCAGCGAAGAGCTTGATGCGGATGCTCGGGCGCCAAGGGAATCCACAAGCAAAGAATCTCTTCGAGATCATAGCGCGACTACAGGAGCTCGAGGGGGAGCAGCTTAAAGTCACTGCGACTCGCTGACAACAGAATGGAACGAAAGCGATACAAACACGAGCAATCAGCTTCACGCTACTCACGACTATGAGATCCGCATTTTTCTAATCAAAAGTACACACGGATACGCGTTTATGACGTCTGAATTTGCTACTAAAAAGTGTCGACTCGTCGATATTCTGTAGACCGTTCTCGATTTCCCTACCAGGAGGGCTAAGGATAATTCGAGCCGTAAAGATGCTTAACAGCTCCAGCCTTCGCATAGGACGCTTCGATGAAACTCTACGACAGCACGCTCGCGCCTAATCCTCGCCGAACTCGCATTTTTCTAGCTGAAAAAGGCGTTGAGTATGAAAAGGTGGAGTTCAATATCCCGAAAGGCGATAACCTGGATCCTGATTTTCTAAAAATCAGTCCGCGCGGGCTGCTTCCGACGTTGGTTCTTGATGACGGGACCGTACTCGACGAATCCGTTGCGATTTGCCGATATTTTGAAGAAACGGTGCCTGAGCCGAACCTAATGGGTACCGACGCGAAGAGCAAAGCCCTTATCGAGGCAAGACAGCGACATATGGAATTTGATGGATTGCAAGGCGCAGCCGATGCTTTTCGCAATTCCTACCCAGGCTTCGCGAGGCGTGGACTAGGCGGTAGTGTTGGAGAGGTTCCCGCAATTCCTGAACTCGCTGACCGTGGTAAGGCAAGCGTCGCACGATTCTTCGCGCGACTCGACGAATATTTAGCGGATCATGCTTATTGTGCCGGTGATACGTTTTCCATCGCCGACATCACTGCGTTGTGTGCGGTTGATTTCGCAACAACCGCTGCTCGCATTCCGTTTCCGGAGGACAAACCAAATCTCAAACGCTGGTACGATGAAGTATCAGCACGACCGAGCTCAAGCGCTTAGCGCTCCGACTCGAAAAACAGGGGGATAACCATGTCACATGACATCGTTGTAAAAGATGGATTAATCGTTGATGGTACCGGCTCAGCTCCGTACTACGGAGATGTCGCAATCGACGGCGATACGATCACGCAAGTTGGAAAAGTCGAGGGTACTGGCACCAAGACGATTCAAGCAGACGGCAAAGCGGTAACACCCGGCTTTGTGGACCTTCATACCCACTTCGATGCACAAGCGGGTTGGGATCCATACTTAACACCAGTTTCTTGGCACGGCGTAACCACCGCGTTGTTTGGTAACTGTGGTGTGACGTTTGCTCCTTGCAAGCCGGCCGATCGGGACTTCCTTGCAGGCATGATGGAAACGGTCGAGGACATCCCTAAGAACGCGATTCTGACGGGCTTGCCTTGGGACTGGGAGTCGTACGGTGAGTACCTGGATTCCATAGAAAAGCTCAACCCCGCGATCAATATCACGGGGATGGTCGGACACTGCGCTTCCCGTTTCTATGTGATGGGTGAGCGTTCCATCACCGATAACGCTACAGATGATGAAATCAAACAGATCGCTGAGCTCGTCGGTAAATCCGTCGCAGATGGCGCGATCGGATTTTCGACCAATCGCTTACCCGGCCACGTCTTACCGGATGGTCGCTCGATCCCTGGTACTTTCGCTGAACCCAAAGAACTGGTTGCGATATCGGAACAGGTTGGAAAACACGGCGGAATCGTTCAAAGTGTATTGAACTACGGTAAATTGGACGAAGAGCTCGATATCGTGCGAAAGCAAGTTCGAGCCGCAGGGACTCGAGCATTGTTCTCCGCGCCCTATACACCGAGCAACAACGGTGGTATATCTGTATATGACGAACCAATCGCCGACATGCAGGCGGAGGGGCTTGATGTAACGGCGCTTACATTACCTCGCTCAGGTGGTTTTCTATCCGGTCTTCGTACGGACATGTTCATGTTCCGCACGCCAGCATGGAACGAGCTCCGCGCGATGCGGTTTGACGATCGATTGGCCGCGATTCGCGATGCCGATAAGCGACAAAAACTGATCGACGAAGCTAAGGAGCAACCGAACACCCGTAGGGCTACCGCTAACTGGTACTGGCTCGGTGATGAAGACCGACCGAATTACACGAAAGGAGATTCGGAAAGCCTTGAATCACTCGCAACAGCAGCGGGTGAACATCCAGCTGAAACATGGTTGCGATTCATGCTGGAAAGCGATGGCGAAGCGTTCTTCCACATTCGTTTCTTTAACCTTCAACTGGACGCACTTCCCGCTTTCCTCAAGGAAGAGTATGTCCTGCCGGGAATCGGTGACGCTGGTGCTCACGTAAGTCAAATCATGGATTCTGGCTGGACGTCGTTCATGCTCGCTCATTGGGTACGAGATAAAGAGGCGTTCACATTGGAAGAAGCCGTCCGCAAACTGACGAGCACACAAGCTCGTGTTGTCGGATTCGACGACAGGGGAACGCTCGCAGCGGGTAAGAAAGCTGATGTCAACGTGATCGATATGGATCGAGTTGCTGAGCGTCAGCCGCAGCTCGTACACGACTTCCCTGGTGAAGCGCCGCGTCTAATCCAAAAAGCAGTTGGATACCAAGCGACGATCTGTAATGGATCTCTGATTCTTGAGAACGACGAGCACACGGGCGAACGATCAGGGCGAGTTCTAAGGAACCCGAACTAACTCGATTAACAGCTAGTTAGCAGATGCAAGCGCGGTCCTACGGTCCGCGCTTGCGCAAGTTTCTTCCTAACAAATTCCAATTCTTAACAGTCTACATCACGGCGTTACTTGCCGAGTAGATTTACTTCGTTTTAAGCGGCAAAAAATCGATCGCGGCGATTTGTCGTCCACCCATGAAAACCGCTAGATACGCGCTGAAGCACAGAGCACTCAATAACAAGACTCTTCCCATAAGACCGAAATCAGCCCCAAATATGAATATGAGACAAGTGACTGCACACATTGCAAGTCGAATGTGAAGAAACTCCGGACAATCCGACGTTCGTTTGGGATACGCGCCGCACGCCCACGTAAAACAGAGTAAATTCAGCGTGAGGAGTAACAACGCTTCGTCGTAGAAATTCGCGTATCCCGGCCAATCTGCTACAGGCGCACCGATGTTCACCGCGTGGATTAGAGCGACACTAAATACAATGACGCACGGTGCGACACAAGTCGCCACAATCCTTATTGCATATTCCGAACCGAGGGAAACTCTCGACTTTCCAATCCCAAATTGCCACGCCTTGGCCAACCACATTCCAGGATTCTTGAGCGATCCAAATGTCGTGCCTGATACTAGATAGATGCAGGCAGCCGCGACAACAGATTTGATCGAATCATGATCCTCTAATAACAAAGAACCTTCATCAGCGAACGCAGCATGACTTGCGCCGACAATCACGAAGAACGGTATCGTGGTTAGAAATACGGAAAGCATGTTTTCCGATAGATGTGGCAGTCCTATAAGTCTGATCCTACCAGTTAAATGCGGATATATGCGCTCTGATGCTACGACACTGACTTCTAATCTTGGGCAACCAAGCCGATCAGTTTCTTTCTTCAAGACTAACACCGCAATCGCGGCTAACACGAACGCAACGACCTGAACCGCTGATGAGGAGAGACTAGCTACGATGAGCAGATGTATGTCGGACGCATTAAATAAGAGAGTAAGCGGAATCCCTAAAAACAAAGTAAAGAAAATCGCGAACGCAATCCAAAGAAATCGGCTGTTTCCAGATCGTCTTGAGTGAACGGTGAGTGCCAGCAATCCTACCGCGACCATTAAGGCTATTCCAATCGGAGGTGTTCGGTATCCGATCGCGAACGAAAGGAGAGTACCTAACGCAACAGCGGCACACGCAATACATAGGCTAGTCGTAAAGATCTTTCTGCGGTATCCGGGTACTAACCTGATCGCTTCCCACGACGTTGATCGACCGATAAAACTGGATGCTTCACCGTCCGCAATAAACGCAAACCAGAGCAATCCGAAAATACCAGCCGCATCTATGCCAGAACGAGAGCTCATATTCATGGTGATAAGTACACCCAAACTCATGTACATCATTGATGTGATGACATGCGTTCGACCAGCGACTAGTACTTTTTTCAAGCCGTAATTCCGATGATGAAGTCTTCCAACGTCGTTTCTTCTACGAGAGCGTCTGTCGGTAGATCAACGTCATCCGTGTACCACACGTAACGTTGATTGCCATGGCCGCCCAGAACATTGATTCCCGTCGGAAAAACTGATCCTGGAACAGTAACGACACGTACATTCTGTTTCAACGCGTTAATTTCGCTGTCGCAGACTATTCGACCTTCATGAAGAATCGCTATGTGCGTACAAATTCGTTCAATGTCACTAGTAATATGGCTAGAGAGTAGTATCGTCTGATCGTGATCGATGTTCATCTCTACAAGAATACGTAAGAAATCACGACGTGCTGCTGGATCGAGCTTCGCGACCGGTTCATCCAGAATGAGCAACTCAGGCGTATGGCCGATCGCGAGCAAGATCGAGACTTTCTGCTGATCTCCGGACGATAACTCCCCTATTTTCTTGTCACTGAGCTGCCATTCCTTTATCAATCGTTCGATCAAACTGGAATCCCAATCGTCTTTATAGAAACTCGCCACGAACTCGATGCAATCATTCACTTTCATCCAACTGAAACTATCGAACGATTGTGGAACGTACCCGATACGTTTACGTATTTCGGATGGAGAATCAATCGACGGTGTACCGAACACAGAGGCTCCGCCGTCATCAGCATGCATCAATCCGAGCGCAACACGCATGAGGGTTGTTTTTCCGCTGCCATTTCTGCCAAGCAAACCCGTTACCGTGCCTCGGGCCAGTTTGAGGTTCGCACCATTGAGTACGTTGACCGAATCGAAACTTAACGAGACACGTCTCAGCTCAAGTGGATACGGCGTCATGTTTCCTCCCACAATCGCTCGATTTGAGAAACGAGCTCGGTTCGGGTCATACCTACTTTCTTCGCGTATGCGATGAGCACTTTGCTCTCGGTCGTTCCCATTCGTGCGCGCATCGGCCCACTTTCCGAAACAACCATCCCGATGCCGCGCTGTCGCTTCACGATCCCAATTTGATCTAACAAGGAATACGCTTTGGATATAGTCATCGGATTTACACCCAACTCCGTAGCGATCGCTCTTACGGCCGGTAATTTGTCACCGGGAGTCAATTGACCACCTGCAACGAGATTCCTACATTGATTGACGATCTGCTGGTAGATCGGAACATTCGACGACGGATTTAGTGCGAACAAATGAGCAAGACAACCGTATTACCACATAATAATACACTGTGATACACATAGACGGGTCAATTAACCAAGTACGCACGTCAGTCGCATAGACAGTGGTACGATTTACAGGAATACTCTGCAAGCACTTGGCGAATATCTGAATTCTCGCACTGCCTAATGATCGTACCAATTGACGAGAAGATCAATGCAAACTGACGCTCAGCGAACTACAAACGCAATCGAACATCGTGACTTGATGCGTGCCTATCTTGACGATGGTAAGAAGCGCGCGTTGCGACTTCCGAATCGCGGATCGATTACGTACGACGAAACCGGAGCAATCTCACAGGAGATTCTCGATTCCTACTGGCAGTATGGTTTTTACGTCTTTACTGGCGTCCTGAGAGCTGATGAAATCGAGGAACTTCGAGCCGATGTAGAACGCGTACTCGACGGTGCACCAAGTTCTCGGGGAGACCCACTAGACCGCCATGGTCAACCTGCGGTAGGTCACCAATTCAAACGTCCGTCTTTCAGTTTCTCGAAGCCACTATCAGACCCACTTGGTGGTACGGATCTCAATCATGGTCGTCATCCCGTCAAGATGGCCGAACCAATACCCGACGAAGATGCACCAGAGGAATTCATAGATCTCCTTATAGGGAATCTGCAGATCATGGATTCGTGCTTGCGTCTGTATGGACATCCTGACTTGCTCACTGTGGCTGCCGCGGTCAACGGCGACGATTTTGTACCTTTCAACGAAGTTACCTTTCTGAAGGAACCTGGACTCGGTGTGTCAGTGGCGTGGCATCAGGATGGCACGACGCATTGGGATTCCGCTGATTGGAACCAAGGTAAACATGGCTTCAACTTTATGGCGCAAATCTATGGGAGTACGCCTTCAAACGGAGTTTGGGTGGTACCCGGTACGCACAAGCAAGGGAAAGTTGACATCAAAGCGCTCGTACAAGAATCTGGATCCGAAAGAATTTCAAGCGCGGTACCCATGGTGTGCGATACTGGCGATGTCGTGATCTCAAATCGTCAGCTTGTACACGGTTCATTCGCGAATACGTCAACCGAGCGTCGAGTAACGTTGAACATGGGGTTCTTGCCGCGAAAGAGCGTGCTCAATGTGACCAACGTGAACTTCGCAGGTCGAGAGCAGACCTATGACGAGAAACGTGTGCATCAGCGATCACGCATGATTGCGATCGGCATCGATGCTCGCCAACAGAGATTTCCCGAAGAACAACGATACGTGTACCAACCACTCGTCGGCGAAGAGGACTTGAACAGATGGAACGAAGAAACGCGAGAGGCAGTAGTTAAGGACTACAACCTTCTTGACGTACACCTGTAGTAGAGCTCGTTCTTATTCGTGCAGGCTTTCAAGAGCAAGGAAATCGAATATCTAATCGCTACAACGCACGAATAGCCAGCCTGTTTACCGCTTAACGGGCGAAGTCATCTTAGCGACGTCTACCTATCACTATGAACGGGATATTTGCGTGTGCTGCATTACCTTGCCCGTCGTAAATCTCGACGAATAATCGATAGTTGCCTGGTTCCGGTGCAATCAATCGCACCGTCGCTTCGTCTGAAGCTCCGTCGAACGCATCCGGAACATCTGCGATTGATGCTTCTAGGTCGCCGCCGATGGTGGAGGCATCACTTTCCGGTTTAACAGACCATACATATGTGAGATCGTCGTTTTCGGTATCGCTTGCGACGACTTTAGCTACGTAACTCCTTCCCGATGTCAAACGAACACTATCTGAAGCAGAGCGACGCGCTAATGAAATTGACTCGAGTACTGGTGCTTGATTCACGGGAAGTCTCCCAGTCCACACCAACTCTAAGGCGTCAACCGCGCCCGTCGTCGCACCACTTTCCGTAAACAAACTAAACCAAGTATGTGTGCGCTCCTGTTTGTGACCCCATAGAAACGCATACGAGCCAAGACCAGGTCCAAGATAAGGCAAAATCAAGTCACGGTATTGCTGTAAGAAGTGACGAGCCTTCTCAGTGCTTGTAGGCTCAATCGCAGCACCCCAACGTGTCTTGCCAACTTCCCAATGGCCAAGTGGGCCCCATTCAGTCACCATGAACGGACCTTCGCTCAAGTAAGCGATCGCCTTAGGCATCAGAGCAAGTGCGCCGTAGGCTTGAATGCTCACGAAATCCAGGTCAGGTGCCCTTTCCCGAACTAACTCAACAGTCTCACGATCCAATGCTGTAATCGTCGTCGTTGTCACGTGATTTGGGTCGAGTTCGTGAATCATTCGGGAGAGTTCGTTGACTTCATCGTAGACCCGATGATTCGTGAAGCTCATATCAAGCTCGTTGCCGATAATCCAAGCCAACAACGCCGGATGGTCCTTGTACTTTAGGACCGCATCGCGCACATTTGCTCTTTGTTTGGCGATGCTCTCAGCATCGTCGTAGTCAAACCCAAATCGTTCTGCCGCGACCGGTAATCCCATCGCAACGGTCAATCCGTGTCGCGCGGCTTCATCGAGGGTTGACTGGGCTTCTTCTATACCCCAGGTGCGAACCGAATTCCCGCCGCGTTTGGCTAGCGTTTCGAGCCCAACTCCCGCAACACCTGCACCTCTAACGAAGTATGGTTTTCCTTCTCGAACGAGTGTGTACCCGCCCTCAAACGCTAAAACCTCAACAGGAACCGCCTGAGCCAGACTAAGCGCCGCCGCAAGCGAAATAAACACGCTCGCGGCAACCTTTGTCGCTCGTGACCTCTTCTTAACCTCGAGCGTCATCTAGACGCGGTAGACACGCACGTTAAAACGCTCTCCACGAATTACAGATCGCCGAATCGATAGCTCGCTCGAATCCCTGCGAGACGTGGTCGAGTGAAGAACCGTGTGTTATCGAATTGCGTGATGATCTGAGCAGCCTCGTGTACGTCTCCAGTTACGTTGCTGACAAAACCTTCTATCCGAAAACGGTCGTTCTGGTGCGAATAACCCATCCCGATATCAATCGATACGAATCCTTCTACCTCGTCGTTAAGACGTAGTCGAGGGTCGTCAGGTTGTAGAAAGTCGATGCTATTGAAGATTGTCCGATATTGGTCACTTCGCCATCCGATTGAGACTACCCAATCAATCGTTCCCCATGGAACACCGATGACCTGCGAGAACGAGCCATTTAGCTGGAATCTCGGGGTATGCGGTAGACGACGACCGTCAATGGATCTAAAAACAGCCTCGTCGGGCGCTACGTCCGCTTGGAAGCGAAAATCCTGGATAGGTAGCGCACTCTGAATGCTTGCTTCCAACCATAGAGCTTTCCAGTCTAAATTTACATTACCCGGGAAACTGAAACCGCCATCGAACTGCATGCCGTAGATCTGCGAGTCTGCAGCGTTATAGCTGAAAGAAACGACTAGAGAACCCGCGCCCGTTTCCGTGGGATCAATTAATGTTGCGCCACCTATACTGAAATCGAGAGCTTGTTCAACTGAAAGCAACGATGTGAATACTTGGTCGGTGTAGTCATAGTAGAACCCTGACATGTTGAAACGTGTTGGCGTTTCACCTAGCTCAAACTCGTTTTTCCAGCCAGCTTCATAGACTACAACCTGCTCTTCGTCGTAGGTCGGCGCCACCGGTAGGCCCGTTTCACCGGTAAAGGTGTCGTTGAAGCCTCCCGATTTGTGTCCAGTTGACACCATCGCGTAGCCCAACGCGGCACCAAAATCCCGCTCGATCCGCAATCGCCAATCAATGAAACTATTCGACATCTCGCCGAATTGCGGCGTAATCGAAGAGTTCGGATTGATGATTGCGACGAAGCTAAATAAGCCATCCGGAGGACAGTAGAAATCGTCTTGATTTTGTGTGTCGACACACGGTACTTTGTCTTCCGGCGCTGCGGAGCCACCATATGTACCTTTTGCTAATACATCGCGGAAGTTATCTCTTGCGCCGAACTGTGCAATCCCATCGTAGTAAAACGCTAGATACTCCTCGTCGGAGACAGTTCCGTCACCATTCGCATCAGGTTCAAAAATAGTGCGATCCCGCGCAGCAAATCGAAATCCTTCCGTACCTAGGCGAACACCACCACAACAGGAGAAATTTCGTCCCCCGAGTGCTAGCGCATACCGTGCATTGACGCCGACTCTCATCTTGTCTTCGGTGGTATATCGAAGACCACCTGTTAATCGAGTAATGTCGTTAAGGTGGTATGTAATGTCAGTATAGGCCGATAATGACTCGGAATCAGTCGTCGGCTGGTTGAATTCAACGCCTTGAAAGAACAGACCCCGATCACCTACTGCACCTAGAAACGTGTATTGATCCTCGATGAAGTGAAATAATCCAGCCGTCCACGTCCACGCGCCAGAATCGCCATAGAGCCTAAATTCCTGAATATCCGACACGCTGTCGGTGATAAATTGGAATCGCGACCAGTTGTCGTAAACCTCGTCGACCGGTTGCAGCGTGTCCGCCACGCCAGGCCAGTCAGGCGCTAGCGGTGTCGCCGCGTCGTAGTTGTAGAGTAAGTCACGTCTACTGACGACTAATTCTGCGGTGGCAACATCGAAGTCGTACGTGACCTCCAACTTCGCACCCCAATGAGTGGTATCGAGCATCGGTGTAAACGCGCGCGCATACACATCGCGAGGGTCTTCAATATCCTCCGGATGAACGTCATTGCCGAGAGGATTTGCGTAGTTGGTACCGGTCCAACCGCTACCCGTCTCGTGCACGTCGTCATATGCAATCAACACACTTAATCGCTCGGTAAGGTCCACAGCTAACTGGGCGCGGTAACCTTTATTGTCCTCAGCTTCTGCTAGATCGAGGTCCAACGGTCCTACGTCGTTGTAGTAGGAGTCGTGCGCAAATGAGTAGCCTGCAATACGAAAAGCCGCGTTATCCCCGATGGGCATGTTCAAAACACCGCGAGCCACTCGAGTGTTGTAGTCGCCTGTCTCAAACTCGAACGCCAGCTCTTGCCGACCCATACCAGGTCGCCAAGGGATGATGTTGACCGAACCCGCGGTCGCGTTCCGACCGCGCAATGTACCCTGAGGACCAACGTTTACTTCAACGCGCCCAACGTCAAAGAAAGCTGACCCGATACCGGCAGTACGAGGTAGGTATACACCGTCAAGATGTGTCGCCGCCGCCGGATCGCCTAACTCAGTATTGTTGGAAGAGCCGACACCTCGAATCCAAACCTCAACGTTTCCACCTTTGTTACCAATTTCAAGACCCGGTGCGAGTTCGGATAGGTCGGTAAGGTCAACGACCCCTTGCATCTTCAGATTCTCGCCTTCGAAGCTATACGCCGTTGCGCCAAGATCTTGGAGGTTCTGTTCACGCCGCTCAACAGTGACGATGACCTCCTCCATGGTGACTGCGTCACCTTCGTCGGTAGTCTCTTCTTCGTTCTCTTGACCAATAGCCAGCGGCATCCAAGCGATCAAAATCGCTATCGAGGCTACGAGAGTTCCGTTTCCGAACACGTTCATTAACTTTGACATGGTTCTGCTCCTACTACCGCTAACTACTCTGGTGCCTCAAGACGCACGTTGTCTATACGACCAACGGCGCCCTCCGCATTTGCCCAATCTGGAAAGAACATAACCAGTTTTAGATCCGCAAAGTCAACTGCAGGAAATGCCGTTTCCATGTCGAAGCTATATGACTGCCACTCAGCATTAGGGGTCGGGTTCCCTTCGTCGGTCATTAGTACCTCCGACGCCTTGGACGAGTCGCTGCTTTCGAGTTTAACGCGCCACACCGAACCTTCGGGCGGTGGTGAAACCTCCTTGAATTCGAAAACCAGTTCGCCGCCGGTCGCCGAACTCGCGTCGACCCCGACCGCTGCCTGTAATCCCGTCACGGTGCCACCTGCGCCAAATGACAGCTCGATCACGTTACCGTGTTCCTCATCGTCCTCGACCTCAGCAAATGTCGCGGCACCACAACAGTCCCAAAGGAACCAGCCTTCTGCAGGTGCATCGCCGTACAGCTCGAGTGACGCTCTTTCGGGCACGAAACGTACGTTGTCGATGCGACCGATCGCACCGTCAGCATTGCCCCAATTCGGGAAGATCATCAGCAGTTTAAGCGCGGTGATGTCTAAGCCAGCGAGGTCTTCACTTATCGAGAATCGATAGCGCTGCCACTCGGGACCTGGCTCAGGATTACCTGCATGGGTGAGCGCCACTTCTGCAAACGTCGCCGCGCCTGCACTCTCCAACTTCAAGAGCCAAGTTGAACCTTCTGGTGGAGGACTTACCTCCTTGAAATCGAACTCCAGCGCGCCATTCGCCAGATGCAGGATATCCACGCTAACAACAGCTTGAAAACCTGCAACGGTAGGCGTCGCGCCAAAGACCAGTTCGACAACGTTCCCGCGCGTCTCGTCTTCAACTTCTCCGAACGTTGCGCCGCCGCAGCAGTCCCAAAGCCCCCAGCCTTCGGCGAGTTGATCGTCGAACAACGTCACCGTACCAACACTCGGTGGCGGCGGCATCACGTCTTGCTCGCCGGGCAACCATTGCACGTTATCGAGTTGGAACGTCACGGGTGAGCTGAGGTCCATCGGAAAGACCACAATGCCTGTATTGATTGACGCAAGATTCAATCCGCCGCCCAATAGTCGCGAAACCGGAACTTCGACGGTTTCCCACTCGCCGTCACCAACTTTACCGATGACTTGATCACCACTCGTACAGGGAAAGAAGCAATCGATCTTCATCGTCATACCGCCTTCGTTCGAGCTGTAGTCGTCAACCTTGATATCGAAACTTACAGTGCCACCGGCATATGCAGCCAAATCGACTGCCATGCTCGACTGAATGAACCAGACGCCTTGCGCATCGAGATCCGAGAAAGTGACCTCGATTACCTTACCTCGTGCCGCATCATCAGCATCGATCTCACGCCACTGCACCTTGTTGCTCGTCGTACCATCAAAGTAGTCGCTCCAACCCGTACTTGAATCTGAAGCGCCAATACCACGATCCCATGCCGGGTCTACGCTATCGATGTAAACTAGAAATGGGTCACTTGATGGTGGCGGCGGTGGTGAAGGTGGCGCGATGCCACAATCGTCCTGATTTACATGTGCGCACGATAAGCGGATGTTGTCGACCTGAAGGTGCGCCGCCCCGGTCGGCTCCAACACAAACAAACTTAGTACATTAGACAGATCGACCGGACCACCACCGAAATTACTGGCATTGTGTGCAATGTCGCTGATTTGCACAGTGATCGTCGTCCACTCATCCATCGGTAGATCTGCGATTGCGAGCTCGACGAAACCTAAATCCGGGAATCCACTATCTAGCTTAACCTGGATGCCACTCGTCGCATCCGTGCCTTCACTGAAGACATAGAGGTCAAACGAGACTTCGCCCGCATAGTCCGCTGGATCCGATGCACTTCCCATACCGAATAGTGTTTGACGTTCGTTGCTCGCCGGGAAGATATTGAAATTACCTCCCCCGGATGTCAGCATATCGATGACCATACCTCGATCGTCACCGGCTTCGACTTCAGAAAAAACGAGTGCGCCATTCGCATCGTAAACCCCAATTGAAAGCGGAACAACGTCTTCTGTATTGGGGAAAGTGAGGGGTCCAGCAGAATCGACGTACAAGTCATAAGATGCCGTAAAGACCTTCTGCGGAAGTCGCGCTACGACTGACGGATCGGTGTAATCGGTAAAACCGTCGCATCCTCTGCCGGTGACTTCATCCAGATTGCACTTGTAAACACGTACGTAATCGACGCGCAGTTCGCCAGGGAAAGAGCTCGCAACTGGCGTACCTGGCAGATTGCCACCAACTGCAAGGTTCAATAGCAGGTGAAACGGTCGATCGAACGGCGCAGAATCTGATCCGGCTTCGTGCGCGTTGGTCTCTGGGTTGAGGTAGTAATTCCAATAGGTTGATCGATTGACGGTGAAATAGTGTGTCCCATCGACGAACCAGCGTAATTCCTGTTCGTCCCACTCGACTGCGTACACATGGAACCCGTCCGCTGGGTCAACACCTTCGTATTTTTGATAGACAAGCGTATTGAGTGGCCATGCCATGCCGTAGTGCAATGCGGCTTGTGTGAACGGCGTTGGATCCCTGGAGAAAACCTCCAAAATGTCAATCTCACCGCCGGCGGCCCAGGTCCCGTATTCGGAATTCGTCGGCAGCATCCAGAAAGCCGACCACAATCCTTGTCCCGACGCGGCATGAACGCTAGCTTCAACGCGTCCATACGTAAAGTCCATTCTCTCGGCAGTATTTATTCGACCCGATGTGTAATCACGACCATCTACCGATTCTTCTCTCGCGGTAATCGTTAGATTTCCGCCACCGACAGAGATGTTTGCCGCTTGGTAAGACTGTAGTTCATTGTTGCCCCAGCCTGGAATGCCTTCCGCGGTACCGTCGCCGGTTTGAATATTCCACTTCGACGTGTCAAGAGTCGTGCCATCGAATTCATCCGACCAAACTAACTCCCACCCCTTTGGTGTTATGGGATTGAGAGGCTCGTTAGCTCCTTGCGCCGGATCGGTATTACCACCACCACACCCGATAAGCAGGAAACCGGTAGCGACCATTGCAATTACGGACAAGATACCCTTGGTAATGACAGAACGGGCGTGCTGATTCAGATTAGAGACCAAGTCTTTCCTCCTCAAACAAGAGGTTACGGGTGAAGGTTCGCAATGACTGACAATCGATCTGTTTACGCATCGTGAGCTACATAAGGTTGATATACAAACGCGTATCAAGCAATCGTCGCCATTCGGGTCACGTGCAATCTAAACGAGAAATTCCGGGACTGCGAGAAATGCGAATTTGAACTTGAACCGCCGACACAGCCCTAGCCATAGCACGCGAACCAATGAGAACTGATTAATGAACGAAATCACTTGAGGAAAGTAAGGTCGCAGTTACGACACTATCGCCGATTTCCTCGTTAAGGTGATCGTGTCATGGGGCGGGAATATTACGTATAGAAATCATGCTGTTTTAACTCATGTAGTCAGTCGCATGTTGATGCCGTTTCTACGCCCGGAACAACTGGAATGCACTGCCCTCTAAACCGACCGTCGTACGATTTCAACCGGTGTTGCGCAAGCCGCTCGATATCCCCGCCATCGTTACCTTCAACGCACGGTTAATCGTTTCACTTCGATCATTTAATGCGCGACGGCGATAGAGTAGCTCGGCTTGTAACAAATGCAACGGATCCAGATAAGTATTGCGAACCTGCAGAGACTCCTTGAGTTCTGTCTGGGTTGCGAGCAAGCTCGAACTGCCGATGAGCTGAAGAAACCGCTCCTTTAACGTCTCCAATTCATCAATCAAATCGCTCGTCTTTTGAGCGTGCTCACCGTGCGCGAGTTTGTCTCGATACTGCACGATGATTTCTGATTCCGACTTAGCCAAGATCATTTCCAGCAACTCCATCTGTGATCGGAAGAATGGCCACGTCAGAAGTTCACTGAATTGCTCACGGCTGTTGCTTAATGCATCAACCACTGGCGAATAGCCAAGCCAAGCGGGAAGCATCAGTCTTACCTGCGTCCACGCGAATACCCAGGGAATGGCGCGAAGCGCAAATACGTCACTCGCATGTTTTCGGCGGCTAGGCCGACTACCAATCGCCAGTTCCGCTAGTTCCGCTTCAGGAGTAACTGCGTCAAACGTTTCAACGAATAGTTGCGTTGAAACCTCGTTCCTATAGTTGAGCATCGCGTCCGCACTCAGTTTGTCGACTACCTTCCGCATGGTTGGTGTAGGAGGCTTCGCTGGCGAAAGCGTCGCTTCGACGGTCGAGAATAGGTAACGGCTTAACGTGTGTAGCGCGATGTTTGGATTGCCGAGTTTAAAACGGATCATTTCGCCTTGTTCAGTGACGCGTAGTCGCCCGCGAATGGAGCCAGCTGGTTGTGACATGATCGCTTCATGCGCCGGACCTCCACCTCGTCCAACCGTACCCCCTCGTCCGTGGAACAGAGTTAGCGAAACACCATAACGCTGCGCGACTTTACTCAATAGTTCCTGTGCGCGAAATTGCGCCCACGCCGCCGCGAACTGGCCCACGTCTTTTGCGGAATCTGAATAGCCGATCATGATTTGCAGCCGGTTCCCTTGTTCCGCGATGCAGTCCTGATACCAAGGCTTACTCAAGAGAGTCTCTAGTAAGGTCTCCGCATTGTTCAAATCATCTAACGTCTCAAGCAGAGGCACGATTGGCATTTTTTGATAGCCAACGAATTCTTTCATCAACAACGCGACGTGTAGTACGTCGCTAGGTTGTTCCGCCATTGAGATTACGTAGTTCGCGAGACCTTCGTGCGTTTCTTGTTCGATCGTTTTGAAGGTTCTTAGAACCTCTGAGACCTCCGCGCTCGGTCGCCAATCTCGAGGTATGAGAGGCCGATTGCTCGCTAGTTCGCGTAACAAAAACGCGGTTTTCTCTTCTTCCGACCATTGTTCATAGGATCTAGCATCGTCGCCGAAATACTCGATCAACTCCTCAAACACGTCGCGATGGCGCGCTGCATCTTGGCGAATGTCGAGTGAGCAGAGACTAATGCCGAAACAGTTCGCTCGACGGATCGTGTCGAGCAGTGGTCCATTCGCAATCGAATCAAGTTCACATTCAACTAAAGAACGATGACATGCGAGCAAAGGTTCAAGCAATTCTTCTTTCGAGTTAACAAGGTTGTCCGTGTTTGAATGTCGAAACTCCGCTTCTTCGCGCGTAGATTCAAGCTTGGATCGAAGTTCGCGTAGCACCGCGCGATAGGGTTCATGTACTGGACCGACACGTTCAACCAATTCATCGTTACAAGCATTCATCGAAAGAGAGTCAATGAGTACATTGACATCTCTTAAAAAAAGGTCAGCCGCCATCCACCGAGCTAAACGCAGTACGTCTTGGGTGGTTTCGGCCGTGACATTCGGGTTGCCATCTCGGTCACCGCCCATCCACGACGAAAACGAAAATAAGCACGCATCGAGAGAAAGGCGCGGACTGCCTCCAGCAAGAAGAGCATCGTCAATATGACGTAAGATCTTTGGTACGGCGTCCCACAGTGAGTGTTCGATTACGGCAAATCCCCATTTCGCTTCATCCTGAGGCGTAGGTCGTTGCTGACGTATTTCATCAGTGTGCCATACCTCAGCAATGAGACGACGCAACGCCGACTGTCCGCCTGAATGGTGGTACTCGTCCAGTGCGCCTGAGATTGCTTCGTATTTTCGAATCAGTGTGCGACGCAACACTTCAGTGGGATGTGCGGTAAGCACAAGTTCGATCCGCACGTCTCGAAGGATGGCGCTCAATTCGTCACCGAATCGCTCCTGTAGTTCGATCCATGCCGATTTGAAACTATGTTCGAAGTCCTTCGTGTTGTACCGTTGTTCCGCAACATTGGCAAGATTTAGAAACTGATTGAATGCACGTGCAACGTCAATCAACTGGTCTTCTGGGATCGTCTCTAACACCGCAGCAAGAGGTTGCAACGAACCTTCTTGAGGATCCCGTACCCGCTTAGCCACGGCTCGAATACCTTCGATAATGTCAACGAAATCCGATCCTCGCGCGTCTGCGATCACTTCACCAAGGATGTCGCCGAGTAATCGCACGTCGCTTCGTAACTGATCAGGAATTGCGTCAAACGACCGTCCCGTAGCGTCGTGTTGCGTCATATGGCCATTTCGTTACTAGATATGCGAGAACTGTACATTCGACATCATGATTCGATCTACTGAGCACAATGGATGCACGTTGAGTGAGTCACTTTTCATCGAGCACGAATGTACCGACTTTAGCCACTGCGCAATGATGTGAGGACATGACACCCACATCTGTGCGACCAGAGTCTGGACTACAAATTGCACATGCGACCTTGCGCATGCGCTCAATGCAGCTGGCTAGCGACTTCGTCCGATCCTGTCAATCCGCGACATGGGCGTTTCAGACAACATACTGTTGTTTCGTCGACCCGTTGTGGATCGATCAACAAATCCACCGAGAAAACTAAACGGCGGTTGTCTGTTATTCGAGAACTACGTTTTACTATATCAGCCCGCCGCAATTGGTTCCAATGCTGGTCGATTTAGCCCACGACGATGCGCGTTGTGGTAATGGTGCAGCGCAGGTTCATTGCGACCAAACAACACATGTGATATCGCGCCGCTGTTGGCACTCCGCTGCGTGGACTCCGCAACAAGATAGTCTTCATTCCGAATGATGGAATTAAAACCGTGGAACTTTTCGTCAGTATTGACTTTAACACCATGTTCTTCGTGAGCTTCAACGAACCTCGGCGACAGATACCAACTGTGATACGTATTGGATTTACTAGTTGAATCCCCTACGGGATGCATCCGTAAGACGTCACACCCTGCGTAATCTACCAAGAGGATGGCATTGGGGTATATGAAATAAACTGTCAGCGTTAAGGAAAAGAACGGCCAATCTTCTTCGTTCGGAATATCGGCGACGATTCGTTCCCAGTTCTGGTACGCAAACACCATTCGGTAATTCATACCAAAGATGTCATGGGTTTGCAGATTGCCTTTAATCTGAGGCGCGAGTGAGTTGCGGTGGAGCACATCAAAGTGATAGTTTTCTCCGAACGTATCGAGCACGAGTTTCCAATTCGCTTTGGCGTCGATAACTTGATCGGACGAATGTGCCATCTTGTCCAGTCCCCAAGCGCCCATTTCCTCGCCGAGGCCGCCGAGACAATCATCTACGTCTACCTTGCCACCAGGGCTCGACTTGCACCAGAGCATTCCATATTTCTCCGCCGCCGGGAGTTCAACGAGTGGATACTCTTCTTTGCAAACGGGACCAAAACTGCTTTCACGATTTACAGCGATTAATCGACCTTCGGTGGTGTAGGTCCATGCATGGAAAGGGCAACTGAAGCGCTCTGCACGCCCTTTACCGTCTGGGACGACTTGCGCACCTCGATGCCGACAAACGTTTGCAAATGCCCGAAATCTCCCCGTCGGATCCCGGACGAACAATATGGACGTATCGTTGATCGTCTCGACTTTGTAATTCCCGCTTTTCGGAAGGTCCGACGTCAGTCCAACAAATAGTGGCGTATCCTTGAAGAAGATTTGCTGTTCCTGAGTCAGCAACTCTTGCGAAGTGAAGTCATCCACCGGACTTCGAACGATTCCATCGGTAAAGTGGGTAGTACCGTTAGCGATACCATCTCTCAAAACTCGGAGAACGCGTCGTTTTTCTTCCTTAAGCATGTTAATTTAAGCCTTAAAAAGTGCGGAAAGTCTACGCATACGTCAATGGTAGCGCGCAAATAGCAGTCTTCGGTCTGACAATAACATTCACAACCTCCTTTTGCCAGATTCGGTAACGACTATCCGATGGACCAGTACCTTTTTCAGGGATTGAAAGTTATCGACGCAGCGACAGTCATCGCAGGACCCGCAGCAGCAATGATGATGGCCGATTTTGGCGCGGACGTGATAAAGATTGAGGAACCGCGCCGAGGCGATATGTTGCGATGGCTATCAAACATGCCAGATACCGATCCTGGCGGAGAGAACTACATGTGGCAAATGGACGGTCGCAACAAGCGCAGCATCGGATTGGATTTAAAAGACCCGCGCGGACTGAAGGTCATGCATGAACTCATCGCACAATGCGATGTGTTCATCACCAATATGCCCTACCCTAGCCGTGAAAGCTTCAAACTCAGTTACGACGATGTAAAGCCATCGAACCCAAATCTGATATATGCGTCATTGACAGCATACGGTGAACTCGGCGAGGAGAGAGACCGGAAAGGCTTTGATCAGTTAGCGTATTGGGCGAGGAGCGGATTGATGGATTTAATGCGAGAACCAGGTACTCTTCCGACTCAAGGCCTCCCAGGGATGGGAGACCACCCGACAGCCGTCTCGATCTATGCCGGCATCGTTACAGCACTCTTGAAACGCGAGCGTACGGGCGAGGGCTCGTTCGTACAAACATCACTACTTGCAAATGGTTTATGGTCAATTTCTGCAACTGCACAGGGCGTGATGGCAGGCGGTGATATGCAACAGTCTCGCGCCGCAACTGAACGACCTGGATTCTCCTTTCGCGTATATCAAGCAAAGGATGGACGTTGGCTCCAGTTCAACATGGTCCGAAACGAGGAGTTGATGAACCTCGCATTTACAGCGATGGACGCGACAGATCTACTTGTGGATGAGCGCTATAAGACACCACGTTCTATGTATCAGCATCGGGAGGCAGTAGGGGAACGAATCCAAGCGATCATCTCAACGAAGTCTTCCGATGAGTGGCTCGCGATCTTTGCGGAATTCGATGTGCCGATCAATCGAATAGGTATTGTCGAAGAAACACCAACGGATTCACAAATACTATTGAATCGAATGGTTTCGAAACCAAAGGATCCTGGAATCGAGCTACCACTCGTTGTGAATCATCCCGTCCAGGTATCTGGCGTCAACCATGTGAAGATGAAACTCGCGCCCGAACTCGGCGAGCATTCAAGAGAAGTACTCAATGAGCTCGGTTATGAGACGTCAATAATCGATGAGTTTATGGCGGATGGTGTCGTGGTCGAACCAGAGTCCGCCGAATCGACATGAATTACCTTCAAACTAAAAGTCCCTACCGCTAGCGCGGTCGATCGCCACATTACTACGGTGACTGTAAAACGACTTTCCTTAATTGAGAATCTGCTAATTCAACAATTTCTGCCGACGTCTTAAATTCGAACCTTGCGTTCTGTTTAAGGAGAGTTAAAGCGTCAATTCAACGGGCAATACACGGACCGTTTTCGCGCGTTATCGCTCGAAACGACGATTACTACGCTCCAGTAGTGATCACGCCTTTAATATAGCCATCTACTTGACCTGTGGTCGCTTCGCTCATAAACGAAGGAAATTCGTCAATGGGTACGACGTGAGTCACCAAAGGTCTTAAATCAATGACGCCGTTCTGAATGAGGCGAATCGCGGGAGGAAACGGATCACGGAGTTGCGCAGCCGGTGAGGAGTTCACGAGCGAAATCGCTTTCCCGTGCCACGTCGACGGGTTAAAGGTTGCTTCCGTTCCTTTGATCCATCCAAATAGATTGATTAGTCCGGCACGTCTGACGATATCTGTCGCCAAATCTAAGCCGGACTGTGCGCCGCTCGTATCGACGACAACGTCGATCCCACGACCTTGTAGATCACGTTTTACTTCATCGAATCCATCCGCGGTTACGTTGTGCGCTTCGGTCGCACCGAACTCCTTCGCAAGCTCCAAGCGACGGTTGTCGACATCTAATGCTATGAGTTGATCCAGCCCCATTCCCTGAAGCCCTTGAACGAACATTAAGCCCATGAAACCACAACCAACCATGGCCAACCGTTCGCCAACCTTGATCCGGCAGCAGTCTATTCCCGTGACGACACAAGACGCAGGTTCCACAACCCAATGCTGGTCAGCAAGATTTGAATCCGGAATCTTGTAAAGACTGCGAGCCGGCGCGTTTCGATAGCGACCGAATCCACCTCCCGCGACGCGCTGACCGATTTCTATGTCCGTGACGCCTGGTCCTAACTTCGTCACGTATCCAACGCCCTCGTGACCCGGAGGCGCGGTCGCACCCGCGTTCGATCCAACTCTGAACGTCTGTAAATCCCATGAACAAATCCCACAAGCGGTGTTTTCGACCTGCACCTGACCTGGACCTGGATCGTCGATCTCGAGCTCAACAAATTCTGCACCACCACTGGGCGAATATCGAATGTTCTTGTACTTCATCGTGCGGTACCTTCAGTTCTCTATGTTTGAGCTGCAAGCAACAGCATGTCCAATGCGTAACGAGTGCAGCAAATGCTCCATCAGTATAGCAAGCGTAATGTGGTTTTCAGAGCCGAATGTGCTTGAATTCGCACTACTTCAGTGCACAAAACGAAATTGAACACCGCAGTTCGACAGCAGGTGTTGGTCCTCTACCTAGCTAATTCAGCATTAGACTCTCCGGTCACTGCGTGGGCTCGATACGATGGCGCCGGGAAGGTCCGACATCAAGCAGGGGGAGATGAGGAACCTCCGTATGCAACGGGGTTAGCAGCGCTACAAGACGGGTGGCGCTTGATTCAAGCATCGCCGCTCATAAATCACAATTCCGGAGATGAATTTAGAACGGGGTATTTCAAGTATGAGTTCTTCTTCGAGAAGCTCGTCTCTAAAGAGAATGACCAACTCGAGTAACCTAGGACAACGTCCGAGCATTGTGTTTTCACCGCTAGTATCAGCGATCGTTCTGATCTGTCTATGTAAACTCACCGACTAGACCGAAAACCATCTAACAATAAAGCCTTGAGTGCCGAATCGTTGTCCACAAACAAACTCTCGACCCACGACATGGCAATATTCGCAAGTCGTGGGTTCGTACGTCTTGACGCCGTTGTTCCGACGTCGCTCAACGACCAATTCCTAGAGGAGTTGGAGCGCACGTTCGGTGTACGCGAAGTTAATGGTGGAACAACGGTACCTGCCGTACCTGCGGGTACGGAAATCGATCAAGCGCTCACATCAGATCAAACACTCGGCCAAATCATGCGACTACCGCGCTTGAAAGGTGCGATCGAGAGTTTGGTCGGACCAAATAGTCTGCTCGATCACCATTTCGTACACGTCTTGCCTCCTGCCGCCGACATCGAAGCTGCCGGTCATTCCGCGAACGCTCAGCACTTGCATCAAGACTCGACCATCGACGTACGGAAAGCGTTCGATATTCAGCTGTTCTACTACCCGCAGGAGATTACGCAATCCATGGGAGGTACGCGTTATTTACCTGGGTCGCACTTACGGATTGTTAATGAAGCAGCGATTGCAAGATATCAAAATGTTCGCGGACAACAGCATGTGGTTTGTCCAGCTGGAACCGTGTTCCTGATGCATCACGGGATTTGGCACGGTGGAAGCATTAATCGGAGCGATCGGACGCGCTATCTATACAAGCTACGACTAAACCCCACCGTACCTCAAGTACGTCTGTGGGACACGACGGACTTAACCGATGCAGATTCAACCCAGCTACCGATCTTTTTCGTCCGCGAACGTCAAGATCCTGATAGCGTACAAAGCGTCCTGACGCGCGGCGAACCTTGGTTTGAAATGGACACTGGGCGGATTGAGTTCATCAATCGCATCCATTTTTGGCGTCGACTACTTGGCGATAAGACGTTTGACGCACATTACTGGGTTTCCCGACTTGAGTGTGAACCCATTAACTTCGAGCAAAGTCCAGAAATCCCAATCTAGCCGCTAGGTCCACATCGCTTCACACGACTAGAATCCTACGCCTATCTTCAGTCGTCAAGTTTTCCTATGCCAGACCGAATTCCGATACTTGTCGATTCCGACGCGAATAATGAACTCGACGACCAGCACGCAATTGCATATGCAGTGTTCAACAGCGATGCTTTTAATCTAGTAGGCGTTACTGTCAACAACACGCCGCTTGGTGACGGGATCCAAGGGCAGTACGACGAAGCGAAACGTGTGCTCCAATTGTGTGATTCGTTTGACTCGGTTCCGCTTTTTAAGGGTGCCGATCAAAACTATGAGGACATTCGCCCCTTTGTTAACGACGATTCGTTCGACGGCATTGACGCAGTTGACTTCATCATCGACGAAGCACGACGCGAACGCGACCAACGTTTGGTGGTCATTCCCGTCGGCAAACTGACCAATATCGCGCTCGCGCTCGATCGCGCGCCAGACATTAAAAGCAAAATTCGAGTTGTCTGGTTAGGTAGTAATTACCCCGAGGAAGGGGAGTACAACCAGGTAGCGGACATCCCAGCCGTAAACAGCGTTCTCAACTCCTCTGTTGCGTTTGAAATGGTCACCGTCCGCTATACACAGACAACCGGCGCTACAGCTGTAGCGGTCGAAACGGAGTTCGTGAAGCAAACGATGCCTGGTTTGGGACCTCAAGTAGATCCTGTGACCGGTCGCCACGGCGGCGAATTCACATGCTTCGGAGACTACTCCGTTTCATTGTTCGAGCACATGAATTCCCCACAGCGTCCTCTCTTTGATGTTGTCGCGGTCGCGGTCGTGAAGAACCCCTTGTGGGGTGAACGACACGAAATGCCCGCGCCAGTCCTTAACGGGCAGTCGTGGACCGACTGGCCCGACAACCCTCATCGCATCGCTATCTGGGAAAACTTCGACAAAGACGCCATCCTCGAAGACTTTTTCGATTCAATGCGTAACTATCAATTGCCTTCTTGAATCGCAAGTTTGCGACCGTACATCGTATATAGCACGACACCGACGCAACTCCACAATCCAATGATCACCCACTCCGGTTGACCGAGCGCTGAATCAAAGGGAGGAAAAAACAGCGCGAACAAGCCGACCCCAAGCACGATCGCGATCGATCCAACGGTCTTCCCATACTTCAACCGATACGGTCGGAGCAGTTCGGGTTCTTTCGCGCGTAGGACGAGAAATGCGATCGGTACAAAAATATATGCGAGTACCGTGCCGAAACTGCCTGCGTTAATAAACCAAACGAGGATCGTTCGTCCGAAAAGCGGCGTAATACAAGAGAGTACGCCAATGACCAAGATCGCAAGCCACGGAGTATGAAAACGCGGATGAAGCTCACCGAGCTTCTTCGGCAGAAAACCGGAGTTTGCGAGCGCAAACATCAACCGGCTGCCACCGATGATGAAGGCGTTCCAGCTAGTGAGAATCCCTCCGATACCACCAATCACCAGTATTGCGCCGGCCGACGGGTGATTCCAAAGCGCTGCAGCCGCATCGCCACTCGACATAGTAGTGACCGCCAATTCTGGTCTTGGCATTGAGGTAGCCGCAGCGAAGGAAATCGCTCCGTACCAAAGGATTGCCAGCATGACCGAAAAAATCAGCAACCAACCAAGTTGCTTTAGCGGAACCGCCAGTTCTTCCGCAGCCTGCGGTATGACATCGAATCCGACTAGCAGCACGGGCACCATGATGAGAACAACCAATATGCCCGATATTCCCTGACCGAACAACGGTTCTAGATTCGCTGCTTCTCCGTGAATCGCGCCACCGGTGAACATCACCACACCCGATAGGAGGATCACCAAGGTGACGATTGTTTGAACAACCGCCGCCATTTTGATGCCGAGGATGTTGATGACCGTCATGACGATCGCACCACCGACACCGATAAGAACAAATCCGATATCGACGGTGAAACCTTCAAGCGTCCACAGATCTCCGAAGCGAACTTCAGGTATCAGGTAAGCAACAGCCGTGGGTAAAGCAACGGCTTCAAATAAGCAAACCGTCGTGTAGGCCATCAGCAATGCCCAAGTGCAAACGAACGACGGCGTCGCACCGAGTGCGTGATGGGTGTAAACGTGCTCGCCGCCGGCTCGTGGCATCGCGGTTACGAGCTCTGCGTACGTCAATGCAATGAAAAGTACGGTGATGCCGCCGATCAGGAACGCTAACAGCACGCCGAAGCTTCCTGCGTGATCGACCCAGTAACCGGTCATCAAAATCCAGCTCCAACCGATCATCGCGCCAAACGACAGCGTTAAAACTTCCCGGGCGCGCAGCACCTTTACAAAGCCCGGCGTTCCTTCTGTCACTATCGTTCCTACCTATTCCTTGACATTGACGTTATTCACCTCACGCAGGTCACACGGCTTGCGTGCCATTTAAACAGCGACGAACGAATTTAACGACACAGCACGATGGACCCAATTAGCCAAGGTAGTCTCGGAGCAGTACTCCCTCAAAGTGTGCTTCAACATGAGAACCTAGGAAGACTGACGTTATGCGGCGCGCTAGCTGGAATGGCTCCGGATTTGGACATCTTCATTACGAGCGATGTGGATCCGTTGATGTTCTTAGTTTTCCATCGGCAATTCACCCACGCACTGATCTTCATACCTATCGGTGCGTTGATCGTCGCTGGCTGCTTGTTCCCATTTTTACGAAAATCAGTCGAGTTCAAGTACATCTATCTGGCATGTCTACTAGGCTACGCAACACACGGCTTTCTAGACTCTTGTACCTCCTACGGGACTCAGTTGTTCTGGCCTTTCACTGACTATCGCGTCGCGTGGAATACTGTTTCCGTACTTGATCCCGCTTTTACGTTCCCACTATTGCTTGCAGTGATTGCAGGTCTGATCTGGCGTCGACATTGGTTACCATGGATCGGATTGGCATGGGTGGTTACGTACCTTAGTCTTGGTGTCATCCAGAGTCAGCGAGCGCTCGACGCTGGTGAGCAACTCGCTCAAGCGAGAGGACACGTTCCTGAACGACTAACGATCAAACCGAGTATCGCCAATCAGCTCCTCTGGCGGTCGATCTATGAACATGAAGACGTTTACTACGTCGATGCCATTCGCGTGGGCTTGACGACTAAACCAATGAAGTGCGGTTCGAGCGCGACCGCTGAAGTCCTCGATACGGACGAGCACTTACCTTGGCTTGGAACAGGTCAACAGCTAGTCGACGTAGACCGCTTCAGTTGGTTTTCACAAGATTACGTCGCGATGGATCCTCATGTCACAAATCGAATCATCGACGTACGCTATTCAACCGTACCCAATCAGCTAGTTGCACTTTGGGGCATCGAATTGGATCCTAATGCAGGACCAAATGATCACGTGACGTTTGTTACTCAGCGAACCACAGACCAACGTCAGCTAGACCTGATTTTTTCGTTTCTGCGCGGTGATGGTTGCCACATAATCGCGTCCGGTACGTCGTAAACCCACCAACATGAGCAACTAACATAGACTGAAGCTCGTCGACGTCAGTCGCACTTCGTCCAATCGAGAATCACATGTCAGCCATCGAGTATTGATATGAAGAAAAACATCATCGTCCTAGTGACCGATACCTTTCGATACGACAACTTATTCGACAACGCAGAAAGGCCCGTACGAACGCCGTGCCTTGATCGGTTCTGTAAATCGACCGCTACCAACGTCACGAATTTCTACACGGCAAGCTTTCCGACCATTCCAAACCGGACTGATCTGGCGACTGGCATTTTCGGCTGGCCACACTACGGCTGGCAGCCGATCGACCAAAGCGGTCCCAATCACATTGGTAAGACGCTGCACCGACAGGGTTACAAAACTCAATTGATCTGCGATTGCCCTCACCTGTTCAACAGTCGATTCCAATTCGGTTTTGACGCCGCATATCAGCATCGCGGTCAAGAAGGCGACAAGCATCTATTGCATCTAAATCATCCAATACGCAACGAGATGCCCTTCGACAAAACACGTCGAATGCCAATCTGGAACGACAGCAGTTTGGCTGACGCGCATCGGTGGATAAATCGATATTTCGAAGTCGAAGAAGAGACGTTCATGTACAAGACAGCCGCTACAACCGCGCGCTGGCTTGAAGAGAACTACCAGTGGGACCCGTTCTTCCTTTGGGTGGACTTTTTCGATCCACATGAACCATGGGATCCGCCCGAGTACATGGTGAAGAACTACGATCCGGACTATGACGGCGCGCCGATGATTCATTGCAACTATGGACCCGCAACCGACTATTCACCGGCTGAACTACACAATCTCTGGGCGCATTACGCTGCCGAGTCAGAGTTAGTCGATAAGCAACTAGGGGTCGTTCTACAGAAGATTCAAGAATTGCAGTTACTCGAGAACTCGATCGTGATCATCACGAGTGACCACGGTACCAGCATTGGTGAGCACAACCGTACGGGCAAGAGCAACATTTCTGATAACGACGATCGTTACTGGCCGATCTACCCAGAAGTCGGACATGTACCTTTCATCATCGCCGGTCCGGGTGTACCTCAAGGGAAAACCACGAATTTCCTTGCCCAACCACCCGATATCCTACCTTCGCTTAGTGAGCTCGCTGGATTCGAACTTGATGTTAGGCAACCGGTAAACGGAGAGAGTTTTGTGGGTGCTTTGCAGAACGGCGACAGTCACCGCGATCTGGTCGTGAGCGCTGGATACGTGAGCCCACGTCGAGACGGGAGATGCCCACCTAACGCCGTTACGCCATTCGTCGTCGACGGTCAATGGGGATATACCGCGGTAGGGTCAGAAGGCGAACCAGAACTTTACGAGTATGGAAACGATCCAAACGCTGCAAACGACGTGATCAGCCAGAACGCATCCGCGGCAAAGGAAATGCAACAGAAGTTTGAGGATTTCATGCGTTCCATCGGCGCGGACGATACGTTGATTCAGTGTTGGTCCCCACAATAACAAGAGAATCGAGTAAAGGAGCTGTCTATGCGATTTGGTGCACAGGTCACTTGTTATCGAAATACATGGGACTCAATTCGAAACGTAGTCGAGTTACTCGACGATGGCGAGCAGTGGGAGAGCGTATGGTTCGCCGACCACTATCTCCCGCCGCCGGGTCGTAAAGAGGAAGAACATCTAACGGCACATGAAGGATTTACAGTCGCGGCGGCCGTTGCCGGATTTACGAAGAGCCTACGCATAGGTCACTTAGTACTTGGGAATACGTATCGAAACCCAGGCTTAGTCGCCAAGATGGCTACGACGGTTGACCATATTTCCCACGGACGCTTCGTCCTCGGAATCGGCGCTGCGTGGTTTAAGCGGGAACACGAAGCGTACGGGTGGTCGTTTCCAAGTATGAAAGAAAGGCAAGATCGTTTCGAGGAAGCCTGTCAGTTGATCCGCGCGCTGTTTCACAGCGACTCAAGTTCAACATTTGAAGGAAATTTCTACCGCCTAGACGACGCGCCAATGTCCCCAAGGTGCTTCAATCCCGATGGAATTCCTATCCTCGTCGGAGGTACCGGCGAAAAGCGAACATTGCGAACTCTCGCTAAATATGGCGATGTGATGAATCTCGATGGTTGGTCTGGCGTTCCTATGGCTGCAGAAACGTTTCATCACAAGGTTGGCGTCTTAAACGCACATTGTGAACGCGTGGGTCGAGATCCCAATGAGATCAAACACACGGTTTTGATGCCAACGATGGTCTCAGACGATACGGAAAAAGTTTCCGCCTTCGTCAATGGTCGGCGCCTTGGTGAGGGATCCGCCGCCGGTCCGAAGAACTATGTCATCGATAGGATCGGCGAGATTGTCGAGGCAGGCGCGGATGGCATCATGATTGGCGGAATCCCGACGGATGACCTTGAGCAGTATCAACTCGTCGCGGAAGAGGTATTGAGTCATTTCTGATAACTTGAAAGAGACAATCGCATACCGAAAATCCTTGCAATCGATGACTTGGTTTATTACGTCAATCGTCATCCTAATCTGGTTCACTTCTCAGCGTGCGGACGAGTAGCCTAGATCGATCGATGTGACTTGACGGGAATTTCGCGGCGATCTAAAAAAGTGATAACCCGGTTATCAAGTGAAGTGGATTACCTGAGGTGATTCGCGCTCTTTTGCAAAGAGTGGTCGAGAAGGAACAGTGTTTGCTTTCAGTGTTTTATCGCGATCGATCGAACAGTAAATCACATAGAACATTAATGGATGGACCATCACTGTTCATGGTAATTCGTACCCGTCTACTAGCCGGAGCGCTCAGAACGCGAACTTAAAGAAGCCAGTAATCTCTTCAGGTTACCAGAGATTCACTTGACGACGTTGCGTCCATAGAGCGTCGCCACTGCAAATAACCCCAGATTGCCATACCAATGTAGAGGACATACAGCACCATGAATCCCCATAGCTCTGTCAGCGCATAGAGTGTAACCGTTCCAACGTTGACGATAAACCATATAAACCAGTTTTCGATGTGTTTTCGCGCTGTATACCACATCGCAACGAGACTAAGCACCAGTATTGAGTTGTCAAGGTAGATGTATTCCGCTTCTTCGAAATAGTTAGGCACGATCAAATCGAAGAAATATGGTAAAAGAAAGATCGCTACAACACTGAGCGTGATCGCTATGAGCCATACGATTCTTGGCGTGAGCGTAATCGGCAGTTCGGCTTTGTGTTCTGTTCCAAATAACCAGTAGTACCACCCATACAGATTCATCGGCAGGAAACCAATCAACGTTAGGGTTAGATATCCGTATAGATTGTTGTGCCACATTACGGGGGCGCTCAATACGCAAAACAACACGCCCAGTGGCCAAGCCCAGACTTTTTCGTAGATCAGACACAGTACGACAAGCACGCCGATCACGGTACCCGTGTATTCCATGCCCATCATCAGAATGTCGATTGACTCCATGTCTATTCCTTACCTACAAAGAAAATAAACTTGCGTCTTCAAAAACGGGCGGATTCTACGAAGCATTGGCGGTTCCCAATACCGCGAGCAGGTGGGTTAAACCGCTCGACGTTGAACCAGGTCACTGGAAGAAGCAATTAGCTGGTAAGTACCTCAAGCTCGCGGAACGCGGACACGTCGAAGAGATACGCCAACTACTTGACGAATATCCCGAGTTTCTGAACAAGCGCGGGAGTCACGGTCGGACCTTACTGTGGTCCGCCGTTCGGCACGGGCGCCTTGAGCTCGTTCGATGGCTTTTGGCTAAAGACGTTGATGTAAATCTGACCGGCTGCGTCAACAGCGAGAGCTTCGTCCAGCTCTCGCCACTGTCAGCATGTAAGTTCTATCGACGAAAAGCGATCTGGGAATTACTCGAAGCGCATGGTGCTAAAGACGACCTCTTTCGGCTCACTTACCGTGGTAATTCCGACGTTGTACTTCATCAACTCGAACACGATCCATCGCTGTTGCGTGCAGAGGATCCACACGACGAAATCTACTACTCGCCCTTAATGACGTTCGCGATCGTTGGCGGGCAACAAGAGCTAGCGAAATCCTTCATCGGTCAAGGATTTGATGTAAGTAGTTACAGCTTTCAACTGATCTATATCGCGGCGCACTTCGACGAGACAGCGATTCTCAACCTTCTCTTTGAGAACGGCGCTTCTGTCGAATCTGCAGATGCCGGACTCTGGATGGCAACCAACGACATCTCCGTCTTGAAACGATTAGTCACTGAAGGTTTGTCGCCAAATCAACGACCGAACGGTGACTTAACACCGTTGCTATACGTCTGCCGCGCTGATAAGGGAACTAAGTTGGACAAACTTAAGCTACTTCTCGAATTAGGCGCAGATGTAACCGCTACAACTGACAACGGACGAACTGCACTTCATTACGCGACGATGTCAGGTAACTACGAGGCATGCGCACTGCTTCTCGATTCGGGTGTCGACCCCCATCAGACAGGGCTCAACGTACCCGAAGCGGCAGATTTAGCTGATCGGCAAGGGTTTAGTGAAATTGCGACTTTGATTCGGAGCCGCTCATAATCGTGCGTTCGACAGTAGCGCTCAGCTTCTGCTTCCTTCTCTGTTTATTTGGTGGTGACATGACTACGGCACAAGTCTCAGTGGACGTTGATACCGTTGACGAATCTGACTTCGGAGAACTCGCAGAACTAATGCGGTTTCTCCGGAGCGAACGCAAAGAGTCACTGTTCGTACCGGTTGCGAAGTTGCAGCTCGCATACCTTGAAGAAGCCGCCGCCCGAGCTGATACTTCAGACCCAGCTCAGGCGGTTGAAATCCGACGATTCGCACGAGGCGTCGCCTTCAACATCGCATCGTTCACGTGGCCCGGCTGGGGAGATTCACCCGAACCAATTAGCGATGAGCGTCAGGAACTTGGTCTACAAGCCGCCGAACGCACTGTTGAATTAGCGGAACGGATCGGCGAAGTTACTCCCAACGCACTTTGGATATTGGGGGTACATCAGCTCAACGCGGGCAAGTACGATGACGCAATTTCATCTTTCGAGCGCGCAAAAGGGCTCGCACGAAACGACTTCTACCGCGCGATGCACGCAGCATGGCAGCAACTGACTCACACTGTCGCTGAAGGTGGCGATTCCAGTATTCAAGATCTGGAAGAGGTCATCTCGAATCTACGCAAATCTGATGATGAAAACGCTTATTTCTTCGCTGACCAACTAAGCACTGCGAGTCGCGTCTATATCGAAAATACACACCCCTAGTAGACGACATTCACTCGCAGGCGGACGCAGTGAAGTTTCGACCGATCAGAATACCGATCCAATCGATCAGCGTCTTCACCGACTCCCCAATCTACCTTGAATCTAAAACCCGAGGCATACAGTTCAATTTCTGTTACGCAACCTAGTGATCTACTCTCCTGATACGATGATTAACCGACTAGATTGAGCTATCAAGTTTTGAAGCGTCACATTTGGTGCCTCACTCTTATTCTCACGTCAATCTACTCGCTACAGACCGTCGCGAACGAAACTGAGGATTCGGATTCTTCTCAACCCGAGATTGAGGAGGTTGTCGTTGTCGGCACACTTATTAGGCGCAAGGAAGTATTCGAAGGCCGTGCGCCTGTGCAGGTACTTGACACGGAACTCTTGCGTTCGGTAGGCGCATCTCAACCCGTCGATATTCTCTCAAGTCTTACTTCGAATACAGGTTCTTACCTCGCGACACAACAGACCTACCTGCAAGGCGTTTCCCAATTTAGTCTAAGAGGTGTGGGTCTGTCCTCGACGCTAACGCTGATTAACGGCCGGCGTGCAGGATTAGCACCAGTGTCGAACGACGTCGGCCAGAGCTTTTTCGACATTAACTCACTACCAGTGTTGATGATCGACAGAGTTGAGATTCTCCGTGACGGTGCATCCGCAACCTACGGTTCTCAGGCAGTTGCTGGCGTCGCAAATATCGTCACACGAAAAGACTTGAATGGACTTGAAGTCGCTGGGGGCTACCGTGGTGCCCGCAACGATGCGTTCGACGTGAGCGTAGCGGGTGGTTTCGATGTGACCAGAGGCTATATCAATCTCTACGGAACATGGTATGAACAGAACGAAATTTTCCGCACTGATTTCGAGTGGATGAGCCCACGTGCGATTGACCCGAATCAGGATGGCGATATCGTCGAGGGGTCCTTCGATTCAGGGCGTGGTTCACCTGGTAGTTTCCGAAGGGCAATAGCGCGACCGGGCGGTACCTTCGTACCTTTTCAAGTCGACGGATTGGATACGCCTCGTTTCCCAGACCCAGATTGCAGACTTGGTGGTGGCTATCCGAGTGGCTCTCTCTGCCGCATGGACTTTTCCGATCAAAGAACGATGATCGCAGCAGAGAAACGCGCACAGTACTTCACCGATATTGAATTCAACCTAACTGATCAATTAACACTCGTTTCCGAGATAGGTTATTCCTCGAACGAAGTGAAGGATCGCGTCGGCAATATGTTGCTTTTTAACGGAAATGTTGACAGAACCAACGAATTCTTCGTACCGAGTAATCACCCGTTCAATTTCTGGACCGATCCTGATAGCGATGGCATTCTCGAATATATCGCTCCTGAGGATTGGATCCCCGAAGAACACGAAGCCGTATCGGTTGGCTATTTCGGTCGCCCAATCGGCGCAGAAGCTTTTGGTCGCAATTCCGGTGACGAGCTACGTCAATTCGAGAATCTGCGGATATCTCTTGGGTTCCGTAACGACTTTTTGAACGGTTGGACGAGCGAAGCACACTTTACTCAAGCGAGTTCCGATCTTTCGGTAAGTTCTGAACGTCATTGGGAAGCAGCCGCATTCGCAAATTCAATCATCGACGGCACGTGGAATCCGTTTGGAACGCGCTTAGTCTCACCTGATCTTGTCACACCTAAAACACCCGAACACAACGGATTGAATCCCGCGCTGATAGGGAAACGAGCAGCTAACGATCGCGAGGCGCTAAAACAGTTCGAGCGAGTGCGAATGGAACGAGCGCGAAGCGTCCTAAACGTCGGCGAGATCATGGCTTCCGGCGACATATCCGAAGGTCTAGACGAGCCCATCCAACTGGCAGTAGGCGCACAATTCCGCGACCTCTACTACTCGTACCAACCAGACCCATTGAATGAGGCAGGGACAGGACCTCGAGAACTAAGAGAGTTTCCACGAGAATCGGAACAGCGTGTCTGGGCAGTTTTCGCAGAGAGTCTTACGTATCTGGGTAGTCGCACCGAAATACAACTTGCTGCTCGCCATGAGAGATACGATCAAGCAGGCAATACGACCGATCCAAAGATTGCCGCACAGTTCTTCGTGAACGATACTGTCTCGTTGCGGTTCTCTTGGGGTACTTCGTTTCAGTCACCCAGCGTGTTTCAAGTGGCCGGGAACACAAGCGCTCGCACCCTAACAGACCCTTTCCGATTCGACGGGCAGGGGGTTGGACAATGTACCGTCGATTCCACCGGTGAGATCATCAATCGCGGTGACAACTTCAATTCAGTAGCGGTATTACACGGAGCTGATCTCAAACCTCAATCCGCGCAATCTATGAATATTGGGTCGTTGATTCGTCCTAGCGATAGCATAGGTATTAGCCTCGATTACTGGTCGCTGGACTATCGCAATGTCATCGCGCAAGGTCGCAGTTTTCAGGCCATCGTTGACGATGACTGCCGCGACGATGGCCGACCTAATGACCCGCGCATTCAGCGTGATTCTTCTGGGCAACTGAGCATCGTTTCTACAACGTATCAAAATGTAGGCGCAGTGAAAACACAAGGCATCGACGCGAACACGTTCTACGACTTCAACTCCAGCGTCGGCGATTTTCGAGTTAGCGCTGATACCACGATACTGACTCGGTTTGACGTGAACTCTGCTGGAGAAGGCTTCATTGATCGACTCGGTAGTCGAAACGACACAAACGGCTTCGCGCCAACGCCAGCGGTGCGCGTCAATCTCGGACTTTCATGGAATCGTAGGCACCAATCAATGAACGTCGCGATTCGTTACATTGACTCATACAAGAACGATGAAGTCGCCTCACAACCAAAGATCGCCTCATGGACAACGTTGGATGCGAACTACAGATACGCGTTTGAAAATGTCCTCAACGGTGAGGTCTCCCTAACGCTCGGTGCAAGGAATCTGCTTGATAGGGATCCGCCGCCGCTTCCGACAGGGCAGGCAGGTATTCATCGATACAACCTGCGACCAGCATTTGACGGCTTCGTCCACGACATCAAAGGACGAACGGTATACCTTCGGTTTCATTACCGACAGAGAGACTAGACCGCAGAGAAACTGGCGGTCGGTGAGTGTCTTCAAATCGAAGTGCGTCGCCTGGCGATGGTCCGAGCTAGGCAAGAGTCGACCGTAAAATTGAGTGAGAATCCAGTAAGCGTTAACCCGTAGGAGGGTTATAGAGTGGCTCACGACCTCGTTATACGAAACGGCACCATCGTTGATGGAACAGGTGCAGAACCTTACGTCGGGGACATCTCTATCGATGGCAAGTTCATTTCTGCACTCGGCGACGTTAGTGAAAAAGGCAAAGAAGAGATTTCCGCAGAAGGTCGCGTAGTAACGCCCGGATTCGTTGATCTCCATACCCATCTGGACGCTCAAGCAGGTTGGGATCGCAAACTTACGTCCGTGTCCTGGCACGGCGTCACAACCGCGCTCCTAGGAAACTGTGGTGTGACCTTTGCGCCCTGTAAGAAAGAGGACCAAGAGTTCCTTGCAGGGATGATGGAAACCGTAGAGGACATCCCGAAATATGCGATCTTGACCGGTCTACCGTGGGATTGGGAGACGTATGGAGGTTATCTGGACAGTCTTGAAAGGCTCGGTCCCATGATCAATATCACTGGCTTGGTCGGGCATAGCGCTACACGCACTTACGTGATGGGCGAACGTGCCATTGAAGAGCAGGCGACACCAGAAGAAATCGAGCAGATTGCTGCGCTCGCAGGGCAATCGGTAAAAGAAGGCGCAATCGGCTTTTCCGTCAACCGTCATCCTGGTCATACGCTGCCCGATCGTCGACCAATCCCAGGCACATTCGCAAGTCGCGAAGAGCTCTTGGCGATCGCCAAAGCAGTAGGCGATAACGGTGGCCTGATGCAAGTCGTACCACACTTCGGTGATCTGGAAAACGAAATCGACTTGCTTGAAGCTGAAGCACGCACGGGACCTGTGCTCTTCAGTGCGATCGCAGAGCACGGTGCCATCTTCGATGAGCGAGTCTCAGCGATGCGAAAGAAAGGTCTAGATGTGACCGCAGTTACGGTCCCTCGTAGCGGCGGCGGAGTCGTTGGACTCGCGCACAATCTGTACTTCCGAACGCCAGCTTGGAACAAGCTCCGCGAGATCGAAACGCTCGAAGGAAGACTGGAAGCCATAAAAGACGCGGAATTCCGCAAAGAGTTGGTTGACGAGATCAAGAACCATCCGCACCACGACGAAATGATGCGACCGCTTAAGCGACAGTATTACATGGGTGACGCACTGCGACCGAACTACACACAGTCTCGTTATGAGAGTCTATACGACATGGCCGAGGAAGCGGGTGAACACCCTGTCGAAACGTGGCTACGTTACATGCTTGAGACCAACGGGAAAGCTCAGTTCCACGTTCGTCAGTTCAACGTGAATCTGGAGAAACTAGAAGCCATGATCACCACCGAGTGGGCGATGCCGGGTCTCGGCGACGCTGGCGCTCACGTGAGCCAGATGATTGATTCCGGTTGGTCCACATTCGTTCTATCTCATTGGCATCGAGATAGAGGTGTCTATTCACTACAGGAGGCTGTCCGACGTATTAGCGGCGAGCCGGCGCGAGTGCTCGGATTGCGAGATCGCGGTACGTTAAGCGCAGGTAAGCGTGCGGACATAAACGTTATTAACACCGAGAACCTTGAAGAACGTCAACCGGAATTAGTTCACGATTTTCCTGGCAACGCCCCACGGTTCATCCAACGTGCTGTAGGGTACGACGCGACGATCTGCAACGGTCAGGTCATTCTGAGAGACGACGAACACACAGGTAATCATCCAGGCGAGGTCTTACGAAGCTACACACGCTAGCACGACCGTTCGGCGCCTTGATGACTTGAACTCACCAGACTCGCGTCAATACGTTATAAACGAAAAAGGGCAGAGAAATTCTCTGCCCTTTTTTATTCAACTTTGAATTGAATTGATATATTCCGGCGCTTAGTGTTTGGCGATTAAACTTGCTCCTGAGATGATTCGTAATAGCTCATCAATCGTGACATGATGACTCTAGCGCAGGAACTCGCGACATTACGCGTATCTGGTTCCTCGAAAGTAGGTTGGGATGAGCATCTCCCTCCGAATGAGCACGTTGACGAAACCGGCAATTTCGTGACGGGAGATCCAAACTATGGGGAACCGGATCCGAGAGCGCCGTCTCAACGCGTTAGCAACCATCCAGAAGTGCTAGCTCTGAGGCAACACCTACGGGAAAACAACGGCATTCGTGGACTTGAGATCTGTGAGCCTTCGGAGGTCCAACGCGCCGCGACGATTTTCCACCGAGATGGATTTGTAGTCGTCAAAGATGCACTCAGCCCAGAGCATTTGGCAGCGATGCGTGAAGCGTGCGAGAGGAATCTGAGAACGATTCTGTCGAAGCCGCACGACAACGATCGAAAGTACCTCCAGGAAACCGGACGACTACCTCATCGGTACTGCTACGGCACGTGTTCGGCGTCACGTCAGATGATGCACGAACCGGCATGGGCAGGCATCATCGACATGCCCACAACAACGCCAATTCTTTGTGAGATTTTCGGATCATCAGACTACTCGGTATGGGGCGGTGGTGGCGACCTTAGTCTACCTGGTGCGATCGAATATCAACACCTTCATACAGATGGACTTGATGAGCAGCAGGACGGTGAAGCGCGACTCAAACGTGTCTTGATATTGAACCGATTGAACCTTGACGCAAGTAAGGAATTTGAGGCGCTCGATTTCAAATCACAACGTCGAGTTATGGACTTCGCGAACACAGGTGTCACAATTAACTTCACCCTGACGGATTTGACTTGGGAAAACGGTCCTATTCGTCAGATTCCAGGTACACATACCAATCTCTCCCCTCCCCCGTCGATCTACGACGAACCGGAATGGATGCGACTCTCAACGCTGGTTGGCGCGCCGGCAGGAAGTGCGATCTTCAGAGATACTCGCTGTTGGCATGGGGCGACACCGAACCTGTCGAACGAAATCCGCGCGTTGCCTAGTGTTGAGTATTCAGCGAATACACGACCAGGCAAGCACTTTCAGCGAACGATGCCACATGAGATTTGGCAGAAACTCTCACCGCATGCACAAGAGATATGCCGAAACATCAAGGCGGATGAAGGTGTGTGGCCGTTTGGTGCGGGTGAACTTCACCCGTTATCAAGTATGCGCATGAAGGCATATCTGGCCATGTCTGGTGAAGAAGGAACGGTCGAATCAGTTCGAACCGATCCTAGCTCTGCTGGTACCGTCGTTCGATTATTCAACGCCAGATCTGACTCACCTAGGGGGTACTGATTTTTCCTTATCGCACCTAATCGGTTGATCCGCGTCCTTCAAGAGAGATGTTAGCTATCTACTTCGTTAACCGCTCGAATCGACTATACGCAAGAATGCTCGTTACCGACACCTTCACAAACTGCCAACGACAAAACTTGACGCGCCTCGCGATCTGAATGAGCTAGGACCAATATTCAACGATGCTCCGTACGAAATTGATATCTGAGTAGTTCACGTCTCAATCTAACTAGTGGAACACTTAGCCGCAGCCAACAAATGTGAATTCTGTTTGTAGTAGATCTAACGCCTAGCGGCAAATCCTCTACAGAACCACCAATGTCCCTACAGATTAGTTGGAGAACAACGGGCGAAACGTCGCACCCACGGTGAACGGGAAGCGTCGTATTTCGACCATCCGGATGACGAAATCGCTTGTGAAATCCTTTCTACCTAACGTCCTCAAATCGGAGCGATTGAGAATTTTCGCCACCTCCGAGGGTTTTAAAACAGCTTCGGCAGGCGAAATTGGCTAAGCAAGTGAAATTTCTTCAATTCCGACAAATTCTCCGTCAATCTGAGGCGAGCCATCCTTATGTATCAACTCAAGCACTTCCTTCAGATTGTCGTAAAGTTCTTCTTGCGATTCTCCTTGGGTGTGAGCGCCAACGTGACCTGGTACGTGTGCAATATAGAGGCCGGTTTCTAAGCACTTCTGAATTACTGCGGTAAAGTTCTTCATCAAGCCGAAGAGTAATTCGCGCTTTGAACGGAGCGGAGGACAACGCTAAATTAATTATGCAATTCGACAGTCGCCTTCAAAACGATCGTTGAGACTACTAACTTTTGAACCGTACGCGGAGATAACAACATCAGAGATCCGAACGGAATATAGTGCGACGATTTTCGGCTCGCTTAACGAAGTTACTAGCGTCAGTTATTTGGGCTTCCGTTCAGTGTCATATACCGAGCTACTTAAGGAAATATCGGCTATATCTCGAGTATTGATCGGATTTGAATCATCCGGCCAATCCATCTGCACCGCATTGAAGACCATCACATTCTTGACCGTAGTTCCGTCACGAAGTCTGACATCGACTCTTTGATAACCCATACCGGATTCCGGCCATTTGCCAAGAGTACGACTCCATTTTTGCGACAATGACAATAGCATCCCGATCTATCTTTCAGCGATTCGTGATTGTGGCGAAGCGGTTCCTGGAGGAAGTGCTATCGGAAATCTAACCTCAACGCCGCCTCCGGATACATTGTGATTTGCACCCCATGTTTGTGGCTGCGAAGTGCCACATGTAACAATCGTCCCAGTTGGCGGAGTTATCTCGGTTTTGAATATGGCAGGTGCAGGATTTGGAAGCGCATAACGGGAGACGGCCGCCAATCCTGACGGAACCACAGATGAGTCATTCTCGGTTGTTGCAAACGTCCCTGCTAGCACGCTACCATTAGGTCGAATACGATTGTCCGGCGAAAACGCGCTATATCTAGTGAATTTCTCCAGTTCTTGCGTGAAAGACTGATAACTATGGCTCTCACATGTGGTTAAATCACCGGAATAAGCAATCAGAATCTCTAGCTTCTCTTGCCTCTCGTCGTCGTTTTCGATAGAGTTTAAATCAGTGAGCCATTCGAACCAATCGTAAATTTCATCAACCTCGATTGCGACTTCAGCGTTTAGGACGACTGTATCTTGGGCGTTTGCGAGGTATTGATATCCCATACCAGATTCAGGTTGATTTAGCAGTTCTTTACGCCGATTCAGCTCGATACGATAAGGCACTTTAAATAGTAACTCGCGAGGCACGAGAGTATAGACAATTGGTGCTCTTTTGCCCAAGAAGATTGGTACACGCTGAAAGTGTCATCGTGTGATGAGTAAGCGCACACATCACCGAGCGGAGGGATATTCAAGCACGCGACTTCAATACTCGACACGGGGTTACGTCGCAAGGGAAGACGATTCAGATTGACCGTGAGCTGAGCAACCAGGATCAATTGTCATAGAGTCGAGTACAGCGCATCTAGATGTTGCTTATCTCACTATGTCGAAGCTCGCTTTCTTCACTAGACTAACACAATCATCGAATCATTTAAACGAAGGTATTCTCGAGACTCGGTAATGAAGACAACCATGGAGTTAACCGAATCGCAGCGACTCAACCGTGCGAAGTGGCAGCAAGCAGCAGATTGGTTCCGGCAATTAGGTGAACAAAACTGGCAAAAGAACGAACCGACATGGGGACTGTGGAGTCGATCGGATGATGAATTGGAGTTGCTGCCGATGGACCTTCAAGGTCAACACTGCCTGGACGTCGGATGCGGAACGGGCTACATTCTCAAATGGATGACAGATCGTGGTGCAACAGCCGTGGGGCTTGAACCAACCGATAATCAAATCGAGACAGCCGTTCAGTTGAGTAAACGTCACCAAACAGAAATCTCTCTCGTTCAAGGATTCGGTGAAAAACTCCCATTTGCATCTCAAACGTTCGATTTCGCTATTTCAGAGTACGGTGCTGCGCTTTGGGCGGATCCGTATCAGTGGATTCCAGAAGTCTCTCGAGTATTAAAACCAAACGGCATTCTTGTGATCTACACAGATCACATGGTCTCCTTTATGACAGACAACGGCTTAGACGAACCAGATGGAAAGTGGACAGAGACGTTGCAACGATCGTATTTCGATGCGTATCGAACCAAGTGGAGTGAAGATGGCAGTGATGGTGTGGAGTATCACTTGACACCCGGCGAATGGATCAGTTTGTTCCGCAAATCCGGGTTTGTGATCGACGCGCTTTTCGAACTACCGGCGCCGGCGGACGCTACGTCCCCTTTTTCGTTTGCTTCAGCGGATTGGGCTCGTGAGTGGCCAGCCGAGCAAGTTTGGAAGGTGCACAAAGAGCGACGCTAGCTCTCACTAACAAACGTGTCGTTGAGTCGTTCTAGGTCCCGTCCTCGCAACCCAACCTATCACGAACCGCGAAGTTGTGGCTCTTCTTCAGTTTTAAATCTCCCCCGTTCTTTGTCGAAATTGTGTTCATAGTCAAAATCTCTCAATTCACCCCTACCTATATATCGGAAAAACAAGGACAGTAAGCTCCAAATCACAACCACGGCAAGACAGAACCAAACACCGTAGTGAAGCGAGAGAAACTCCGGATACTCAGCTGCGTAAAACATCAGGAGCATCACGAAGAACGTCTGTTGAGCAACTACGTACGGATGAGCGAACGCGAGTTTGATTCGCCTTTCGTGCAAGTCACCTTCTGATTGTTCTTCAGATGCACATCGCCCACGCATGCGATTCTCCCGCCACGTACGCCATGCAAATCGGGTCGACCAAAACCAACTGAAAACACCATATCCAATAACCCAAACTCCTAAAAACGAAAAAGTACCAACTTCTTTGACAACTGAGACAATCAGAACGAAGACGCCACTACTTATCAATATAAGTGGACCCGAGTACACGCTTAACACGCGGAACGTAGCGTAGCGAGGATATTTAGTTCGCGATTGGTCGCTCATCCGAACTTACGATTCACCGCCTTAAATGACTCATGTCAAAATATCTATAAACCGTTCGATTCCCGTTGAAGAGGGGTCCTCTACTCGCAACGAGATACGCACCTTGTCTACCCGAACACCGCCATCATGCGGACTTCGATACTGCGGCGAGGTAAAGCGTCGCTTGGTGAAGTCGGGTCGATAAACGAAGTATGGGGGGATACGCCCGCACGACCTTTTCTTGTATCGAGTTGTTTGATGAGCAATACCTCATCTGGTCGCATATTTTTGTAGTAATAGAACTGATGCTGTTTGCGGCGAAGAGGCATCGAACTAGTGCTTGATTTACCCGTACCACCATATATGTAATCCACAATGTCGCCTTCATGAATTGTTGACGCATCGAGTACGGCTAACGGATTTTCTTGTACGGGATGGTCGAATGGCTGCCAAGTATTGAACCATGCGAATTGAGCATTCTCGTACGCGTCCACATCCAGACTACGGTTTTTCAGAAGATTCAACGAGGCCGAACGAGCGGTTTTCAAACTGTAATCGCAATGCACGAAACGCGCGTATGCCTTGTTGAAGTCGCTCTTGTCTTCCGTCCGAATCAGGTGGTTCGTAATAAATACCTCACTAGCACCAGTTAGTTGTCGCACAAACTCTGCGATCGCCGGTCGGTAGACGTCGGTTACAGCCTTAGTGTTGCCAAAATCCGAAATGGGAGACCGATATTCGAACAACTCGAAACCGTTGACGTCCAAGCAAATTTCATCTGCGACCGCTCGAGCATCGTGCACGAGTACATCAACCTTTTCGGTATTCGCCCGTCGCGAGTCACGATCGAAAATCCGTGGCAGATCGTTTGTTTTTCCCCAGCTCGGTGCAAGATAGCGTACTTGCGTGGGTACGTATTGGTGACTTGCTTCCATAAAACAGATTCTAATAACGTAGTGCTTTATTCACGACATTTCGTAACGGCTCGTCCACAAGGAATCGTCGGGCGTTGTCCAACAATAACTCGTAGCGACGCTCGCTGATGTTGCCAGCATCTGCTACCGCGACGTGAGGCGTAATGATCACGTTCTCGCATTCCCATAATGGGTGGTCGTCAGGCAACGGCTCGATTTCGAACACGTCCAATCCTGCACCAGCAATCGCATTCCGCTCAAGTGCATCAACCAGATCATCCAATTTCGCAGTCATGCCTCGACCGATGTTGATGAAATATGCCGTTGCCTTCATCGCAGCGAAACGGCTTCGATGCCACATGAATTCTGTTTCCGGAGTATGTGGTACCGTGGTCACAATAAAGTCCGCGCTGGGTAATACGCCATCCAGTGCATCAGGGCTTAACACCTCAAAATCAACCGACTCTTCGCCGCGCGGATCAATACCTATTACTTTAGCGCCCAGCGCTAAACAAAGCCTTCCCGCCTCTGCGCCGATACCACCGACGCCATTGATTAAAACCGTACTATCAGCGATATCAACATAGCCCCGCCGCCTCGCGTTCCGATTCCAGCGATTCTCCCGTTGGGCATCCAAGTAGTAAGGTAATCCTCTTGATAGAGCCAGCATATACATCAAGATGTGATGTGCGATATGGTCAGAGTAAATCCCTCTCGGATTGGTGACGACCACCGGATGTTCGACGAGTTCCGGGTAGTAGTAATCGGGCGGCGGTCCAGCCATTGGATTCTGTAACCATCTCAAGTTTTTTGCATACTGCAAGGCGTCTGGTGGCACCCAACCGTAGCCCGCATCTGCAGAACTTAGCACTTGAGGTAGTTCGCCTACATCCTCAATAACCTTGACGTCGAACTCAGGGCAGTCTGCTTGAAGGCGTATTGCCCACATACGCTGCTCAGCGTCTACCGGCGGCAACATGAGGAACGTTCGCATTACTATGTGCTAGATCTTCGTCGTACCGGTTACGCCTCTTGCTTCGAGCTCGTCGTAATCCGCTCCGCTGAGACCTAACTCTTCCGCGAACACTTCCTTCGAGTGCTGCCCAAAACATGGCGAATGAGTAATGGGGCCACGCTCCGTGTTGGCGTAAATCCACGGATTGAGCGGGTAGTAGTGTGTACCGCACTCCGGGTGCTCAATCGGCACCAAGAATCCCCTCTCAGAATATTGTTCGCTGGGTGCGCGATAGACCGACTCAAACTCACAGACTGGACTAAACGTCATACCCGTCTGATCAAGTGCGTCACATAGGTCATCAAGAATCAATCCACTCGTCCAAGCACTGACCGCTGCATCAACTTCGTCTTCGAGCCGTTTGCGAGATGTGGCAGAGGCAAATCGCTCATCGTGAATGCCGCTCACTCGCGAAAATGCCGCGAACGCTTCGTCGCATTCCGCGGCCAATGCAATCCATTGCTCGTCGGCTGTGCGGTAAACGTTGTGCGGCGCATGAATCGGATGGTGATTGCCGCTGGGTCGACGAATCTCACCCGTCGCCGAATACTCGAGGATCGCGTCGCCGCACTGCGCAGCCACGGCTTCGATCATGGATACATCGATACGCTGACCTTCGCCTGTAGCGTTTCGGTGATTGAGCGCAGCAAGGATCGTCGCGGCAAAGTAGTAGCCGGTGATTGGGTCAGGGATCAATCCACCGGTGTTTTGCGCTACATCGCCTTCGTAACCATGCATTGCCGCCAATCCAGCCATCGGTTCCGTCGTCGCGCCATTTGCGGGATACTCGGCGAGTGGTCCTGTTCGTCCGTATCCTGAAAGCGACGCAAAAACGATGTCCGGTCGTTTTTCGCGTAGCGACTCAAGCGTGACACCCCAATTACTCATGACATGCGGCGAGAAGTTGTCACAGATAACGTCGAATTTCGGTATGAGTTCCCAGAACATCGCTCGTCCTTGAGTATCCGCCATATCTAACGTGATCGCTCGCTTGTTCAAGTTCACAGTGTTGTACATGCCATTCGTGTTGAGCGGGTTTTGTTCAACCCCCAGCTCACGTAACGTCGGCGGTACAGGCGCTCCTGCGCCTCGCCAAACGTCAGGTCGTTGACGTGATTCGATCTGAACGACATCTGCGCCTAGCAGAGATAGCAATTGGGTGCCGAAAGTACCCGACCACGCTTGTGTGAAGGTAAGTACTCGTATACCTTTTAATGGCAATCGGCGTTCCGCTTTTGGCGCCGTAGTTACAGATTTTGAGTTCGACGTTTCGATCTCGCCGCTATGTTCACCAAGTTTCGGCGCTCGGCACGAATATACCCAAGGCGTCGACGAGAGTTTGCCAAATGGTCCAGGTGCTTGTAGGACTTTCTCACCTACTTCAGTTTCAACAATGAACTCGCGTGCTTGTAGATGCACACTCTCAGCAAGTTCTTGTGCATTTTGAACGACGCCAGAAATACATCGTCGTTCTGCTAAGCCATGGAATACGTGCCACTTATCCATGGTCGAAACCGCTTCAGCAAGCCCCGATCGTACGGGGCGTGTGTCTTTCTGATGCCTCCCCCACGTTGGGATGAAGTTCGGATCGTGTGCGATATCTGGGCGTCCCAGGAATTCGAAAGCGCTGGTCCATTCCTTCCAATCGCCGTATCCGAAATTAATCGCACCGTTCTTACACTGCCACAGTGGACCTGGGCGGCCACGTTCACGTCGACCGTTGGGACCATGCGCCATGCGATTACCCCCGACGAATATGCCAACTTGAGCCCACGGCGCACACGTGTTTGACATCGCTTCCATCTCACTGACATCACATCGTTCGCCACCACCTTGGGCTTCTCGACGGTAGAGCGCAGCGGCTGCGCTCACGAATCCCGCAACACCGGCGATATAGCCCGTCTGATTGTGGGGAAGCTGCAGGGGTGGTTCGTTCTCGCAAGCATTGATCGCACTCCAACCCACGCGCGCACATGCTGTGAGATTGTTGCCTGGGACGTGTGCTAGTGGACCCGTTAACCCATGAGGCGTGATCGAAAGGTGAATCACGTCCTCCCGACATGACTCGAGACACTTAGGCAAATCAACGGTTGTCGTCACCACGACATCTGCGGATTCCATCAGTTCATCCAGGTGGTGATCTGACGCCATAACCGAGCGTTTGTTCCAGTTCGCGTAAGCGTGTAGTAGTGACTCTCCGTCTTCAGTGAAAGGTGCTTCATGACGTAACGCGTGACCGGCTTCTGGTTCTACAAGGATGACGTCAGCCCCAAAGTCACCAAACAATCGAGCCGCCCATGCGCCAGATAGTCGGCTTGAACAATCTAATACTCGAACGTCGGGGAATGCCTTCGACACATTAGCTCCTTAACTTATGCCGCGTAACGCGGTACAACATATGGCCCTTCTGGAATGATGGCTACACTCGGGTCCACGGTTCGCGAGATGTTCTCATCAACTGCTTCCTGTAACGAATCAACCATCTCAACCCCCGTTAACTCGCGGTCCGCTCCGCGCAATCCTTCGCTATATAGCTGTACTCGCGTCGCACGAGTTGCTTTCAACTGCATCTCGGTTTCCCATTCGTCGATATCCGCAAGACGCTTCCTCTCGATTCGACGTAAAAACGCGTTAGGACCTTCTTCCATGAGGAACTGTTGCGACTTTCGAAAACTCTGCGATCCTATTCCTTCTGCACACTCGCTCGCGACGACGAGGGTCGCATCGTCTTTAAGAATATCCAATGGCGTCACGAAGCCCTTTATCGCTTGGTAATAGGTGAGATCTAATGGAAAACCCGCAGCTGACGTCACGACGACATCAAATTTCTTTTCGGTTTCAACAACGCAGTATCTATCAGCGAATTGAGCCGCTTCTGCGTGACTACTCTCGATCTCACCAAAGTTCACAAACGCTAATTGGCGAGCTTCATCGATAACTGTATTGAGCGCATAGATATCTGATTGACATCGATCACGCACCATCGCGACGATTTCAAGCTGCTCATCGTGCAAAGGATTTCCTTCCAGATTGCATTCTCTGGTTAGCGGATCCTCAATAAATCGTGCGCTGTGTAACGTTCTAATAGTGTCGGCATGCGCGACGCCGGGTGCAATGACTTTCCTTCCACCTGACCAACCCGCCATGAAGTGGGGCTCTACCAATCCTGTGGCGACCTTAAAGTCAGCTTCGATAAAACATCGATCCAGCTTCACCGGCGTACCAGAACGCGTGACGCCAATCTCAGCATGATCTTGGTCGTTTTGCGCAACGTGGTTGACGATTCGAATGTTGTTAAAAACCCATTCATCCTCAATGACCGACGCAAGCTCATCGCCTTCATTCGGTCGGTGGAGACCGGTTGCAATCAGAATCGTGATGTTCTCACGATCGATACCGGCGCTAGTCAGCTGCTTGATTAGAGGTCGTAGAAACAAACCATTAGGAACAGGTCGCGTGACATCGCAGACTAAGACACATGCCGTCCGACAACCACGTGCGAGCTCCGCGACGTTTTTCAAACAAGCCACCGTCGCGCCTTGTGGGTCTGCAACCAACGGCATATCCGGTTTCCGAATCACTGTGACATCGAGGCTATCCGGTAGTACGACATCGAGCGTCTTTTTACCGTACAAGAGCGGTACTTTCACGTCTTAGTTAATGCTCCCGGATGTCTTCACGTACTCACGATAGTCAGCGAGCAATGCCGTGTTGGTTCGATCCTCGTAAGGGCGAACGTACTTGTCGATCAATTGATTCACATCGTCGTGGTAGTCGGAATCATCTACAAAGTTACGCGTTTCTCCAGCGTCCTCATTCCGATCAAATAGAAGGTCCAATCTTCGGTCTTCGATACGCATCGACAACGTAAAACGATCGGTCGTTACAGCAGTTTGTCCAAACAATTCGCTAAGCACAGCCGGTTTACCTTGATGAAGTGTCGGATCGTCTTCTTCACACGCAAGAAACGGTAGAAGTGATTCCCCGAGACTGTCAGATAGGGACGGCGCATCGGTTATTGCCAGCATCGTAACGGGTAAATCGATCTGTTCGATGAGTGCACTGCTCTTCAACGATCGAGTAAAGTCGGGTGGTCTGACCAAACACGGCACATGCATTGCCTTTTCATAGAACACCGCTTTCCCTTGCAGACCATGATCACCGAGCATCTCGCCGTGGTCAGAGTTAAAGATGATCCAGGTATTGTCTAAGTGACCTTCGCGATCTAACGCACTGACGATATGCCCTATCCATTCGTCGATCAACGTGACGTTCGCGTAGTACCACGCACGCCACCGCTGGCGTTGAAATCGGGTCGCGCGAGCTACTGATGGCGAGCGATTTCGAAAATGTTCAAGACTACGACTAGGTGGATCCTCTAGCTCAAGTTCACCAGCGTCGAGTTCGTCGATTGCGTACATCTCTCGATACGGTGTCGGACCATCGTATGGGTCATGAGGTCCCGTGAACTGGATTTGTAAGTAGAACGGCTTCGCATTGTCGTAACGCTCGATCCATTCGACTGCCTTTCGTCCAATGAACGAATCCTCGTCTTCGCCCGGAGGTACCGGTGAAGGTTCTTGCCCCCAAGGCGTCATGTTGCCACTGCGCATCTCTGAAAACCATGCGCGAATGAACTTGCGATGTATATCGAGCCATCCGTTTGCAGCAAGATGATCCGTGTAGTGGCAATCCATCCATGCTGTTTCGATAGGATCGTTAAGTTCAAGACAGTCGTCAAACCCCCATTGATTTAGCACGTGTTCCATTTCTTTCACGTGTACACCCGGTTGACCTCCTGCGCCGTGACGCCATAGATGCGTCTTCCCTATCACTGCCGTGTGGTATCCAGCATCTCGGATGTTGCGCACATGACTCGGTCCAGTGGGGTCGGCGCCACTGCGATTACTCCAAATCCCGTTCTCTCGAATTAACTGCCCCGTCATTAGGCACGTCCTCGCGGGAACGCAAAGCGGTGAATTCGACATACACCGGTTGAACATGATGCCTTGCGCTGCAAGACGATCAAGGTTTGGTGTAAGCGCTTCGCCTCCCGCAGCGGCCAAGCAATCCGCTCGCATTTGATCGGCGAAGATGAATATGAGATTCGGCTTTGACGTCGTCATACGTCATATTGTGCGGATTTAGCGACTACAAATAAAAAGCCCCACACAAACGTGTGGGGCTCACTTGCAACGATTTGTGACTGACGTCTAGTTGTCGTTTACGGTGCCTATCTCTTCTCCAGGTGAGTTGGCGAATTCAAGCATTTACGCCGAATTCCGCAACACTCGACCAGCACAATCGCCAGTCAATTCATCATTGCGAAGTACAACCTGTCCGTTGCAGACAGTCGCATGATATCCCGCAGCACGCTGAATAAACCGCGGCGCACCAAAAGGAAAATCATGCACGATTTCCGGCATTCGTTCTTCAAGTTTGGCAATATCGAAGACGTTGATGTCGGCTTTCTTGCCTTCCGCTAGAACGCCTCGGTCACTTAAACCTAGTACGTTGGCTGGCACGGCGGTAATTCTACGCACGGCTTCTTGAATGGAATAAACGCCACTGTCTCGATGCCAGTGCGAAAGAATGAACGTTGACCAGCCAGAATCAATCATCTGACTAACATGTGCCCCAGCGTCACCAAGACCAGGCATTGCCCATTCGGTCTCGATCAACTTCTGGAGCTCACTCAAGTCAACATTGAAGCCGCGCATGTGGAAGAGCGCTTTGCCATCTGTTTCATCCGAAATACGAATGAAAGTCTCAACGGGGTGTTCACCTGCCGCTTTAGCCATTTCAACGAGGTTCTGATCAAGGTTTTGGGTGTAGTTCGGTCGCAGACCATCGCCCATATAGAACCAGCGCTTCAATCCGTTCACGACCTGTTCATTCTGACCCTTGATCTCATTGACCAACTTTGCTCGATGTTCTGGATCACGGATCGCTTTCAGGCGACCTTCAAGTGGTAACTTGCGCAGTTCGTTCCATGCGGGCGTGCGGAAAAAATTGTCTGTCGAGAGACCACCTACCCCGCCGCCGCTCCTCGGAACCGTTACAGACGTAACGTTGAGTCCTTCTGCGAGCATCGCCGAAACACGATCATTCAGTCGCTCGGTACCAATCTCTGCGGCTGATGAAAACAACGCGCCACGTGAGGTACGAGCCTCATCAGCGATCAAATCCATTTCCTCATCGAAGTCTCGGAAGTCAGATACGGTTTGCATGAAGCCGCCGTATTTGCCGACTTCTTTTGCAACTGCGCGTAGCTCGTCGCGGTCTGCAAACGTACCAGGGATCGAACGTCCATCTGGGAGACGATGACCCGGAAGTCGATTCGTCGAAAACCCGAACGCGCCTTCTTTAACGGATCGTCCAGCGAGTTCAGCAATCTGCTTTATCTCGTCGTCCGTTGCTGGTTCCTCGACGGCCCGTTCACCCATTACGTAAAACCGAACCGCACAGTGTCCTGCAAGACCGCAAATATTGATCGACGGTCCTAACGCTTCGAGCGCATCTAGATAGCCACCGTAGAACTCCCAGTTCCACGGCAATCCATGGAGGATCGCGTTCTTCGGAATATCCTCAACAGTTTCCATCATGCCTGCGAGGAATTCACGGTCAGCTGGTTTACAAGGTGCGAACGTGACGCCGCAGTTCCCCAACAGTGCCGTGGTAACACCATGCCATGAAACGGATGTGACTTGAGGATCCCACCCGATTTGAGCGTCAAGGTGCGTATGTAGGTCAATGAAGCCTGGCGATACGACTAAGCCATCCGCATTGATTTCTTCCTTACCTTGCGCTTCGACTTGGCCAATGGCTGTGATCTGATCACCGTCAACAGCGATGTCTCCTGAATATGGTTCCGCTCCGGTACCGTCAACAATCGATCCACCGCGGATCACTAGATCATGGCTCATAAGGATGCCTCGCTAACTACTGTTAACAGGCAATATTAATGGAATATCCGCAGATTAAAAATGTTGAAAGATGCAGAGTTTCAATGCGAGCCCTATACGTTTCCATACTCCTGGAAACTCGCCTTGTAAATAATCTGAAACTTATACAAGTGACAGGGAAGTACAGAAACAGTGTCTGACGATCAACCTTTATTGACGGAGAGGCGCGGAGAAACCGACGGGATCCTATGGATCACGCTCAACCGCCCCGAGAAACTAAACGCGCTGACATTCCCGTTACTTCGTGAGCTTCGAGAAATTCTGTTTGACGCACGATTCGATCGTAGTGTGCGTTGCATCGTCATCACCGGCGCAGGTCGAGGTTTCTGTGCAGGAATGGATTTCAGCGGTGCGGCAAATCCTGACCCAGACCCTAAACCTGAGGGACTAACGCCTCAAATGCAGGATATTGAGGGGTATAGGTTGAATTTCCGTCACGAAACGGAGACCTACATCGCGCTTCGTCGCATGGAAGTTCCGATTCTCGCGAGTGTGAACGGACCTTGTGTCGGCGCTGGCTTCGATTTGGCGAGTCATTGCGACCTCGCCGTCGTGTCAACGGCTGCTCGATTCCAGGTTGCTTACGTGAAGCGTGGACTCTATCCCGACTTAGGTGGTTTCTGGTCTCTCCCCCGTGTTTTGGGTTGGCGTAAGGCCATGGAAATGATGATGACCGGACGATTCATGAGTGCCGAAGAAGCGCACGAAGCAGGTTTCAGTAATTACCTAGTTGAACCAGCTGAGCTTGAATCGAAAACGATGGAATTGGCTCTGGAACTCGAGGCAGGTCCACCCATTGGTCAGAAGGTTGGCAAGCTGCTGGCGATACGAACCGCACACATGGATTTCGATACCGCGATGCAGTGGTCTGAATCCGTGATTCCTCTAGTAGGGCTTTCGCAAGATGCGGTCGAAGGGCGCGAAGCTTTTCGCGAGAAACGCGAAGCGAAATTTAAGGGATTCTGAGGAAAGCAATGTCCTTTCACGACTTCAATATGAAAGCGATCGACGGTACCGATGTGGCGTTCGATCAATTCAGAGGCAAACACTGCCTGGTTGTCAATGTCGCTAGCGAATGCGGATACACGTATCAATACGACGGGCTTGAGAAGCTGCAACAGGAGTTTGCGACGAGAGGTTTCACCGTATTAGGGTTTCCGTGCAATCAATTCGGTGAGCAGGAACCTGGTAGCGACGAACAGATATGCGAATTCGCGCAATCGCAGTATGGTGCGACGTTTCCCCTTTTCAGCAAAGTCGACGTTCGCGACGACGGCGCTTGCGAACTCTACCAGTGGCTCACATCGCAAAAGTCGCGCCCCAATGGCAAACCCAATATTGGCTGGAACTTCACAAAGTTCCTGATTGACGCTGAAGGCAACGTCCTTGATCGTTTTGAACCACAGGTCACACCTGAAGAAATCGCCGATACGTTGAAGACGATCCTCTGATTCCATATCAACATCGCCCGATAAGGTACGCACACACCCTTAAACTAAAATCCTACGCTAGTTTGAGCGCGTCGCGCACTGCTTTCACTGCTGTCGGCGTTTCGCTCGAGTGCTGTCTTGACCTACACGATCGTGAATTCGGCCGCGGCCACGTTATGCATCTGCTGCGGACTTAGGAGAAAACAATGGCTACTGTAAATGGCGCGACCTTGATGGCGCGGAGCCTTAAGCAACAAGGTGTCGATTACATGTTCGGCATCGTCGGTTTCCCCGTTCAGGGCGTAGCCGCAGCTGCACAAAGCGAAGGCATTACCTATATTGGTATGCGTAACGAACAGGCGGCTAGCTACGCGGCACATGCCGCAGGCTATCTCACCGGTCGGCCGCAAGCGTGCCTCACCGTCTCCGGTCCTGGCGTGATTCATGCGTTCGCGGGATTAGCGAATGCAAAAGAAAACTGCTGGCCGATGATTTTGATCGGTGGCGCCTCGCCCGTCTATCAGAACGGCATGGGAGCTTTTCAGGAGGAACGTCAAACCGAGCTAGCGGCGCCATACTGCAAGTACGCACACAACATCGAACACGCGGAACGCATTCCCTACTACGTCGCTCAAGCGGTACAAAGTTCAATTTATGGACGCCCTGGGCCGGTTTATCTGGATTTCCCAGATGACATCATTCGAGCAGAGGTCGAAGAGGACGAGATTCAACCCGTTTCGACCGTTCCAGAACCACCACGAACTTTGGCTGACCCCGACGCGATTGAAGGCGCATTGGATGCACTTGAGTCTGCTGAGAAACCCCTTGTTGTGGTCGGTAAAGGTATGGCGTGGTCAAGGGCAGAAGACGAGGTCCGCGCGTTCATCGAGCGTACGCAACTTCCTTTTCTTGCCTCACCGATGGGCAAAGGCATTTTGCCAGACGACGATCCTCTCTCGGTAGGTGCTGCACGGAGTACCGCACTTCGCGAAGCCGACGTCGTGTTCTTGATGGGCGCGCGATTGAATTGGATCATGCACTTCGGATTGCCGCCGCGTTTCAATAAAGACGTGCGCATCATCCAACTCGACATTAATCCCGAAGAGATCGGCAGAAACGTGCAGTCTGAAGTTGCGCTTGTCGGTGACGGCAAGGCAATTACGAAGCAACTTAACACCGCGCTCGGTAACAGACAGTGGTTCTATCCAGACGAGACCGCATGGCGACAAACTCTGAAGGCAAAGGCTGACGATAACGCGGAAGCAGTGAAAGGCATGATCGAAGACGATGCGTCGCCAATGAACTACTACCGTGCGTTCAAGGACATCAACGAATGGCTGCCTGACGACGCAATCATCATCGGCGAAGGCGCCAATACGATGGACATCGGTCGAACCCAGATGCTAAACACACGAGCCCGTCATCGCTTAGACGCAGGTACGTATGGCACGATGGGCATTGGCCTCGGGTTTGCTATTGCAGCCGCAGTCACCAATCCGGACCAACCTGTTGTTTCGGTTCAAGGCGATTCCGCGTTCGGGTTTTCGGGAATGGAAATAGAAACGATGGTGCGGTACAAACTGCCGATCAAGCTGATCGTGTTGAACAACGGCGGCATCGGCGGTGGTATTGGTCCACTTAAGGAAGGTCAAACCGTGCCTCCGGGCATCTTGACCTACGGTGCACACTACGAAGGTATGATGGAAGCGTTGGGTGGCAAGGGCTACTACGTTGAAGATCCTCAAGATCTACGCGGTGTACTTGACGATGCGATGGCATTCGACGGACCGACCCTAATCAATGTTCCGCTCAATCCGCGTGCTGGACGCAAACCCCAACAGTTCGGCTGGTTGACTACCTAGAAAGTCGGTTGGCGAATGTTGGTGAACTCACACTTCTGCCATGAGCGAGTCGACTAAAAAACCGATAGGCAAACTCGATCACATCGGGTTTGCCGTCCACAGCATCGACGAAGCCCGTGAGTTCTGGGAAGGAAAGATGGGTGCCACTATGCAGCGTGTGGTTGACCACCACAGTGGCGACTTCCGTCTGGGAATTCTTGATCTACACGGATTCTGTATCGAGCTTCTCGAACCAATCAATCCGGATGGGTTCTTACAGAAGTATTTAGAGAAACGCGGCGAAGGCGTCCACCACATCACGCTCCAAACACCAGAACTCGTCGAGAGGGTGGATAAGCTAGAAGAAGCGGGTGTACGCGTTGTCGATAAACATTTCAACAAAGAAGAAGGTGGCGTTGACGCGTTTATTTCTCCGAAGAGCTCGCACGGTGTGCTAATACAGCTCGGCGAGAATGTTGGACCACTTAATAGTCCACCTTACTGGGAGTCCGACGAAAATTGAACCTCCCCAATCCAGTCCTCTATTGGCAACCTGGATGAACGAGCTGCTTACGGGTTAAAGAATTCCTCTCGACCCGTGCGGTCGAGTTCGATTCCGCGAATATTCGAGAAGACGCAGCTCGGCGTGCAGAACTTGAAAGACTCGGTTTCAAGACGGTACCCATTGTTGTGGTCGGAAACAACGCAGTACATGGGGTCGATCTACAGCAAGTAGCGGGTCTGGTCGGTCTCGACTATGACTCTAGACCGCAGCTTTCTCCTGCCGAACTGCGAAATCGACAAGCCGTCCTTCTGTCGATTCTTGACCGAGCGATAGATCGTATCCCTGAATCCGTACATGGAACAAAGATCCCAGGTCGCGATAGAACGATTTGGAATCTAGTTGAGCACATGTGCGAAATAGCATCGGTCTATCAACGTGTTGCTACAGGCATTTCAATATTTGACGCTACGGCGGCGGATGCTGAAGTGAACGGCGAGTTATCGAGCGTTCAACTTCACTCGTCTATCAAAGATCTCACAATGAGACTATCGGCGGAAACGCTCGATTATGAAAGGCGTGTCGAAACATACTTCGGCGTTGCATCACTTCATTACGTTCTCGAACGAAGTACCTGGCACATCGCTCAGCATCTTCGTCAACTTGCCAGTCTAATGTGCGACGTAGACCCTTCGATCATGCCTGAAATCGACGCTAAGTTGCTTGCAGGATTGCCAATCCCGATCGAGGTATGGGACTAAGTTGAGCGATACAACATCGAAACGCCCGATAGGTGCCAAGAAATTCGTGCTCTTGCATCACGGTCGTTGCCATCGAGATTCGTTTCATTACCGAATTAGGTCAAACGCTGAGATCGAACGTCTTGAAAGCGACGATCTAAGTACGCAACACCCCAACTCCATTGGCATCCAATTAGTGGGCGATTTCGACAAGGAACCGGTACCACCCCTTCAGCTACAAGCGCTTAAGGACTTACTTCTCGATCTCAAATTACGTTATCCCGCAGTGCAGATAGGCGCACACCGTCAAGTCAGAGGCGATCGGAAAACAACATGCCCTGGTCGCCGATTTCCAATGCGCGAACTTCGAGAGTGGGCAGATACGCATCTTCTCGATGAACGCGACGATGTCCTTCGAGAAGTGATCGAGTCTCAATACCGGCCTTAAAGGTAAACTTCGACCTCAACATAGGTACGTAAATCAGCACATATGAATATCGCCGCCCAAGGTGCGCAGCCCAATCTCGACGGACTTATGCAAGATCTCGAGAAATACGACTTACTCAAGCACGCCCTAGAACTCGAGGCGTACGGCTTGACGGTCATTCCACCTGAGAAAATGGGAGCCGATAAGGACTTCGTCACTCGCTTGCGGGACGCAATCATCCGAACGTGTGAAAAACGCAATGACCTTATCATCGGCGATCCCGAAAACCCGTCTGCTGAGGACGTTAAAAAATCATTCATCAACTCGTGGTATCTACTCCAGGAGGACGAGGTCTTTGTTGAGGCGGCACTCAATCCACGCGTACTGACGATCGCTCGTTGGCTTTGCGGGCAAAGCGCTGTATTGGCAGGACACACTTGGATCATCAAGCCTAAAACCAAGCATGGTCTGGGATTGCATAGCGACGCACACGGAATACCACCCGGGGGTGGCCACATCGCGCACGTGGCAAATCTCTCATGGCTGTGCACTGATTACACGTCCGCAGACGATGGTCCGACGGTATTCGTACCTGGTAGTCATCGTTATGGTCGCGCGACTTTGCCGCATGAATCCTCGCTTGAAGAGACGCCATTTCCAGTCGTAACACTTGAGGGTGAAGCGGGGTCGCTCGCAGTATGGCACGGTTCAACATGGCACGGTTCGCAACCTAGGATCAATCCCGGACTTCGCGTAACGTTAGTGCAAGTTTTCATGCGAATGCACATGCGACCGATCCATCTATGGAATCGTGACGAGATTAGCAGTAATCTGCTTACGAAATACCCAGAATTGGAACGCGTTCTGGGGCTCGAGTCGTTATATCCCTACAAAGAACATAACGATCATCCAGAACGTGTCGGTCCATTCATGAAAACAGGTACCGACCCGTTCGCGTAATCATCATTCTTAGAGAAGAGCATCGACTTGGGTATTGAAGTTAGAGATTCGCGCGTACTTGACATCGTTAGCGAAGATACGGAACTTGAGGTACTTGGTGAAGGATTCGGCTTTACGGAAGGACCTATTTGGCATCCCGTCGAGAAACACCTCACGTTTTCCGACATTCCCGGGAACCGAATGCATCGCTGGTCAGAAGCAACTGGCGTAACGGTCTATCGCGAACCTAGCAATTTGACCAACGGTAACACGTACGACAAAGAAGGTCGCATTCTGTCTTGTGAGCACGGTACGAGTCGGGTCGTGAGAGAGGAGCACGACGGTACGATCAAAGTGCTCGCGAGCCACTGGGATAGCAAAGAGCTCAATAGTCCGAACGATATCGTCGTTCGGAGCAACGGCGATATCTTCTTCACGGATCCAACGTTCGGCAGAGCCGATCACACCAGTATACCGCGAGAACTCGAACTGGACTTCACGGCGGTCTACAAAATCGACGGAGGGACAGGTGAGCTGACGATGCTCCGAAGCGACTTCACGCAGCCGAACGGTCTGGCGTTCACTCAGGACGAGCGATTCCTGTATGTAGCTGATACTCCCGAGATGCATATCCGCAAATTCAATGTGGATGACGAGGGTACGCTAACTGGGGGCGATGTATTCACACGGGCAACAGGTCAAGGCGCCGGAGCACCTGATGGCTTAAAGGTGGACGCGAACGACAATGTCTATTGTTGTGGTCCGGGCGGGGTACACATCTATGCACCAGATGGCGTATGCTTAGGCGTTGTCCAGACGCCGGCGTTCTGCGCGAATTTCACCTGGGGTGGTGATGACTTCCTCACTTTCTACATGACCTCGTCGAATCACCTGTATCGCGTGCCTGTGAAAATACCGGGAGTGCCGCTCTTCTAGGTACCGAATCTTCAACCGTTCTTTCAACTAAACTGGAGGGAACGCCAAGATGCCAGATCAAATCTCTAAAAACATGACCACGGCGGGGTGGGTGTTAATCTCAATCCTCGGCATCGTTGCCGCAGCTGGAGGCGTTTACGTCATCATCATGCTGCTCGCCGCACCGATCCCGATTTGGATCAAGCTCCTAGGTGTCGTCGGATTGGTTGGTTTCGCACTGCTGATGGCTTCAGTCATACGCGATCGATTCAAAGCGCAAAAACACGACAAATACAAGGACATTGAGGTATAGACATGCTAATCGTGACAACCGATACCGTACCAGGTAAACGTATCGTGAAAACCCTCGGGCTAGTACGAGGTAACACGGTTCGAGCGCGTCATCTCGGTCATGACGTGATGGCTGGTTTACGAAATATCGTTGGCGGTGAAATCGGCGAATATGCCAAACTCGTTGCAGAGAGTCGAGAACAGAGTATCGATCGTATGGAAGCGGAAGCGCGGGCGCTTGGGGCCAATGCGATCGTTTGCGTTCGATTCGGAACGTCGGTTATGGCTCAGTCAGCCGCTGAACTACTCGCGTATGGAACTGCGGTAATCGTCGAAGACGAATAATCGCCAGCTCGCGATCCTAGAGATTGCGAAGTAGCCTTCTTGTTGGCGACTAGAGCAATCACGTCAAGTCTCGACTTTCTCATACGATGATGGTCCCACGCCTAGACTAAGACTTAGTCCATTTGGCGTGAATTGGTTCACCATTGTTGCGGGTTTAGCCTGATATCGCTCAGCGGCTGCAATACCGCAACGCGCTGATTAGCTTCGCGAATCCGGGTTTTTTCAATCTGACAGATCCCTAACGCAGTCGCAGCGAACGGTCTCTGCTTGTTCGTGGTCTCTGCCAGATACTCTTGCTATTCTCCGCTGGGGTCTTCAGCTTTTGTTACATCCAGTCGTGTCGCCCACTGCGACGCTTGTTTCTGCATCTTCGCCGCATCTTCAGCCAGCACCATTCCCTGTTCCACAGACCTGGTCAGCGCCACGTTCCACGCGGTCAAATAAGTTTCAGGATCCGGATATAGCGATGATAGTTTCTCTTCATCAAAGTCGTCAGCCCTGCCGTATAGGAATCCAAAGCGGGTACCTTCTTGGGGCGTACCGAAACCAGTGTGAGCAGCCGACGGTACTTCCAAATCTGGTAGTCGAATGCCACCTACGGCGTTGCCGTGAGCGTCACGCACGACCTCAGGGATCTGGGCGTCTGGATTCACCTCGATTCGAGGCATTTTCGGCGGCGAAACACCGTCTTTAATCCATACATGGAGATGTCGGATCGCTGCGTTATAGACAGGGGTATAAGCCAACCAGTTTGCACCTGAAACCGGTTCTTCCGGGCGAGGTATCGAAACATGGGAAGTCCCCGCGACCTCCCAGTATCGAAATCGATCCGTGTCCGCCTCACGAACACCGTAATAACTAGGTACTTCAGTTTCTGAGTTAACAACGATGGTCGGCACATCTAGATCGTCTCGAATCGACGCCCGAGTAGATCCTCGACGTTCGCCTCCTAATTCCCTTGCAAACGGGAAGACGCGACCGAAATCAATGAACGGTATGTAGCCGTCGAACACGTTTTCGACGTTGTGAACACCATTTATGTAAGTTCTTAACCTCATCGCCGACTGTGATGCACCGACGGCAATGAGTCGTTCTACCTTCGATCCTGCCATTGGATCGAGCGAACTCTTGTCTCGCTCAGGACTTAGAGACTGAGCGACCTGTGTAAAGATCGAGTATGAATACACATCTCCAGGATGAACGAGCGACCCATAACGCGTCGGATCCCAAGCCTTCAATCCTTGTGAGTCTTGCGGAAATCCGTCGATACCTACTTTCTGAGCCGATACGCCTACCCATGCATAACCGCGTAGTGCTTCACCCGCTGCGGAACCGAGTTCGAACCCAGCCGTTACGTTCAACCAAAAGACGAGTACGGTGCCATTAAATCGATCCGGTTCACTCGGTCGCACGACCAACATCCGCGTTTTAAAAGGTGCTGTCGTATCAGATCGTTTTGACGACCATTTGCCGTCCGGTGTGTGCTCACCTTCTATGAGTTCGTACGCATGGGCAGTTCCTTCGATGAAGAACTCTTCTGACACATATCCCTCGTCAGCCACGTCGACGAGGGAAAAAGGCTCACCGCGCTCACCGCCCGTGATTGGCCCCGTAATCGTCGCGGCGCTCGTAATGCAACAGCAAACGCAAACCCAAAAGAACAACGCCAACTTGCTCATTCGACCACTACTCCATTGCCGTATTGGCATTTCATTGATCAACTAATACGCGATATTACCAACGGCGTGACATGAACTTCAACGTAAGAAATGCTCACGTCGATACGGCGCTGGGTCCTAACGGTAGGTGCGATTGTTATGGGTACGTCGCTCGAGGACGAGTCCGGCTATTGAAACTCAGTCCCACCCTTTCGACTTTTAAAGTCGTCTAGTACCCATTTCAACCGTCGCGTACGGTCAGCAGACGCGATTACGACGCCTTCTAATTGCTTGTGATGAGAGCGCCATTCGACCGCTCGTTCCACCGTTGTGGCGACCAAATCTTCGCTAAAGTCTGCTTGCACCACCACAGGCACCATATCGAAGCCTCGCTCCGAGCAGAACGCTTCTAGTTCGTCTTGAGTTAACCACCGCCGATCGATCTTGACGTCGAATACCAGAAAGCGACGCGAGTCGAAATCATAGTGGTAGTCCTGAATACCCGGTCCAACGATCTCGCCAAGCACCTGTAAGGAAGAAGCGCCGTCGTTCGCTTCCTGGCCTATATGAATCGCGTCAAAATGCTTGCGATAGGCTTGGACGTATAGGTTTCGCTCATTTTCAGTTTCGTCCAGATCGAAACACAGACCTCTGTCGGCTACACCTTTGCTCGTCACGATGCCACCGGCGTAGTCTTTGTCCCAACCCATCGCGCAAAACGTTCCGTGCATCTTCTCAGTAATGACAACAGGTTCGCCCGGCTTGAACGTTTGTACTTCGGCGTTCTGGAATTTACGGTAGTTTTCAATATCGAAGCGAACGGTGTGACCGTAAGCATTTCTTAGCTTGCCATTCATTATTTGCGGGATTCTTGGTTGGAATTTCTCCACGCCCAATCGCGCGGTTAGATTCTCTTCGCTCTCGGCGTCTAGGTCCAAGGCACTAGGTCTGCACAGCAAAACCTCCGATATTTCGCCGCGCAAACGAATCGGTTTGACGCGATTGCCTTTCGAACCGGCAAGTACGCCTTTACCGTCCTTCCATAGTCCAAGCGTTCGAAGAAGCTCGTCCGGCAGAACGGCGTGTTCGGGGAACGTCACTACACGGTCACCAACTTGATATAAGTCTCTCTGTACGACTGAACGTGAACCGTCATCGAGCGTGGCGATCTCGAGCGCATCGGCATTGCCGTGTTCGCCGATTCCGCCAATAGTGCGAATTCTGACTTCAAACTGGCTCATGCCGGTTCCTCCTTATTGGATCGTTGCTGTTTTCGCTCCTATTTTCAAATAAAAAATGACAACTGCCAGATCGAATTTCGCGCAAATGTCTTGACGACGATCATCAGCGACGATTTCATGCCATCAAGTTAAAAGCCTGAAACCGATTCAGACGTCGAACTGCCCAACCATGCTATCGACAGTGAAGATTCCAATTCTCAATCTACACACTCAAAACCGTTTTCGCATGAGAATTCCAAGCATAGCGACCAAAACGAATTTACTTCCGAAACTCACTCACGTTCCTTCGCTACTCGCGAACTATCGTCCAAGATTAGATCAGTTAACTTCTGGTATTCGAGAGCCAAGCGGCTGTTCGGTCGCTCGACCGCGAATACTGATTGACGCATTAACTGAAAACTCTCGTAGTGATGGATCGTCAGCAATCCCTTAATGCCCAGCTGAACTTCGAACCGTTGTCTGAACTCTTCAAGGATGCCTTCTTCGTCATACAAGCTCGGGACCTCTGTCATCACGAAATCCAACTCAATGTGCTTTCGCCGTTTCGTAGGAGATTCAGAACGGATATGGTTGACAATTTGATTTAAGCCAAAAAGATTCTGCGCGTTCGGCGAAAAGAACGCCAACACGGTATCAGGCAGCTGTCGCGTGCAAATCCCGACTGTACTCGCGTATCCGCTGGAGCAGTCGATCAGTACATAATCTGGTTCGAACTCGATCGCCCATTGCGCTTTCATATCCTCGAACAAACTGAATCCATCTCGTTTCTCGTATAGCTCAAACCAATTGATACGCGCCATTTTCGCCGCGTAATTAGGATTTCTTTCACCAGAGAACATCACGAAAATGTTCGAATTGAGCTTGGTCGGCGCAATATAGTCACCTACTTGGGGAGCTGAATCAAAGTTCAGAAAGTGTTGAACATAGTCGACGATTCCAGGCAGATTTAAGCCTGAATTCAAAAATTCAAACGAATCTAACCCAGGCGCTTCGAGGTCAAAATCTACGACAAGCACGTTAAGACCTTTGTCCGCCAACTGCGCCGCAACGTTGACCAGAGCGTGAGTGCGCCCGGTGCCGCCTTTAAAACCGTAGAAAGTACAGACTCTCAAATCTATGTGGTTTTCGTCGCTGGCACGAGTTTAAAACCATTTTGCGTGTCGATTGAGGTGCCGAGACCGAACAGTCCTGGAAATCTGTCTTGAACCGGTTCATCGCTCGTTTCGTCTTGCGATCCCAAGCCGTCTTTCAGCTTAGGCACGACAGACTTCAACTGGTGGATGCCATCCTGGACAGATAGAAGTCGCAAGTAACGATCGTAGGCGAGCGACTGGACGCCTTCAGCTCGTTCCCATCTGCCGAGCGATGCTTCGCCGATACCTGTTAGCTCGGCAAACTCGGGTCGATTTAATCCTCGCAGCTCTCGTATATTCCTGATCTCGGCGGGTGTGAGTACACCCAAATGCCGACAAAGCGCTTCGTGTTTCAATCGTACTCCGTATTCACTTAGAGTTTCAAAACCACAATCTGAACACGTGTGTATTGGAAGATCAACCACAAACTTCTGATGTTTTTCTTCGTCGCCATACGTTAACGTTATTTCGTGCCAAGCGCACATCAGTTTTCCGTCGCAATCTGGACATAGCCCATCAAAAGGCGCTCGATCTGATAGAGGGCTCATGCTAGAAGCTCCATTGTCCTAAGTGTGGTTTATCGAGTGGAGTAGTGAAAACTCCGCCCAAGGACGGTTCCTTTGGAGATTTCAAGCTTGACGTATAGCAAAGGGAGATCTTTTTCCAATCGTATGTGCATCACGTACCCTTTCGATCCAGGCGGATGTCGTAGCGAAATTTGCTCGACACATACACCTAGTTCGAGCTTTTCGGCAATGAACTTTCATGCGCCATCATCGGAGAAATAACCGAAGAGCCCACCAAGCGGATCTCGAACGTGTTCGGGTTTCCAGTTAGTTGGCCGGTCCCTCGTAAACTCCGATCGATGGCGACCTGGTGTTTGAATCAGTCGGATCAATTCCTTACGAGTTTCCTCAGATATGCTCATCTGGACCATACCTCTAGGCATAAATACAACAAAGTGGAAAGATCATATGATCTTTTGATTAGTTTTCATATCGTATTTTAGCAATAGGAATATCAATTGATGTTTCCATGGTAAAAGATACGGTGCTTGCGGACAGTAATTAGGTATTTCGCTCGACGTCCGAATCTGCCACCTGAACTACTACAACAATAAAATCAAACCATTCGCGCGGATTCGAAGTTCTTCTGTTCAATGATCGCCACGAAAACGCGGAATGTGCGCGGACGTCAGCTCAGTGTCATCAAGGCGATTTCAACGTTGATCTGAGGTCCATGTGCTGTCGCGAAAGTCCTCGTCTAGCTGTATTTACCACCGTCAACTTGTGTAATTTGAAATAGCTGACGACGGTCTTCATTGGATGGTACTCAATTGAGTAAATACAGCCACATTCTCTTCGATCACGACGGTGTCCTTGTCGACACCGAACCACTCTACTTTCGAGCGACTCGTTCATGCATTGAGGAGTTGGGAATCGAGCTCAGTCAATATGAGCACTTAGTGCTCATGGCGGAAGGCAGAAATACCTGGGAATTAGCGCGGCAAGTCGGAGTTCGTGAAGTGGAGGTTGAGCGAGCGAGGAGGCGACGTAATTCGCTGTATCGTGAATTTCTCACTTCCGAACCAATCGATATCGAAGGCGCTGAGGAGGTGTTAGCAGAACTCTCGCATTGTTACCGTATTGCGATTGTGACAACAGCCCTTCCAGAAGACTTCGACCTAATCCATCAAAACAGGAATATCGTCTCGAAGGTAGATTTTGTCGTGACGCGCGATGCTTACGAGAATAGCAAGCCACATCCGGATCCATATCTTGTAGCAATGGACAAGTTTGGAATCGGTCCAGAAGTCGCGCTCGCGGTAGAGGATTCGGAACGTGGATTAAGATCGGCCACCGCAGCAGGAATCGACTGCGCTGTTGTGCACAATGAGTTCACGGCTTCGCAGGATTTATCCGAAGCGTCCTATCGAATACAGCGCCTCAGTGACCTTCTTCCTCAAGTACTAAATCAACCTTAAGAACTCTTCAGTTGAGCAATTCAATGACACTAGATCAAAGCGATCCCATCGACCGAGTTACGATCCCAGACAAGCTCTCGATGTCCATTGGTATCGCGTTCTTAAGAAGTAAGCTATGCATGCAATCTTCTACCGGAGATGAGCCATTAGTACCCAACCAGACCTAGTCATTCGTTCTGGTAATGTCGTCGACGGGTTGGGTGGTGAACCGCAGCGCGCAGACGTCGCAATCAACAACGGAAAAATCACGGAAGTTGGCAAGATCGGAACAAAAGGTCGATCCGAATTCAATGCGGGCGCACACGTGACATACGTTATGGACGCTGGTTGGGCGACATTCGTTTTGGCGTATTGGATTCGTGACAAAGGTTTGTTTTCGATGGGTGAAGGTATTCGACGCTTAACCAGCGCCCCAGCGAGAATCCTGGGATTGTCGGACCGAGGCGCGTTGAAACCCGGTAATTGGGCCGACATCAACATTTTTGACGCAGCTAAGGTTGCGGAGGGATACCTTCATCGAGTTCATGATTTTCCCGGCGGTGCACCTCGGCTTACGCAGCCAAGCATCGGCTACAAGGCTACATTAGTCAACGGTCAGTTCAATGTAATAGACGGTAGATCGACTGACACGCATGCGGGAATGGTCCTAAGACATATCAGCTGAAAACTTGAACAGCGGGAAGACTAGACCAAACGACGCCGTCTCTTATCAAATTTAGTTTTCTTTCAATGGAGGAACGCCATGGAAGTCAAGAACCAAGTCACACCGGATATGCAGGTAGCGATGGATTTCTTCTCTCAAGCAGAGGACGGACCATTTGTGATGCTTAATCTGCTCAAATTTAAAGAGAAGGCCGAAAACGATTCTGATTCCGGATCTAGTGGACGTGAAGCCTATCAACGCTATGGTCAAGTTGCATCACAGTGCATCCAAAAAGTAGGTGGGCGGATGATCTTTACCGGCGCGGTTACTGGATTACTTCTCGGTGAAATTGAGGAAAACTGGGATATGGTTGCGTTGGTCGAATACCCATCGCTTGAGGCCTTTCGCAACATGACTGCCTTACCTGAATTCGTTGAGGCTTCAAAGCACCGGAGCGCCGGTCTAGCCGGTCAGCTCAACATCAAGATCAAACCTACTAGTCCGGTACGGTAAGTCGGTCTCGTTCATCCAGACGGACGGACGTTTCCACACGGGTCCGTGAGCAGTACATAAGCGATTCGATTCAACCCTGCCGTAGTTCGCCAACTGAGCGCATGTAGTTCAGTTTAGTTCGTCTCGTCTAGCTTGGATCGACGAGTCGCCAGGTGACACCGCAAACATCCAATGCGTCGAACGTTTTGCGCCCACCTGGTACGGACCACAAGTCAACGCCAACAACACCCGTTCTCCCGTTCAATCCTGGTTCGACAAAACGCATGGTCTGACCCGCAGCTAAGTGGAGGACTGACGGTTCGTCTGAGTCAATCCAGCATCCGGCGCCCAATCCTCGCTGCCATCTCGCACAAACCTCTTTCGGGTCCACGTCTCGAGGTGCGATCTCGACCGCAGCGAAACCGGTCGTCACGCCCCCGTGCGGTCGTGATTCGACACCGTCTTGCCACGCATTTCCCGCAGGGAAATACGCACCCTTATTCCGGGGGAATTCACTCTGTCCGGGCCAGTTCTCTTGGATTTCAGCGAGCGTACCGAAATCGTGAGGATGAAACTGCACGTTTACCCCAGCAACTGTACCTTCGCTTTTCGGAAGCGGCTCCCCCAGAACGTAGTCGCGTGACTTCATATCCGCGAAGCCTGAACCAGGCGTTCCAGGACATTGGATTAATCCCCCAGATACCATGCCAATCGCGTTTCCTTGCTCAGCCATCGAGCGTGAGGCAACTGAAACATCAGGCACTTGCACGATTGCCATGTATCCGCAGTCGCCGTTTCGTTCTAACAGCCTCGTCTGAGTCGTGGAATTCTTCCAAGCGCGGTCAGAAGGACAGACTGTTTCGAGAAACGAATCGCCTAGACGAATATGCGTGTTCGTGAGATTTCCACCTGCAGCCATATTCGGGTCTCGATACACAACTTTTGCGTCGAAAGCAGCACAAAGCAAATTCGAGGTCCACTCAAGATCGTAGGCTAAGAGACAAATCTGTCGAAGACGAAGTTCAGAGTTAACTGTCACGAGAATTCAACAACGCTAGAGAGCGATGAATCATAGAAGCGACGGATATTCGGCTCTCAGCATTATCAACGTAGTGTCACGCTCGAAGAATCACGTCGACACTTTCGCAACTAATTGAACCGGAATTTGCGAAGTGAAGCTAACAAATCGCGATAATGCGCGCGAGGAACGAAGAGACGACGGTGATCTTTCTAACTAAGAACCCTCAGTCCTCTCGATTGAACGACCATTGCAGGCATGGCTGATACGGATCTGCCAGACACTGTCGTCACTGCCAGCGATACCTACGCTGCGCTTGATCTCGGATCCAATAGTTTTCACCTTCTCGTTGCTCGCGACCAAGACGGTGCGATTCAGGTATTGGATCGTCACCGAGAAATGACGCGGCTAGCTGCGGGGCTTGAGTCCTCCGGCTCGCTATCACAAGAGTGTATTGACCTGGCACTCGCTAGCCTTCGCCGCATAAGTCAGCGCATTCGTGCGCTACCGCAACACAACGTCCGCATCGTCGGAACCAACGCGCTTCGGCAAGCCGCCAATCGCGACGCGTTTATTAGTCAAGCCGAATCGATTCTCGGACACAACATCGACGTCATCAGCGGTAGAGAAGAAGGAAGGTTGATCTATGCAGCCGTTGCACAGTCAGTCGAGAGTCGTGCGGATTTGCGTCTCGTTATCGACATCGGCGGCGGAAGCACGGAACTGATCGCTGGACACCGATTCGAACCTCACCTCAGCGAAAGTATCCAGATCGGCTGTATCTCGATGACGGAACGATGGTTCAAGGACGGAAAACTCTCAGCATCTCGTATGGCAAACGCCGTTCAAGATATGCAGCTTGAACTTGAAGTCGTTGAGCATGGCTTCCGCACCCATGGTTGGGAACTTGCGGTCGGTACGAGTGGGACGATCCTTGCCGTTCAAAACGCAATCGCTCAGTTCAGTTCCGAAGGCATTACAAAGCAAACCCTAAAGGAACTTAGTCGACGCTTGGTTTGCTTCGGAACTATCGACAACATTGATCCATCTTGGTGCTCTTCGCGCCGAGCTCAATCATTACCAGGGGGTATCGCGATGCTCCTCGGTCTATTCAAAACACTCAAACTCGACAATCTCGAGGTCTCGACTGGTGCCCTGCGGGAGGGCTTACTAAATGAGCTAGTAGGTCGTGCACACGATGTGGATATACGAGAACGATCAGTGCGCGCACTCGTTCCCCGCTTCCACATCGACCAGCACCATGCCACGTTGGTTGCACGAACCGCGTTATCGATGTTCGATCAACTGTTTCCTACCCGGACAGATAAATTCGAGGACGAGCGACAGCTACTTCGCTGGGCCGCGATGCTCCATGAAATTGGCATGGGAATCTCCCACAGCGCCTATCACAAACATGGGGCATACCTTCTCGAGAACCTGGATCTGCCGGGATTTACTCTGACTGAACAATCACAACTTGCGTGGCTTGTCCGAACCCATCGCCGTCGACTGCAAACGGAAGAACCGATGCCGCACGGAAAATCGCTTATGCACCTTTGCGTGATCTTGCGCCTCGCCGTGACGCTTCGGCGAAATCGCTCAGACGCAAGGCCAGCGGACACCCAGTTTAATAAAAAAGGTGACGCTTATTTGATTGAGATCGATCGAGATTGGCTGAACGCACACCCCTTGACTAGGATGGATCTAGAACAGGAGTCAAATGTGCTTTTGGATGCCGGCGTCGAGCTCAGTGTCAAAGAGATTTAATACGACGCAATCACTTCAGAGCTTCATCAAACGCAACAACGTCTCTTGTGCGCTCACCTGAGTATCGTCTTGTGACCGTTCAGCTCGCACATAGCTCCCATCCGTCTGCATAAGCCAAGCTTGGACGTTGTCTTTGAGATAAATCTCGAGACCATCACGCAAGATCGTCTGAAGGAGCTTCTCATCGACAATCGGAAACGCTAGCTCTACCCGATTGAAAATATTTCGCGTCATCCAGTCCGCGCTGGACATGAAAATCTCAGGATGGTCGTGATTTTGGAAATAGAAGATTCTTGTATGCTCTAAGAAACGGCCAACGATTGAACGTACACGAATATTCTCTGAAACACCGGCAATTCCGGGTCGTAAGCAGCAAATACCTCGTACGATGAGATCGATCTGAACTCCCGCTTGAGATGCCCGATACAGAGCACGAATTACCCCGGGCTCCTCTAGCGAGTTCATCTTTGCTATTAATCGACCCTCTCGCCCATCGCGAACGTGCTCGATCTCTCGGTTTATAAGCTCTACAAGCCGATCAAAGAATGCGAACGGCGACTGGAATACACACTGAAGTGCGTGAGGGTGACCTTTAGACGTCAGCTGCTTGAATACCATCAGCACGTCTTCAGTAATTTGGTGGTTGCAGGTGAGCAATCCACAGTCCGTGTACTGGCGCGTCGTACGAGGGTGGTAGTTCCCCGTTCCTAAGTGCGCGTATCGTTTGAGCTCGTTATCCTCCCGTCGGATGATCAAGACCATCTTTGCGTGCGTCTTGTAGCCGACAAGCCCAAACACGACCTGTACTCCCGCTTCCGTCAGTGCTTGCGCAAGTTCTATGTTCTCAGCTTCGTCAAATCTCGCACGCAATTCGATGGCAACCATGACTTCCTTCCCGCGATTCGACGCGTCGATGAGCGCTTTGACAACAGGCGAATCTTGTCCGGTTCGATAGAGCGTTTGACGAATCGATATGACGTTAGGGTCGATCGCAGCTTGTCGAAGGAGATCGAGAACGGGAACGAACGATTGGTATGGGTGATGCAGGATCAAGTCACCTTCGCGAACCGCTTCAAACATATCGGTCGCCGCCTGAATCCGCTTGGGTACGCCTGGTGAAAATGACGGAAACTTCAGGTCCGCCAAATCTACGAGATCAGGTACTTGATTCAGGCGCATCAGGTTGACAGGTCCCGAACACAGATATACGTCGTTTTCTGCTAAATCGAATTGACCTCGTAGGTAGTCAACCACATCATTTGGACAGTCTTCTGCGATCTCCAACCTGACTGTATCGCCGAAGCGGCGAGTTGATAGCTCCCCTTCGACAGCTAGTAAAAGATCCGTCGCCTCCTCTTCGTCAACGAGCAAATCGCTGTCGCGCGTGAATCGGAACTGATGACATCCTTGGACCTCCATACCTGCGAATAGCTCGTCGACGTGTGCATGGATCACGGACGATAGGAGTACGAAGTCAAACTCATGCCCCGATATGTCCATAGGTAACTGAATGACGCGAGGCGATGCCCGAGGTGCCTGTACGACCGCAAGTTCAACATTTCGACCAAACGCGTCTTTTCCTTCTAACGAAACGATGAAGTTCAAACTCTTGTTGGTGACAGGTGGGAACGGGTGCGCCGGATCAAGACCGATCGGGTTCAGAATCGGGAGCAACTCACCCCGAAAATAGCGTAGAACCCACGCTTGCTGAGCCGGTGTCCATTCATCGCGTTTGAGGAAGTAAATATCACGATCGCGCAATGCGGGAATCAAAGTCTCATTTAGGATCTCGTATTGCTCATCGACGAGCTCGTGGGAGACCTGTGCGATCTGCTCAAGCTGCTCCTCGACCGATAGACCGTCTGGACCACGCCTGAATTGACCGTACTTCCGCCTTTGCTGCAATCCGGCAACGCGAATTTCGAAAAACTCGTCGAGATTTGAGCTCGCGATGCACACAAAACGCAGTCGTTCTAGCAACGGGAACTTCTCGTTCCTAGCCTGCTGAATCACGCGTCTATTGAATTCGAGAAGCGAAAGCTCCCGATTAACGTAGTACTTCGGATAATTGAGGCTGCGCATGCCCGAAATGTCCGATCGCGAGATATTCATCCTGTTTCAATTATGAATGAGGACGTGTCAGATTCGCCAGATCAGTTGTACGCAGAAAAACAGGCATCCGTCCAAGATTTCACGTTCAACGAAGAAGTTACCCGAGTCTTCAACGACATGGTGCGGCGGTCTGTACCCGGTTATGACGTGGTCGTCGAACTCATCGGCGTTCTCGCAGCGGTACATAGTCGAACTGTCCGACGCCCGTTGCGATGCATCGATTTAGGCTGTTCGCGTGGTGCCGTAGCAAATTCCCTTCTAGGTCAGCTCACCGATCCCACAACCCAAATCGTAGCAATCGACACCTCCGAAGCGATGATCAGAGCCGCGCGAGCTGAAATTACCGATGAACGGGTGACATTTCTGCTCCAAGACATTAGAACGAGTAATCTCGATGATGTCGATATCGCCGTGATGAACCTCGTTCTTCAGTTCATCGAGCCAGATGAACGGTTGAGCATGCTAACGAAGATTCGTCGTGGTTTACGACCGGACGGTATGCTCATTTTGACAGAGAAAGTTCAGTCGGACGACGAATTCGTTAACTATCACCACTCGTTTAAACGTGCGAAGGGCTACACCGAACTCGAAATCACGCAGAAACGCGATGCGTTGGAGAAGGTGATGGTCATCGATTCGATCGAGACGCACCAAAACCGCTTGAGCGAAGCCGGATTCAGTAGCATCACACTCTGGTTTCAGTTACTCAATTGGGTGTCGCTCATCGCACGTCCGTGAGGTTTCGCGAGTGGCTGGCGTCGAGTTGGCATTCTGCTGGATTCCCGATCAATTGGCCAGATTTGAGTCACGGAAAGCTTCAGAGTTGGCTAACCACGCTTGATTCACTACCAGACACCCGTTCGTCACACACTCATTTCGGCGACACGATTGAAGTAGGTCATGCCGACGAACTTTCCACTTCCGAAGGCCGAGTGCTGGATCAAGCGATTGATAGTCTGATTCCCTGGCGGAAAGGACCACTAAATTTGTTCGGACGGGTAATCGACTCTGAATGGCGTTCCGATTTCAAATGGGCGCGATTGTGTCCTCACGTACAGTGGCAAGAGAAAGCGGTCCTTGATGTCGGATGCGGAAATGGATATTTCGGGTTCCGCGCATTAGCTGCGGGAGCCAGAACAGTGTTAGGCGTCGATGGTTATTTACTCTACGCCCTTCAGGCAGCTCTGATTAATTGGTTTGTTCAATCGTCAAACGTCGTTGTTCCACTGAGGTTTGACCGCGACGTGGTGAAGACTGAATTTGACATCGTGCTTTCGATGGGCGTGATATACCATCAACGAGATGTTGATTCGCACTTACAAGCACTATTTGAGCGATGTCAACCCGGAGGCCACGTTGTACTTGAATCGATTGTTGCAGACGTGGACATCCACCCGAAAACGCGTTACGCCGGAATGCGAAACGTCTACCATATTCCGAGCGTTAATACGCTCAAAACTAAACTACGTGGCGCTGGATTTGTGGATCCGACTCTCATTAACGTTTCAAAGACTACTGTCGACGAACAACACACTACGAGCCACATGCCGTTCCAATCGTTAAGTGATTCGCTTGACCCATCTGATAATTCACGCACAATCGAAGGTCATTCAGCGCCAAAACGAGCGATTCTGATCGCACATCGAGCAAATTAGATGCTAGGGATATTTCGTTTTCGAGGAAATACGGCTCGAATTCTGGCAATCTACCGCAGTTTTTGCGATCATGAAGAGCGGTCCCTCCACCCCATCCAAATTAGAGACGCAACTGGACTCGATATCGTCACGATCAAAAGGACGTTAGATCAAACGAATGACCTCTTTATGAAATTACCCGGTCGTGGGGACGGCATTACTCGCTATGCCCTGCCATCTTCAATCTTCGCCATGGATCCGGAAGAAGTCGAAGCGCTAGTTCGAAACCATGCACGCAGGGAAAACTGGGTCTTTTGGACTATTTGGGCTTCCATCATGGTATTGTTTGGCATCTCAACATTCTTTGCGTTCGGCTCAATGTTCCTCTAAAAACCGTTGCCTAAATCGCCTTCACGAACCGATAGTAAATGCCTGAATCTTTACCTGTATCGCTAGTTGAACGTCGTCTGCAAGTCGAGAATCTCTGTTCAGAGATTCGTGGAATACTTCAGGACGAGGTGCTTGAGCGGAAAGATCGTCGAGCGCGCATTACCGCAGCTGCGAAGGCAGCAGATATCTATGGATTGTCCCAACCGAAAGAGTTCGGCGGTTTAGAAGCAGGACCACTCGAGTCGGTCGTTGTTCACGAAACCTTAGGTGCGTTCAACCTTTGCCATGTCGGCGGTTTGTTCGGTCCTCAACCAGGTGTGCTGCAAGGCGTAGGTGAACCTTTGAAAAGCGAGTACCTTGCGCCGATGCTCGCGGGAGAGAAACGAGGCGCATTCGGGTTTACCGAACCAGATGATGCGGAACGTGTGACCTGGGCGGCGTTAGAAGGCGAATCGCTAATCGTCAATGGTCAAAAGTCGTTCGTGACCGGCGGTGCGACAGCGGACTACATCAACGCGATGGTAGAAATCGAGGAACTCGGACCCGCGATGTTGCTGATCGACATGGCAACGCCAGGTATTGAGATCGTGGAGACATTTGGTTCAATCGATGGTAGTCACCATGCGTCCATGCGCTTCCGGGATGTGAGAGTTCCGCGATCCCACGTGATTGGTGATCCTGGCCGTGGTATGCCACGAGCAATGAATCAGATTGGTGATACGCGTTTGGTATTCGCCGCACAGAGTGTTGGCCTCATGCAATGGGTGATCCAGCGAACTACGGAACACTTACAAGCGCCTCATAGAAGCGGTGAACCGTTGGGAAATAAAGAAGGCGTCCGCCTTCGCTATGCGGACATGCGAATCAAAGCTTTTGCCGCTCGTAGCATGCTGTATCGAACCGCACGTATCGCGGAAGCAGGCGAAAACGTTATTAACGAAGTCATCGCCAGTAAGGTCTTTTGTACCGAGGCGATCGGCGAAATCGTAGATATGGCAATTCAACTCCACGGTGGCATGGCTTTGCAGAATGGTCACCCGTTAGAGGAACTTTACCGGCGTGTTCGCGCTTGGCGACTAGCGGAAGGCGCAAGCGATGTGCTTAGATTGAACCTCGTACGAGGAAAACTCGACCTGCAAAAAGGGCGGATTTAACCCAATCTGCGCTGGATGCGTTCGCGAGTCGCTTCCTTTTCCTCTTCCGACTTGCGCAGCCAAACGAGTGTAGCGCCTCCACCACCCTGTTCGGGCGGTGCCGTGCAGAATGCATTTACGTCTTGGTGATCTTGCAGTGCTTGCCCAACATAGCTCTTCAATCGAGCCGGTGGGTTGGATTCTGCTCCTTTACCGTGGACGATCAACACGGTTCGATGACCCTTCGCCAGTGCATCGGAAAGAAATGTCCAAATTAGTTCGTGCGCTTCTCGAATCAACTTATGATGCAGATCAATTTGGTCGCCTACTGGATAGCGTCCTTGTCTTAAGTGATTAGCAACCGCAGATTGAGCGCCATCTCGTCGCCAATTGAAAACGTAATCAGGTGAAACATAGTTCATGTCGTCAAGGAAGTCACGCAAGTAATTCCGCTGCGAATCGCCCATCGCATTGTCGCGTGCACCTAGTTGCTCAGGCGTAGGTTCGCTGGGTCCGTTCGAGGTTTCGACTCGGTTTGTCGGATCGTTTTTTTCCACACCGTCTTTTGCCATTTCGCGCTCAAATTCATTCATTGCGTCTTCCATGTCGCTCTCTTACAACGCGGGTTAGTTGAGAGGAATAGCTGGATAGCGTTCGGATCGCGTCCCTGGAATCGGGTGGTTGTCACCGTCGTGGTAGGTGAAAACTGCTGAGTATTTGACGGCATCTGACTCATTGCGTCCCGCCGCATGAAATAGGCGACAATGGAAGAACATGACGTCTCCCGCGTCTAATTCGACCTGCACTTGACGTTCGAGCAAACTCTGGTTCTCGTCGAGGTCCGTACGCAGGAAGAGATCGCGATCAAGCCGCCCTCGTTCGACGCTTTCAATATGACTGCCAGGAATAACAGAGAGTGCGCCGTTCTCTCGTGTCTCATTTCCTAACGCACACCAAATGGAGACTAGCTCCGCTCGATCGAATGACCAATAACGTATATCCTGATGCCAGCTTGTTGAACTCGAATAACCAGGATGTTTAGTCATCACGCAGTTATGGTGATTTTGGCTCAAGTACACGTCGTCAGTTTCCATGATCTCGACCAGCGTGTTTCGGATAGTCTGTGATGTCGCTAGATCTGCGAATACAGAATCTCTCGCGTATGCATGCAACAATCGTCGAGGTGTGTCGCCGCCGCTCGCGTCACGCGTTTCTGGCGCGCCTGGATAACCTACCTCCGCTTCAAATTCAACTGGACCTATTAAAGGATCAAGAGCCTGCTCTGTCACCTTCCTGAGGCTCGCGATCATCGGTCGCGGAATTAACCCTTTTCTCACGATATAGCCCTGCGACGCGAATAACGCGGGTTCGAAGTGATCTAACTGAAAATTTGGACGTGACACGCTCTAAGTCGTCGAGAAGACGTTGAACCGACGAGAGTTTAACGATTTTGAATGGTGTTGGACAACGAACAACCAAAAAAGTGGTCTATCCAGAACAGAAGCAAGCTATTCTTGATGTTTTGAGGCGCATTCAGAGAGTGCGCCACCCCAATATAATTTCACATTCCAACACGCGCTGTGCATTTCGTATCAAAAAGCTTCGAAAATTCGCGAACGCTTATCCCACGCACGCTCGTACACGAATTCCAACCCAACAGCGAACTCTGCACCAACCTATCCGCGCGCACCGCTTCCATAGTTCGTACAGCACCGAAAGCAAGGAGTCGTAAACAGCGCTCCGCGAGCCCCTATGGGGTGCGGATGCCATTACTTCAGAATTGACAGACACACCTGAAATCACTGAATCGACGACGGTCCAGCGACCTAAACGATTTCTACTAACGTCCCTGAAAGTCGGTTTGCCAATAGCCTTTATCGCTATTGCGGGTGGGTTCGTGTATGCCACGCTTACGCGAGAACCGCCGACTCCACCACGCTTCGAGGTCGAACCGCCAGCATTGCTTGTGCAAGTTTTAACCATGGAGCGAGAACCTGTGCAGTTCTCAGTCGTTTCTCAAGGGGTTGCAACGCCTCGAACGCGTACGACGATCGTGTCGGAAGTCACCGGGCATATCGTTGAGGTGTCGCCAAATCTTGAAAGTGGCGGTTTTTTTACGCGAGACGAGGTATTGGCACGCATTGACCCGCGTAATTACGAAACCGCGCTAAAACGTGCTCGAGCAGATCTAGCCAAATCAAGAACACTCCTACAGACCGAACAAGCACTTGCTGCGCAGGCATTGGATAACTGGAATACGCTTCAAGGTTTGTCGAACGTCAACGAAGAGCCTTCTGACCTGACGTTACGAAAACCGCAATTAGCCGAAGCGCTTGCGGAACTCGATCTAAATCAAGCTGCACTAGAGAAAGCCGAAGAGGATCTCGATCGAACCATCATCCGGGCGCCTTTCGACGGCATGATTGTTGAAAAACTCGCCGACCTCGGTCAGTTCGTAAATACTGGCGCTCAAATCGCCACGACCGTTGCTATTGACCTTGCCGAAATACGTTTACCGGTATCACTGAGAGACTTTCAGTTCCTAGATCTCGAACACTTTTCACGCGACCGCAAGATACCTGTCACATTGACCGCGGACATTGGGCACGACGAGCCAGCCGTTTGGCAGGGAACTATCGTGCGCTCTGAAGGACTGGTGAACGATACATCGCGTGTCGTACATGTCGTGGCGCAGGTCGAAAGCCCTTACGACAACACCGTGTCGCACGAACATACGTTGCTTTTCGGAACGTTTGTAAACGCTCGAATTGAAGGTCGCCAAGCCGGGGAACTGTATGTCTTGCCGCGTCACGCTATCTACGACGGAGATACCGTATGGGTGGTCGACGACACAGATGAGATCTATCCACGGGAGCTTACGATAATTCGATCAGATCGAAATTCGGCTTATATTTCGGAGGGACTCGATGAAGGGGAATTGGTGTGCATTACGCCGATCGACCAACCTTTGCCGGGAATGAGGGTGAAATACAGTGAGTGACGATATTGCTGATCAGGGAACCGAGCAGATCCCTTCTTCGCAACAACGTGAATCGTTCAACACAAGTGCCGAAGAAGCTGAAGATCAACGCGTAACTGGATTGATTGGTTGGTTCGCGACCAATCACGTCGCCGCGAACCTAATTTGGCTCCTGGTCGTTGGGCTCGGCATATACACGCTTTTAAATATCAAAGTCGAGACGATGCCGGCGTTCGAAACTGAACGAATTACGGTATCAATGAGCTATCCCGGTGCTTCGCCGGAAGATATCGAAGAAACAATCACCATAAAGATCGAAGAGGCGATCAAGGATATCGAGGGCGTTGATCGGTATTACTCGTTTTCAAACGAAGGTAATGGTCAAGTAACGATCGTACTGGCTACAGGCTATGACCTCATTGAGGTTACAAATGAGGTTAAAGCGGCCGTTGACTCTATCAGCTCCTTCCCACCTGACGCATACCCGCCACGCGTTGGTGAAATGCAGATGTTTAAACCTCAAGCCATCGCCGTCCAAGTTTCAGGAGACGTCGACATGCGGACGTTGGCGGACGTTGCAGAGCAGCTGCGGAAAGAGGTCATCGCACTTGATGATGTTTCATACGCGGAGCTAAACGGCGTTCGACCTTATGAAATCCGCATCGAAATAAGCGAATCGATGCTACAGCGCTACGGACTAACGCTAGAACGAGTCGCACAGATCATTCGACAATGGTCGGTCAACGTATCCAGTGGTGCGATCGAAACTCAGAGCGGCAGCATTCGAGTGCGAGCGACCGGTCAGGCGTATACAGGTGAAGAGTACGAGCAGATTACGATCCTGACCAACCCAGACGGAACGACACTAAATCTTGGCCAAATCGCGTCGATCCATGACGGATTCGTCGACTTTCAAAACATCACGCTCTTCAATGGAAAACCTTCAATCGGTATCCAAGCGCTCGCCCGTGGTAAAGAGAACGACGTTGATATCGCTGCGGCGGTTACAGAATGGGCGGAAGAGCGTCAACACACGCTTCCGAAATCGATCGAACTGACTACGTGGGGTAGTTCCGCTTACTACCTCGAAGGGCATCTCAAGATGATGCTCAAAAACCTCTTATTCGGCGCATGCTTGGTATTTTTGGCACTTGGTGTTTTCCTACACCTACGTGAAGCATTTTGGGTGGTGTTTGGACTTCCGGTCGCGTTTCTTGGCGCGGTGATATTTCTACCAGCGCTCGATGTCACGATCAGTATGCCAAGTCTCTTTGGATTCATCGTTGTCATCGGCATTGTCGTGGACGACGCGATCATCATTGCGGAGAGTGCGCATGCTGAGACCATGCAGAAAGGCTACAACGTTGCAAATATCGTGCGAGGCGCACAGCGTGTTGCGGTACCAGCGACATTCGGCGTGCTAACGACCGTCGCTGCCTTTATGCCACTCATGTTTGAGACCGGTCCAATCAAAAACATCGTCATACCCATCACGAGTGTCATTATTTTCTGTCTACTCTTTTCACTCGTCGAGTCCAAGTTGATATTGCCGTCTCATCTAGCGTTGATGAAGTCGTCCCACGGTCGATGGGATGTGGTAGCAGATTGGACACAGAAGCAACTAGGTCGCTTCGTAGATAGCGTCTATATTCCATTACTGCGACGGTGCATGGAGTTCCGTTACGCGACCCTTTCGTTTTTCTTCATGCTACTCGTTGGCGCGTCGATGTTGGTCGCTAGCGGTGTCGTTCCGTTCGGTTTTTTCCCCGGTAACGTAAGCGACTTTGTGCGTGGCGAAGTAACGATCGTTGAAGGTGCACCAGATCAATTGATGATTGACACCATCAATCACATAAACGGAGCCTTAGACGAATTACAGGCAGAGTTTCTCGAAGAGACCGGTGATCCGGTTATTCAAAACGTTTTCGCTTACACGCGAAACGATAACACAGAGGCACGCTTTCAGCTCGAGCTTTCGAAACTCGGTGAACGACCTGTTACTACGGCGGAAGTCGCGCGCCGATGGCGGGAAAAGGTCGGCGATCTCGCACACACCGAAGACCTAAGTATCTCCGCATCCCAGCGAATGGGAAGCGGTTCTGACCTCGACATCAACCTTCGTGGTGAGAATCCTGACACGTTAGAACGTGCGGGTGACGATCTTGTCAACTACCTTCGTGACTTCAATGGTTTATACAACGTACAGAGTTCCGCAACCGCTGGACCGCGGGAAATGCGGCTCGCCGTCAAACCGGCAGGTCAGGCTGCTGGTTTAACGCTTAGTGATTTAGGTCGGCAAGTCCGATACGCACTCTACGGCGCGGAAGTTCAGAGAATACAACGAGGGAGCACCAATCTTCGGGTTATGGTCAAGTATCCGAAGGATGAACGTTCTTCGATCGGAACGCTCGACAATATGTGGGTGAGGTTACCGGATGGTTCAAGTGCACCATTCGACACCGTCGCCGAGTATCGAGAAGATACTGGATACAGTTCGATAAGAAGGGAAAGCGGCGCTCGCACGATTGCTATTTCTTCAGAGGCGGAACGCAGACTCGTCAATCCTCAGCAAGTCCTAGTGGCGGCTGAGCGAGATTTCTTACCTGATTTAGAAGCTCGCTATCCGGGCGTAACGTGGGAAGTCGGAGGAACAACCCGCGATGAGATGGTCGGCGTTAATTCGCTGATCATTGCGTTTTCGTTCGCCATAGTCACGATCTATGCACTAATGGCGATTCCACTACGTTCGTACCTACTGCCGATACTGATTATGAGCGTCATTCCATTTGGAATCATTGGTGCAGTATTCGGTCATTGGATCATGCGATCGCTCTTCGACGGCACGATCGTCTTCAACTTCGTTTCGATGATTGGATGCATGGCGCTGAGTGGCGTGGTCGTTAACGATAGCTTGATTCTGGTTCACTACGTTAAGCGCAAGCTCGCCGAAGGCGCAGACCTTGTAAGCGCAATCACGAGTTCAGGAAAGGCACGCTTCCGAGCAATCCTGTTGACCTCGTTGACGACGTTTCTGGGACTCATGCCGATACTCTTTGAGCAGTCATCTCAAGCGAAAATGATCGTAAACATGGCGATTTCGATCGCTTTTGGTATCCTGTTTGCGACGATGATCACGCTTATCTTGATTCCTACGTGGATTAGAGCGCTTGCAGATGTCGGTTGGAATCGAGCGGCCGTCGATCGGTTACCGGTTACGGAAGATCAACCCACCGGCATACCCGCGCCAGCTGGATAGCGTTAACCAAGGGATTCGTTAAACACTGTCTCGTGGTTTACCGTGACGTGCAAAGCGCGTGAAGCACGGCTAAGTCTTGCTTCCACATAACGATGCTCTTCCCAGTTTAGCTCAATGTTGGTCCATACATAGCCGACTGGGTCCAAGCTACTGTCGCGCTTTCGTAAACAGTTGTCGACATAAAGTTCCAGCGCATTGGTCTCGTCCACGTGGATCACGAACTGCTTATGTTCAAGATCGAATTTAAGGACCGCGTCACTCATCGGATTTCTAATTCTGTCCACCTACGCGAAAACGCGTATAGCGTATTAAGCCATTGAGCTTCAACTAAATGAGCTATAGTATGTTGGCGACGTACCGGATTCTTAGCTCGTTCGAGCTACCGCAATGACGTGGAACCGCTACTCTTCTGGCAGTGCGCAATCGTCACGCGGGACGAGATAGAGATCCTCTACAGAACAATCTGCTAAGATCCGCTTCATTGCATCTCGTTCCCTTTCATCGATCGACATATCGTATTTACGTTTTACTTCAATGACGCGATAGACATACCAACACTTGTTGTAGTCTGGCTCCCACTCGCCCGGATCCTTGTTGGATTTGAAACTATTCACTTCGGAGCTTGCCAGAGTCAAGTTCAGCAAATCGTTGCCCAACGTGTATCGCTCCACGATGTCTCGTTCGCACATGCCACTTTTGTGTCCCTCGTTCGCTGATACCATGTGCTCAACTGTTACGTCTCTGTAACTGTCGAAGCATCGGTCTTCGTACGGGCCGTAGATACCGCCCATGGTATGTGCGATGGTTATGTCAGCATCGGAGTCGTATGCGTAGTGATCCCGAATGTAACGTTGGCCTTCGCCATCACATTCAAGCTGATCTTCGACACGTAGACCGAGCCACGTCGTTGGTGAGGCGTCTTCTGCGTCGTCCGAATCGTCACCCGATTCGCTATTGACGTCGTCATCGTCTTGTGAACCGCCCTGGACCGGCGCACCGTTTTCGCAAGCGAGTTCCTCAGTGAAATCGCCAGGCGCATGGCAGTGACAGGGATTGCCACTATCTGTGCCACCGGGTGTGTGACACCCATTCGCATTGACGCCGTCTAAATGTGCGGAGGTTATTTGCGTCAATCCAAGACTGAAGACCAGTATTAGCGCGAGTGGCGACTTTGACATTCCGGTTCCGCCAAAACAGTTATTTCCCACCATGAGTTTGTGAGGAAGAAATCTACATTCCTCCGGGAGAGTTTAGTCGTATCTCGATCATCACGAAGGGTTTTCATAAAGAACTCCGACAACCGATGAAATGATTTCTGATACACGTCTTCGCGCTCTTGCTTCAAATTCGCGGTCCATGCGGAATTTAGCACCAACCTTGTGATCCAGCTTAAAACATCAGAAGCGGAAATCGGAGCTAATTCTCACAACTGGAAATCAAAAAAGAGGACGCTTCACCAGATGGTTCCACTCGCTGCTTCGTTTAGTTGGTGGAGTCACGCATTGGTTTCTGTGAATACAAAACCGAGTCGTAGAAGATAGAAGGAGTTTTTATCGTGGCCGCTACGGATTTAGCGGTAGAGATGCCACCGGGTACTGAGATCGGCATACAGCGTGGTGCTTTTTTAAGGCGTCATGTGTACCTCGATTTAACGTCGTCGACTCCTAGTGAGTCGGCTCAACCCATCTGGGGAGCAATCCCCGGAGCGGGGTGTTGGTCCTCATCGAAAGAGGAGGACAACACCGTGTTGACTTTCTACGTCGTTCCGTTTCGACGGAACATTTCGTTCATTCGCGAGTCTTCGCGCATGACGAATTTACCTTCGCGCAGGACTAAGAAATTGGTTTTGCGCCAGTCGCGTTTGCTTTTTACAATGCTCCTTGAAGTACCTGGGGAGGTGCGTCATGATGTCGCTTAACCGCGCAGATGCACTTCGTCGGAAGTTGGAAGAAGAACACGACTTCAACGCCGAACAGGCTAATGGCACACTGATGGTTGTGGATGAAATGGTCGATAGTGGATTTGATCGCATGCTGAAGAGCATCGCTGATTTAGATTCGAAAATCGACACAACCGCTACGTCTTTGCGATCAGACATGGAAACGGGATTTGCGCTCGTGCGTTCAGAGATGGACAAGAGCAATGAGTCGTTGCGTTCCGAACTGACCAAAGACATCGCTTTTTTGCGCTCTGAATTGACCAAGGACATTGCGTTTTTGCGTTCAGAGTTGGTCGAGGAAATTGGATCTGTGCGTTCAGTTATGGACGAACGATTCAAAGCGACTAACCGGCTCTTCATGGTTATTCAAGCGTTAGTTCCGTTCGCGAGTGCAGTTATCACGCTTGGCTTGCTGGTTGCACTGGTGAACCTTGGTAACTCGCCGCAGTCAGTGATATGGCTGATTTAGACTGTTCAAATCGCACCTGGGTTTTTAGAACCCAGGTGCGATTTGCTAAGACGTTCATTTCCATAAATAAACGCAAGCTTCGGTCCTGAGCACAGTAGAGCACTGGCGATTATCATCGCCCATGCACCGAAACCCCTAGTCGCAGGTGTACTTTACATTATGAAATTAGAGGTTTCGAAGTACGCCGAAATTCTCGCCAACCGCCAAATGCCGTTATTTCGACTGCCCCGTCCGTCGCGCTGAAGTCTCCTACGAATCCTTTAACCCAATCACCGTCTTCAAGTTCAACGGATCCAATGGCAAGTGGGCGTTCGATCGACCGGATGAAAACCCCGAGCTCTTCTTCAGGTAATGTCCAAACCTCAAGCTCAATCGCTGCTCCTTCTGACTCGCTGCGTACCAAAGCGGGTCGGATACCGTCCGGTAGTTGATAGAGTCGGTACTTGGAACTCGTTCGAGTTCGCTGTATTCGTCTACCGCCACGGCGTTCCAGCTCATGATTCAACGGTTGTCCCGTCATATGAGCCCCACATACTGCAAGACGCATCTCGCCACCTAAGGAGGCGAACGACTCTATGGGCTCGTCATCACATATGCTCGCCGCAACTTGCAGCAGGGATATGTCGAAGCCGGCTTTACTCACAAGTGTCACTCCGAAGGGCAGTCCTGATGCCGTTGCACTAGCCGGAATCGCAACAGCGCAGAGATCAAGCAGATTGACACAATGGCTAAACGTACCGAGATAGGAATTCGTCACGAAGGGATCGTTCTCAACTTCCGCCAGCGTGTAATGTTTCGGCGCTGTAGGCATGACGAGAACATCGATTTCTTCGTATATCAATTCGATCTGCCGTCTCAATCCGGCCAATTGATACTGTGCCTGAAAGCACTCCACTGCCGAGAGCTTCGGCGCAGACTCAATGACTGCCCTAGAAATTGGGTGAATAGCATCTCGATGGTTCATAAGAAAATCGCCAACTGCGACAACGCGTTCAACTATCCACGGACCTTCGTATAGGAGAGCGCCCGCGCCTAGAAATGGTTCTGGATCGATGGAAACTGAAGGATCAGGAAGATCTTCTATGAAGTCACGATACAAATTCGCATACTCTGAATGCTCACGCCAAGGTAATCGGTTTGGATTTAGGTACCCGATCTGTGGCCTCGAACGACCAAACGATGCTTGCTCGATCCGGCGTGCAAATGGATCTTCTCTATCGAAGCTACCGGCAACACGAGCGATAACGCTTGCATCAGCGACGTTATTTGTAAATACCGACACACAGTCGAGACTTCGACATGCCGGTACTACGCCTTTCGTAGACCACCAGCCACGCGTTGGTTTAAACCCGATCAGGTCATTGAATGCTGCTGGAATCCTCCCTGATCCCGCAGTATCCGTTCCAAGTGCGAACGACACTGAGCCGTTTTTTACCGCAACAGCTGAGCCACTGCTGCTTCCACCAGCGATATAAGTTGGGTCAATCGCGTTGGGTACGGCCCCGTAGGGGGAACGAGTGCCAGTCAAACCGGTTGCGAATTGGTCTAGATTTGTTTTGCCAATGGGTATCGCACCTGCATCAATGAGACGGGACACGACAAAAGCGGATCGCTCAGGTACGTACGCATAGTCCGGACAACCAGCCGTCGTCGGTACATCTGCTAAATCGATGTTGTCCTTAATCGCAAATGGGACTCCCCACAAAGGTGAAGTGTCGAAGTCAAGGTTTTCTAAGCGGTCTATGTAGGTGGAGAGCAACGATTCATCAAGTACATGAATCCAAACCGCTTCATGTGCACCTAGAGCACGCTTTCTAGCAGTCTCAATGACGTCCTGCGGTTGAAACCGTCCGTCAGCATACCTTTTTCGCAGCCAGGTGATGCTGTCTAATCGAATCATTGAGCTGCCGCAAGTGCTTGACCTGCTTGTACCGCCTCCCCTTTTGATACAAGTACTTCGCCGACGACACCAGTTGCAGGAGCGGTTACCTCGAACTCTGTTTTCATCGATTCAACAACGAACAGCACATCTCCGACTTCTACTAACTGCCCATCTTGAACATGAACGGACCAAATTGATCCCGCCAAAGGACTCGCGACGAACGCCTCGCCATCGACGTCCATCGGTGAACTCACAAAACCTCCTTCGTCGCCGGTTTCAAATGTCAAGAGTCCACGATCTCGCCAATCTGAGAGCTCGGCCGCAAATGCAGTACGTCGCCGATTTTCAAATTCAGCGATTTCGTCGACCTTGTCGTTGAGAAACGCTACATGACGATCGAAATCGAAAGAACTCTCTTCGATTTCGATTGGGTGTGCACCTACTGGGAAGGCTTCTCGTATTTCGAGTAGTTCCTTCGCATCTACCTCGAAAAAACGAATTTGATCGAAAGGGCGGAGAAGCCAGTGCTTATCGAATGCTTCGCCTCTTAAGTAGCTATTCCAAACTTGAAGCGTACGTCCCACAAATTGATAACCGCCGGGACCTTCCATGCCGTAGATACAGAGGTACGCGCCACCAATACCGACCGAGTTCTCCGCAGTCCAGATCCGTGCAGGGTTGTACTTCGTCGTCACTAAACGGTGTCTGGGATCCACCGTCGTAGCGACGGGTGCTCCTAGATATACATCGCCAAGACCCATCACAAGGTATTCAGCGTCGAAAACGATGTCCTGCACAGCGTCTCGACTAGGCAACCCATTGATTCGACGGATAAATTCAATGTTGTCCGGGCACCACGGTGCATTGGCTCGAACGCTTTGCATATACCGCTCGATCGCCTCTCGGCAGGCGGGGTCATCCCACGATAGAGGCAAATTTATGACGCGTGACGTCCGAGACGATTCCGGTTCTCGCGCCCTATCGAAATGCGGTTGTAGTTCTCTAGTTAGTTCGCGGGACGACCAACGTCTCTCGTCGAAGCGAATAAGCAGTGAACGAATTCCTGCCGTCGTCTCAAGTACGCCGGGGATTCGCTCGGAAACTATTCCTTCTTCTAATCTATCTACTCGAAGACGAAGTCCAATGTCTAACACATTTGGACCAAATTCGACCAGCAGAGAATCTTGAGCGGCGCGACGTACGCAAATATCGTCGGCCACATATAGGATCGGATCTTCGACTCCTCGTCGGAATACAGTAGGTGGCGAGAAAGCTCGGGTTGAGCAAGCGGCGATTGCGTCATTTCGTTCGATGGAGGCTTGTTTCGCCTCAGCTTCGGTTACAGCGACGAACTCGATTGTGTCTCCACCCTTGAGCTGACCGAGCTTCCATCGATCTGCCTCGATTACCGCTGCTGGACACACAAACCCGCCTAAGCTCGGACCATCAGGACCAAGAATCACGGGCATGTCACCTGTGAAATCGATTGCACCAAACGCGTAAGCATTGTCGTGTACGTTGGACGGATGGAGTCCTGCATCCCCACCATCTAGTCTAGACCATGAGGGGCGCGGACCAATCAATCGGACACCCGTTCGACTCGAGTGGTAGTGCACTGTCCATTCGGCATCGAGGAACTCTTGCAAGTCCAACTGCGTAAGGAAATCCTCAGTGCAGTGAGGTCCCATCGTAATCCGCAAAACGAAACGCGCCTGTAAGTCGGGTACAGAGAAATCTGCGAGCGCAGAGGTGTTCGCACGTTCCTTATGGGCGTGTGTGCTTAACCTGACGACATCGCCTACCATCAACGCGCGACCATTCAGACCACCGATACCACCTAACGTGAATGTCGCCGCAGATTCCATCACATCTGGAATCTCTAACCCGCCCGCAAAGAGCACGTACGCACGCATGCCATCGGTTATGTCACCAATCGACAGTACGTCACCTCTTTCCACTGCGAGCGGTTGCCACGGTTTCTGTCTCTGTTCGATCCCGTCTCGTTGCAGGTTGATCTCAGCGACACCCGCAATCAGAATTGTGGTCGAACTATGAAAGTACAACGTCGGTCCCGTGACCGTCACCTCGAGTCCCGACGCTCCCTCCGTATTACCTAGGCAACGATTTCCAAACCGGAAAGAAAGATCGTCCATAGGTCCTGACGGCGGAACACCAACGTTCCAAAATCCCAAACGACCGGGCCACTGTTGAATCGTCGTTTGCGCTCCAGGTACGACGACTTCTATCGTATGAGGTCGATAGTCGACGCTACCCAGTGTGGTGGTATCGTGACTTTCCCTTATGAACGCATCCGATGCAATTGCTTGTAACAAATACTCCCGGTTGGTCTCAACGCCGTGCAGAACGCTATCTTCGAGAGCACTCTGTATTCGATGCCGTGCTTCTTCGCGAGTCTGTCCGTATGCCATAACTTTGGCAACTAGGGAGTCATATCGCGGCGAAACATCTGTTCCCGATCGCAACCACGTGTCGATACGAACATTGGGAACTTCTGGAAAACTCACGACCGAAAGCAACCCTGGCGTCGGTCGAAAGTCGTGCATTGGGTCTTCGGCACACACACGCGCCTGAATCGCGCAGCCGGTCGGTTTTAGCGCTGAACGTACCGTCTCTATTGGCGAGAACTCATTTGCTGCCAATTCGATCATCCACTGAACGAGATCAACGCCGTACACAAGTTCGGTGACGCCATGTTCAACTTGAAGGCGCGTGTTGACTTCAAGAAATGTCGCTTCTTGCCGTGCAGGATCGTAGAGAAACTCAACGGTACCGGCACTTCTATAGGACACGCTCGACAACAGAGCGACTGCGTCTTCGTGCATACGTTTTCGGACGCGTTTCGGAACGTTGGGTGCCGGACATTCCTCAACCACCTTCTGGTGACGGCGCTGAAGTGAACAATCTCGGTCACCGAGAATCACGATACCACCTTCTCCATCGCCAAATGCTTGAACCTCAACGTGTCTTGGATTCGCGACGCAACGTTCTACAAATAGTCGTGAATCGCCAAATGCACCATTCGCAAGCCGCTCGACAGTATCAAAACACGCTCGCAGTTCTGCCTGATTCTCACAACGTTCCATACCGATGCCACCCCCGCCAGCGGAGCTTTTCAGCATGACGGGATAACCAATCGCTTCTGCTTCGCGCAAACCATCGCTGAGGCTCGAAAGTACGCCGCTACCCGGTAATAACGCCACACCGGCAGCACTGGCTAGGTTTCGCGCTTCATGCTTGAGGCCGAAGCTCGTTAGGTGGTCCGGTCGTGGACCGATAAATACAACACCTAACGCTTCGAGCCGCCGAGCGAAATTTGCATTCTCACTCAGAAAGCCATAGCCGGGATGGACCGCGTCAGCACCCGAGCGTCTAACTGCATCGAGAATCTTGTCGACATCCACGTATGTGTCGGCTACGCCGCCGCCCCCGAGCGAATGGGCTTCAGTGGCAACGTCCACGTGCATTGATCCGCGATCATCGTCCGAGAAAACCGCAGCGCTTTCGATCCCCATCGTATCGAGCGTACGACAAATGCGTACTGCGATCTCCCCTCGATTAGCTATGAGTACTTTTTGAAACATGATCTCGTATGGCTTGTGTACGATCTGTTGCGGTTAACGGCCAGATCGCCAAACCGCAAGCTCGATCGGCGTAGGGTTGAAGCCGTTACAAGGGTTGTTCAGTTGCGGACAGTTCGAAATGAGGACCAATATGTCCATTTCCGCAACCAGCTCCACATATTTACCGGGTGCGCTGATGCCATCTTCAAACGTGAGCGTTCCCTCGGGCGTCACGGGGACATTCATAAAGAAATTAATGTTGTGCGTTATGTCCCGTTTCGTCAGACCCCATTCATCGTGTTGATTGATCGCTAGTAACCAACTATCTCGACACGAATGCATGCTTTTTTTATCGAGCGCATACCGTACAGTGTTACTCTCTCCCGCACACGCACCCCCTAAGGTATCGTGACGCCCACAGGTATCTGCAACGATCGTCAACATCGCGTTTCCTTCGTCAGACAGGAGCTTTGATCCCGTCGTAAGGTAGAGGTTTCTTTGTTCCCGGACTGTATCGAACGCACTGTATCGCTCATGGGGGTTGTTTGCGTTGAAAAACAACGTATCTACAGCCTGATTGCCTTTGAGATCGGTAATCCGGAACGTGTCGCCTTTCCGTATCGTGTTCAACCAATAATCGCCAGCGAGTACGGTCTCCGTCCAATTGGCTTGCTCGGTGATTAATGTACTTTCGCTCAACATTTCATCGATCCTAGTATGTATGTCACCTGCCGAGTAAATACAAATAGTTGTTCATGAATCCACGGCCGTTTTCGTCTCTAGAAATGCGGCACAGATCATCGTCTGCCAGGTCCTCTGCAAGACTCAATCGATAAGCGATCGAACATCGTGGATACTCCGGCGCTGGATTCAGCGGATGTGGACACGTGTGCAATACCACGAGTGTCGGCATTTCAAAGCGCAGTGTTACTGCATTGCCTGGTTTTGAATGATTTGCTACGAAAGCCATCGTACCGTCGTCCGCGACATCGACTCTTGAGAACCAGTTCACATTCGCCGCGAAATCTCGACGCCCTAGACCGTACTTACCCAATTCGATTAAGAACGAATCGCGTCCGTTTTGAAGGCGGTCGTTACGCGCTTCCTGATAGGAAAGAACCCCCCACTTGCGACGAACGATTTCCGCATTGCAGGTACCGCTCGCTGCGTCATGCCAGCCTATATCGTCTGTGACGATAGAACAGAAGATGCGTCCCATATCTGAGTAGAGGCAGTGCCCCAGCGTGAGTCGGAACGTGTGCTGACACTTTAATGTGTCGGGTAGATTGAGCCGTTCGAGCGGATTGTTCGGGTTATACGTAAGCATCGCTGCATTACCACCACCATCGACATCCACAAGCTCCAGTTGAACCCCTGGATTGACCACGAATGACCAATGACTTCCACCCGGCAATACATCTTCGTAAAGCGCGTAGCTACTCACCATCCCTCCCTATGCTTGATTAGGTTTCACGTTCATGTTGTCCACGATCGAATCGAGTCGGCGGTGATGACCAACCGGTAAATCGAACGTGATGGTCGCACCGTACAGGTCGGGGTTATGCGGATCGACGCGTGGTTTGTCGAAAACTAATAGGCGAGAACCTAAGCTGAAACCTTCGGTGATATCGTGCGTGATCATGAACACCGTCAGATCTAGCTCTTGAAATAGGTCCAACAACAACGCGTGCATATCGGATCGATAACCTGGATCCAACGCGCCGAACGGTTCGTCAAGTAGCAAGATTCGGGGTGCCTTCACCAGCGTTTGGGCTAATGCCAAACGTTGCTGCATTCCGCCAGAGAGTTCCGAGGGGTAGTTGTCCGATGTTCGTTCGAGACTCACCCTTTCGAGCATCTCGCGGGCACGCTGAACGTTTTGTTCGCGTCGACGCCCAAACGTCCGTCCTAACCACCGTGAATCCGATAGCTCGAGCCCCAACATGACGTTTTCCAGGACAGTCAAATGGGGGAAAACCGAGTACCTTTGAAAGACCACTCCACGATCAACACCAGGCTCAGGGATCAACGGTTCACCGTCGATCCTGATGGTTCCTTCGCACTGTTCAACTTCCCCTAATAACATGCGAAGAAATGTCGTTTTACCGCAACCCGACGCGCCAACAATGGTTACGAATTCGTTCTTCTCAACATTTAGCGAGACCTTCTCAAGCACCGTCTTATCGAGGTACCGCTTCCAAACGTTGTTGATCTCAATCACAACTACGCGCCGTACCAAGGAAAGCAACGACGATTGAGCCGTCTAAGACCGAAGTCGAATAAAAACGCGAGGAACGTGATCCAAGCGACGTATGGCAAGATGACGTCCATCGCGAGATAGCGCCGAACCAGAAAGATCCTATAACCGAGGCCATCAGTTGATGCGATGGCTTCTGCAGCGATCAGGAACAACCACGCACTTCCCAAGGACAGGCGCACTCCATCGATGAGACGCGGCAACACTTGTGGAAATACGACTCGCAAAGCGACCTGCCAACTGGTTGCGTCAAGTGTCTGTGCCTTGATCAACTGCTCTCGAGGCAGTTCCCGTACGCGCTGTTCAATGTCCCGCATTAGAAAAGGCGCTGTACCAAGCAAAATGAGCATGACTTTAGCGAGTTCGCCCACCCCGAACACGATGAACAAGATCGGCAAAATCGCGAGCGGCGGGATCATCGACAGTGCGCGGATCGCAGGGGACCAAAATGCACCAAACCATGGTACGAGCCCATTGGGTACGCCCACTGCTAGACCTAGGAGTGCAGCAAGGCACACCCCTAAAGCAAGCCTTGTCAGGCTCGCGCCAGTGTCCGTCCAGAATATGAAATCGCCAGTTCGTCTATCGGGTTCAAATGCGACACGCTCGATCGCTGCACCGATCGTGGATAGATCTGGGAGTAGCTTGTCGTCCGGATTCTCTGCAAGACGGATACTGGACGCTACAACATACAACATCAAAGCGAGCGCAAACGGAATCGCCGCGCTCGCGAAGACACCTAAGCCACCTGGACGTCGATTGATCAGTCGCATTCGTCCGACCGTTGTTTAGACCGGATTTAGTACGCGTTAGATTTCTCCGTCCGCAGCCATCTGCATGTAGGTGGCGTCGAACCTGAGTTTGACGTTGGATTCAGAACCGAGTATGTCGCCGTTCGGCAGCTCGATGCCAATGAATTCTGGTCCTGGTGCACCTTCTCCGAGGAGACCGTGTGCAAACGAGAACTCCGCTACGTTCGTCATCGTTTCGGCGAGAGCGCTCGACTGCACAAATTCGACCGCAGGTGCTGGTTCGAAGAACATTTGAGTAGCAGCAAGTTGCGCGTCATATCCAGGAAGATCAGTTCCAGATGCGGTCGCCATGTGTGTTTTCGCATCGACCGCAGCCATGTCCGTAGCTGCCATGACGGCCATCGTTTCATACCAAGCGCCTACGAGCGCTTTCGCGAAACGCGGATCTTCAAGTGCCTCTGTGTTTACCACGAGCATGTCGATGATCTCACCTGGGATCATGGACGAGTCAAAAACTGGCGAAACTTCTGGCATCGCCTGCACTTCTGCGAGAAGTGGATTCCAAGTAACTACCGAGGTAACGTCATCCGTTGCGAACGCAGCAACAATGTCTGCATCCGACGTATTTACAACGGTGAGGTCCCGTTCTGTCATACCAGCGCCCGTTAGCGCACGAGCCAGCAGATAGTGAGAAACGGACAGTTCCACAAGATTGACGTTCTGACCACGTAGGTCGGAAATGGACTTGTCAGCACCTTTTAGGACGATGCCGTCGTTGCCGTTTGAGAAATCTCCAACGATCAACGCGGTCGAATCAACACCGCCAGCTGCGGGAATCGTAAGTGCGTCCATATTGGTCATGGTGCAACCGTCAAACGCACCGACGGTGTACTGATTTATCGACTCAATGTAGTCATTGAATTGCACGACGTCGATCGTGATACCGTATTTGCTCGCCCATTTGTCGACGATTCCCGACTCGGCGGCGTACGACCAAGGCATCCAACCTACATAAATACTCCAAGCAATGCGGTAGTCATCTTTAGCGAATGACGGAAGCGCAAAAAGGCCTATTGCTGCGACGAGCGCCGTAGTGATTAATCTTCGAACAGAAAGTCTTGGCACGAATACGTCCTCATTAATTCATACGCAGGAGTCCATTGCGGCTCCATCGCGATTAACGTAACAACTTTCGTGCCAGACAAAAACGCACAAGAACTATCGTTATTGCGATAAGTCCGCGCACAATTTGAGCGCTCGAAGCTCATTTTGGGCGCAAGCAAACAGTGCGCTCCGACGAATCACCGCAAAGTACAACGACGCTCGACGACTACTTCGTAGAGCTCTTATTTACGTACTGTCGCTAACGATTTGCGTCGAGAAACCAATCGACGAGCTCAGGATTTGCATCCTCCGGATACGTGTGCGCTAAATCCGGAATTTCACGGTAAAAAACGTCCGCGCCCGCTGCTGAGAACGCGTATTCAGCGGTTTGCGCGATATCAACTGTGAACATCCAATCCAACGCACCATGCGTGATGCATATCGGTAGATTGCGAAGCCGGTCTTTCGACATCATCTCGACCAGCATCGGATGAAAACTGGCTGAGCAAGGTGCTAGATGTGTAAACGGAGAGTCATCCGTACAGCCGGAAACATAGGTGAAAGTTCCACCATCACTCATACCAGTGAGCATTAACTTTCTGTCGTCTATGTTGACGATGCCGCTAATGGACTCCAAAATTCGATGAAGATTCGGTGAATCCTGATCGTTACCCATGATCGCCCAGGTACCTCCAACTGACGTTGGACTTACCAGTACCAGTTCTTCGGTGCGGGCCGTCCGTAACCACGACCACAAATAGGTCGAACCGTGACCACTGCCGCCGTGTAATGCGAATACGACAGGATACGCCCTTCCTTCCTCGTACGACTCTGGTACGTATAGAGAGAATCCACCGCGTTGTTTCCGATCGTTCTCGATGTGGTGGATTCCTCGTATGCCTTCGTCGTTGCTGGAATCACTGATTTTGAAACGCGGAACGTCTTGTTTTCGCGAGTCCAAGAAAAAGCGATGGATCAAACTGAAATGCGTCGCCAACGGATATATTGCGTCGCACACACGAGTCCGCGCACCAAGAGCCCGATAAATCGACATCATGTCATTCGCTTGTTTTCCGACCTCATCAAGCGTTTCCAAACCTCGAAGCGCGACGCGATATGCTTCGGAAACCAAGTCTCGGATCGGCTGCGCTTCTGGCAACCAATCTGATTCCCGTAAGTTCTCTGACGCGTTGCGCAGTTTCTGCCGGGTTGCAAGCAGTTCGCTAGAAATGGAATCCATCGTCGCGGGACCGATATAACGCGAGCCGCGTTCCAACACTCGAAGCCCTTCGAGTAAAGGCTCGATGACCTTTAACAGTACTTCTTCGAACGATTTTTCTTGTGTCATACCCGCATGTTACAAACGATGGCTTGTCATGGACGCAGATCTGAATGAATACGTCGCATCGCGCGCTTGAGGCTAGAATCTCATCTATAAGCCTGAGATTCCTCTTACCATGACTTTGACTTGGTCACATGCGTTCGTCAACGTTAAGAATCTGAAGGAAATGGTGAGTTTCTATACAGATGCACTCGGATTTCATGTCAACGATCAAGCAGAGGGTATCGCATTCCTGTCGCAGCTTGATGAAGAGCACCATCAGATTGCATTCAAGGAAGATGCACATCTAGGGGAAGCATCGAATCGACTCGGACATTTCGCATTTCGTGTCGAGTCATTGGACGAAGTCAAACGTCTCTATGAAGAACTATCGTCGAATGAACTCGTAGGCAAAGTCGTACCCATCACGCACGGAAATACGTGGTCGATCTACTTTCACGATCCCGAACGTAATGGGATTGAAGTGTTCTGCGACACACCTTGGAACGCCGAACAACCTTTCGCCGAACCGTGGGATCCGCAAATGGACCCTGCCGAGTTAGAGTCCTACACGAAGGGCCTCATCGCAGAACGCGGTGATCTCAACGCTAATCCACGCGAACACGTCGAATTCGGCCGTGTGTAGCAATTCGTCGAAGACGACGCCACAGTAACATTCCAAGACAAGGGATTCTGTCCGGGGTTCGACTGAGTCCTAATCTACAACCAAGTTATTCGGCATTGATAGTGTCGGAGGCACCTGTCCACTATGAAATCTGAACGCTCATTCGACCGATCCGTTGAAGATGTAGGCAATATCCAAAACATGGAGCACTTCAATCTCACAGTCCCCGACCAACAGCTAGCGGCGTTGTTTTATGTCACGGGACTTGGATTTACGCGAGACCCTTACATCGATTTTGGAACATTCAACATGTGGATCAATGCTGGCGAGCAGCAGTTTCACTTGCCTAAGAGTGACGCTCAGAAGTTCCGAGGCACAATCGGAGTGGTGATCCCGCAACATGATGACCTCAAGCGAAGACTAAATGGAATCGAGCGTTGGATGGATGGCACCGAATACACTTGGGAAGAAAACGGCGATTGCATCGATGTGACCTGCCCTTGGGGAAATGCGATTCGCGTCCACCAACCAGATGACGATAACGGGATGGCGCTAGGCATCGCGTACGGTGATATGCAAGTTCCAGCAGGTACGAGTGCGGGTATCGTCAGTTTCTACGAGCAGATATTCGACACGCCTGCCGAGAAGATCGACGACAACACCGGAACCTATGCGAAAGTAGCCATGGGTTACAACCAGGTGTTCCGGTTTCGGGAAACCGACCACGACATCGACGATTACGATGGTCATCATATTGCGATCTACGTATCGAATTTCTCGCGACCGCACAATGCGTTAGTTGAACGCGGCCTAATCACTGAAGAGTCAGACCAGCATCAGTACCGGTTTCAGTCAATCATTGATCCCGATACCGGTAATGAACTTGCTGAAATCGAGCACGAAGTGCGCAGTCTGCATCATCCGATGAAAAGACGCAACCTTGTTAATCGAAACGCGTCGCAGACGTTTGGCAACTATCGCCAAGGACGCGATGTCTTCGTTCCGTAGTGGTTGCTTCGGGTGACGAAGCCCCGTATTACCTACCCCTTAGTGACGAAATCGACGTCTTCCTTGCGGCGTTTTCACAAAGACTACCAGTACTTCTAAAGGGTCCTACAGGCTGCGGAAAAACTCGATTTGTCGAACACATGTCGTGGCGGATCTACGGCGACGACAATCTGGTACAGAATCTCGTCAAACAACCACTAACGACCGTTTCGTGCCATGAAGACCTTACTGCAACCGACCTACTCGGTCGTTATCTTCTGCGTGATGAATCCACCAGCTGGCAAGACGGTCCACTGACATCCGCGGTACGCGACGGTGGTATCTGCTATCTCGACGAGATCGTCGAAGCGCGGAAGGACACAACCGTTCTCATTCACTCCCTTACCGACCATCGGCGAATATTGCCGATCGATAAGACGAATGAGTTGCTTGAAGCGCATCCTGATTTTCTCCTGGTGATTTCTTACAACCCGGGTTACCAGAGCATTCTTAAGGACCTAAAGCCCAGTACTCGTCAGCGGTTCGTAAGCCTCCAATTCGATTATCCCACCGAAGAACGTGAAGCCGAGATCATCCGAGTTGAAAGTGGTATCGATGAGAAAAACGCGAGAACGCTAGCCAAAGTGGGGGTACATATTCGAAATTTGAGAGAGCATGGCTTCGAAGAGGGCGTTAGTACACGTCTACTCGTGTATACAGGGTCACTCATTCGCGAAGGTATTCCGCCACGACGCGCCGCTAACGCGGCGTTGGTACATGCTCTGTCGGACGACGCTGAAGTGCAACAGGCAATCTCCGACATCGTTGATGTCGTCTGGCCTTGACCTTCCTCAGTGAGGTCGAACGTCCCCTTGCTCTTTTCGCGCAGGGACTTGTGGATCGAATTCCGATCTTTCACAGCGCTGACCAGCTACGATCAATCAACGGCTCGGATTTATGTGAGTTGTTTCTACCCGATGAATTCGACCACTACGATGAACCGAGCTCCAATCGAGACGCGTATCGATGGCTCGTAATGCAACAGCTTGGATTTCGACTGTACGACACACTGTCGTTTTCAATCAAGACGGCGCGATCACAGATTGAATATCTAGGCGCGCAGGCTCTACCTACCGCGCATCGTTTGCCTGATCTCGAACTCTTCTATCAACACTTCCCTTTACCCGAGTTAGCCCGTTACCTGTTCTACGTACTAGAAGAAAACAGAATCGCGAACAAGATCGTATCGGAATTTCCGGGAGCTCGACGCCTACGAAATCAGTACCAAACCTATCGTGAAAACACGCGAACAGTGACCGATCAGTCACGTCTTGCTGAGATGACGGAATTAGAGTTTTCATTACAACGATCGGATCAAATGTCGGCGGCATTTCAAGACCTCGTCGCACCCATATTTAACGATCGTGCAACCGTTTATTCGACGGCTGCAGCGACTGTTAACTGCTACCAAGCATTTTGCGCACATTTGGAAGCAGAAGCAGCAAGCATGGCGGAAGGTGAGCTGGAAGAAATGGTCGAACTCCCCACCTTGCAACGTACGGCGCGCCTTGAGGAGTGGCAAGAAGAACTCCACGACATTGACGCTCAGCTACTGGCGATGTCATTTGATGACGATATGGACGCGAAGCAGTCTACTTCTGAGGATGGGCTCGAGGGCTCAATCCGCGAATCGAGCGTTGATCTGACGCAAGAGCGCGATCAACTTCAACGTCGAATCGATATGGAGAAATCGCACCTGTACGCGTATGAACGCCAGCAAATCGTCGGCAGTCCGCATTTCCGATACGACGAGTGGGATTACTTGAACCAACGATGGCGAAAAGCATGGTGCTCTGTTTACGAGATTCGGGAAGACCATATTCAACAAGATTCGGCGACCGAGTTACTAAAGTGCATTCAACCTTTGATACCTGCGGTTAGAAAGCGATTCGAACAGCTCAAACCCGTCGGGATGCGTCGTGTACCAAGGAGTCTGGACGGCGAGGACCTCGACATCAATGCCATCGTTGAAGCTCGCGCCGACCGACACGCAGGACTTACGCCAACTGAACACGTGTACGTTCGAGTCGAGAAAAAACAACGCGACGTCGCAGCGTGTTTACTCGTCGACTTATCCGCATCGACCGACGATCCGATTGTGCAGCCCGATCCACACCGTATGCCTGAAGATGAGGAGGATCCTTTCGACGATCCGTATCTTCACGGAGCGATCAACTTCGACCCGGACCAAGCTGAAACAGCAACACCGCGCAAGATCATCGACGTTCAAAAGGAATCCGTACTACTGCTCGCAACGGCACTCGAAAATCTAGGTGATCTTTACTGTGTATACGGGTTTTCAGGCTACGGACATGAACGTGTTGAAGTTCATGTCGCCAAGGAGTTCAACGAAGCGCTCAATCGAGGAGCCATCAACGCCATCGCTGCCATGAAGCCTCTTCGTTCAACCCGAATGGGTCCGGCCATTCGACATGCGACTCACAAGCTCCTAGCAACGGGGAGTGCATTAAAGGTGTTGTTGGTGATCAGTGATGGATTTCCTCAAGACAGCGACTACGGTCCGGACCGCAGCGATCATGAATACGGTATTCAAGATTCCGCGAAGGCAATTCAGGAGGCACACGAAAAAGGGATTCAGCTGTTCTGCATTACGGTGGATGTATCGGGCCACGACTATTTACGACGTATGTGCCGCGACGAACAATACTGGGTTATCGAGGATACAGAAGAGCTGCCAGACGCGCTGCAATTTGCATACCGTCGTCTAACTTCGTAATCGAAAAAACGGCCACGTTGATGTGGCCGTTTTTACTCGGTTTAGTTAGCTTAGGTATCGATAGTCCAAACTGCTAGATCGTAGAACCCGCTCCTCAAGCTGATTAGTCGTCGCCACCAAAGATCCCAAGCAATTGCAGAATGTTCAAGAACAGGATGTAGAAACTAACGAACAATTGATTTGCCGCCACGATATAGTTGCGTTCGCCACCTAATACGATTGCGCTGGTTTGATACAGGATCAATGCACAGGCTACCACGATCATGAACATCGAAATCAGCATCACGAATGGCGACATGCTGATGAAGAAACTCAGCGCGATGATCCCAAGCACGACGAAGAATGAAACTGTAAGGAAACTACCGAGCCAACTAAAGTCGGTCCGTCGAACGATCGTATAAGCTGACAGCGCAAAAAACGCCGCTGACGTTAAAGCGAACGCTTGTACTACGAGCCAGGGGTGTACCGCTAGGTAATAACCGAGGATTGGGGCGACAGCGAGTCCTAAGAATCCTGCAAACACAAAGGACCAAACCAATCCCCACACCGAATTTGCCGTTTTCTGGACTGCAAAAGAAAGCCCAAAAAATCCGATCAGGTAGATGAAGATGTTCATCATGCCAATGCCTAACGCCATCGCGACGTATGACACAAGCGCAGCGAAGCCAATGGATAGCCCAAGCATGATGTAGGTGTTGCGCAAAACACCATTGATCTCGATCGCCTGTTGTCCAGATACGTGTGCTAACCCGGTTAGTGCCATCGTTTTGTTTCCAGAATCTCTAATTTGCGTGTTGTTGAATTATGTATGGTCTTGGACGTGGAACCACGGACAAACCAAACATGGAATCGACCGTATAGACAGCTGTCTATTAATGTGAGTTCATCAGGTGCCTTTCGGTGATACTCAGCCATTCATCTAGTAATAAGGTCACTTGTGTCAAGATTCAACCCATTGACACTGCGATCGAGTTCCTAAATCAAATACGAGTTATCCCAAAAGTATGACAAGCCAGCCACACCGCGGGTTACTATGTCATTCGACGCGCAAGTTCAGAGCCGTACCGGTATCCTTAATGAACATACTATCGAGAGATCTCGAAATCACGAGGCCGACAAATCGTACGGCGATTGAGTCCACAAAAATGACTAAAACTATGCAGAGCGGTTATCGCTTTCTTCTCGCTAGTTTCTGCTTCGCCACACTGACGGCATGTTCACAACTCTCAGAAGAGGAATGCCTATACATGGGCTGGCATGCGAGGGGCGTGATGGATGGCGTCGAAGGTGCACCTGCTAGTAAGGTCAATGAGTACCAGAGCATTTGTGCGAAATATTCCGTGCAAGTGGACCATGCCACCTATGAGGAAGGGCGTCAACAAGGCGCGAAGCGCTACTGCACGCGGGTGAACGGATTCAGTGTCGGAATGGACGGTGATCGCTATCAGAATTCGTGTCCCGAAAGTGTTGAGCGCGATTTTCTAAGTGGATACCAACCCGGACGTATGATGTGGACCGCGGTCAACAATGTCCAAGCCGCACAATCAATCGTGCGCTCAAGTACCCAAAAAATCCAGAGCATTGAAAGGCAGATTGATCGTCTATATGTCGATCTGGAGGACACCAGTTTGACTGATAAGCAACAGAGCGAAATCAGAAATGAGATTCGCTGGGCGAGACGAGAAATCGAAAACGAACGCGATCGACGCAGAACGAATGAACTACGTGTGCCAGAGCTACTCGACAGGTGTAGGGAAGCGAGGGACAGAGTCCAGGACCTCGGATTCATTGTCGCAGATATTTGTTACTGACCGGTAAGTAACGCTAACTAGAGATTAATCAGTTGCTGGTTTCGTGTGGACCAGCCGACTCTCATCAGCTATCTTGAATCCCGCTTGGGATGGCTTTTGACCCTCACGACTTCTACCAAGTAAAAACCGAACCTCTGGGAACGCGGTTCGTTTCCACCGATTCCCTGTTCACGCGAATGCGGTGATCTCCTGGATTCTGCCATGTCCAAAAGGAAATCGAATCACTAATGTTCCACCGGTCATTCAATGTCTTATTTTGCTATCCAAAAGTGTTTTCGGGCTGTTTTCGTTCTTTTTTTACCGTTGTTAGCGAGCTGTGCGACGGTCTATACCGCGCCCGACTTTTCACATCATCAAGCGCGCCACAAGACCGTCGCTATCTTGCCGTTTGACGTATCCATCAATCCAGAACGTCGATGGAGTGTGTCGCAACAACAGATAGACCAGATGGCTAGCGAACAAGCAGAATCCTTTCAAAGAGCGCTCTACACTCAGTATCTTCAAGGGCAACAACGAGGTCGCTTCACGGTTGAATTTCAGGATATTAGTGAGACAAACACGCTACTGACTCGTAAGGCTGTGAGCGGCAATGCGCTAACGCTCTTGTCGTCGATGACGAAATCCGAGATTTGTGACGCTTTGAAGGTGGATGCGGTGATCTCCGGTGAAATGGTGCTTACCAAACCGATGGGTACGCTGGAATCGATCGCTTTCTTACATTTCCTCAAAATCCCCGGTAGTACTAACGAAGTCCACGTCAATACTTCAATCCATGAGGGGGATCAAGGTAAGTTAATTTGGAACTATGACTTTGTGACGCAAGGCTCACACTGGGCGTCAGTCGAATCACTCGCTAAGCGCCTAATTCGTGACACGGCACGCAACTTCCCATATCGGAAATAGACGCTGTGAAAAGAAATCTCTAAGGAGTACGACTTATCGTTACTTCGGGTAATGCACATCTAATTAGTATCAATCACACGAGACGTAAATCGCCGAAAAGTAACACGGTGCAAACGGTTTAATTCGAGAATAGCGAGAAAATAAAAAGTTAGTCTCGGTCCGTCATGGACCGATACTAAGGATCTACGGAGGTGAGCACCGGTGGTTTGGCAACCTGAAGTTGATGAACTCGAACGCCGAAAAGCGTTTTCTGAAGAAATGGGCGGTGAAGCTGGAATCGCCGAACAACGCCGACGCGGCAAGCTCACCGTACGAGAGCGTATTCGGCTAATTGCTGACGACAACGAGTTTAAAGAAATAGGCCAGCTGGCGGGCGCCGCAACCTACGAAGGTAACAAGCTCGTTCATGTTCGGCCATCCAACATGGTCATTGGAACTGCCAAGATCGATGGACGCACTGCAGTCATAACGGCCGGTGATTTCACCGTACGAGGTGGTTCAGCCGACGGGTCGATTGGGAATAAAGGCGGGCATGCACAAACGATGGCCGCAGAATGGAAATTACCGTTTATCCGCCTGCTAGATGCTACCGGAGGTAGTGTAAGGACATTCGAACAGATAGGTCGTACGTACATCCCCACCAATCCGGTAACGCCTGGAATCGAGAAACTGCTTTGTGAAGTTCCAGTTGTTGGTGCCATCCTAGGCTCTGTAGCCGGTTTACCTGCCGTCGACGGATGTCTCGCCCACTTCAATGTGATGGTCAAGGGAATTAGTCAGCTTTTCCCAGGCGGTCCACCGGTAGTCAAAGCTGCGCTAGGGATCGATATCTCGAAGGAGGAACTCGGTGACGAACGGACCCAGGTGTTTGAAAGCGGCGCAGTAGACAATCTGGCCGATACCGAGGAAGACGCCTTCGACATGATCAGAAGATTTCTCAGCTACCTGCCGTCAAATGTTTGGCAGATGCCGCCACGCGGCGACACGAGCGATGACCCGAATCGACGTGATGAAGCGCTGCTTTCTCTCATTCCGCGTGAAAAACGGCGGACTTACAACCCTCGCCGAATACTAAAAGCCGTATTGGATGAGGATTCGTTCTTCGAAATTACCCCGCATTACGGTCGTTCGCGAATTGTCGGATTAGGCAGAATGCATGGGTATCCCGTCGGTGTCATGATTAACAATCCGAACAGAATTGGTGGATCCATGGATGTCGCCGCAGGCGAAAAAGTCATTCGATTCCTACAGCTGTGTGATACGTTCCACCTACCGATGCTCTACCTAGCTGACGAGCCTGGTTTCATGGTCGGACCGGAACAACAATCCCTTGGTATCGTGCGAGCCGGTGCGAAGATGATCTGCGCGACGCTCCGGACACGAATGCCGTGGATGTCCGTGATTATTCGCCAGCTTTATGGAGTCGCGGGTCAATGTCACGATCGACCCGGTGGGATGTTCAAACGTGTCGCTTGGCCATCCGGTCATTGGGGATCGATGCACATCGCCGGTGGCGTATCAGCGGCATATCGTCGCATCATCGCCGAGTCGGACAATCCTGAATCCAAACAGCAAGAGATTGAGGAGAAACTCGAAGCGCTTTCTTCTCCTTTCAAAACTGCGGAAGCCTTCAACATCGAGGAAATCATTGATCCTCGCGAAACACGACCACTCATGTGCGAATTCGTCGAACTCGCACAAGAGCATCTCAAGACGCAGCTTGGACCTAGTCCGACGCCCTATATGCCTTGACACCACTTTGTCTGAATCGAACATTTCGATCGCTCAAGGAATGAATTCACCATGCGTACGAATCCTGAACTAACGACAGAAGAAAAACAGACGCTCTACGAAGACGGATTCATCGTCCTGCGTGACGTAGTATCTGAATCGCTGACGTTCGAAGCGAGACGAACCATTCATATGTACGCTGGCAAGAATGGCATACGTCGCTCTTACCACGATATTTCGACCTCGTCAGCACTACCAGATCTCATTAATCAGAGCATTCTTGGCGATATCCTGCGCAACACGATGGGTCCGTACGATCCACCAGAGAGAGGATTCGCCGCAATTCTCTACCCAAACGAGAAGAGCGATACGCCTAACTATGGTTGGCATCCCCACTTGGACGGACTTTGGTCGGGGCGACTACCCGCGTCCGCCGATGAAATCGACGACCTAAACAGCCCGCGTACGGAGCATTTTGGCGCTGGAGACGCGACCGTCATGGGTGGGAACATGACTCCTTTGTTCCAAAATCCTGAATGTACGCTATCGCTTGGTAGCTTCACGGCGTTCGTTGGAATCGCATTGAATGACCAGACCCGTTTCGGCCGAGGCAATCTATGTTTGCTAAAGGGCGTTCATGAGAACGTGGAAGCCTTTTTTCGTATGCAACGAGAGTCTGGAGGTATCGTCGGACCTGAAGGTGAAGGTTGGCCGCGACTGACGCGACAAGCGAACGGCGGCGTCTCGATGACGCCATTGCCCTACCCGATACGCGACTTGGCGCTCAGAGACGCAACTGAGTACAACGGCTATCACTTCATTAATCCGTCACCGATTCTTCTGGATGTGGGCGACGTCGTGATCGCGCTCCATGCGTGTCCGCACGGAGGTTCGCGCAATGAGTGGTCCGATCCGCGTATGAACGTGTACTTTCGAATCCGACGCCATCGACCTGGTGGCGTTCGCGTACTCGGCGACAGTGATCATCCAGACCGGGAATGGTTGGGTGGTTTTCACGAATATCCAGAAGATTACAACCCTTGGGAAGTTGCAATTGACAAGCTCTGCGACCACTGGAGCGAATGGGATGGCATGCAAGAAACCGTCGCAGTCAATCGGCTTTAGCTAGATTTGAATACGTCCGGATTGCTTCGAACGACATAGCGCGTCACACCATCTACTCAAATCGGCAATGTAACGAGTATTTACAACGCTAACGACTCATCGCGTTAGTTTCTTCAATGCGTTGTTAGTTTGTCAATTCGTACGAATCAGTGCATTAAGTTCATGCAAAGTACGCTTTCTTTAGCGCACTGACAGATCGAATTAGAGCAAATCAGACTCTAACAAATTAGTTTTGCGCGGTCGCAGATTTCCTCATACACTTTTTTATCAACTAGGAAAGCGCATCTGATTCGCCTGTATCGTGAACTACATCGTTTCTTCACTTCGCACGCCTTTCGAAGCGATGCAAGTCATGCCGTCGCGGAATTAGCGCACCGAGTGCTTCTATTCAAATTCGCTACTTACTGGAACTCACTTATGAAAGTATTCTTTTGGTGTTTTTCTACACCGCTCGCCATACTGAGTGTCACTTTGCTTTTCATTGTTTTGCTATCTTCTTGTAGCGATGCGCGCGTAGCATCACTCAACATAAACAAGGCAGCCCGTAACTTCGAAATCGACCGCCGTATCGTCTTCTACAACGGCGTGACCGGTGACTACATGCTCACAATTGAAGGACGCTGTGTCATTAGAGACTCAAGAAATCAACTACGAGTCACCTGTCAAATCGGTGAATCGGACTACCGCAAGCACTATCTGGGTTTATCTGATAACGTAACTTACTTCGCGGAGCAACTATCTCCCGGCGACGTTAGTGCTTACCATCACCGAATTACGTTCAAGCCGCAAGTGATCGTGCCGGACATTGATTTTCGCGGAAGCATGGATGCATTGCTGGAGAACAAATCTGAAGCAATGCAACACGGCGCAACAAGCATTTCGAAACGCGAAACCTAAACACTCACTTGTATTGCCCTAACCGCGTAATGCGTTGTATCGATGTAGTGTTCCTTAGCGTAGAAATTCAACCGCGCGCGAAATTCACAGCTTTGTTCTAGATTTTGCAGTCACGAACATGAAGTAGAGAGGTGGATTACATCCCGCGGCTCCGCAGGATGTTCGTACGAATCTCGACCAGTTTACCTATGTTTATCTTCGTGGCGGAACGATCCGACAAAGAACCAATCCGCTTCGCTCTATGTTGGGATTCCAAGCGCAGGAACCTTCGTTCATTAATTGAAAACGGATCCACCAAGCATCTGAAGTGTCGATAATTCGCTCCGCGCGGTGGCTACGTAGCTCAGCAGGTTAGAGCATAGCATTCATAATGCTAGGGTCGTTGGTTCAAGTCCAACCGTAGCTACCACTTGCACCAACGTTCGTTCGACGGGATTAAGGACGTGTAAGCCATGGCCCAAAAAATCGGTGCATTGTGGGTTCAGTTACTCGGTTACCTCAAACCGATTGATGGCATTCCCCCATTACTAGCTCGTCTTTACTTGACACCCGTCATGCTTCAAGCAGGATACACGAAGCTGGTCGGCTTCGACAACACCGTTTCATGGTTTGAAAGCATGGGGATGCCGCTACCGGTCGTAAGCGTTGCGTTAGTTGCCTTATCCGAATTCGTTGGTGGATTTCTGTTGCTTATTGGTTGGCTTACCCGGCTGGTTTGCATCCCCCTCATGATTGCGATGCTAGTAGCAGCATTCGCCGTACACGGTGAGAATGGGTGGTTGACCTTGTCTGACGGGAATAGTTGGTTAGCAAATGAACGGGTCATCGAAGCCCAGGAGCAGAAGCGTGAAATACGTCGACTGATGCGTGAACACGGCGACTATCGATGGCTTACTAGTAACGGGAATATGACGATCCTTAATAACGGGATGCAACTCGCAATCACGTATTTCTTATTCCTTCTTATTCTGCTTTTCACCGGCGGTGGTCGCTACACGAGTTTGGATTACTGGCTAGGGAATTGGCTCAAACCTCGACTAAATACGAGCTGATGGCGAAAAACCAAAATAAAACAGTCGCGACGGATCAGAGCGTCCGGCAGTTCATTGATAGCGTCGACAATGAAATTAAAAGAACTGACTCGCTAGCTTTGCTTGACATGATGGCGGACATCACTAACCAACCGCCGGTCATGTGGGGATCATCACTCATCGGCTTCGGAACATACCACTACAAGTATGCGAGCGGTCGTGAGGGCGATTTCTTTCTCACGGGGTTTTCGCCACGTAAGCAGGCATTGACCATTTACATCATGCCTGGTTTTTCTGAATACGACGAGATCCTAGAAAAACTTGGAAAGTACAAGACGGGCAAGTCGTGTCTATACATAAAAAAACTCGAGGATGTGGATCACGTCTTATTACGAGAGCTGATATCTAAGAGCGTCGCGTACATGCGTGACAATTACGAAACGCTCTGAACTGAGCGTACGTCATAGTTCAAGCATTGCCTTGACCATCAACGATCCTCTTCTCTTTATTCGCGAGCAATCGCGTTCGATGTTTCCTGACGGTGTTGTGTCAGGCTCGGTATTGATGTCGAACATCGCGTTCGGAGCGGCTGCTCTCGGTGCAGGTCACGTTGAGATTTGCAATTCTGGAGATTGGTGGTTTGCAGCAAGTGAAACGAATTGGTTAGAGTGCGACCTGTCGGAAAACGCGAGCGTAGAGGAGTTATTCAAGTCACGCGTTCGGTTTCCAAAACTCGGTCCGAGTAGCTATCGACCAGAACTTTACGTCGGTGCTTTTGCGGAAGCTATCTACCTCGATCTCGATGGTCGTTACATCTCGATCAAAGGCGAGATACCAGATACACGACCGCATGAAGGTGTTGTCCCACCTTGGTGCGTTTATGTTCTGAGTTGCTTCGTGAGAACGACCAACTAGACGTTAAACAGGAAGTGGACGACATCTCCGTCGGTAATTTCATACTCCTTTCCTTCCGAACGCATCACGCCAGCTTCACGACAACCCGCATCGCCATCGTACTCTAAATAAGTGTCATACGACACGACCTCAGCACGGATAAAACCTCTTTGGAAATCGGTGTGGATCTTGCCAGCTGCGATCTGCGCGACGGCGCCAATCGGAATCGTCCAAGCCCGGACTTCGTCGGGTCCAATAGTGAAAAAGTGGTGAAGACCCAGTAGCCGATAGCCGGTACGAATGACGCGCGTCAAACCGGCTTCGTCGAGACCCACCATCGCTAGGTATTCCGTCCGTTCTTCGACTGTTTCGAGTTGCGCAATTTCAGCCTCCAATTTCGAACAAACCACTACAAATTCCGACGCGTCTTCCAACGAGTAGTCACGAACCTGATCTGCTAGTGACCCACCAGCTAATGATTCCTCGTCGACGTTCGCCACATACATAACGGGTTTTGCAGTCAGGAAGCGGTAATCACGGACGAGTTCTTCGTCATGTGAAGCAAGCCGCATCGCTCGGATCGGTTTGTTTTCGTCAAGCGAGCCCACTATTTTCTCAAGTACCACAAGTCGGGCTTTGTCCTCTTTAGATCCAGCTCTAGCTACTTTACGGACTTGTGATTCCGCTCGCGATGCCGTCTCTAAGTCAGCTAAAACCATCTCCGTGTTAATCGTTTCAATATCCTTGATCGGCGAAATGGAACCAGATACATGTGCAACATTTGGGTCCTCGAAGCACCTTACCACGTGTGCGATCGCATCCGTTTCGCGAATGTGACTCAAGAACCGATTTCCGAGTCCTTCGCCTTGAGATGCACCCTGAACGAGACCAGCGATGTCGATGAATGACATTGTGCTCGGTACCAACTTGCTCATCTGTGCGATCTCAGCCAATCGCGAGATACGACCATCCGGCACCGGTACCACGCCAAGATTCGGTTCCACAGTGCAGAACGGATAGTTCTCGGCACTCACTGTTGACCTAGTAAGTGCATTGAATAGCGTCGATTTACCGACGTTCGGCAAACCGACAATTCCGCATCTAAAACCCAAGACTAATCGTCTCCGTTAGGCACCGAATTGAGCTTGGTCATGGCTTTCTGCCAGTCACCTGTGAATAGCCATCCTAACAGCTCGTCGTCTAAATAACTGCTGTCCAACGCACGCTCACGGTCCGATTCCGGCATTTTGATTTGGGTTAGAAACGGTACCAAGTCCTTCGAAGTACCCGGATGACCAACGCCGATGCGTAACCGACCAAACTCTCGATTACCGCTTAAGTGCGAAATCAGGCTGCGTAACCCGTTATGCCCACCTGGACCACCTCCGAACTTCAACCTTGTTTGACCGACATCAAACGCGACGTCATCGAAAGCCACAAGCATTTCATCAGCGTCTATCCGGAAATAACGTAAGAACGGACCAATCGCTTCGCCGCTTTGGTTCATGTATGTCGTAGGAACCAACAATCGAACGTCGTGACCTAAGAGCAAACCACGACCGACTTCTGCACGCTTGGCACGATCGTGCTTTAGAGCGATATCGAAACGCAACGCGAGTGCACGAAGCCAGTTCGCGCCGATATTGTGTCGCGTTAGCTGATAGGCTGTACCTGGATTACCTAGACCAACCAACAACCGAATTGGGGTGGTCAAAGTGGTGGTTACTCTTCGGTGGCCTCGTCTGAAGCCGGTGTTTCCTCTTCTCGCTCGGCAGCAACTTCAACACCTTCCTCATCGAGCTCGAGCTCGTCTTCGGCGACCTCTTCTTCTTCCTCGATCTGAACACGGACGATCGATACAGTAACTACTGCTAAATCGCGGTCAGAATCATCTCCCGTACCGAGAGAAGGTATCGATACACCGGCAGGCAGTGCCAAACCCGATAGATGAACAGCGCCACCGACGTCGATGTCCTCCATATCCACAACGATTGCTTCTGGCAAATCTTTCGGCAGGCAGCTTATATCGACTTCAACGAGATTACGAGTGATCGTGCCACCACTCATACGAACACCAACACAGTTCTCCTCGTTAATGAAGCGTATTGGTACAGAAACCTGAATCTCCCTATCTTCTCGAATGCGCATGAAGTCGATATGGGTGATGTTCTCCGTGGCGGGATGTCGCTGCATATCACGGACCACAACTTGCTCCGCAGTGCCGTCGAGCTTCAATTCGATGATCTGCGAAAGGAAGTTCTCATTCTGCATTGCTTTCAGCAACACGCGCGTCGGTAACACAATGTTCACGGTCTCTTGGTCCGCACCATATACAACGCCAGGTATTGAATCATCGACGCGACGTAGCCGACCAACAGCACCTGAGCCCACTAATTCGCGTGTGGACACTTCCAAAGTCAATTGCGTAGCCAATTCAATTCTCCTGAACCAAAGGAGCGCTAGAGTGCGCTAGGTTCTTGTTGAGTCGATAGACAGATCAGACAAATAAGGCGCTGACAGATTCGCGTTCACAAACACGGCGGATGGTCTCCGCAAGCGTAGCAGCCATGCTGAGCTGGTGTATTTTCTCACATTCCTGTGCATCAGGACGGAGTGGAATCGTATCGGTGACAACCAAACTATCCAATTCCGACGCGTCGATGCGCTCAACTGCTGGACCTGAGAGTACTGGATGTGTGATATAGGACACGACCTTCGTCGCCCCACGTTCTTTCAACGCCACCGCGGCATTGCACAACGTTCCGGCAGTATCGACCATATCGTCCACGATAATGCAGACGCGACCGTCGATCTCACCGATGACGTTTAGCACCTCGGATTCATTTGGGTTTTCACGCCGTTTGTCGATGATCGCAATTTCTATATTGCCAAGACGCTTAGCGACCGCTCGAGCACGAACGACGCCGCCGATATCGGGACTGACGACCACCAATTGATCGCCGTAGTCTTGAGCGATTGCGTGGGGAATCAGTACTGACGAGCCGTAGACGTTGTCGACTGGGACGTTGTAAAAACCCTGTATTTGTTCTGCATGTAAATCCACGGTGATCAAACGATCGATACCTGCCAAGCAGAGCATCTCCGCAACTACCTTAGAACTGATAGGAACTCTCGCCATGGGCGCTCTTCGGTCCTGTCGCGAATATCCCAAATACGGTATCACCGCGGTAATACGTTGAGCGGAAGCACGTTTTAACGCATCGACCATGATCATGAATTCCATGAGATAGTCGTTCGTTGGTGCACACGTGGACTGGATTAGAAAAATCTCCAACCCGCGCACGTTGTCGGTAATAGTGACGCTTACTTCGCCGTCACTGAACCGATTTATGTCTGCGCAACCCGTATGGAAGTTCCCTTCCGTGGCGATCCGCGAGGCAAGTTGGGGCACTGATGTGCCACTGAACAGTCTTACTGCCGAGTTATTCATAAGACGAGTTCCGATGCGGTAGGTGGCTGGGGTGGCAGGACTCGAACCTGCGCATGGTGGGATCAAAACCCACTGCCTTACCGCTTGGCTACACCCCAAAAGCAGAGAAGGCGCGAATTTTAAATTTGCGTTTGGGCGAATGTGGAACTTTCTAGCTAACTAGTCACCTAACTCTCGTTAAGACGCCACCGATCACAAAGTACGAGCACCTCTCCCACGTCGCTGATCAGTCGCATCCTCTTGCAGACCGGTTCGCCATCTACAAGTTGACTCTCCTCTACCGCCACCTGAATACCCTCGAGAGACCATTCATCAAGCACCTTCGGCTGATTTGAACCTAGAGGCAGCAACCGGAACCACAAGCCGAGATCCGCACCTAGCTGCCAAACGCCAGGTGGAATGTCGTTGGGTCGATCAGATTTCCTTAACTCCACGATCTGACCACGCCGATCTTCAATCGTGTGGAATTCATGACCGAGCACGATCTTGGTACGGTTCGCACCCATCGGTCCCCAAACCTGTATCTGGGTACTGGACCCGTCGTAAGCTAAGTGGAAATCGAGGCGTAAAATTGAGTTTTCGGCTTCGATCCGCATTCGACCAACAAGGTCAAATTGACTGCCGACAGGGGGAACGTCGGGACCGATGAGCGCGGAGCAACCTACTAGAAGCGCGCTCACAACCAGGCACATGTATCGAATCGTTCCGACGACACACATCTGAAATTCGCGTAGAAACCCGTTTAGTCTGAGCATGTCGGCAAATACGCCAAATCTAATTCCGCACGGCACCATATGCCCATCCTAATTGTCGGTTTGAATCACGAAACAACCACCTTGGACATGCGTGGTCGTCTAACGATTTCGAACGACGAACTTCCTAGTGCACTCCAAGGCTTACGAGAGTACGTCCCTGACCTCTCCGAAGCAGCGATTCTATCGACCTGCAATCGGGTTGAAATCCATGGATTTTCGAATTCAGGTACCACAGAGCCAATCCTAAACTGGCTTGCGGAATACAAGGAAGTACCGCTCTCCGAATTCCGTGAATCGACGTATCACCACACTGGAAAATCAGCCGCCACGCACGCGATGCGTGTCGCTGCCGGACTCGATTCCCAAATCCTCGGCGAACCTCAGATCCAAGGGCAATTCAAGATGGCGTACCGCAATGCCCGTGAATGTGAGACGTTGGGCAGTGAACTAAATCTACTCGAGGACTTTGCACTTCAGACTGCCAAGCGAGTCCGAACAGAGACGCTGATTGGTTCGGAACCGGTCAGCGTGGCGTATGCAACAATCACGATGGCAAAACAGATTTTCGCTCATTTTCGAGAAGCGCAAATCTTGCTCATTGGCGCAGGTTCCAACATTCGTCTAATCGCAGAGTACTTAAAAAGCGAAGGCGCGACCCATTTCACGATCGCAAATCGGACTCGTGCGAATGCCGAGCAACTGGCAGCTTCAATAAATGCTTCCGTGATCGAGATGAGTGAATTGCCTACCGAACTCAGGAAATACGACATTGTCGTGAGTTCGACTGGAAGCTCTGAACCCGTGGTGACGACGGCCATGATGGAGCATGCCACCAAGATGCGCCGTCATCGGACAGTATTCGTCGCCGATCTCGGCGTCCCGCGTGATGTTGAAGCAGCTTCCGGCAACATTGACGATGTGTATCTCTATACAGTGGACGATTTATCAAAAATCATCTCCCAAAATCTGGCCAAACGACAAGAACTGATGTCGGTCGCGGATCGCATGGTTTCCGAGGGGGTGACGTGCTATATCCAGAAGCATCGGATTCAATTCGAGTCGGCGCTCCTTTCGAATTACCGCACACAAGTGGACACGATCCGTCAGATGGCGCTCGATGCAGCAATTAAAAAAGTTGAGGCCGGCGAACCTCCCGATGAAGTTTTGGCTAAGCTTGCACACGACCTGACGAATCAGCTCGCGCATAAACCGACCATTTCCATTCGTCAGGCTTCAGCGACTGGCAACGAAGCCTTTCTAAACTTGCTGAAAGACATTTACGAACTCGAAAACTAAGTACTTCGCCATGAGCCTCTCTGACAGTCTCACAGACAAGCTCGCACAGATTCGAGACCGACACGAAGAGCTTGGTCGCCTACTCTCAGAACCTGAGGTCGTGTCAGATCGAGAGCAATTTCCAAAACTATCTCGCGAATACAGCGAGCTCGAGCCAATCGTCACCGCGTACGCGAAGTACGAGGCGCAACTTGAAGATCTCGCGCAAGCAAATGAACTAGCGGAAGAGGAAGATGCCGATTTGCGTGAACTCGCGACAGAAACAATTAAAGAGTTGACACCGACGATTGACGCGCAAGTCGAGGTGCTGCAACGCCTTCTGCTTCCGAAAGATCCAAATGACGACGCAAACGTCTTTCTTGAGATTCGTGCGGGAACGGGTGGCGACGAAGCCGGTTTATTCTCTGCCGACTTGTACAACATGTATCTTGCATATGCCAATACCAACGGCTGGACTGCCGAGACTATCAGTGCAAATCCGACGGGTATCGGCGGTTACAAGCAGGTGATCGTCCGATTAGACGGGCGTGATGTATTCAGCAAGCTAAAGTTCGAATCCGGTGCTCATCGTGTCCAACGGGTACCTAAGACTGAATCACAGGGACGCATCCATACCTCCGCATGTACCGTCGCGGTAATGCCTGAGAGTTCCGACGATGTAGAGATCGAAATCGATAAATCGGATCTTCGGATCGATACGTTTCGGGCTTCGGGAGCGGGTGGTCAGCACGTTAACAAAACGGATTCGGCCGTTCGTATCACGCACCTTCCGAGCGGTGTCGTCGCAGAATGCCAGCAGGAGAGGTCTCAGATCCAGAATCGCGAGAAGGCGATGAATCTGCTAATCGCAAAATTAAAAGACGCTGAACTTACTGAAAGACGTCAGCAGGAGGCGTCCGAACGCAAGGCACAAGTCGGTTCCGGTGACCGTTCGGAGCGCATTCGTACCTACAACTACCCTCAAGGTCGGATCACCGACCATCGCATAAACCTAACACTCTATAAGCTGGATGAAGTGCTTTCTGGCGAACTCGACCAGATCATCGAACCTCTGACGTTGGATTTTGAAGCGGAACAGCTACGCGAGTTGAAATCGGCCAACGGTGATCCTGCGACCAACTAATGTTGGAACCAACTACAGCGACTATGGGTCCATGGTTCGCATTCGTGCGAAAACGCTTCGACGATGCCGATGCTCAAGCGCTATGTGAAGCGGCGTTTTCTGTCAACTACAGCCAGTTAATTTCGGGTACGGATCTAACCGTACACGCTTCTCAAATCGAAGTCCTGCGTGATTTCGTTAGGCGCCGCGCCAACGGTGAACCGGTTGCGTACATCATTGGCACAAAAGGGTTCTGGTGTCGTGAGTTCTTCGTTTCATCGGACACGTTGATTCCACGACCAGAAACTGAAACACTAGTAGAAACGGTATTGCCGTTCTTGTCGAGCAAATTACGCGTCTTGGACTTAGGTACAGGTTGCGGCGCATTAGGGTTGACGATTGCGAGTGAAACGGGCGCACGTGTCCTGATGACCGACGTATCGTGTGACACGTTACGCGTCGCAAGACGAAATGCCGCTAAGCTGAAAATCGACGTAAGGCTGAAGCGATCCAACTGGTACGAAGATATCGAAGGTTCTTTTGATTGCATCGTGTCGAATCCTCCTTATGTCGCCTCCCGCGACAAACACTTGCAGAACGGTGACCTGTTATTCGAACCTCTTGTCGCGTTAGATGGGGGTATCGACGGTCTTGATGCTTTGCGACGAGTTGTCGGCGAAGCGCCCACGTATCTCTGTGCAGGTGGTCGACTAGCAGTCGAACATGGGTTTGACCAAGCCGATGCGGTGCAGACCTTATTCCAATCCGCGGGATTTCATGACATCAAGCTGGTCCACGATTTAAGCCACCACCCGCGTGTTACCCACGGCGTACTGCCATGACCGATGATGAGCTGCTCCGTTACAGTCGTCAGATCATGCTGCCTGATGTCGATATCGAAGGGCAGGAGAAGATCTGCGCAGGACGTGTTGCCATCATCGGATTAGGAGGCTTAGGCGCACCCGCTGCAATATATCTAGCAAGTTCAGGGGTCGGCGAACTCACCCTCGTCGACGACGACGATGTCGAGATTTCGAATCTGCAACGTCAGATCATCCACACGGAAGACTCGCTCAACTCACCGAAGGTACGATCCGCTGAAGTGACCATCGAAAAGCTGAATAGTCGTACAAGAGTCGAGACGATCGATCGACGCTTGACCGAAGATGAATTGATCGCTTTAGCCGCTCGTGTCGACGTGATACTAGACGCTACCGACAATTTCGCGACCCGTTACGCGCTAAATCGGGCTTGTTTGGAGTCCAAGACGCCACTCGTTTCAGGAGCGGCGATTCGGATGGAAGGTCAAATCAGCGTATTCGATGCACGTCGTGACGATTCGCCTTGTTATCAGTGCCTATACCGGGACGGCTTGGATGAAGCTCTGAATTGTGCGGAAAACGGCGTGCTTGCACCCATGGTTGGCATCATCGGTACCATGCAAGCCATGGAAACCCTAAAGCTCCTAGGTGAATTTGGGGAGTCTCTAATTGGAAAGGTCATCTACTTCGACGCAAAAACCATGCAGATCCGATCTTTCAAGCTGAATAAGGATCCGAATTGCGTCGCGTGTGGCTCCGTAACTGCCTAATTCAATTCGCCGACGGAATTCTGGTTCGTGCCTGATACAAGGCACGGAACGAGGTCTCAAAAACACGCCGCGCCGCGAGCATGTCGACATCGGGTGCCAGGTCCTTTAGTTGGGTAACTGTCATACCTGGTATTCCGCAAGGATCAATGTCGTCAAAAGGTTTCAAGTCCATATCGACGTTGAGACTAATACCGTGATACGAACATGATCGTCGGATTCGCAGACCTAACGAACCGATCTTGCGACCAGCAACGTAGATTCCTGGATGCCCTGACAGGCGACTAGCTTCCACGCCGAACTCCTCAACCGTATCGATCATGGCTTGCTCAAGCATGCACACAAAATCATGCACCGAAATCCGGGCGCGCTTAAGGTCAACTAACGCGTAGCCAACGATTTGTCCCGGGCCGTGGTATGTAATCTGGCCCCCTCTGTCCGTACGGACAATCGGTACATCGGTCTCGAAGAAAAGGTGTTCACGCCTACCTGCTTGTCCAAGGGTGAAAACAGGAGGGTGTTCGGTCAGCCAAAGCTCATCGTCAGTATCTTCATCCCGCGCGGTTGTGAACTCCCGCATTCGTTCCCAAGTTTGGAGGTAGTCTGTTTCGCCTAAAGCTCTAACTTTCAGCATCGGTTGAAGACTGCGAATCTGGTCGACCCTGACTACCTTCGAACATAAGCAATACACTGTCCCACATTCTGCCAAATAGGCCTTTTTCCTCAACTCTTGCCAAAGCGACGAGCGGGACACGTGCGATCTCCTCCTCGGCCGCGACCAACCGCAGTTCACCAAGTTTTGTACCCACTTCTACAGGTGCTTCGATCAGGTCTTGCAAAACCACTTCACGGCTGATTCCGTCGAACAAGCGCTGAAACATCGTTTTCTTTACCGTTTCGCCGATTCCAATTGGTATCTGCTCGGTCGTACCAAACCAGACGCGAGCATCTGTTACGTGTTCACCTTCGGAGACAATGACTTTTGTTCGATAGTTTCTGAATCCGTAACTGAGCAACTTACGCGTCTCACGGTTTCGTGCTGCCGTGCTTTCAGCTCCCATCACAACGCTTATCAAACGCATCTCGTCCCGCTTGGCCGATACCGCAAGACAGTATCCAGCTTCCTCGGTATAGCCCGTCTTTATCCCGTCAACACTAGGGTCCAACGTTAACAAGCGATTCCGATTTGGTTGCTTGATGTTGTTGTACTCAAACTCTCGTTCAGCGTAAATCTTGTAGTGTTCAGGGTAGTCGCGAATCAACGCATCTGATAGGAGTGCAACATCGCGTGCTGACATGTAGTGATCAGTATCTGGAAGCCCAGCGGAATTCATGAAATAGGAGTCCTCAAGTCCAAGGGCGTCAGCTGTTCGGTTCATCATCACGGCGAACTGGTCTTCCGAACCTGCGACATGCTCAGCCACAGCCACGCTTGCGTCATTGCCGGATTGGATGATGACCCCACGCAACAAGTCTGAGAACTTCACAATCGAGTTCGGATCGATAAACATGCGTGATCCTTCAGCACGCCACGCTTTCTCACTCACGACCACGTCATCGTCCATTGCGACCGAGCCTGCGGCGATTTCCGCAGCCGCGATGTAACTCGTCATGATCTTTGTCAGGCTGGCCGGCGGCAGTTTCTCGCGGCTGTTGTGCTCAAGCAAGATCGTGTGCGTCTCAGCGTCCATTAAGACATAGCCGCTGGCAGCGATCGAAGGTGGCGGCGGTAAGATCATCTGGGCAAGAACGCCTTGCCCAAAGAACGCTACCGTCATCAGCACTACGAGACGCTTTACTTTCACACTCTACTCCGTAATCAAGGAAGAACCAATCTGCAAGTTCGTTGACAACCAGTCCGCCACATGGTTCGCATCGTAGACTGAGGCGAATTCGCCAATCTTCACGCGATAACGATTTTGGTATTGGTGTGGAATGATGGTGGTACTAAGGTGGCCTAGGTTGAGTTCCACTAGTCGACTAACGACAGACATCGCGGCATCTCGACCGTAAACGTAGTTAGTTTCAAGAACAAAACGGTCACTCGGTTCGGTGACTAACTCAATACGAACCGGTCTTGAGATGACATCGCCGAAACCGAGTCGAAGTGCCGTAGCACGCGACACATCCAAAAGTTCGTCAGACCGGAAGGGACCTCGATCTGCCACGCGAACGATCGTCGCTTCACCATTAGCTAGATTTGTTACGCGCAGAAATGACGGTATCGGTAAGTACCTGTGAGCAGCCGTTAGTGCATCGTTATCAAACTTAACACCACTTAACGCCACGCGTTCATCGAACCTATCGTCTCGCCAAGATGCATGTCCTTCAGCCACGTACTCGTCAAGCTGCCGCCATGTGCTATACGACCGTTCGCCTACCTGATATCGGCCATTGCCACGTAAGTTCAAGCGCCCCCATTGCACAACAGGTTCGGGATACCAGATCGGTTCAGCCGTTGGTGGTGGTTCCGGAACTGGCACCACTTCGACGACAGGCACAGGCGGATCGAGCGATCCACACCCCACCATCACGCAGCACGCTAGCACCACTAACAGCGATCGATTCATAGCCTAGCGGCAATCCCATCGGCTACTTCGACAACCGCTTTCGCGTAAAGACGGCTGATGTTGTAACGCGTGATCACGTAAAAATTATGGTAGCCGAGGTAATAGTTCGTCGCGTCTTCCGTTTCAAATCGAAAAACCGACGCGTATGCGTTTCCGCGATTGTCTTGCGTCTCGATCCCCAATGTTTTCCATTCAGCAACCGTTTTCGTCGGCGTCAAGGAGGAATTGGCGAGTTCGTCTATTGAATCGCCATCTGTCCTTACACCCACTTGCGCAATCACGGGCTCACCGCGATCCCATCCGTGATCCTTGAAATACGCTGAGACGCTGCCAATCGCATCTACGACATTCCGCCAAATATCACGCGCTCCATCGCCGTCGTAGTCAATCGCAAAGTTCCGGTAGCTCGAAGGTATGAACTGGCCATATCCCATCGCACCTGCGTACGAGCCAACCAAATCACCGATCGAGACGCTTGTGCCTAGAGTACCGCCCGCCACTTCCCGGTGGCACGCATTGTCCGCGTTGAACGGTTCGACCCGTTCTTCACAACTCAAGATGAAGAACTCTTCGAGTTGACCACGAAAAAACTTCGCCCGCGGAGGGTAATCGAAACCAAGTGTCGTGAGTGCGTCGAGAACACGATAACTACCCATATTTCTACCGTAGTTCGTTTCAACACCGATGATCGCGACGATGATTTCGATCGGTACCCCAAATTCTTCCTCCGCACTCTGTAATGTCGTCCAGTTTTCACGAGCGAACTGAACACCATCTTCGATCCGCTTCGGAGTGACAAAAATCGCTCGATAAGAGATCCATGGTTTCTTTTCCGCTGGGCGCGTGATCGCGTCGATGATGCCTTGTTGATAGACCGCTTGATCCAGCACTGCCCGCACCGTTGACGTTTCGAACCCATGCTCATTGACCATCGTCGCGACGAATTCATCAACATCTACACGATTCGAATAGTCCCCCGCGGTAACCCAGAACGCGAACCCTATTAGCGTACTGCACGCAACCTTTTTGTAATTCATGCGAAAGCGATCCTTGCTTCTTAATCCTTCCGGATCGGACGTTCTATCGTCCTCGTAACGCGGTTACGACCCCGAATCCTGCCAGTATGGTGATGATTGATGTGCCACCGTAGCTAACTAATGGTAAAGGTGCGCCAACGACGGGTAGCAGACCCGATACCATCATGACGTTCGTCAGCATGTAACCGAAGAACATCATCAAGAATCCGGCACTTGCCAAACGACCAAATCGCGTGGGGCAATTCCGACACATCGTCATGCCGCGAGCAAATATGAAGAAGAACAACGTCAATAGCGTTGCCGTACCGACGAAACCAAGTTCTTCTCCGACAACAGCTAGCATGAAGTCGGTATGACCTTCAGGTAGAAAACTGAGTTGACTCTGCGTACCTTCTCCGAGTCCCTTACCGAGTGCACCACCCGAGCCAAGCGCAATCTTCGATTGGATGATGTTCCATCCCGCGCCCAAGGGGTTTCGATCAGGATTCAGAAACGTAACGATCCGTTCAATCTGATACTCGGTAAGTAGCACGCGCCAAGCGACGACGAATCCGATAACCGTCAGCACGGTTGCCGCAATGATCCAGCGCCATTGCAGTCCCGCTAGAAATACGACACATAGACACGCGATCGTCACTAATACCGTCGTGCCAAAGTCAGGTTGCGAGAAGACGCACGCGACAGGAATACCGATGATGATCAAACAAACTAACAGATCTGAGAAACGAAGAGGAATCGGTTTGTCGTGCAAATACCAAGCCAACGACAATGGCAACGCGACCTTCAAGATTTCGGAAGGTTGAAATCGCGGTAATAGCGGCCAATCAATCCACCGCATAGCGCCTTTTGCTTCATCGCCGAAGAACAGTACACAGATCAAGAGACCTACCGACCCAAGGTAAATGAACGGTGTTAGACCCACGTAGGTGTGTTCGGGAATCTGCGCCATGACAAACAAGGCAGCGACGCCCAGGAAGATCAAGAAGACATGCCGAAATAGCATGTTCGGGGCGTGACCTAGTGTGCCGCTCATCACGGTCAATCCCAACGCCAGAACCAGCACAATACCAAGCACTAGCCATGGATCGACGTGGGCGTTATAGAGCCACGAGAGTACCCGTGGATTGCGAACGTCAGTTTGCGGTAACTCAGTCATTCTGCGCCACCATGGATGCGCTCTGTAGTTTCGCGTCGATTACCGCTCGCGCCAGCGGTGCCGCTTCCCTGCTACCACCGCCGCCATTCTCAACAACGACGGCGACCGCTATTACTGGATCTTTAAATGGTGCGAACGCGATGAATAGCGCATGATTGCGCTCGTATTCGTCGCGTTCCTCGTCCTCTATCTCCTCACCTTCTCTTGAGGCTTCGATAACTTGTGCGGTCCCGGATTTTCCGGCCATCGTATACGGTAAATTGATGCCAATATATGCCCACGCAGTACCGTTTTGATCCAGACCTCTGTTTCCGCGATGGACGACTGCACTCATAGCGAGCGCCATGCGCTCCCAATGCTGAGACATTTCGGCTGATTCAAGTACTGCACGTCGGGATTCAGGTTCTTCAACGACTTCAACCAAGTGTTGATCTGATCGTTTCAACATCCGCGGTTGTATCCAAGCGCCTCGATTCGCTAGAACTGTTGCCATCGTAGCCAGTTGCAGAGGCGTTACGTTGATGTACCCTTGACCAATTCCCAAGATAACCGAATCGCCCGCATACCACGGTTCACTGTACGTTGACTCTTTCCATTCGCGCGTCGGTAACACACCCGTGCCTGCTTCGTGGATGTCATATACCGTACGACGACCCAGACCGAATCGCTGAGATAGGAACCCCGCTAGAACGTCGATATCCATCCGACTACCGAGCGTATAAAAGTAAACATTGGACGATCGATAGATTGCTCGGTGCATATCCACGCGACCGTGACCACCGGCAGAAGTGCTCGTTCGATTCCAACTTCGATATACTTGGTGTGAACCGGGGAGATTGAAGTTACCTTCGTCCACGATCACTTCATCCCAATCCGTCATCTTTTCGCTCAAAGCCATCAAACCGACAACAGGTTTTAACGTTGATCCGGGGGCGTAGTTCCCTTGTACCGCTCGATTGAAAATCGGCTTGTCGCGATGTGCGTAAATTTGCCGAACTTCCTCCGAATTCGTGCCGGAGAGCATCTGGTTTGGGTCATACGTTGGTTTACTCACCATCGCTAAGATGCCGCCGGTTTGGGGGTCAATGGCAACGATCGCACCTCGACGATCGCCCAACGCTGAGTCCGCAGCCAACTGTACTTTGCTGTCGATGTAGAGCGTTAATGAAGCGCCGCGATTAGGTGGCGTCAAATCTTCCGGTTGTTCGCGTGTGGGTCGACCGCTCGCATCGACTTCCACCGAACGTGAGCCTACCGTACCGTGAAGGGAACTTTCGTAGAACCTTTCAACGCCCGTCCCTCCTATGAATTGGGTTCCGCGATAGTTAACCCGATCGATCGAGTCGAAATCTTCCTTCGCGATGCGGCGGACTGTCCCAATGGCATGAACGAATTTCTCACCATACGGGTAACGTCTTATCGTCTCGTAAGTTACGACTGCCCCGTCGAGTTCATGTCTGTTCACCGCTAGTAGGGCTTGTTCCCTATCGGAAAGGTCGCGCTTAAGCACGATTGGATCATGCTTGGGTCGGCCACGAATACGTTCTTTGTAAGCCTGCAACTCACCTGGTGCTAATTCGATCAATCCGCTGAGTTTTTCGAAAAGCACATCCACGTCATCGATTCGTTCTGGCACAAGCGCAAGCGAGAGGATTTGCCGGTTGTCTGCTAGGATCTCGCCGTTCGTGTCGAAAATCAACCCGCGAGGCGGTGCAATCGATTGAATTTGGATGCGATTGTTTAGGGATTGCGTCTGGTAAGCCTCATGGTTGAAGATTTGAAGATAGACCAGCCGACCAAGCACAATCAGCTGCATCAAGAAACCGAGGACAACCAATATGAGAACGCGATCTCCGAAGGAACGGAGTTCGCTACGCTCTCCATTCGAACGACCGCCGATTGACTCACTCATGATCGATGGTAAGCATGACCCAAATTGATCGTACGGGCTCTATAGAGCTGCTCACAAACCACGATGCGGGTGAGTTGATGTGGTAACGTCAACGGTGAAAGGGACCACACCAAATCGGCGTTAGCGAGATCTTCTTCGGTAAATCCGACATCGTCGCCGATTAGCAAACATACATCTTGTCCCGCTCGCTCCCACGACGTACACTGTTGTGCGAGAGACTCGCTCGTGAATGATCTACCAGATTTATCTAAGTAAACGCGGGAGGCTCGATTCCCACATGCGGCGTACATTCGCTGCATCCGAGTTTTAATGGGTTTCCCCGCAATGCGCTCTATACTGAAGTTAGGAATACGTTTGCTGTATTCACTTACCCCGTCATCAACCCAAGAGGGTGCATTGCCGAACACGAGTAAGCGATACTTCAAATCGCCTCTTGTTGCTTGACACCTATACCCCAGAGTCGCTCGAGATCGTAGAAATCACGTGCATCACGCTGCATTACGTGAACTACGACATCGCCGAGATCAATCAACACCCACTCAGCGGCTTTCTGTCCTTCAATCCCAAGCACACGTGTACCCTGATGCTTCGCATTTAGGACTACGGCATCTACGATTGCGTTGACGTGACGACGAGACGTACCTGTAGAAATGACCATGTAATCAGTGAAGGTCGATTGCGTTCGGACATCGAGCATACTGACGTCCTGAGCCTTTAAATCGTTAAGGGTTTCAATAACTTTCGAGGTAGGGAAATTCGCGATCCTCAAATACGACTTCACGTTTGGTATAGGTGCGTATCGATTATATAGGCGAGAACGCCTGGATGTAGCCAACGGGCTACTGACTCATTTTGAGAGATTTTGTTCCGTATCTTCGTAGCCGAAATATCTAAAACTGAATCCCGATAGATATATATTCGACCTGCTTCGAATGCTAGCTCGAGCGGGGCATCCACTAGCTCGAAATCCCTAGAAACCTTTTCCAGACATACATTTGCGCGCTTCAGAATGAGCAGACTCGCCTTTTGTCGAATAGTCTCGTACCGAATCCAGTTAGCGATATTCACTGCGGCATCGTCTCCGAGTACCCATATAACCGGCTTATGACGATCACCTCCAAGCTTCTCAATCGTCTCAACAGTAACAGTTGCGCGCGTGTCATGCATCTCAGTGTCATCAGGTACGAGCTTCTCTACGTCCGCACACGCTATTTGAAGCATCTGCCAACGATGTTCGATCTTTTCTGGTGCCGCTTTACGTAATCGTGGATTACCTGCAAGCATCATTCGAACTGTTACATTGCCAAGTAACGTGGATACAGACTTAGCCGCTTCAATGTGACCAATATGGATCGGGTCGAAAGTACCGCCAAAAACGACGGGCGCATCAACGATGGCGGATTGCACCGTCGCTGTATACGACGAATTTCTGGGTCGTGAGCCCTTCAAGACCGACAGGACCTCGTGCGTGTAGCTTGTCGGTCGAAATGCCGATCTCCGCACCTAGGCCGAATTCGAATCCATCTGCGAATTGGGTCGATGTGTTGACCATCACCGTGGCGGAGTCTACGCGATTCACGAATTGATTCGTTCGATCGATGTCGTTCGCCACGATCGTATCCGTGTGTCCAGAACCGAAGCGATCGATGTGCTCGATCGCTTCGTCTAGGTTATCCACAACCTTTATCGATACAACCGCATCGAGATACTCTTCGCGCCAATCCTCTTCCGTCGCAGTCGCAACGGTTGGTGCAACGCTCTGTGTTCGTTTGCAACCCCGGGTTTCGACCCCCAAATCTTCGAGCTGCCGAACCAATCGCGGCAGAATTTCAGCAGCTACTCTTACATTAATTAAGAAAGTTTCGGCCGCATTGCACACTGCATACTTTTCAGCTTTCGAATTAATCGCAATGTCTATTGCAGTTTCTACATCTGCGGTATCGTCAATGTATACATGACAAACGCCATCAAGATGTTTTAAAACAGGAATCGAGGAATCATTCGTAACGCGCTCAATCAGACCTTTACCTCCTCGCGGCACGATCAAATCGATATATTCATTCGCCGCAAGCATTTCACCTACCGCAGCGCGGTCCGTCGTTCGTACTAATTGAACTACGGACGACGGCAAGCCAGATTCTTCCAATCCTCTAGAAATGCAATCTGCGATCGCGCAATTGCTACGAATCGCCTCAGAGCCACCACGTAGAACGCATGCATTTCCAGATTTAATACCTAACGATCCTGCTTCTAACGTGACGTTTGGTCTCGATTCGTAGATCATCCCAATGACGCCTAGTGGGATCCGCATGCGTCCCACACGAATCCCGGATGGCTGTTGAGTTAAACCCGTTACTTCTCCTATGGGATCTGGTAGCGAAGCGACGGCTTCCGCTGCATCGCACATGCGTTCAATGTCTTTTTCACGAAGTCGCAAACGATCTTGAAGCGGTTGGGAGACGCCGTTGTGTTTTGCCTGCGCGAGGTCTTCCACGTTTGCTCCTGCAATCGCGATACTCTCTTCCCGAACTATCCTCGCGATGGCATGGATTGCAGCATTTCGTTGGCTCGTGGACGCCGTTCTTACGATCTTTGACGATATTCGTGCGTGACGAGCCAACTCAATTACGTTCGATGCCACTATCTTGAAAATCTCCGCTGTTTCGCGACCATCAAATTTCCCTCGTAGTTTCTAGCAAAACTACAACCACCACTCGACCAAATCCGCTGGTTCACATTTCTCGCCCTGAATCAAGACCTTCTCAGCTACATCTCTCAACCAACCGTCCTTAACCCCATTGCTCGTGTTCAACTCAACGTGATAACCGTTACCAACGTGAATCGCCCTTCTATAGCGACCGTATACGTTCGGATCGTTTGAAATGAACTTACGACTTGGTTCCGATATGGACTGATAGTAGGCAAGAGTGCCAAAATCATGCCGACTTGCCAAGTATCGCAGTACATTTACAAATAGATCATTACCTTTCTTCTCGATACGCCATGTAGCGTCTTCCTTTGGTCGCCAAGCCCGTGCTCGTTGACTTGTATGAAGTACTACATTTCCTGATTCGGTGATGAATTCCCTTGATGGAACGCTTGGTGTCGTACCGTTTTCTTCGTCACCTTGATCGACAATAGTCTCTAAATCCGATCCACTATTCTCGCTTGCATCGACATTTTGTTCGGCAGTTTCGGAGTCTTGCGCCAATTGCAATCTCTCTTCGATCTTCTTTTCAATGAAGCGTTTTATAGATTTAACCCAGAGTCGCCTAGTTTTCTCCAAATTTCTGTGTTGAGCTTTTCCAACATATTTTCTCGTCAAAAGGGCAATAAAATCGTCATCCAACGAATCTTCTCTAAGCTGTTTCTTTAGCCAATCCTCGAACGCCGTTAACAACCGAGTTTCAAGCGCTTGTTCTTCCGCACTTTGAACATCCATCCCTCGTCCACAAACATTAATAAGAAACGATAATTCCTTTGTACCAGGCTTGAGAACGTTATGCGTCAAAAAAGGTATCTCCTCGAGCCTATATCCTTCGAATTGACGATCTTCTTTCTTGAACCAATGCCAGTCTACTCCATTGGTTAATGCAACGAACTTCACACTATGTGTTTGGTTCGCGTATGACCTGACTTGCTCAAGATAACTCCCACTAGAAAGGTCAATGCCCACTGCTTTAGCTTCAACAAATATTGTTGGTTGTCCCTCATGAAAAATCGCGTAATCTACTTTCTCTTTATTTAATCTCACGTCAACCGAATATTCAAATCGTACTTGACGAGGATCCCGAACGTCATGATCAAGCACCTCAATAAATGGGTTTATAAAACTGATTTTCGTTTGTTCTTCCGAATCACAATGTTCAAGTAGAGGCTTAACCCGTTCTGAGTAGGACTTCATCTTCGATAAAAGTTCATTCATATCTGAACTAGATGGCATCGTTATCTCCTGTATTCAGTATTCCCAGGACCGCAATTTAGGTCGCCCCGCCGCGATCCGCTAATAATTCCGCATTTTACTTACGTTCTGATCACTACGGGCGCTAGATCCATCTCACTTAATGATCTGAGAATTTCTTGGATTGTTTTATAGAGCGCATTGATCTAAAATGATTTTTACAGACTCGAAGACCTTTATTAATGGCATTCTGTACATACAACCATACCTACAGAATGTGTCTGATTCGCAGTAATCGATACAAGAACCCCGGCTCACTGTACCATATCAAATAGGATGTAGAAACCGGCATCTAGTGCATTGATAATGACGAGCAAATTCGTGATACATGAGTCAGATGGTTATTCTTCTACCCTAAAAGTTGGCACCTATATCAATGTCTGAAAGCACAACGGCTACGGATGGTCAGAGAGGTCGTTTTGATCCAAATCCAGATGTCAGCTGGTATCGGACACCCATCGATCCCGACATACTTGCTAAGCTGATGGTCCGAAGTGATCTTCGCGGCTGGATCCAGACGTTATTACATCTTGGGTTGTTCTTTGCTACCGCCGCAATAGCGTGTTTTGTTTACCTGCAGATCAGTACGACGAATTGGTATTGGTCGGTACCACTACTTCTAGTCGTATTGTTTTTTCACGGCACGATCGGACCTTTTATGGGTTTGATCGCGATTCACGAACTTCAACATCGAACGGTGTTTAAGACAAGGTGGCTAAACAGCTTCTTCGAACGTCTATACGCGTTTATCAGTTGGTCCGACTATATCTGGTATCAGGAGAGCCATGCGATTCACCATCGAGCAACGTGCCACCAAGAGTACGACGGCGAGGTGTTACTCCCCATTAGGTTTTCTCTTAGGCGATGGCGCGTTTGGCTAGGTCTGTTGGCATGGAATCCACGAACCACATGGAATCGCATCAAACTCGTATGGCGCCATGCAAACGGTCGTGTTTCAGGCGAGTGGTACCAGCACGTACTCCCGGAGTCAAACAAACGCCTGCGTACTCGACATCGGAATTGGGCACGTATCTTGCTCGCCGGTCATTCGTTGTTAGCCATCACATTTATCGTAACGGGAAATTGGTTCCTGATCGTTGTGCTTACGTTTGGCACCTTCTACTGCGGTTGGTTGGGTTTCTTGTGTGGCTTGCCTCAGCATTACGGATTGAATTCCGATATTCCCGATTTTCGCGCCAACACGCGAACGTTCACGTGCTCTTGGTTAACGGCCTTTTACTATTGGAATATGCAATTTCATCTTGAACACCATATGTATCCCGCCGTGCCGTTTTACAACCTCCCCAACCTTCGTCGCGCAATCGAGCACGATTTACCCGAAGCCCCACATGGACTACGTGCAACTTGGCAAGAGATGCTTGACCTGCGACGTAAGTTTCTAGCAGACCCGGATTTCAAATACATGCCAACGTTCCCTGTACACAGTCAAGCAGCTACTAATGTTGCTAGCGGTCAGTAGTTACGAGCGTAAAAATCCCTGACAATCAAAGGTGTTCAAGGAATTCCAAAAGTGCTAATTCCCTCTTGCTCAGACTAAAGGTCACTCCACTGCCGGATCGTCGTCAATCGCACGCGCGGGGAGTCCATCTGAAGAAGCTTCTGCTTATCTTCACTATGGATCGGTAGCAAATCAGCAAGCCTCAAGCTCAGGTCTCGCTCGTCACTCAAGTCGATCTGCTTACGAACGGCGCTTGGAATCTCACGCGCGTCGATGAAGTACTCAAGCAATGCAACTAAATCGGAGTCCTCTTCACGAACCTTACGCGTCGGTTCGTCGGGGACAAATGTGACTTCACCCATCATCAGGTGATCCGGTTCTTCCCATGTTGCGCCTACTTTGAACTTCGCACCACCGATAGACATGACGGCCAATCGATTTTCTGGTAATTCCTCGACTTCCACGATTTCCGCCAACGTCCCGACTGTGTGAATTGCTGGCATGTCGTTTTCGCCGCCATCGTGCACTTCTTTGCCTTCTTTAATAAGGACCACACCGAACCCAATATCGGCCTCTCGACATTCATTGATCATGCGAACATAGCGAGGTTCGAAGATGTGCAGCGGTAAGTAACCACCTCGAAATAGAACTGTCGAAAGCGGGAACAGTGGAATCGTCAGTGAAGCGAGCATGTTTAGGTCTCTAGTAAACGATAGAATCGGGACTCACCGTCCCAAAGCTATTTGATTTCGTGGAAACGCTGCAGGCGATCTGCATCGCGCTTATCCAAGGCATAACTGAATTCCTACCAATTTCGAGTTCTGCGCATATTCAATTCCCGTCGTTGCTGCTCGGTTGGAAGGATCAAGGGCTTCATTTCGATGTAGCCGTACATGCTGGTTCATTGGTCGCAGTCTTACTGTACTTCCGACATCGATTAGTTGCACTCACCATCGGCACGATCGATGGTCTCAGACAAGGTCAGTCTAACCAAGAATTCGATCTCACAGCGAAACTAATTCTCGCAACCATTCCAGTTCTTATCGCCGGATTTCTGTTCCGCGACGTTGTCGCCCACGCAATGCGAGACCTGTCGATTATCGTTTTCACCACTATTTTCTTTGGGTTACTACTTGGATTCGCAGATTGGCGAACCCATCACCTCCGAAAAAACGGTCACATTTTCGACGATACGAATCCCAGCTTTCTTGTTGCGTTGGCAATCGGTTGCGCACAAGTGTTCGCGCTGATTCCTGGCACGTCGCGTTCAGGTGTCACAATCACCGCGGCTCTATTGCTGGGACTGGGTAGAACGCAGGCTGCTACTTTCTCATTTCTACTGGCTATCCCCGTGATATCCGGTGCATTTGCACTCACGATCTATGACTTAACCCAGCTTGACGCGTCGTTTGACATCCTTCGATTCGGAATTGGTTTCATTGTCGCAGCCTTAAGCGCATACTTGTGCATCGACTTCTTTCTGAAGGTGATCGAAAGAGTTGGCATGTGGCCGTTTGTCGTATACCGGCTTGCTATTGGCGTACTGCTTGGATTGATGCTATGGCTGTAAGATCCATCGACCACGTGGCGATTCCGATCGTCAACATTGATGAGATGCGGAAGTTCTATGAGGCGTTTGGATTCACGTGGGATGAGTCGAACGCGCCTCATCTATACGCTGTAACGCTCGCAGACCAGAAGCTGAATTTCCACGCACCACAGCTGTGGAAGAACTCGAGATTCACCCTTCGTGGTCCAACGGCCAAACCCGGATGCGGCGACTTTTGTTTCGTTTGGCAGACAGATGTGGATGAACTACTCGAAACAATCAAGCAACTTCGGCTCGAAGTGATCGAAGGACCTGTCGAACGCCTAGGTGGCGCAGGTGTGGGTACCAGCGTCTACGTACGTGACCCTGACGAGAATCTAGTCGAATTTATCTGGTATCGTCAAGAACCTTAGAACGGCAAGTCGTCATCAAGATCTGATCCGACCTCTGTGTCGGCTTGCGAACTCTCTCCGCCGCCGAACGCTGGTTGCGAGGATTGCGATCGCTCGAAATTTCCGCCGCGACCGCCGGTTGGTGCGGGTCGGTCGTATTGCGTATTGGCGGGACCTGCGCTTGCATCCGCCCTATCTAGCATGATCATCTCTCGACAGTTCACTTCAGTACGGTAGTGAGTCTGACCTTCCCGCTCAAACTGTCGAGTTTGCAATTCACCTTCAACATAAACGTGACTGCCTTTCCGTAAATACTGACTTGCAACTTCTGCCAGTCGACCCCAACAAACGATGTTATGCCAATCCGTTCGTTCTCTTCGTTGATTTGTCGCTTGATCCGTCCAAGTCTTACCCGTCGCGATGCTGAACGTCGTCATCGAATTGCCGCTCTGCATGTAGCGAATTTCTGGATCTCTACCCAAATTACCAATTAGCTGAACTTTGTTGAGGCTTCGTCCTGCCATCTCTTCAACCCTCTAAGTCATCTTAATCTTGTCTTTTAGTCTGAGCGAAACCCTAAACTCGTCGCATCATTCTCTTTATCGCGTTCTCTTTTCAGACTAAGCAAACAATCCGCGATGCGACGTCACATCGTCAAGTTTAACGAATTAACCCGATTGACGCGATGTTGTACCAGACGAATATCCAGGTGGTCTCCCACGCTCCCAGACGTGCGATTTTGCGACCTCTTCGTTCAAATCGGCACCCCAGCCAGGACGAGACGGAATGAGCGCATTGCCCTCTTCGATTTCGAGTGGTTCCGTGATCAGATCATCCTTCCACGGGACATCATCAATGTCGATCTCACAAATTCGAACGTTGGGAGAGACTGCGCAGAGATGCAGTGAATGCAACGTCGATAGGTGCGAGTAGTAGTTGTGCGGAGCGCAGTTAACTTCAAAGGTCTCTGCCATTTCGACAACGCGCTTTGAGTTCGCGTACCCATTCCAAGGCACGTCGACCATACAAACGTCCATCGAACGGGCTTCGAAATATCTTCGGTATTCTCTGGTTGTAAACAGATTCTCACCTGAACAAACCGGCACGCGCACCGCATCGCGAATCTCTCGTAATCCTTCGGGTTCGTACATATCGATCTCAACCCACATCATGTTGAGGTCTTCAAGTACCCGACAAATACGTGTTGCCGCTTCGACTCGAAAGTTGAAGTTCAAATCCAATGCGATATCTACATGCGGACCAACCGCGTCACGAAACGTACCGATCTGGGTACGTATGTGCTCTAGAAGTGCGTTGGTGATCGTGCCGTCGGTTGTTCCTTCACCACCGCCGAATCCCGGTCGATAGGTTCGCGCTTCATCACCTGGGTAGATGATGTTCGTCTTCAGCGCAGTAAAGCCGCGTTCAACGACCTCTTTTCCCAACGCTGTTACATCGTTCCAGGTGCGGAGTGGTGGTACGCCGATGATCTCCCAATTTCCAGCACGTGAACTACCGCAGTGAGACCAATAAACACGTTGCCGGGTACGCAAGGGTCCGCCAACGAGCTCGTATACCGGCACACCTAGTGCTTTGGCTTTGATGTCCCATAATGCAAGTTCGATGCCTGCAATAGCCTTCGCGGCGATACCGCCCGGACTTTGTCGAGCGACTCGATACATGTCCCAGTAACGCATCTCGATAGGTCGCGGATCCTTACCTACCAAAATTGTCTGCAGTTCTTCGGCGGTCCCTACGACACTGTAGGGCAATCTTCCGTCGGAACACTCACCGTATCCGGTGATACCTTCGTCGGTGCGAACTGCAACGAATGACCACGGGCGCCAACCCGCATCGACGACGAATGTCTCCAGTCCAGTTATCTTCACATGTAGCCTCTAATTCGAACGCGCTGTGCTTCTCTTCGTTTGTGAAACACTGAGCGCAATTTGATGGTGCGGTGACGTACTGTAGTGCTCCGCAATCGTTCTTGGAGCACTACCGCTTGTCGCATACGCGCCGTAGTCACTAAATGATTCATCGCCGAGTAATCGAAAGATAGTGTGGACGTGATCGGAACTCACGTCGTTGTATTCGATGAGCATTCGGTTCGGTACGAATACTCGGTAGTAGATGTCCTCGTTACGAGTGTCGTAAACGACAAAGCCTTCCTCAATCGATTCGTCAACGGTCGCTCGTACACGACCTGCAAATGGTTCCGCCAAGTTATTGATATATTCGTCAATAAGGTCGTTCACGACGTTTGCCGACCGGTTTGAGAGTGATGCGATTCGTACACCGACGCCATCAAACTGTGAGACGTCGTACGTACGTCCGCGGTCCAGATGTCCGCGTCCCGAACCGACGATGACATCTCGACCGATCAACGCGTCCTGTTTCGCCAGATTGCGTTCTTCCTCAGTGAACACTTGGATCAGGTCTCTCCCCAGTCGTGCTTCATCAATCAGTGGAGCTTGCCCATTCACGCTGAGTGGTTGTGTGCCTATAAACGCAGGCGCCAAGATGATGTCCGATTCCTGAACTAAGAAATTCAACGCGAGATGGTGCCCATCAAGCTGAAATCCCCATGCACCATCTTGCCTAGGGTCGCCAAACAACGCGACCGTGTGGGAACCAAGCGGCGTAGCTCGGGCAGTTTGCGTGATCTCATTCGCAATCAGTCTGGCTTTTGCCGTACCTGATTCACTCATAAACATGGTCACCAGATTCCATGCGAGTTGCTGTTGCTCCTTGGTCAGCTCCCTTAATTCAATCCCACCCGAACGCTTACCGGGTACGTTCGTCCATGAGTGCATCTCCGGGTCGCCAAGGCAGTAGCGAACACGTTGCGTGGTACCTTCGTCAAGCGATGACAGCCAGTTAACAGCAGCGCTTGTAATGGAAGTCACATTCGGATCTTCACCGACCGAGACATCAACCGGCGGACATGTGGCAAAGTCCGTTCCGCCAACGTCCTCATCGGTCTGACCTTGGGCACAACCGGTCAAGGTAAGACATAACGCCAGGAAAACGAACCAGCGCACCACGCTTCGATCACCTTCGTAGCGAACGCGTGGTCGACTACGCTTCAACGTGATCGTATTTGCGTGATTTTTCACCGTACGCAAAGTCGTTGATCGCGAGTTCCGACCTCATACTAGCCGTGGCTTCTGCAGGACCAGAATCAAGTGGGATGCCTGTCGCATCTGCTATCCGTGTGATGCCGTTGAATGCCGAAGCAACTGCGATGGCATCCACTGTCTCTTGGAGCCCCATCGCTTTAACGCATTCCTCCCTAAATCCTGCAACGTCGTCCCAGCGACGTGAAATCACGGCATCGACGAGCTGACCGAGTAGAGGACTGTGTTCAACACCCGGGTCGATCGTAGTATCCATTACGCCTTGCAGCTCAAACTCGCCGCTCCCACGGAGCAGCATGGTGTGCATCGTCGTTCAGTAGAAACACTGGTTTAACGCGGACACGCGTGCCGCGATAAATTCAGCTTGGCTCCTTTGAATCGATATTGGTAAGTTGGAAATGTAGTACGCTTGACGCATCACGGTAAAAAACAGTTGAATCACCAACGGTACGAGGCCCATCGCCCGAATGATGTTTGCCTGTCGAGGGATTCCAACTTCGTTTAGTTCACCATCCCGTGGTGCAAGACGAACCCACGCACCGTCGTCTACCACTTCGGGTTCTTTTTGCCCTGTCGGTGGGGCATCCGAACCGGGCAACGTTTCAGGGACAGGTAAGCCCAAACCCTGGTGCAGTGTATCGATGACCACCGACGTAGCGACGATACCGATGAGTTCAATGTACTCGCTATCTGTCATTCCGTTCGCAAGCGCGTTGTCAAACACGGATTTGCTCATTCGAGCTGGGTCGCTTCGAATACGATGAACAACATCGATCGCAACAGGAGCTAAATCAGTAACGGAATCGTGAACTCCATCAACTGCATTCGGTGAGAGCGCTTCGAGTCGACGTCGACAAAGCTCACATTCCAGACTTTGACGCGCCTCTTGGATGATCGCCATGTGGTCGCGTCCTGTCCAAAATGGTCCGCTTTCAGCCGTCCGTTGCCAAACACCCGCAAAAGCATCGATCGTTGCCTTTCGGACAGGGTACTGACAGTTTTCGAAAAGGTTCGCTTGCATCGCCAAACCTACCTCTGAATTCCCGTGAGTTCCGTCGTTTCTACGTCGTCTATTTAATCACGTTCTCAGAGTACGACACCTTTAAATAGCGGCGCAAATATCCGCTGCATTTCGATCACGCATCGTTAGCAATCAATGCGCAATTCGAGAAGCTGCTGCTCAAGCGATCAAACACCGAATCAAGCTGTAATATCCCACATCAAATATCGACAGACGTACGTAGACGCCTAGCTTTTAAACGCGCCTGCGTATGAGCTACCCATCGAATTGGTCTCGATCGAACGAGGAGCTTTCTTGTGAGTTCAACCCTGATTAAAAACGGACTAGTAGTAGACGGAACTGGCGCTGCTCCTATTCAACGAGATCTTGCCATCAACGATGGCAAAATCGTTGGCGCGATATCGAACCCGGACCACATCATTGAGGCCGAAAACAGGGTGGTCAGTCCTGGTTTCATCGACATCCATACGCATTTTGATCCGCAACTCTGCTGGGACGGTCTTGCCACGCCGTCACTTGAGCACGGTGTAACGACAGTCGTCATCGGCAACTGCTCACTTTCACTTGCACCTGTTAAACCAGACGGTACGAACAAGCTGATTTCGATGTTTCAAGTCATCGAAGACATCAAGAAACCGACGTTTGACGCAGCCGTGCCATGGTGCTGGGAGACATTTCCTGAATATCTGGACTTCATTCGCGGAAAACTTGGCGTGAATGTCGGCGCGTTGATTGGCCACTCGGCCGTGCGTGCATACGTGATGGGCAAGGCAAGTCAAGAACGTGCCGCAACGACAGAAGAAATCGATGCAATGTGTTCGATCATCGACGAAGCCATGGCTGCGGGCGCACTCGGCATATCGAGTTCCTATTTGGATATGGACGAGGAAATGCGACCGGTACCTAGTCGATTCGCCGAAATCGACGAGAAGATCGCGCTTGCCAAAGCTATGGCAGCGAGTGGTCGTGGTGTTTGGCAGGTCGTGCCATACATTGTCGACATCGAGCAATCTCTAGACAACATTAGAGAACTAGGCGACATCAGCTTAGCGGCAGGCATCCCCTGCAGCTACCAACCATTACTGGGATCCGGCGGTCGTGCCGTAGACGTGCAAATACAAGCTTTAAGGGAGCAGCACGAGCGTGGTGCGCGAGTGTACGGACAAACGATGCCACGCACATTCGACATGAACATGCGACTGTCTGAAACGAGCATGTTGCTCTATGGCTACCCGTCTTGGAAAGCCATCATGGATTTGCCGTCCGATGAACGACTTGGGAAGTTCAGCGATTCAACAACACGACGCAAACTCGTTGAAGAGTTAGTGCCTCGAGAGGGCGGCATTTTCGGTATCGCACAGATGCGTGTCGGCGATGTCTACAGTGAGGAAAACAAGCAGTATCAAGGACAGATGGTCGGCGAGATCGCTGAATCAGAAGGCAAGACGATTGGTGAGGTCATTCTGGATCTATCAATCCGTGACAACCTTGACACGGAATTCCAACTGAAAGGCGTTGTTAATGCCGATCAGGAAGCTGTCGCAAAACTGATCGAAAGCCCGTACTGCCACTTTGGTGCATCTGACGCGGGTGCACATATCACCCAGTTCTGTGGGACCGGCGACACCACTTATCTACTATCACACTTCGTGCGGGATTCCGGTCGTATCCCTCTCGAACGCGGCGTACAGTGCATGACCAGCGAGCTCGCGCAAGATTGGGGAATCCATGATCGTGGAACGCTGACTGCCGGTCAAGCTGCCGATGTCGTGATTTTTGATGCCGACAAGGTGGCGATCACGAAGGAAGAATTCGTGGACGATTTTCCGGGTGAAGCTAGGCGCTATGTCAGACGTGCTTCTGGATTCGACCAAGTGCTTGTGAATGGTGAAGTCGTCTATAGCCACGACGGATATTCACATGCAAGACCAGGTGAGATCGTCTGATTCGTAGGAGCGTTCGTCCTAGTCCGTTGATCTAAGTTGAGCATTGGTCGAGTTCACAAGAACACACCAATGGAGTCACGCATTGACACACCTCTTTATCGCAGAGCAATCGAACGCTCGTTTTAATGGAGTTAAGTAAACCTTGATGGCATCATTAACTTTCTCCTGTTACTTTGACGAGACCGTGTTCTAAATTCTCATGGAAATCCTGATCGGCATCATCGTCATCGTTGTGGTGGTTGTGTGGTTTAAGTCCAAATCGTCCGATGGCGGTAAACCAGGCATGCAGTTCGCGCCTGCAAAAACACGCAGTGAATCCACGATTGAATTCAGAGACCTTCTAGATAAAGGAAAGTCGCTCATAGCCTTAGGTGATGAATTGCCATTCGGAATCAACTACATGAAGTCCGAACAACCGATCATCGCGGTTGATAACGTCTCGTTTATTCGCAATCGGTCCGAATATATCGCGGGTAATGCCGGTGTATCCGTTCGCGTCATGAAAGGCGTGAGTTTTCGAACCGGTGGTACGAAAGGCCGCCGCATTGAGACGCCCCACGTGCTCGACTCGGGAACATTGGTCGCTACGACGAAGTGTTTTTATTTCATCGGCGACCGAAATACCGCGAAATATCCGTATCAGAAGCTCATGATGTGCCGAATCGACCGAAGCGGTAAGATCATCGAGATGACGAAAAACACATCGAACGCGAAAACCGAGTATTTCGAACATCGTGTTTTCGGCGCGAACAACCGGATGGAAGCGGCTTACACCACATTTGAATACTTCGCAACGAATCCTGATGCTGGTTCCATGTCGTATTCGGACGACCTCGGCGACGTACTCTTGGTGGCCGGAGACCACGAGTAGAGCTCGAAATACATATAGCGTTCAGCAGATATCAGCATTGTCCAATCTAAAACGCGAACCGATTCTGTTTCTATCAAACTTTCTAAGGATCCGTGAGACGTAACGCCTTTCCGCTATTCGCGTTGGCTTTCTATCTGGTAACCATCGTATACCCAGTGTTGAGGGTATGGGCGTGGTACAACCCAACGAATCCAATATTTGGTGCAGTGACTACCGTCGTGATGCTCGCGTTCCTCGTCGTACCCTTGGCTCTATTCCTGAGTCGATTCGTATTTCGGCTACAAATGCCCAAGAGATTAATGCCATCACTGTATTCAGCGATCGGCTGTTGCTTCCTGTTTTTTCCAATCGTTCTCGTTCTTGAGTTCGCACGCTGGATTCCGGGATTCCCGCTTGGATTTGAAAGTCTCATCGCCGTCTTATGTGCGTTGGCATGCGCAATTTATGCCTTACTCAACGCACAACACCTGCACGTAAAACCTGTTCGAATCACCGGTAAACCCGAGTTCGAAAACCATTCAATCGTGCAACTATCGGATGTCCATATTGGATCTCGTTCGCCGAGATACCTCGAACGCATCGTCAATAAAGTGAAGAAACTCGATCCAACTTGGGTCGTTATAACGGGTGATTTGCTCGATTCGCCAAGCGTAGGACCAACGGAGCTAGAGCCGTTGACGCAGATCGCTCAACGAACACTGCTTGTAACTGGCAACCATGAACGCTACGAAGGAATTGATCACGTCACATCAATGCTTGAGTCGCTTGGCGTTACTGTGCTGCGAAACGAAGAGGTCGAAGCACTCCCGTTTCAATTCGTCGGCATTGACGACCATGATTCACCGAGTCACCTGATGGCTCAACTTAAGAGATTCGAGCCGGTGCAAGACGCATTCCGTGTTCTGCTATACCATCGACCACACGGTATGGAGCAGGCGTCAGATTGGGGATTCGACCTGATGCTCGTTGGTCATACTCACCGTGGCCAGATTTTTCCGTTTCACCTTATCGTGCGCAGGTTCTTTAAATTCATACACGGTACCCACCGGTTTGGCGGCATGACATTGCATATATCAAGCGGGACAGGCACCTGGGGTCCGATCTTGAGGCTTGGCAGTCGGAACGAAATCACACAGGTTGTTTTTGGGTGAGCGCTTACTGAGTTACACACCTCGCTACGCGAGGCACGGTTACCCGCGCTATCCCATAAATTGTTTCCACGTCGGTAGATCTTTGACATTCAGATAAGCGTTCGCCTTCTTTGTCTCTCCCATTGTTGCGTTCGGTACATGACTGTAGTTATGTCCGGGTAACAACAATGTGTCGTCAGGCAATGCCTTCAGTTTTTGCAGGCTGTGAAACATCTCTTCCGAATCTGAACCTGGTAAATCTACTCGTCCACAGCCATCGATAAACAACGTATCCCCCGATACCAGCGTGTTCTTCACACGGAAACACTGTGATCCTGGTGTGTGACCGGGTGTATGCAGAAACTCTACTTCTACGAGTCCAATATCTAGCGTGTCACCAGAGTCCACTTTCATGATGTCCGAATCTGAAACGCCCGTGACTTTCTGAACGCCTTGCGCCTCAAGCCGATTAGCGTAAACCTTCACTGGCCGTTTTTCCATGATTTGAGCCACGCCTTCGATGCCTTCTCCACGCATGGCACCGCCGACGTGATCGGGATGGTAGTGTGTTACCAGTACGCTGCTCAGCTTGTAGTCTTTTTCATCCAAGTGGTTCAGCAGTGCTTCGATATCCCATGCAGGATCGACGAGCGCGACTTCTCGTGTGGACCGAGACCCGACGATGTAGGTGAAGTTCAGCATCGGTCCAATCTGAATCTGCTCAATGATTAGCTCGTCAGATAGCTGCATAGCGATTCTTTGCTTTGTATTGCAACGGCATTATCCACCGAGTGTCACAGACTAGACTTGATACTACGAAAATCGGATTTCCGGACGCTTCTAGGGAGCATACATGGCCGCACTGGACGATTTACGTGTCTTGGATTTGACGCAATACGAAGCCGGTACCTCTTGTACCCAAGCACTCGCATGGTTTGGCGCTGATGTTGTGAAAGTTGAAGCGCCGGGTGTCGGCGATCCAGGTCGCGGTGTCGGATTGACTGGGGAAGAGAGGTACTCCGCATATTTCTGTAACTGGAATGCGAATAAACGCAGTGTCGTTATCAATCTTCAAAACGACGAAGGTCGCGAGCTGTTATTGGAAATGGTGCCTAAATTCGACGTGTTCGTCGAAAACTATGGACCTGGTGTCGTGGAACGTCTACGTATCGACTACGACGACCTAAAGGAAATCCACCCGAAGTTGATCTACGCTCGTCTCAAAGGATTTGGTACGTCTGGGCCATACTCGGAATTCAAAAGTTTCGATATGGTGGCCCAAGCTTCTGCTGGGGCGTTTTCTGTAACAGGAGAGCCCGACGGACCACCTACCGTTCCTGGTCCGACCATAGGCGACTCAGGTACAGGTGTCCAATTAGCAATGGCGATACTCGCTGCGTATATACAACGTGAGCGCGAGGGCGTCGGACAATTGATCGAGATATCGATGCAAGAGGCGATGACGTACTACATGCGAACGCGCATTGCCACCGGTTCAAAATGGGGCACTCGTCCCACGAGACGAACTGGAAACACGCAAGGACTTCCGCCGGTCGACATCTTTCCGTGCAAACCGTTCGGTCCTAACGACTACATCTACTTAATGCCAATTACGTCCGGTCACTGGGATGCACTTTGTACGGCGTTGGAACGCCCCGACTTGCTGGTAGACGAACGTTTTGTGGAGCCACGTAAGCGTCGAGATCATGAGGCTGAATTGAACACCATCATCGAGGGATGGCTGTCAGACAAAACCAAGCACGACGCCATGTCAATTCTTGGAAAGGCAGGCGTACCTTGTTCCGCGATACTTGACACAGCTGAACTCCATACCGACGAACATCTACTTGCTCGCGGTTTCGTCAAGGAGCTTGACCACCACGGTCATGGACGCACTAAGCTGCTTGGCTTCGCACCACGGATGTCTCAGTCCGACGTCGAGATTTCTCGAGCACCGTTACTGGGAGAACACACGGACGACGTCTTACTCGGTGATATGAACTTGCCTCAGAGTCGCGTCGCGGAACTTCGTGCTAACGGCGTCGTCGAATAGTCGGGAGTGACGGCTAGTTGCGTAAATAGGTCAGCTGACCTTCGAGAACTGTCGCTACAACGTGGTTGGCGTTCAGACGATCGCGTGCTTCCGACCATGGTCGATCTAGGCACGCAAGATTCGCGTCGGCGCCTACTTCGATTTTTTGACCGCGCGTAAATAACCTCAACGCTTCCTCCGGAAGGATCGCTTCCTGTAGCCCAATTGTGGAACCATTTCGTGTACGCCTATCTGTAGCAGCCTTCATCGCGCTCCAAGGATCGGCATCGCCAAACGGTGCATCTGTACCAATCGTGCACCGGATTCCACGACCGAGTATGGATCGAATCGGATACAGCGATTCAAGCACACTTGATTCGTTAGCGATGATGTACTGGTCGCCGCGATCGTAAAGGAAATTCGGATTCGGGACTAACTTCAACCGGAGCGTCTCAACGTTATCCATCACATCTGATGTCAATTCGGTCGCGTGTTCAAGCCGATCGCCTTCGACGCTTCCAACTTCGGTCAGCGCTGCAACCGCGAACACCACTTCTACTTTCGAGACACAGTGGATTGCGACGGCTCGACGCATTCGATGCGCTTCAGCAATCTGGTCACAAAGGTCTTGAAATTCAGGTAGTTGGTAATCGTCCAAGATGATCTTGAGATGCCCTGCACTAAGCTCAGATCCGCCCATCGCATGAATTCGTAAAAATGGGCAACTTTCACGCAGGAACTTAAATGTCGAATCGTCGTTTGACGGTGTTGCGTCTGTCACATGGGTGACGCCGAAACTCGCCAGTTCTCGGGCGACTTCACCAAGCTCGATAGACAGATCATCGACTGGGGACAGCTGCTTAAAAACCATCTCATCCCGACGATAGAGCTGACCTTGTCTATCAGGAGGTAAGCCCATTTCGCTTGCGCCGAGAGAATTGAAGTACCAGACGCGTCCCGACCGATGTTGAATCCGTACTGGTCGATCATCGATCCATTGATCGATTTGTGTCGCTGTGAGATCCCCAGCTACTGACTCGTGATAACCCACGCCGCGAATCCAACCCGTTCCATCTGCAGCTAGCAGCACATTCTTCAGCTGATACGCTTTAGCGATTTCAGGCGGTCCGCACGTCACTGAACGCTTCCGAGCCGCCATAGCAAGTAGGTGTAAATGATCATCGCGCAGGCTCGGAATCAACGCACCTCGTTGCGCATCCAAGACGAGCTCTTCGGAATCCGGTTCAAGATGGTCGGCAATATCAGAAACCTCGCCTACTCGACACCGTACGTCGGAATGTCGGCCATTGAGATCGACATTCTTAATTAACAGCGCTTGCACCGAACTCTCAAAATAACACCAAGCCAACAATAATGCACCATCTTCAGTTTAGAACTTTCTGTCGCTCTGAATCTCCTATACCTGTCCGGGCATGAACTACTGCGGAAGTTAGGATCCGCAGCCGCATGTGAGGAACTTAGTCCGGTTAGTGGTGTATGCGGTGTCATCGTTACCGATGAACTGACCGAAACGGCTTCGCTAAGACCGCCTTGCCCCGTCATTGCGACTAACGATGGTGCGAACTCCGATCTAATCGACGTAATTGTCGAGAGCGATCAATCACTGGACTCACTAATTTACGGGATTGAACAAAGTCCAATCGCGGCAGCAACTCTCGTGCAGTTGACGCGCCTCAACGCACGTAGCTCCGTCATCGATGCTTTGTGTGCCGAATCACTCGCTTATTCGACTCTTCAGCACAGTGCAAAGTTCGAAGAATGGCTTGCTCTAGAGAAACCTGCCAACGTAAAACACTTTTCAGAACCAGCAATCCTCATCGATCGATCTGGCGACAGGCTGACGCTCACTCTCAATCGTCCAGCAAATCGAAATGCGTGGTCAACCGATATGCGCGATGCACTGGCGGAGTATCTACAGTATGCGTTTGATGACGACTCGATTTCACAAATCATCCTCCGAGCGTACGGACCTTCATTCAGTGCAGGTGGTGATCTGACTGAGTTTGGGTCTGCTCGCGACGCCGGCATTGCACATGTTTCGCGTCAAACCCGAAGTCCTGCCGTCCTGATGCATCTCTTAAATAAGAAAATCACCGCCACGCTGCATGGTGCATGCGTAGGAGCCGGTATCGAACTCCCAGCATTTGCAAGTCGGATTAAGGCTCGCTCAGATACTTTCTTTCAGTTACCAGAAGTTAGTTTCGGACTCATCCCCGGAGCTGGTGGCACGGCAAGTATCTTGAAACGAGTCGGCCGATCTCGATTCAATTTCATGGGACTCACGGGAGAACGTATCAGCGTGGAGACTGCGTTGAAATGGCATCTGATCGACGAAATTAACGACTCTGAAAGTGTTTAAATCAGAACAAACGACACGCGTTCTTGAGATAGGAAATTACGCGGCAGGTTACGCCGGAAAACTATTCGCACACGCCGGTTGCGACGTCGTACGAATTGAACCAGAGAAACGCAAGGCTTGCTGGGTGTCGGAACGAGCGATGGATCTGTTCCTGCACCACGATAAGCGACGAGTCGCTACATTCGATCATGATCTCATCGCCAACTTCGCAAATAAAGCCGATGTCGCCCTGGTCGATGGAGAATCTGCTGACGAAATCACCCGTCTCGGATTTGAAAGCTGGGAAACACCGATCAAGGTTTCGATCACACCGTTCGGTTTAACCGGACCCGACCGCAATCGCGCAGCGACAAATGCGACCATTTTGGCACTCGGCGGGTACACCAATCTGATGGGCGACCCGGAACGCGCCCCATTGTCCTTACCTGGCCACTACGTGGATTTCCAAAGTGGCGGATACGCGTATACGGCAGCGAGCGCGTGCCTTCTCGGTAACCGTGAGGACGCCATCGATATCGGCATGCTTGAAGTCATCATGTCCCTCAGTCAGTTTACGACCGTCATGTGGACGTGCGGCCAACGCGTGCGCTCTCGCCATGGGAACGATTTTTGGTCGGTCGTTCCTACGACTCTATTCCGCTGTAAAGATGGTTGGATTTACATCAACATCGTTCCCCAATTCTGGGACCCCTTTACAACCTGTATCGACCTGCCGGAATTAACGCTCGATCCGCGATTCAGCACAAACGGTCTACGCATGACGAATCGGGACGCACTACACGAAATCATCGCTGACGCGTTTATTCAGTGGACACGAAGTGAGATCCAGCAACGGGCGGAGTCGGCAAGGATTCCTTTAGGCGCGGTTCTTTCATTTCCGGAGGTGCTCAGTGACCCGCATCTCAAGGCTCGAAACATGTGGCAAAGGATCAGCTACAACGACGGCGATTCGGTCCTTTCACCACGACCGCCCTTTGTTATGACTGGAATTAATCGTGATGACCTCGCTTTGACAGAACCGGAAGGTGCAAACGATGGCTAAAGGTCCGCTCGAAAACGTACGTATTCTCGATCTAACTCACGTTTGGGCGGGACCGCTCGCGACGCGCATACTCGGTGATTTAGGCGCTCAAATCCTGAAGATCGAAGCTCCGATGAGCAGGGGTCCGAGAGTCTATCCAGCCGTACCACTCGGTAGTTTCATCGGCGGCGATCCAGGTGACGAACCCTGGAATGCGAACGCCGTGTTTGTGAAGCTCATGCGTAACAAAAAGAGTCTTGCGCTTGATCTAAAAACCGAAACAGGTCGCAACACGTTCCTAGAGCTTGTTGCCATCTGTGACGTGGTGATTGAGAACTTTTCCGCCAGAGCAATGGCGGGGTTAGAGCTCGACTACGAAAACCTCAAACAAGCCAATCCTGAGATCATCCATGTTGCGATGCCCGGATATGGACTGTCTGGTCCTTACAGCGAGCGTGTCGCCTTCGGACCGACTGTTGAACCAATGTCTGGATTGACATCTGTGATGGGCTACGGTGTAGACGAACCTCGCGCGACGGCAATGGCGGTTCCCGATCCGACTTCAGCTGTGAATGCGACCGCTGCTGTGGTCACGGCATTGAGAATGCGAGACCTTACCGGGCAGGGTCGATTGGTCGAAATGTCCTTGCACGAGTCCGCGACGTCTTATTCTGGACCATGGCTAATCGACACACAACTCGGCACCGAACCGACGCCAATTGGAAATCGCCACCCGGAGCTAGCACCCCACGGAACCTATCCATGTCTCGGCGAAGACACCTGGGTTGTGATAGGTTGTCGATCCGATATGGAGTTTCAGACTCTCTGTGATATATGTGAGATCGAAGTCGACCGCGAATGGACTCTAGCCGAACGCAAATCGTATGCAAGCGTCCTAGACGAAGAGATTGCGACGTGGACGTGCACTCGATCGTACGAGGCCATCGTTAAAGCACTAAATACCGGCAGTATTCCCGTTGGCGGTGTATTCGATACTGAGAGCATGCTCGCGAATCCGCAGAGCGATGCGCGTGGTTTTTTTGTTCCAATTGAGAGGGACACGCCAATACCGGGTAACCCGATCAAGATGACTGGAATTTCAAGCGACGATTGGACGCCCTGCCCGAAACTTGGCGAGCACAACGAGGAAGTGCTCGCTGAATGGCTTGACTACGATTCAGATCGAATCAGTGGTATGTACGACGACGGCGTAATTGTCAATCGACCTCCGCGGTAACCGGATGAGTTGGATTGTGTCGAAATCGAACTGAATCTCGCGTACGAACAGCAGAGGAGAGTTGATTGCGGGTACCAGGACTACAGGGAAATCGGTGAAGGTTCCAATACTTCTGTAACCAACAACGTTTTACCTTCTTAAATTTATGGCTAGTTTTATGCCAATTGACAGATTCGATGGTACGGATTAACTTAACCTACGCAAAGGCACATCTGAGCGAAGTCCTAAATAAAGTCGAGGCCGGTCAGGAGGTCATCATTACCCGACACGGTAAAGAGATCGTGCGGATGTCTCCAGCACGGCAGCCAAAACAACCGATACCTCTTGCTAAACTAGCTGAATTTCGTGCATCGATGCCCCGCCTACGTCGACCTTCGGTTGAGCTTCTTCGTGAAATGCGAGATGAGGATCACTAACGTTGTAAATACTCTAAATGCGGTACGATGACATTAGCTCTCTGATCCCTCTCATCCTCGTCGAAAGCACATCTGGCGGCGCTTCGAGCCCGGTTTACAACGACTCAGCTGTCGTTGCATTGTTTTCCTCATCATCAATAAACGTGAACAATCCGCATATACGTTAGAATTTTTTGTCTCAGTTTTCACCGAGTTTTTGATTTTGCAACCTCACGAGCTGTGTGTGGATGTTCGCCACTATGTTGATGATGACATTTGGATAGCAACGAGTGACGACATCACTGGGATGGTCGTAGAGTCACGAGGCATCGCAACATTTCTGATCGATGTGGTTGACGTTGCCGTCCAGTTACTTGAACTTAGCGATGGCTACGACGCAAGTTCGATTGCGAATACAAACCTCCGTTTGCGTGTTAACCATGTATCAGGTGACGATTCATCGAATCAGACTCCCAATCACCCCTCTCTAAGACTAACCGAATTGCACCTCGCTGCCGCCTAACTCGAAAGCGTGGCAGGACTTTATCGAGGCGTCGCACGGGCGCTTAGAGAGAACGGTTGGACCCTTCACCGACAAGGCAAAGGTAGTCATGAAATATGGCGCCGAATTGAGGATCCTACCGCGAATCCGATCAGCGTGCCTTCAAACATCGACAAGCCGTATACGGCAGAGAGCATCATGAAACGCGCTGGCTTGCCCAAAGACGCGTACGTACGATAAATAGCTCGTTACGCGCTCGTATTTAGTGTGACGTCACCAATTCTCAAGATCGCCGCTTCGGTCGCAACTTATTGGAATCTTGAATAGAGTCCGATAAAGTCACTCTGTGGTTACTTCCCGGCGAGGGAAAGAAACAAGGCGCTTTGTACCTGTGTATCAGCCGAAACCGGAAGAGCCTTTACCGCTTGAGGAGCTAGCTGAATTTCGCACAAAGATCCCATGACTGAAATGGTTCTCAGCCGACTTTATTCGATAAATACGCGATGAAGGTGGTTTTACCTTATGCTTGGTGAGTGTGGTATCTCGACTCGCCAACTTTCGGAAACGCCAGACCCACAATCGACCAATAACCCCTTAATACGCTTGTGCTGGTAACCATGTGACTAGCGATACGAAATAGAAGATGAGCGCCAGACCAATTAGCTGCAATACGATGAACGGACTAACACCTTTGTAGATTGTGGTAGCTTGCAAGTCCGGTGGCGCAGCTCCCTTCAGATAAAAAATCGCGAAGCCTACAGGTGGTGTGAGAAAGCTAGTCTGAAGGCATACAGCGAAGAGCACGGTAAACCAGATAGGGTCAAAACCTAGTGTTACGACAACGGGCGAAACCAATGGCAGGATGATGAGCGTTAGCTCAATCCAATCGAGGAAAAACCCTAGCAGGAACGTACAGAACAAGATCGTAATGACCACGCCGGTTGGACCAAACGGCAGATTTAGCAGCGTTCGTTCAATCAGTTCATCGCCCCCTAAGCCTCGAAGTACCAATGAGAAGGCTGTGGCGCCGATTAGGATCGCGAAGATGAATGCGGTGGTCTTGGTTGTTTCTGCCAACACTTCTTTGAATACGGGTAGATCGAGTTTCCGCTTCCACAGCGCAAGAAGTAACGCACCGAACGCGCCTACGCCAGCCGCTTCAGTAGGTGTCGCGATGCCGAAAAAGATGCTCCCAAGCACACCGAGAATCAATGCTGCCGGCGGGAGAATCGCGAGAACCAATCGTTGCAGCTCTCTAAAGTCGAACGTGCCTTCGTCCGGAAGTTTCGGTGCCAGACTTGGCTTGATCAATCCCAAGACTGCGATGTAGAGAACATAGAGAGAGCCAAGGAGCAGTCCTGGAAATACGGCACCAAGAAATAAATCGCCAACGGGCATCGCCATTCGGTCTGCCATGAGTACGAGCATGATGCTTGGCGGAATCAAAATCCCTAACGTCCCGACCGCACAGACCGTTCCCGATGCCAACATCGGTGCGTAGCCTTGTTTCAACATCACGGGTAAGCCAAGGAGCGCAAGTAGCACGACGGATGCGCCGATGATCCCTGTAGTCGCAGCGAGCAGGACACCGATCAAGGTCACAGAAATTGCGAGTCCACCCGACACGCGACGAAAGAGCTTTGCGAAACTCGTCATGAGTTCACTGGCAATTCCGGATCGATCGAGCAAGAGACCCATGAAAATAAACATGGGTAACGCGACCATAACCCAGTTTTCCATCACGTTCCAGACTCGATCAACCGTGATCGACGTATAGAGCCAGTCGACCCCCGTAAAAATGCCTAAATCGATATCCACGATGATCGCAATGCATGTGAACAGCACTGCCAAACCTGCGAGAATCCATGCAACGGGAAAACCGGTGAAAACCAACAGTATGAAGGCGAAGAACATCGCCAACGCAAGTATTTCGTTAAGTTCCACGTATGAACAAACCAGCGTATAGCCGCGAGAGCCTAGAAAGCGCGGCTAGAAGTAGCAACGCAAAACCAATAACCAAGAACGATTTGATAAACCAACGAAAAGGCAGACCGCCAGGCGACGCCGAAATCTCACCGATATTGAAGCTATAAATGAAGAAATCCCACCCATACCACAACATAACGACACAAAACGGGACCACGAACAACAGTAAGCCGTAGAAATCGATCCACAGGCGCGCTCGATGCGGCATTCGTTCGTGAAATACGTCCACGCGAATATGCGCGTCTGTGACCAACGCGTAGCCTATGGTCAACATGAAACCCATGGAATATAGATGCCACTGGAGTTCTTCGAACTCAATTCGCCCCTGATCAAAAAGGTATCGGGCCGTGACGTTGATCACAATGACTGCCATTAGGACGACCCAAAGAACAGATACGCCTAAGGCAATCCGATTCAATACCGGATCAACAATGCGCGAGAGCCACGTACTCGGTAGTTCCATTCAGAAGTCCCGCGGCAGATACGCAAATCGCTTCCAATGTGCGTAATCCGCTCGAAAGGCGGTTTGTGACTCATAGATCCGTTTGAAGTCCACGTCATTCGCCGACTCCTCTGCCATAACCTCATCGGACAGACGATTCAATTCGCGAAGGACCTCCTCGGGTAAGTAGTTTGCGGTTACGCCTTTCTCGGCAAAACCGGCAATGATCGGACCTTGGACCGCTTCCGCCTTTGCCAAATTTCGAGTCACTCCGGCGGTGCATGCGGTTTCCAAAATGCTCTGTTCTTGTGAAGTCAAAGCTTGCCATTCATCCATATTCACGGTTAAGTGAATTGAGGTAAACACTTGATGCCAACCCGGGAAATAGTTCAGCTTTGCGACACGATCAAATCCCAACGACTGATCTACATTTGGTAACGAATATTCGGTGGCATCGATTGCGCCTTTCTCGAGTGCCTGAAAAATCTCAGCTCCTGGAATCATTGTCACCGACGCACCCGTTCGTTCGATGACCTTGCCGCCTAGACCCGCAAATCGAATCTTCAATCCACGAAGGTCGTCAAGTGAATTAATAGGTTCCCGGAACCAACCAGCCGTTTCTGGACCAATCAGTCCGCAAAGTAAGACGTGAACACCGTCCCTCGCATAGAGTTCTTGTGCGAGTTGCTCGCCGCCGCCTTCGAACCACCACGACGAGAACTCCCACGGTTCCAAACCGAAAGGAACAGCACCAAGAAGCGGCGACGCGGGAATCTTGCCTTGATCGTAACCCAGCCACGTGTAGCCTGCCGGGATCTTGCCTTCCCGTACCGCGTCGACAATTTGAAATTCCGGTACGATCTCTTTCGGTTCCGCGATCAGGAATTCAAAAGCACCATTTGAAAGCGAATCGACCAAGCCTGCCACATAGATGATGTTGTCCCCAAGGACCTCAAGATTGGTTGGAAACGAGACGGGAACGCGCCATCGTCTCGAGGCGGCGCGATTCGGATCAACGACCTGACTCGAACTGCCCCGCTCCTTCTCAGTTTCCGAATACCAAAGCGGAAACCTAATAACGAGAGCAAGAGTCAATCCCACTATAAACGCCACGAGAACAAGCAGCGATACTTCTCGTCGATTCAAACGAGCGCCCTTTTTGAAGTTGATTAACGGTGAACTAGATCCGTCGAGGCGTCATGCTAGCACACCTATCGAGGACCTAAGAACCAACCAACTCACGCCATCGCTAGGCGAGTGAGCATCATTATGATTTCGGTCGTACAAGGCGATGATCAATCAGCCTCGTAGGGGTGTACAGCGTTCGGGGAACGAAAATCAATATGGCTACCACTGAACAGGAACCTCGTACGTTCGAGGTATATAAGGAAAACCTCCGTGATCTTTGGGCTGAGTGGGAAATCGATGTCCATCAGGACCCATATGCCATTCCGCTCGACGATTTCATGTGTTCGCACCCGTATTTATTCCGCGAAAACACGATCATGCCCTACTTCGAACGGTTGCGCAAAGAAGACCCGGTGCACTTTAACGAAGAATCGCCATTCGGTCCGTATTGGGATATCACTAAATATCGCGACATCGTTGAAATCGAGAAGGACTTCAAGACATTCTCGTCCGAGATGAAGCATGGCGGCATCCAACTCGGCGGCATCAAGTACGACACACCCGATCCGACGTTTAGCTTGCCAATGTTCATTGCGATGGACCCGCCCAAACACGATGAACAACGCAAGATCGTTCAGCCGCGCTTCACGCAGCGAGCGTTGCAGGAGCTAGAGAACGACATCAGACGGCGCGCACAAACCATCCTCGACGGACTACCACGCAACGAGACATTCAACTGGGTCGAGCACGTCTCTAGGGAACTTACGGGACAGATGCTGGCACAGTTGTTTGACGTTCCACAAGAAGACCGTTTCAAGCTTCTTGATTGGTCTGACACCATTCAAAACGCATCGAATATTGAGTTTTTTGACACGATCGAAGACGCATTTAAGGTCCTTTGGGAGTGCCACGCTTACTTTGCCGAAGTGTGGCAGGAAAAACTGAAGCAAAAAGAACCTGGTAACGACCTGATTTCTATGCTCGCGTTTGGTGAAGCGACAAAAGACATGCCGCCCAATGAGTATCTGGGGAATGTCCTACTGTTAATCGTCGGCGGAAACGACACGACGCGCAACAGCATCAGCGGCGGTGTATTGGCTTTAAATCAGTTCCCAGACGAATACTCGAAACTGAAACAAAACCGCGACGTGATCCCTGATATGGTGTGCGAGATGATCCGTTTCCAGACACCCGTGGCACACATGGCACGAACTGCTCTAAAGGACACGGAAGTCAGAGATAAGACGATTCGTGAAGGCGATCGAGTCGCGCTCTGGTATATCTCAGGCAATCGTGATGAGGAAGTTATTCCGAACGCCGATGAGTTCATCATCGACCGCGATAACGTTCGGAGCCATCTTTCGTTTGGGTTTGGAATCCATCGATGCATGGGCAATCGGCTGGGCGAGATGCAGTTGAGGGTTCTTTGGGAAGAAATTGAGAATCGGTTCGACAGAATTGAATTGGATGGCGATCCCGTATACCTCCAATCGTGCTTCATTCACGGGATTCGCGAACTACCTGTGCGTATTGCTGCGTGATCCACCGATAGAGCATTCGAAACGCTTCGCATTGACCTTGAGAACGACATGACAAAACCGAACGTTCTGTTTCTGATGACGGATCAACAGCGTGCCGATGCCATGAGCTGCGCTAGTGAAGATGCGTGGGTTAAAACGCCGAATCTGGATCGAATCGCAGCCGAAGGTGTCCGTTTCACCAATTGCTCAACGACGACGCCTATTTGCATCCCGGCTCGGGTGACCTTGGCGACTGGTTTGTATCCGCACAACACCCATGTGTGGACGAACCTGCAGTACGCCTTGCCAGAGTCTGCACAAACGTGGATGCGCGTACTTAGGGATATGGGTTACCGAACGAGCCTGTTCGGCAAAACGCACCTCCATCCACATCAAGGTGATTTGCGAGAACGCGAATATCTTCTGCATGCGTGGGGACTTGACGACGTTGACGAAATTGGTGGACCTAGAGCGAGTGCTGCAGTCATGAGCCATATGACTGCGAGGTGGGAGGAGAAAGGTCTGCTCGAAGCCTATCGCGCGGATTTCGCCGAACGGTTCGCGAACAAACCACATGTTGCACGTCCTTCCGTATTACCTTTGGAGGAATACGCAGACGTTTACGTTGGACAGAAGGCGAAAGAGTATCTCTCGACATACGATCACAATCAACCTTGGTTTTGTTGGGTGACGTTCGGTGGACCTCACGAACCTTGGGACGCTCCAGAACCTTATGCGAGCATGTACGATCCCGCTGCGATGCCCGAGCCTCAACCGCGACCAGCTGAAGCGGATGCGAATAAGCGACCACAGGGTTGGCTAGACACCTACATGGAACGCAGAACCCCGAAGTTCGACGACGGCGACCAAGCTGCGATGCGCGCTAATTACGCAGGCAACGTGACGCTGATCGACGACCAGATCGGCGAAATATTGGAGACGATCGAGCAGCGCGGCGAACTCGACAACACCGTCATTGCATTTACTTCGGATCATGGCGAAATGAACGGTGACTGGGACCTGATCTACAAGATGAATTTCCTGGATGGCTCAGCGAGAGTGCCGTTACTGTTCCGTTCACCGAAGACCATCAACAACGGCGGGAAAGTGATCGACGTGCCGGTCGAGAATATTGATTTGGGACCTACTGTAATTGAGCTCGCGGGTGGAGAGTTGGAGTATCAACAATTCGGCCAGTCGCTTGTTTCATCCTGGGAGTCCGACATCACGCTTGAACGAACTGGCATGTCGCAATTCAGTGGTGAGTTCATGATTACGGACGGTGAATTCAAGATGATGTTGAATCGAGAAGGCGAACCGTATTACCTACTAAGTCAGGACGCTGATGAATTCGAGACACATAACTATGTCAATGGCGATGTGCCACGCGACACTGTTTCAGATTTACAGGAAAAACTGATCGAGCGAATCGCACAATCTCAGCTCAAGGCTCCTTGGTACTAAAGACCGACGCCCGAAGCACTTGAAGACGAACGGTCGCAGCTTTTCATATGCGAGCGTCGTGCTACTCATACACAGATACCGCTGCTTTGGTGGTATGTGATAATTCTTGAATCTGACTTTCGTACCCACTATGAACGCATCTAACACCGCTACGCAAGAAACTGTAGAAAGCCATAACGCTGAAACTAATGCGTATGTGCCTGAATTCCAACTTACCAAGGGTCAACCCGCACCAATTGCTACAAATGGCGGCATCTCCTACATGTCGTTCGATAAGAACGGCGATGCAGGTACAGCAGTCGCATTGCAAGATGCGTTTCGTCTTATGGAAGATGGAGGAGGCCAAGCGGTCATTGATCTGATCGATAACGCGCCGCCAGGCCCAATCGAGACGAAATGGGGTAAAGGGTTTCGAACGTACGACGAATGCATGGACTACATTCGAGAGACCAACATCGAAGCACCGGAAGGCGGCGTCGCATTACCGTTGCGGTATACCGTCCACGAGCAACCTTCCTATTCGATCGTGTCATCCAACGCGTTTTGGCGCGATCCGGCTCGAGAGGAAGATGCTAAGCGCGTGCGTATTGAGGAACGTGATATTGGTCGACGATGCCTTTACTTCCCGCAGATCTTGCGTGACGCGAGACGTATGGAGGCGTACTACCCTGGTCTCTCGCCTAGCAGTCCAGAGTGCATGGACCGACTTGGCGTTTCATTGGCACACTTAGATTCAAAGTGCCGCAATTTCTACGATTCTGAAGAAGTTGAAAGGATCTTCTATCCTGAAATCGAGCAGCTACTTCTGGATTTCTTTCCAGGAGCTACCGATGCACTCGTGTACAACCACGACGTGTTCAATAAGGATTACGAAGGCGATCATCGCGAAGATCAGGATAACAAGAATCCAGGCGTAAACCGCGGATACGCAAATCTTGTGCACAACGACCTTAACGACAACAGCGGAAGAGTTCGTTGCCGCGAACTGCTGACCAAAAATCTCCGCAATTTCGGACGAACACAAAACTACACTGAAGAAGAAGCCGACGCAAAAATGTCGCGGCGATTCATGTCGATCAACCTTGCGAAACCGATGGAGACCGTCGAACAGTACCCGTTTGTTTTGTGCGCTTGGCCTTCGTTTGCAGACCAACCCTACATTACGAACTATCGAATTTATGACGACCGTGTTGGCGAGACGACCAGATTCACGTATCGACCCGAACATGACTGGTATTGGTTTCCTCAGCAGAAATCTAATGAAGTCTCAATGCTCAAGTGCTACGACTCAGTGACAGACGGTTCCGTTTCACGCTGGTCATTCCACTCAGCTTGCGTGGATCCGACGGCGCCTGAAGACGCCCGTTGCCGAAAGAACGTCGTCGTAAGGTCGTTCGTCTTTTTCTGATACGGCAGCGTCTCAGGTGGGCGCATAGTCCCTGCTAGCAGCAGGATTCAGATTTCTACGATCGTCTCAAACCCGCCCGTGATCATTCGCGCGCTGTCGAAAGGCACGGGGTACTTCTCACGATCAAACCTCTCGTCAGTTTGTGCGAGTTCATTCAATCGAGCCATACCGCGATCACGCGTTTCTTTATTCGGCCACTCGACCCACGAGAAGACAATCGTTTCGTGATCTTCGGCGTTGACCGCTTTACGGAAATCCGTCAGCGTTCCGACGGGAACCTCATCACCCCAACAATCCATACTTCGGATCGCCCCAAGCTCCTTCAGCACTGGATTTGAGTGTTTGGCGAAAGCTATGAACTTTTGCTTGTCCTTAGCTGCTACCGCTATTACGAAACCGTCAATGTAAGGCATTTCGTCGTCCGTTTTCACATTCAAAGATTGAGTCCATTCGTTGCCGAATTAATCAAGTTCGATTATTTTTGACAAATACCGCGTTGAGTCGCAGGTTGCCCGGTTAGTGTCATATAGCAGAAGCACTCATATCAGATCCAGATTCATTGAACCGGTAGTCCGCTTGTAATGACTTGCTCATTTGCGACTCTTTGGTGGAGCGAAAGGTGGTCCACTCGCCTACCGCGATGATCGTCGTCGTGACACCTTAAATGTGAATGCGCTGTCTTCCACTGTTAGCGGAGGAAGTGAGGTTTTAGCAAATGACTATATCCCCTAGGGTCAAGAGCGCGATCACAGTCGAACACTATGATTGCTCGATACTCGGAAACTTCGAATTTCTGCTCTGCCGGCGCGACTTCACACTGACTGAACGCCACAGCATGCTAGAGATACCAACGCGATAACTACCACCGACAAACCGTGGGAAAGGACATTTCCACGTACGGAGGTATTCGCCGAGATCGATCGTCTCGGATTGAACGACAACGTGATCGAATTGGAGAGCGAGGGTTACACAGTCGTTCCCTCAATGCTCGACACCGACACCGTTGCTCGCGCACAGACTGCGATCCTTGATCAAATCGAGCGCAAAACCGGATCACGTCCCAACCTGAAGACCTACGACGGACCGAAGTTGCCCCTCGCGCATTTTTTATTGTTCGAGGACGAGTTTTCGAGCAGATCCTGATGAACGAGGTGATGCTCACGCTCATGACGTATTTGCTCGGTCAGTCATTAACCATATCTAGTATGACCAGCCACGTCCGTACACCGAACAACCCGCATCTTCCTCTGCACTGCGACACACCCGGCCTCACACCGTTCCGTTCGGAGAGTATCGTCGCCAACTGCAATTTCGCTTTCGATGACTACACCAAAGAGAACGGATGTCTAGCGATCATTCCTGGCACGCACCGACTCGGTCGTAACCCAACCTCCGATGAAGGAAATCCCCATACCAATCCATTTGTAGTTCCTGTCGAGGTGCCTATCGGGTCTGCCATCGTCTATCACGGCAACACCTGGCACGGCGCGTTTAAGCGCGAGGCCCCCGGTGTGCGTTTGAACCTGGCGGTATTCATGGCCCGAAATTACATCACCCGTCAGGAACGGATCAAGGAAAACGTCACGCCCGAGATGATCGAACGCAACGGCGAACGATTCGCCCGGCTGTGCTCTCAGTTCGAGTTCAACGGCTACGAAGAAGACGGGCCAGACTTCGCGAGGGCGGCCAAGTTCATCGGGGCGCTCATCGACCCGCGGTTTGGTTGACGCAACGCCGACATCGAGTCGTACCGTCAAGGGACGATCGTTTTGTGAGCGAATGCGAACCAACCCAGTCGCTACTTTCAAATATCAAATCTCTAATCTCGGGCTTAATTACGTCCATTTGCTCGGGATAGCATCGAATTGAGTCCCGGCGCTCTCAACCTACGTCAGGAATCAAGAGCTAGTCAAATCAAATTTCGACGATGGTCTCAAATCCGCCGAAGATCATGCGACTGCCGTCAAACGGAACGGGAAATCTCGACTCGTCGAACCGTTCGTCCGTCTGTGCCAATTCGTGCATCCTGGCGACGCCTCTGTCGCGCGTCGCTTTATCTGGCCACTCAAACCACGCGAATACGATCGATTCGTCGTCCTTGGCCTTTACGGCTTTACGAAAATCCGTCAACGTCCCGTCAGAGATGTCGTCACTCCAACACTCCATCGTCCGTGTAGCGCCTAGTTCTTTAAATAGCGGATTTATGTGAAATGCGTGCTGAATGTATTTCTCTTTGTTCGCGGTCGGCACCGCAATAATGAATCCGTCGATATACGACACTTGAACTACCGCTGTTGCTCAGAACGAACAACAAACTATATCGCGATTAGTTGACCAATATCCCCACCTCTCGGTCGGTCTTGTATGATGAAGGTAATTGACCCAACTCGGACGACAGTAACTTGCTAAGCGGAACCTGCCTCTGTGGCGACAGTGTTTTTGAATTGAGTACGGACGCGAAATTGCTGATGCACTGTCATTGCTCGATGTGTCGGAAATTGCACGGGAGCGCATTCGCGACATTTGGGATGTTTGATCCTGACGCGATTCACTGGGTGAAAGGCACTGATCAAGTTATGCGTTACCGGTCATCGGCATACGGTGCGCGGCATTTTTGCGCGAAATGCGGTTCCGTGGTACCTGTGCCAGAAAAAACGCAAGGTGCCGCATACATTCCGATGGGTAACGTGACAGGAGACACCGACGAGACTCCGGCTCTTCATTTATTCGTCGGTTCGAAGGCACCGTGGCATGAAATTGCTGATGAGCATGAGCAACATGCGGAATGGCCACCTGGATGGGACAACAGCGTTCAAGTCCAATCCGAGTCAAGGGAAGCTGAAAAGGCAAATTGCACGGCGGGCAGCTGCCTATGCGGCGCCGTCCGATTCGAATACGAAGGTGAACCAGATCGCATGATGAACTGCCATTGCTCACGATGTCGAAGACAAATGAGTGCCGGATACGGTACGTTTGTTTTCGTTTCCAGCGAAAAATTCCATTGGATCGCTGGCGAATCCGATGTCGTGAACTACAAGATGCCGGAAGCGCGTGTCAAGGGTACAGCATTCTGCCGACATTGTGGCTCGCTCGTTGCCAGGGAGCGTGACGCCGGTACTATGCAAATCCCAGCGGGTTCGCTTGATAGTGATCCAGGTATACGACCAATCGCCAATATCTTTACTGCTTCAAGAGCACCGTGGGTCACATTGGACGAGACCATCGCATGTTTCGCCGAGTATCCTGCTTGAACGGTCTCTCTCGACTAGTCTTCCATTCGTTCTCGCGTCTCCGCTAATTGGTCTCGCGATATACCATCCAATGAACTTGAGCATACGAGACATTGGTTCTGGTCATAGGAGGGAACTACAGCCAGCGGAAGGCGAATCGACGCGTTGATTCAAACTCGCGACAACGCAACACCTCCCGATGAGTTCGAGGCGTTACGTTTAGACCTTAAAGGACTAGGACGAATTTATCTTTCGACCTGGCCGTACATACTCGCCCAAATTAAGCACTTTCTTGCTCTGCTCGCACTGAACTTGGGGATGATCGGCTTCGCCACTGCCTTCGGATTCATGAGTTTCGACATCCTTTGGGACTCGGTAGGCAGTCGTGCGCCGCTTTCGCAAGCTCAAGCCGCAATCATGTTCTTACCCGAAGCGGACTTCGTTCACGTTGCTACTCTATCGGACGACGCTCGAATGGAAATCCTGTTTAGGTTTCTCATCGTTACGGCCGTGATCATCATCGTGACGACAAGCGCTTTCACACTCACTTCAGTCTACAAGACATGGATTCTGCAACGCGTTAATCAAGCACTGCGAGTCGACATGGTGCGTAATGCAGAGGAATTGAGTTTGCGTTTTCACGCGACGACATCCGCCGGGGATGGTATCTATCGTGTGTTTCAAGATAGCGCGATGGTAACAGCGGTGGTCGACAACGTCGTTGTACAGCCGATCATCGCACTTATGACGTTGTTGCTGCAACTTTCCATCGCAGTTCTATTCAGTCCATGGTTTGCGTTTCTACTCTGCGTCGCGAGCGGTATCGTCATAGCACTAACGATTTGGTACACGCCAAGGTTGAGGACATGGAGCCAAGCGGCACGTCGCTCAAATGCCGCCCTGTTCGCGCGAGTGCAGGAGACGTTTCAGAGCATTCAAGCGATCAAAGCGTATCAGTTTGAAGGTACGAACCTTGCGCACTTTGAACAAGAATCACGCTTCGCACTAGACAATGCCTTCGGACTTCGAAGGGATTTCGCAACCATCAAGGTGATCGTCTCCTTTCTTCTCGCCATAACGCTGTTCGCGACTGACTACATCGCCACTCAATTTGTACTCCGCGAGGACGTGGTTTTTGGTGCCTCGCTGTTGGTGTTGTTCGGAATGACGGTTACCGGCTGGACGGTCGCCGCGCACCAAGCGCGTAGAGGGGCTGTCGCCGCTTTCACATTCAATTTTGAGAATCTAGTACGCCTTTGGTGCTTCGCACAAGACATGGCAGTCGGTTTAGGTCGAGCGTTCTGGTTGCTGTCGCAACAACCCGAAGTTCGCGACCCGCCTGATCCTGTTGTGTTTCCAGTAACGGTTGATCACGTGAAGTTCGAATCGGTGCGTTTTGGCTACGAATCAGAACGATTGGTGTTAAACGGTTTTGATCTCACCGCCCACGTAGGTCAAGTCACTGCACTCGTCGGTAACTCGGGTGCTGGGAAATCGACCGCCATGGCATTACTGCTACGTCTCTTCGATCCCGATGCCGGGCGCGTTCAGATTAATGACATCAACCTATCGAGCATGCGAGTAAACGACATCCGGACAGCCGTGGCCATCGCACTTCAAGAAAACGTGTTATTCCCCATTTCGATTGCTGACAACTTGCGTTACACCGCACCAAATGCCACCGACGCAGAAATCCGCGATGCAGCAAACGTCGCTTGTGCGCTCGAATTCATTAATGCACTACCGAATGGATTTGAGACGGAGTTAGGGGTTGGTGGCGCGTTGCTTTCCGTCGGACAAAAACAACGATTGTCGATCGCTCGAACGCTGTCTCGGAACGCACCCATACTGGTATTGGATGAACCCACTTCGTCACTTGACGCAGAAACGGAACAGCGACTCTTGGCAAATCTCAAGGATTGGGCGCACGGACGGGTCGTGTTCGTTATCACGCATCGTATGTCGACGATCAAAGATGTGGATCACATCGCGTTCTTGGCTGAAGGAAAAGTGGTAGAAGCTGGAAGCCATGACGAATTGTTGAATCGGCAGGGACGTTACGCCGATTTCGTCGCAACCGCAGAGACCACGCATGTCTGAGCATACGTATCACGACCGACTCGATATTAGGTCCGAAGTAGCAACGGGCGACGTGATCGGGTTGTTCAAACGTTCACTGAGCTTCCTTTGGCCCCAGAGACGCTTAGTTGGTGCACGCGTCGGACTCATGGTGGTGATCTACGCCTTAGGTCTGATCGTCCCTTGGCTTTTAAAGATTGTCGTTGACCATGGCGTAATGCAGCAACCGATCCAGGTCGGTGCTGAAGGGCTTTTATTTCCTAGATTCATGATGCCGTTCCTTGACTTCGTGGCGGGAATGGATCCTCTTACGGTCACGCTGTATACATTGCTATTCCTAGGCACCATGTTCTTGTTTGTTGGCTACTCTGGCAACACTTTGCTAGAAGCGAATCTAGCCGAAGGTGCGGACGTCGCGACACGCTCAGAAAACAAAATTAGTGCAGGTTCAAGTGCTGCGCATGGGCTTGTGGGATTGCTGGACCTATGCATAGCAATTCGACTGTCTCAACGCATAACCGACCACGTACGTCGTATGACGTTTTGGCGGCTCTCACGCCAATCGATACCCACACTAAATCTGCAGCGAACCGGCGATGCGTTGTTTCGTGTTTTACACGATGCACCTTCGATTGCGGGAATTTGTCATGCGCTAACGCTAAGCCCGCTTGCGATGATCATAAGTGTCGGTGCGAATCTTTGGGTATTGGCCGCGGTGTACGGCGGTGTCGCACCTTCTTTAGTTTGGATTGGCCTTTCTGCGGTCTTCCTTACGCTCGTTGCAACTTCACCACTTGCACAGTGGGCGCGACGAATCAGCCAGGCGAGTAGGGCGTCGGGAAGCGCGACCACCAATGAAATCGAAGAGGGTCTTAAGAACGTCGCTGCTGTACAGAGTCTTGGAAGTACCGACCGACAGCGAAAGCAATTCGCCGAAGCAAGTCGGGAGTCTTTTCGCCAGAGTTTGCTCTTGGTTTGGGTCGTCTATGTCGTTGAGTGGATTGCCGAAAACGTCCACTTGGTATTTGCGACCGCTGGGTTTTGGGTGATTTTCTCTGGGATCGTGAGAGGGGATCTCACGCTTGGCGATGGACCTGTCGTGCTTCGTATGTATAGCTTGCTATATGAGACGTCCATGCAATTTGGTCGAATCTGGATTGACCAACAAGACAACGCCGCAGCAGCTCGTCGTGTGTTCTTTGCGATGGATCACGATGTCGAGCAAGAGGATCGCCAACATGAACGCTCGCCCACGAATCGAATTGAAGGTGACTTTTCGATACGTTTCGAACGTGTCGGATTCTTGTACGCCGATGGCAGGCGTGCACTAGAAGATGTGAGTTTCGAAGCACAGGTCGGAGAGACGATCGCGATTGTGGGTCCTAGCGGCGCAGGTAAGACCACGCTTGCATACATGATTCCGAAATTCCTACAACCGACCGAAGGTCGAGTGTTACTCAATGACGTCGATCTAGCGACACTGGATATAAAGAATGTGCGCGCGAATGTCGCGTACGTATTTCAAGAGCATCAGCTACTGACAGACACGGTGGCTACTAATCTTCGAGTAGCGAAGCCGGACGCGACATTAACCGAGATGAGGCAAGCATGTCAATTGGTTGGTGCGCTCGAATTTGTCGAGGAAATGCCAGAGGGTTTTGAATCAAAGATTGGTCGTGGTGGCGGGACGCTTTCAGTAGGTCAGAAACAACGCCTGAGCATCGCGCGTGGACTATTAAGCGACGCGCCCATTCTGATTCTTGACGAACCCACGGCCGCACTTGATCCTGCGAACGAATCTCTGTTGCTCGACACATTGACGACATCTCGCGCACGACTCAATATCGTCATCGCTCATCGCATTCGAACCATCGAACAAGCCGATCGTATCGTTTTTCTCGATCAAGGGCGGATTGTCGAAACAGGTTCACCAATAGAGCTGCTAGCTCAAAAAGGGAGCTACTTTCAAAGGTTTGTCGAAGTTGCGGAGACGTGAAACACGTGTCTAAAGCGCGTGAATATTGCCACGAATCCGCCCCGCTACCTCCACGAATTCAGAAGAGTTCCCCAGAGTGCAGGATCTCTAAAAATTCCTCGAAGTAGAGTATTTCAACATCGCCCACACGACGTGAAGGCGATTCTGTCGTGACAACGATACTTCGCTTAGGAGAATATTCTCGATTAAATGCGAGGATTGGTCTTAGGCTCCTCGATCCAAGCTTGGTTTTAACTTCGAGCGCGACTTCTCCGCGACCCAACACAAAGTCGACCTCTAGCCTATTCTTAGTCCGCCAATAGCGAATCTCCCAATCTTGGTCAAGAAAACTCCTTGCAGCAATTAGTTCCAAGAAAATGAAATGCTCGAATGCATTGCCAAATGTTGACCCGCTTTTCTGGGAAGGTGATTCGCCTTTGATGTATCCTGCGATCCCCAAGTCAAAAAAATAGAACTTTGGTGCTGAGACGATGGTTTCCCGTCCAATGCGTTTGTGAAATGGGTAGATCAAATAACCCACAAGCGTGTCCACCAATATCTCAAAGTAAGTACGCACAGTTTTTGAGTTTGCGCCGCATTCTCTCGCTATGGCTGAATAGTTCAACATTTCTCCATGGCAAAAACGCAATGCGTCGAAGAATCTCGAAAAAGCGGCTTCGTTTCGAGTTAATGCTTCGGCGAATATCTCTTGACGCAGATAGTCCTCTGTGTACGCTCTAAGTGAGCGACGAAATCGAATGTTGTCGTAAACGCTTGGCAACGTTCCACGCGTTAGTGCTTGTACCAAATCGAATTCCGGTATCTCACACCAACTTAGAGGAAGCATCCGAAATCCCCAAGCTCTACCACCCAAAAGATTGAGCCCACCACGGCGCAACTTACGCGCACTCGATCCGCAGAGTACAAAGGACTGATTCTCAGTTTCTATAAGTCGGTGTACTTCGTCCAACAGCTCGGGAACCTTTTGAATCTCGTCAAGAATGACTGGAAGCTGCCGTTCTGCTTCCGGCATAAGCGCTAGTTCTTCACCGAGAAGAGATGGATTTGTGGTTAGTCTCATCCTGGTTCTAAAGTCAAGCAAGTCGTAGTACTTACTCGATTCAAAACGCGAACGAAGATAGGTCGTCTTGCCCGTCTTACGCGCCCCCCAGAGAATTGCGGATTGATCTCTTGGTAAGTCTAGATTCAGAGATCGAACGTAACTATTTTGCACTTAACTTCAAATTAGGTCACCTAATTTGCACTATACTGCAATTTAGTTGATATTTTAGACGGTAAATTACGCCGATGAGATACGATCTGCCGCTTCACAGTGCAAGCCGTCTTGTGTGAGCGATCACGCGGAGATCCAATATCGAACAACGATGCATAAGGCAGATGATTCGCAGCTGATTAAGTGATGGACGTCTGAGCAGTTAGAGATGGGTTCGATAGCGTGTGCAATTCGAAATCAAGTCAAAAACAAGCGTAATGCTATTTGAGCCAAAGTGACTCTCTCGTGTAAGTCTGAACGCGCTATCGGCTCGCTACTCTTCAAGTATGTCGATGTGATGCCTGAGTGAGCGAGCTCTGGACTGACTTCCTTCGCAAGTGCGGGTTATGTGAACAATCTGGTTCACCATTCGACGCAGCCGGAGTTCATCACTCGACGATGCGCACTTAGTCCTGATAGCGACCGTAAAATGCGGCGTGCGGATATAGCCTGCATTAATTCATCGCAAGTTCTTCCGCCTTTCTAGTTCTACTCGTTACTTCGTTTTTGATGCGGATCGTTACGACCAAGGAAACCTGGCCTGGAGAAAAGCGCGTTGCGTTAGTTCCCCAGATTGTGCAAAAACTGACAGACCTAGGTTTTGACGTCACCGTGCAAAACGGGTGTGGCGAGGAAGCTGGTTTTACCGATGCGGCTTACCAAACGGCTGGCGCGACCCTTACGGAATACGCAGATGAAGCACTGCGTTACGCAGACATCGTGCTCGCCGTACGACCTCCTTCACCCGAGGTAATCTCCTGGTTTCCAGAAGGTTCGACGTATCTTGGATTCTTGGATCCATTTCGCTTCGAAGATACCGTTGCTTCATTTGCCGACTGTAGTGTAGACGCGATATCGCTCGATATGGTGCCCCGTAGCACTCGAGCACAGAAGCTCGATGGACTTTCGTCCCAAGCGAGTTTGGCGGGTTACGCTGCCATCGTGGTTGCAGCGTTCCATCTACCACGAATCTTTCCATTGATGATGACGCCAGCTGGAACTCTTTCCCCCGCCCGAGTGTTCATCATCGGTGCAGGCGTCGCCGGCTTACAGGCCATCGCTACCGCACATCGATTAGGTGCTCGGATCGAAGCATTCGACACTCGTCCAGTCGTCAAGGAAGAAGTACAGAGCCTTGGTGCACGCTTTCTCGAAATCGACCTCGGCGAGCTCGGTCAAACCGAACAAGGTTATGCTCAGGAACTTACGGCCGAGCAGCAGGAACTGCAACGCCAAGGGATGGCAGCTGCAATCGCACGATCTGACATCGTCATCACCACAGCGCAGGTTTTTGGTCGTCCCGCACCAAGGATAGTGTCACTCGATATGGTCGAAGCCATGCAACCAACAAGTGTGGTGATCGACATGGCGGTTGAGACGGGTGGAAACGTCGACGGTTCCAAGCTCGATGAAATCGTAGATATTAACGGTGTAAAACTCATCGGCATGGGAAATCTGCCTTCACAAGTTGCTGGACATGCAAGCGAGATGTATTCATCCAACTTATTCGAATACATAAACGAGTTCAAAACCAATGAGCCAGGTAGTGTCGATCTTCGTGTTAATGACGAAATTCTCGACGCGTCCGTTGTTGTACGTGATGGCAAGGTAGTAAACGAAAGACTCAAGGAGATGTTCTAGCGGTATGGACTTGATGTTCATCTATCTAGCACTTGTTCTGGTGCTCGCGATATTCCTTGGGTTCGAATTGATCTCAAAGGTTCCAGCGACACTTCACACGCCTTTAATGTCCGGCGCGAACGCGATATCCGGAATTACCATCGTCGGTGCATTGCTCGCAGCTGGTGGCAGCGAAAACACGACGTTAGCAACATGGCTCGGTGCTGGTGCGGTTGTTTTCGCCACGATTAATGTCGTAGGTGGCTACTTGGTTACCGATCGAATGCTCAGTATGTTCAGATCACGTAACGAAAAATCTGACGAATAGCCTAGACTGCTTGTGTTAAACCTAGTTGCCATAAACGCCGCCTATATCGTCGCGGCGGGACTATTCATCTTCGGTCTGAAGATGCTCGGACACCCAGAATCAGCACGTCGTGGAAATTTCCTATCTGCGATAGGGATGCTGATCGCCATCGTCGTAACGCTTCTATCCCAAGGAATTCTTACCTGGTATTGGATTGCAATTTGTGCTGTGATCGGAAGCGTTATCGGCGCATCTGCAGCCCGTCTTGTCGCCATGACGTCCATGCCGGAAATGGTCGCTGTCTTCAATGGATTTGGAGGTGCGGCTAGCCTTCTGGTTGCGTGGGCAGCTCTGTTTGACGCCCATGGTTTGTTCGTCGCAATTACGGTCACACTCTCGGTCATCATTGGTGGAGTGACTTTCGCGGGTAGTGTCATCGCGTGGGGCAAACTTTCAGGAGTCATGACATCACGAGCGATTGTCTTCAACGGTCAACGCGTTGTGAACTCGCTCTTGTTACTTGCGCTGCTAGCATGCGCCGTCCTGTTCTGTCTTGAGCCTTCTGCTCAATCACCATACCTATACGGCGTCATCGGACTAGCGCTCGTTCTCGGGATATTCGTGGTGATCCCGATCGGCGGTGCCGACATGCCGGTTGTGATTTCTCTTCTAAACAGTTATTCCGGATTAGCAGCGTGTGCAGCAGGATTCGCAATTAACAACATCATTCTCATCGTTGCAGGCTCATTGGTAGGTGCGGCGGGCATCATCCTTACGAACATCATGTGCAAGGCGATGAATCGCTCACTCGGAAACGTGTTGTTCAGTGGTTTCGGCGCTGTAAAAACTGCAACCAAAGTAGAAGGCGAGGTCAAGCCGATCTCTGCGGGTGACGCCTATCTAATTCTTGAAGCCGCGAACTCAGTTACATTCGTACCCGGTTATGGGATGGCAGTTGCTCAAGCACAGCACGTGGTATGCGAACTTGGCGAATTGCTCGAAGCCCACGGTTCCGAAGTTAGCTACGCCATTCATCCCGTCGCCGGTCGTATGCCTGGCCACATGAACGTACTGCTCGCAGAAGCGAACGTGTCATACGATCAGCTAGTTGAGATGGATGACATAAATCCGCGATTGCCGTCGATCGATGTCGCAGTGGTCATCGGAGCCAATGACGTTGTGAATCCATCCGCACGAGACGATGAAGGAAGCCCGATCTACGGGATGCCCATCATCAACGTGGACGAAGCCAAGACTGTATTTGTCCTGAAACGCTCAATGGCTTCAGGTTTCGCCGGGGTCGATAACCCACTTTTCATGGGACCAAACACGCGCATGTTGTTTGGCGATGCAAAGGCCTCAATCTCAGAGATTATTAGCGAGTTTAAACCTTAGCTCTACATCCGATACGCCCAACGTATAGTGAGAACACACGCAGCGGTTCATGTTCGCTGGGTATTCGCATAATGCGAAACGAGTTGCGTCGACACGTTCAACGCGAACCTAGATTGACTCGATGAGCTGGACTGTATGAGTACGTTGATCCCCCCTGAGCGGAACCCGCTTTGTTGGTACTACGGTTCGGCATCAATAGCGTTCGGGATCAAAAACAACGCGTTTAGCTACTTACTTCTACCTTTCACGACTCAGGTTCTCGGGATGCCTGGCTACGTCGCCGCGACCGCATTAGTCGTTGCGATGTTGTGGGATGCGGTGTCTGATTTGGTTTTGGGACATTGGTCAGACAAGACTTCATCGCGTTTAGGTCGTCGACATCCATTCATGTACGTCGCATTAGTTTTGTTGCCTCTGTCTTTTTGGGGAATGTTTGACCCTATGGTTGAACTAACCGACAACACGAAGTTCTGGTACGTCTTAGTTTTTGCCATCTTGATTCGTACTTCGACGACGCTTGTTGAAGTACCTTCCGTAGCGCAACTTCCTGAGCTTGAATCTCAATATGAGCGACGAAGTCGGTGGTTGTCAATTCGACACGCATTCGGTTGGATGGGTGGTAATGGCCTTCATACCATCAACTTTTTCTTTTGGGTTGGACACTACGGTATGTCCGAACATACCGGCTACTCGATCTACGCTTGGGTAGGTGCGACGGTGATCGCGATCGCCATCCTGATTTCGTCGCTGGGTACGCAGAAGTACTTTGCTGCGCTGCCTAGACCCGACGCGAGCACCCACGATCGCAATGTATGGGCGGTTTTAGTTCATGCGTTCAAGGAACTCGCGCAGTCACTCTCGAACAAGAACTTCGCAGTTCTCTTCTTCAATGGCTTGTTGACCGGCATCGCCGGGGGCATGCTCGCCGCACTATATCTCTACAACACCAACTATTTCTTCGGATTTAGTGGAGAGCAAATTGCAATGACTGGTGTCTTCGTACTGATCTCACCATTGATTTCAATTGCCGCCATACCGTATCTAAGCAACATATTTACTAAACGCCAAATCGCCATACTGGCAATTTCTTGTTTCATACTGCTCACGCCGTTTCCTTACGTTCTCTTTCTAATCGGTGTCTGGCCAGGGATGGGTAGCTGGCTTTCACTATTTCTCTATAGCGTCTTCATCGTTGTAGAGGTCGTCTGTCTGATCATCAATGGGGTGATGCTAGATTCGATGATGGCGGACGTCGTCGAAGATAGCGAAGTTGACACTAGCCGGAGGTCAGAAGGGCTGTTCTATGCAACTCGAAGCTTCGCCGCAAAAGCTATGTCAGCCGGAGGGATATTCCTAGCAGGGATTATCGTGTCCATCGTCGGCATGGAGTCGTTCGAAACTGCCGCCGACATGACGCAAGATCATCGGATATTGCTCACGTCGATATTTCTTCCGATCTACTGTGGGTTGCAGATAGCTGCCATCGTATTGCTGATGTTCTATCGTATTCAGAAAGACACGCACGAGCAGAATCTCGCAACTCTTGCAGAACGCAAGTCCGCAAAGGGTGTTTCCGCATCAGTACGGGCATCCTCCGTTTAAATCGTAAGGTCCAGTTCCGAAACGGAAACTGGACCTCACAGGGAATTCGGGCGCATCGGGGATAAACGCCCTCATGTGGCTAAACCACGCCAAAGATCTAGCAAGTTCCATGCCAATATCGCAAATTCTTCGCAGCAACTTCCTCACCGACTCCGAGGTTATCACTCACGAGTCGCTAAACTCCCAAAGATTCGCGGGGAGCAAGCCGAGATAACAGATGCAGTGCTCGCTACCTCGCGTTTGAAGGGTGTAGCTTGCGCAGAAATTGAGCATCGATGGTTCAGACTCTGTGCTACGTGGGAAACCACCTAGCCAATTCGGTCAAAAACTGAAAATTCCCTCCTTCTACAACAGTCGACGAGTTCAGCTCAACGTCAATATAAACACGCGAGGCAACAAACAATGGATCTGTACGAAGTCATGCGCACAACATTTGCCGCACGAGAACATCGACGTGAAGAGATTGATGACGATACTATCTATCGAATTCTCGATAACGCGCGTTTTGCTCCCAGTGGCGGCAATCGGCAAGGATGGCGTGTGATCATCATTCGCGACGACGAGAAACGGAATGCACTTGGACCACTTATTTCACCGGTGATGTTGCGTTACCGCGCTATGGTCGTGGCGGGTGAGAATCCCTACAACACGATCGAACCTTCCTCGGTTACCGTTGAAGACATCGAAGACAAAGAAATGCCCGAAGCATTTCTAAACCAGTTCACCCAAGCACCGGTTCTCCTTTTAATCCTGGTAGACCTCAAAGTCGTCGCCTCGATGGACTATGAACTTGATCGGGTCGGCGTGATCTCAGGCGCTTCGATCTATCCATTCGCTTGGAACATCTTGCTCGCGGCACGCAACGAAGGACTCGGTGGAACTCTTACCACATTTCTGTCTGCCAGGGAACCGGAAGTGAAACGGCTGTTTGCTATTCCGGACGACTACGCGGTTTGCGCACTGCTACCAATTGGTAAACCAGTCAAACAATTGACTAAGTTGCGACGCAAAGAAGTGTCGGAATTCGCAACGATTGACTCGTTTGACGGGATGCAATTTAGCGCATAAATCGGACCGCAGTCGAAATACGTACTATGCGCGTTATTGCGATCGTGCGAGGTAGAACATGGAAGAATCGGGTGAGTTCGTGATACCTGCGTCACCGCAAGAAGTCTGGGACGCCCTGCAGAAACCTGATATTCTCAAGGAGTGTATCGATGGCTGCGAGGAAATGACCATAACTGATGATGGCGTGTTCGCTTGCGTGGTAGCGATCAAAGTCGGACCAGTCAAAGCACGCTTCACGGGTACCGTCTCGATCGTGGAGCCCAATCCGCCACACAGTTACTTTCTTGATGTATCGGCACGAGGTGGCGGCGCAGGATTTGGGAGCGGCCGTGCCGAAGTCAAACTTCAAGAAGTAGCAGAAGGCACGTGCCTAACCTATCACGTAAAAGGTACGATCGGTGGGAAACTAGCACAGATTGGCACGCGTCTATTCCAGTCATTTAGCCGCAAGATGACGCGCACTTTTTTCGACAGATTTTCACATCGTTGGATGGGATAATGCAAACGTCAGGTCGCATTGACCTGGATTCACGTCCCCGGGGGAGGAGAGGGAACAATGAAGGTGGATCTCACCGTCAATGGCAGCCAGCACGCTGTTGACGTAGCGGACAACGCACTTTTATCGGATGTACTTCGCGAAACACTTGGCCTAACGGGTACGCACATCGGGTGCGACACCAGTCAGTGCGGCGCATGTACGGTACATCTGAATGGCCGTTCTGTAAAAGCCTGCACGGTGCTTGCAGGTCAAGCCGATGGCGGCGATGTCACGACGATCGAAGGTATCGCGAATGGCGATGAGCTGCACCCAATGCAAGTCGCATTTCGTGCGAATCATGCGCTCCAATGCGGATTTTGTACCCCTGGCATGATCATGAGTGCAATCGATCTAGTCCAGTCCGCAAATGAACCCCTAAGCGCAGAGGAAGTCCGAGAAGGGCTCGAAGGGAATTTCTGTCGCTGTACGGGTTATCACAACATCGTGAGGGCTGTGCTCGATGCACAAGCCAATATGTAGGAGAACGACATGAACGCTGAAACAGGTATTGGTGCATCCGTTCTTCGCAAGGAGGATGCACGCTTCATCACGGGTAAGGGTCAATACACCGACGACATTAGTGTATTCGGACAGACGCACTGCGTTTTCGTTAGATCCCCGCATGCCCGCGCCAAAATCAACAGCATTAATACCGATGCTGCGATGGCGGTCGACGGAGTGATCCGCGTCTTCACAGGCAGTGAATTGGTCGAGGATGGCATTGGTGATCTACCCTGTGGTTGGGTGGTCACTAGTAAAGATGGCTCCCCGATGATCGCGCCACCTCACCCACCCATCGCAACTGCTGTAGTGAACTATGTCGGTGAGCCCTACGCCTTCGTAGTGGCAGAAACACTGCAAGCCGCTCGTGACGGCGCTGAAGCCGTCGAAGCCGACTTCGAGATCTTGGAAGCAGTCGTCGAGACAGCGACAGCTTCAAGTAGTGCCCAGATCCATGAGAACGCGCCAAACAACCAAGCGTACGACTGGGAACTGGGAGATAAGGAAGCAACGGACGCCGCGTTCGCAAATGCTGACCACGTCACGACACTGGACATCACCAACAATCGCTTGATCCCGAACGCGATTGAACCTCGAGCTGCGCTCGGTTCGTTTGACGCCGCTTCAAGTACGTACACGCTTTACACGACTTCTCAAAATCCACATGTCGAACGTGTTGTATTAGCCTTGTTCGTGAACGTAGCGCCTGAAGCTAATCTTCGGGTGATTTCACCTGATGTTGGCGGAGGCTTCGGGTCAAAAATCTTCGTCTATGCCGAAGAAACGGCGGTGATCTGGGCATCCGCAAAAGTCGGCAGACCTATTAAATGGCGCGCCGACCGAACTGAATCGTTTCTCGCGGACGCACACGGCCGCGACCATGTGACCAAAGCTGAGTTAGCACTCTCGTCAGACGGGGAGATGCTTGGGTTACGGGTCAAAACGATTGCAAATATGGGAGCTTACCTCTCAACGTTTTCATCGAGCGTACCCACCTACCTCTACGGTACTCTGATGGCAGGACAGTACAAAACACCTGCTATCTATGTTGAAACGCAAGCCGTCTTTACCAACACGGCGCCCGTCGATGCGTATCGAGGTGCTGGTCGTCCTGAAGCGACCTACGTCGTTGAACGAGTCGTCGAAACCGCAGCTCGGGAACTCAACATGGACCCGGTCGAGTTACGACGTAAAAACTTCATTCCACCCGATGCGTTCCCCTACCAAACGCCTGTAGCACTCGAATATGACACCGGGAACTACGGGGCGAGTATGAGTATGGCATTGGATCTCGCAGACAGCGATGGTTATGCAGCGCGTAAAGCAACCTCCGAAGCGAATGGCAAACTACGCGGTCGAGGTTACTCGTGCTACATCGAAGCGTGCGGGATCGCACCATCCCAGCTTGTGATCTCGTTGGGTGCTGGCGTCGGGTTGTTCGAATCTGCGGAAGTACGAGTAGACGTATCTGGATCGGTGACCGTTATGACCGGTTCTCACAGTCACGGTCAAGGTCATGAGACCACGTTTGCTCAGTTAGTTTCCGATCGACTCGGTATACCGTTCGAGAGTGTCAACGTGATTCACGGCGACACAGGACGATCCGACTACGGTCTCGGTACCTACGGATCTCGATCCATAGCGGTTGGTGGATCTGCAATCGATCGCGCCCTTGACAAGATCATTGCCAAAGGCAAGAAGATCGCCGCGCATATGTTTGAAACAACTGACGATCAGGTCGAATTCGCAGAAGGCCAGTTCAGTTATGCTGGCAGCAACGAACCAAAACCGTTCGCAGAGATAGCGGGTGCAGCGTACATTCCCGCCGTGTACCCACTAGACGAACTCGAACCCGGTCTTTCAGAAAAGGCGTTCTACGACCCGCAGAACTTCACCTATCCTGCTGGTTCGTACGTCTGCGAGGTAGAAATCGATCCGTCGACGGGTGTAACGGAAATTCAAAAGTTCGTTGCAGTCGATGACTTCGGTAACGTCATCAATCCGATGATTGTCGAAGGTCAAGTTCATGGCGGTCTTGCGCAAGGTATTGGTCAAGCTCTACTAGAGCACGGTATCTATGATGCGGATGGGAACCTCTCAACAGGTTCGTATATGGACTATGCGATGCCGCGTGCCGCTGACTTACCAGATTTTGAAGTTGATATGACCTCAACGCCTTGCACCCACAACCCGCTTGGGGTTAAGGGATGTGGCGAAGCTGGTGCCATAGGTTCTCCCGCAGCGGTCATGAACGCGATTACCGACGCACTAGGTGTCAAGGATGTGCCGATGCCGGCGACCCCTCATACCGTGTGGGAAACCATTCAACAAGGAGCGTAAGTCATGTATACATTCAACTTTCGACGCGCTTCGAGTTTAGAGGACGCGCAACAAATCCATCAATCGTCGTCAGACGCCGTCTATGTCGCGGGTGGGATGACTTTGATTCCTTCATTAAAGCTTCGACTTGCGAATCCTGATGACGTCGTCGATCTTAGCCAGATCGATGGACTAGGCGCAATCTCATCCGCAGACGGGGCTGTCTCCGTCGGTGCAATGGCTCGACATTGTGAAGTCGCAGCAACAACTGACATTCCCGCGCTCGCGGCATTGGCGAATCGAATCGGTGATGGCCAGGTACGTAACCGTGGTACGATCGGTGGATCGCTTGCGAACAACGATCCCGCCGCTGACTATCCTGCGGCAGTATTAGGTCTCGGCGCGACGATTCACACCAATTCCCGTACGATAGCAGGCGACGATTTCTTCGTCGATCTGTTTGAAACGGCACTGGGCGATGGTGAGATCATCACTCGTGTTGACTTTCCTATACCCAAACGTGCCGCGTACGCGAAGTTCGCGAACCAAGCATCCAAATACGCGGTAGTTGGCGTGATGGTTGCCGAAACTGACTCAGGCGTCCGCGTCGGAGTCACCGGTGCAGGAGCTTGCGCATTCAGACTCACGAGTTTTGAAGATGCGCTGTCCGCGAATATGTCGGCGTCCGCGCTCGATGGCATCGATGTGGACAGCAGCGACTTCAATAGCGATTTACACGCGTCAGCGGCCTATCGTGGAAGTCTAGTCACGGTCATGGCAAAACAAGCGGTGGAACAACTCACCGCGTGACACGCATCAAGAGCTATCGATGTCACGAGATATCTGAAGACATCGGCAGCATTCAACTTGATGACATCGAACTAGCTGACCCCGGACCTGAAGAGATTCAGGTTCGGGTGAAAGCTTGCGCCGTCAACTTCCCTGATCTGCTCATGATTCAGGATAAGTACCAGTTTCATCCGCCACGACCATTCGCACCTGGCGGTGAAGGGTCTGGTGTTATCGCGAAGGTTGGGTCGGACGTAATGGAGTGGCGTGAAGGAGATGCTGTCGTTTTCGGAAGTCGATACGGTGGATTTTCCGAAGCGATCAATATGTCCTCTCAAGGTGCACGCCCGTTACCGAAGCACATGGACTTCGCTCAAGGTGCGTCATACAGCACCGCCTACTCGACTGCATGGGTTGCGCTTTCCTTTCGCGGTCAAGTAAAAGAAGGTGAATGGTTACTCGTACACGGAGCGACCGGCGGCGTGGGTTTGGCGGCAGTCGACATTGGGAAGTTACTCGGTGCCAATGTGATCGCGACCGGTGGAAGGGACGATAAGTTGGCAGTTGTCAAATCGCGCGGCGCTGACGAAGTCATCAACTACACGTTGCCTGATGGTTCACTCGGTGGTTTTCGAGAGCGCGTCAAGGAGATTACTGGTTCCGGTGGCGCGGATGTGGTTTTCGATCCCGTTGGAGGGGACGTTTTCGACGAATCGATGCGTTGCGTTAACTTCGGCGGGAGAATCTTGACGATCGGGTTCACTAGCGGACGCTGGCCAGAAGCGCAAGTGAATTTGGTACTGATCAAAATGCTCTCGATCATCGGCGTACGGGCTGGAGAAATCGGTCGACGTAACCCTGAACTCGGCGCAAAGTTTCGTCGCGAATTGAACGAGCTCGCACAGTCAGGAAGGATTACCCCTTATGTGTGTAAGGGTTTTCCGCTAGAACAAGCCGTCGAGGCGATGAGGATGCTCGAGAACAGAGACGTTGTTGGTAAATGCGTCGTCACGATGAACGGTTACGAGATGACGTCGCATTCGTGACATCTTGATCGAAGAGAGAACTTAGATCAGCTTCCGCAAGTGCTGGCTATGAGTTCTGGGAAACGCAAGAAGACTTCCTCAGGTACTCCCGCAAATTTCTTCATAACCGTATCTCGGTCCCAAAGATTGTCCAACCTTCGTGCGGTATTGGCTTGCTTTAGTGAGACCGTATCGAGTAAATAGTAAGGCGATACCAGCGGGAAGAACTGAAGTGGCCAATCCGTTCCATACAGCAGCCTTTCCGTTACCGACTCGATTTTCAACGCTTGCCGCAGATACCCGATTTTGTTGATTTGCGTCAGACTCGAAATATCCGCGTATAAGTTTGGATAGTCTTCGAACATAGGGATCAAACGCTCAAAGTGTGCCTCACCGTCTGTCTCGCCAGTCGTCGCGATATGCGCCGCGATAACAGTGACGCCAAGCGATAGTGGTAAATGCAAACGAAAAGGGTCACCCAGTGAGTTGTCTGCATAGTTAAACGAATGTTCCGCCCCAGTGTGCGTAAGTAATGGAATACAGTGTTCAACCATCCGACGGTAAAAAGGTTCGATTCTTTCGTCGCTGGGCGAGAAGTGCATGATGTTGGGAAGCCACTTGATGAGAACGGCGCCGTTTTCCACGACTTGATCTAAGCGTTCGAGACTGTCGTGTCGAAGTGGGTTCACACTCGCTCCGAATAGCAAATTCGGATAGTTTTCCAGCTCACTGATTAAGTATTCATTCGGAACATAAAGCTGAGTACGATGTAAATCGAGCTCGCCGCGTTCGTCAACCGCGCCGTCCATCGCAAGAACCACAGCCTGGTCAATGAACAGAGAGTTCGCGATCTTTTGCGATAGTTTTTTCAGTAAGACCCGGTCTCCTTCTTCATGTAGTTCGGCTTCACTTATGTCGAACGCACGCAAGTAGATCGGGAACTTCCAAGAGTCGACTAAATCTGGGTGGACGTACGCACCACTCCCTCCGTACCCTAAGCCCGCTGCGTGCACATGCATATCGACGTAGCCACGTTCCGGAACGTGCGGAAGAGCTGCTTTCGGCACAAAGAAAATCAGATAGATCGCGATCGCGATGCCGATCAACAACCAACAAATACGTTTTAAACTGCGACCAATCCTGCCGCCTTCTGAACTCAATGAACTTATCCCAAGAGAGGATTTCTTAAGGAAACTACAGTGTGATAATTAAGTTTGAGCGGGCGTCGTATAACGGTCATTACCTCAGCTTCCCAAGCTGAAGACGAGGGTTCGATTCCCTTCGCCCGCTCCAAATCTGAAACGTTCGAAAAATACGCTATTCGAACATCACGATGTTTCGCGCAACTTCACCCGTCTCTAGCGCATCGAACGCGCCGTTAATGTCGCCTAGATTGATGTGACCTGAGATCATGTCATCGAGATGTAACTTTCCGGCGAGATAGAAGTCGACGAATCGAGGCATATCGACACGGAATCGATTTGAGCCCATATTCGAGCCTTGCAGCTTCTTTTCGCGCAGCAGCTCAGGACCGTGGATCTCAATGTTGGTGCCCACCGGGATCATCCCAATAACCGTCGCGCATCCACCGGCACCGATCATCTTCCATGCCTGCTCTGTAGTGATTTTTAATCCGATCGCTTCGAACGCGTAGTGAACGCCGCCACCGGTCATCTCACGCACTGCCTCAACCGGATCAACCTCAGCGGCATTAACAGTATCCGTTGCACCGAATTTCCGCGCTAATTCAAGCTTACTCGCGACCGTGTCAATGGCAATGATTCGACCTGCTCCTGCGAGTTCGGCACCATTGACACAAGACAGCCCAACGCCACCACAGCCAATCACCGCCACCGATGATCCAGGTTCAATCGCCGCCGTATGAATGACGGCGCCTACACCTGTCGTCACGCCACAGCCGATCAAAGCGGCTCGATCCAAGGGCATGTCTTCGCGAATCTTTGCCACCGCATGCTCATGAACCAGCATATATTCGGCAAAAGAAGAGAGGTTTAGGAACTGCGCAACCGGCGCACCGTCCTTCGATAGACGCGGTTCATCGTCAAAGCCGCGTTGTAGTTCAGGTTCCTGACACAATGACATGTGACCAGTGAGACAGTATTCACAGTGGCCACAGAACGCCGATAAGCATGTAATGACATGGTCGCCCGGTTTAACGTATACGACGTCCGATCCAACCTGTTCGACAATACCGGCAGACTCATGCCCCAAAATACAAGGCATCGGGTATGGATACGAACCATTTTGAAAATGCAGATCTGAGTGACAAACTCCCGCGGCGACTGTACGTACTAAAACTTCACGCGCGCGAGGCTTACTGATTGAGACTTCCTGTACTTCTAAAGGGGATCTCGCCTCGTTCAACACTGCTGCTTTCATCGCCTATCTCCTCAGACCGGGTTCGTAGCCCCGCTAGTTTACCTTCTAGCCGCTAAGCAGCTTTTCTCGACGGTTGCTCCGCATAAATGCGAGACCCAGAATGGCTAACGTTAGCAAGAAATAGCCTATTCGATTCTGCATGGTGTGCGCTAATAGTGTTTCGGGATCGGCATCAAATAGTGTGAACGGGTTGTAAAACGGAGAAAACCTAGTTTGAACACTTCCGAAACCCGAGGTGAATGCGAAAAACGCGAGAACCAACGCCGTGGCAACCGCACCACCAATTTCGCTCCTGAACAACGCAGACATGCCCATCGCTAAGACCATAGCGAACAATGCGCCCTGTAAAGCGCCCTGCAAAGCCAGTAGAGGGTACTTTGTAACGAAGAACCAAACACCGACGCCTAACAGAATTTCAACCGGAAGAAGGATTAATACTGCCGCGACCAACTTAACCCACCAAACGCGTTCACAACCCCCGGGTACGGTATAGACGATCTCCAGACTCCGGCCACTAATCTCACTTGCGATGATGCGCAGACCGAGAAAGACACCAATGAAGAACAACGGGATGCCAATAAGCGTTACCTGTGCATGCCCACCGTTGAAACCATCCACAATTCCGGTGTATTCGAGCGCGAATAGACCTAGTACCCAAAGCGGCGCGACTAACAGAGTTAAGTAAAAAAACTTCCCCGCTAGACTGATCGCTGCGTAGCGATACATCTCCAGGCCACCGACGAACGTCCGAATCGGTGACGTCACGTTGTCGCGCCAATCAACCAGAGATAGCCATCTTCAAGATTCGCGTTGACCTTCTCTGCGTTCTGAGCAGGTGCTTCTTTTGCCAGAACTCGACGCCGAACCTGACCGCTACCCGTAGGTGACTCGTTGACAAGAATTGCACCTTCTGGCAGCTCGAACGCGACATCTTCCCTTTGCTCAAACGTCCAGACTCTGTCTTCCGCATACGTCGAGAGCTCAGAAGGCGCCCCATCAAACTGCATTTGATTTCTTGCAAGGACAAGCACTCGATCACAGGCTACGGCGACATCGTCCACAACGTGGGTCGAAAATAAAACGATACGGTTTTGAGCCAGCCGGCTCAGCAGATTTCTAAATCGAATCCGTTCCCGCGGATCCAATCCGACTGTCGGTTCGTCAACAATGATGATCGGTGGTAGTCGCAGCAACGTCCTTGCCACAGCGACGCGTTGTCGCATACCGCCAGACAAACTGCCGATTGCGTCGTCCTGCTTTTCTTCCAAGCCGACTTCCTTTAACAGACTGTCGACACGCTCCTCGCGATCTGCAACGGGGATTTCATATAACCCGGCGTAATACATAAGGTACGCCTTAGGCGTTGAACCAGTAGGTAAGCCGGAATCCTGCGGTAGATAGCCGATCCATCGCGCCAAGTGTTTTTTTAATGAACTTATCGGAATCCCGCCGAGTGCGACAACACCGCTCGTGGGTTCCAGTATTCCCGCCATCTGCCGCAGCAGCGTCGTCTTCCCCGCGCCGTTTGGACCGAGAATCCCAATCATTCCGCGCTTGGCAACAAAGTCGACGCCTGTTAGCGCTTTGACTTCCTCACCTTGCATGTCCAATCCCGCGAACCGTTTCGACCAACGTCTCAAGTAAGTACGCGGATATCGGAGAAAACCCTCCACCCGTTCTGGTATGTCGCCTCGAATCTGCCTGACCGCGCTACGGCGCATGAATTGCAGGACGAATAGCACAATGCCGATGACGATCGGCCAAATCAGTGGTACTTCAGGTACTTCATTCGCAAGCGTTGGTTTGACATTGACGAGATAGATGTTCATGGCGATCGCGACCCACGGCAATCCGTATACCAACGCAGTTACTAACGCGTTCGGAATGACAGCTCCCGTTTCGTCGACACGACCTAGAAGACTGCGTATCTCGTACGTGAACAGACCAATGCAGCAAGCTACGCCAAGCGCAGCAAGCAGTCCCCATAGACCTTCAATCGTCAGATAGCTAACCGCACCAAACCCTGCAGCGACGATCAGTAGGACAATCGCTTTTTCAATCGAATCCGCTCGCGAGAACATCTCGCCACCTCGCTCGATAACGCGCCGTATGAATTGCTTGCGTTGCTCGATTGTGGCGCGAAGCGGACCGGGAAGCCCGTAGATCTTGCCTAGGTGTTTGACCTCAAGCAGCGGCGGTCCGCCATCAGTGTGTGGCTCCGGTGGCTCCTGTCTCCGGAAGAACATCACGATCAGCGCTAATAAGCAACCGCCGACGAGTAACGCAACAATGAACTGCCAAAGGATCGATACCAGTAGTTCGGTCCAGATCATCCAAGTCATCAGCAGTGTCGTCGTACCAAGCCAACCAACCATTAACCACGGTCCGACGCGACCAAAAATCCGATCCAGTCGATGCAACAAGATATAACCCACTGGAATGACCAATAAGGTCAATAAAGCCGATGTGATCAGGCCGCCGATAACCGTCACAGCAAAACCCGGCCAGATTTCGTTTTCCCGACCCGTTGACACGGCCAACGGCGCCAATGCCGCAATCGTTGTAGCCGTGACCAATAACACAGGTCGCGTACGCTCTCGCATCGCCGAAAGCGCGGCAGCGCCACGAGACCATCCGGCATCAAGCGTCTTTCGTTGCATGCGATCGACGAGCAAGATTGCCGGGTTAACGGTCAGCCCGACGAGCGCCAACATACCAACGAGAACACCCGGTTCCATCGACTTACCCGTTAGAAACAGGACCCAACCCGACCCTAACATCGTAAGTGGTAGTGCAAGTAGCACAAGTACTGGTAATGACAACGATTCGAAAGTCATCGCCAAAACCAGGAAGAGGAACAGTAGCGCCGGGAGCAGTACCTTCGAAGCTGCAGAAACATCCTCGTTTGGTTCTGGTGTTTCGATTACGTACTCTGGTGGTCGTGGTGCACTTGCAACCATCTCGTTGATTTGTTCGCGAATGGATTCAAGTGCGGCACCGGATGAGGGCGCTGAATTGCTCAATCGATAGTGAACCGCCATCTCACGTCTGCCATTCTTGTGCACTATGACTGGCAGCGGTCGCATTTGACGTGCCGTCGCAACCGTCTCTAAACGGATTGCACCTGCAGTCGTATTAATCCTCATATTGCGTAAATCGGCGAGCGATGTCGATTCGTCTCTTACACCGATACGCTCAACAACAATGGGAATTTCTCGACCGGACGGGAGCGCATAGTCGGTCGCCATTTGAACGCCTTCGGTACCGGCAATGTTTAGATTACCAAGAACGTCACTAAGTCGCAGACCAAGGGAATCAAGGACACTTTCGTTCGGACTTACCCAAAGTTCCGGGTTGCCACGAGGTGCAGCTACCCAAGCACCTGCGACAAAGTTTGCACCTTCCAGTCGTTCCTCAATGTCATCCGCTAGATTCCAAAGCACTCGCGAATCGGGACCGGATACAACAATGCGACCTGGCGGAGCGTCATTGAATCGTGATGAAGTACTCCGTCGTCGATTCGAGTCATTGCCTCGCTCCCCGGGAGCCATGATGTCGATTCCTCTGAGTTTCTCCGCGAGTTTCCACACGCGACCGCGAACTGACCCGACGGTTAGATCTTTGGGTCGGTCGTCAAGGTCAATGAATTGCACCGAGAGCTGTGCACCTTCCTTATTACCGTTTACAGTGACTGACTCGATGCCGTCGACGCTCAACAGTTCCGCTTCAATCCGAGACATGACGTCGACGGCAGCATCGATACTCCGCGCGCCACGGTCGAACATCACATTAATCTGCACACTGTCTGCATTCTGAGCTCCGCGTGCTGAGCTCCCGGATATTACTGGAATCCACGCGAAAAAGATCGTGAGTAAGACCGCGAACGCTACACCTGTCAACCAAGACGCCGGGTGTCGTAATGCAGATTTCGAAAAACCCGTCAACAGCGCCCGCATGAAGTCCGGCGCGACTAATCCTCCCCGTTTTTCGTGTACTTCGCGTTGGCGATCAACCCGTTTCAGTGCCGCTGGTGCAGCGAGCCGATGCGCGAGTAACGGTACCAACCCGATTGCGACAATGAGTGATGTACCAATCGGTAATAACAACGAAACGGCAACAATCGTCATTAATTCCTGAATGAAGGTATTCTCAAGGTCGATCAATAGGAGCGGAAGGAAGACGATCGCAGTCGTCAAACTCGCGGCTGAGATCGCCCGAATGGTTCGACGTAGCCCCTTCTCCACGGCTTCAGCGATTGGAACCTGACGTTCTACGCCTCGCAAGATGGCTTCATACACCACCACGCTGTTATCAACGAGTAATCCAATAGAAACCGCCAGACCAAATAATGTCAGCAGATTGATGCCGTAACCGAGGAGGTAAAGCAGTGCCAATGCCAGCACGATGCTGACCGGTACCGCTACGCCCACGACCAAAACGGCTCGCCACTGCCGCAGGAATACGAACAACGCGAGCATGGATAGCCCTAGGCCGATCAAACCGAGCTTGGTCAGGCGTGATAGCTGATCACCAACCTGCTCCGATGCATCCTGCAACACGACCAAGTCGATCCCCATCGACTCAAGTTCCTTCCGAACTTCAGCTACTCGATTTCTTAACTCGTTGCCAAGCTCAACGAGATTCGCTGTTTCTTCTTGATATATCGTGATGCCAACGGCTTCTTCACCGTTAACGCGATAAAACGAATCATGTGAGGCATAACCAAAGAAAACATCGCTCGTGTGGCGTAATTCCGCAGGTGATTGATTCGAGACTTGCGTGTTCTCAAGAGTCTGAAGGTCGCGCACTCGACCGTCTAACATGACGGGAGTCGCACCTGTTTCGTCCTCGAGATCACCCACATAGCGCAATGCACCTGTAGTGCGTTCAATGGCTTGGGTGATGTCTTCCGTATTGATTCCTAGCATCGCTGCAGCGCTTGGATCAACCTGCACCACGACTTGCCTGCCTCCCCCACCTGACGTGGTTGCTTGTGCGACGCCAGGCACCGAAGCAAATCGAGGTGCAATCACATCTGCCGCGATATCGAACAGTACGTCCGTATCACCTGTGCCACCGATAACGGAAATATCCATTACGAAGGTATCAAACGCGCTCGTATTCGCGGCTTGCACACCTATATAAGTGGTATTGCGAGGTTGTTCACGTTGCAACCGTGAAGCGATACGTCTTACCTCGTATTCCCGAATCTTGATATCGGTGTCCGGCTTAAACTCAATGCTGAGATTCCCTTGCGAGCCGCGAATCTCCGCCGTTGTCTCCCGCACGTCGGGAATCGCGCCTATCCGTGATTCGAGCTTGTTCAGAATCTCACGCTCGAGTAGTTCAGGGCTGCTGTTTTGCCGTGCGAACCTAACATTCAGTGTCTCGCCTTCTAACGAAGGGAAGAGCGCGATTGGCATGCGCTGCACGGCAATCAAGCCTAATAGGAGGCATGCAAGAAACAGCATGCTCGTCGCCATTGGACGTCTGATCGGGAGACTCAGTATCGTGTTACTGCTGAAAGCGCGTATTGCCACGGAAATAGCTTGCGGGGTTGGAAGTAATTAGGAGGACAGGCGACGCGTCGTCAAGTTCGCACTAGAGTTAACGCGTCAACGACTGTTCGTACGATAGCGGGATTTTAAGCTGCGGAAACGCATTCGGGAGTATCTGCTGGAATCGACGATTCAATCGACTAGTTAGTTTGAAATTTAGGATTTTTGTGGCATAGTTTGCGACGGGTAACGCGGTTACACTGTACCTTTTCATCGTCTGCGGGGGAAACACATGGAATTTATGGAAGTCATCAACTATCTAGCGCGTTGGGGTCACTACGTATTCGGTGTCGCATGGATTGGATTGCTTTATTACTTCAACTTTGTTCAAGGCGGCTTTGCCGCGAGTGCATCTGATTCCACCAAGGTGGAGCTATTCACCAAACTCGTACCCACGGCTCTCTGGTACTTCCGATGGGCCGCGATGCTTACGTTCATTACAGGTTTGTTATTGCTTTACTTTGTGTATCACGTCGGCTTACTTACGAGTGGTCTCCTGATCGGTGGCCTCATGGCGACCATCATGTTTCTCAACGTTTGGTTGGTGATTTGGCCTAATCAAAAAATCGTCATTGCATCAAACGAATCGGTCGCCGGCGGCGGAGAGGCAGACCCAGGACAAGCCGATGCTGCGGCTAAAGCACTATTGGCGTCACGTACAAACACGTTCCTCTCACTTCCAATGCTATTTCTTATGGGAAGTTCAGCGCATGGCGTAGCATGGATGAAAGGCGATATTTGGAATCAACCAAACTATGACTTTTGGATACTACTGATACTCGTTTTATTGATCGAAGCTAACGCTTTGTTCGGCAAAACCGGACCACTTACAACGGTCAAAGGTGTCATTGGTAGCAGTGTCGTACTAACGGTTGTCGTAATGGCTGTGCTTGCTTGGCTGTAACGCCGCTAATTACGTAGTCGAATCGCGGAAGGGGTCTCGTACGAGACCCCTTTTCTATTTGGCCTTCGGTTCGATTTCACTGCACGCTTACTGATTGCGCGTGTCTAAACACGAACATGCTGCAACGTCATGCCGCAAATCAGATTGCCTGTCAGTTAAACTAGCCTGTACTTTCTACCCGTTACGAATCACTTTTGAACGACGATTCACTCGTACCTGGTCGCATCTCACCTACCGCCGACCCAGAAGGGAACTATCGACGCAACAACCGATCATCATCCGGTCGGACGGTATTGATCATGACGTTTCTACTTCTGTTTCTCGTCGTCGGTCTAGTCGCCCTTGGTTGGCTTGTTTGGCAACAGCAACAATCGATGGCGTTAATGAGTGAACAACTGACGGAAGCTCACGATCAAGTTACCAATCTTTCAAACCAACTCACAGATACTGAATCTAACATGACGGCGACGGTCGAAGATGCTGACCAACAGATCGCCATTAACGAATCAGAGATACGGAAGCTCTGGGATTTGAGTAATAAACGAAATAAGGGTTGGATTCAAACTAACCAAGCTAATATCGCTACTAATCAAGACGAACTTGCAGCCACTCGTCGAACGTTAGACCAAATTGAAACAGACCTAAATACATCGTTGACAAGCGTCGTCGCGCAGCAACGTGATCTCACGGACAAGATCAATGTACTTACGCGGCAGACGAGTCAGTTGAGTGACACGTTAAAACGGCAAGTTGAACAAAACACCCAGTCTATTCAAGCGATCGACGTATCACGACAACAGAACAATCAACGCCTACTAGATGCTTCACGTCGAGTCAGCAATCTTGAAAGTCGCATGAACTCACTGGAAAGTAGACCGAGTCTCTGAGCTAGACCGGCAATTCTGCGACTGCGTTGCGCATCGTCGGAATGTGATCAGCAAGTTCAATTCCGCCACCCAGGGTTCTCAGACACAGATGGGTCAGACCAAGCTCCTGCCATCCTGTGACACGTTCTTGCCACTCATCTTTCCGCGGTCCAACCACGGCAACACCTGCTTCCATCCCTAGCATTGCCGAATCTCTTCCTGCTTCCACAGCATAGGAATTGATGCTGTCGCGAACATCGGTAAATTGGCTTGGATCGCATAACACGAACCATCCATCCGCCAGCTCGCCAATCCTTCTACGTACGGATTCCGATGGTACACCCGCACCTCCAATCCACATCGGGATGGGTTGCTGTACCGGCAACGGATCGAGATACACATCAGGAGAAATGGCGTCGTATCTCGTACCACCTTGAACCGATTCGCCACACCAAAGTTGCTTTAGTAGCAACATTTGCTCCGAGCAGCGTCGACCTCGCTGTCGGAAATTGACGCCCATCGACTCGTACTCCTCGACACTCCCACCGACGCCGATGCCAAGCCGTACGCGTCCCTGACTCAGTCGGTCCAATTCTGCAGCTTGCTTGGCAAACAGTACAGTCTGGCGCGTCGGAAGCACGATCACCGAAGGAACGAGTTCAATTTTCGACGTCACTGCGGCGATGTAGCTGAGGAGCATCATCGGTTCGTGAAGGTGACCACTGTTCTTACGAAAAACTTGATCGGGCACGCGCAAGTGGGTAAGTCCTAACTCCTCCGCTGCTTGCGCAAAATCCTTAATCGCAATTAAGTCGTCGCGCATTTCTCTGACGGGTAACGAAATACCAATCTTCATTCGGATATATCCCTACTTCGTAGACTAATAGTGCCGTAGCTTACGGGTCACTCGCGAGCTGGCGATCTTTTTCGCTCCATAGATCGTTCAACCAGCTTGTTAACGCGTCTTGATCCGTCGAAGGCTTAGGAATCTCCTTAACTACGAGCTCAACACCATCAGCTTGGCCTGAAAGCAGCTCCCAAAAACCAGGCACCCGTCCGCGGTATCGAATCGTTGCATTGAGAACCGTCTCAACTCGGTCTTCCAGTACAACTAACGTCTGCAGCAGTCCACCTCGCCGAGGTTGCAGTAGATTACCGTAAGGTGAACCGCGAGCGTCTCGCTTAGCTAACGTAAAACGCGTTCCTTCGACGAAATTAATGACAGAAACAGGCTTCTCAAGAAATCGTCTCCCCTCGCGTTTCAGGACGGTTTCATTCGTCTCCCGCTGCGTTGTACTAAGACTTGAACCAGACGACCTAGCTCGGTAAACATACGGAAACCCCAGGAACCACATCGCTAAGCCGACGAACGGCACCCAGATCAACTCGCGTTTGGTAAAGAACTTGAGAACTGGTGCAAAGTCTCTAAAACTCACCTGTAAAACCACAATGTCGACCCAGCTCTGATGGTTACAGACAATCACTTGCCAGTTATTCCGGTCGCGTAGTTGCGGTGGTATCTCAACCCGAATGTCGATGAGTCTGCACGTGCTTATCAACCAGCGAAACGAGCTAACCCACACATCAATTACGACGTCCATGGGATATGCGAGCCAACGACGAAAGCGAGTAATCGGAATGACAAGGCGTAAGATCCCTAGAACGTAAAGAGGGATGCAGACGAGCACAGTGGTCATGGCCACTACGAACGCGCTGAACCCGCCGACTAGCCTATGCATCGTAGTTAGCGCACGACGAAGTAACAGATCGTCGAAATCAGTGCAACGCCGATCAGGTTTAACACGAATCCTTCGCGCACCATGCGTGTCAATGGGAATCGATTGGTAGAGAAAACGATCACGTTTGGTGGCGTTGCAACGGGTAACATGAATGCACAACTCGCGCTCATTGCCGCTGGAACCATCAATAGTCTTGGGTCAACGGCCGCTGCGATTGCCGCCGCGGCGAGGATTGGCATCAGTAACGTCGTAGTTGCTGTGTTACTCGTCGCTTCAGTCAAAAACGTGACGCCGAGACAGATCATGGCCATCATCAACAAGACTTCCCACGATGCGACGTTGGTCAGGTAAGCGCCGAGTACTTCGCTAAGTCCCGAAGACACGAACGCCTTTGCAATACTGATACCTGCGCCGAACAAAAGGAGCATGCCCCATGGTATCTTGATCGCTGTATCCCAATCGAGCAGGCGACCTTTGTCCCCGTTCGGAATAACAAACATCAAGATGACGGCGATGAAGGCAACCATCGCATCATTCGTATACGGTAGGTCAAACCATGCGGACCAGCCACCGAATGGTCCCGTGCGCGTGATCCAAGCGAGTGCTGTGCAAACAAAGACGATCATGACGCGCCGTTCGTGAGACGTCCACGCGCCAACATCCGGAATACTCACCTTGCCTGAGTACTTCAAATTGCGCGTTAGCCAAAACCCAGCTACTGGCAGGAGTACGACTACTACCGGTATTCCCCATGCCATCCACTGACCGAACGAAATCGTTTCGCCAAAGGTGACCGCATAGACCGCGATGAATTCAAGGTTAGGTGGCGTACCGATTGGCGTTCCAATGCCACCGATACTCGCGCCGTATGCAATACCGAGTAAAAGTGGCACAGGCAGGTCTTTATCCGGGGATTTCTCGACCACAGCAATCGCCACTGGCAACATCATCAGCGCAGTCGCGGTATTCGAGATCCACATGGATAACACTGCGGTGGCAACCATGAAACCGAATACCAAACTACGGCTACTTCCGCCGCCGAAGAGGCGCACCATGTTCATGGCGAGGCGGAGATGAGCGCCGCTTTTTTCAACAGCTGTCGAAAGAAGAAATCCGCCCAACAACAAGAGCACCAGCGGACTGCCATAGGCTGTCGAGACCTCAACCATTGGTAATACGCCTAACATGGGCAGGAGTGCTAACGGCGCTAACGATGTGACGGGAATCGGAACTGCGTCGCTAATCCACCAGACTAGGCATAGACTCGTTACCCCGGCTGTGATCGCCGCAGGTTTCTCTAGACCGAGTTGATAGGTTACGAAAGCGACAATTAGCGCAGTCACCGGTCCAAGCGCTATCAAAATAGAGCGCGTGCGTTCGTTCACGCTAATCGAGTCTTCATGGCAGCTGCTTCAAATTCATTTTATTGGTACGACTTAGAGACCACCGGCTTGTTAAGTCGCTGGGATCGCATAACTCAATTCGCAGGTCAACGAACCGATATGGATCTGAATCCGACGGATGATCCTTTTGTCACCTATGTTCGACTACCACCGGAAGTGTTGCCAGATCCTGAATCGACCTTCATTACGGGGATAACGCCTCAACGGTTACAAGCGGAGGGTATCAGTGAGTGGGAAGCGATCAATCAGATTCATAGTCAGTTGGGTCAACCGAGTACGTGCACGATTGGCTACAACAATCTTTCTTTCGACGACGAATTTGTGCGCTTCTCACTATTTCGAAATCTACTCCCGCCATACAAACGTGAGTTCAATCGAGGTAATAGTCGATTCGATCTCTACACCGTCGTCAAAGCCGCAGCCGCCATGCGTCCCGATGGCATCGAATGGCCTACCAATGAAGAAGGGGTGATTTCACCGACACTATCCGCGCTTGCCCACGCGAACGGAATCGACTCGAGTGGCGCACACGACGCGTATACGGACGTACAAATGTCAATCGCGGTGGCACGCCTGATTAAGCAGGCGGAACCCAGAATGTGGGCGTACCTCTTCGATCATCGTTCTAGACAGGCTATCGAAAAGGTGCTGTATGACGGTAGTCGGTTTTACCTGCACGTCGGCTCGGTATACGGTGCGAAGCGTCGGTTCGCTGCCCCCGTCCGAGTCTTAACAACTAACCCAGGCATTCGCACTAGAGTCTTGGTCGCAGATTTAACTGCGGATCTAAGTATGCTCGAGTCTGCAACTCCTCAAGAGCTAAACCAAGCACGCTTCATGTCGAAAGAAGAAGCGGAAGCATCCGAGCGCACGCGGTTGGCTCTAAACGAGGTCGCTACAAACAAATGTCCCGTCTTCGTTGGTCTCGACGAACTCGGTGATACGTTGGCGGATCGACTACAGGTCGACGTCGACACGCTAAACCACAACATCGAGCTGATCGAACGTATCGAACCCAAAGAACTGGAATCGCGACTCCATCAAATGATGCAGATTCCACCCGAACGGTCAGAATCCGACACGTCGCTCGACGTCTCAGAACGTCTATATGACGGGTTCATTGACCGAAACGATGAACAGCTTTGCCAATCGATCCACAGAGCGATCAAGCAAGGTACGCCTTGGCCCGATACCGTAACTGACGACGACCGGATCCGCGAACTCGTTAATCGATTGAAGTACGTGCTTCGCCCTGACGACGCACTTGACATATCTGAGAAGCACCGCGAATTCGTCAAGTCGATGCTAAAACGAGAGAGTACCGGCCTCCCAGGACGACGCGCGCGTATAAACGAACTTCGCGATGGGCAATTAACGGCGGAGCAAGCGCAGATTCTCAAAGACGTAGAAACTTACATTGACAACATTGCGAAGGAATATGACGTCTGATCAAAGCCACTGTGTCGAGTTCAAGAATGCAGGTAAGTTCCTCGGAGAGGAGTGGGTGTTTCGAAGTGTTGATGTACGAATCCCCGATGCTCAGATAACCGCCGTCATTGGGTCAAGTGGTAGCGGGAAAACGACGCTCCTGCGCCTCATCAATGGCCTTTACCGACCCGATGAAGGGGACGTTGAAGTACTCGGAGAAGACATTCCGCAGAAAAGCCAACACCTTTTTCGCCGCAAGATCGGATACGCCGTACAAGGTGCGGGTTTGTTTCCTCACATGACCATCGAATCCAACATTACGAAACTCGCCAAGCTCAGTGGCTGGGCTCCAGATCGGATTCAAGCGCGTCTCGATGATCTACTTGACCTCACCGGTCTCGATGTTGAGATGAAAGAACGCTATCCCCATGAGCTTTCGGGTGGTCAGCAACATCGAGTCAGTCTCTGTCGTGCGTTGATGCTAGAACCGAAGCTACTCCTGCTTGATGAGCCTTTTTCCGCAATCGACGCAATCACCAGAAATGAAATCCAAGATGCGTTTATCGAATTGCAGCAGAAACTAGCATTCAGTGCTGTATTAGTGACACACGACTTTAGGGAAGCAACGAAGCTCGCAGACTACCTAGTCGTGCTTGGCGACCACGGTATCGAACAACACGGCGCACTCCGAGACGTTATCAACCAACCAACTTCCCTTTTCTTACGAGAGTTAGTCGAAACGGAGGCTGAGGCGTGAGATCGCTTCTGCTCCTCGGAATCGCCGTCGTCTTAGCCACGATTACCGCAATCGCGGGATGTGGTCAGAAGGAAACCTACGTTATTGGTTCAAAGCAACACACCGAATCTCATATCTTGGGTGAGCTTTTGGCGCAAACGTTAGAAACAGCAGGCTACACGGTGGATCGGAAGTTCAATCTCGGCGGAACAAAGATTGTTTTCAACGCTCTAGAGCAAGGCGATATACACGCTTACGCTGAGTACTCCGGCACGATTCAGGAAGTCATCCTGAAAGAGACAAGAACACTCACGCTTGATGAGATCTCCGATGCATTAGCGAAGCTGGGAATTCAAACGCTTGAGCCGTTGGGATTTAACAACTCCTACGCGATGGGCATTCACGAGGATCTAGCAGCCGAAACGGGATTATCGAAAGTCTCCGAACTGCGTGACTACCCCGATCTTCGTTTCTTTTTCTCTCACGAATTCCTCGAACGTGAAGATGGTTATCCAAGCATGAAAGCACATTACGGCTTGCCGCAATCCGCTGATGGCATCGAACACGCGCTTGCCTTGCGCGCGATTGTTGCGCGAGAAATCGATGTCACCGACCTGTATACCACAGATGCTGAGATTGACCACTTTAACCTCGTGGTTCTCGAGGACGATCTCGAGTTTTTTCCGAAATATCTGGCGATTCCGATCATACGTAGCGACTTACCTGAGGACGTGAAGCAACTACTCAACGTCGCTGGAAACACCCTCACTGACCAAACCATGGCGGGGCTAAACTACAAAGTCCATATCGATGAGCAACCCATATCCGATGTGGCTAAAGAGTTTCTCGCAACCTTGAACGTTCAGTCGACGCACGTGGCTGAATCGTTATTCGACAAACTCGTTGAACGTACAGTCGAACACCTTTACCTAGCGGGAATCGCGCTTCTTGCTGCGACCGTAGTTGCTCTTTCAATCTCTATCGCCGTCTACTCTATTTCTTGGTTGTCGAAACCGATCGCATATATCGCCGGATTACTCCAGACGATTCCCTCACTCGCGTTACTGGCCTTGATGGTACCCCTGTTCGGGATCGGCACGTTACCGGCGATCGTCGCATTGTTTCTATATTCGCTCCTACCCATCATCCGAACGACCGTAACTGCTCTTTCCACGGTCGATCCTGTTCTGCTGCAAGTAGCCGAAGGACTTGGTTACACGCGAACACAGTCGCTCATACACGTGAAATTACCGCTTTCCATGCCGGCGATATTTGCTGGTATTCGTATTTCTGCGATCATATGCATCGGCACCGCGACCCTCGCCGCCTTTATTGGCGGTGGTGGTCTAGGGGACTTGATTTTCCAAGGTCTTCAACTTGACGATACGCGCTTAATTCTGATAGGTGCCGCATCCGCCGCACTGATGGCGATCATCGTAGAGCTACTTTTTGAGGGGGTCGAAAAACTCATAATTCCGGGACATATCGCAGCTGCGAACAGAATATCCAATGAGCCGGTAGTCGCTTGATGGCGGAACGATCAGCGACGTACAACAAGTCAATTCGTGAAGCAGCGTCAGTAATCGTTCTTCGCGATAGTAGCGATGGCCCAGAAGTCTTCATGCTGCAGCGGCCGGGGCGCGGCGATTTTCCCGATCTGCACGTATTCCCAGGCGGTAAAGTCGACGATGACGACGTTGAATTAGGAACCTTGCTAGCCTCGCCACAATCGCCTAACCATCCCGCGCAGAAATTCAAAGCCGCTGCGCTTCGCGAGTGTTTCGAGGAATGCGGTGTCTTATTTGCCGATCCGCAGGATGGGCGACTTGGAATTAGAGATCTGCAACAATTTCGAGCTGAACTGCTTAGTAAGCAAATCACGTTTAAAGATGGCTTTGAACGATTCCAGCTTGCCTTTCATGATGAAGCAGTACTTTACTTCAGTCATTGGATCACCCCGCCTTATGCACCGGCTCGCTTCGATACGCGCTTTTTTGTTGCGCATGTACCGGCAGAACAAGAAGCCAAGAATCATGAAAGTGAGACGATCGCAGGGAGCTGGCAAACCCCTGAAATGGCGCTCAGAAACTACGCATGTGGGGACTGGCAACTGATCGTGCCTACGATCACGACGTTGAGGATGATCGCCGGATACGATAAAGTAGAGGCGCTTATGGATGCCGTGAGACGTGGTAGACATCGAATTCCTGTTACACCGTCGTTACACAAACAAGGCATGCAGTACTTCGTTGGCACTTGGTGTTCGTTTTAGACAACGTCGCAAAGTACTACCGCGACGGTAACACAAAACGCTGGATTCTTCGCGAATTCTCCTACGACTTTTCGAAGCACCAATACATCTGCGTTGCCGGACCGAGCGGTTCTGGAAAGAGTACGCTCTTAAATCTACTGTGTGGTCTAGTTGCAGTTGACGAGGGTTCGATCGATTTCGTTCATGGTGATGAACGTATTTCCTTGGACACTGCAACACCGAAGTCACTACGAGAATTCCGACGGCATCGCATCGGATTCATCTATCAGTTTTTCAACCTCATCCCCACTCTTACGGCTCTGGAAAACGTACTACTTCCGCTGGAGTTAACGCGGCAACGATCGCTTGATGAATCGGCACGAGAACGGCTGATACATTTGGGACTAGGTGATCGATTTCACGCATTTCCGGACGAGCTATCTGGTGGTGAACAACAACGACTTGCCGTTGCGCGCGCTTTCGCACACAATCCAGACATCATTCTTGCCGATGAACCCACTGGTAATCTTGATCGCGATACCGCAACCGAAGTAATCGATCTACTTTGGCGGGAAACAGCGAGAACGAACGCAACGTTGATCGTGGCATCGCATGACGAGCGTGTAAGCGAACGTTGTCATGACGTGCTTTCGCTCGCACTTTAGTCACGAGGTGCAAGTATCACGGTCCCGTCCATTGGCTATGGACTAGACAACTATCGGATATGACGCGGTGTTGACTCTAGTCAAAGGCGAACTTCGCGATCTGCGACGTAATTTGCTCAGCACGTTGCTCGTAACGACTAGTCTATGCATCGGAGTTATGAGCGTATTGGTCACTCATGAGCTGAGTGTCTCGATCTTGAATCGTCTTTCAAGCACTGGTATCGGGGGTTCGTACGACCACGTGGTGCAACTCAAGTCGCGGTCAGAGGACGAGTATTTCCAGCTGCGGACTCGTTGGCGAAATGGCGAACTGCCAGACGTCACTCATCTTGTGCCGGTCATCGAAGGCATCTTGCAAGTCGACGGCAGAACGCTCAATATAGTAGGTTACGACCCGGTCGCGACGATGCCATCGAGTAGCGACTCGACTCGGGACATTTACACGGATGTCCGGTTCCTGGTTGAAGACAGCGTCATTGCGCTGGGTACTGACTTTCAACCAGACGACCAAATTCGCGGTGCGACAGTGGTTCGCGTTGAGAACGGTCGGCGTCAACAGCTAATCGCAGACTTACCAACTGCACAGAACCTCCTGGACCGCAGCGGCGAAGTGGATGCGTTGTGGTTAAGAACGGAAAGGCGTGCGAGTCCGTGGTGGAATCTCATCGTACCAGGTTTACTGTCTGCAGTAGAGTCTGAAGCGACGGATGTACAACTCCCTGGCTATGAGGTGTCGCAATACAGCGATTGGAATCCGTCTGAGGAATTAGGCGACGCGATTGTCTTTAACCTAGGGATGTTGAGTCTTTTGACATTGTTGGTTGCTGGCTTTATCGTCTTTCAGGCTACCCAAAGCAATTTACGAAACCGAGAAATCCAAGAAGGATTGCTTGACTCCCTCGGGGTATCAGAGATGCAGCAACGGGTGTTGGTTCTGTTCCAGTGTTCATTGTTCGGTCTCATCGGCTGCGTTCTAGGAATCCTCATTGGACTGGCGTTCCTGTCTTTTCTTAACAGTACGTCTTTCGTCGAGACTTGGCGGGTAATCAACGACACCGCTCTATGGAAAGCCGCAGTTTTAGGTCTGACGACCGCTTTACTCGTAGGTTTATTAGCAGAACGAAAGCAAGCAAGCCGACGGAAACATGCATGGTGGATTGGCACACTCTTCGCGACAGCAGGTATTTCCTACGGAATGTGGGATGGGAGCGGTCTATTTGGCGCGTCGCTGCTAAGTGTCTGCTTCTGCTTACTCAGCATTTTCTGCGTCGTACCTTTGTCAATCAGAGCTGGTGCCTATGCACTCAGGCGATTTCGTTCGAAATCGGTAAATCTAACCATGAATCTTCGCAATGCTCTAACGACCGCAGACGACATACGACTCGCCATTAATGCATTGTCGATCGCTGTTGCAACGGCGATCGGCATTGGCCTCATGCTCGTGAGCTTTAGAAATGAGTTTACGGCGCTACTCGATCAGCGTCTCGTTAACGACTTACATCTATCCGATGCTACCGAAGCTAATATCGCTGAACTCGAGTCGCTGGCAAACATCAATTCCGTTCGAACGTATCGACGTGGGTTTGCACAACTTAACGGTAAGCCGATCCATCTCGTCGCTTCTAAGCTTGATGAGTTCGAGCGCAAGCGTTACGGCTACGACGGCGACGCTTCAGAAGGCATATTCATCAACGAAATCGCGGCAAGAACGTACGGATTACAAATTGGCGAACTCGTGTCGATCGACATCGCTGCTAATCCAGATCACGTCTTGCCAATCCTGTACATATTTAAGGACTACCGCGAGATTCGTAGTCGTGCAATCGTTCCATATGAGTTCGTTCAGTGGGAACGATTAGTCGCTGACCGATTCAGTATCGATACACCGCAACCCGATCTCGTACGCTCGATCATCGATTCGCGATTTCCAAACGTCAGTGTGCAGGATTCTGATGAGATCCGAAACGCCGCGATTCAGGTCTTCAATGCGAGCTTCGCGACAGCCCAAATCATGGTAAATATCGCGATATTCGTCGCGGTCATTGGTATGGCGTGCGCGCTTATCGGAATGCAAGCTAAGCGCCTTAAAGAAATGCGTTTATTAACAATGATGGGTTCGTCTCGAATCGCGTTGGCATGGAGTGCATTGCTACAGAACGCACTAATTGGCGTGTTCGCCACTGTGATTGCGTTTCCGCTGAGTCTCGCTCTCGCTTGGAATCTCTGTTATCAAGTCAATCCACGTGCCTATGGATGGTCATTCGATCTCACATTCGCGTGGGAGCCAATACTATTGCCCGTTCTGTTGGGCGTCATAGCAGCGATGCTCGCGGGTCTCGAGCCGATGCGCCAAGCCCTCGGCAAATTGATCACTCAACCGGTCAGTAATGTCCGTTAAGCGCGCTTGGTTGTTCTGCATCTCTGTGCTCGTTAGCGCATGTGGCACCGAGGAACACCGTCCCCTTTCGATGAACGCTCTCTATAACAATCCGGATATCGCCGGGTTTACCATCGCTGACAAAATACTGCCTTTTGAGTTTCCCCGCGACCACGGAGAACACCTTGATTTTCAAACGGAGTGGTGGTACTTAGTCGGCTTCGTTGAAGATGAAAACCAGCGGGAATTCGGGTTCCAATTCACGCTATTCCGTCAAGCATTGACACCAGAAACGCCATTCGACAACGAATGGCGAACGGGTCAAATCTATATGGCGCACTTTGCGATCTCTGACATTGCCCTGAGAGATCACAACGCATTCGAAAGATTCTCAAGAGGTCATGAACACCTTGCAGGCGTCAATGTCTCGCCCTTTCGAGCTTACCTCGAAGACTGGGTAATGGCGTCAGAGGACGACATGTCCTCTTCTCTCGAATTGCGTACGAAAGATAGTGGGTACGCCCTAGATCTCACCTTAGAAGTAACTAAAGCACCTGTTCTGCATGGGGACGATGGTCTCTCGTGGAAATCGCCCACCAACGCCAGTTACTACTACTCGATTCCCCGGTTAAAGACGTCAGGAACTCTCACCACACCTGAACAGACGTTCAAAGTGAGTGGAAATGCGTGGTTGGACCGTGAATGGAGTACTGGTATTCTTAATCCGAACTATGTTGGCTGGAATTGGCTCACCGTTCATTTGGATGACGGTCGAGATCTTGTGTTGTTTAACCTCGAACCCAAATCCGATGATGTCGAAGTCATGCCGGTCGGCATGTTCGTCGAGCACGACGGCAGTCGAACACGACTAAGTCCCGACCAATGGCGGATGCATCCTATCAAGTTCTGGCGATCCTGGCCTGTCGGCTGGGAGCTACAAATCGAAGATTCGATATTTACTATCGAACCCGCCTTCGATGATCAGCTGATGACGACTTCTGTACGTTACTGGGAAGGCGTTGTGTATGTCCTTGCTGATGAACAACGTGTCGGTACTGGGTACCTTGAGCTGACCGGTTATTGAACGGTTGAATATGCTTGCGCCAACGTCTAGAGCTACGAGTCGAACCATTTCCGAAAAAACGCAATCACTAAGCGACGCCGAACTCGCCTGGAAAAAGGTTAGGTCCGAACGAGGTGAGAATCTCAATATCCTTCAAGTCCGTCACGACTGGCTTGAACATCCCACCTCAAAAGCCGTCATGAAACGTCTTGTCCTTGAGAGTGTGGATTGGATCAATATCGTCGCCCTAACCCCAGACGACAAGTCAGTCATGGTGCGTCAGTATCGGTTTGGAATTGAGGCATGTACGTTGGAAACACCTGGTGGTATGGTCGACGATGGCGAAACGCCACTAGAAGCCGCTCAACGTGAATTGCTTGAGGAGACGGGGTACACAAGCAACGAGTGGACTTACCTTGGCGCAGTCGAGCCAAATCCCGCTTTCCATCCTCACCTTTGTCACCACTTTCTTGCTCGAAACGTTGAACGTGTTGCTGAACTTGATTTGGGACCAGGCGAAGCGATAGAAATCGAAGTATGCGATCTTGAACGCCTAAGGACCGCAATACAAGACGGGAGTCTGAGACATTCGTTGGCGCTTTCTGCTCTGTCACGGGTTTATCGACTGTGGGAGCTACCCTTCACTGAAACACTTCATACAGTAACTCGTGCTTAAATCATTGACTGCTCCGTTCGTTAGCTTCACGACTCGAATCCCGCTCTTAGACAGAGACGATTCGATAGAACACGCTTCAATACATAAACCGCACCATGGATCGGTAGCGTGTGGGCATGAAGACGCGCGTGAAGGAGGCGTGGTAAGTCATTTGGCTAGTTTTCATGGCGCTACTTCAGTAGTTGGTGAAGGAGCGTCGCACTTCTGACGAACACACCCGAATAAAGTTGATGGAACCATTGCAAACACATCAGCGTTAAGCGAGAAGGTCGGGATGAACCGACGTAGACGCAATCGGTTAACAGAAATTGGTTGGGGTGAACCGACCACCACTCAAACCTTATCGCGAGCGCCTATGCTATTGCAATCAAGGATTGCAACGAGAACCTATTAAATCCACAAAAATCCTAACAGGTACGAAGCTCCACTAATTACGCAACAGTTTTCTTCCTGCTATTTTCACGATTTCGAAGCAACATTGAAGTCAACGTGCATTACTCAATCGATTGTTTATTACCAAGACGATTTCCTTTTACTTGCAACTCGTTATTTGAATACGACATATTTTTAAATCTGAACACCGTCCGTTGCAATTGCTATGCTGTATAAATTCCGATGAACCTACATATCATCGATTCGTTTCTAACCAAAAGGAGCTTCAAAATAAGTCCGGTAAATTTCTCATCGCGGGTCTTATCCTGTGCTTTTTTCGGTGCACATCAGGTTGCATACGCGGAACCATATCCGATCGGTAATCCAATTTGCAACTTTTTTCGTAAGACTTGCATGCCATCACCTAATCTCGTTATCACGATCTGGGAGACTAATCCAATTAATGGCGAACCCATTGAAAGAAAAGTTCGAGTCAAGCGTGATATTTGTCATAACTACGATGCTGACAACCAGCTCCTAGGTTGGGGCTATGAGATCACTGGCGGTAATTGGTACTAAACGAGGAGGCTTTGTGCGATGTTCAGCCCTTTTATACACCGAGTTTTGTCGGTAATTCTCATCGTCGCGGTATCTAACCTTGCGGCTCAAACGAACGACAATCTGGCTAATAAGAAGGAGTTGGAGATCCAAGTGCTCGCTACTATCAGTGGTAGCGAGCGCAAAGCCAAAAGGATGCATCGAACAATTGAGCTTAAGCGCGCCCACCAAAAACGCGCACTCGAGAAGATGGCTGAGAGGGACGACGGCAGACCTTATACTGGCGGAATAAGAACCAGGCTCGCGTACTCAAACATGCTTCGGCCCTACACGCCGAACGAAGTACGAGTGATTACTAAACTAACAGTTGGTATGCTCGACATTAATGAGTACCTAAATACAGTTGAAGCAGGTGACACGTATGTCCCACCGTATATAGAAGAGCTAGTTGTGATCGGAAGCATCTTCGACCATATGCCGATGGATCCAGCCGAGTTTTCGGTCGAGGATATAAAACAGATGAGAACCGAGCGGAGGGGGGCTAACCAGCTTTACAGAGACGGCCATTACGATGCAGCGTACCCGATTCTGTTAGACCTAGCTAAACGTGGATTCAAGGATTCACAATCCCGTCTCGCTTACATCCTGCTAAACGGTACCGAATCAATTCAGAAAAGTAACCTCCGTGCGCTCGGATGGCTTGGTTCAGCCGCATATGGCGACACTGAACCGCAGTTTCGGGTCCTGTTCAAACGTTATATGGATGAAGTGCCGGACTACGTCCGACCTACCGTAGATAAGATCGTCGATGGCTACCAGCAATCCTTCGCGCACGACGAGCACCAAAACTGTTCAACCGATCACAACTACACAGATGGTAGCCGCATCAAGAAGACATTCTGCCGATTCAAGTTAGAAGCGATTGCAGAAGCGTGCGAGCTTGGTTTAGGAGGAGGTAAATGCTGGGCACATGCTGTGAATCAGCGGGACTAATTACCTCTTAGCGTGAGTTACTAATATACGCGAAAGCGCGCTAGTTTCTACGGTGTATCCGCAATGGTCCCATATATTCTGATACCGCCTCTTTTAGTGCTTTAATGGTTTGAGTCGCATTCATAGCGCTGAACCCAATCCAGAGGAATGTAAATTTTGGAACTAGAGAGATTTATCAAGTGTTTTCAGTTTGTTTAGCTATACCTTTGTACGCGTCTCATGTAATGCTGCCGCAGCAATCGCGGGTTGTGAAACGGCCGTAATTTCGTTCATTTACCTCGGGGTCGCTAAATTAATGCGGATTAGCCTACATCAGGTGAAGCGAACCCTCGGACCCGCTTCCGAAAAAGCGGAAATCTCTAACCAAAAGGATTTATGAGGGTGGGCTCCCTTGAATTCAAATTCTCGCATCCGCCAACGTAAATGATAGTGTGGAGAATGGGCGTTCACGAGACAGCTCCATTTGTGGGAACTACCCTACACCGAAACATTTGATACAGTTACTCGCCCCTAAGCATCATTGACTGCTATGGTTGGCTTCACGACTCGAATCCTGCACTCAGATCGCGACGATTCGATAGAACACGGTTCGCTACATAAACCGGTCCATGGATCAGTAGCGTATGGGTATGAAGACGCGCGTGACCTCGCTGGCGTTTTTCAAGGTACTCACAAAGGTTATTCCTACGGTAGACAGGTCAATCCCACCGTATCAGCCTTAGAGAAAAAGGTCAATGCGATGGAACGCGGTTTCGATACCGTGTGTTTTTCTACCGGTATGGGTGCGATCGGTACGATGCTGTTTGCACTGTTGCGTCGCGGCGACCATTTCGTGTCAAGCTCGTTTCTCTTCGGAAACACCAACAGCTTGTTCAACAGCTTCGCAGCGCACGGAATTGACGTCACATTCGTCGATGCAACCGATGCGAAGCATGTCGCTGAGGCGATCCGACCCGAAACAAAGCTAGTATTTGTCGAGACCATCGCGAATCCAAGAACACAAGTCGCGGATCTCGAAGGTACCGCTGAAGTCTGTGAACAGCACGGTTTGATCTATGTTGTCGACAACACAATGACGACACCGTATCTCTACCAACCGATCGACTCGAAAGCTGACCTCGTCATCCATAGTTTGACGAAGTACATCGGTGGACATGGAAATGTTCTCGGTGGCTCTATCACCGATACCGGTCGATACGACTGGGAATCTTTTGCGAACATCTACGACACTTACCAGAAAGGCGACGCTGCAAAATGGGGCATCACCCAGATACGCAAAAAAGGTCTACGTGACTTCGGTGCGACGTTGGATGCTGAAGCGGCAAATCGCATCGCATTAGGTGCCGAAACGTTGGCGTTACGCGTTACCAAACAGTGCGAAAACGCCCAACTTTTATGTGACTACCTACAAGCACACAAAGCCTGCAAGGCTGTTTACTATCCAGGCTTACCCGATCATCCTGAATTTGACCGCGCGAAGCAATTGTTTAAATACCCTGGTGCGATCTTCTCTTTCGAGCTAACCGACGGTATCGATATCTTCGACTTTATGAATTCGCTACGGGTGGTGATCAAGTCGAGTAATTTAGGCGATACACGAACATTGGCGATCCCTGTCGCTCACACGATTTATTACGAAATGGGTCCTGAACGCCGTGCGAGCATGGGAATCGATGAATCGTTAATCCGAATTTCAACCGGCATCGAGGACGCTGAGGACTTACTCGGTGATTTCGACAGTGCATTTGAGGCGACTAAATGAGTGACCAATTTAAAGGTAAGACAATCATCGTGACAGGTGGCGCTGGTGGCATAGGTACCGCTGCAGTGCACTACCTCGCCAACCGCGGCGCAAACGTCGTCGCAGTCGATATGGAAGAAGATGTACTCCGCTCAAGTACCAAGGGGCTAAGCGAAGACACCGTGTCAATCTGCACCGCGGATGTTGCGTTCGCCGACGACAACAATCGAATGGCCGAACATGCGATGGAGCGATTTGGCAGTATCGACGGCTTTTTAGCTAATGCTGGAATCGAAGGTCAGGTAACCGACACGCTTAGTTACGACGAGGATGCATTCGATCGAGTAATGGCGGTTAACGTCAAAGGTGTGTGGCTCGGATTACGTGCCGTTTTGCCGCAAATGATCGAGCAAAGATCAGGGAGCATCGTGATTACTTCCAGTGTTGCCGGTCTCTCTGGCGCGCCGGGAATCACGCCCTACAGTACCAGCAAACACGCTGTTATCGGGTTAATGCGATCGGTAGCGAAGGAATACGCGCAATTCAATATCCGCGTCAATACTGTCAATCCTTCACCGGTGGAGACTCGTATGATGCGCAGCCTAGAACAGGGGATGGCACCCAACGATACGAATGCGGCGAAAGCGCGCATCGCGGCCAGAATCCCTCTAGGTCGATACGCCGACCCGCGCGAAATCGCTCAAGTTATGGCGTTCCTGCTGAGTGAAGAAGCATCGTGGGTAACAGGTTCGGTTTACACAGTTGACGGTGGAAACACCGCGTAGATAAGAAAATGGTTCAGCTAGTTACAGAAACTAACCTCAGTCTGCCTAACAAACGCGTAGGCAAAGTTCGCGACCTTTACGAGACGACTTTACCAGACGGCGATCCAGGACTGCTAATCATCGCGACTGATAGGGTAAGTGCATTTGATGTGGTTCTGAATACTGGATTACCCGGTAAGGGCATCGTGCTCACTCAAATCTCCAAGTTCTGGTTCGACTTCTTCGCGAGCGACGTGAGTCACCACTTAGTGACGACGAATGTAGACGAGGTTCCAGGACTCTCAGACGACGAGCGCCAGCAGCTCCGTGGTCGTGTCAAACTGTGTCGCAAAGCGAGCGTACTCCCGGTCGAGTGTATTGCCCGAGGTTACATTACTGGAAGTGGATGGAAGGACTATCAACGCTCCGGAAAGGTCTGTGGCATCCCGCTACCGTTGGGCTTGCGAAACAGCGACCGTTTAGAAGAGCCACTGTTTACCCCGTCAACAAAGGCCGAGCAAGGAGACCACGACGAGAATATCAGCTTTGATGAGGGCGTCGAAATCGTTGGTGAACAAACGATGGCTTGGCTGCGCGACACCACCTTGTCGTTGTATAACCGCGCAAGTGCGCACGCGATAGAACGAGGGATCATTCTCGCCGACACGAAATTGGAGTTTGGCGTTCAGAACGGTTCAAGCGAACCGATACTCATTGACGAGATATTCACCCCAGATAGCTCGAGATTTTGGCCCGCTGACGATTGGGAACCCGGTCGAGAGCAGGCGAGTTACGACAAGCAAATCGTGCGCAATTACCTTGAGACGCTTGTATCCGCAGGAACCTGGGACAAAACGCCTCCAGGTCCGGACTTACCCGACAACGTCATCGAACGGACGATGGGTCGTTATTTAGAAGCCTACGAACACCTTACCGGGCAGAAACTCGAGCTCTAAATCGCTTGGATTGGGACACCTATAAAGAACTAAGCCATAGCCCGGATTACTTCACGCGGTGGGCGCTTGATAAAACCTCCCCTCATGTAACGGGAGAACCTCGTAAGCGCCTCGACCGGTGCAAATTGCAGGTACCACTCGAAAAACCGAGCGACCATAAGGGCGGACCTGAAACTGACGTAATAAGGCTTGATTTAAGCGGCGAGTGCGTCCGATCAATTGTGGCTGCGCTAGTCGATGCTCGCGTCAAACTCAAACTGGAAGAAGGTTCTTCACAAACCAATCTTGGCACGTTGATTAAGAGTTGGGAAGAGTACGAACAATGGCTCATCAATCATTCGGTTTGAGTTCAAAGGTATCGAGAATTGTCGTCAGGAGCGCGTCTCCCGTCCTTCGAGACTCGAATTCGACCAGAGAGATGCAAAAGTAAAATCTCGCGTTCCTGCGATGCGTCAGCAGGTTCTCGACGCTTGCCAGGTGCCATTTTCCCGCAGCAAGAAGGCTATTCATTCGCATGGCTACGCATAACGTTGAAAGCGAAGTAACCGGTAGTGTCTGGAAGGTTCAAGTGGAAGTAGGTGACAATGTGGCAGAAGGCGACGTGATCCTGATTCTCGAATCGATGAAAATGGAAATCCCCGTTGAGAGTCCAGCGGATGGCACGGTGGCAGAGTTAAGGGTGCAGCCAGAAGAAGCTGTTCAGGAAGATCAAGTCGTCGCCGTCATCGAGAGCTAAAACACAGTTAGAGGAGTTGTCATGTCCGATCTCGTAACAATCAGTGTCGAAGATGGTATCGCTGATGTAAGGTTGAATCGTCCAGACAAGTACAACGCAATTTCACCGGAAATGTTCCAAGCATTGAACGAAGCCGGGAACCAGTTGATAGAAGCCAACGATGTCCGAGTCGTTGTGCTTTCGGGCAACGGACCGGGTTTCTGTGCTGGTTTAGATATGAACAGCTTCCAAGGTATGGCAGATCGTGCTGAGTCGCGTTCGAATGACTCGCAATCGCAATCTGACGTTTCCGTGGCGCGCACCGAAACGATTGAAAACCACGCCCAGCGTGCTGCTTATGTATGGCGTCGTTTACCAATGCCCGTGATCGCCGCGATCCACGGCGTTGCCTACGGCGGCGGGTGCCAGATTGCGCTTGCGACAGATATCCGATTCGCCGAACCGTCCGCGAAGTTGTCGGTTCTTGAGATCAAGTGGGGATTGATCCCTGACATGTCCATCACGCAGACGCTTCGGCAAACCGTGCGCATGGACGTCGCGAAGGAGCTGACATTCACTGGTCGCATTCTGAGCGCTGAGGAAGCGCAAGAACTCGGCCTAATTACCCATGTCACAGAAAATGCTCGTGACGCTGCCTTCAATCTTGCTCATGAAATCGCGGGACGTTCGCCCTCAGCCGTTCGAGCCGGTAAGTACCTTTTAGAATCCACTTGGCATGCAGACGACGAATCCGGTTTTGGTTTAGAAGCGAAACTACAGATGGGATTGATCGGATCTCCGAATCAGGTCGAAGCGATTAAGGCTAATTTTGAAAACCGTGATCCCAAGTTTACGGACGTTGCATAGGGCAACCGCGAAGAGCCATGAGCTGGGCAGAAGAGGTCGAGGAACTTAAGCGACGGCGTGAATTAGCGAAGCAGCAAGGCGGACCAGAAGGGATCGCTAAGCAGCACGGCTACGGCCGTATGACCATTCGTGAACGCATTGACACTTTACTTGACAAAGGCTCGTTTCAGGAACAAGGGAAAGCCACTGCTGTTCCCGATTACGACGACGAAGACAACTTTCTCGGATTTGTCCCTGCAAATTACGTTTTAGGTTTCGGTCGAATCGACGATCGGCGCGTTGTCGTTGGAGGCGAAGACTTCACGCTTAAAGGTGGCTCACCTAACGCTGCGGGGTTGCGAAAGAGCATCTACGCAGAGCATCTCGCCATCCAATACAAGATACCTCTCGTACGTATGCTCGAAGGCGGGGGTGGTAGTGTAAAAAGCAGTGGGAAACGCGGCGGATCTTCGGGCGGGGATTCCGTTTTCTCCGAACCTAGATTCAAGGTCATCGCTGATGCGATGGGGGAAGTTCCTGTCGTTTCGATGGCTGGGGGCGCGGTCGCTGGTTTTCCGGCTGGACGAATGGCTGCATCGCACTTCTCGGTGATGTCGGCAGATACCGCACAGATTCTTGTCGCTGGTCCGAAGGTCGTGGAACGCGCATTGGGTGTCGATATGACAAAAGATGAGCTCGGGGGCGCTCACATCCATGCGAAAAGCGGCGTCGTTGACAATGTCGCTACAAACGAAACGGAAGCCTTGATGCAGTCTCGTCGCTTCCTCAGCTATTTACCAAGTAGCGTGCATCAACGCACGCCTCGCTATCCGTGCGACGACAGCAGTGAGCGTATGGAAAAGGATCTACTTGACGTGGTACCACGCGACTCACGCAGCGTGTTCAACATGCGTGAGGTCATCGAGATGATCGTTGATCTCGACTCGTTCTTCGAAATGGGAAAAGATTTCGGACGTAGCCAGATTGTGGGGCTCGCCCGGATCGATGGCCAACCAGTCGGTATCCTCGCTAACAACAATCGCGTGTACGCGGGAGCGATGACTGCGGAAGCAGCACAAAAATACCGTCGTTTTGTTGAACTTTGCGACACATTCCACGTTCCAGTGGTCAATTTCATTGATCAACCTGGATTCATGATTGGACCAGAGGCAGAGAAGAAAGGCACGATCCGATATGGTATGGCTGCCGTGGCTGCCGCCGCGCAAGCAACTATGCCATGGTGCGCCATTCAGGTGCATAAGGGATTTGGCGTCGCGACCGCCGCACACTACGCACCGAATGCATACGTCTTGGCGTGGCCTTCTGTCGAATCCGGAGCATTACCCCTCGAAGGTGGCGTCGCCGTTGCATTTCATCGTGAGATTGAAGCTGCAGACGATCCAATAGCTAAACGTACGGAAATCGAGGAACGGTTGCGCGCCGCAAGGTCACCATTCCCACGTGCAGAATCCTTCGGTGTTCACGAGTTGATCGATCCCCGCGAGACGCGTCCTACCCTGTGTCAATGGATCGATTGGATTCAACCGCAGCTCGACGAGCTCAAAGGACCTGTGAAATTTTCAATGCGACCATAATCACGTTTTATGGCAGCCTTGATTTTGAGCGTCGCAGCGTCCGTGGTTCTCGGTGCGTTGATTTGGCTAATCATCGGACCACGACTAAAGCTGAACGAAGAACCGGTACAGAACGAAGTGCTGAACGTTCTGTGCTACATGGGAATTGCGTTTGTGATCGTCTTCCCATTTGTGATCTTTGTTCTTTCCGATTCTTTCTTCCGATGATCAGGGATACCTAACTACCCACTCAGAATCCGAGCCATTCGGAAGCTTCGACGGAACCTGTGCCTGAAACCGACGCACTCGTTCAGTTTTGTTGAACTCTTTTCCATAGAGCGCTAATAGCCGAACTTCGATCGTTTCTCGCAACGGAGCGTCGTCGGATGTGTCCGGCAAATCGATAGCGCCGTGATATACACAACGTCGATTCGGTGAAGCCTCCATGCTGTCGTACTGTTTGAAAATCAGTAGTTCATCCGGCTGCATATCTGGATAGTAGTACCACCTTTGCGCCTCGTTAAACGCCAATCGATAGCTGACCAACTTGCGACGATGTTTCGTCTGATTCCAAGAATCCGCATAGATCATGTCTCTTGGATCAACGCTATCGATGGCGCACAACGACAGAGGCATGGTCTGGATTGGCCGGCTCGGATTTGAGCTCTGCCAGACGTTGAACACTTGAAAGTGTCGTTCCTCTACCAGTGGACCCCAACCGGGCTCCGAATAAGGCGTTACATCTGCGTGAATGCCACCATAGATGCCTTCGCTTCCATTCGGAGTTGCCCGTGCCGCACGAGGGTGATCGTTAGGTAGTCCACCATACCCGTTCCTATACTGGTGCTGTGTCACCTTGACCTTACTACAACCCGTCACGACTTGCACTAGACGCGCATACTCACCGTAGAGCACCGACTTCACCATTTCTTGATCCATCATGTCGGTGCACCGAGTTTCGTGCTTCAATAGCGTGAACCCGTAAGTCGAAACTGTCGGCGTAGGCTCGAGTTCCCTTGCGTCGTAAACGAAAACCGGACGCTGGTGGTACATGGTCCTGCGTTCGCGTTCATCGGTCACGGATTCAGGGGGAGGCATCCGTACACCGCAATACCGGTCATGAGCATAGTTCCCCAGGACGGTAATGGGTTCCAAGCGGTTATCGTCTGTTTGTTGAGCCATAGAAAATCGTGTGGTCTTTCCGACAATTTACAACGATCGGATACGTGGTTGGGCGCAGATTAACTACTCTCTGAATTACCTCCGTAGATAGTACACCACATACCGTTGCGTCAAACCTACCCGTTGCTTGACTACTCGCAAGTAAATCTACGGACTCTCACCAGCCTAACGACATGCCCACGGAGATCGTTCTCGCTTTGTTGGGTCGCGCACCATACGGATGGCGTGAAGCAATGGCATCTTCGCTTAGGAGATTCTCGACTCGCGCAAAGAAAGTGAGCGAATCATTGAGAGCGTAGTTTCCGGTCATGTCCACCGTAACCGAGCTTCCAACTTTCTCAAAGGTACCACAAGATGAACGAACGCACGTGTCGCCGACACGAGTTATGCTGAGGTAACCTTCAAATGGGAGCTTTACGAACCCAGCGCTAATGTGGAACTGCGATTCCGGTAAATATGGGATAGGGTCTCCCTTGTTCACGTCGCCGAAGAAGTCCGTGTCGGCAACGTCCGTTTCGAATTGTCCATCGAACACTGTCAGGTTCAAACTTACCGGAAGTGAAAACTCCCGATGCGGAGCGAGATCAGTTGTAACTCGCGCTTCAATTCCTGCCACTCTAGCAGCGTCGCCGTTAAATGCCCGACCGATCTCGCAATCGGTACCGGAGGATGCTGTGCACTCACCAAGTAGATTGTCGTAGTCAGTAAGAAATCCAACGATGTCGATGGTCAAAGGCGTGGTTTCAGTTACGTAACGAAGACCGGTTTCGAATATCCACGCAGACTCTTCCTTTACATCAGGCGCATTACTCGGCGCCGTGAATCCTCGGTGTGCACCTAAATGCACCAACGTGCGGTCACTTGTCCTATAGCTCACGCCGAAACCAGGTGATAGAACTGTGGTTTGGTTCTCTCGCGTGCTCCTGAGATTAGACAACGCACGAGACGAAGGATCGGTCGTTCGCCCATTGCGAATCTCGAAACGCGTGCGCTTTTGGTCGATGTTCTCGTAACGTAAACCTGGTGTCAACGTAAGGTTGCCGATTTCAATCGTGTCTTTCACGTAAAACGCTACGGCGCGCGCTTCTTGGATCCGATTTCCGGCATTACCAAGACGGCCAATGTCGTCCAGCAGTAACTCGCCGTCTTCTTGATTGTACGAGCTGTTCCGCTGTAGTCGGTCTTCCTCATCAGCATGAACTCGCAGACTAATCTCAACGTGGCGATTTGCGGAGCCGAGCTCTGTTTTGTGAGCCATCCACATTTGGATCCCTTGCGAGAAGTACTCTCTCGCATTCGCTCTCAATTGAATGCTCCCCGGCATCGTATCGAGCGTGCCTTGAAGAATCCCATTCAATTCGGACCAGGATGCGTCGCCAATTCCTCGTCCCAGATTTACCGCTTGGATCACGCTAGACCACGATGTTCGGCTCAGAGTTTCCGCGCTTTCACTACCGTCGAAGTCAAGCCCCTCCGTTTTAAACCAGGTTCGTTCGTGATCGTTCCGATACGCAGAGATTCGAAGCTGAGTGGCTTCCGCTAAGTCAAGCGCATAGGTCACGATACCTTGTTGATGTGATGTCGTGATTTCGTCGAGTGCTGATATGCCATACCTACGATACGGGTTCATGTCAAAATCATGATCGCTCAATCCAAGATAGCTTTGTTCGGAAATTTGATCAGCGGATTGAAGTTTGAGCTCGAGTGATTGGTTAGGTGTGAACTCAAATCTCACTTTCGCGGTGTAATCTCGAACATCCAACCCGGTTTCGCCATCAGATCGGTCAATGTTCTGATATCCATCGGAAAACCACTGATGAGTTTCTAACAAGCCGTACATTCTGGTGCCGTTCGTGAAGCTCTGCCACGCATGAACTCGTTTCGAGCCGTGCTGACCCAAGTGTGTCATCAGGTGACCTTGCACACCGTTCGGGATTGGCGTTGATACGAGATTCAACGTACCGCCTATGGTGTAAGGACCCTGAGAGATCGCAGACGGTCCTTTTAACACCTCGATGCTGTGCATTCGTCCTGCCGTTGGGAAGTAGTACGCTGAAGGAGCTGAATATGGTGCCGGTGCAATGAGCACGTTATCTTCGAGCAACGTGATGCGACCACTACGTTCACTGGCGACGCCCCGAATGCTGATGTTCGGTCGCAAACCAAATCCGTCTTCTACTTGAAGCGCAATCCCCGGTGCCAGGCGAAGTGCTCGCTGCACATCCGCATACTCAAACCGTTCGAGTTCAGCGCGCTCGATCACCGTTGCTGCACCAGGAAGGCGTACAAATTGCTCGGTATCGCTCGCGACTATCGTCACCGTTTCTAAACGCGGTTCATCGTCTGCTTCTTCTGGTTCAGCTGCGACTCCGGCTGAACTAAAACTCAGCGCACATATGAAGAGATTGGTAAGCGCAGGCGCTGTTGCGCCGATACGTGATCGGAGGGCTCGAAGACTGCATGTACGCACAATCTCTCTGCATTGTTCAGGTTGCACAAAAACTCAGCTACACGATAACTTAATTGCAAATGATACTTATTATCATTTATATTATTTATAACGTCCAGTGATCAACACTCGGTGTGCTGACGCATCGCTTCACTTTCAGTCGATGGGAATAGGCCGTCGCACTACATTCGATTCAAACAAGCGTCGCATTGATGAATCACACCGACTCACATTCAAAGGGTGCTTCCTACCTCGCAAGCGTGCTCAATCAGTGACGAGAGCCGTTCACGAAGTACGATGTTGCGCGATCCGCGTCGGATCTATATCAACAAGCAGTCGGCTTAGATCTTTACTGCCAGCATCTTCAAAAAAGTCTTCTTTTGCTCGTCGCTCATTGAACTAAACACCGGGACTCCCAATTCGGTCGTTGGGAAATCGGCAAACTCTGGTGATGGTGCTTGCAACGTCGCGGCGATGTTATGAAGTCCGCCACCTTCTTCGCTCCCCTTCCCCAATGCTGCGCCTACCGCTGGGGGCCACACGGCTTGTTCCCTCTTTTTGAATTCGAGTGGATTGGGTCTTCCTACGTACTCCTCAATCGCCTTATACATTTCCTGTTCATCCAACGATCTCTGTCGCTGGCCTTCGCGACCGTATTTCGAGCCGGATTGATTACAGATTGCAGCCCACTGCAGTTCGACGTGAAAACCGGGGAGTGCGCGACATTCCTCCGGCGCGCCATCGCCACCACTGATTACACCGTCCTTGACCATGATGAAGTAGGCGGCTAACGGACGTTCATCTGCAAGCAAACGTGCTGGCGGGTGCGTGTAAATCTCGCTAAAGCCCCATGCGATGTCCGCCGGAAGATCGCCTTCTTCCAAGAGCTTCACACCATACGCCGCGCAGGCCTCACACCATGCTTTAGAACCGAATTCACCCACTGGCTTCAATTCCGAGACGTTGATTTCCGTCATTCCACTTCCTCTTGCTGATTTGTTCGGATTATGCGCAACGATGCATGCGTTAGCTGAAGCTACGAGGCTCAGCAACTTAGACGAACCTACGTCTGATGTAATTACTTTACGAAGTTCACATTTCGTCAACTCGACGGATGTCGCAGCTTCAAAATCTAAGACCGACGAACTTGAAAGATCTACCTCTATTAGACGGTTACTCACTCGAAACGAGCGACCCAGACCCACCCAGGCTTCCGTTGCTAACGATGCTGAAGCTTGCGTTACGTACGTGGCCGTATATGCGACCATTGTTAAAACACCTAATAGTCTTGCTAGCACTCGCTGGCGCTGGGATGCTGACGGGCATGGCCGGGCTCTTCGTCGGGGCAGATTTGCTCCTCAACAAAGTCCTAATCGGCGAAAAACTCCAACCACTCCAGGCGACCGTGCTGTTTGTGGACAACGAGTACGTCACCGCGGACCCACAACAACTAGGCGAATCGCAAGACAACAATAAAGGTTCCGCGGGGACATCGAACAACGTCGAATTGGAGCCCGATGAGCAATTAACCGATGAACAACGTCGAACTGTTCGAAACCGACTCATTCTTTGGGGTATCGTCGGTGGAGTTATCGGAACGCTTATTGGTCTTGGCAGTTGGTATTACGGAACCTGGATCTGGCAAAGCGTCAATCAGAATCTTCGTGTCGCGATGATGGAGCGTGCCGAGTCGCTCTCGCTTAGATTCCACGACCAAGCCCGCGTAGGCGACGCGATCTTCCGCGTGTATCAAGACAGCGCCATGATCGTAAACGTCATTGAAGGCGCCATCATTTCGCCAATATTCACGGCATTCGCTTTGTTAACCGCGTTCGCCGTCGTTATTTTTTTCGATCCTCTTATCGCCGGTTTCGCCTTGATCGCTGCAGTGCCATTTGTGTTGTTGTTGATAAGGTCGACTCGGCGCATTCAGCGTCGAGCACTCGCGAACCGCGTCGCGAATAGCGACCTCACCTCCCACATTCAAGAGTCATTCACAGCGGTCAAAGTACTCAAAGTAAATGGTTCGGAATCGCAAATCCACGAACAGTTCGAGACGGATTCCAAGCGAGCGCTCGACGCTGCGTACCACTTGCGTCTGGACATGGTTCTCTTGACGTTAGCGATCGCGTTCATTGGTGGCATCCTCGTAATCGGAACTGAATACGTTCTTGCGTTTTGGGTCATAGAGGAACGGGAGACGTTCCTCGGTGCGGCCGTTGCCGCATTGATCGGCTTCGCAATCTGGAACCTAGCGACATTCGAAATCGCACGTGGACGACTTGAAGGATTGGCAGGCAGCGCACGATATCTGTTGGGCATCTGGATGCGTTTGCAGGACTTGTTCATCGCGCTCCGAAGGGCATTCGAGTTGCTCGACACGCCGCTCGAAGTGACCGAATCCATGAATCCTGATGCGTATCCGCAACCGATTCAGTCAATTTCGTGGAATAACGTGTCCTTCGCTTACAGAGATGAGACCAGCTCGGTCCTCACCAATCTATCGCTATCGGCAGAAGCTGGCACTGTGACAGCGATCGTAGGCGCTACCGGGTCTGGGAAATCAACGATGATGTCACTGCTTCTCCGCCTCTTTGACCCGGATGAAGGTGAAGTTTCAATCAATGGCATCGATTTGCGCGACTTGCGAATCGCTGACGTACGTCAGAACTGCGCAATCGCGCTCCAGAAGAACGTGTTGTTCAATGAAACCGTTGCTAACAACATCGCGTTCGGCGCTGGTCGCGCAAGTCGCGCTGACATCGAACGTGCGGCTGAAATCGCCAATGCAGATTCATTCATCCGAGCGTTAGATAGAGGTTACGACACGGAGCTCGGCGAACGCGGCGGCAAGTTGTCTGCGGGACAACGCCAACGGATTTCGATTGCTCGCGCCGTTGTTCGCGACACGCCCATACTCATTCTTGATGAACCGACGGCGTCACTAGACGCCCGAAACGAACAACGTGTTTTGGCAAACCTCGCTGCGTGGGGGACGGACAAGATCATCCTGATGATCACGCACCGACTGTCCACCATTCGGAACGCGGACCAGATCGCACTGCTAGAGAACGGACGGATCGTCGAAACGGGCACCTATGCCGAGCTCACCCAGCGACCGGACGGACGTTTCTCGACGTTTGCGCAGTCGGAGCTCACCCGAGATTCGCTTGATTCCAGCAGTTAATGGGTTAAAGTCGACATGACAGACTCGATTCAGCCGGATACCACCAACAGCGAAACGCGTTCGAGCATTTTTCAAGAGGTCATTGGCAAAAATCAATTCGACGATCGTATTGACACGCAATCCGATCTGACCACTTGGGAAGCGCTACAGGTTATCGGACGGTCGCTGCGCCAAATCACTGCTGAAAAGCGATTATTTGGCGCAAAAGTCGTCCTTGAATTGGGACTCATCATCCCAGGTTTATATCTTCCGTGGCTCGGGAAGATCGTCATCGACAACGTCATTCAGCAACGACCGTTCAACACGACGGAGATCGAGTTTCCGCCGTTTATGCAACCTGTACTGAACATCGTGCAGGATCAGGATCCATTGCAGATCATGTTCTCAATTACGATCATCACCATCTTTGGCATGATCCTCTTGGGCATGAGAACTTACGGACTCGGCGCAGGCCTTCATGCTGGACAGGATGCTGCTACGCAGGCTGAAAATCAGATTAGCGCCTCTTATTCCAACGGGAGCGGACTCTTGGGTCTGGTTGCATTTATGGTCGGTGTTCGTCTTACGCAACGATTGGCCAACCGGTTGCGCACGCGCCTTTTCGAGCGTTTAAGTCGAATGCCGATGTCCGTATTGGATGATCAACGTATCGGTGACAGCATCTACCGCGTCATGTATGACGTGCCCATGGCACCCGATCTGTTTCTTCAACTAACGATCGTGCCGTTTTTAATGATGCTGAATGCCGGGATCAGCCTATACGTACTTCAGTACTCGTACGGGGATGTCTCTCCGGAACTTATCTGGATCGCTTGGGCGACCGTACCGGCAGCTTTTATCATCACGTTCCCGTTCTCTGGCGCAGTGCGTCGCACTAGCCAGAACAAGCGAGCAGCTGGGTCCGCCACGACGAATGCAATGGAGGAATCCGTTTCAAACGTTGCCGCCGTCCAGAGTCTTGGCGCGACCGATGAACAATCAACTCGATTTGCTGATCGCAGTGAACAGTCGTTCTTGCGGGAACGGTATTACATTGCCGTCGTAATCGCCTGCTCATGCATCTTCGCCGCCGTTTCTGGTCTCGCTGGTATTTATGTTTTGATTCTGGTAAGTGACCGCATCATCGACGGTGTCATGTCGCCCGGCGACTATGCCGTGCTTATCGGCGTCTTCTATAGCATCGCGACACCAGCGGGTTATCTCGGAGCGTATTGGATCAAGATCCAAGACGTCATAGCCGCCGTTCGACGCGTGTTTTTCTTCATGGACTACGAATCTGAGGAGGATTACAAAGGCGGTGACGAATGTACCGCAATCGAACGAGAAATCTCCTTTGAGGGTGTCGGCTATACGTACCCCAATGGCACTCGAGCGCTTATTGACATTGATCTCTCATTTAAATTTGGTGACGTCGTGGCAATCGTTGGTCCAACGGGTTCGGGCAAAACCACACTCGCCTATCTAATCCCTTCCATATTGCAGCCAAGCGATGGTCGAGTATTGATCGACGGACGTGACGCACGCGAATTCGATGTGGAGAGCATTCGACAGCGGGTGTCGTATGTACTACAAGAGCATACGTTTTTGTCAGCAACGATACGACACAACTTGCTGCTTGCGAACCCAAAGGCGACTGACGCTCAGATGTTCCAAGCACTTGAAACCGCAGGTTGTATGGAGTTCATTAGCGAGCTGCCAAGTGGCGTAGACACTCGATTAGGTCGCGGTGGAGATACGTTGTCAGTTGGACAGCAGCAGCGCTTGTCCATCGCCCGAGGGTTGATTCGAGAATCGCAGGTACTGATCCTCGATGAACCGACGGCAGCGCTCGATCCTCAAACTGAGCAGACTCTCCTCAATTCACTCCGTCGTGCAGCCGAGAATAGATTGGTCGTAGTTATTGCACATCGACTGTCCACTATTCGACAAGCCGATCAAATCGTGTTTATTGAGGAAGGCAGGATCCAGGAAATCGGCACCCACGACGAACTGATCTCACGCCCTACGAGCTCATATCGAGAATATGTGGAGCTGCAACGCGTAACCTCCTGACTACGAGCGCTGATCAATACGCTGCGCTAAAGGGAATTTCCCTAAAAGGCGTTCAGTTCGCTAGTCGTCATGAATCTCGACAGTTCCTTGGTCGCCGTCGATGCTGATCATCTGACCGTGTTTGATGCGTTTTGTACCGTCACCGACACCAAGCACCGCAGGTATACCGTATTCTCGTGCAACGATGGAACCATGTGCCAAGATACTCCCAACATCTGTTACCAGCCCGACCGCGTGAGCGAATAGTTGCGTCCAGGCGGGCGTCGTTAATGGACTCACCAAAATCGACCCCGGCGCCATTTTTTCAAACTCCGCGGCGCCGGTCACAACAGAAGCAGGCGCTGTGACGCGACCAGGACTGACTGGGAAACCGCGCATCATGGCAGAATCAGCTTCATTCTTGATTTGAGTTTCCTTGAAGGCAATACCGTCGATTTGACTTGCTTCCATTGGAAGAGTCCCAGGCGGGTGATGCCTCTTCCGTGCTTCCCGAAGTTCCCTACGCTCTGCTGCGAGGTCCGCAAGCTCCGGAATGCCGACACGATCCGCTCGTCTTTCGATTGCCTGACGCAATTCAGACGTATTGAGGAAATAAACGTGACTTGGTGCTCGAAGCGTACCAACGGAAGTAAGGCGCGACCCCAGTTCATGTGCCATCGGACGTAGAACGTTCCACGTGAATCCGAACAAAAAAGCTACCTCTTCACGAATGTAGTGGTACTTTCGAGCCAACCACAATCTAAACCTGAATTGCCAATATTCCAACCCATCCAAAAGGTCGCTAATCTCTTTGTATTTCTCCTCGCGAATGGATTTTGTGCGGATTTCTTGATTGCGTGGGTGATACTCCGGATCGGCGACCATCGCCTTTAAGGTTGTCATCATGGCCGCTGGATCTTCCACCTGAGTTGGTTCGAAGAAGTCCATGCTGTACCCTTGATGACCGTACGTCGCGAGGTAGGCATCGATCATTTCGTTCACCTTCGCAGTGTCGTTACGTTCCCGTAGCCCTTCACGTAAAAACCGAACCGGTGTCACCTGGACAAAGAATGAAAGGTCCTCGCTACGACGTACTTCCTCAGCGATTTCGAATAACGCAGCATTCGCTTGCATTGTCTTGGAATCAATGCCTGAAAGGAATTGACCACTTATGAAATGGTGATCTGGAAGTGTTTCGCGTAAGAAGCACTGTAACTGATCGTCAGTCGATTTCGCAACGCCAAATGTGTGGCTGGAATTACTAGACCAGTAGTACCCTTCTTCAACGCCCATCTCACAAATACCGTCAAGTAATTCCTCGTCCGAAGCCGTCTTCGGATCGATTTTTAACCACTTCTCTCGAATGCCGTGTAGACGGGGACGTGTTACTTCAAACCACTCGCCAAGTTGTCGATCGTTCCATTCACTGTTGTTGAACGCAACGTAGGTGGGGTTCTTACTTTTGGGCATCGTAATCTGAAGGGCTAGTCCTTCAGGCGACTCCGAAGCACGCCACGTATCGAATGCCTCTCGATCCGCCAATGACAGGTCTTCCCTGAACAACTCGATATCGCGCTCGCGAACCGCGAGATCCCGTTCCCGAGCTTCCTTCATCATGCGATCCAATTCAGACTGCTTCTTCTGTCCTGTCTCTCCCTTTTGTTTTGTGGATCCCTGTTGCTTCACCGCAGCTAATTCCGCTGCATCAATTTCAGCTTCGGCAACCGGTAACAAGCCCTTCTCACGCGCTTGGTCATGAACCATCGGAAAATCGAAGCGCTGATATGCATACCCATTCACCGCGATGAACATAGGACCGCCGCCAATCATCAGACTCTTACCTTTCCGAGTAGATTCCAACCCTTCGGTTAGATACAGCTCCTCAAATAGCGGACTGATCGGATCAGGCATGTTCTCAACGATCTGTCGTCGAGAAACATAGGTCGCCGGTTTGGGGACCTCCCATTCGATGTCGATGGGTTGTACAGGCAGATTCGTAATCGGACGGGACTGAAGCAGATGGATCTTACCGTCGCATATCGCCCACTCAATGTCTTGGGGTACGTCGTCATATACGTTGACGACCTTCTCTGCAATCTGCCAAAGCTCGCGAACTTGCTCATCTGTGAGTACTGAGTTCGTCTGAAGGTCGCTCGATACATCGCGGTTTAAGGTGCCTTGACCATCGGCCGCGTCGATTTGGAACTCCTTCGTACCGATCATCGATTCCTTTGTCTCACCATCCTTACGACTGACGATGAAGGTATCGGGGGTGATCTGACCGCTCACGACGGCTTCCCCTAAACCGTAGCTCGCGTTTATGACCATTTCGGATCGCTCGCCCGTTGCGGGATTCGCAGTAAACAGAATGCCAGCGACGTCCGCCGGAATAAGCTGCTGTACGACGACGGACATCGCCACAGATTCTTGCGCGATGCCGTTTTGGTGCCGATAGTTCAGAGCCTGCGGCGTCCACAACGAAGCCCAGCATTTCTTCACCGCTGCTACGACTTCCGCGGAACCCCGAATATTCAGATAGGTCTCCTGCTGCCCGGCAAATGAAAGGTTCGGTAGATCCTCTGCGTTCGCAGAAGAACGTACAGCAACGGCTGGGTCGGCTTGGTCAAAGCCGACGTAAGCAGAACCGATCTCCTGTTCCAGTTCAGCTGAGATCGTTGTATCTGCAAACAGGTCCTGAATCTCACTCGACGCCTGCTCAAACGACGCTTGACCATTGACGAGTGTGGGTTTCGCACATGCCAGAATGCGCGGCTGCAGCCCGTTCTTGGATACGAAATCACGATACGCTTGCGTCGTGACATGGAATCCTGTCGGAACCTGGAATCCGTGATTAACGAGATACGTAAGTGACCGACCTTTCCCGCCAAGGAGCTCAAGATCATCATTTGACGTTTGGAAAGGTTCTATGAATTCTGACAATGACGTACCTTTATTGGTGGATTAGTGTGATCGATCGCGCGGACTGCGATTTTAGGTAGCGTAAAAAGTGACAATTGCGCACTTTGATGTCAAAGCTTGCACTCATCGAACCTAAGGGCTAGGCGCCATCTGGACAACGAGACAAGCAACGCAACCAAGTTTTTGACCCTCAAACCGGACCTTAAATGAAAATCCTCGTGTTCGCCGATATTCACGGAAACGCGACCGCGCTTAACGCCGTCCTGCAAAAAGAACGCGACTTTGACTCAGTCGTGTTCTTAGGCGATGCCGTATCGCCAGGTCCAGAACCGAACGAGACGATCGAATTGCTCAATTCGCTTAACGGCGTATTCATACGTGGCAATCACGAATACACCGCATTGAATCCCGAATCGATCGCCAAATGGCCTGACGGTTACAAAGCTCTCATGGAATGGATTTATGATGAACTACAAGATGCTGACTATCAGTTCTTAAGGTCGTTCAGTTCACCAGGCGAATACGAACTCGATGATCGCATGTACGTACTTGCACACGGTGACGAGAACACCGAAGTACGCCATGTCCTACCAGATAGCCCCGATCGATACTTCGACGTGTTCAGGTACGGAAACAAACAAGCGGATGTTCTCTTTGGCCACTCTCACGTTCAATTTAGTCGTTCGATCAATGATCAGCGATTCATCAATCCCGGCAGCATCGGTCAAAATCGATGTGGGAGTGTTCTTGCATGTTATGGGTTGTTAGAAGATGGTGAATTCACCTACCACCACGTGCGATACGATCCGACGCCTTTGCTCGATGCGTGGGACCGTGTTACGACACTCGACCGGTTCACCGAATTTCGTGAGAGTTTCAAACAGCAGACCCTAACAGGCTTTTCGTTGGGTGCGACTGAACCTTGGTTAAGTTACGCAAGTCGAGGGTATCGTTAATCGGCCGAGTTTTTTGCCGGCCGAAGTCGTAAACTTGAGCGATTAATTCGCAGTGATTCGGAGCCTAGCTAGACGCGGCCGCAACCGCACCTGAGCTAGCCGTAATGGCGGCAAGCATCGCCGCCTGTTGTTGAGCGATGATCTGAAGAGCCGCAAGCGCTCCTTGATTCGGACTTCCCATCGTACATGCGCCGTACCCGAGTCTTGGTAGGTTGTTTACCCAACGAATCGCTCCGTCACTTACATTCAATGCGTACACGTACCCGTTCGTCGCTGCGAACACTGTATCCTCATCCCGAACTACGCTCGTCGTATCTGATCCACGAAGATGAGTACGCCACAGTTCTCGACCATCGGATTTACGAATACAGACGACGTGACCCTTTATTCCAACAACGAGCGAAGAATCGGAAATCATCGATTCTCGCTCGTATCCGGCGTTGCGGCAATCAACACGGTACCACGACCAAGTTTGGGTAACTCGTTGGTCCACAAAATCGATCCCGTGTCTGGGTCGAGTCGATACAACTCACCACCGGAACTCGCATATAGGCCGTCAGGTTCTACAGCGAGCGTAACCAATTGCGATGCTCGTCTCGGGAGATTTGTTCGCCACACTTCCGTGCCATCCGTTTTTCTAATTCGTACGACAGTATTCTTGATCGCCACGAATAGATCATTTCTTGCCATGGTTCAACCGCCTTGTCTTGCTTTGGTTACCACGCCTTAGTGACATTGCACATTTCGCTCACAGTCCAAACAACAATTAGATTTCACTGACTGTTGGATTGTTCGCGAAATCACCAGCTCGAAAAATAGCAATGCGTTCGGGTAGCAAATGTCGCCGCATGGCTGCCTGAACCATTTCTGGGGTCAATTCAGCGATGGCCGCCTCGATCTTTTCGGTGAATTCCATGGACCGATCCCAGCGCAAATTAGCCTGAAGTTGGTACGCGACCATTGAGTCGTTCGCGCGCTGATTCTGCTGGTAGTCCAGGTAGCCTTTGATTGCGGCAGCTAGTTCTTCTTCCGAGACGCCATCGTTCAGCAATAGCTCAACTTCTTCCCGAAATGCGTTTACTACTAAATCCCTATTCTCCGGTGCGAAAATCGCATACGCAAGAAAGAGTGAGGTCGGATCGGGTTCCAATACTTGAAGCCGACCGCCGACCCCGTAGGAATAACCGTCTTTCTGACGAATCCGCGTAGCCAGCCGTGAACTCAGAAAACCGCCACCGAGTATCTCCATTCCTACCCTTACCGCTGGATAGTCCTCGTGGGCTGGGTGTACGCCCATGTTTAGAACTGCATACATCGTCGCGTTTCGTTTGTCCGGCGTCTCGATATCGACCGATACTGCGTCTTGAACGTAGTGCTCGTACGCGATATGTTCGTATTCGGATGACGCTTCCCAATCGCCCAACGTTTGTTCAAGCAAAGCCAATGTCTCTGCAGTGTCAAAATCGCCAACGATTGAGATCGCGCCGTTGACTGGGCTGTAGAACGTACGCCAAAACGCCGCAACGTCTTCAACTGTGACGTTCGATAGGCTCTCGATATCTTCTTCTGCGCTGTAGAAATAGAAAGGATGCCCCTTCGCCACAGCGCTGACTAAATATCGTTGATACGCTTCGGTTGCTCGGTAACCTGGCTCGCTCATATTCGCCTCGATGGACGCAAGCGTTTCTTCAATGAGAAGATTGAATTCCGACGCGTCGAACGCGGGTTCGCGTAGGATCTCACCTATTAACTTGATCACATCAGGCAACTGGTCGCGTACCGTCGAAGCTGTGACTGCGACATTCCAATTCAATCCACCTACCGAAAGGCGCGCCTTCAACCTGTCGAGTTCATCTTGGATCTCCTGACGTGTGCGATGTTGTGTACCTCGCATCAACATGGCATGAACCAATACTGCGTTATGGTGTTGGTTCATGAGTGATTCAACCGTTCCAAATGGGAAGTTCATGCTGATGGTCACAGTATCGCCTCGTGTTTCCTTGGGCAGGAGAGCGACCTTTACACCGTTTGAAAGCGTCTCTGCAGTGGAGCGAGCTTGAATATTCGCTGGAGAGGGATCGAAACTCTCGCCCATCGAGACTGCTTCACGCCCAACATACCCGTCGACGAGGTCTGCCACAGTCGGCGCAGGTGGAATCACCGCTCGCGGCGGTGTTTCCTCTGTCGGGTAAAACCGACCAACCGTACGATTCGATTCAAGCAGGAACGTTTCCGCCGCTGCTTGAACATCTCCAGGCGTGACTTTTTCTAGATTGTCTCGATGCAGGAATAAGAGGCGCCAATCTCCCATTGCCGCCCATTCGCTCAATTGAAGCGCAATGCTTCGAGTGTCGTTAAACGTCAACTCAATACTCGTAAGGTACTCGTTCTTGGCTCGATTCACTTCCTCTTCAGTCGGCGGTTTCTCCTGCTTCAGTTCTTCTAACGTTGAAAATAAAACGTCTTCTGCCGCCTTCAAATCACCGTCTTTTCGAACATCCGCATACGCGAGTAGAACGCCGGGTTGCTTCAATTGAAACGCGAACGCGCCCACGCTCGAGGCAAGTTTTGTTTCGACGAGATTTTTATAGAGTCGACCCGCCGGTTGATTGCTCAGCACGTGTGCAAGAACATCGACCGCAGCGTACTGTGGGTCTGAGCCAGCAGGAACGTGATAAGAAGCAACGATGTTCTGAGTATCTCCAACGCGACGTAACGTGACCGATCGCTCACCGTCCTGCGCGGGTTCGGCTGTGTATGTCGGATAGAGCTGATTCGCGCCGGTTCTGTCCGGCTTCGGAATTCGACCGAACAATTCCGAAATCAAGTTCAGCGCGACGCCCTCCTCGAAGTTACCAGCAACGACCAAGACTGCGTTATCGGGTTGGTAGTACTTTTTGTAAAAATCCTTAAGCCGATCGATAGGTACATTCTCAATGTCGGCGCGAGCCCCAATCGTTGTCTTGCCGTAGTTGTGCCATAGATACGCTGTCGCGAGGACACGATCGATGAGCACGTTGAATGGACTGTTCTCTCCTCTTTCCCATTCGTTACGCACGACTGACATTTCAGAATCAAGATCTTCCTGAGCGATAAACGAATTGATCATGCGATCAGCCTCGAGATCCAAAGCCCAACGCAAGTTGTCCTCGGTCGCCGGAAACGTCTCAAAATAGTTCGTGCGGTCATACCATGTGGTGCCATTTGGCGACGCTCCGCGTTCCGTCAGTTCCGCTGGAATGTCGGGATGGTTAGGCGTACCTTTAAAAACGAGATGCTCTAACAAATGCGCCATCCCGGTTTCACCATAACCTTCGTGCAGCGAACCTACTAAGTACGTGATGTTCACCGTAATCTGTTCTTTACCTGGATCAGGGAATAACAGGACACGCAAGCCGTTGTCAAGACGGTATTCCGTAATACCTTCTACTGATGTGATTTGCTCAGGTTCAACCGTGGGTTGCTGAGCACATCCAGAGTGCAGAATGAGGAAAAGGCTTAGCGTTACGAAGCTCGCTAAAACAACAAATGGCTTTTTCATTCCTCGTACGGTCACGGTTCACCACTGTAATTGGAAATTGAAGCGTGAATTATGGGAACGCAGATTGACTGCATTGTCAGCACCTGAGGCTTTCTTAGACACCGGAGGCTAGTTCACTCGAATGAAGCAAGAACTACGCAAGGAATATCGGTACGTATGTTGAATAAGATTCAATATTCCATTGTGTTTTAGTGAGAGATATTCATCTTGTTCAAATTTGATATCAAACACTTGCAGACCCTGCAGGCTCTACGTGACACAAACCGGCTGAGCGATGCGGCCGAAAAGATCTTCGTGACGCCTTCGGCAATTTCACATCAACTCAAGGAACTTGAAGATCGTTTTGGATGCGTACTCGTCTATCGTAGACAACAGCCGTATTCGTTTACTTCTGCCGGCTATCGACTGCTTGAATTAGCTGACGAAATCCTGCCAAAAATCCAAGACGCCAATGCAGAAGTCTTGCGACTCGCAAAAGGTGAAAGCGGACGACTTCACATTGCGATTGAATGTCACAGTTGCTACGACTGGCTGCTGCCTACGCTTGATCGATACCAACGTTCGTGGCCTGATGTTGACGTGGACATTGCCGGCGGCTTTGGTTTTCAACCACAAGCGGCACTTGCCCGTGGTGAACTTGACCTTGTCATTACGTCGAATCAAATGGAAGACCAACGTCTACGGTACATGCCCTTGTTTAAGTACGAATCTCGATTGGCGGTCTCTAATCAACATCCATTCGCACAGAAGTCGTATGTCTTGCCCGAGGATTTGGCCTGTGAAACGCTGATTACTTATCCTGTAGAACGTTCAAGACTGGATGTATTCAATTGGTTTCTCAACGAAGCGAATGTCGAACCGGAAAAGGTGAGAACCGCTGAGATCACCTCCTTGATGATTCAACGTGTTGCAAGCGGACGTGGCGTTACGTGTCTCCCCGACTGGGTTTTGCGAACTTACGAGGATGACGGTTACATAACTACGAAGCGTCTCGGCAAGAAAGGCGTCTTCCCGAAAATGCTCGCGGCGGTTCGACGTGACTACAAGGATCTGGCCTTCGTCCAAGATTTCTGCAATACGGCGAGACAGTCATTTCAGCGCGATTTCACAACAACTCGGTGACACCGATCAGCACGCATTGAAGCAAATCCTGGCAATGGAGTGTTCCGAGCCTCCGTCTATGGTCATGAATTGAACGATAGGCGTTGAGTGGCGCATAAGGAGAGTCTCAAAAACGCGAATGTCCGCTACGAAGAGCGCAGACACTGTAAGACGTGAAATTCCGTCAGACACTCGGTGGCGGTACGTAGTTTTCGATGGGTCCTCTCCACCAGTCACTCTTCGTACCGTCGCGATAAACGTCCGCGATCTGTGCCTTGAATCGCTCAACCCGCGCCCTTTTTTCCGTCTCTTTATCGAACACCGCTTGCATTCGAACTTCAATCGTATAGCGCATTGGCGCCTCTTTCGGCGTGTTCGGATCGACGACGGCACTATGAAAGACGGTGCGTAGGTTCAGTTCTTCGACCCGGGTGTCATATTGACGAAAGATGAGAACTTCATCCTCAGACATATTCGGAAAGTAGTACCACCGTTGCTGGGGTGAAAACACAACTCTCTGATCGACTACTTTGTAGTACTGTTTGATGTTTCCAGTTGCTGTACCGTCTCCGAATACGATGTCGCCAGGGTCAACGGATCTCATATCGCAAACACCTAACGGTGCGGTAAATACCAGCTCTCCTTTCTTGACGCTACGCCAGATATTCAAACTCTCAAAGTGTCTTTCGTCCGGTACGATCTTAGCGAACGCGTCTTCGACTGCGGCGCACATGTCGGAGTGAATTCCCATGCCGTAGCCACCTCCACTTCCGTTAGGGGTGGGTTTGATACCTCGTTCACCCGACTGACCGCCAAAGCCATTCCGGTACTCATGACCACCGCCGCGGACTTCGTAACAACCCGTGATCTTCTTAACTACTGCTCGACAATGCTCGTAGTAGCCATTGATGACGACCTCCGTGTCCATCAAATCTAAATCGCACGGCGCGTGAACTAACTGGAACCCATGGGATTCGATGGTCGGGGCGGGATCGAGTAGTCGCGCGTTCCGTACCGTGACGTGGTGCGTTTTTCCAGTCGTCTTAAGAATATCGGGATCCTTTACCGAATATTGATTCGGTACCCGAAATCCTCGGTGCATTTCATTCGCGAAGTGCAGATCGGTCTCGAACGAGTCCGGTGCGTTGAGCGGTTGAAAAGGGTCGAAGTTATTCTCAAGCACGGTAGAAGTTACTCAAAACGACCTCCCGGCGACACGCTATGAACTGATTCACTATCGGACATTGCGCGATTGGACATATAGCCACAATCTTGTGCCCAATCAGGCGAGACATAGCCTTTCTTTGCGAACACTTGCATTTCTTCTCGAAGGTACTCACCTTCAAGTCGCTTCTCGTTCTCGTCGCGGAACGGAAACGGTTTGAATCCTTGCATCGGCCGTTCTTGCCCGAAGTTACAGCTCGTTTTACCGAGTGCATGCAAAGTAGCAAGCTCCACGAGTGAGTAGCAGTCGTCCGGCTCACGATCAAATTTCATGGGTTCTGATAGTACAGGCGCCATATTCGCGATAAAACGAGGGCGTGTCGACGGATTGATACTTACACGATGCAACATATATGGATGCAGTAACACCATATCGCCAGCCTCTCCAGTCAATTCGCCAAATTCAGAACATTGATCCGCGAGACCAGGAATGAGATAACCGCCTCCTTGAACGCTATCCGGGTGAATACCCCCGGGAGAATCTAACAACAGTCGTGCCACCGGTCCTATCGAATCGAGTGCAAGATACGTCCCGCCGCTCTTCGGTTGGACGTCACTGTACAAGGGAACGGTGACCAACGCTTGTTCAGGTGAATTTAAGAAATGACGAAAATGCCAACCATCTTTATGCCAACCCGGTTGCCGGGCGGCTGGAGGTTGCCAACGAGGGTCATCTGGAATACCGAGATTGCTTATAACCCCCTCGCCCCATGCGAGCTGATCGCCGTTGCGAGGCAATCGATGAGCGCCTCCTACAAGATCCAAGTGCGCATGAAATGCCCGCGGTGCGAGAGTTCTGAGCTGATGCTGCTTCTCCGATCCTTTTAATCTCGTGTAACCCGCTGGACCCGGTCCGGGACTTGGACGCGCCCACGTAGTTGGATCGTTCCTCTCAACGCCATGGGCCATTTCCAACTCACGCCACGCGTGTTCTGCCACATGTGACGCATGTTCTTTGGAGAACGCCCCTTTCACGAGGACAAAACCTTTTACCACGAAATGCTCCGCTTCCTCGCGAGAGATGATCGAGCATTCAGCTAACGTAGCTTCAAACGCTCGTTCGAATTCGTTTGACTTGAACGTTAACCCGGTGTCTTGTTCCGAGAATGGCACAACGCAGCCTGCAACGGTATTTCGGATCGAGCAAATGTTAATTGATGAAACAGGTGACACTCTGATCCTGTCCGTATACGAACGGGCGGTAGCATCAAGTCGTCGTAAGTGAATAGATGAGGCACTCGGTAGTAGTTGGTGTTAAAACGATAAAACGTAATGCTAGACCTGTATTGAGATCGCGCGATGGTTAGCAATAGAGTCCATTTGGCGAACATAAACTTGAAGAATCTAGAACATCGAGAATTGAGCGCACCGTTTTACGGACGTTTCGTTCTATATTAGAGCACGGTTTCGGGCACTATGCTTCGGGGCAGCTTGAAAATACGCTACGCGGCGCACTGTCAATTGACTCAGACTATTCGTCAGGTGGGTCATCCCATGGCTAGAGGATTTGGTACACACCGTGAGTTTAGAACGGTAATTAACTACCTCCAAACTTGCCGCTACGACGCAGTCTCTTTCAAGCTGTTGCTTGACACTGAGCCGCATAGCTTATTGCCCTGTGTGAAATCTCTGCAGACATCGACGACACAACGCCAAACTGTCTCGTCAGTTAAATTAATACAAAGCATAAGCGAAAACCTAGTTTCGCCTATTTAGTCTACAAACAAAATCCCCCATAACACCGAGAGTTGCGTTTCGGACCGAAATTCAGGACTGACTATTTCGACTCAATTAATCAGTTATTTTTTACAAGCACGGTGAATGGGTCCAAACCACATCTCTTCAACAGGTTCTTTGACCGATTCCTTGAATTTTGAGCACTCATCCAAGTCTCAATAACAAGTGGAGAATTCGATAGAAGCTTGAATTGCTTCATTTCGAGCCCGTCCGGATGTTTGTTAGAAGTACTAACGTAATTTGTTTTAGACGTACCGATCGGAAGCATCTGAGTCGTCAGATAACCTGATTCAAAGCACTTCTTGACGATTTGGATGTACAAGTCATGCCATTTCTCTATTGACACTTCGGTGTTGTCCCAAAATCTGATTAACGTCGGTGGCTTAGTTTTGCTCGGGGGATCGAAATCCGTCAACGGAATCCATCCTGAAGAGGGCTTGTGCTCCTTTTGATTCGGTTTTAGTTCCTCGACCGGATGTAATTGAGGTCGTTTGACTTCGCTAACGGTGCCTGTTGAGAGATTTGATCGCCACATCATCAGTAGATTCAAAGCCACTTCAGCACTCGACATGCTCGAGATGTTGACTTGCATTACTCGTTTATCAGTCCACTGTACCTGTTTAAAAACGTCGTATAGCTCCCAAGAATCACCGTTTGTAATAACAGCGTATTTAATACCTCCAATGTTGGCATAGGTCACGACTTGCTGACTGTGATCAGAGAGATTCGTATTCAATTTCTTAGCTTCGACAATCGCATTCGGGGAGTTTTCCGGACCGATCAATGCGTAATCGACGCTTTTACCTGCCAGAGGGTACTCGATAGTCACAAGCTTGGGGTTCGCTACGTCCCAGCCTAAAACAGTCAGTAATGGATCGACTAGCACAGTGCGTGTTCGAGTCTCGTTTTGATTTAGGGAACCAGCATGATCCTTAATCTTCTCACGCATTGAACCAATACATTCAACTAGCCCGTCTAGAAGCAATAGTCACCTTTGCACATAATCACAGTTGCGCATGAGTATACCTAACCTAGTCGTCTATCGAATATCCGACGCGGCCGCGTTATACGTCGCTATTAGTAACAAAAAAACTGCGTGTTCTTAACGAAAGAAGACCCAAGAGCTCAAATCAAAGGATCTCGCGACCCGCTCGGTATTCAACCGATTTGGTACCGTCTCGGCCGCCACGTTATAGCCAACCTTACCACGCAATCAAACTCAGCTCGTGGATTCACAATACTTCTGCTAGGACGATACCTGACAGAACGCTTGTTAGACGATGGCGCAATAGAAAACGAAGCTGTCGTGGATACGTTTCTTCATACCGAACAGATCGGAGCATACGTTCGGCATTTGCAGCATGGCGTTGAGGGCGACATTCGCGGTATCGATCGAGTAAGAGCTAAAGCTCAACGATCTAGTCGACGAATTCCAATCGACTCAGGTGCAGAAGGCAAGATCCTTAGCGACCAAAAGCTTTATGGGCTGTGGGGCTTGTTTTCATCTCCAGCCCGCGTCTCTGGCTTGATTGAAGAAGGCCCGATAGGTACAGTCGCCGATGCGCACATTTTCATCGAAACGAACTACTGGCCGCGGCTCAAAGAAGTGTACGGCTCCTTGAGCAATCTACTGTGCAATGGCGGTTTGTTAAACGGCACAAAACCAGACGCCGTATTTAGCGCATTTAGCGACATTCTCGCGGACCAATTCACAGATGAAGAGCGCGCGTTCTACACCGAGTATTTACTCGACGGCATCCATGTATCCCCCTACCCGCTTAAACATCAAGGTTTGCTGGTTCAATTGATGCGTGAGAATATCTCTTTGAATGACACATTAGGTCGCAATGAGTTTCAACGGCTTCGCGATCTTGCCAAAACAAAAGACGAGCAGCTGCATAGGAGATTAGATCAGATTGTTCGCGCCGAATCGGTATTCGCGATCGCCATGGTTATCTTCGAGTATTCGCTCAGTTTGGACGGACACTCAATCGCCGACGTACAACGCTCGTTAAGCAATCGGTGGGGTAGAGTAATACCAAATATCGACACAGCTAAGAACACCGATATCCTGGAGGAGATCAAATCGATCTACACGGATATAGAAATCGCGGTTCACTTCGACCAATGTCAAAGAGCACTACAGGATGCACGATTTGACGATGTGTTAGAAATCCTGGTTGCATGGAACAAACTGACGCAAGCGCGGCGCGGTAGCGCACCGTGGTTACGCATAAATGCTCAAGGAAGGCTTGACGTTCGGTATCGAAGCCCGGCGCAAATTCTCCCCGCCGCAGAAGAGCTTCCGAATCTTTGGCGTTATCGCTACTTCCTCCCGTCAGTTCAGAATATCGCTCGACAGCTGACTGACGAGGCGGCCTAGTCGTGGCCGCGCCTCAGCTTGTTCTGTCGGAGCAACTCAGCGAAGCTCTTGCAAATCGAATAGTGCGCACGGCTATGTTCACCACGTTCAATTTCGACCCAGCCTTTTTCGAGTTGCACGTTCTCCCAGTGCTGTTTCCGAATCAGAAATTCAGCGAAGTGGAAAAGGTGCGGCTAATTCAACTCGAAGATTGCCTTCGCTCCGTTAGAGACCTTGCAGTCTATTTTGACGCTAATGCGTTAGCTTACGACGGCGATACACCCAAACTCGGTTACGATCGAATCGACGTGCATTGGCAACGCGGCGTCTTCCACCCGAAAACTATCTTCTTGCTTGCCGAAGATCGTGTAAATGAAGGTAATGAAATTTTGATCGCGTGCTGTTTATCCGCGAATATCACCCGTGCTGGATGGTGGGAAAACGTCGAGGCTGCCCAAATTGAGATTGTCGAAGACAAACGAATCTCCCAGCGTCCATGTTCGTTCAGGAATGACCTCATGGCGTTTCTCAACCGCATTCGTCGTTCCATGCCCTACGAAGCTCACGATGCCTTGGACAAGATCCACCAGTTCATTCGACATCGGACAGAAACTACGCTTCTCGATAAGTCGAGCTTGAACAAGGTACGAGAGCCGCGATTATTTGGCGGCTCACCTAAATTCGACTTTGCGAATTGGCTCACGGAAGAAGCAGCGATTCCCGAGGATTGGAACCTTGAGGTGGTTTCGCCCTACTTCGACAAAAGTAACGCAATCGCCCTTGTACGAATCGTGAATGCAACGCAACCTCGACGAACCCGTGTTTATTTACCACAAGCCGAAGACGGAACAGCACTTGTCTCGGACGAGGTATACCGTCACGTAGAGTCGATGCCAAATGTCAGCTGGGCGAAGTTCCCCGCCGGTGTTACGCAGTCGAGAGGCGCGAACAGTGAAGAAAAACTAGCGCCTCGTTTCGTCCATGCGAAGGTCTACAGGTTTTGGCGAAAGAGGTTCGGCGATCTCATGGTCGTGGGTTCGATCAATTGCACTCAACCGGCTCATAGCAAGGCGGGCAGTGGCAACCTTGAAGCTGGTCTGCTTGTCGATGCGACGGACCAGAATCTAGGTCAACAGTGGTGGCTCAATAAGCTCGAAGCGGAATCGATAACTTGCTTGAAGGAGTCGCCAGACGAAGCCGACGGCAACGATCGAGCTTTGTTTGACGTATTTCTCCAATACGACTGGGCGGAACATCGCGTCACCGTCAGAATGGCAGGCAAGCTCCAACTCCCAGTCACCATCACAGATCTGACCGATAAGGTTCTGCTTTCTGTCGACGCATGGAAAGCGGACGAATGGCAGGTTTGCGATCAATCGGTTGCCGACAATGTCCGTGATGCAATTCAAGCAAGCAGTTTTCTGAACGTTCAGTGCGGTGAAGTTTCGTGGCGGGTTCTGATCCGCGAGCGCCAGTTCGCCCACCGACCATCGTTGCTGTCGGAACTTACTCCGGACGAGATTCTCAGATACTGGTCATTGCTATCGCTAGAGCAACGCGCCGCGTTTCTAGAGCAACATCTGGCGAAGGCCGAACCCGTGGAAGGGCTATCAACAACGAGCCGTCCATTGGTCGACACGACAGAATCGATCTTCAACCGTTTCTCGGGCATATTTCATGCGTTTGGACACCTACGTCGACACTTGCTCGAATGCCTTGAGCAGGAGCGTTTCACGGAAGCCGAGTATCGATTGCTTGGCGCAAAATACGACTCGTTGCCGGAACTCCTTCGGAAGATGCTCGCGCAAGACGACGCTGATCCGTTGCTCGTTTACATCACATTTCTCAATGCAAAGCAGCTCCGATTGAAACTCGCGAAGGCGTACGAACCGTTTCTAAATATGCGCAGCGCTTCGGTGGCTAAATTAGATCGTCTCATTGACGAGGGTCTGAATTTTCGCAATGCGATTGATCTGGGCGAAACCGCTGAAAAGGAGCAGTTTCTTACGTGGTATGAGACCGCTTTCTTAACTGAAGTAGGAACGTAATTCATGGAATCGATGTCGCCGGAATTCCTCGATGAGTTAGTTGACTTCAGTCCAGCGGACGGTGGCACAAGCACGTCCATTGGCGAACTGCAACGCGAAGGCACTGTAGCCGCCTTCAACATGCTCGCACATAACGGGTGCGCTTATCTCGCTGATGAAGTAGGCATGGGGAAAACGTATATGGCATTGGGCGTCATGACGCTCTTGCGTTATTTCGACCCGCACGCGCGCGTCATCGTCATTGCGCCCCGCCAGAACATTCAGGAGAAATGGCGGAAAGAGCTCACGAATTTCGTTCGCAACAACTGGAAAATCATCGGCAATCGCGTAAAGACGCTTGAAGGAACGCCCGTATGGGAACCCGTGGTTTGCGGCAATCTGCCGACGTTTGCGCACGAAGCGTTGCTCAATCAAGATCGCGATTTCTTTCTGCGCATGACGAGCTTCAGTCTGGTCGCCAAAAATCCAGAGGATCGCAAACGATCGCGGAAGTGGATTCTGGACGCAATTCCGTGGCTAGACAAACGCGATATTGACGTCTCGTCCGCGGAATCGTTTCTCGACACCTATGCGGTTGCCTTGAACGGCGCGATTCCGGACGCGGATTTGCTGATCGTCGACGAAGCACACAATCTCAAGCAAGGATTTGGCGAGAAGGTCAGCAACCGCAATCGCGTAATGGGATTGGCATTCGGACATACGGAAGGACGCCATCTCCAGCGAGAGTGGTACAAGCGCAAAGCTAAACGCGTCTTGTTTCTTTCGGCAACGCCCTTTGAAGACGACTACGCAGCAATACATCGACAACTTGGCATTTTCGGATTTGGCGATGCCAATCTGACGGAACCTGGTCACGACGATACGGTTTGCGTCAATACGCTCTCGGATCCTCAAGCTGACGCCTCAGTGAAAAAGCGCATCGTCGAGCGCTTGTTGATTCGCAGAACTTCGGGAATCATGGTGGCGAACGAAAAGTACACCAAGAACATGTATCGGCGCGAATGGCGAAAAGGTGGCATTAAAACGTATGATCGACCGATCACAATCGACGATTTAAAAACCCGTCTCATCGTCGCCTTGATGCAAAAGAAAGTCGCAGAGGTACTTCAAACAGAGAAATTCAACAACCGTTTCCAAATCGGCATGCTGTCTTCATTCGAGACCTTCGCTCAGGACGTGAACACGGCGATGCGACAAGACAGTGAACTTCCGCATTCAACCACGCATACGAATGCACACGACAGAGCGCCAACGTTCGATGACGCAGACCAACAGACAAGCTTGAGTCAAGAGGAACGCGACGGCATTGACTCGAATGCCATCGCACGAATTGCGCATTCGTTTGAGGAGACATTCAACCAACGATTGCCTCATCCAAAGCTCGACCATGTCGCTGAAACGCTCTCCGACGTGTTTCAAAGTGGCGACAAAGCACTGGTTTTCGTGAGACGCGTCGCAACAGTGCGAGAACTAGCTGGCAAGATGAATCTTAAATTCAACGCATGGGTCGAGGATCGGATGACTTCGTTCCTGCCTGACCTTAACGAGGAAATTCGCGCAATCTTTGCCCAGTATCGACAAGAACTCAAGAGAGAGCGGCTTAACCTAGAGGACGACATTCAAGCTTCGGCGCACATTGATTCGGAAACAGCAGACGAACCTGTCGAAATTGTGCAACGAGAAGACCTCGAATTAGCCAATGACATTGGTGGGGTCCAGAGCTTCTTCGAGTGGTTTTTTCGGGGTGAGGGACCGCGGAGGATGCTATCGGGGGCGGCACTTCAGCGAAACCGGTTGTCGGCAACTGGTTCGGTCTATTCAACGCTGTTTGAAGACAACTACGCAGCCGACCTACTGAATGTCGAACCGCGCCGAGTACTAGCCAAACTCGCAACAACGGTGTCAATTAGTGTTGCAGAATGCGTGCAAGAATTGCGTGAACTCGCCTACGCCTATTTCAGTGCTCGCAGCGGACAGAAAGAGGGCTATCCTCGCTTGTACGTCTACGAGAGCTTTCAAGTCGCCGCGCTGAAACTGCTCGCGGATTCCCAAACGGATTTCAGTCACAATGCAAACATCATCCTGCAAGAGCGCTATGTGGACGTTTCCGTGACAACTTCTGAACGATCGCCACAAGGATTTCCTTCCCCACTCGAGCACCTTTCAACCGAAACTATCTTCACAGAACTGAAACGTTACGACAAATTGTGCGCCGAGCTATGGCCGTTCGAACGCGAACGTGCAACGGATTTCAGACTCGCATTCCGGCACCGTGAACAGCGTCGCCAGCTATTCAGCGCACTGGCGCGCTTAGGTAGCGCTTACATTGACCTTTATCTGGTCGCGATCAAGATCATTGGATCCTTCGAGCTGCACCAGCGTGAGCGTGAGGAGAACTATGCGCCGCAGCTCGCCAAAGAATTCGTAGCGCTTCTGCATGAACAACGAGGCTGCGACGGTTTCCATGCTTATCGAGAGCTGTCGGAAGCGGCGAGAACTTTCGATACCTTGGTTGCCGTTAATTTCCCTGAGATTGAACAGCAACCGCTCGCTAGTCTAACTCGATATTTTGGGACTAGCATGGGGCAGCAGGTGCCGATAGGCGAGGTGGCCGGTCAAGTCAATCGCCGAGTGGTGGCTCAATTCCGGATGCCTGGATTTCCGCTCGTGCTGATCAGCACCGATGTGCTGCAGGAGGGCGAAGACCTTCACACCTATTGCAGGCGAGTTTTGCATTACGGCATCGCTTGGACGCCTTCGTCAATCGAACAGCGCACGGGACGGATAGACCGAATCGGTGGATTGGTCCAACGCAACCTCGATGGTCGTTGTACCAAACCGCATCAAGACGAGTTGATTCAAGTTTTCTACCCACATCTACGCGACACCGTCGAGCTCTTGCAGGTGCGGCGTGTGCTTGGGCGCCTGAATCGATTCTTGGAACTCATGCACGAAGACTTGTCGCAACCTAATCTCGGAGATTCGTCGATTGACACCAATAAAGCGTTTCACGACGAAGCCCACGATGTGCCGCAATACACCCAACCATTGAAATCTGCGTTCGACGTCAAAGAACAATGGCTAACTGGTAACTTGAATGCCACGGATGTGAGATCGCCGAACTGGGACGCACACTACGCTCACCTTGAATTCTTACGTTCCAAGTTACAGGAAAAGTTCACGGTGCAGTTGCGACCGTCGCGTTTTAAACATGAGTTTAGTGGAACTGTGTTTCTTAACGGCAAAGGCGACGAGATTCCGACTCATTCGAGTTCACGTAGCGGTTCGAATCATGAATTCACCATTCGACTGACGTCGCATGTCGCTGGGGAACAGACCTTGCTCCAATGCGAGAGTCCAGTCGGCGAAGCGGACTTGAGTGACAGTGATCGTATGAGTGCGCTGACGAAACTTGTCAAAGCAGCGCCCGACGCCAAGATTTGCGTAGAACCACGAGTCACTCGAAGCCTAGATCGGATATTTGTTCGTCAGGAAATCCTCTTCGATCCAGATGTGTCACAAGTGGACGATTTATGCCATCTATTCGAAATGGTAGTACCGACGGCCTCGAAGCTAATCGAAACGTTCTACGATGACGACAATCATGTCAACTGACGCGATTCAATTAGATTCGTTGTATCGAGAAATTGATGGACTATTGGCTGCGAAGCGAATTCGTGGCTTCCGAGACGGAAATCACTTGCTAATCCGTCTTTATAGATCGGATCGAACTCAGAAAATTCGGCTCACTCAGAAGGACGGTACATTTCGGTTCACATCTATCGTGGCAAAGGTCAAGGATGTGATCCCAGGCGGTATAAACGCAAGAAACGATCTTCTCTTCAGAATTCTGCGCAGGAACGCACTTAAGCCCGTTGTTGCACTTCATATTGACGCAAAAGACCGTATCGTAGGCGAAGTCACGTGCACGACTTCCAGTGCGCACCACGCCGAAATCGAGTTCTATCTGACGACGCTCGCAAGAGATTGTGATCGCTTTGAGTACATCCTGTCTGGGTCTGATCGAAACTAAAACTAGATCACCAGTCGGAGGCCGATGTCACACCGTGCTTTGAACATGATTGAGAGACTTGCAGTTGAAGTTCTGCAAGCGCACGAAAAATCCAAGAAGCTTGTTGTTCAGCCATACGTCCACGTGTCGTTGGAAGAGGCATATTTCGTACAGAACGAACTAACGAAGCTTCGACTCGAACGCGGCGACACGCAGATCGGCTACAAGGTTGGTTGTACGTCCCGCCGTATACAAGCGCAAATGGGAATACATGAACCGATTTATGGACGGTTGTTTGAGCAGGACCGGCGCATTAGTCCCCAGTCTATACGCCGAGGTGATTTCGACGGATTGGCTATCGAAGGGGAACTCGCAGTCGAATTGGATCGCGATCCAAGTGATCTACCGACGTCTCGTGTCGGAATGGAACAGTGTATTTCGCGAGTTATCCCAGTAATCGAGCTTCATCACTTCGGAAACCCAATAGATGCTCTAAACGCTTCAGTGCTAGTAGCAAACAACGCGATTCATGCGGGATTCGTGCAATCTCAACTCGATGGAACGACTTTCGGAACGAAGTCTGAAACTTTAACCATTCGATTCGATAACACGGAGGTCGCTTTGGTGCCCTCCGAAGAACTCATAGGGACATTACTTAACTCACTGTCGTGGCTGCGTGAGAAGCTGCTCACAGAAGAAAAATCGCCTCGGCTGCGCCCTCCCGTTATCGTTCTTTGCGGTTCCGTAGCGCCACTATTTCGTATCGCCAAACCAACCTTGGTCGACGTGACATTCGGCGATCATGACCTTATACGATGTTCTGTGCAATAGAGCTTCCGTGTAGCATACCCTGCCTTTCTTGAGGGCATAGTGTGAACCCATTTATCGTACTAGTGATCGCGACCTTTACGATCGCTTTTACGATTCCTGTGGTGACCTACATCATCGGCCGCAAAACGGTCGATGCCGATAAAGATCCAGGTGACACTCGGCGGTCGCGCGCACTACCGTTCATTGGCAACGGCAAGATCCCACCGGAGCGAGACCGCGACGTTTCCGAGGACCGACACACGTTTGCAGCGATCATCAAGCTGTTCTTCCGGTCGTGGCCGTTCATTCGAATCCAATTGTTTGGTCGCTGGTACTACGAAGGTAAAGGCACTTCCCAATCGCTCGCGGATAGTGTCGGGAGCGACGGTTATCACTATAAGTACGCGCCGTTATTCATTACCGTAATTGCGATCGCCGGTCCGCTATTTCAATGGGTACCGGCATCGCTTAGCTACCCCCTGCCGTTCCTCTACATTGGCGTAGGCTTGATCGTTGCGGCGCAATGGGCATTGATCCTTTTTGAAGGAGATAGGCGCTTGCAAACTGCGCTAGCGGTCGCGATTGCATTTCTCGTCTTTGTCGTCAATTTACTCGCAGTGCTCGTGGTTGACGGTGTCGTCGACAATTTCTGGGTAGCCGCCATCACGTTGTTTGTGTTACTGGGCTGGATGTTTCAGATACGTCGTATCGATCCGAGTCAGACCAAGCAATCGTCGTCATATTTCGTATTCACCTGGCGGTTCCGACTACACGCGCATCTGGCGTACTTCTACCTCCTACTTGGGATTCAGGGGTTCATTGAGATTCCGATGGGTTTGCTGATGGCCGACATGCTCGCTCAGTCCATCCTTCTGGCTGATCCGCTAATGCCGTCTGTCGCTGAGTTTTTTGGGCGAGAGGATTTGGCTCGTGGTGTAGCTGAGACGCTGAGCATCGAAGAGCGCCACATGGTCAAGTGGTGGTACATCAGCTTGCTGATTGGCATGTGGCTCGTCATGCTCCCGTTCGAGATTACGCGACCGTACTACCACGTCTGGATCATGCAACGCATCAATCAAGACTTACGGTTAGCGTTGGTTGAACGATGGCATCAGTTGTCACTCAGCTATCACAGTGATCATCGCACTGGTGATTCCATCTATCGAATCTATCAAGACAGCGCCCAAGTCACAGCCGTCATCGGTCAGCTCGTAATTTGCTCGATTGGCGTATGGCGATATTTTCTTGCGGCCATCCTTGTGTCGTTCTTGAGTCCGACCATCGGCTTGATTGCGATCACGATCATCATTCCGGCATTAATACTGGCACGCTGGGCGATGCCACGCATGCGGACTCGAAGCCTTGTCTATCGTGCTGCGACGAGCGATATCACTTCTCGTATCCAAGAATCCTTTGCCGCCATTCGACTGATCAAGGCATATCGCGTGGAAGATCGTGCCCAACGAGAGATGGAGGAAGATTCGGTCGTCGCTTTTAACGCCGCATTTCAGGTTCGTCTGATGATCGCTCTCGTGACCATCCTTATGTTCACGATTGCCGGAGGCATCCTGTTGACCGGTGAGTTCTTCATGGCGTTATATGCAAATCAAGAAAATGACGCGTTCGCGAAAGAACTGATTGCGGTTATTGGTCTCAGTTTCACGGTCTGGACATTGGGTGCATTTAATTGGGGTAGAGATCAATTCCATACCACCACGAACAACGTTCGTCACGTCATGCGCCAGTGGCTTGCGTCTCAAGATATGGCAATGGGTCTTCAGCGCGTTTTTGATATTCTCGATATCGCGCCGGACATCGTTGATGCCCCAACCGCGGTACCGCTAGAGCGATTCGAACACGCAATTACATTCGACGATGTGGCATTCCGCTATCAAACCGATCGACCAGTACTGGATGGTGTCAGTTTCACTACTTCACCGGGTTCAATCACCGCGATCGTAGGTCCGACGGGCTCGGGTAAAAGCACCATGATGGGATTGCTCCTTCGCCTATACGACCCAACTGCGGGATCGATCACAATCGATGACAAAGACCTAAGGGACTACACTGTCGAGAGTCTTCGGGCGAAGACAGCGATTGCACTGCAGGAAAACGTGCTGTTCGCATTGTCGATTCGTGACAACATTCGTTACGTCGCACCGGATGCGTCCGATGAGCAAGTCCAGACCGCAATCGAAGTCGCGTGCATGGGCGACTACGTTAACAGTCTGCCTCAAGGTCTCGACACGATCCTCGGTGACCGAGGCGGAAAACTGTCAACCGGCCAACGGCAACGTCTCTCAATTGCTCGTGCCGTCGTGCGAGACACCCCGATACTGATCCTAGATGAACCAACCGCAGCTCTGGACGCGGATACTGAACATCGCGTGATGACGAACCTCTCCCAGTGGGGAGAGCATCGTGCGATCTTCCTAATCACACACCGTATTTCAACGATAAGACGCGCCAACAACATCCTTTATCTCGACGAAGGACGGATATTCGAAAACGGCGATCACGAAACCTTGATGCGAATTCCCAATGGTCGATATCGCACATTCGTGGAGACAGAATCAGGACTAGCAGGGGCGGCTGCGACATGAGCGATCAAGCGAATCCGGAAGTGCGGAAGCCACGCGGATTTAACGTCGAAGCAGAAAAGGAACTAAGTGCGCGCGCCAGCATTCTCGATACCGATTGGGACCTCGGTTTCAAGGAAACGGTTAAGGTCATCGCTCGCGGCTGGATGATCATTAGCTACGTCTGGGGCAGATTTACGATTAAGTGGTTCTTGCTCCTAGGCGCCCTTATGTACCCCGTGTTCGTATTGCCTTGGGGCGCAAAGATCATCGTCGACCATGTCGTACTGCAACGTCCCATTGAGAGCACGGACGGCTACCCCATTTGGTTGCACCCGTTGATCGAGCACTTCATGACAGTGAGTTCGATGGAAATCCTGATCACACTGACGGTGATCTCGGTCTTCCTCATCATCCTGGTCGGCGGCTATGCGCCCGGTGCAGCAAATGACACGACTGACGGTGGCATGATCGAGGGACAGGATACGGCCACCAAACAAGAGAACCTCACCCACGGTGGACATAGTTTTGCGGGTGGTATCTGGGGTTACTACGAATACAAAATGAATTCACGCTTGACACAGACGGTGAACCATATGGTTCGCGCTAAGCTGTTCGAGCGGATCAAGTCAATGCCAATGACATTGCTCGACGACCAACGTATTGGCGATTCGGTCTATCGCGTTATGTACGACGCACCGTCTATTAACCAAATCTTCTACGAAGTTATCAATCGCCCGACGCTTTCAACTTGTGTTTTCGTCGCCGCGATGTTCAACCTCGTTAGTGCCTATCAGCACGTCGATGCCGTCATTTGGCTCACCGGATCGCTGTTTCCAGCTTACTTCCTCATTTCAATTCCGTTTTCGCGCTTCGTTCGTCGTCGTCACCAAGCCAGTCGTGCGGCGGGAACGATTGTGACCAGCACGATCGAGGAAGGCATGGACAACATGCTTGCGGTGCAGAGTCTTGGCGGCAACAAGAACGAACGCCAACGGTTTGGTACTGACAGTTCAGAATCCTTCCTACGGTTCCGAGGAACCGTGCTTCTTGACATATTAATAGGTCGCAGCAAGGAACTAGCGTTTCAAGCGATCTTTATCACCGTATTTTGGGTGATTGCAACGAACATCATCGACGGCGCTCTGTCACCCGGTGACTATGCAGCGATCTTCTTCTACTTTTGGTGGATGCGCGGTCCCGCAGACAGTTTCGCGTCCCTTTGGATTCATTTGCAGAGCTTCGTCGCAGGGATGCGCCGCGTATACGCGATCATGGATTTACCTCAAGAACAAGACCTTGGCGATGAGGTATTGCCCCCTATTGAGCAGGGCGTCGAGCTGCGTGGCGCAGGTTTACAGTACCCAGATGGCCGTCGCGCGCTACAGGATGTCTCGTTAACCGCGTCCGTCGGTCAGATCGTTGCGTTTGTGGGTCCCACGGGTGCCGGTAAGACGAGTCTGGCGTACCTACTGCCGCGCTATCACGCTGCGACCGAAGGGCAAGTTTTAATAGACGGACATGATGTCAACGACTTGGAACTTGCAAGCCTGAGAGACCAGATTACGTATGTATTTCAAGAAACTCAGCTGTTCTCATTCTCCATTGTGGACAACATCCGATATGGCAAGCCTGATGCAACACTGGACGAAGTCATTCGAGTCGCGCAAATCGCAGGCATACATGATTTCATAGATGGACTGCCTGACGGGTATGAGACAAAGCTCGGTACAACAATGAGCAAGCTCTCCGTCGGTCAAAAACAACGGATCTCTATCGCTCGAGGTTTGTTACGCGAGTCCAAGATACTGATTCTTGACGAACCCACGTCTGCACTAGATCCAGAGACTGAACAGTACCTGGTGCAATCCTTACACGAAGCTGCTAAGGACCGCCTCGTAGTGATCATCGCGCATCGGCTATCGACGATTCGACAATCTGACCATATCGTATTCCTGGATCAAGGCGAAGTCCTCGAACAAGGCAGTCACGACGAATTGATGGCGAAAGAAGGCGGCCACTATCGAAGATTTGTTGACTTACAGACGGTGACCACCGGCGATTAGTCACAACGCGAATTACGGTTACGGTACGAGTTGATGAACTCGCCAATCGTCACCGTTTCGTCTAAATAACCTGCGGTCGTGCATTTGCGGGTCCGTACGAAGCTCTAATCTTTCAATCACGTCGGGAACGACAAAAACCCCACACCCATTTCGAGGTGATTTTCTAGGCGGAGCGGTTGCTGCGAAAAGTGTTTCGAACGCCGCAAAATCGTCTATGACCGTGCTTTGTGGATGACGCTCGTAGATTGAGTCCATACGTTTCGCCGCATCGGGTTTGAGTTGCCAATGTTCCTCAATGATCGCCCTTGGAATCTCCTCAAATCGTGACTCGAGCCTGTATTGCACGCCCACGCTTGGTAGGAAGATCAGAAGTGACCCGCGATGACTCTGATTCATCAGTTCAACATGCTTTGTGCTTGTTCGGTTGTAGAACAATGCAAGCCGCTCATCGATCTCCCGCAGTACAAGTGTCCGAAGGGCTGCATGCCCGCTTCGATCTACTGTACCTAAGACGCAGCGGTCGACCAGCGGATCGTCAGTTCCTCGCGCTCGTAAACGGTCGTGCGATAACAGAGCTAATGGGTCATCAGTCATTTTGTCTTCGCCTTTGGTGTTTCTATCCGGTGAAGAGAGATCGGTGAGCTATCCCAGACATCGTGCCACGACCCTCTAAACACCAGTTCTGCCATTCCGAGCGTTGGTAGCGATGGCGTGCTGGAATCGAGTGTTAGTGCCGCGATCAAGTCACTTATCGCACTGTTGTGTCCAACCACCGCCAGATTGTTAACGGCATCCAAGTCAAGTTTCTCAATGATTGTCGCGACACTGGACGCTAACACATCGACGTCGTACGTATACATATCGCCAACCGGTACAACTTCTTCGCCGACAAACGCGTTCAAGACGTGTGCCGTCGTATACGTACGTCTGGCATCACTCGTTAGAAAAACAGTCGGAGGTTCAGCTACGGTCGACAGGAACTGACCCATCTCAACACATTGGCGATAACCGCGGTAAGCAAGTTCCCGAGCATGATCCGGTCGACCGTGTGCTGACGCTTTTGCGTGCCGTATCAGCCAAAGGTGCTTATCTGCCACAACCGCGCGAGAGTGTACTAGCTTCTTTCAATCTTACGCGTAGAAAGGTCTTTCTTCTCAAACAGACGTCTCTCGATACCATTACTAGAAGTAAATGCGACTCCGTCTCTCGCTGCGCGCCACGCTGGATTCTCAAATCCGCTCGTGGTGTATAGCGTGAGCGTGACATATATGACAATTCAACCGGACAAATCTTCTTCAGCCTCTGGTAAGTTACCTGAAGTACACGATCCTCACGAGTCAGTTGATCAGCTGCGTGCGGAAAACGCCCGTCTCAGAGCCGAGATTTCCCAACTTCGCAATCATCAGGCTGATGCTAGTGATATGGCTTGGGAATCCGCAATGCGAGAAGGGATCGCCTATTCAGATGGCGTGTCCCAGACAAGCTCGCTGTCACCAGGTCGCCTTCTCAAGCAACTCAATGGCATTGCGAAACAACGACAAGAAGACGGACTAATCCGCAACAGCGACGAATTCCCATATCTACCGAAACCTCGGTCAGATCAAGCGGAACTCGAAGCAGACTTTGTGCGCTGGGGTTATTGCCTGGTCAAGGACGCGATGTCGCCAGAACAGATCCAAGCGCAAGTCGATCGCATGATCGAACAAGCAGCTGCGGAAAGCAAGCTCGATTCAGCGATCATGACGAGTCGCGGATCAAAAGCTCAGCTTGTTAACAATCTCGTCCTAAAAGGGGAAGTCTTCCGCGACGCTGTTGAATTCAAACCGTCCGCAGCGCAGAAAGGCGAATTGGTTGATCGCTTACTCACCAAGATTATGGGGGAGCGATTCGGATTAGGCTGCGCGCACGGTTCGATCGTTCATCAAGGGGGCGGACTACAGGAACTCCATGTTGACCAAGCTGGCTTTCCCATGCCGTACCCACCGTTTCCATTCGGCTCATTAATCATTTGGTGCTATACCGAGTTTAACCTAGAAAATGGTGCAACTTACCTAGTGCCAGGTTCTCATCGAACCGCAAGCGGTGCGACGACCTTCCACGACGGCGCCGATCTTGTCCGTCTTGTAGAGGGAGAGCCCGGGTTGGTGGCCGTCTGCGCACCGCCCGGAACATGCATATTGACCGACACCCGCGTATTACACGGCGGCGGTTTGCGCACCTCTCCTGGTACACGTTACGCGATGCGGTGCCACTACAACCGATGGTTTGTCAGAGCACTCCACGAACAAGCTTCGGTCAACCACCATGTACCAGACGATATCTACGCGAAGCTTTCACCTCGGCTCAAACAGATGATGGGCATCGAGGTCAGCAATTCTTCGCCGATCGGCGAACTGAAGAACGACACAGAGACAGTGGTAAAGCGTTAGACAGCTCTCGTTTGAGCGCTTCCGCTTTCGCGCATTAGCGTTAAAGCTTCAGTGCATTTGTATAGTTTGCGGTTCGCTAAATGACAGCATCGGCGAATCCTCCCTTATCTCAAGAGACGTACTCATGACCTTGGTACTTCGAAACTCAGTCTATGCACTCATGTCGCTGGCAATTCTCGCCGTCGCACTTCCGTCGAGTGCCCAGGACCTTTGGACCGCCGCGTCTGAAGGCGACACAAAGACGATTCGTCAGCTATTAAAGGATGGTCACGACGTTAACGCGCTCGGTTCAACGTTAGGCTCTACTCCCTTAACCTACGCGGTCCTTCAAAACCAACCAAAAGCGGCTCGTCTGTTGATCAAGAATGGCGCTGATCCAACCGCCGGAGCGATGGATGGCAATACCGCGCTTCATGCAGCCGTATTCCTCGGCTATGACAAGGTCGTCAAAGAACTGCTTCGTGCTGGTGCGGACCCTCTTCAAGCCAATAATCAAGGTCAGACGCCGCCGATGGTCGCCGGTACCGATTGGGCAAGCACTCAAGCCATTGCGTCAATGCTTCAGCTCAATTTGAATGAAGATGACGTGACGACCGGTCGCGAAAAGGCGATGGAATTGATTGAAAAACAGATCGATAAACTCGCCCGATCTGACATATGGCTTGCCGTCTATACCGGCAACGAGCGCTACGTAAAACGGCTCATTCGGAAGGTAGAGGATTTGGACGCATTCGATGACACAAGGCAGTCGACACTCATCGGTACTGCTGCAACGCTTGGGTTTGCCGACATCGTCGACATCTTGGCAGACGCGGGTGCGGACGTGAATGTACAAGGGGGAGACGGAGCGACCCCTCTCCTTATCGCATCTTTCTTCGGTCGTGCTGATACCGTAAAGGTACTCCTAGAGCACGGTGCCGACAAGTCAATCACAAACAATGATGGTACAACGCCACTCGTAGCTGCGAACGCCGACATGGCACTTGTCGATTACATCGCTGGATTACTCAATCTCGAGCTCGACTACAACGCCGTCATCCAAGGTAAGAAGACCGCCGTTTCGCTGCTCACCTCTAACTAGACGCGTTGGAAACGCCGACGGCCAAGCCACAGTGCAACCGTCGGCACCAACATAATCGCGAAAGCGATTAAGCCGGGTCCCCAACCTCCGCCATTCGGTGAGATTAGGTTCCAGACCAACATAGCGACCGCGATCTGAGCCACGTATAGAGCCGCCCACGGATGCATCCAGCGACTCATACGCCAGAATCCCCATGCACCAGCGCCATAAATGAGCCAATGGATCGGCGCAGTGGCTTTAGCCCACCAACCCGTTAGTGAGAAACCGAACCAAACTTCAACATCTTCAGCCACTGGCTTGAAGAAAATGTCGAAAGGCATGTATACAAAGGTCATATAGAGGCAGAAGAACCACAGTAGATTCATCCAAAACGGTCGTTTGCGCCATTCAATTAACAATGCGTTCTTGGTCAGGTTGATGTCAGCCAATGAGTAAACCCCTCAGCGTGTCCAGGAAATCCCTATTCATGTCACATATTACGAACGACGCACTTCGTACACTTCGCAACGCACATCGAGTTGAGACAAAGCATTGAAGTTAGAAGGCAAGGCGGCGATTGTTGGCTATCACGAATACCCACATATCCGTAAATTCACAGGGAAACGCAAATTCACCCTTGGACAGTGGGCAGATCTCACAAGATTGAGTCTCGACGACGCAGGTTTAGAAGCTAGCGACATCAACGGTCTGGTGTGCACGGAGATTCGAGAAACCGTTTCTTTTACTCCAGCAACAATCGTCGAGTATTTGGGGCAACCCGTCAATTTCGCTGAACGCGTCGACTTAGGAGGTGCTAGTCCCGTTGGCATGGTGTGGCGAGCCGCCGCTGCCATTGAACTCGGACTCGCCGACGTCGTCGTTTGCGCGTTACCCGGCCAGCCTATTCCGTCGAATCCAAATCCGGGACCTGTTGACCCGCGACGTTATTTTCAGTCGTCAAGCGTGAACTGGGGTTCGCCTCAAGCTGAATTCGAGATTCCCTACGGTAACCTCGCACAAAACTGCGGCTACGCGATGATTGCCCAACGATACGCCGCAGAGTTTGACTACGATCCTAGAGCAATGGCGAAGATAGTCGTTGACCAGCGACGTAGCGGCGCTCTGAATCCAAACGCTGTCTTCTACGGCAAGTCTGTAAGCATTGATGACGTTCTAGCCAGTAAGCTGGTCGCAGATCCATTACGTATGCTAGAAATCGTGATGCCAGTGGCGGGTGGCGCGGCCGTCATCGTCGCGAACGAAGACGTTGCAAAACGATGCAAACATCGGCCTGTGTGGATCAAGGGATTCGGCGAACACCTTACGATGAAGACGCCGACCTTCGCCGAAGATCTATGTCGGAGCCCAGTCGGTCCTGCATCCGCGAAAGCGTTCGAGATGTCAGGGGTAACGCGTAGTGATATCGACGCATGTCAAATCTATGACTGCTACACGATCACTGTGTTGCTCACTTTAGAAGATGCGGGATTCTGTGAGAAGGGCGAGGGCATGGAATTCATTCGTTCACACGATCTGTCGTGTTTTGGCGATTTTCCAGTGAACTCCCATGGCGGTCAACTCGGGATGGGACAAGGTGGTGGCGCGGGCGGTATGACGCAGGTAATCGAAGGCGCTCGCCAAATCATGGGACGTGCTGATCAACGTCAGCTGCCACGTTGCGACCACGTGTATGTATCCGGAACTGGCGGCATCATGAGCGAACAAGCCGCATTGATCCTTAAAGGCGACTGATGTGGACTTAACAAAGCCTTACCCAACACCGACTCAAGAGACCGAGCCATTCTGGGAGGGTTTGCGTAACGAGCAAGTGCTGTTACAACGGTGCGACGACTGCGGCAAATGGATTTTCTATCCCCGATCCAATTGTCCGAGCTGCTTAAGTATCAATTTGAGATGGCATGAGGTCACCGGCGAAGGCACGCTTTACACGTTCACCGTGACGCACCAGGCAACCGCACCACACTTCGTCGACGAAGTCCCTCAACTCATCGCAATGATCGACCTCAACGAAGGCGTTCGACTTACCTCAACGTTAGTGGTTGATGAAGCCAATGACCCTAAAGTTGGCGCCAAAGTCGTACCGGTGTTTGATCACGTAAGCAACGAAGTCACGTTACTGAGGTACCGCTTGGCTTAGTCCCAGATCCCAAAGAACTCTTCGAACGCTTGGAACTGCCCACCAGACACCGCTGACGGTACAACAATCGGCGTTTTGATTCCTGCATCAAACCATGCTTCGATCCCTTCTCGCACTTGGCTAGCAGTTCCGAATAACGTTGTATCAGCCAACCATCGATCAGTTAAAAAGTGTGGCACTCGATCCAGATCGTTGTCCTTCATACATGCTTCAACGCCTGCCATTTCCTCGACATAACCCGCTTCTTTCCAGTAGTTGCGATAGTTAGGAAGCAGCGCATAGCTGGTAAGAGTGCGTCGGTTTACGGCAGCTGCTGCTTGTACGTCATCATTGACACAGGTCGGAATCATGTTTCCGATAAAGAAACTCTCACTGTTTCGGTTTTCTTCTGAAAGCACACTCAAAGATTCGCCCATGTGCGATCGAGCGCCGTTAGCGAAAACCATTCCGTTACCGATCTCTTGCGCGAGCTGAATCATCCGCGTGCGTAACGTTGCGAGAATGATGGGTGGCAACTCTCCCACTCGTGGTACGGACTTAAGATCTGAAACAAACTGTCTTATGTCACTCAAAGGCTTCCCCTGAGTGATACCTAGTCTTCGCATCGCAGGTTCGTGACTCACCCCGATACCGAAGCGAAACCTGCCTTCGGAGATCTCATGAATAAAGCTCGCAGCTTGCGCGAAGTCCTGCACTTGACGGGTGTAGATTGGCGTGATTGTCGTGCCGAAAGGGATCGTCTTCGTCGTAAACGCCAATGCTGTACAGAGCGCCAAGCTATCAGACATACTCGGACCGTAGATACCAGAAAAGCCACCGCTTTCAATTCTTTCTACAAGCTCAAGTGTTCGTAGCCGGCGACCGGGTACGGCGGCGAGACTAATGGCTGGTTTCTGCATGGTAACTCCTATACCTAGATATCGAACAACACAACTGCCGACGCTAGATGGTATTCAACGCGGCGGACCAATAGTTCGATCTCAGTTTCACACCTGCTATGATTCAGCCACGCGAACTTCGCGCGTAACCTCATCGGTCTTCCTCGGCAAGACCACTCGCGAGGCAAAAGGGACTTTCGTTCTTGGGGTGTCAACGTTCTCCCTGCTTTAGGCAGGTCGCCGAGGGATTGTGCTTAAGCAGTAGGAGATACTGATGACAGCTCACAAGACGCTCAAACGTCAAATCCGCGCTCGTATGCGCAAGACGGGTGAAGCCTATACAGCGGCACGTCAGCATTTCCGTGTCGCGAAGGACTCACCGATGAGTACACAGACTATTGAAAATCCAACTACGATCGTTGCATCACACGTGCAACGTGATCTCTGGCCTACTTGGATTTCACAACACCCTTGGCTAGAAAAATTCCTGCCATACGCGGAAGCAGAGGCGCGTAATCAAGGCTACGAAGCATGCGATCACTTCTGTGTTCAACTCGCATTTCTACGTCTACGTTCACCCGTCGATATGTGGTTCCACGAACTTCACGTGAACGTGACTCAGTGGCGCGAGGACATTCTCGTCGCGTTAGGATCAAATATCGATAAAGGCAACTTCGTCCGATACTTAGATGTTGGCAAACGAATCCAACGAGCGAGGACGAGTGAGAACCCAATTGAGGATCTGCCTCTTAAACGGATCACGCAAGAAGCACATCGAATGTTGGATTTAGCGAAGAGTGAAGCTGAACGCGATCAAGTATCGATCGACGAAAGGCACTTTATGGTTCCTATGATGGATTGGCATCCGTTCGGCGAGCCAACGATCGAGGAGTTGAGGCGAATCACCGGTCGTAGATAACGAATCACGTTCGGTAAGAGATGTTGGGTCGCTCGTCGACCCAACATCGTTCCATATCGGACGCTGAACGAACCTGATGCGGTCCGATGTGCTACGCAACGTTGTAAATGGTTGAATCACACGACCTGTTTATTTCTACGTAGCGATCACGCACCTATTGCCGATTCAGGTCGCCAACGACCCGAAGAAGCAACGCGATCAAGACGCGAAGAGAGCTTGTATGAATGCGTCGTTTTGTGAACTTGAACCGATGGTAACCCTTAGCCGATCATGTAATCGCGGTGTCTTGAAGTATCTAACGAATATGTTCGCCTCGCGCAATCGCTCGTAGGTTTCGTTCATGCTTGTACTATCACTTCGTTGAGGTAATACGAAATTCGCCTGTGATTCGGGCACATTGAATCCTCCGTTCTTCAGTGCTTGAGTTACCCGTTGACGTTCCGTACGGACCGCGTCCCAAGTCTCACGAGCATGTTTGGTGTCATCCAATGCAGCTAACGCAATCGCTTGCGATACGCTGTTCACGTTGTAACTGTCACGAACCTTCGCTGAGAGAGTGCTAATGAAAGACTCCTCCCCAAGGAGATAACCCACGCGTGCACCAGCTAATGAGTAACCCTTTGAAAACGTACGAAGCAGAAGCAGATTGTGATGGTTTGAGAGCAACGGAATGAGATTGTGCTTAAGGTCCGGCTCAACAAAGTCCACATACGCTTCGTCGATCAAGAGCAGTCCGGGAAATTGAGCGGCAAATGCGTCGATCTCATCCATACTCATCAGAACACCGCTCGGCGAGTTAGGGTTGGGAATGCACACAAGTCGAGCATGTTGTGCAATACATCTACTCGCGGCAGTTCCGTCTGGACGGAAATCATGACCGAGATGCATTGGAATGTAGCGTGCATTTAGCACCGAGGCAATGACCGGGTACAGCGAATAACCCGGTTCAGTCGATACCAGCACGGAATTGGGGGTTAGGCACGCCGTTGCAACTAGCCGAATCGCTTCGTCGCCCCCGTTCGTGACGAGGACTTGCTCTGCCACTAACCCATGTTCCGCAGCGATCCGCTCGCGTAATGTCAACGAAGTGGCATTCGGATATCGCCGTAGTTCATCAAGATCTAGATTAGCCAGAGCTTCCTGGACAGCGGGACTCGGCGGATATGGGTTTTCGTTCGTGTTCAGCTTCACAACGGAAAGGTCGCTTGGCTGCTCACCATACGTGTATCCCCGCATCGCTTGGATATGGTCGGCTATGAAGCTCATTCCGGCTCGATTTCGTCGTCCGTGACGGTATTACCCAGCAAATCGCTGAGCCATCTAGTGCTTGGATTTGCCTCAGCCGCGATCTTTATCGTCATTGTGATCGGTACCGATAACAACATACCTACCGTGCCGAACATATAGCCCCAGAAGACCAGAGAGAGGAAAACTACAAGCGTCGACAAACCCAACCTTTCGCCCATGAATCGCGGTTCAATGAAACTTCCGATAAGCACATTGATGCCGACAAAGAGCACGATCACACCAAGAGCCGTACCCATCCCGAGTTGAACTACTGCAACTAGGACAGCGGGTAGCGCTGCGATGATGCTCCCAATGTTGGGAATGTAATTCAAAATGAACGCCAACAGACCCCACAGAATAGGAAAGTCGACACCGAGTAGCCACGTGCCAAGAGCGATTAAAAGTCCGGTACCTAAGCTGTGGATCGTCTTAATAACGATGTAATGGTGGATGTTGGTTGCAAAGGCGTCGAGCCATGTTCGATCCGACTCAGTCGCACTCAGAAGATTTCGCATCTTCTTCGTCAGCGCGCTACTCTCAATCAAGATCAGTACGAACACTAGAAGGATTAAGAAACTGTTCGAAATGAGATTTCCGACGCCAGTGAGCGTTTGGCTAGCGAGCGACCATATGGTCGCGGCATTAAGAATCTCTTCGAGTTTGATCGCGGTCGGCAAGCCGAGCTGAATCAATGTAGGTTCCCATGATTCAAGCATCGAGTTGAGCTTCGCAACGTATTCAGGTTGCTTCGCGTATAGCTGCTGAGCAGACTCAACAACGATGGCACCAAGCGTTATCACCAGGAGGATCAGCACAATTAATGTGAGGCTTATCGCGAGCGGCGCCGGGACACGTTTCGTTACAAGCCAGCCGACCGGCGCTGCGACGAGCGTTGCGATGAAGACCGCAAGTAGTAAGGGAGTAACGATGACGGCCGCTAGCTTTAGTCCCGCGAGAATGACAATCAAACAAGCGCTAGCGACCAGGAATTTCATTCCAGATGACATCTCAGTCAAACCCATGCACCTCGATTTTTAAGACTCGGTAATTGAGACCTAACACGCTCTACTTCGCTTGGGTCAATTTCCGCGACGATGTGGTCATCTTTGTCTTCAGTGCATTCCGCAATGACCAATCCCCATGGATCCACGATCATCGCGTGGCCAAATGACTTCCGATTGCGATGATTGTGATCGCCGTATTGAGCGGGTGCAATCACGTAAGACTGACACTCGATGGCTCGTGAACGCAGTAGCACATGCCAGTGATCGCGCCCCGTCGACTTCACGAACGCCGACGGTACGGCTAGCGCTATCGCACCTTTGTCGACTAAGTCTTGATATAGCCGCGGAAATCGCACATCGTAACAGACGCTTAAACCTAGCGTTCCAAAAGGCATCTCTGTAACAACCGCGGAATCACCGGGAGACGTATTCCTCGACTCCAACATTCGCGTACCATCTGGCAAGTCAACATCGAAAAGATGAATCTTTCGATAGGCCGCCTCGACATTACCGTCAGGTAATAGATGAAGACAAGTGTTGTATGCACGATCGTTAGGTGCCTTCTCTGGAAATCCACCCGCGATCACGTGTACCTTATGGTCTGTTGCAATCCGCTTACAGCTTTCTAACATCGGACCACCCGCGTCGAGGTCCTCCAAGAGGGGTAATCGTTCGCGGTCAGAACCGATATACGCGAACGCCTCCGGTAAGCAAACGACCTCCGCACCGTCCTGAACCGCCCGTCGACTCAGTTCCTCAGTCTTCGCCAAGTTCTGCGGAACGTCCGCCGTCGCACAGAGTTGAACGATTCCTACACGCGTCGTCTCAGGCATTGCGAACCTCTAACAGTGTCGTTACCAACTACGAATTTAACGATGAAAGCGAAACGTAAAGACGCTCTCGTAGCTTTAATTTAGTTCGTAGTCGGGCGGCGTGCAGCTTACCTTGTGCCCAAGCAGCTCCTCAAGTTCTGGAAGCACAAATCCATCCGCTTCCGATACGAAACTAATAGAGATACCTTCAGCGCCCGCGCGTCCCGTCCGTCCGATGCGATGTACGTAGTCCTCAACGATGTCAGGTAGATCAAAGTTCACAACGTGAGAGATGCCTTCGACGTGAAGCCCGCGACCGGCGACATCTGTCGCGACGATATGGCGAATCTCACCGCGCTTAAATCGATTTAATGCCGCCGTGCGCTTGCGCTGTGGCATGTCGCCCGACAGACCTTCGCAACGTACTTTTCGTTTCTGCAGCGATTTCATGACTTTCTTAACTTCAGATCGGCGATTCACAAAGATCAATGTACGCGGCGGATCGCATCGTTTCAGAAATTCGTAAAGTGTTCGACGTTTATCGTCTCGCCCGACGATCCAAAAGCGTTGGTCTATTGAATCCGCTGCGATCGATTCAGACGGTATCTCAACTTGGATCGGCTCAAACATCCACTGATCAATCAATCGTCTCACATCGTCATTGAATGTCGCACTGAAGAACATGGTTTGACGACGACGACGCTCCGGTGTCTGACGCACGATACGGCGAACGTCAGGAATAAATCCCATATCCAACATACGGTCCGCTTCATCAATGACGAGGATTTCCACACGACTCAAGTCGAGCAGCCCCTGGCCCATGAAATCAAGCAATCGACCAGGGGTAGCGATGACGACTTCGATGTGCCGTTTCGTCAGTTCATCTCGCTGTTCCTTCACCCGCTTACCGCCTACTACCGCTAGACTCCGTACATTTGTGTACTTAGACAGCGCGTTCATATCCTGTTTGATCTGCATTGTTAGTTCCCTAGTAGGAGCGAGGACCAATGCGCGAGGTGAACCGATCGGAATTGCTCGGTCAGGAGGAAACTCGATGTGCTGAGACAAGATCGTCGTAAGAAACGCGGCGGTCTTACCCGTACCGGTGTTTGCTTGAGCACAAACGTCGTATTGAGAGAGACTATATGGGAGAACTTGACTCTGCACCGGCGTGCAGGTCTTAAAGTCAAGCTCATCAATCGCCCGTTGTACGCTCTTGGGCAACCCTAATTCAGCGAATGACAGAAGTTCTGAGTCCGATAACCCGTCTGCTTGGTCCATTTAGCTCTTTAACGCCTGTCGTCCGACGTGAAGCGCCAAACGATCAAGTGCTCACTTCGCGACGTGCCGCGGCTAACTGAACACTCAAGCCAACGATCGACATTGCAGCTTCAACCTCTTCTACGCTGGCAAATGTCGGAGCGATACGGATATTCGCATCGTCCGGATCTTCACCGTAAGGATACGTCGCACCCGCAGCTGTCAACTGGAGACCTGCGGATTCTGCCAACGCTACAACGTTCTTGGCAAGACCCGTTGGTACATCAAGAGAAACGAAGTAACCACCTGTCGGTTGAGTCCACGTAGCAAGACCTGTATTCCCAAGCCGCTCTTGTAATCCGCTTTCGGTTGCTTCGAACAATGGGCGTACGATCGCCGCATGCTTTCTCATATGACCTTCAAGACTCGTGCGGTTCGGTAAAAACCGAGCATGACGAAGCTGATTGACTTTGTCGAATCCGATGATCATCACCGACAATCTTGCTTCAAGCTCGTTCAAAACGCGTTCACCGCTTGCCACGAACGCAACACCAGCACCCGCATGCGTGATTTTTGACGTCGATGCGAAAGCTACGACTCGGTCTAGTGTCCCGGACGCCTTCGCATGGTCGTGAATCGATGCCAATTGAACGGGTTCATCACCGAAATCATGTGCCGCATACGCGTTGTCCCACAAGACGAAGAACGGATTCTCTTGCGACTCCCCACGCAGGGATGGTAACTTAGCGATGCGCTCAACGACAGCTTCCGAATAGGTACATCCTGTTGGGTTCGAGTGTTTCGGTACGCACCACATGATCGACGTGGTCGGATCGTTCAAAACCAAGTCTTCGACTTGGTCCATGTCCGGACCATCATCGTGTAGGTCAACGCAAACCATTTCTACGCCAAGGTGTTCGGTCGCTGCGAAGTGTCGATCGTAACCTGGCACCGGACAGATGGCTTTACAAGATTTCCCTCGCAGAGACTGTGTTCCTGCCAAGCCGTAGTGAACGATGGTTTCAAGCACCAGATACATGAGTTGGAGACTCGAATTGCCACCGGCGAAAACGAGCTCTGCTGGATAGTCCGTCAAGTAAGAACCGAGTTCTCGACACTCGGGGACTCCACGCAATCCACCATAGTTTCGGGCATCCATGCCATCCGCGCAGATGAAATCGCCTTGAAGAATGCCATCCAGAGCGTCGGAAAGCGCGACCTGTGCACTACTCGGCTTGCCGCGCGTCAAATTCAGCGATAGATTTTGAGCTGCAAGCGACGCAAACTCACGCTCCAGGGTTTCGAGATTCATACGAACGCCCGCAAACCCGTTGATTCCTCGATGCCCAACATGAGATTGAGGTTTTGCACTGCCGCCGATGCTGCGCCCTTGCCCAAGTTGTCGAGCACCGCGCAAACGACGGCGTCTTCGCCGTTGCTGGAAACGAGCAGATCGACTCGATTTGTGTGGTTACAAAGCTCAGCGCTTAGGAACCCATCTTCGAGTATGTCAGCGCCTCCCGTTGGCAACACTCGAACAAACGGTTCATGCTCGTATTTCGAGGTCCATGCGTCATAGACCCTATCTGCATCCGTTTTGGTGAGCGCGAACTTGACAACCATGCCACGATAAAAGGGACCTACCGCAGGTAAGAAAAATGGTGCGTGATCAAGCCCTGCATGACAGTGCATCTCTGGAAGATGCTTGTGCGCAAGGTTGAGACCGTAGATTCTGGTGTCCATCAGCCTCTCCCGCTGAGCGTCGTATCGCGCGATGAGTTTCTTACCACCGCCAGAATAGCCAGAGACAGCATGTACCTGCAAACGTTGTGAAGTGGGAACAATATCTTGATCGACCAACGGTTTCACCGCTAAAAGAAAGCCGGTAGGGTAGCACCCAGGATTCGAAACGTACTGTGCATCAGAAACCGAATGTCGGGATTGCTTCGTCAATTCCGGCAAGCCGTACACCCAGTTCTGTTCAATACGGTGTGCTGTGCTAGCGTCCAAAAACCGCGCCTCCGGCTTGAGATCAACCGCTTCCTTAGCTGCCAAATCGGGTAAACACAGTATGACGACGTCGGCCTCGTCGTACCTTTCACGCTTATATGCAGAATCCTTCCTAAAGCGATCGTCGACAGGTACCAACGAGATGTCGTCACGACCGCTCATGAGCTCGTAAATCTTGAGCCCGGTCGTACCTTCTTGACCGTCGATAAATACTCTAATTCCCATGAGGCTATGCGTGTGACCACATCAGTGGTCGAATCTTATGTGAAGGGATCTCTGACGGTAACGTGTTGATCGCACAATGCGAAGGAATGTGCGCAACCAAAATTATGCACGCGTGTTGCCGGAAGCTACGCTGCACCGATCGCGCACGAACTTAACTCATTCATAGCCGATGGAGTCGTAAATACGGATCGAAAGTGGCGCACCACGACACCATGTTATAATAATAAGGTGAGACACGGTCGATTACGCTAACTCTGCGTAATCTGGCTATTCGATGCGTCTTGAATTTCACGATTTCGCCCCCATATATTCCGTAAGGCGGATCGCGATATATGAGGCTAGTTTTTTCATAGAAACTGTGAACTTTCTTGACGCTCACGTGTCTCATGGGCACTCAAACTTTGGATTTCGCAAAACGTGGCGCATACCTGCACGCTATATCAGACCGGTGACACTACCCGTGTCATGCCGCGTTTGCGCGGGATTTGGGAGGGTAAGCAAGCACCAAACTGAAAGCTGCATTGAAGAATCGAGCATTGTCGCTTCGACTATCTCGAAGTCAAAGCGCAACCAAGTAGGCAATGTATTCACGAATGTGATGGAAGACAGAGTAAGACAAAGGAAAGAATGATGAGCGTTTACTACAGTAAAGAACAGATTAATCAAGACGCAATCGCTGGCATCGATTACAAAGATTTAGTTGAAGAGCTACGGCTCCGCCCAGATTCCGAAGACCTGATTTCAATTCAGGACGTCCTCGATCTGTTCAATGGCGAAGTCGCGATCGACGATCCCAGAATTGACGATCTACTCTCGCGTTTGGCAACCGACGGTTTTGCAATCGCGGAACCCGATGATGACATTGAGGCACATCTTCAAAAGGCAGAAGCCAGTATTCGCGACAACGTGCATATCTACATGCGCGAGTTATCGAAGCTGGACCTGCTTTCCCGTGACGAAGAACTCGAGCTAGCCCGTGCAAGAAACCACGGAATGAATGAGGTTCTATCTGCATTAGCGACCATTCGACCCGTCGTTGAACGAGCTCGTGCGCTTTTCGAATCGCACTTCGAGACTGGACGGCTTGACCGATTTGTCGCCGGTTATCTGGATGTCGTGGATGAGCTCCCGAAGATTAATGTCGTTGCAAGTAATGCACCGCGTGATACGAAAGGTAAGCCACCGAATCTAGACCAAGCGAAAACTCGTTTCAAGCGGTTTACGAAAGCGGTAGATGCGTACTACGCACAACCCAAACAGAAACGCACCGTCAATTCGCGAAATGAACTCGAAAACGCATTTGGCTTTTTCAAGTTCACGATGCCTCACTATCTCGATTTCGTGCATCTATTTAGAACGAGTATGGCTCCGTTGGAGTCCGCACGTACCAAATTGCGAAGAATCGTGAGGATGGCCGGTGTTGCCAAGAACGTATACGAGAACGAATTCGAACCGAATATCACGGGGCGTCGGTGGATGGCATTGGTTGCTTCGCAGCCGAACCGAGTTCGCGACGCGTTGGCGATGCATGCTAACAAGATCTCAGAATTGAGATCACAGGTTCGTGCAGTCGAGAAGGAACTCGGTCACAACTCCGGGGAACTTCTGAAGATCAAGAGTCGTGTACGGAAAGGTGAATCAAGGGTGAATGCCGCGACCGAAGGACTTGCGGTAGGCAATCTTCGCCTTGTCATGTCGATCGCTCAGAAATTCAAGAATCGAGGGGTTGAAGAAGAGGACCTAATCCAAGAAGGGAATGTCGGTCTGATTCGTGCAATTGAAAAGTTCGACTACACCCGAGGTTTCAAGTTCTCGACCTATGCAACCTGGTGGATTCGACAGGCAGTCACGCGCGCTCTAGGAGAATACGGTCGAACCGTACGACTACCAGCTAATGTCAATCAAGACATGAAGAAGGTGTATCGTGCACAACGACAACTGACCCAAGAGCTGCTTAGAGAACCAACCGCTGAAGAAATCGGCAACCGTGTTGACAAGACGGCAAAGCAAGTTCGAGACGTCTTCAACTACACCCGAGAACTGCGAGGTCTCGATGCGCCTGTTGGTGACGAAGATGACGGCACGACGTTCGGCAACATGATTCCAGATGAATCGGTTCGATCGCCTGAGGATCAAGCAGTTGATGAAAGTCGGCCATCAGTGGTCGGAAAAGCACTTGCGGTACTCGACGCTCGCGAACAAATGGTGATGGCGATGAATTTCGGTATCAATCGGAACGATGCAATGACGTTTACGCAGATTGCGAACGAACTGCATGTTTCGCGAGAACGTGTGCGCCAGATCCACATGTCGGCGTTAAAAAAACTTCGACTGAGTCCGATGTCAAAATCGCTCGAGCCGTATTTGCGCTAAGCGCTTTCTTGCACGAACGAAAGCCGGGTTCGTTCTTGAGCGGACTCGGCTTTTTTATGCGTTGAGTCGATCACGCACTCGCTCGAGCGATTTCAAACTCCGGATCGTCGAGCGACGCGACGTCATCAGTGAAAAAGCCTCATCAACGAAATAGCCCGTGACGCATAGATAGCATTGTTATCACAAATCGCTTCATCCTAATTGTGCGTCGCGTGTTTTGTTAATACACTTTTAACATTCGCTAATGCGCAAAATGTAGCGATCTACTTGTTAACGATTAGGAGGGTGGTCGCGTAACCATCCCGTCACACGTCGAATGCCAAGTTCCGAAACTGACTCACAACCGACTACTTCTTTTGATAACAAGGACACCGCACCTACCGAGTTAATTACTTTTCTTGAGCGAGCTCGTGAACAGGGCTATGTAACTTACGAGGAAATTACCGACTTTATTGACGTCGGAGACGATGACAGCGACATTGGTCTGATATTCGAAGAATTTGTCGCAGACATCAAAGATGCAGGTATACGTGTATTCGAAACGCCTCCGACTGAAGAGGATCTTCTTCAAGGCAACGATCCTTCTTCGAGCGACGACGATGACCTTGAAGAAGAACAGCTTAGTGCGGCGCTCATCGCGATCGAGAAAAACGTTACTGGTCGGACGACAGATCCCCTACGCATGTATATGCGAGAAATGGGAGCTGTTGGTCTACTGACGCGTGACGAAGAGATCGAGATCGCACGTCGCCTAGAAGATGGAATTAGTGATGAACTTGAAGCGTTAGCTTATTACCCCGGCGTCGTGGAGTATGTTCTGAACGTATATGACGATGTCACCAAGCGTAAGAAACTCGGGGAATTGCTGGTCGGATACCTTGACCCAATGGAGCACGTACCGCAGGCCAAGCAAATCGACGCGAATACACCCAAGGATCCCAGTCAAACGAACAAGCGCAAAGGACCCGATGTTGCTGAAGCGAAGAAACGCTTCGCTCGACTCCGTAGAACCTATCGCAAGGCTCAGAAAGTAATCGCCTCGCAGAAATCTTGGCGGAGTGAGGAATCAATAAAGGCGTTAACGACCGTTGCTCGGGTATTTAAGTTCTTCAAGTTCACGCAACCGCACCACGACCATCTTTGCGAAATGGCCGAACTGTCGTGGCAACGCGTACGCCAACAAGAGCGCGAACTACGCAAACTCGTTAAACGCTGTCGAATGCCATTCGAGATATTCCAAAAGGAATTCGAAGGTAAGGAATCTTCATCCGCATGGGTGAAACGCCATATCAAAGCGAATCACTCTTACAGCAAACGTATTGCGAAGTACGAAGTCGAGCTGATGCGCGCCCATCGATGTATTCGAGAAGAAGAGATCGATCAGAGATATTCCGTCAACGCGATGAAGCGAAAGACGTCCGTACCACGAGACCGACGCCTTGCCACTACTCACAATCACACGACATACGCTTCTATTTGCGAAATACATCAACGCGTACGAGCCGGTCAAAAGAAACGAAGCATTGCAAAAAACAATATGGTCGAGGCAAATCTACGTCTCGTCATGTCGATCGCGAAGAAATACACCAATCGTGGCTTGCACTTCCTCGATCTAATTGAAGAAGGCAACTTAGGCTTGATGAAAGCAGTGGATAAGTTCGAATACCGTCGCGGCTTTAAGTTTTCCACTTATGCAACCTGGTGGATTCGCCAAGCGATCACACGTTCGATCGCGGACCACGCACGCACCATCCGTGTCCCTGTCCACATGATTGAGACGATCAACAAGCTCAACCGTGTCACCCGACAGATGACACAGGAGTTGGGGCGCGAACCGAATTCAGAGGAACTCGCGGAGCGGATGGAGATTAACGACGATCGAGTGAGACGAGTGCAAGAAATCGGTCGTGAACCAGTATCAATGGAGCGCCCCCTCGGCGAAGATGGTGACGCGACGGTTGGCGATTTCATCGAAGACAACAACACGAAGACGCCAATTGACGTCACTGCCTACGAGAACCTACGCGATGTCATCGAAGTGATCCTAAATGAGCTAGACCCGCGCGAACGACAAGTTTTATGTATGCGGTTTGGTATCGGCATGAATCAAGACCATACCCTCGAGGAGGTAGGTAAACAGTTCGATGTCACGCGCGAGCGTATCCGTCAGATCGAGGCGACCGCGATGCGACGAATTCAGAATTCATTGGCTGCGCGCGTTCTCGCTGAGGATTTCATTCACCTTACGTGACCACTTTTCCTGCATAAAATTACGCGCCCTGAAATTCTGAGCCAGTAGATGCCCTCAATCAAGGTTCGAGACAGCGAATCATTCGACTTGGCGTTGAGACGATTTAAACGAGCGTGCGAGAAGGCTGGGATATTGTCAGAAGCACGTCGTCGAGAGTACTACGAAAAACCTACAACGGTACGTAAGCGCAAGGAAGCTGCGGCGAAGAAACGATTACAGAAGAAAATCAGTCGAGAAGCGCGCCGATTCGAACGACTCCATTAGTTTATCCGCGAGAGTTCTTAACAGCAGCGGTCCTAACGCCAACCCCTTAAGCTACCGCATTTCTGTCTTAGTAAGTCTACGACCTGCTTTATAGTTAGCAGGCGATGGTCGAGTCTCCTACAAGTCCACGCGGCCAATTTGGCCGCGAGTTCCTCAGTGATCTAACGAACCGGCTCGACGGACCGGCGTTTTTAAGTCGGTACCTTAAAGTCGAGAAAAGTGGCGATCGGCATCGCGCTCTATGTCCCTTCCACAAGGACAGCAAACCATCGATGTATATCAGAGACGATGGTAGTTTCTATTGTTTTGGGTGCCATAAGAAAGGCTCGATCTTCAATTTCCTAATGGAACAAAACGGCGTTAACTTCCCGGATGCCGTCAAGGAAGTCGCGCAATATCTCGGTGTTCCCGTACCGGAACGCCGCGGCTCTGGAGGCCCTACGAAGGAACAACTCGCACTCTTCGATGTTCTTCAAAAGAGCGCACTGTTTTTCAAACGCCATCTGGAACGCGCCGGTAGTAATACTGCGATAAAGCAATACCTCAAATCGCGAGGCATCGATAGGGCGGTTATCGAAAAATACCAAATTGGATTTGCACCAAATTCCTGGTCTAACCTAAAAGATCACTTTGCCGATACTGACGTGCGGACGTTAATTGATGCTGATGTACTCGTTGAAAATCGCGAGCGAAACTCGATTTACGATCGTTACCGCAACCGATTGATGTTTCCTATACGCAACCGCCAAGGAAACGTCGTTGGTTTCGGAGGCCGAACACTTGACGATGACGTCGAGCCGAAGTATCTAAATACGAAACAAACCAAGGTATTCTCAAAAGGTCGAGAACTTTACGGTCTCTTTGAAGCGTTGAATATCGCGCGACGACCTGACAAGCTACTGCTTGTAGAAGGATATATGGATGTCGTTGCTCTTTCCCAACATGGGATTCCATATGCGGTTGCGGCGCTCGGAACCGCGTCAAACGACATGCATTTCAGAACAATGTTCTGGTTCACGAATGAAGTCATCTGCTGCTTCGATGGCGACGATGCGGGTAGAACCGCCGCCAAGCGAGCGCTCGAATCCGCGCTGGCGGCTCTAACAGACGAAAAAACCGTGAAGTTCATGTTCCTACCCGAAGGGGAAGATCCTGATAGTTTCGTTCGAGCCGAAGGAACCGCGACATTCGAGGACGCTATCAACAACGCACAGCACGTCGCTGACTATTTCGTCGATTCTCTGCTTGAAACAAAAGATCGCACGTTTTCAAGTATTGAGCAAAAAGCACGCTTCGTGGACCGCGCGAAATCGCTAATACAAGGGATCAAGCATGACTCTTTTCGAACGATATTGGCTCAGGAGGTTGCCCGATGCTTTCCGAACGAAGTGAACATGGATCAGTTGCTAGCACTGAATCCAATAGACCAAGAACCTGCCGAACCTCAACCCTTTGACGGTGACTTCGACGAACCGGTGGTAGAACCTGAAAACACCGCTGCTCGATCCGAGCGTTATTACAGCGAGATAAACACACGTCGGCGCGTCAGTCAATTGCTTTGTGCACCCGCGATTTGGGTAAACCTACGCGATCATCGCGCGCTGTTACATCAACTCGTTGACGTTGCTCAAAATGATCCCCTGACACGCCTTTGGCAGGCGATCGATCACCATGGATTCACGGACATCAGTGGTCTAATCTCTTCGTTTCAAGACGATACTTGGTTCGCCCGTTATCTTGCCGATATCTACGACGCTACAAGCGAAAACAACATGAGTAACCCACAAGACACGCTTGATCAATTTCTCAATGGTGTCGAAACATTTCTCACAGCGAAGCAGCGAGACGTCGAGCGCCAAGTACAACTTGAGCTACTTAGTCAATCGGACCACGACGATGCAACACAATCCCAATAGTTTGGAAGCAGGCGAAGTATGGATTTAGGTAGCTCGATGCAGCCGATGACCGAATTCCTCGAAATTCCGTTGGATAATTCGAGAAATTGAAACGTTTTCGCGTGTCTTACCTAATACGAATCAGATGCGTGAGTGGAACACCCCTCACATGAAGACCTTCGAACAGGCAGTCGATCATTTAAGTCTGTATGTCGCTGAAGACGGACGTCTCTCAATGAACGACGTCTGTGCATTCGCACGTTTGCATACAGACTTACACGACGAACAGTATGTAGAGCTCGCGCACAGACTAATCGAGATCGGCGTCGATGTGTATGACTTCGAGCGCGACCAAGAAGCTCAAATCGTTGAGGAGATCGAAGAGCGCGAACGAGGATCCATCCGAGAAAACACCCAGATTTACATGCGGGACGTGGGCGAATTCGACCTACTCTCTCGGGATGAGGAACTTACGTATGCACGGGCGATGAATGACGCAATGAGCGAAGCCCTTGTCGCTATTGCAGCAGTGAAGCCTGTAAACATGCAATGTCAGAAGCTGATTAATTCACACCTAAAAACCGGCCAGTTAAACCGACTCGTCGCGGGTTTCCTCGACCACGTAGAAGAATTGCCTGAAGTTGATCGACCTGACGCAAATGGAAACAACAGTGAACGCGAAGATCCTTTGAATCAAGAGCTCCTTGAGAAGCGAATTCGACTTTTCGAAACTGCTTCAAAGGAGTACTTCGGTAAACCCAGAAACGAACGTACATACACCGATGAATCAACACTTGAAGAGTCGTTCCGTTTCTTCAAATTTGCTACCAACCACTATACGTCTCTCCTCGACACTTTCAAAGAAGCGGTGCGGTCGATAGAAACAGCGACCTCACGCGCCAGATCGATCTGCCTTACGGCGGGCATGTCAGAACTCACGTTCGCTGAGCAAGTTCTTCCGCGCCTAACAGTGCGTCGACTTACGGAAACGGTCGTCGATCTCCCAATCGAAGTACGTGCGAACCTGACCGCTCACACGCATGTCTTCGAACGTGTTCGTCAGACGCTTCAGAACATTGAACGGCAATGTGATCTATCGTACGTTGAGCTGCTTGAACGCGACCAGCTCCTTAACAATGCCATTCAGAGGTTTCGAGCTGCCAAAAACGCTCTTATATCAGGCAATCTACGCTTGGTCATGCGGGTTGCGCAAACGTATAGCAACCATGGCGCGCTCTTACTTGATCTAATCCAGGAAGGTAACCTAGGGTTAATCCGCGCAGCGGAGAAATATGACTACACACGTGGCTTTAAGTTCTCGACCTACGCCACCTGGTGGATTCGCCAAGCGATTACGCAAGCGCTGAACGAATTCGGTCGTACGGTGAAGCTACCCGCGAGCCTCACACAGGCGATTCGCAATGTCGGTCGTGCGAAAATGCGCTTGACCCAAGTTCTCGGACGAGATCCAAAACTAGGGGAGCTTGCTGACGATACTGGATTGAGCATTCAACAGATTCGCGATGTCGTTCTGTACGAACACAATGCGATCTCCATCGACGAGCCAAATAACGACGAAGACGATACGACGTTGGTAGACACTCTCATAAGCGAGAGTGTACCTTCGCCAGAGCAGATCGCGCTCGAACAAGGATTACGAGACGCAGTCGAGTTGACACTCGCGGACCTGACGACTCGCGAAACACAGATTCTGTCTCTTCGTTACGGAATTGGTAGGACTTCAGATATGTCAACTGCCGAAATCGCGCGCGAATTAGGTATATCTAGTAATCGTGTTCGACAAATCACTTTAAAAGCGCTTCGGCGACTCCGCCAGCCGCGCTATACACCATTATTGGAACCGTATCTGTAGCCAATCTAGCTATAAACAAGATCTGATCGTTCGTTATAGCACAATGTGTCGTTCCAAAGGGCTAACATGTATGTAAATTACATGAATACCAACGAGTTTGTAAATTCATATTAACATTATTGTTACATATTGAACAAATATTCAGTCAGATATATAAATCACCGTTGCATACCGAACGTATTTTCCGATACCTATCGTCTATATCGGGTAGACCTCTCATCCTATATTTCAATCAGCTGACTGCTAGACTCAGTATGCCTCCCAGCGATTCGTCGACGGGACAAGCCGTCCCGACTTTGTTACAAATTGGTACACATAAAACGTACCACACATCTTCGGTTTTTCATTCTTAAAATAGCGCCTCTTCTCCGATACCGTTTTTACGCATGGCAAAGCAAGCCCGGGCTAACTCACTTCAAGATTCCCAGCAAGCAACACTCGAAACACGCGCGAATACAGATTCTGTTACTGACTCAATTGAGTTCTTGGCGAAAGCCCGAGAGCAAGGCTACGTAACATACGAGGAGATCACCGACTTTATCGACGTTGGTGATGACGATAGCGACATTAGCGTCGTATTTGAAGAATTCGTCGCAGATATAAAAGATGCAGGAATAAAGGTCTTCGAGTCTCCACCAACGGAAGAAGATCTGCTCCAAGGCAATGAAGCTTCCGCTAGCGACGACGAGCTATTAGAAGAAGAGCAACTAAACGCTGCCCTAACGGCGATTGAAAAAAACCAGACGGGACGCACCACGGATCCGCTTCGGATGTACATGCGTGAAATGGGCAAGGTCGGCCTATTAACACGTGAGAAAGAAATCGAAATAGCAAAGCGACTCGAAGCTGGTATTAGCGCGGAGCTCGAGGCAGTGGCGACATTTCCTGGGGTCGTTGATTACATTCTGGACGTTTATGAGGACGTAACCAATCGCAAGAAACTAGGCGAGTTATTGGTTGGGTATCTCAACCCGATGGAGGTCGTCAAACCAGCCCAACAAATCGACGCCAATACGCCAAAAGACGAAACGAAGGACAATAAACGCAAAGGACCCGATCCTGACGAAGCAAAGAAACGATTCGACGAGCTGAAACGCGCCCATGCGAAGTGTCACAAGATACTAGCAAAACAACGCAATTGGCGGACGAAAGAGGCTGTCAAAGCACTCGACGATCTGGCACAGATATTTAAATACTTCAAATTTACCTTAGTCCACCATGATCACGTCTGTCAAATCGCTGAGACTTCTTGGCGACACGTAAGGGAGCAAGAGCGGGCACTCGAAAAAATCGTGCGCCGCTGTCGTATGCCGATTGACGAATTTAAGGAAGAATTTCGTGGCAAGGAATCATCTGCCAGTTGGTACAAACGACACTCAGCTGACAAACCATATAGCCGTAAACTTGCCGAATACGAAGTAGAGATTTTTAGAGCACATAGATATATACGAGAAGAAGAACTAGATCAACGCCATTCCCGAGCCATCCTAAAACGAAAGACTGGTATCGCACTCCCCATACCTGCACACACTCGCAACCCAGGTCTCAAGTACTCAACCATCCGAGGCATCCACGAGCAAGTTAGGCATGGCGCGAAGGAAAAGAGTCTCGCCAAGAATGATATGGTCGAAGCAAATCTGCGCTTGGTGATGTCGATCGCTAAAAAATACACCAATCGGGGTCTTCATTTCCTCGATCTTATCGAAGAAGGCAACCTTGGTCTCATGAAGGCCGTCGATAAGTTCGAATATCGTCGTGGGTACAAGTTTTCAACATATGCGACCTGGTGGATTCGTCAAGCAATTACGCGAGCGATTGCCGACCACGCTCGAACGATTCGCGTTCCGGTTCACATGATCGAAACGATCAACAAACTCAATCGCATCACGCGGCAAATGACACAGGAACTGGGCAGGGAGCCGACACCAGAAGAGCTGTCTGAGCGAATGGAAATCAACGAGGAAAAAGTCCGACGCGTACAGGAAATTGGCCGAGAACCTTTATCGATGGAGAAACCGGTCGGCGAAGATGGCGACGCGACCGTTGGAGACTTTATCGAAGACGCAAGCGCCCAGTCACCTGTTGACAATACTGCGCATAAAAACCTGTCAGACGCGATCAAAGAGACGCTTGACGACATGGATCCACGCGAAAGTCAGGTCCTTCGGATGCGCTTTGGCATCGGTATGAATCAAGACCACACGCTAGAGGAAGTCGGCAAACAATTTGACGTAACACGCGAGCGTATCCGCCAAATCGAGGCGAATGCGATGCGGCGTATTAGTAACTCAGATCGAATTCGCTCACTACTGAAAGATTTCGGTTTCGATCTTCTAGCGAGTTGACACCGACTGAAGACAAAATCAGTCGATCGTAACAAAAACGGCGATGCAACACATCGCCGTTTTTATTTGGTGGGCCCACCAGGACTCGAACCTGGGACCAATGGATTCACGATCCGCAACGCGGACATCTGAGTGTTTCCACCCAGCGCGGACTATCTCACCACCCTAGCCTAGGGCGCGGGACGCTCAAACGCCTGTTATTAAGAACACTTGACCGCAATCTGCAGTCAGTTCTCAGGTAGTCTCTGCACCTTCCGAGAGTGTACTCTCGGCTTGGCTCAGGATTGCCATAACCGACTGGTGTCTGCTTTAGGTTTCCCTGAGTTCATCCCGTTCATCTGACGACTCACGTCGACAGCGCACCATTCTGATGAGTCCACGGCTCTAACCAACTGAGCTATAGGCCCGTGCTCGGAAGTTTAAGAGATGTCGAACAAGGATTTCTTGGGTAATCCAATCCAACAAGCGCTTAGTTACTTAAATTGGTCGCAAGATAACCAGGTAATTCTGCGGTCGATAGCCGAATCTGCGTCATCGAATCACGGTCTCGAATTGTTACTGTATCTGTTTCGAGCGTTTCAAAATCAATCGTGAGACAAAATGGCGTACCAACTTCGTCATGTTTCCGGTAGCTCTTTCCGATGTTTCCGCTGTTCTCAAAGAAGATGCGACCCAGTCCGAGTTTTTGCAAGTCGCTGCGAAGTGACTGTGCCTTCGACACGATCTCTTCATGGTTGCGTTTGAGTGGTATTACAGCGGCTTTAATCGGTGCGAGATGAGCAGGTAGATGGAGTACGGTACGTTCCTTTCCATCATCTAACTGCTCAACGGAGTACGCCTCGTTCAGTACCGCGAGAACGCCTCGATCAACACCCGCGGACGGTTCAATCACGTATGGAACAATCCATTGATTGGTTTCTTTATCTTGCAGTGCGAGTTTCGCTGTCGAATCGGTGTTCGGTTGTACGTGCGCTTTGATGCTGAGGTCGTCCTGTTGTTTAGTATGAGACCCAAGATCGAAGTCGGTTCTGTTCGCAACACCTTCAAGCTCTTCTACCCCGTGCGGAAATCGATACATGATGTCGATCGTCGCCTTTGAATAATGCGCTAATTCCTCCTTCGGTACGTCATAGCACGAAAGGTGGTTTGAGCTCACACCTTGCTCACGCCACCACTCGAGACGATTTTCCACCCATGTTTGATGCCATGCTTCATCTGTACCAGGCTGAACAAAGAACTCAAGCTCCATTTGCTCGAATTCGCGGACACGAAAAATAAAGTTCCGAGGCGTTATTTCGTTTCGGAATGCCTTCCCAATCTGCGCGATCCCGAACGGCAGCTGTCGCGACGTCGAATCCACAACATTCTTGAAGTTCGTGAAAATAGCTTGGGCGGTTTCCGGTCGTAAATATGCGATGTTGTCGCCATCCTCAACAGGACCAATCGATGTCTTGAACATCAGATTGAAAGGGCGAGGTTCCGTAAGTGAAGTTGAGCCGCAGTATGGACACTTGCCATCGACTATGTGGTCCGCTCGCGACCGCTTCTTGCACGAGCGACAATCCACGAGCGGATCGGTAAACGTTTCTTCGTGACCCGAATAGTGCAATACCGAACGATGCGTAAGAATCGATGCGTCAAGTCCTTCGATGTCGTCACGTTCGTGCACCATGGCCGACCACCAGGCGGCTTTTAGGTTGTTCTTTAGCTCAACCCCGAGTGGGCCGTAATCGTAGGCACCCTGAAGTCCACCATAGATTTCACTTGATTGGAAAAGAAAACCTCGTCGCTTGCAAAGTGCGACTAACTCGTCCATGTTTTGTGCAGTCAAGGAACAGCTCGAAGATCGGAACAGATACGGGTGGACCCGCGAAGGGCGGCAGAATTGTAGATGTCTCAGTAGACTGAACCAAACTAATGCTGATTCATTTAAAGTTGGTGACGTTGACGAAACGATTTAAGATTTCGCGAGTTGTTAGAGAGGAAATTCAGTGGATCCACTATATGTCGTACTAATTGTGGGAGGTTTACTTGCGATTGGTCTTTTAATCTACACAGTGACTACACGGAATCATCTCGTCCGAACACTCAACGACATGGATCAACGACAAAAATCCGATGCTGAAACGCTTCGTCAAGCACTCGATTTAGGTCTTAGCAAAGGTCGTGAGGAAGCGGCAGCACGGAACAAAGAGAACACTGAATTAATAGCGAATGTACGCGAACGGCTAGTAGCGATTTCTGAATTTAAAGACAGCGTTAAGAAGAGTGTGAGCGACCTGAACGAAAGCGTGTCCGGAGTGAAGCGCATATTCGATAACCCAAACAAGCGAGGTTTATTTGGCGAAAGTCAACTGAAGGACATAGTGACGACCGCGCTACCGGTTGAGCTATACGCGTTTCAACATCGCGAGGATAGACGCGACGGGAGTTACGTGACATTCGACTGCTTTTTGAAACTTCCAGACCCACCGGGTCCGATTGGAATTGATGCGAAGTTTCCTAGTGAGCTGTATCGAAACATTACCGATGCCTCAACACCAAACGATCAGAGCGATGCACGAAAACAGTTTGAGAAAGAAATAAAGCGTTTGATCGGTGACATTGCAGATAAATACATCATTCCCGACGTTACGTCGGAGTTTGCATTAATGTTTGTCCCATCCGAAGCGATCTTCGCAGAAATCTACTCGTCTAGCCCATCAGTAACGGATATCTCTCACAAACGACGCGTGTATATCGTCTCACCATCAACGCTGATGGCTGCTCTGAACACTATTCGATCTGTTGTGAACACGATGAACGTTCAACGAGCAGCTGAAGAAGTGTTAAAGGGTCTTGCTGAAATCGCAAAAGACGCGGAACGACTTCAACAAAGAACTGAGGACTTTCAGAAACGTCTAACGTCAGTCTTGAACAAAACAGACGAGGTCGTGACTTCCTCGCGGAAGATCAACGAAAGAGTTCAAAAAATGCGTAGTGGGAACACCGAAAAACTCGTTTCTCCTGACCCAACAGCTGAAGCGTTAGGCAACGGGCGAGGATCGAACGCGAGATCAAAGTAGGTGCGCTTTTTCTCGGTCAACGAGACTACTTGAATGGATAATCGACGCCTCAACACGTTGATCGACTAGTAGACACCACTATGCGGACATGGGTTCGGATTCTTCTCTATAGCGCTATTACATGTCTTGTACTAGCGATCGGAGGCGCTTGGCTTCATAAGTTCGGCGTAACCTCATTCGGCGTAAGCAGCATGCTCGTGTTAGTCGGATTTGCGTTGAGCGTACTGGTTGCGTTAGTGACAGTGGGAACTCTGTTCGTCTCCGTGCTACGTAAACAGCCGTATGGCCTCTTCACAATGTTCGTCGCATTCGTGATCTGTTTTTGTTTGGCTGGTTATGCTGCCATTCTACACAACAAATCAACTACGCATCCCGTCGCCCACAACATTTCTACAGATCTCGTTGACCCTCCTGTATTCTCGCAAGCGGTAGTCGCCCTTCGAGGCGAGATGTCGAACCCAGTTGAGCTAGACGAGCGGAAAAAGGAGTTACACAAGGGCGCATACGACGACATTCAGTCTCTGGTCCTAAACTCAAGCAAAGATAGCGTGTACTCGGCGGCTCTCGCGTTGGTGCAAGAAAGCGGATGGGAGATCGTCACACAAAACGAACAAGAAGGCACGATTGAAGCGACTGCTACGACCTTCTGGTTCGGGTATAAGGATGACGTCGTTGTTCGAGTTCGAGAAAACGTCGAGGGGGATTCTGCGACCGTCGACTTACACTCAGTCTCTCGGATCGGACAGACTGACCTTGGTAAGAATGCCGAGCGTATCCGAGCGTTCTTAGCAGATTTAGCCGAAAAATTAGGCGAACAGTAAGTCGTCGGTAATGGGACACGATCCCGTAGCGCCTATATCAATCGCTAGAACTTCAGTAGCTCAACTTCGAGATTGGTCAGGTCCACCACCCCGATTGCGTTGTGGCCGACCATCTGCCCAGCGCACTCACCAGGATTAAATATCAAGCGTTCAACGGACCGCTCCTCTCTTAGTAAATGCGTATGTCCGTGCAGAACCAGCTCCGAATCGTCTAAATCTATCTGAACTAGCGTTGCCGGGTCGTGCACGACCAATATCGACCGCCCATGCCAACGAAGCCTTAGCGGCGGATCCTGAAAAACGAAGTGATGGCGCGTAATTGAATCTTCTAAACCCTCTCGCTCTAAATCGTTATTACCGAATACACCGTACAACCGACAATCTAAGGCACCGAATAAGTCGAGTGTCGTGCCCTTCGTGATATCTCCGGTGTGGATAACGCGATCCACCTTGGCTTCGTTGAACAACTCAACAATTTGGATTACGTTTTTTACGTTGTTGTGCGTGTCACAAACAACACCGATCTTCATTCAACCACCACAAAAAACGCCGCTCATCGTTAGACGAGCGGCGTCGCTGCTACTTAGCTACTTACGATTTCGACAAGTTAAGTTCATCTACTCATCGGTGACCAAATAACCTGTCAGCGGTGTTTAAGCAGCCTTCTCGAGAATGTGTATTCCACATGCACTACCGAGGCCAATCACGTGCGTTAAGCCGATTTTGGCATCTTCGACTTGACGTCGACCCGCTTCGCCACGTAGATGGGTACTCACCTCATAGATGTTCGCGATTCCGGTCGCTCCCAAGGGGTGTCCCTTCGAGAGCAAGCCGCCTGAGACATTAACTGGAACCCGTCCACCTAACTCGACGTCGCCATCGTCGATCAGTCGACCCGCTTCACCTTCTTCGCAGAGTCCTAAATTCTCATAGTGCAGAATCTCAGCCGTTGCGAAGCAATCGTGGAGCTCGACTAAGTCAAGGTCTTCGGGCCCAACCCCCGCCATTTCATATGCGGCTTTCGATGCCATTCGTGTGCACGAATTCACGTCTGGCATTACGAGATCGCGTTCTTGCCAAGGGTCAGAAGTCAGCACTGAAGCGCGAACTTTGATCGCTCGATCCATCAGCCCAAGCTCACGGGCTTTTTGTTCTGACGCGATCACCGCTGCGGCCGATCCATCGACGTTGACCGAACACATCAGTTTGGTATTCGGATACGAGATCATCTCTGCGTTCATAACCACTTCGAGTGGCGTCTCGATCTGGTACATCGCCTTCGCGTTCATCGTCGAGTGGTGATGATTCTTCACCGAGACCTTCGCGAATTGCTCAAACGTCGTGCCGTGATTTCGGGTATGTTCCAATCCGGCTTCAGCGAAAACCGATGGCATCGTACCGGATCCAAGCAATCCTTCCTTGGATATCCCTTTCGAGCCGCCTCCGCCGCCCAGCAGACCTTTACCCATCTGTTCAACACCAACAGCGAGCACGATGTCATAGACATCTGCTTTCACCGACATCCATGCTTCCCGAAATGCTGTCGCCCCTGTCGCACATGCATTCGAAACATTGACGACCGGTATACCCGTTTGGCCGATCTCCTGCAAGAGGCGCTGACCTACCATGCCGCTCGCTTGGTTGAGATTTCCGCAATACAAGGCTTGCATATCCTTGACGGTCAATCCACAGTCATCTAGCGCGAGCAACGCGGCTTCAGCACCGAGTTGAGGCACGGATTTCTCTGGAAACCGACCGAACTTGATCATGTCTACGCCGACTACGTAAGCGTCTGCCATTACTCTCTCCTAGCTAAGCAGGTTTAAAAAAATACGAAAGGTAGCTGTTTCCATCTGCGTCCTTTCGACCGAGTGCGTCATCGAATACCACCTCAACCGGCATCCCGAAACTGATCTTCTCCGGGTCCGCTTCGATTCCGATTAAGTTTCCCTTGATCGTTCCGCCTCCCTCCAGATCGACAATTGCCGAAATATACGGCACGTCGATTCCAGGAAAAGAACGATGAACGATAGAGTACGAGTAGAGGGTACCCCGATTGGATAGTTGAAATGTTGACATCGAGTCACGCGCACCACACTTTGAACAGTGGCGCCGCTCGCCAAGAAAGACCGCACCGCATACGTCACAACGATGTCCTTCAAGGTAGGGTTCCCCACCTTCGGGCATCTTGAGGTAACTAACAACTGGTAATGGTCCGTCCGACATCCTTCCCTCTTAGCAATCGGCTACCCGTGATTTTAGCGGATATCGCTTGATGCTATTTCACCAGACGTAACAATATGTTGCGGTCCGCTCTCACTCTCAATGTCGCTCAACAGCATCGTAGATTGCTGTCGCTAGTTCATTAACGGGCTCGTTTGGTGCGCCGATAAGTTGTGTAAAGAACACGACGACGAGTGCGTGATCAGGATCTATCCAGAACGATGTTCCGGCAGCACCGCCCCAGTAATAAGTGTTGATTACCTGCGTTTGATCAAAAGGATCCGGGCGTTTGCGAATGCCAAATCCGAGACCGTATTGGAATTCATCAGATTCGGCACTCAGCTGGTTCTTCAACATTTCCTGGATCGTCGACTTTTGCAGTACGGCATCGTCACGACCTTCTAAGCCATTCAAGATGGACTGAGCGAACTTACCGAAGTCTTTAATCGACATGACCAATCCACCACCACCTGAAATGAACGTTACGTCACGAAACTCTGGATCGACTCGCGGTGTGTCTTGAATCGGAAACACATCGTTTCGATGGGGGTACTGATTTGTTCCAAAACGTGCCAATTCACTTTCCGGTACGTCGAAGAAAGCATCTTCGATGCCTAAAGGTTGCCAAAGCGATTGCGTCAGGTAGTGATCAAACCGCATACCACTGACACGCGCCACGATCTCACTCACCACGTCAGACGCGAAACTGTAGTGAAACCGTTCACCAGGTTGGAACAACAGTGGCAACGCCCCGAGTCCAACGACTAAATCGTGTGTTGTTGGTACAAGGTAGTCCCAGTCGTCGATTAATTCTCTTTCGCGATAAAGGCGATCGATTGCGGTATCACCGTAGTAGCCGTACGTGAGACCGGAGCTATGGGATAGTAAATGTCGCAAAGTCATCGGTCTTGCTGGCATTTTCACGTCACCAACCAATACTTCGAGGTCGCTAAACTCCGGTAGCACGTTTGCGATGGGATCATCGAGTGCTAGCTTGCCATCCTCGACCAACATCATCGCAGCCACTGCCGCGACCGGTTTAGTCATCGAGTAGATGCGGTAAAGTGAATCGGGGCGCACGGTAGTGCCAAGCTCAAGATCGAGCGTTCCAACGTGATGCTCAAACACACTCTCACCGCGAAATAACACCATCACGGCTGCATTAGGTAATGTCTTGGAATCGATCCAACCTTGCATAACGGGCTTCAGAGCTTCGAGTTTGCCCAAATTCATCTGGATGCTCTCGTTGGCAAGTGCAGGGACGCTACTTTGAAGAACAAGGAAGCAAAAAGAGTAACCGAGAAGCCGGTTGCACGCACGAATCGTCCGTCGCGCCGTTTCGCTAGTTCGCTCGAGTAAGCTAATGAAGAAGCGACGTATTGAGATTAGTTAACCCCAAGACGCTCGTGCATGATCGGGCTAGTCGTTGTGTATTGCAGGTAAACCTTTTCATCCGGATTAATTCGGGCTTTAATCGCAAACGCCGCAAGTGCGGCCTCATGAAATCCAGACAGGATGAGTTTCTTCTTACCTGGATACGTCGCAATATCACCAACTGCGTAGATTCCAGGAACATTCGTCTCGAATTTTTCCGTATCCACCGTAATCTGCTTTCGATCCAGTTCTAAACCCCAATCGGCGATTGGACCAAGATTAGGTGATAGACCGAAAAAAACGAGTAGATCATCTAAGTCCATTTGAGAGATCGACTTGTCAGGATGAGTCACTACCGCACGTCGTAGCGTGTTACCATCCATTTCTAATCCGGTCACGTTCCCGATATGGAACGAAACCTTACCAGCTGTTTCAAGTGATCTCATGGTTGCGACCGACGCATCAGCAGCTCTAAAGCGGTCACTCCGATGAATCAATGTAAGACTCGCAGCTCGTTCAGCCAACTCGTTGGTCCAATCAAACGCCGAATCGCCGCCTCCCAATACGATCAAATGGCGCTTCTCAAATCGGGAAGGATCCTTGACGCGATAGAAAACCTGTTTATCGATCAACGCTTCAACGCCGTCAACGCGTAAAGGTTGTGGCTCAAATGAACCCACGCCGCCTGCAACGATGACTGACTTAGTCTCAAACTGAGTTCCAGCACTCGTTTCAACAGAGAATAGCAACTCGTCAATAGGTTCCACCTTGGTTACTTGCTGGGACAAGTGATACTGTGGACTGAACGGCTTAATCTGTTCATTGAGCTTTTCGACGAGCTCTTGCGCGTCACAGACTGGGATGCCCGGTATGTCGTAGATCGGCTTATCAGGGTACAGTTCGGCACACTGTCCTCCAATGACATCCAATGCATCGACCACGTGCGCGTCCAGTCCAAGTAAACCTAATTCAAATACTTGAAACAATCCGCACGGGCCTGCGCCAACAATCACTGAATCTGTTTGGATAGTCACCTTTACTTACGTTCCACTTCGCTAGACGCTAAGAATAGGCACACGCCCGACCACCGGTCGCGGTTACTTTTTTAGAAGACCAGTCGATATTTCGCGTCGAGATTAAGCCGCGCCAGTTTCTGTTGCCGCATGGTCACAAATCATGCCCGCCCCAACTGTCTCGTTAGAAATCCGATCTATCACTATAAACGAGCCCATCGTCCTGTCGTCGACGTAATCTTCGAATACAACGGGACGTTGGAGTTGAATGCGTGCCAATCCGATTTCGTTCGCATCGAGCTGTTCACATGACTCATGTGCTTGTGTATTGACATTGAGTCGATGCACAAATTCAGAAACCTGTCCGGTGACCTGGCGCGCACCCATCTTGAATAGGTAGGTCTTTTTAGCCACGAGCGGTTTTTCCGCCATCCAAACCACATTGGCTAAAAAAACATCACTTACGCGCGGCGTATAGCTGGGCGACACCAATGTATCGCCTCGGTTAATACTTAGCTTGTCGCTGACCATTACCGTAACAGCTTGAGGCGCAAAACTAGTCTCTAAATCCCCATCCATCGTCACGATTCGTTCTACGTGTGTTTCATGCCCCGAAGGTAGAACCACAACTCGATCACCAGGACGAAGTACGCCTTTTGTGATTGTGCCGGAATAGCCGCGAAAGTCCTCGCTTGGGTGGTGAACTCGCTGTACGGTCATACAGAATTGATCGAAACGTTGATCCGCACGAACGGGCGCTTGTTCGAGCAATTCGATGATGGTATCACCGGCATACCAGTCCATGTTGGTCGAGTGATGTACGACGTTCTCGCCAAACTTTGCTGCAACTGGAACGAATGACGTCTGCGCAAAACCCAGATCCTTCGAGAAGTCAAGGTACTCTTCACGAATGCGTTCGTAAATCCGCTCGTTGTAATCAACCAAATCCATCTTGTTAATCGCAACGACAACCTGACTGATTCCAAGCAAACTTACGATGAGTGAATGGCGACGCGTCTGGTCGAGTACGCCGTTTTGCGCATCAATCAGGATGACCGCGAGTTCGCAATTACTCGCACCTGTTGCCATGTTCTTCGTGTATTGGCTATGACCAGGGCAGTCCGCGATGATGTACTTTCGGGAGCTTGTCGCGAAGTAGCGATATGCGACATCAATCGTGATGCCTTGTTCTTGCTCTGCTTTTAGGCCATCAGCTAACAACGCGAATTCGAGATCATCGCTATTGTGACCCAAGCGCCTACTGTCGCGAATAAGTGCGTTTAGATGATCTTCATAAACCTTGTTGGAGTCGTATAACAATCGACCGATCAGCGTGCTTTTGCCGTCATCAACGCTACCACACGTCAAAAACTTCAACAACTCCGTTCGTTCATTTTCCACTAAGTAGTCGTTGATGTACTCGATGTCTGGCACGTCGCGCTCCAATGCCCGTGCAAGAGGTAACTTTAGTTGAGATTCCGCGACCGCGGGTTGACCCATCATCTAGAAATACCCTTCTTGCTTCTTAGTCTCCATCGATGCTGCAGTATCGTGATCAATCAAACGTCCCTGCCTCTCAGATGTATCCGCGACGAGCATTTCGTGGATGATCTCAGGTAGCGTAGACGCATTCGATTCAATCGCCCCAGAAAGGGGGTAGCAACCCAACGTTCTGAAGCGCACCATACGCATTTCAGGACTTTCATCGGGTTCGAGACGCATTCGTTCGTCGTCTACCAAAATCCAAGTTCCGCGCCTACGTACGACAGGACGTTCCTTTGCGAAATAGAGTGGAACAATATCGATTCCTTGCTGATAGATGTACTGCCATACGTCGAGCTCAGTCCAGTTCGAAAGCGGAAAAACCCGAATCTCTTCGTCTTTGCGAATATTGCTGTTATAGATATTCCACAATTCTGGACGTTGATTGCTTGGATCCCACTGGTGATATTTATCGCGAAGTGAAAACACGCGTTCTTTCGCTCGTGATTTTTCTTCGTCCCGCCGTGCACCACCGAAAGCTGCATCAAACTCGTACTTATCTAATGCTGTCTTGAGCGCATCCGTCTTCATGATTTGGGTATACGTATCAGCGTCGTAATCGAATGGGTTTACGTCGCTATCTCTACCCTCTTCATTCGTGTACACGATCAAGTTAAACTCACCTTTTGTGGCGAGGCGATCCCTGAACGCGATCATGTCTCTGAACTTCCACGTCGTGTCAACGTGAAGTAACGGAAAAGGCAGCTTTCCAGGATAGAAAGCTTTTTTCGCAAGATGCAGTAAAACGGAAGAGTCCTTTCCGATGGAGTACATCAATACGGGGTTTTCGCGCTCGGCAACAACCTCGCGCATGATGTAGATACTCTCCGCTTCTAACTGCTCAAGATGCGTCAGCTTGTATGCTGCGCTCATTAGCTCTTGCGCTCATTCAGCGAGTGGGCGAGTTATTCTAAATAACGCTACGATTTATTTATCGGTAATACATATTATTTTATGTTATATATTTAGCATACGTTTTAATAGATCGCTAACCTGTCGAGGGTCTGCTTTACCTTGGGACGCCTTCATTACCTGACCCACTAGATAGCCCATCACTTTTGTCGCTCCGCTCTGGATCTGCTCGATTTGGTCTGGGTGATCCGTAATGATGCGCTGGACCAGTGTACGTAACTCGTCGGTATCGTTTAGTTGACGAAGCCCCTGACGCTCAATGATTTCGTCGACAGAACCGTCGGATGTCCAGATGTGCTCAAAAACCACCTTCGCAAGCGTTGAAGACAAGGTTTTATCCTGCAGTCGTTTGATCAAGTCTGCCAGCTGTGCTGACGAGACGGGTATGTCAGCGTAGTCCTTCTCTTCTCTTTTAAGAGCCGCGGCCACTTCCCCAAGTAACCAATTTGCGGATAGCTGTGGATCCGCACCCAAGGCAACCGTCGATTCGAAATACGATGCGATACTAGGATCTCGGGTCAATCTAACTGCGACGGGTTGCGCCAGAGAATAGTCCGAAATAAACCGTTCAAGCTTCTGCTGAGGTAATTCAGGCATCGTCGAACGCGCTCTCGCTACGAATTCGCTAGAGAGACGCAACGGTAAGAGATCAGGATCTGGGAAGTAGCGGTAGTCGTCAGATAGTTCTTTACTTCGCATCGACAACGTCATGTCGCGGGTCGCATCGTACTGACGCGTTTCACGAACGACTTCTCCACCAGCCTCAAGAACGTCAATCTGTCGCTCAATCTCGTAATTCAGAGCACGCTCAACAAACCGAAACGAATTAATGTTCTTGATCTCAGTCCGTTCCCCAAACGACTCGTCACCAACCGGTCTCACTGAAACATTTGCGTCACAACGCATGGATCCTTCCGCGAGATTTCCATCACAAATCTCAAGCCAACGAACTAATGAGTGAATCTGGCGGAAACACGCGGCTGCTTCCGCTGCCGAACGCATATCAGGCTCCGTGACAATCTCAAGTAACGGCGTTCCTGCACGATTGAGATCAATCCCCGTGGATTCAGAGAACCGATCATGGACTGACTTACCAGCATCCTCCTCTAGGTGCGCTCGAGTAATACCTATCTGCCGAACCGAACCATCTTCAAGAAATATTGATAGTTGACCTCGCCCGACGATTGGCAATTCGAACTGACTAATCTGGTACCCCTTCGGAAGGTCGGGATAGAAATAGTTCTTGCGATCGAAGACGCATTTCTCCGCAATCTCAGCATCGATCGCCAAGCCGAACTTTACAGCCATCGTGACTGCTTCTTCGTTTAAAACCGGTAGAGCACCTGGCATCGCTAAATCAATCAAATTCGCGCGCACGTTTGGCTCCGCGCCAAATTCCACTGACGTACTTGAGAAGATTTTTGATCTCGTCGCTAACTGAACGTGGACCTCAATGCCGACGACTGGTTCCCAATGACGACTCACAACGCGCTAGCAGACTCCAAAGTCGGGTGGTGTTCATGCCAGTCCGTTCGGTCCTGAAACGCCATTCCACCTGCCAATACTTCACCTTCCGCGAAATGCCGCCCGATTAGTTGCATCCCGACAGGAAGATCATTGACGAAACCACATGGCAAGGACAATGCGGGCAATCCCGCTAAGCTCACCGGTATCGTGTAAAGATCTTGCTTATACATTTCTACCGGATCGGCTTTCATTGAGTTGAATTCGAATGCTGTGGTAGGTGTGACGGGAGCTAAGATCATGTCAACATTTTCAAAAGCCGTAAGAAAACCATCGCGAACTAGCCGACGGATTTTCTGAGCCTTAAGGTAATACGCGTCGAAATAGCCCACCGACAAAGAGTAAGTACCCGTGAGTATTCGCCGTTTGACTTCGAGACCAAATCCTTCAGTGCGGGATTGACAATACATATCTAACAAATCCTCAGACACTTCAGTTCGATGTCCGTAACGCACGCCATCGTACCGTGCAAGATTCGTCGACGCCTCTGCACTCGAAATAACGTAATACGCCGCAACCGCCGCATCGATATGTGGGAGTTCCACAACCTCGATTTTGTGTCCAAGTGCCTCAAACTGCAACCTCGCGCGCTCGATGCATCCGGCGATGTCGCTATCCAAGTCATCGAACAGGGATTCGGGATACCCGATCACGAAGGATCGATCACCTGCGGGTAATGTGGTGTTCTCAACGTCGGCAGAGGTCGAGTCCATCGGATCGTGACCCTCCATCGCCGCGAGTAACTCATAGACGTCGGTTGCACTATGAGCCAAAGGACCACCTTGGTCCAAACTTGAAGCAAAGGCGATCATGCCGAAACGGGACACTCGCCCATACGTTGGCTTTAGACCAGTTATTCCGCACAGACTAGCCGGTTGGCGGATCGATCCGCCTGTATCCGATCCAGTCGCCAATGGCGTCATACCGCTCGATACCGAAGCTGCGGTCCCTCCGGAAGATCCACCTGGTACGCAGTTCAGATTCCAAGGATTTCGAACGACGCCGAACCAGCTCGTTTCATTAGACGAGCCCATCGCAAACTCATCCATGTTCGTTTTACCCAAAGAGACTGTCCCTGCTTCCGCGGTCTGTTTGACGACCGTTGCATCATAGGGTGCGATAAACGATCCCAGCATATTCGAAGCACACGTTGTACGCACCCCCTTTGTACAGAACAGATCCTTATGAGCAATTGGGATTCCACACAGCGGGTGTGGGTTCGAGTGCGCTAACTGACGATCGGCCAACGCTGCTCGTTCTAGACATCGCTCGCTGTCAACGGTAATAAAGCCGTTAATCGAACCGTTGAGCTCCGAAATACGATTCAGATAGAAGTGAGCAAGCTCTACAGCACTGTATTTCTTTGCTCGCAGATCGTTACGAAGTTCCTGCACCCCAATGAATGGCTTCAATGCTGATCCAGCACTTTGGGCACAAGATAGAACCCATCTGCAGTTTTTGGTGCGAGGGATTGAAAGTCATCCCTTTCAAAATCTATCACTGCGCGATCTTTCCGTAATGGCTGATCTAGGTCAACCGCGTGTGCGAGTGGTTCAACCCCTTCTGTGTTAACCTGATCCATGATTTCGATGAATCCGATAATCGCATCCAGATCACGACGAATCTTCTCTCTATCTTCTATATCTAGAGATAACTGACTTAAGGTCAATAGTCGCTCAATCGTTTCGTCGTCCATATCGTGCATGAATACACAAATTGAGGCGACATTTTAAGAACCAATTCAAATTGAATAGTATGAGTTTTATGCTATTCATATGTATAGATAAAAGAGGGTTTATGTGGACAAAACGCTTAGCTTAATACGATCGAAGGGAGTCCTTCAAACGGTAATCCCATGCGTCCAGCATGTTCTCCAAACATATTTTTCTAGACGATTCAAGTACTTACACCCAACACAACATCAGACACCGTTTCAAATCACAAAGTGATATTTGCTTTGGTATTCTTACCGCCCCTTGCTTTACCACTTCCGAGTAATGTTGCATTGCTAAAAACTCTCTTCGGCATGTTCTCGGAAGACTTATCAATAGACCTGGGAACGGCCAACACTCTTATCGTTGCAAAAGATCGAGGAATAGTACTAAACGAACCTACAGTAGTTGCTTTAAGAAGAGAACCCCGTAGTGTAGTGGCGGTAGGCACCGACGCCAAACGCCTCCTGGGGATTAGTCCTCAGAACATTGAAGTCATTCGGCCTATGAAGGATGGTCAAGTGGCGGATTTCGAGGTCACCAACACCATGTTGGCTCATTTCATAAAGATGGCTAACGGAAACCGCGTTTTACCGTCGTATCCGCGTGTGATCATATGTATCCCTGCGCAATCGACATCGATTGAGAAGCGTGCCATCCGCGACTCCGCTCGATCTGCGGGCGCGCGCGAGATTTACTTGATTGAGGAACCGCTCGCCGCCGCCGTTGGCGCGGGATTGCCAGTGCAGGAAGCGAGTGGCAGCATGGTCGTCGACATCGGCGGAGGAACGACAGACGTCGCAATCCTCTCCGCAGGTTCGATCGCGAATTCAGAATCGTTGAAATGTGCCGGGAATGCGTTTGACAATGACATCATCACGTATGTACGCCAGAAGCATGGTTGCAGAATCGGAGAGCTAACAGCCGAAAAGATCAAACATGAAATCGGCACAGCCATTGAACTCCCGAAAGGCAAGCAACTAGAGATGACGATTCAAGGGCAGCATCTTGAATCTGGTATGCCGAAACGATTCAATTTGGACAGCAACGACCTATATCTCGCGTTGAATGTCTCTGTAAATCAGATCGTAGACGCTGTGCGTCGTTGTCTTGAAAAGAGCCAACCGCAGTTAATCGTTGATATCGCCGATCGGGGCATTGTCCTCACGGGAGGCGGCGCACTGTTGTCTGGTCTCGATCAGCGTATTCGGGACGCGACGGACACCCCTGTGGTTATTGCAAGTGACCCACTTAAATGTGTGGCGGATGGGTGTGGTCGGATTCTCCAAGAAGGCAACGCACCCGAGTACCAAACGTAACACGAGCCGTCAGCTTGAACGCCTCAGTTGCGATCAATAAAGCTCTCTAAAGATCGAATACGATGCCTTTGCGATCTATACAGACGGTCCAAAACACGCATCTGTTCCTTGCGCTATTCATTAGTTCGGTTCTTTTGCTTGCGGTTAGCGCGAACACGAGATATCTAATTCCTCTAGAAGCGGTTATTCGATGGCTCGCGCAACCAATCGTGTATATAGCTCACTTGCCTGCAAACGCCAAAGATGCGGCAGCTTCTTATGTCGTGTCGATGGATGAACTTCAAGATCGAAACGACCAGTTGTTGAAGGATGTGAGTCGTCTGAATGCGACGGTCGCGGAATTAGCTCACGCTCGAACAACCATCGCTCAGCTTGGCAACGCATTAGGCTACATTGAGGAGAACAGGCGGAACCAAGTGGTCTGTGAAATCGTGCAGGTAAATCCGAATCGGCAACGACAAGAAGTAATCATCGATGTTGGTGCCAGACAGGGGATTGAGGTAGATAGCGGTGTATTGGATCCTTGGGGTGTATACGGTCGAACAGTCGAAGTTTTCGCCGATACGTCGCGTGTGCTACTGCTTAACGACGAACGACACGCTACACCGGTCCTTTTGAATCGCACAAGACAATATTTCATCGCATCAGGCAATGGCTCCGATGAGCCCCTTACGCTAGATAACGTGAACCTTAGCAGCGACATTCAGGTAGGCGACACGGTTGTTACATCCGGTCTTGGAGGTGTTTTTCCCGAAGGTCTCGTCGTCGGCGTCGTCGAAACCGTAACAGATATCGTCGCGGAATCTATCAAGCACGTGACAGTCTCGCCTTCCGCGCACCTAAAGTCGAAGTCCTACCTTCACGTCATCGGACCCGTCGAACAACCATGACCGATACCCAAGGATGGTCGTATTTCCTGCTGACGATCATCGTGGCGTTGATCCTAAGTGTTGCTCCGATGCCGTTCGATGTGCCGGATTGGATTAGAAATCTAAAACCTGATTGGATCGTCCTATGTTGGTTCTTCTGGATCGCGTTTCAGCATGAACGATGCTCATTGATCATGGCATTCATCGTAGGGTTGATTCTCGACGTACTGTATGACGAGCCATTGGGGATAAACTCGCTTCTGTTACTCGCATTGGTGTTCGCTGGACGATTTTCGCTTCGCTTCATTCAATCGAGTGTCGGGCTAAGGTCATGTATCGCGGTATTGATATTGTGTTTTTTAGTTACTGCGACGAAATCGTTGTTCTTACTTGTTACGCTTGACGTTGACATTCTCATAAGTAGCGTCGTAATGCCCCCCATCGCGACGCTGATATGGTGGGTATTGTTAATCCCTCTCCTTAATTCAGAGCACTCGCAGTTCCGCGACGCCGTTCAGTGAATGAGCCTCAGATTACATTAGCTTCCGCTTCTCCCCGTCGAGCGGCGCTACTCCGTCAAATCGGCATCAAATTCGAAGTAAAACCCAGCGACATTTTGGAACGGCAGCTTGTTGCTGAGTGCCCCGAAGATTACGTTCAACGACTCGCACGCACGAAAGCCGCAGCGGTACAACACGATTCTCTACCCGCTCTAGGCGCTGATACGATCGTTGTTCGTGACGGTCAAATTCTTGAGAAACCCAACAATCGAAATGAAGCGATAAATATGCTGCAACTGCTTCGAGGCGCACGGCACCGCGTATTGACTGGCGTGTGTCTCTACGATGGTCAAAAGGAACAGTGCGTCCTAGCCACAGCAGAGGTCGTGTTCAGGGATATTACGTCGGTTGAGCTCGAGCGGTACTGGAACAGTGGCGAACCCGTTGACAAGGCTGGCGCATATGGAATTCAGGGTCTAGGTGCAATTTTCATAGCAGGTATCTGCGGACAGCCAAGTACTGTCGCTGGACTCCCACTCGTCGAGACCAATCAATTACTCTGTGACTTCGGCGTCGACGTTTGGCGGCACCGTGAAGCCATGTACTTAAAACGAACCCACGACTAAGACTCGTGCTTGAACTCGCTCGTAAAAGTTTCTATATCGCTACGGTTTTGATGGTGTTTTGCGCCTTCGTCTTAGCTGCCGGCAGATTCCTATCGTCGTATCCCACCTACGTTCAACAGTTCGCGAACACCAAGCTTGAGGACCAAGGAATCGAGATCTTTGGCCTCAAATCGCATTGGCGTTTTATCAACCCGATAATCGAGATCGATCGCATCGTGCTGTCGGAGGGGACAGCGAGTAACGTCGTAGTCGAAGTCGCCGTGCTCGAGAGTCTGATTCGAAACCAATTCGTCGCACGTCGACTGAATATCGACAAACTAGAACTTGAAATCGATTTAGCCAAACAACAATCTGAGCTAGATCTGCTAGGACTAATCTACGCAATTCAGTCTAACTTCGAGTGGGTAAGACATACGGATGAACTTGGATTAAGGGCCTCAATAACACTCAACCGTAATTTCGTAGATCAGCATTTTGACCTAGAAATTGAAGCCTTAAATCAGGAAGGCGTACATCGTTACCGCGCGAATCTTCGGCAGGAAAGGCGGGAAAAAGCCGGTACCGCAGAATTCGTCGCCGACGCGGTCGATACACTCCTAGATCTACGAACTGGTGACTATCAAATGTCCCTAAAGGTGGATGGTCTAGAGGTCGACTTACCCCTTCTCACGGGGAACGACCGACTTCCTAGATATACCCTCACCGGCTATGCCGAATGGGAGAACGTTAAACACCGAGTACAGGGGCATCTTGAACTTGATGCCACGCACACAGGTCGAATGCCGTTGACCGCGCATATTGAATCCACGTTCGTTCAAGTTGACGATGAACCTGCTCGTTTCCGACTCCAAGACACATGGTTGAACGGCGATGAGCAAAACGTTTCGCTTCCCGACTTCGTATTTGCTGTTGGTGATGACTCCCTGTTTGGGTCGACCTACAACGTCCAATTGCAGGAACTCGTTCCGATTGTGACGGACTTCATCACAACTGGCGAGGAGCGCCTTCGTTGGCCAACAGCTGTCGCACTCCAAGGCACCTTCCAACGATACGAATTTCTACTCGACATCAGTGGATTTCATTGGTACGCAGAGGTTCTAGACATGTCGTCAAATAGCTTCGAGAATCTCCCAGAAATGCAACTTGAAAGCGGCGTTCTTTACGGAAACTCTAAGCAAATTGCGTTGGATGCAACCAATTCTCCCAGTCGGCTATTTCTAGATTCTCACTTTCAATCACCATGGCGGTTCTCCTCGATTTCTGGCTTTGCGATGACCGACATACGCGACCAGCAAGTCGGATTGCACATCAGCGACTTCACCGTTCACATCGCGCCGGAGGACGCCGACCATCCTGCATCAGATTCGCACCTTGACGTTTCGTCGCTTCTCCGGCGAGAACGAGCGGAGATACAGCTCGAAGAACTGATTCATGAACCAGTTTCTGCGTTGTTTCGTGGCAGCATTCGCCATAAGCGAGGGGATGTGCCAGACTACGGAGTAGCTCTCTTGATAAAGTCTCAGAATACGCTGCTCCCGGCACACCAGACCATCGAATTCATACCGCGCAATCTGGTTGAAGACTTGACCCGTTGGCGACAACAGTACCTAGAAAATGCGAGTTTCTTCGGTACCCGAGTCGCGTATATGACATTTCGCGACCGGATCTTTACGCAAAATGAACGAGAAATGCACATTGAAGGACAGTTCACCAACGGAACGGTTACCTACCAAGCAGATTGGCCGCAGTTATTCAACGTAGGTGGCATGTGGTCAGTTAACAACGACAGTGTCGTGATAACTACAGATCGCGTCACTGTTCAAAATACTGAATTGGAGAACGCAGTCGCGAGCTTTCCATTTGGCACCGACAGACCGTTCGAAATCAGCTTTGCCGCAACGACGAAAGCGCAGGATCTCTTAGATTTTGTGCAGGCGAGTGATCTGAAGTCTCTGCTGCCAGCAATCGACGCATCGTGGCGCGGTGAAGGCTTAGTGTCGATTGATGCCAATCTTTCGTTCCCTTTCGATTCGCCATCGTCCGCGACCACTGACGACGAGGCCACGCGTAGCGACTACCAAATCAACTTCGAGTTGCACGATACATCGCTATACATGCCGAACTTTGACATTGAGTTCCACGAGCTCAATGGAACCGCGACATGGAGTTCACCGTTCAACCTTGAGGCCTCACTCACACGCGGAACCTTCTTCGATCAGCGCATGGAGGGGAAGATTGAATCCAAACGGTACGACGGCCAGCCAGCAATAGAGTTTCAGCTACACAGTCGAATTAATGCAGAACGTGCGCTAACTATTGCCGGACTAGAGGACGTCGAATCTGGCGAAGGTACAACCGAATTTGAAGCAACGTTACGCGTCTATCCCTCGTCAGATGATCCGACAGAACTGACTATTTCATCTGCTTTGATGGGCATCGAATTCGATTCTCTAACGTCCGTCGCAGACAAGCCTAATGAACCTAATCCCAGTGACTTACGACTTGTGTTCAAGGAGAGTCAAACTGAAATAACCGCCAAGACGCGCGATGTCAACGGTTGGATTACTTTGGAGGGCGCTTCGGGATCAGTTCTTGAAGGGGCGTTTGCACTCGGCCAAGGTGTGCAAATTCCTGAGCGACGTGCAAACCAACTTCATTTCACCGGTACGCTTGATTCCTGGGTATATGGCGCTGACGAGAATCAGCAGCTGGACGTATCAATCGTCTTAACCGAAGTGAAGGTTGACCGTTTTACCGCCTTCGATCATGCTTTCGCCAACGTGATTCTCAACGGTTCTTACGGTAGTGACCACCTAGATGTGGCGATTGAGTCCGATGAATTCGACGGAACGATCGTTAAACAATCAAGTGACGCGAAAACCGAAATCCACGCATCTCAACTTATATGGTCCCTCATGAGCGACGAGGGACGTGACGATCCTCTCGACGTATCTCTATTGTCCCAAATTGAGCCAACAAATGTCCGAATCGATGATTTGGTGCTGAAGGCCAGCGACGAGGATTCTGAATCGTGGGGCAGTTGGGATTTCACCTTAGTGCCAACCGACCACGGAATCGAGATATCCAACTTAGTCGCCGATACCCGTGGGTTACAAATTGAATCGACATCACCCATCAAGTGGAATCGTGAAACCAACATTACTGAGTTCAATGGCAGGTTCTATGGGGAGGATTTGGGGACGATCTTAGAGGCATGGGAGTTCGATGCTAGTGCCGAAAGTGAGCAATTTGAAGTAGATGCAAACATCCATTGGCCTGGATCACCGCTAGCTATCGACATCGAGAACTCATCCGGTCAGTTTCGAGCGAGTGCCAGTAACGGTCGATTCATCGAAATTGACCAAGGTGGCGATATGCTCCGCATTATCAGTCTCCTGAACTTTTCGAAAATCCTTAACCGTCTTGCGTTGGACTTTCGGGACGTTACGCAACAAGGTCTTCACTATGACACCGCGTCGATGGCAGCGACACTCAATGACGGTCTTCTAACGTTTCAGGAACCTCTACGAATCGATGGCCCTAGCGTTCGTCTCCGACTATCGGGCAGCATCAACACGCGTTCCGGTGCATTGAATAACGATTTGACCGTGAGAATTCCATTGAATAAGGGCCTTCAAACCTACGCAGCCTATCTCGCCGCGACCAATCCGGCGTCGACAGTTGCATTTCTCCTCACGACTCTCATCATCAATGAACCAGTAAAAGCTCTGTTCACCATGCAGTACGAAATTACGGGAGATTTGGAGAACCCGATCCTCACGCGTATTGGTATGGAACCGACCCAACCAACTCAGGCTGCCACGCCGTAGCACGCCTAGCCAGTTCGCGGCTAGGCTAATAATTGAACTGTGAACTCACACTAGTACATCATCATGTCAGATTCTCCAACGCAGTCGCGTCAAGACCTCCTTGATCAAGCAGAACTTACGGACCAAGATCTTGCCTTGAACGTCACTGACATGATGGACAGCCAAATAGACGACGCGGAGCTCTTCATCCAACACAATCGCAGTGAAGCTTGGGCATTGGAAGACGGGAAAGTCAAGGACGGTAGTTTTTCCGTCAGCCAAGGCGTTGGCGTTAGGGCAATTACCGGTGAGAAAACCGGCTTCGCCCATACCAATGAGCTGAACGAGCGTGCTCTGCGTAAAGCATGCGTCATGGCGGCATCTATCGCAGATCGAGGCGGCAATCGCCGCGCTGAAGCGCCGAGCGATGTACCATTTCGACGTCTATATCCAGGTGGTGACCCAACCGCCGGCGTGACGAACGACGACAAAGTGCGGTTTCTGTCCGAACTTGATCAATTTACAAGAGCACTGGACCCGCGCATCGCTGAAGTTTCCATCAGTATCCGGGGTTCGACGGATCGTGTTCTAGTCTACGGTAGCGACGGTACAAATCAGTTCGATGATCGCCCATTAGTAAATTGCCGGATTCACGTAATCGTTAAGGACGGTAACCGTACGGAATCCGGTACCGATGGGTCCGGTGGTCGGTATCCACTGGATATGTTCTTCCGCGACGACTTTGCAACTGCAAAAGACATGGCTCGTGAAGCAGTTCGGATGGCGATCACCAAACTCGACTCCGTAGCTGCTCCGGCTGGTGAGATGCCGGTCGTCCTTGGACCTGGATGGGCTGGGGTGTTACTTCACGAAGCTGTCGGACATGGTCTCGAAGGGGATTGCGAGCGGAAGAATACGTCGTGTTTTTCTGGGAAAATCGGAGAGAAAGTGGCAAATGAGCTATGTACCGTAGTCGACGACGCCACGCTCGACGGTCGACGAGGGTCACTCAGTATTGACGATGAGGGTACCCCTGGCCAACGCACAGTTCTCATCGAAGATGGAATACTAAGAGGATTCATGTGGGACAAGCACAATGCAATTCTCACGGGAAACCAAAGCACAGGAAATGGTCGCAGAGAGAGCTTCGCAAGTCTGACCATTCCCCGAATGACGAATACATTCTTACTCGGCGGGGATAGTGATCCTGAAGATATCGTCCGCAGTGTATCGAAAGGTGTCTACTGCAGCGCTTTTTCGGGTGGGCAGGTCGATCCATCGAGTGGTAGATTCGTATTCGCGACGACCGAAGCGTACCTAATCGAAGATGGAAAACTAACAAGCCCCATCCATGGCTGTATGTTGACCGGTTACCCATGGGATGTCATGAACAGCATCACGATGGTCGGATCGGATTTCGCTTTGGATCCAGGTGTGGGAACATGCGGTAAACAAGGTCAGGGCGTACCCGTCGGCGTCGGACAGCCAACGATCAAGGTTGAGCAGATAACCGTCGGGGGCACATCAACGTGACACAGGAAGCGTTAGCAGCAGAAGCAATTGAGCTTCACGATGAAAACGTTGCGACCGAGCTTTCGGATCTGGTTGAGAAACTGATCGAAGAGGCCCAGCGACAAGGCGCACACCAATCCTCAGCCACGGTATCAGATTCAATATCGGTTGACGTATCCGCACGTGAACGAGACATTGAGAACATAGCGTACGAACAAGGTCGTGCTTTCCGCGTAAGTGTCTATGTTGATCACCGCGAAGGCACTGCGGTGACCTCCGACGTCTCCGATGGCGCGATAAGAGATACAGTGGCACAGGCACTGAGTATTGCGCGATTTACCGAGGCAGATGCGTGTAATGGCCTTCCGGATCAAGATCGACTCGCAACCGAGTTCCCAGATCTAGAGCAGAACTTTCCGCAACCGGTGAGCATTGAGCAACTGAAGTCAGACGCACTGTCAGCAGATTCGGCATCACTTGATTTCGATCCTTGTATCATGCCCGCGAATGGGGCTAGTGCCTCTCAAACCGCAACTTGCTCAGTACGAGGGAACTCACTCGGCTTCATTAACGCGAACCGATACACCATCTACGGTCGATCAGCAACAGCGTTAGCGCGATCTGATGCTGGGATGCAAACCGATTACTGGTTCGATCAGAACTGTCAATTTGGGCGTATCGAATCAGCGGAGTTTATCGGGCGCGAAGCTGCTCAACGGGCGCTGCGACGCTTAAACCCAAGAACTGTTGCCACAGGCACCTATCCGGTAATGTACGACCGTTGGACCGCCCCATCGCTCCTATACCCGTTGATCGATGCTATTAGTGGCGGAAATCTATACCGCCAAGAGTCGTACCTACAGGATTCATTGAACACGCAAGTAGCAACGAGCCGGATGACGTTGCGAGAGTACCCGCATATACGCAACAGAATCCAAAGCCGTAACTGCGATGCCGACGGTGTGACGACTTGCGAACATACCATCATCGACTCCGGTGTTGTAAATACGTACCTGCTCGGTACTTATTCCGCGAGGCGTCTCAAACTCGCTAGCACTGGGCATGCTGGTGGCGTTACGAACATTCACGTCGAGGCGGACCTAACACCCATTGATGAATTGCTAAACCAGATGAATCAGGGATTGTTGGTGACGTCGCTCATCGGCTCTGGAACTAATCTCGTTACAGGCGACTATTCCTGTGGCGCAGCCGGGTTTTGGGTCGAAAACGGCGAAATCGCCTATCCCGTAGACAACATAACGATTGCGTCTAACCTTGACCTTATGTACAAAGGTATTGTGGGTTTTGGGGACGATACGCAAGACCGAGGCACGTTTAAAACAGGATCTATTCTGGTAAGCGAGATGACCGTCGCGTCTAATTAAGACGGCGTCACGTAAAACTCTACTCCGGCTCTTCGAATTTCGCCGCGATTAACTGCCTGATCGCATCCATTGCGGCGTCTTCCTCGTCACCATCCGTTGTCAACACTACCTCTTGCCCTCGCTGCGCGGCGAGTTTCAGTACTCCCATGATGCTCTTCGCGTTTTGCAGATCGTCTTCTGAAAGACCAATCCTTACTTGACACGGGAACGTCTTCGCTAGCGCTACAAGCTTCGAGGCCGATCGGGCGTGGATACCCAGCTTATTGACGATCGCCACACGATCTATGAGCATCAGTACTACTCGATTCCTTCACGGTGACGCACGATCAAGTCTGGATACTGATCTCGAAAGAACTCAGCTAGGCGTTCAACCATATAAACCGAACGGTGCGTACCTCCCGTGCAGCCAACACCTACCGTAACGTAAATCCGCTTCTGATCCAAGAATATCGGCAACCATTTTTCTAGATAACTACAAACATCGCGATAGAAATCGTCAACGATTGCGCTTTCATCTAGGAAGACCTTTATGTGATGATGGAGACCATTGAACTGCCGTAAATCCTCGCGCCAATACGGGTTCGGCAAACAACGAGCGTCAAACACGATGTCCGTATCAATCGGCACACCGTACTTGTAGCCAAAGGACTGAAAGAGCAGTGAGATTTCGTTACTTGACCGACCTGCTATACGTTCTTTCGTTAGCGTATCGAGTTCATGCAACGTCCGATTAGTCGTGTCAATACGCAGATCTGCCATTTCGGCAATCGGCGTCAGGACTTGCTTTTCGTGAGCGATCGCGTCCTTCAGCACGTTGAACTGGGCGTCGAGCGGATGTCTACGACGCGTATCGCTAAATCGCTTTACTAGCACAGAATCACTCGCATCGAGATAGATTAGCCTAGGTTCTTGTCCGTCTGCCTTCAATCGCTCGATGTATGCTGGAAGTGCAGCAAGATCGTCGGGTGTATTACGAACATCAATACAGACCGCCAGATCAGGAACTTCGTCGACAGGACGCGCAGCTTCTCTTGTCACGTGCTGTATCAACAAGCTTGCCGGAAAGTTATCGATACAGTTGAATCCAGAGTCTTCAAGAGCATGTAAAACCGTACTCTTTCCAGATCCAGAGCGTCCGCTGACGATGAAGCTTCTCAATCCTTCGACTCCGTTAAGAGCCCGGTGCGAAAAAGCTCAAAGAGCTCGTCAGGAGATTCGGTAGCTAAGATCGATCGCAGACATCCGCTATCTTCAATCAGTCTAACGACAGTTCGTAGCACTGCTAACGCGTCCTCCGCTGCATCTTGCGGAAAACACATCCCGACAAGCAATGTCACATCCTGACCACCGAAATCCACTGTATTGCCCTGTCGAATCTTCAACAACGAGCCGATCGGGGATAGGCAGTTCTCTATACGACAGTGGGGAATCGCGACTGGTAATTCATCTAATACGGTCGAGCCTTGACGTTCTCGTTCTTGCAGTTTGAAAAAAATATCACGGTATGACAACTGTTCGGTACCGCTAGCCAAGAATTCTGCGAGCTGGTGCAACGCGGTCTTCCGCGAAGGTAGTCCGTCGACGACCGTAACGCGGTCTCGGGTAATGAACGCTTCGTAATCAACCATAAATCGCGATCCATGTAAACACAAGAGGCAAGGGCGTGATGTTGCCTCCGTTGCGTTTCGTAGTGCGAGGACTAGAAAGCCGAATGCACCCGATGACTGCTGATTTTTTCTTTGTATTTAACGATTTGACGATCGAGCTTGGCAGTCAAAGCGTCTACCGCTGCATAGGGTTCTGGTGCCTGCGCATCAGCAAAAATCTCAGTACCGGATGCGTGTAATGTCGCTTCTGCCCGATAACCTTGTTTAACCTGCGAGAAGATGACGTGAATATTCGAAATGTGATCGAAGTGACGTTCAAGCTTGGCGAATCGCTTTTCAACATACTCCTTGAGTCGTTTTGAGGGATGCGTATGGTGGCCACTGAGGCTTATCTGCATCACTGTTACTCCCTATCACGCTACATACTCCTATCAGTCTCATTCTAATGAATTACTCGATACAAACATCGACTAATCGAGACGTGATCTAGGCGACCTGACGGCGTTCCTTGGATGAAGGGATCGCCAACGATTCTCGGTACTTCGTCACCGTACGACGCGATATCTCGATATCGCTCTCCTTCAATTGAGCTGCAATCGCCTGATCCGACAGCGGACGTGCCGGATCCTCAGCTTGAATTAAGTTCTTCAGTACCGCGCGGATGGCGACACCCGAGTGTTCTTTCCCTGGTTGGTTGCCGACTCGATTCGAAAAGAAGTACTTGAGTTCGTATATACCGCGGGGAGTCTCCAAGTACTTTCCTGTCGTTAATCGTGATACCGTCGAGTTGTGGAGTCCAATCTCGTCAGCGACATCTGCGAGCAATAGTGGTTGCATCGCGCCTTCGCCGCGGTCGAAAAACGCCTGTTGTTTGGCTACGACAACCCACAGGATTCGCATGACATTGAAGTTTCGAAATCGCAAACTTGAAAGAAACAGTTTAGCTCGACTATGACATTCCTTTAAGTACTCGCGATCTCTCGCATCCGTCGAATTCGCGTGCTCGCGACGGGTTTTGCGACCAACTGATCGACGATACTCGGCGTACCAGTCCGAGATTTTGAGTTGAGGTACGGATTCATCAAGCATCTCAACCTGCCAGGTATCTCCAATCTTGCGGACGCGAGCTTCTGGTTTGATGTATTCGATTCGTTCACTCGAAAAGCCTGAAGCAGGTCGTGGATTCAGGTGTTTGATGAACTCAACAGCATCAGCAATATCCGATGAAGACATACCTAGCGTTTCGGCAACGATGTCAGGATCTTGGTTTGACAATGCATCAAATGCTTCTAGCAATACTCGCATAGCAACGGGAACGCGTGCGTCAGAACCTGCCATCGCACGCGTTTGAATCATCAAACATTCCCGCAAGTCACGAGCACAAACACCTATCGGGGAGAAACCTTGTACGAAGATGAGAACATCCTCCAATTCAGCGAGCGTACATGCAACAAATCGCTCGACTTCCTCCAATAAGGCTTCGTCCGACAGCGTTATAAAGCCATCTTCGTCTAAGAATTCGAAAAGGATTTCTGCGATGCGAGCTTCATCTTCAGTGCATCCAGATAGCCGTAGCTGCTCGCATAAGTGATCGAATAGCGTGTCCGATTTAGCTCGGTTCTCCAATAGAGATACCAAATCAGTGTCATTGGAGTCACTCGGTGACGTAAGGTGCGTTAGTTGATCATCCCATTCGATCTCCCGTTCAATCGACTCATCTGGGTCAAGTCGATCAAGATGCTCTGCGGGTCCGTGCTCAGCGTAATCGTCTGTATCCAATTCGTAGTCGTCCGCATCGATTTCGAGTGAGTTTGATTCATCGAGTGGCTCGTGTAGGTTTTCCGATTCGCTTAGCGCTTCGTCGATTTCCAATAAGGGATTGTCCGCTAACTCCTGTTCAATCGCTGCCGCTAACTCAAGCTTTGTCATTTGTAGTAAGTGGATCGATTGACCCATACGCGGGACGGTTCGGTTGCGTAACGCGACCGTTTGCTGGAAACCCGCCCGCATCGCACTCACAGTCTGAATCCTTCGCCGAGGTAGACACGGCGTACCTGTTCGTTAGCCAAGATTGCGTCTGAATCACCATCCGCGATGATGTGTCCGTCGCTTACGATGTAAGCTCGATCGCAAATATCAAGTGTGTCGCGGACGTTATGGTCAGTTATGAGGACACCGATGCCGTAACTAACCAAGCGACGGACGTTTTCTTTAATATCGTTTACTGAAATTGGGTCGACGCCTGCAAAGGGTTCATCGAGCAACATGAACCTAGGAGCCGACGCTAGGGCTCGCGCAATCTCTAGTCGTCGCCGTTCACCACCCGATAAACGTTCGCCACGGGTATCCTGAAAGCCTGTCAATTGGAATTCATCGAGCAAACGTTCCATGGTCTTCGTCCGCTCGGCTTTTCCTAGGTCCTTTCGTAACTGCAAAACCGCAATAAGGTTGTCACGCACGGTCAATCGTCTAAATACGCTAGCCTCTTGTGGTAGATAACCTAATCCCTGACGCGCACGAACGTGCATAGGAGCGTTGGAAACATCAATCGCATTGACTGAAATCGTGCCCGAGTCCATTCTTACCAAGCCGACGATACAGTAGAAACACGTCGTCTTACCCGCACCGTTAGGACCTAATAACCCGACGATCTCACCACTATGTACGTTGAGCGAGACACCTTCAACGACGCGCTTCTTACCGTAGCTTTTGGTGACATTTGTCGCCACCAATGCACTTTCCTCGTCGGTCACTCTTCGTCATCCAGCACGAATTCAATCTGTTGTCCATCCGCCGGGTTCGTAGAACCCGCAATCAACTCGCCAGAACTCACGTCGTATTCAATCCGCTCACCTCGAATCTCATTACCACCTTGAAGAAGTATTACGTCCCCTGACAGCACGATCGTTTCATCGGTCACACTGTACGTCATATTTGACGAAGACGCTGTCACTAGGCTCGGTTCATTCTGCGTGAACTGCGCCGGTTCACCCTCAGCGATGATCTCAACGATATCGCCTTCGGTTCTTTTGGCGGTCATGCGATCGGCGGTCAGCGTCAAAGAACCGCGTTCTAGTTGAACATCGCCATCGAACGACCAATCACTGTCAGGATCTTCTAGATTAGCCTGTGCGGAATTTCCGGCTAGACGTATCTGCTCCTCGCCATCATTCGTTTGTGCCATTACTGAATGCGACACGACGACTAACAGGGTCGCGAACAAACTAAGAACTTGGTGACACCAGTAGTTCGACTTTCGAATCTGACGCCGACGAAAATCTGACGTCCTTCGTCGCCAAATCCACTTCAAATTGATCGGCATGGAATTTGCTACCTTCATTCTCAACGATAACTCTACTCATCGATTCCGCAAATTGTCGACGGGGATAGATGTTTAACGACTCCGTGGTGACCACGACTGTGGATTGAACCTCTCCCACGGACGATAAAAGGACATTACCACTCAATGTCAATAGTGGATCTGTCAGTCGCTCTTCGTAAGTGCCTTCGTCGGCTCGTAATCGCCAATCGTCTCTGCCTTCTGAGTAGACCATCATGTGGAGACCGAGTATGTTCGTGCGCTCTAATCTCTCGTAAAAAGTCGCCTCAGTCGCGGATATCCGATATAGCTGAGTGCCTTCGGTATCGAATTGCGTAACTTCAAAACCAGTGAGCAGCGCATCAGGCTCATCGCTGAGCGCTTGAGGAAAAGGATTCAAAGCCGGTGCTTCATCGGTATTTATCAGGTAAATAAAGACAACCGCTAGGACGCCGATGAGTACGACATATACCCATTTCATGTCAAGCTAATGCGTCGTAAAGTCGATCGCACACCTCTCTGACGGCACCTTCGCCTCCGCTTCGAACCGTCACCCAATCCGCATTTTCCTTTACGACCTCAACGGCATTCGCAACTGCTACCGAAATACCTGCCATTTTCATCGCGGGTAAATCAGGTTCGTCGTCGCCTATGAACAGCGTTTGCTCTTCAGATAGATTCAGTTCACTTAACAGTCTTGATAACGCTTCTGCTTTACTCGAAGCGCCTTGAATCACGTGCGCGATGTCTAGTTCGCGCGCCCGCGAGGCAACGATCGGGCTTTCTCGGCCAGTGATGATGCCAATTGCTACGTTTGCACCTAGCAATTTGCGTAGACCGTAACCGTCGTGCACGTTGAATGCCTTATATTCAGTACCCAATGAGTCAAACATGAGCTCACCGTTTGTCAGTACGCCGTCAACGTCAAGCACGACGAGTCGGACACGACATAGACGGTCATTCAATGATTCTGTATCTGACACTAGCCGCCACCGGCGGATTGCGCAACCACGATCACCATATATCCCACGTAACCTAATAGGAGCACCGCTCCTTCGAATCGAGTCACAATCTTTCTGGATCGGATACCGTATGCGAACAGCGCCAACAACATCGTGAACGCAAACATGGTCGCAAGATCGCGCCAAATCTCCACAGTCGACAGCGCATAAGGAAGAATTAGAGCGGGAATCGGCAAGACCGCCAAGATATTAAGGATGTTCGATCCGACGACGTTGCCGATCGCTATTTCCGGGTGACCTCGAGTAGCGGCGGTCAAGGTTGCGGCTAATTCAGGCAAGCTCGTACCGAGCGCTACGATCGTCAATCCCACAACACTGCTCGGTACACCAAAGTAGCTCGCAATGTCTTTCGCCCCAAACACCACGAGCTCTGCTGCAATGCCAAGTAGCACCAGACCAACAAGCAACCAACTCCAAGCCTGGCGCTTGCTCATTTCCTCTAAGTCCTCGAGTTCATCCTCCAATCCCTCGGGAAGTTCATGTCGTTTGCGCGCCGCGCGGAACATCTGATACATCCCCGCGCTCAACAGAATAAACAGGATCACGCCGTCAATTCGAGATAGCTCGTAGTCCCATGTGAGAATCACGGCGACAACAAGCGTGGCGAGTAAGAGCCAAGGCATCTCAAATTTCAGGACCGACGTTGCGAACGGCAATGGCACGACGATGGCTGTTACACCTAGCACGAGTCCAATGTTGGCGATATTCGAACCGATCGCATTCCCAAACCCGAGACCGGAATCACCGTGAAGTGCAGCGTCGAGAGTTACAACGATTTCTGGCGCCGATGTACCTATTGACACGACCGTCAATCCGATCAAGAGCTTTGAGACGTTAAGTTGCTTTGCGATCGCAACCGCGCTCGCAACGAACTTGTCTGCGCTCCAAAAAAGTAAGACCAATCCACCAAGCAGAATGAAGAATGAAAGGACTAGATACATTCCGCTGGATATCGTCGCGCTACGGCTTAAATCGGATTGTATTCTGACATTCTTGATTTGATTGAAACGCGAACGGCGTCCTCCCTGCTAATCGAAGCAGGTTGGTGCGCGCCACCGGAATAGTCTCTACAGCTTAACGACAAACCCGTCGAACCCACACTCAGCTCATGTCTGAGTCATCAATGAAGCGCCTCATGTAACATTTCTAGAGCAGTTCACTAACTGTCTAACTATTCGTATCGGCCATTCATGACCGCATTCCATACTAACGATCACGTTTCTCTGCGGTCGAACTTAAGTATTTGAAGGTCTCACAAACCCTGTTAGAAGACACGATTCGTACAAATCTCGAACAAGAATTTCCTGACGCATCCATCGAGCTTGCTGTGGATGGAAACCGGTGTTTGATCCGTCTCGTTTCCGCGGAATTCGATGGAGTGATGCGAGTTCGACGCGAACAAAGGATCTACGGCTGTTTGAAGGAGCTATTGGCTACCGGAGAGCTGCATGCCGTCACTATTCAAGCCAAAACCCCAGCAGAAGCAGAGGTGGGCTGAGAATGGAGAAACTCCGCATCCGGGGCGGTCGTCCATTACACGGACACATTCCTATTTCCGGCGCAAAAAACGCATCGTTACCGATGCTAGCTGCAGCATTACTCACTTCTGAACCAGTACGCATAAGCAACGTTCCGCGACTACGGGATGTGCACACGATGCTCGCCGTGCTGCAATCATTGGGAGCGAGTGCGTCATTCTGTGCCGAAAACGAGGTGCTAGTGCGGGCAGACAGTATCAACAACCTAAAAGCACCTTACGAGCTAGTCAAGACGATGCGTGCTTCATTTTTGGTTCTGGGTCCACTACTCGCACGCTTCCAATCCGTAGAGGTGTCACTTCCCGGCGGCTGTGCTATTGGTACGCGACCAATTGATCAGCATTTGAAAGCTCTGTCGGCGCTTGGCGCTACGATTGAATTGAACGAAGGTTATGTAACCGCGCAAATCGATGGCCGTCTACAGGGTGCTGTTATCGAAATGGACATCGCAACGGTTACAGGTACTCAAAACGCGCTTATGGCGGCGACGCTCGCAGACGGTGAGTCGACTATCGTGAACGCAGCACGAGAACCGGAGATCGTGGCGCTTGCCAATATGCTGATCGACATGGGTGCCAATATCACGGGAGCGGGTACCGACGTGATCCACGTCTCGGGAAAAGAACACCTTCACGGATGCCGTGCGACACTGATGCCCGATCGAATCGAAGCAGGTACGTTTCTTATCGCCGGTGCTGCAACCCGCGGATGCATCACTATAAACGGTGGATGTCATGAACTGTTGGAGGCACCTATCGCGAAACTACGTCAGAGCGGTGCAGAAGTCTCTATTGATGGAGACTACATCCAGATTGATACTCAAGGGAACCGACCACAAGCTGTGGATATTCGAACTGCGACATATCCTGGAATACCGACAGATCTACAGGCTCAGTTTCTCGCACTTAACTGCGTCGCCAACGGTACCAGTCGTGTTACTGAGACGATTTTCGAAAATCGATTTATGCACGTACCTGAACTAGCACGACTTGGCGCATCCATCGAAAACGACGGCACGACTGCCACCATACGTGGGGTACCCCAACTACACGGGGCTAACATCATGGCAACCGATCTGCGAGCCTCTTCGTGTCTGGTAATCGGCGGCTTGGTTGCTGAAGGCGAGACCATCGTCGACCGAGTCTATCACCTTGATCGTGGGTACGAACATATTGAAGCCAAATTGACGGCGGTTGGTGCAGATATTCACCGATTCAACGACTGATGAGCATCGCGATCCGACGCCTGGACACGCAGCAATCAAACTTTGAGTCGGAACTTGAGGCACTACTCGACTGGGAAAACCGAGAAGATCCTGAAGTCGTCGCGCGCGTCCAACAGATCGTAGACGCAGTTCGAGAAGGAGGCGACGAAGCACTTGTTCGCTTCACTCAGGAATTCGACAATAGAAAGATAGGCATTGCACTCGACCTCATCATTACTCGTGAATCTATGGCAACGGCTTGGGACCGATTGGCGACGGGTGATCGAGAGTCACTAAAAACCGCTGCTGATCGCATCCACGAATTTCACGAGCAGCAAGTCTCCCAAGACTCGAAATACACCGACGAATACGGTAGCAAGCTAGGTAGTCGCATCACACCCATTGCTCGAGTAGGTGCGTATGTGCCTAGCGGGCAAGCTTCCTACCCATCCACGGTGCTTATGACGCTTGTACCCGCAAAAATCGCAGGCGTTCATGAAACGATTGTTGCAGTACCGATGCCGCGTGACGCTATCAGCGACCATATGCTGGCTGCGCTTCATCTCGTCGATCCAACCTATGTGTTTAGCATCGGTGGCGCTCAAGCAATAGCCGCGATGGCGTTCGGCACGGAAACCGTACCGAAAGTCGACAAGATCGTGGGACCTGGTGGCGAATGGGTCGCGGCGGCTAAGAAGCTCGTATTCGGACCTGTCGGCATTGAATCAATAGCTGGGCCAAGCGAAATACTGGTAATTGCAGATGGCTCGGTCGATCCAAACTGGACAGCTTGGGATCTGATGTCGCAGGCAGAGCACGACGTTAGTGCACAAGCGATCTTGGTGAGTCCATCTAACCGATACCTTGAAGACGTTGGCGCACAGATCGATGTTAATCTCACTGAGTCACCCCGCGCCGACATCATTACCACGTCGCTCGAAAATCGTGGCGCATTCATCCAAACTCGATCGCTCGATGAAGCGATTGAGATAGCCAATCGAATAGCGCCAGAGCACTTGCAGCTCGCGGTTTCAAATCCTCAAGACCATCTAACCAACATTAAGCATGCAGGTGCGATTTTCTTAGGTCAATTTAGTGCCGAAGTACTTGGTGACTACGTTGCGGGTCCGAGTCACGTTTTGCCGACGTTTGGTACTGCTCGCTACGCCTCCGTACTTAGTGTCCAGGATTTCACAAAACGAACGTCCATCATCGATATTTCCGAGTCTGGCGCCGACGCTCTTGGTAGGGTAGCAAGCCAGCTTGCAGAAGTAGAAGGATTGCACGCACATGCCGAAGCTGCGAGAGTTCGTTTACGTGACTACGACAACAATCGATGACCTCGCAGCAGAGGATCCACCTCAGTGAGTTTCGTTGAGCACTATCAAGAACTCGTTAAACAATCCTTCCAACCCGATCCAGCTCAGCTTGCTGTTGCGAAACTCTTCGATTCTCTCGCATCGAAACTGATCCAAGTCGAAAAGCAATCGCAATCCCGTCGTGTACTCGCGCGAATTTTCCGTCGACGACGTTCTGACGTAAACCCGAAAGGCATATACGTATGGGGTGGAGTCGGCCGTGGTAAGACATTCCTGATGGATGCGTTCTATACGTGGTTACCTATCAAAGCGAAGAGACGGCTCCACTTCCACCACTTCATGCAACTCATCCACCAGCAACTTCACGAATTTGAAGGTCGTGCAGATCCACTTCGAGAAATCGCCCGAGTATTTCGCGAGAACGCCCTGTTGCTGTGCTTTGACGAGTTTTTCGTAGAGGATATTGGCGACGCGATGATCCTCGCCGAGCTTCTCGACGCGTTTTTCGAACGAGGATTAGTTTTGGTTGCCACGTCAAATTCGCATCCGACCAACTTATACCAGAATGGATTGCAGCGGAGTCGGTTCGTCCCCTCTATTCGATTGATCGAAGCGCATACCGTCGTTCACGAAATTGGTGGCGATCACGACTACCGGCTTGAGTCGCTACACAAAGGAGAAATCTATCGTTTACAGTTCCCCGCCGAGACCGACTCAATACGAGAAGACCAGCGCACGCTATTGCGCCGCGAGGTCGACATTTCGAGTCCGTTGCTCGTCAATGGTCGCGAACTTCAACCTCTCTACTACCTCGAGGGAGTGGCTGGCTTTAGGTTTAGCGAGTTATGCGAATCACCGCGGAACGCCTCGGATTACATCGAACTAGCGCGCCAGTTCAACACTGTCGTGATTTACGATATTCCGATTCTGGATAGTTCATCTGAGAGTTCAGCACGTCGGTTCGTCGCGTTGATCGACGAGTTCTACGACCGAAATGTAAATGTGATCTTCTATGCACAGACACGTATCCAGGAGCTTTACCAAGGCGATCAGCTAAAAAAGCCATTCGAACGTACCGTAAGTCGCGTCATCGAAATGCAGGCTGACTCTTACTTAACGTCGGCACACCGAGCCTAACAGTTCGGATTAGTCGATGCAACTTCATGCATCGATTAGTACTCACTAGCTCAGCTACAATCCACATGCGCTTACACTCCCTGTATGCACATGTACGGTTCGGTATCTGTCAACTACGTCCTTTGGTGATCATGCATCTGAGAAGCTTGCACCGGTTAACGTCCCTTTGGTTGATATTTTGCTTTTCTACCGCAACTCAGGGTAAACCGGAGCTGTTTCCTAGTGCGATCAAATTCGGGGCTAACGACTGCAGTTTCTGCCATCAGACGGTTGTAGGAGGTACCGCGCTCAATGAACGGGGCAACTGGTTAATCGAGGAGCGAACGCAAAGAGAAGCACTCCAAATAGATGTCGATTGGCTAAGTGATCGGGGTGAAGAAGCCGACACCAATCGAACCATCGAAATAGAACGTGAATCCGCAGCGAGGACCGCTTCCCCTACACCTATCGAGCGAGAGTCGACTGTATCACCGCGGGTGCCGATGGATTACTCAACGAATTGGGGTGAATGGCCGTCATACAACGGCAACTTAAAAGCACAGAAATACAGTCCTCTGCCGTATATCGACTCGACTTCAATACACGACCTAGAACTTGCATGGGTATGGGAAGCCAAGATCGATAGCGGACCTAAAACCAGTGGAACCACGCGCCGCCGGGGATGGGGTGGGCAGCCATTCAAAGCGACTCCCCTCATGGTTGACGGTAGAGTGTTCGTACGAACTAGGCTTTCTACAGTCGTCGCTATCGATGCAGAGACTGGCGTTGAACTCTGGGAATTCGATCCCGAAACTCGACTCCGACCACGTCCCGCGATGTTTGGATGGACAACCCGTGGTTTGGCGTATCACAAGCAATCAGCGTGCAATGAAGGCACGCCTTGCGAACGCGTCATTCTTCTAACAAGCGACGGATGGATGTATGCGCTCAATCCAGAAGACGGTGAAGTCATCAGTTCATTTGGCAACGATGGTAACGTCGATCTCACACAAGGATTGCGACGACCTCTGGATCGAGCGCAAGTTTCTTGGAGCCACCCGCCATTCGTGTGCAGGGACACGATCGTCGTCGGTTCTCAAACTAACGATATGTCTCAATTCCAATTTCGCGATTCCGATTGGCGTCAAAACTTGCCTGTTGGAGATGTAAGAGGCTTCGACCCTCTTACCGGTGAGCAGAAATGGGTGTTCAAGACGATCCCACAAGAGGGTGAATTCGGTGTCGAAACGTGGGGGAATGACTCGTGGCGCTGGATGGGTAATACGAACGTTTGGTCAACCTTTAGTTGCGACCCAGAACTAGGTCACGTATATCTACCCGTGACTGCGCCTACCAACCACATGTACGGTGGCGACCGACCTGGAGATAACCTGTTTGGCACCTCCGTCGTGGCTGTTGATATTGAGCGAGGAACTCGAATCTGGCACTTCCAAATCACACACCACGACATCTGGGACTACGACTTACCAGCTCCGCCCGTTGTCGCAGACATCGTCGTGGACAACGTACCCCGCAAAGTCGTTGCGCAAGTAACGAAAGTTGGCTTCTTATTTGTGCTAGACCGACTCACTGGTGAACCAGTTTGGCCGGTTGAGGAACGACCAGTCCCCAAGAGTGATTTAATAGGTGAAGTCTCGTCGCCTACGCAACCACACCCGACTAAACCACCACCGTATGAGCTCCAAGGTCTTACTCTTGAAAATCTCATCGATCTCACCCCAGAGCTAAGGCAGAGAGCCGAGGAACTAATAGAGGGTCTTGACTACGGTCCTTTGTATACGCCTATATCGTTGCGAGGCACCGTACTGTCACCTGGAATCGGAGGAGGCGCAAATTGGCCAGGTGCTGCGTTCGATCCCGTCGAACGACGCTTGTATGTATCTTCGCGACGTGACATCATGGTCGCACGCAATATCCCTATTTCCCGAAGAGGTAACGAGGGCGAAGTACCCCTCACCTTGGACACCACGCCGAGTGAGATACCCTATCGTGAGTCTTGGCGATCACTTTCAATCGAAGGACTACCACCCGTCAAGCCACCATGGTCGAACATCACGGCCTACGATCTAGATCAAGGCGAAATCTCTTGGCAGGTAGCGAACGGTGTCGGCCCACAAGGACATCGACTGTTAGAGACAGTTAAGGATCAGCTACCAAATCTCGGTGCTCTGTACGCGAATCCTGGTATATTGGTTTTGCCCGAGCTTCTGATCATGGGACACGGCGGCAACCCGTCAACGTTGAAAGCCCTCGATAAAAACACGGGCGACGAAGTTTGGTCGACTGAGCTGGTCGGAGCATTCGACTCACCTGCGCCAATTACATACCTATTAGGTAACCAGCAGTTTATTGCGATCGCTACCGGACATCCATTTGAACCAGCGCGGATTTCTGCATTTCGCGTGGTAGTTGGCAGATAGGAACACGTAGCCGACAACCAGAATCGGCTATACGCGTGCCACAAACGTCTATTGCGTACGTTTCTTCACGTAAAGGACTAACTCGTGGTCGACGAGCTCTACCCCATGCTCGTCTGCTATTCTCTGTTGAAGCGCCTCGATATTTTCGTTGACGAACTCGATCACTTCACCCGTATCGATGTCGACCATGTGATCATGGTGCTCGCCTTCCGCTAGTTCATATACGGCATGGCCGTCGTCTGCGAAATTGTGACGTCGCACGATCTTGGCATCTTCGAACTGCATGAGAACACGGTATACGGTGGCGTGACCGATTGACTCATCAAGAGAAAGCAGCTTCTTATAGATATCTTCTGCTGAGAGATGACGTGGCTCAGCTTCCTCCAAAACTTGCAGCACCCGCAACCGGGGCAAGGTGACGCGTAGTCCTGCTTTTCGTATATCTCTTTGGCTCATCGCGCATCGTTCCGTTATTAAATTAAGTGTAGCACGTTCAAATCGAATCTAGCCGATTACTTGAACATCTCGATGAAGTGTTTTCGCCCGAATCAATTCCGATGACGCCCCGTAGAAAACCTAAAACTCACATTCCCTTGTTTTTACCGAAAGCTAGCGAACAATGAAAGACATAAACGTCCGATTTAACGGTATATATTTATATGTGTTAATTCACAGTGCGACGACTGAATAGTCTAATGGGCTCATAATTCCATTTCCTTTTAACTGAACTAGCCGTACGGGCCGTCCGCAGTCGTGTTCGACAATCCATTCGATTCATTCCATAACGCAGTCGCAGAGGCCAAAGAGGAGCGTGAACAGCTCGACAGACTGTTGACCATTTCAACTCCGAGAGAGCGGTTGTTGGTAATCGTCATCGCTGTCGCTATCACTGCATTTGCAGTCTGGCTATTTTTGGGACAGGTCACTCGATCTGTCTCGATCGAAGGGACGCTCACCTTTTCCAACGAAACAGCTCAATCGCCCAATACGTCGACTCAAGCAAAGGTATCGGCACGGAGCTCTTGGCTGACACACGAAGAAATACGCCAAATTTCGTCAGATCTAAGTGCAACCATCGAAATAACGAAAGCAGACGGCGAGACACTCCATATTCACGGCAAGGTCTCCGACATCGTCTCTACACGTGTGGCAGAGGAACTGCAATTGCCAGAACCGGCGGTGGAAATACCCCTGTATCGGGTGTTCTTTACCTCTGACAAAGTAATCGACACATCCGGCATTAGCGATAGAGAATGCCGGATCGCCATTGAGCTTTACCCGCAATCGCCGTTATCGCTATTCGGTCTGAGACGAGTCTGAAATGCCACCTCGCGCCAGTAATGGCGGTATCGAAAAAACGGTATCTGGTCGCGTAAAACACAGGATTTCAACGCCGATCCTACTGCAAATGCATGCAACGGAATGTGGTGCTGCATGCCTAGGCATGGTATTAGGCTACTTCGGTCTCTGGGTTCCACTCACGGAACTGCGAGAAAAGTGCGAGGTAAGTCGGGACGGCAGTAGTGCCGCCAGTATTTTGCGCGCAGCAAGGCACTTTGGACTAGAAGGGGGTGGACTAAGTGTCCGTTCAGAATCGCTAAAGCTACTTCAGTTGCCGCTGATTCTGTTCTGGCAATTCAGTCATTTCGTCGTTCTCGAAGGGTACGACGAGCAGTACTTTTACCTAAACGATCCCGCTACGGGTCGACGAAGGGTGACGTTAGAAGAGTTCAACAAAGCCTACAGCAAGATTGCGATTCGACTCAATCCTGGACCTGAATTCAAAGCCGGTGGTGAACGACCGGGGTTACTCGACCGACTAAGGACCTTACTTTCTGGATCTTGGAGCGTGCTCTTCGGTGTAATCGGCTGCGGATTGATGTTGTCCGTTCTAGCGCTAGCAGTTCCAACTTCCCTAACCATCTTCGTCGACAGCCTATTACTGAACAGTGGCGCTTGGAACGGGTTGGTAGGCATCTTATTCGGTGCTGGAATCCTCGCATACGTTCTGTCGCTACTTAAGCATCGGTTTTTAAAACGACTCGCCGTCAGAATATCGGTGATTGGCTACGATCGAGGATTCTCAAGAATGCTCCGGCTACCGGTCGATTTCTTTTATCACAGGCTTGTCGGCGACCTAACAGATAGAGTGTCTTCGATCGATCGAATCGCGAAGAACCTTACGGAGCGATTTCTCGTCATGATCATCGATATGACGATGAGTTCCGTCTTGCTTGTAGCAATGTTCCTCTACGACGAAATACTCACGTTGATCGTGCTTTTGCTCGGCGTTCTTCATGCAGTTCTAGCACATTTCCTAAATGGGATTCGCGCGATTAGAAGTCAATCCATGCGACGTGAACAAGGTCTGTTGATCGGCGTCGGCATGCAAATGCTGAGTCACGCAGACAACCTGCGTATGACAGGATCGGATGACCGATTCTTCTCGCGTTGGAGCGGTCAACAAGCTCGCGAACTACATATACGACAGCTTTATTCCGAACTCGTGTCCGTCAACACCGCACTGCCTGGACTCATCGCCATCTTTCGGGCTGCGACAGTACTGGGCGTCGGAGCAAGCATGGTCCTAGCCAATGACTTGACCTTGGGAATGCTGATTGGGTTCTACATATTGGCCGAGATGTTTCTTACGCCGATTGGTCGATTCTTGGAATTCGCGGATGAGCGACAAGCACTTGAAACTGATTTACAACGCCTCGACGATATCGCGAAAACGCCAGAAGATCCCGTTTTTAGTCGCCGCAGTCCTGGTTCGGAGTCGTTGCCGACGCTAAACGGTCGCTTACAGCTTACCGGCCATCTTGAACTGCAGAATGTCACGTTTGGTTACAACAAGAACCGACCGCCACTAATCAAGGACTTTAACCTCGTGGTGAAACCAGGCCAACGCGTCGCAGTTGTAGGTCCGAGCGGTTCCGGTAAATCGACGTTGGCCCGTTTAGTGTCCGGAATGTACCAGCCTTGGTCAGGCGAGATCCTCTTTGACGGTCACTTGCGAGACGACGTTCCAGAAGATGTATTGCGCCGTTCGATCTCTATGGTCGATCAAGAGGTTGTACTCTTCTCTGCGTCACTGCGCGACAACATCACACTGTGGAATCCGGCGGTGCCGGACGAAGCGATTTTTGCTGCAACGCGCGACGCTCGTATTCACGACGAAATCTTGGTAAGACCGAACGGATATGCGACTCAAGTCGAGGAGGCCGGTGTCAATTTCAGTGGCGGACAACGTCAACGGCTCGAGATCGCCCGTGCACTTGTAGGCAACCCTACATTGATCATCCTCGACGAGGCGACCAGCTCCCTGGATGCGGCAACGGAGGAAGAGGTGGACGAGGCACTGCGTCGTAGGGGAGTAAGCTGCCTCATAGTTGCTCATCGATTAAGCACCGTGCGTGACTGTGACGAAATAATCGTGCTGGATAAAGGCGTTGAAGTACAGCGTGGTACGCACGACGATTTAATCGTCGACGAAGCTGGTACCTATTTCAAACTGGTTCGGTCAGGCTAATGCCCGAAGTGAACTCAGATTATTCGTCCATTGCGGGTCTAGCCCTCCACATTGGCGAATCCGTTCCCTGTGCGGGCAACCTCCCAATTCAACTCGATGATCCGAACAGCTTCTGGTTCATCGATCGCGGTTCCGTCAATCTCTTTCTCGTTGAATCGAAGAACGGTATAGAGCAAGCCGCGCCGCAGCACTTAATAAGTCGTGCAGCAGGCGCACTGTTACCTGGTATCGAACCCGATGATCGAGATGACGAGACTTCACTTGGCATCATCGCGAAAGGTTCTCCAGGGACAGTTCTAAAACGATTGCCGGCTTCGTCGCTTTCGGAGATACAACCAGCCGACCTGGCTGAACAGATTGACTCCTGGTTGCTTGAAATCACCGATGGACTTTCTCGTTACGTGAGTCGCCAACCTCGTCCGACGGCGTTAGCAGAAGCTGGTCGAACGCGAACTTATCAACCTTGCGTCCTCTCCGTGCGTCGCGGAGTCGTTTGGGTTTCTCAGCCTCCCCCTGGCGCAAGTTTGTTTATGGATATGATCGACCCGACCGATCGCGCGTCAACGATAGATTACAACGAAGCGGCAATTCCGCTGACGCACGCAAGCTGGCTTTCCATAGTCGAGGAAGCAACACTTACGGAGATTTCGACCGAAGAGCTGGTACAGCAAGACCGGTTTCTGCCGTCGCTCAGCGCCTTCTACAAGATTGCGTTTGCGCTTGAGCGTCTAAATCGTCAGCTCGCAGTCGTTGACGACGCCAATCTCGAACGCGCACGCACCACCAGTCGGCGTACAGCTGAAAAAAGAGCAAGGCAACGACTCTTCAATATATACGACCTTCCGGTTGACGGGGACACTGACGTAGACGATCGCGCTCTCGTAGACGCTTTAAGAATCGTCGGCGAACATCAGGGCATCGAATTCCACATACCAGCGCGTTCGGGGTCGGCGGAAACACCCGTGAGTCGTGTCGACGTACAAGACGCCTCCGGCGTACGTGCAAGACGAGTAACACTAGAGCACGAGAGCAAATGGTGGCGTGGGGACAGCAATGCGATGCTGGCATTCCGCCGGGATGATAACCACCCTGTTGCTCTTTTACCCAGTCTGTTTGGTCGATATCGTGAGATCGACCCAGTTAGCAAACGTAGCGTTCGCGTAAATGCAGATCGTGCTGAGAGTCTCAAAGATGAGGCATGGTTGTTCTACCAACCACTGCCTTCCGGGGACGTTGAATCGAAAGATCTCCTGAAAATCGCCCTACACGGATCGTCTGTAGACCTGATACGGCTTGTGCTTGCAGGTCTACCAGGCGGTCTGATCAAATTGTTACCTGCCCTCGCACTTGGATTCGTAGCAACCCATATTGTTGCCGGGGGCTCTGTCGGCGCACTGTATTCGGTGGCAGTCACACTTGCAGGCTTTGGTTTGCTTGGCGCACTCCTACACGTCTACCAGAGCGCAGCCATGATGCGCCTTGAAGGACGTTCTGCCTCTCGTCTCGAAGCTGCTTTCTGGGACAGATTGATGAGGCTTCCACCAAGCGTGTTACATCGACAACTTTCTGGCGACCTAGCCATGTCGGGTATGACATTCCAGAATCTACGCGATGGAATACAAGGAGTTGTCGCGGACAGCTTCCTGTCGACGATCTTTCTACTACCTGTGTTCGGCGTGATCTTTTTTTACGACGCCACACTCGGGCTCGTTACACTCGGCTTCAGTGTTGCCGCGTTAATCGTTGTGATCGTGTCAGCCATGCGTCAAATCGCCCCACAAGGTCGGATGATCGCTGCTGTTCGACGAGTTTCGGGTAGATTGTTCCAAATCATCGGTGGCATCAGCAAGTTGCGAGTTGAAAATGCCGAAGGGTCCGCATTCGATATCTGGGCACGAGATTACCGTGAGCAAAAAAGGGCCGAACTTGAAGTCGGTCTACTTGACGGACATACCAAAGCATTCGGAACAGCGTTACCGTTTCTTGCGGCCGGAGTCATCCTCTATGCGGTACTAATGCAAGAGAATCGCGCCATTCCGGTTGGCGACTTTCTAGTCATTTACACGGTTTTTCTTACGTTCCAGTATGCAATCTCCCGACTTGGCGAGTCGTTGGGAACGGTGGCTGGGATGTTACCAGCCTTTCAACAGATGAAGCCGATTCTGAGCGCTATTCCGGAAAATGAGTCCGAAGGAGATTCGGTAGAGTATCTAAGTGGCGACATATTGTTCGATCACGTTTCCTTCCGGTACGCTTCAGATGAACCGCTGATCCTTGATGACGTGACCATTCGGGCGCGCCCAGGTGAGTTCGTCGCGATCGCTGGCGAGTCTGGTGCGGGTAAGAGCACTTTATTCAGGCTTGCACTAGGACTAGAGCGTCCTACTGCAGGTGCTGTGTACTACGATGGGCGGGATTTAAGACACTTGAATCTGAAGCAATTGCGTAGAAAGATTGGCGCTGTACCACAATCTGTTGGACTCCACCCACAAGACTTATGGGACAACCTCGTTAGCCACCATGAAAACGCGAATAACGAGGAAGTGTGGCGCGCAGCACGAGTCGCAGAAATCGAAGACGAAATCAAGAACATGCCGATGGGCATGATGACCATGGTCGGAACAAGTGGGTCGGTGTTATCGGGTGGTGAAAGTCAGCGAATCACCATCGCTCGCTCCGTCATGGGTAGTCCGAAAATCATGCTGTTTGACGAAGCAACAAATTGGCTCGACAATGAAAACCAAGCTGAAGTCATGAGAAATCTGACGACACTCACTTCGACTCGGGTGGTTATTGCACATCGTCTATCTACGTTAGAACAGGCAGACCGTATCTACGTACTGCAAGCTGGAAGGGTTGTACAGAGTGGCTCATTCAGTGACGTAATGGAAGTAGAGGGCGTGTTCAAAGATCTGGTGCGACGACAAATCGTCTAGATCGATGAGAGGACTCTTTGCGCGTAATCAAGCAGACTAGAGATCATAGGGTCCACGTAGTCCTGCAGTTTGCGCTCGACAATCACCAATTGTGAAACCTAAAGACCTGAAGCGTTTGCTCATCGATAGAGCGCGTGACGATCAGGAGTTTCGTGATCGCCTGCTCAAATCTCCGAAAGCGACCATCGAGCACGAGCTTGATGTGGTGTTAACGGAGAACCATGAGGTGCACATACATGAGGAGAGTTACGAACTGACTCACATCGTGTTGCCACCACGTGATAAATACAGTAAAACAGAGCGAGAGGAGGCTATGAGAGGAGCAGGATCGCTCGAATTCCTGCAAAAGACGTTACTCGATCCTGCACCACCAAAACGCTCGTTCCATAAATCGGAGTCAAAACACCGGCAACGAGTCGGTTCCCAACAATCGTATGCCGCCGTTGGTCGTGACAGTATTCGAAGAGGACTCGAGTACCTACACGATGCCGTCGATTCGAACGGCGCCTGGAGCTGCATCCGATTCAATGTCGCGAGACCTGAAGTACCTCGACATTACGAACGACCGCCATTTATTTCTGCCTTTTGTGCGCTTGCTCTGGCATGCTCAAACGAAGAACTAGCACAATCCATCTACCGCCGCACGAAAGGGTATCTCGCAGATACGATCGAATATCCTGGATTGTGGCGCTACTACCGACACCTGCCGAACGACTTGGATAGTACGTCCCTTTGCTCGCTTGTCCTCGATTCGCATCCTTGGATCCTGTTGCGCAGAAACGTACCCGCAATCGTGGGTAATCGAGACGAGAGTGGACTGTACTTGACCTGGATTCATGCGGATAACGAACCGGAGGTTGTATCGCCTTTCCGAATCGAAGCAGACCCCGTCGTCAATGCAAATCTGATTGCATATCTTGGAGACTGTGCAGAAACGAAGAAAGCTCAAGCGTGGTTAGAAGGTACGATTATCGATGGCAGTGCCATAGGTGCGTCAAAGTGGTATCCCGATCCGGTAACGGTCTACTATGCGACGTCTCGAGCGATGATTCGCGTACCGACGATCTTCCATCAATTAAGACCGATACTGACAGAAAGAATCCTTGATTTGCGTGATCAGAGCGGTAGATTTGGAAACGTCCTTCAGACTGCTCAGGCAGTCGCTGCACTCTACAATATTGGGAGTCTAGAACAAATCGAAGTGAGTCTCCAATTGGAGACGATCATTGATATGCAACGCGACGACGGTAGTTGGCCAGAGATACTCGCCTTCGGTGACCAATCTCTGAATTGGGGAACATTTGGTCAGATTGGACACGCCTCTGAGTCAATAACAGGGGCTTTCTGCATTGAAGCGTTAGAGAGACTCGTCGGGGATAAGAGTTGAACCCAGATCCGATCCTCGGTCGTAAACCGCGTATGCAGGTTCCCTTGAAGATGCATTAGCCACGAGAAAAACTGCTATGTCTCAGGATACTGCCACTGATAGTGGAATGGAATCAAACCAACCTGATCTCACGCAGTATATCGAACCTTCGATCCTCAACGCGCTACCGCACTATATACCGTTAGGTATTTTCCCCCTGATATTTCTCGCTCTGATCTACGGGGGTTGGTGGCTTTTACCGCCGTTTTTATTCATGAGTGTTGCCACTCCCTTCGACAAGCTGCTCGGACCAGATGGGCGGAATATCGATCCAAAAAAAACGCCGGAACGACGCCTACTCTGGCACAACGTGCCGCTCTGGGGATGGGCGTTCTTGTGGCCACCGACACTTATCTTCGGGATGTGGCAAATTCTCGTCGCGAATCCATTTGCGATTTGGGAAGAGGTCATTCTCGTCTTTATTCTGACGATGGAAGCGCAGGCCGTATTTATGGTCGGACACGAGCTTGTACATCGACGGACGACGTGGGAGCGACGTATCGCAGAATTTCTGCTCGCATCCGGTTCCTATCCACAATACGCCACCGAACACGTCTATATTCATCACGCTCAGGTCGGAACACCCAATGACGTGGGTTCTGCCCCGAAAGGTGAGAGTTTTTGGCACTATTTCCCCAAGGAAGTCGCGAGCAATCTCACCAATTCTTGGAAAGCTGCACGAGATCGGCTCGCACGAAGTAACCACCCTATTTGGCATTTCACGAATCCATTTTGGCGCTACGGGATCGGTCTACTGTTTTGGTACGGCTTAGCATTTTGGATGGGCGGGATCTGGGCCGTGCTCGTTTTCATGTTGCTAGGTCTATGCTGTGTCTTCTCGATGAAGATCATCAACTACTGTCAGCACTACGGACTACGTCGAGTTCGATTGCCCAACGGTCGATGGGAAAAGGTGATGCCGCGCCACTCCTGGGATGCAGACTGGAAGTTCAGTAATTGGATGTTCTTCAAAATGCAGCGCCATTCTGACCACCATGCGATGGCAAGTCGGCACTATCCATTGCTTCAAGTTCGCAACGCGGACGAATCGCCGCAGCTGCCAGGGACTTACGGCGACATGATGAACCTTGTCGTTCGACCTAAACGTTGGTTTGAGAAGATGGATCCGTTGGTCGATCAGTGGCGAGCGCACTTCTACCCGGAAATAGAGGATTGGCGTGCATATGACAGCCCACTAGCTGCATCCAGACCTGAGTCGTTCGATTCAATCATCGAGATTTTTAGTTGTGCACCGCGTCTGGCGAGTTGGATTGAACGAAATCCTGAACTACTCGACAACCTTCAAGAACGCGAGTTTACCGACCTTGATCTTCCGAAAGGATTTGGACCTGATCTGGAGTACGAGACAACCGCTCGGCGTGGGTTAACTCGATTGTACTGGACGCACGAAATGGGCGTTCACGAAATGATCGATCAAATCGCGGAGTTACCCGCTGCAGATGCAAGGGATACCGTTGAAATCGTACGCAATTGGTCAAATGACAAGGCGTTTCAGCTAGGTATTCACGTCATACGTGGAAACCTGTCGCCATTAGAGGCGTCGACTGCTCTGTCAAATCTTGCTGAAGCCATCGTTGTATCCATACTTACATCGGTTGTAGCGGATTTCGTCGAACGAAACGGCGCGGTAGAAGAAGGCGGTCTAGTCGCGATGTTTATAGGTGATCTCGCGAGTCGAGAAGCGTATCCTGGTATACCTCTAGAAGCTATACTCATCCACGATACCAATCAATCCGCAATATTCAACCTTCTGTCAAAAAGATTTCGCACAAGCCTTCAAGACCTGGCAAGTGACAGTCTTGTGTTTTCGGCAAGTCAAAGAAACGATAATCAAACTAGATCGTTCACAATAGATGAATATAGATCCTACATTGCAGATCTTGAATCTACCGGTATGGATCTGCTGACCCGGTCGCGATGTATTTTTGAATTGGGCGACTCGGAGTTTAAGGAAACAGTCGAAAACGTTTACACCCACATCCTCGCCGAAATTCGTGCCGACGGATCTCGAATGAAGACAATCGCCGATTTGATTAAAGAAAGTACCGAAGACGTTCGTTCAGCTCACAAGTACGTTTGCGAGGGACTTGATGTCGTTGAAGCTACAGCGCGCTTACTTCGGTTAACAAATGGAACAGACGATATCGGCGACCCAGCACCATCGGCGAATACGATACTCGAGAAGCACGACGTAGGTGCCGCTGCGCAAGCAGCTGATCTGATGAGGTCGTTACAAGGCATTGAACGGCTTGTCCTTGAAGATGGATGGGACTTAGATGACGCCGGTGAGAAGGTTAATTCGATCGTTGCCAATGCGTGTGGATACGACACGATTGATGCGCTGAATACCGCCGTACAGGATTCAACTAACCAAGTCAAACGTGACTTGGCATCATCGATCTAGCAGACGTCTAGTCATCCACTCGCTTTATACGGAAGCGCCGAATGCAATCCAATTCGGCTGACGTAACGCGAAGCGGGTTCATGATTAGGACGACGCCCGAAGACGAGGGGCAAGTCAACGTTCCGATGCTCACACCGCATTTGGAATTTCGCGACATAGGCGACCAGCAAGCTCTATTGGTTTCTGAGTCGTTTAACACATTGCTTCACGGACAGCTAACGAATGATTTGCTCCCCCTACTCGACGGTAAGCAGCAGCTAAGCGAAATCGTTGCAAAACTGAAGGATCGATACGCCGCTTCTGCGATCCACGATGCGATTACTTCGCTATCTCGAAGGGGTTACGTTGTATCTGGCGAATACAACATGGCACATTCAAGGGCTGCTTACTGGTCGTCACTTGGTGCAACGCCACGGTTCGTCGAACAGACATTGGCGACTTCGTCGGTCGACATAGACGGTAACGAAGTCGAATTAGCTTCGCAGTTAGAAGCGAGTGGTATTACTCTGGCGAGCCATGGTTCTCAACTCAGCGTATACGTTTGCGCGGATTACCTTGAGGAGCGATTCTCCACTATCAACCAGCACCATCTTGAAGCCGGTACACCTTGGCTAATGGTGCGCCCACGCGGGATCCACCCGTTGTTCGGACCAGTTTTCCGAGCAGCTACGGATGGTCCTTGTTGGTCATGTCTTAGCTATCGAATGAGAAACCACCAAGAGGTACATAGCTTCTTGCGAAATTTTGCCGGTGATGACGCTGCTTTTCGACCGTTCGCCTCTGAACCAGTCGTGCTTGATGCAATGTTTCGCTTTGTTGCAACTGAAATTGTCAAATGGTTAGTCCTTGGCGAAATCGCCCCAATCTATCAGCACGCAATCGCGATAGACACCGCTACATTTGAAAGTTCGAAACACCAGGTGAGTCGAAGGCCGCAGTGCCAAGCGTGCGGAGACGAGGATTTGTTTCGACACGATCGAGAACCTCTTCCTCTGACATTGAGTCCAAGTCCGAAACCTCATCAAAATAGCGGCGGCGCTCGCACCGTAGCACCTGAAGTCACACTTGCCAAGTACCAGCATGTCATCAGTCCGATCAGTGGTGTTGTGACGTGGTTATCTCGCACAACCGATGAAACTGATTCTTGGCTGCATGTCTATTGGGCAGGTAGCAACCTTGGTATACGAAGCCGGAGCCTGAGCTCTCTTCGACGAAGCCTTCGCAGCAAAAGCGCCGGCAAAGGGAGCATGCGTGAGCAGTCTGAAGTGAGCGCGCTCTGCGAGGCAATTGAACGCTATTCAGGAGCATACCATGGTGACGAGATCCGTGTTCACAAGACTTTCAAAGATTTGGCAATAGGCGAGGAGGCGATTCATCCTAATGATGTTCAATTATTTAGCGATGAGCAACTGAACAACGCACGAAGCATTAACGCGAAGGGGCACCTATACAACATGGTGCCTCCGCGACTCGATCCTGATATAGAAATTGACTGGACGCCCGTTTGGTCGTTGACCGAACGTCGACATAAATACCTACCGACGTCGATGCTTTACAGTATGCCGGCCGAACAACGGGGCATGGCAGATCTCTTTGCAGATTCCAATGGCTGCGCCGCTGGTAATACCGTCGAGGAAGCTATCCTTCAAGGTTTTTATGAGTTGGTGGAGCGCGACGCTTTCGCTATCTGGTGGTACAACCAACTTCAGGTACCTGAAATTGATTTATCCTCGTTTGATGATGAGTTTTTAGCTCTCGCGACAGATTACTATGCCCGTTACGAAAGAGAAATTTGGTTACTCGACGTTACCTCAGATCTTGGTATTCCCACGTTCGTTGCGATCTCACGCAGACGTGATGGCGCGACTGAAGACATCATCTATGGCGCTGGCGCTCACTCCCACCCTCGAATCGCGGCACTACGAGCGGTCTGTGAATTGAACCAATGTCTTACATGGCTGCCTCGTCCAGGAAGTCGTGACGGTCGTCCGATGATCGATGACCCACTTGCACTGTGGTGGTGGCGAACTTCTCGACTGGATGAATGTCGTTGGCTTTCCCCTCGCGAAGGCGCGTCACGAACAGCAACCGACTTTCACGTGGTGGAAACGGATGATTCCCGCGATGATGTGGAGCGTTGTCGCAACCTCGTTGAAGAAAAAGATATGGAGTTCCTAGTACTCGAACAGACCAGACCGGATATCAAAATGCCAGTAGTTCGAGTGATCGTTCCAGGTATGCGACATTTTTGGGCGCGATTTGCCCCAGGTCGACTTTACAACGTCCCTGTTACTATGGGATACCGTCAACAACCGTGCGCGGAGACTGACTTAAATCCCGCGCCGGTCATCGCGTGAAAACAACATGGAAATCGACGAAGCTGTCAACCTGACGCAAGATCGTCTTGTCGACGAAGGTGAAGCGATGAGCGATCTGCTTCACCACTTTCGAAATTTCGTCTCTCCTACACTAATCGGTGAGACTGGATGGACCGACATACTCAATCGGGCAAGCACGCTTCCAATCTCCTTGGCGGCACTGCCTTTTGGTTTTGAACTACCGCTTCAAAACCCCGAACCGCAGGCAGACTTTGGTGTATCACTGGCGAGTGGAACTCGGTCCGCGGAGTTTTTCCACGAATGCGCTCGAAACGACAGTACAGATTCAACAGCGCAAATAATCACACGTCTCTTCGACCGAATCGAATCGGAAAACTCGGATCTCCAAGAGATTGTCGGTCGCAAGTTGATGCTCGAGTACGACATCGGTTCCGCGAACGCAGTACTTTGCGAAGTTCCTGGTATGTTTCTTAGACCAGGTGAACGACCGATAATCGGCTCAGCCGGTCAAGTCGACGATGTGAGTTTGATCGTCGACTCACTCGTCTCGAGCGTTGGCTGGAACCGTGATGAGCACGAGCGTACGCACGTGAGAGAAGCTTATTTGGCTCAACCCGAAGATACGCGCATGGACTCTTTTGGGGTATTTCCATCCCGGGAGCGTTCGATCCGTCTCGCAATCATGGGCTTCAAGACACAAAGCGAAATATGCGGCTACCTCAATGCGCTCCGATGGCCCGGTGAAACCTCCGTTGTCGAGGAGGTAATTTCCCGCTTTAAGGAGAGAGTGAACATCGTCCGGTCTGGTGCGAATATCGACGTGCACCAACACGGTCTCGGACCCACACTTGGCTTAACTCTCATCGTAAAGCAGAGATATACAAAAGACTCACGGTATTGGCTCGATGGCCTGACCGACTGGGATCCTTTCTTAGATGCATTGAATCGAGAGGCTCTTGTTGATCAAGCGAAACTACAGAAACTCGCTACGTGGGTCACCAAACCAACGACGCTGTTTGGGAAATCCGCGCGTTACGTCCTGCTTCGCGGTATCCACCATATAAAGCTCGTGATCGAGGATAACCAGCTTTCCAAAGCGAAGGCATATGTATTTATGGTGCTGTCCGCGGCGTTATCTTAAGTAGTCGGACCGCTGTAAATAAATAGGTCTACACCTTATAACAAAGTGTAGACCCGTTCAATTTTCTAAGCGAGCGTGCATTCGATCACACCCGCGTTGCCGCGCGGCTAAGCCGCGATGACATTTACCAGCAGCAGCACAACCCAGCGGAAATCGCTTCGAGTTGCTCTTCTGTGATATGTGGATCCGGTGGCAGCGCCAGATGCACTGTTTGCATGTCGCTTTCGTGAATCTGTATAGTCATAGATTCAGGAATCGTAATTCCAAGTTCTTGACTAATTGTGCTCTTCGGATCTGCAAGAAGCTGTTGTCTGAAATCAGAATCTAGCGCTGATTTTTCAACGATTTGCTTCAGCATGTCGTCGCCACTTTGCATGGGAACCTCCCTTTGCGCTTCGGCCTGAAAAACCGTTTTACCGGCGAATCTAGCCGTAGCCAACGTAATTTGCGATTGGTACCAGATTATTCTACAACAATTTTCAGTTTTGGCAAATCCGTGGTCTGGTTGAACCGCAATAAGTGTGTGTGGCATGTAAGAATGTGGTTTGCACTGAGCGTATCAAGTCACACACTCTGTCCGCAAAACGGGGATTCTGGCCGATTTGAGTCCGCACGACGATCAACTATGCCTCAAGAATCAAATTTCCATCACGACGTATTGCATATGGCAACTCTGTTCTACAAGCACGTGTTCATCATTTGATTGGCTCAATGCCAGTTCCTAACTGCGCGTCAAAGTACGCGCAGAATCTCTCCTTGAGGGGGAATAAAACGAGCAACCGTGGAGGGAGCTAAGGACTTACGCTTCTTGATTCATAGTACGACTAATCCAAGCGCCCCTCCAACGACCATAAAGAATCGCGGTGCATGACTCGTCGTTTAATACTCTCTTAGTCCAAAACTTTTTTTGTAATGCGGTTGTCGAAAGACCGGACGACTTGCTAACCACGTGACGGTAAACAAGCGCGTCGCAAAACGATTTCCCGTCTGGGCTGATTCCTACTTTGGATCGTCATTCGCGAGATGCGACCATGTCGTCGTAATCGTCAAACCAACACTACTTCACAGCCGTCTAAGAATGCTGCATCTATGAAGAAATCTGAGCAACTCCGCGTTATCAACTCACTCGACGAACACATTGCATCAGGGTCGACAACCGATGCCGGTGGCATCATGCGTGCACCGATGTCTGATTTCACGGACCCTCAACTCCTTTCGCGCGAACAAGCGGCATTCTTCCGTGACGCACCACTCTGTATGGGCCTTTCATCGGAATTACCAAAACCAAACACTTACTGGTCGGACAACGCAACGGGTATCCCAATCCTGATGGTTCGGGATGGTCAAGGTCATTTTCGCGCTTTCGCAAACGTCTGTAGGCATCGTGGGAGTTTAGTCGTTGAGGAAGGGCGTGGTGCGAAGAGTCGTTTCACGTGCCCGTTTCACGCTTGGACATATGCGAACAATGGCGATCTGATTGCAGTGAATAAAAGTAGTCAGTTCGGCGATGTGTCAGGTTTGGGTTTATCGCTTCTCGAACTGCCTTCAGCCGAACTCTATGGGACACTCTGGATACGCCCCATACAAGGCGACCCCATCATCGAGGAAGAGTGTCTAGGTGGTCTTCAAGACGACTTCGGGAACTGGAATCTACCAGATCATCCTTACATTGGCATGCAAATCATCGATGCGCGAATGAACTGGAAGTTAGTGATAGATTCCTACGGAGAGATTTACCACCTGAACGTCCTTCACAAGGAAACCATCGGCGACGCGGTAATCGGTAATGTACAAACTCTCGCAAAGTTCGGAAGGAATCTTCGCATGATTGTTGCAAATCAGAAGTTCAACTTGCTGCGCATGCTACTACCGTTTCCCGAACGTTGGCCCTACAAGCAGGTAACGCAAACAGTGTACTTTCTATACCCGAACGTCATCATGATGATCGACTCATTCGGTGTTGATTTTTTACGCATATTTCCGCTCAACGATTCGCCTTCTCATTCGAGAACGATTCACACTTGGTACATCGATCCAAAAGTCCAGAAGCAATTTGAGGAGCAGGGGCTATCTCACGAGGACAAACTTCAACTGTTTCGCGAGTCCGTCGAGCAAGAGGACTACGTGATGGGCGCCGATATTCAGAAAAACGCAGAGCGTGAAATTCAGAAAGACATTGTGTTCGGTCGAAATGAAGAATCACTCCAACACTTTCATAACGTATTCCGTTCCGCACTTGGTCGTGAGTTACTTCAGGTTGAACCAATGTAGCGGTTTTACCGAACGTCAATCTGGTCCGGTATTGAGTTAATTACTCTTCGTCAGTTATGAAGTTGAACGAGGCGCCAAGATTGAATCAATAATGCATGATGTTTCAATACTGTTGGAATCCCTTTTTCACGATACAATCCTGCGAAGGTCGCTGAGATGGCTGTCGTAGTAATGTCACGCTTGAATAAACCGCCGCTATCTGCACTTGGTCGCTGATGTGATCCAGCCAGGACGACAGTCTTTACAGAAAATCGCCGTAGTTGGCCGCGGAACGGCAGGTTCCTTAGCAGCCGCGAGCGTAACGAACGCGCTTGCCAATGATGACTACGAAATACACCATATCTATGACTCTCGAATTCCCATCATTGGTGTTGGAGAAGGCAGTTGGCCAAGTCTTGTTGATCGACTCCACGTACTTTCCGATCTCCCTCACGAAACAATTCAGCAACGTTTGAACGGAACACGTAAATACGGTGTTGCGTTTGAAGGTTGGGGATGCCGAAACCAAGACTTTATTCACTACTTCACGCCCCAATTAGTGTCCTACGCGTACCACCTTTCGGCCGACTTGTTAGCAGATATCCTTCAAGAAGGTACGCATGCACATCACGTAGACGCAAATGTACGGGACATATCGAGAGTAGGTAGCAGAGCAAAGATTGAATTCGAAGATGGTAAAACCGAGCTTTACGATCTCGTGTTTGACGCTCGAGGGTTCCCGAAGGAGATTCTTCCAGATCAACACGTAGATATCTCGTTTATTCCAACCAACACTGCCGTTATTCGGCGTTGCCCTTCGATATTTCAAGAACACGAAGATGGTCCTGTTCGGCAACCTACCTACACCCGCGCGGTCGCTCGCTCCTTTGGATGGGTGTTCGTGATTCCATTGACGGTACACACGTCATACGGGTATATATTCAATCGAGACGTATCCGATCTTGAAGAGGTCGAAGCCGATTTCGATGAGCTCCTCCAGTCAGATGGTGTAACCGAGTTTGAGCAGAGAGCGGTTATCCAATTCCCAAACTTCGTTCATCGTGAGATTTATGACGGCGTGATCGCTCGCGTTGGTAACACCGCGACCTTCATGGAACCCTTGGAAGCAACTGCGATTGTTGCAGCGCAAATGCAGATCGAAATGGTCCTACACATGCGTTTAAATCGCTCCTTGGAGATCCTTGAAGCGGACGCTCCTGTCGTCAATCGTTTTCTAATTAATACGATGCTCTGTTACGGTTTATTCGTCGGCTGGCACTATAGCTGTGGGTCAATCCACGACACTGAATTCTGGCGCTTCGCCCGCGATCAAGTGTGGGCAACGCATAGAGATGTCCTAGATGTGCTTGGGAAAGAGTGCACAGCCCTACGTAAATTCGACGAAATGTTTGACCTGTTGCGCCAACCGGTAGTCGATAAGTCGGATTGGAATCGACTCTGTGCAGTTCCAGTAACAAGCTATGCACAGTTGACTCAAGGACTCGGATACTCGCTGTGAGTACGTCGCGTGTTTTAGATTAGGCGATCGTTTGTCGCGGACCTAGGTAAATCCTTGACACATTCCGTGTAAGAGCCTATGAGATTCGTAAGAATCGTCGATAACTCGAACACATTCGCGATTATTTCTCTAAATCCTAACTTGATCAGTTATCTAACCCGCACCAATCGTAAAGGCTCATCACTGAATATTCCATCTGGATCAGCACTAAACAATCGCCCTAGCAACTCTCCCTGAAGTTTGTATGCGATACACTCTCGCATCCGCTTCAACTGCTGATATGGGTCAACTGTGCGGTTCTCGAATTCCTTCAGTACTTTCTCCAACTCACTAAGTTCGTCCTTCGAAAGCCAGTTCGTCGGTCTTTCTCGAAGTAGATCATCCAGTATGCGTGATGCTATCTCCGAACTGATCCTTGTATTGATGCAACTAGCGTATTCCGACGCAGTCAAGGCAGTCTTTTCATCGAAAAGCTGAGATTCCGCGTAACGAGCGAAGGGTTCAATCTCAAGCTGCTGAAACACCAACGAACCGTCTTCTGAAACCACTCTTACAAACCAATAACCTTCTTTATCGGAGGATGTTGCCTTGCCCTCTCGTTTGTGTTTCCTATAGGTTTTCATGTCAATCTGCAAAACATGAACGCCGTTTGACAATAACACGTCGCCTTGAAATGTAACGCGATGAACTTGATTTCCGGAACTCTGCGTCGAATCCGATTCTGCACTTTCATCGGTGTCGCTGACTGTCATGTCCACAGATAACGAACCGCTTCCGTTCTTCGTAACTTCGATCGGCATGGGCGGTTCTGATTCATGAACCGCATGCCAAGAACCCGGTAGTTCCTCGTGAAGCGGACTGTGAGGCCACGGCAGAGGATGATCAAAGGTTGAGCAACCTGCCGATACTGCAATCGTTAGAAACACCCAAGGGATTGATCGTGGGCGTGGTGTACGAGTTTTTTTCGTCATATGACTCAATCACCGTTCTAGGCTAGAAAACAGTTGCTGATGTGGATCCGAGTAGTCGATTCTGACACAAATTTGAGCACGTCTTATCGTCGGCACAAACGATCGCGATTCGCGTCCAATATATGCGACAGCACAGAGCGCCGAGTCGTTCACCACCCAATTCGAGCAATCTTCGTTCTAGCCCGTATTTAGCGCACACTACGTTTCGACGTACGAATTGACACTGATCTCAAAAACGGCGATATGACGTGGATATGCTTGCGCTCGCAAACGTTCGGACGGAACCATGAAAGAAGACCACGTTGACATACAAACTAACGACGGAGCGATGAACACCTTCATCACGAGACCTGACGAAGGTGGACCATTTCCCGCAGTCATTTTTTACATGGACGCACCTGGAAAACGCGAAGAACTACACGACATGGCGCGACGAATTGCGACCGTCGGCTACTACGTAATGCTTCCTAACCTTTATTACCGTGATGTGCGTGAATTCCATCTTGGAATGCCCGATGCAACCCGAGAACGCATGATGGAACTAATGGGAAATCTGTCCAACGCAATGGTTTGCGAAGATACACAAGTGATGTTCGATTACATGACAAACGAGTCTGATGCAAGCGACGGTCCAGTAGGTATCACCGGTTACTGCATGAGCGGTCCATTCGTTTTCGCAGCCGCCGCCGCATTTCCTGACAGGATCAAAGCCGCCGCATCCGTACATGGCGTCAAGCTTTACACTGAAGACGCCGATTCGCCCCACTTAGCAGCAGCGGACATCCAAGGCGAAATGTACTTTGCATGTGCCGAACTCGATCAATTGGCACCGCCCTCGATGATCAATCCGCTGGATGAGCACCTTAAGTCAACTGGTATCAACTATCGAATTGAGTGGTATCCCGCCGCACAGCACGGCTTCGTATTCCCGCAGCGGGATGGAATGTTCTCTAAAGAGTCTGCGGAACGACATTGGTCGCGCCTATTCGCGATGTTCGATAGAAATCTGCACTAGTGCAAAATTGCGCCTTTGGTATTTTTAGCGCAACGTACTAGTCGAACTATGTGCAAATTTCAGCGACACTTGAGGGGCTGCTAACTTGAGTGCAATACTCGAGGTCGAAGATCTGCGCGTAAATTTCGGGCAGAACGAGGCTGTTCGAGGCGTTTCTTTTGACATTCAACAAGGCGAAACGGTCGCGTTAGTCGGCGAGTCCGGCTCAGGTAAATCGGTCACTGCGCTTTCAGTGCTGCAGTTGTTGCCCTATCCACAAGCCAGTCATCCAACCGGTAGTATCAAAGTTGACGGAATCGAGGTGATGGGCGCGCCAAACGCTACGATGCTGGATATCCGGGGTGTTAAGGTCAGCATGATCTTTCAGGAGCCGATGACGTCACTCAATCCGCTCCACAAGATATCAAAGCAAGTTGGTGAGTCACTTATCGTGCATCGCGGAATGACCAAGAACGACGCACGAAGTCGCACGCTTGAACTTCTGGAGCTAGTAGGTCTCCAGGATGCAGAATCGCGACTGAATTCATATCCTCACGAGCTTTCGGGCGGACAACGTCAACGCGTCATGATTGCGATGGCGCTTGCGAACGAACCGCAACTTTTGATTGCGGACGAACCTACGACCGCTCTCGACGTAACGATTCAAGCGCAGATCCTTAAGTTACTGCAAGATTTACAGGATCAGCTCAACATGGCAATTCTGCTAATCACCCACGATCTAGGGATCGTTCGACACACCGCCAACCGTGTCTGCGTGATGAATAACGGCGAAATCGTCGAACGAGGACCAAACGAACAAATATTCGGTCAACCGAAACACCCTTACACCCAACATCTACTCGCAGCAGAACCATCAGGCGACCCGGTCGAATCGAATACCAGCGCACCAGTCGTTACCGATGCTAAAAACTTCACTGTGAAATATGCCCTTGGAAAAGGATGGTTAGGAAAGAGCAAATATTTCACCGCCGTCGATGATGTCGAAGTCGTTGTACGAGCAGGTCAAACGGTCGGTGTGGTTGGCGAATCGGGTTCCGGAAAAACGACACTCGGACTCGCGATGCTTCGTTTGCTACCAAGCGATGGCGAACTTACTTTCAATGGCACAGATTTACAGGTTCTAAAACGCAAGGAACTCACAAAACTTCGACGAGACATGCAAATCGTCTTCCAAGATCCTTATGGCAGCCTCTCGCCGCGTATGTCCGTCCAGAACATCATCGAAGAGGGTCTCGGCGTCCATCACCCTGACATGTCCAAAACTGAACGCAGGGAACGTGTCGCTGAAGTAATGACCGAAGTCGATCTTGATCCTGACATGATGGTTAGATACCCTCATGAGTTTTCCGGCGGTCAAAGGCAACGGATTTCGATTGCGCGTGCGATGGTTTTGAAGCCTAAGTTCGTCGTTCTAGACGAACCGACGTCTGCACTTGACATGTCCGTGCAAGCACAAATCGTGGATTTGCTCAGAAAACTACAAAGAGATCACGATCTTGCTTACATGTTTGTCAGTCACGATCTAAAGGTCGTACGCGCACTTGCGAATTGGGTAATCGTGATGCGGGATGGTGTCATCGTTGAACAGGGCGATTCCAAAAAAATCTTCGAAGCGCCGGAGACTGAATACACGCATGCCTTGTTAGATGCCGCGCTCGATATGAAAGCTGACGAGGTCGTCGTACGCCAATGACGTTCGTCAATGGTCGTTGCTATCCAGAATAGTTTGCAATTTCGGCGACATCCATACCCGCCGATTTAGCAGCATCCACCAATTCTGACCAAGTTCGATCATCGAGAGGGATGCCATTGACGGAGCGCTCCGCCATTGCCTCCCGCTCAGGTTCTCCCGGGATTCGTACTCGATCCGCACCTCTCGCCGGTTGCGTTTCGTGTAGGTAATCGACCATTGCCGTGATCTCGTGCTGAAAGCGCTCCGTTCCGCCAAATACGTCTGGGTTCAGAATCAACATGAGCATGTTGTTAATGACCGTACCCGTTCTTTCGTGTTCTGGTTGCATGGTCCACTCGCCTACTAATGCGCCACCGAATAGCTCACACATCAACGCTAATCCATAGCCTTTGTATAGACCAAAAGGCTGAACTGCACCGCCCGGCTCCGAGAACATCACGTTCGGATCGTTGGTCGGCACGCCATTGTGGTCAACCAACACCCCATCCCGTATCTTCTTACCTGCGTTAAACGCAACTTTTACCTTACCAAACGCAACAAAACTGGTCGCCATGTCGAGAACGATCGGCGGCGCGTTTCTGCGGGGCGCAACAGCACAAAAGGGATTCGTTTGAAGACGCCTTTCTGCACCGGCAAATGGCGCAACGAGAGGTTCATGCCCAACCACGTTCACAAAGTGAATCGAGACCATGTTGGCTTCTGCACAAATTTCACCGTATGTACCGATGCGTCCGAGATGGTGGGCATTTCGAAGTCCTACGCACGCGATGCCATTCTGACGCGCTCTTTCGATCCCAAAGGCGGTGGCTTCTCTGCCTACAACTTGACCAAAACCGGCACAACCATCAATCAATACCACGCCACCGGCATCTTTCACAATCTTGCTGTGAGCTTTCGGATCAAGAAACCCGCGTTTTATATTGCCGACGTACGAAGGCGCCATCACGACCCCGTGTGAGTCGTGTCCTTTTAGGTTCGCGAGTACGAGGTGTTCTGCAGTTTGGGTCGCTTCATTTCTTGCCGCGCCAGCAGCTACGAGCATATCTGAAGTAAACAACAGCAACTTTTCGGTTGAGATTCGCATAGCAACGTCGCTCCAGATTTGTGGCGGCGTGAATTATCGTGACCTAGCCTCCCGAACGAGATTAATCATCACAATAGCAGATTTCGATGTCGTGCTCGGCAACTTTTGTTACTGGTAACATGACCACGTTACGCTTGAACGAATCGCGAAGGGGAGTTCGTTGCGCGAAAACACTAAAACGCTATGCAGATACGTTTTCGTCACTCTGCTGACAGTTCCTGTTAGCAACTCCGTTATCGCGGAAGACGAACAGTGGCCCCAAGAGTGGTACCAACCCTTTAAAACAGCATCTCAAATTGGCTTAACTGAATTTAGTGATAGTCCACTCCTTCACTCGAACGAGATCGAACACCCTCATTTCCAAAACCTCCCTCCTGTCGAGGACCGTCTCCCTAAAGATCCCGTTGTCGTCTATCCACTAAAAGAAACAGGTCATCACGGCGGCATCGCGCGACTGACGAATCACGATCTCTGGCAGTTCTTTCAATGGGAAGCGGCTTTCACGATAGCCGCGGATATGCGAACATTCATTCCGAATTTGGCGGAATGGTACGAGCTCAGCGAAGACGGTCTGAGCCTCACCATCAAACTCCGTGAGGGTATACGGTGGTCCGACGGCGCACCTCTAACGAGTCACGATTTCGCTTTTACCTTCAATGACCTGTGGAATAACGATGAATATTCACCGGAAGCGTACAAGATCGTCGATGGATCGTGGGTAGTTGTCGTCGACGACCTTTTGTTTCGCTACGAATTTCCAACGCCACGCCCTCTATTCGTTAATTTCGTAGCACAGTACGGCGATTTCATGATCGATCCGTCTCACTTCATGAAGCGCTTTCACCCCTACTACACAACGGAAGAAGAACTTGATCAACGTATCAAAGACTATGAAGCTCTGAACTGGACCCAACTGGTAAACGATATTCGACGTGAGGGGTCCGACGACAGTGTGGAAGTGCCGACATTGCGTGCGTTCAAGTTGGTCGAACGTTCGTCCATGAAGCGCAAGTACATCCGCAACCCCTATTACCCGAAAGTAGATCCCGAAGGTCGTCAGCTGCCATACATCGACCAGATCAATATGGAAACGGTTGAAAACGCTGAAATCATGGCGGCCATGGCGTCAACCGCGCAGGTCGACTTTGCGGCTTTTGCATTACGGACACAGGATATTCCCCTGTTGAAACTCGGCGAGCGCAACGGTGCTATCAAAGTACATATCTGGCAGCGCCTTCACTCGAGTGATGTCGCGATTCAACCAAACTACAACTACGACGACGAAAGATACCGTGAACTCTATTGGGACATTCGATTCCGCGCCGCTCTATCGCACGCTATCAACCGCGACGAGTTAAACCAGATCATCTATTTCGGCCGTGGATTCCCTCGTCAGGTCACGGTACATCCAACAAGCTCGTTCTTCAAGGAGGAATGGGAGAAAAGGTATCTTGAATATAGACCAGACTACGCCAGAGAGCTTCTTGACGAGATTGGGCTTATCGATTTGGATGGCGATGGTTATAGGGAATTCTCCGATGGTTCCCGACTCACTATCACGCTGGAGTTCTACGACTTCGAGACACCGAAAGGCATCACTATGGAGCTGGTGCAGGAGTATTGGCGGCAGATCGGCATTGATCTACGCTTGAAACTCGTAGACGGTAACTTGCAGCGCGAGCGCGCGGTCGCTGGTGAGATGCAAATGACGCTCTGGCACGCTGATCGCGTTACAGACGTACTGTTTCCATTGTTCCCAGATTGGTGGGTGGCTCGCTCCATTAGTTGGGATCGGGGAATGTGGAATGACTGGTCCCGATGGTATATGAAATCAGGTGAAGCCGGCGTAGAACCACCGGCCGTCATGCGCCAGCTTCAAAACTGGGTCGATGAGATGTGGGTCACGATGGACGAAGACGAACGCCACGTCATCGGGCAGAACATCTTGGCTACAGGATCAGAGTATCTCTGGGTCATTGGGACCATCGGTCTAGCGCCACATCCCGTTGTTGTTTCGTCACGTCTTAAAGGTGTACCAGAAAAAGGGATATGGGGTTGGGACAATCGATGGACGCTCGCTAACCATCCGGCGTCATGGTATATCGACGAACGGTAGTGTTAGAGAGTACAAACATTGGAAATCGTTGCTGCCGCGTTCATTCTCATTTTCCTAGTGCTCGCCTTGGCGTTCATCGGCACTTTATGGCTTGCGTGTTTTCTTGTTATCGCAGTGTTAGCAATGATCTGGGTAGTAGGGGTTGTTGCCGCAGTCGTGTTCGTGTTAACAGTGTTCGTAAGTAGCTTAGTATGGGCGATTTACGAACACTTGCTCGAAAGGCGACGCCTCGAGAAATTAGTAGGGCTAGACCTTCTTGACGATAAATCTTTGCAACGCTTCTGACAATCGGCTAACCTGCGGATAGATCTGAATGCTCCACTACGTCATAAAGCGCATGGGCACCATGGTGCTGACGCTTGCATTCATATCCGTAATTGTCTTTGTCGTAATTCAACTACCACCTGGCGATATTGTCACGTCGACACTCGAACGCATGGAAGCCTCGGGCATGCAAGCTTCCGACGAGTACGTTCAGAACCTCAGGGCTCGTTACAACCTAGATAAACCGCTCTTTCTGCAATACTTGAACTGGATCTTTAACTTCGTACAAGGCGATCTAGGTTATTCGTACATCTACTCGAAACCAGTTAACGAATTAGTATGGGAGCGCCTTGGTTACACGCTACTGATCACTATCTCGGCAGTGATATTCACGTGGGTGGTCGCTGTTCCGTTTGGCATCTACTCTGCAGTACGACAGTACTCTATCGGCGATTACTTCATAACCGTTGTTGCACTAGTCGGCCTCGCAACCCCTAATTTCCTCTTAGCGTTGCTAGTCATGTTCTTTGCGTGGGAATGGTTTGGAATATCCATCGGAGGACTGTACTCAATGGAATTCCGCGATCAACCATTTTCGATTCCCAAACTATTCGACTTGTTATCGCGTCTGTGGATTCCCGGCAGCGTCGTTGGAATGGGCGGTACCGCGGTAACCATGCGAATCCTACGAGCGAATCTGCTTGATGAACTCAATAAACCTTACGTCGTTACAGCTCGAGCCAAAGGTGTAAAACCTATCAAGCTCATTTTTAAATATCCGTTACGAATTGCGATCAATCCTTTCATAAGTACCTTGGGGCTTCTCCTGCCCACCTTGATTTCTGGCGAGGCGATCGTGTCCATGGTTCTCAACCTTCCAACGACTGGTCGAATGCTCCTACAAGCGTTGCTGGCCCAGGATATGTATCTCGCAGGGAGTTTCCTGATGTTGCTTGCGATTCTGACGGTTGTCGGGATGTTGATCTCCGATCTGGTTCTTGCATGGTCTGACCCGAGGATTCGATATGAGTGAAGTAGCTCTCGAGCGTCCTCAGCCGATCGCGAACGAGACTCCAGATGAACTCAACTTCCTAACGCCACAACAACTGGCTTGGCGACGATTTAAGCGACATCGCCTCGCATTGATCAGCGCGGTCATCTTGATCGTTATGTACTTGGTTACCGGATTTGCCGAGTTTTTTGCCCCCTACGCAACCACTTCCCGCAATGTTGGTGCCATCAACGCACCACCGATGAATGTTCGATTTTTTGAACACGACGGCACTTTTCACATACGTCCGTTCGTATACGGCTACGACCTACATATAAACGAGCAAACGTGGGCTCGCGAATACTCAGAAAATCCTGAGAAGATTTATCCTCTTCGATTCTTTGCCCGTGGTGAAGCGTACGAACTTTGGAACCTGTTCGATGGTGATATTCACTTCTTCATAGCGGAGAACGACGGGGGCGAAGGCTACATTCATTTTTTAGGTACGGATCAACTAGGTCGCGACGTTTTCTCTCGGGTGATATACGGAGGTCGTATATCACTATCAATCGGCATGCTTGGGATTGGACTGACATTGTTCCTCGGCGTTCTTTTCGGAGGATTCGCCGGGTACCTGGGTGGATGGATCGATCGTATCGTCCAACGCATGATTGAGGTGTTACAGTCGTTGCCAACCCTACCTCTCTGGATGGCGCTTACCGCCGCATTACCGGCGCATTGGAGTTCGTTGCGGATCTACTTTGGCGTCACGATCATCCTTTCATTATTCGGTTGGACGGCACTTGCGAGGCAAGTTCGGGGGCGTTTCCTTGCGCTAAGGAATGAAGATTTCGTGATCGCAGCACGACTGATCGGAAGCGGTCAGAACCGCATCATTTTTAAACACATGATGCCGAGCTTCCTGAGTCACACGATCACCACGGCGACGCTCGCCGTTCCCGGCGTCATCTTGGGTGAAACCGCACTCAGTTTTCTGGGTATTGGAATTCGACCACCCATCGTGAGCTGGGGTGTGCTAATGGAACAAGCGCAAAACTACCAGGTGATTTCCATGACCCCATGGATTCTGTATCCCGGACTCTTCGTGGTCATCGCGGTAATGGCGTTCAATATTCTCGGCGATGGCTTGCGTGATGCCGCCGATCCATACAACATGGGCGGTCAATGATGAGCGACAACATTCTCGAAATTCGCAATCTCGGTGTCCGGTTTCGAACCGACACAGGCATCACGAACGCACTCAACGACGTAAATTTCGACGTCCCGCGAGGCAAGGTCACTGCGATCGTAGGCGAGTCCGGTTCCGGCAAATCCGTCACTGCGAACTGCATCATGCGGCTATTGCAGCCACCCGGTGAAATCGTAACCGGATCAATTCAGTTTAACCCTTCAAGAACCGAGTCATTTGATGTCGTCGCCATCGGGGAACGCGACCCGCGTATCTACGACCTTCACGGTGGACTGATAAGCATGGTGTTCCAAGAACCAATGACGGCGTTGTCGCCCGTGTATCGAGTTGGCAACCAAGTGGCCGAAGCAATTCTGTGTCACCGTGACGTATCAAAAGACGCCGCGATGGTCGAAGCACATGACATGCTGCGGCGAGTCGGCATCCCCGATATCGACACGCGCATTCAAATGTATCCGTTTGAATTCTCTGGTGGAATGCGCCAAAGAGTGGTCATCGCGATGGCGCTCGTGTGTAACCCGGAGGTATTGATCTGCGACGAACCAACCACTGCGCTCGACGTGACGATTCAGGCCGAGATCCTAACTCTCATTAAAGATCTGCAAGAGGAGTTAAGCAACTCGATCATCTTTATCACGCACGACATTGGCATCGTCGCACAAATTGCCGACTACGTCGTTGTCATGTATCAGGGACGCGTACTTGAGATTGGTACCGTTAGACAGGTATTGAAAGATCCGCTTCATCCTTACACGAAAGGTCTCCTGGCGGCTATTCCAGGAAATGTGCCGAAAAATGTACGACTGTCGACCATAGCGACGGCGGTCGGTGACGCTGACATTACTACACCATTTCCCCTCAAAGAGGTTGGTGAAGGACGATTAGTGAGTCTTCCGTGAGTACTACAGATGTCGAATGACGACGATCTAATCCTAAAAGTCCGGCATCTCAGCAAGACTTTTGATGAACACGTCGCCCTTCGCGATGTGTCTTTCGACCTAAAGCGAGCGGACACACTCGGTGTCGTCGGTGAATCCGGATCGGGGAAAACAACACTCGCTCGATGCATCCTGCGCGCAATCGATCCCGATCGTGGCGGCACCGTTGACTTCAACAGCGATCAGGACGGGTGGGTTTCACTCTCGTCGCTACGTCACAAGGAATTGGTGCCTCTTCGGAAAGAGATGCAAATGGTCTTTCAGGACCCTTATTCATCTTTGAATCCGCGTATGACCGTTCGGCAGATCATCGAAGAACCGCTGGTCATTCACGATGAGGGGAATAGTGCAGAGCGACTTGAAAGAGTTCGTGAAATGCTAGATCTCGTCCAACTTAGCCAAGATTCACTAACTCGGTATCCTCATGCCTTCTCCGGCGGTCAACGACAACGCATCGGAATCGCTCGCGCACTTATTCTGAATCCTAATCTCGTCGTGTGCGATGAGACCGTGTCTGCACTTGACGTCTCAGTTCAAGCCCAAATCATCAACTTGCTCGAGGATTTACAGAAGACACTCCATCTCACCTACATTTTTGTAGCGCACGACTTAGCGGTTGTACGGCACATATGTAACAACGTTCTAGTCATGCACAACGGCGTCGTAGTTGAAAGGGGCGACGTGGATTACGTGTTCGATCACCCGCAACGGAACTACACGCGACTCCTACTATCTGCCATCCCTTCACCCGACCCAGACGTCCGCATGGCTCCCGAGGATCGAACGATCCTAGAGGAACCTGAACCTGTGGCCAATGGCTATGGACTCGTTGAAGGTCCAGTTTGGGATGACGACTACGGATTAATGTTCAGCGATGTTATTTTCGGTGGTGTGTATTCCGTCAACGACAGCAAAGAAGTCGAACCGGTTTTTGAACACCGACGAGGAATCGGCGGCATGGCGCTTCACGCTGAAGGCGGACTGGTAGTAAGCGGGAAGAACGTATCACTCAAACGCTTTGGCGAAACCAAGAGCATTCTGTTGTTGGATCGCGATCCTGACAACGGCAATGTCGGCTACAACGATCTGACCACGGACACGGCGGGACGGATTTATGTAGGTTCACTAGGTTCAAGTCCGGTATTTGACGACGGACTCGAACCGCGAGCTGGCAACCTTTATGTAATCGATCTGGATGGAAGAAGCCGCGTCGTGGCGGAAGATGTACAACTCACGAACGGTCTCGGATTCAGTCCAAATGGACGCGTGCTCTACCACTCGGATTCGCGTCGAAGTCAGATATATCGATATGAAGTGGCACGTAACGGCGACCTTAAACCACGCGAAGTTTTTCACGAATTTGAAAATGGTGCACCTGACGGCTTAGCCGTCGCTGAAGATGGTTCGATTTGGGTAGCGAACGCGGGGGCAGGAGGTGTTGCAGTCATACACCCTGATGGAAATCAACGCGCGTTTATTTCGATCCCAGTGCCAATGTGTACCAGCGTATGTTTCGGCGGCGCAGGTCTTAGGACACTCTATATCGTCTCCGGATCGAATGGCGTCGACGGTGATCGGCGTGGTGGCGTCTACCGCTATGAAGCCCCTGTCAGCGGATTACCAGTTCCAGTAGCCAAAGTAGAACCGATCGCCAACCTATCCTCTTAATCATCGTATCTCGGTTTGGGTATACAACGTCTGACCGAAAACTCAAAAATACAGATACTAGTCCTGACGTTTTAGTGATCTAAGCCGTTTTACGACGCACGCTAAACCATCGCTGCGACCGCGATTTGCCAGTTGGTTGACGGCGCTGCATGCGAAATTGACTTGATGAAAGCAACTAGGAAGAAGCGTTTGTTCAACGTGACACGGAAACGGACCTCGATCTCATTCCAGTGTTATGATCGCCCGTTTCGCAACGGCACGACAATCCGATGAGCAACCTTGGCCATAACCTACCCGATTCGCTGACACCGGAAGGCGATTGGCGGCATGTCTTTGCGTACCACCCAATGAATGTCGAAATTGAACGTGCCGAAGGCGTGTTCATCTTTGATCGCGACGGCAATCGCTACTTCGATGTTTCTGGCGGACCGATGGCGGTCAATCTCCCACACAACCATCCACGCATGAAGCAGGCGATTGTGAGGCAGCTCGAGAGCTACAACTACACGCATCCTTCACTTGCCGATCCTAAACGAGCCAAGTTTTGTCGCATGCTCGCGGAGATCACGCCGGGTGATCTTGATTTCACGTACCTCGTTTCGGGTGGGTCTGAAGCGGTTGAAACCGCAATCAAAGTCGCTCGCCAGGCTCAGGTAGCTCTTGGAAATCCCGCGAAATACAAAGTGATTAGCCACCGGGATTCCTACCACGGTATGACGCTCGCGACTCTAGGGGTATCGCACAATCCGAGTACTCAAGCCGTATTTGAGCCTATGTTGCCAAAGTGGCCCAGTATTCGCCAGTACTCCGACTTCGACCGACCTTCGGGAATGTCGCGCGAGGAATGGGGAATCCAATGTGCACAGGCGCTCGAATTCGCGATTCACTACGCTGGTGCCAATTCAGTTTCTGCGTTTCTCGCGACACCACACGGTTGTGGCGCAGACTATGCATGCGTGCCACCAAAAAGTTATTGGGAGAAGATACGGGAGATTTGCGACCATTACGAAGTTTTGCTCATCGCCGACGAGGTGGTAACTGGATTCGGCCGCACTGGGAAGTGGTTCGGCATGGAACACTTTGGTGTCGAACCCGACATCATGGCGATGGCAAAAGGGATCTCGAGCTGTTATGTGCCGTTCGGTGCGGTATCCGTCTCGAGCAGGATCAACGCGCCGTTTGAACAGGGCACGCCTTTCGTACACGGGTACACATTTGGCGGACATCCCTTAGGTTGTGCGGCGGGATGCGAGCTCATTAATGTGATCCGCGATGAAGCACTGATCGAGAACTGCAATCGTCAGAGCGAGCGCGTCTTTTCGTATCGCGATGAATTGCTTTCGCATCCAACTGTTGCAGACGTACGGGGTTGGGGTCTGATGATGGTGCTTGAGATCGTCGCCGACAAAGAAACGATGACTTTCTTCGATCGGAGCGTCGGCGCTCAAAAACTCTTTCAGTCTATTGCCCTCAAACATGGGCTCGCTATGTATAGCACCTTGAGTGGTTCCTCCCGCCACCCAGGCTTATCAAGAGGCATACCCATATGGATCTCACCTCCTTTATCGATCAGTGGAGAAGAGGTCGAGGAGATGATGCGTCGTTTACTCGCAATGCTTGGCGAATGGGAGGATACTGTCTTAATAAACTCCTGACTGCAACGCTCTAGCTTCAAACCACGAACCAGAAGCGTTCCGACCCTAGTAAAACACGTTCTAGGAATCGGCAGAGTAATTCACCGATCCAGTAAATCGAATTGCTACTACGTGAACTTATTCGTGTGACGAAGATCGCTTCGATAGATGGATTCGAAAAACGAGCAACCGTGACATAAAGCAACACGACAGAAAACACGACCGGTAGTAACTGTCATGCGCACTTTGGCTACACGCACACTCAGCGCGAAAGCGTACCTCGATATTTTGCGATTGCCTTCAGGTATTGTTGAGCGTGTGTTTCAGGTTTGTAACACAGCAGACCATACGTCGCAAGTTTCGATTGATTCGGTAAATAGCTACTGTCTAATTTTCATAGCTGAACGTATGTGAACGTCGTATCAGGTTTGCCAATTGCTCGAAGCCAACATTGACCATGAGCACCATCTATCGCGTATTCGTAATCACGTTTGTGCGGAAATCTGAGAAAATCATTCTGACAGTAGAGCGAATACTCATTCAAAATGCCGTCAACATCAATGACCGCGAATTTGTTCCGCATCATGGTATGGGACCATTTACCGTTCGAATCCAAGCGTCCGGACACCAGAAAAGTCTGTTCTGAGTCTCTCAACGCGTTAATCGCTTCACGCTTCGTAGCTAGTTCATCCAACTCGGCGTCGCTGGTCTGATCGAAATCTTCAATCAGCTTGATCGTACGCAAAGCAACGATATATTGTCTTAGTTCGAGTTGAAGTTGGAGGCGTGACCATAGCAATTGCTGAAATAAACTCGGTTCTAAATAACTTGACGAGGATTCATACGCAATAGCCTTACCTAAGGCGTCCAGTTGAGCTCGCGGCGTCCCCCATTCACGCTCGAAATAAAACTTAGCAGTCCAATACAACGCATCCTCGTAGAGCGTTCTTCTCATTTCACCAAGCCTAACGAGTTGCTTGGTTGCGCGTTCCATATTTCTGTCTTGGATCGCCGCTAACACAGTGCTAAACGCGGGTCGAAACGAAGGGAAGTAACGATTTCTGTTTTTAGCTTCGATTGCAAACTTGAATTTTTGTGAGTACACACTATCTACTGGCTCGCCGTCAATGGTGCCTGGGTTGAATCTTGATCGTTTGAAAGCTTGAATTGCTGCGGCGCTAAAGGAGGGGTGACCGACGGCATCCTCGACGACAATGTCGTACGGCTCACCCTCAGGGCTAATCATCGCGTGCAATTGCACCCATCCTTCCTCTCCTTTAGATAGCTGCCGGATTGGGTATTTCGGCATTCTTGGTTTGCTCTTCGTCGGCGCATTGAGCGTAGGTAAACGCTCATCGGAGCCCTCTCCGCCGAGATTTACCGTCGTAATTCCGAACCAAAGCAAACTTGCGAGGAGAACGAATCGTCTACATCTATTTACTGCCGACTTACGCAAGCGACGACATTGTCCCTGCGTAACTTCGCTGTTTTCATCATTGATGCTTAAACTCAAACGCGACGCTCTCCTTCACCAAAAGAGTCAGTAAGAGTATAGGAATCGAACCCTAGCGATATGCCTGATTCCATCGCAGTCATAGTGAAAATCGATGGTATCGCGACAACTATCAAATCGGAATTCACTCTATGGTTGATCGCTTTTTACCGCGTATTACCGCACTGCGAATCGCGGTCATTACGTCGCGGAACGCAACGTTCGCTGTAAATCTACGCGAATCAGTCGTTATGCAAATCCAGTGTGATGTCGCATGAACCCTATACAGTTTCGAATTTCAACGTCAACGCGTTGCGTTTCCCTCCGATTGAACGGGAGAAATCAACGGGTTCTCGCAATTTAGCCGAGACTACTCAATATTCCCTAATCTAGCCTTTAACGAACAGATTCTGCTCCGTGAGCCACGTCCGATCAAACAGCGTTGACTGGTACTTGCTCCCAGTGTCGCACAGCATCGTCACCACAGTATGTCCAGGTCCAAGCTTCTTAGCGACTTCTACGGCACCACAAATGTTGATACCGCTGCTTGAACCAAGAAACCAACCTTCCTCACGCAGAATACGATAGATAAGGTCGACCATCTCTTGATCGCTGATCTGGACTGACCAGTCGACCCGAGCCTCTGCAAAGTTGTCCGTTACGCGACTATTGCCAATGCCTTCCGTAATCGACGGGCCTTCGCTCATCACTGCTTCACCCGTCATAACGTAGCTATGCAGCGCACTCCCCATGCAATCCGAAAGCACGATCTGGACATCGTTGTTCTGCTCCTTGAGATACTTGGATACGCCCGCAATCGTGCCTCCCGTACCAACGGAACAAACAAACGCTGAAACCTTCTGATCTGTGTCCCGCCAGATTTCGGGACCCGTTGATTCATAGTGAGCGAGCGTATTAGCCGTATTGTCGAATTGATTCGCCCAAATTCCGTCGTGCAGAGTCGCCGCATAACGCCCGGCTTGCTTTTGGTAGTTGCTGTCATCCTTGTAAGGAACTGTTGGGACGACGCGAACCTCTGCACCAAGCGTCTTGAGGATTTCAACTTTTTCCTGTGATTGGTTGTCCGGCATGTAAATGACGCACTTGTATCCCCGTGCATTACAGATATGCGCGAGTCCAATCCCGGTATTCCCCGCTGTACCTTCAACAACCGTTCCCCCGGGTTTAAGTTCGCCGCTGTCCTCCGCGTCTCGGATCATCCACCAAGCAGCTCGATCTTTGACAGATCCCCCGGGATTTAAGAATTCTGCTTTACCGTATATCTCGCAGCCTGTAATTTCTGAAGCTGTATTTAAGCGAATCAAAGGTGTATTGCCTATTGAATCGACGAATCCTGCGCGGTGTGACGGCACTATGTCTACAAACGAAAAATAGCGGAGAATTTTAGAAACGGGCTCATGGTCGAGCATGTACCGAACAGTGCTCGAATCGACCATTGACTCATGCCGTTCCCTCGGTTATCGACCTCGCAATTGCATAATGGCGCGCGTATTGCTGACATTCCGAGATGTTTCATGGCCGAGAATGCGGTTCTTGATACGGGCGTAAATCCCAAGAAGCTTGATGTACTTCGTCAACGGGCGAGAAAGGAAATCGAAGAAGGATTACTCAATGCGGCGCAGTACGCAATCGCGAAAGATGGTGAAGTAATCTGGCAGGAATCTCTAGGAACTGCACGTGATGACTCTCTCATCCCAGTTTTCTCAAGCACGAAAGCGGTGATGTCTGCTGCGGCATGGTTGGTGATTCAAGACGGCTTACTAGATGTCAACGAAACAGTCGCTGACATCATTCCAGAATTTGCGACAAACGGCAAAGAGTCAATAAAAGTAGTGCAGCTTTTTCTGCACACATCTGGTTTTCCTATGGCACCGTTTCGCCCGGTTGAATGGGACGACCGTGATTCACGACTCGCTAGGTTCTCTAACTGGCGCTTGAATTGGGAACCTGGTTCTAAATTTGAGTATCACCCGACGTCGAGTATGTGGGTGATCGCGGAAATTGTTGAACGTAAGACGGACACGGACTTTCGAGACTTTATTCGCACACGAATCGTCGAACCGCTCGGTCTCCAAGATTTTTACGTCGGATTGCCGAGTCATGAAAACGACCGGGTTCTGACACTTGAGCATGTCGGTGACGCGCTTACGAGTGAAGACTATGCGCGTTTGGGCGTACCCGAACCACCCGTCACCGAAGTGACAGAAGATGCGATTCTCTCATTCAACCAACCTGAAATCCGAGCTGTCGGTGTACCAGGCGGCGGGGGCATTATGACGGCTGCCGCAATGACTTTGTTCTATCAGGGACTATTACACGGCAGCGCTCGTGACGGCGAGACTGTTTGGACGCGTGAAACTCTCGACTTCGCATTGAAGGTGATTAGCGGCGACTATGTCGATCCGCTAATGGGGCATCGGGTCAATCGAGCCCTTGGTGTTGTCGTAGCAGGCAACGAGCAGCGCAATTTCAGGGGATTCGGTCACTCTAACTCACCAACAGCATTTGGCCACGGTGGCGCTGGTGGTCAAATAGCGTGGGCAGATCCGGAAACCGGACTTTCGTTCTGTTACTTAACGAACGGTCATGACCGGAACCCCATGCGTATGGGATCTCGCGGTGTGTCACTTTCAAGCAAAGCGGCCTCTCTGCTAGAACGCTGAATACCTAACTCGAGTCTAGGATATTCTTCAACTTCACCAGATTAGTATCACATTCCTCGATACCGGCGGCAATCCCAGCCTCGGCGTACAACTTACGTGCTTTTCTCCAGTAGCGAATCGCTTTCTCGCTGTCGCCAAGTGCCGTATACAAAATCGCTATGGGACGATAGGCATTTCCTAACGAGAGTGTCGAGGTCTCAGAGTCGGACTTAAGCGCTTCCACTGCTCGCCAGTAGATAGATTCAGCTTCTTCTAGCTTGTTTTCGTGACGCAGATGGTCAGCCCAGTGACGCAATGCCTCGCCTTCGAGCAGACCACTCTGGGCTCGTCGACCCGCTTCGGCAGCTTCAAGCAATAGTTCGATCGCAGCCTCACGTCGTCCAAGATCAGCGCGCAAATGGGCGAGTTTATTCAGTGCATACGCCAAGCCGTAGTCGTCATTTTCGCTCTTTGCTAAGTCCTTCGCCTGTTCAAGCAGTCCCAGGCATTTAGAGCGCCTTCGCTCGGCTTCTTCACCCGAGAGTTGCTCGCGCATCGCGTTCGCTCGCAGGCGCCACGCTTGGTCGGCAAGTTCTATCGCTCTTGACATTTCATCTCAGCTGTAATCTGTCGCCTCGTGAGCATATCAAGTTTCTACTCTTTTTTTCGAAATCCAAATCTACGTATCTCGCATCGACGCTAACGAATCGACCGATCAGATTTGCCCCTTCGTGCATTTTTGTGCTTCACGCTAAACGAAAATTCGAAGTATGCGACGAAGACTAGCTCAAGAACACTGGATCATCCAAAAACCAGCAATCGTTGGAAGTGGTGGAATCGTATCGACTCAACACTATCTTGCTTCCGAAGTCGGGGTCGAGATGCTACGGAGTGGTGGCAATGCTGTCGATGCTGCAATCGCAGCAGGATTAACGATAGGCGTCGTAGAGCCGTGGTCCAGTGGAATAGGCGGCGGCGGGTATATGACCGTGCATTTAGCGGACACCCAAACGACCAAGGTCGTCGAATTCGGAATGCGAGCGCCATTTGATTCCACTCCAGACGACTATCCCCTCGATCCTGACCAAGGAATTACAGGCGCAGGTAGTTTCAACTGGCCTGCTGTCAAGGGTCATGTGAACGTAAGCGGTCCGTTGTCCATCGCCGTACCAGGATATATACGAGGCGCTGCTCTTGCAGTCGAGGAATTCGGTACTAAACCGTGGGAAGAGGTCATCGAACCGGCATGCCAACTCGCCGAAGAGGGCTTACCTATCGATTGGTACGCCTCTATGCATATCACGAATTTCGCACGTGGACTGACGAGATTCGACGGCTCGAAATCAGTTTACCTCCCGGGTGGGTTCCCTCCACTGGGTGCGGGTGAGGGGTTTGTTAACCACTTGCCACTGACGCAACTGGCGAGCACGTATCGAACGATTCAACGAGAAGGACCCAACGCGTATTACGAGGGATCGCTTGCGCAGAGCATCGTCGCAGATCTGAACGAAATCGGTAGCAGAATCACCCTTCGTGATATGAAGGAATACCAGCCATTCATCCGCGAACCCATCACGTCCAACTATCGCGGTGCAACCGTCCAAACTCCAAGCAATATGACAGCCGGTCCTAGCATGCAGCAAGCGCTCGGTATTCTCGAACCTCACGAATTCGCCAACGGTAGACCGAACGCTAGCGATGTCATCGCCTATGTTGAAGCGCTGCGCCAAACGTACAAATATCGCCTCGAACACTTAGGCGAAGGCAAGACTCAGACCGGCGACACTCACACATCGCACCTATCGGTCGCTGACGAGTACGGCAACATGGTCGCGCTTACCCAAACCGTCATGTCGCCATTCGGTTCACAGGTAGTGCTGCCGAATTCAGGTCTAACAATGAATAACGGCATGATGTGGTTCGACCCATTGCCCGACCGCCCGAACTCTCTCGTCGGCGGACGTCATCCGCTGTGCAACATGTGCCCCACGTTGCTGTTCCGCGATGACGGTACGCGCTTTGCCGTTGGTGCGTGTGGTGGAAGGAAGATTTTTCCATCCGTCCTTCAACTCACATCATTCGTTTTAGACTTCGGCATGAATATCAACGATGCCGTACATCAACCACGGGTCGACGTTTCAGGTAATGAGAATGTTTGGACGATGGCTCATTTCAGTGACGACATTCTCGATGCTTTGCGTGCCAAATACGAAACCACTAAAGTTCGTTCGAACGGGCTCGGTGGCAATCAATTCGCTATCCCACAAATAGTCGCAGCGCGACCGGACGGACGATTCGAAGGTGGTTGTTATGTGCCGTCGCCACACGCGGCAGCAGTCGCTGTACGCGCCTAGTTTGCTTGTTGTTGTTCGAGAATGACGGCTTCCTGGTCGACCGGCACATAAAAGTACGAGCCGGGTCGGAAGTCATAGCCCAAGTCACCTAAAAGTCGTCGCTGACGTGGGGTGCACCACTCAGCAATGTTCGATGTAATTTGAAAATCGTATTGGCGCATAAACAGCTGACAGTAGTTGTATAGCAGCGTCTTTCGCGCACTATCCGATTCATTCCGGCACGGACCGTGCCACATCGCATGTGGAAACAGAACACAGTCTCCGGCTTGTGCGAGTATCTGCTTAGAACCCGCTGAGTACGGATTTACTGGTTCTGACGCGTTGTACGGTATTTGACGCTTGTGGCTACCAGGGAAGATGGTGAGGTTGCCCATTTCCCGTTCTGACGTATCGGTTAGGAAATACAGCGCTTTCATAGCAAGTGGCGGACACGAGTCCGAGACTCGGATGCGACGTAATGCTTCACCTCCATCCGTGTGGGTATAACCAGGGAATTTATCGGACGGTGAACGCACAATCGCTTGGGACATACTCAAGGCAATGTACGGACCCATGATGTCAACCACAAGATCGAAGATATTGGGTCGGTCAATCAGATCAACAAAGTGCTTGCCGTAAGGCAATAAATCACGTCGATCCATGAAACCCGTGTTTTCCAGACTCGCCGCATGCGGTAACCAACCGTAATGACCTATCGGAACGTTTTCCCCTCGAATGGGCTCGTATCCTGGAATAGCACGGATTCGATCGATTTCGTCGCTGAAGAATTCAACTTCATCGGAACTCAATGCATCCTTGATGACTAGATAGCCGTCAGTTTCCCATTGCTCGCGTTGTTCAGAGGTGAGTTTCTTCACGGTGACTTCTGATTGAATGTTCCGATCAGTAAGTTTAAGACTGCGTTATGTGGAAGCTCTCTGTCGACGGAGTTCATCCTCCTTAAGTTCCCGGAACAACGCAACAGTAATCAATACGAAAATCACCAGTAACGGTAGCGACGCGATGATAGAGGCGTTTTTTACAGCCGTTAGATCGTCCATATACATGAGTGTGATCGGCAACACGATGAGCATAAGCGCCCAAAACACTCGATGCCACCGTATCGGATGATCGCCCGCTTTCAATCTTCGTGTCGCCATACTGGCGATCACGTAGCTTGCGGAATCGTACGTTGTGGCAATGAATATGAAGGCTAAAACAAGGTAAATCAGTAGAGGAACCGGCTGAAATGGCAATGTTTCTACGAACGTTGCAATGGCAATGTCTTCGTCACCACCTAAGATCATGTTTTTTAATGCGACAACATCATTCAGCTCGTACCACATAGCAGTATTGCCAATCACGATGAAGAACACAGCACACCCAAGCGTACCGAGCCCGATCATTCCTACGATGACCTCCCGTAATGTACGCCCTCGAGAAATTCGCGACACAAAAATCCCCATAAATGGCGCGTAGGCTAACCACCAAGCCCAGTAGAAGATCGTCCAATCCTCTACGAAGCCTGCGTTCGTCGCGGGATCAGTCCACGTATTCATGCGTACGAAGTCTTGCACCAGCAAGCCGAGACTGTTACTGCCCGTTTCCAAAATGAATACAGTTGGGCCAACCGCAAGAATGAAAAGCACAAACACAAGGCCGAGTCCTAGATTGATCATGCTCAGCCGTTTGATTCCCGCATCAAGTCCTAGATAGACACTTAGAGCAAATAACGACATAGCGATTACTGCAACCGCCACGTCCATTGCCATTCCAGCTTCAACACCGAATAGAGAACTGATCGAAGCCGCAATAGCGGGTGTCGCGAGGCCTAGCGACGTGCCTGTTCCCGCAACCATCGCGATGATGAAACAAAAGTCAACCAAACGCCCCACCGGACGCGTGGCAATATCGTCACCGGCGATACCACAGAGTCCGGTCGATAGTCTCAAATATGGGATCTTTCGTTGGTAGTAGGGTACCGCTATAGCCACAGCAGGTAACGCGTAGATCGCCCACGCAGAAAAGCCCCAATGAAAGATGCCGTAGGTTGCCGCTAGTTCGACCGCCATGGGACTGTCCTTACTGACACCTAGTGGCGGAGTGTCAAGGTAAAAAGCCCACTCGATCGGCGTCCAATACAACAACCCCGCTCCGATGCCGCTGCAAAAAAGCATGCCCATCCACGCGACGGTTGAATATTCGCGCGGCATGTCGTCTCCGCCTAGACGAACTTTTCCGTACTTCCCGAATGCAATGACGGCCAACACAATGAAACAGCCGATTGCGGCCCATTGGTACAACAGTCCGAAGTCCTGCGTGAGCCAGCTGTATACCCGTGAGGTGAGATCAATCGCCGCATCCCGATACAGCAACATCGGGATGCACGCTGCCAATATCGTCGCGACCGCAATGCCAAACAGCGTCCAGTCAATCGTGCTGTGGTCTGACGCTTGAGTCAATCGCTTGATTGCTGCTTTCGGGTTGGCTATATCAGTCATCTGGTTATTTAACGCTAGAAGGCATGGAGAGCTACTCTACGATCTCGGCTAGATGGGTATCACTGACTCTTCGCATCTTTCGCGTTACGGTAACAAGGCGCCCCCTTCAACATCGACCGTACCGCCTGTCATGTATCCGTTTTCCAAGCAAAACAATATCGCAGAAGCGACTTCGTCTGCGGTACCGGCTCGAGGAATGAGCATTCGCTGGGTTGCTTGTGATAGAAACTGCTGACGTGCTTCCCCGGTTTGCGCAAACATGGGTGTATCGATGACGCCAGGGCACACGACATTGATACGACGGGGCGCTATTTCGGGTGCAATGGCTCGTACAAATCCCTCGACCGCGTTGCCTACCGTAGAGATCGCAGAAGAACCGGGATTGCTCTTTCGAGCCGGGTAACCACTAACTAACACGATCGCACCATCTTCAGGGAGATACTCCGTCCCGAGACGCACTGAGTTGGTGTATCCCCAGAGTTTGCGAAATGAGCCTTGAAACCCATCCAGATCCATCTGTAAGAAAGGTCCGGACGCTCGCTCACCCCCGGTCGCACAATTGACTAGGAAGTCATAGGGGGCTTCCTCACTGAATAGGCTCGCAAGTCCCTCCCGATCAAGTACGTCAATCTCCCTGTAGCTGACTCGTTCGGACGTCGTCGTATTCGCTGTTTCGATATGCTCTGGATTTCGACTCCCTGCGACGACGGTAACACCGGCAGCGTCCAACTGCTGGGTGGTAGCTAATCCAATGCCCGACGTGCCCCCAAGCACAATAGCCTTCTTTCCTTCAAGTTTCACGATCTAGTCCTTCTTCCTTCTCCACTGGAGCACACGTTACGCGCCATCTCCTTCGTTCACTTCGCCCGGTTCTGAACCGCGACTTCGAATGATCCCGCGTATTTCCTCGACGGTCGCTTCCACTTCGTCGAGCTTCGTCCCACGAACCACTAATGTCGTTCCATATATGCCGTCGCGGTGAAACGGATAACTTCCGATATCAACACTTGGGACCTGCTTCTGTAGTTCACCAAGCTTCGTAGCGATTTCGCTTTCTCCCATAAACGCCCTTACGGAGCGCGATTTAACTGTGTCGCCACCGCTAAACTCGATATTAGGAAGCATCGCCTGTAGTACCGCAGGGATACCTGCCATCACGTGCACGTTTTCCATCGAAAATCCTTGAGGACCCCCCGTCAAGTTCTCGATAAGCGTCGCGCCTTCCGGTACTCTCGCCATTAGCAAGCGACTTGCCATGACGTCAGCGGGCGCTTCTCGACCGCGAATCCGAATTTCGATCTCCGGATGGTTAACAAGTGGTACGCCAAAAGCCGCAGCGATGCATTCCGCTGTGATGTCGTCGTGTGTTGGTCCGATACCTCCGGTTGTGAGCACGTAGTCGTACGTCGCACTCGCATACTTCACCGCATCAACGATGATGTCGCGATCATCGGGAATTACTCGCGCTTCCCGAACCGTCACGCCTTGCTCGCCTAAGGTCTGAGCTATGTACTGAAGGTTCAGATCCTGAGTTCGTCCAGAGAGTATCTCATTGCCAATGATTAACACGCACGCTGACACGACATTCGGTTTGTCCATCGATTGCAGACTCTAGCTACCGGAGAAATTTGGTCGGCGTTTCTCCGCAAAAGCGTTGCGACCTTCTTTGTAGTCAGAGGAATCAAAGCAATCGCGGACGAGTGCTCTCACAGCTTTGATCTCATCTAAATCGCCTCCGCTTTCATATGCGTTCACAGCAGCTTTTGCCGCTTTGATCGTTAGGGGGGCATTCCTACCGATCCGTTCGCAATACGCTTGTACTTCTGCGTCGATCTCGTCACGTTCTACGACAAACTGCACGATCCCCGCGTCGTAGGCTTCTTCCGTCGTCAAAAAGCGCGCCGAAAAGAGAATATCGCGTGCCCTCGCCGGACCACAAATACGAGATAGTTTCGCTAAACCTTCGTAGTCATAACCGAGACCGAGTTTGGCCGCTGGAATGCCAAAGGTGCTATCTGGTGTCGCGAATCGAACATCCGCTTGAAGCGCAGTCGCCAGTCCGCCGCCGATGCAATAGCCCGTGATCTTCGCGATGAGTGGCTTGGACATGGTAGTCAGTGCTCGAGAACCTCGCGCCGATGCCTGTCCGTACGTTTCAGCTTGAGCAGCGTTGCCGCGTACTTTGTTGAACTCGCTAATGTCAGCACCGGACACGAACGCTTTACCACCTGCGCCACTCATGACCACGACTCGAACTTCAGGATCTGCTTCAAAATGGTCGATGATGTCAGCAATCCCCGCCCACATCTCGAGGGATAGTGCATTGTGTCGCGGCGGATTGTTAAACGTCATGTACCCAATCGAGCCCTCAATGTGTGCGAGCATGCGATCGGTATTGAGTTCTAAGTTCATGTTTCTCCTATCTGTTCAACGCGATTGAGCAGGTCTCTTGCTTGCGACAAGTGTGGCGCGTCCACCATTTGTCCCTCAAACCGGAAGGCGTTGCGACCTGTCTGACGCGCTTCGGCGAACGCTTCGATCAACCGCTGAGCCCTTTCGACTTCATCGGGATTTGGCGTGAACGTGTCGTTGACTATGGGAATTTGACTGGGGTGAATCGTCAATTTTCCTGTAAATCCAATTTTTCGCGAATTTTCGCATTCCTCTCTTAATGCAGATTCATCATCCAATCGCACGAAAACGGAATCAATCGGTTGAACGCCATTCGATCTTGCTGCCAACAACGTTCGGTCACCACACAACGCAAACAAGCCAAGATACCGCCCATGCGAATTCCGATTTTCAGACGCACCAATCGCTGCCGCAAGGTCTTCGGCACCCCATGTCAGCGCTTCGACACGTGGTTCGCCAGCAAGAGTGTGCAGATTCTCGACACTCCGAGGTGTCTCGCTACCAATTAACAGCAGGCCAACACTTGTACCTACTATTGACTGACGCACTTCGTGGTTCGTTATCAGTGTATTCAGAAGCTGTAATTCGGACAGACGCTCAGCTTTCGGGATCATGAATAGATGGGGAGGCGATGTCATAATCGCATCTATATCCTCTAAGCCCCACGGCGTATCGAGCGCGTTGAGTCGTATCGCGACTTCCTTCCGACCGAAATCAACATTTGCAAGCCAATCGCAAATGACATCGCGAGCGGTCGCCTTGTCGTCCGGTGCTACAGCGTCTTCAAGATCAATCACAAGCGTATCCGCTTCACTTTCTAGCGATTTCGTCAGCATCTTCTCATTGGGTCCAGGTACGAAATGCACCGAACGCCTCGCTCGAATCGGGTTGGGGTTTCTCATGCTTTACGCTGCATCATTGCGCCGCGCTCGCAAAGGCAGACTATTTCGCCACGCTGGTTCACACCGCGGTGTTCAAACGTCACGATACCGCGATCTGGTTTGGTACGACTTTCGCGTTTGGCGATCACTTTCGTAGAAACCGTGATCGTGTCACCGATAAATACCGGATTCGGAAACGTGGTCTTGTCGAACCCTAAATTGCCGAGGGTTGTACCCAAGGTCGTATCCCCTACGGATAAGCCAACAACTAAACCTAACGTAAATATGCTGTTTACCAGTATCTGGCCATGAATTGAGTCTCTGGCAAACTCGGCGTCCAGGTGCAACGGCTGCGGATTTAAGGTCAACGCAGTAAATAACAGATTGTCTGTTTCCGTCACCGTTCGACTAGGCTCGTGATGGAATTCCATCCCAATATCGAGCTCTTCAAAGAACTTACCCGCCACCTAGGCGTACCCTTACCACCATTCGAATCTTCATATTTTGATCTATGGACTTTGCGTTAACCGAAGAACAAGACATGATCCGCGACGCGATTCGTCGTATCTGTACTGATTTTCCTGACGAATACTGGGCGAAATGTGATGAGCAACACACTTTTCCGTGGGACTTCTATAACGCGCTCGCGGAAGGCGGTTGGATCGGGATTGCAATACCCGAGGAGTATGGCGGCAGCGGTAAAGGCATCACTGAGGCATCGATCATTCTCGAAGAGGTATCCGCATCTGGCGCCGCGATGAACGGGGCGAGCGGTATCCACCTTTCAATCTTCGGCATGCATCCGGTCGTGAAATACGGATCGGAAGAGATGAAACAGAAGTACCTGCCGCGCGTGGCAAACGGGGACCTACACGTCGCGTTCGGTGTAACCGAACCTGACGCTGGGACCGACACCACATCGATCACAACGACCGCTACGCTCGAAGGCGATCATTACATCGTCAACGGTCGAAAAGTTTGGACAACGAAAGCGCTCGATTCTGAACGTGTTCTATTGCTTACCCGAACTAAAAGCAAAGACAAAGTTCAGCGTCGATCTGAAGGTATGACGCTGTTGTTCGCCGAACTGCAACGACCCGAAGTTTCGATCTCGCCAATACCGAAACTAGGTCGCAATGCGGTTGCGACTTGTGAGGTAGTCTATGACAGTCTACCGGTTCATGTGAGCGATCGGGTTGGTGAGGAAGGGAAAGGATTTCGACATATCCTTGATGGACTCAACGCGGAACGAATTCTCGTCGCTTCGGAAGCCCTAGGGATAGGACGGGCGGCGTTACGTCGAGCCGTTAATTACGCGAACGAACGCGTGGTCTTTGGGAGACCCATCGGACAGAACCAGGGCGTTTCATTTCCCTTGGGTGAGGCTCGTATGCGTCTCGATGCTTGCGAGTTGATGATTCGCAAGGCGTCCTGGTTGCTCGATCAGGGGTTACCGTGCGGTGCTGAGGCGAATATGGCTAAATGGCTAGCCGCAGATGCGTGTTTTCAGGCTGCAGATCAAGCGGTACAAACACACGGTGGATTTGGTTACGCAAAAGAATTCCATGTAGAACGGTACTGGCGCGAAGCAAGACTAATGCGTATTGCACCAATCTCTCAAGAAATGGTGCTTAATTACGTTACAGAACATATCTTGGATCTACCACGTTCATACTAATTTCCTCGTTCAACCTTCGTCAATCTCACTTGAGCTCACGAGCTTCAGACGGATGTGAACCTAATATCTATGCTGCATTCTCCTGCACGTACTGTCGAATCAATTCCGCAAAAGGCAATATGTTCCGATTCACACTCGCTGCTTCGAGCGCGGCCATGTAACTGCGTCTATCCTCAATGCGGATCGTGACCCAGGAATATCCACCCGACGCCAACATCACGTTCATTAAGAAACGTGCTAGTCGTCCGTTCCCATCGGGATACGGGTGTATGTAACCGAACAGCCAATGTCCTAGCACCGATCGCACCGTAGGTTCGCGTTCACGATCTAGCAGCTCAAACAATGTTTCCATACACGTCCCAATGACTTCAACACGTGGCGGCACGTGCCGTGAACCTCTGATAAACACAGGACGATTTCGATAACCAGCTAAGTCTGTCGTCTCGTAGAGCCCGGCTACCACGAATGGTTGAAACATCTCGAAATACCACTGGGCGAGGTTTGCTCTAATCACAGCGACCCAGTTGGCGCCGCTTAACACTTCGTTCACAGATGCTCTTACCACCTGAAAGGCCTGCCAATAGCCGCGCGCCGCTAGCGCATCGCGATGTGTTCGATCATCAGCAACGTTATCGGGATCCCACGTCCCAGAACGTACCCGTTCTATTAGTTCTGGCGTCACTCGGTAACCTTCTATCGACAGTGAGTGGTATGCATCGTCGGCGTAAGACTCGGTGATGGCATCAAGATATGCTTGCCGAAACGAAGCATCGAGTTGCGGGAGCTTCTGTCGTGGCAGTACATCTAGGACAGGCTGTCGTGAAATTGACCAAAGTTCTGTAAGTCGGTCGACGATTGGTGTATTGAAACCACCAGTCACCTCGACTTTTCGATCCCTAAGACCAGTTTTAGCTGAAAACGGGTTCATTTCGCGAAAGCTCTCGTGCCCAGTATTTCGCATCACTCGACCGATCTCGTCAGCAAACGCTGTTTTTCCCACATGTCGAAACGCACCCGCAAGCCTTCCAGCAATTCTCGTTCGGCTTTGTGCCAATAGAAGACGTATAACCGCGCCCACGTCGCTGACACTGCGAAGCGCAATCCGTGCTTCGACTGGGCGATCCTGAAAGAAGCGAGGTTGAACCAATACCAGTGCAGCCTCTACCGTATAGATGCGGACACCTAGCCGTTCACAGATGTCTGTCGCGTTCGGTTCGTTCGCAGTTCTTAGGTCGAACAAAGACATCTCAAATGGAAGTCGAATTAGGTTGTTTCGGCCGTTTTTAGCGTGAACGATGACTTGCTTCGGTACACTGGTATCCTCACAGTGAAGCAACAAGGAAAGTTCTGGCGATAGGTGCCATTGATCTCCAAATCGTTGATTGCAGTACCGTGCACAGAATTCCCAAAATGACGCAGTCCACTCCGTCGTATCAAGTGGAGCTGCATCGGGATTCGACAGCATTAACCAGCCTTTCAACACCGGGCGTAGGTATCCGTTACGTAATAATCGTTCACGGTGGACCCTCGGGAAATCTGCCGATCGGAAGATCCGCTTTCCCTCACCTTGGAGTCCAGCGAGCAGCGTCAATGATTGCGCTAATTTCTCATTCGGAGATGCCATTGCGTATTGGTTATCAGAGGTCGTCCACCGACGTTAATTTTAGGAAGTCGTTGTAGTTACACGTAAATAATGTGCGTTAATAACACGTAAATTATGTGTGTCAAATACACGTAAATAGAGCGAGCCGATGAGGCTTGTTTCTCTCGTAAGATCGGATTTCATTCGATGGAAGCGCTCTTCGTGTGAACGTGTTAGGCAATATAGCCACACTGGCGCAATAACGACCCCGCAAATTCACTTCGTAATAGATGTGTCTATGGATTACTAGAAACCTCCTCGCCCGATGTTCCATCTTCTACTTAGACTTTCGGTTCACAAAACCAATAGGACGCAATGGTGGCAAACATTACGATCCGCAATCTCGACAACGCAGTGAAGAGGCTGTTAGTGGAACGAGCCGTTCGCAACGGGCGATCGATGGAGGCAGAGATCCGAGAGATTCTGCATGACGCAGTCATCGAGAACCCGAGCAGTGACAACCTCGCCGTGCTAATACGCGAGCACATGGCGCCGCTTGGTGGCGTGGAACTTGAACTACCACCACGCACCGTATCAAATCGTGAACCGCCGACTTTTGATTGAGGCAGGAAGTAGAGTTCAGTCCTCCGAAGACTCAACAACCACTACAGGAACGATGTCGGTACTCTGCAAAGGGAACGCGACGCGTGGTAAGCGTGTCGTCGTTCGACGCGTGTACTACGTTTGAAGTATCAGTGACACTAAACTTCGCAGTCCATTGCGAAATCGAAGTGATTACCGAATTTTGCTTCGCTTTCCGGTAATGTAGTCCACGAGCACATATTCACCTAATCGCCTTGGATTCGTATAGAAGACACGGCCGCCGTTGATCTTTGTCACCTCGTCAATGAAGTGAGCGAAATAGCCACCTGCATCGAGCATGAATGTGTTGATCGAAATGTCTCGTTTCGTACACCTTTGGACGGCTCGATACGTCGCGCGTAGAGTTGCCCGAGTTGGCGGGTAGTTGAACTGAGTTCGACCGTTCACGAAATGAACTGTAGGTTCACCATCTGAGATAAGGATCACTTGCTTCGTTCCGCTCTTGTGTTGCGACAGCAGCTTCTCTGACAACAGAAGGGCATGTTCCATATTCGTACCGGTCATGTATTCGTCCCACTGGAGATAGAGCAGTTCGTGTGGCTTTACCTCACGTGCAAGAACGTCAAAACCTATGACATAGAACGAATCATTAGGGTATTGGGAAGTGATTAGGTGCTGTAGCGCGAGTGCGACTTTCTTCGCAGATTGAAACGCACCGCGCATCGCCATCGAAGTCGAAAGATCCAAGCACATTACCGTGTGCGTCGAAGACTTCAGTTCAGACCGATGAATCTCGAAATCATCAGCGTTTAGGTCTACTGGTGTACCTGGTCCGTTTCTAACAATAGCGTTGTAGATCGTCTTGGGCAGGTCCAAATGCAGCGGATCGCCATATTCGTACGCCTTCGTTTCCGACTGACGGTCACCGAAACGACCTTCTTCCGGCATTGCATGCGAACCCAATCGAGCCTGTCGCAACCTAGCGTATATCTCCGAAAGTGCTTTGAAGCCGAGCTTTCGTGCACCGACCGGTGTTAGCTCCCATTCGTTGTCGTTGACTTGACGGATGAGACCCGAATCTTTCAGCATATCGCGAATGCGTTGCAGGTCGACAAGCTCCTCCTCCACTTCATCGCCTAATATCTCGCGTATCAGATCTCTGTCAATCTGCTCAAGGTCACCAGATCGCTCCGCAGTAAGAATCTGCTCTTTTAGTCGCTCAAACTCATGCATCTGTTCCATGAGGCGACGAGCCGCCTCGAGGTCAAGTTCCTCTTCGCCACGGAATCCGAAGGACTTTCCTGGTGGCAGAAGGTACTCAAGCTCTTTACGTAGCTTGTTGAACTCCGAATTGAGTTCAGAGTCGTTAAACCGATCGTTTAGGAGGTCAGCAAGCTGGTCGCGCTGAGATTTGGACATCGACCAGAGCAAGGATTGAGCGGCCGCCATTTGTTGTTGCATCTGCTGAAGCAATTCATCGAGTGATTCCGGAGGTTGATCACCGAACATATCGCCAAATTCCTTCATGAATTCGTCGAAACCGGTGTCTTCATCACCTGCGATCTTCTTGACCAACATGTCGTTGAGCGCCTTCATCATGTCTTTGAGGCGTTGCATATCCTCCGGCGACATGCTGTTAATGCGGTCTGACAGATCTTTAAAGAATGAATCGGTCACCGCATCTCGTAGTTGCTTTAGTAGCTCCTGGAATTTACGCTGTGCTTCCGGATCAAGAAAGTCGTATTCCTTCAGTGCCTGCATCCGACCCGCCGCATCAGACGGAAGCTGACTTAATTCTTCCTCCTTTTTATCCGCAATCGCACGAAGTGCATCCTTCGTAAAGTCGTTTTCGTCATCGTTCAGTTCGTCCCGTATACGCTGAACTGCCCCACGTTCCAAATCTATGATCTCTCGAAGCTGCTTCTCGATGTCCTTCATAACACTCGAAAGATCAAATCGACGAAGATGCTCATTCTGGCGTTCACGTAGTGATCGCAGCATGTGGTTTAGACCATGACGTTGACCGCCTTCTGGATGTCGGATACCCCGTGACATCAAACGACGTAGAGCGTCCGATAGGTCGCCATATTCGGCAAGATCATCAGCCAGTTGCTGCATGACCTCGTCTACATCGAGTTTCGCTGCACTGGTTCCATCCCATTCGAAGTACCTGTGCCGAGATCGGATCAGACGCATGACGAATCCCTATTCACGAGCCATATATCGCTCGCGATGAGCGTAAGACTCCTTACTTACAAGGTCATGAAGGTACATCCCCTCGAGGAGAAATTCGAGCTCTGATGCAAGTGACGCGGACTCCGGTGCGTAGTTCTTTAGCGTACCTCGTAGCGCTTCCGAGGACGCGACGCAAGAGGCATAAACATCAAGCGGAACGTCGGCACCTACTTCGATCGATTCGACATTCTCGAAATACTCCATCATCGCTTCCATCTCGTCCAGGTCGTAAATACGATCCCAAACGTTCTGAACGGCCGTATTGATCAATTTCGTAACGACAGCGTCTTCTTCACTCTCATCGAACACCTCAAACTCCAACTTCCCATAAAGAGCCGCAAGGATGTATTGAAGGTCAGAGATCCTCGGTACCACCACCTTTTCGTCGAGCTGTAACGCGCGACGGAAGGCATTCGCCAGCATTGTTTCATAGACTGTAATCGATGTACGAACCGACACGCCCGAACGTTGATTGATGTCGGCCGAGTCCCTTGCCAGGTGAGTAATCTCAACTGCGATCCTCCCCATGAAGTCGGGCACGTCAAGTGAGCGATCCTGGAGATCCAATGGGGTTGCTTCTTGATGCACGATCCGAAGCTCATCGCCTTCACTTTGCGGATAATGGGTGCGAACCTGGGAACCGAATCGATCTTTCAGCGGCGTTATCAAACGACCTCGATTCGTATAGTCTTCAGGATTGGCGGTTACCACAAGAAATACATCCAAAGGCAACCGTATCTTGTGCCCACGGATTTGTACATCTCGTTCTTCAAGGATGTTCAGTAACCCTACCTGAATCCTCTCCGCTAGATCCGGTAACTCGTTAATGGCAAAGATGCCGTGATTCACGCGAGGAATTAAGCCGTAATGCAGCGTTGACTCGTCAGCTAGATACCGACCTTCCGCGATTTTGACGGGATCGATCTCCCCTAGTAGATCTGCGATCGTAATGTCAGGCGTCGCAAGTTTTTCCGCATAACGATCCTCTCGATCCAACCAACGGATAGACGCGTCGTCCCCCTGGTCTGCCACAATCGCTTTACCGATCTTGGTGATCGGGGTGATCGGCGATTCAGGAATCTCTGCATCAGCAAGAACAGGAAAAGCTTCGTCGAGTAACGAGCCAAGACTCCGGACGATTTTCGATTTCGCCTGACCACGTTCTCCTAACAGTATCAGGTCTTGACAGCTCAACAGTCCATTAACGAGCTGAGGAACAACAGATTCGTCATAACCAATCACGCCAGGAAACAACTCATCTCCCAAACGAAGCTTTCGGATCAGATTCCGGCGCATTTCCTGTTTTACAGGTTGAAACTCATATCCGGAAGCCTTTAGGTCTCCGAGTGTGGTCGGTTGAGTTTCTGTCACAGACAACTCCTTGTTATGCCGATGCCAACGACGATGCTAGCCGCGTCACGACGTGCGAAACGTATCTCACTTCAATTCTGTTAAGTTTGACCATTCAGTCAAGTACGGTTTGTTTTTGGCGTCTTCATCGCTTCGACGTAGGGAAATTTCGCTACACTCACACGCAGCGCTTAGCCTTGACTTACGCCGTCGCAATATTCCTTACCGCTGAGATCCAATGTCGTTCATCTCACTAGCGCGCTCGACATAATGTGAGCCAATGTTCCTCTCAGCGTCGACTCCTACTGGACATTGATAGCTTCTTCAGAGCACGTTAACGCATCCACGGTCGATCATTGGTGCGGCGGTCGGTTGAGTCGAATTTAGCGACTCTTAATCAAGTCATACGCCCTCTACAACGATCACATTCGCCGTTGCCGATCGCTGTCGGAGTTCTTTTAGTTCGTTGTATTCCGACGAATCTAGCCATGCCTTTGCTGCTCCGACACTATCGAATTCAACGACGACAACTCGATCAGCGGACCAAGTGCCCTCAACGACCTCGACGTTGCCACCACGAACCAGATATCTCCCGCCGTGAGCCTCTACCGTTGCGCCAATCCGCTCTCTAAATTCCGAGAACGTGCCTTGATCCTGTATTTCATCATTGACGATCACATATGCCGCCATAGTGGTTCCTCCCGTTTGTTGAGGTTAATTGTTTATTAAACACTCATTCTGCTGCTCACGCTACGGATTCCATTCGCATGCCGCAATTGTCGGCGCGAGTGCATACCACTTTGCCATTAATTGCGTTCCTTTCGTTAAGTTCCAAATCTAAATTTCTAGCAATCTCGACGTCGGAAACTCGCGTCGTATCAAAGAATCCGAAGATTGTTGCGCCAGTGGACGAAAGCCCGCATCCGTCGATTCCTGGTGTAGCGTCGAATGCATTCCTGACAGCCTCAAGCCGTTCATTGTCCTCCCGGATCCAATGTCGTCGCTTCCATCCTATATCCTGAAGGGCGCTAACGGAGGAACCAAAAGTCTCGAGATCAAGTTCCCGCAAAGCAGGTAGAAGGCGCATGAGGATGATGTGAGACACCGACTGGACTTCCGCCAATGGTAGCGGTGTGTTCGCGAGCATGAAGTCCAGCTCGTCTTGTCCTGACAAGCCTCGGTGATCGTTCGGAATGAATATTGCAATACCCCAAGTTGTCGGGAAGTCAAAACGCATAAGCAGAGGTGGTTGCCCTACCTTAGTCGCAAATCGCGACGGTGCAAACGCACTTTTCTGCTCACTCACTGAATGACCGCCATCAAGCAGAAATCCCCCGCTCCGAAAGGTGTTGATCCCAATGCCGGATGTGCCTCCTCGAGTGGACATCTCGCTAAGTTCAGCTAAGGAATGGTTCAAATCGAATCGATGATTTAGCGCACTCAAGATCGCCAGCGTCGTTTGCGTACCCGATCCTAAGCCTTGGTGTGGCGGGATCATCTGATGGATCACCATCTCGATATGCAGCTCGACGTTGAGGATTTCACTAGCTGCAACGATTTCAGACAGAACGATCTCGCGCTCACCTTGAGTACCTCCCCGAACTACCGTTCGCTCGTGCGGACCAAATTCGAGCGTCACACTGGGTTGCTCAAGCGAAAGGCCAAGACTGCCGTCAATACGGCCGATTTCACCGTTCATGTCGATGAGTGTGAAATGCAGCCGTGACGGCGCACTAATTCGGTGTGTCAAGGTCTAGCACATCCGAGAAGCCTTTCAGATCCAGATAGCCGTGACCTGACAGGCATAAAACAATGACCTGCTTGCGTCCTGCTTTCGAAGCGTCTCGCGCCGCGTCAATCGCACCTAGCACCGCATGGGCGCTTTCTGGCGCGGCAAGCACACCTTCAGTCTTTAAAAACACACGACCTGCATCGAAGACCTCACGTTGGCTGTACGTTTTCGTACCAACCACGTCGTTCTTGACCAGCGCAGAAAGTACCGGTGTCTTGCCGTGATATCGCAAGCCCCCAGAGTGAACTGGCGGCGGTACGAACCGATGTCCGAGTGTGTACATCAGAATGCGTGGTGTCAGTTCGGAGAAGTCTGCCCAGTCGTACCGATACTCGCCCTCGCTCAGCGTCGGTATCGATTCCGGTTCGATGGCACGAAACTCGATCGAACTTCCTTCGATTTTGTCGCGAACGAACGGCGCGATGAATCCTGTGAAATTGCTACCTCCTCCAACGCAGCCGACCATCAAATCGGGCGAACGATCAATTTGTTCGAGCTGGAGCTTCGTCTCCAGTCCGATGATTGACTGGTGTAGCACAGCGTAGTAGGACATGCAGCCCAAAGCGAGCCTTCTCTCAGGATTTTCCTTGACGAACTCGATTGCTTCACTCATGCCAATACCGAGACTTCCAGAGTTCTCCGGATCGTCTTTAAGAATCTGCCTTCCTGTGGAGGTCAATTCGCTGGGAGAGGAATACACCTCAGCTCCTGCCATGCGCATCATGTATCGACGATACGGCTTTTCGTCATAACTTTTGCGGATCATGAACACACAGCAGTCGAGTTCGAGGGTTTCGCACGCCATTGCCAATGCCGCGCCCCACTGACCCGCACCTGTATCAGTGACCATGCAGCGGATCCGCGAACCATCTTCTTGAGCCGCGTAATACGCTTGAACCAACGCAGTGTTGAACTTATGGCTTCCCGCTGGATTTAAGTCCTCGCGCTTGAAGTAGATTTCTGCAGACGTTCCTAGATGCTTCTCCAGTGAACGGGCTCTTACCAAGGGCGAAGGTCTATACCGCCGATAGACATCCGATATGAACTCCGGGATTTCGATCCACGCGTCAGTGCCGTATTCGTCTTTTTGAAGCTCAATTCGAAGACACTCGGCGGGCCAAAGCCAGTCGAAGTCGTCGATTTCGACCGCCCGATCCTCGACTGGATGGAGCGGTTTTGGAACATCGAATGGTAGTTCCGCTACGATGTTGTACCAGTGCTGCGGCAGCTGTGCCTCTGACAGGATGATCTTGTTCTCAGGTACTGTCACTCAATCAATCCCATACCGCATCGCCATTGGATTCTAGCAGCTTAAGCGATTCCAACAGTACACGGAAGTGTCAGCCTACAAACTACGACGAATCAAAGAGCTGGAACACCTGGATTCCTAGAATCTTCAGTTAGCACCGTAAAGGAACCTTGATCCGCGTGGCAGAGAACCTAGTCCAGACAGATACATCGCCTTGTGCCGAGGTGTCAGTCGCACAAAACGAACCGATGATCGGGAGTGCGCCGCAAGTCGGCCTATGGATACTCCTGGAAGTACGCGACGTCTGGGAACCAAAAAACCTCGAAACCAATACACTGCCGGACGCAGCCAACCAATGGATTGAGGATGCGATGTCACGCGGCGAAGCCGAGGGTTTGATGCCACGCACCCAGTTCATTCGGCATCGACGACGACCGTCCGATCCACTAACCGTGATGACGTTTCGAGCCGGCGAACTTCGAAAACAGGAGATCAACGACTACAGCGAACTTTCGATGATCGATCCCCTCGCTTCTCAGATGCCTCTTAGCAGAGAGACCGTCTACTTTGTATGCACACATGCGCGTCGAGACATTTGTTGCTCAAGAGAGGGCTTGCCGACGTGGCAACGACTCGATTCGCTTTCTAACGGACGTGCTTGGCAGACCACCCATCTCGGTGGTCACAGGTTTGCGCCTAACGTACTGACGTTTCCAACAGCTCGTAGTTACGGACGCGTTCGCGTTAATGAAGTCGACAAGTTCTTTGCGGAAATCGAGGTCGGTAGTGTCCCAACGCGTTTCTTGCGAGGGAATTCCGCCTTACCTCCTGATGCGCAAGCATGCGAACCCGAAATCCTCTCGAATAACGGTCGATATGTCAGCCTCTCTGGTACAAACGTGACATACGAGACTGAGTCTGGTACGCATACGCTATCCGTACCCGCCAAAACGGATCTCGAAATCTTGGCTGGATGCCGTGAGCGTGAATGGAAGACAGTCGAGGTCTACGACGTTCCTGTTTAACGATTAAGCGCTGAACCTCGTCTGACCTGTTTTTAGGTCTGTCAATACAAACTCGCGTACCCGTTCGGTCATCTCATTAATATCGATTTTTTGAGCTAGGTGGAACGGTTCACCGACAGTTATTCTGTATGGTCTTCCTTCTTTTTTCACGATCTCGCGGAACAGCGTCATATCTTTCAATTCAGTGTTGATGTACCAGGTTACGTAGTAAAAAACTGTGTTCTCTCCCTTAATGTGCATCGGAATAACCGGAACTTCATTTCTTCGCGCGAAACTCAGAGCTGTTGTCTGCCACGGGCGTTCTTTTAACCCACGGATGGTTGGTTCAGCCAACCGACCTGAAGGGAAAATCACAACCAATCGATCCTCCTTGAACGCCTGATTGATCGCCCGGACGGTTTCACGTGTTTTCTGGGCATTGCGTTCTTGTACCCGCCATTCGACTGGAATGATGATGTCCGCTAAACCCGCATTCGCTCGAATTGCGTCCCTGTTCGCAACGAAACAGATGTCGTCGCGAATGTGCTTAAACGCATCAAAAACCGCGATACCGTCAGCGATACCGGCCGGATGATTAGGGGTAACTAAAGCGGGACCGTTCGCGGGTATGTGCTCTTCACCGCTTACCGATACTTCAAGATGGAGCAAATTGGACATGTAATCCATGATTTCAAGTCCCGACATGCCCTGAGTCGCATCAACCATCTCTAAGGCTCGGTTGTATCCGAGTACCCCTTTGCAGAGGGACTTCAGAATTGGCCAGAGATAACGGTACTTCCGAAGGTGTTCCGCGCGCTCGTCAATCAGGACGTCAACGATGTGCTGAGTTTGATCGTTGCTGGGAGCTGCACTAAGCGCCATGGACTGGCTCTTCCATATGTTCTCGAATAAACGCCGCAACGTGTTTATTGAAACCATCGGCCGCTTCCATGTTGACCGCATGCCCCGCAGGTAAGTCATGAACGACCAATCCTGGCATATTCAGAATAACGTACTCTCGTAAGGGTCGAAATCTCTTTTCAAATGAGCCGCATATCAACATTGTTGGAACGGACGATTGTGCAACGTGTTGACGTACAGACGCAAATGGGCTCGTCCAGCGCATCGTCGAGGCAATTCCCTTCACGTCGTGCGATTCTCCGTCTTGAAGAAGCGCTTCTTTGACATTCTCCGGTAGCCGCGTGGCGTGTCGAGGGTGAACGGGAATCCGCGCGACCGCCTTCATCCCGCCCTGCAAAACGCGCTCATATGACGAAGCACTGTTCTCCTGCCATTTCTTAGACGTGTCTTCATCCGCGAATGCTGAAGAACTATTGGTCAGAAATTGGCCGATAACGCGGTCCGGGTTGTCAAGTGAATAGCGCATGGTTAACGCACCTCCCAGGGAGCAACCACCAACAAACCACCGATCAACACCTAGTCGTTCACGTATCGCCTCGAACATGCGCGAGTAGTTTGCTGGTTTATAGGCTTCCGGGTCAGACGGCGACGGGGAGTCGTGGTGTCCCCACAGTTCCACCGATACCGGAGTCGTAACCGTCGACAGGACGGGCAAATTAAGCAACCATTGTGCGCGACTCGCCAACATCCCGTGTACTAGTAACAGTGGCGGACCATGACCGTCATGAACGACGACGCTTAGTTCCTGCTTCACAGCACGTGCGCGACCGCCATCACCATGTCAGAAGTGGATGCACTACCGCCTTGATCTGGAGTGAGTGTCTTGCCTTCCGCATAGACCGCCTCGATCGCGTGGTCTAAACGAGTCGCGAATTCCGTGAACCCTAAATACTCCATCATCATGCCCACAGTCATCAACGTCGCCGTTGGGTTGATGATGTTTTTACCCGCTATATCTGGTGCCGTACCGTGTGCAGGTTCGAAATACGCATAGTCATCGCCGTAACAACCACTTGCTGCCAAACCCAAACTCCCGAGCAATCCACCGGCAGCGTCTGAGAGGACATCGCCATAGAGATTCGGCATGACGATTACGTCAAATCGCTGTGGTTCTCGAATCATGCGACAGGCAAAATCGTCGACGATGAAATGGTCGAACTCGACGTCACTGTTAGCTTCCGCAACCTCCTTTGCGACCTCGAGGAAAAATCCATCACTTTCTCGAAGCATGTTGTGTTTTACGACGCAGGTGACCTTGTTCTGTTTACTGCGCTTTCGCGCTAACTCAAACGCGAATTGCACGACGCGTTCCGTGCCTTGCCGTGTGATTGCCTTTATCGCGTACCGCCCTTCGCCGAGCTCTCGTATCGGTTTTCGCGTCGTACGACCAGGCTTATCTAAAAAGTCCAGCTCGCTCAGGTCGCCTTCAACGGCTACATAGAGATCTTCAAGATTCTCACGAACGATCGTGAAATCGATACCCGCCGGATTCCCGAGGGGGCTGGCTATTCCTGGGAAATACCGACACGGCCGAACATTCGCGTACGTGTTCTTACCCCACCGTAAGTACATCAGCGCCGCGCCTGACGGACCACTTGTAGCGCCGAATAACGTCGCAGCGCTTGAATCAATGCTGTTTCTTGCTTCGGACGGAAACGGAGTACCCGTAGCATCGATCGCCGGTTGCCCTACCACTGGGTACACCAAAGAAATTGGTAGATTCTGAGCCTGGAGTAAATCAATGACAGGACGCATGGCTTCTGGCGCAGCATCATCACCTTCAATCACCGCAATCTGTTTCAAAGACGCTGCCGTAAGATCCACCAATTCTCTAACCTGTCTATCATCGATTGCCGACACCCCAACTTTGCAAGTTTATCGGAAGGCTTGCTTGTGCGCTTCTCAATAAAATCCCGAATAGATTCTCTGCGGAAAAACGCATCGCCTGTAGGTGTGTCGAACAGTTGTGTTGACACTCTGAATGAACATTAAAAGTGATTCGTACCTTTCTTTCGACAACACTCACTCTTGCCATCGTTGCGATTGGTGTTGATGGACAAATCGCCGATGAGGAGGCGGAAACCGGCGTTGAATCGATCGCTGTTAAGAAATATGGTTGTCCGATGTCACCCTATATCGAAGTCTCGATGCCATTACTTGACGAATCCGATCAAGCGCTAGTGCGTGACGCATTGAATCTCGACGGCACCCAACGGTTCCCCGCGTGTGCATTTCGGGCGATCAATAACTCAAACGAACGAAACGACTGGCTGGAACAGTACACTCCATCAGATGAAGTAGCAGCGGACCCTAAAGATCAGGACCAAGTCGGATGGCACCTGGTGAGCGTCGAAGGTCGCGAACCAACAGAAACAGAGTTTGAGGAGTATGAACATCGCGGCGGTAGGTTGTACCCCTATCTTGAACTGTACGAGTTGGTGGACTTCGAACATCTTGAGGTCGCAGATCGTAGTGCAAATCGCGTTGTGTATGAAACAAAGCCCACTCTGGAGTTCCTCAAAAAGAACGATGCAGGGATGTTGAATGATCATGTGACGACGACGCTCGTCATAGATCCTGAATCTCGTCGACTCGACTTTGTGACGACAAAGCTCGATGAGGGATTCAAACCGAATCCCTTTATGCGCGTGTACGAATTCGATCAATCTCTGAACTATGAATATATCCCAGAAGTCGGTGAGGTGATTCTCACGAGTCTGAGGATGCAGGCAGATGTGAAATTCGTCGTAATTCGCCGCCGCTTTCACTTGAATGCGGATCTGTCCGACTTCAGCTGTCCAGTCGCATTGCAACCTGCCACTTGCGAAGAGCCAGCACCACTCGACATCGATTAAATAACGCCGATCGTAGGTGATCGCGATTTTCGAAGTCTCGATGTACTGTGCAAGCGATCGCGTGGATGACCTCGAAGACACGCTAGCACGAGCACACGCGATCGCCATTACGCTCCGAAACGGCGGAAAAACAAAGAGTGAACTGATTCTCGAAAGTGAGTGGACGATCACTCAAATCATCGCGCTCTTGCCCTCGCAGACTGATATTCACGCAATCGAAGCCGCTGTGACGGCGATTGGGTGCCATGGTCTTACAACTCGCTTGATCGATAGGTCAGAATGGGCCGAGAAGCTCAATCGGCCACAGATCGATCTAGTTGTGGGTCGGTTCGTTGTTGGCGACCCTCTACCGAGCGTTGAATCTCCTCAAATACCGCTCGAAATATCGGCAGGACTGGCATTCGGAACGGGCGCGCACGAAACGACCGCGCTGTGCCTTGAATGGCTCGCTAGGCAAAACCTAAACGGTAAACGCGTACTCGACCTCGGTTGCGGAACCGGGATTCTCGCGATAGCTGCAATGAAGTTAGGTGCATCCTCGGTAACCGCAGTCGACAACGACGAAACCGCGTTGTCCATCGCCAACGAAAATGCGGCCAAGAATGACGCCAAGATATCAATCTCTAATCAACTCCATTTAGAGAACCAATTCGATCTCGTCGTCGCTAATATCTATGCCGATACATTGATCGAATACGTTGATCGAGTGGAGCGCATCCTCAAACCATACGGCTTGCTTGCGTTATCGGGAATCCTCGAGAGTCAATCGGAACAGGTAAAGAGATCCTACGCAGGTATTCGATTCGATCCGGTTCAACTACGAAACGACTGGGTGCTACTAACAGGTTTAAGGCAACCACAGAAAAGATAATTCGCGACGTGTTAGTGTAGTCGTTCCACTGGCTCTCCACGCTTCGCACAGGTGTGCTGAAGACGCGTCCAATAGATCACCAAATTACGCGAAAGATTCTTGCCTAAAGCACTCATCAGTGTCACCGACAAGACCGGCGCGGTCGAACTCGCACACACATTAATCAACAACGGATACGACGTGCTAAGCACTGGTGGCACGGGTCGTCTACTCAAAGAAAACGGCATCCCCGTCCTCGAGATCGCTCAGTACACCGGTTCGCCAGAGATGTTCGGAGGCCGGGTCAAAACACTACATCCGCGAGTGTTCGGAGGCATCCTAGGACGACCCGATCTTGACGAAAAGGAGTTCCAATCTCACGCGTTAGAGCCGATATCCATCGTTGTCGTGAATCTATACCAATTTTCGAAGACGATACGGGAAACCAATACCACGCGCGCACAGGCGATCGAAGAAATCGACATCGGTGGTGTGTCCTTAATCCGTGCCGCGGCAAAAAACCAAGAGCATGTTCTCGTAATCGTCGACCCCAACGACTACCACAATGTAAGTGAGCGAATCAGTGCTGGACAAGTCGACGCCGCATTTCGCGAATCCATGGCAGCGAAGGCTTTTCGGCATACGGCCGCCTACGATGCAGAAATCGCACGCTATTTATCCTCCAATGAGAAGTTCCCGGAACGCCTAACGCTTACCTATGAGCGTGATGCCGTCATGCGATACGGCGAAAATCCTCACCAAGACGCCGCGTATTACCGAGATCCTTCACGTCATCGCGAAATAGACCAATTGCAAGGCAAAGCGATGTCTTACAACAACATAGCAGATACTGATGCTGCTCTACAGTGCCTAAGCGGTCTCACTGAATCTGCTTGTGTGATCGTCAAACATGCGAATCCGTGTGGAATTGCCATCGGAAATTCTCTGCTTGACGCCTACACTAAAGCGTTCCGTACCGATCCGACATCCGCATTTGGCGGCATCGTCGCGTTCAATCAGGAATTGGACGCAACGACACTGGAGCACGTCTTGGACAACCAATTCGCTGAAGTAATCGCTGCCCCTAGTGTAGATGAATCCGTGCCATCAATCGCCAAGCGCAAGAAAGCACTACGGCTCTTGACAGTATCGAATGACCGGTCGAGTGCAAACAGTTTAAGTGTTAACTCCGTCGGAAACGGTGCTTTAGTTCAGGATTTGGACACGGCCGATCTGAGCGATGCTGAATGGTCAGTTCTGACCGAGCGTGCGCCATCGATGGACGAAGAGCGTGATTTGCGCTTCGCGTGGCATGTCGTCAAACACGTTAAGTCAAACGCGATCGTGTTCGTCCATGATCGAATGACTATTGGAATCGGAGCGGGTCAACCAAACCGCGTCATCAGCGTCCGCATCGCATCCCTGCGCATGAAAGAAGAGGATCTAGGCAAATCCGGATGCGTCATGGCCTCTGACGCGTTCTTCCCGTTTCGCGATGGCATAGACTACGCGGCCGAAGCGGGAGTGACCGCAATCATTCAACCTGCCGGATCGATACGCGATGACGAGGTAATTACTGCGTGTAACGATCACGGGATGGCGATGGTTGCGACTGGCATCCGCCACTTTAGGCACTAATTCCGCGATGAATGTGCTAGTCGTCGGATCTGGAGGGCGCGAACATGCCCTCGCTTGGGCACTCGCGCGCGACGACGTGGTCAATCGTGTATTCGTTGCTCCCGGTAACGCAGGAACTGCGAACGAATCGAAATGTACCAACGTTGCGATTCCTGTCAGTGATTTTGACGCCCAAGTCGAACTCTGTAAGCGAGAACGAATTGACCTAACCATCATCGGTCCTGAGGATCCGCTCGTGAACGGTATTCGTGAACGCTTCGACGCAGCTGGTTTAAAGTGCTTTGCACCCAGTCGCAAAGCTGCGCAATTAGAAGGGTCGAAGGCATTTGCGAAAGATTTCATGCAGCGCTACGGCATTCCCACCGCATCGCACTTGACGACGAGCCATCTCGATGAAGCTGTAGCTTACATTGAGGAACAAGGGAGTCCAATCGTCGTCAAAGCCAATGGGTTAGCGGCTGGCAAAGGCGTTGTGGTCGCGCAAACCAACGCTGAAGCGATCGTAGCGGCGACCGAGATGCTATCTGGCGATCGATTCGGTGAGGCAGGCCGTGAAATCGTTATCGAAGAGTTCTTGGTAGGCGAAGAAGCAAGCTACATCGTGATGTCTGATGGCGAAGCCGTTCTGCCATTCGCCAGTTCACAAGACCACAAACCAGTATTCGACGGCGGTCGAGGACCCAACACGGGTGGCATGGGAGCTTACTCTCCGGCTCCCGTGATTGACGAAGACGTTGAAGCCAAAATCCTAGATGAGGTCATTCATCCAACAATCAACGGCATGTCGGTGGACGGTACGCCTTTTCAAGGATTTCTATATGCCGGTTTGATGATCTCTAAAAACAAGGACGTACATGTCGTGGAGTTCAACTGTCGGTTCGGCGACCCTGAAGCGCAACCTGTCTTGTATCGCTTAAGGTCAGGTTTGTCCAGTCTGTGTTTCGCCGCTGTGAATGGGCAGTTAAGGGGAGAATCAATTGAGTTCGATGAGCGCGCTGCTGTCGGCGTCGTCGTCGCCTCGGGTGGCTACCCCGAACAGTATGAGACTGGCTACAAGATTTCCGGGCTCGATCACAACCTTGCTGGTACGAAAACGTTTCATGCGGGAACCCAAATCCATGATGACGAAGTTCATACGTCCGGTGGGCGTGTTCTATGTGTCGTCGGATCCGATGCAGACTTCATGCAAGCGCGTCAGCGTGCTTACGAAGGCGTCGAAGCGATTGATTTCAAGGGCCAGCACTTTCGAACGGATATCGGATATCGAGCGATTGAACGATTACAGAACTAACTGCCTCGCTGCCCCATGAAAGTTGACGTCAGCGTTACCAACGATCCATTACGTATCGGTGATGCGGCTCAAACAATGGAGCGGACTGGATATGACGGTATTCGAGTATCCGAAACGAATCGAGACCCGTTCGTACCTCTAACCGTCGCCGCCATTGAAACTTCCACAATTCAACTCGTCACGTCGGTGGTTGTCGCGTTCGCGCGAAATCCTATGTCACTTGCTCTCCAAGCGCACGAATTGAATCGACTCGCGAATGGTCGTCTGATTCTCGGGATTGGTTCTCAAGTGAAACCCCACATCGAACGACGCTTTAGCATGCCGTGGCACAAACCTGCACGTCAGATGCGGGAGTTCATAAATGCGATGAACGCGATTTTCGAATGCTGGTATGAAGGAAAGCACTTGGACTTTCGCGGCGAGTATTACCAACATACGTTGATGCCCTCAACATTCACGCCACCCGACATCGAACCAGCATTCAAACCGGAGATTCTGTTGTCTGCGACAGGACCGCTAATGACGAAGGTAGCCGGTGAAGTCGCAGATGGACTAATCACCCATCCGTTTTCTACCGCACGCTATCTGAAGGAAGTCACGTTACCAGCGGTTGAGGAAGGTTTAATAAAACGTCACAAAAGCCTCGACTCGTTCCAGATCGACTATGCGCCGATGCTCGCGATGGGACATACAGACGAAGAACTGGAGCATGCAGTTGCGGTCATCAAAGACCGAATCGCTTTCTACGGTTGTACTGTTGCGTATCGACCTGTTCTTGAACTCCACGGTTGGGGAGCTCTTCAGGATGAGTTGATCCCTTTGAATCGTGCACACCGACGCGACGAGATGGTTGCGTTGATCGATGATGAAGTCCTCAATACGATCGCGATCGTGGGTTCACCAGGAAAGGTCGTAACCGAAATGAAACGACGATTTGCTGGCGTCGTGAAGCGAACGGGATTCGGCAGTCCTGTAATTGAGCGAGACGAATTGCCAGAATTACTATCCGTACTTAAGAACTAGGCTAGATGTTCCGCGATCTGCTAGATGAGGTCATTCAAGTCGTTGACAGCGGTTTGCGCACGCTGACGGACACTCACCAAGAGTCGTTCGACAACTCGAAGTTCCCATCTGAAAAAGAACTATCACCTCGAAATCGTCGAGCTGCCACTTCAATCATGCGAATAAACCACTGCGGTGAAGTGTGTGCACAAGCTTTGTATGAAGGTCAAGCGCTGACAGCGCGTAAACCGAGCGTTCAACGTCAATTAAAGCAAGCCGCCACCGAGGAACGTGAGCATCTTGCACTATGTCGTGCACGTTTGAATGAACTGGACGCTAATCCGAGCGTCCTTGAACCGTTCTTCTACGCAGCATCGGTCGGAATCGGTGCGATCACGGGTCAATTAGGCGATCGAGTAAGTCTTGGTTTTGTCGAGGCGACTGAGGACGAAGTCTGCAAGCATCTGGATCGCCATATCGCAGAGTTGAACGATGATGACGAACGAACAAAAGCAATGCTGGAGTCGATTCGAGCGGACGAAGCGCAACATCGATTAACGGCGCGCGACCAAGGTGGGATGGTTTTTTCGAAACCGATAAAGGCAGGGATGGCGCTCGCAGCGAAGGTCATGACTCGCACGACGGCGATCGTCTAAAACTCTAATCGCCGCTTAAAGGAGGGTGGTGGATCACCTGCACCTGAACGCCAGCGGGATCCAGGCAATAAAAACTCCGAGCCCCGTCGCGATGTGTACGTGGCGACGAAACGATCTCAACATCGTGTTCAACTAAATACTCATACCAAGCATCAACGTCTCTAGCGTTTGAAACGATAAAACCGATATGATCAAGGAGTTGTGATGGACTCGCGTCTTCTACTACACGGTGTATCGCTAGGTTATCTGTGCCACTCGTTAGATAGACGTTGTCAGCATCCGGCTCCCATTCAATACTCATACCAATAACGTCCGTATAGAACGTGCGAGTAGCGTCGTAATTACTCGTGCGTAGCGCTACATGATGCAGACCCAACAGATTCGGGCGTACTTTCGAGTCCTTCAAGCGGTGATCAACTCGAACTCGTGAGTGAGGTCCACACCAGCTCTCTGCATGAGAATCGAAGCCGAGCAGTATTTTTCCGCGCTCAGCTCGATCGCTCGGGCTAACTTCCTTTCCGTCAACCCGTCGCCCGCGACGCTGAACCTCAAATGAATCGCCGTAAATACTTGAGGCTCCTCCAATGCCCTATGTGCATCGACCGAAACGTTGCAGCGTTGCACCTTGACTCTACCTTTCGTCAATATGTGCGCGACGTCCGTCGCCGCACAGCTGCCAATACTCATCAACATGAGTTCCATCGGTCGTGTACCCGCGTTTATGCCTCCTAAATCGGGTGGTCCATCGATCTCAATGCGATGACCACTATCGGCGCTAGCGGTGAAGTGAACAGCTTCGTGCCAATGAACGTCTACATGCATGTTCATATGCCGAATTACCCCGTGGAAGATTCTTTACGATACCCGAAAATCTCACTCATCGCGAGTCCTGGATCACTCGCGCGCATGAACGCTTCACCGACCAAAAACGTATTCACGCCGCATGCGAGGATTCGCGCCACATCCTCTCGGCTATGGATACCGCTTTCGGATACAACCTTCACTGATGAGGGGATTCGTTGGACGAGTCGCTCAGTAACTGAAAGGTCGGTATGAAAAGTCCGTAGATCTCGGTTGTTTATGCCGATAAGCTGCGCATCAACGGAAAGAGCCGTTTCGAGTTCTGACTCGTCGTGAACTTCTACCAATACTGCCATACCAAGTTCTATACCGATCTGGTGAAACGATTCAAGATGCGCACGGTCAAGGGCGCCGACGATCAACAGCAAACAATCCGCAGGTAACACCCGCGTCTCGAAAATCTGGTATTCATCGACGATGAAGTCCTTGCGGAGAACGGGCAACTGTGTTGTTGTTCTAGCGGTACTAAGTACCGCGTCGTTGCCTTGAAAAAACCGTTCATCCGTAAGGACAGACAAACAAGCCGCCCCATACTGCTCATAGCTAGTTGCGATTTCCGATGGATTGAAATCCTCTCGGATCACACCTTTGCTAGGAGATGCTCTTTTTATTTCTGCGATCACCGACGCTTCGGGTGCATCAAGCGCTTCCTGGAAGCCACGCAGTGGTGGCGAATCTCGTAGAGCAGATTCAAGTGAATTTAGTGGTGTTTTTCGTTTTCGTGAATCTACTTCAGTTCGTTTGTGCGCTACGATCTCGTCAAGGACGGTACCTTTCATGCGGCGGGTATTGCTTTAGTGAGCGCAACAAATTCCTTGAGTTTCTCCGATGCTTGTCCCGTGATGATGAGGTCTTGCGCCATTGCTACGCCATTGGCTAAACTCCCTGCCACATCAGCCGCATAAAGCGCGGCGCCTGCATTTAGCGCCACCAAGTCTGAAGCCGCTTGATTCTCTGTACCAGTTAGGGCGGCTCGGATCATCGCCAAGCTCTCTTCTGGCGAATTGCAGTGTAAGTCACTGACATCATGCTCATCCAATCCGAAATCAGCAGGTTCAACGGAATATTCCTCGAGATGACCATCCCGCAGTTCCACGATCGAGCTTGCCCCTGCGACGGATAGCTCGTCCAAGCCATCAGCATGAACAACGAGAACGTGTTCCGCACCTAATTGGGCGAGTACCTTGGCTAGCGGTCGCTGCATATCCGCTGCAAAGACGCCCAGTACCTGTCGTTTTGCGGAAGCGGGATTCGTAAGTGGTCCTAATACGTTGAAGACTGTCCTAATACCGAGTTCTTTCCGGACCGGGCCCGCAAAACGCATTGCAGGATGATGGGACATCGCAAACAGAAAACCAACACCGACCTCCTTGATGCAGCGTGCAACTTGCTCTGGATTCAATTCGAGATTGACACCAGCGAGCTCAAGTACATCCGCGCTACCGCTTTTACTTGAAGCCGCACGGTTACCGTGCTTCGCAACGCTTGCGCCACCCGCCGCCGCAACGAACGCAGCGGCTGTAGAGACATTAAAAAGCTTGTGAGAACCGGATCCTCCTGTACCGCAGGTGTCGACAAGGTTGTCGATGTCCACTTCGACCTTCACGGATGCATCCCGCATCGCGCTCGCCGCCCCAGCAATTTCTTGTACGACCGCACCTTTCGTCTCTAGCGCCATCAGCACACCGCCGATTTGCCCGGGAGTTGCGTCACCCGCCATGATTAAATCGAAAACGGCTTTTGTCTGATGGAACGACAGATCTTCACCCGCAGTTATTGAGGTGAGCGCTTCCGCTATATTCACGCCGTAGGAATCCTCAAGAAATTACGCAATATGTCGTGACCTGGCGCCGTCTTAATCGATTCAGGATGAAACTGTACGCCGTAAATTGGATATTCATTGTGTCTGATACCCATGATTTCGTCGACTTCGCCTTGAGCGGTTTCACTCCAAGCCGTCATCGTCAAGTCGGGCGGTAGCGAATCTCGTCGTACAACAAGTGAGTGGTACCTAGTCGCAGTGAATCCGTCTTCGACACCACTAAAAATCCCCTTGTGGTCGTGACGAATGGTTGAGAGCTTACCGTGCATGACGGTGTGTGCGCGATCAACTTTGCCACCGAACGCCTGACCAATGCACTGATGCCCGAGGCAGACTCCGAGCAAAGGTTTCCGCTTACCAAATCGTTGGACGACGTCAACCGACACACCCGCTTCATTTGGCGTACAAGGACCAGGTGAGAGCACGATACGGTCTGGATCCAGTTCCTCTATTTCGTCCAACGAAATTTCGTCGTTCCGATGGACTTCGACTTCCGCCCCCAACTCGCCTAAATACTGCACCAAGTTGTAGGTGAATGAGTCGTAGTTGTCGAGCATTAGGATCATCGTCGTCGCGGGCTAATTCAAAAGACAGGCAGGGGTCGTACAGGCTACTTCGTTGCTATGGATGTAGATAACATACGGCAGGATTTTCGCAATTCTATGACGAGGTTTATGGCATATGGGTTTTGCACTATCGGGTATGCAATTGACGAGCAGCGCATTTTCGGCAGGAGGTGTAATTCCAGCCAAGCACACTGGCGAGGGAGAGGACGTGTCGCCATCTCTCGCTTGGTCAGGCGCGCCAGAAGGTACAAGATCATTCGCGATCGTATGTCATGATCCTGATGCACCGCTCCTTACTCCGAACGGCTACGGTTTTGTGCATTGGGTTTTGTATGGGATTCCTGGTGGCGTCTCAAGCCTAGATGAAGGTTCAAGCGACTATACCCAAGGAAACAACGATTTCGGCAACACTGGATATGGCGGTCCTATGCCGCCTGAAGGTCATGGCATCCATAACTATTTCTTTTGGGTGCTCGCGCTTGATGACGAGCTCGACTTACCCGGTCGATTGTCCATGTTGGAGTTGTTCGAGAGGATAGAGCCACATTGCATCGGTATGAATCGGCTTGTCGGTACTTATCAACGCGGCTAGTGCTTTAGAGCTTACTCAGAATCCCCGTCCGCGATCTGCTCGGCAACGTAACTGATCGACCAATTGTGACCCAGCCGGCGTTCACGGTACGTTTCTGGAAGCTCGACGACGATACTGTTCGGGATTTCAACGACCATCGGGTTGTAGTCCATGCGATTAAACGCGTTGTCTAATTCGAATTGTGTTCGCCACTGTATGAACCTAACGTTTTCGCGTTCTGACTGAGGTAACTGACTAGGACACTCTTCGTTAACGTCTCCTGTTAGCACTAAAAGAGGCGCCGCGACCGTGTGGATTGTCAATGGCAAATCAGCGTCCCACACATCCGCTAGTTGCGCAACCACTACGCCACCCAGGGAGTGACCTATAACCGAGACAGATGTGTAACCGGAATGATCTACCAGTTCTTTCTGGATCGATGTTTTTATCTCTTCAACTACTTCTAACTGGCAGCGATTGTCACTTGTATCCCAGTTGAAAAAGTACATATGCCGTTGGTCGTTATCGATCGTTTGTAACGGATACACCCACTCATAGCCCTCTGACCGCCATCCATGTACGGCGAGGAATAGCTCATTCCCATCAGGTTCCTCAGGTTCAAGGGCGTGTAGTCCGTAAGGTAAGCCCACCAACAGAGATCCTGAACCTCTTACACCTTCACCGGCATCTAAGGAATTCAGCCAAGGAAACGAATCTTCGTTTGCTAGCGTACAACACGAGAAGAGAACAAGGTTAAGGATTAGCAGATGTTTCATCAGCTAGTCCGGGAGACCAAGCACACGCTTTGCGATGATGTTGAGTTGCACTTCGTTACTTCCACCGGCGATCGACCGCGCTTTGCCAGCAAGCCAAGTTCTCGTCATACCAAGTTCCGAAGATGAAAAGGAGCCACCTTCATTCCCGAGCCCCTGCGTTCCTAATAAAGCAATCTGGAGTTCTGAGCGTTCCTTACCCAGCGTCGCACCGTAGTACTTAAAAATTGAGGTTGCCGGTCCGGGTGTATTTCCTTCCGATTCTTCAACAGTACGCCGTTGCGTGAGATTCATGCATTCAGTGTCAATGAGATTCTTGAGAATCCGCTGATCCAACGCAGGATCAGAGTTTTCTGCGTACAAAGATCTAAGTCGAGGTAAGTCGATGCCTGCTTCGCGATTTCCACCTGATGCGAGCGAGAGCATACCCGAGCGTTCGTGCTGTAGTAATCGTTTTGCGACCGTCCAACCTTCGTTCTCGTTACTCACAAGATCATCCCGATCTGCGATCGCGTTGTCGAAAAACGTTTCGCAAAACGGCGACGCACCGGAGATCAACCGAATCGGTCGAACCGTGACGCCCGGTTGGTTCATGCTGAACAGGATGAAACTGATGCCTTCGTGCTTCGGAACATCTGGATTTGTTCGTACAAGACAGAAAATCCAATCAGCGAAATTAGCACCAGATGTCCAGATTTTCTGTCCGTTGATTACGTAGTGATCACCTTGATTTTCGGCTCGAGTCTGCAGGGATGCCAGATCAGAACCCGATCCAGGTTCAGAGTAACCCTGACACCACCAAACTTCCCCTCGTGCGATCCGCGGCAGATGTCGGAGTTTTTGCTCTTCAGTACCGAACTCCAGCAGTGTAGGGCCAAGCATGGAGATGCCCATACCAGCGACCGGGGAGCGTACGCCTAGATCTCGCATTTCCTCGAGCATGATCACCCATTGATCCTTCGAGAACCCAGCGCCACCATACTTCGTTTCCCAGTTCGGAACGGTCAATCCTTCAGCTGCACAACGATCAAGCCATAGACGTTGATCGTCCGTCATCGACGATTTGGTACCTCCGCCAGGTACATCACCAGGACCTCGACAGCTATCTGGACAGTTCGAGTCCAACCATTCTCGGATCTCATTCCGAAACGCCATGAAAAACCCCGCATAAATTGACTTTCAGTAATCGCAGAATTATTGCCCAGAGGACATTGCCGAATGAACAAAGCAATGTTCCACCAAGAGAGATCGAATTAGGCGTATATCACGCGTTCTGACGTAACGCCTCAAGAACCATACTCGCATCGATGACGTTTACTACGTTCTCGTCTAACGCGTCCGGCGTAAATACCATCGATATCAAAGATGCGTTCCCAATCGGTAATGAACCGACCCTAATGGGTGAACCGTCTTGGTGTTCGTCGGTGACTCTCCATTTCGCGTCACCTAAGAGTATCTCGGCACCGGAGAGAGACCGCGCAACGATATCGAATTCGCGCTCGTTGCGATGCCAATATCGCTGCGCTAAACCAAAAGGACCTTTGTCCGCGAGCTCGGGAACGACGCGGTGCAAGTGGGGAACCGCCATTCGACTCAATTCTCCCCACGCAAAGGCTTCGAGTTCAAGTCGATGTTTCTCCCAACACAGCACTCTGGTCTCTCGAGGCGCACGTGCGAGCAGTGACCGATTCGGAGCTACCACCCGAAACCACATGCGTAAAAAGGGGTCCGCGATCTGATAGAGGCTTCGTTTCCCTGAAATCGGATCACTACCGAACGGTGTTTCGCGCCTGATCATGTCCATTTCTGTGAGCGTCGCTAACGGCGCCGCTAACCCGGACGCGTGGCGTCCTAGGCGATCAGCTACTTCGCTGACCTTATGTGCACCGTTTCCAATCCCGTCAAGAATCGGTCTAAGCGCGGTCGCGGTTGGAATTTCCATTGCAAGTATTCGATCGGGCTCACGATGCAGCGGACCCTGAGGATCAAGTATCAGAGTATCCACTGCATCAATGAGGTCTCCACCGAACTGCTCTGCAAGTTCTAAATAACGAGGCGTGCTCCCGAAGACCGCGTATATGGATACCAATTCACGATGCGAGGCCCTTGGAAACACACTCGCGAGGTGACCAGGACGTAAAGGAGTAATCTGGAATGCATTAGTGGCTCGACCGTACAACGGCGAACGTTGGTTGAATATCGCGTCCTTCATCGTACGAATACTCGATCCACTTACTACGACGTCCATTCGGCGTGAAGGTGAATCAAGCCAATTCCGAAATTCTGACAGAATGTCCGGATCAGACACAACTAAATACTGGAATTCATCAAAGATCAGCGGTCCACGCCAATCGAGTCTCGCAGCTACTTGATCGAGTCCGTGAAACAGCGCCTGCCAATTGGGGTACTCACCACCTTCGAATCCGGCAAAGCGCGTTCCGACTGCCGATGCAAAGTAACGGCGCTGAATCGGCGTTGAAGATTGATCTGCGACGGTATATAGTCCAGAATTTCGACTCGCCCACTCGATCAGCAGACGTGATTTACCGACCTCTCGTCGTCCCCATATCGCAACGAAGCTACCCGGCGTGCGTATCGATGCGTCCAGTCGACGTATCTCATCGCCGCGAGCAGCAAAATTCACATCTTTTCTTATGTTAATTTAGATTATTTCATACTAAATAATACTTAACGAATGCTTATCTTGACTGTTGTAACCAGGGAAGAGCTGTCTCTCTGACAGCATTACTTAGCGTAAGTCGCGGGTTTTGGCGAAAACGAGACCGGAGCGTCTTAAAAACCGTCTCATTGCGTTATATTCTGCGATTGATAATCACTGATGCATTTCGGGTAATGACTCAAACGCTGGAACGTTACTAGAACCCTTCATAGGCCAGATTTCGGTCAAGTCGTCGCCTTGTCGAATGATGCCGTTTCGGATCACTAGCTCAATATCGTTGCTGGATCGAATGTCGTCGTAAGGGTTCGAGTTCAAAACAACCATATCGGCGAGCTTCCCCAGCTCTAGAGAGCCTAAATCCTGATCGATACCTAGCATTTCTGCGCCGTGACGGGTCGCCGCACGAAGCGCTTCAAAATTAGTAAATCCTCCACTACTGAGTGCCCAAAGCTCCCAATGAAATCCGAGCCCATTTAGCTGACCATGGGATCCAACGCCTACACGACCTCCGGAGCGCACAATCGCGTGCGCACTTTGTGCATGTCGATCAAACACATGAACGTCGGCATGAAACCATGGTCTTCTTAGTAGTCTCGCTTCCAGTACCGACGGCGGCGTAAAGCGAGCTAGCTTCGGATCGTCGCGGGGGTTTTCATTTATGAAGAAATGACTCTCACCAAAAGGACCACCATACGAAACCAATAAAGTCGGCGTATACGCCATGCGCGTTTCTGCCATTAACTTGAGCACGTCGTCATATATACCGATTACGGGCAAGTTATGTTCGAGACCTGTAAATCCATCGATCGCGTGGGTAAGACCTAACTTCAGGTCCAATGCGCCTTCCGTAGTCGGGTTCAGTTGGAGTTCACGCGCTGCCGAGACGATCAATTGGCGTTGTTCTCGATTGCCGGGTAAATACGACTTGAGATTGCGAACACCATAGTGTTCCTTGTAGCGTCGAAGAACCCCGATCGCATCGCGTTTCGATTTAAACGCCGTGTCACTGAAGATGCCAGGCCCCGTTGACATGACGCGTGGTCCTACCATTCTCCCTGCATCGACTAAGTTCTGGTATTCGATCACATCGACTGTGCTCGGTTGAACATCGATCGCGGTGGTGACCCCATAGGCTAGATTTGCCAGTAACGCCCAGGACTCGCCGCTGACAACGCCACGATAAATCGGGAAGTGCGCATGTGTATCGATGTAACCTGGAACGAGGAACTTACCCGAATAGTCGAATTCATCCGTTCCTTCAGGAACGCTTAAATCCTTACCGATTGAAGCAATTCGATCACCTTCGATCAGTACGTCGGTATCGCGAAGTAGCTCTGCTTCATCCGACGCCACCGTTAACAGAGTCGCGTTACGAAGTACCACCGATCTGTTCGGTTCGTCCCGTGGAACATAAATCTCGACGCGATGAGTAGCAACGGCCTGATGATCCTCTGCTAGAGGTTTCTCTGTGTCTTCCCCGTTTTCCTTCTGCTCGTCCTCTTCCGCTTGCTCTGAGAAAACTGTCGAGATCGCTCGTTGTTGAATCGTATGACCTACAGACCAAAACGCATACTCGCCCGTCGCATTCCACGCGAAATCGTCGACACCAACATCAGTCAACCGTTCGCACGGTAGCGAGCAGCTAGTCACGCGAGTTTTCACTGGTGCTGCGTGCGAACCAAGCATCTTCACGATGTAGAGCTGATTTGCCTGCTTCACCAAAGCATGACGGCCATCCGGTGCAATGCGAATACGAGAAGCAGGGAGACCGTCCTTGGAGTTGTAGATACCCGGGCCTGAAACATCCAGGTGTTTTCGAAGGTCAGTACCATCGAGCCTCATTGAATAGAGACCTGCTGCTCCTGCACTAAACATGCCCGGCCACTCGTAGAGGTATATTCGGTCGGATTCGGGCCCGTAGTGAGGATCGTAGAAATGAGGGGCATGCGAAATCAATGAGAGCTCACCGTCGCTTACGCGCACTTGAACGAGATCCGTTCCAATGCCTTCTCCGAAATCGGATGCTCTCGTAGCTCGTTCAAACGCTGAGGCACGCAATGCGATCACGGACTCACCGTCCTTGCTCCACAGAGGATCGAAATAAAAACCCGATACATTCGTCACCTGAACGGGATTTGCATTCGCTCGGATCCGCGCTCGCCAGATATGGCCGCCGTCTTGCGACCAATCAACAAACGCAATTTGACGCCCGTTCGGCGCCCAAGTCGGTTGTGCAGCAAACATTGCAGGAGGCGTCAATTCGATGAGTTTTCCCGACTCAAACTCGTAGACATAGATTTGAGCCAGAGCGGAGAATGCAACCTTCGAACCATCGGGCGAAGTTTCGATGCCTCGAACCAGCTGTGCCTTAACTGGTCCCAGACCGACGCGATATGGGAACTCAAGTCGATCGACTCGCTCAAGCTTCAGAGGGACCTCGAATGACACTTCGAACGATTCACGAGTCTTGAGCGTGATGCCGTAGAGTTTTCCGTTCGTCGTGTAATAGAGAACGTCTGCATTCGGTGAGAACACAGGCTTCGGCAATAGATCGCGCGTGAAGCGAGACTCCTGTTCGTCTCTTTGCACTGGATACACGAGCCACTCATCGAGACCTGACTCAAGATCTCTGATACGCAATCCAGTCTTAGTATCAAAACGTGTTCCATATACCAGTTTTGTGCCGTCTGGCGAAAGAACCGGTCGGTACGCACTTCCAACAGCCGCAGTCAGCTCAACGTGTTCATTGGTAGAGAGCTCAAGCCGACGTACTTGCCATAGTGGTAAGTTCTGGTTGTAACCGAACCCACCTTCTTTGAACGCGTGATACAGATAGCGACCGTCGATACTGTAGATAGCACCGGTGAAATTCTGAGACTCCGTCGCGGAACCTGACCGGCGGGGCGCTAAACGCACGCCTTTTCCCCCCGCAAGATGGTATGCCCACACACGATAGACGCGCGTCTTCCAACTCCCGACTGAAACGATTACGTGTGAACCATCTGGCGACCAGGATGGCGACATCAACTCGGAGTCCTTCGACGTATCGGACAACTCTCGTGCGTCAGACCCGTCCGAATTCATCACCCAGAGGTTCTCGTGTCCTGACCGATCTGAAACAAATGCGATATGAGATCCATCTGGGGAGTAGACCGGTTGTGAATCAAACGCTAAACCCGTTGCTATAGGTGTCGCGATTCCGCCGCCAACTGGGAGTGTGTATAGCTCGCCGAGGACTTCAAGTACAAACGTCTTGCCATCCGGTGATAAATCGAAAGAGAGCCATGTGACCGTCGACGTGGTCAGCTCGAATGTCGCGTCACTTTTTAGAGGGAGTTCTGCATTAACACAAAACCCCAACAAAGCAGTGATGGTCGCAAGTAAACGTTTCATACGGAGACCTGACGCAAATCCTGTCTACTAACGTTCACACGAATCCATCAGCTAGTCGACTTTTCAGCCCCAACCTGATTCTCCAGACGGTTTAGCGCTTCACGAATCTCATGGATTTCCATGAGCAGCGCATCCGTTCGTGAATGTTCGCCCAGATCTTCTCGTAGTTTTTCGTACTTCTCGTGCAAACCTTCTTGTGTCGCTCGATCATGATTCGATATGACAACCGCGATGATCAAGTTAAACACCACAAATGTACCGACCAACACCAACGAAACGAAGTACATCCATGCCCACCAATATCCCGTCATTGCCGCATACATGATGTCTGTCCAATCCTCGAGTGTGACGATACGGAACAAAGAAAGTAGCGAGATGCCGAGCGAGCGCCAATGAGTCGGGTCAATTTCAGCAAATAAGTAATGACCGGCGACACCATAGACATAAAAGATGACGACGGTCAAAGCGACGATGTTGAGCATCCCCGGTAATGAGCGTACCAAAACGGTGACCAATACCCGAAGGGACGGAATCACGGAAAGTACTCGTAGCAGTCGCAATACGCGTGCCAACATTGGAATGTAACCGGAACCAGGAATCAAGCACAGTACGACGACGATGAAATCGAAGACATTCCAACCGTCTTTAAAGTAATCGTGCATCCGAGGGTGATGCGCGACGATCTTGATGATTGCTTCAACCACAAATATTCCAACCGCAATCTGGTTGAACAACTGGAACCAAAACCCAAATGCGTTATTGATGCTGTCGACCGTCTCAAATCCAATGACGACGCCATTGACCAAGATCACGGTCGTGATCCCATTCAAGAACCATGACGAGTCAGCAATCTGCTTCGCCAATTGGACGATTCGAGTCTTCATCGAATACCTTCTTGAGCCAAACTTGCAGCTTGAAACAGCGAACGTGCTTTATTCATGCACTCTTTCCACTCAAGCTCGGGAATTGAATCCGCGACGATACCCGCACCTGTTTCGATATATAGACACTGATCTTTAATCACCGCGGTGCGGATCGCAATCGCCATATCGAGGTTACCGTTCCACGCCAGGTAACCTACCGCTCCTGCATATACGCCTCGCTTCACTGGCTCGAGTTCGTCGATGATCTCCATCGCTCGAATTTTCGGCGCGCCGCTAAGGGTCCCCACTGGTAATGTCGCACGTAGTACGTCGATGGCCGTTTTATCGTCGGCTAAATCGCCCTCGACGTGGGACGCAATATGAAACACATGCGCATAGCGTTCGATCTTGAATTGCTCCGTTACACGCACTGTTCCTATCTTGCAGACCCGTCCAAGATCGTTCCGACCCAGATCGACGAGCATCAGATGCTCCGCGATTTCTTTAGGGTCTTCGATTAGCTCCTGGGCCATTGCGCGGTCTTCTTCTTCGTCACGACCACGACGACGAGTTCCGGCTAGCGGTCTATTGACAACCTTACCGTTCTCCACTTGTGCCAGAATTTCTGGCGAGGAACCAACGATATGGAAGTCATCGAGACGCATGAAATACATGTAGGGAGAAGGATTCAGGCTGCGCAATGCTCGATATAGCTGAATCGACGGAATTTCGAACGGGATCGTCATCCGTTGTGCAAGTACGACCTGCATGACATCGCCGGCGCGAATGTATTCGCGTGTACGTTCAACTGCATCCATGAACGCTTCGCGACCGAATCCCGACTCAAACGCTTCCTCTGGTATCGGTCCAGCGCGTGACGAAGTGGGTAGAGCGGAAATCGACTCTGACATACCGCGCGAGATCTCATCCAGACGCGCTTGGCCATTCGCCCATGCATTTTCTTCTGATGGATCGATCATGACGATGATCGTGACGTGACTCGTCAAGTTATCGAAAACTACGACCTCGTCCGATACCATCAGCAAGATGTCGGGTGTGTATACATCGTCAGGGGGTGTTGAGTGTCGCAGCCTTTTCTCGATATACCGGATCGTGTCATATCCGAAATATCCAACGAGACCACCAAAGAACCTCGGCATGCCATCGACGTCCGGTACACGGAATTGCCGCTGGAACGCTTCAATGTACTCCAATGGATCGTCACAATCGATGCGCTCGATAACTTCACCTTTCGCCTCTACCGTGATCGAACGTCCGACAACGCGGAGCACTCGTGTCGCGGGTAATCCAATAATCGAATAGCGCGACCAACGATCACCACTACTAGCTGCCGATTCGAATAAATAACTAAACGGCGCGTCAGCCAACTTACGATAGACGGATAACGGCGTATCCATGTCGCCGAATACGGTTGAGGTTAGCGGGATCCGGTTGTATCCCTGTTCAGTCAAGGTTTGGAATTCGTCCTGATTCATAGGTTTCTCAAGTTATCGAAGCACGACCAAGTCGGTCGGCAATTGCTGGTTAAAAAGTCAGAGAGACCGACGCCAACGCGGCCGAGGACGAATGTATGTCACAGCAACTGACAAAATGAATCGATAACGTAGTCTGCACCCAGCTCGACGGCTGGGGTGTTGTGGTTATAGCCGTCTCGCATACATACAACCGGACATCCCGCCGCACGTGCAGCCTTTACATCAGTAGTCGAATCACCGACAAATAAGGTTTCGGACGGCACAGAGACCAACTCGTTACAAGCGTATAGGATGGGTTGCGGCTCCGGTTTCCTCACTTGAAGCGTGTCGCCACCTACGACGATATTGAAGAACCTATATAAATCAAGTTCTCGCAACAGTTGAATCGACAAATCCTGGAGTTTATTCGTTACGACGCCTAATTTTCTGGTGCGTGACGATAGTGCACACAGGGAATCAACGACACCAGGATACGGTCGACTGTCTTCAGCGATTCGTTGACCATAACGCTCGAGGAAGAAATCGAAATACTCCTCAATTTGGTCATCGGTAAGCTTCGACTCACCTTGATGTTCGACGGCTTGTGCGAGCATGATCCTCGCACCGTGCCCGACCCACAGCCGCGTGAGTTCGATCCCAACTTTTTCGTATCCTGCGTGAACCAGCGTTGCATTGAGCGCGTGCATTAAATCGGGTGCAGTATCTACGAGTGTCCCGTCTAGGTCAAAGAGGTATGCGTCGAAGGGGTTGATAGCGTTAGACGTCATGACGCTAATGCACGAAGTTCTGTAATGGTCGTAGCGTAGTCATCGCTATTGAAAATTGCTGAACCGGCGACGAAAATCTCAGCACCTGCTTGGGCTGCAGTACCGATGGTCGAGATACTGATTCCACCATCTATCTCAATGCTGATGTCCCGGTTATCACGCCTGATCCCATCTCTAATTCGAGAGAGTTTGGGCAGCACTTCAGGCATGAAAGACTGACCTCCGAAACCGGGTTTCACCGACATGACCAACACGTAATCCAGTTTGTCCCAACAAGACTCCAATATTGATTCGGAGGTCTCTGGGTTCAATACGACACCAACTTTCGCGCCACCATCACCGATCCGTTCTAGCACATTCTCAAGGTCTCGACACGTCTCTGGGTGTACCGAGATCATAGAAGCACCTACTTCCAGGAACTCTTCCACCAGCCGTTCAACCGGATCCACCATGAGGTGCACGTCGAATATCGCGTCGGGGAATCGCCTTCTTAGAGCAACAAGCACCGTCGGACCCACAGTGAGATTGGGAACAAAGTGGTTGTCCATCACGTCGAAATGGATCAAATCGGCACCGCTCTCGAGTACAGCTTCAACCTCGTCGCCAAGGCGAGCGAAATCAGCCGCCAGGATCGACGGCGCAATCTTGGGATTCACGGCGCGAATCTTAGACACACGATTACAACATCAGCCGACGTACTTGCTTTAGTTCGTTATGCGTACCGATGTCGTACCAGATACCTTCGTAAAGCTCTCCAGTCACTCGACCGGCATCGATCTCACGGAACAAGATTTCGCGTAAAGAGAAAGGCCGGATCGACTCTCCTTTAAATATCTCGGGTTTAACGAACGCTATACCGGCATAAACCCATGGATTCAACGCTCGCTTCGCGTGACGACGCACCCCCGTTCCCTGCAAATCGACATCGCCATGGTCACGATCCTCGGGTTTCGGTACAAGAACTAGATGCATCGTAGCGTGACCTTCCACGACGCTGCGTTGAAATCGATAACCCGTCCAAACATCACCATTCAACAGCACAAATTCATCCAAGCCAAGCAGTGGTAGCGCTTTAACGATGCCACCGCCGGTTTCGAGAAGCTCTTCCTCCTCGCTAAAACTTATGTTCACACCGAACTGGCGCCCTGAACCAAGGTGGTCGCGGATTTGCTCACCAAGGTGGTGAAGATTCACTACTACGTCGACGATACCCGCGCGTCTTAGCCAGCGGATCTGGTGCACGATCAATGGCTCGCTTGAGATCGGGATCATAGGTTTTGGCAATTTCTCTGTAAGTGGTGCCAAGCGAGTCCCTTTTCCCGCAGCCAGGATCATCGCTTTCATAAGTTAACTTTCTGGAGAGCAATCTTGAGGTTTGGTTCGATCTCAGATTCAAGCCATGCGCTCAGCGATGACAGTTCATTACGCTGAGCGAGCGTAACGACACGAGCTAGAACCGGCATTACATACTGCAGATGCGTTTTCTTTCGTTGAGTGAACCATAGACGGCAGAAGATGCCGACCGCTTTCAACATCCGTTGTATTGCCGTTAGCTCAAGCGCTCGCACGAATGCTGGCCTTGGTTCAATGCAGGGCAGTCCCGCTTCATTGATGCGCAATCGAAATTTGTCGATCCACGTCTCAATCTCATTGTCAGTGTGCTCAAAGTAGCAGTCGTACAACAACGACGCGAGATCGTATACGCAGGAACCGACGAGCGCGTCCTGAAAATCTACAATGCCGAGTCGATCTCCGTATAAGAGGAGATTTCGGCTGTGATAATCGCGGTGAACCGTAACCTTGGGTTGAAGGTCTATCTCAGTTGTGAGGGACTCAGAAATCGCAAATAACGGTTCTGCACTCGTTCCGAGCATCTTTCCACAACACCATTCCTCGAAAATGCTCAATTCATCAAGTAAACGCTGGCGAGAATACGGTGGTATGTGCGAATCCACAGTGCGTTGAATCGCTACCAACGCGTCCAATGCAAGTCCAATTGCGAATCTACGTTTCTTCGAATCCTGATACGTCTCGAGAAACTCGATCGAACCGAAATCTTCGACGAGGAAAAAGCCCTGTTTCAGGTTTTGCGCATGGATCTGCGGTACGGGAACTTGATGTTGCCGAAAAATCTGAGCCAACGCGACAAACTGCTCATTGTTTTCAGTTGCGGGAGGCGCATGAATCGCCATTGTCTTCTGGAGTTGACTGGACTCAACGCGATAGAAGCGCCGCGTACTTGCTTCAGGCAAAAGTGGAATTAACGTGAAGTGGTCCGTCTTTAACGTCCTCGCAAGCCACTTACGCAGCGCCGGCGTCGCTTCGTTAGACATGGTGTGGAATCTCCAACGCGACTTCGTACGACATCGTTTGTTGGCTGGTGCACTTCTGTGCGCTTGTATTAATTGGAGCTACAGCAGCGCTGCCTCCGATTTTACGGCAGACTATTGGCCAGCTAATAACGCACATGATGTTTGCCCTACTTCATTTACAGCACTAGCCGCACCAAGATTTGAACCCAAATCGGAACAAAAAGAAAAACCTGTTGTGCGCAGCGACGAATTCCGAGAACAGGACTCTGGTAGTCGTCGCTTTACAGGCAATGTCAAAGTGCAAACGCCTGATCTGTTGCTTACCTCACAAGAATTAGAGTGGTTAAACGAGGGTCCATTGGAATTCGAACATGGTTTGTCGCTCTATCACCAGCTTGGCGCAATGGCCATTGACGAAGCCGTTCTGGACCTGGAGGCGGAAAATCAAAAGGGTCGTTTGGGAGATCTTTCGTTTGTCATGTTCGATTTTCCCCTACAAGGTTCACTCAAATCGTTAGTCGCGGACAAAGCGAGAGTCGAAGCAACTGACTTAAGTATCAGCGGCTGTGACCCAAGAGCTGAGCGATGGGGGTTTCGAATCAAGCGTATTGGAATAAACCGTGAAACAACCCGCGTGACATTGAGAGGTGTTGGTCTCTATATCGGTAAGTTACCCGTGTTCTATCTCCCATTCTTCACCTTTCGACCGCCCTCAGAGCAGAATGGATTCGCTACTACTCATTTCCGCTATCGTTCAGACAACGGCGTGATCGTTGAGCAACCGATACGTTACTTTGGGAAATTCGGCGAAATCGAGCTCGAACCTCGATATTTAGCGAAAAACGGTCTCCAGCTTGGTGCGAAGGTGGCTGCATTCGGGATTAGCTCAGCGCTCGATTGGGTGCCCAACGACAAAAAACTTGACGATGTCGAGGACGCATTCATCGATCCCTCGCGTTGGCGCATCAAGGTCAATTACAGTAACGCTTGGCGCGGTGTGGAAGCACTAATCGACTTCACGCAGCCGAGTGACTTCGCGTACCAACACGATTTCGAATTCGATTCGCTGACACAACCCGTCTTCTCGACGGATAACACCGCTGCGCTCCGGTACGCCTCTCGCGATTTAGACGTTGGCTTAGTTACACAACGGCTCAATTCGACTTCTGAAGAGAGACTTCTAGGTGAGCGCTATCCTGAATTCGACTTAAATTGGCAACCTCGGTGGGGTTCTATTAGCGCAATTTCTCGAATCAACGGCGCTAGCTATCGCGACTATCAGCTCCGCTCACATCGAGGCCATGTAGAACAAGCGCTACATGCTGATTTCCAACGCTCGTGGGGTGAATTGAGCTTGGGTGCGGCGAAGTCCGTGACACATTTCTCGATTGACGCACCTGAATCATCAAATCAGCACACAAGATACAGCGATAGTGTGCTGTTTCGCGCCGGTTTGAACTTCGATCGATATTTAGTCGACAAGCTCTACACAATCGAACCGAGATTGCTCTACGTCGATCGCGCATTCACCCAATCGCCACTGCAGACCCCGTTTGATCAACCAAGATGGACATACCACACAGCACAACTTTTCTATGACAACAGAACGAGCGGCCTCGACCACATACCTGGAGAGCATCGAATTTCTGCAGGATTTCGATTCCACGCTCAGCCACTTACACAAGCCCAAAACGTCTTCAAAGCTGAAATTGCACACGTGACACATCTCGACGGATTCGATGGTCAGTCGGCTAGGCTACATGGATGGGGTGCTTCGTTAAGGATTCAAAACAGCAATGGTTTTGCGCTAGAGCATCGGCAATATCAGAACCGTCATGACAAAGATGCGAACGAATTCACTACATTGCTGGTCTATGAACCATCCTTAACGAAATCCCTATACACGTCGATTGGTAGACGACCACGTGATGCAATTCATCAATTCGAGATCGGATTTAGATGGCCTATCGCCCCTCGCTGGGAAGCCATTGGTGCTTACGGATTCGATATCGAAAACGAACGCGTTACCGATGCTCATTTGGGAATCGCATTTACTGGGTGTTGTTACCGAACGCTGTTGTTTGTCCAACGCGCTACTGATTGGGACTTCGACCACGGACGATATCGTGTTGAACTTGATAATCGCGTAATGCTCCGTTTCGATCTCATTGGGCTCGGTAAGATCGGTCGCAATCGCATAGAATCGTTAATCGATCGAAAACGCTTCGGTTTCCGTTAAGCTTTCCGTTCCTCAACTGGTTAAAAACGTGAATTTGACGATACACAGTCGATGCAATCGCTGGCTCTCTCTCTGCGTGTTGTTGTTGACGCCCTCTACATTCGCAGAGGTCGAGAAGCTCGACGGAATTGCCGCCGTCGTCAATGATGACGTCGTTTTGCTGTCAGAACTGAACGAACGATTCAACAGTTTCAAATCTCAGCTTACGCCTGCCCAATTACGGCAAGTTCCAGATGAAAGTGTCATCCTTAGTCAAATCTTGGAGAGGCTAATCGTCGAGTCTATCCAATTACAGGAAGCTGAACTAAGAGGTATCGTCATCGACGACGAGGAAGTCAACGAGACTGCGCGTAACTACGCCGCGGAACAGTCGATGACGATCGAACAGTTGCAGCAAGCTCTCGAGACTGAGGGTGTCACTTATGAAATGTTCCTAGCGGAAATTCGGCGCCAATTAACTCTCGCGAGGGTTCAGCAGATCATGGTCAATAGGCGTTTGTACGTTTCCCAGCGTGACATCGAAGACTTTAGGAAGTCGCCGTATTTCGAGGAACTCGCATCCGAGGAATTCCGTATTGGTCACATTCTGCTTGCAATTGACGAAAACGCAGGTCCTGATGCGGAAACGAGGGCGAAAGATACCGCAACCTTCCTAGTCAACGAACTAAACGGTGGTACGCCTCTTTCAGGGCTTGCTGTGAACTACTCAGCCTCTAACACAGCGCTTGAGGGTGGCGATCTAGGTTGGAGGAAAGCGTCACAGATTCCGAGTTTATTTAGTGACCAGATACTCGAGATGGACGTCGGCGAGGTCGCTGAGCCGATTCAAAACTCGCTTGGAATCCATATCGTCCAACTCTTAGAAAAACGAGGCGCTTCCACGACGACCGGCGAAAGTTCTCTTGTCCGGCATATCCTAGTTTCACCTTCTGCAATACGCTCCGAGGACGAAACACTTGACCTCGTAAATCAGCTCAAGCAACGGATCGACGCGGGAGAGGATTTCGCAACATTGGCAGAAGAGTTTTCCGACGACCCTTCGTCTGCGTTAGCTGGAGGCGATCTAGGTTGGAATAACGGTGAGAATTTTGTGCCCGAATTCCAGGCTGCGATGGTAGAAGCCGAAATCGGTGTTGTAACCGAACCGTTTCAAACGGAGTACGGTTGGCACATACTTGAAGTACAAGATCGCCGGGTTGAGGACCTTAGTGAAGACGCTCTGAATGAACTTGCGTTGCGAGCGATATATGAACGCCGGTTCGACGAGTTACTTCAAGGCTGGATCAAAGAAGTGCGCGATGAAGCATTTGTCCAGATTTTGTCAGGAACCGCATCATCAGAGCCAGAAAACGCTTCGGGCAACATTTTTTAACTGATCAGAGCGCGATCGCGCGCATTCACGACGCAATCGCGGTTCAGCCAAATGACCGATTGGTAGAGATCGGTCCCGGCCGAGGTGCACTGACAAGTGAACTGGCTAAGGCGACCACAGAGCTCACGCTGATTGAGCTCGATCGCGATTTTGCTGACGATCTGAAATCGCGCTTCCCTGACGCTGAGTTACTTTCAATGGACGTATTGAACGTACCTTTGGATTCGTTTGCGACACGTCGCATCGTGGGAAATCTTCCTTACAACATTTCAACGCCGCTCCTCCTGCATCTATTGGAGGAACCGAGAATAGTTGACATGCACTTTATGCTTCAGAAAGCGGTCGCTCTACGGTTGGCCGCGGGACCAGGGGAGAAAGCTCGTGGGCGTCTGTCCGTGATGGCGCAGTACCGATGTCAGATCCACCCACTCTTTACCGTACCTGCAAGTTCCTTCCGACCCGTACCGAAAGTTGAATCAATGTTTGTTCGGTTTACGCCGACTGAACCACAACAGGTTGCAATCGACTTCCAGACCTACACGAACATCGTCAAAAACGCTTTTTCACAACGTCGTAAAACCCTTGCGAATAGCTTGTCGAACTACCGAATTGCGTGGGAAAAACTCGGGTTGGACTCACAAATGAGAGCTGACCACGCAAGCGTGAGTGACTACGTTTCAATCTCAAACCACGTCGATACTCAATGAGCTATACCTACGCTATCGGTGACGTGCAGGGGTGTTTTGAACCGCTGTGTGAGCTGATCGCGGCGTTACCTTTCGATTCAGCAACTGATCGGCTCTGGTTCGTGGGTGATTTGGTAAATCGAGGACCGCAGAACCTCGAAACCCTCGAATACGTGAAAGGCTTGGGTCCACAAGCTACTGTAGTACTAGGCAATCACGATCTTCATCTCTTAGCCATCGTCTTTGGCGGCAAATCGCCACAGAAAAGCGACACGTTTCAGGACGTCTTAACTTCCCCTCGATGTGAGGAGCTCTCGCACTGGCTTCGAGTTCAGCCTCTGATACACCAACATCAGGATTGGGTTTTGGTTCATGCGGGTATCCCACATATTTGGACCGTGAGTGAAGCATTCGAGTTTGCCCGCGAAGTAGAACAATCGATCAGCGGGAAGGAGTATGTTCGTTTCTTTGAGAGAATGTATGGGAGATATCCCGATACTTGGGACAATACGTTATTTGGAATGGATCGCTTGAGGATCATCACGAATTACCTCACTCGCATGCGCTTCATAGATCCGAGTGGCCGATTGGAATTCGCTCATAAAACCACCCTCGATACTGCGCCGGACGGTTTTAAAGGGTGGTTTGAGTACGAATGTCAGCGGCGAGAGACGATCGTGTTTGGACATTGGGCGGCTCTAGATGGTCTTGTAGATATCGAAAACGTCGTTGCGACCGATACAGGCTGCGTGTGGGGACGTAGCTTGACAGCTGTTCGGTTAGAAGATGGTGAGCGCTTTTACTGGGAGGACGGCGTCGTTTCGTGCCCGATTTAAAGATACCCGGTACGCGTTATCTCGTTGGCGGCGCAGTTCGAGACGAACTTCTCGGTATCAAGCCAAAGGAACGAGACTGGGTGATCGTCGGTGCTAATCCCGAAGCCATGATTGAGGCGGGGTTTATTACAGTCGGCAAGGCATATCCCGTTTATCTTCATCCCGAAACCTTCGAAGAGCATGCGCTCGCTCGCACCGAAACCAAAATTGGACCCGGTCACGGCGGTTTCAGTTTTACGAATGATTCAAACGTAACTTTAGAGCAAGATCTAAAGCGTCGCGATCTAACCATCAACGCGATGGCTCGAGCCAATACGGGAGAGCTAATCGACCCGTATGGTGGACAACAGGACTTACGTGCTCAACAACTAAGGCACGTCTCTGCCGCATTCGCAGAGGATCCGTTGCGTTGTTTCCGAATCGCTCGATTCGCAGCCAAGCTACCTAGCTTCGAAATCTCTCCCGAAACACTTAAATTGCTACGAAGTATGGGTACTCAACTTCAGGAATTGTCGGCCGAAAGGGTATGGAATGAGTGGGTCAAAGCACTTGAGGAGAAAGCGCCGTACCGTTTCTACGAAGTACTAAACGACGCCCATATTCAGGATCCGTGGTTTCACGAACTCGAGCTTGACGTGATGGTAGCGACTCACCGTGAACGAGATTTTTCACTGCAAGGTGCTTTTGCCCTTATCGGGTGGCATCACTCCGAGACGGAACTCGATCCGTTCTTCGATCGTTTACTAGCGCCTAAAAAGGCGAAGTCTCTAGCGATTCAAATAGCTCAGTCTGGACGTCCGTTTGCGCAATTCGATCAGTTGGACAACGGCAGTGCCGTTGACTTACTAGATCGGGTTGGTGCGTTCCACGGCGATACTCGATTCGAGACGTTTTTATCCGCGTTGAACTGTGTCTTTGACATTAACCTAAAAAAATATCGGGATTTACGAAAAATGCTTCGCAAAGTGACGGCTACTGGCGAACAGGGACCATCGTATGGTCAAATGCTCCGAAGTAACCGGATTAACAAACTCAACGAAATTCGTGGAGACCCTTAAGTGTGGTCCTGTTGTAGAACAGTGTTGAATCGCCACACTCCTTAAATATGCCATCCACACCTACTGGTCGCAAATTGAGAGCACGAACAAGCTACCGCGACCGAATCTTCCACGAGGACTGCGTCACCGGTATGCGGCGCCTACCCTCAGATATCGTCGATCTTGTAATTACCGATCCACCATTTGGGATTGAATTCAAAGCGAAGCGTCCTAACTACAACCGTACGCCTCATCGAGTGATAGAAGGCTATGCCGACGTATCAAAGATGGAGTACTTTGAGTTCACGAAAACGTGGCTGACAGAAGTACAACGGTTACTCAAACCGTCCGGATCAGCGTTCATATTTTCTGGTTGGAACAACCTAAAAGACATCCTCAACGCCATAAGTGAAGTGGGGCTTGAGACTGTCAATCACATCATCTGGAAATATCAATTTGGCGTCGCTACGAAGCGTCGCTTCGTAACCTCACATTACCACTGTCTCTTCGTGGCTAAAGATGACAACGAACGAATATTCCACGCCAATTCACGTTACTCCCGTGAAGATCGTACCGAAGATGGCAAGAGTGCTCGCTATCGAGACATGGAGGATGTATGGGTAATTCAGCGGGAATATTGGACTGGCGATATCAAGACGCCGACGAAACTCCCACGACAGCTTATCGAGAAGCTTCTTGATTACGCGTCTCTTGAAGGCGATTTGGTTTTGGATCCGTTTCTAGGGTCAGGGCAAGTGCCGGTTGTTGCACAAGAACACCAGCGACAGTTCGTTGGATTTGAGATCGTACCAGAGTATTTCGATTTTGCGTCAAAACGACTCGCAACACGATGCTATCGAATTCCAGATCAAACGACCGATTAGAGGTGTGACAAAAACCGGAGTCACTTTGCAATTTTTCTGAGTCGTGATACATCACCATATCGGTGATTTGGAGTTATTACGCGTTTTTCTGACTTCCTATATTAGCTGATCGGTACCGGCACTTTTCTACGTCACAACTCGTCGTATTGTCAACTAGATTTTCAATACGTCAGATTCAGCGGTTTCACCGAGTCGCGGTATGCCAACCCTCGACGTTGCAGCTCACGTACAAAATCAACGGCGCCCGATTGTTGCTGCAACGCGTCCCATCCGTCCCCCATTACCGGAGCTCGCAGGTGCTGTTTCAAGAGAGTTTTCGATTCGAACGTCTCAAGGAGAACTCGCGGAATTCAAGCGGCTTTGGCAGCGAGAAGTAGCTACACTCGCTCATGAATGGGTACCGATTGGTCAATCCAAGACGGTACCCAAACGACTCACTGACAACCTGAGGTATTTCTATCGAGACTATGTTGTGTTTGCGCGGAACGCTCAACCCGACGCGACCAAAGAAATCAGATTGTTACTTAGGTCGATACGAATTGCTGTTGAGCGGGTTACAGCGATGCAACATGAACGCGAGACGACCGGGAAATTTAATAAACCGTTGTACAACAAAACTGTCACGTTTCTCAAGCGATTGGCTCACGATAAGAGCTTCAACGAAAGCGCGAAAGGCGCAAGAGAATATCGAAATTACGTCATTCAAAGCAAAATGAAGGCACGTCTCAAACGGCCGATCTGTGACGAGACGGTTCACGACTTACGGGAATCTTGGCGAGTTAAACGCATCAGATCACAGCAAGAACTACTCGACATTGGCAAAACGCTATGCCTGTGCGTAGGTCACAAAAACGAACAAACACGACGGTACTTTCGTGCGCTCGTAACGGGAGAATCTGAATTCTGGCAGATTGTCGTGAATGGACAGCTAAAAGGGCTATTCGAAGTTCATTGCAATCGGAGATACGGCGACTGTTCGATATTGGAAAACTACAGGTGCGTAGGTGAGTTTAACGGTCATTCCCATCGCCCGTTACAAATCCCCTACCAAGTCGCCACAACGTTGGTTCAGTGCCTAAAGCTACATCCGCTTTCCTCCTTTCCACTGTTCAATTCAGGCGCGTTTCCTAGCTTTCTTAGGGGACTAAAGAACATAGATCGACCGGATTTCTCGATAACCCTAGATAGCTTTCGTTATGAAGCGTGGATTACTGAGAACGAATTGATCATCTCTCGAACAAACTCGATCACGAACGGAACTTCAACGTCAAAAATTCCAGCTGAATGGGGATACTTCGCGCAACCTTGCAACCAAAAAACTCGAGATGGCAAGAGAGCTAGACCGTTTATCGCCGAAGTCCCGCCCCATCATCTCGACGGACAACAGACAACCCTAAGACAGCACCGGTTCTCCGCAGTAAGTACGGAGGAAGTACTAGCCGTCTTAGCTGCTCAGATGATGGTTGGTGAAAGTTGAACTCGGACAGCGATCACTACGAACACGTGCGCTTCATATGAGGCGGCACCGGATTGATTGCTAAGGATTCGTTGTAAATACACCCCGTTGACATGACTGCAACTCGCTAATCCCCTTCCTAGCGAGAACCAGCATGTTTTTCAGGTCATCATGGGTAAACGCTATACCTTCCGCTGTACCTTGAATTTCCACAAACGAATCTGTATTCAACATTACGACATTCATGTCCGTATCCGCGACAGAATCCTCTGCATACTCCAAATCAAGACGAGCGTCGCCCTCTACCATACCGACAGAAACTGCGCTGACAAACCCTAAAAACGCTTCTTCCATGTCAATTGTCCGTAGTGCATCACGCACTGCAACCGCGCCACCAGTAATGGACGCGGTTCTTGTTCCACCGTCTGCTTGGATCACGTCACAATCAACATAGATCGTAGTACCAGCTATCTGTTCCAAGTCAACGCAACGCCTCAGCGAACGCCCGATCAGTCTTTGAATCTCGATTGTTCGCCCCGATTGCTTTCCTCTCGCAGCTTCTCGATCGAACCGTTCTGTCGTAGCGCCCGGCAACATGCCATATTCCGCTGTCAGCCAGCCCTGACCCGATCCTCGAAGAAATCGAGGAACATCATCCTCAATCGTCGCTGTACATATCACTTTGGTTTCTCCAACGCTAATCAGGACGGAACCCGCGGCGTTTTTTGTGAAGTTCCGCTTGATGGATACCGTACGAAGTTCATCAAATTTACGATCATTTGGACGCATATTTACTAATTTAACTATTTATCTGTACAGGGAAAGGCAATTATAAGTCGATAAAATCCGCCGATGATCGCGAGTATGACGGCGTTTGCGTGCGCCAAGACCTCTATATGGACCTGGGAAGTGCGCAGTGTTAATCACCGTTTCCTAGATCTCAGTTTCAGTTTACCATCGAAGGCGCTCGTTCTAGAACCTGAACTTCGGGCGCACGCGACAAGCGTACTAAATCGAGGTCGCGTCGAAGCATCGCTTTCAGGCAGCTCAACTAATTCAGAAGCAATATCAGCCATTGATCCGGAAAAATTACGTTCACTATTGATGAATGCACGAGACGCTCAAGGGGTGATGAGGGATTTTTCGGCCACCGAAGAGGCAATTAGCGAACCGAATCATCAATTGGATGTACTTGACATATTGCGATGGCCTGGGGTTTTAAAAGATCAGTTCGAAGTTTCTCCAGAAATGCACAAGGACATACGTGACTCCTTCGTGCTCGCTTTGAAGTCGCTGATCGAAAACCGGAATATCGAAGGCGAATCTCTAAGTCATCTGTTCCAGACAAGGCTTGCGTCGATTCGCGAGATTCTCGGCAAACTGGAATCGATGGCTCAGTTACAGATTGAGTACATTCGACAAAAACTCGATCAACGACTAGAAAAACTTGGGGTTAATGTAGAGCCGAATCGGCTCGCGCAAGAAGTGGCCCTTCTAGCCCAGAGAGCTGACGTGCGCGAAGAAATCGATCGACTGAACGTACATATTTCTGAGTTTGATATCTGTTTGAGTCGCGATGAACCACAAGGAAGAAGACTTGGATTCCTCGTGCAAGAGATGGCGCGTGAGTCGAATACGCTAGCGGCAAAACTCGCACCTCCCGATGCGGTGAATCTAACCGTTGACCTTAAAGTGCTTGTCGATCAGATGCGTGAGCAGGTACAAAACGTAGAGTGACGCGTCTAACCTCGTCACGCGCAAAGCTGTTCGTCCTCTCCGGACCATCTGGCGTCGGCAAAACTACGCTAGCGCAAGCTGTGATTGACGGTGACGATGAGCTACAGAGAGCCATTACCCATACGTCTCGTACACCTCGCAGTGGGGAAGTGGACGGACTTCACTATCACTTCGTTAGTGAGCCCCGTTTTCTAGAAATGAAGGCAAATCAGGAGTTCCTCGAATCGGTGCACATTTTTGGTAGTTACTACGGTACAAGCCAGGCGGCCGTGCAAAAAAGTCTTGATCAAAACATCGACACCATGCTCATCATCGACTTTCAAGGGGCGAAGAACGTTCGACGTCTCATGCAGAATGTCAGGAGCATTTTCGTGTTACCGCCATCCATCGACGCATTGCAGAGACGCCTTTTAGATCGCGCTGAAACTGACGACGAAACGCTGCAATCAAGAATCAAGAAAGCGAGATTCGAAATGTCGCAATATACCGACTACGACTTCGTCATCGTTAACGACTCGTTTGATGACACAGTCGAGCAGTTACATGAAATCGTGGAATGCGTAAGGTCGAATCGCGAGCTCGAGACGGGACCCACCGAGGCGGAAATAGCGTCGATTTTGCGGCACTAACAGACTGTATCTCGGTCGTATCGCGCGATGTTTCGTGATAATGCTCCGCCGTTAAGTTTGACCACGACAGTTTCTCTCATGTCCGAAACCCCTCTACCCATTGGCGACCCCACCAAACTTGGCTTCGACACCGACAGATTGGAACAAATCGGTCCGGCAATGCAGCACTTCGTCGACAGCAAGAAAGTGCCTAATCTCGTTACATTGCTCGCGCGCGAAGGTCAGATCGTGCATTTCGAGGCACGCGGTGTACTTGACGTAGAGCAGGGGAATCCCGTCAGCAAGGATTCGTTGTTTCGCATGTTCTCTAATACGAAACCGATCGCCGGTGTTGCCACATTAATCCTATTTGAACGAGGTGTGCTCACCCCAGATGATCCGGTGGCACGTTTTCTCCCCGAATGGAGTGATCTTCAAGTTGTAAATCGCAATGAACTGATGGTCACTGAACCTGCAAAGCGACCATTGACGATACGTCATTGTTTAACGAATACCACAGGACTTATGAGTCCACCCGCGATGCCAGGAATGTACCGGCAACAACTGCGCGACGAATTAGCTACTCTCGGTTATGAAGATGACGACGGCTTTGGCAGCGACATTCCGAATCGAGATCGCGTTCGAGCGATGGCTAAGCTGCCTTTGGGTTTCCACCCAGGTGAACGGTTCGTCTATCACGCAGGTTACCCAATCCTCTCAGCGGTACTTGAGGAAGCATGTGGTCAAACCCTTGACGTTTTCTTCCAAGAGAACATATTTGACCCGCTCAAAATGGATAGCACCGACTTTTATCTAAAGCCCGGCACCCAGGATCGTTTCGGTACAAACTACGTCCCGCGTGAAGTTGATGGTGAAGTCAAGCTGCATCCGGTCGAAACTGCAGCAACCAGCGAGAAGAACGGACCAAGAAAACACTTCGGTGGCGGTGGTGATGCGGGAGGCGTCCTCTCAACAGCCGGCGACTACGCCCGATTTGGTCAGATGCTGCTGAATGGTGGGGAACTCGACGGTGTACGCATTCTTGGTCGGAAAACCGTCGACCTCATGATCGGAAACCATACAGGAGACATGACGATCCCTATGACCGGCCGAGGTTTCCACTGGGGTTTAGGCGTCGCAACCTACCATGGTCGCGGCGCACCGCCGTTGATTCGATCTGTAGGAACGTATGGCTGGGGAGGCGCGGCAGGTACTACGTACTTTGGTGACCCGGCAGAGGAATTGCTCGGGGTTTGCCTGACGCAAGTTCTGAATCACGGAGCCATGCCTGGCAACAACTACCAAGAGACATTTCAACGCCTGAGTTATCAAGCATTGACCTAAATTCGGGAGTTCTCAAGCTTCCTTTTCGGATATCCTCGATTGCGTAATTCCGCCCACTCGAGTTTTAGCCACGGTGTATAGTCGGATACGTCGTCCGCTATGACCTCGTCTAGTACCTCAGGTGATTCCCAACGCCAAGCCTGAATCTCAGATTCATTGACTTTCGGGTCGGTGTTCACGTAGCCTACGAACACCGAGCAAAGTTCATGTTCGCTGTATTCTGGAGACCATTCGGCATGGTATTCGAATTTGTAAATAAACTCGAGCTCAACATCAAGACCCAGCTCTTCACTAACTCGTCGCTTTGCAGCGTCGATTGGTTCTTCACCGAAAAACGGGTGCGTACAGCAACTGTTCGACCAACAACCACCCCATAACGGTTTCTCAACGTGGCGTCGTTGAACTAAGACGCGACCTTGAGAATCAAACAGGAATGCCGATATCGCGCGGTGCAAAACACCTTGACCTTCGTGGCAACTTCTCTTGTCTCGCAGACCCAGCGCTTGATCATCGTGGTCCACCAATACAAGTAGGTCGGTTTCTCTTGACACTATCGAGGTCATTTTCCTTCAGCTATCCGCAGTTTTCGATGCACTAGAACGGTCATCATAGACCTTTGAGGAATTTGTGTTGTCGATCCGAACAGCGGGTGCCAGGGTTCGTTATCCAACGTAATTGCGCGATTTCACCTTCAAAGATTCTTGACCTCTTCACATTCATCTTCAAATCACTAGTGAAAAACTGCCTATTTGCAAACTCCGTGAAATTTCGCAACTACATTGCGAAATTGTGAGATCTCGGAACGTCTTTAGACACTGTGCGGTTAGGCCAGTAAGTCCGTGACAAATTCCAATTCCTGAGCTTTCTTGCCGTTGATACCTTTCCCATTCGTTCTGGCACGCCCAACCAATAATTAGCGCGCTTCCTCTCGGCAACCATCATTGTTAAGAAATCCCATAGAGCATCGCATACCGCTAGAAAATACTGAGCTTTGCTACTTTGAATGGAGCGGTACTGACGACTCGCTCGTGTTGCTACTCCATGCGACCGGATTCCACGCAAGATGTTGGGACAAAACCGTCGCGGAACTGCCGGAATCGTGCAGAGTCATCGCCGTCGATCTGCGCGGTCACGGCCGGTCTAGCAAAACCGGCCCTTTCGGTTGGTTTGATTTCGGAAAGGATGTCGTCAACTTTATCGATGCGCTTGAATTAAAAAACATCGTGACTGCTGGTCATTCCATGGGTGGCCATTGCGCTCTCTACGCTAGCAGTCTGCGAACTGAACGATTTAAATCGTTGGTGCTGGTAGATCCAGTCGTACTATCACCCGAGCAATATGCGGAGCAGATTCCAACTAACTTCGCGTCTGAATCAGGCGAACATCCGATCGCGCGCCGAAGAGCTCAATGGCAATCTCCCGATGAGATGTTCGAAGCCTTCAAAGATCGTCACCCGTTTAGTTTGTGGCAATTGAACATTCTTCGAGATTACTGCCACTATGGACTGCTTCATACTCCCGATGGCTATGAGCTCGCATGCCCACCTCGTATTGAAGCGCAAATCTACATGGGTACGGGACAACGCGATCTAAAAAATCTGCTTCACAACGTCACGTGCCCCACCGTTGTCATGCGTGCGAAGCAACGAATCGGTCCGCGTGAAACTATGGACTTTTCCAATTCACCGACGTGGCCTGGTCTCGCACACGCCTTACCCAATGCTCGTGATATCTACCTTCCCGATCTATCACACTTCATTCCCATGCAGCGACCGGATCTAGTCGCAGACGAGATTCGAGATCAGCTAACGGACTGACGGCGATTCGAATTCCCAATAACCCGACCAATAGCGGCCGTATAGGTAGAGTCCGATCGAAATCACTACGCCAGGAAGTAGTGCGTTCGATGCACCAAGCCACTCCACGATATAGCCTAAGATCAATGCAGCAAGAATCGAACTAAGCGTGAACGTGAATAGATAGAAGGCCAGTACTTTCGAACGATGGGTCGGCGGTGCCATTTCCTGCAATGTGCTGCGGACCAACGTCGAATTAACGCCCATGTTGATCCCCCACATCCCAACAAAAATCAAAAACAGCCACAGAGTTGGTTTAAGCCAAATTCCTAGGATCACCGAAATCCGAAACAGCTGCAGCAAGATGTAAATCTTGCCTGGATGTTTTAGCGGCATGACCCAATACAGGACAATCGTCGAACCCGTACTCCCGATCGTGAATGCGATGAACATCGCAGTCATCAACGTCGCGTCGTCGACCGGTAATGCGCCGCCAGCGTAATGCCCCATCAGTATGTAAGGCATGACAACGATGTATGCACCAGCGTTGAAAATCGCCGATATGAAGTTCATACCGAACAGGTTCCTGATGATTGGCACAGACAATACGTTTCGAAATCCTTCAAGCACGTCGATTCGTTCTTTTCGAATCGGCGGTAGATCTGGCAATCCGAGTACTGCAAGCGCGGCAGAGGTGTAAAGTCCAGCCAATATCAATAGCACTAATACAAGACCGAACGGTTCAAGCAGTGAACCCATGCTCATGGCACCGATGCCTACCAGCGAAGGTACGATCGTGACTAATGCGATAGAACGCTGTATGTCTAGACGTGAAACTCGGTTGATCATGCCTTGCCTTGCAGGATCAGCCAACGATGAGAGTATCGCTGTACCGGCGCCAAATGCGATAACCATCCACACGTTCAAATTGGACACGCCAAGAATCAACAACAACGGGACGAAAGCAGTTAACAGTGAGAGCGCAAACAACAAGCGTCGAGCGTCAAATCGATCGCCTGCGAAACCCCCGATGAACAGGATGATCAATGGCGCCGCATTAATTAGCGCACGACTCTCACCGTAAACGCTCGCTGACTCCTCTAGTACGCCAACGAGTATCCATGTAAGCAGCAAACCTTGCAGGCTCAGCGCGGCCATCGATAGGCTGTTGCTAGTTAGGTACCAAAAAAACGCCGCACGAGGCGGCGTTTCAAAATCAGTTGGCTGATCCAAATCGTTCCAACACGGTTAGGCTAATGTGGTGTTGTCGTCGTTATAAGACGGCGTCGAAGTAAGTTTGAGCTGACGCGAGATGCTCGTCAATGTTTGTATTACCAGCGTTGTGTGTTGCTATGGCAATGTGCGTGCAGCCAAGCGCTTCCCACCTTTCAAAATGGTTGCGCCAACGTTCAGGATCGCCGCCTTGAAACTGAACTTGCGCTTGAATACCAAACGAATCCCAAGACAAACCGGCAGACTCTCGTTCCTTCTTCATAAATTCGATCATCTCAGCGGATGCCTCGTTAGGCGTTCCTATAGGAATCCACCCGTCGCCAAGCCTTGCACAGCGCTTCAGTAACGCGGGTACGCCGCCTCCGAACCATATTGGGATCGTTTGTGAAGGTCGCGGCAAAATACTCGCCTGCGTCACCGTGTGAAACCTTCCTTCGTATGTAAATGCGTCGCTCATCCAGAGCTTCCGCATTAATTCGACTTGCTCCGCCTGTCGCGTACCGCGAGCATCGAACGGAACGTTAAGTGCTTCGTATTCGACGGTGTTCCAACCCGTACCGATACCCAAACGAAAGCGATTGTTAGACAGAATGGCGAGTTGTGCCGCCTGTTTAGCAACGAGCGCGGTTTGCCGCTGCGGCAGTATCAGTACCGCTGTCGTAAACTCGATTGTTTCAGTTACAGCCGCCATGAACGCAAATGTTGTAAACGGCTCATGGAACGCGACATCCTTGTCGTAAGGACCATGCCAACCCCCGGGGCGGTTGGGGTCTGCGCCTAAAACGTGATCATAAATCAACATGTGATCAGCACCCATCGCTTCCGCGCCTTGCGCATATGCTTTGATTGCACCAGGATCGGTTCCAATTTCATGGTGAGGAAAGACGATTCCTACTCTCACGCAAATACTCCTAATACATGTAAAAAACTGACGCGATTAGCCTCTTAGTCGCTCCGATTTGGCGAGTCAACTAAAAGGTGCGCGACCCTATAATTTCGCCGCAAAAATCCGCCTTTTCAGGCGGATTTGTCTATATCCAGCGCTAGTTTCCCGCTCTCATGTCCGATTCTACGAACCATCCCGAACCATTCTCGTTTCCAGAGATGGAACGCGATATTTTGGCTTTCTGGACTGAGAATGAGACCTTTCAGAAGTCGCTCGATCAATCTCGCGATGCCAAACCGTACACCTTTTATGACGGACCGCCGTTCGCCACTGGTCTACCCCACCACGGCAATCTGCTCGCATCGGTCATTAAGGACGTCGTACCGCGGTATTGGACGATGAAAGGTCGATATGTATCCAGACGATTTGGTTGGGACTGTCACGGTTTACCGATCGAACACGAAATCGACAAAAAACTAGGAATGTCGGCGCACGAAGCACTCCAGGCACTCGGCGTTGCCGGATACAACGACGAATGTCGCGCGATCGTCGATCGCTACACAAAGGAATGGCGTTCGATCATTTCCCGGCTCGGCCGTTGGGTTGATTTTGATAACCAGTACAAGACCATGGACGTATGGTTCATGGAATCCGTTTGGTGGGTGGTCAAGCAACTATGGGAAAAAGGACTGATCTATCGCGGTAGCAAGGTTATGCCCGTCTCTACGGCACTCGAGACGCCCCTGTCGAATTTCGAGGCGACGAGTAATTACAAAGACGTTCAAGATCCTGCTATCACGGTACTCTTCAAGCTCAACGATGAAGATGCATACATATCGGCATGGACCACGACGCCGTGGACCTTACCTTCAAACTTGGCGCTCTGTGTAGGCGAAGACATCCAGTATGTTCTCGTTCGGGAGGCCGAATCCGACCGGCTCTTCTATCTCGCGGAGGAACGCCTAGAGACTTACCTTGAGCACCACCGACTCGATGTGGTCTCACGCATACTAGGTCATGATCTTATAGGTCGTGCATACGAACCGTTATTCCCCTATTTTGCAGAATATGCGAAAGAAGGCGCGTTCGTCGTGCTCGCCGACGATTACGTCTCTACCGATGAAGGAACCGGAATCGTGCACCAAGCGCCAGCGTTTGGCGAAGACGACCAACGCATTGCGCTCGCACATGGATTGCCGACTGGAGTATGTCCAGTCACCATGAGTGGTGAATTCATGGGTGACGTGAGCGATTTCGCCGGTCAAAACGTCAAGGAAGCTGACCGCGACATCATACGATGGTTGCGCGATCGTGACGTTTTACTCGAACACACCACGATACAACACAACTACCCATACTGTTACCGTTCCGATACACCGCTCATCTATCGCGCCGTACCGTCTTGGTTTGTCAACATCGGTGAGTTCAAAGATCGGCTCATCGCTGCGAATCAACGGGTTCGATGGGTGCCCGAGCACATTCAAGAGGGTCGATTCGGAAACTGGCTCGAAAATGCCCGAGATTGGGCGATCTCGCGCAATCGTGTGTGGGGTACGCCACTACCGATCTGGGAAAACGACACCACCGGTAACTTCGTTTGTATCGGTTCACGCGAAGAACTAACCAATTACACTGGGGCGACGCCTACCGATCTGCATCGTGAACATGTGGACGACCTGACGTTCACAATCGAGGGTGAGGAAGGGGAATACCGGCGCGTCAGCGAAGTTTTGGACTGTTGGTTTGAATCCGGCTCCATGCCATACGCTCAGCAGCACTACCCATTTGAGAATGCCGATACGTTTGAGCAGGTATTCCCGGCGGACTTCATCGCCGAAGGGCTCGACCAAACCCGTGGCTGGTTCTATACGTTGATGGCGTTATCCAGTGCTATATACGACCAACCGGCTTTTAAGAACGTGATCGTCAACGGGATGGTGCTTGCAGAAGATGGCCGCAAAATGTCCAAGAGTCTCAAAAACTACACGGACCCCGTTGAGCTAATGGAGCACTACGGTGCCGACGCGCTGAGACTCTACCTAATCAATTCCGGGTTGATGCGTGCAGAAGAGCAGCGATTCGTAGACAAGGGCGTCGAAGCGATCGTACGTCGAGCCTTATTACCTTGGTACAACGCCTTTTCATTCTTCAAGCTCTACGCTGAAATCGATGGGTGGACCTACGACCAAAAGGTCGACCGGTTTGACAACATTCTCGATCGATGGCTCCTGTCTAAACTCCAGACGCTCAAGTCAACGATTAGTCGTGAAATGGAGGCGTACCGGCTCTACGGTGTTGTACCTCGCTTATTTGAGTTCATTGAAGATCTGAACAACGGTTACATTCGTTTGAACCGTTCAAGGTTCTGGGCATCAGGACTTGAGGTCGACAAACGCGCCGCATATTCCGCTTTGTATCAAGCATTGGTTGAACTCACTCAAGCCATGGCACCTTGTGCACCGTTTCTTTCAGAATACCTCTTCCGAGAGCTTAGAGAGTTCGGCAACGTCACGCTTACAGAATCAGTTCATTTGTGTCAGTATCCCGTTGCGGACAACTCGCTGGAAGACACCGATCTTGAAAGTGCCGTCGGACGTATGCAGCAAGTCATCCTTTTAGGGCGTCGACAGCGTGAGGACCAAAAAGTCAATCTGCGAGTACCACTTTCGCGATTGACAATCATCCATCGTGACGATGAAATCCTGGACGGATTGCGCAAGCTTGAATCGTACGTCGTGACAGAACTCAACGTAAAACAGGTTGTTTACGAGAGCAATGAGTCGCAGTTCATCAAGCAGTATGCGAAACCTAACTTCCCAGTGCTTGGTAAACGCTTAGGCAACCGGATGAAAGCGTTTCAACAGAGCATCTCAAATCTGAGTGTAGCTGAGATTGAGACCCTTAGAACAAGAGGTTCACTAGAAGTAGATGGAGAGGTGTTTACTACTGATGAAATACAGGTGTTTCGTGAAGCAATCGAAGGTACTAATGTCGTCACGGATCGACTAATATCGATCGAGCTCAACATGGAAATCAGTGACGAACTTGCGCTTGAAGGCTTAGCAAGAGAGCTCGTGCATCGCATTCAGCTTGCGAGAAAAGCCAAGCAACTACAAGTGACGGATCGGATCGACCTGTTTGTCGACGGGTCACAGCGGGTACTCCAAGCAATTGACCAACATCGCGACTATATCGTGAGAGAAACGCTAACGACAAACGTGAACGCCCAGTCAACCGACGCCTTCGTTGAGAATCTCGATGGTGAGGAATTCCGTTTCGATCTCGAGCGCAGGGAAGCTGCTTAATTCCCGGTAAACGTTGGTTTCGTCTTCGCTAAGTACGACCGGATCGCCTCCCGCCGATCTTCGGTCGAAGCGGAGAATAGGTTCTGATCTACATCCATGTGCATGACAGCGGAATCCAGCGCCGATGTAATCGCGTTCACACTTTGCTTGATCATTTGCTGAGGGATCGGCGATAGGTTAGCGTATCGTTCTGCCCAATTCATAGCAGTGCGAAGCAACTCATCACGTGGTACGAGAGCGTCAAGAATCCCCCACGAATGGAGCTCTTCCGCGTGAATTCGTTCGCCTCCCGCCACGAGTCGTTTCGCCTTCGCTGGCCCCGCGAGGTGCGTGATAAGAGGGAGACTTTTCCACATTAAATTGACGCCAATTTCTATCTCCGGATACTGCATGAAGCAGTCATCCGCACCGACTCGAAAGTCCATTGCGGTTGTCAAACAAGCGCCTCCACCTAAAGCACCACCGTTCCATGCCGCGATGGTGATCTGATCCATGTCGTAGATCGCATTAATCGCGCGTTCACCTATTCGCGCTCGACGGCGACGCAACGCAAGGTTCGCGTTCACGTCAATCGGTTGGACTTCAGGCGAAAGATCCGCACCGCTTGAAAAATGCTTTCCGGTACCGGTGAAGACGACAACCCTTGTTTCGGCATCGTCACGAAAAGAATGTGCAACCGCTTCAATTTCTTCAAGGGTCGCCGAGTCCAATGCGTTCATCTTACGGGGTCGATTGAAGGTCACCGTTGCGATGAAGCCTTTCGTTTCACAGATTAAGTTCTTGTAATCCGACATTTCAGTGCATTCAGTAGACGTGGTAGATAGCGTGTTTTCGCGTCTGCGAAGGATATAGCCAGTGCTGTCCCCAAAACACCGAACTGATAATTGCATGCAGTTTTTCGGCGTCAAGCACCTATGAACAGTAACGATTTAGTCGCAGATATTCTCAAAGCTGAAGGTGTGGAGTGGATATCCTGTTACCCCTCTAATCCCTTAATAGAAACCGTCGCCAAGGTTGGAATCCGACCAATCGCCTTCCGACACGAACGTGGCGCTGTCATGGCAGCAGACGGGTTCTCGCGATGTTCCGATCGACAGCGATTCGGCGTAGTCGCCATGCAATCACAGGCAGGCGCGGAGAACTCAGTTGGGGGACTAGCCCAAGCGCATGCAGACGCGGTCCCGATCCTCGCATTACCTGGCGGTAATCCCTTAAGCATGCTATTCGTCCGACCGAATACGGTCGCCGCGAACACATGGGACACGGTCGTTAAACACATTGAGTTTGTTACTAGTCCAAGGCAAACATCGACCGTAATGCGACGTGCATTCCACGCTCTCCGAACAGGACGCCCAGGACCTGTTGTGGTGGAGTTACCTGGTGACGTGTGTGGCGCTGAAATACCAGAAAACGCACCTGCGTATCGATCGCCAGAATCCGCTCTATTTATGCCGTCCGCTAGCGCGATACGAGATGCCGCTCAGAAACTAATCGAAGCGAACAATCCCCTTCTATGGGCAGGCGCAGGTGTGATGAGCGCTGGCGCGACCGCCGAGTTACAAGAGCTCGCGGAGTTACTTGACGTCGCTGTGTTTACCACAATGCCAGGTAAGTCCGCCTTTGACGAGCGACATCCTCTCTCCGTCGGTGCTGGCGGTTCCACCGTTACGGGTCCAGCAGCGCAATGGCTTCGCGAATGTGACTTGGTCTTCGCGATCGGTGCGTCGCTGACGACATCGCCATACGCACAGAGGGTACGCCCTGACGCTTTTCTTATCCACAATGTAATCGACGACAACGAAATAAACAAAGACACCCGCGCAGACATCGGTTTGATTGGTGACACAAAACTGACACTAGAAGCGCTCATCGATAGCGTTAAGGGATTGATCGGCGAAGAGCCTCGAGAGACAGGCGTTAAAGAAAAGATCAAATCGGCCAAAGATGCTTGGGGTGCCCAGTGGCAACCCTATCTAACCAATGACGATGGGCCGCTTTCGCCATATCGCGTTATTCACGAAATGAACGTCAACCTCGACAAAACGAAAAGCATCGTGACACACGACGCCGGGGCACCACGAGATCAGATCGTTCCGTTCTACGAAGCGACGACACCTCACGGTTACATTGGCTGGGGAAAGTCAACCCATCTCGGATTCTCGATTCCACTCATGATCGGTGCCAAGATGGCAATGCCGGATCGTATGTGCGTAAATCTCATGGGAGACGGTGCATTCGGTATGTCAGGACTCGATATCGAAACTTCAGCTCGCGCGGGTGTACCAATTACGACCATCGTTCTGAACAACGGCATCATGGCGACCTATCCCGGTGGCTTTCCGACCGCTCGTGAGGAATTCGGTGTGTCCTATATGCAGGGAAATTACGCCCAACTCGCACAAGCACTAGGTGCAGAGGGTATTGAAGTCAAACAAGCGGCCGAAATGGGACCGGCATTGCTACAAGCGAAACGGTTGAATGAAGACGGTAAGACAGTCTTACTCGACGTACATACCCGTGCTGAAGATTCGCGCGCGCCCGATCGCTTCGCGTCGTAATCTAGATCGACGTGACACGAGCAGAGAGTTTTTCATTGTCGAGTGGAAGCGCGCGTTGAATGAGAACGCCGTCTGTTAGCATGACGAGTCACACCACTGATTAGTAATGGATTGGAATAGAAATGGCTCAGACTGAATCACAGGACATTCGTTTTGAGCCCGATGAAGCACCACCGACACCGCTGTCGATTGGACTTGCATTTCAGCTCGTGGTGCTGACGATCAGCGGTGTCGTTTTGACGCCGGTGATCGTTGTGCAGGCCGCCAACATTGGTGAACCGTTCCTTTCATGGTCAATCTTTTGTGTCCTACTAATCGCTGGGTCAACAACGATTCTCCAGGCAGTCCGAGTATGGCGTTTTGGCAGTGGGCATGTCCTCCTAATGGGTACATCAGGTGCTTTCATCGCCGTTTGTATCACCGCGCTTATCAATGGTGGACCCGCCTTGATGTGCTCACTGATCGTTGTTTCCTCGATCGTTCAGTTCATCATCGCGTTCAAGCTCTCCGTACTTCGAAGGATCATCACGCCAACCGTCGCGGGAATTGTGATCATGCTAATTCCCGTGACTGTCTTTCCCATCATCTTTGATCTTCTCATTGACGTCCCAGAGGAGCATCTTGCCTTCAACGCACCGATAGTCGCAGCAATTACGATTGCCATTTCCGTAGTCCTTGCAATGAGGGCAACGGGATTCCTCCGACTGTGGACGCCGTTAATAGGTTTAGTCATAGGAACGATTGTGGCTTCATTTCTGGGGCTGTTCGACGCTACACCCATTCGTGAAGCGGCTTGGATCGGCTTGCCAACATGGGGATGGCCAGGCATCGACCTCTCATTCGGGCCGAAATTCTGGGGGCTTGTCCCTGCATTCATTCTCGTCACGGTCGTAGGGCTCGTTGAAACCATCGGGGACAGCGTAGCCATTCAGCGAGTCTCCCAGCGGCAACCCAGAGCACCAGACTATCGCGTTGTACAAGGAGCCGTTGGCGCTGATGGGATCGGCAACCTCTTATCGGGCTTTCTTGGCACAGTGCCAAATACAACGTACTCCTCGAGCATTGCGGTTACTGAATTAACCGGCGTAGCCTCGCGGCGCGTCGGGATCTATATTGGAGTGATATTCCTCATTCTGGCGTTTCTACCAAAATTAAAGGCCGTCATCATCGCACTCCCGAATCCCGTTGCCGGAGCGTACATAACAGTCATCCTAGCGATGTTGTTTATCGTAGGGATGAAACTCGTCTTTCGGGACGGTCTCGACTTTCGAAAATCGATTATTACGGGTGTATCACTCTGGATCGGCATCGGTTTTCAATTCGAGCTGATTTTCCCCGACCTCCTAACAGGAAGCGGGTTTTGGGGGACATTGTTACGCAATGGAATGACAGTCGGCGGATTAGTCGCAATCGCTCTCACCCTGATGTGGGAGATCCTTGGTTCACGACGACGACGCATTCAAACGAAATTGGCGATAGAAAGCCTACCCGAGCTGACCGAGTTCCTCTCCGCAGCGGCTAGGCGATGGAATTGGAGTGAGGAATCTGTGATTCGGCTCCAGCAAGTCAACGAGGAGCTTCTCCTGACTCTCATTGACAGCAACGAAGAGGCGACAGCGGAAGAACGTCGTTTGCAGGTATCCGTTCGCCACGATGCTGGGCAAATCGCACTTGAATACGTTGCGGCAGCGGACGAGGAGAACATTGAGGACCGAGCGATGTTTGTACATGACGCGGCGACTGATGATGCAAGTACCGACCTTTCCATCAAACTACTACATTTTCTGGCCGCAGAAATTCGGCACCAGAAGTACTTCGATATGGACATCGTGAATATCCACGTCGATCCCGTAACGTAAACGCTATGTCGCCGACCAACCCGAATCGAACTCGGCCATCATCACACAGCTACTTTTCGCATCGGTTGCGCTTACATTACCTTGATTGGGGCAACGAACCGGCACCACCCTTGCTCCTAATCCATGGTATTCATGATCACTGTCGGTCATGGGATTGGTTCGTCGAGTCGTATCGATCCGACTACCACGTTGTGGTACCTGACCTACGTGGTCATGGCGACTCTGATTGGGCAGTAGGAAGTAGCTACATGCTGGTCGACTACGTCTATGACATTGCCCAACTCATCGAGCAACAAGGCCTAGCACCTTTGAGCATAGTTTCCCACTCACTCGGCGGAACGATTGCGACGATGTATAGTGGCCTTTATCCAGATCGTGTGAAAGATCTCGTGATCATCGAAGGTGTCGGCCTTTATCCGAAACCCCCTTCATCAAGCCGTGGATCGAGCATCAGACGTTGGATTGACTCCGGTCGCAATTTGGCGGCTCGATCCGTTCGTAAATACCCAACGATTGAAGCCGCATACGAGCGGATGCATGAGATGAACCCCCATCTTTCTACTGAGCAGGCACGCCACCTTTCGATGCATGCCAGTAATCAGAATGAAGATGGCACGTATTCCTGGAAATTCGACAACTACACACGCAACTCGTCGCCCTACGACATGCCCACGGACGACCTAATTTCGCTATGGCAGTCCATCGAAGCGCGTGTACTCATAATCAACTCAAAAACAGGATATCCCCACCGAATTGGCCAAGACGGTACGGATTCCTATTTCAAGCGTCTCAACATGGTCAATATTGACAACGCCGGTCATTGGACGCACCATGATCGGCTCGATGCAGTTGTCGATACTGTGAGTGATTTTCTGAACGAGCGACATGCCTGAACCGATTGTTAAATACGAAAAGATCGATCACGTCGCGGTCATTACGACGAATCGACCTGAGCAGTACAACGCTCAAAGTCGGAAGCTACTTGAGGAATTAGATCGGCTTTTCGCGGAAGCGGGCGCAGATCCTGATACTCGCGTCATTGTTCTCTTCGGTGAGGGCAAGCACTTTTCCGCGGGTCATGACCTTGGTAGTTCCGCCGAATTACAGGATCGCGAAGAACGCCCTTTCCAAGAAGGTATTCGTGGTCGATTCGATCATTCGCGAGAGCAATTCGTTGAGAAATCCATGCGTTGGCGAAACGTCCCGAAGCCAACAATCGCTGGGGTACAAGGTTATTGCATTTACGGTGGTTGGATTCTCGCGAGTGCAATGGACATCATCTACGCCGCCGAGTCTGCGATGTTTCTAGCGTCGAACTTCCAATTCTTCACGGTACCCTGGGACCTACACCCGCGGAAGGCAAAAGAACTGTTGTACGAGAGCCGCTTCATCGACGCACAAGAAGCTCTTGAACTCGAACTCGTCAATCGCGTCGTTCCTGATAAGAACCTAAGAGATTCTGTAATGGACTACGCTGAGCGTATCGCTCGAAACGATCCGTTCCAGCTTCGAATGATGAAGATGGCGGTAAACCAACTACAGGACACACAAGGGTTTCATGCGCACATAACCTCGGCCCATCTGATGCACATACTTTCCTCTACCGGTGAGAAAGATCCAGATTTCGCTCTCAAAGTTCCAGATAAGAAACGTCGACCGATGGTCGAACGTGCTTTCGAGAACTATCGCAGAAAGAAAGATGAATGATCTGCTCGGTATTCACCAAGACCGTAGAGGCTGAGCAGGTACACCTAATTTGCCTCGTCAAGGCAATCCACACCGAACACTCGAATTTATAATCCGCGCCGCTATTAAGTGCCTAATCCACTATTGATGCAGTTTTTCAAGCTGTCTTTCGTCCTACTTCTCGTGTGTACTACGTTATTCGCGATTGGGCAAGACGAATCCGGGGAAACCGTCGAAGATCGGCTTAAGCCGTTTGGCAATCTCTGTATGCAGGGCGAGGACTGTGGAACAGTTGCGCCTGTTACGCTATCAATTAGTCGTAGTGGCATTGAGGTATACAACGCGCATTGCTTCGCATGCCATGCGACCGGTGTTTCCGAAGCACCTCTGGTGGGTGCCGAGGAATGGCAAACTCGTCTAGATGAAAAAGGCTCGGAAACGTTGCTCGCAAATACAAAAGCGGGCTTCAACGTTGTGATGCCAGCGATGGGAACGTGCATGAATTGCACGGACGCTGAGCTTCAAGCGGCGATTGACTACCTGATCTACGGCGAGTAACTAACTCAGCAAAGCGAAATCCGTTCCACCAACTTAATTCAAGCGGGAACGTCACCCTTCACGACAATTCGATGCATCGTGCGAAGCTCATCGTAGTCACCGATCGCGTAATGCATCACTGACCGATTGTCCCATAGCACAAGGTCGTTCACGTCCCATCGATGGCGATATGTGAATTCGGGTCGAGTCGCGTGAGCAAATAACCTGAAGAGGAGCTTCTCGCTTTCCTCATCAGGTATATCGCATATGTACTTAGTGAAATTCCCATTTACGTACAAAGCCTTACGACCGCTCTCGTTGTGCGTACGTACGACAGGATGAATTGCATCTTCGACGTCCGGACCAAACACTTTTCCAGTGTGGAACGCTTTTAAATCGGTGATCTCCTCCCTAGTTGCATCGTCGAGCGTTTCGTAGGCTAAGTGTTGGTTTGCGAAAGCGGTATCGCCTCCCATCGCGGGCAACTGTTGTGCATGTAACCCGGTGATGTGTGGTGGCGTTGGATGCCAAGTCATATCCGAGTGCCAGCCGCCACCGAAAGGATGAACCCCAGGTGAAAACTTGAACCTGCGCGCTCGACCACCGATAAACTGCACGAATGGTGTATCACGATGCTTCGTCGCTGGGTGCGTCAGTAAGTCTCCCCATCTCCGACCGAACGCCTCTAGTTCAAGTGCGGTCAGATGTTGCTCCGGTAACACCAGAAGGTGGTATTCAAGCATTAAATCGCGCAGTTCACGAATCGTGAATTCGTCGTATCCAGACGATAGGTCAATCCCTTCTACGCGAGCGCCAAGAGCAGGACTAACACGTGTGACTTCGTTCTTTACCGCTGGTTCAGCCATGATGTCGAAATTGCAATGACGTAAATCTCAATTCGTAGTATAGGCAGGATGCCTAGCTCTGATTACGCACATACTCGGCTACACAATAGCGAACGTTAGAACTAACCAAGCGCGGACTTCGCATATGAGCAACGAAATACTCTATGAAAGGCGTGACGGTGTCGCGCTCATCACACTTAATCGCCCCGAAAAGCTGAATGCGATCACGGACGAGATGCTCGCAGACTTCATCAATGTCACGAACGAGACGATGATTGACGACGAGGTTCGAGCCGTTGTCCTCACAGGGGAAGGTCGAGCATTCTGCGCGGGTACCGATGTCAGCGCCGGTATTGCTCGTGATCACGCAGCCGCCGCCGTCGAACGTAACAAGCGAATAAAGCCAGTCGAGCTGCCTGAGTCCACGTTACCTGGACTTTGGACGCTAACGCGAATCCCGAAACCGACGATCGCCGCGGTCAATGGTCCCGCTGTGGGCGTGGGTGTTGAATGGACTGTCCAATGTGATTTTCGCATCGCCTCACACGAGGCGAAGTTTGGTTGGGTGTTCGCGCTCCGCGCGATAACACCTGATACGGGAGCCGGTCCTTACCTGTTGCCTTATATCGTTGGTTTACCAAAAGCGCTTGAGCTCATGTATTCCGGTCGCATCATTGGCGCCGAGGAGGCGCTCGAAATAGGGCTCGTGAGTGAAGTGGTCGATAAAGCTGACCTCGTGGATAGGGCGGTCGAGTTCGCAAAAGAGCTAACGGTTGGTGCTCCTCTAGCGGTGAAAGGAATTAAAGAACTCACTTATGGATCCCTTGAATGGCCGCCAAGCGTGTTTGACGGACACAAGACATCAATGCTGCAAGCGACCAGCAACTCAGAAGACGCTCAAGAAGGTGTCGATTCGTTTCTACAAAAGCGTGCTCCCCAATGGCGAGGTCGGTAGACATCACGTCCCCAATAGCGCGATCACACAGATAAGGGCTCGAATAGATGCCAAAAGATGTTGTAGATGTCCTGATTGTCGGTGCGGGCGCGTCCGGTGCTGCTGTGGCATGGAGCCTCGCGGAAACGCGTATGCGTATCGTTTGTCTCGAGCAAGGTGACTGGATGAATCCGGCCACGTATCCGAGCAACTTCCAGGATTGGGAGGTGCATTACGGCGAGACCTCTGCGATAAGTCCAAACTACCGTAATCGAGATGCGGACTACCCGATCAACGATTCTGAGTCCCCGATCGCTATTGTCAATTTCAATGCAGTTGGCGGTAGCACGATTCTCTACTCCGCTCATTTCCCACGCTTCCATCCATCAGATTTCCGCGTTCGAACACTCGACGGTGTTGCAGACGATTGGCCGATCGATTACTTCACGCTTGAACCCTTCTTTGCGGAAAATGATCGAAACATGGGTGTTTCCGGACTTCATGGTGATCCGGCGATACCTGCTCACCAACCACCCCTCCCGCATATCCCCATGGGCAAAATGGGTGAAACCATCGGCCGTGGATTTAACAAACTTGGATGGCATTGGTGGCCATCTGATAGCGCAATCATCACGGAACCCTACGAAGGTCGCGGCGAGTGTTTGAATCTAGGTCCCTGTAACACAGGATGCTCTCAAGGTGCAAAGAGCAGCGTCGACATTGCCTATTGGCTCGTCGTCCAGCGCATGGGTGTTGAACTCCGAACCAATTGCCGTGTAAATCAGATCACTGTCGATTCCAACGATATGGCTACGGGTGTTGAATACTGGGACACCGATGGCGTTCTACAACACCAGCGCGCTGAGGTCGTGATCGTGGCTTGCAATGGCGTTGGTACGCCTCGGCTACTACTTCACTCAAAATCCGGAAGATTCCCAAACGGCATAGCAAATCGATCTGGATTGGTCGGTAGAAATCTGATGCTTCATCCTTGGGGCGGCGCATCGGGTTTGTTTGACGAACCACTTGAATCACACTTCGGACCGCAAGGGTGCTGCATCCTTAGTCAGGAGTTTTACGAAACCGATGAATCACGAGGTTTTGTGCGCGGATACAACCTACAGATTACTCGCGGTAGTCCGCCAATCGCTACCGCACGATATGGTGTCGCATCTGGGGCTATTCCATGGGGATCTGCTCATCACGATGAATTCGAGAAACGCTTCGATCGAAGCGTCCACATCGGGGTTTGCGGCGAGGATCTACCGGAGGAGCACAACCGGGTGGTGCTGGACGATGAACTGACGGACTCCAACGGTATACCATCGCCAAAAATCCTATATCGCACGAGTGAGAACTCGATGCGAATGCTCGCCCACGGTACCGCACGTGCCGTCGAGGCACTCGAAGCCGCAGGTGCTATAGAAACCAATCCCGCGCCCTATCCCATTAGGATGGCAGGATGGCACCTACTTGGTACCGCTCGCATGGGAACCGACCCCGAACGCTCGGTCGTCAATGAGTGGGGTCGCTGTCACGACGTTCGAAATCTGTTCGTCGTTGATGGAAGTGTTTTCGTTACATCCGGCGGTGTAAATCCCACTACTACCATTCAGGCTGTCGCACTCTACATCGCTGACGCTATGAAACAACGACTAGCAACACTATTTGACTAAGCATCGTGAATCAACCAATTACCTCAGATAGTCCACTCAACGCGGTTCAACGCGCGATTTTTGACGTCGTTTTGGATCAGTTGATACCTGAAGATCCAACACGGCAAAAACCTAGTGCGGCGGACGTTGGGGTATTCGAATACATCCTAGAACGCTATCCTGAGTCCTTCGAAGAGATTAGGCGCCAACTAACCGAACTGGACGCTCAAGCATCTTCATCGCATCAGATGCGATACACGGAACTAAACCGAGAATTGCAGGACGAGACGCTACGTCAATTACACGAACAGGATCGACGATTCCTATTGATCCTGGCGTTACCAGCCGTCGAGTGTTACTACCTTGATAACCGCGTTATGGCAGCCATTGGGTTACCCGCGCGTGCCCCATATCCTGAAGGTTTTACTGTTCATCGAGGCGATTTGTCCTTGCTAGATCCGGTTCGTGAACGAGGTCAAATCTGGCGGCGCACATAAATTGAGCACGTAATATCGAATAAATGATCAATTTTCTACCAATCGAATACTTGCACTGCGCAGATTTCGCCATATAGTTAGCTAACAACCTCGTTTCTTAGTTGGCACGGTATTTGCTTAAACAAGGAAACGCTTTAGACCGCTTGACTCAGGAGGAACAAGTCATGCGCATAAAACACGTTTTCATTGGCTGCGTCGCAGCTGTGCTTACATGTATACCTGCGTTCGCCGATGAAGATGACGGCGGATTCTCTGGGAATGTGACAATTGCGTCCGACTACTCATTCCGCGGTGTATCTCAAACGAATCTACTACCTGCAATTCAAGGTGGTTTCGACTACGAGCTCGACAATGGGTTTTCGTTTGGGACTTGGGCATCAAACGTCAACTACGGTGACGGGGGCACAAGTCAAGAATTAGATCTCTATGTCGGTTTTACTCAATCACTCAACGACACGACGTCAGTAAGTTTTTCATTAGTCCAGCTCGAGTATCCCGGTGACGGCGAAAACCTGGACTATCAGGAAATCGGCGCGAGTCTGGATATGGGCTCTATTAGCCTCGGCTTCGTATATTCGCCAAGTTACGTCGGTGTCAACGACTGGCAATTCAACTATCTATCGATTGGCTACGGAACGACCCTCGGCGAGAATGTCGACTTTAGCGCGAGCGTCGGTCTGAATTCAGCCGACGACATTGCAGGCGAAGGTGAGGACTCGTATATCGACTACTCAGTTGGCGTGAGTGTGCCCATTAGTGGCATCGATCTCGGTCTAAGTGTCGTCGGAACCAATATCGAAGACAACGAACTAGGCGAAGGTCGACTCGTTTTATCGCTGAGTAAATCACTCTAACACCCCTCCCTTAACACGCTAGACGTTCTTACCGGTGCAGCTTCACAGCTGCACCGGAGGGACCTCTGCGTCCTGAAAAACCACCCTTTTCATTCGAGGAGCATCGAAATGAAGATGATCACGGCCATCATCAAACCCTTCAAACTTGATGACGTGCGTACTGCCCTGTCAGACATCGGTGTAACAGGCATGACGGTCACTGAAGTCAAAGGATTTGGCCGTCAGAAAGGACATACCGAGCTGTATCGCGGCGCTGAATACAAGGTCGACTTCCTGCCCAAGGTGAAGATCGAAGTCGCCATCAATGACGACTTACTCGACCAGTGTATTGATGTGATCACAGCATCAGCAAACAGTGACAAAGTCGGCGACGGCAAGGTATTCGTGTCTTCGCTTGAGGAAGTCATCCGAATTCGGACACGTGAAACTGGCGCGAGCGCTATTTAGCGACGTCTGAACGAACTAAAGGAGACGAAACGTGGAACCTCTGCTAGAAACCAACTACGCGTTAGACACGCTGTATATGCTCATGACCGCCGTGTTGGTCATGTTCATGGCTTGCGGATTTTCGATGCTCGAGTCAGGGATGGTCCGAGCGAAAAACACCGCAGAAATTCTGACTAAGAACGTCGCACTTTACGCGATCGCTTGCATTATGTATCTGTTTATCGGATATCACATCATGTACGTTGGCGGTGCGGACAGTGGTGGTGTTTTACCTTCATTCGGACTGTTGATTGGAGAAGAGAACAGTGCGGTTGGAGAGGGTACCTATTCCGCCCGTGCCGACTATTTCTTCCAGGTCGTGTTCGTCGCGACCGCCATGTCGATCGTGTCTGGCGCTGTGGCTGAGCGAATGAAACTATGGGCATTTCTGATATTCGCGGTTGTATTGACAGGATTCATCTATCCCATTCAGGGCATGTGGAAATGGGGCGGCGGCTTCTTAGACGAACAAGGATTTCTCGACTTTGCCGGTTCCGGTGTCGTTCATCTTTGCGGTGCGGTCGCCGCGTTTACCGGCGTCCTGTTTCTAGGTGCACGTCGAGGCAAGTACGGTCCGAGTGGTGAAGTGCACGCTCTTCCAGGCTGCAACATGCCATTGGCGACTCTAGGTATGTTCATACTTTGGTTCGGCTGGTTCGGTTTCAACGGTGGCTCTGAACTCATCATTTCGAATTTCGAAGAAGCGAACGTCGTCGCACAGATTTTCGTGAACACGAATATCGCGGCGTGTGGCGGACTGGTTGTCGCCCTGATACTTGCGCGGGCGATCTTCGGTAAAGCAGATCTAACCATGGCGTTGAACGGTGCGTTGGCTGGCTTGGTTTCAATCACGGCAGAGCCTGCGGCAGGATCCGCGGCTCTGGCGTTATTTACGGGGGCAGTTGGCGGTGCAATCGTGTTCGGTTCCATCATCGTGATGGACAGATATCTAAAGGTTGACGATCCAGTTGGTGCGATTAGCGTACACGGGGTATGCGGTATCTGGGGATTGCTTGCCGTGTGCTACACGAATCCTGAAGCGACAATCGGTGCTCAGTTACTAGGCATCGTTTCGATCATCGGTTTTGTCGGAGTCGCAACAGCCATCGTATGGGCAATCCTGAAAGTGACGATGGGAATACGGGTCTCTGAGGAAGACGAAGAGTCTGGCGTTGACTACGCTGAAGTTGGTATCGAGGCCTATCCTGAATTTGTCAACGCACCTTAATAGAGGTATATCAGCGACACAAGGACGTAGTCGCTAAATAAGGGAAGAACGCGCGGTCCTTTCCGCGCGTTTTTCGTCGTTTTAACCACATTTATCTAGAACGCACCGAGCCACCGTAGCTAACATGATTTTCTTCGACCATCTGCGAAGTAGAATTTCGGAATTACTCCCGGACTCGGCCCAATGAAACTCGTTACCGCGATCATCAAGCCTCATAAAGTAGATGAAACCCGTCAGGCACTCAACGACGTTGGTGTCTCAGGCATGACAGTTACGGAAGTGAAGGGTTTCGGTCGACAAAAAGGTCACACCGAAATGTATCGTGGTGCGGAATACGTTGTGGATTTTCTTCCGAAAGCGAAGCTCGAAATCGCGCTTGATGATGACAACGTCGACGCATGTATAGACGCTATTCGGAAAGCCGCCAACACCGGTAAAGTTGGTGATGGCAAGATATTCATCACGAGTCTTGAGGATGTAGTACGTGTCCGCGATGGTGAACGAGGACCAAGCGCGCTTTAAATCCGTCCAACACCTGCACTGTCACGATGCGTGACATCTGATCTGGAACGTACTCGACGACGCGTCGCGCTAATACACAATCCATGCAATACGTCTCCACGCGAGGTGGCGTTAAACCCGTCAGTTTCGAACAGGCTTTACTTGAAGGGCAAGCGGAAGATGGCGGTCTTTATCTCCCGGCGCGATATCCCCAACTAACCGAGCGTTGGGAGTCCTTCAGAGATCTCTCATTCACCGAACTCGCATACGAAATCGTATCGCTGTATGCAACCGACATCGATTCACTGATTCTTCGCGCAATTCTTGATGAAGCATTCTCGACATTCGATGACGATGACATCGTGCCTTTAGTCAAGATTGACGATTTACACGTCCTCGAGCTTTTTCACGGTCCGACATTAGCGTTCAAAGATGTGGCTCTGCAAGTGTTGGGGCGGTTGTTTGAACACACACTGAATACGCGAAACCAAGTACTAAACATACTTGGTGCCACCAGTGGCGACACTGGTAGTGCAGCTATCGCAGGTGTACAAGGTCGCGACGGGATCGGTATCTTCATCATGTTTCCAGACGGACGTACAAGTCGGCTGCAGGAGTTGCAGATGACGACCGTTCGAGAGAGGAATGTCCATTGCCTTGCAATCGACGGTAGTTTTGACGACTGCCAGCGGATCCTCAAGTCCATATTCAATGACATCGAGTTCAAGCGCAGTGCAAGTCTTGGCGCGGTCAATTCGATCAACTGGGCTCGGATCATGGTCCAGATTGTGTATTACGTGTACGCGACCCTTCGTTACAACGAACCGGTGACGTTCAGTGTTCCGACCGGAAATTTCGGAAACATCCTGTCCGCGATTCTCGCCATGCAAATGGGCGCACCCATTCGACGCTTAATTCTCGGAACCAACGAAAATGACATCCTTGCGCGGTTCTTCGTCAGCGGTGAATACAAACGAGGTGCAGTTCAACAGACACTAAGTCCATCTATGGACATTCAAGTTGCTAGCAATCTTGAGCGGTTCATCTACTTGTACTTAGATGGGGATTCCGAGCGACTTGTGCAATTCATGCAAGAATTCGCCGAAAAAAACCATGCGGTGCTTCATCGGAACGGACACGTCGATACGACCATCGACGCTCATCGAGTCGACACAGATGAAACCTTGAAGACCATCCGTGACACATGGGAACGCTTTGGATACCTCGTCGATCCGCATACTGCGGTTGGCGTTGCCGCAGCCGCTCACGCACGATCAGACGGTCCCGTTATATGCCTTGCAACTGCGCATCCTGCGAAATTTCCCAATGCGGTCAATGAGGCTATCGGCAAGTCGTTAGCACGTCACCCGCGCCTTGATGCACTCTACGAGAAGCAGGCTAGAAAAGTGAAGCTACCCGCGGACCAGGAAAAGGTAAGAAGCTACCTTGAGGCGAACGTTATTTCGTAACAAAGACGTGTTGACTTCGACTGAAAGGCCGTCAGTCCCCAGCTTCGATCGATTGAATCGCTTGCCGAACATCCGTCAGTTCATGTACGACCGCTGAGGCAACACTGTCTGTTGGTTCGCGTTCGTGATCCAACCAAACAGTTTTCATTCCCGCATTCGCTGCACCTTCTATGTCTTCCCTTAAGCTGTCACCGACATGAATGGCTCTCCACGGTTCTGAGACGCCACCTAATTCAAGCGCGAGGCGAAAGATCCTTGGTGATGGTTTCGCAGCCCCAGCGTTTTCAGCGCTGATATTGAATGAAAAGTACTGATCGATCGAAGTCCGAGACACATTCGCATTACCGTTCGTGATGGAAGCAAGTTGATACGTGCTGCTTAAGTCAGCTAGAAGACGTATAGCGTCAGGATAAGGATCAACTTGGCAACGCCAGTGAATAAACACTTCGAAGGCGTCTCGTGCGAAACGACGCGCATCTTTAACCTTTAAGCCTACCTCTCGAAAGCAACGTTCCATATAAGCAATCCGAAACGCGCTCACATCGTGAGCGATCTCCGGGTGTTCCTGCCGTACGGTGTCGCTTAATTCCTTGAGTCTCTCACCGCTTAAGGAAGCATGTTCGGGAACGTTCTCACCGATCCATGTATTCGTTTCCTTTGTTGCACGAAGGATAACTTGGTGAGATTCCCAGAGCGTGTTGTCAAGATCAAAGGTAACGAGTTCGATCGTCACGATTGACGCTTCGCTCGAGGGTGAGCTTTTTCGTATACCTTCGCCAAATAACCTGAATCGAGGTGCGTGTAAACCTGTGTCGTGCTTATGTTCTCATGTCCCAATAGCTCCTGCACAGCACGTAAGTCGCCACTGCTTTCCAGCATATGCGTAGCGAAGCTATGACGTAACATGTGTGGATGTAAACTACTTGAACCAAGTAGCTTGACACCGTACGCTTTCAATCGCGTCTGTACCGAACGCGGTGATAACCGCTTACCTTGATTAGAAGTAAATAACGGGTCGCTCAGGTCGAATCGCCCCCTCACACCAAGCCAAGTGTTTATTGCCTTCTTCGCACCCCTACCGATAGGTGCGAGTCGCGCTTTATTTCCCTTACCAGTTACGTGGACTAACCCTTCTTTCAGATCAACGTCCTTGATGTCGATACCGACAAGCTCCTGTAATCTGATTCCGCCTGAATACATAAGTTCGAACATCGCGCGATCGCGCTTCTCTAACCGCGTCTGTGGTTCCACGTCTAACAGGTAGTTCATTTGATCGACATCCAGCGTTTTCGGTAAACGTGATGAACCTTTTGGATTACGGATTACTTCTGCGGGATTGGACGTACTCCATCCTTCACGTATTGCGTAGCGATAAAAAGAACGTAGGCACGACAGCGTACGACTGATCGAGCTTGCCGCTAGCCCTTTCCGATTCAATCGCGCAATAAACTGCTTGACGTTGTCTGGCGTAGCGGAAAGGACATCCTGTTGCTCAACACAGAATTTCGTCAAATCTCTTTCGTAGGCCTCGATAGTCGCGGGTGAGTATTCCTTCTCGATTCTTAGGTAGGCGAGAAAATCTTCACAGACTTTTGGTAAAACGACGGCTTTCACGATGCGGTTTCGAGCGAGTCTCCATCGAACGAATTCGTGCTTGATTTCGCCAAGATTCGGTTTGCCGAGCACGCCAAAGTAGCGCCGAGAAAATCCAGAAATAGGGTACCCACATCGTTGGCAAAGAAATCGGGGTCCTCTGCGCCGATGATTAGCACGCCTTTTAATGATCGATGTGATACTGGTATTTGCGCTAACGAAGCTGGATCGATCACGTTCACGTCAAGAAGAGCCTTATACGTTTCGCTGCGGCAGGCTTCACATTTTGTAAACGTCAACGCTGCCAGGGATTCAGATAGAGAACTGTTTAGCGAATTGAGGGCTCTTACGTGTTTCAACTCGGTCCAATACAGCTCGGGTTGTTCAACATAGAAACGTGCGTGATCGGCCGACCGTTCGATCATCGCACCACCCACAGCATCGTCGAGATCTTCAACCGACTCACATTGTTGAAGAGCCAATGCGATTTCAGCTATGATCTTAAAACTCTGTTCGTTTTCATTGAATATCTCTGTTACGTTCTGCAAACGCTCTCGAAGGTCGGCGATTTCAGCGCGCAGTTCAGGCAACCGAACATCTGTTAGCGAAACGACATTACGTTCTCGTTTAGTCAAGCTGGATCTCCCCATCAAAGACGCGTGAGGTGGATGCAGTTAATGAGATAGGGTGATCCGGTCCCGTCCAATCCACCGAGACAGTACCTCCCACTTGCTGGACCGTGACGCGGCTTTCAACGTGACCAGCAAGCCTTGCGGCGGTCACTGCCGCACATGCACCGGTGCCACAAGCTAATGTCTCTCCCACACCTCGTTCAAATACGCGGAGCCGAATGAGATTACGATCAACTAGCTCTACGAATTCGACGTTCACCGACTCTGGAAATCGTTCGTTTGCTTGTATCGCGTTCGAGACCGCCCCCAAGTTGAGTTCGCAAGTTTCATTTATGAAGACGACGGCGTGCGGATTTCCCATCCCAATCGGAATGAGACGAATCGTTGGTAAAGCGTCAAGCTCTAAGTCGATTTCGTGTACAAGATGAAGTGATTCAGCAACGAAAGGCACGCACGCCGGATCAGTAGTCGGCACGCCGAGTTCTGCTCGTGCGAGCTCATTCCCATCGGCATCAGTGCCTAGTATCTGGGCGTTGACGATACCACCAAGGGTTTTGAATGAAACAGTCGGGCTTGCACTGAGATTTTCTTCACTCACAAACCGTGCAACACATAGCGTACCGTTCCCACATTGCTGTGCGGAACTGCCATCATTGTTGTAGATAACTAACTCGAAGTCCGCGCAATCCTCGTGAAGCGCATTGATTTGCAACAATTGGTCAAATCCGACACCTCTATGACGATCTCCAGCCGTTCGAATCCAGTCAGTTCGTAACTCGATTTGTTGTTGAACGGCATCGATTACTAAGAAATCGTTCCCTAGTGCATGCATCTTCGTGAACTTCACGATGGAAAACTCACGCCTCTTCGAGATTCAGCAAGTCAGTCATCGATTCTCGACGTCGCGCAACCGTCCAGGAATCCCCCTCTATAACGACTTCTGCCGGTCGCAAGCGCGAGTTGTAGTTTGAACTCATGACGAAACCATAGGCACCGACGTCGCGAATCGCCAATAAGTCTCCTTCCTGTATCGCTAACGGTCTCGCGGTCGCGAGAAAATCCCCTGTTTCGCAGATGGGTCCAACGATATTCCACTCGCGTTTTCGACCCTCAGTATTGTTCACTTTCTCAACACCATGGAACGCTTCATATAACGCAGGTCTTATCAAGTCGTTCATTGCGGCATCGACGATGCAAAAATCGAGATATCCGGTACGGGTCGCCGGTTTTAAGTACTCAACGCGCGTCAATAGGACACCCGCGCCGCCAACTAAAGAACGACCTGGTTCCACGTCCACTTCAATATCCTGCAACAGGCGTTGTGAAAGCAACTCTCCTAGGTCTGTGAACGAAAACGGCACCTCATCCGCATACGTAATGCCGAATCCACCGCCTATATCAATCACCGCACACGTCACCCCTTCTTCGAGAAGTCGCGATCGTAGCTCGATCAAGGCGTCCAGCGAATCCTCGTAAGGTTCGATTTCAGTTAGCTGCGAACCGATATGGCAGGCGAGTCCCACAAACTCCAAATACGGCAGGTCATTCGCAATTTCAATCGCCAATTGAAAGGCATCGGTCTCCGGCATCCCAAATTTGTTCTCGCGCATCCCTGTCGCGATGTAGGGATGCGTATCCACATCGATATCAGGATTCACTCGAATGGCAACAGGTGCTGTGATTGTCAGTCGTTCAGCAATCTCTGCGATCCGATACGTTTCCGCGACACTTTCAACATTCAGGCAGCCGATTCCCGCTTTCAAGGCAAAGCTGATCTCTTGATGCGATTTACCGACACCCGAAAAAACGACGTTAGAAGGCGTAGCTCCTGCTCGAATGACCCGTTCTAATTCCCCTCCTGATACGATGTCGAAACCGGCACCAAGCTCGACGAGGCGTCTTAGTACTTCAAGATTCGAGTTTGCTTTGACGGCGTAGCGGATGCGCGCATCAACGGAGCCGAGTGCGCTTTCAAGTTCTTGATATCGAGCAGCGATATCGGACCAGCAATAAACGTAGCAAGGGGTCCCTACTTGCCCTGCGATCGTGCTGAGGGGGATATCGTCAGCGCACAATACGCCTTCTTTTCGCAGGAAAGGCAATTTCAAGTCCCTTTGTCATGCCTTGGCGGAGAATCACCGCGAAGCAAGTATAAGAGTACGCTTAAATTCCCGATATATCCCTCTTGCCCGGATTTCTACTAAGCGTTCTCGATTCTGACAAACAATGAAGCAACGATTCGGAACCGCAACCGCATTCGCGATCGTCGTTGGGAGCATGGTCGGTACGGGTGTATTCACGAGCTTAGGGTTTCAACTCGCTGAGTTCGAATCGGGCTTCGCGCTCATGTTTCTCTGGATTCTCGGCGGAATATGCGCATTTTGCGGTGCGGTGTCGTATTGTGAATTAGCCGCGTCAATACCACGTTCCGGTGGCGAATACACGTTCTTAGGCGAGGCGTTCCATCCTGCGGTCGGCTTCACCGCTGGATGGATTTCGTTCACGGTCGGGTTTTCGGCGCCTGCGGCGCTTGTCGCAATGACGTTCGGTGCCTACTTAGAAGCCAGTCTTGGTTGGCTTAATCCGAAGTATGCCGGTATCGGTCTTATTGTCGTCGTTACAGCACTCCACGGCTACAGTCATCGATCAAGCGGCGGTTTTCAAACTTCGTTCACGCTTGCAAAAATTGCACTCATCCTACTGTTCTGTGGCGCAGCATACGTACTAGTCAGTACGCCTCAGGAAATCTCTTTCTTACCGCAATGGACTGACCTTAGGCTAGTCGTAAGCGGTGGATTCGCTGTATCGCTGATCTATGTGAACTACGCGTATGCAGGATGGAATGCAACAACCTATGTGACGGAGGAGTTCAATCAACCGACACGCGCGATCAATCATGCGCTTATGGCGGGAACGGGAACGGTGTTGATCCTTTATCTTCTCTTGAATGGAACGTTCCTAACCGTCGCGCCCGTAGACGCAATGAAAGGCGAAGTGGAAGTCGGTTTTATCGCCGCCAAGTTTGCATTCGGCGACATCGGAGCTCAGCTCATGTCGCTGATGCTCGCCATCATCCTTGTATCAACGCTGAGCGCAATGATTCTTGCCGGCCCAAGGGTTCTATCACGCATTGGAAACGACTATCCTGTACTTGGCTGGTTAGGACGAACGAATCGACACGAAGTCCCAACGATCGCTATCGCGACCCAATCGATACTCGCCGTCATTTTCATTTTGACCGGCACATTCGAGGACATTCTTGTCTTCGCAGGGCTTTTACTTGGCGTCAGCGCGTTCAGTACCGTTAGTGCATCGATATGGATGCGCGTAAAACGTGGTAAACCGACTGGTTACCGCATGCCGTTTTTCCCTTTACCACCAATCGTATTCTTGGTTGTCACAGGTTGGGCGATCGCGTATACATTCGTGATAAGACTGCTTGAAGGTGTCTTCGCTGCCGGGATGATCGCTGTCGGATTGGGTCTATACCTTTTGGTTAGATACGTTACTAAACGTAGCTACACAGATGTCAAAACGTCTCACGAAGTTAGTCGATAGGAGCACCTTTGACATAGGTGCGATTGGCAAGTGTCGCGTCTCTTAAATTTACTTTGCTACTCACCCATACCTTTACCACGTCATCAGTACGGATGTAGGTCAGCTAAACGCTAGTGCTAAAATTCGATTTCAGGAGCGGAGCCAAACTCAATGAACGACAAGATACGGCACGTCACCGATGAAACGTGGGACGATGAAATCCTCAAATCGGAGAGTCCTGTATTGGTCGATTATTGGGCGGAGTGGTGTGGTCCATGCAAAATGATCGCACCAATTCTCGACGAAATCGCAGATGAGTACAGTGATCGTTTGAAAATCTATAAGATGGACATCGATGAGAATACGGAAACGCCGCCAAAGTATGGTGTGCGAGGTATTCCTACACTTATGCTATTTAAGTCTGGTCAGATGGAGGCCGCCAAAATCGGCGTTTTGCCGAAGAAACAACTAACCGCATTTCTTGATCAGTTCGTTTGATTTTTAGAAATTCGCCCCTATTGCTTTAGTTCCGGAGTACTTTCGCATTTCACAAGGATTTGACTTAGAGAGCGATCGCGACGGCGATGCGCTGATTGTGTCAGTGTCCGGTCGCGTGGACGGAACAAATGCGCAGAGCTTCGATAGCTCGCTTGACGAAGTTATCGAAGAATCCGTTAGCGCTGTAGTTCTAGATCTGGCTGGATTGGCTTATATGAGTAGTGCGGGTCTTCGCAGCATTCTTATGACTGCGAAGCGGTTACAGTCACGAAAGGCAAATCTGGCAATTTGCAGCCTGCGCCCAACGATTAACGAGATATTTCAGATTGCGGGATTTGATCGTATTCTGGATGTCTGTGAGAACCGCACCGACGCGGTAGCGAAGGTTACCGCTTCCTAACCAGACTCTCGCGCTTTCAAGGCCGCAGAGCTCGTCTTTCCGTTACTGTCTTAACGACGTAGCGTTGTTGTTGTGTGCGTGTACTTCCGACACTCGCACTTTGAACCATATGATGAGCGAGCGAATGTACGCTACGCCTTTTGCCTAAGTTCGGCTTCGACCCTATAGTCCAAGGAATCGCATTCGTGTAGCGGAAGATCCCCGCTAGTGGTTCCACCACGGTAAATCAGACCAAGACCTGAGGTCCATTTCATGCGTCCAGACCGACCGGTGCTGATTCGCCAAATACCAGTACGTATCCGCGATCTTTTCAGGTAGCATGAGACCATCTGCTGCACCTCGAGTCTCCTTCAACTGACGGAATCGTTCAGGACCCAGCATCTTACCTAAGGTGTCGGGAGCCTCCACCGCGCCATCTACGACGACATGTGCAACGTGAATACCTTTCGGCGAGAATTCCGCATTCAACGATTGGCACAACAGACGTCGTCCTCCCATCGCTGCTGTGTGTGAGTGTTGACCCGCGTTACCTCTAACCGCCGCTGTCGCCGATGTGACGATGATAGTTCCGTGTCCTCGCTTTTCCATCATCGGTGTGACCGCTCGCGCCAGTCGAAACAGTCCAAACGTACCAAGACGCCATCCCATTTCGAAGGCTCTCGGCTCGGTCTCGGCAAGTGAACGATTACCGATCTGCGCGCCTAAGTTGTAGACCGCGACATCAATCGGTCCGATATCAGCTTCAATCGCCGAAACGCGGGTTTCAATCGCGTCATCATCGACCGCGTTCATAATAAACCCGCTTGCGCTACCGCCGACTTCAGCAATCTCGTCGACGAGCTTCTCGAGCCCGGCTACATCGCTGCGTCGACATAACACTGCGTGGTATCCCTCCTGTGCGAATCGCTTCCCGACGGTACCACCAATACCGGCACCCGCACCTATTACGAGGCAAACTGGTTTCATTTCAATATTGTCCTCAGAGTGTTGCGTAGGTCGTTTCAAAGCACGTCCACTAACATGCCGTCAAGAATGGCATCGGCATGTAGAGAAAGCAGTGCCGCATGTTAAGAGATTACATTCGAGGTTCGTAATTTCGGAATGTCTGGCGACCTCGTCGTCCAGACCTGCTCTTGGTTAATGTACGGGCTATAGGCTAGCTTTCGTCTGGTCCCACACACAGCGTCAAACAGGTAATGTCATCGGACTGAAGGTGACCGTCAACGAATGCATGAACGCCTGAAAAAACCGCCTTATTCGCGGATTTTGCGTCGCTATAGCCGTGAGTAAATATTTCATCGAAACGATCCATGCCGAACAGTTCCTCGTTACTGTTCTCCGCTTCGTTAACACCGTCCGTGTAGAACACTAACGTATCGCCATCATGTAGCTCCATTTGGTGGCTAGTGTATTGGTAGTCGCTTGCGACGCCCAATGCGACACCATCATGTGGATCAAATAGATCTGTACGACCGTCTGGATGCACAACCATCATCGGATTGTGCCCTCCGTTGCAGTAGCTAAGCATGTGTGTAGTCGGGTCGTATATGGCGTAAATCATCGTCACAAACATCATGGAATCGTTATCTGCACACAAAATGTCGTTGACTGTTCGGATGACATCTGCCGGATCCGTGCGTTCGCCAGCTGCACTCTTGAGCAAAGTACGACTGACCATCATGAACAGCGCAGCGGGTACACCTTTGCCCGACACATCAGCGATCGCTAATCCGATTCGACCGTCCGACAACGAATAAAAGTCGTAAAAGTCGCCACCAACTTCTCGAGCGGCGACCATATTGGCATACAAACGATGAGACGGTGTAGCGACGAAGCTCTTGGGCAAGATGCTCTGCTGCATCGACTTCGCCACGCCTAGTTCGTTCTCGATCGAAACCAATCGATTGCGCGCATCCATCGCATCGCGCCAAGACATCAGGTTTTTGATCGTCCTATCGATCGTCACGCGCAGATCATTGAAATCAACCGGTTTTACGACGAAATCGAAGGCACCAAGATTCATGGCCTGCCGGATGTTCTTCATATCGCCGTATGCAGAGACGACTACGGAACGCAACTCCTGTTCAAGATTGCTCATCCGCGATAGAAGCTCCAAACCGTCCATTCGCGGCATGTTGATGTCCGTTAATACGATATCGATCGCATTATTTTTCTTCAAGACTTCTAGCGCTTCTTCACCGTTCCCCGCAAACTCGAAGTGATATACGCCTCGACGAATCTCCCGACGCATACGTTGTCGCACGAGCGCCTCCAAATCAGGTTCGTCATCGACAACCAGAATCGTGTGAGGATTGGCGGTGACTTCTTGTTCGTCTTCAGCCATAGAGAGCTATTAATGATGATGCGCTTTTATCGCGCAGATACGCCTGCGAAAATGCCGATGATTCTTCTGCTATTTTAGGTTTAGGCCGATTCGCAGCGAAGCTTGGACCTCATAATGAAAAACCAACGACGAGATTCCGACGTAATACGCCTGAGTAGCTGAGAAAACGACTGATTGAGCGGCTTCTACTAACAAGACTTCGTTATCTTGTTAGCCAGCCAATCAAATGTGTTGACCAAACATCTCAACGCACACCTGTTAGTCGAATCCCCAACCGCGCCAAAGATTGTCTGGGGTGGACGCCACGTCCTCCAAGACATTTCGAGTATCAACCCACCACTGGTATTTCGGTCCCGGACCGAACTCTAGGTCATCGACATAGGTCTCACCGATTCGTTGATAGTCGATAGGCGTGAGCATTCTCACAATCGGATCATCTGTTTCAGACGAATAATTCACCCCTGCCGCATGTATCAGACGCGGGTGCCACCAAATCACATCCCCGGCTGATCCGGTAAATTCAACGGGACGAGTATCACGGAGCAGTTGGTCGCGTTCCTGCGGAAATCGTTCGACTCTGTCTCCCGTAATGGTGCTACCACTAACACGATCCCAGCACATGTGCATGCGACGATGAGAACCCGGCCAGACGGTGAAACCGCCGCATCTAGGACCGACATCACACAATAGCACCATCGCCGACAGCTGTGAAGCCATGTAGTCACCATGTGGATACATGCGGTCTTGGGCGATATCGCTAAGAGGTAAAACGCCGTATATCCCGCGAACCCGTCGTACAGGCTTTATCCGTGCTCCGAGAAACTTACTCGCTATGTCGTGCATCTTTGGATGATTGGCTAACTCGTCGACAAGAAATGCCTCCGTGCCGATACCAGATTCGCCACGAGATCGCATTTTCCAATTCGTACCCAGCAATGAACCGACACGAGGGTGGTCCTCTGGTCGCCAGTGGGACGTAGGTTTATCTACCCAAGTGGCCGGATCGTCCTTTCGCAATCCATGGCCAGGTACGTTAGCCCAAAAATACTCATTTGCCTTTCGAATAGCACTGGTCTGATCCGCAAGCAGTCCTCGTTTGATCAAGTAACCATGTTGTTTAAAGAACGCAACATCTGTGTGTTCTAACGTGAAAGGTCGATTTGACGCTGTCGTATCTCGGGCTGTCTCGCTTGGAAGATACTTGACATCTTCAGCGATTGGCTTCGTAGTGGGATGTCCTACGTTGTAATCCGGCACCACGGGCGCGGATTGGGATTGGATCGACTCGGTCATAGTTTCACTACCGCACGAAGTAAGGTGATTCGCGACCTACGCTCGAAGATATTCGCCCGGTGTTCGAATGAACCGAAATGGGAAATTTGGGTCACGTTCCATGATTTCTTGAGGGACTGCACCTCGCCAGTCTTGAGGTGTATCGTTGGACCGTCGGTAATACCAACCTAAAAGTACGGTTCGGCGTTTTCCCGATCGATTGGGATGGGTACCGTGTAGCAGTCGTGCGTCGCCGATTAACAATTGCCCTACATTGACAGGCACATCGACTGCATCTGGATGGTCGATGAACATCCACTCATTGGTTTCCTTGATGTCGTAGCCGCCACTTTCATGGGCTTGTACTAGGTGATCATGCAACTCCAATCTCCGAAGATGACTACCTGGAATAACGCGAATACAGCCATTCTTGACGGACGTGTCGGTTAAGTACCAGTTCAAAAAGACTTGCTGCGGCCACGGCGACATGCTAATCGGATCGTCCCACCGCGCCCAGTCTTGATGCCAATAGAGCGCCGGTGCACCCGGTGGTTTAGAAATGATCTGGAATACGCCACCAGACTTAAAGTCGCCCATTCCTAGCGCCGACAAGATTGAAGCAGGATGTTCGATTAAGAAGTCAACGACCTCATCACGCGGAAAATCAGGCGAACGCTTCGATCGATGTCGAACGCCACTGATTTTGACATCCGACCCTTGATACTTCCACTGTGGTGGATGATCACTACGGTCTAACCATTCGTCGGACCATTCTTGTAGACGTTTAACTGAGCCATCGGGCAAAAGTCCGTCCACGAGGCAATATCCGTCTTTCAAGAGCTGTTGACGAGCTAGTCGCAATTCGTCAGACCTTGGTTGTCTGCTTTCTTGAGAAGTGGTCATTTGACTCATGTCACCGAGTGATCTTCTCCAGTATTTCTTTTCGTGTAGTCGAGCCGACTATGACAGCACTCAACTCACCTTGAGGATCGACCACGATGGTACGGGGAATGAAATCTGGTCTAGGTTCGTCCCACCTTTCTCGAGGATCCGCTAGTAGATCAGGGAACTCTGAGCCAAACACAGCTTTCTGCGAGGCTAATTCCTCACCCTTCACCCCGTCGAAATTTAAGCCGAGCACGATTACATTGTGTTTAGTCCGGTGACGGTGAATCTCATTGAGAATCCGTATCTCTTCACGACAAGGACCACACCAGCTCGCCCAATATCCAATGACGACCCACTTGCCCGAGATGTCATCGAAGTCAATGTTCTGCCCATTGTCCAACGGGTAGACACTTTCCTGAGAGGCGGAAGCTATCGCGAACGCCATCAATGTAACTGTGATGAAGCGTTGAACAGCGAACCGGTGTCTCTTCGTCACTGTAGTGCTCAGTCGTTTTTTCATGCCGTACTTACACGGATCATCCGCGAGAAAGCCGCTATCTTCCCGTAAACGTGGGCGCAGGCTTTCCCTCGAACGCTGCGCGTAACGCCTTCGCTGCGTCCTCAGTCCGCATCAACTCACCGAATAGTTCGGCTTCCCGTCGCAGACCTTCCCGCAACGGAAGATCAACCCCTTCTCGAATCGCCCGTTTCGCATTAGCGAGAGCGCGCGGTGCACGTTTTGCGAGCGTGTCAGCGAACTCAGCAACTTCCTTGCGATACGCCGATAGATCATTCGACAGAACACGACTCACGATGCCGAACTCATAAGCCGTTTCTGGCGAAAACACGGTTCCATGCAGGATGAGGTCTAACGCTCTAGCCACTCCCAGCATACGCGCAAATCTCTGCGTACCTCCACCCCCAGGCAGGATTCCAACGCCAGTTTCAGGCAACCCAAGACGAAAGTCTCCAGAGCGCGCCAGTCGAAAATCACATGCGAGGGCAAGTTCCAGTCCGCCTCCCATCGCCATCCCATTGATAGCGGCGATCGTAACAGCGTCCATCGCCTCGAGTAAATCCATTGCGCCTCGAAGCCCTCTTGGACGTCGACGCTGACCGTGTTGGTCGGCGCGAGGTTGGACCGGCCGTTTTTCTCGAACCTGACGTTCTGCGGATGTCGCTAACTCGTCGACTTCATAGTGGCGTACGAAAATGTCTTCTGTGCCGCCCGTTAACACCACGATACGAGTGTCAGCCTGTGCATCCAAGGATTCCAACGCTGTCAGTAGAGCTTCCGCACCCGCAGCGTTTATCGTGTGACGGGGTGGGTTGGTTAAGGTAAGTGTTGCGACGAAACCTTCCTGTGTCACGTCGACGTATGAACTGTTCATGTCGTCGGCGCGATCAAACCGGCTTCGGTTAGATCCTCTCGGATTTCGCTCAGAATTTCTGGATCGTCGATCGTTGAAGGCATGGAAAACACGTCTCCATCTACCATTTTTCGCATAACCTGGCGCAGGATTTTCCCTGATCGAGTCTTAGGTAATCTCGTCACAATCACGCATCGCCTGAAATTAGCGAACGGTCCTACTTGCGTTCGCACCATCTGGATAAGTTCCGTCTCTAGTGTATCACTTGAGATATTCATGCCATCTTTCAGAAGCACCAATCCGATCGGTACTTGACCTTTCTCTGCGTCTCGTATACCAAGGACTGCACATTCCGCAACAGCGGGATGAGAAGCAATAGCCTCTTCAATCTGACCGGTGGAGAGCCTATGCCCTGCAACGTTCATCACGTCGTCTGTCCTTCCCATCACATAGACATATCCATCCTCGTCTCGAAAACCGCCGTCTCCCGTCGCGTAGTAGCCTGGAAAACTGGACCAATACGATGCTTCGAATCGCTCATGATCCCGCCAGAGCGTAGGCAATGTTCCAGGAGGTAATGGTGCTGCGACGACAACGTTTCCATCCGTGTTCGGTGGTGCTTCAAACCCTTCGTCCGTGAGGATCCTTACGTCATAGCCAGGAACGGGTAGGGTCAATGAGCCAGGCTTTATCTCTTTTAATCCATATCCGGCCATGTTCGCACATATCGACCATCCAGTCTCTGTTTGCCACCAATGATCGATTACGGGGACGTTCACGTGATCATTGAGCCAATGCCACGTCGGTTCGTCGCAACGTTCCCCAGCAACGAATAAGTACTCCAGAGACGATATATCGTAGTCTCGAAGGAACTTGCACTGAGGATCTTCCTTTTTTATCGCGCGAAACGCGGTGGGAGCAACGAAGAAAGTTTTCACCCCATGATCTGCGATAACACGCCAAAACGTACCAGCATCCGGCGTCCGAACGGGTTTTCCTTCGAACAAGATCGTCGTGCAACCTTTAAACAATGGTCCATAGACGATGTATGAATGGCCAACAACCCAGCCCACATCGGATGCCGCCCAAAACACGTCTCCAGCGTCAACACCATAGACTGCGTTCATGCTGTAGGTAAGTGCGACCGCGTGACCACCGTTGTCTCGTACAACGCCTTTTGGCTTGCCAGTCGTACCCGATGTATAGAGGATGTATAACGGGTCTAGTGCGCTAACTTCAACCACGTCAGCATCAGGCGCTTCTCGCTCCCATTCATCCCAATCAAGATTTCGATTTGGTGACATTGCGGCTTCGACCTGCGGTCGTTGTTTGACGACGACGCTATCGACTTTATGGCTTGCGAGCGCTAATGCCTCATCGACGAGTGGTTTGTATGCGATTACTTTCTCGAACTCGATTCCACATGAGGCAGTCAAGAGCAACTTGGGCTCCGCGTCATCAATTCGCAATGCCAGTTCTCGCGATGCAAATCCGCCAAAAACCACTGAGTGAATCGCACCTAATCGCGCACACGCGAGCATCGAGATTACAGCTTCTGGGATCATCGGCAGGTAAATCACGACACGATCCCCTTTACCTACTCCTAGCTGGCGCATTCCACCAGCGACTCTACCCACTCGATCGGCTAGTTCATTGAAAGTGAATTTCTCGATCGTACGGGTCGCTGGCGAATCGTAGATCAACGCGAGCGCTTCGCCTCTTCCCGCTTCGATGTGCCGGTCTATTGCTAGCCAACAGCTGTTCAACGTGCCGTCGCGATACCATCGCCAACTGCCATTGACATCTTGACTCAGCGTCTCTGTAGGTTGTTTAAACCAGTCGATTTCGCTCTGTCGTTGTCGCCAAAATGCGGATGGGTCCTCGATCGAAAGGCGATAGTCGTCTTCGTACGTGGGCATTTTTGTGTTAGCCGACCACCGAAGCATCCAATAGCGACGTTATGACCCCGTCGTCGAATCCATAGTCGAGTAGAACACTTCGTGTATCTTGACCCGGCGCACGAGCGCTATGCGAAACCTCAGCCTGAGAACGGCTGAATCTAGGAGACGGTGCCGGTTGGGTCACGCCATCCACGTCGACAAACGTCTGACGCGCACGATTATGTGGATGATCAGGTGCTTCCCAGATCGACAAAACTGGCGCAAAGCAAATGTCAGTTCCTTCCATGATGGCTGACCACTCATCACGGGTCTTCGATTTGAAGATCGCTGTCAATACCTCTCGTTTCGCTACCCAACCATCGCGATCCATCTGAGCGTCAAAATCTGTCGCATTAACGCCGGAATGCTCCACCAAAAGCTCATAGAACTGTGGCTCTATCGAGCCGACACATATGTACTTGCCGTCACTCGTTTCGTAGGTGCCATAGAAATGAGCACCGCCATCTAGCATGTTGCTACCGCGTTCGGCCACGAATCCATAGTCCTTCATACCGAAAAACGCCGACATCAAGCTTGCCGCACCATCGACCATGGCCGCATCGACTACTTGCCCCTTGCCGGATTTCTGCGCTTCGAGCATGGCGCAAACTAAGCCAAACGCGAGCAACATACCACCCCCACCGAAATCACCTATTAGATTCAACGGTGGGACAGGCTTACCTCCGGGTTCACCAATAGCATGCAACGCACCAGCAAGACCAATATAGTTGATGTCATGACCGGCAGCGTGTGCTAGCGGTCCTTCCTGTCCCCAACCGGTCATTCGCCCATATACGATCTTTTCATTTCGCGCAAGACAGTCCTCCGGTCCGACACCTAATCGCTCCGTCACACCTGGACGAAATCCCTCAAAGATCGCATCTGCGTTCTCACATAGTTGAAGGACGACCTCAGCGCCCTCGGGCTTTTTCAGATCGACTGCGATCGAGCGGCGGTTACGCTGCATGACATCGCGTGGCTGGCGAGGATTCGAGACGATTCTGTCGACGCGAATAACCTCTGCACCCATATCTGAAAGCATCATGCCGCAAAACGGTCCGGGGCCTATACCCGCTAATTCGATGACGCGAAAACCCGCTAACGGTCCCATGAGACGCTCCTAGTCGCAATATTGGAATCGACAGGATTTTACGAAGCAAGTCCCAATCATCACACGCACCGACACCGAGTCGCGACCGCCGATAATTGACGCTTCTGAGCGACTTTCAAGCGTAACTTTGCGTGTTTTAGGCATCGAAACGTCTTGCGACGAGACGGGAATCGCGATTTACGATACGACGGAAGGTATCGTCGCTCAGAATGTATATAGTCAAGTCGACTTGCACGCGAAATATGGCGGCGTTGTACCTGAATTAGCTTCACGTGACCATATCCGTAAGACGCTGCCTTTGATCGAGCAAACGATTGCGGACATAAATGCCTCGATGGATCAACTGGATGGTATCGCATATACCGCTGGACCGGGTCTTACACCCGCATTGCTCGTAGGTGCTACCTTGGCTCGAGCTCTCGCCTGGTCATTGGACGTGCCTGCGATCGCCGTTCATCACATGGAAGCCCATTTGTTAGCGACCTTGCTATCGCCCTCAAGACCTCAACTCCCTTTTATCGCGTTACTAGTGTCAGGTGGCCACACGATGCTCGTTAAAGCGACCGACTTTGGCGAGTATGAAATACTTGGCGAATCTCTTGACGACGCAGCAGGTGAAGCCTTCGACAAAACCGCGAAATTACTGGGGTTAGGTTACCCAGGAGGTCCAGAAATAGCCCGACTTGCTGAACATGGGAGAGGGGACGTATTCACATTCCCACGGCCTATGACTGATCGACCCGGTTTGGACTTCAGTTTTAGTGGTCTCAAGACGGCGGTACAAACTGCCGTACGAAACGCGAGGAAGCTAGATGACCAGACTCGCGCAGACATCGCGTTAGCTCTGGAGCAGGCGATCGTTAGTACGCTCTACATCAAGTGTCGTCGAGCGTTAGATGAACACGGTATCTATCAGTTGGTGCTAGCGGGCGGCGTCGCGGCCAATCAACGGCTACGCGAGCGAATGAAAGAACTCGATGCCCACGTACATTACCCACCTATCTCGCTATGTACCGACAACGGTGCAATGATCGCTTACGCGGGACATGAACGATTGAAACGTGGTATGTCGACTGATCTTGTCATTAACTGTCAGGCCAGATGGTCGATTGAAGCGATCGACTGAACCTGCTTGGATTAGGTGATCAGGGTCCCAACCCCACCATCAGTAAACACTTCTAGTAGCGTCGCGTGAGGTACTCGCCCGTCGATGATATGAGCCGCGCCAACGCCACTTTCGACCGCCGAAAGGGCACATTCAGTCTTTGGCAACATACCCCCTTCGACGATACCTTCGTCAATCAAGGTCGTGACTTCCTCTCGCGTAACCGTTGTCAGAGTATTTCCTTCTTTGTCCAGCAACCCAGGCGTATTTGTAAGCAGTATGAGCTTGGCCGCTTGTAGGTGTGTCGCAACCGCTCCGGCCACAACATCCGCATTGATGTTGTATGAAGCGCCCTCTGGTCCCACGCCAATAGGCGCAATCACCGGGATAAAACCGCTATCTTCTAACGCTTGAAGGACTTTCGTATCAACCGAATCAACGGTTCCGACATGTCCTAAGTCAATGATCTCTGGCGGGTTGTAGTCACCGGACGCTTGTTGCAGGACCATTTTCTTAGCGGTGATCAGAGTGCCGTCTTTGCCCGTCAAACCAATCGCGCGACCACCGTGCTCGTTGATGATGGAGACTATTTGCGGATTGAGTAGTCCGCCTAACACCATTTGAACCACATCCATGGTACGAGCGTCAGTGACTCGTAAGCCATCGACGAATTTGGTCGGGATTTCTAACTCGTCCAGCAACTCGCCGATCTGAGGACCGCCACCGTGCACAACAACTGGGTTCATTCCAACCAACTTGAGGAGTACGATGTCACGAGCAAAGGCATGCTTTAGCTCGTCGTCAACCATGGCATTGCCGCCGTACTTGACGACAATCGTCGATCCTTGAAATTTCTGAATATACGGTAATGCTTCTTCAAGGATTCGAAACGTGACCGCGAAGTTCCGTTTCACAACCAATCCTTAAGCGAAAGGTCTGGCGCGATTCGTTCTAACTCGCGTTTGAACAGACACTTGATCCGAGACAGTGCGGGACCAGTTTCTGCTTCAAACCGTAGCGATAACTTGGGGCTGGTGTTTGACGCGCGAACGAGGCCCCATCCGTCCTCGAAATCGATTCGGATGCCGTCGGTGTTATCTGCCGTTCCATCATCAATAGACGCGCAGCGAGTGAGGTGCTTGATGATCTCGAATTTTCGATTGTCCTCGACGGGAATAAGAATCTCGGGGGTAGCCGGACGCTGTACGATGTCCTTGAATAGTTCACTGGCCTTTGACGCCTTACTTACTAACTCGAGGAAGCGGGTACCCGCGTATGCGGCATCGTCAATCGCATACCAGCGGTCTGGAAAGCAGAAATGTCCACTAAACTCGCCCCCAAGCATCGCATTGTGTTGACAAACGCGTTGCTTGATATTTGTGTGACCAGTCGCGGAAACAAAGGGAACCCCGCCGCTTTCCACTACGGTCTCCCTCACGCTGACACCACATTTCACATCGAATACGACCGTGCTACCTGGTTGGCGCGAAAGAACATCGCGCGCAAACAGTGCGAGTAATCGATCTGACCAAACGTTTTCCCCTTTTTCGGTGACAACGCCTACTCGATCGCCATCGCCGTCGAAAGCAAGACCCGCATCCGCGTGGTGCTCGACTACTGCTTTACGAAGATCGATTAGATTAGCAGGGACGGCCGGATCAGGATGATGGTTCGGAAAAGTACTGTCAACCTCTTCGTAGAGTACATAAACGTCACATCCGATCGCCTCGAACAGTTTTCTGGATAACACGCCGGATGCACCATTGCCACAGTCAATAACCACCTTCAGCGGTTTCTCAAGATGTATTTGAGAAGCGACTTCGTCTACGTACTCGTCCAAGACGTCGTAGTTTCGAAGGGACCCTTCTCCCGAACGGAAATTCCGTCTAACAACACGGTCATGAAGACTTAGAAGTGCCTTTCCGGAAAACGGAAGGTGACCTATCGCGAATTTCAGTCCGTTGTACGACGATGGGTTGTGTGAACCTGTGACGACGACCGCTGCACCCGCGTTCTGCTTCAATGCGCCGTAATGCACTAACGGTGTTGGGATTAAACCCAGGTCAATGACATCGATTCCGCTTTGACGCAATCCCTCTGCAAGTGCGACAAGGTAACCAAGGCTTGACTCACGACCATCTCGACCGATCGCAACAGAATGATTGTTCGAACGTTCTCGTAATTCCGTGCCGAATGCGCAGCCAATGGCGTGAACTATCTCAGGAGTTAGGTTTTCACCTACCAATCCGCGGACATCGTACGCGCGAAAGATCGACGCGTCTATTTCTGGTAAGACGTCAGTCTCGCCAAAGTGTGTTGCGGGTCCCACGGCACTCAACGTGTCGAGCCATTGAATCTCGTGGAGTTGCCACTGAGTGCGAGCAAACCGATCGTTTCACTCACAATTCGCTCCGCGATGACGTCTTTCGACGCGAAAGGAATTTCGACATCACCGTCATCATGGATTAACGTAACCCTATTTTCGAAGCTATCGAACCCAATCGATTTATCGGACACATCGTTTACAACGATCACATCAAGTTTCTTTCGCATCCGTTTCTCTCGAGCATGCTCGATTACGTCGTTCGTTTCTGCGGCGAATCCGACTAAAAAAGGGCGATTGTCGAGATCGGCGACGGATTCCACCACGTCAACGGTCTTCACAAGCTCTAACGAGCGCTTCTGCGATGTTTCAGAAGATTTCTTGATCTTGATGGCATGCGATTTAGTCGGTTTGTAGTCCGCAACCGCCGCAACCGCAAACAAAACATCACAACTTTCTATGTTCTCGTGAACTGCGTTGTGCATTTCCTCAGCCGATTCCACGTTCACTCGATGCACGCCAGGCGGTGTGTCCAGAGACACAGGTCCACTAATAAGCGTGACATCAGCCCCCATAGCCCGAGCTGCGGCCGCAACCGCGAAGCCTTGTCGCCCGGAACTTGCGTTTGTTAGATAGCGTACCGGATCGATACGTTCACGCGTTGGACCGGCAGTTACCAGCACTCTGACACCGTTTGCTTGGCTACTCGGACACTTCGAACGATCACTCGTCTGCGCTAGTACCTCATGAAATGCAGTAACTATTTCATGAGGTTCCGACATACGCCCTGGTCCAACTTCACCACATGCCTGATCCCCAGAATTCGGCCCTACTACGTGGACACCGTCCTCCTTCAATTGCGCCAGGTTACGCTGCGTAGCCGTATGGTTGTACATCTGTTGGTTCATGGCTGGTGCGATCAAGACCGGCGCGTGCGTAGCGGTGTAGATCGTCGAAAGGAGATCATCCGCTATACCGTGTGAGAATTTCGCGACTATGTTCGCAGTCGCGGGTGCGACCAAAAGAACATCTGCCAATCGCGCCAGTTCGATATGACCCATGGCGCGCTCTGCATCCTCGTCCCAGAGAGAGTGTCGCACCTTTTCGCCAGTAACTGCTGCTAAAGTTGCGCTGGTGACGAAGTTCTCGGCGCCTTTTGTCAACACTGGGATAACTCGAACCCCAGACGCCGTCAGTTGTCTAGCGAGTTCAGGCGTCTTATAGGCGGCAATACCTCCTGTAATGCCTAAGACGATTGTTATTTGCGCCATGTTTTCGCCCAGCAAGTGATCCGAAATCCGAAAATTCGAGTAAGTTGCACTAAGTTCGTGGGAATATCAAGGAATTATGACAGGAGTACGCTTTCTAATCGATACGTCGTGAATTTCAAAAAGCTGCTAATCGTTCATTTTTTGACTACTTGTGCGTGGAAATACTTGTGGTTTCGCGATTTCTGTTTGCGCATCACGTTTGATTTCAGTTTAATTCCCGCCCTATTCTTGAACCTTGACGGTCATGTCCCGAGTTTGTCAGGTCACGGGTAAGAAACCCATGACCGGAAACAACGTATCCCACGCGAAGAATCGCACTAAACGGCGATTCAATCCAAACTTGCACACCCACCGCTTTTGGGTGGATAGTGAGAATAGATACGTTAAACTCACATTGTCGAAAGCTGGTATGCGCATCATCGATAAGAAGGGCATTGATGCCGTCTTAGCGGACTTACGTAATCAGGGAGTTAAGGTCTAATGGCGAGTAAACGCGAAAAGGTAAAACTAGAGTCAAGTGCTGGCACTGGACACTACTACACGACTGATAAGAACAAACAAAACACTCCTGGTAAATTGGCGATGCGAAAGTACGACCCCGTCGCCCGAAAGCACGTTATCTACAACGAAACTCGACTGAAGTAGACCATACCCGAACTACCTGAGGTCGAAACGACGCGGCGCGGTATTTCTCGCGCTCTTGTAGGCTGTACGTTAGAGAACCTCGAAGTTCGAGAGAACCGCTTCCGCTGGCCAGTCGAACTCCCTACGAACGAGATCATCGGTCAGCGACTCAACGACGTCGGTCGACGCGGTAAGTACCTTTTACTCAAGTTCGAACGCGGTGTCTTGTTATTGCACCTAGGCATGAGCGGACACCTGCGTGTCGTTAGTTCCGACGCACCTATCCGAACTCATGACCATATTGATTTCCATTTTGAGGATGACAAAGTCCTACGGTTCAATGATCCACGTCGATTTGGAAGCGTGCACTGGTGCACTCATGCCGTCCATGAACACCCATTGCTGAAACGTCTAGGAATCGAGCCACTGCGCGAAGAATTCGATGGTACGTACCTCTTCGAACAGTCCCGCAAACGAAACATCGCTGTCAAGAATTTCATTATGGACGCACACGTCGTCGTAGGCGTCGGGAATATTTATGCGAATGAAGCCTTGTTTCTGGCGCAAATCAGACCTACAACAGCAGCAGGATCAATATCCCGTATACGCTTCGAGCGTCTAGCCGATTCAATTAAATTGATTCTTCAGCGCGCCATCGACGCTGGGGGCACAACGCTTCGAGATTTCGTCGGATTTGACGGAAATCCTGGCTACTTTGCGTTTGAGCTCGATGTGTATGGACGCGCAGGAATGCCCTGTATCCACTGCGGGAAACGTCTAAAGGGAATTGTGTTGGGTCAGCGCCAAACTGTTTATTGTCCTGCTTGCCAGCGTCGCTAGACCGACTTCGTGTTTCGGTAATACTCTACAACACAAGGCGCTACAAACGCTGACACGTCGCCACCATAAGACGCAATCTCTCGAACGCGTGTCGAAGATACATGCGACCATTCATTCGATGTCGGCAACAACACGTACTCAATCGAAGGATCTAGAGCCTGATTCATTTCAAGCATCTGAAATTCGTAGTCGTAATCTGTAACCGTACGTAGACCTCGCAACACGAACTTCGTATCGTGTTTACGAACGAATTCCACTAATAACGTATTGAAACCTTCAACAGAGACATGACTGCCGAATTCACTTAACGCTTCTCGACATAACTCGATACGATCATGCAGCTCAATATCAGGATCTTTATCGGCCGACGTCCCAATCGCCACGATAACATGATCAAACAGTTTTAATCCGCGTTCAACGATGTTCGCGTGCCCGAAAGTTATCGGATTAAAACTACCCGGATAAACAACCGTGGACACTTGTGCGGCTTCCGTCTGCGAAAAGAAGCAACGGATTGTATCGGCGCCTTTATGTCCTCATGGATTGCGGGCGTGATGTCGAAAGAGCTGAATCCTCACTTCCCCGATCTCCTTCGATTTCCACTCATCTAAAGGACACTTTACTGTTTCGCTCCGCGAAGCACTTTCAACGTAGACCATTCCTTTCTCGGAAAGATGCGACATGATCATCTCAAGGACTCGTTTGTAATCACGATTTGCACGGAACGGAGGATCGATGAACACTAAATCCCAGCGTGTTCTGTTGTGTTCTAGCCACCTTATGGCATTCGCTTCAACGACAGCCGCTTGAGCTGCTTCAAGATCAAATTGCTGACACGCCTCGCGGAGTTTCGTTAACGTACGGCGGTCGTTTTCAACGAATGTAGCGTGCGACGCCCCCCGCGAAAGCGACTCAAACCCCAATATTCCGGTACCCGCATACAAATCGAGTACCTTACAACCACGAACACTATCACCAAGCCAGTTGAAAAGCGTCTCGCGTAGTCGGTTTGGCGTCGGTCTTAATTGTGGTCTAGCGGCTACAGCGATACGCCGACCACGCCATTCGCCAGCAATAATTCGCACTTGGCCAGTGTGGTTTCGTCGACTACGCCGCCATCTGCCCTGTAGCGATTCACTGCGTTTCAGATACGCCATACGCCAAATTTCCCAGATGTGAAATCCGCTTGAACGAAGAAACCAGCCGAACTAATAGAAAGGGAATCCTCACGCGATTTAGTAACGCACTAGCGAAAACAAGATCGCAATTCGGAAGTGGCGTCAGCACCTTGCTGCTCGGTGGAAGGCAACTTGATGAGGGAATATTAGAGGAACTACGCACGCAACTGCTTATGTCTGACGTAGGCGTCACCGCAACGGATCGACTTATAGAGAACCTAAGTCGAGCCGTGCGAAGAAGGAAACTCCGTGACGGCGAATCAGCTTTAGACGCACTTCGTGTTGATATCGAGCAAGCAGTCATGCCTTTACAAAAGTCATTCGAACTGTCAGAATCTCGCCCATTCGTCATCTTGGTAGTTGGCGTTAATGGCGTAGGTAAGACGACGACGATCGGTAAATTAAGCCACTATCTACAGCGTCAAGGACATTCAGTTCTACTAGCAGCGGGGGATACTTATCGAGCAGCTGCGATCGAGCAGCTACAGGCATGGGGACGTCGCACCGACGTTGGTGTGATCGCACAACGCCCTGGCGCAGACAGCGCATCAGTGATCTACGACGCCGTTGAATCTGCGGCAGCGCGTGGTACTGAAGTCGTGATCGCGGACACGGCAGGACGATTACAGAATAAAACCAACCTGATGGCCGAACTCGCAAAGATCCGTCGCGTTATTCAAAGATATGATGATTCAGCGCCTCATGAAACGTTGCTGATCTTGGATGCGAACATCGGTCAAAACGCGATCTCGCAAGTACAGGAATTCACAGAAGCAGCCGCCATCACCGGTATGATCGTAACGAAACTCGACGGATCAGCGAAAGCCGGCGTGATTTTGGGGATCGCATCGGAAAACCCTTTGCCGTTGTATTTTGTTGGTCTTGGAGAAACTCAAGACGATCTTCAACCGTTCGACGCACGCGCTTACGTAAATGGTCTGTTCGTCTCTTGAAGATCATTGAATTCAATGGTGTCGATCATGTCTTTCCAGACGGCACTACACCGTTGCAGAACATCTCGTTGTCGATCGAAGAAGGCACGCTTCATTTTGTAGTTGGACCTTCCGGATCAGGTAAAACGACCTTGCTGAACTTACTGCTCGGGCTCTATCAACCGGCAGAAGGTGAGATATGGGTCAATCAGTGCAATATTTGTCTTCTTTCTGAACGTCAACTCACCCTCTATCGACAACACGTCGGCACCGTTTTCCAACAGAATAACCTGATTCCGCATCGAACTGTATTTGAAAACGTTGCGATGCCTCTGTGGTTGCGCGGCACCGAGCGAAGTGAGGTTCAGAGATACGTCGTTCAGATGCTGAGCGGCGTTGGATTGCAAGGCTTCGAAGACGTCCTCCCGCTACACCTGTCCAGTGGCGACCAACAGAGAGTCGCGATTGCACGAGCTTTGATTACCGGACCTCGCATCGTCGTGGCCGACGAGCCAACCGGAAATTTGGATCGTCAACTATCAGGAAGTGTGACCCAATTACTAAAGCACCAAACCACGCTAGGAGTCACCGTCATCATGGTTTCCCACGACGAAGAACTGACTCGATATGCGGACGCTATTAGTCGGCTTGAACCAGCACCCAACATGTTCGGTGCGAGTACTCTGAAGTAACGTGTTCGACCGAAGCCCAATGCCTTGGCCAAAAGCGCCACGAAATCAACGAGCATGGATTCGAGATCATCTTCGGTTTTGCAAGGAGGCTATACACCACATGCTCGTCCATGTGGTCATGACCTTCTTCGTCATGTTGTTAATCGGTGTTTCGATCGCTCTACCGTCCGGCTTGTGGGTGATTCGCGACTACCTGAGTTACGCAGATCTCGCGTGGCCAACGGAGCGTGGTTTCAATGTCTTTTTTGAGCGTGATGCAGTAGATACACAAATCGATTCAACGGCACAGACAATCAGGAATCACAACTTCGTCACCGAGGTGTTCTTGATTCCAAAGAGTGTGGCTCTCGAGGAATTCTTAACTGCTGCTGATTTACCTCATATTGCAGACGGAATAGCTGAGAATCCACTTCCCGACACGCTGACCGTTTTCGTTAAGGAGAACATCCAAATCGCTGAGGTTGAACGACTTACAGAATTCATTCAGAAGCTGGCGACAGTAGATCAAGTTAGCTACGATCCCCAGATCACAGTACGTTTCAGCGCGATCCACACCATTTTCAATCGCTTGCTGTGGGTCGTGGCGGGTACATTCTGTCTCTTTGCGCTTTTCGTATCCGCTTCCGCGGTACGAATTGCGATCGAATCGCGTTTTCACGAGATTCGCATCCTTCACGTGATCGGAAGCCCCCGTCGAATCACCCGTGGCCCCTTCCTTTGGTGCGGGTTTATGTATGGCGTTCTCGGCGGTATTCTGGCGGCAGTATTGCTGACACTTGTGCTCATTTTTGTCGAGGAACCGTTACGTACGTTAACCGCGAGTTACGGCGTTGAACGCGATCTCCAGAGTCTTGATTGGACGTTTGTCGGTATTGTTTGTGCCATCGGCGCAACGCTCGGGTTGAGTAGTGCGCTCTACTCTACGTGGCGTCACCTTCATCGCGTCACGCGAAATTGGGTGATTTAGCAGCCGCGGCTAACTAGCGAACGCGTTACGGATGGGTTCCGTACCAAACTCTAAGAGCCCATGAACTCAATGTACCAACATCTCCTTCAGCTGCGTCGACAATTCGTAGCGTCCAGTCGCCTCTGGGAGATTCACCATAGAACGTGTTGCTAAGTAAGCGCCAATCGAGAGTTTGCTGCCCCGCGAGTGTTTCGTTAAAAACGGGATTCAAGACGCTCTGAGTGCCTGAAGGGGATTCCAATTCGATGCTAAGATCAACCAAATTCTCGTGCGAACCAGCAACATGAAGCTGAATTGCCTCGATGTTCGTGCCCGTCGGTAAGTCCAGATTGAGTTGCTGTTCAATACCCGCACCATCATGATCAGGAATCTGAAGACCGTCGCTCGAAACTGTAAACCAGTCAGTCAGTGACTGATCACCAAGACTATCGGGCATAAATCCATCGCGTAGGAACGAGATCGCCGCGTCGACATCCACCACGCCAAAGCCAAAATGATTGTGAAATTCGAAACCAGCCGCATTGGTGATCCAATCTCGGTAAAACGTCGCTAGTTCGCGACCAATCACGACCCGAATATCTGTTGATGGGTTGACCAATCCACCTGGTCGTCGAGCCGTGCTGGCTAGGATGTGCTTCACGTCTCGCCAAGTAAGGTTCGGTTCCTCTTCCAATAACAGAGCAACGACACCACTAACGTGTGGCGCAGCTGCAGAAGTCCCGTTGAAATTGCTGTAATAGTCGCCGAAAGGGTCTAGAGAAGTGTTCCTTGCGAGCCCTGGAAAATTCCTTGAGCTATAGCCACGTTCCCGCCCATATTGATCCGTGGTGACGGTCGCAGGATCAGAGACACCGTACTCGCCTGCCGGTGCAGAAACCCAAAGATTGCTACCTGCACTCGAATACGAAGCCCGTCCCCCGGTGGCGTTCAATGCGCCAACAACGATTGCGTAAGGTAGATCATTCAGTGAATCGCCATGCGAACTACTACAACCCGTCAATGCGTGTACTTGATGTTCAAAATGTAAACACGATCTAAAAGCATTCCCTGCCGCCTTTACATAGATAGCACCGAGCCCTCGTCGTAACTGCGAGGTGCCATAACGAACGATGTTGTTGTCCGGTTCGTTGTACTGAGATCCGAAAGTGCCGTAACTCATGTTGAACACATCAATCTGTTCAGAATTCGGCGACGCGTTGCTTCCACCAAGTGCATCTTCCTCACAACACTGTTCGCTTAGGAAGTTGAAACCGAATAAATTCACAGCGGGGGCAACGCCCCGTATGCCCAGACCGTTGTCCGCGTCGGCCGCGATAATGCCCGCGACAGTCGTTCCGTGATCGCCTCGAGAATCAGGGAAATAAGGGTCGACGAAATCAGCGTTATGCCAAGCTTTACCGTTCTCAGGATTCGCTTTGAAATTGAATGAACCACCGTCAACGACATTCTCAGCCAAGTCTGGATGACAGATCTCCAATCCTGTATCGACAACCGCAACATTGACGCCGTCGCCTGTGGGCGTGCCAGTCGCCAGCACATCACTCATACGTAGATCTTCTTCCGGCGTTCCTCCAGCTGCGGCGAATGCACTCTGTCCTTCGTTTCTCAGTGGCCATTGATGCCCGAATAACGGATCTTCACTTTCATTGGGTCGCGCTCGGTCTGGCGGTTCGCAACGCACAAGAATCTCACCGTTTTGGTTCAGGGTGAATCCAAGCAGATCTCTATTACGAAATCGACCCTCTGAATCTTCCTCAGGTGGAGGATCAACTCGAACTAAGATCCAATACGTTTCGTTGGGTGCGTAACGCTGCAAGTCCAGATTCGTCTCCGCAACGAAGATGGATCGTGCATCGATAGGCGGAATGGTGATATCCGAGATCTGTTCAACGACGTGACCTAGTTCACCGGGTTGAACCAGCCGGTTTGTCGTTACCGATGCGATTGTTTGGGAAGCAGAAATCGCACCAAGATTGAGAACCCTGATCTCCAAAGTCACCATCTCACGCGTAAAGCTCGCCACCGTCGAGACGTAGATTTCCGCACGACCACGTTTTTCAATTTCCGTTAGTGGGGCGTCAGCGTTATCTTCAATCGATAAGGAGACACTTGACGGTGTACCCGGTGTCGTTTGTGCCGTTGTCGAAGAGTTACCTTCCTGAATACGGATGGTCAGCGACTCTGTACCTTCGGCGATCCAGTCGTCAAGTGTTCGTAGTCGTGTGGTCGCCCTTGTCTGGTTCGGATTGAAAGAGAGTACTGTATCGTCAATTTCGAAATCTATATTCCGGGCTGCGCCACCTTCAAATCCCAAACCGACAGAAATCCTTCGATTTACCTGGGGTGTTATGTCAACCCAAATCTCGATTTCATCTAAGCTACCTTCGACCAATTCAGTCGACGCCGTCGAAATCGTCGCCGTAACCGGTGTAGGTGGAGTGACTACAGTCGGTCTACCACCCGAATCTGACGATCCACACCCGGTTAAAAAGAGTAGTAGAACACCTACTACGACGAAAAAGGCAACGAGATAACCTAGGAAAAAACGATTCAAACCGAAGTTCACAGAGGGAACATCAGAGGACGCTTGAGCTGTACTTCAGCCTTCTGGATTCGTTGATCCGACCGTAACAGCTCAACAGTCCCGATCGGATCCTGGTCGCGACGCAACCACAAAACCGAATAGCCAAGACCTGGATAATGCTTCGCTCTTACAGCGCTCAATTCCTCAGCGATCGTCTCGAGTCGCTCTGGATGAACCAGTTTGACCAAGATACGATTGTCGAGCTCGTGAAACTTCCGGTCGGCAGTTCCGAATACGACCGGCGGTATTCGACGTGTGGTTTGATACCACTGAGACCGAGAAATAACCTCTTCGTGCGTCGCGCTAAATCGAATCAAGTCACCTCGACGTTCTACGCTAAGTACCGCACCAGACGCCGTTGTAACAGGTGCTACGAGAGCCGCTTCAGATACCGCTAACAGCGTTTGACCGACGTGCGGAATCGAATCAAGCGCTCGTGCCTGCCCGAAGGTCTGGAGACTAAAAATCCCTAGTGCGGCGCAGCAAAGCCACACTCTCACCTGATGTGGCAGCGGTGCCTTAAAACTAGCTTGCGACGCTTGCTTCCGCGACATAGACGATGCTCTCGTCCGGTTTTTGCATCCATAGGAATGCTTGCCGACGGTTCGGCTCCGACTGTTCTGCCAATTCGACGCCGTGAACTGTCACCAAGTCGTCGCACCAACAAGGATTAGTGAATTTCAAATCCAGTTTTCCACTCGTCGACCAAGCGTTACCGAAATAAGACTCCAGTACGGTACCGGCGTACGCCATGGTCATTCGCCCACCGACGACGACTCGTTCAAAACCGAGCTCTTTAGCCGCGTCATCATCCGTGTGGTAGTTAGCGTCGCCATGAAAGAAGATTCCACACATTTCCTTCGTGATCGTTGTCTCCAGTCCTCCGAAGCGTTCTCCTTCAGGAACGATGAACTTTCGAGCTCCGGGTTTCTTCGCAGGGTCACGAAGTTCGACACTCTCGCCACTAATCCGTTCCCGTAAGAAACTCTGATGGTGAAATGTTCTGACAACGAGCTCTTCTCTTTCGTTTGAGAGATCTACGCGGTATTTCACTACTTGACGATCACGCTTATCGTAAATATCGGTGATTTCGCCGGACACTCGATAGGCATAGTTCGGCTGCAAAGGTTGACGAAGTTCCCACTCTTGACGCATCCAGAGATGACCAATCTGATATGGGAATGCGATTTCGGCAAAGTACCCGTTATCTATCCCCGATGCAATCATTGCTGGAATGGATCCGTTCGAATCTGCTTCAAGATTCAAACCTCTCAAGTAATCTGTCAGTACGCCATCGTCGATCTTGAAAAGGTTGTTGGAAAGCGTTTTACCAATGTATGGATCTGCCATGATGAAATAGCGCCACTAAGATAACTCTATTCCAATTATCTCTTGGCCCATACAAGCCATGACCCGCAATCTTCAACGCTCGAAGTAAGTTGATGTCACCCGCTGATACACCAATTTTTAGCCGTATACAAGTACTCTGGCTCGCAACACTGCTCATCAGTTCTCATCCACAATTCCTGCACGGGCAATTTGCGTCACCGCTCTACAGATACTCTGCAGTACCTCTGATCGTTCACACGCCCAGTGGATCGAAAATCCATTTGAAAACCGTCATTGTTTCAAAACAGGAAGATCTCAGACAGGGATTGATGCACATTAGGCATCTACCCGCGAACGTAACCATGCTTTTCCTTTATGAGCGACCTCGGATAGCATCGATGTGGATGAAGAACACGTACATTCCCCTAGACATGTGGTGGGTGGATTCGAACATGACGATCCGTCACATCGAACATCGCACGACACCACATTCACTGGAATCTATCGGCTACGCTAAACCGGTCCGAGCGGTTGTCGAGATAAACGCAGGATTAAGTCGATTACTAGGCGTATCGGTCGGTTCAAAGGTCGAATTCGGCGCACGCTGAATACCCGGTCAAAACCAACGAAAAATAGCGTTCATGCAATGAAACAGACCACCTGATGTACCGATTTAAAATGAAGTGTCGCTAATTTGTACGAGTACGACTCTGAGTTAGAAATATGCGTAATAACGTGCGCGATTCGATTTGCTCACCGGGCGTAAATCCTTAAGGATGCACAACTGTGCTATGCAAGTAACTCGGTGTAGCCTCAATTGCTGATGCAATTCGTGCCGTGGCCAAGAAATCCCTAGGCGATTCAATACCTCTCCACCCTAGAACTTGGGGATGGTGGATATTTGTTGGTGTCGCTTGGCTTTTCTTCCAACCCATTTCCATTCGAACCTCACGCGTGTGGGGTAGAAAAGTAGCTCACCTACTGAAGAGAATCAGTCCGCGACGTTTCAACGTTATCCGGCGCAATCTTGAGCTTGTTTTTCCGGATATGACGACGAATGCGCGTGAATCACTTGCCATGCGCAACCTAGAGGAAACCATGGCAGGGTATTTCGAAGCCGCTTACATACTCCTGTGCGGTTACAGTTCGGTCACTTCGAACTGCGAAATCCGTGGACGGGAGACACTCGACGCCGCTCTGGCCAAAGGCAAGAACGTCCTCCTCATCGGTGCTCACTTCACGTGTCTCGAAAGTTGTGGATGTGTACTGGGGAAAGACGCACCCGTTGATATCGTTCATCGCCGCCAGAATGCTGTGGTCGGTAACTACCTGATCCTAAGACACCGTAGGAGACTTTTCGCGAGCGTGATCGATCGTGATGATCGGATCGGCCTAATAAAAGCTTTCGCCGACAAGACTCGTCAGAGGATTGTGTGGACTGGACCGGATCAAGACATGGGTCACCAGCGGTCCGTGTTTGTGCCCTTCCTCGGGGTGGAAAAAGCCGCTACGCTCAAAGTAACGTCCCGCATCGCTACGCGCTATGACATGACTGCGGTGTTCGTCGAGTTTTCATACCAAGAAGACGATCAGAAATGGATAGTTCAGTATCGACCGATCGATAACTATCCCACTGGAGACCAAACTAAGGACGCTACAACGCTAAACAGGGTTATCGGCGAGTCAGTTCAGAAAAATCCCGATCAGTATTACTGGATACACAGGCGTTTTAAGTCGCTAGAGGACGGTACAGTCCGCAAGTATTGATTCACTACTTAAAAATCGGGAATTGGACTTAGGCTATGTAGGTGTGCCACTCGGGGTGTGCTTCCCGCTTCGCTCGAACTTGATCGAAATACATCGTCTGCAATCGTTCTGTGATCGGACCTCGCCGACCATTCGCGATCTGCCGACTGTCCAACTCTTGGATTGGCAATACCTCTGCAGCGGTACCTGTGAAAAAGGCCTCGTCGGCAATGTAAATCTCGTCCCGTGTGATATTCCGTTCAATAACTGAATAACCAGATTCGCGTGCAAATGTGATGATCGTATCTCGGGTCAAACCCGGTAAACAAGACGTAAGTTGAGGTGTATGGATTTCGCTGTCCTTTACAACAAAAATGTTCTCACCACTACCTTCAGCCACATAGCCTTCGTTATCAAGTAACAACGCTTCATCGTAGCCCCCGTCTTGGGCTTCGGATAGCGCAAGTATCGAATTGATGTAGTTACCCGTAGCTTTCGCCTTACACATGCTGATGTTCACATGATGGCGCGTATACGACGATGTTTGTACTCTAATGCCTTTCTCTCGGGCATCAGGATCCATGTAGTCTGGCCAAGGCCAACAGGCGATCGCCACGTGAACGGAGAGCCCTTCCGCACGCAGTCCCATCTGTTCTGAGCCCCTGTAGACAATCGGTCGAACGTACCCTTCCTCTAGTTCATTCGCGTGTACTACAGCGACCTGAGCGGCGTTAAGCTCTTCTTGACTATACGGAATCTCAATACGCAGGATATGTGCAGAGTCGAACAAACGTCGTGTATGGTCTGGCAACCGAAAAAAACACGGTCCGCGATTGGTCGCGTAAGCTCGAACACCTTCAAACACACCCACCCCGTAGTGCAGCGTGGACGTAAGCACGTGAATCTGCGCAGAACGCCAATCCCGCAGCTCCCCATCCATCCAGATTTTTCCGTCTCGGTCGGCGAAATTCGACGCTAAATTCGTCATCTTGTATAGGTATTAACTAATACGAAATTATCGCAATCCGTGACGTTGATGAGATTCTCAATGTCTAACCCGTTATGGCGATTCGACGCATCTGGCGAACCAAAAATCGAGTTTTTACCGACTATCATTCACCCAATTCAGCCCACTGGTCCGGTCCCGTCGCATGATCCCCAGTACGACTGACATGTTCCGGGCGCTTGTGAGCACGCCTTCTGTCAGTTGCCCCGATCAACAGATTGATCAAAGCAATATTGAGGTCATAAATCTTCTGGCCAATTGGCTAGATGATCTTGGCTTCGATGTCGTCGTCAAGCCACTTGAATCCAATCCACAAAAAGCCAATCTGCTTGCACGAAAGGGAGGTGGTGAAGGTGGTTTAGTGTTCGCTGGGCACTCTGATACCGTTCCTTGCCTTGAGTCGCAGTGGCATGTAGACCCCTTCGGTTTAACGGAACAAGACGGTCGGTTCTATGGACTAGGCACATGTGATATGAAAGGGTTCTTTCCGCTTGTGCTCGCGGCATGTGCAGCAATCGACGATCGTCAACTCCAAAAGCCGTTGTGTGTGGCCGCCACGTCCGATGAAGAGACCAGCATGGCTGGCGCGCGCGAGCTTGAAACGCTGGGTTTTCCGAAAGCAGATGCGGCAGTCATAGGTGAACCGACGAACCTCGTTCCTGCGTATACGCACAAAGGCATTGCGTTATTAAGAGTGACAATCACGGGGGTTGCTGGTCATTCCTCTGATCCAGATGCTGGGGTTAATGCACTAGATACGATGCATCAAGTCATCTCAAGATTGATGGAATTCCGTATGGAGTTGAGATCGAAGTACGCAAACGATGCCTTTGCTGTGCAATACCCAACGCTTAATCTCGGCTGTCTTCATGCCGGGGACGTCCCGAACCGCATCTGTGCCCACGCCGAACTGCAATTCGATATTCGCTTGCTCCCCAAGATGAATGCTCAACTTCTAATTGACGATATTCAGCGTCGCGTCCACGATATCTCAGCTCAAACCGGCGCCGAGATTCAAGTTGAATCAACCTGTCCCACGATACCGCCATTCGAAACGAGTACGACAGGTGAACTCGTTCGATATTTATCAAACGCGACGAAGCACGCGCCTCGAGGCGTTGCATTTGGTACCGAAGCGCCGTTTTATCAGGCTTTAGGCATGGAAACTGTGGTTTTTGGTCCAGGATCCGTTAATCAAGCGCATCAGCCAGACGAGTACATCAGCCTCGACCGGCTCAAGCCAACACAAGATATTCTCGAAAACCTCATTCACACTTACTGCGCCACGCCTTAACGCGACAAAGCACCACCTAAATCACTATGGATTTCCATCGTTTTGCTCGTTGGTTTCGAGATTCGTCCCCTTATATCCGTGAACACCGAGATAAGGTGTTCGTCGTCCTCATGCCAGCCGCAAGTTTGCAACAAGGGTTGCTTGGAAAAATCGTAAGGGACTTAGCACTGCTTCATGTGCTCGGAATCAAGCAAGTATTGATCGTTGAAACTACCTCGGGCGAACGAAGAAGGTGCATTACGACAGTGAAAGAGCTGTTTGCACGTGGATTACCGAGTAGTAGATACCGTAATCAGGCGATATCGGTCGTTGAGGAGACCTTTGATTCAGCGCCTCCGATTCATCATGGTAACGAGCCCCGTGACGCTAACGCGCATCGTCGGAAACAGGCCGACCACATCGTTCAAACCCTCGATCATGGTTCGATAGCACTCATTGCACCGACAGTCGGGCATTCAATGAGTACCAACTCCCACGAGGAAACCGTCAACAATGTTGCAACTGCCGTGGCACTTTCAATCAGCGCGAACAAGATGATCGTTCTGCACGAACCGGCATCTCTAGTTGGTGACCCTGACATCGTCAATAGCGACCTCTCAACCGACGCATTTCAGGCGATCTTGGAGCAGGAAACCCTTGAGAAATCGACCATGCACCGTATGCATGCGCTCCTACAAGCTTGTCGACAAGGTATTAATCGTGGGCACATCGTGTCGTACGAAACTGAGGGAGCTTTGTTAGCCGAGCTGTTTACAGCAGACGGATCAGGGACACAAATTTCGACCGACGATTACCTCACCATTCGTAGAGCGACCGATATCGACACTGATGTGATTCTCGATCTCATGAAAATGGACATCGAGCAGGATAGGCTTGTGCCCCGCTCGCGAGAGAAGCTACGAGACGATTCAACAACGGTTTTTCTAGCCGAACACGACAACATTCCGGTTGGTTGCGTTGCTCTATATTCGCTTGAGGACGGTATGCAAGAAATCGGTACACTACTTGCAGCGCCAGTCCACCGCGACCGAAACATCGGTAGTCGTCTGCTGAGTCGAGCTGAAGCAGAAGCGCGAAAGCGTGGTGCAAGCCACGTTTTTGTCTTCACCAGGCACGCCGTCGATTGGTTCGAACGCCACGACTACCTTACGTCACGATTGGATTCATTGCCGAGTGCGAACCGCGCCACTTACGACCATGAGCGCCAATCGACGCTTTTGATAAAGGAACTCGAATGACCAAGAAACGCCCTTACTCGAGCATCATCGTTGATGGTGTCGAACAGGCACCCAGCCGCGCGATGCTCTACCCCGTCGGTTTCAAGCGCGAAGATTTCCAAAAGGCGCAAGTTGGTATCGCGTCAACGTGGAGCAATCTAACGCCTTGCAATATGCACATCAATGAGCTCGCCGAGCACGCTGCCGCTGGCGTCGACGCTAACGGAGCTAAGAGCGTTGTCTTTAACACGATCACGGTTTCAGATGGCATCTCGATGGGTACACCTGGAATGCGTTACTCCTTGGTCAGTCGAGAAGTGATTGCGGATTCCATCGAGACCGTGGTTGGTGCACAAGGTTTCGATGGACTCGTAGCCATTGGTGGATGCGACAAGAACATGCCTGGATGTGCCATGGCCATGGCACGGCTCGATCGCCCATCGGTATTTGTATACGGTGGCACCATTCAACCTGGTGCAGAACGACGAGACATCATCTCTGTTTTTGAAGCTGTTGGTTCACGAGCGGAGAACCTGATTTCTGCCGAGGAACTTCAAGAGGTTGAAGAAACAGCGATCCCGGGACCAGGCTCGTGCGGCGGCATGTACACCGCAAACACGATGGCATCTGCAATCGAAGCACTTGGCTTAAGTTTGCCAAATTCGTCCTCTCAGGAAGCCGTAAGCGAGGACAAGATTGGGGATTGCTACCGAGCTGGCGTCGCAGTCGCAGATCTGGTCGAGAGAGATCTGACACCTTCCAAGTTGCTCACTCGTGAATCGTTTGAAAACGCAATTACGTTGGTGATCGCGCTTGAAGGCTCAACGAATGCTGTCCTACACTTGCTCGCGATCGCCAGCGCGGCGAATATTCCACTAGAAATCGACGACTTTTCGCGTATCGGCAAACGAGTTCCAGTGCTCGCGGACATGCGTCCTGCAGGTCACTACTCAATGTCTGAGTTAGTCGCGATTGGTGGTATTCAACCACTCATGAAGTCCCTTCTCGATGAAGGTCTATTGCATGGCGAGTGCATGACCGTTACCGGAAAGACACTTGCAGAAAACCTCTCAGACGTTGGTTCGTATCCAGACGGTCAAGAGATCATTCGTCCGTTCAGCAATCCGATCAAACCCGACAGTCATCTTCGGATCTTGCGAGGAAACATCGCATCTGGTGGATCCGTCGCCAAAATCACGGGACACGAAGGTGAACGCTTCACAGGATCCGCTCGTGTCTTCCACGGGGAGGAAGCTGGCATGGCTGCGATTATGGACGGGACGGTCAAGGAAGGAGATGTCGTGGTGATACGTTATGAAGGACCTCGAGGCGGTCCGGGCATGCGTGAAATGCTCAGTCCGACGAGTGCGCTGAATGGTCGAGGTCTGGCTGGCAAGGTCGCGTTAATCACCGATGGCCGCTTCTCTGGCGGCTCATCCGGCTTCGTCGTCGGTCACGTCGTACCCGAAGCCTACGAGGGTGGACTAATTGGGCTGATCGAAGACGGCGATACCATCACCATTGATGCTGTTGCCAATGAGATCAATCTTGAGGTGTCAGATAGCGAGCTCGCAGACCGTCGCACGCACTGGACACCGCCAAAACCATACGCATTGAAGGGAACATTGGCGAAATACGCTTCATTAGTAACAAATGCCAGTGAAGGCGCCGTTACGGATAAAAACCTTCGAGTTTAGCTCGTATGCTCGTGGACGAAGTCCACTAAATAACGTACGTGATCGACTGGTGTCTGAGGCACGATTCCATGCCCCAGATTAAAAATGTGACCCGATCGACCTGCGACGGAATCGAGTATTCCCTGCGCTTTCGTTCTTACTGTTTCCTGGTCCGCGCAAAGCGAAATGGGATCAAGATTGCCCTGAATGGCAACGGTGCCTAAATCGTCCCACGCGTCCTTTAAGGAGACTCGCCAATCCAATGCCATGAAGTCTGGTCCGGTAGCCTGCATTGCATGTAATAAGTGGCTATTCCCAACGGCAAAGTAAATAACCGGCACGCGACCGCTAATACGACCCATCAGACGCTTCACATGTGGCGCGACGTAGTGTTCGTAATCGGCACAGGACAGCGTCCCAACCCAACTATCGAATATTTGTACCGCTTGAACGCCAGACTCAACTTGTAGTTCGACATAGTCACCGATCGCAGTCGAGAGTTTTTGCAGAAGTCGATTCCACGCGGACGAATGACCATACATGAACCGTTTCGTCTTCTCAAAATCACGTGAGCTTTTGCCTTCGATTACATAACTAGCTAATGTGAACGGGGCTCCAGCAAAACCGATTAACGCGATATCTTTCGGCAAATCTTGGAGTATGTTCGCGATGGTCTGTCGTATATACCCAACACCTTCATCTGCGGGCACAACGTGGATACGGTCGACGTCCTTGACATCACAAATTGGATTCGCGAAGACCGGGCCAGTACCAGCAAAGTAATCCAACTCAAAACCCATCGGTTCAAGCATCGGAAGCAGGTCAGCGAACATGATTGCTGCATCCACGCCCAATATTGCCTGCGCATCGAGTGTCACTCTAGCTGCCAGCTCAGGATTCTTGAAGAATGCCAAACTAGGCGTATCACCTTTCACTTTATGGTATTCCGGCATGTATCTACCGGCCTGCCGATTAAGCCAGATAGGTGTATACGGAGTCGGCTGACCCCGACAAGCGTCGAGGAATATGCTCAAGAGCGGATTACGCTTGCTAGGTCCGATAGTTCCGCATCGTAATCAACATCGTCACGACCGAATCCAAAAATTTTTAAAAAATCTGTGACGAACCCTTCAACATCTGCAAGTTCGCTTAAGTTCTCTTCGTTAATATCCCGCCAGCGCTGAATCACTTCGTCCTGCGTCGCTTCCGCCATTTCGAAGTTGTCCATACGGATACGATTTTCGTCGTCGATCCGCCGACCCGCTGTACCGTATAGCTGCTCACGAAACAATCGATTGATGTGACCTATGCAGTCTTCATGTGTGCCTGCGGCCTTCATTACCTTGAAGAGAATTGAAAAGTACAGAGGTACGACCGGTATCGCTGTGCTCGCCTGGGTCACAACAGCCTTCAGTACCGCGACGAGCGCTTCAGCGCCACGACTTCCGTACTGTTCATTGAGTTCACGGCACGTTTGGTCAAGATGCTCTTTTGCTTGTCCTAGCGTGCCGCCACGATAGATCGGGTAGGTCAGATCGTTGCCAAGATACGTAAACGCAATGGTCTTGAAATCATCGCTCAAAACACCTTCCGCTGCACATTGATCGATCCACCTGCGCCAGTCATCGCCCCCCATAACTGCGATAGTTGCAGCCGTTTCTTCTTCGCTGGCTGGTTCCAACGAAACAGGTGTCAGCCGACCAGTACCTTTGAGTACATCGAGCGTCAGTGTATTTGCTTCATAGGCTTCACCTAACGGCTTAATGACTGAGCGAAATCGCTCACCGGTATCAGGATGGATCCGAATAGGTGGGGCAAGACTGTAAACCAATAGATCAACGGGTTCATAGTTCGCCTTGAGTTCATCGATAACTTGCCGCTTGATCTCATGCGAGAACGCATCTCCATCGAAGGATGTTGATCTCAATCCAGCTTCTTCAGAAATTAGATCGAACGCAGCATTGTTGTACCACCCAGCGGAGGCAGGTTTATCGGCTTCGGGCGGTTTCTCAAATGACACACCGACCGTATTCGCACCACAGCCAAATCCAGCGACAATCCGTGATGCTAAACCGTATCCACCAGAGCACCCGACGACGAGAGCTGAACTGCACCCCTCGACACCACCTAGTTTTCGGGTCACGTCCACCTGTTCACGGATGTTTGCCGCACACCCCAAGGGATGAGCGGTCGTGCAGATAAATCCGCGAATGCGAGGTTTAACGATCACATTTGAAGCTCTTAGTAATTAGCCACAAATTAAACAGCGACTAACCATTGAGAAGATGCTTCTGCAGGAACATGGTCACGACATACCACCAATAGTCTCGGTTCGGCTTTTTACGAAATCCATGCCCTTCGTCGTTTGCGAGTACATACCACACCGGTATGTCGCGCGCCTGTAATGCGTCCACAATCTGCCGACTCTCTGAAGCTGGAACGCGAGGGTCATTCAATCCTTGCCCAATCAATAGGGGGGTTGCAATCCGGTCCACGTGGTTCAATGGCGCAATGGACTCTAAGAATGCTCGCATGTCAGGGTCGCGCTCATCACCGTATTCGGCTCTTCTCAGATCCCTTCGATAGTCTTGGGTGTTTTCCAGGAACGTTACAAAGTTGCTGATGCCGACTGTTTCGATGCCCGCTTTCAATCTATCGCCGAAATGAACGAGTGAAGCCAAGACCATATAACCACCATAAGAACCACCGATAACTCCTATCCGCGACGAATCCATCGACTCATCCGTCGCGATGAAATCGAGCAAAGCACCAATGTCCCTTACCGAGTCTTCGCGTAGATAACCGTTGTCAAGACCTAAGTACTCTTTGCCGTACCCCGAGGATCCTCGTACATTAGGAACCCATAGCGCAACCCCCAGTTCATTCACATAGAACTGGAAGGTGGCCGAGAACCTTGGGCGGTACTGAGACTCCGGACCACCGTGGATATAGATAAGCACGGGGTGCGGTCCCTCTGACGTCGGTTCGTATACAAATACTGGGATTTGACGCCCATCGAATGAGCTAAACTGTTTTAGCTTGGGACTGACCATATTCTCGGTAGGCAGTTCGCCGAGTTCAGAATGGGTCCAACGTGTTAGTTCCTGGTTAGCCAGATCCAAAACGTATATGTCAGTTTGAGATGTGGCGGTTTGGTATGAGAAAGCTATTCGGCTGTCGTCCTGATTAAATCGGATACTCGACATCTGACCCAATGGGAAGTTCGGCAACGCAAGTTCCTGTTTGGTGCTTAGGTCGACGATGTGGGTCTTGCCATAGCCTCCTTCGTTGACAACGAAAGCAAGCAAAGATCGATCGTGGGAAAGACGGAAGAAGGAGACGTTCCAACTGATCTGGGGCGAACGTGGACCGACCGCGCCGCTCGAGAGATCCAATTCAAATATACGCGTGAATTCACCATCAAGATACGACGTAAAGAACACTTGCTCGCCTGATGCGCTGTACGCTACACTACCGATTGAGATTTGCCCGTGTTCCTCAAGTAAGCGCGTGCGTTCGAGCGTGGCTAAATTCACCTCATAGAGTTCCGATTCGACGACACTGACATACCTTGAAATAAGAATTCTCTGTTCATCCGGTGACCAGTCTTCGACGCTCCACCCGACGCCTTCACCTTGTTGAACAACAACTCTATCGCCTCCTAACTCTTGAATGAAAAGGTCCGAGTCGCGTCCATTGATTTCTGTTGACGAGTAAGCAATCCGGTTGCCAGATGGACTGAATGACACCCCGGTATAGCGCGATCTCCCGTCGGTTAGTAGCTCACTTGACCTAGAATCGAGATTCATCAGGAACAACTGATAGCTCTCGCTACCTCCCACATCCTTGGAATAAATAAAACGCTTCGGTTTTGCCAACGATGGAACCAACGCCCCGCGGATGGGTTCCTGAGCAAACGTGATCTGCTCGCGCATACCAAGTGGAGAACTCACGAGGTGGATCTGGCTCGTGTCACCGAAACGCGTCACGATGAGTAGGTCTTCATCAACCCAGTCGACGACTGATGCCGATCTCACATTCTGGTAACGACTGACATGCGTCGTCAGCTCAAGTGGCACCATCGGCACGCTCGCAAGTTCCATCGCGATGGGTGGGTTCATGAATTCATCCGCGGCATTAATCGCCGGAGTAGCCGACACTAACCCTAGCAGAGTCATTGGTAGCAGCTGACGCACCGAGCGTCGTGCAATGGGTCGCCGCGTGAAGATTGCGTGGAGCGAACTTATCTGTTTACTCAACCTCATAGTTCCACAGTAACTAAATTTGCCTCACGAAGTCTATCTGCGTGTCGATAGCTAGTTCATATACACGCGTGCTAAGTCAATTGAAACACCTCTTTAACATTCGAACCTTCGCCCGTCAGGACTAAGCTAAAGTGGCATTGCAAAAAACAATTGATGAAGCATGGGAAGACCGTGACACCTTGTCGGTCGACACAAGCGGAGCTGTCCGTGACGCCGTGCAAGCCACGTTGGACGGGCTAGACCGAGGTGAATATAGAGTTGCCGAAAAGATCAACGATCAATGGATCGTTAATCAGTGGGTTAAAAAGGCAGTATTGCTTAGCTTTTCGTTAAATCCGATGCGAAGCATGTCTGGTGGTCCTGACGGTACATCCTGGTGGGACAAAGTTCCCGCAAAATTCGAAGGGTGGAGTGACCGCGATTTCGAGGAAGCTGGATTCCGTGCCGCACCAACTGCGTACGTTCGTCATTCCGCATACATCGCACCAAACGTCGTCTTGATGCCAAGCTACGTGAATCTTGGCGCTTATGTTGACAGTGGCACGATGATCGACACGTGGGCAACGGTCGGTTCATGTGCACAAATCGGGAAAAACTGTCATATTTCCGGCGGCGCTGGAATCGGAGGCGTACTCGAACCATTGCAGGCAAATCCCGTCATTGTCGAAGATAACTGCTTCATCGGTGCACGATCAGAAGTCGTTGAAGGCGTGATCGTTGAGGAGGGCGCGGTTCTCTCGATGGGCGTGTTTATTGGCGCATCGACGAAGATCATCGATCGTAGAACCGGCGAAATCCACACGGGTCGAATCCCTCAGTATTCGGTTGTGGTACCTGGCTCGCTGCCCCAAGGTAGTTACGACAACGGTACGCCTAGACCTAATCTATATTGTGCGGTGATCATCAAAACCGTTGACGAGCAGACTCGTTCGAAGACCTCAATAAACGAGCTACTTCGCGAGTAGGTCACAAGCAACAAACGTGTCACCTTCGACGCAGTAGATCGCCGCATCGACGGCATATTCATCAAATCGACTACGTGAGATAACCCGTATTCGTTGCAACGACTTCTTCTGTTTTACAGAACTGTCAGTGTCTATCCCACAACAAGCGTTCTTCTCGATTCAGATCGCTTTCGACTCGTGAGTAACGGTCTAACACCATGGTGGCACGACTTTGTTCATCGTAGCGCGGCCATTCTGGAAGACCGGCACCGTTCGGATCGCCGGTTTTCGCGAACTGAATGACCGTATCCGACCATTGCTGCGAGAGTTTCAGCACATCCGGATCGCTTGAGTTATATAAGGCTAACAACCCAGGATCGTTGCTGTTGAATCGATTGAAAGTGAATGGAATCTCGACCGCATGCCCTGCACCGACATCGTAACCTAGGAATTTCTCTGTCGATCGCAAATCGAACTGATAGAGCCAACCCCCCGTACCGGCAGCGGTCGTGCAAGCTACACCACCTATCGCGGCTCTGCGGAATAAGCCATCCCAGATACGCTCGAAAATCTCTGCAGGACTCGCTCCTGGGTGCAGAGCCTTTAATTCGTCCATGTAGGTCGTCGGATCCTCTCCACCGGTCACGATCCGTGCAATTGGCTCTTGCGGCGGCAGGAAATCGGGATCGGCGATTGCATACAAGGCCGTGAAGAATTTGCCTTCGTCCTTGTTTGTACCTGCAATCAATGGAACACCCTCTGGACCTTTCTCAGTGATTGCTTTGTTGGTTGAACGGGTTACAACTTTGCCATCGATCCCAACGCCAATACTCGGAACTGCGACCTGTATGCTGATGAGTTCTTCGGGCGATATGTCGCACAGTTTTGAGACGAGTTGATCGCGATTTACATTCAAGTGGGAAACGAGCGATGGAACGAGATCGGGTGGAGGTCGATCCGTCGTGCCTGGACTATGCGCGATAGCTTTGTGAAAGAGTCCATCAGCTTCGGGCGACGCTAACAGACTCATAACGGAATGCCCACCGGCAGACTCCCCAAAGATCGTAACGTTCTCTGGATTGCCACCGAAATCTGCGATATGGTCCCGTACCCAATTGAGTGCAAGGATCTGATCTCGGATTCCATTCGAAGCTGAACCTGCGAATTCGGCACCGAGTGACGAAAGATCGAGAAACCCAAGTAGACCTAACCGATAGTTGATTGTCACGACAACGACATCGCCTTGCGTGGCCAGCACCGAACCGTCATAGTCGTTTGCAGATCCATTTATGAATGCACCACCGTGTATCCAAAACAGTACGGGTCGACTCCTGCCTTCCGTTGAGGGTGTTACGATGTTCAGAAAGAGACAGTCTTCGCTTGGGATTCCAACCGTCTCGCCTAAATACCCTGCTGGCGGTTGCAATGATCGATTTGGATACTCGGTGGCGTCGAGCACGTCAGACCAAGCTTTTACCGGCACCGGAGGTAGAAAGCGACGTGCGTCCGTTGGTGGTTCCGCGTATGGGATACCTAGGAATTGCAGAACATCGCCTCTACGGCGCCCTTTGATTGGTCCAAGTTCCGTTTCTACGATACTGGAACTCAAGCCTGATTCCATAATGAAGTGTTCTCCGCTACGAACCCTATCTTCGCAATTTCATACATTAAAGCCCGTAGAACGACCGCATCACTGACATGCATCAAGCGGAGACGAAGCGACAAGAGACATGGTCTCAAGTGACCCGCGAACGCGAGCGATTAGTCCGTCTCACCTTCTATTTCATGCTCTAACACGACGCGACCTTGCTTATCCACGATAGCAATATGTAGCCCCGAAGTGCCAAATACCGGTATCCGTGCACCCCAGTCTTGTTTATTAGGATCACCGTGAGCAATGACCAACAGTTGAACGTTTTCACGGTATAGACGTGTTCCGGACGCAGTGTGAATCACATGCAATTCAAACTCAGCGTTATCGAATACACGTGGTAAAGGAGCCGTATCAACGAATGTGGCTTTCTCTAATTGCCATCCATCGGTCGTTGAAAAGGAACCTCTAAGAACGAGACTTCGACCTTCGATGAGCTCAAATCCCACGACTCGAGGTCGTGGTGCCTCCGACGCAGCTACGGTTGTACCAAAACGACGTACAAAGTAGTCTTTAGCCGTACCGTAGCTGTATTGACTCGTAAACGTCTCAAGGCAATACGACATGATGTCGTATATCTTTGTAGTCGCGAGTCCCGCTTGACCGATTGGTCGTCGCTGACGCATTAACCAACCGCTTTCTGGGCCGATCGAACCATCGGAGTATGGATAGTTTGGATCGGGGTCAGCGTTTTCCGCACCGCATGCCGGTGCATGATTTAGTGAAAGATTGTGTCCCATTTCGTGCGCAAACGTGTTGTTGGAGCATAGCTCACTTTTATCGCCGGTTGCACCAGCGTTCCCCGAAACGTGAGCTAAACCACAAACGTCGTCGTCGTTCGCTCGCATGAAGATGCCATGGTAGAACTCGTATCGATCGCCAGAATCAAGCCATCGATCCCAGACGGCATTTAGCGCGGCATTAGGATCGAACGACTCCTCTGACGATAGGTCGATCGTCTCGCCAACGCTTATTGAATACGTACCGACCGGAAGTAATTCGTACATCACGTCAGCGTAAAAACTCGTATCGCTTAGATCCGGTTCACCGGCACTCGAGCGGATCGGAAAGAGGGTTAACCTGAGATGAGGCAATTCGATGATTTCGAGATTAGCGATATCGAAATTAATGTCGTTGTTCGTCTCGTTGCGCTGAGGGATCGCATCTTCAGGGTCGATGCGGATATGTAGCGTACCCAATGTTGAAAGATCACTTGCAGAAACGTCAAAGACGATTCGTCGAACGTAGTTCGTTCGAGTACCGGATAGATTCGGAGTTAGATTGCTCGCACTGAACTGTTCGATCACTATGTCGTCTGATGTATTCGAAGATTCGAGCGCGATATCGATCTCGCTTGCGACCTCGGATTCAAAGCTCACCGTAACGAATGTTTGCCGATTAGAACCGAGGCGTAAAGCCCGTGTTCCTCGGTAGAACAATGGAATGACCTCCGCTACCCAACTATCGTCAAGCAGAGTAAATTCGACCCTTTCAACCAATGGTCCTTGATGGAATTCCATCGTAATCGCTTGTATGTCTTCGACCGTACACGCGACATTCCAATCGACTTGCTGAGTAGCGCTTCCCACCCGAATCTGAAGTGCAACCACGAAATTTCCAACCTCGGCGCACGCGAATCGAAGCCTGTTTTCGATCTCAGTTTCCGGCAGAGAAGTCCCAGTGGAATTGGAGATTTGAAGTCGACCCGACGTTGATGTGAGCTCGTAGTCAAACGAACGCGACGAGTCACCAGTCGTCCCAAAACGCCACGTCAAGGTTGCCAAAGCCGCTTCGTCTTGCTCAATCCTGACCTCCTCAAGTGGTTCAAACGTAATCTGTTCTTCAGTGCACGTAATAGTCCAGGTCGCACTCTCCGTCGCCGAACCTACCGCAAATGTGATCTCCGCTTGGACAGTCCCTGATTCTGAGCAAGTAAACGTCAGCTGGGTATTGATTGAAGTACCCGGTACGACGCTACCTGAACCACCCGTGATCTGAACACCAGAGGTTTCAGACGTCACGGTGTAACTCGTAGATGGTGCATCTGAGACGGAAGCACTAAACGACCACGTAATCGATGCTTCCGTAGATTCACCTACAGAAGCAGTAGCTTCTCCCGGTGCTGACGCGACGTCAATCGAATAGGTGATGTTTTGTGGCGGAGGTGGAGGTGGAGGAGGCGGTGGTGTAGTCGTACCGCCGCCTCCCCCGCCGCCGCAAGCGACCACGATCACGCCAACAATCGATAGCGCGAGCAGCTTGAACGATATCAGCGAAATTCGCTGCAATAGAAACCTCAATTTCGAAAAGCAATCAATCAGCGCCAGTCGTTACGCTGTACTTTCACTATACGAGGCGTTCAATCCTCGCGTTTTTAATTTTTGAGCCGACGAACGGACTATAGTGTTGCTAGTTCGCCGATCAGCGCGTCTTCGTCTGGGAAATCGCCTGTCTCGTGCTTAGAAAAGACTAATTTCTCGTCTATTCGCACGTCGAATACCCCGCCCGATCCCTCAAGTAGTTCAGTAGTCGCGCCGAGCTCTGACTCAAACTTTGCAGCCAAACTGACCGCCTTTGGTTTGTAGCCTCAGGATGTGCAATATTTGATCGTGATGTGCATGACTGAGCTTGTGTAGCTTACCGACAATCATACTTCGTACCACCTTACTTCACACATCCGCCATATTCAATATCACAATCGAAAGACGGATGGAAGCCATGTTCTCTTCTTTCCAGTGCAGATCCTAAACGAAAGTCGTCGGCACGCAGTGATACGGCTAAACGGGTCCACTGTTTGGAACCGCTTATTCATAAAAAAGCCTTGAATATCACGGAACCGCTTGCTGTATAGCATTTCGACCTATCACGGAGTCACGATATTCCTTGAACATCTGTATCTATGGCGCTGGCGCGATCGGTTGCTGGTTAGCCGCACATCTACATGGCGCTGGTTATACCCCCAATCTAATCGCGCGCGGTAACCATCTGAACGCTTTGAAACGCCAAGGACTACGGGTCATAGAAGCTGACGAAGAGCGCTTGATACAGGTGAATGCGTTCGGTGATCAGGATACCCTGGCAGCGCAAGACCTGATCATCGTGACTCTGAAGGCGCATTCAATCACGCCAGCATTGGACCACCTCACAAGCTTACTTCACGAAAACACCACCATACTTTTCGCAGTAAACGGCGTTCCCTGGTGGTTTTTCTTCGGTTTAGATTCAGCTCGAACTGAGCAACCGATACATAGCGTCGATCCCGACGGTCGCATATGGAATGACATCGGTCCCCAACGTGCGGTTGGGTGTGTTCTATATCCCGCTGCCGAGCTAGTCGCGCCTGGCGTTGTTAAACATGTCTCTGGTAATCGAATTAGCATCGGGGAACCTAAAGCAAACATGACTGACCGTACCGAAAAAATTTCGGCAATTCTCACCAAGGCAGGTTGTCGGACATCGGTTCGAAGAGATATCAGGAACGAGATCTGGATAAAGCTCTGGGGTAATGTAGCCTTTAACCCACTAAGTGTTCTAACAGGAGCTACGCTCGATCGCCTGGCGACCGATCCGGGCACTCAATTCGTCGCGACGCGGCTAATGGAGGAAACGCAAGCCATCGGGGAGTACTACGGTGCACGCTTCGGCATGACGATCCCTAAACGAATCCAAGGCGCGGCATCTGTTGGACCTCACAAAACATCGATGTTGCAGGACTATCTTCAAGGTAAACCTCTCGAAACGAATGCTGTATTGGACGGCGTCCTTGAATTGGCTTCGCTCGCAAACGTTGACGCTCCTACCATTCGTATGATGCAAGCCATGCTGCAAATGAAACTGCAAACTGAACGGTCAAAGAACTAACGAAAAAGGAATCAGGATGACAAAGGCACACTTCGGCGTCACATTACCTCAAATCAAACGACCTTGGGTCGCGACAAAGGATGCGGCTGAACTATTCGAAGGTCTCGGCTACGACTCCGTTTGGGTGTGCGACCACCTCTATGGTCCGCAAACGAAACAACTCCCGATCATGGAGGCATGGTCTTTGTTAGCCGCAGTCGCTGCAATAACCGAACGCGTCGAGCTCGGTACGTTGGTTACACCCGCTGGAATGCGAAATCAAGCACAGCTAGGAAAGACGATCGCGTCGATCGACAACGTTGCGGGCGGTCGAGTGATCGCTGGACTCGGTGCAGGCTGGATGGAGAGCGAATTCGAGGATTTCGGGGTGCCGTTCCTCAGTGTAGGTGAACGTCTAAAGCAACTACGGGAGACGATTGATCTATTCGTAGCGATGTGGAAAGACGCCAATCCGGTTACGTATAGAGGCGACTACGTTCACGCGACCGATGTGGTATGTCAACCTCTCCCAGCCCGACGTGTACCTATCCTCATTGGCGGTGCAGGAGAGAAAGTAACTCTTAAACTCGTCGCAGAGAAGGCCGATATGTGGAACAATCTCGCAGGTCATCAGGACAACCTAAAACACAAGGTAGACGTTTTGAAGTCACATTGTGATGCGGTCGATCGTGATTTCGAAGACATCGTAGTCAGTCAACAATGCCTCGTCACAATCGCGCGCACGGCAGAAGAAGCCGGACCGATGGCTGATAACGCACAGCGAATCTTCGGCGGTCATATGGGTAATCCAAAAGGTGATTTAGCTATCACAGGAACGGCCGAACAGTGTTGCGAAGCCATTCAGAAGCACATCGACATTGGATGTACGATGTTCGTCATCGAGTTCTTCGGCAAGGACACGCGTGAACCTGCCCAAATGTTCAAGGAAGACGTAATGCCAGAGTTCAGTTGAACTTAGCTACCTTGAACTCGGCGTACTCGATCGTTCTCACGCCAATCGGGTGAAGGCGATTCACACTCATGACTTGCGTAGTGCGTGGAGATGGAACGCCGACATGCGCTCGTGAGATTACGTCCAGATCCATGTACTAACAGAGGGTGGAAGAACACCGTATCCCCTGGTTCCATTTCGATGTGTTTCCGTTCTAAGCCGGTAGTGTCCTCGATTCCGTAAAACGCGTAATTCACGAATTCCCAATCGGGTAATCGGTGTTGCAACGACCCCAAGTGATGGGACTTAGGGACTACCGCTAAGCATCCATTGTGGCGCGTGCACGGCGATATAGCCGTCCATGCGGCGACAATCTTCTCCGGTGGTCGCATTCTGAAGTAGCGAAGGTCTTGATGTAGTGGATGACGACCATCAACCTCTGGTGGTTTGTTGAACACATTTGTGACAAGCGAATAAAGGTCGTTACCGATCAGATCATTGGCCGCAGTGACTAGATTCTTGTGTTCAACGTAAGAGTAGAAACCAGGATCGTCCTCAAAATTCAACAGCTTGTTGACGCCGAGTAATGGATCGTTCGGGACCACCGCCCCTTTTGCGACCATGACGTCCTTCATCAGCACCATGCCGCGCGTTTGAGGTCGATCGCCATTTACGATATCGACAAACCGATTGCTCCAGCTTTCAAGTTCATCGGACTCAACCAATTTAGGCACGACCAGATAGCCGTTTTCGACGTAAGCGTCAATTTGGCGAGCGTCAAGCATCGAACAACAATTTCCTATAGCATCGCATCCGAGCGGCTACGCTCCGCAACTTTTGACCACCGATTTGTCTAATTTGTAGCATACTATCGATCTGTCCCTCGCAGTCATGTGAGACCCGTATCTGCCTATAGGAGGGTCACACTCTGAACAATCTCAGTTTTACACAGAACCAACAAGCGACGCAGATCACACTTTACGCCGTGCCGATACATCGTTGTGTGATATGACCTCTCAGTTCTACTGGCAAACAATACTGAGCACTGCCTCGTTGACTTTCATTATCGTTTTTACGACTTTTGTGAAAGCCCAACAATCCGAGGAAGCCGACAACGTCTCAGACCCATGCGAGATCCAAGTCGCTCCGATCGACTCAAGGGAACTAGCTACCAATCCTGATAGAACGAAGGCACGCATCATCGCTCAGATGCTCCTAGATATGGATCGTTGTATCGGCGGGGAAGCGGCTGGTTTCACTAGCGTTTCGCAGTCGGGAATGCAAGGAGCTAGTACCGGATCGCTTGTTTCTCAACAATCGGCGTCAAGTCAGAGTTCGGACGAAGCAACCGAACGAACCCCTTCGACCACACGCGATGGAGAAACTTCCATAGAGACCGCAATCGCCAATTCAGATTCAAGTGATGCAACTAATGATGATCTTGACGACACTACGCAAAGTAGTAATGTCTGGCATACCACCATTTTCCCGGCAACGTCGCTTCCACACAACACCAGCATATTGGATATTGGTTCCGATGAAGAGCTAGTCCTCGACGACTATGCGAAAACGCTTCATGAAGCCTATCTCGCAGAGACCGATCCGGTCTTGAAAGAAGCGCTTGGTAAAGAACTAACTAACTACCTAAACAACAAGAAAAAGTGAAACACGTGGCTCTAAACAAACGTACGTGCATCGCATTTAGCGTCGTGACGACCTTTGCCTGTATCAGCGTTTTCGCGGTACCGGTAGGACCGAAGCTGCCTCAGGAACAAGCGAAACCCGCTTCCTCTACTATTGGACCGACCTACGAACAACTCGACATTCCTGCGCTGGATTTCGCCGTAGTGGTCTTCGATCCTCAGCTCGACGAGAACGATGATCGAATGCGGGAGAAAGGGGTCTGGCCGGAGGTCCGAAAAACTGAGAGTATCCGGTCCGCACACCGCATAAAGGAAGCGATCGAGCGGTTGAACCAGTTTGACCATGTGACCGTAGCTCCTTCAGCCACGGTTAGCTCCGATCTCTATCTACGCGGCAAGATACTCGAATCAACGTCGGAAGAGATGAAGATCCGCTGGAATCTAATAGATGCTCGCGGATTCGAGTGGATTGACTGGAAAACATCAGACCATAAAGTAGCTCTTGGCTGGCATCAGCGTTTCTATGAGCCCGGAAAAGACGCATTCCAACCTCTCTGGAATGAAATCGCGCGTGATGTATACGCACGCTTGAAGGATTTCGCCAAAAATCACGCAGAAACCGTGAAGCGAAATGAGTCTCGAAATAGCCGTGGCCAAGCTGCGAGGTTGTCTCGATTAGAAGAGATCACACATACACGCGACTTAGTGCTGGCCAGGTTCTTCGCTCCAGCACTATACGGCGACACCATCAAAGTAAATGATCGAGATCAATGGGAAATTTCATATCTGCCGGATCCGACGACTGAAGAATGGTTACGCACCCAAGCATTCGCAAGAAAAGACCAAGAAGTCGCGTTCCTTTACGACAAGCACTACGCTGGATTTTTCGAAAAGGTGAACCCGAACTACGAAAAGTGGTTGAATGAAGTCTATCCGTATGCTCGCGAAATGCGATTAGAGCGAAGACGTTATCGGGTCGAGCGTGCTGTTGGTGGCGTTATCTTGGCGGCGACAGCCGTGGCAGCGGCGAACGCAGATTCTGCTGAAGAACGAGACTCCACGCTCGCAGTGGGTTCGGCCGTTGGTGGTGGATTAATTGTTAAGAGCTTGATAGATCGCGCGGATTTCAAGGAAAATCTTGGTCTTTTTGACGAAATGTCGCAGAGCTACCATGACACGTTCGCGCCAGTCAATCTCGAGATCGAAGGTGAAACGGTAACGCTGCAAGGTAAGGCAGCGGCACAGTTCGAACGATGGCGTCAAGTCGTACACGAACTTTACAGTCACGAAGAAACCGACGCGTACACCATACACATCGTGGACGACTAAAACACGAACTTAGTAGATCTTTTAGTCTAGATTTAACGATCATGTCGTATCGGCTCTGTTTGGTTCTGTGTGTGGCTGCTACTTTGGGCTGCGCTGAGACAGAGACCTCCACCCCAGTCGAGAACGACAGTCAAATAAACAAGAATCGAGAGTCATTGAGCCCCGTTGAGGGCTCGTCACGCGTGTCACCGCCCAAGCTTTCGGAAGCAGAAGCCGTAGACACGTCGACGACGCCTGGGGCTGTGGACCAAGCGGAGAATCCGTCTGTCGGCGACGGTCCGCTGCGAACGGAGAGTGCTGTAGTCGTGTCAGGCGAGAGCGAAATTCCGAAGTCAGGTTCCCCTCAAACGCAATCGGCTTTTAGCAGACTAATGACGCGCGTACACCAAGCAATCGATCAAGAACGGTGGGAGGAAGCTGGACACTTGTTGGACGAGACGTTGCAGCTCGACCCAAAATCAGTGGCAGCGCAAGACCTTCGACAGCTCGTCACGAAGCAACTTGACAGACTGCACCAGCAAGACTCACTCCAGAAATTCGCCAAAACGATGCACGCTGAGGACTGGGCCGAAGCGCACAAGATCGCAGCTAACCTGAAAACGCAAGACCCAGCAGTGCTTGAGCAGATTCAACGCGCCGAGACCTTGATAGAGGCTGAACAGCTCTTAGACCGATTAGTTGCCAATCCGGAACGCCTCTCACGTCCCTCGATTCAGACTCAGGTCAGTCGCCTTCGTAATCTGATTGAGAATGTTGACTTAGGGAGCCGTGTCGGCGAAAAACTCGAACGTTTGAATGAACTGAGTCAGCGTTGGACATCGCCGGTCATGGTCAATCTCACCTCAGATGGCTATACGAATGTCATCTTACGTCCCGGGAGGAACCTCGGTCGATTTCGAACACAAACGGTTCAATTGATGCCCGGGGAGTACGAGTTGATCGGAAGACGAGATGGTTTCCGAGAGATTCGCAGGTCGCTGCGACTAAATCCGAACGGCGACCCTAAAACTGTCGAGATAAAGGCGATCGAAAGGTTTTGACAGAAACGAACCCGTCAGATAACGATTTCGGCACTCAATCTCTGCGACGAGAGCGTCTAACCACGGTCGGAATCGTCTTCGTCGTCGCGGTAGTCTTATTACTTCCGATCGGGCTACTTTCGTTCGGCGAAATATTCGAGTATTCCGTCGGTCCGAGTGAAATCGAATCCTCGTATTCGATCGAGCGTCAACAGGGAAGTGCACTCGCGATGTTCAATCGTGTCCTTGTATTTTCTGATGAAGCGACGTACGAGCTAAGTAGTCCTGGATATGCAAGCGAATCAGTCGCGTTCGAACGCCAATCAGAGCGACGCGTTTTTCCCATCGAGCTTCATCCCCTTCCGGGATATCTTGACGTAACAGTCACGCGAGAATTCCCAGTTTCAATCCATATTGACGGCGCATTACAAACTCGACTAGAAGACATCGAGTTGGGGCAGGGACGTCACGTAGTTGCGGTCATGCGTGGGGATACTCAACTCGCGGCGTACGCGGTAGAAATCGAAGGCTTCGGCAATACTCAAGAAATCTTCGTCGACCTATCGGCATACCAAGCATTACTACGTGTGAATACGAAGCCGCAATCGGCAACGATCAAACTAGCCGATACAACACTCGGACAAGGTAGGTTCGATGGGGGTGTTCCCGCTATTTCGGCTCAACTCCATATCGCCGCGCCAGGCTACGACACCAGAAGCATAGACATCACTTTAGAACGTGGTGACTCCCGCGATCTCGGTATTGTCGAGCTTGTACCTTCATTGATCACTACGACGATCGCAACCAATCCGAGTAATGCATCGATCCTACTAGACGGTTTATTTATGGGCGAGAGTAGCACGTCCTTTCCGCTACGTCCCGGACACTCGTATGAACTGGTAGTACGTAAACCCGGTTTTAGGGAACACAGAGCGGTCCTTTCACCTGAAATTAGTAAAGACATCTCTCAGACGATCGACTTTGAACAAGAAACGATTCGAGTTAAGGTTCAGGCTAGCCCGAATGCGACCTTGTTCCTAAATGGGATTCAATCGGGAACACCACCCATGACGCTCGACGTCTACCCTGGAGACGTAATAGAAGCTCGTAGCGATGGTCTCGCTTCCCAATCGAGAACTGTGTCAGCAGACCATGGTTCAAGTCAATCTTTTTCATTTGAATTACTTGAACCGTCCGCCCACGCGTATCACTTCGCGCCGGAACAACTCACTGTAACTGGCGGTCTTGCATTGATCAAATTTCCGCCCCTCAGTTACCAAAGAGTCATCGATAGCGAGCACGTCGATTCCATTCCAATCGCGCTTACGCGACCGTTCTATCTTGGTGCGACCGAGGTCACATTTGACGCTTACAAGCTATTTCAGAGTAACGTTCAAGGATCAGGTAAACATCCGGTCACGGACGTGTCTTGGACAGATGCCGTCAAATACTGCAATTGGCTAAGCGCGCAGCACGATTTGCAACCTTTCTACCGAATTAATGCGAACGATGTCGTCGAAGCTATCGATGTCTCTTCGCTCGGCTTTCGTCTACCCACTGAAGCCGAGTGGGAAACTGGTGCTGGGTTCGATTGGCGTGCGAACCTCGTCCTCGAACCTTTTGAATGGGGAAGGTCTCAAACGATTCCCATTGGCTTCGGAAACCTCGCAGGGCGCGAGACATCAACCGTCAAATCACGTCATTTCGATAACTTTATGGACAACCATGAAAACGTCGGTCCAGTTGCTTCCTACTCAGCGAACGTCAATGGGCTTTACGACATGACGGGTAACGTAAGTGAATGGACGCACGACTACTATCAAATACGTCGTGTAACGAACGGTGGACCCGATTACTTAGGTCCAGAAACCGGGTTCGCGAATGTTGTAAAAGGTTCAAATTACGAAACACACGCGATTGACGAGGTTTCCGTAAGTTTCCGTGATTTTGAAACGGGCAAGCGTTCCGCACTTGGTTTCAGGATAGCTCGATGGATCTATTGAAGCCAAAGAACGCGTTAATCGGTGTGTGCCTATTAGGTGCAGCGCTAATAAGTGCCGACGAAAACCTACATGATGACGAACCAAAACGTCTTGAACAAACTGCAGAAAATGTTCAGGCGAGCAAATCAACAAATTCATCCGTCGAGAAAGAGCCTACACCAGAGCCCACAGGAAATAAAACCCCGAACCGCCAAGCAACGGACCTAAAACCACTGGAGCTCAAGGAAAGGATTAGAGCCCATGCGAACATTGATCTACCTCAAGACATCTAACTCACGAATACGCTGAGCAATCGTGAAAGCACTCGCAAGATTTGCCATCAACAACAGTATGGTCGTGGATATCCTGGGATTACTGATCAGTGGGGTTCTCGTCCATTTAGTCTACATGTTCTGGATCGATCCGAGCGCTTCTCAATTGCTCTACATCGCCCAAGAACAAGGCGAACCACCTCCTAGAACACTTTCCATCATTCTCAAGGACCCTGAACAAGAAATCTGCGTTATTTTGGGTTTGTGGTGTGCTTGGCTCTGGCTGTTTCGCTATCAACTATTCATGGACGAACCACATTTGCTCAAGACTGATTTCCTCGATCTGAGAAATAAGACGGCATTCAATGACGACGTGTTAGCAGAGTTGCGCAACGATGTCGCAGTAAAGCTTCAAAGTGCGCCGCATTTACAGTTACTTGGCGTCGTCGAGACCGTCCTCAATACGCTTGAACCGCGCAGACCTATTTCACAGTTTAAGGAAGCAAGCGACATTGGCGCGGCAGCTTGCGATGTTTATTTGGAGCAACTTGACGCGAAGCTCAGTCTCAATAAGTACATCCTTTGGGCAATCCCTTCCGTTGGCTTCCTCGGCACGGTGAGAGGTATCGGCGAAGCACTCGGTCGCGCGGATGAAGCGTTAGCGGGAGATATAACCGGAGTTGCGAATAGCCTCGGTGTGGCGTTTAACTCAACGTTCTGTGCGCTTTTCATCAGTCTCCTACTTATGTTAGCTTCCTATTTACTGCAAGGTCGCGAGGAACGCCTTGTGGCTAACTACAAACGATTCATAGCAGCTGATCTTATTGGAAAGCTAACCGCCGTCGCGAAGGCGCAAGAACACCCCACGCAGCTACCTGCGGACGATGAGTCGCACAGTTAAACGACAATCCGTCGTTGCGTTCGGACTCAGTTTTCTCGACGTACTCTGCTGCGGTCTCGGTGCCGCCGTCTTGCTATTGCTTGTCGTTAAGCACGGAGAGACAGTCGCAGAAATCGACGCAACGGGTTTTCTTATCGAGCACATAACCGAGATACAAGAGCTTATTGCAACGAAGACTGAGAGAAAAATTGAATTAGAACGCGTCGCTGACGAAACCCAACGACAAATAGTCACTCTCACTGCACAAGACGATGCGAAGTCATCGGTTTCGCGATTACAGGCGACTCGACTTACCGATTTGTTACGCGAAGTACAGCAACAACGTGTCGCGTTAAGCAACGCGCGGCAGGCACTTGCTGCTGGCGCAGCGGAACAGCAACGTGAAGCGGAAGAGGCGCAGCAAATCGCGTCCCAACAGCATCTGACCGGTCTTATGGTCAACAACGACCGAGTTGTGGTCTTGCTAGATTCCTCTGCCAGCATGCTAAGTTCAAGTCTCGTCGAGATCATCCGCCTCCGTGCGTCGAACGCGCAGATCCAACTGCGCGCTGAGAAGTGGGTCTCAGCACGAGGCGCGGCAAAATGGATCGTCGATCGCCTGCCAGTGGGGGCTTCTTATCAAGTCTTGACCTACGGTGATGCCGTACACGATTCCCAAGGCAATCCAATCACCGGTGTGCTGATTCCGCAATGGGAAACTAAACGCGACGCTGCTTCTGCACAACATCACGTCGAAACGCTACTAATTGACCTTATTCCTCAGGGACCGACGGATCTAAAAACGGCACTCACTACAGTCGCGGGCATAAGCCCATCACCTGCTCAAGTGATACTCGTTACAGATGGCTATCCGACGCTACCCGGTAATACCTCTCTTAATCGAATCCGAGGATGTCCGCGAGCTCAAGCGGGCCAGGTGCCACTAATCTCGCCGCAATGTCGCAAGAACATCTTTGATAACGCGCTGAGATCCACTCGCCGCGACTTACGAGGGATACGAATTGACGTCGTACTGTATCCACTTGATGGAGACAGCAACGCCGTTCATGGTTATTGGGAACTTGCGGCCACTCACGGAGGCCGCCTATTAACGCCGGTACCCGGGTGGCCTACCTCGTGAAAAGAGAAGACGACCGACCCGGCGGCGCAACCGTCAGTTTTCTAGACGTGATCGCGTGTGCATTCGGCGCGATCGTGCTTCTCGTGCTGATTCTGCCCATCGGGCAGCTTGGCGTCTTAGCCGATTCTGAACCCGAAAATGTCGACTACAGTCAGCTCGTATTACAAGACCAAACACTTGAAAGCGAGATCGATGCGCTAGCACGTGAGATTGAGCAAAACCGTGAGCTACTATCGCGACTCGGTGAGCAATCGAGTGATAGAGACGCAAGAACTACGCAAGTTCGGAACACTATCGCGTCTACATCTGCAGAACTTAACCGCTTAGAAAGTCGCACGGTTGCAACCGAGTCAGCGATAGAAACGTTGCGCTCCAGAGCGCAAGATGCGATTAGCACTACAGCAAGCGAATACGCTGGTATTCCCGTAGATTCTGAGTACGTCGTATTCGTGATCGATACGTCCCTGAGTATGCGTTCGATCTGGTACCAAGTTACAGAGGAAGTCGAGGGAGTTCTGTCACTCTATCCAGAGATGAAGGGATTTCAAATCCTCAGCGATGAAGGCGGCTATCTCTATAGGACATTCCGCAAACGTTGGTTAGACGACTCCCCGCAACTTCGTCAGCGCGCTCTTTCCCGCCTCAAGACTTGGCGTGCCTTCTCCACGAGCAGCCCTGCAAAAGGAATTAAAGTCGCACTTCGTGACCTATACGACCCTCAGAAGAAGATAGCGCTGTTCATTTTTGGTGACGATTTTTCGGGTTCAGAAGATCTTGACGAGTATATAAGGAGTATCGATCAAGTCGTCTCCGCGGCAAATGTCGCAGAAGGAACTTTGCGAATTCACGCATTCGGATTTGAGAACGATCCGGGCTTAACTTGGTCGCCATTGCGCTTCTCTGTACTAATGCACGAACTCACGCAGAGACATGGGGGTGCATTTCTAGCGCTTCCCTTAGCAGAAAGGCAGCTTCAACGACCACCTAGTTAGTACTTCAGAATGACGAGGACGCGGGTCACGCGATCTGCCGTTCAGTCATAGTCCGTTCCTCAGAGGCACACGATCTGTGCCCTTCAACGAACCGAAACTTGCATGCACGAATTTGCGCCTCGCCGTATCCAGCGAGCGACACTCTATGTCGGACCTGAACGAGAAAGTGAATCGAAGGAGCTACTATCCTTCTCAAGTTGTCAAGCTACTCGATACTCATGTTCAAACAAATACTCGCTGAGACTTCATGCCGATGCAGAGCGCCCCTGATTGCGCTTGTTACGGTAGTCGTGCTACAGCCAAGTACATTGTTTGCGTCAGAATTGTCGAACGAAACCATTGAGGGTGGTGCTTCGGTCGAACTCTTCGAGTTGGAATCTAACACCATTGGTGCAAACGTCTCTATGTCAGCCTTACTACCGCCTGGATTCGATCGCGAGAGTGATGCTTCGCTCCCGTTGGTTATTTGGTTGCATGGAGGGGGTGGCGACCGACAGCAGTTAGTACAAACCAAACGGTATATCGATGAGTTTTTTGGCGATAGCGTGATTCCACCAATGGTGTTCGTCTCTTTCTCAACCTCACCGTTTAGCGGATTCTTAGGTTCATGGGAGACTTTTATCGAATCTGAATTACCCGAAGCTATGGCGTCGCGCTACAACACACGAACCGATCGAGAAGGCGTCATGATCGGGGGCATCTCGATGGGTGGTTACGGCTCGCTCAAGAGTGCGTTCCGGAATCCGACACGATTTCTCGCGGTTGGCGCGATGGAACCTTCCATTGAACCGACACTTTCGGAGTTACCAAACTTCACACGCAATACATGGACACGCGGACCCGCACCGTCACTGAGCGTATCCGACAATCCAGTTCGTCTGGCACACGACAATGCAGAGACCATCCGTGAAAGTGGATTGAATATTTACTTAGAGTGTGGGGACGAAGACTATCTCAATTTGCACGATGGAACCGAGTTCTTGCACCGCGTGTTATGGGACAAAGACATAAGACACGAGTATCACTTGGTTCGATGGGCCGACCACGTGGGAGTAACCATGCAGAGGCGGATGAAGGAAATGTTTGCTTTCTTTGCACAATCGTTAGCCGGTGGGCGATCAGACCCAGTCGCATTGCCAATCAACGAAAAAGAACAGCAACTACTGGATTTGGTCGCTGAAAGAGCAGCCGCCGGTGAGTCCCCACCCCCTGAGTTTAGTGAATACCTATCAAGCGTTAGAGGAGCTACTTTGCACGCCCACGCATGGAATAGCTTAAAGGAGCTCGCGGCGGCGGATCCCGCAATGAAGCGGAATTACGCAGAATTGCCGACGACTTCGTTACCTGAAGATGCAGAGCGGCCGTCCGTAGACTAGCACAATCTCTCGTTAGTCGGCGGCGATCTGCCACTGAATCAATGTGTATGCCGGATCGTTGTCTCGATGGTGCTCAAAAACTGCTTCAACCGATGCCCCTATAACCACTTCTTGTTCCGGATCACCGAGTAGATTACCGACCATTCGTGCGTTGTTGTAATTCGGAAACTCAACCAGCACGATTAAATAAGGACCTTGTTCATTCAATGCTGGATGAACTGGATGCCACACGCGTTCATAGCTGTAAATTCGTCCTCGGGGCTCAATCTCCTTGAACGAAACGTTTTCGCTGTGGCATTGGTGGCACACCCATTCAGGACCCCATTGGTGGTAACCGCAATCCTCGCAAACCTGCAACATGAGTACGCCGTTTGCGGCGGCTTCCCAAAAGGGCGTATCTAAACCATCTGGTGCGGCGACCGGTACAGGCAATCCTGGATTCAAATAGCTCACAGTGTTGCCTCCGATCCGAATATCGAGGAACTCACTGGCGTCACCATCGGACCTGATGCAACAAGAGATACATCGACATTTTTCACTTGATTCGTGGATTCACCACGCAACTGGCGAACGGCTTCAATATTCAAGCCCAACCCATGCATATAGCATTCTGCAAGATTTCCGCCGCTGGTGTTGGTCGGTAATTCGCCATCGGGCGCAATAAGGTTTTCCTTGGTAAAGAACTCGTTACAAGCGTCGGGTTCACAGAACCCATGTTCAACGATGCTCATTAGCACACCACCGGTGAAGTTCTCGTACACCTGCGCCACTTGCACATCCTTCGGACCCAGCTCTGCCATGTCATACAACCTCGGGACTGTGGTCTTAAATGTGGATGTTGCATAGTCGGGGGTGTTATGTGCGGACGCGCCAGCACGGTAGTGTGAGCCTGAAAGTGCGCTCAAGATATATGTCGGTTTGTTCGGAAAGTCCTTCGCTCGTTCGGCCGAAACAAGCAACATCGCGGCTGCACCGTCGTTTTCCAGACAGCAGTCAAATAGGTGGAACGGTTCCACGATCCATCGCGATTCGTCGTATTTCGCTTCGTCAAGCGGCCGACCGTGCATAACTGCGCGCGGATTGTTTTGTGCATGATGGTACGAAGCTAGCGAAATGGCTCGAAGTGCTTCCTGTTTGACATCGTGGTCATGCATGAAGCGATTGACCTTCATGGCAAATGACTGCGCGGGTGACATCAAACCGTAAGGCACTGTGAATGCCCCTGCGCCTGACGTCGTGTTACTACGAGGTCCTTGACCGAAACGACCGAACTGTCCCTGTGCCAACGCACGGAATACGATCACGCATTCAGCCATACCCGTCGCAATCGCAGCCGCTGCGTTCGCGATCGCGCCAGAACCTCCACCGCCACCGCCGCCCCACTGCATGTTTGCAAAACGCAAGTCATCACAGCCTAGTGCTGCCGCAAGGCGAGATGGGTCGCTTCGATCATTCGAAAACGATGCGAACCCGTCGACTTTCTTTGGCGAAATGCCAGCGTCCGCACATGCTGAGATGATTGCTTTCAACGCCAGCTTGAATTCCGCATCGGGTGATTGACCGCGTTTGTAATACTGTGTTTCGCCTAACCCAACGACCGCAACTTTACCGCGGATAGTACGACTCATGAACATTACCTCAGGGATTTAGGACTGCGCTGCCTCAAATATAAAATGTCGCCAACCCATATACCCGGTACAAGACAATTTCTATTAACCCAGATGCCGTTGGCGAAACCGGCGGTCCTGTTTCGCGTCGCTGGAATTCTACTGACGCTCTTTTATACGCCGTTGGTGTGGGCGCTGGAACCGATGAACTGCAATTCACCACAGAAAACACGGCTGACGTGCCACAGCGAGTGCTCCCAACGTTTGCCGTCATCATAGGTGGCGGTGGCGCGCCCATGCAAAAAATCGGAGACTTTAATCGAGCTTTGATGGTTCATGGGTTCATGGGCATCGAGCTGTTCGACGAAATTCCAGCAGATGGTGAAATCGAAAGTTCTGGCAGTATTTCGGGTATTTGGGACAAGGGAAGTGCTGCGGTCGTTGAAACTACCTCAACAAGTGTCAACAAAGCGACGGGTAAACCGCTCCTAAAGACCGTCTCACAACTATTCTTGCGTGGTGAAGGAGGCTGGGGTGGCGATCGGGGGCCTAGTCTCAAAGTAGAGTATCCTGACTCCGAACCCACGCATAGCGTCACCTACAAGACTCGCGAAGATCAGGCGCTAACTTATCGGCTCTCCGGGGATCGAAATCCACTGCATTCGGATCCCAAATTCGCGGCGATGGGCGGTTTTGATAAGCCTATCCTTCATGGACTGTGCACATATGGTTTCACCGGACGTGCACTGCTCCAAGCCCTTTGCGACGGCGATCCCTCACGCTTCCGTGCGATGTCTGGTCGATTTTCTCGACCAGTGATACCCGGCGATGAGTTAACTGTTTCGATGTGGCAGGACGGCAACGATGCAGTGTTCCGAACGACAAATCAGAACGGTGATGTTGTCTTGGATCAAGGAATGTGCACGGTCAACTAGTGAATTGCTGTCGGCAAATCGGCGCGAGACCTTATTGAACAGTTCCTAACCGAAAATAGAGCAACTCCTTCCTAGTGTCTGCCGTAGCTGCGATTACTATTTGACGACCGCATTCAACGACAACAGGTCTGCGCGACGAAGAGCATGGATACCGCTTCACGCGTCTTTTAATTCGACTACGTTCGTTCTACAGATTGAGCAAACTTATATACGGCGTTTCTGATAAAACGCTTGATTGGGAAAACTGTCAAAACATGCTGCAGAGAGTATCCTAGCGTTCAATCATTACCACCTAGAAGGTGGGTGAATTAAAGATCAAGAAGCGTGTTCCATTTCAGGAGCGATATCAGATTGAGTTCAAACGTAAAGCGTTACGCATTTTTCGCTGGGATTGCTATCGTCGCACTCCTCGTCGTTACTTACGTGTTTGTCTTGAACGAATCGTCCGAGGACGAATCTACGTTAACGGAGGTTGAGCAATCGCCGACAACTGTAACGTCTACTCAAATGACCGGTGTGACGAAGCAGCCAATCTTCCCACCGCGTAAACCACAAATCGCGTGGACTGAAATTACGTCAGATGACAGCCTACCAAAATCCAAGTGGTCTCGCGTCCCCGACCACGCTATATTCGTTAGCCTTAACGGTCGCTTCGATCAGTGGTTGCTAAACACACCCGTTGAGGTCCATATACCTCATATTGATACGACGTACCGTGCTATAGTCGATGACATCACGCCAAATGGTCACCACTCGACAACGATCCGAGCATCCCCCGCATCGGATGAAAACGACCTAAATCGACTTATTCTCACGTATGGTCAAGATCAGACATTGGCTTACGTCTCAACCAAGCAAGGAAGTTGGGAACTAACAGGAGATGGCCAAATAGGGTGGCTGGTTTCCAGCGCAGAGCTGAAACGCTCCCAAGACTATTCGGAATCCGACATACTCAACGAGAACTTCGATCGCTACGCAGGCGCCGAATATGTTCCTCGCCGTACGGAATAAAAACGGGCACGCCGACAATCGTAGCGACGTTGTGAACGATGCTACGAACTATTCCGTAGTAAACACACATCTTCTCCGCCAAATTCTCAATTCGGATTCCATATATCACTTATCTAGATGGCGTACGTTTGTGTTACTACGAGCAATACTCTTACTGTTTATTGCGTTTGTCGCTTTCCCGTCTTCTGCCCAGTTTGAACGCGCACAAGTCAACATAGTTTGTCCATGTTCGCTAACGAGTACGGATGGGCAAACCGCGGATCTTCGCTTTGGTCTCATCAACAACACGGATGCGCTAGTAGATGAACTGTACGCAACGTTGGCGATTGCAGGTGAAAGAGTAAGCAGCACGAGCCAAGTTGTCGACTATACCGCGTTCGTTGATACGGTTGAGTTAAAAGTCAGTGTTCAAGCTAACTCCACAAGCGTCTCACACGTTTACACCGTCGATCTAGGCGCGATTCCTGAGGGCTCTTACTACTTTGAGCTTCTACTACACGACAACGAAGTCGTAGGTGGACATCCACGACTAGACTCAGTCTGGTTCAAGGGAGAATGGGCGTCGCCTATCGATGAACTGCAGCTAAAAGATGCAGATTACATGATCGACTCGGACGGTGATGGCGTCGATGATATTAATGAGGAGCTTGAGGGAACAGATCCCCACGATCCAAGCGACATCCCCGTACCGCCAGTCATCGACATCTTGTTCCTGCACGAAGAACTCTCGTTCGAACACTACAACACAACGGCAGAGACTTTCATCCCACACATTCTCGCGGCGACAAACGATATTTATGAGCGTAGTGAGAGTCCCGTCCGCTTCCGTGCGGTTGGCATTCTCGACGAATCTGATGTTCCTGAGATCGTCGAAGGCGAATCGCTTGAGGAATCTCGATATCAAGAGTTGATAGAGGAATACGATGCAGATATCGTCTTGGTTTACCGTTCCCGCGATACTGGGCTTTGTGGTTTCGCTGTCAGGATTGGTGGTCTCGGCGATAAAGGATTCTTACACCCGAACGAACGATTCCCCTATACCGAACTATTTCTCGATCCCTCTATCTGCGCAATTGACGTAACCGCCCACGAGATAGGCCACCTGATGGGCCTGGGACATTCATATGAGCAATTGTCGACGGGTGCATACCTCTGGTCACGAGGACATGCGATCTACGGTGAATTCGGAACGGTCATGGCATACGCGGAGATCGTCTTTCGTGCCATCGGGATCGATGTATTCTCAAATCCCCACCTTGATTGCCACGGTAAGCCTTGCGGAGTATCCCATACGGAGCCAAATTCCGCAGGAAGTGCCGATTCTGCATTAACCCTAAATGTCCTTAAGTATCAATTCGCACGTACATCTACACCAGATCCTAGCTTCGATTTTGATGGCGACGGATTCGGTGCGGAGGCCGATGTTTTTCCCATCGATCCGACCGAGTGGTCCGACACTGACGGTGATCTATTCGGTGACAATCGCGATGTATTTCCTACCGACCCGACCGAATGGTCTGACACCGACGGAGATGGGATTGGCGACAACTCTGATCCAGACATTGATAACGACGGCATCCTTAATTTATCAGACCCAAATCCGTTTGATGCCCGGTCTACTCAACCCAAGCTCGTCGGCATATCGAGCATCGAAGAAGGCGACAGCTTCGGGTATTACTCAGTGCGTATCCATGATCTAAATTCGGATGGGTTAAAAGATATAGCGGTCTCAGCGCCAAATGCTGTAAACGCGTCAGGAGAACCTTCGGGCAAGATATTTCTCTTCTCGCTCAACGATCTGATTGAACCGACCCCAATTGACAGCGATACGCCGGGAACGAAGCACCTAGACGACCTAATAGATAAACCAGATACGTGGGTGTTTCATGGCCACGATGCGGAAGCCAGCACGGGTCATCGACTGGCTTTCGCGAAGCACATTTCTGGAAGTCCTGAGCTCTTGATCCTTAGTGATGGCGCGATTTACGCCGTCAACTTGGATCAAGTGGAACTAATGTCACTGGACCGGCAAGATGGGCAGGCCGACCGCAATATCAATCTAGCCCACTGCAACTCGGACGTAAGTTGCACACGCCTGAACACGTACGGCGATTTCGAGGTGAAGAGCATCACTTCGATCAGCGACTTAGACAGCGACGGCATGTTTGAGCTCTCGATCGTTGGGCACGAGACAGCGGCACCACGTGATTTTCTGGTATACGTACTAAATCGAGCGGGGATCAAGGAATATCTCTTAAACAACGACGAAGAGTCACTGACGATCACCGATGTATATGAATTCGACGAGAACAGCTTCCTCCTAACGGTCAATGGTCTGGACGTGTCACAAGAGCTTGTGAACCACGGGGATGTCTCAGATGCGGAGCTGACCGACCTTTTACTGGGCGTTGTCGAACGAAGGGGGCGACCAGGACGGGTATACATGCTCGATTCGGATCAACTTCAGAACCTTTCTGATGTCGACGAAGATGGTGATCGAATGGTTGCCATCGACGATTTAGTAACTCCTGAAAAAACGTTGCGCATCAGCAATCCTGAAGACTCCTCCTTCGGACTAAGTATTAACTCACTCGCTGACTTTAATGACGATGATCGGAATGACCTGATGGTCTGGGGAAGCCGCACCAATCATTACGTGTTCTCAAATGCGGGAATACGCCTATACGACTTGAATGATCTGTCACCGGACGGATCGATTGAGTTACCCAGTGACCCCGAGGAAGAGTTTGGCACATGGCGTTTCAACACGATCCGTCTGGGTGCCGGACCTGTTAGCTCCACCGTGCTACGCGCGGAAGACGAGACTGCTGGGAATCTACTCGTAACGCCACGCTTCGGTTCACTGCTCATCGCCCCGCTTAACGATCCGGACTACCTTGATGACCCGACTGGCGCCGATCTGAATGGCATCGTCAACATACCCGTTCGAATTCGCTATCCAGGTATCTATCAACTACGGGTACCTTACGGTCCAAAAGGTTGGTCACCACTGACGGGTGTCGTATCTCTTGGCGACCTTGACGGCGACACTAACACAGACTTCGCCTTTAGTATGCACTCTGCAGATCTTCGAGGCAGCTATAGCACCATGTATGTGGTGTTTTCAACAGAGCTGGATTCGTTGGACCATGCCGATGGACGCGCGGATCACATCGTCATGCTCCATAACAATGGATCTGATATTGACGGCGACGGGACACCAAACATCCACGATATCGACGACGACGGCGATGGATTGCCCGACTTTTTTGACGCTTACCCTCACTTGAGTCAATTCCAATACGACGCTGATGCTGATTGGCATGCGAACGCAATCGACGTATACCCATTGGACGCTGGCGAGCACTCGGACTTAGATTTCGATGGTATCGGTGATCGAGATGATCCAGATATCGACGGGGATGGTCTGCTTAATGAGGACGATGCTTTCCCTCGTGATTTCGACAACGACGGAATTCCTAACGAAGAAGATCTGGACGACGACAACGATTCTGTACCTGATGAAGACGATGCATTTCCCATTGATCCTAACGAAAGTCTTGACTCCGATGGCGACGGTGTGGGTGACAACGGCGACGCTTTCGCTTTCGATCCTAGCGAATGGTTGGATACGGACTTAGATGGAGTCGGGAACAATGCAGACTCCGATGACGACAACGACGGCTACTTGGACGACGAAGACGTATTTCCATTGGATCCGAGTGAATGGCTTGATTCCGACGGCGACGGTTATGGTGATAACTCTGATCAGTTTCCCTTCGACCCATTTGAATGGGAAGATCTTGATGGAGACGGACTTGGCGACAACCACGGTTCAACCAAGTTCGTCTCATATCGTCTGCAATCCGATTGGCACTCGGGCGACATTGGAGCACTTGATAGCTTTCCAAGCGAGGCTTTTCGTTTAGGCGATTTCGATGGCGATGGTACGGCCGATATCGAGATTTCTAACGCCCTTCCCCATATTACGCGCAATCCTCTATTGCTCGTTTCTGGTGCAGACCTGCCAATGCTAGATGAATTGGACGGCACTGCCGACAGAACCATCGATCTTCACGAAATCCATCGCGGCGCGTCGAGCTGGCGCTTCTCTGATAGTCAGGGAGAAGCAGATGCAGCCCGTTACAGCGGCGCAACAGTGGGTGATCTAAATCGAGACGGCATCCAAGATATTGTGATCGTTGATCCCTTGTCTTACGACCTCTCCGGTTCGGTAACGCTCGTATACGGTGGCAATTGGTCGGAAGTCGATGTAGCTGACGGCGACAAAGATGGACAGATTGATCTACACACATGTGTACGGCGTGGTCTTTGCACCCGACTAAAAAGTGAGGAGAATCGACACGGCTTTGGCTTAAACACAACTCTGATTGCAAATCTCGATAACACCAACGATGTCGCTGTAGTTATCGGTACTTTAGCGGGTCGATCGCGACAAACAGTGCGAACAGGAATCGGTGCAACCTATGTGATGCCTCACGAGACCATAGCGGCGACTATTCCTAGCGATGATGAAACTGTTCTTCTTGACGCACTTGAGACTGACAATCGCACGTGGTCGTTCTATCCTGAATTCGATGTCCTTCTCCCAGGTATTGGCACAACATTGGTCAGTCGAATTCCTGATCTAGATCGTGACGGAATTGACGAATTCATGATCAACAACAGCTTGAGCACACCACCGCGCATCTACATTCTCTCGTCGAGCGACTTGGCGTCAATGGATGCCGAGGATTCCGAATCTGATCGAAAAGTTGATCTAAGAAGCTCCTATGTCCAACCGAACTCATACCGGATCGATGGGTATCTCCTCAATCCAAGTAGTACATTGACAACGACGTTAAATGAAGCAACCAACGGAGCCGACCGATCGTTTCTATTACCACTGATTGAGAGCCGCACACTCAGACGTACGCATGTTGTCGATCTGCGGGAACTCGCATCATATGATCGTGCCGAAGGTCCCGAAGATGGTGTTATTCAATCCTTCGAGAGCGGTGAGAACGAGGCATGGGAGTTCTCTGGAATCGGTAGCCTAACAGTCTGTAAACCCGAAATAATGGAAGGCCGAGTACAGGGAATCGCATCGTCAGTTAATCCATCTGCTACATCGTCATTGGCCAACGTATTTGAGTTGTATGTGTTCGACACTCAAGAGCACGCTGTGCTTGACCTACTCGACGGGCAACCAGATGGGCGCATAAACCTCTCGAATGCTATCGAGCAACGTGCCGAGGGCGTTTGGCGCGTTACGTTTGGTTCGCTTACGACGAACACCGAGAGCGCACGCTTCAGTTGCTTAGGCGATCTCGACGGCGACGGTCACGAAGATGTATTGATCACCATGATCGATAGAGATGGTACTAACTCGCGCACCAAAATCATCTTATTGGCGTACGCTGACCTCGCTCGACTTGAGCAATTGGACGGTGTAAATGACATGCAAGTAGACGTTTCGATGATGTGGTTGGATGAGTGAGCTAAACCATTCCGGTATTCCGATCAAGTTTTAGTCGAGCCCGAGACTATCACTTTGTTTCGATCTGACATACTTTCTAACCAATGGACTCCACAACAGTGGCTAGACGAACTCTCACCTATCTTTTGTTATTTATGACCGTTCCAACGCTTTCTGACGCGCAAGATCCCTACCTGTGGTTGGAGAACATCCATAGCGAGGCATCGCTTGAATGGGCGAAGAAAATGAACGCTAGTGCACATGAAAGACTAGCGCTCACGCCCGATTTCAAAGCGCTACGGGACCGAATAAAAACGACTTTAGACGCAGAAGACCGAATTCCATACGTATCGAAACTGGGTGATTTTTATTACGACTATTGGCAAGATGAAAAAAATGAACGTGGAATTCTGCGACGCACCACGTTATCAGAATACCGTAAGTCGGTGCCGACATGGGACACAGTGCTCGATGTTGATCAGTTAGGTGAATCCGAGCGAGAGAGTTGGGTCTACGGTGGTTCATCGACTCTCAGACCTACTTACGACCGAACGTTGATCAGTCTATCAAGCGGAGGGTCCGATGCGAGCGTCATTCGTGAATTTGATCTCGAGTTTAAGACGTTTGTCGAAGGTGGTTTTTACTTAGCTGAAGCCAAAAGCGATGTCTCGTGGTTGAACAAGAACGAGATACTGGTCGCTACAGATTTTGGTGAAGGCACTTTGACCGAGTCGGGTTATCCACGAATCGTTAAACGTTGGTCAAGAGGCGACTCAATCGAAGAAGCACAGCTCGTTTTTGAGGGCGAGTCAACTGATGTCGGCATTTTTGGATTCTCCGATCAAACCAAGGACTTTGAACGCGCCGGGATTGTTCGATCGATCGATTTCTTCAATTCGAACACCTATCTACTGATCGATGGTGACTTGGTATTGATCCGGAAACCGACACATGTAGACGCTTCTTTCTTCAGGGATTGGTTGTTACTCGCGCCGAAGAAAGACTGGATTCTTGAGGGAACGACCTATCGAAGTGGTTCGTTACTCGTCGCGAATCTTGACCAGTACCTAGAAGGTTCGCGTGAACTTGACGTGTTGTTCACCCCGACAAAAAGTCGAAGTTTGGCAGGCTTTAGTGCAACTCGCAAATTTCTATTGCTGAATGTGATGGAAAACGTGCGCAACCAGATTGAGGTTGCTTCTTATCGTGACGAGGCATGGCACACAGAATCGTTACACTCGTCGCAGGGATTTCAAACCATATCGGTCCGAGCAGTTGACAGGAGCGATAACGACTCATATTTCATAACGAAGAGCGACTTTCTGACACCGCCTACCTTCGGCATTGGCGAGATCGGCGGAACGGAGGAAGACCTGAAACAGGAACCCCACGTCTTCGATACGGAAGGTCTAGCGATCACTCAACATTGGGCTACTTCAAAAGACGGCACCGAAATCCCGTATTTCCAGGTGGGTCCCACCCAGATTCCAACGCCGTTGCCGACACTACTCTATGGTTACGGTGGCTTTGAGGCACCGATGCTACCTAGCTATCAGAAACTCACCGGCGTCGCGTGGCTAGAGAACGGCGGTGTTTATGTCGTAGCAAATATCCGCGGCGGTGGGGAGTTCGGTCCACAGTGGCACCGAGCGGCCCTGAAAGAAAAGCGCCACAAAGCCTTCGAAGACTTTATCGCGGTAGCCGAGGATCTCGTCGCTCGAGAGGTAACGAACTCTCGATTGCTCGGGACCATGGGTGGGAGCAACGGCGGTCTATTGATGGGGAATATGCTGACTCGTCGACCTGATCTGTTTGGGGCGATTGTGGCAGCGGTTCCGCTCTTTGATATGAAGAGATATCACCTTCTCCTCGCTGGCGCAAGCTGGATGGCGGAATACGGCGATCCTGACATTCCTGAAGAGTGGACATTCATTCGGAACTTTTCGCCTTATCACAATCTTTCCAAGGACGTTACCTATCCACCTTTATTTGTGACGACCTCAACTGCCGATGACCGCGTTCATCCGGGTCACGCGCGCAAATTAGTCGCTCGTATGCGCGAATTTGAGAAGGACGTTACTTATTACGAGAACTTGGAGGGAGGTCATGCAGGCGCAGCCGACAACACGCAACGTGCATTTATGTCCGCACTGCAATATCAATTTCTATGGCGGCAGCTAAGTCGCGAATTTGCCGCCACGGCAGCAGAGTAAGAGCTCGATTTGTGATCCCTTATGCTGCGAACACCTTCCCTGGGTTCAGGATACCCTTCGGATCAAGCGCGGTTTTCAGCGTTCGCATCAGATTGACTTCGGTGTCATTGCGAGATACGTCTAGATAAGGTCTTTTTTCGAGACCCACACCATGTTCGGCAGAAACGGACCCTCCGATCGGTCGTAGCGGTTCATACACGCACAAATTCACGTCATGGTGCGCTGATTCGTCCTCGCCAGCAGAGATCGCGAAGTGTAGATTGCCGTCTCCCATGTGACCAAACGTGAACAGTTGATGGTCCCCGAACCGATTCAGCAAGTTATCTCGAACTTCTTCTACATATCGTTCCATATAGGGAACCTGTAGACTGACGTCATAAATAAACACTGGGTCATACTGGAAGATCTGCTCCACGTCGTCACGCATAGCCCAGAATTGCCCGCGTTGGTCGCCGTTCTGTGCAACCGTTGCGTCGGTGGCTAAACCCTTCTCTAACGCTTCAGCAAGCGCGTCTTCGAGACGGATCTTGTCGTTGTCCGGATCGCCTCCCATCGCCTCAATCAAGACATAAATCGGGTAGCGCTGCTCTAAAGGTGGGCGCTGCTTGGCCGGTGGTGTCGTCACCAAACGGTAAAAATCATTCCACATAACCTCAAATGCCGATAACGTTCCACCGAGACGCGCGTCCATGTGTTTCAGGATCAGAGGCATCTTCTCAAAACAATCTGCCGCTACGATAGCAGCCTCTTGACTGCGGGGCAGCTCTCTTAGTCGAACAACCGCCCGTGTAACGATTCCGAGACATCCTTCCGTACCAATGAATAGCTGCTTGATGTCGTAGCCAGCGTTGTTCTTGATCATCTCATTCATCGACGACACGATCGTCCCGTCCGCGAGAACTGCTTCAGTTCCAAGCACCATGTCTCGCGTCATGCCATAACGAATGACTCGATTGCCACCTGCGTTCGTTGCGATATTGCCCCCAATGGTGCAGCTTCCGCGCGCGCCGATGTCAAGTGGATAGAGCAATCCATGTCGTTCAGCTGCTTCTTGTGCCGCTTGAAGAAGGACCCCCGCTTGAAGTGTCATCGTGCGATTGACGTCGTCAACGCTTTCAATCTGATTCATCCGTTCAAGCGACAAAATCAGATCTGATCGACCGGTATCTGCGCCCTCAACCAAGCCTGTGCGACCACCATGCGCAATGACCGTTTGACCGCGTTCGTAGCAAAGCCGGAGGATCGCACTGACTTCCTCGGTGGTGCGTGGCCTAACGATCGCGTGAGCTTGAATTCCCTGAGGACGCCAGATTCCTACCGCACGCGAACTTACGTCTTCGCCAGTGAGAACCGAATCTGAACCAACAATATCTACCAGATCAGCAACAAGCTGACTCATCGAGTGATATCCAACTATGTGGGTTGTGCAGTATAGGGAACAGACGCGTTAGCTTTCAAGCGAAGCTCCGCGTCAGTGTTCTCACATGCCCCGTTTTGCTAGATCAGTGCGGAACAGCTGGGTGCGACGGCGGCGGTGCGGGGATCGGTGCCACTTCATCGCCGAAGTACACGATCCTTGACGCCCATGCGTAATCTGCTTCGTACGCGAGTAGGTACATTAGGACGATTAAAACGAGTGGCGGTACGAGAATCGCCGTGATTAATGTTGGTCGCTCCCACTTCATGTGCATAAACACTGCGACGATGAAACCGGCCTTCAGCAACATGAAAACAACAATCAAGAACCAGCGTAAGTGGCCTTCAAACGCGAAGAAATCCACTAGGTAGGACGCGATACTGAATACGAACAGTAGCAACCAAACAAGCAAGTAAACTTTTATCGGATGTTGTTGACCTACTTCCGCCATAACTTAAAAGTGAATCCTTACCAGAGATAGAAGAATGCGAAGATGAAGACCCAAACCAGATCGACAAAGTGCCAGTACAGACCTGTAATCTCGACGATCTCAAAGCTAGTGTTGTCATATCTACCACGAAGGACGCGAATCGCAACAATGAGTAGATAAACCACGCCGGCCGATACGTGCAATCCGTGAAATCCCGTGATCATAAAGAAGAACGAGCCGAACTGTGGCGCACCCATCGGGTTTTGCCACGCGCGCACACCTTCGTCAGTAATTAACTTCGTCCACTCAAACGCTTGCATGCCTACGAATGAAGCGCCAAGCAAGGCAGTCGCGAACATCAGCCAGAAAACTGCCACCTTACGTTTGCGATAACCCATATTGACCGCCATTGCCATGGTACCGCTAGACGTGATCAAAATGAACGTCATGATCGCAATCAATAGCAGCGGTACTGGCGTACCGAAGGCTTCAAGGGAAAAGACTGCGCTCGGTTCAGGCCACGCATCCGTTTGTGTCATTCTGACAGCCATATAGCTGACGAGGAACGATGTGAAAATGAACGTGTCTGAGAGCAGGAAAATCCACATCATGGCCTTGCCCCACGGCACGGCCTTGAAGGTAGTAACGTCCGACGACCAGTCGTCGACGATCGTGGTTAGAGGACCCTGACCTGTCTGTGCAGCTTCAGCCATATTTGCTTAATCGGTGCCTTTTAGTAACGCTACGACGTTTGACCTTGCGGTACCGTCTGCGGTATGAAATCCTTTTCCGAGCCGGGCACGCTGTAGTCGTATGCCCAACGATGAACCGTCGGTAGTCTATCGCCCCAGTTTCCATGTCCCGGGGGTGTTTCTGGTGTGCACCACTCGAGGCTATTTGCGCCCCAAGGGTTATCTCCGGCTGGTTTGCCATAAAAATAGCTATGAACTAAGTTAATTACGTAGAGTAACTGCGCCACGCCGACAACTAATGCGGTCCATGTAATGATCTCATTCAGATGTTGTGCCGAGACTGGATAGAAACTCGATTCAAAGTTCTCGTAATAACGTCTCGGAACGCCAATAAAACCGAGGTAGTGCATCGGGAAGTAAATGATGTACGTTCCGAGGAACGTGATCCAGAAGTGCCATTTACCTAGCGTGTCATTGAGCATCCTACCGGTGAGCTTGGGATACCAGTGATAAATGCCGCCGAAGATCGCGAGAATCGGCGATACACCCATCACCATATGGAAGTGAGCAACGACGAAATAGGTGTCAGATAACGGGATATCAATGATGACATTACCCAAAAACAAACCCGTGATGCCACCCATGATGAACGTCAATACAAATGAAAGCGCGTACAACATCGGCACAGTGAGCTTGATATTCGCCTTCCACAGCGTCAATATCCAGTTGTACACCTTGATCGCTGTCGGTACTGCGATGATGAGCGTGGTGGTTGCGAAAAAGAACCCGAAATACGGGTGCATACCTGCAACGAACATGTGGTGCGCCCAAACGATGAACGACAAGATGCCGATAAACACCAGAGCCCAAACCATGAGACGGTAGCCAAAGATGTTCTTTCGTGCGTGAACCGAGATCAAATCCGATACCACGCCGAACGCGGGCAACGCGACAATGTAGACCTCAGGATGACCAAAGAACCAGAACAAGTGTTGGAATAGCAGCGGTTGACCGCCATCGTACGCCAGCGTTTGTCCTAGTGAAACGATCGCTGGCATGAAGAAACTGGTACCGATCTTCAAGTCCAAGATCATCATGATGGCGCTTACGAACAGCGCTGGGAATGCAAGTAAGCCCAAGAAGGTAGCGACGAAGATACCCCACACGGTTAATGGCAGGCGCATGAGTGACATGCCGCGTGTACGCGCTTGAAGAATGGTGGTGATGTAGTTCAGCCCACCCATGGTGAATGCAACGATGAACACCGCAAGCGAGGCGAGCATCGTGGTGATACCCCAGTCAGCGCCAGGCGTACCTTCCGTGATCGTCTGGGGTGGATACAACGTCCACCCTGCACCCGTCGGTCCGCCTAATCCGGGGATATACCCTAAAAGCAGAATGATCACGGACAACAAATACACCCAATAACTGAGCATATTTACAAACGGAAAAACCATATCCCGTGCGCCGCACATAAGCGGCACGGTGAAATTACCGAACGCGCCCAAGAGAAACGCGGTTAGTAGGTAAATCACCATGATCATTCCGTGCATGGTGATTGCTTGATAGTAGTAGTCCTCGACGAACCACTCCATAAAACCCGGAAATGCGATTTGAATCCGCATCAAATCCGAAAGGAACAACGCAACCAAGCCAACAGCCATCGCCGTGATTCCGTATTGAACGGCAATCACCTTATGGTCCTGACTGAAAACGTACTTCCCAATCCAAGTCTTTGGATGGTGAAGCGGTACTGTTTCCTGATAAGGAATCTCAGCAGTTGCCATCAGTGTTCCTCAGATGATGTTGCGTGAGCTAGTTTGTGCATCGTTACTCTGACGTCTCCTGGAGGAAACGCACAAGCGCTTCCATCTCGTCGTCTTCAAAATCATAAGGTGTCATGACGGATCCGAATCCCTCTACGAGCTTCACATTCGGTTCAACGATCGATTCGACAATGTACTCCTCGTCGGCGATAACGGTGGTGCCATCCGACAGCGTGATTTCGCGTCCCCATAGCCCCTTCCAAGTCGGTCCGACCACAGACGTCCCGTCCAGTGAGTGACAAGCAAAGCACCCATTCTGGTCCGCAATTTGACGACCTTTCGCAACCATCGGTTCTTCCGGTGTTTGGCCGGCTTTCATTTCAGCCCAAGTTACCTGCGCGTCCAGCCATGTTTCAAAGTCTTCTTGAGTGTCGATGAACATTTCGCCACGCATGATGTGATGACCTCGACCACAGAGTTCCGCACAGAGAATCTCAAATTCACCTGTTCGCGTTGGTCGGAACCAGAAATACGTGATCATGCCTGGAACCATGTCCATTTTCGCACGGATTTCTGGTACCCAGAAATCGTGGAGCACGTCCTTGGATCGAAGCACTACTTTGATATTTCGGTCGATAGGCAGATGGAGCACGTTGCTCGCAATCAAGATATCGTCTTCGCCATGTGGGTCGCCATCGCGCATACCGAATGGATTCAAGGACGTGATATTTGGCTCAAACGTCGTACCGTCCATGCCTCGATCGACATTTTTCTTGACTGTAGTCGTACCGAAGATGCCATCTTCACCAGGAAATCGGAATTTCCATGTCCACTGTTCACCGAAGACTTCGACCTCCATCGCATCGGAAGGCACTTGCACGTAGTCGTCCCAGACGATCAATCCTGGCGCGAGCATGATCACGACACCGATAGAGGTGATGATCGTTAGCCAGCTTTCCAGAACGGGATGCTCAGGCTCGTAATGCGATTCACCACTCTCGTGATATTTATATCGCCAAATAGCCCAAGCCATGAACAGACCCAAAAGGACAAACGCGACCCCGGTTATCCACCACGTGACCTTGACAGTAAAGTCAATGAACTCCCAGTTTGACGCAATCTCCGTGAATTGCCACGGGCTCCAAACATTGAAGATCACTGACCCAACAACCACTAGCCCCAGCAGAATGGCTACGTGATGTTCAAGAATCTTTCGCATGGTCCTCCAAATCCGCGAGTTCGCAAAACTCTAGACATGTTCGTGCATTTGCGCATGAACATAGCGAGTGGAAAGCGATTCGCAAGTACCTAAATCGTAGCGCTCAGGTGCGTTCGTACTAGCGACAAACACAAACGCAACACACCCTTGAATTCAAGGAGGCGCACTACTTTAGGTAGTGAATTTTATCGCGAGGTAATTTTGCCGAAAGCAGTTTGCTTTTCAAACGTAGTTTAGTCCGATTCAGTCGTACTCAGTTTCTTGCTTGGCCGATTGTTTCAGCGTTCGCGGGTAGGAAAGATCTCATTCGCAGGAACAAATTCCGCACCCGTTGCGTTGGCAACCGCATCGTGTGTGACGTACCCCTCGTACACGTTGAGACCGGCACGTAGATGAGGATCTTCGGAGAGAGCATGAGATAAGCCTTTGTCTGCTATCGCTAATGCGAACGGTAGTGTTGCATTGTTCAAAGCGAGTGTTGAAGTTCGTGCGACCGCACCGGGCATGTTGGCGACGCAGTAGTGCACCACGTCGTGTTTTACGAATATCGGTTCGGAATGGGTTGTAGGGCGGGATGTTTCAAAACACCCACCCTGGTCAATAGCTACGTCGACTAACACGGAGCCTCGTTGCATCTCTTTGACCATATCTTCTGACACCAAGCGAGGTGCTTTACTTCCGGGAACCAAAACAGCACCGATGACGAGGTCCGCTTTTGCAACGTGTTCATAGACCGAATTAACGGTTGAATAGCGAGTGTGTAAAGCGGGTCGAAATTCCAGTTCCAACTCGGCTAAGCGCCGCAGGTCGATATCGAATATCACAACGTCCGCTTCCATTCCTAACGCTATTCGCGCTGCATTCATACCAACAACGCCACCGCCCAAAACCACGACGCTCGCAGGTGGCGAACCCGGTACACCCCCGAGTAGCGTGCCTCGGCCGCCTTGTTCAATCTCCAACGCATGTGCGCCCGCCTGTACGGACATCCGACCTGCGACTTCGCTCATGGGTGCGAGCAACGGTAGTCGACCTCGTCCATCCGTGACTGTTTCATACGCGATCGCAGTACAGCCGCTATCTTTCAACGCGCTTGTTAGTGCGGGGTCTGGTGCAAGATGAAGATACGTGAAGAGAATCTGCCCCTTATGAAGCCGTTTTACCTCTTCAGGTTGCGGCTCTTTGACTTTTACGATCATGTCTGCTTGGAACAATTGATCTAAGTCACTTGTTAGTGTTGCACCCGCCTCTCGGTATTCGTCATCAGATAATCCGAGTTTGAATGCGCATCCGGCTTCGACGAGCACGTTGTGACCGTGAAGTACAAGCTCTCGGACGCTCGCCGGTGTCAGACCGACTCGGTTTTCATCAGTTTTGATTTCTTTAGGAACGCCAATCAGCACAATATTCAGTTCTCTCAATATAGGGATAAATCCGTTGGATTCCGAGCTTTATGGACTCGAATGCCACGTCTTTGTGACACCAATTTTTGAAAGTTATTAGCCCGCGTGTCGAATTCTGTTTCTAGTCGAACGTTCCTCGATGCGCTCGCTCAATGTGTACGAGAGCGTTTTTCCGGAGAGTCGCTTGACCGACTCTGTGACGCATTAGAAACGGCATCTAAATCGAGCCACGATCCTACGTTCGAGCTCTTCGAAGCTATGACCAACTACGTGTACCAGCTACGCGATGGCGCGATTCAAGTAACTTCCGACACAACTTCTCTATTTCGCAGGGCACAGACGCTCCTTGACGAAGATAGTCCGTCCAGACATGACATCTCTTTTGATGACGAGGTAGCAAGTCTGCTCGAACGAATCGATCTCGAAGCATCGGGCGGATTCGACGCGCTTGAAGCAGGTGAGGTTCCTGAATTCGACAAACCCACCGACTCGAATTCTGATTCACTACGAGTCCACAACACACTTCATCGACTGCTCGCATCGCTCGAATCCATCGAAAACACTATCGAGGAAATTCCCTCCCGCGCCGCTTTTGAGAGGAGACTCTCGCAACATCGGCGTTTACTGAACTCCTTAGCGCCGCCGACTCGCTTGCGAAGTGCGTTACCGTTAACAACACTGGAGGAGTTACTCACACTTCAGCTAACGTATATAGACGCAGACTTGGATGTCGATGAGCAAGGCCTCGTTCATCCTTCTTACATCCCGCTCCTGTCTTCGCTAATAAATCAACTTACTAATGTCCTAAACATCGCCAAAATCAGAAACACACAGATCTCGCGTGGACAAGATACGATAGAAATCCAGGTGACGCTCAACGACAGCGATACGCACGCTTCGGGTCTTCGCGCAAATGCAATCGAACAGGGCTTTTTACACGCTGACGCACCACTTCATGAAGGGGCGAATTTCCAATATCTGCTTCTATCTGAATCAGCTAGCGCGAGTGAGCCTCTGATTCAAACGTGCGCACTGTTTAACCAACTTCAATCCTTTTGCGCAAAGGTAGTCGTCGAAGCGATGGACGAAACGCACATCGTGACGATAACGCTACCAGCCAACGTTAGGCTGGAGGAAACGACAGTGTTTCAACTGAATGGTGCGCTGTACGCCGTATTGACCGAATCAGTTGCTGAAGTCAACTACCTCTCGAAAACCGACGGCGCTGCGGTTCTTTCATCTCTCGAGAACGAGTATGGACCCTATCGAGTCAGCAGCCTGAGCGAGAGAAACGAAAACCATGAAGCGTGTCTACTGATTGACGACGGGGAAAATCGAGTCGCACTGTTCGTGGATCGAATAGAGCCGCCAGCACAGCTCCTAATCTTCGATCCCTTAAGCAGTAATGCGTATATTGGTGGCAGCATGTGCCTGTTGGATCGTCGACTTGCCATATTGCTCTCATTGGACGATCTTGATGATGCTCTATCGCCATCGCCGGACCTTCGAATAGCTCCAATGTTCAGATTACTCGCACTTAGCGCGACGCCCGCCATTTCGCAGTTGAGTCGACGTGTCTACGAGGTGTCAATCGCGGAAGGGGAACTAGATGCGACAGGGTCAATTCAGGAGCATCGACCTCACGCGATTCTCGTTGAACAACGCGATGTGTCAACGTATGGCAACCTCCTTTCGCTCGCCAATCGATGGGAAATTCCAGTGATCGTTCAATGCTCAGGACAATTAGATATTGAAATCGAGGGTTGGCGCGACCATTTCAAGAGGATTGCCACATCGACTGAACTTGAAGCAGTCTTGCAGACCCTCACATAAGAAGCCCATCCGTATGAACGGTAGTAACTACGTGTTCAGTAGTCGACCTAAAAACGCTTGCGTGGGGCGTGCTAGGTTCAACGTGTAGACGTGTATCCCTAAAGCACCATCTGCCAGCAGCCGTCGACACAGATTTGCTACGACATCCATACCAAACATTCGTAGCTGCTCTGAATCGTGCTCGCGTGACCGTAGTTGCATCATCAACCAACGCGGGATTTCTGCTCCACATTTTTCTGAGAACTGAACGAGTTTTTGAAAATTCGCAATCGGCATGACACCAGGCAAGATCGGCTTGTTTATGCCAGCTTCGAGACAACTATCAACGAACGCCCGATAAGCATCTGGATTGTAGAAGTACTGGGTTATGCAGGTGTCGGCGCCCGCATCGACTTTTTCTTTTAGTCGGCTAATGTCATCACTGATTGACGCAGCTTCTGGATGCATCTCGGGATAACAACCAACGTGCAATCTGAATCTTTGACCCATTTCATCACGGATCAAAGATACGAGCTCGTGCGCGTAACGAAAGGGAGTGTCACTTAGTCCTTCTTTGCCGATATCCCCGCGCAACACGACCATATCCGACACACCAATCTCTTCATACTTTCGAAGCAGGGCCACCATGTCGTGTCGCGTGTCGCTTCCCCAGGTGACGTGAGGAATCGCGTTGTATCCGTGCTCGTGGAGCATGCGTACCGTTTCAAGAGTACCTTCTCGAGCGGATCCACCTGCGCCATGCGTCACCGAATAAAAATCGGGCTCATACTCGGCTAAACGACTTGCTGTTCGGAGAAGATTACGAGTCTCGCGAGGCGTTTTGGGAGGGAAAAATTCGAAACTAAGGTGCGAGAAATCGCTACGATCCAAAGGCGTCCGCCTTAAGTGATTCCGCACGATCCGTACTTTCCCACGTATATACGTCGTCCGAATGACCGAAGTGACCGAATGTCGCCGTACGACGGTAGATCGGGTTTCTGAGTTGCAGCATTTCAACAATGCCACCTGCGCTTAAGTCGAAGTGCTTTCTAACCAGCACACCAATTCTCTCGTCATCAATGCTAGCTGCACTCGTACCGAATGTATTGACGACGACATCGACAGGTTGTGACTGTCCGATGGCGTAACTAATCTGAACCTCGCAACGCTCAGCTAACCCCGCAGCAACTACGTTTTTTGCAACGTATCGAGCTGCATATGCGGCCGAACGATCCACCTTCGTGGGGTCTTTCCCAGAAAACGCGCCACCACCGTGGCGCGCCATACCGCCATAAGTATCAACAATGATTTTGCGACCCGTTAACCCGCAATCAACCGCCGGTCCGCCAAGCGTCCACGGTCCGCAGGGATTCACATATATATTGGCGTCCGAAATGTCGAAATGCTCGCCGAGAACCGGTTCAATGATGTGCTCCGTAACTTCCTTTTCGACGAACTCATCGTCTAAACCCTCATCGTGTTGCGCCGAAAACACGATCGTTTTTACGGTACTCGGTCGACCATTTTCATAGGCAAACGTCAACTGACACTTCGCATCTGGACCTAGGAAATCCATCCCATTACGCCTAACTTCGGCGTGTTTTCGCATGAGTCGATGCGAGTACATAATCGGTGCAGGCATCAGTTCTGGGGTTTCGTTCGAAGCATAGCCGAACATCATGCCCTGGTCACCCGCGCCTACTTCCTCCTGTGTCGCTTCAGATTCACCTACCTTCGTACCGGCTGCGATGTCGCTCGACTGTTCATTCACCATCACACAGACTTCGCACGCGTCATAATCGATACCGAACTCTTTCGTGTAACCCACATCACGCAATACTTCGCGCGCAATGTGATCGTAATCGAGATTCGTACGTGTAGAAACCTCACCCGCGATGACCACTGTGTTCGACTTTAGAAGCGTTTCACACGCAACCCGCGCATTCGGGTCACTCGTTAACGCGGCGTCTAGAACAGCATCAGAAATCTGATCGCATAGTTTGTCAGGGTGACCCTCTGATACAGATTCAGAGGTGAATGTACGATACTCGCTCAAAATTAGCTCCCAATGCTCTGCGCAGCATAAATCACGCAGCGGGTGAACCATAAAGAACCAAGTATTGTAAGCAGGACTTGCCTTCCACCGTTATTGAAGCTACGGAAGTAAACATGGCACGAACGGATCTAACTCAGTATATTCGTTAGAACATTTTTATATTAGCGATGAATAAAAACATATAAGTATGGTCGAGTTATTTCTATTTTTATATAACACCCATTCCACAAAAAGATATTACAAATTTATAGAAATTACACTAATTCTCAAATAGTCCTTTACTAACCATATGCAAAATTAGCCGCTCGTTTTTCGTACAAACCTTATGCATACGAGCAAAGAACGCGCCAACGCTATCCGCGCATTGGCTATGGACGCCGTGCAACAGGCAAATTCAGGCCATCCTGGCGCGCCCATGGGGCTTGCGGATATGGCCGAGGTCCTTTGGCGGGACTATTTGCGTTTCAATCCGAAAAACCCTAGTTGGTTCAATCGCGACCGATTCGTACTTTCGAACGGACATGGGTCTATGCTGCTTTACGCGGTACTGCATCTGACCGGCTACGACTTATCGATCGACGATATAAAGAACTTCCGACAGCTTCATTCGAAAACGGCAGGGCATCCCGAATACGGTGAGTGTCCGGGTATCGAAACTACTACGGGTCCCCTTGGACAAGGCTTCGCGAATGCTGTTGGTATGGCGTTAGCCGAACAGCTGTTGGCGAACGAGTTCAATCGCGATGGCTACGACGTTGTTGACCATCACACCTGGGTCTGCGTTGGCGACGGATGCTTAATGGAAGGAATTTCACATGAAGCAGCGTCTCTCGCCGGGACGCTTGGTCTTAGAAAGTTGATCGCTATCTACGACAGTAACGGAATATCTATTGACGGTGAAACCAAGTATTGGTTTACCGAAAACGTTGCAGAGCGCTTCAAGGCCTATGGCTGGCGTGTAATCGAGGACGTCGATGGACATGACACCAACGCCATAAGACAAGCGTTCGACACCGCATGCGAGTCAAGTGATCAACCCACTTTACTCTGTTGCACAACGACTATTGGCTATGGGGCACCCAATAAAGGCGGAACCGCGAGCGCACACGGTTCGCCCCTCGGTCACGATGAAATCGCGCTTGTTCGCGAAACGTTAGATTGGCCGCACGAGCCGTTTACTGTTCCCGAATCGATCTACACAGAATGGGACTCTACGCAGAGGGGCTCATTACTCGAGAACGAATGGGAAACCAAAATGTCGGCGTACGCCGATGCCCATCCGGACCTTGAGCGCGAACTAAGACGACGCATATCAGGTGAACTACCTGAAAGATGGGAAGAGAGCATCACTGAATTCGCGCAAAGAGCGCAAGAAGAAAGTGTGTCGCTTGAGACCCGCAAGGCATCTGGCCAATGCCTTGACGTACTCGGTCCAATCGTCTCTGATTTGCTCGGTGGTTCAGCTGACCTGACGGGGTCCAACAACACCCAATGGGATGGCGCAGGTTGGTTGTGGGAAGGCGGACGCTACCTGAATTACGGTGTCCGTGAATTTGGAATGACGGCGATTGCCAATGGACTGTCCTTGCACGGGGGATTCATTCCCTACACAGGAACGTTTCTGGTATTCATGGAATATGCCCGAAACGCGGTGCGCCTATCCACACTTATGGGACTACGCCATATCTTCGTCTACACGCACGATTCTGTTGGATTAGGCGAAGACGGGCCAACCCATCAACCCATTGAACAGCTCACCAACCTACGAACGACACCCAATCTCGCAGTTTGGCGTCCATGCGATGTCGCGGAAACCGCAATCGCATGGCGGGAAGCACTAAGACGTACCGATGGTCCATGCGCGATCGTACTAACGCGGCAGAAGACGCAGCCGCAGCCTCGCGATGATGAGACATTCAATAACATCGCAAAAGGTGGATACATACTTCGGCACGAAACAGCTGCATTGCAGCTAATCCTTATTGCTACTGGATCTGAAGTAGAAGTAGCAACTGCCGCGGCGGACCAACTGGAGGAAGATGGACACGGCGTAAGAGTTGTTTCGATGCCGTCCGTCGATCGATTCTTGTCACAATCAATGGACTATCAGGCGTCCGTTCTGCCTAAGGAAATACGTAAGCGAATTGCGATAGAAGCGGCACACCCCGATTATTGGCGGAGATTCGTAGGACTCGACGGTGAAGTTATCGGGATCGGTCGGTACGGTTTGTCCGCGCCCGGACCTGAAGTCATGTTAGAACTCGGCATCGATCCGGCAAACGTCCTGAAAGCCGCCTCTGAGTTGCTCGCATAGCACATGGCGATCAACAAACTCGCTGATCTCCAACTCCAAAACAAACGGGTTCTAATCCGCGCGGACCTTAACGTACCGCTTGACGGCGTCACAATCACCAACGATCTGCGAATTCGCGCCTCGTTACCCACCATTGAGCTCGCGCTTGACCGAGGTGCTGCTGTGTTGATCGTGTCTCATTTAGGACGTCCCAAAGCAGGCGGTGATAACGCTCATCTATCCCTTGAACCAGTTGCGGAACGCTTGCATGAGCTGCTTGAGTGTCCGGTGGTGCTAGTTCGTGACTGGCGCAATGGACTGAATGTAGATCCGGGTGAGGTCAAACTGCTTGAGAACATTCGTTTCGAAGAAGGTGAAACGAAAAATGATCTTGAACTCGCTCGTGCGCTAGCATCTCTATGTGACGTCTATGTCAACGACGCATTCGGAACGGCACATCGAGCACACTCATCGACGCATGGCATCGCAAAATACGCGACCGAATCTTGTGCAGGCATACTACTTGCGTCTGAAATAGAAGCCTTAGAAAGAGCACTAGCGAATCCGAAGCGTCCCCTAGTGGCAGTTCTTGGTGGCTCGAAAATATCCGGCAAGCTTGAAGTCATATACAACTTGAAAAGCGTCGCGGATACGATGCTTGTCGGTGGCGGCATGGCCAACACACTCCTACTCGCAGCTGGTGTAAACGTTGGCAACTCGCTCGTCGAGAAAGAACTCATCAACGATGCCATGACGATACTTCAAACGGCCGAAGTCCCCCTTCCTGTGGACGTAATGACAGCTGACACGATCGATGTTAAAAGTAACGCGTTTTTACGCCTGTCGGATGACATTCCGAGCCGCGAGGCTATAGTTGATATCGGCCCTGAAACTGCACGCCGATATGGCAAAACGATCGCTGGGGCAGGGACTGTTATATGGAACGGACCTATGGGAATCTTTGAGTACCCACAATTCGCAGAAGGTACGCGAAAAATCGCGGACGCAGTGGCTGACACTGATGCATTTACGCTCGCCGGCGGTGGCGATACGATCGCGGCGATTGAACAGTTCGACAGTTCCAATCTCATTGATTACATTTCAACTGGCGGCGGCGCGTTCCTCGAGTTCATCGAAGGAAAGAGCTTGCCGGGAATAGAAGCGTTGCAGCGCAATTCATGACGTTTAACGACAGACGCGTGAAACAATTTCTGAGCCAGAACTAAGATGCCTTCGCAATCAACTGCGACCAAGCAGTTCATGTCGAGAGCGATGAGTGTCTTCGCTGCTAATCAAGTGAAGACTGAAGGTGACGATCTCGCAAACTGGGGTACCGACTGGACAAAGAGCTTCAAAGTCGATCCACTTGCGATCGTATTCCCAGAATCAATCGACCAAATCGTTGATCTCGTGAAACGCGCACCCGAATGGGGTGTTGCACTCGTACCGTCAGGAGGGCGTACTGGACTTTCTGGTGGGGCCGTAGCGCCAAATCAGGAGATTGTCGTGTCGCTAGATCGCATGAACAAGATTCTGGCGTTTCACGAGACAGACAAGATCGTGCATTGCCAAGCGGGATTAGTAACGCAGCGCCTCCAGGAATTCGCATCCGATCATGGTTTGTTCTATCCCGTCGACTTTTCGTCTTCCGGTTCAAGTCAGATAGGAGGCAATATCGCAACCAACGCTGGGGGCATACGCGTCATACGCTACGGTATGACGCGACGATGGGTAGCGGGACTCACCGCGGTCACGGGCACCGGCGAAGTACTTAGGCTAAATCATGGACTCATCAAGAACGCAACAGGCTACGACCTACGTCACCTATTTGTGGGCTCCGAAGGTACGTTAGGGATTGTGGTTGAGGCAGAAATGCGCTTGTCGTCTCAACCCGAGGAGCAGCAAGTCATGGTGCTCGCTATTCCCGAGCTGAACCGTATCCTGGAAGTGTTACGTGCCTTTCAAAACGCTATAGAGCTTTCGGCATTCGAGTTTTTCTCTGAATTGGCTCTCCAGAAGGTATTAGCTCATCGAGACATATCGCGTCCATTCTCGAGATCAAGTCCGTTCTATGCCTTGCTTGAATACGACGCTAGCCAATTTGAAAACGCGAACGAAACTTTCGAAGCCGTGTTGGAGGCTGGGAACGTGGTCGACGGCGTTGTTAGCCAGTCATTGAGTCAAGCGACGACGCTCTGGGAACTTCGGGAAGGAATCAGTGAGTCGATCGCTTCTTACACACCATATAAGAACGACATTTCTGTCAGAATAGGCGAGGTTCCAGGATTTTTGGAGGACGTCGATAGCGTTGTCGCTCAACACTATCCTGACCTGGAGGTCGTCTGGTTTGGCCATATAGGCGACGGCAATCTACATCTGAACATCCTTAAACCTGCAGAAATATCCATCGACGATTTCTATCAACGGTGTCATGAGATTAGTCCGAAGCTATTTAGCCTAATTCAGAATCGTGAAGGGAGCATTTCTGCCGAACACGGCGTAGGGTTACTTAAACGTGATTTCCTGAACTATTCGAGAACTAACGAAGAAATCCGATTGATGCGAGAACTGAAACGTGTCTTTGACCCGCACTGTATTCTCAACCCGAACAAGCTTTTAACTGCTTAATCCCGATCCTATTGTCGGTTCGACTACCAATTGTTATATGAACCGTCGCGCCGATGGTATTCGGGTGGCCAGCTGTTGAGCGGCGCCGGTCGTTCTAACGCTAACGCTTCATTGAATTCGATGCCTAAACCAGGCTCCTCGCGTGGCGCTGCATATCCATCTTCAAAATGCAGTTGCTTCGGAAACAGATCCTGAGCATAGCTCCCAGGTGCACGAGGCATCTCCTGAACACCTACGTTGGTAGTTGACATACAGAGTGCGACACCAGCAGCCGCACTGACCGGACCAAGAGGATTGTGCGGCACAATATCGATGTAATGCGTTTCACACCAGTGGGCGATTTTGAGCGCTTCGGTCAACCCACCCGCAATACACAAGTCAATTCGCGCGTAGTTAATTAGTTCGTTTTCAATAACTTCCCTGAATCCCCATTTGGATGACCACTGCTCACCCGCCGCAATCGGTACGCTAACGTGGTGCGCCAATGTTCGATAAGATGCGGGATTTTCTGACCTCAAAGGATCTTCTATAAAGAACATATTGAACGGCTCTAGTGCCTTACAGAGAGCGACAGCATTCGCCATATCTAGACGTGTGTGCACGTCGATGCAGAGATTTATGTCATCTCCGACCGCTTCTTTAATCGCCGAAATCAACTCTACGGCGCGAGGTAGCGCTTCTCGAGGCTCAAAAAGAGCACCACTCTCGTTCGATTCTGAAAGATCTGCTGGTAAATCGAAACGAGCAAATTTCCACCCTAGTTTTGTAGTTTCGCTACAGCTCTCGACGGTATCAGTCAAACTCGCCCCGCGGTTATGTGGATAGCAAACGACCTTCTCCCGAACGGGTCCGCCTAGCAATCGGTAGACGGGAAGACCTAACGCCTTGCCTTTAATGTCCCATAGTGCGATATCAATCGCGCTAATGGCGCAGGAATAGACCCTATCTGCTGGAAAGAACGAACGTCGAAACATGCGCTGCCACAGCCGTTCGGTCTCGAGTGGATCTGCGCCGATGCAAAGATCACCTAGATGTTGGATCGCTTGCTGAACCGCTCCACCCCAATGACCAATGCCGACTTCACCAAGACCGGTAATTCCGTCGTCGGTCTCGACTTTGACAATGAAGTACTTCCGTTGCGTTTCGTCACGGAAAATAAAAGTCTCGATCGATTCGATCTTCAAGGGTGTGCTCCGACTCGACTTGGTTTGCTAATCCTTTAATAAGAAGACACCGACACGGTGCTCGCAACTTTGTCTGTGTTCTACCTCGCCCTGAGGAAGCGGCGCTTCAAAAGCTGAGTGATAGGTGTTGTAAACCGTTTTACCATCGTCATCTTTGTGGTACTCAAATAGATTAAGCACCAGTACTTCGTTTGTTGTCATACTCGGGTAGTAGTACCAACATTGATCTTCGTTGTAGCGCAAGGACAGTTGATTGGTGACCTGACCCGACATCGTAAAACCTTTCAAACCGGACGAAACGAGGTCGTCATGCTGAACAGTGCTCGCGTCCAACACTGCTAAAGGTAAGTGTTGAAGGGGCTGGCTCATATGGACTGTTCGCCAGAAATTAATCATCATATGCCCTCGCACTTCGTCCCGATCGAATCGATTTCGCCACCCATGCGCGTGATCGTCATTGCCAAACGCCATCGCGTTTTCTGCATAGTCATCTGCCGTCCGCCCGTAGTCGTTGTGCACCACGAGACCAAAGAATGGATTCGGCGTGTTCTCGCCACGTCGAAGCAACATGTTAGGCTGATCTATCTCGATTCGTTCCCCTGGGAGCAGGATGTTGCGGATGATGTCGTCAACTTCTGGTAGGTAATGCAGTTCGACTTCGTTCACGTCCGCGTTTGAGTTTAAATCCACAGAATGGTCGCCTGCGGCATCTGTGGCGCCGAACGCGCCGGAATCCCAGTTTTGAACTTTAGATTCGTGCTGTAAAAGCACGAAACCATGTTTCTTGAAGAATCGGCTATGGAAGTTCGCCGCCCCATCGTCTTCGGATGCCTGAAGCTCTCGCCCATCCAAAATATCAATGCTCGGTGCATCGCCGAACGGATAGGTTCCCGGCGTGGGTTGTTGAGTTTTTACGTCGATCACCACCTTTCGATCGCTCGTAAAGCCCGGCATGAACAAGCCATTCAATCGTGTTGATACTGTCGTTACGCCTGTGCTGCTCATAGCGTCTATCTCCTAAAGAGAACCCGGAAAAACGAGTGCCACTGCTTTGACACAAGTTCTACGAGGTCAACCATTCAAACCTGCAAATCAGCACCCGAATTATCAGGCTAAGTGTCGTTTCGGCTTTGATTCAACGAGAGATTAGGAAGATTCGATAGTCTAAGTGCCACGTTGCAAGATATCGGGTTTTCGTTACGGAAATTCGATTCTGTGTTCGAGGAAATCGATCTTAGAATCAAATCCAATTTAGCTGATACGGTGCCGTAATGGACCAACCCAAATTCGATGATTGGATTTCACAAGCGCGCTCTCTATCGCAAGATCAACGAGTTCTAGCGCTGTCCAGACTTGCATCGCAGCGTGAATCAACACATTTGACTTCCGAGGTCAGCTCAGAAGGTGCCGAAGCCAACATGCGTCCATTCAAACGTCAGAACAAGCCCTTCAGACATCTAATCGCGTGGAATTCACGATTTTCTTACATCGTATTCATGTCGTTTTTGACAGGCGTATTTCTCACAGTAGCGATGGATTCTTGGAGTAAGGGGTTAATTGCAGCGCTCGTCTTGCCTCTTCTCGGACTAGCTCTCCTTTGGGTCAACGGAATGTTCGGCGGACTCTCTACATCTGAATTGGCAGTATTCCTGTTCAAACATCGGGATTCCTATCTGTCAAACCAAAAGCACTCTTAGTGAAGCACGGATGACACGATCCTACGGTTGAGCGCAACCAGATTTCCGTGAGTTTGTATGTTAACGGGTCAGTTCAACAACGTCTCGCAGCAAACATCAATTGCATTCCACTTCGACGCATGTCGTTGACGTATCGATTCAGTGCAACGTAACTCAACACCACAATCGTGTCCAACTAGTGTTACCGACGGTCGGCTTCCCGAAAAAATGCCGTTCTCAACCACGCCAGGGATGTTGTTAAGTCGCCGTTCGACACTTTCCGGATCACTGAGATCAAGCTCTTCTACGTCAAGGATTAAGTTGCCATTGTCGGTTCTAAACCCCTCTCGTTCCAGAGGAACGCCGCCTAGCTGTGCAATTTGAGCTTCAACAAGTGCCTTCGCCATGGGGATCACCTCCACAGGCAAAGGGAAATCACCCAAACCCAAACGTTCAACGACTTTTGACTCGTCAACAAGACAAATAAAACTCTCACTAAGTGATGCCACTATCTTTTCGCGAGTATGCGCGCCACCAGCCCCTTTGATGAGCGCTCCCTCCGTGTCGACTTCATCTGCACCGTCAACATAGAGAACTGCTCGTTCGCCACTGTTTGAGTCCAACACCTCAATACCAATTTCTTTAAGTGCTCGAGTCGATGCATCCGAACTGGAAAAAGCACCTCGCAATCTAACTCTTTGTTTTTCAAGTTCGTCAATGAAGAAATTCACTGTCGAACCCGTACCTACGCCCAATATATCATCAGGACCGAGCCACGCTTGAACCAATTCAACGGCTACTGTCGCTACTTGCTGTTTTAATTGATCCTGACTCACTCACGCATCCTAGTCAGTTGAGCTTTCTCCAACGTGTTCATTAAATTCTGCCTCAGAAACCAGTAAATCGGGTTCCTTCACACGGTCGATATAGAGTACGCCATCTAGATGATCGATTTCGTGTTGGCAAACAGTGGAAAGGAAGCCATCGAATTCCATTGAGCGTGATTTAGCAGCAAGATCCATGAAGTCCAATCGGATGTGCTGAGGTCGTTCTACATAACCTCGTTTACCCGGTACCGACAAACATCCTTCCCAATATCCCGCTGTCTCGCCGTCGAGTACAGTCACTACAGGATTGATGCAGATCGTCCGCGCAAGACTCTCCCCACCTTTAACGTAGCCGTTATCCTCAGGTACGTCGAATAACACCACCCTGAGCTGCTCACCAATCTGTGGTGCCGCTAGTCCGATACCTTTCGCCTCTGAAAGCGTGTCTGTCATGTCGCGGACCAACCGTCGTATCATCGGCGACCGAATCTGACTCTTGGTGACCTCCTCGGATCGTTCCCGGAGACTCGGAGTGCCAACTGTCAAGATATTGCGAACGCTCATTTGCTATCTCCGCAAGCTTGCTGCAGACAGGCAACTGCTCGAGACGTACAAATCCGCCAGCCTTTCTCGGTTACCACGGCATCCAAACGGCGATCCCATGTTTTTCTTTCAATCGAATCAACTCGTTGAATCTCGTGTCCAATCCCAATCAACAAAGTGTCACCCACACTGAAATAACGATCGTAGAACCCTTTGCCACGTCCTAATCGATCGCCGTCGTCGGTGAAGGCAACGAGCGGTACTAAGGCGACCGACATCTCAGCTTTCTCAACGCGAGTTCCAACCCCAGGTTCCTTAATACCCCAACGATTCTCCGTAAGTGTGTTAGAGGTGTCAAATGGCAGGAATTCCATTTCCATGCCTTCAATCCGCGGCGCGACAAGCTTAGTCCCAAGCAAATGGAGCTTTTCAATGATCGGACTCAGATCCACTTCGCCGTCGCTACTGAAATACACAGCTACGCAACTAGCCGATGTAAACACATTCGAACCTAGGAGATGTTCGCGAACAGCTAGCGCGTGCTCTTTTTGCTTTTCGGCTGAAAGACCTCGCCGCGCACTGCGAAGTTCATTCCGCACGCTCACGATCTGCGCATAAATCGGACATGGGTCACCGGGATATCACGACTGATCCGATCCTGAACCGATAGGTAACAGGTGGAGAATCCGATCGCATCATTAGGCTTCCCCTAAGGGCATGCACACCGACAAAACCAGCGATTGCTCCGAATTTTTAAATACGGTTCGGTGCTAAACCAGCCGGTGATAACCCCGGTAAAAAAAGTATAGCAAGCCTAACTAAGACCTACTGATCAGAAAGTGCGACATCAATTTCTTGGAGTCTGCTTGTCGCCGCTTCGATTCGTCGAGTCATCGCCTCTCGTTCTTGGTTAGCGGCGTCCGATATTTCGTCGCACAAGTACTCCAACGTGACTGCGAGTAAGTGATCGAGCATAGTTTTGGCCGATATTTGGCCTTCACCCAAATCAGCTCGCAAATCCGCATCAAGCTTTTCGGCCGCTTGTACCAGAACTTTCTCTAGACTAGGGGTGCACGTAAGTCCAAATGTTCGACCAAGTATCGATAGCTCGACTTGGATCGTTTCCTCTGACACCGGCTTCTCTAGCTTTGTGCCGTCGACGTCTGGAGTTGCTCGATGAGCGTTTCAATACGAGCGCAAGCCGCATCGCACCTGGCCTTTAATGCCGCCCGTTCCTTTGCCCACTTTGCCTTCTCGTCTACTAGCCGTTGATGTTGCTCTTGCGTTGACGAAACGCGATCTGCGAGTCTCTCTATCACTTTCTCAAGTTGGATAAGTTGCTCTTCCATTGTCTACCGGGACTTTCCGTCTACTTCGATTGTAATGGTCTTCCTCTCGGGAATTTGCGAATTGGATTCGATAATTGCCTGACCGTCCGTATCGAATCCTGATGCACAACTTAATACAAATCCGCGAATACAGCCGCAGACGCCAACGGTTCATGGCTTCAATCGGACCCGAAAGCGTTGCGCTGGTATTCGCTACGGGTGAGAAACGCCGGAACTCTGACGTCGAGTACCTTTTCAGACCACACAGCGATTTTGTCTATCTAACAGGTTTTCACGAACCGGACGGCTTACTAGTGTTAGCGCCTGGTCACCCAACTATGGAAGAAGCGTTGTTCGTACGCGCTCGCGATGTCGCTGCCGAACAATGGAATGGTCGCCGACTCGGCGCCGAACGAGTCAAGGAGACGCTCGGGATCGAGAATGGGTTTACCGTCGAGGAATTCAGCGAGGTTATTCCCAATTTGATTGATGGTCGAGACGTGTTGCACGTCGATCAGGACGTTGAGACCTCTCACCAGGTTGATCTGTGGTTGAAAACGATGAAAGAGTCAGGGCTCGCGCCTCCGCAACAACGTGTGGAACTGGAAGACACACTTCACGAACTCCGCCTCATCAAATCAGATACCGAAATTGAGACCATGCAAGAAGCGGCAAATATCTCTGCCGCGGCACATCAACGTGCGATGCGGTACTGCAATCCTGGTATATCTGAACTAGCACTTGAATCCGAGTTACAGCACGAGTTCGCACTGCGCGGTGCACGATTCACCGCATATCCATCAATCGTGGCGAGTGGACCAAATGCGTGCATCATGCACTATATTCAGAACGACCGAACAATCGAAGACGGCGATCTAATCCTCATAGACGCGGGATGTGAATATCAGTACTACGCGTCCGATATCACTAGAACATTTCCAGCGAACGGGCGCTTCACACACCCTCAGCGTGAAATCTACGAGCTCGTGCTCAGCGCTCAACTCGCAGCGATCGACCAAGTTAGAACGGGTCACTCATTCACAGATCCCCATAACACATCTACGCAAGTCCTCGCACAAGGGCTCATTGATCTCGGCATACTAAAAGGCACACTTGACGAAGTCCTCGAAAACGAGCTAGCCAAGCCGTTTACAGTCCACCGCTGTTCTCATTTCCTCGGACTTGATGTACACGACGTCGGCAAACGAGAAATTGATGGTGAACCGCGGACTCTCGAACCGGGTATGGTGTTAACCGTTGAACCGGGTTTGTACTTCGGCAATGCCGAAACGATGCCGAATCTTGATTCGAAGTGGCACAATATTGGAATCCGAGTCGAGGATGACGTCGTGGTGACCGAGAATGGCAACTGCGTCTTGTCCGCAAACGCGCCTAAGTTTGCGGATGACGTTGAATCGCTAATGGCCAGTTGACATCGACTTTGACTTACGATGTTGTCGTAAGCGGCGCTGGTATCACTGGGCTAGCTGCGGCCCACACGTTCGCGAATCGAGGTTACAAGACGCTTATCGTTGATCGCGAACAGTCTCCTAATACGACAGGGCAACTGGGTGCAGACATCCGAACGGTAGCTCTTTCTCCTGTTGCTACGCAACAGTTGCAGGAATTTGGAGTCGACCTGCCGTCGCAAAAAGGCAGTATCGACCGTATGCACGTCTGGGAGAGCGATGGCAGTTCATCGATCACGATGACAGCTAACGAGGTGGATGAACCGCATCTCGCATTCGTTTACGAAAACAAAGGTATCACAACCGCTCTCAAATCGCGGCGACACGACGGATTAGAGATGAACTTAGATGCGCGTGTTACCGCTGTGGACCCGCATGTACGCTCACTTGAAATTGACAGCATCGGTGATGTACAAACTGAGCTTCTCATCGTCGCAGAGGGGTCGACGTCAAGCACATGCCAGCTGTTGGGCAGTTCGTTCGAGATCGACCAAGACCTTCAAGCGCGAGCCATCGCCACGATCGTTAAGACGGATACCAAACACCAAAACTCTGCTTGGCAGGTGTTCGGACCAACACCGCTCGCATTACTGCCGCTCGCCGAACCAAATATGCTCTCACTCATTTGGAGTCTTCCTATGGATGTCGTAGCCGCAACAATGGAGCTCCCAGATTCCGAATTTAGAGGAAGCCTTAATCAAGCGTGCGAGCACGTTGTTGGTACGGTTACAGATGTCGACCAACGCTTGAGCTTTCCGCTGCGTCAACGCTTGATTGCTGACTTCAATCCATTGCCATGGGTGTTGATCCTAGGCGACGCCGCTCACACCCTACATCCCCTCGCTGGACAAGGCGTGAACCTGGGACTAGAAGACGTTCGTGCCGTTGAAGCTGTGCTATGTGAACGACCGCCTCGAATTAATAACCCCAATTTGTGGCGCACGTTTAACGCTAAAAGGAAGTTGCGTGCAGCAACGATGGTGCAACTAATGACGTTCTTCTCCAGCATATATGCCCAAGAGTCTCCGTACATGCGATTGATCCGAAATATGGGCGTACGATGGGTTAATGACAACAAAGGTCTAAAACGTCAGTTAATTCGAGAAGCGATGGGTATCGGACGCGTGGCGAGTGTGTTGTGAAAACTCCATTGGCGCCATTACATGCCGAAGCGGGCGCACGATTCATTGAGTTTGCTGGATGGGAAATGCCTGTTCATTACGGTTCCCAGCTCGAGGAGCATCACGCCGTCCGCAATCACGCAGGTTGCTTCGATGTTTCTCACATGGCTGTCGTTGATATCGAAGGACGAGATCAGGAACGGTTACTCCGACGTTTACTCGTCTGTGATGTGTCAAACCTAGACGTCGGATGTGCGGCGTACACACTGATGTTGAACGAGCGCGGCGGAATCGTCGACGACCTTATCGTGTATCGTCGAAAGAACAGCTACCGACTCGTCGTTAACGCCGGTACGACCAAGAAGGACCTTGACTGGATAGCGCTTTGCGAAGACGAACTAAATGTAACCAGCTGTGCGCATCATTGCTCGGAGCTCTGCATCATAGCCATACAAGGTCCTCAAGCCGTTGAACGAGTTAGTGCGTTGCTTGAACTGAGCGAGTTGACCGAACTCGAACCGTTCCAATTCATCGAGCATGCGGATTACTTTATCGCGAGAACTGGCTACACTGGCGAGGATGGTGTCGAAGTTATTTGTCCCCCGGATGTTGCAGTTGACCTATGGTCGCGCTTAGTTTCGATCGGTGTCCAACCCGTTGGACTTGGGGCTCGGGATTCACTTCGTCTGGAAGCCGGATTAAATCTCTATGGTCACGATATGAACGACGACACGAACCCGTTTGAATGTCGCGTCGCATGGACGATAGATTGGGGCGACGTCGATCGCAACTTTATAGGTCGAGTAGCGATTGAACCTATGCGCAACGAGCGCGTACCAAAAAAGCTCGTGGGACTAAAACTAATTGAACGTGGAATACCGCGAGAAGGTTTCGTGGTGGCAACGAGCGCAGGCGATGGCGTCGTCACAAGCGGTACGTTTTCCCCGTCGCTTAAACAAGGGATCGCGTTAGCGCGCGTGCCTCAAGAAGCACGTGGCATGTGTCACGTTGAAGTGCGACAACGACAAATTGCTGCGAATATAGTGCGACTACCGTTCATTCGCGGAAGCTAATGAGTTCGGATGCCAATACCCAAGGGTAGTTCTGCGTCTATAGACTAAGGCTCCTCTAAATCTATCCCGTTCTTTGAACGGGTTTCTTCGAGCCGGTCTCCGATGAAATTACTCCTATTCGTCTTATTAGTTGCCAACACGTAAGTACGGTTGGTTCGAATTTTGTGTGTCTGACAATTTTGAAATCCGCAAGCTTCAGCATCAAGTTCGTCGAATGCATTCTGGCCCAAGTTTCTACGATGACCGCACGCTTCTCTGGCGTCTGTTCGATCTTTCAGTATCCGATTCGCTATCTCGCAACGGTACTGGTCAGCGAAATACGACTGACAAATAGCGAACTACGCCGCTTAGGCTAGGCACAACGCTCAAATGTCGCGGGAGCATTAAACATGCTCGAAGCAGCGACGCGCCATGGCGGACGCGTCGCCACTATACATGCATTACAGTAAGTTAGCTCTAACCGAAAGGCCGATCACACGTGGAGGGTTAACAAACGTGTGCCAACTGCCTCGTTGGAAAACCGAGTCGAACACGAGCATATTAACCCGCTTGTCCGTGACATTTCGACCCGTCAGCATAATCTCGTAGCGACCATCAGCTCTCTCAACACCCGCTTGAATATTGATCAAACTGAAAGCGTCACGGACCTTCTCGGGATCCAAATCTGATCCCGTGTTGACTTTGTCGATGAACGACCAATTTACGTTGCCAATCCAACGCCAACCCGTGTTCCCTATCTCCCGATTCACCACAAGCGCAGCGCTACTCTGCAATGGCGGCGATTGCGTCAATCGTTTGCGCGCAATATGCGAGTTGTTCACAGCGAGATCCTTGCCATAAAGCGCGTTTGCATATGTCACGCCAAAATTCGCAGATATACCGCCACCTAGTAACAACGACGACTCGACTTCGATCCCCGTCGACGTTACCTCTTTAACGTTACCCACTGTAAATCCAAGTCCTGTAAATGTGTTGAGCTGGAAATCGCTGAAACTGGTTCGAAATAGCGCGCTGTTGACCGTCATGCGACCGCTTAATGTACGCATTTTGACACCCAACTCAAGCGAATCCGAAGTCTCCGGGTCGAATCGACTTTGGTCAACAAAGTTACCGTTTGCATCTCGGTTGCCCACAGCCTCTTGGTCGAGATTGAATCCTCCGGCCTTGTACCCCCGAGAATAACTCGCATAGCTCATAACGTTGTCGTTTACTTCAAACGCGGCTTTCAACGTACCAGTCAGCGCACTTTCCGCCTCAATATTGTTCCAGCTCAAGTTATCACAGAGTGAAAAGAACGCTGAAATCGAGCCAAACGTATCACAAAATGGGTCGTTGATCAGTTCGCCGTACGGCGCACCATTGATGACCGCACCTGCATCTTTTTCCTCCCACGAGTAACGAAGCCCGAACGTCACGTCTAAAGTAGGTTTTACGTGCCAGACGTCATGCGTGAACAACGCCCATCCGCGTGTATCGCTGAAATAAACCGCGTCATAGCCTTGACCAGGAACACCGCGTCCGGCGGGATCACCCATGAAAAGCGGGGCAATGGCAGGATTGCCGAACAGAGCCCCGATGTAATTACCACCGTTAGTCGATAACACGATGTATTCATCAGATTCAAGATCTTCAGTGTAGAAATACGCACCAACAAGCCAATCCATGTTGTCGGTCTCACCGAAAAATTGAAACTCTTGGGAGAAATTGCGGAACGTTTCATCGGAGTCTTGTGGATGAAGAATGTCTGCACTTGTAAAGTCGATGTCCTGCCCGCGTGAGACTGAAAAATCACGTATCGCCGTAATTGATCTGAATTGCGAACCCGAGTCCTGTTCCCAAAGCGCATCGATAGAAATGCCTGCGTCCTCTACATTTTCGTATGGTTCGTAGTTAGTACCGACGAAAACGTCGTTCCCGATGCGGAATTCCGTCACGTCCCCGCCAAGAGCTGCAACGGCTGCACTGGTGGGACCAGCAATCCAAAATGCGGCAGGACAGCACGATTCGTTGCGTTCGGCGTAGTCTGCAATGACGCGCACGTCAAGCTGGTCACTTTGACGCCATAACAACTGACCTCGAAGGTTGTAACGATCACGACCGTCATACACGCTATCGGAGTTCACATCGTTGTAAAACCCGTCTCGCGATCTCGTCGCGAACGACACGCGACCAGCCACATCGTCAGATAATGCGGCATTGCCTGTAATACTGGCATTGTGACCATTGTTATCGTCAACGCCCAGCGAACCGCTCAAGCTCGTTTCGAATAATGGCGCATTGGTTACGATGTTCACCGCGCCAGCTACAGTATTCTTGCCGAATAAGGTTCCTTGCGGACCACGCAAGATCTCGACACGTGCAATATCCGGTAGATCTTTGAAAGCTAGACCGGCCCTCGATCGATAGACACCGTCTATAAACGTACCGACTGCCGCTTCGAGCCCAGGGTTGTTACCGGTGGTGCCGACGCCGCGGATACGGAGTGTTCCGCCGTTCGACGTGCTATTGGAGCTATATACCGAAAGCGATGGCGCAACTTCGGCTAAGCCGTAGAGATCCTCGACCCCACGTGCATACAGGTCGTATCCGGTGATCGCGGACACGGCGATCGGGACATCTTGAATGGATTCCGCGCGTTTCGTCGCCGTGACGATGATCTCTTCGATGACTGGCTGAGTCGTTGCATCTTCTTGCGCAGCCAATGGTGCGGAAAGAACAAGCGCACACGATGCGAAAACCGTGCTACATAACTTGGGATTTATGCGAGGTTTGAGTTTCCGCGTCGGTCGTAATACATACCGCTCTCGGTTCGAGCGCGATGTCAACCGGCAATCGCGATGACTTCTAGTTGTTAAGCCCATAGATCTTTCCTTTTTCACAATTACGTTCACTCGCGAGGTGTGAATTGCGATCGAGCAACGTGACCAAGCCCGACCTGATTAGTGAGATTTTAAGACGAAATTACATGTTGAAAATGACGAATTTCGCCATTCATGTTGCGGTTATTCACGCTAACTTACAGCCCTCGTTCGCATCGTATTGATCGTCCATATTTCGCGTCGCTGATCGTTGTAACCGCATGTTGGTCCGCGAGCTTCAGAAGAACGATTCAATAACGTCCGTTTTTTTAGGCGCGAGCGTCATTGAGGCTTCGCGCACTCCAAGCTGAATGCAAGAAGTGTTCGGGACTTAAAGGGTTTCCGCTGTCGGTGTTGCTGAAACTGTGCAATTACGGCTACGAGTTCGACTGACGAGTTCGCGGGAGTTGGATCGGGCGATTAGACAACCACCTGGTGTCTTAGCCACTGTGGTGGACGCGGCCGGATCGATCGACGCTAGCGCATATTTGCACGTCGAATTTCTAAGAAAGTGACACGACAATCGTTCGTTCATCGAAGCGAATAAACTGACTCAATCTCCACATCCGAACTCACGCAATTCATATATCAACGTCATCCGACGTACCACTGCACTTCGTCCGTTACCGTCTCATACCAAATCGACACGCTAAACGAGAGATCAACAGAGTAGAAGCGTACTTTGTGTGCGATGCGCGTCCCATGAGAATACACATAGCATTGCCCGATGCGTTGGTTGTCGAGCTGGACCGCCGAGCTGGTTCTCGCCGTCGAAGTGCTTTTATTTGTGAACTCATCCAGCGCGGTCTTGACGATGAACGTCGCTGGGAGGACATTGAAGCTGCTCTCGGAGGGATTGAAGCGAGTGGCCACGAGTGGGACGAAAATCCTGGCGAGTGGGTGCGTCGTCGAAGACGAGGCGGCGATCAGGTTGAACGTTCAGCCGATTGTTGTTGGACTCGACTGTGCTGATCGACGCATTGCGAGGCAAACCAGCCGCATCGAGACTGCGGTCACTACGTCGACAAGGCGTGGAACTCTAGGTCTTTGTAATTTAGGTGGAAGAGATTTGGCGAGGTTTAAGGCCTAACGAGGAATCGATAACGTGCTAGTTATTTCATGCGTTGCGACTCGCGCCCCTTGGACGATCCGAAGGTATGCAGGCGGGTAGGTGGCGACGTGAATTTCAAGAACACGGCGTAACGTTGCAACAAGCTGACTGCATGATTGCGGCAGCAGCTGAAGGGATCGGCGCAACGCTCGCAACTGCGAACGTTGCCGACTTCCCTATGCCTGGTGTGCATGTGGAATACTGGCCCGTGGGGCCGTAGTCAAGGATCTGCACCAAAAACTATTCTGTTAAAAGCACTTAGCAGCTTCACCTGTGTATTGGTGTCGTAACGGAGGGTGGGAGCGACAATTTCAGGTCATGTAACGAAGATCTTCACGAACGATTCGGCGGGCGATTGCGGCAGTATGAGTAATCACAGCCACATCCTGTATTTTTCTTGAAGCGGAGCAAAAACGGCAAATACCTGCGAAAATTGCACGCCTATAAGTCGTAAGTCAAGAAAACTAAGTCTTCACATGCCTGATTTCCCATCCGATTTACGCTACGCAGCAACTCACGAATGGGTTCGCGTCGACGGTAACCGTGCGACAGTCGGAATCTCTGACTATGCGCAAACGCAACTAGGAGACGTCGTATATGTCGAATTGCCCGAGATCGGAACTCAAGTCGAAAGTGAGGGGGAAGTCGCGGTGGTTGAATCGGTGAAAGCTGCTTCGGATATCTATGCGCCGGTTACGGGTGAGATCGTCGACACTAATGACGAGTTAGAGAACGCACCCGAGACTGTAAATGCTGACCCATACGGTGAAGGTTGGTTCTTCATCATTGAAATGAGCGACGAAGAATTGTCCAATGACTTGCTGACCGCTGAAGCGTACGCGGCGCATTGTCAGGAAGAAGGCGACTAGCAGCAGTAAGGCACCCATGCCGTTCATTCCTCACACGCATGCTGACAAAGAGAGCATGTTGGAGACGCTCGGGATTGCGTCAATCGCAGATTTGTTTGACGAAATACCGGATCGAATTAAGTGTGACAGTTTGCCAGACATACCCGATGGCATCTCGGAGATGGCCATGTTGCACCACATGGCTCACCGCGCTCAAGAGGATGCGTCAGGAGTCTGTTTCCTTGGGGCTGGTTGCTACGACCACTATATTCCCGCTGCCGTTTGGGACATCGCAAGTCGAGGGGAGTTTCTAACGGCATATACACCGTATCAAGCAGAGGCGAGTCAAGGCACTCTACAGCTCGTATACGAGTTTCAGACGATGCTCGCTTCTCTGACCGCGATGGATGTCGCAAATGCGTCAGTGTACGACGGTGCTTCGGCGTTGGCTGAAGCAATCCTTATGGCAGTACGTGTAAACCGAAAGTCAAAATCCAGACGGGTTTTGGTGCCTGCATCGCTCCATCCTTCCTACCTCGCGACGGTTCGATCTATCGTCACACATCAAGGTATCGAGCTCGAGTTGATGACTTCTCACGAAGGGCTAACAGCCGTGTCGGATGTTGATCTTGAGAATGCAGTTGCCGTTGTAGTACAACACCCAAATTTTCTCGGTTTGCTCGAAGACGTCGATGTGCTGACGAACAGAGCTCATGATGTCGATGCGCTCGTCATTGGCGTCGTCAACCCCATGAGCCTAGCACTATTGAAGCCACCCGGGGATTGGGGCGATACTGGCGCTGACATCGTCTGTGGTGATGGGCAACCTCTAGGTATCCCTATGGCGTCTGGCGGACCTTCGTTTGGATTCCTCTGTACACGCATGATCCACGTGCGACAACTACCCGGTCGTATCGCAGGTCGTACTCAAGATAAAGACGGTAATCATGGGTTTGTTTTGACGCTGCAAGCACGCGAACAACACATTCGTCGTGCGAAAGCGACTTCGAATATATGCACAAATCAAGGATTGCTGGTGACTGCTGCGACTATCTACATGACCTTACTAGGACCTCAGGGTCTTCACGAGATCGCAAGTTCATGTGTACACAACACCCATCGGCTCGTAGATCGTCTAACGGAATTACCTAACGTGTCTATGCGCTTCGCCACGCCTTATTTTCATGAATGTGTACTCGATTTCGGCGAATCTACCGAAGCACTTCAACAGCGAATGCTCGATAACGGAATACTGCCCGGTTATCCGCTAACAGGTCTGATCGACAAAGGCGATCAGGCCATGCTCGTTTGCGCAACAGAGGTGAGGACGGAACAAGACATCGACCGTTATTACCAGGAACTCACGAATGGTTGAGACGATTTTCGATAAGTCACGTCCTACGCGAAGAGCGGTAGCACAGCGAGTTAAGGAAGGTTTCGCGCAACAGCCTCTTCCCGAACATCAGTTGAGATCTGCTCCACCGATGCTACCCGAGGTATCCGAACTACAGGCGGTCCGACACTTTACGAACCTCGCGCGGAAAAACTTCTCAATCGACACGCATTTCTACCCGTTGGGTTCATGTACGATGAAGTACAACCCGAGAGGCGTGCATCGAGCCGCGATGCAGGAGGGGTTCCTCAACCGACACCCTCTTACACCAACATCACACAGTCAGGGCGTCTTAGCGTGCCTATTTGAATTACAAGAGCTACTCCAGAACGTTACAGGTACCGCCCAAGTCTGCCTAACACCGATGGCTGGCGCTCAGGGTGAGCTAACCGGTGCGTTAATGATCAAGGCTTATCACACCGATAACAACGACCATGAACGTACTGAGATCATCGTACCTACGGCGGCTCACGGGACGAATCCGGCGACCGCAAGCATGGCTGGTCTGATTGCGAAGGAAGTTGAAGTAGATGCGGATGGGGATGTTGATCTAGAGAGCCTTAAACGCGTGGTTGGACCAAAGACTGCCGGAATCATGCTCACCAACCCTAGTACGTGTGCGGTTTTTGAGCGCAGAATCCAAGCCATCAGCGACATCGTGCACGACGCGGGGGGATTGTTGTATTACGACGGGGCGAATCTCAATGCGATACTTGGTCGTGCTCGCCCGGGCGACATGCAATTTGATGTACTACACCTGAACCTACATAAGACATTTGCAACGCCTCATGGCGGTGGAGGTCCAGGTGCCGGTCCGGTTGGTGCGAATGAGCTACTCGCACCGTATCTACCCACACCGATGGTCACGAAAACTGAAAATGGTTATGGTTGGCTAGACCGGTCAGTAAGGCCGAAATCAATCGGTCGTCTGTCTTCGTTCATGGGAAATGTCGGGATTTTGTTACGAGCGTATGCATATTCGATGATGCTTGGTGCGAACGGCATGCGGAACGTTAGTGCGTACGCGACCCTAAACGCCAATTACCTTATGAAGCGTTTATCAAACGCCGGTTTCCATCCTGCGTACCCCGATCGAAGAGCAACTCACGAATTTGCGATTTCATTGCGACAGGAAGCGAAAGCAACCGGTGTGACGGCGATGGATTTTGCAAAACGATTGCTCGATTATGGTTTTCACGCGCCGACGACCTACTTCCCTCTATTGATTCCAGAGTGTTTTTTAATCGAACCCACCGAGACCGAGACCAAAGAAGAGTTAGACGCATTCGCTGACGCGATGATCGCCATACTGAAAGAAGCACAAACGGATCCCGATCTCGTGAAGCAGGCACCGCATCAACAACCAGTTGGTCGATTGGATGAAGTGCAAGCTGTGCGACAGCTCGACGTAACCGCGCACTAGTCCGACTCAAACGTCCACACGCAGCCGCGGTCGTTGCAGTCGATATGCAGGATCACGCTCTTCAACGTACTTCACCAAAATTGACACATGTCTACGACTTTCTCGGACTCTGATCTATTACCTGTTGGGGAAATAAGTCAGCAGGAAAACGTTGTTATCGGTAGCGCCGGAAATCGGGACCTCATAGGCACACTCTACATTCCGCCACGCATCCAGGAATCAAGACCCGCGATGGTGATTGTTCATGGTGGTGGCTGGCGCAAGGGATCAACGCGCGGCGTCAGCGGGTTCGGTGAGTTTTTAAGTCGGGCGGGATTCGTATGCCTTTGCCCCTCATACCGTCTGAGCGGAGAGGCACATTGGCCAGCACAAATCGAAGACGTCAAATGTGCCATCCGCTATTTGAAAGTAAATAAAAAGCAGTTTGGACTGGATAAGGATCGTGTTGGAATTACTGGCGATTCCGCCGGTGGCCACCTTGCCCTGATGGCTGCGGTTCATAGCGATTTTGAAGGGTCGGGTGGTCACATTGCTGCATCAAGCAACGTTAAGGCTGTAGGAGCGATGTATGGTCCTGTTCGGGTACGCAAGACGCGCGCCGATGGATCACCACTCGGACTCCTAGATCCGACTGCCACAGATACGGAATACGCCTCAGCAAGCCCCATCCACTACGATCTCACTGAATTTCCGCCGTGCCTTCTAATTCACGGTGCCGACGATCCAGCTGTGCCACTCTCGGGTACGCTTGAGTTCTACACTAAGCTAGTCGAACTTGGTCGAACCGTCGAACTTCACTCCTTTGCTGGGGAGGGTCACGCATTTGATCGTCGTAGCTCCACCCAAGAACGCATGGTCGACATTCTCGACCCTTCGTCAATCAGTGGACCAACGGTGATTCGATTACTTACGCGCTTCTTCAAGAAATATCTATAGTGATGGATAACGAACATATTGGTCTCGGCGTCATCGCCGACGACCTTACGGGTGGCGCAAAAGTCGCAAGTCTGCTCGAAAGTTCCGGTGTGCGCTGTCCGTTGCTCACATCTGAAACTGCACTCGACACATTGTCGGGAAATGAACGAGCGGTTGTTATAGGACGCAGGCTACTAGCGGTTCCGGCTGAAGATGCAATTGCAGATGCATCGCGAATCGGCAAAACACTTCTAAAGAAAAACGTACGTCAGATCTACTACAAATACAGTGCTCTTTTCTCCTCAACCTCGCGTGGAAACATAGGTCCTGTCGCAGAGGCGTTAATGTCGCTTACAGGCACGAAGGTGGTCCTGTTTTGCCCAGCACGACCCGAACATAACGCGACCGTATACCAAGGTAGATTGTTTCTTGGTCAAAACATGCTTCACGAAACGCCTCGACGCTATGATCCCGTGACGCCGATGACAAATTCAAACCTCGTTGAAGTATTGCAGTCGCAGAGCCGAGTCAAAGTCGGCCTCCTACCTTTAGAGATGCTTCGCGCAGACCTCGACACCGCCCGACGATACCTCGCTGAACAGAACGCGTCAGATGTGACGTTTTTCATCGTGGACGCCATCGACGCAAATGACCTCGGACGCATCGCGAAGCTAGTGGAAAATGTAGGGCTGACGACAGGTTCTGACGACTTACCTGTCGAATTGATGCGCCAACAGTTAGACCCTTCACGCATCTCCGAGGGTAAATCACTTCTTGCACCCGCACCTGGCTATACAGCGCTCATATCCGGTAGCTGCACCCCCAAGAGCGTCCGTCAACTCGACTACTTCGAGCGACGTTATCCTGTATTTCGGATCGATCTTCAGAAAGGGGCAAATCACGCAGAACTCTCCGACGAGATTGTGGAATGGGCGACAAAACGTGTTACCAATAGCCCTGTCGGTATCGCGACATCTGCCACAGCCGATGTCGTGAAGCAAGTGCAGTCGACAATGGGCAGAGAAACTGCATCCTCATTAGCGGAACGCACGTTAGGTCGCGTTGCAAAAAGGCTTCATGAGTTCGGCGTGCGGAAATTTCTCGTGGCAGGTGGTGAAACATCGGGAAAGGTGCTTGACGTACTCGGTGTAGACCGCGTCGACGTAGCCGTTCACGACGAGCTGTTGGGCGGCTACTGTCATGTCGGTGGGGACGATCCAATCGCATTTGTTCTAAAAGCAGGATCAACGGGTGACGTGGACTTCTACGAAACCGCGTTGGCACGTCTACAAGAAGCAGATACTGAAGTTCACTGAGATTAAGAATCTATATGGCAAACACTAGCGATGAGAACCAACTACGTGAGCAACTCGTCGAGCACTACAAGAAGGTAGAAGTCCTCGGCTTGAACGAGATGTCTTCAGGGAACCTGAGTGTCCGGTTCGGCGACAGAATGCTGATATCTCAAAACGGCGCTTCGGCTGAGACAATTTCGGTGGACTCAATCGTCAACACTGCGTTTGATGGCGCGTACCTCGGTGATCTTAAACCCTCGTCAGAGTGGCGGATGCATGCTCGTATTTACGAAAAACACGACGAAGCACACGCGATTGTGCATACTCACTCAGACTACTGCGTGGCAGTTTCAAGTCATGTAACCGCGCTGCCGGGATTTCACTATTTAGTAGGCGTGTTCGGCGGTAACGATGTCCCTTGCGTCCCATATTCGACCTTCGGGACGCAAGCACTCGCGGACGATGCGGCGGCGGCTCTTACTGATCGAACGGCTTGCCTACTCGGAAATCACGGGATGATCTGTAGAGGTCCCACGTTGCGACGTGCGGTTAAGACAGCGCAACGATTGGAGATTATGTGCAGACAATATGTACTTTCAAAAGCTCTGGGCGAACCGCGACATCTAACTGATCAGGAGTGGTATGCCTTCCACCATCGAGCGGAAGAAAAACAATACGGCAGGAACGGGTGAACGATTCTGACCCTAGATCATGACGAACGGATTCACTAGCTCACTCCTATAGAGACGAACATGACAGTTCAGAAGGAATTCCAGGAACGCGTTGTTCGCGTCAAGCGACCGACTCATCACTTTAAGTACCTTACCTCCGAAGACGGTGCAATGCTCGGGTTAAACGACGCCGGTGACCTGGTCTTACGTGAAGAAGCGGATGACCAGGTCATTTGGGACTTTGATCCTAACGGGCTTCAGCATGTCGCTTCCCTAAAGCCCCTAGATGCCAAATTCGAAAATGGGCGGTGTCTTGTCGCAGTCGATGGCGAAATCAGGAACTTCAGCATAGACCACGGACCGGAAAAACTCCCCTCCGAGTACCTCAAACATCTGAAGAAGGAAGGTTGGGTTTGTCTGACTTGCATCCTTACTGAAGGCGTCGTCGACAACTTGCAACGCGTCGCTGGCTCGGACGCATATGAGCATCTAGAGATGAATAACGACTCGCCCAAGATCTGTCAAGACGTCGCTGTCGGTCAAGCGATCAGCGAGCCAATCTCGCTCTGGTTGATTCGCCAATACATGCAGACTCGAGATCTCCATTTAGGACACCCACCAGGATTTGCCGTATTAAGACCGTACGACGGCGAGAGTAGGGTTCAAGGTTGGCATTCCGATATCCCCTATATTCCGTCGGTCGGTGGTAATCTCGTAGCCGACCGTAAAGGACCCATTAAGGCAGTACAACGCAACGTTTGTGTGTCAGATTTCAAAAAAGAAAACGGCGCGACAGCATACAAACTAGGTTCGCATACTGCCGACAACCCGCCTCCCGAATGGAACCCCGCGCGGTTTGGCGGTCCACCGAACGCGAGACCATACAGTGGCCCCGAGGCGGATGTCGTCGAAGCCCCTGCAGGAAGTATCGTCCTTTACGATGCCCGGACTTGGCACCGGGCGGGGTTCAATCACAGCGAACACAAGCGTGCTGCGATGCTGCAATCGTTTCAAACAGCAGATGTGATTCCGAAACGAGATACCCGACCCGCATGCAAGCGATGGCAAGCGTCGAGCGTCTATGAACAGCTGAATTTACGTCAACAGCGGGAGATCACTGAACTCCTCATGAATCAACCTGATTTACCGAGCTAGGCACGAGACAATAAGGTAAAACCATGCAAGTAGGGATCATGTCAGGGCATTTCAAGCGGACCTCGCTGGAGGAATCACTTGATGCCATTCTGGCTCACGATATAAGGCACCTCCAATTCAATATGAGCAGTGCTCATCTTCAAGGTCCACTCGAAGAGAAGATCGAATCAGCAGGCCCCCACATTCGCGACGAGATCGACAAACGCAAGATGGTCATCGCCGCATTAGGTGGACCCGTCAACATGGTCCATGTCGACCCGGAAAAACGTCAGCAAGCCATCGACCGGTTATCGGTGCTAATTTCAGCTTGTGAGCACGTCGGCACGTCTGTGATTGCGACCTGCACTGGATCACGAGACCCCGAGAGCATGTGGCGACACCATCCCGATAACGCCACTGAAGGGACGTGGCGTGTTTTGTGTTCAACACTTGAAAAGGTGTTACCGATTGCTGAAGCGGCTGGTGTGACTATCGCATTCGAACCGGAGTTCAATAACGTTGCGAGTGACGCGAAAAAAAGTCGTCGTCTCATCGACGAAATGCGTTCGCCAAACCTAAAGGTAGTAATGGATGCAGCGAACATCTTTGGAGAAAACGATTTGTCGCGTATGACAGAGGTTTTGGACGAGGCGTTTGATTTGCTGGGAGAACACATCGCGATTGCGCACGGAAAGGATTTGGACCACGGTGGCGACGCTGGACATCTTGCCGCTGGTACTGGCAAACTTGACTATGACCACTACGTCAAGTTGCTTTGTGGATTGCCGTTTGACGTATCCGTGATTCTCCACGGTCTGTCAGAGGACCAGGTCCCTGGTGCCGCGGACATGCTTCGTCATTTCGCAACCAAACATCAGGCACATCAGTGAAAGCGAAGGTTGCGTTATTAGGCTGCGGCAATCCGGCGCAAAAGTGGCATTTACCCACACTCAGCGAACTGTCTAAACGAGGCGATATCGAATTCGTGGCTTTGTGCGATATGGTCGAAGATATCGCGGCTGCCGCAGGTGCACAGTACGGTGTACCGCACTACACCAGTATCGACGAAATGCTCGACCGTCATAAGGACATCCTAGTGGTCGACATTGTGACAGGTGACCCGACACACCATGTTCTCGCGTGTCAGCTTGCCGAACAAGGCAAGCACGTGATGGTGGAAAAGCCAATGGCTCTTACGCTAGCCTGTTGCGACCTCATCATTGACACCTGCCGTCGCAATGGCGTGCAGTTCGAAGTCGCAGAGAACTACTTCCGTATGCCGAAGCAGCGGATGATCCTGAAACTCATCGAAAAAGGAATTCTTGGCGACATCCTTCGAGTGTATTTCAACGAGCCGAAACGCCAAGTGCCCTTCGAACGAAACGTCACACCCAAAGGCCTTGGGCGTCCAATATCAAGTTTTGGTCGCACATCTGGGATGTGCATGGACATGGGTGCACATCGTCTATCGCAATTGCGTTTATACGCGCAGAGTGAACCGCAACAAATTTCTGCAATAGTTAAGAAATACCACTCTGATCCAAATCGCGTACACGAAGACTGGGCTCACGCAATGATCGAGTTCCGGAGTGGCGCGACTGGTATTTACGAGACCTCTCGTTTAGGTGAGCTGCAGAAATTCTGTCAAATCACCGGTACACTGGGCAGCATTCTCGATCACGATTACTTTGGACCCGATCTACCTCTAAGGTTGATAACCGGGGAATCATGGGATGAAATCCCGGTACATACCGAACGGCGAACCATTGACGGCGTAGACGTACTTCAACGCATTGTCGTTCATACGAAGCCCGAGATCGTGTTCGAGAACCGTTTTCGAGACCACGCCATCGATGATTGGTCAGTAGGTCACGCTGATGAAATCATGAGCATCGTCAACGCTGCTCTAAACGACGAACCTGCCGAGTACAGTGCTGGCGGTCGAAAAGACGTCGAAATGGCAATGGCGATTTACGAGTCTAGCCTTCAAGGCGACGGTGCGGTACCGGTGCAACTGCCGTTGCTAAACATGACGGACTACGAGCGCATGGTCCATGAGGATTACGAAGCTAAATACAGTCGTCCAATCGAACGCTATTGAATTTACTTTGTTCTCGTCGTAAGGGCACCAAGGCTACTTAACGCTTTCAGTGGTATCGACCTCGCTAGAAGTCGAAAGAGATATGGATCCGGTCGCGCCCGTTATGCCGCTTGTTCGATCGCTCTCCAACCGCCACGATTCGGATTTGCTTTTAAAGTGGCTTGATACTTCTGGACTTTTTCGTGATCAAGCCGATCGAGAAGCCCATTCAGATGACCTTCCGTCAGATCTCTACGGACACCTTCGAACGCTGGATCGTCAACAAGATTCTTGAGTTCTTCAGGATCTGACTCCATGTCGTAGAGCTCTAAAGGCTCTCGCGTCAGTGAATCGACTGTTAGCTTGTGTTGATCGCTACGCACCATCGAAAACAGGCGCACTTCGCTGAACGCTACGTCTTTACCTACGTGGGCATCCTCGGCGGCGGCTCCGTTCGCAATCTTGCTCACTAACGAGGATCTCAATTCCTCACCATCCAATGTTGCCGCACCGGCGATTTCCAACATCGTTTCAACGACGTCGAGGTGATCGGTCAGCGCGGACGTGCGCCAACCAGTGACACCGCCAGGTGGACGTATGCATAGCGGGACCGTAAGTGCCCCCTCGTAGAACAGTGCTTTATTTCGACACCGGTGATCACCCAACATTTCGCCATGATCTGATGTGTAAATCACCCATGTATCGTCTAACACACCCCTTTTCTCAAGTGCACCCAACACCAAACCAATGCCGCGGTCGATATGGGTGACCTTGGCATAGTAGTAAAGGCGCATAAGCCGATCCTGGCTTGGTGTCATATGAGCAAGACCCCCGCTTTTTCGGCTGCGCTCGACCTGTCGAGAAACCGGTCCTTCGGTTCGGGCGACGATTGACAACGGCATATCTTCTGGATCGTAGAGCGCGCGATCGGCTGCACTTGAATCAAACGGATTGTGAGGACCTGGGAACATGACCTGTAAATAGAACGGCTTATCGTCGTCGTATTCTTCGATCCACTTACCGGCACTGTTAGCGGTATACATATCCAAGCTTTGTTCATCGGGCAATGCGCTCGGTGGCGTTTCCCAAGGCAATAAGGTCCCTTGATTTTCCCCTCGAACGATCAGACGCATGTAATTTCGAAACGGCTCTAGCGTGCCTTTTTCACGCAAAAAGTCCGTGTAGTAGCAGTCCGCGACGGCGTACGCCATGATGTCACGCAATTCGTGCGTATCGTCGAAGCCCCAAGCATGCATTTTGTGTGCGTGTTCACGAGAATGGCCGTCGCCGGGTGTGCGCACGTGAAGATGAACTTTTCCAACCTGCGCGGTTCGGTAACCGGCGTCTCGGATATTTCGTACATGATTGGGTTGTTCCGGATTACCGTCAACATTGTTAGCCCACATACCGTGCTGGCATGGGTGTTTGCCTGACATGATTGACATTCTGGCAGGCATACAAACAGGCGAATTCGTAATGCATCGGCTGAAACTGACGCTTTCAGCGGCAAAGCGATCAAGATTTGGGGTTTTGACGACCGGATTACCGGCAAAACCGACGACGTCACCTCGTTGCTGATCCGGGAATATGAAAACGATATTGGGTTTGGCGCTCATACCGATTACACCGCTTGCTGACGAACCAAATTGCCGACTGACTATGCCAGGAAGTACTTGTTTTCCAACGTGCGTTGATTCTCGTAGATTGATCCCTGATTGGTAGCTGCTGGCAACGGCATACGCACCGGTACATCCTCCATTCGAGCGTTCAACGTGGATTCGCCGTGCATGATCATTCCGTCAAACTCATCCAGGTCACTGATTCCCATTAGCGGCCAAGCGTCACAGGCTGCGTATACGTAAAACAAGATTCTTCGCGCTCTGGTCGAACGATTGACAGCTGAACCGTGAACTAAGCGAGCATGGTGTACGGTGATCGAACCCGCAGGTGCGTGTAATTCCCGTGCCGCTGAGACATCTAGACTTTCGCGCTCGACGTCGATCGCTCCACAGAATAGACCTTGACTATGGTGGTTGTGAATCGGACCTTTATGGCTACCAGGTAATACCAAAAGTGGACCATTGTCTGCCCCCATGTCATCTAGCAACATACCTACCGCTAACACATCTTGATTGGTGTGTGGGTAAAACGCCCAATCCTGATGCCATTCCACGGCTGCGCCATCGCCAGCGAGTTTTAGATTGACCTTACCTCCTGTCCGTAGCCGAATATCGCCTCCAATCAACTCGCTTAGAACAGTCATGATCGGTGGATACGCCGCGATTGATTGATAGAAAGGATGCGCAAAGAATGGATGTTTGATCCGTCTCACCAAAGGCCTTTCTGGCGTATGAGATGGATCAAGATCAAGTGTAGAGGTATGCTCAGTTGTGTTGCGCGCGTGTGCGACGAGGTCATCGGTCACTTGCCGAAGTTCGTTTAGCGTTTCAACATCGATCAATTTCTCAACGACGACATAACCGTCGGTTTTGTATTGCTCTACCTGACGTGCTGTGATCAATGGCTGATCCTCAACGCTGAGATATGGACGGACTAGGTCAGTTCACGCGTCGTTGTTAATCGGAACCGTTCCTAGCGACGGCATTCTAAACCTGAAGAACCGAGTACAGTATTGCGTGCACAGACAGAGTGGCTTCATGAACGCAAGGATCTGGATAGATTCGGTAAATCGACCACTTGCTTCGGTTCATCGACGCAATCTACGGGAGGCGAACTATTGATCCCTCGGACTACAATCGCCGCCCTTCGTTTCCAGGCGACAGAATGCTCCTGCGCGACGACGAGTATCGCGTAGTCGGTCCTTGGCCGGCGCGGTTGACCCACTCCGCAAGCAATCGCCATCGTGATGTCGATCGGGGGACGCTTCTGGTACCGTCCTGCCGTAACCGTAGCGAGAGTCCGGCACTCGCACTACCCTTTGTTCGGCTGCGGGCGAAACGGGATTACGGCTTACCGCCGCTGGTTGTGCTCGCAGGCGGACCAGGAGCAGCGGCAATCGGTGCCTTCGAAGGGCATTTTTTTGACCACGCAGAACGGTTGTCCGATATCTGTGACGTGGTGACCTTCGACCAGCGCGGGTGTCAGCGAAGCCTCCCGAATCTTGTCAACCCGTGGTCGCCAAACTACAACCTCGCTTTGCCACTGGACCGGGACGGATTCCTTGTGGCGCACCGCGAAAATGCGAAGCGGCTGTCGGCGTACTACAACGAAGCTGGCGTGAACCTCAACGACTTTAACACCGTCGAAAGCTCACACGATGTCGACGACCTGCGTCGGGCGCTGGGATCCGAGACCATCAACTTGCATGGTGCGAGTTATGGATCGCACCTGGGATTGACGGTGCTCCGAGAGCACGGTGATCGCGTCTCGAGAGCGATTCTGTGCATTGTGGAAGGACTCAACGACACCCACAAGCTACCTTCGAACACTGATCGTCACTTCCGCCATCTCACCGACCTCGCCCGGGAAGATCCAGCTCTCAAGGGAGAATTCGCTGATCTTTACGCGGAACTTGCATCCGTTCTCGATGACTTCGAGCGGAAATCGGAATGGATTGAGATGCCTGGAAGCGATCAAGCAGCACCCATCGGTAAATTCGCGCTACAGCTCTTGCTCGGTAGCGCGCTTGGTAGCGTCCGCGCAATCAAAGGGTTACCGACACTGGTCCGACAGCTTGCCCAACGCGACCTGCGTGATTCTTCGAGCCGACTAGCCCGATGGCTCACTGCTCCCGGAATGCACGCCATGATGCTGGCCATGGACTTCGCGTCTGGCGCCACGCCTGAACGAATGCGTCGAATCGAAGTGGAGCGTCATCAGGCACTTCTCGACGACAGCTTCAACCTGCCATTCCCGTTCGTCGGCGATGTACTCGGCGTCGAAGATCTTGGCGACGATTTCCGAAAGCCAGTCATCACGGGTACGCCAACCCTCTTCTGCGCGGGTACTTTGGACGGACGCACTCCTATTTCCAACGCAGAGGCCGTGAGAAAGGGCTTTACGGAATCGCAGCTCGTCGTAGTCGAAGGCACCTCGCACCAAGTACCGGATGTGTTGATTGAACCCGAAACCCGATTTTTGCTAGACCAGGACATCGACACGGAGCACTTGAGAGTTCCGTTCTCCTTCAATCCGCCTCAAAATCCCTGACAGATCTTAGGAACCTTCCTGTCGGCTCACACTGTCCCTAAAAACCTGCCTATTTCTACGCAGAGGGTTGTATCTGCACTTGGTTGACGATCGGCCGTAACGCCCATCCCAACTCAAGCCGCTTGACGGGCAGTTCTCCGCCGGAGTAACGTCTTAACAGAATCGTTCGAACCTCGCTGAACGGTGTATACCGCTTGATGTCAGGGTCATTGATTCGGCTCAGGACGTTACGGGCAGCATTCACGTCGCTACGCAGCACCTCACCAGCAGGGGTGATGAAGCGGTCGCCATGCCGTTCGCCTTCCAGGCGACCGGTTCGACTACTGACTTGCGAACTGTAAGCGGCGTTCACCAGCACATGGCTGGCTGAACGCTGCGCCGTCACGGATTCCAACGCTTCGGCGAGCACGCCTTTCGCCCAGGAACCCATGCGTCGGTTGAAACCGCGTCCCCACGGTTTCGGCCGATTAAACGCGGCGGTCAGATCTTCCGATGCGACCACCGCAGCCTTGTTGACCACGGCATGGACAGCCTTGTACGCTTCATTGCGAAGACGTTTCTTGGTTAGCCGCCGCCGTTGGTCTAATTTCTTTCGTCCGAGATTGTGCTTCTTGATACGTGCAGCCTTGGCGTGACGACCCTGTTCTTGGTGTTTTCGTACCAGCGCGTGGAGCTTACCGCGGGCTTGACCCGACGTCCGCGTCGTTTCGGTGTAATCGCTTAGGATCGCACCGAACCGTCGACCATGAAAATGCCCATCGCTGTCCACCAGCGCTTCGGTGTAGCCCTTGTCGACACCAATCGTCTTCGTGCCACACGGCGCACCGGCACCCTTCTCAAAGGCGTAGTGGATCTCGACGTGATCCTCACGCAGGATGATCCGCAGGTTCTTGCGGGATAGATTCACCCCATCGCCGTTGGTGTTCATGGTCAGCGTGATGTCCGAACCGTACTTCGCGGCGATATGAAAGGTGATGGTCAATTGGCCTTCCACGACCGCCTCAAAGTGTTTATCGGACCGGACGATGAATTGATTGCGGTGGCGAACCTGCCCGTGCCTGAAGTGCTTGCGCATCTGCCGATGCAGAAAGTTATCCGAACGCCACTGCGGGCTTTTCAATAACCCGTTGAGACGCGCAATTTCAGCGTCGTCACCGGCCGCACGGCGGTAAATGGCTTGTCGGACCTTCTTCTTCGCCGCTTCACGGAACGCCTTGATGTCGTTGAGCGTATCAATTGTCGTCTGATTCCGGATCGTGCCGTCAACGTGCAAGTGCTTATAGAGTTCCGAACACTGGGACTTGTACCTGACGGGGTCTTGGTGGAGTGCTTTCAAGCCGCCGTAACGCTGCCAGATGTCGGCGCGCATCCCACCGATGATCTTGGCGATGCGAGGCAAATCCGGGTGCGGGTCCGCCGTCAGCGTGCGCGTTACCAGCTGGCTCATGTGAGGCATGACTCGATGATCGCTTGGACGACTTGCTTCATGCTACGGAGGTTCTGCTCCCTCATTTTCAAAAACCACCTTACTTCCACGAGCAAGTTTAGGTAGGATCAACGAATTTTTCGAAAACAGTTTCTAGCTCCACGAGGAGTCGCGTGGACTCCCATGTTCCAGGCGATGTCCTGAATCATCGTCGCCAGACTAGGCTCAACCAACCCGTCTTGAAGCTCAATTAATCAGGCGTAGACCGACCAAACTCGCACCATGTTGTCGCCGCATTACAAGCACTCAGTACTCCGGATATTCCGCATGCAGTCGAGTCGGTATCCCACCGCTCTGGTACAACTCGAGCTGCGGCTCGTTCAGATTCGCCAACAGGTGACTGAAGTGCTCCGCCAAGAAATGATCACATATGCCCGAATGTCGTTCTTCGTTCACCACGTTTTGGAGCTCGCTTGGATCGTTGGTCAGATCGTACAGTTCCACGGGCTTTCGCGTTAATGAGTCGATGCTGAGCTTGTACCGCTCCGAGCGTGCCATCGAATACAGGTTCACTTCGCTGAAAACAACGTCCTTGCCGCGCTGGGCATCGGTCGCATCCGGACCGGCGTTAACCTTCGGAAGCAAAGAAAGACCATGGTCGATTTCAATTTGGTCGGCGCTCGCCGCTTCAAGCAGGGTTGAGCAGATGTCATAGTGGTCCGTCAGACCATGCACTGACCATGGTTTCGTCCCGCCGGGCGGTCTAACGATCAGCGGCACGTTCAATGCGCCTTCGTAGAACACCGACTTTTGCGCAAAAAGGTGATCACCTAGCATTTCGCCGTGGTCGGACGTATAGACGATCCATGTGTTGTCCATTAGACTCGTTCCGCGCAAAGCCTGAATGACTGTGCCGATCGCGTAGTCATCAAATGCGACCTTGGCGTAGTAATGACTCGTATACGTGCGACTCTGAGACTCGGACATGTCAGAGAGTCCCCGCCGCGAGAACATCGTACCGATCTGGGGAGAAACGGGTTCCGCAGGAGGAGCCATGATCGCTTGGGGCATTTCCTCCGGGTCGAACATGTCCCTGAATCTCGACGGAGCGTCAAACGGCGGATGCGGCCCCATCAAGCAGATCTGCAGGTAGAACGGTCTGTCGTCCACATAGCTTCGAATCCACTCCGACGCCGTATTGGCGATATACATGTCAATATGCTCATCCTCTTCGAGGAGGTTGGGCAGGTGTTCCCACGGACGGAGAAATCCTGTGCTTTGCCCGAGCCGGAAGTTGCGCGCGCAGTCCTCATAGACCTGCAGCTTCCGCCTTGCCTTCAGGAAATCTGAGTAGTAGCAACGGTGCGTGGCCGAGGGGATCGTGTCCTTGACCTCGTGAGCGAATTCGTATCCCCAGTCGTGTAATCCGAACTCGTGATCACGGGTGTGGCCGTCATCGGCTTGGTACAACCGGAAATGGGTCTTGCCGATCACGGCGGTGCAATAGCCTGCGTCTCTGATGTTCCTTACGTGGCTCGGCCCGTGTCGATCGGCTTCATTACGATTCCCCCAGACACCGTGTTCATTGACGTACATCCCTGTCATCAATGAAGCCCTTGCGGGCATACACAGTGGAGAGTTCGTGTTGCAGTTTCGAAACGTCACACCTTCGGCGGCCAAGCTATCCAAATTCGGCGTTCGAGCTACCTTGTTTCCAACACATCCAAGCGTGTCGCCCCGATGTTGGTCGGAGAAGATCAGGACAATGTTGGGTTTGCGGGGCACAGTGCGATTTTGCCCGACGGATTGGCAGGAACCGCAATGGTAGCGAAGCGCTGACTCGACGCAGCTCGTTAGACTTCGGCGGTTTAAAAACTCTGCGGCACGATCACAGCCAAGTAAACCATGGCTAAGTACCTATTCCGTCGCGTTCTACTACTCGTTCCGACGCTGATTGGGATCATCACTCTCAATTTCTTCATCGTGCAGATGGCGCCCGGTGGTCCTGTCGATCAAATGATCGCAGCATTGACGGGTCAGGACACAGGCGGCGCTACCAGTCGGGTCGCGGGAGCTCAGAGTGCGTCACGCCAGATGGACGCTTCTACGTCCGCCCAATCGCAGTACGCTGGTGCACAAGGACTGGATCCCGAACTGATCGAGGCAATTGAAAGGCAATTCGGGTTTGATAAGCCTTTGCATGTGCGCTATTTCAAGATGATCGGGGACTATCTCACACTCGACCTTGGTGAAAGCTATTTCGAAGGACGACCAGTGATCGATCTCATTGTGGAACGATTTCCAGTGTCCATCTCACTAGGGTTGTGGTCAATGCTGTTGATCTATCTGATCTCCATCCCACTTGGAGTCGCAAAAGCTGTGCGAGACGGTGGCAAATTCGACGCGTGGACGAGTGGCGTTATCTTCGTTGGCTACGCCGTACCCGGTTTTCTATTCGCCGTCTTTCTGATCGTGCTCTTCGCCGGAGGCGCTTACTTAGATTTATTTCCGTTGAGAGGGCTTACTTCGAACAATTTCGACGAACTGAGTTTCGGCGGCAAGATCGTTGACTATTTCTGGCATCTGGCGTTACCCGTCGTCGCGTTGACCATCGGCGGCTTCGCTACGTTGACGATGTTGACCAAGAATTCGTTCCTCGACGAGATCGCGAAACAATACGTTTTGACGGCGCGTGCGAAAGGTCTCGATGAACATCGCGTTCTGTATGGACACGTCTTCCGCAACGCGATGCTGATCGTAATAGCAGGTTTCCCCGCTGCATTGGTGGGCATCCTCTTCACTGGCGCACTCCTAATCGAAGTAATTTTCTCCTTGGACGGACTCGGTCTTCTTGGCTTTGATGCCGTTCTACGACGTGATTACCCGATTATTTTCGGGACACTTTTCGTCTTCACATTCGTCGGCTTGGTGATGACTCTGGTTGGCGACATTACCTACACGCTCGTCGATCCGCGTATCGATTTTGAGTCGCGCGGCAACTAATGTCAGACACCGAAGCTGCGCTGCTTGAGACGCCGACTCCGAATCATGCGGAACGTCGACGTCCTCAGTTTTCACCGTTAACCCAGCGGCGATGGGCGAACTTCAAGGCGAATAAACGCGGCTATTGGAGCCTGTGGATCATCGGTACATTGGTGTTTGCGAGTCTATTTGCGGAGGTAATCGCGAACGACAAACCCATCATCTTGAAGTACAAAGGCAATTTCTATATCCCGATGATCTTCGAGTATCCGGAAACCGAATTTGGCGGCGTATTCGAAACCGAAGCGCACTATGCGTCACCAGTCGTTCAAGACTTAGTCGAGAAAGGAAACGGTTGGATGTTATGGCCTCCGATTCCGTTTAGTCACGACACGATCGATCGTCACACCGAAGGTACTGTGCCCGCTGCACCGAGTAAGCGCCATTGGCTTGGTACCGACGATGTGGCACGTGACGTAACCGCTCGGTTGATTTATGGTTTTCGGTTATCCGTGTTATTTGGACTAGCTTTGACCCTTATCACGTCCGTGATCGGAATTACCGTCGGCTCCTCCCAAGGGTATTTCGGCGGGTTAGTTGACCTAATCGGTCAACGTGTGGTCGAAGTGTGGTCCGGACTACCGACGCTGTTCGTCATCATTGTGTTGGCAAGCATCTTTGAGCCTAATCCGTTTATATTGCTTTCCCTACTCGTTATGTTCAATTGGATGGCGTTGGTTGCCGTTGTTCGCGCCGAGTTCCTCCGAACACGTAACTTTGAGTACGTAAATGCTGCTCGTGCGCTCGGCGAGAGAGATCTCAAAATCATGTTTAAGTACGTGTTACCCAATGCGATGGTTGCTACACTGACCTTTCTCCCATTCATTCTGAACGGCTCGATCACGACTCTCACTTCCCTCGACTTTCTGGGTTTCGGTCTTCCGGCAGGCTATCCATCCTTAGGCGAGTTACTCGCACAAGGCAAAGCGAACTTACACGCCCCATGGCTTGGGTTATCAGGCTTTTTCACGCTTGCGATCATGCTGACTCTACTGGTGTTTGTTGGGGAGGGAGTTCGCGACGCATTCGATCCACGCCGTGCTATCAATTGAAGGAAGGCGCAGCTAGTCACCCCTTGAATCAGCTTTCGAGCCCTCTGAGCTCTCCTCAATACGAAGGAAGCTCAAGTATCATAGGGGAATAATCCTTCTCCAACTACGGGAGTCTTTATGGCATCCTTGAGTATCTATACGCGGTCATTTTGGACGAGCATGGCCTTCGTATTTATTGCCTCATCGAGCTACCTCAACATTTCAGCTCAGGATACTGATGCGGAAGAGGAAGAAGCCGATCAGGTCACAGAGGAAGTGGTCGTATATGGGATTCGCGGCAGTATGCAGCAGTCCCTCGACCGTAAGAAGCTGGCCGACCACTTCAAAGACACCATTACGGCTGAAGATATCGGATTGTTTCCCGATCAAAACCTCGCGGAAGCGCTTCAGCGAGTAAGCGGAGTCGCGATCGACCGCAAGAGTGGCGAAGGTGCTTTCGTCAGCGTACGCGGGCTCGGTCCGAATTTCGTGCAAACAACGATCAATGGGCGAGTATCCGCATCCAATGTTTCGCCCGGTAGCCACGATGGGCGTGGTGCAACCAACGCTGGGTCGCGCGTTGTTGGGTTCAATGCTTTTCAATCCGGACTGGTTCAGGCAGTTGAAGTCAGCAAATCGCCTCGTGCCGATCACGTCGAAGGTGGTCTTGGTGGATTTGTCGACATTCAAGCACGTAAGCCATTTGACCTCGGCGAACGTCACATGGCATTCAATTTTGACACGACGATCAACGAATTAGCGGACGATACCGCGCCTGGCGTATTCGCCCTATTCAGTGATCTTCTGACGGAGGATCTCGGCTTCATGGTGTCTGCACAGTGGGACAACCGTGTTTTCCGATCAGACTCGTTACATCATTACTCTTACATTGGCGACCCAAGAACGGTCACGCTGGACGGCGTCACCATGACGGGTTATTACCCACGTCAACTTCTCGGGGAACTGCACATCACGGATCGCGATCGCTTGAACGTTTCTTCGTCTTTGCAGTTTCGTCCATCCGACCGTGTTGATGTAACGGTTGACCTTTTATACACCGCCAACCAAGAAGACGAACGTGACTTCTGGCGGGATTTCAGGCTTCAACAAGGACATCCTCGCATTACGTCGGCTGCGATCGAAAGCGATAACGGGACCAACATCTTCACGGAAGTCTCGACATCTGGTGCAGGATTGTTCGTACAACACGCGACCGAGGTTGTCGATACCGAAGCTATGAATATCGGCGCGAATCTTCAATTTCAAGCAACGGACCGGCTTTCCTTGAACTTCGATGCAACGATTTCTCAGACAGAGTCTCCGATTACCAATCGTGACTACCTGATTCGAAATACGCGCGCGCAAATGTCCTATCGAAAATACGGTCCAGGAGGCCTACCAGCGCTCACGACGACATCACCAATCAACGACCCAGATTTCTTTGAAGTAGTTAAACACTCAATCCAAGATCATCTAGTCGACGACGAGGTCATCCAGATGAGAGCGGACGCGACGTTCGAAATCGGCGGAGCTTGGCTTGAATCAGCACAGTTTGGGATCAGAAGGTACGATCAAAACAGACGCGACCGGCATCGCTATCTAAATAGTCGAGCATTTATCCGGTCAAGCCTGGACGAATTCGGAGGTCGTTATCCATTCCCCGCCGAAGACGATTTCCTAAGCGGACTCGGCAATCAGTTCCCAGCGCCGATCGTGAACCCCAATCTCGACGTGATTCAGCGGACTTTCGTGACCCGCGCGGATGAAATTAGGGCGGGTGGCGGCTTCAATACCGGAACGGCGAAGGCTTTGGAGGACTTCACTGTCGGTCGATTCAACGAAGACTTAAACCACGATGACGACGGTACTGCCGTCTATGCGATGGTTACCTTTACCGGTGAGTTGGGCGAAACACCCTATTCCGGCAATTTTGGCGTTCGCTATGTCAACAATAGCACCGGCTCCGTCGGGCAAATCACCGAACCTGAATCTATTGACTACTCCGATCCAACCGTACCTGAGATCATCCTGTCCGATCCAACCTACGTCAATGTCGGTCACGACTACTCAAGAGTATTGCCAGCACTGAATCTGCGCTTCGACCCTCGCGAAGATATCGTGATTCGCGCATCTCTCGCAAGAGTGATGAGCCGCCCACGATATCTGGATCTGAACCCTCGCAAGTCAGTACAGGCTCGAGTACGCACCATGCGTGGTGGAAATGGTGAGCTCGATCCGACGATGGCCACACAATTCGACCTTGCTTTCGAGTGGTATTTCGCTGACTACTCCATTGCGCAGGTGGGATTCTTCACGAAGGACATTGAAGCTTTTGTCCAACCTGATATCGAGGAGGTACCGTTTCCTGGGCTAACCGATCCTGAAACAAATCTACCGCTCGTGTTCTCGCTGTTTAGACCTTTGAACTCAGGTGCATCGAGCTTAACCGGTGTCGAGCTGGCTTTTCAGCGTACCTTTGCAGATCTGCTTCGCGCACCTTTCGACGGTCTAGGCGTCATCGCAAACTGGACGTTCATTAACTCGGGATCTGATTTCCGAAACGAAAAAACGAACGCTGCGTACGGGATACCCGGTCTCTCAGAGAATACTGTGAACTTTACGTTGTTCTATGAGAAAGAACGGATTGCCGCACGCGTCTCCTACAACTTCCGCGATGACTTTCTTGATGCTATTGCGGATGGTCAGGGTCATCCGTACTTCGTTGACGCGTATTCGCAGCTCGATGCATCGATTGGCTTCACGTTGAACGAACGGGTTGCGTTTAGTCTTGAAGCAATCAACATCGGCGACGAAAACGTGTACTACTACAACCTAATAGCCACGGGAGAAGACGAACACTTTTCAAGCGCGATCAACGCCGGACGCCGATTCCAGTTTGGCGTTCGCGTAAAAATGTAACGCTAACCACATATTCAGTTGCAGCGTTACACCAATTCGGGTGTAACGCTGCACGATTGTTAACGCCCTTGCATGCGCATCCGTAGCGTGTGCTTGGAGCGCTCGCATCGCAGCGCGACGTCGCCATCGTTTGTGCTGATAGACGTTCGATTGCCAACATCCGGGCGTTAACCGCTTTGTCGATTGCACCAGCTATGACGTTAATGAGTAGACAGAGGTCTCTGTATTCCCTACTGGCCGTCTTCTGCGTATGTCACGCTCAAATATTGGACACAGCAGAACTGGAATACCGGCATGGTGTTTCGCTGCTGCACGAACTTAAGTATCCAGCGGACTTCGAACACTTCGAGTACGCCAATCCTGATGCGCCCAAGGGCGGCAAAATCGTTCTAGCAACGACCGCGCCCATCGTGAATTTCAATGGTGCTCGAGGACCCGAATTGCCAAACGCAATGGGGTTAGGACGAACGACGGACCGATTACTTATTCGAACTGCCGACGAACTGTCCGGCCTCTACGGACAGCTAGTAGCAGGTGTCGCGTTATCGCCAGATCGCAAATCTTTGTATTTCCGCCTTCACGACCACGCTCGTTGGCACGACGGTGTGCCCGTTACTACCGATGACATTCAGTTTACGTACGACCAAATGATGGCGGCCGTACACGGACGCGTGTACTTCGCGAGTTGGATCAAATCGTTTGAGATACTCGGTCCAAAGGACTTTGTTGTCCATCATCGCTCAACGTTTAACAACTCAAACTTGGTCGCAATGACATGGTTTCCCGTACGACCCGCACATTACTGGAAAGGGCGCGACCCAAACAAACCGACGTTATTACCGCCAGTCGGCAGTGGTCCGTATCGAGTCGCTGATTTCGATCGCTCATTCGTAACGTACGAACGTGTCGACGATTACTGGGGACGTGATATCCCAGTCAACCGAGGTCGCTACAACTTTGACGAAATTCGGTATGAGGTGTATCGCGACCAGAGCGTCGCTCGTGAAGCGTTTCGTAAGGGTTTATTCGACATCATGTTCGAAAATGACATTCGTCACTGGATGTCGTCCTACGACGTGCCAGCCCTTGCTGCCAACCAGATACGTCAATCGACTCGCGAGGTCCGGAAGTTCATAGGGGCGGAACGTGCAATCGCGTTGAACACCCGTCGTAGTTACTTAAGTGATGCCCGTGTGCGTGAAGCACTAACGTTGGCATTTGATTTCGAGTGGCAGAACCGGGTGATGAGACACGGAACACAAACCCGTGCACTGAGTTACTTCGCGAAATCCCGATTTGCAGCGGAAGGATTACCATCGCAAGCTGAGATTGAGATACTCAAACCATTTCGGTCGCGGATACCTCCTCGCGTATTTAGTCACCCATTCACACTGCCCGTTTCAACTGGATACGGTACCAATCGGAATGCACTGGAACGCGCCCGCGAGTTGCTTGAGTCTGCAGGATGGCACTTACAGAATGGTCGATTGGTCAACGAACTCGGCGAACCCTTCGAATTCGAAATACTCACGCAAGATCAATCGATGCAACGGGTGCTACTGCCGTACACAGAAACACTGCGTCTCCTAGGTATCGATGGGCGAATGAGACTCGTCGATAACGTGACGGCGATCAATCTTATTAGAGGCAGGAATTTCGATGCATACGTTCGAGAGCACCTGTTTTTAAATCCACCTGTAGGGGAACTGCGTAATCATTTCGGCTCTGAAGCCGCCGGTATTCAAATGGGTGGAAACATGGTTGGAGTACAAGATGAGGTTGTCGATACACTCGTGGCAATGGCAGAACAGGCTTCATCAATCGAGGAAATCAGTGCGGTCGTAAAAGCGCTTGATCGCGTGGTCTTATGGGGTTTCTACCACATACAGATCAATTCGGCGGAATTGGAACGCGTTCTCTACTGGGACAAGTTTGGCCGCCCAGCCGGAGAAGGGGTAGCAGAACTCGAATACTTAACGGGCAGTTCCGTACGGATTCTTGATAGTTGGTGGATTGACCAATCGAAGGCACAGAGACTCGCCAACATACGGGGGTGACGTCCGAACGTAAATCTGTTCGACTTCAAGTACGGTCGTGACGCATTAAAGCTGTAACAGTGTAAATTCAGTGTTAGGCTTTCCAATCGCCCAAAGACTGCATGTGCCGTTCGTTCCATCTAGACGATATTCAAATTCGGGTTCATACTTAAAACGCACGAGATCCCGCTGGCAATAGAGTTGAAATTCGTACAAGACACCTTCGACGTCGGTTACGCCGAACTGATTTCTAAGCAATACGTACTTCCACCTACCGTCCTTATCAAGTACACCCGGAACGCCGAAGGTCGAATCCGCGCTCCTTAAATCCTTAATTGAATTTTTGTATTTCTCCAGATTTGATTGACGCGAATCATCTATTTCCTCGAGTTTCTCAAGCACCAAAATCGTTCGTAACGATTCGCCGTAGTGACCGAGCTCTATCTCTAGGTCAAGTTTCGACCAAAGCAATTGCTCAAACAGTCTCGCATCCATGTTGCCTGGCGACACTCTATAACCTATCGCTTTATTCAACGCAGCTAGTTGTTTGATGGGCGTTCCCCACTTCTTTTCGTAATAAAAATTCGCGGTACGATACATTACGTCTTCATGGAGTGTCTTCGTCTTTTCGCGAAGCTTCTCTAGCCGTTTAAGTGCTTCAGCTTGATCACCGTACTCAATCTCACGTACGGTCTCCATAAAACTCGCCTTAAAACTCCCAAAATATGGAGGTGCGCCTTTATACATTTGAAAAGCGACTTTGAACCGATGAACCCCATCAACTTTTTCGCCCAAATACTCACCGGGTTCGAACTTAGATCTCTTAAGCGATCGAATGGCAGCTCTACGAAATTCCGGATGACCTACCGAGTCGACGACAACAATTTCATAAGGACGGCCATTGCGGTCGACCATCGTTTCTAGTTCAACCCAGCCTTCTTCGTTCCGTTTCAGAGCTACAGGCGGGTAAACGATGCGAGCGCGCTTTATGACCTTGGGTGGCTTGAGTGTCGGTATTTCTATCGTGTCAGTCTCAGCAGTTGCTTCGCCAGTTAATACGAGGATGCCGATTCCGAGACCAAGCAAGAGCAGAGATAGTTTCAAGATTAAGATGTGCTTCAATGTTCGATTAACCCATCTAAGCAACCAGATTTATTATGTATCGCGATGCCGCCATGCTTCTATTGTTGTGCACCAACGTGGAAGTTAACAGGATATTAAAGAGATTGCCGTCAGTCTATAGTCTTCGTGCCTTTTATCGATCAAACAAATCGCGTGATCTGACCGACCGTCATCTGTAGCGAACGAAACACCAAAGTTTGCACCTTTCTGACCGTTTTGGACCAATGCGATGTCGTCTATTTCGATAGGTGACATATGCAATTGCGACAATGTCTGAATGAACGAAGTTTTGGACTCAAATCGACACACGGTACCCTTTCCTACAACGACGAACGGATATCGAATCAGACTTGCACACGCCTCTACTTCTCCGTGGCCGAATAGTTCGAGGAAATGTGTTACGAAATTCCCAGAACCTTCATCCGCAACTTGCTTCCACGTCGCAGTTGCGCCACATGCGAGACGTGCTTGCACACACCACGAATCCTTAACTCTCGTAAGAACGTATACGACTCGGTTCGCAAGAATCGGTTCATTCTCTGCGTTATACCGAACCCAACCACCGGCAAGATGCACTTTGTAGCGAGCAAATTGAATAACTCTAGGCTCTATACCTTCTGTACGAACCCAACCGGTCGCGATTCGTTCAGTCCAATCCGTGGCGGCAACAAATTCCTCCTCGGTCCGAAAATACTCAATTCGTCCCGGAGCAGCCACACGAACATGCGGAAAGTTCATTACCGCTGCCCACGCTTTCGCGTCTTTCGCCCGGTCGGCTCGGAAGAACTCCCAGTATGTCTCTTCGGGTGATCGCCCTATGACCAATCCACCCCTTGTCGCGACGGATTGCTACCGAGTCGATGCGCCCAAGGTCGTGCATTGTCATCCCACGGATGTGCAGCCAACCATTCTTGATTCATCGCAACTCCGAGACCTGGTCCCGGGGGTAATCCAAAATAACCATCCGTTTGAACCGGAAAGTCACCGATAGTTGCTTCCGGGAACCATTGGTGGATTCCTCCTTCCTGAATGACGAAATTCGGTGTGCATACGTCTAAATGCAGAGCAGCAACGGTCGCGAAAGGTCCGTAACAATTATGTGGCTGAATGCCAACGTAGTACGCCTCAGCCATCGCTGCTATTTTCTTGGTTTCGAGTATCCCACCTGCATACATGATGTCGGGTTGAATCAAATCTACGGCATGAAGAGGTAGCAAGTCGGCAAAGTCAAATTTCGTCAGTAATCGCTCGCCCGTCGCAATTGGGATATTCACTTGGTCAGAAACTCGTTTGAGGGCATCAAGATTCTGCGGTGGAACGGGTTCTTCAAAATAGAACGGTCGATAAGGCTCCATTCGATTTCCGATACGGATGGCGTCAGACGGCGATAGCCGACCATGAACTTCGACGAACAGCTCGACATCATCGCCGACGGCTTCTCGAACCGCTTTCAGCTTTTCGACGGCAAGGTCTTCGGAACGACGGTCGATAAAAATGCCGCGGTGTTCAAAGGGATCACCTTTTAACGCCGTGAGTCCACGATCCACATGGTTCATTGCGTTTTGCACCGCCGCTTCAGGCGTAGGTCCATCCCAACGACCATACGTCCAAATTCGATCTCGGATCTTGCCCCCGAGTAGCTCGTAAACCGGCGTGTTCAATGCTTGTCCTTTGATGTCCCATAGCGCGATCTCGATGCCACTAATCGCAGACATCTGCACGACACCGCCACGCACGTGAAAGTGGTGATAGAGAGTTTGCCAATGCTTCTCGATCGCCATGGGATCCTCACCCACAAGCAATCGACCGAACTCATCGACCATGGTGGCTACAGCTAAAGGTCCGCTCGTAGCCTCGCCCCAACCGATGATGCCTTCGTCAGTTTCGATTTTGACGTATACGAAATTGCGTATGACAGGCAAACCCCTTGGTCCACTCGCAGGCACCGCTTTAACCGAAGTTATCTTCATGTGCTATTCGCTTATTTGGCTCTTTTTCAGGTAAGTAAGAGCGTGCAACTTTATTCAGCGCTCGTTCGACGCCTTTACCGTGCAGTCAGTTTCCTAATCCACCCATCGCCTTTCGAGAGGATATATAGCTCACCTTCTGCGTCGGTACTTATACGAAGATCAACACGTTGTGTATACGGTGCATGACCAGGGCTCGTGTTGCGATGGCCAGCGATGTCTGCCAAAGTCCCTGTGTCACCGTCGACCGTAACATCCAACTCAAATATCGTAGTAGGTGCGTCTGGCTCCAGTGATGCAGTATCAATATAAAACAATCGGCCCGTAACAATATCGGTAAAAACAAACATTCCAACCAGATCCGGAATAGCTGATCCGCGATACACAATCCCTGAGCCAATCGCAAAACCCTCGTCATGGTCATACTGTGCGACTGGGTAAATCAAGTCCGAGGTGTCTGTTTCACGTTCGTAAACGCTTCCAGGTCCATCGTTAGTATCGACTCCGAATGCGGTCGCAAACGTACCTTCCCTCAGTCGCCACCCGTAATTTCCACCCGCGACGCCAATGTTTACCTCCTCAATTTGGTCTTGACCAATATCTAGGATGAACATGCGACCATCGGCCGAGTCCCACGAATAGCTTTGCGGATGTCTTAGGCCGTAAGCCCAAACTTCCGGCAACCCGTCTGCACCGTCCGCGAATGGGTTGTCAGCCGGAATTCCATACTTTGCGTCTTCGTCGCCTCCAAGAGGATCTATGCGAATGATCGTCCCAAGGATGCTGTTCGGGTTCTGCCCGTGTTGACGTGGGTCGTGCGCACTGCCACCGTCGCCAAAACTCACGTACAGCATGCCGTAATCTGGATCGTCAACTGATGACGTAGGATTGAAAGCCACATTTCCTACGTTGTGGTTAGCTGCAAACTGTCCTACACGGAGGACTTCTCGAAATTCACCCGAGAACACATCGCTCGTCGGATCTTCAACGGACCACTCCGCCAGCACACTCTCCTGAACTGACGCACCTTCCTCGATAAAGTCTGCCGTTCCATCCGGACTCGCACTAAAGCTCGTATAGAACTTTCCGAATCCCTGCTCGTTTTCATTGGCAAAATCAGGATGAAATGCAAATCCCATAAAACCTGATTCTTGGACGAATCGATCTGGATTGAATCCCACGTTTTGAATCCGAAGGTCAAGGTAGCTAACTGGTTCCGATCCTTCGACATCCGTTATCCATAGGACACCGCGGGTGTCATTGAAGAAGAACCGGTCTCCGACCTGTTGCAGGTATTGAATACGGGTAGCTGGATTGTTCACGCCGCCACCACTCACGCGGTCCTGCGTAGCTGGTCCTTGAACGAACTGCACCGCATCAACTGCTATGGATCCGACTTCGATGGCACTCTCGATCGGATCAGTTAAACGTGCGGGTGGCGGCGGTGGGGGAGGCGCCGGCGGAGGCGCTGTAGGTGTAGGAGGCGGAGCTGGATTACCGCCCGAAGAACCACCACACCCAATTAATAACAGGCTAGTGATACAGCTCGCAAGTAGCCACCGTAATAGATAAGGCATATTCACGCCACAGCGCTCCCTCGGTCTAGCGGCCGTTTGCTCGTATTGGCCAATGCTCCTTCGATTATAGGTCGGAACCAAGAGATCGATGATGGGCGCAAACGACTGTATCTCGACGCGTTAAATTGAGAATCCTTGGCCGTGATTCGCTCTATCGCACGGTCTTTCATTAAAAAAATGGCGATCGAATTTATGGCCTTCGAGAATCTTATTTACGACGTACAGGATCACGTCGCGACATTGACCCTCAACAGACCCGAGAAGCTCAACGCACTCAATGGCGGTCTACAACAGGATCTTCGTGATGCGCTAGACGAGGCACAACGTGACGATGAAATCCGCGTCGTTCTGCTCACTGGCGCAGGTCGGGGTTTCTGTTCCGGTGCCGATCTCACCCCCAATCCAGGAGCGACCTCAGCGGAGGAACCTACGTCAAAACAAAATGAGCTTATGGACGATTTAGGTTGGGTTGGTCGACAAGCACTCGCGATCTACAACATCGATAAACCAACGATCGCTGTCATGAACGGCGTAGCCGCTGGTGCTGGTATGAGTCTGAGTTTGGGGTGTGACATGCGCATCGGGAGCGAAAAAGCGCGGTTCAAAACCGTGTTTATTGAGCGAAATCTCTCTCCAGACAGTGGCATGTCGTTCTTTCTACCTCGTATCGTCGGTTACTCGCGTGCCGCGGATTTGATCTACACCAGCCGAACTATTGAGTCGGATGAGGCGTACCGAATAGGTCTACTTGATCGCCTAGTCGATCAAAACGTTTTGATGGAAACTGCACACGAAGTCGCTCAACAAATGGCAGGTTGGCCGCCACTTGCACTCCGTACATCGAAACGCGTGCTCCAGCATAACAACGAAGTCGAGCTAGAAGATGCCTTACGTTATGAACTTAGCAATCTTGCGACACCGCGGAAAGCTGTGAATGACCAGCGTGAGTCACGTCTATCTTTTATAGAAAAGCGAAAACCCAGCTTCACGGGAACTTAGTCCAGACCTTCTACAATCGCCACGTCTTTAAGGGGTTTGAAATGAGACGTTTTATTGCCTTTGCGTTAGCTACGCTGATGAGTTTAGCGGTTACAGCCGACGAAGATCAAGTCGAGTATCGACAGGAAGTCATGTCCGCGATCGGCGGAACCATGGGAGCACTCGCGAAAATCCTCAGACAGGAAGTTGATCGGCCCAACGACATTGCACCTCTTGCAGGCGCTCTTGCGGAGCTTGCCGAAACCGCGCAAAGCGTGTTTCCTGAAGGTTCAGAAGGCGGCGACGCACTACCTGAGATTTGGGAAGAGCCTGACGATTTCGCTGAACGCCTTACAACATTCAAAGAAGCCGCCCTTGCATTTCGCGAAGCGGCTAGCTCGGGTGATATGGCGCAGATCGGACCAGCAGTCGGAGAAGTGGGACAAGCCTGTCGAGGCTGCCATACACGCTTCCGAGAGTGAGAGCTAGTCGGCGAGGAACGTTAATAAAGCAAACGTTACGATACCCAAGGCGAAGCTAAACAGCGCGCGAATCCACGGCGTTGAGACCCTTGGTAGTGCTACATGCTTCTGACCAGTAACCATGCTAAGCGGGGTTGGGTCGCGGAGTACGGCCCCATAGATCAGCTGGGCAAGTAAGTGCACCGTTACCGCCACTGCTACAAGTCGCCATGCATTGTGGTGGATTAGATAGATCCAATCGAATGTGGTATCGTCAGCGTAGTCGTGCAGCGGTCCTTCAAAGAAGATGTCGTCCGTCATAAACAACCCGGTCACCGATTGAACGAGGGCACCCAGCATCAAGATCAGAACCAATACGATTCCGGGTGCCGTATGTGGGGTTAATTCACCTTTACGTAGAAAATGATCGAGGAATTTGCGCGGTGTCGTCCAGTATTTCGTCCATCGAGCGTACGTCGCTCCCCAGATACCCCAAGTCAGGCGGAAAACGAGAAGCGAAACGACGCTGATACCCGCCCACTGATGGATGTCGATGTCGTAAAGCTCTTCGATCAAACCTGTTGCTAATGCCGTCAGGATAGCCGCACCGAACAGCCAATGCCAGACTCGGAGTGGCACATCCCATACGGTGACTTTATCCCGTGTCACCTCACTCACCAAGCGCGTGCGAGATCTTGTTCCGCCAGATCGGTCCATAACCCGTCAGGGATCGACACGTTCAGTAGGTCGGTGTTTTCTGAAACTTCGTGCAACGCCCACATACCTGGAATGACACTTGCGACCGCAGGATGTCGCAACACGTACTGGAGAGCAGCTGCGCGCATATCGACGTTATGACCGTCGCAAACAGCACGGATTTTCTGTGCCTTTTCCCAGAGATGGTCCGGTGCCGGCTTGTAGTCGTACGTCGCTCGTCGACGTTCGGTATTCGCCAATATACCTGAGTTGTAGGGACCACCAATGATGACAGATACGTTTCGGCGGACGCACATCGGCAACATCTCATCCAGTGGCTCTTGCTCGAGCAACGTGAAACGGCCTGCCAACAGGAAGCAATCTGGCTCGAATTCTTGCATGACGCGAACACACACTGCAGATTCGTTAACACCCAGACCGATAGCTCGAACCAATCCCTGTTCGCGCAAACGATGCATTGCCGGTAATGCACCGTTAGCAGCGGCCTCATAAATCCCAGGCTGATCGTCACCATGTGTCCAGCGGTCTATGTCGTGACATAGAAGAATGTCGATGCGGTCAAGATTGAGCCGTTGTAGGCTACTTTCGACCGATGCGACGACCGCATCGCTTGAATAGTCGTAACGAATCGCCAGGTTTTCATCGTCTCGCATTAACGCATCACGAGTTCCCTCATCCGCAGGAACTAACAAGCGTCCGATCTTCGTTGAAAGGACAAATTCATCGCGTGGTTTCCCACTGAGTACGCGTCCCACACGCTTTTCAGATAAGCCATGGCCGTACAACGGTGCCGAATCAAAGTATCGGATTCCCGCGTCCCACGCCGCATTGAGTATGGCATCGCTGTCTTCATTGGAAATGCGGTCCCCGACACCACCGAGTGGCGCACAACCCATTCCCCATGCCGTGACATCGACACCGGTACGACCAATCGTTCGTTTCTCTAAAGCCATGATCCTGCCTTGATCCTCCACTCACTCGCCTGACGAACAACATAGATTAACGATGCGTGGCCATCCTCAAGTGCGTTCACAGTTATCGAAGACGGACCACTCTGAATAACGCGCAACTTAGGCGCATGCATGCCTCTTAGTCCTAAGTTGTCGCCACGTTTGATACGTTGCACCGTGCCTATACCGATCACGAAAAACTCGTCAGACGTGAATCGATCGATAGACCCGTCATCGTTCGCCAAAGACCTTAAAAATCCGCCGACCCGATCCAGTACCGCAACCGATTCACTCTCTGTCAACTCAACACCTTCGTTGCCTGGGTCTGTGCCAAACCGACTTTGAATGCCCCACCTTCCTTCGACGTACGTCGCAATGTAACACACCTTGTTGGTCAATATCGGTTCATCTGAAGCCGTGAATCGGGTCCATCCTCCGGCGATATGTGCTTTCTCGTCCGAAAGACCGATTACATCCGGGTCGGCTCCCACGGTATGGTCCCATCCCGATCGAATAAATGCATCCCACCCCACACTGAGCGCATGCGCTTCATGATCCGCCAAAATCACGGGATCCCGAGCCCACGAAACCCGAACATGCGGATAACTCATCGCAGTAGAAAACGTGTAGGCGTCACGCGTGTTAAAGGTCTCAAAAAATCGCCAGTAAGCATCGAGTGCAGAGTCGCTCATATGGCTTGCTTACTCGAGAGCGTCGAATAGGGAGCGCTGAACCGGAATTCCGCATGCCGACTCCCAGGTCGTACCTAGTGTTGCAAGTACCGGTTCCGCGACACCTTTGAGCTGTTTTTCGATATAGTGCTCTCGATCGATGTCGTGACGGATATTGTCCATCGGCTCAGGGCCATCTAACGTCATGACGTAATGTACGATGCGTGATGGATTGGTGGACTTAAGCGCGGCGACTACGTGCGGCGGTTTGACTTTTGTGTAGCTCGTCGGCGGTTTACTCAAACCTTTCCGATAGACGAGCTTTTCGTCCATTCTTCCTTCTCGTACGTTGTTGACTAGATCGCGGATGAAATCTTCAACCGGCGCTCCTTGGAATAGTCGGGCGTACAACTCTCGTTGTGCGTCTTTCGCGAGTTCCGTCCAATCCCGACGAACCACCTCCATACCAACAAATTCCACATGACCCGTCGCACTAATCTGACCAGCGTAACGCTTCCTCGCGCCACCAGTTCCCTTCTTCAGGGGCAGTAGGAACAATCGAGAATAGAGCTTCTCGAATTCGAGCTCGAGTTTACTCTCTACCTGCCACTCGCGCTCAATATAGTTCGAGAGTTCAACGTTGAACTCAGCGGTCAACTCATGACCAAGCGTGGTTGCACGCTCCGTGTTTTCTGAGCCTGATGCTACAAACACACTATCGGTATCCCCGTACAGCACGGCAAATCCGCGTGATTCGAACCAGTCCTTCGACCACATTAGGAAATGTCGTCCCATGGTCGTTATGGCGTTTCCCACCTTGCTGTTATGGAATCGACACACAGGGGTCGCCAAAACGCCATAGAACGAGTTCATCAAGATTTTGATAGCTTGCGAAGCAACGCTGTCATCTTGCTGTTTCGCTTGCTCCCGCGCCGTGTATAGACCATCCAATACCCCAGGCAATATCGCGGGGCTTCTTGAAAAGACCGCGTCATTTAGAAGACGAATTCCACCCAGTGATTCGTCGGTCCCCGCATAGCCGAGTGGGTCAATGTTGAACGTTCGAATGATGCTTGGATATAGGCTCTTGTAATCCAGTACCCACACATTCGTGTGAATGCCAACCTCTGGTGATAGCACAGCACCGCCAGCGTGTGACTCTGACGTGTCGTTCCGCGAACGATCAAAACTAGGCGCACAAACGCGTCGTTTCTTGAGCGCCGAGATATAGACGAAATCAAATGACGCAACACTAGCGGCGACACGATCCATCGGCATCCCGGTTAGGGTGCTGCGAACCTTTGCAAGTGGTAGGAGCTTTAATCGCTCGATGATCTGATACGCTAGCCGTGCATCTGTTCGTGCGTACGCTGCAAATCCTGGAAGATCATGCTTGTATCTCTCAAGAATTTCACCGGAGCGGTCCTGAACATCGCCTTCAACTTGCTTGCCTTCTCCTAGTACTTCCTGGGCGACCACTTCTAGAGAGTACTCCGGAAACCGAATGAACGCCCCACGTACCAAATCGATCCCGTCAAGTACCACACGCCCCGGAATTAAGGCTCTCCCACTACCGAAATAACCTTGCGCCTCGCGAAGTACTAAGCGACCTGGCGCACGTCCGAGCTCGAAGTGTGCACCCGTTCGAAGACTTATGCGCCGTAGCGCGTCCAAGTCAAAATCAACGACGTTCCAACCCGTAAGGACATCGGGATCTATCTCGCGAACACGAGCGACGAAGGCTTCAATCGTTTCCTGTTCTGTCGAAAAGCCAATCGCACCTTCCGGCATCTGCCGACCACCCAGGTCGCACACCAGAACTTCATCGACGTCCTCACCATAAATGGAAACAGCTAGCAGTTCCGTTGCGTCTGGGTCCGTTTCAATGTCGAACGACAAACACCGAGGCATAAAGTCCACATCACAGGGTTCAAGTGAGGGATTTATGAACTCAACGTCAATCAGTGTTTTTGATGGACTCGGCTCCCCACTTATGGCTACACCGCCTCGGATATCACGTTCTATTAAGTAGGCAGTGGCAAAAGGAATATCTGCTTCATACGTGCGTTTATTCGAACTGTGGATGAGATCCCTTAGCGGCACGACCTTCGACGGTTCACTGACCGTCACGCGAGACGCACTTATTCCGTCCAACGTCTTCCACGAAGTGGCTTCGACCTTCGCGTTTTCCCATTCAAGGTGTTCCACGTCATCCGTCCGTACGTAGAACGTCGGCAGCTGACGCGTTTCACGAATCAGAAAAGTACGCCCGTCGTCGAGGCGACCGTAGATCAGAATGATCGGTTGGCCGTTTACAACTCTATACGTGCTCTGAAGGATGAAACCTTGAAATAGCATCCTCAGTCACTCAGATTGAAGCGATTGCTGCGTCGTCATCTCATTACGTGATTAGCGCCACATGTGAGTACCACCACAAACAGCGATCGCCTGGCCCGTGACGTATGTACTCGCGTCCGATGCCAGGAAAACGGCGATACCTTTCAAGTCGTCCGACTCTCCGAGACGTCGAAGCGGCGTGTTGGTCTCAGCATTGCGTTTGGCCTCTGGATTGTCCCATAGCGCACGTGCGAAATCGGTTTTTATCAAACCAGGACAGATTGCGTTCACGCGAATACCATCCGGACCATATTCCATCGCAAGATTGCGCACCAGAGCAATATCCGCCAATTTTGAGATGTTGTACGTGCCCAATGTCAATGATCCCGAGAAAGCACCGGTACTCGCCGTGATCATCATCGATCCTTGACCTTTGGCGACCATATCCGGCGCTACCATGTGTGCCAACCAGTGATTCGAACGGACATTTGAGTTCATCGTCTTGTCAAATGCGGAATCCGGTATCTCTGACATCCTTCCGTAAAATGGATTGACACCCGCATTGCTGACCAAAATGTCAATTGGACCAAAGCGACTACGGGTAGTTTCAACTAAGTTCTCTAGCTGGTCCTTGTATCCAATGTTGCAGGCGACGGCAGTCGCACGTTCTTCGCCACATTTCTCGTTTATTTGTTCTACAGCCGCCTCGCATTGGTCCAGTTTGCGGCTCGAAACGACGACCCGCGCGCCGTGTTCCGCTAATCCTTCGGCCATTGATAATCCCATACCTTTGGACGCGCCTGTTAACAAGGCAACTCGGTCGGAAAGATCAAACAACTCGGTAGCTACAGACATACGAAATCCTTAATTTGGCCGTGCATAAAGCAACTAGCTTAAACCATCGCTGGTATGCGAATCCGACGAGTTGGGTGGCAATCGCCTGCTTAATCTGTACATCACTGGTCCACGCTCAAACAGAACCATGCGCCAATCCTCAATATCAACATGGTTGGTCCTATGTCTTACCCCTGAAATACGATAGGTATTTCGAACACTTCGACTACAACAATCCCAACGCACCGAAGGGCGGCATCCTAAGGATGCCCCAGCTCGGCACCTTCGACAACTACAACTTCCTACCAGACAAAGGCCGATTGCTAGCCGGTTACGAAAGTGGCGGACCTGGTGCGCTTATCTACGATTCACTAATGACCGGCGCCGCCGACGAGTCACAAAGCGCATACGGGCGTCTTGCCGAAGGCATCGCCGTTGAACGCGACTACCGGTGGGTGGCATTCAAGATACGTGAGAACGCCTATTGGCACGACGGGACCCCGTTGACGGTCGACGACGTCGTCTGGACGTTTGAGTCATTTCTTGAACACGGTAACGTCGGACTGAAAACGGCGCTCCGTGATCTCGATCGTGTATACAGTTTTAATGAACGAGAAGTGTGTTTTGTCACCAAAGAAGGTGCCGAAATCAACCCGGCGACACCGTTCATATACGGCGGCCAAGGCATTCTGCCGAAGCATTACTGGGCCGATAAAGATTTATCCAAAACCGTCACGGATCCTCCCCTCGGGAGTGGTCCTTATCAGTTGACCGAAGTCGACTTTGGGCAGCTCGCCGTCTACGAACGGTTTGACGAATACTGGGGCAAAGACGTTCCCTCAATGCGGGGGCGCTACAACTACGACAAGATCCAGTGGGACTACTTCCGAGACGAGCAAGTAATTACCGAAGCTCACAAAGCCGGTGTACTGGACTTCCGCGAAGAAACCGTTTCAAAAAACTGGACGGTGAAGTACGACTTTCCCGAAGTAGCGGCGGGCTTGTTCCAAAAACGCCTGATCTATTTAAAACGCTCGTGGGGCATGTGGTGGCCTGCGTTTTGGAACGTCCGAATCGAACGATTCCAAGACCGTCGGGTGCGGGAAGCGCTATTCCTGCTATATGACTTCCCATGGATCAACCGAGTGATCCTGCATGGGTTCTACGACTACGGGAATAGCTTCTTTTACAACTCCGAAATGGCTTGGGAAGGACTCCCATCCGAAGCAGAACTAGCACTACTTGAACCGATTCGCGACATGGTACCCCCACGAGTATTCACGGAAGAATTCGACCAACCGGAGTCTGATGGGTACGGGACCAACCGCGATGCTATGAAGCGAGCGATCGAATTATTCGATGAAGCAGGTTGGACACTAAAAAGTGGTGAATTGAGGCACAAAGAAACAGACGAGCGCTTCAAGGTCGACTTCGTTTTCGTGTCACCGATGTTGCTACGCGCGAAAACACCCTTCATGAAACGGCTCAATCAGGTGGGCATCGAAACGTCCGCAGTGGCGCCCGAAGTATCCAATTGGCAGCACAGGATGCGTGCGCGGAAATTCGACGGCGGTGGCTATATCTATATCCCTAGCAATATGCCGGGTATTGATTTACGTAATCGATTTGGTAGTGCCGCAGCGGACGAGCCTAACAGTCTGAACTGGGCAGGAGTAAAAAACCCAGCCGTTGATTACCTAATAGATAAAGTAAACGAAGCTCGCACCGCTGATGGCTTGTTCGCGGCAACTCGCGCATTGGATCGGGTACTGCTATGGGAGTTTTATATGGTGCCTGGCATGGGTCAACCTGGCTATCGCGCCGTTTATTGGGACCGATTCAGCTACGTCGACTCAGGCCCATTGAATCGGGTGCCCGTTATTGACGCATGGTGGTGGGATCCTGAAAAGGAACGCGCGTTACAAGCTGGACTGGCAGAGCTACGTGGGAACTAACATCGTAGTGATCTCTCACTAATGCTTATCTATATCACCAAGCGCATCCTCTTGGTGCCCGTTACCTTATTCGGCATCATCTTAATTAACTTCACGATTGCTCAATTCGCGCCGGGTGGACCCATCGAGCAAATCGTCGCCAGAATGATGATGGGACAAACATCTACCACGCAGGGGATCAGCGGCGGCGGAGATATGGGTATGTCGTCGGATGCGTTGGCAGCAGCTGGTACGGTTCAAAGCAGCACAACGTACGGGCTTGACCCTGATCTTTTAGAGGACCTAAATAAGCAATTTGGTTTCGACAAACCTGCCCATGTGAGATTCTTCACCATGGTCTGGAACTACATCCGGTTCGACTTCGGGGAGAGCTATTTCCAAAACCGTCCGGTTCACGAACTGGTAATCGAGCGCTTTCCCGTTTCGATTTCGCTTGGACTGTGGTCGTTGTTGTTGATCTACAGCATTTCTGTACCCCTCGGGGTACGAAAAGCTGTCAAGGACGGTACGACGTTCGATTTCTGGTCGAGTACTGCGATTTTCGTGGGATATGCGATCCCGGGATTTCTGTTCGCGATCGTACTGATTTTGCTTTTCGCCGGGGGACAGAGCACGTTCAACTGGTTTCCCTTGCAAGGACTCACTTCTGCCAATTTCGCTGACCTTAGCTGGTTCGACAAGATCCAAGACTATTTCTGGCACATAACCCTGCCGGTTATTGCACTCACTGTCGGTGGCTTCGCTTACCTCACTATGCTCACGAAGAACTCCTTCTTAGAGGAAATAAGCAAGCAGTTCGTATTAACGGCGAGAGCCAAAGGTATTAATGAAAAACGCGTGCTATTCGGTCACGTATTCCGCAATGCGATGTTGATTGTCATCGCAGGATTTCCCTCTGCTCTCATCGGCATCCTGTTTACCGGCTCGCTATTGATTGAAGTCATCTTCAATCTAAACGGTCTCGGCTTACTAAGTTACGACGCTGTCATAAAGCGTGATTACCCCATCATGTTCGGGACGCTGTACTGCTTTTCGATGATCGGACTGATCATGCAGCTTATCGGCGATCTTTGCTACGTACTAATTGACCCGCGCATTGATTTCGAGACGCGTCAATGAGTCCACTCGTCGAACGCGGTTTTGCGAACTTCAAGGCAAATCGACGCGGTTATTACTCTCTTTGGGTCTTTGGCACCTTGTTCGTGGTGACCCTGTTCGCTGAGTTCATCGCGAACGACAAACCTATCGTGGTCGTGATGGACGGGAACATCTGGTTCCCCGTCGTCGAGTTTGTCTCGGAACGTGATTTAGGAGGCGAACTGGATATCGTGGTCGACTACACCGATCCGTACATCCAAGACCTCCTTGAATCCAAAGATGCGTTTACCCTCTATCCAATCATCCCTTACGCCTACGACACAGTCGATTTTCACGTTTTGTCTGCGACGCCTGCGTGGCCATCAGCGCAACATTGGCTAGGTACTGATGATCGAGGCAAAGACACATTAGCCCGCCTTATTTATGGTTTTCGACTGTCGGTAATTTTTGGGTTGATTTTGACGGCGATGGCTGCGGTTATTGGTATCTCGGTCGGCGCAGTACAGGGTTACTTTGGGGGGCTGACGGATCTTGTAGGTCAACGGCTAGTCGAGATTTGGGTTGGCTTACCCACGCTACTTATCTTGATCATCATGTCGACGATCGTCGAACGCAACCTATTCGTGATGTTGGTCTTGCTGACGTTATTTAGTTGGATGCCGCTATCTGCGGTCGTTCGCGCAGAGTTTCTCCGTACACGTAATTTCGATTACGTACGTGCAGCTCGATCGTTAGGTGTCCCAAACCCCGTCATCATGCGTCGACACGTGCTGCCAAACGCAATGGTCGCGACACTTACCAATATGCCATTTATTCTGTGCACGGCGGTGACAACGTTGACCGCTCTAGATTTTCTAGGCTTAGGACTACCGGAAGGCGCACCGTCCCTCGGCGAGCTCATGAACCAAGGGAGGTCCAATGTTGAAGCTCCCTTTTTAGGGCTGACCGGTTTCTTCACCCTCGCTATCATGCTTTGTCTCCTGATATTCATCTCTGAAGGAGTGAGAGACGCGTTCGATCCTCGACGCGTACTCGCATTACTAGCGAGCAAAGCGGCATAAGTTCAAAGGGCCGCGAGGGAACTGATGGTGCATATTTATGCCACCAAATATCCTCTTAATCGCTACTGATCAGTGGCGTGGCGATGCAGTCGGATATCGCAATGAATCCGACGTTATCACCCCAAATCTAAACGAACTCGCCAGCCGATCCTCCGTTTTTAATCGCTGTATTTCGAATTCACCGTTGTGCGTGCCAGCCCGGGCTGCCATCATGACCGGTCAATTGCCGCGCGAAAACGGGGTATGGATCAACGCGTGGGGCGCTGACGTCGATAGTCCAAGTCACGTTCGAAGCATGCGCGACGCTGGGTATTTCACTGCCGTCGTCGGCAAAACACACCTTTGGCGCACTGGACCAGGACCTAAACCAGGCTTACATGCTAAGTCGATGGACCATATGTTGGATGCTTGGGGATTTAAAGAGAGGGTCGAGGTTAATGACCCAATTGGTACGGGTTCTCAGGGATGCGCTTATACGGACTATGCGACTGAACACGGATTTGTCGATGCACACCGGAAGTACATCAACGAATGGCTTGACGAATTGCGGTCGGGGAATCCCACCCCTTGGGCACAACCACCAGCGCCTGCGCCTAAGTTCAAAGACATTGATTCATTTATAGGTCACACGGCGATCGAATGGCTTCACACATACGACAAATCGCAACCCTTTTACCTCCAAGTCCAGTTCACGGGCCCTCACGACCCGTACGATGGTCCTGAGGACTTTCGTGCTCTATATCAAGATCGGGAAATCAATATCGGTACAACGGTAATGGTCGAGAATCCGTCGCCGATCCTCAGTGCAAGATTAGATACTCGCAGTACCATCGTCCGCGCAACAAGAGAACAGCGACGCCAGTGGCGTATTAATTACTACGCGAACATTACGCTCATCGACCATTGGATTGGTGAGCTTCTCGAAACACTCCGTAAATCAGGATTTGCCGACAACACATGGATTTTGTTTACGAGCGACCACGGTGAGATGCTCGGTGACTTGGGATTGATGGGAAAGACGGTGTACTTCGATCCTTCGGTGTACATTCCACTATTGATCCATGCACCAGAAGCAGATCCCCAAGAAACTGATCAGCTGGTTCAGCAAGTTGACTTAGCGAATACGCTATTGGATATAGGGGAAGTAGATGTGTTTCACGATTCGTTGGGACGGTCGCTTAAATCCATCGTCGTCGGAAACGTTGTCGAGGATACTCGTGATGCCGTAGTTTCCGAATTGTTTGGTGAATCTACCGTGATCACCGAACGTTACAAGCTCACTGTTAGAACAGAGACGCATGAACCAACACTATTCATCGATCAACAGGAGACTCCTGACGAGAGCCGCAATTTAGTTGATGATCCAGACTATGTGGAAGTCCATCAAGAACTGATCGACGAATATCTTGAACCACTTGATGCACGTATTGATCATGATCGCATGTTGCATTACCGTGATTATGTCAAACGCACTGGTCGTCTGAACTGACTTGCTGAAGCACTGTTTCTGGGTCTTACTATTTAGCGAGATTCGGCTTGGTCGTATCGCGTCTCGTCAAGCGAATAGCCCTTGCTCAAGAAGGCGTTCCAAATTGAGTCGTGTCGTGCTTGGGACACGCCAGTCAGATCTATTCCTACTTTTATCTACACAAGAGTAGGAAATTACCGATTTTTCGTGGCGATATTTACTTAGATAGCTACTTTCTGATATCTAAAGGCGATTCGTTGGCGTACATCTCAATGAACACATGACGATGCTGCGTTGAGGGATACACAAAGTTTGTGATGGTGTTCGCCTCGCCATCAACCTTGACAGCCATTCCTAAATCCAGATCGCTTATGGTGCTGTTCTTAGCCTAAATATCGGCGACGAATCATGAGGGCTTAAACCACTGCCTCGTTGCCCGATTTAGCACGAATACACTTCACCACCCAATTCGCCTGAGAGGCGCAAGTTTCTCCCGCATGTTCGAAAATAAATCTCGTGAATCGGTCCACATCGCAAATCTTCCGTCGACGCGATTTCACGTCCTCTACACGTCACTGTTTCGCCTGGTTTCAATACTCGCGATCAGCTTGTCATCCATTTACGTCGCGAGCAGCGAGTTGGCGGAAGAGTCAAGCACGGAACGTGCAATTCCGGACAATGAGCTCCATTCGACTATCGTGAGTACTCAGTTCGGCGATGTAAAAGGTCTGCGTCAAAACGATGTGATGCACTTTCGGGGTCTACCGTATGCACAACCGCCTATCGGCGATCTACGTTTTAGCGCTCCGAAGAAACCGAAACCTTCGTCAGAACTTATAGATGCCACGCAATTTCCGAATCGCTGCGTACAAGCGCCAAGCGGCATTTTTGGTCAGGCGATTGGAACCACGAGCGAAGACTGCCTATACCTGAATATCGTGACACCCAACACCGACGGCTCGGATCGACCCGTGATGTTTTGGATACATGGCGGCGGATTTACCCAGGGATCAGCTAACGGATACGACGGCACGATGTTGGCAATTAAGGGCGATGTCGTCGTGGTGACGATTAACTACCGACTTGGGATACTCGGATTTCTCGATTTGTCGCCGTTCGGCGACGACTACGCCGGTTCTGCAAACAACGGAATACAAGATCAGGTGCTTGCACTTGAGTGGGTACGGGACAACATCGCTGATTTTGGTGGCAACCCTGAAAACGTAACGATTTTCGGCGAGTCCGCTGGGGGCGCTTCCGTACTGACGCTTCTGGCCACACCTACGGCTGATGGTCTGTTCCACAAGGCAATCGCACACAGTCCGGGGACAACAGAAACCCCGCCAGCAAACCATGTGGACGGTTTACTCGAACATCTGGATACGACAAAAGATCTCGTCGTGGCCAAACTCAATGGCATGTCAGCCGTAGAACTCTTCGCGCTGCAGGAACAGCTGAGTGACTTCGGTGCGGCAATCGACGGCACCGTCGTCACACGCTCACCTAACGAAGCGATACGAGACCGCGGCGCTCAAGGCGTTCCACTGATCGCCGGAACGAATCGAGATGAGGGCACCTTTTTCTCGGCGTTGTTCGCATTGTTCGCGCCAAACGCAGCCGCAGAATTCCTCGACGGAATGGCGCGCGCAGTGACCGCGGGCGCGGACCCTAAACCGTTCATTAACGCTTTGCGAGCTGAAAATCCGTCGGCTGACGACATGAAGATTCTAGAACGCATATTCGATGCGATGTTCTTGAAGGCAGCGCTCGGCAGCGCGACGCAAGCCACTCTCGCTGGCAATGGCGGTTGGCTCTATCGATTCGATTATGCGACCACCAAACCTGTATTTGGACGCAGCGTAGGTGCGACACATGCGGCAGAAATCCCGTTTACGTTCAATCGCTTCAACAGCCCAGACCCTGGTGAATTGATCGGCTACGACAGTAAAGACCCAAACGCGCGCGAGCTCGCGCAGCGATGGTCAGACACGCTGATCGCATTTGTCCGAACAGGCAATCCAAATGGGGCAGGCTTGCCGACATGGCCGCATTACGACTCAGAATCGAGAGCTACCATGGTATTGGACGCGATGCCGCGCATCGACCATGACCTGAATCGAGACCTGCGCGAACTTTGGGAGAAGGTCTTATCGAAGAATTGAAATTAGTATGCGATCGGCGCGCACGATGGATGGATTAGCGAATCACCCCACGCCTAGTCACAAACCAAGGGATGCACGATTGAAACGGACTTCGAGTGCTTTCTGTCAAGTGTCTTGATTCGTAATAAACCTTGTGTTCTTTGGTTCACCGGTCTGTCCGGTGCCGGAAAGACGACACTTGTACGAGAGCTAGCCGTAGTTTTGAAGGACCGAGACGTACCGTGTCGCTCTCTCGACGGCGATGATTTGCGGCAAACCTTGAACGCGGATTTGGGATTCAGCGCGGAGGATCGCATGGAGAACATGCGAAGAGTCGCTGAAGTTGCAAAGCTCTTTCTTGACGAGGGCTACATTGCCTTAGTAGCGCTGATTTCTCCATTGCGGCGTCAACGAGCTGCTGTGAGATCGCTTTTTGAACAAGGTCGGTTCGTGGAGATTTTTGTTGATGCACCCTTAAGTGTGTGCGAGGAGCGCGACCCGAAGGGCTTATATCGCCGAGCTCGAGCACGTGAAATCGAGAATTTCACTGGGGTGGATGATTCGTATGAACCACCCGAGAATCCGGATCTCCACCTACAAACTCATCGAGAATCTCCGTCCACACTTGTCAAAACCGTTATTACGTACTTAGAAGACAACGAGCTGCTGCTGCCAAACTAAGACACACTAAGGTAGTCCTTTACTATTTTTACGATACTCACCTTTCCTCGATTTTTCGCATACTCCAACGCCGTTTCACCAATCTCACTGTACTTGGTTTTACCCGTGCGCAATGTGACGTCTATTCGTGGTGAAGCGAGCATCTCTACAACTATCTTCTGATTACCTGTCCCGATCGCGTCATGGAGAGGCGTTTTGCCGTTCGCATCTCGATAGTTTGGGTCTGCACCTGCGTTTAGAAGCGCTTTAACAATCGGCAGACTACGGTGTAAAACCGCGCGATGTAGCGCAGACCCACGATAGTGCCCACCTCGAGCATTAGGATCGGCACCGTTCGCTAAGAGAACCTCGGTAGACTCAATCTGACGTTCTTCCACGGCGATAGAGAGCGGCACATGCCCATGCCGATTCGTAGCGTGAATGTCTGCGCCTCGAACGATAAGAGCTTTTATCAACTCGATGTGTCCACATCGAGCCGCGTGATGCAGCGCCGTTAAGCCACGGCGGTCACGTTGATTCATACACGTAGGATCGGACTCGAGGACTGATGTGACCCTTTTGAGATCGCCGATTGCGCTCAACTCCACGATTCCAACCACTAGACCGTTACGCCCTAGCCAATGCACGGTGTCTGGATTTCCTGAATAGACCGCGGCTTCCATAAGCGATGAACCACCATGGTTAACCTGATGGACATCTGCGCCGTACTCTACTAACAGCTGAGCCGCATCGAGTTGACCTGCACCTACCGCGCTTCTTAGAGCGGTATTGTGATGCGAATTACGAAGATGTATAGCGTCTTCACGGAGACTAAGAACACCTCGGATTGCCTTCAAATCGCCGATTTTCGCTGCTGCAATCAGGCGCTTACGGGCTTCCGTTGCAGGAAGTGTCTTACTAGCTTTTGCCATCGAGATGACTAGGACGACTGAAGCTTCGCTGCCAGTTCGTTGTCGATTTCATCAGCTCGCACACATGCAGGCCGTTGATGCATTCGCTGAGAGTAGTCAACGAATACGTCGCGCTCTTGAACCACGCCCATCATCATGTTCCACTGCAGCTGCGCGGCTAGATAAATATCCGCTGCACTGAACCGTTCACCGGCTGCGTATTCCTGCGTGGACAACATACCCTCAAGCGTGTCCAACATCCTACCGTGTGTACCGTAACCGACTAGTCCTTCTTGCTTCTCAGGCACGTCAAATCCGAGTGCTTTAGTGACGCAACTCTGCTCTATTGGACCCGCCGCAAATAAAAGCCAGCGGTAGTAGCTGCCGCGTTCTTTGGGTTCGGGCGCCAAACCGGCTTCCGGGAATGCGTCAGCCACATAAGCACAAATTGCCGCTGCTTCAGTGACTACCACATCACCGTGTCTGAGAGCAGGAACCTTCCCCATCGGATTAATACGTAGGTACTCAGGCGATTTGATGGTCGAACCAAATTCCAAGATTTCTGTGGTGTATGGTTGTCCAGATTCCTCCATAAGCCAACGAGCGATACGGCCGCGGGACATGGGGTGAGTGTAGAGGACTAGGTCGTTTCTCATATAGGTGCTCCGTGTATGAGCGTCAATAGAATTTGCCGCTTCATATTCTTGCGTATATTCGCATATTTCAGTGGAGGTTTAGATGCCATTCGTTGCCGTATTGATGGGTTCTGACTCCGATTGGCCCACAATGCAAGCAACCACAGAGGTCCTCGGCACTTTTTCGATTTCCTATGAAGTGCGGGTATCGTCAGCTCACCGCACACCGGAAGAAACCATCGCGTACGTAAAAGAAGCAGAGCGACGCGACTGTCAAGTGTTCATCTGCGCTGCAGGTTTGGCCGCTCACCTTGCCGGCGCCGTAGCAGCTCATACCACAAGACCAGTCATCGGTGTTCCCATGGACGGCGGACCTCTCAGCGGCTTTGACGCATTGCTTTCTACGGTTCAGATGCCTGGCGGTGTCCCGGTGGCTACGGTTGCGATTGGCAAAGCGGGTGCAAAGAACGCGGGTTACCTTGCAGCACAAATCCTCTCGTTGAATGACGGTTCACTCGCCGACAGACTCAACGAAGACCGCATCAACAATCGTGAGTCGATCAAGCAGAAAAACGCCGAGGTCCAGGCCTCACTCGAGTGAGCGCCGAGCTTCACGAAGCAGTTAAGCTGCTTCGCGATGGAGGCATCATCTGTCACGCCTGCGAGGGCGTATGGGGGTTCGCATGTGACCCATTCGATGAATCAGCGGTAAGGCGTGTTCTCGAGATCAAGCAACGACCGCAATCGAAAGGATTGATCGTTATCGCTGATGAGGCCGCGAAGTTCAAACCCGAACTGACACAATTGAATCCAGAAACGCGAGCTCTCGTGGCACAAAGTTGGCCAGGTCGCACGACCTGGCTCTTGCCAACCACCCGCTTCCCCGAATGGATTATCGGAGACAACTCAACAGTAGCGGCGCGCGTACCCGGCCACGAACAAGCTCGAGTAATCGCAGCGATGTTCAAGCATCCCATCGTGTCGACATCCGCGAACATCGCCAACGACCCTCCGTGTGTCACAGAGAACGAGGCACGGGAGAGATTCGGGAACATCGTCGATCACGTCGTACACGGCGCAACCGGTCAAGCCACAGGACCAAGCGAGATATTTGACGCCGTAAGCGGCGATCAAATCCGATAGCCATGCAGTTCGCCGTCATTGGGAATCCGATCGAACACAGCCTTTCGCCTGAGATTCACCTTGCGTTCGCGATGCAGGTTGGATTGGAGTTAACCTACGACAGAATCCTGGCACCTCCAGACGATTTTCAAACAATGGCCCGTAATTTCTTCTCTGGGAGTGGCACGGGTCTCAACGTTACGGCGCCATTTAAACACGATGCTTACGAATTTGTCGACGAAAAGGACCAAGCGTCGATCGCTGCAAGCGCTGTAAACACCATTCACGCAGTAGGTGATGTATTCCTAGGTTACAACACTGATGGAATCGGTCTGGTCGCAGACCTATCGCGTCTACGTTGGCCTCTTAAACAAGCCAAGATTCTCGTGATCGGTGCAGGTGGCGCCGCGCAAGGTATTGTTCTTCCGCTTCTTGAACACGGTGCTGAAATTACATTGGCAAATCGCACACGCTCTCGAGCCGAAGCGTTAAAAAAACAGTTCCCGAAAATCGACGTCCTTGATCTAGAAGAACTCAAACAAGGATGGGACATCGTGATCAACGCCACGGCCGCGGGTTGGCAGCAAGAACAACTACCAGTTCCGAGTGCGACGTTTGAAGATGCTCGATGTTATGACCTCGGATACCAACGGGACGGGCGTACGCCATTCATTCAACAAGTCGAAGCCTACGCAGACGAGACTTCCGACGGATTAGGTATGTTGGTAGAACAAGCTGCCGAGGCATTTCAAATCTGGCACGATATCAAGCCTCAAACGAGCCCTGTGCTCAATGGGCTTCGCAATCCGAAGCGACAGTTTATCGCAGGTGCAGTATGTCCAAGATGCAATCAGCAGGATACGATTTATGTTGAACGTGACCTACTCGGAAATGTGACGTTACGTGCTTGCAGTGCTTGTAATTACGTCGAGGACGTCGATGGGAATGTCTCCGTAGACCTGCTCTAGTAAGTGTTCCCCACCAGACACAAGAAGAGCACGATCGGTGAAATCCGAGTGGCAAGACAGTATGTGTTTTTTCACGACTTAAAACCAAAATGAAAACCCCACCAGGTGGTTGGCCTCTCGTCATACAAGTCGGAATTGCCGTACTGGTTACGATCGCTTTGAGCATCTGGCAAGTCGGACGAGGCTTCGAAAAGCTAGCTTTGAAAGACGACTATGAAACCAGACTAAACCTGCCGCCGATCAATGAAGAAACTCTGTCAACAACCGATATCGATTACAGGAAACTTCAGCTTCTTGGTCGATTCGATGCTCAGCGTTACTTCATCATCGAAGATCAGAGACATCGAGGACGATCAGGTTATTGGATCGTGCAGAGCTTTAACACAGGAAGCGATCGCTACCTCGTCAATCGCGGATGGGTTTCCGTCGAGGCTTCTGTTCAGGTCAATCCGAACATCATTACACCTGACGCATCCGTTTCTATAATCGGGATAGCGTGGCCAAATCCCGTTTTGCGCTCGTCGTTTGAGCGTCCTCAATCGGACTGGCCTATCCGTCTCCGAGAGATCAACATAGGTCAGATGGCGCGTTTGACCGGTGCTCGAGCACTGGAATTGCGCCTCATCGCTGAAAGTCCGGGAGTGCTAGAAGCAGCACCTCTTCAGGTCGAGTTTTCCGCGGCCATTCACTGGGGTTACGCCGCACAATGGTTACTCATCGGTGCGTTAGTCATCGGTGGTTATTGGTTTTTCACCGTGAGAAAAGACAGAGAGTCTCCAAAATCATGAAATTCAATGTTCGATTCACGTTGCTCGGATCTGTCGGCGTCATCGCACTTGCATTACTCGCGTGGAACTTACGTTCAGAACCCGTCACGGATGAGGAACTCGCGTCCTTGGGCGTTGTGATTCTTCCTGAACCGATTTTGCTAGAAGATTTAGAGCTAGTCGATGAAGATGGAGAAGCGTTTGACAGCTCACATCTAAAAGGCAAGTGGACATTTGGGTTTTTCGGATACACACATTGCCCGGATATATGTCCTGTGACGCTCGGTCAAATGAAAACCGTTTACGATGGGTTTAAAGCAGAAGGCGACACTAACACCCTACAAAAGACGCAACGAATGTTCGTATCGATTGACGCCAAACGCGACCATCAGGATGTCGTGAAGTCATACACCGACAACATTGATCCCGACATCATCGGCGTTACCGGCGAGCCAGCTGCAGTTAAGCGGTTCGCGGAGCTAGTTTATGTAGGTTACAAACAGCTAGGTGATCCAGACAAGGAAACCGACTACCTTGTCGAACATCAAGGCAATATCGTTATTTTTGATCGAAACGGCAACTGCTATGGATTTATCAAGTCTCCTTTTGAAGAGCACCTACTAGCGCGCATCTTTTCACAGATGGCCAAGATCAGTTGAAGAGATTCTGGAACGTAAACCAGATCACAAAGAGCGACATCAATAACTGAAATACAAACGTCGCCCACAACGCTGATTTCAGGATCCAGTGCGGCTTGATCCGCTGATCCATATGACGTTTTTGCAGCCAGAGTGTCGCACCACTTTGAATTGGTAACGTGATCGCTGCAAACGACGCAGAAATCATGACCAAGATGACAGGATTTTGGAATCCCAAATCTAGAAAGAACGCAATAATCGGAATTACGATCACATAGCCGCGAGTCCATTGCCGACGATGTATCTTCGTGCGGCTAATAAAACCAAACTCCACGATGTAATCTGGAAATACACGACCACCTGCACCAACACCTGAAAGCGTCGTAGAAAACAGGATGCAGAACGCACCTACTGCAAAAAGCAGAACCGACCACCCACCAAGTGTGCCCGTGAACATACCGGCAAGGACTTCAATCGTCTCGAGCCCTTCCGGTCTTGCACCGGTTGCATGAAGAACCCCTGCGCCGAGTAAATAGAAAGGAACCGTCGCCAAAGTGAGTATGAACAAGGTCAGCCACACGTCCGCATGGAGTACCTTGATCCAACCTTTTGCGCGCTCTACCCATCGTGGGTCTGAGGGGTCAGCACCGATGTACTTGGGATAACCTTTTTCAACGCACCAATAGGTGTACGCAGCGATTTCGCCTCCGTTTACACCCGTATAACCGTACATCGCAATTGCGAGCGCAGCGACCGCCAACGGGAAATGGAACCTAAATCCTTCGGCTAAGTCGTCCAGCGTCATCTGGAATTCCGTGGTCTGCATAACACCGCTACTAAAGAGCGTGATAACGGTGAAACTCATGACCAGACCCAGCATGATCCGCTCGAGATAGGGGTATGAGCCCGTCGCTAGGATTCCAATCGCTCCCACCGTTACGATCCCAGTCGCTAAGACCGGATTCAGTCCATCGAACATGAGCGCCAACCCTTGTCCGGCTCCCCCCACAATGCCGCCTAAGCCGAAGATGCCAGGGAAGAACGAAATGACCGCTAACCACACAGGCCACCCGACGGGACCTTTCGGTCCCTTGATCTTGCCAGGTAAGCGATTCAACGCTCGCATATAAGTATCGCCGGTCGAGATGCAATACCGAGTAATTTCGGCTTGCACAATCGACTTGCTCCAGCACGACACGAGCACCCACCAAAGTAGTGTGAATCCTGCCGCAGCGCCAAGTCCTGAGGTTAGTAGGATTTCGCCTGAGCCCACAATCGATCCCGACACGATCACGCTTGGTCCTAGATGGCGAAACCGCCCCGTTAGGTTCTTCGGGGGATCGACTGGTTCGTTACGACCTTGTGTATAGGGGTCGATTTCTCTTACAAGGTCGATTGGCTATCTCACAATATCTATTTGTAAAAACAACATTGACAGTATTGCTGCCACATCCTCTAGCTATTATTGCGACAGGTTTACAAACCGCGTAGATATTGGGTTGCTCGAGCGCGCTAGCGCAATTAGAGCGCGTTCGTAAGCAGACTGAACGTCTCTGCGAGCCGCTAGAAACAGAAGACTACTGTATCCAGCCGATGGTGGACGCGAGTCCACCGAAATGGCATTTGGCTCACACGACATGGTTTTTCGAGACGTTCGTACTGAAACAGGCCGTGCCGAAATACAAGGCGTTTCATCCAGCATACGAGTATCTCTTCAACTCCTATTACGAAGGTGTCGGCACTCGCCATCCGCGTCCTGAGCGCGGGTTACTCTCTCGACCACTAGTTTCTGAAGTCTACGAATATCGTGAACACGTCGACGATGCGCTCCGGCAACTGTTACGAACTTCGCCAGAAGATGAGTGGGTGCGGCGAATTGAACTCGGCGTACATCACGAGCAGCAACATCAAGAACTGTTAGTCACCGACCTTAAATGCAATCTTGGTCGTAATCCCATTCGACCGGTTTATCTAGAGAAAACGCACGATCAGAGGCGAAAAAGCGCCGATCGGACAGCTTTCATCAACGACGGAGGCGAAATGGTGAATATTGGCGCCGAACTCGATCAAAATCCTTTTTGTTTCGATAATGAACTGCCACGCCACGCGGTATGGCTTGCGCCATACGAAATTGCCGATCGTCTGGTTACTAATGGCGAATATCTGGAATTTATCAGTGATGGCGGCTACGAAACGGTGTCACTTTGGCTCTCTGATGGTTGGGCTGAGAAAATCACTCGCGACTGGCGAGCTCCGGAATACTGGTTCCAGCAAGATGGACAGTGGTTTGAGTACACGCTTCACGGCGTTGCGCCAGTCGACGCCGATATCCCTGTTTGCCACGTCAGTTACTACGAAGCAGATGCATATGCACGGTGGGCGAACGCGCGACTACCTACCGAATTCGAGTGGGAAGCAACCTCTCAATCAACAAAAAATCTAGAGCGCGGAACGTTCGCCGATGACGCGAATTTTCATCCACAACCGCAATCGCAGACATTCAGTGGAGATTGCTGGGAATGGACGTCATCGAGCTACGCTCCTTATCCTGGCTATCAGCCTCTTGAAGGCACACTTGGAGAGTACAACGGTAAATTTATGGCCAATCAATATGTGCTGCGAGGTGGCTCATGTGCAACGCCCCTCAGTCACTACCGCAACTCGTATAGGAACTTTTTCTACAGCAAAGATCGCTGGCAGTTCACCGGCATTAGACTAGGACGAAACCTTGACGTCTGAACGCTATCAATTCTTTGACCAAAACCCAAAATTACCTAACGTGGTCGATGAGATCAAGCAAGGTCTACGGGCAACCCCCAAACGCATCTCACCGAAGTACTTCTACGACGCCCATGGTTCGGTACTATTCGATCAGATTACGCAACTACCGGAGTACTACTTAACGCGAACTGAGATCAGCATCCTAGATGAAAACAAGGAAAAACTGTCCCACATCATCGACGAATCGTGTTGCCTGATTGAATATGGAAGTGGTTCCAGTCGGAAAGTCCGAGCGCTGATTAACGCGATTAATCCTCGGTATTACGTACCAGTTGACATATCACGTGAACATCTAAATCAGTCCGCTCGTTCAATTCATGACGATTTCGATAAGCTGCACGTTTATCCAACATGTGCTGATTACACGCAAGGTGTGGAATTACCGGACGTAATTGATGGCGCGCCAAGGTGCGGGTTCTTTCCAGGCTCAAGCATCGGAAACTTCGAACGGGAAGATGCTCTCAGATTCTTATCGAGTATCGGAACGGACATCGGGCCCGGCGGTTATTGCATTATCGGCTTCGATAGTCGCAAATCCAGAGCCATCGTTGAACCAGCGTACAACGACGCCCAAGGTGTCACTGCATCGTTCAACTTAAACCTTCTGAACCATTTGAATGAGACCATAGGCACAGACTTCGACCAATCTAAATTCGAACACCGCGCTTTCTATGACGAATCCCGAGGCCGTATTGAGATGCACTTGGTTAGCAAGACTGCGCAAACCGTGAGCTTGGATGGTGAAACGTTCGATTTGACGCGCAACGAATCGATCCACACCGAGAACTCATACAAATATTCATTAACGGAGGTTCGAGAGCTCGCACGTCGATCCGGCATGTCGTTTGTAACGCACTGGGAAGACAGTCAGGCTTGGTTCTATGTCGTGTTACTGCGCGTACCTGAGTCTACGGCGTTGAGCCATAACTAGAGCAAACTTTCGCGCACGACACTAAACGGCGAGCGTGTGTGCCGTTTCGCTAGATCCTTAAGCTCGTTGGGATCTCGCATCGGGTAATGAGCTGGTAAATCCGTACGTACGTGCGTTATTAGGCGCGACAACCAGAACGTTAATGCAGCGTAGAGCAGAAACGTAGGTAAAAACCATAGCTCAGCTTGAGTAATGGAGCGAACAGACGAGTAACCACGGAGCAACTCGATTGCGCGCTCCCGATCTATCAAATCGCCGTTTCGGCACCAGTCGTTAATCGCGACCGCCAAGTCGTATACGCAGTACCCGCATCCCGCTTGGTGAAAATCTAGGATACCCGTCAGTCCGTACGTGTTAAAAAGTGCATTGTCGAGAAATAGGTCGGCATGAATCACGGACTGCGGTAGAGTTGCGACATCGGTACGGGATAGGAGGTCAACGACCGTTTGAAGCGTCGCTTCGAGATCCGCCCGATCAAGTAATGAAACATCGAATTTGACCGTATCCGTCTTTGAAGTCAGCCAGTTGCTATCACGTACGTAGGGTGCAACATCTTCTTGCAATGGGGCTGTTGCAGCATGAAATCTCGCCAAGAATCGACCAATCGCCGCACATTGCGAACGAACCGGATTGACTACATGCATTCCTTCCAATTTGCTGCAGAGTAATGCTTGTTTATCTAACAGCCTAGTTTCCGATGCACCACTTACTGTTCTAATGACATGGGGAACCGGTAATCCTGCAGCGACGCACGTATCGAGAATCGTCACCACCGTATCCAGGTTGGATTCTGAGCCGTTCGCTTCCTCGATTAATGTAAGTACATATTCCGCCGTCTTACCGTCTTCTTGACACGTACGCACGATGTAGTTCGTGTTTTCGATGCCTTCTGAAGCAGCTTTGAAGCCATCGAGGGTGCCGACGGCGTACTCCGAAAGCGCATGTGCAATATCGTCCGCGCTGAGATGGGTAATGACCGCCATGTATACGTTTTAAAAAGCCTTAATCACCCACTGAGGCTTTAGTCGCTTCGCGCGATCGAGTTCACCGTAGTTTTCCGTGCGGTCGACAGGAACTAAAAAATATGGTTTACCCTTCTTAGGCACGACTTTTATCATTGTTAATTGACCGTTTTGGCGGTATTCGTAGATCGTGCGTTCGGGCGTTTCTCGGAGAACAACATCGGGACCCCGCTGATTTCGCGAAGGTGCGGTGTTGGTGTCATCCTGTGCCGCGACCGGCGTCCACATGACAGCCAACGTCACGAATGCGCCAAGCCAACGCTTATCGATCCAGTTCGCAATACCCGACATAGGAACTAGCGACACATGAACCTAGAGAACCCTTTAATTCTAGTGGACGGTACGCAGTACCTATTTCGTGCTTATAACGCGCTCCCGGAGATGCGTACCAGCCGTGGCTTTCCCACGCATGCGATCCGTGGTGTCGTCATGATGCTTCGGAAACTGGTTCGCGAATACCCGACTGGGACGGTCGTTGTCGTGTTTGATGGTCCAGGAAAGACGTTTCGCGACACGATATTTCCTGAATACAAGGCAAATCGTCCACCTATCGAAGACGACCTGTTAGTGCAATTCGGCCCCGTGTACGAATTCGTAGACGCAATGGGATTGCCTCGACTCGAAGTCGCAGACGTAGAAGCAGACGACGTGATCGGCACGCTCGCAACGCAAGCGACTACCGCTAAGCGCGACACATTAATTTCAAGCTCTGACAAAGATTTAGCTCAGCTCGTGACGGAACACGTCCATTTACAGGACACGATGAGCGATAACACGCTAGATCCGGAGGGGGTCGAAGAGAAATTCGAGGTCAAACCCCAACAGATCATTGACTACCTAGCGCTGATGGGCGACAAAGTTGACAACATTCCAGGCATTCCTGGTGTTGGGAAGAAGACCGCCGCGAAATGGTTGCAGACTCACGGTGACCTTGCGACCATCATCGCTACATCGGACGATGTTAAAGGTAAGGTCGGAGAGAAACTACGTGCTCATCTAGATCAGTTACCGTTGGCTCAAGAACTCGCAACGATTAAGTGCGACGTTGACATGGAGCACACAATCGACAACCTCGAACATCAACCCATGAATTTGCCTGAATTGCTCGAGCTTTGCCAAAAGTATGAATTCCGGCAATTGAGAGACCAATTCAATGAAGATGCTGGTGTAACCGAACCGACCCCCGAACCTTCGGTATCTGAGACTGAAGTCGACGTGCTGACGACCAACCAGCAGTTAGACGACGTCGTTGATCAAATTTCAGCTGCCGGTACGTTCGCCGTTTTCGCAGTAACGTCAAGGCACACGACGTTAGATCACACGCTACACGGATTGAGCCTAAGCATTGGAAGCGATCGAGTCTGCTACGTCCCTTGTGGAGCGTCATTGACAGAGCCGGGCTTGGCGGCGGACGAAGCCTTGTCGAAACTTCGCGATGTATTCGAAAGCACAAATCTGACGCTTGTTACACACGACATCAAATCGCTTCGTCATACCCTTCAAGGTCTCGGGATTAACGTACAAACGACCGTTCATGACATCATGCTAATGTCGTATGTACTGAACAGCATCGGCCACGGTGAGCATCGTCTAAAAGGTATCGCCGGAACCGTTCTTGATCGCACGATCAAAGATTCAACCGACTTGCTTGGTTCTGGCGCTAAACGCATTAGTTTCGACGCTGCAGATCCAATTGCAGTAAGACAGTACGCGAGTGAGCAAGTCATCACCATTGATGCGCTCTACAAGGAAATGAGTACGAGATTAGACGAGATCGAGACTTTACGATCCATCTATGACGATGTCGAGATTCCACTCGAACCATTTCTTTGGGACATGGAACACCATGGAACCCTCGTCGATCCCGATGTCTTAGAGTCACTGCGAAGCGAACTTGAGGCACGCAAAGACTCGTTGGTCGATCGCGCATATGAACTAGCAGGCCACGAATTCAATCTCGGTTCTCCTAAACAGCTAGAGGTCGTACTGTACGACGAACTGCTGTTACCAGCACCCCGTGCATCAAAAAGTGGCAGTCGATCCACTAAGGAAGAAGTGCTTAGCGGACTGACAGAGAATCACGAATTACCACAGGTCATCCTCGACTATCGCGCAACGACAAAGCTGATTTCGACCTACATAGCCGGTCTGTCTAGAGAAATCAACCCCACGACAAAGCGCATTCATACCTCGTATTCACAAGCCAATGCTTCTACGGGACGGCTCGCTTCGGTGAACCCGAATCTCCAGAACATCCCGATACGCACCGCTGACGGACGACGAGTCCGCGAAGCGTTCGTTGCACCGTCTGAACACCTGCTACTCACGGCGGACTATTCACAAATTGAACTTCGGGTCATGGCACATCTAACTGACGATCCAGGTCTCACTGAAGCATTCATGAACCGTGTCGATATCCATCAGGCGACAGCCGCAGAAGTATTTGGAATTACGCTGGATGCTGTTACCGAAGATCAACGACGCAGTGCAAAAGCTATCAATTTCGGTTTGATGTACGGGATGTCGGCGTTTGGTTTGGCACGCAATCTAGAGATTCCGCAATATCAAGCGAAGGAGTACATCGACGCGTATTTCAATCGTTATCCAAACGTTCAAGACTACGTTCAAGCTACGAAAGAACAGGGCAAACAACACGGCTTTGTGGAAACGATTTACGGTCGACGGATTTACCTTCGTGATATCAACGCACGTAACCCGATGGTTCGCCAAGCCGCAGAACGGTTGGCGATCAATGCGCCTGTACAAGGTAGCGCTGCAGACATCATCAAAAAAGCCACGATCTGCGTTGGTGAGTGGCTAAACGCGTCAGAGCTAGATATCGAGATGATCTTGCAGGTTCACGACGAGCTTGTATTTGAAGTAGCAGAAGCCGATTTAGAGGAAGCGAAAGAACGAATTCCGGCGCTCATGCGTACGGCAGTCGATCTCGCCGTGCCCTTAGAAGTCGATCTGGGTGTGGCACAGAACTGGTCTGCAGCTCACTAGTCTGAGTTCTGGCGTGTCGTCGTCGATTCCGTCGGCTAGCTCCGTTATCTGCGCCGTGCGAGTAGTGAATCGCAACAAGCTACACGAAATCTCTCAACCATTCTGTAAGTTCGTCTGAACCCAATCCTGACGTCGCCGAGAAGAGCTGCACAGTCACCGATTCGTATCCAACGACATGACGTTTAGTCTCCGCGACCGTTCGTATTTGTGCATTACGTTTTAGCTTGTCCGCCTTGTTAAGCAGTACAAGCACGTTCAGGACTCGCTCACTCGCCCACTCGAGCATTCTTTGGTCAAAAGGTTTCAATGGGTGTCGCGCATCCATCACTAAGACCAAACCTCGTAAATTTGCTCGTTGCTCGAGGTATTCGTCTACGGCTGCGTTCCAAGTAGCTCTTTCTTTCTGGCTCGCTTTCGCATAGCCATAGCCAGGCAGGTCAACAATGCGAAACCCCCAAGAGGTCTCAAAAAGATTGATTAATCTGGTTCGACCAGGCGTTTTACTCACACGAGCAAGCCGCTTGTTAGCGGCCACACGGTTCAACGTACTCGACTTTCCCGCATTTGATCTGCCAACAAAAGCGACCTCAACAAGATCGTCTTGGGGACACTGCGAAAGACGAGCTGCACTACCGATAAACTCGGCCGATAGCGTTGGAAACTCGGTCATTTCTGGGGGATTCGCAGGTGAAATCGACACATATAATTTCGCGCGTTTTACCCCCTGAGACGGTTGGCGTAACGACGCTGACGGAGATTTTATGGGTCGTTACTGCCTGTCAAAAGCACTGATCTTTCGCGTTTTCTGTATCCTCAGCCTCGGTTGGATTGGTTTCACACAACCTATCCTTGGTGAAGAAGCAGGGAACCCTGCAGCTGGGGAAGGCAAAGCAACGGCATGCGTCGCGTGTCATGGAAACGATGGTACATCGACCATTCCTGACTACCCACACATTGGTGGACAGAACGCAAAGTACCTCGAGACCCAAATGCGTCAAATGCGAGATGGTGAACGCGATATCCCATTGATGGCCGGACAGCTTGATTCGATGACGGATCAGGATTTGAAGGACATCGCAGCTTTCTATGCCTCGCAACCCGGGAAAATCGGTCAAGCTTCTCCGGAAAATCTCGAGCTTGGTGAACGTATTTATCGCGGTGGTATCCTGGATAAAAACGTAGCGGCGTGTACTGCTTGCCATGCCCCAAATGGAAATGGCAACACGCTCGCTGGCTTCCCGCGAATCTCAGGGCAACCAATTGGTTACACTATCGCTCAACTCAAGAGTTATCGCGAGGAAGAACGTACCAGCGACGAGTACGTTAGCGGCATGATGCGCGATATTGCCGCTCGTCTGACCGACAACGAAATCGAAGCTGTCGCAAACTACATTCAAGGGCTGTACTAACTGAAGCCCTTCCTGTGACAGCGTTCAGCGGCAGGAGCTCGACATGAAGATTCAAACCATCCTCATTAGCGTTATGGCCATGTTTGCTTCTATCGCGCTAAGTCAAGAGGTGGAATTTCGCGAGTACGAACACTATCGAGAAATTCCAACGAGATTCGAGACATCGGATGTCAATTCCGATACCGTGGTCGTGACAGAAATGTTCTCTTATATTTGTGTTCACTGCTTCACCTTTGAGCGTGATCTTAAAGACTGGCTTCCTAAACAAGATCACACCGTGAAATTTGTGCGCGAGCATGTGATATTCAGCGGGTCTAGTCTAAATCTCGCAAGAGCGTTCTACGCCGCAGAAGAACTCGGAATCACCGAGAAGATTCATATGCCACTGTTCACTGCCATCCACGTCAATCGTTTGCGCATGAATCAACTTGATTTGCTTGTGCGGCTGTTCGAAGGGCGAGGCGAAACATCAGCAGCTGACTTTCAAGCTGCGTACAACGGTTTCAATGTCGAAAACCGTATTCGTCGAAGTGACGCGCTTGTTCGTGGTTGGCGGATTGAAGGCACTCCGACAATGGTCGTTGACGGGCGTTATATCGTTGGTGGTACTCATACCCGAACCAATCGTCAGATCTTAGCAATCGTGGACTTCCTTGTCGCAAAAGTGCTAGAAGATCGTAGGACACAGCGTAACACTGACTCGTAGCTTCGCGACGCCCTCAGCGTCGCCAATCGATTCATGTATCTAGGAATCGATATCGGAACGTCTTCCGTTAAGACGATCGTCATGAATGAACGAGGCGAGGTCGTATCAGAGGCGTCTTCATCACTGTCTGTTTCCAGACCTAGTCAGTTGATGAGTGAGCAACGTCCCGATAGCTGGTGGGATGCGGTCAATGAGACAGTCGGCGCGCTTTTCGAATACACACCTGAAGTCCAAGGAATCGGACTTTCAGGTCAAATGCACGGCGCTGTGCTGCTCGATCAAGCCGAGAAGCCTTTGCGCCCCGCGATCCTATGGAATGACGGCCGATCAAGCAAAGAATGTCGCGAGCTTGAAGCAGCGATCGATGTTGCCCAATGTACCGGTAATCACGCGATGCCTGGGTTTACCGCGCCAAAGCTACTTTGGGTGCGAAAGCACGAACCTGACCTTTTCGAGGCAACCAAAACCATTCTCCTTCCTAAGGACTATGTACGACTCAAAATGACGGGAGAGTCAGCTACTGATATGTCGGACGCGTCCGGCACACTCTGGTTAAACGTCGCCAAACGATCGTGGCATTCCGACATGTTAGATTCTTGCGAACTTACTGTCGATCAGATGCCAGCGTTATTCGAAGGAAGTGACGTTACTGGTGTACTTACTTCTGAGATTGCGGCCTCATGGGGCATGAAGCGCGTACCGGTCGTCGGAGGCGCAGGCGATCAAGCGGCAGGTGCGGTTGGTGCTGGTGCAGTGACACCTGGAATTTGTACGCTTTCGCTTGGAACATCTGGAGTCATGTTCGCGCCAGACTTCGGCTACCAACCTAACCCGTCCGGAGGTATTCATACGTTTTGCCATGCATTGCCGAATACATGGCATGAAATGGCGGTCATGCTTTCGGCGGCGGGTTCGCTGACCTGGGTTTCGCAGATAACCAAATCCGACTCTGAAGCTACGCTGATCAACGATATCGAAGCGCGACAAGCTTCATCAGATAGCGTCATCTTCTTACCTTATCTGTCTGGCGAGAGAACGCCTCACAACAATCCTTTGGCGAAAGGCGTGTTTAGCGGTCTAACAGCTGATACCGATCGTGCGGAACTTGGATACGCGGTTCTTGAAGGAGTCGCGTTCGCGCTTAGGGATTGCTATACGGAGCTTGAAAAGGCGGGTGCTAACGTCGAACAGATCAATGTCATCGGCGGCGGTTCACAGAGTCACTATTGGGGTCAACTGATCGCAGATGCACTACAGCGACCGTTGATCTATCGACAAGATGCTGCAGTCGGACCAGCACTGGGAGCTGCAAGATTGGCGCAGCTAGGTACTGAGGGAGCTACCATTTCGGATGTGTGCCGAGAAGCCCCTATCGACTTTATGGTTCAACCGAGGCCGGAGCGAAGTGACAAGCTGGAGTCTCGATATCTCGAATTCAGAGCACTATATGCCGATTTGAAACCACATTTCGGACGGAACACCGGCTAGAGTTAACTAATTTGTCTCAATTCCTATTAGGTAATACGTTCTAAGCACTTCACCTATCATTTGTGCAAATTCCCCACTGCCCAGTTCACCATGTCCTTCTTCCCTAACGTCGAAAAGATACCCTACGAAGGACCTGAAAGCACAAATCCGCTTGCATTCCGATACTACGATGCTGATCGGGAGGTGCTTGGGAAGACAATGGCGGACCATTTGCGCTTCGCCGTCTGTTACTGGCACTCCTTCGCAGCTCCAGGAGACGATGTCTTCGGCGACGGGACGTGGGATCGACCATGGAATGACGACCTTGGCGGCGCACGCGCGAAGCTCGCATGTGCGTTCGAGTTCTTCGAAAAACTCGGTAATCCTTTCTACTGCTTCCACGATCGCGATGTAGCGCCAGAAGGCAGTACCTACGCGGAAACTGAGCGCAATCTAAAAACAATCGGTGACGAACTTGCACAAGCCCAAGATCGAACGGGCATCAAGCTACTCTGGGGCACCGCGAACTTGTTTGGCCATCCGCGTTACGCTGCTGGTGCAGCGACCAATCCGAATCCTGAAGTGTTTGCGTTCGCGGCGTCTCAAGTCATGCAAGCACTGGACCTCACCCATGAACTTCATGGTGAGAACTATGTACTCTGGGGTGGACGCGAAGGTTACGACACGCTGTTAAATACTGATCTACGACGCGAATCTCAGCAGCTGGGTCGATTCATGACAATGGTCGCTGAGCACAAGGCTAAGATCGGCTTTACGGGTACCTTGCTCATTGAACCGAAACCGTGTGAACCGACTAAGCACCAGTACGACTACGACAGCGCGGCCTGCTATGCATTCCTGCAGAAATATGGATTAGAAGACCAATTCAAACTAAATATCGAGTGCAATCACGCAACGCTTGCAGGTCACAGTTTTCACCATGAAATAGCGTTCGCAATTGCGAATGACATCTTTGGAAGTGTCGATGCGAATCGCGGTGATCCGCAGAATGGTTGGGACACCGACCAGTTCCCAAATTCCGCACAGGAATGGTCGCTCGTCCTCTACGAAATTCTCAAGGGCGGCGGCTTTTCGACCGGTGGTCTGAATTTTGACGCCAAGTTACGTCGCCAAAGTGTGAATCGCGAAGATCTTTTCTACGGGCATATTGGTGGGATGGACACGATCAGTCGTGGCCTACTAAACGCGGTCGCGTTGCTGGAAAATGGTGTTCTCGAGGAAGCGCTAGCCAATCGCTACGACGGATGGAGTAACGATCTAGGCGAGCGGATTCTGGAACCCAGTTCAAACCTGAATGATCTAGCGCAGTTCGTCCGTGAACACGAGTTCACCTTACAACCTATTTCGGGCAACCAAGAACTTTTGGAAAATACCGTTGCCCGATTCATCAGCTAGCTGCCAACAGCTCGCGAAACACCTTACTTTGGGACCTACGATGTTTGAATCTGTCCTGCGTTGTCGGCGACTTTTCGTCCTTCCAGCGCTTCTCTTTTCCTTTGGAGCTATCGGCGTTGAACGTATTGACGATCAAAATGTTTTGAACGCAATGCATCAGGAACTAGAACGTTCCATGTCTGTTCTATCTGACCAGCCAGATCCGCCTTTTTATATCAGTTATGAGATCACTGACAATTTTCAAGCGGCCGTCAGTACTTCGTTTGGGAAAGTCACTCGCAGTTCGGAATCCGGAGGGACGTTTTACGACGTCGACCTTCGGGTTGGCGCGCCCCGAATGGACAACACGCATTTAGTTAATCGGCGATCTTTCCCGCGCGTCACTTATGGCTCGCTTGCCAGCCAGGACGGTATTCGTAATTACCTCTGGTTATTAACGGACCGCACCTTTAAGCAAGCGTCCGAGCAACTGGTTAACGTCAGAACACGAACCGAAACACAGATCGATACCGACGGTCCCGCCTTTGACTTAGCTCCCGCCACCAAAGTCGCACACGCGGAATCCCAACGGTCTATCAAATTCGCACACGCGGATTGGGAGAACCGACTTCAGCGTATTTCGAACGTATTCAACGGTCACCCAAAATTGCTGAGCGGCAATGCCCAAGCTTCCGTCGTTAAGAACGTCCGATTTTTCGTTAACAGCGAAGGCTCACGTATACAGTCCAACGAGCTTATGTACACGATCGTTCTCTCAGCATCAACAAAAGCAGACGATGGTTCTAATCTAAGCCTATCTGAGCTATTTCACGCGCGCGATCCATCAGATTTACCGTCCAATCGCGAACTGACCCAGACGGCTGACAAGCTCGTGACGATGCTCATTAATCTTCGTAACGCACCGAATATTGAACCCTACACCGGACCTGCGATTCTGTCTGGGCGCGCCGCGGGTGTGTTATTCCACGAAATACTCGGTCATCGCTTGGAAGGCCATCGGCTGAAGCAAACGAGCGATGCCCAGACATTTAAAGACAAGGTCAACCAACGCGTGTTACCCGAATCCATGTCAGTGGTATTCGACCCCGCGCTCGAAAAATTCGGCAACACCGACTTGCTTGGAACGTACGCCTTTGATAACGAAGGTGTCAAGGGGCAAAAGGTTCGGGTTATCGAAGATGGGATTCTGAAGCGATTTCTTCTCGGTCGCTCCACGCTTTCAGATGAGGGATTTCGCCAATCGAACGGGCACGGTCGTAAGGCAGTTGGACTCTCGTCTGTCGCGCGGCAGTCCAATCTTCTCGTCGAAGTCGAAGACCCCTATACACCCGCTGAACTTGAGGAGCAGATGATCGAGATCTTGAAGGAGCGGGACCTTGAATACGGTCTCTATTTCGACGATATTGTTGGTGGATTCACGATCACCCAGCGCAGCCTCCCAAACGCGTTTACCGTTCGTCCGGTGATCGTCTACAAGGTATACCAAGACGGTTCGCGCGAACTCGTACGTGGTGTCGATCTGATAGGTACGCCGCTCGCGGTTTTCGACAGTGTGATTGCTGGGGCAGACGATATGGCTGTATTCAACGGTCAGTGTGGCGCTGAATCTGGGAATGTCCCGGTATCTGCCATTTCGCCATCAATTTTGGTTGGGCAGATTGAAGTTCAACGTGCGTCGCGATCGCGCGCCATATTGCCGATATTACCGTCACCCCGGAGTTAGCCGATGAGTGAATTACGTCAAGTATTGGTGACGTTCGCACTATTAATCAGCACGTTCGTAGCGGCCGAAGAATCCCGTGTACTTCTGCAAGCGCTCCAAGACGAACTTGCACGAAGCGTTGACGGATTGGAACTAGAAGGTGTTGTAACGCCTCACTTCATTGGTTATACCGTGCACACAGACCGTTCCATTACGGTCAACGCATCCAAAGGTGGTCTCGAGAATGTAAACAGTGGTAAATCGCGTCGCCTAGAAGTCGAAATGCGTGTTGGGTCGCGCGAACTTGACAACTCCAATTTCATGTCGCGCAACTTCAGAAACCAGCGCGTCAACCGAACGCTAGCGATCGAAGATGACTACGCCCTTCTACGAAAACAGATCTGGTTAGCCACCGACAACGCCTACAAGAACGCTATCGAGATCTATGCAGCGAAAGAAGCTGCGATGAAAAACTCCCAACAGCAAGCAACACTTGACTTCTCGACCGAAGAACCCAATGTGTTCATTGACGAACGTCGCTCGCAAAAACTCGACTTTGAGGATGTCCGAGATTTCGCACGAGAGCTGTCCGAAGTCGGGCAGGACGAGTCATTCATCTACGACAGTGACGTAATGGCATTCACGAACCAACACGTTGACACGTATCTGAACAGTGAAGGATCACATTTCACGCGGAGGGACGATACTGCCTACATCCGCGTCACGGCATGGACGCAGTCAGATGACGGTCGCTACGTATCCGACTACCTCTACATCGTTGGCAGATCCTGGAAAGAAATTGCGGACTTACCAAAGGTCAAACGTGAAGTAATGGCCATGCATGAACGCTTGAAAGCGACACGCGAAGCCGAACCGTTAGATCGCTACAACGGGCCCGTCCTGTTTCAAGGCCAAGCTGCTGCCGAGTTGGTCGGCCAGGTACTCGCGAGAAACCTCATTAACTTCAAAAAGCCTGTCTTCGAAAATGACTCCATCGCGGCAATGTTCAATCGTGCAGACGTAGTGAGTAGCCTCAAGGAACGGTTGGGGTCACGCGTGTTACCACGCAGTTTATCCGTCTACGACGACCCCACACAATCAACGTATCAAGGTGTAAATCTCGTTGGACATTACCCCGTTGATTCAGATGGTTTACTCACAAGACGGGTGAACCTGATCGAGAACGGCAGCCTTAAAACGCTACTTACTGACCGAAATCCGTCTGAAGACATACAGAAAAGTTCGGCCAGCAACGCTACAGGCGCAGGCCCTTCCGTTTCAAACCTCTTTATCGAAGGCACCGATGGACTAAGCGATGACGAGTTAAACCAATTACTCCTAGACATCGTGGAGGAAAACGGGGAGGATTTCGGTGTACGAATCGATCGAGTCGCCAATCCCTTCGTACAGATAAGCGGTGTTCCTTCACCATTTCTAGGCGCGGCAATTGGTCAGTCGCTACCAGCTATCACCGCGTATAAGGTGTATCCAAATGGCGATGAAGAGTTGGTGAGACACGCAGTCGTTCAAAGCGATCTACTGAGAGAGATGCGAAACCTGCCTGGATACTCGTCAAACATCTCGATACACAACTCAAACTACATGTTTCAAGGTGGCGACGTATCGGCTTTTACCGGTAACGTCCCCGTTTTCGTATCGATCATCACCCCTAATTTCTTGATCGAGGACGCTTCACTTTCCTACATGGAGGGTGTTGTTCGCTCACTACCCATCGTACCGCACCCACACGCAAATTAGCGGGTTCATAGCGCAAGATCAATGCCATGCAAATCGACCCGCTAAATGGAAATTTCGGGAAGGTCGTACGCGACGTTGATATCCCTACGATTGATGACGAGAAACTACGCAAGATACTGACCACTCTTTACGCTAACCGCTTTCTAGTCATCAAGACCAATGGGTTGGTTAAATCCGAATATCGAGATTTTGCTCGACGCATCGGCGAGCCGATCCAGCTCAGTAGAGATGCTGATTTCCCCGAGATCGCACATATCGCAAATTCAGAGACCAGCACGTTAAAGTCCAGACTTGGCGCCGCTCATTGGCACACGGACCAATCGTTCAAACGAACGGTTTCCTCGGTCACCATGCTTTATTCGGTTCATGCTCCGGCAACTGGTGGAGAAACAAAATTCTGTGATATGGCGGCAGCTTACGACGCACTACCGGATGCGACAAAGTCTGAAATCGACGAGCTAGTTATCGAACATCGTCACGGAATCTCGGTTTCAGCGCCAAAGGGAGACCATAAACCGATACCGCCGCCTGGTTGGAACCCCGAGTACACCGCTTTTCACCCACTTGTCCGTCAGCATCCGGAGACGCGTCAGAAAACGCTTTATGCGGTCACTGGCACCGCACAAGGGATCCAGGGCATGTCAAAGGGTGAAGCAACCATCTTGCTAAATTCACTAACCTCGCACGTCCTGCAACCTCGATTTACCACGTCCTACCGCCATCAAGTGCATGACATCGTGATGTGGGACAACCCTACCGTGATGCATAGTGCGACGCCGATCGACCAAGCGACCAATTCATCCGACTCACGACTACTTTGGAGGATCAGCTTGCGCGGCTCACCTTCCGTATTGCGAGTTGAGCAGCAAGCAGACGTTCGGGCAGCATAAACGCACCCTACACGTCAGGAAGCTCGGACCCAAGATTGTCGCTCAGGTAGCTCGAGGACTACTCCTTCTCGATTACGCGTTTTGTACAGGATGTCCCGAACAACTCTGGGTAGTCGGTTGGGTAGTTCGATTCGCAAAACGCTATAGAAGCATTCGTCGTCGCAACGACGTAAGCTTGGATCGCCTCACTTTCTTCCGAAGACAGCATTTCAGCATAGCTCGGCATTCCCAGGCCGCTATACACGCCACCTATCACAATCGACTCCCAACGTGCATGTCCTGCCTCTCCTAAATACTTTAAGTCAGGAATCTGGCTCCCGCTGTTGACACCAGGACCGTGGCAGGTTGAGCAATACGCGTTGTATTTCTGGTTACCTAGGAGCAATGTTTCCGGTGTGGCTTCGATTTCCGGCGGTTGCGGAATGTTGACGTGCGTTACATTGGGTTCTGGCAGTTCACTTGCGCCGTTGAGCTTGAACGCAACGACACGCCCTTCTTCAAGCACATTTCCTTTGTGTCTTGGTACGCCTGAGGTCGTGCCGAACGCGCCTCCCCAACCTGCGACGATCACAACGTATTGCTCACCGTCTACCTCATAGGTGGTAGGCGCCGCAATAATCCCAGTATGGACTGGCATCTCCCAAAGCTCTTCCCCTGAATCCGCTGCATACGCTCGAAACGTTCCATCCGCTCGCCCCTGAAAGACCAAATTTCCTGCCGTCGTCAACACGCCACCGTTCCAGGCAGAGCCGTGCTCGACGCGCCATACTTCCTTCTGTTCGATCGGATCCCATGCTAGCAAGTGACCGCGAACACTCTGAAGCCCTTCAATTTGATCCTCAACCGTAGGTGGCGGATCATCGGGTCCTGGTCCTCCTGCTAACCCCAAATTCCACCAACCCGGTTCGTGTTCGAAAACTTCCTCATGGGCATACGTGAAATCGAGATCGATCGCGGGAATGTAGACTAGCCCCGTATCCGGACTGTACGACATAGGATGCCAGTTGTGCCCACCTAACGGACCAGGTCGTACGGTTCGCTCTTCCTGTAAGTACTGACCTTCCGGTGTTTCGACGGGTCGACCGGTGTCAGGATCGACGTGACTTGCCCAGGTGATCGGTACGTAGTTTTCCGCAGAAATAAAACTTCCGTCTGTGCGGTCAATCACATAAAAGAAGCCATTTTTGGGTGCTTGAAGCGCGGTTTGGCGCAGCTCACCATCAATCTCAAGATCAGCGAGGATGATGTGCTGGGTCGCTGTGTAGTCCCAATTGTCGCCAGGTGTCGTTTGGTAATACCACACCATCGAACCGTTGTCTGGATTAATCGCCACGATCGACGACAGATAGAGGTTGTCGCCACCACCCGGGCTACGGATATATCGATTCCAAGGCGAGCCGTTACCAACGCCAATATACAGCAGATTCAAGGTTGGATCGTACGCCATCGAATCCCAGACGGTTCCACCGCCGCCTACTTTCCACCATTCACCGCCTTTCCATGTTTCAGCAGCTAGTTCCATCGCGGGAGACTCGAACGGTTGGCTGGGATCACCTGGAACAGTGAAGAAACGCCACTTTTCTTCACCCGAGCTGACATCGTACGCAGTAATGTAACCCCGAACGCCAAGTTCAGCGCCGCCATTGCCAATGATCACCATATCTTTGACAACACGCGGTGCACCGGTAATCGTGTACGGCAAGGATGGGTCGATCGTGAGGACCTCCCAATCGACCTCGCCCGTACCCGCATCTAGTGCAATAAGTCGGCCGTCGAGTGCACCGACAAACACGCGACCTTTGTAGACAGCTACGCCTCGATTGACCACGTCACAGCAGGCATACTGACCCCATGCTTTGGGTACCATCGGGTCGTACTCCCAAAGCACCTCACCCGTTTTCGCGTCAAACGCCTGCACACTACTCCACGAACCCGTCGTATACATAACGCCATCGACCACAATCGGCGATGCCTCTAGCCCGCGTTTCGAATTGGTGTCAAAATGCCATGCAACACTTAGTTCTGTCACGTTCTCTGTGGTGATCTGATTCAAAGGCGAGTAGCGTTGTTCGTCATATGTACGACCATGAGCTAACCAGTTGCCCGGTTCTGAATCCGCATTGGTAATGCGTGTGGTATCGACCGTCGCCGTTACTTCCTGAGCTTTCTGTGCAAGCGCAGATAGTTGAGGTTCTTCCCTTGTATCGTCAGCTTCTTCCGGCGGCGCCTCCTGCGCGCACCCGACAAGAATGAGGCCTGACATTACGATCAATACTGCGTATCCCCATATCGTGCGCATGATTAATACCTTTTATTTACTCAATCCAGTAGGTATACGTAAATGCTATCCACGCATATTGGTCCTCGTTCAACGGGATTCCCCGCAAGCTGTAATTCAAGATGTGAAACTAAAATCCGATTTCGGTAAAGGATTCGTTACCAACGCGTAAAAGACCATCATGGCAACGCCTCAACAGTACATTCGTGACGACGATTGGGAGCTGGAACAACAAGAATGGCTCGACGCACTTAGCGTCGTAATGAGCGAGCGTGGTGGCGACGCAGCCAAGCACTTACTCGCAAGACTCCAGCATCAATTGTCCGGCCAGGGTGTCGTACTCACGGACGCTGCGATGAACACTCCTTACATCAACACGATCCCGGTGGCGGACGAACCTGCCTATCCGGGCGACATTGAGCTGGAATCTCGCATCGAGAACATCCTTCGTTGGAATGCAGTCGCGATGGTGCTTCAGGCATACGACAGCGGATCGGGCGTCGGAGGTCACATCGCGACGTATTTATCAGCTTCGACCATGATGGAGGTCGGCTATAACCACTTCTTTCGGGCGCACGGCCACCCCGATGGAAGTGACCATGTGCATTTCCAGGCACATACGTCTCCCGGTGTTTACGCTCGAGCCTGGCTTGAAGGTCGTCTGACTCAAGCTCATCTAGAGAACTTCAGACGTGAGCTGGCCCGCGAAGGTGGGTTACCATCCTACCCGCATCCACGTCGGCTCAGTCATTTCTGGACAATGCCAAGCGCGAGCATGGGACTATCGACCCCGTGTGCGATCTATCAGGCGCGATTTATCAAGTACCTGGAGTCTCGTGGTCTCAAGCGCAAAGACAACGGGAAAGTCTGGCTGTTTATTGGCGACGGGGAGTCGGACGAGCCGGAAGTGCTCGGAACGGTCAATATCGCTTCACGTGAACACCTAGACAACCTAGTCCTGGTGATCAATTGCAATCTGCAACGGCTGGACGGTCCCGTACGCGGCAACGGCAAGATCATTCAAGAGTTAGAACGGCGATTTCGAGGTGCGGATTGGCACGTCTTGAAGGTCATCTGGGGCGGTGGCTGGGATGCACTGCTACAACGTGATGTTGAAGGCATTTTGCAGCAGCGTATGGAACAGGCGGTCGATGGCGACTATCAGATGTATACCGTCTCTCCGGGAGATGTGGTCCGCGAGCACTGGGTCGAAAACACTCCCCAGCTCATCGATCTTATGAAGACGCTAAGCGATGAAGAAATTACGACGATCAAGCGCGGGGGACACGATCACCGTAAGATCTATGCAGCTTACGACCAGGCACGACAAGTCGAAGGCAAGCCTTGCGTGATCTTGGTCAAGACAGTGAAAGGCGATGGTTTAGGTCCAGATGCAGCTGGACACAACACGGTTCACCAGAAGAAATACCTCTCGCCAGAAGAACGTGGGGACTTAGCGAAACGATTTGAAATCCCGTTAAGCGACGAGGAAATTCAAGCGGCAGCTTTCTATAAACCTGCAGACGACAGCGAAGAACTCAAATACCTCAAGGACAGGCGTGAGCGATTAAGCGGGTATGTACCCGCTCGACAAGTGAATTGCCGCACGCTCGCGCCACCGACATTGGATTTCTTTAGCGACATGTTAGAAGGATCGAAAGGACGCGCGGTGTCCACGACGATGAGCGTTGTGCGCATGTTGCAACGCTTACTTCGGCATAACGATCTCGGCAAATACATCGTCCCGATCGTACCCGATGAAGCGCGTACTTTTGGCATGGATGGCTTGTTCCCGCAGGCGGGAATTTATGCGCCGGAAGGTCAGCACTATCGACCCGTAGACTTCGGGACGATCGCACCGTACCGAGAGAAAGAGGACGGTCAAATACTCCAAGAAGGAATTTGCGAAACCGGCGCAATGGCTTCTTTCTTGGCTGCCGGTACGGCCTACGCGAATCACGCTCTACCGATGATCCCGTTTTACATCTTCTATTCGATATTCGGGTTCCAGCGTGTTGGCGACATGATCTGGGCATGCGGCGACATGATGTGCCGTGGCTTTCTCTTAGGAGGTACCTCGGGACGAACGACCCTGAACGGCGAAGGCGTTCAGCATCAGGACGGTCACTCACATGTGATGGCATCGACCGTGCCCAATCTCATTAGCTACGACCCGGCGTTTGCTTACGAAATCGCGGTGATCGTTCGCGAAGGCATCCGGCGGATGTATCAAGAGAATGAATCGGTCTTTTACTACATCACCGTAACGAACCAAAACTACCCGATGCCTCCCATTCCAGACGGGGTGGAGGCCGGCATCATTCGAGGAATGTACGCGTATCGCTACACAGAAAACGCCGATGTCCATCTCTTGGGTAGTGGCGCGATCATGATGGAAGTATTAGAAGCGGCCGAGCAATTAGAGGAACTTGGGAAACGAGTCACGGTCTGGAGCGTCACGAGTTACGTGGAACTCGCGCGACAAGGAATTGACGCAGAACGTGAGCGAATGCTCGCAGTCGACGACACCACCGTTCGTCCCTATGTCGAAGAACTGTTTGAATCCGAGGAAGGCAGTGTCGTTGCGGCGAGTGACTATCAGAAGAGCCTTCCTTTGTCGATCGCCAGATGGATTGAAAACGATTTCGTTGCGCTAGGAACCGACGGTTTCGGTCTGTCAGAGTCACGCGAAGCACTTCGCGAGTACTTCGAAGTCTCTTCGTCATGGATCGTATTCGCCGCACTATCGTCACTCGCTCGGTGTAACCGTGAAACCGTGACAGTCGCACATGACTACGCTAACAGCAAGAACCTAGACCTGACCAAACTACCGCCTGCTAATGCCGGTGTAACCATGCCCACTTAACGGTGGGACTATTCAGCCGCGTATTTGGCGCAGTCCAGCTTACGCCGGCGGCTCGTCGTAGCCTCAATCGGGAACAGATTACCGAACTCACCGTCCCTGTCGCGTTGGCGATGCTGGAGGGCGGATTCATCGGGGTCATCGCGGACAAAATCTACAACGTCCCACCTTGGGTCATCGCGCTACTTACTGCCGCACCCATGTTCGGCAACTTATCCAGCTACCTCTGGAATGGTGTTGCGAGCGCACGATCGAAAGTTCCCATCGTCGTCGTGTTGCAGACCCTTACGATGGTCTGTTTATTACTTGTTGCTTTCTCGCCGCCCACGCCGACCGGCATCGTTCTACTCTGCGTCGGCGTAGTACTCGCACGCGTCTTTACCGCTGGCACGATAACGATCCGTAGCGTGGTATGGAGCCTCAACTATGTCAGAGAGGTACGGGCACGTACAACCGGGCGATTGCAACTTATCACCAGTCTGGTCATGGTCGTCACCACTATGGCGGGTGCACCCATCCTCGACGGAAACCCGACGAGTTTCCGGATCATGTACGTCGTTGCGACTGTAATCGCAATGTTCGGCATCTTTTCGTTTTCCCGGATCCAAGTAACGGGTGAATTGCGCCATCGAGTCGCAGAGCGACGGGTACGCCGCGTCGTATCGCGTGCATCCCGTGTCCCCCTTGCTAGTTTCTGGCGCATCTTGCGAAACGACCGAGATTTCGCGCGCTTTGAGTTCTATCAGTTTTTAGGCGGCGTGTCGAACATGATGCTTGAAGCGCCACTCATCTACCTTGTGTCCCGTGAGATGAATGCGAGCTACACCGTCAGTATCGCGCTGAGTGTGATCATTCCACACGCCATTGGTACGGTCACGCTACCGATGTGGGCTCGTTATCTCGATAAGGTGCATGTTGCCGAATTTCGATCGAAGATGAGCGTTTTCTGGGTCATATCGCAACTTATCATGTGGCTAGGTGCGATGCTTCATGGTCTCTGGTTGTTAGCGCTCGGTCGCGTCACGATGGGTTTCGCACGTAGTGCGGGCACGTTAGCATGGCAACTCGGCCACAACGACTTTGCGAATGAGCGCGATTTAGTTACTTATATGGGAATTCACGTCACGCTGACAGGCTTGCGCGGCGCTTTTGCACCGTTCATGGGTATTGCGCTTTATGTCGGATGGTCTGGGAGTTGGTTACCTGAGTTTAGCGGCATAGGCTCTCATGTGTTTTTCGTTGCGGCTCTGATCAGTGTCTGGTCTTGGCTGGGGTTCAGCTCCCTCACTCGTGATATTAGGCACGAGTATCACTAGCGACTATCCGCGCACCGGTTTTCATCCAAGCAATAAACTTCGTGTCGTCGGTACGTCCTTTCGAGACTCTTATGGCACGACGCGAGCGCGGTATTCACGAGTTTTTTGCGCGCGACCCTGAACGCGCAGATTGGGAAACTTGGCATCGCGTTTCCAATCACAAATCTCGGCGAGGATTCCTTCATGGACTAGGTGCCACGGCGGCTGCACTCGGTATGCAAATCGCGTTTTCGGAATATATGCCACGCGGTTTGATTCCGGTTGTCTACGCTAACTCGAGTCGATCCTTTGTAATCGAAGGAAAAGATGGCTTGGTTCTGCTTAACGATCGGCCATTGAATGCGGAGACACGTCCGCATCTGTTGAACGACGACATCACGCCAACCAATCGACTCTTCATTCGAAATAACGGTATACCTCCCAACGCGGTCGACTCTATCAGGTGGACCTTGAATATCGGTGGTGAGTCCGTTATTAGACCTCGACAGTACACCTTACCTGAGCTAAAAAAGAAATTCGAGCACATTTCACGGCAAATCACGCTCGAATGTGGTGGTAATGGTCGGGCCGAATTCGATCCCCCTGCTAGCGGTAATCAGTGGACGCTTGGTGCGGTCGGGTGTCCGGTCTGGAACGGCATGCGCCTCCGCGACTTGCTCTTAGATGTCGGCTTGAAGGACGACGCCGTTTTCGTTGCATATCACGGCGAGGATCGGCACGCCAGCGGCGATCGAACTCGTGAAGCGATCTCGCGGGGTGTCCATGTTTCGAAAGCCATGGACCCAGACTCGATGTTGGTATGGGGTATGAACGGAACAGATCTACACCCCATGAACGGCCACCCTCTCCGGTTGGTGTTCGGCGGACAACCCGGGTCAACGTCAGGTAAATGGTTGAGCGGACTATCAATTCGCGATCGAGTCCATGATGGTCCCAAGATGGCACCTCCTTCGTACCACGTGCCGTGCGAACCCGTCGTAAGAGGCAGTCAGGTTTCCAACGACGCCATGTGCATGCTCGATTTAATGCCAGTTAAGTCTCTAATCACGAATCCTGAATCCGGGATCGAACACCCATCAAATCAAGCATTGCCGATACACGGTCATGCGTGGACTAACGCAAAAGACATTACGGCAGTCCACCTATCGATTGACTACGGTACGACTTGGACAAAAACTGAACTGCAACCACCCGTTAATCGTTTCGCGTGGCAGCACTTTGATCACTCAGTCAGATTTCCAAAGCGAGGCTACTACGAAGTCTGGGCACGAGCCGTAGATTCAAACGGTGAGTCGCAACCCATGTTGGTACCGGGCTGGAACCCTAAGGGCTACGGAAACAACGCATGTCATCGCATCGCAGTGCATGTGGTCTAGAACGTCCTTAATCGTCTTCATTTGTCTCGCACTCATCGCGTCGAGTGATCGTGCGGAGGATCAATCCATACCGATCGATCCGGTACTCGTTGAGGATTCAGAAGGGACTTGGTTGTTGGTTCGAGCACATTGCACATCCTGTCACTCGAGTCAAATACTCAAGAACCTTCGACTATCACGTGATGCATGGCAAGACGTTATTAAGCGAATGCAGGCTGAGGAAGGGCTATGGGACCTCGGTGATGACGAATCGAGGATACTTGAGTATTTAGCGACTAACTTTGGACCGCGCACTGACTCGGTTCAACGACGTGGTCGTCGAGCACCCCTCGCACCAGATTGATTCCAATATGACAAAAGCGAAACAAGCCGGTAACGCCGACTATCTAGACTCGTGCGCCTTCAAACCTAGCGAATATGCCTTCTCGTATGTCGAGTTGACCTCTCAGTAGCGTGCTCTCAATCGTGCACGTCATGATAAACGTAGTTCCCGCGGCGACAACCCTTCCAAATACTGCCGAACCATCGATAACGAGATCCTGGATAGGGGTTACCGTGTCATCGAGCAGAACTTCAGATTCGATCCCGCTCTCCGTTTCGCGAAACGTCGTATACCACTCTTGCTCGCCATAGAGGGTCTGTGCTCGAATGTGCCAAGTGCCGAAGAAATCGATTTCTTCATTGACAGAGGAAAACGTCGACGTACTATCCAACAATGCCCAACAGGCCGGAGGTCTAATGTGTTCGAGCATCGCGTTATAGACCTGTCCGTGCGGGGTCTGCGTAATCGTGCGCACGATCGTACCGTCGTCGTCACAGTCTCTCGCCAGCTCAATCAAGCCTCGGAAACTCTTCACGTACTCTGCGGTCGTCTGACCTCTTTCTTCAGTGCCATAGTAGATGTCGATCGGGTGAAGTCCTGCATTGGCAAACACCGCCGATGGATCTGTAAGTATGGCCGGAAATATCTCGTATTGGCCACGTTGGTGCTCCTCCCAATGTCCAATCATCTCCGCGTCGCTCACAGCTTGTTCGCCTTGTTCCGTTTCTAACGAGCGTACGATGACTCCTGCCAAGTTGCCTGTTTGCCGACGGACGTTTTCTGCGATCTGAAAAAACGCACTCTGTCGAGCTCGCAACTCGGTCGCAGCGAGAACTTCAGTTTGCCTCTCAGAATTAAGGTTCGTTTGCTTCAGAGCTTCGGTGTTGGACGCGAGCTCCCTTTGTTGAATGAATAGCCCAATTACTAACCATAGAAAGGCGAGCGGCGCAAAGAAGCCTTCTAAGAAACCGCCAATCGCATCCGCACTTTCATCGACAAACGACATCCAGCCGTCGAGAAAAACGATGTAAACCAGACCGCCAAGAATCCACACAGACGTTAGGACAACTCCTAGTCCAAGCAGCCAATTGCGACTCGGTAATTTGGTTTTCGAGTTGTGATCTTTGTCACTCACGATTCTGACTCAACCATACTTAGGATAGTCCGAACGCGCTCACATCCGATGTCGTACCAGTTCTATCCAGTTCTCGGTCGCGGTTGCCTCCTTTCGCGCGGCTTCGCGCCGGTCATATCCATGAGCGAATCGACGTGCGGCAGCAAGTCTTCATAGGTCGTACCAGCACCGAGCGAAACGCCTGGATTCACCACAATCTCGCTTCTGGAGTAGTTGCCACCACTGGCGTGAATTACACAGCCGTTGGGCGCCGCTTCGCTACACATGAATAGCACAGCCGGACTTACAAGAGCCGGATGCCGGTTAGGGTCAGGATCGGAAATGTCTTCGTCACGACCCGGGACTGTATTGGTCATGCGGGTCGCCGCACCCGGTCCCAAACAGTTCACGTGAACATTGCGGGGACCACCTTCCAATGCGAGCACATTGGCAAGACCCAACATACCCATTTTTGCGGCACCGTAGTTCGACTGTCCGTAGTTCCCAAAGATTCCAGAACCAGAGCTCGTAAATACGATCCGACCGTATCTTTGATCGTACATGTGAGGCCAAGCCGCATGCGTCACGTAAGCGGTACCTGTCAAGTGCACCTGCATCACCAAGTCGAAGTCGTCCAAAGACATCTTCTTAAATGTCTTGTCGCGAAGAATCCCGGCATTGTTAACCAATATGTCAATACGACCGAAGTTAGAAATGGCGTCATCTATGATGCTCTTCGCACCGTCCCGTTCGGCGACCGAGGCTTTATTAGCGACCGCTTCGCCGCCCTGCTCTTTAATTTCGGCAACAACCTGATCGGCCATATCACCCTTGCCATCCCCAGAGACGCTTCCACCTAGGTCGTTGACAACGACTTTTGCGCCACGTTTAGCAAATTCAATAGCATGAGATCGCCCGATCCCGCCGCCAGCACCTGTGATAACCGCTACCTTGCCTTCGAATTCAGACACTTCTTTCTCCCGTTCATAACTCTTTTATGTTAGTCCATGCATATTTGCGTAGAGTCCGCTAACTCGTGAGTCGTATCGTTGCGAGGTGCTACTTCGGAGTTAGTTCAACTATGACGAACGTCTTAGTTCTGCACCCAGGCGAAATGGGTTCGTCTCTTGGCGCATGTCTTCTCAGCAACCAGCATCATGTTGGCTGGGTTTCACATAAGCGTTCGACGGCGACGCGACAACGCGCAGAAAAGGAGAGTTTTTTCGAATACTCCCATCTCGAATCAGCACTAGAACAAGTCGACGTCGTTCTATCCATCTGTCCCCCTGAATTCGCAGAGGCGACGGCACAATCCATTGTCGCTCAAGACTACCAAGGTATTTACGTCGATGCTAACGCGACTTCGCCTATGACGGCACGAAATATCGCAACGATGGTTGGTGAGAATTACGTCGACGGAAGCATCATCGGTCCACCTGCGAGGCGCGCAGGAGCGACACGCATGTATCTGTCTGGGAATAAGGCGTCGATTATTCGAGATCTGTTCATCGACACGTTCGCTCAACCGACGGATCTCGGTCCCGCGTCTACCGCAGCTTCCGCTTTGAAGATGTGCTACGCAGCGTATACCAAAGGCACATCTGCGCTGTTGCTCAACATTCGTGCCCTTGCCGAAGCGAACGCGGTCACAGACGCTTTGTTAGCTGAGTGGTCAATATCACAACCGGATTTACAAACGCGAAGCGAAAGGACTGGGCCTTCCGTAAGTCGCAAAGCTTGGCGATTTGCCGCGGAGATGCGCGAAATCGCTAGCACCTTCGCCTCGAAAGGGTTACCTAGCGGCTTCCATGAAGGCGCCGCGCAGGTTTACGATCGACTAGCAGACTTTAAGGAAGCGCCTCCCACTTCTACATCGGACTTAGTGGCGAGCTTGCTAAAGCAGAAGTGACCTACTCATAGACTAGCGCACCACGAACCGTTCTATGCAAGTCGTTGGAGAGCTGCCACGGCGAACCCATCAACTGGATCATGCCGACCACGACTAGATCTTCAACCGGATCGATCCAGAATACGGTGCCCGCGGCACCTCCCCAGTTGTATTCGCCTTCTGATCGCTCTGCGGTCGAAGGTGCTGTGTTTACCCCAAAACCCAGACCAAAGCCGAAGCCACCGAACGCTCGTCTTGCGCCAGCTTCTGGATTCTCACCCGTACCGCCTTCCGCTTGTATAGCCTCACCGAGGTGGTCGCGACGCATGTTTTCAACTGTCTCGGACTGCAGAATCCGAACGCCATTCAATTCGCCACCATTTGCGACAGCTCGTGCAAACGTCATGTAATCGTGTGCAGTTGACACCAAACCCCCGCCGCCCGAGAAAAACGTTACGTCCCGGTATGAATCAAAACTTTGTTGCCCAGACTGAATGAGATGGTTCATCGAACGACTCCAAGTGTGGTTCGGCAAAAACCGATCAAACTTCTCGTCGGGAACCGAGAAGAACGTGTCCTCCATCCCTAAAGGATCGAAGATATGATCCTTCAAATACGCGTCGAACATCTTACCGCTCAATCGCTCAATCAATAGTCCCTGGACGTCAACAGAGATGCTGTAGTGCCAACGCGTACCTGGTTCAAAAACCAAGGGGACGTTGACGACTTTCTTAGCGAAATCCTCTAAATTTCCCGATCCCAAGACCTGCTCATTACGAATCTGTTGGGCGACCGGGTGGTTGCCAAATACATATCCGAATCCCGCCGTATGCGTCAGCAGGTGTCGAATGGTCATCGGTTTCTTTGGCGGCGTTGGATCTCCGTCAGCGTTATAGACCTTTAAGTCAGCGAATTCGGGAATGTATTTGTCCACGCGGTCATCGAGCTCGAATTTCCCTTGTTCATGTAGCTGCATTAACGCTACGCCCGTAATCGGCTTCGTCATGGAATAGATCCGGAACAGGTCATCTTCTTTCAATGGCCGATCATCTTCAGCCCCTCGAACACCGACGGTATTGGTGTAGACGACGTCATTGTTGTACGCTACCGAAACGACCATCCCAGCAACTCGACCGTTCTCGACGTACTCATCCATAAGGTCGTCGACGGCAGATAACGCTTCCCCATCGAGCGACACACTCGCACGACCATCTTGCCAAACTGGAGGGACTTCAGCAGATTCTTCTGAGGTAGTCTCAGGTTGGGCATTGAGCGAGAGGCACGCAAAAATCAATCCAATGCATGCAAACCATGGAATTGCCGCTTTATTCATATCGAATCCAATCGAGTTGACAGCTAGAATTGCCGAATTAAACGTATACCCAGTCGCTACTTTGCGCGACAAATCGGGTGTGCGGCGTTTCCCGTTTCGGATTGATCAATTGACCAGCTCATTGCGCCACGACTGGCAAAAAGCCGAAGTTCTCGCCTTGTTCGAGCGACCGTTCAACGACCTGATGTATGAGGCGCAATCCGTTCACCGCGAACACTTTGATCCTAACAAAGTCCAGCTAAGTACTTTGCTCAGTATCAAGACTGGCGGTTGTCCCGAAGACTGTAAATACTGTCCCCAAAGCGTTCATTTCGATACGGGCTTAGACGTCCACGGATTGCTGCCGATTGAGGACGTCGTTCAAGCGGCACGTAACGCCAGAGCGGATGGCGCTTCGCGTTTCTGTATGGGTGCAGCGTGGCGTAGTCCTACGGAACGTCAGGTAGAGCAGGTTGCCGAACTTGTACGGGCCGTAAACGACGAAGGCTTAGAGACTTGCGTAACGCTCGGTATGTTGAGCGACGACAAGGCTCAGTGCCTCGCCGACGCGGGACTAGCGTACTACAACCACAATCTCGACACGTCACCTGAATATTACGGTGACATCATTACGACACGGACGTATCAAGATCGTCTCGACACGCTTGCTGCCGTGCGAGATGCGGGTATCAACGTGTGCTGTGGCGGGATCGTCGGTATGGGCGAGTCTCGTGAAGACAGAGCTGGCTTGCTACAACAGCTCGCGAATCTGCCACAGCATCCAGAATCCGTGCCCATCAATATGCTGGTTCGCGTCGAAGGTACCCCACTAAACGAATCGGCAGCTATCTCCAACATTGAGTTCGTACGGACGGTCTGCGTTTCACGCATTCTGATGCCTCGCTCATTCGTACGGTTATCAGCCGGTCGAAAGGATATGAGCGACGAAGCGCAAGCGCTTTGTTATCTCGCTGGCGCAAACTCAATCTTCTGCGGCGAACGGTTGCTTACTACACCCAATCCCGAAAACGAAGAAGACAGGCTCCTTTTCGACCAACTTGGTATTGAGCCATTGGATATCGCCACCGAGGAAGCACCGTTTCGTGCTGTACTTTGATGACATCGAAGTCGGCTATCAGAGCGAAGTAGGCACTTACACTCTCACTGAAGCGGAAGTCATTGAGTTCGCTTCCACGTGGGATCCACAGCCCTTCCACATCGATAAAGAAGCCGCGAGCGCATCGATCTTTGGCGGCTTAACCGCTTCTTCCCTTCATCTGTTCGCGATTTGCACACGATTATTCTTCGATCACGAAGATCGCATTCAGATTCTCGCAATGCTCGGAAAGGAAGCCATTCGCATTCCTAATCCCGCGCGACCTGGGGACGTGCTGACCTATTCCACTGAGTGTATTCAGAAAAAACCGTCTTCATCGCGACCGGATCGGGGTGTTATTACTTTAAAAGACACGCTGGCTAATCAGGACGGCGAACCGGTCCTCACTCAGGAAGTCGCTTTGCTCGTCGCGCGTCAGAACAATCTGTCAGACTAAAAATACGACTCAAATGTAGTCAACTTACAGGTCACAACGAAGTCCTACCGCCACGCTAGTGACGATACCAGGATCGGATAGAAAATAACTCGTGGCTTCGATGCCACCAGACCAACGTTGCGAAAATGCCCTGCGGTAGCCTAGTGCTATAACCGGTTTCACTTCAGTATGCCGTGAGATTGTGTCGCCCTTCTGTCCTAGTCGATCCCGATTTTCAAAGGTTGCACGGGTCATCCCGAATTTCGCGTCAACGCTATCCGTGACATTTACATTGAATTCACGACTCATAACTAGAGATACGAAATGACTCCTTATCGTTGTATTTGCATCTTGAAACTCACCATGCGGGTATAGCTCAAGACTATCGCGTGGACCTGTCGCATACTGCAGTGCTAAGAAGGATTGTGGCGTTATTCGAACTCCTAGTCCGATTTTTCCAGCAAGCAAGGTGTGCTTGAGTCGGTAGAAGGGCCGTTCTTCGGGAATGTCATCAAATCCGATACTTGCGTTATCGCTGTAACTACCCATTTCGAGAGAAAGGAACCAATCTTTGTTTTTAAATGTGTGAGTCGCGCTGGACTTTAGCTCCTCAGCTGACACACTACCTAACGTCAGCACTACAGCTAATACGAATAGCAATAAGCTCATTTGGTTATTCATCCCACCTAACCCTAATTTACGCAAAGTGATCTCATTTGACCCGTGCAGAACGCAAAAATTTCACTTTCTCTGTTTCTCCGAGAACTATTCCCGTACTTTCTGGATACCGGTAAACGACGATCTACACATTAACCGTGTAATAAGCGATCGATGTTTAGTTGGTCAGGAACGCTAAGACGCTATCCACGGATTCACGATTTCAATACCTGTACCGTGGAAATCTCTGACGTTACGAGTGACCAAGGTTGCGTCTTGAGTTCGGGTGATTGCCGCAATTTGACAATCCGCCACACCTATCGGTTTACCAAATGAGCGTCTTAATGGGGCAATCCGCGTGTACATTTGCGCAGCGTCGTCGTCGAACGGCAGAATCCGCTCGCGAAAACCGAAATCTAGCCATCGCTCAACAGACAACTGAAGTTCTGAACGTCGCCTACCGAAAGGCATGATCGCGATACCGTACAACAATTCCGCGCGATTTACCGCCGTCAGGTACATATCGACCTTTCTCTGTGACGAAACCCACGAAGTGATTTGCGGTTCTGGTTGTCTATCTGTACGAACCAGCTCGGATACTACATTAGTATCGAGAATCTGCATCAGCTTCGAGGAAAGTGAAAATCGGGGGTTCCTCCAATCGGTGACGGGGGAGTTCAAGCTTAAAGGGTTCGATACCTGCGAAGCACTCCCTCGTAAACGCTACTAAGTCGTTGGGAACTGATTCTTCTTCAGCAACTGCATCACGCAAAATCACCCGCGCCTCCTCTTCCATCGAGCGATTATTTGCAGCTGCGCGCTTCTTTAGCCGGTCTTTGCTTTTTTCGTCGAGATTTCGAATCTTGACACTCGCCATAGATTATTCCTATACAAAAACACATAATCTTCTCAGTGAAACCAATTCTAAGCAAAGTTCTGGGAATACGCGAAACCAATTTCTCGGCAACCCGCGAGATGCGAATGCTCATATCTATGAATGATCTGAAAGACGCCAAAACTCAAACGTGTTTGGTGTTCATTTGCGCACCAATGTACAACATTGAATGCGACTCAACGCAACAAGGAATGTCCTCAGAACGGGCGTTGATTGTCCGTATGAGCGCACCAACGCGACGTTCGCAAAAACGGCAATAGTTCAGCTAGTGCCGATTTAGTACCTATCCTTTCAAGCGCTTCTGCAGCGTAGCCGCTAACGTATCTATTGGTGTCATATAGTCCTGCACCAAGCGCGGGTACGCACTTTGCGTTCAGCGCGGTACTCGTTCGCGTCGTCGCACGCATAAGTGACAACGCCGCATCAAACCTCACCTCGGACGCTGGATCTTTCATAGCCCCTAGCATGCCACTGATTCCCTCTTCGGTAGGTTGTAGTAAGCCAAGCGCTTCAATAGCGGCTACTCGCACGTGGACTTCCTTGTCATGCAATGCTCCCACTAACCCTGTGGTCGCTGCCATGTCGCCAATCTCACCCAATGCAAACGCCGCATGTTTCCGAGCTCGATCCACACCGCGTTTAAGTGTCTCAAGCAAGCCATGGACTGCAGGACGACCAATACGCACCAATCCGTGCGCAGCATTTCTCGCAACCACATCGTCACGCCATAGGGTTCCGTTGTCAGAGTAACGACGTTTCTCGTTGTAGCCGTTTGGATTGAACTGCAACGCGTCTAGCAGCGGTATTACCGCAGACTCCCCTTTGTTCGCCCAAGCGTATGCCGCACGAATGCCTTGCCATTCATCTGGTGCACCAAGGTCATCGATCGATGGGATTTCGTTGTCATTAGTTTTGGAATCGGACCCGACTAACCAATCCCAAACACTTCGCCAAACAGGCGAAAGATCCGGTTTTACAACTCGTTTCGGTGCAAGCCATTCTCCACGATCCACAGGTTCTGGATTGCGCAGGCGGGAAAACTCAAACTTAAACATGTACCGATTCATTTCCGTTTGATTCAACATCTTTCGGTGCCAAATGTCGTAATGAATCATTACCAAGCTACCTGCCTTTCCGCTAATTGATGCTGGAATGCAATAGTCCTTGGGTTGCTGATTGAGATGCTGACTTCCGCTCATAACCGCGGTAGGACCTTTCTTCACCGGCGTACTTTGCGGGAAATACATGATCATGACCCACCACGGTCGGTGGTTGCGCACACGACGAACATAACCCCAGTAGCTGTCCTTATGGAATCCCTGCTCTGGACTCCCCGGCGGATTCGAATGCAGCGCTCGGTGTGGGTGCATGCTGTAGTCTTTTCCTAACACGGTTTGAAGAGCACCCTTAACGACCGGATCTTCGAACAGTTCAGCGATTTCGGGCACAAGAGGCAGCAGGTTGTTACCAAAATGTCCGTACGACTGACTGATTTGATCGAACCGTTCGAAAATCGACTTGTGGTAGGAGGCTGGTAAGCTCGACTGAAGTGGTAGAAATCCTGCCGCAATGAAGTGACGCAACTGCTCGTTGGTTAGTGGAACTGGCTCTGATCGCGCGTTGTATTTGCGCGCGTCAATCGGATAAAGTCGCATCAGATATTCGTCGCAAAGGGTGTTTGACCATCGTCGCGCGGTCGCCTTCCCCAAACAATTAGCCCAGGTCTCCCATGTGATTGTCCCGCGAACTGCTCATTTTCTGGATTGCGGAACCCAACACGGACTAAACGACGTATTGTTCCAGTGGTGTTAATCCGTGAACCATGAATCATGTGGATGCTGAATGCCACGACGTCACCTTTTTGAGCCGGTACCGGCACCGTGTCCTCAAGACTCCAGTCGGCTGTTGGGAGATGGGGCGTGCATGGCCGACCATCAGGAAACTCGACGATGTGTTCTCGCGGACCCTCTTTATAAGAACCATCTAAGAAACGGATGCAGCCATTGGAATCGTCGGTGTCGTCCAAATGGATTAGACAATCAACGAATCTGTCGTCGCGATGTTTGTAAAACGCCCAATCCTGGTGCATCGGGAATGGATGTCCAGTCTCCGACGGCTTAGCATGCAATGTCGTGTGGTGTAACTCGACATTTGGGCCGATCAGGTCTGCGATAGCACCAGCGAGTTTCGGATGTGTTACAGCATCACACCACGCTCTTGAATACCTATGAAGGTCATGTAACGCGACGAGCTTTGACTGCTTCTCGATTTCTTCGTTCATATAGACCTGTCGCCAGCCTCCGCTCCAACCTGGGCTCGCATTTGCCCATGTTGAGATCTGCCAATCGAGTTCCTCTGCCATCGTATCGACCTCCTCAACATTGAAAACGGCCGGAATATGCAGGAAACCATGCTTTTGATAGAAGTCAACGTCATTCTGACAAAGAACATTCAAATTGCTGACGGCGTGAGTCATAGAAAACTGCTAAATCGTTGATCGTGAAGTAGACGCGTCAGAAGTACGAATCAAGTGTTGCGAATCGTATTGCATGAAACCTTGACATTGTGCTGATCTGATCTAGTCGTAACTCGGGTCAATCATCCACTCCTCGAGATGGTCGATTACATGGTCCATCGTTTGATAACGCAAACCTGGTTCATGTGCAACACAACTCATGCAAATTTCTGACAGATGCGATGAAACCGGTACGCCACCCATACGAGCGGCCGGTGCTGGTATACGACCGCGTTTCACAAAATCCAACACACGACTCACGGTGTCGCCTTGTACCATCCGTCGAAGTGTAAGTAACTCATACAAGATTGTCCCAAGGCTATAGATATCAGAACGATGGTCCACGTCGTTGTGATTGACCAATTGTTCCGGGGACATGTAAGCCGGGGTCGCGTCTAGCGGCGACTGTGCCGTAAGCGTGACGTCCTCATCCTTTGGCACGACGATTCGCGGCTTGTGCATCTCTAACTTGGGCTCCTCACCTTTGCCCCATACTTTCGCTAAACCCCAATCGAGCAAAAGCACTTCGTCAAATGCGCCGATCAAAATGTTTTCTGGCTTGACGTCGCGATGGACGACACCGTGTTGATGCGCGTAGTGCAGTGCGTGTCCGACCTGAGATAACACGTTGATGAGTTTCATCAGCGAATGACCGCCGACGTTATGCGATCCTGCTTCTGCACACGAATCCAGTATTTCGCGTAAGGTCGCGCCATAGACCAACTTCATGGTGAAGTAGGGATGGCCATCAACGTTTCGACCTAATTCATAGGTAGGTATCGTGTTCGGGTGCTGCAACATCGCGGTAACCCGTGCTTCCCGAATGAAGCGTTGCTGTTGAATCGGATCCGCTGCAAGTTCCGACCGTAACTCCTTGTAGCAGATCGTGCGCATGAGATGCAGGTCTTTGCACGAACTGATGATGCACGTTCCGCCTTTTGCGATCGTTTTGAAATATGCGTACCGCATCCTTGAATCTGGATGCTGCGACAAGGAGTGATCTGTGTCTTCTATAGATACGCGCGGGTACGCGGTTTCACGAGTCGGATACCGAGACATTTACGGTTGTTCCAAAAATTCGCCGCTGAATACTACGTCTGACGGACGCGAAAAATGACGTGATTCATATTAAATGAACCTCCATTATCTTCCATCTCTTTCCATCGGTTCTTCACGGGGAGCGTTCCTAAACTTGGTTTTTTGTTTTCTTAACGGAACGCGGATTGCCAGCTGCGATAACACCTTCTATTCTGCTGCAAGAGGAATTTCCCGACGAGATACACCTATCGCGCCGCGCACGTCAACGACTCGCGCAATTCGACCGCGTCAGTCTGAGTCAGCACACTGAGATGCGCGTACGACAGCGAGGTATTTCCGAGCTTCAGATCGTCCTCATGCTATTGTTCGGAAACTCGTCACCTGCAGGTGCCGCCGAACGATCATTCGCGCTAGACCAAGCGAGTCGGCACGAGTTACAACGGGCACTTGGTGACCAGTATGCTCGTGTTTGTGATCGACTCAACTACTACCTCATAGTAAATCCCACGGCGAAGTGCGTCGTAACGTGCTGTCATCGTCTGAAGCGTCCGCATCGATAGCACTTATTTCATACTGAACTAATGGAAAACGAACTACTCTAATCTGAACAATCCATAGCCGCTGCTCAAAGCGACTTCTAAAATCCGCCTTCTTCTTTCCCAAGGATCAACGTGCGCGTCGCGATCGTCGTTTACATCTTGCTAGTCGCGTTGGTCGCGTTCAATGTCGCGCAAGTGTTTGAATTTCCTGCTTGGATTGCCGCACCCGTCGTGCTCGCGGCTATTGGCGTGATAGCCATCGCACATTTCGCGTTGCGCTCATCGCAAGCTCTCTTCATGACGCTAAACGCGATCAGCGTGGTGAGTTTGCTGGTGGTTAGTTTTACCGCGGCGTTACCGGCATTCGCGGTCATCGACAATGGCAGCAGCCTACAGTGGACGAGTAATTTGATTCCACTCTTCGTGTCCGCAATAGGGCTATATGGCGTTGGACTTTGGCTTCGTGCTGCAAGCGCGAATCAAGCAGACGCACTCGACTGGCTCGCGAACTTTTTAAGCGGTCCCGGTCTCCTACTTTCGCTCTTGACCGCACTCGTGCTGAGCGCAACGACGCTACTCGCGCTTGAGTGGCTGGGCGAAACGTGGACCACTTCCCAAGCGATTACGCGACGCTTCCTTGAAAGAGGCATGATTCCGCCAACAACGGTGCTGTTCTTTTACTGGGGGATGCTCATCCTCGTCGGAAAATGGTGGAACACACTCTATCTTCGTGCCAGTCTCCAACGATGGCAGATCGGCAGCGATTCAAACATCCTCACACATATCGATCGCATCCGTTCTCTATCTGACGATTCCGTCAGACTGGACGATCGACTAGAGTTTCTATGGCGCCGACATGAAGAGTCATTCACCGTGCCACGATACATTGGTTGGGTCGTTCCTGTGCTTGGTTTCATAGGTACCGTGCTTGGAATCTCCCTCGCGGCCGATGGCATACGGAAGTTAATCGCTTCTGAATCGGGACTAAGTGGGTTATCGACGGAACTCGGCGCAGCGATTGCGCCGCTTGGAATTGCATTCGATACGACTCTGATCGCGCTCTCACTTAGTGTGTTGTTGATGCTATCTCTCACTCTTGTACAGCGTAGCGAAGAGCGCGCTCTCAATACGCTAGAGCGGCAGCTGCGCGAAAGCGTTCGTGCCTTCTAAGGAACGTCAGTCAGACGACGACAGTAACGCGCCGATGATGGCCGTTTTTGGCGGCATGTTTGCGCTCATGTTGGTGTTCCTACTGATCGTCAATATATTCTCGGAATCCGCGGTTCGTGAACGCCTCCAAGACACCGCGGAGGACGGGCTTTACCGCATTCAGAGCGAGACCGGTGGGTTCGGGTACGTCGTCATTGTTTTCCCGAGCACCCTCCGAATCGTCGAAACAGGTGAGGGGGTTCCGCGGGAGGAAATATGTACGTTCGGTGGTGCTTACCGTAACTATGCCGAACGAGTCTACGAAGATAACGACCAGCAACTATTGTTTTTCGTGCTCGAAGGAAGCATTCCGATTATGGCGGAAGCGCGCAATTGTCTCGCAAGAATCTGGCCAGATCGTGAGATCAGGATCGGTTGGGTCATTGCGGACAATGAATTTTTGAAGTCCGTAATGCTCGATGACATACCGTCATATATTCGCGACTATACCGAGACCACGTCACCGTGATATCTGCAGCTCGACGGATTCCAAACTTCGCTGGTGTCGCACTCGTCGACATCCTCGCAAATGGCGTCGCCGTACTGATCATCGTGATCGTGCTCAGCATCGCGAGTCGATTCGAGCAAGAGAAGGAATACAGCGAGAGGATTCAGGAAGTTGCGGCCGTGATGACTCGGGAATTCAGTACATCCCTGGTATTGAATAGACTCGCAGCCGGACCACCGGCGCAGCTTCACGATTACGAAAACGATCCCCTCGATCAGGTTTGGGACCCAGCACTCATGCCAGTCTTAGAGATTCACAAAAATGTCGTACGCGATCCTTACTCCGGGCGCATCTGGCACCGATCGGAACTCCTTCAAGAACCCAATAGCCTCGACGCCTTCCTCAGTGAGTTCGACGCTTTCCAGAGAACGAAGGTTCGAGGCGATTTTTACGATATCGGCATTTTCTATCTACTGATGTCTATCCTCAAGGATCACGCTATCGTGATCACTCATTGGCACTTCATCGGTGGGATGGGCGCAGCACCGGACGCATCATTGGCATCGTGTCCACCTGGTATGAGTGCAAAGGACTGCATGCGGCAAGGGGCGAATGGTCAGACATCGACGGTCGCTGAGGTTTATGAATCACTCACCAACGGGAACAACGATAGCGAAAATCAAGGTGACGGCGAATGGCCGCCGTCCGAATCCGAATGGAACGAAGACGGAGCGCCAGGCACCGCTAATACCGAATCGTTACCGCAAGGCACGCAACTTGGACCGGGTGGAGGCGGAAATGTAGACGGTGAGAGCTTCCCGGACGTACGCGCGTCACGGAATCGACAAACGGGCCAGGGTACCGGCGGTGTACCTGGAAACGTGCCGGGATTCTCGATCAGGTTAGCAGACCCAACAGCAGAACTAATGGATTTGGGATCACTTAGTCTCGGATCGATCGAGAACGACCTTGAGGGCTTTTTGATTGCTTTCATGGCGTTCTTAGACGAAGTACAGCGTTTCTATGATGCTGACAACCCGCCGACCGAACTGCTGCAGCAATTTATCCCAATTTTGCAGCATTTCCTATCCCAGCCACCCGAACTTGCAGAACCACAAAGAGAAGCGATCGAAGATCTCGTGTTGTCGCTCGAATTACTCCATAGTCAAGGCTTAGTGCAAGGCAGTCCTGAACCATTACTCACAATGCCAATGCCCCCATCAGCCCACCCAGAAGCTCTAATTCGGCTAACAGTGAATCGACCATTGATCGAAGCTGAAATCCAGTCGAATAATGCGACACTGCTCGCGACGATCCCTGAATTGGCGAAACCTCGATTCCATCTGCAGGCGTATCCAGACATCTGGCGGGGAATGCAAGTCGGCCTAAATCGAAATGCGGTGCTGCTGATGTCACCTAATCAAACTGAACCGCATACGCCAAAGTGGCGTTCTATTGCGTATCTATCGCCGCAACTCGATGACTTCGTAGTCGGCTTCGTTTTCGGTACGTACGACGAAGATGGACACGTCGAGATCATCGCCGATTCCAATCAGGGTTTTGTCGATACGATGCGAATCCTCCCGCAATGGGACCGCAGTCCCTTCAGCATCCAAACTTGGATGACGATGCTCTACGTTTTCGCCGGACTGTCTCTCATCGCATTGTTGTTTTTCTGGCAACCGGGGACACGATTTAGACGATGAATTGGCGCGTTCCGCTGGGAATTCTGATCGTGCTTGGCGTCGTGGGATTGACGACGACATTACTTAATATCAATCGAACGGACGCCGAAACCCGCACCGTGCAGCTTGGCGTGCAACATGCGACCTCACCGAGCGCTAGACAAATTGATCTAGCAACAGTAACGGCGTATGAACGTAATCAATTTAGTAAGGAGTTGAGGCAACGCCTAAATAAACCTCGACGCTCAATTGACCTAAGTGCGTTCTTCGCAGACACCTGCGAAGTCAGTCAGCTACAGTGGGAGCAGTTCGTCGAGTGGTCGAGTCGGCAACCCGGTTTCGACGATACAGTCGAGAACGATTGGTTGCAATCCACTTCTTCTGGTCATCGTATCGCAGGTCGTTTGACCTCCCCTGCGAGCGGCATTAATTTCAAAGGTGCAAGCGCTTACTGTACTGCGGCTGGCGGTCGTCTGCCATTCGCCGAGGAATTCGAGGCAATGGCGAGTAGCGACTCATCCAATCTGTATCCGTGGGGGGATGAATTCAATTCCGAAGCCTGGCCTTTCAACAGTGCCGAACGCAATTCCTCACAAGCTTGCGGTTCGCACGAATTTGCTTCAACATCGAACGGGATCCACGACTTGGCAAACAATGTCATGGAGTGGGGACAAGGACCAATGTATGCCGAAAGCCTCGAGTTCCGTCCGAGTATTCATGGTGCGCCAGCAGCACGTCGCTCACATCGAGCGCTCTATGCGTTGAACGCTGCCTGGTTACAGGCAGAACCGACCTTGAAATCTCACCACTTGGGATTTCGGTGTGTGTATGGCAAGCATCCTCTCGTTTTACCTTGGCGTCGACGTTTACAAGACGTTGCGCAAGTACCCGCGGGTGAATACGAAATCGGTCTGCCTGAAGAGTCTCGCATACCTTTGTTTCTTGCCAACATGCCACAAGTGCGGGGCGTCAAACTTCGTGACCTGATACAAACGGACACGTCCGATCACGAGGAATTAACCGTTGATCGATGCGAAGTTAGTAGGTCGGAATACGCGAAATTCCTTAGTGATCCATTTGTAAAACTAGGCATGTTCAGCAATGAAAATCAACCCGCTGAGATTGACTTCACACCACTCGACTGGATTGAACAAATTGAAGATGACGCGCTCCCTGTCTATGGTGTGAATTGGTGGGCGGCAGATGCCTATGCACGTTGGTCTGGCGGTCGTCTACCTACCGTTGAGGAGTGGCGACAAGTCGCAGCTGGCTCAGATGGTTTCACTTATCCATGGGGCATGCGATATGACAGCGAAGCTGCACAAACTGGCGACGATGCATCATCCAGATTACGTTCCTGCGGGTCCTCGCGAGACGACACGACTGCCGCAGGAGTAGTCGACCTTGGAGGAAACCTATCTGAGTGGACAAGGTCGCTTAGCGCACAAGACTCGCGTTTAGCTATGTGGGTACAAGGTGGCAATTGGCTATTGCCTGGAACTGATACGGCTAAGTCACTATTCGGCCGAGCAGTACCACTCACGCATCGCTCGAATTCGATCGGATTTCGTGTCGTTTACGACTGATGCCAACGAGTACGTATACGGTTTGGCGCTATGATCGACCGGCTTATACCGCAAACTTAGCTAGCCGACATAACGAATCCGCAAATGCCTACAACGACGAAGTAGACTTGCACATTGGTATTCGCTAACCTTGTCTTATAGCGAATGGACGCTATCGAGTGTTTTGACAGCTCAATCTAATTTTCTCGTGGACTTTTCGCGAATTCGCCCTTTTTTGTGGCTCGTCGTCGTCTCTTTGACGCTTATCTCGAACGACGTCGCACCAACTGACGTACCGACACTAAACGAACAATCCTCTTTAGATGGGCTTCGAGAACGTGTTGAATTGGGCGAGTACCAAGTAGTGATCGACCAAGTTTCCAATCAAATCAATGAAATACGTGAAGCTAATGGAAACTTCGACGCACGTTTAGCGGACCCTTATATCGTCCTCGGCGATGCGCAATTAGGTCTTGGCAATGCTGAAGACGCTGCCGAATCATTTGCCTCGGCTCTGAATGTCACGCGAATGAATAAAGGTTTACACTCAACTGACCAACTAACCTCACTCTATCGCATTGCGGGTGCATTGTCCGTCGCAGGTGACTATCAGAAAGCCAATGAAGCGCAGGAGCGTGCCTACGGCATCATGCTCAATCAACTCGGTTCAAGAAATCCGCAGCTATTACCTAGTATGTTGAAGCTAATCGATTGGTACGAGTCCAATCGAAGGTTCTCTGCAGCGAAAATCCTATATATCAAAGCGATCCAGCTCGCGAATCGGGCAATCCCGTCCGATGACGTAAGACAGGTCGAGCTTGCACGCGCCTTCGCCGCGGGTATGCGCAATACGGTGTTTCCACCGATGGATGGTAAGACGAGATTTCGTGGATTTGAAGTCCAGGTACCAGGCTACGAACCGCCACCACCCGGTAAGTCCCCTCCGAGCTCCTATTCACTCGGGCGACTTGCTTTAGTCGACGTCGTCGATTTTGTGGAGAAGCACGCGCCAAGCGATGAGGAGACGATCGCGATGGCAAAACTCAACCTCGCGGACTGGCACCAATTATTTGGGAGAGAATCCAAAGCGACTAGGATGTATCGCGAAATCTGGCGGGAGCTTGAATCACTTCCAGAGCTTCGCGAATCCACATTTGGTGAACCGAAATTGCTCTACATTCGCTTGCCAGAGTTCAATGATTTGACTGCCGCCGGATCGGACGTTGGGATCGTCGAATTACTGCTCACGGTTACCTATCGTGGCGCGGTCACGGGACGGATTAGCCAGGTTGTTGAGCCACCCAACACCGACATCGAGTTCAGGACACGCGTAGCAGCGCGAGAAGCACGCTTCCGTCCCGCAATGGCGGATGGAAAGCCGCTAACTATACGAGGTTTTCTCCTCACGCACCGGTATCCACTCCCAACTCGCGGACCATAATTCAGATTTCGATCGAATCAGCGCGTCTATCTTCAGAGATTCCAAAGTTAAATTTGTCTAAACTGATAATGAAATGGTTTCAACTTGCGCTCGGGTATCGGCGTTTCCCTAGATCTTGCACTGATTTCATCAATCTAACACGTCACGCCATCAAACTTAGTGATTCCATGTCAAGGGGGCTCTTTTCTAAGATGCGCAAAATCATCCTACATACTGAATTGTCGGTGATTAATGCTCATTTTTTCCTTAATATATACGACATTTGGTGATGGGCTGGGGACCAGAATATGCGTCCTCATCGCCTTGCTCACATGTGAAGGGGAAATAAATGAACCCACTGCGAACCCTATGGTTGTGCGTCTTCTCAATGGCATTCTTCGTTAGCGCTCCATGGGTGCTAGCACAAGAAGAGGAAGACGCCGAAGAAGTGGCTCAGACTGACGTGGAAACTGTCGAACCGGACGAAGACACGACTGTAGAACCAGCCGCAGAAGCGATGGAGGAAGTCGTTGTTACCGGATCCCGCCTGAAACGGACGACTTTCGAGAGTATCTCGCCACTTCAGATCGTGAACGCGGAGATTTCAAGAGAAGCAGGCTTGGTCGATGCAGCCGAGATCATCCAAACCTCTACATCATCGGCTGACGTTCAAGTCGACTTGACGTTTTCCGGTTTCGTACTTGATAACGGTCCGGGCGCATCAACTGCTAACCTGCGCGGATTGAGCTCTGACCGAACGCTCATCCTATTGAATGGCCGACGAATGGCCCCTGGCGGCGTCGAAGGTGCACCAAGTAATCCCGACCTAAATCTGATACCTGCCTCGTTGGTAGCACAGTACGACTTTCTATTGGACGGAGCATCCTCCGTCTACGGCTCTGACGCCATTGCAGGCGTTGTCAATGTGAAGTTGCGGAAAGATTTCAACGGGTTTGAGGTTCGTGGCACGACTGACAATACCGATGCATTTGGGCCGTCAAGTTCCGATCTTTCGTTTACGTGGGGACAGAACTTCAGCCGAGGCTTTATTGGTGGCGCAGCGACAGTACGGAGAGACCCGCTTATTCGTTATGAAGATGCACCTTTCACACGCGGCTGCGAAACGCACTACGAAGTCGATGAGAATGGGATGGTCCGAACTGAGGATGTGTACTGGCTGACTCGATTTGGCGTCGATGCAAGAGAATGTCGCATCGGCGGCATAACTAATGTCGTTCTTCGAGTCCCCGGGGCAAGTCGCCTCTATTACACCCCGGGTACTAGCAACGGTGGATGGCCTAATTTTTCCGATCCGCGTTTCGTTCTTGCCGGTAGATGGGTCTGGATTGATGGCGATGGTGATGAACTTAACGATGTCGACATGACCAACAACTTTGCGAATGCTACCAACCAATATCGAACTCTCTACAACGAGTTCAACCAGGACAGTTTCATGTCATACGGCGAGTACACGTTTGAAGGTGAAATGAACGTAACGCCTTTTTTTGAAGCCCTTCACGTCAGACGTACTACTCATCAAGAAACGATGGTTCCGCAGGTTTTCCCCATCGTACACCCCCTCTATCCATTTAATCCATGCAACCCCCTCGGATTCGGCGTAGACTGCGGATTAGCTCGAGATGCGTTCTTCAACAACCCCGACGTCATCGCGGAGATTGAGAGCACTTTCGGTTGCACTCCCAACAGTGGCGGTACTTGCGACCTAACGGGTGGACCAATCGGTCCCGTCCCTGTACAACCTGTGATTCGAATCGCCGGTGACCGACATATCACGGATACCGAGGTTACGCAAACACGCTGGGTTGCCGGGGTCAGCGCAGATCTCCCATTCCTCGACGACGCGTGGGGATTGAGTAACTGGTCAGGTGAGTTCAGCGTAACCTATACAAGCAGCAAAGGTGTGTCCTATCTTGGGGGAATTCGCGACGACAGGCTTAGCCTTGCGACAGGAGCATATTCGCGAGGTGGAATCCCCTGTTCAGCGGATGGGATACCACCTGGGGCCTTACAACCGGATGCGGCACCGGGTTGCGTACCTGTCAATCTCTTCGCGCCTAGCTTGTGGGATGTGTCTCTTCGGGGTGGAAAGTTCGCAACTGAAGCAGAATGGAACTACCTCTACGACGTAAGGGAATTTGACACTCGCGTTTCACAGCGCTTGATGAATGTTTACTTAACGGGCGACACGTTCAGTCTGCCCTATGGTAGCGTGATCGCCGGAATTGGTTTTGATCATCGCGTAGACACGATTGATTCAATTCCTAATGCTGTTTCTGCACAAGGGTTGCTCTGGGGTTACTCAGCAGACCAAGGTGCGATAGGTGAGAAGACCACGAAAGAAGCGTATCTGGAATTTGAGGTACCACTTCTGGCGAACTTCACGCTCGTAGACGAACTCACGTTGAACATCTCTGGACGTTCAACGTCGGACGAGTACTACGGTACACACCCAACCTATTCAGCAAAGTTAGGGTATCGACCTACGAATTGGATTCTATTGCGAGCCACCCGAGGTACTTCCTATCGATCCCCAAACCTTCGCGATTCGTTTCTCTTACAGCAAACTGGTTTCTTAAACGTCCGTGACCCGTGTGTGACACCCGATAGCGCTTTCGACGAAGTTACAGACGAGTATATACCTTCAGAGGATCGACGCGAACCGATCGTGTTGACCAATTGCGAATTGAATGGCGTTGATCCGAGAAGTTGGAGGAATGGCGGATTCAATATTTACAACACGGAAGTAGCAGCTGGTGGCTCGTTGGATTTGGAGCCTGAAACCTCCGACTCGTTCTCTGGCGGCATTGTCATTGAGCAACCATGGACAACAGCGTTTGATCTAACGTTCGGTATGAGCTACTATAAGATCGCTGTAGACAACACAATTATTGAACCTTCTGCCGGTTACATCATTTCGGATTGCTATAACTCCCCGACAAGTTCGAGTCCGTTTTGCGGACGCATTCATCGTTCTAGCGACCCCGAAGATCCAGAGATTGATTTCGTCGACCGCGGATTCATCAATCGCGACAACGATACCGTCCGAGGAGTTGACTACAACGTCAATTTCCAAGACACGTTTACGTTGTTCGATCGTCCGTTTGAATTCGAGATAGATTGGATTTCACACCGCCTTATTGAGCGTTCAACGCTATTTATCAACCCATTGGGAACAGATGACCATCAGGAGTACTTCTCAGAATGGGGATTCACGCAATGGCGCCACACCGCAACATTTGCGCTTGAATTCTCAGACTTCCGATTTACCTATCGACCGAGGTACATCGGTCAGCAAGACACTGATCCTGAGAGTTTCGACGAATTTGACGATGGAATATTCGGCAACTCCGATACTTGCTATGGTCCCCCGGATGACGTGTTGTGTCGCGATATCGGTTATGCAGATTCTTACTTGAATCACACAGTCGGTGTAAGGTACGAGAAGTACAACTGGGAAGTCGTCTTCAGCGTGCAAAACCTCACTAACGAAGAACCGCCCCGAGTCGACGGCTCCGAGGTGTTCTCTCGAAGCAACATACCTCTTGGTATTGGTTATGACCTCCTAGGAAGGACGTTCTTCCTCAGCGCCGGTTTCCGCTTTGGCGGAAGCTAAATTCGCGCAACCACAACTTTTCACCGACGCGCCGTACACCGGCGCGTCGGTTTTTCGACCACCGCCCTCATGTTTGATTCAATCCGTACCGTACTGACAATCGCTACGCTATCGCTCGTTTCGACGACGATCGTAGCAAAAGATCCGCTTCCCATCGATGCATGGCTTGAAACGGATGTTGTAGCTGCAAGCCTTTCCCATGATGGCACGTACCTCGGCGTTCTGCGAGAAGATAAAGAGCGCGAAGGACACAGGGTCATTTGGGTATATACGTTTGACGACGAGAGTAATTTAGTACTCCATCGTCGAATCAACTCAACGACGATGCGTATCGGCGCGTTTACTTGGTTAAGCGATACCCATTTCATCATGGGGTTACGTCAGCAAGTACGGAACCGAATCGATGGCTTCAACCAGGGGGTTTACAGGGGGAAAAGCCAAATCGTCGACTTAGCAGAAGGAGAGTTCGTCGCACTACCAATTCAAAATGCTGGTATTGAGCACCCATTACCGAACCAAGCCACCAAACTCATCGTGTCAGAAGATACCAACGGGAGTCGGAGCGGACGAAGAACAATCGGTGACGGTTCTTTCTGGCACAGCTACTATGAGTTTGACCTTGCAACCATGCGTAAGAAGCTGCTGCTTCGCGCAAAGTTCATGCTTCAGGACGTTCGATTTGATGCTGACGGTAATCCAGAGAGCGCCGCAGGTTTTGATCTTGATTCGTTAGAAAGCGTCTATCAATACCGACCGGACCCAAATGATCCAACTTGGGTTGAGTTTGGTAGATCACACATCGACGACTTTGAATCATTCGTGCCCGTCGGAATTGATCATAACAAACCGCATCATGAATACGTTATTGCTCATAACGGTCAGGACAAGCAAGCGTTGTGGTCCTACGATAAAAAGAACCGCCAGTTCAGTGAACTAGTGTACGGTCGCAACGATATCGACGTCCTTGGAACGATCAACCACACGAATCGTCTTGAGCACTACGGGGAAGTTGCTGGTGTAGTCACTCTTAAAGATCGTGTCGAATACACGTTTTTTCCAGAGCATGATATGGAAGGCGCTATCCATAACCAGTTCGCTAGTCTAATTGAAAATGCATTCACGACTCGAGTCGTAAGCGTCAGTCGTGATGGTCAATCGATGGTGGTACGAAACAGTGGACCCAAGGCCGCGCCGAGTTTCTATGTGTTTCGGCAAGGAAGATTCAATTACCTAGGCACGTTGTTACCCGAGATAGAAAGCGACGACTTGTCTGAAACTACATATATTGAATATCCGGCACGCGATGGATTGACGATACCTGGCTACGTAACAACCCCTGTACACGGCGAGCCACCCTTTCCACTCATAGTGATGCCGCATGGCGGTCCTTTCGTCACAGAAGGTGTCGGATTTGACCCGTGGGCGCAATTGCTCGCTAACAATGGTTTCATGGTTCTTCAACCGCAGTACCGTGGATCCCACAACTACGGGCTTAACTTCTACAAAACCGCTTTTATCGAAAAAAGTGAAGCGGGTTATGCCATGCAAGACGATAAGGATGACGGTGCTCTCTATCTTATCGAGCAGGGGTTAGTCGATCCAGACCGTATGGCGATGTTCGGTTGGTCTTACGGCGGTTACGCAGCTTTAGTCGCTTCAATGCGAACCCCACAAATCTATCAGTGCGCAGTCGCAGGTGCGGCGGTATCAGACCCAATCATGCAAGTGAACTACTACCGTTACAGAGTAGATGGGGTTCAAAAAATCGAACAGTTGAACGCGTGGACAGGCGCTTTTTCACCGTTTCGAGAAGTCGCAAAGGTCAACGTTCCACTGTTCGTCATACATGGTAACAATGACCAACGCGTCCCCATCGACCATAGTCGCAAGCTCATTCGGAAACTAGAAGACCTTGACATCGACCACAAGTATTTGGAAATCAAAGGCATCGATCATTTCAGTGATACCATGAAGAAATCGCATCTAAAGCTCTTCTACACGGAATTGATCAGCTACTTGAAGAACGATTGCGGACCTGAAGGGCTTTAAACAGCAATTCTGGCAGCGGCATTGGTTAAAAATACCAATGCCGCAACTTTTTTCAACCCGCCAAAATGTCTGACGACAATCCGTACAACATACCACGGACGGGTTTTGACACCTTAGCACTGCATGCTGGTCAACAACCTGACCCCTTGACCGGCGCCCGAGCGACACCAATCTACCAATCTGCGTCATTCGTGTTCCCTGACACGGATTTCGCTGCAGGGCTATTCAATATCGAGCGTGCTGGACATGTTTATTCCCGGTTATCGAATCCAACAAACGCGGTCCTGGAGGAACGGATTGCTGCATTAGAAGGTGGCGTGGGTGCGATCGCAACTTCGAGTGGACAAGCAGCGACACACTTGGCGATAACTACGCTCTGCTCCGCTGGAGATCATGTCGTCGCCTCACGGTCGCTCTACGGCGGTACGCACAACCTTCTCGACTACACACTGCCGAGATTTGGCATTTCGACCACCTTCGTCGATCCTCGCTCACCCGAAGCATTCAGAGCCGCGATTCAACCCAATACGAAGCTGCTCTTCGGTGAGATTCTTGGAAATCCTGGTTTAGAAGTGCTTGATATCCCTACCGTCGCCGAAATTGCGCACGGTAAAGGGATGCCACTACTCGTCGACTCAACGTTCGCAACACCTTACCTGTGCAAACCCTTCGATCACGGCGCAGACTTGATCGTTCACTCAGCGACGAAGTTTCTTTCAGGTCACGGTGCGATTATCGGGGGATTGTTAATTGATGGGGGCACGTTCGATTGGGAGTCGTCAGACCGATTTCCGACACTAACTGAACCATACGACGGTTTTCACGATCTCATCTTCGCCGAGGAATTTGGCCCCCTCGCGTTCTTAATGCGGGCTCGAAAAGAAGGCATGCGGGATTTTGGCGCGTGTATGGCGCCAACGACGGCTTTCTACGCGCTGCAGGGCGTAGAGACGCTTTCTTTACGCATGGCTAGGCATATTGAAAACACACGAGCAATCGTCGAATTTCTCACTAAACATCCAGCGGTCGAGGAAGTCATACATCCAGAAGTACCCTCGCATCCTGATCACGAGCTCGCGAAGCAATTACTACCAAAAGGCGCTGGCGCTGTTCTGGGAGTCATCATCCACGGCGGTCGTGCAGCTGGCCAGAAGCTCATTGAATCGCTTACATTGATTTCCCATCTAGCCAACATCGGTGACGCCAAAACGCTTGTCATCCATCCCGCTTCAACAACCCACCACCGTATGAGCAGCGAGGACTTAGCCAAGGCGGGAATCCACGAAGGACTTATCCGTCTATCGATAGGCTTAGAAGAACCAGGTGATTTAATCGCAGACTTAAGTTCCGCACTTCGTCGTTCCCAACGAGTTTAGCGTTGAATCTCGAAATAGCCGAGAAACAAGCTTTTTTTGGTACCGGTTCGTCGTCTCATCGGGAAGACCAGCCATCCATCGTATTTATCCACGGCGCCGCAATGGACCACACAGTCTGGACGTTACCCGCGCGCTATTTCGCACGCCATGGGTTCAACGTCGTCGCGGTGGACTTGCCGGGTCACGGACGTTCCACGGGTCCAGCATTCGACACTATTACGGCGATGTCGGACTGGTTAAGTAAAGTGATTGCATCCGTCGGAAACGATGACCACATCGTCGTTGGGCACAGCATGGGTTCACTGATCGCGTGGGACTGGGCGGCGAAGAATCCTGATCAGTGTCGAAAACTCGTGCTTCTCGGTACTTCCATGCCCATGCCAGTGACAGACCAACTACTAAACTCGGCGAAAGACAACGAAGCCGCGTCGTTCGAGATGGCAAACACATGGAGTCACTCGAGTCGAGGGAAATTGGGATTCAATCTGAATCCTGGCGTGTGGATGTTTGGTCACGGTCAACGTTTGATGAACCGCTCGATTGACGATACCTTTTATGCAGATTTAGCAGCTTGTAATAGCGCGAATTTAGTGCCTGGGCAGATTCAGTGTCCGACCTTACTCATCCTCGGGGAGTCAGATCAAATGACTCCTTATAGTGCCGGTAAAACCGTCGCAGACGAACTTACAAAAGCTTCGATAGTCACTCTACCTGGGAGCGGTCATTCAATGCTCTCCGAGTGTCCCAATGAGGTATTGGACGCTTTGATAGACTTCATAGCACTATGACTTCTGTTTAGCAGGATTAGACATTCGCTGACGCGAACGGGCTACTAAGATGTCGCTAACGAGTGACCGACTTCCCGATGTCGCAAAATACCATTTCGTTTCAGTATTACTCTAATCACGCCATGGATTCCATCCTTGTGTATAAGGAACCAATCGATTGAGCGCGTCTTGTAGCTCTTGATTGATTATGCCGTTGTCGGGTCTACCTACTGAAACCAACGAAACCAGTTTACTGTAGTACGGATTCAGTTGCGAATCGGTGTAGCCTGCCAACGTTACTAGAACATCCGATCGAGGTTCGATGTGATCGTATCCTGCTCGAATCAAGTTAGGAATCGCAGCTTCCGGGTGTGACATAGCCAAACCTTTCGCTGCCATGGAAATCGCCATATTCGCCACGGGTCCTTCCCCCATGTCATAGGCTACTAACTGGTTAATTCGATACTCGTTCGCTTCAGTCGTTACAAACTTTCCAGAATTTAGGAGTGCAAGCATCCCAGTTGGAGCAACATTACGGTCGTTCTCATGATATTGCCAAATAAGGTCGTGTACGCCTTCGTCTCCTGGCCAAAACAAACACAGCATACGAGGAATCTGAATCCAAGGCGAAACCTTATCACGAACGGCATCCCAAAAAGCTCGAAGATCCGGCTCCTCCGAACCTTCTTCGTCTCCATTACCATCGATGACACTCTGTCGATAATTCACTCCCTCCTGCAAGTCGATTTCCATCTGTCGAGTCGTATTAAAACCGCTACCTGCGTGCCCTATCTCCCAATGTCGAATCAGGGAGCGCTTAAGTGTTGAGGCGTCTTCGAACGATCTCCTAGGAACCTGACCAAAAGACCCGTCTACGCGTAGGAGAACTGAATCCGTATATCGCCCTAACGCTTGAATTGCAAGCTTCACGACTTCCGCATTCGTGCTATGAATTCCCTCCTGCAACATCCCAATAACATATTCGTCACTAACGCTTGGGTCGAATATCCCGTTCTGCTTTAGTTCCGTAAATCGAACTACATCCGATTCAGACGGACATACATACATAGATATCGAGATCAACGATAAGAGTACATAGCAGTCTAGCGTCTTCATAGTTCTCCGCATTGCGTGATAAAAACTCCAGTCCTACATCGGCGATATTGAAATACGGTTCTTGGTGCGATCTACATCCCTTATGGGACGAGTCACATATCTCGCGGTGTTAAACTCATGCACCAGCGAATCCCTCGCTAATTTCGTCGGCTAAATAATCGTAACGGGTTCCACAGAATTCGCATGTTACTTGGATCCCACCGTCTTCATCTACCAACTCGAGAAGCTCATCTGACGAAATCGTCTTTAACGCATTTGAACATCGATCTCGATCACACGAACATTCAAAACGTAGCGGTTTAGGGCTATCCAATCTAATTGAGTCGTTCGGGAATAGATCACGAAGCATCCCCTCTACGTCTTTTGAACTGAGCTCGCCTGGTCGAATTGTTCTGAACAGACTAACAAGCCTCAGCCACTCAGCTTCATCGTGCGCTAACACCAAGTCCGACGCTAAATCCGCGCTGGGCAATCGTTGCAGAAAACAGCCCGTTACTGCCCCTCCATCCGTGTTTAGAGCGAACGTGGTGCTGAGTTGCTCGCTGTTTTCGAAATAGAGCTCCATGTTTTGCTCAAGTGTCTCATGGCCCGTATTGACCAGTCCTTGATACGACTCACCCGTTTTGAATTGCATCGTCAACGCCATTCGGCTAGTACCAATTAACTCATTGAAATTCATATCGTCGCGAATTGCCTGAGGATCATCTTCGTTTAAACGAATGATTCCTCGAAGCGCATCTTGAGCTTGACATTCAGCGAAAGCAGTTTTGATGGGCCCATCACCAACGGCATGAAGGGTGACCCCACCGTCGTGCTTGATGTTGTTGGCAATCAGTACGATCGTCGCCATCATTTCACCGAGTAGACGTTTGGCGGCACCCGGATATGGGCGCCCGTGAATCGCATCCGACCAGACACCATCCAAGCGAACCCACATACCTCGTACGGGTGCACGTGCGAAGTGAAAGCGACACAGTTGGTCGTTGTACAACGGCTACGACCGTATGACTTAGAAACTGTTAGTGTAGCGTATCGGTTTCTGAATCGGAGAAACGTAGATCGTCTAAGACTCTCTTATCGATTCCCTGGTTACTCAGCGTTAAATAAAAAACCGATGCGTCGCATGGATATCTGCGACGCACCGGCGTTTGAGATCGTTGCTGAGCGCCTGTTCGAATCTGTACAGCGAGGTGCTCTCGAGGAGTTGCCTTAAGCGTGGACCTCAATGCGTTTCGGGAGAATCTCTTCTGGCTTCTTGATCGTGATCGTAAGCACGCCATCTTTGACGGCTGCGCTGACATCATCACTCGTCGAATGAGACGGTAGCCGAACGACACGTTGAAATGTTCCAGACACACGCTCGAAGCTTCGATACGCGCCGTCTTCGTCATCAGACGATCGTTCTAGGTTCCGGGAACCAGAGATCCTTAGATACCCGTCGTCGAGCGTCACATCGATGTCTTCATTCTTCACGCCAGGAACATCCAGGTGAATAACGTAACTCTCAGCGTGCTCCTTGATGTCAAGAGCCGGACGCCAGCGCACGTTGTTCTGCTTGCCCCAAAACGAGTCATTCAACCAGCTGTTCATCTGCTCGGGAAGCCCGTCAAGCGGTCCCCAAGGGTTAAGTTGTACGATAGACATATTTGTTTTCCTTTTAGTTGATGTCTTAGTGGAATTCACCACGTCATACCATCTAGATAGGGTCACTTTTTTGGTTTTCAAGCTTTCTTAAGTCGATTCGTTTAGCATGGTCTACACCTTTTATCGCTTGATTTCTTCGCTGATTCCGTTTGCAGCAACGTTGAACTTGTGGCGAAGATCTTGGCGTGAACCGGACTACCGAATACGCATTACGGAGCGATTTGGATTCGTTCCGCCCCACGTGAAGCACGGTTCATTCTGGATCCATGCGGTTTCCGCCGGAGAAGTCATTGCAGCAGAGGCGCTAGTAAATCAACTACTCACCAATGCCGAAAGTTCACAAGTATTGATAACAACGACTACACCTTCCGGTTCTGCAGAAGTCACCCGACGATTTGGGGAACGAGTGGATCACTGTTACATGCCGTACGACGCGAAACGCTGCATTCGCCGCTTCATCAATCTAACCCGACCGCGAGCGCTGATCCTCATTGAAACGGAACTGTGGCCAAATTTGCTCAACATAACGCGCCAGGAAGGGATCGACGTTTGTTTGCTCAATGCCCGATTGAGTGCTCGATCTGCGAGGCGATATCACTTCGTATCTTCTTTGACTAAACGCATGCTGAACTGCATTTCGATGATCGTCTCACAATACGAAGATACTGCCGATCGATTTCGCAAACTAGGTTTCCCTAGTGAACACATCCATGTCACTGGCAACATCAAATTCGATCGCTCGATTTCTGAAGAAACGCAGCGATCGGCCGAATTAGGACGGGAAAGATGGTGCGGTGAACGCCCGTGTTGGCTTGCTGCGAGCACGCATCCCGGTGAAGATGAGGTCGTTTTAGAAGCTCACGTTAGAGCACGTGAGACCCACCCTGATCTATTGCTAGTACTAGTGCCGAGACACCCACATCGCACGCACGACGTAGAGGTGTTAGCAAGTACTCGGTCTTTAACTACTGCGAGGTACTCTGACGTATTTCAGTCCGTAGACGTCTTGGTCGTTGATCAGATGGGGGTGCTACTCGAAATGTGCGGTGTCGCAGATGTCGCATTCATAGGGGGTAGTCTTGAAGGTACGGGAGGACACAACCCAGTGGAACCGGCGGTATTTGGCGTGCCAATGCTCATGGGTCCAGACCGCATGAACTTCGAGGAGGTCTGCGCGCGGTTTGTAGATTCTGGTTGTCTGACAACCGTTCACGATGAAGACGAGCTCGCGTCAGAATTGCTTGGTTTACTTAACGATCCTGACCTTCGCAAGCGACAAGGCGATGCCGCACGTCTTGTGGTGTATGAAAATCGGGGCGCTGCAGAACGACAGTTCAGAATCGTCAGTGGTTGGCTGCACGACGCAAGCTAGACTAGCGGCCGCTTGCGCTCATGATCTTCGTGACCGTATCCGACGGATCGATGTATTGATTGAGCTGTTGGAGATCCTCCGCGGACAGGGATCCTACCGTTTGCTTCAACCGCAATCCGTTCAACACGTACGTATAGCGCGAAGTTGCATAGGCCAAAACGTTTTGATATAGGCGCTGCTGCGCTTGCAGGACTTCGACGATATTACGCGTACCTACCTCGTAACCCGTTTGGGTCGCTTCTAACGCCGCCTGGCTTGATTGGATCGACTTATACCGAGCGCTAACCCGGTCTACATCTCTTTGAACCAACCGGAAGAGATTCCGCGTATCACGTGCAACGGTAAGTTGAGATTGAATGTAAAGTTGCTTCGCACGTTCCTGCTGCCAGGCTGAAGATCGCGCTTGGGAGATATTGCGTCCACCATTGAATAATGGCATGCTCGCGTTAATACTCACGCTGGTGGTCGTCGACTGATCCGTGAAAACTGACAATGGATCTTCGCGATAGCTCTGTGATCCCGAAATCCGTATCGTCGGCAGTAGATAGCTCAGCGATGCTTGTCTCGACTTTTTCGCAGCGTCCCAATTTGCTTTTGCTGCTTGTATTTGAGGACTGCCTGCCATAGCAGCTCTTACCCATTCTTCTTCATCGACGGGTTGCGGATTCTCGATTGGCAATTCGTCAGTTAACTTCCCCAATTCACTGTAATCCACACCAGTGACAGTGCGCAACGATTCGAAGAATATCCCATGGTTGCTCCGGGCAGACAGCGTATCCACAACAGCGAGATCGTAGCTGGCTGTCGCGTCCAACACGTCTGTAATCGCCACTAACCCGACGTCAAATCGTTGCTGTACCTGCTCAAGCTGGCGTTGAACCGCCTCTTCGGCTGCCACACTCGACTCAAGACTATCTTGAGCCTGCAGCACATCAAGATAAGCCTGAGCGACGCGTAGTACCAATGTCTGTTCCGTGGCTATAAGATCCCAATCGGCTGCTTTTATCTGATCTCGAAGCGCAAAGTACTGGAAGATCGCCTGTGCGTTGAAAACCGCCTGATTGATGCTAACGCTCCAACCGGCATTCTGAGACTTACCTTCTTGAATAAAGATCGGTACTTCCTCATCGCCGGTACCACGCTCCCTTTCGAAATCGCTCTCGCCGCGATTCATGCTTGCGCTCAGGGAAGGCAGCAACACACTAACCCCTGACCACAGGTTCTCGCCGGAGATCTTGTTCGCGGCGATCGCACCCGCGAGGACTGGATCGTTTTCTAGCGCATCGCGATACGCTTGTTCCAAGTCCACCGCAAAAGCACTACATCCTAAGATCGTAAAGAGGCAGGCAAATGACCTTTTCATGGGTAAGGCGACTCCTAATTCATTGCGGATTGAGACCGGGACTAACGTGGGTGGTTCAAAAAAAGACGTAACTAGCCCTAGTTACACGAAAATCGACGTCTCAACGGTCGCAGGAAATCGTTAAAATTCCGAGCCCGTATCGCGCCCACACCAACATGGCCCGGATTACTGTCGAAGACTGCCTTGAACACGTAGAAAACCGGTTTCAACTGGTTACACTGGCAGCCGAGCGCGCTCATCAATTCTATCTTTATAACGCTAGGCCACAAGTGGACCCCGAGAATGACAAGCCGACGGTGATTGCGTTGCGGGAAATAGCCAATGGGATGACCGTAGGTGGGATTTTGGACGATCTCGCTGAGTCAGATCCCTCAAGCGAGGCCGATGTAGATTCTCCGGATGGCGACGAATCGACCAACGAGTAGTTCGTACTTTGTCGGTGTTCTTGCCGAACAAGCCCGTTCAGATACACAAGCCGCGCCGTTTGAGCTCTCGGACCTAATATCCAAACTGCGGTATCTAACGCCGCAACAAATAGCCGAAGTTCGTGAAGCGTGCAAATACGCAGAACGCGCACACGAAGGACAAACGCGAAAAACCGGGCATTCTTATATAACCCATCCGCTCGCGGTTGCGGGCATCCTCGCCGAACTCGAAGCCGACCACGAAACGGTGATGGCTGGCGTCCTCCACGATGTTATTGAGGACTGCAATGTCACTAAAGAGACACTTGAAACTCGATTTGGCATAAAGGTCGCCAATATTGTTGATGGCGTGACCAAGCTAGCGGAGTTTTCATCCACACAAGAGTTTCACGCGACCAATATCCAAAGCATCGCACTTGCGACCGTTAAAGATCCTCGCGTGATCGTCGTCAAACTGGCTGACCGACTCCACAACATGCGCACACTCGCTGTCGTCGACAAGAACAAACGGCTGGCGATAGCTACAGAGACACTCGAAATTTATGCGCCGATAGCGCAACGCCTCGGAATCTACGTCATCAAGAACGAACTTGAAGACCTCGCTTTTGCGGCGAAGAACTCATTCCGGTCAGACCACATCACCTACGCGGTCGAGCGATTCGAGAAAGCGAACGAAGACAACATCCGCGTGGTTCAGAGTCGCATTCAAGCGCATTTCAACGAGATCGGTTTAGACGCATCGATCAACTACCACTCGCCTCATCTTTACGCAATCTATCACAAGATGAAGCACGGACCAATGACGTTCGATGAGGCGATGACATTCTTGAATTTCCGCGTACTTACGCACAGTACGGAAGATTGCTATCGAGCGCTCGGGGCGGTGCATCACGTCTTCAATCCGAATACAAGGGGTTTTCACGACTACATTGCGGCGCGAAAGCACAATGGCTATCAGTCCATACACACGCAAGTGATTGGACCGCGTGGCAAACTAACAAAGATCCAGATTCGCACACTTCAGATGGAAGAGTTCGCGAACCGTGGGATTACCACTATTCATCCCAACGCCATGGATACGAGCGTTGAAGGACTAAACGAAGCGTTGATGAAGTCCTTCGCCGACACGATCGAAGACATCCAGGACCATGCGGACAATGCAATCGACTTTGTCGCGAAGTTCAAACACGATTTAGTCCGCGACCGCATCTTGGTGTACACACCTGATGGCGATGTCATCCATTTGCCGATCGGTGCCACGGTCATCGACTTCGCCTACGCGATTAGTACGACATTAGGCGCGCAATGCACTGGCAGTTTTGTCGACAACCAACCAGCCCCGCTATCTACGGTACTAGAGACGGGGCAAACGGTCGATGTTCAGACCGAAAAAAGTTCAATGCCCAGTCCTGCGTGGCTCGACTACGCCATCACGCCACGGGCACGTAACGCGATCAAACGGCAACTTGACAGGAGCAGCCACTCGCTCGCTCTAAAAACGGGCCAACGCCTGCTTAGCGCCGCATTAGCGCAGGCGGGCGTAACGCTTGAGGACCTTGATTTTCGGAGCCATCGTAAGGTCTACAAGGACTTGAATGTCAAGCATCGCAACGAATTGTTGCTCGCCGTCGGTCGCGGCCAGATTCAGCCACGATTCGCCGCGATGAAACTCCTATCGTCCGTGAAAGACGAGACGCCTAGCATCTACCTTGAAGATGGACTTTCAACCGTCGAAATCGTCAATCAGAAACTTAACGCTACTTTTGCGAATTGCTGCGGTCCTGTACCAGGTGATCAGATTGTCGGCCATGGCACTCGTCAGAAAGGCTTCGTCGTGCATCGACGCGCATGTGCGACATCCAAGAGCGACAAAAAAGCCGATCGTGTGCCATTAACGTGGGGCGATACCAACGATGAGGAGTTCTCGACTCGCCTCATGATCTGGGTTACCGGCGAAAAAGACTCAATTTACAAGCTCGCAAGTGCGTTACGTCTCGCGGACGCCGTTCTGTTACGTTTGGATGCTTTACCCGAACAGGGTATCACCAACGCCATTCGCGTTGAGATCAAAGTCCGTAATTCCGACCATCTGAAACGCGTTTCAAGCAATCTAAGGCGCTCACACTTCGTCGCCAAAGTGCAGCGCGTCGGTGACCGCGCCGAATCAGAGGATTAGTTCATGCAGTCCTACGCCATCGACTCGAAGCATGCGCCAGAGCCGATCGGTCCTTACTCGCATATGGTTCGTGTCGGCGACATGCTGTACCTTTCTGGACAGATAGCGTTGGTTCCCGATACGATGGAACTTAACGCCGCCAGCACTGAGACCGAAGTGAGGCAGGTTTTTAAGAACATCGAGGCTGTACTAAAAGCAGGCGGAGCGGACTTAAACGATATCGTCAAACTTACCGTCTTTATTACGGATCTTGAGCAATTCAACAGCGTAAATGTCGTCATGAGCGAACTGCTCTCGCCACCATATCCCGCTCGTTCTACCGTGCAAGTAGCAGCATTACCTCGTAATGCGACCGTCGAAGTCGAGGCCATCGCCGTCGCGAAATAGCGCTAGTCCATGCCGTCCAACTTAGTCACGTCGATCTCCGGCGTTGGACCGCAAGCCGCTGAACGTCTAAGCAACCTTGGCATCCGGACGATTGCCGATCTCCTTCTACACATGCCGCGCGACTACCAGGACCGCACTCAACGAACCCTACTCAAGGATGTCGCCGACGACGAGTGCGTCGTGCAAGGCACCATCGTCGAAGTCGCAGAGCATCTCAGAAATCAACGCGGTATTCACGTGTTTTTCGAAGACGAAACGGGGCGAGGCACTTTACGCCTACTGAACTACGGTTCCTATCAGCGGAACTCATTTCGAGTCGGCTCTTGGTTGTATGTATATGGCAAACCCGCGTACGGCAATACGTTTATTCACCCCCAATACCGGGTGTTCCATGAGGATCCTGGTGAACCGACCCCAGAATTTCGCGCCGTCTATCCTGCCACGGCGGGTATCACTAGCGCGCGACTAGGCGCTTGGATCGCACAGTCCCTCCGGGAGACTGCGTTTTTTCCGAAATTCCAGTACGACGATCTGACACTAGAAGAAGCAGTCCGGGAGGTCCATCGACCGACACCAAACAGCTATCCTGATTTGATGCACGCAGCCTTTAAGCGCGTTGTATTCGACGAGATGCTCGCTTTCACACTCGTTCAACGACGTCAACGTCAACACAAGGATAGGGCAACCGATCCTTTGCCTTCGGTCCAGAGGCTAGAAGAAAAGTTGCTACACGATCTTGGATTCGAATTAACGGGTGCACAAAAACGCGTTGCTGATGAGGTCCTAAGTGACCTCTCGAAACCTGTCGCGATGCGCCGACTGATCCAAGGTGATGTCGGTTCAGGTAAGACCGTGGTAGCAGCGCTAGCAGCCATTCGTGCGGCAGAAAACGATGCACAAACGGCGATCATGGCACCCACGGAATTGCTCGCTGAACAGCACTATCAGGTTTTCTCCGAATGGCTCACGCCTCTCGGCATTGAAGTCGGCTTACTCACGAGTCGAATGGCAACACGACAGCGTCGGAGCCAGCAAGACGCAATCACGAACGGTCATACGCAGGTAGTCGTGGGAACGCACGCTCTGTTTCAGGAGAAGACAATCTTTAAACGTCTAACCTTGTCGATCATTGATGAACAACATCGGTTTGGTGTGCATCAACGGATGCAAATGACTGGCAAAGGCGAAAACGCACACCAGCTCGTGCTAACGGCGACGCCGATACCAAGAACCCTCGCCCTCACGATGTTCGGCGACCTGGCAGTCTCGACGATCGACGAACTACCTCCTGGGAGAACACCAATACGAACCACCATCCACGCTAACGAACGTAGGGAGGACGTGATCACTGCGGTCGAACAGCAACTAAGGAACGGGCAGCAGGTTTATTGGGTGTGCGTCGCTATCGAAGAGAACGAAGAAACCAATCTATCCGCCAGTACGACCACATTTGAACAGCTCAAGGAACGGTTCAAAAACATCGGAGTTGGGCACGTCAATGGTCGAATGAAGGTCGATGAGAAGAGCGAGGTAATGACGGCATTCCGAGACGGGGAAGTACGACTGTTGGTTGCCACAACCGTTATTGAGGTCGGCATCGACGTAGCGAATGCCACCGTTATGGTGATTGAAAACGCTGAACGGCTAGGATTGGCTCAGCTTCACCAACTGCGCGGACGCGTGGGTCGGGGCGGCGAGCAGAGTTACTGTCTATTGCTCTACCAAACACCGCTCACGGGATCCTCAAGAGAACGTCTCGAGGCGATGCGTCGCTCGACCGATGGATTCGAGTTAGCTGAGGTCGACCTTAAGACCCGTGGCATGGGTCAAATGTTCGGCAATCGCCAATCGGGCGTTGATCCATTCCGAGTTGCCAGCCTTTCGTCGTTCGTCGAACGTTACGAGGAATTAGGTTCGGTTTCCGAAAGCTTGTTGAAAGAAAATCCATCTCTCTCGGATGAAATCATCGGGACCTGGACCCCTGAAGGGCAGGGGTATGCGGCATCGTAGACTGCCTAGCCAATCTCGATCATTTCAAAATCTTCTTTACCGACACCGCACTCAGGGCACATAAAATCCTCTGGCACATCCTCCCAGAGCGTTCCAGGCGGGACGTCTTCCTCCTCGCAACCCTCGGCTTCATCGTAGATGTAGCCACAGACAATGCACTGCCATTTACGCATGGAGCAAGGGTAGGTAAAACGAAGTGGGTAATGTTAGTGCGGACTTAGGTCAGCCTTGATTGCAAAACTCGTTGCTATTCTGCAACTAACAAGACTTGACCTTCCCGTAGGTTCCCTATTGCTGATGTGGCCAACGATCACGGCCTTATGGATCGTCAGTGAAGGGATTCCACCATACGACCTGCTCCTGCTCTTCATCGTAGGCACAGTTCTTATGCGGTCAGCGGGTTGTGTCATCAACGATATCGCGGATCGAAATTTCGACGCACATGTCAAACGTACGTTTAAGCGCCCACTCGCTGACGGGCGTCTATCAGTCTGGACGGCACTGATTGTCTTTGCGGTACTCGCCGCGCTCTCGCTATTGGTGGTACTGCAACTCAATCTCAAGACACAGCTGTTGGCGATCGCGGGCTTCGGTATCGCCGTCCTTTACCCATTCATGAAACGAGTTACGATGCTGCCCCAACTGGTACTTGGACTCGCATTCTCGTGGGGGATTCCCATGACTTCCACCGCAACGCTCGATTCATGGGGCTTCAGTCCTGCAATCTACCTCCTTTTCGTAGCGAATTTCTGCTGGATCGTCGTGTACGACACAATTTACGCCATGGTCGATCGAGACGATGACATCAAACTAAACCTCGGGTCGACCGCGATACTGGCCGGGCATCAGGTCGTCGTCGTTGTTGGTGGGCTTATGGTGCTAACCCTTGGGATTTGGTTGACGATGGGCATCGTCTTGAAACTCACCGTGAGCTTTTATGTTGCTTCGCTGATCATTGCGGTCTTGTTCGGATATCAATGGAACGAACTGAGAAAACCAGACAATCGGCAAGGGTGGTTTGTCGCGTTTAAGAGCAACATTTGGGTAGGTACAGCCCTCATGATCGGTACAGCATTGGGGTTGGCGTCTTGATCTCGAAGGTGGTTCGGCTGATCGAACGGACCAATGAACTATTGGGTAAATCGGTTGCCATGCTCGTCCTTCTCATGGCTTTGCTCACGCTTGTCATCGTTGTTTTGCGCTATGTATTCGATATCGGCTCGATCGCACTTCAGGAATCCGTCCTATATATGCATGCCACTCTCATCATGCTCGGCTTGTCGTATGCACTACAGACGGACAGTCACGTCCGTGTCGACATCATCTATACGAGACTAAAACCCAACGTCAAACGCTTAATCAATCTCGGTGGACATGCGTTATTTCTGATTCCCTTCGCTATCCTCTTGATCGTATATAGCTGGGATTACGTGCTTGCATCCTGGCGCGTCCAAGAAAGTTCACCGGAAGTTGGTGGTATTCCGGGAATCTATCTGCTCAAATCGCTTATCCCGCTGTCCGCGACACTATTGATTCTGCAATCGCTGTGCGAAATTGTCCGGTTGCTATTCGGAACACGACAAACCATTGATTGAATGGCTACCGCTGCTTATGTTCGCAGTGGTTTTTCTGATGATCCTTAGCGGTTATTCAGTCGCCCCGACACTGGCCGGTGTCGCACTCATCTTTGCACTCGTTGGAGCAGTGACTGGCGTTTTCCACCTAGCAGATCTCGGTTTTATGCCGATCCGCATCTTTGGCGTTATGAGCAACACGGTGCTGATTGCTCTACCGCTGTTCATCTTGATGGGTGTCACGCTCGAACGCACCAACATCGCTAACAAGCTACTGCAATCTCTAGCCATATTGATGGCGCGAACTCCAGGCGGCCTAGCTATCGCAGTGGTACTTGTGGGTGCGCTGATGGCTGCTAGCACCGGCATCGTTGGTGCGACGGTAGTGACGCTAGGGCTACTTGCGCTGCCCGTCATGCTGAATCAAAACTACCGCCCAAGTTTTGCCACTGGCACAATCGCGGCCACTGGCACCCTTGGTCAGATCATCCCGCCTTCAATCGCACTCGTACTACTCGGTGATGTGCTTTCGAATGCATATCAACAAGCACAACTCTCCACCGGGGTGTTCAATCCTAAAACAGTATCCGTGGAGGACCTGTTCATTGGGTCATTGCTACCAGGACTAGTGCTAGTTGCGCTTTATGCAACCTATATCTTCACTCGCAGTCAATTTGATAAATCGGTAGCACCACCCGCCGTACGAAGCGAAGAAGAGCTGAATCTCGGTGAATTGCTAACGAGCTTGGTACCACCGATATTGTTAATCGTCGTGGTGCTTGGTTCTATCCTGGCGGGTTATGCCACACCGACCGAAGCTGCAGGAGTCGGTGCGTGTGGTGCGCTGCTCATGGGTTTACTACAAAGAGCACTAACCATCGAAACCCTGAAGGAAATCTGTCGGTCCACACTAACGACGACCGCGATGGTCTTCTTCATCCTCATTGGCGCTTCGGTGTTTTCTTTGGTGTTTCGCGGCTATGGTGGCGACGAGCTGGTATCCAGTTGGTTTGCCCACATCGAACATGCGCCGCTGCTCGCAGTGGGCATCGTCATGCTGGTCATCTTTTTGCTCGGCTTCGTGTTGGATTTCGTGGAAATCACGTATATCGTCGTGCCTATCGTTGGACCCGTATTACTTGCCATGGGCATCGATCCTGTCTGGCTGGGCGTGCTGATCGCGGTCAATCTGCAGACCTCATTTCTAACGCCACCCTTTGGGTTTGCGTTGTTCTATCTTCGTGGTGTCACACCTGCGACCGTTGAAACCGTGGCGATCTATAAAGGTGTCGCGCCCTTCATCGTGCTCCAGCTCATCTTGATCGGAATCCTTGTGTTGTTCCCCGCCCTCGCAACGTGGTTACCGTCGCTGTAGGATCAGCTAGATTTCAAGACCGTGCGGTACCCGACCGGACTCGATCGATTGAACTTCTCCCATGATCGCACTGTAGCGTTCGCGTTCTTCGTCAGTACGTTGCGGCATCGAAAAACCAGTAATCGAGGCGTATTCCCGGTGCTCTCGTAAGAAATCTGGATAGCCGTCGTACGTACACGTCTGCGCGAGTTTTAGGATGTCATCAGGTTGCACCGTCTCACGCATTTCCTCCCACTTCCCGTTTAGTGACAGTGCATGCAGTTTAAGACCCAATTCTTCGAGGTCATGTAGAGCCAGAACCTTGTGATAGGTTCGCGTCGACCCATAGAAAGACAATGGTCGCCGCATCGCTTCGATGCTCTGTTCGATCTCACTGTCGTTCTCGCCCATGATCAGATATCCACTCGAGTTAATCTCGATATCGTCCCATGTCCGTCCGGACTTTACCAATCCGGCACGTACGGAAGGAAGCAAGACTTCGCGCATGTAGCGATCCGACATGATGCCGCCGTGAGGCATGATCACGTCAGCAACTTCGCCGGCGACGCGCGCCATGACGGGTCCAACCATCGCTAGACCGATCTTGGGTAGTCTGCAATCCAAAGGACCCGGATTGAAATTTGGCGTCATCAATGTATAGGTGTAGTGCTTACCGAGAAACTCGGGACGCGTACCGTTTTGCCAAGAATCCCAAACAGCCCGCATCATCTGGATGTACTCCCGCATTCGTGGTCCTGGCGGCGACCAAGTACCACCGAACCGACGAACGTTGTGACCTTTGACCTGACTGCCCAAACCGATCGTAAAACGTCCGTTCGACAGCTGCTGAATATCCCAGCTCTGCATTGCCAACACGAACGGGCTACGTGGAAACGCAATCGTCACCGACGTCTGAATACCGATCTTTTTCGTCGCTGCAGCAGCTAACGTCATCGTGACGATCGAATCATGGGATAGTTCACCGCACCCGATGATGTCATAGCCCGCCGATTCGGCTCGTTGAGCCTGCTCACCGACCGAACCCGGCCAACCTCCTACGCCACTCGTTACTTTCATTGTTCGTTCCAGACCTCAGAGACCCTGTTCCAACTACGTATCGACAGGACACGTGCTTGCGATTCTATTTAGCTCGAGTCGCGCGACTCGATGAGCGTTTGACCGCTTGGCAAACGCTATTACAGGTCACTTAATACTTATTTGAACCTCGGTGATGTGCTGATTATTTGCGAAGTCATACCGGTGGTATAGCTCCCGATACATGCGTTCGTCGTATACACACCCTTTTTCTCGTGCACGAGCTTCCCATTGGATTTTCTGCCACCCACTTCCTTCTTGATGTGGAAAAGGTCCAACATAGACGAGACTGGCGAACTTCATCGGTTCATACGTCTTAGTCTGAAGCCAATTCGGTAGAGTTGTGTTAATCGCCTGCTCGCGTATCGGAATCCCGACGTCAAAAATCATCTTCCCCTGCGCTTTTTCTATCCAGTTGTAGACATAAAGCTCCTCGGGCGGGTCATCTTGAAGGCTTATGTCGTTATTTCGAAAAAATGTCCATAAACGTTGCGTATTCATATAGGGGCGCATCTCTTCTCCCAGTGAAATCGGTGTATTGCTTGACTGGACGAGAGCTGTTAACTCACCGTATTGTTTTACGCCAGCATCGTAGATCTTGTAGGTTGGTCCCGACTCGAGAACTCGGAGCGTGTCCTCTTCAACCGCTTGAATGACTTTTGAAGAGCTTAAGGTTTCAATTGATTCCACTATGGGTTCTGGGCACGCCGCATTTATGCTGAAATGAACAAATGACAAGATAATCACTACGACCGTTAATACGGTACGACGCAATATCGGTAGGGTTTCGTTCAATAGCGTGCCAACACGATTGTCGAATGAGCGATCCAAAAGAATTAGAACCGATCTCCCGCACAATCCAGACTGGAAACAGAAATTACGATTTACGCTACGTAGACAGATGGATTTCAGGGACGTCTCTTGGGCAGCGACTTCGCGCGTAAATCTATCCGTATAAACTCTCTCGTAGTCACGACATCAGGACGACAGGTCGTATCACGAGTGTTTGATAACCTCCTTCAAAACATAACCGATAACGGTTGTGCCAGTCATTTATTTCTGTTTGTGGCACTTCTACTCAGTCAAGGTAACGCAGCCAAGTTGGATCAAGATGTACTCACGGAGCTTCTCACTCCAATTCAAATCGAACAGGAAATGCCCGGTCTGCGTGCGGCAGTGCTCTATAACGACGGCGCGCTCATTCAATCTGCAGTTGGACTCGCCGATGTGGAAAACAACATTCCGTTGGATCACAACATCGGGATGCCAGGAGGTAGCACGGGAAAGAGCTTTGCTGCAACAATCGTCATGCTCCTCACGGAAGACGGCACACTCTCCGTCGATGACTTAGCTTCGGAATGGGTTGGCAAAGAGCCTTGGTTCGACGACCTCCCCAACAACGAAGACATTCGGATACGACATCTTCTTTCGCATAGCTCTGGTTTAAGCGACTATCCAGGCACAACGCGTTACATGATGCTCTCTATATGGCGGGCACTTTTCCGTGGCGGAATACGATTCACACCTGATGAGCTGATCGAAATGGTGGCGAATAAGAAACCTCTGTTCCCTGTTGGGAAAGGATTTGCTTACTCCGATTCGGGCTATCTTGTATTAGGCAAGATCATCGAAGCGGCAACCGCAGGCGATTACTACAACCTGCTACAAGACCGTATCCTGACACCACAAAATCTCGATCTGATTCGCCCACAAAACGTCTCCGCCTTACCCGACATTACGCCAGGATACACTCGCGGTGCACGAAACCTAAGAGACGACGGGACCATGAAAAGTGATCCTACGTCCGAGTGGACCGGAGGCGGGTTAGTAACGAATCCCACGATGCTCGTTCTGTTCTTCAGCGCTCTTGCACGAGGGGAGATCGTAAAACCCGATACATTCGAATTGATGCGAAATTCTGGGTGGCAAGACCCGAATTCCCCTGATTGGCACTATGGATTTGGTTTATTCGTAACCCACAACGGCAATGTGGTTGAGCACGGTGGACTCTGGATGGGGTATCGCTCTCATGTACGTCACTATCTCGACAAGCAAATAACAATCGCGGTACAAACTAATCGCGATGGTCCTATCAATCTCGAAGCGGTAGTCGATCAAATCGCGCAACGAGCGAACTGAAGACCTAAGACTCAAGCACGAGCCTCCGTATGTGCTATGTTCGGACTTGAGACGTTACGTACGTCCTGCCTAGTCTCGAAACAACCACCTTAACGACTCCGCAAAGATGGCACCGCCATGGTGCAAGCTATGACCGCCTTCGCCAAACTCGAAGCGATAGTCGTATCCTGCGTAGTCAAGCGCAGCTGCGACATCTTGGTTCGCGATAGGCCAACTTCCAGGCACGATATTGGCGTCGCGACGGCCACTCTGCAGAAAGACTCGAATGGGTTTCCTCGGTGTTCGCCGAATCATCGACGGGTAGTTGTGTCCGCCACGAAGGTTTACAAACGACCCGCAGTGACTTAGTACACGACCAAAACTCGTTGGCGAATGCCAAGCTGCATTAAAGGCACAAATCCCTCCGCTTGAGATTCCACAGATCAATCTCCTAGAAGGATCACTCGCCAGTGTTTTGCCCGTCTTAGTTTCAACCAAGGGAACGATCTCAGTGTCGATAAACGTCACGTGCCGATCTGAAACCGTGTCATATTCAATACTACGTTGAGCTGGTTCGCTTTCGGACGTTCCTGCAGTAACAAACACTGCGATAAGTGGTGGTAATTCGCCATTCGCGCTCATCGAGTCGAACACGCGAGTCGCTCGCACGGCGCCTTCGCGCCACAGATAGAAATCACCGTCGTTGAAATAGATGAATGTGACTGGTTCCGTTGAATCTGCGACACTCACGGACTGGTATATAGAAATTGTCCGCGTGGTCTCTGGATAGACGTTTGATTCATTCCAATCGGGGATTCGAGTGAATTCGCCAACCGGAATTTGGCTTCCTGGATACGCTTCCGCGCAAGGGTTGTACTGGCCGTCCTCCGGTATGACCGTTGACTTTGCGATCTCGTCGGATGAGCGTCCGTTGACCTCCCGCGGTGGCGGATTGTCCAAGCCATAACGTTTATAAGTCTCAAAATCCAACTGGACTCTCCTAAGTCAGTGTATTCTCACAATTTACATGCGCGCGTGGCTACGGTCGGAATTGCAGCTCCCTAGAGTGCAACTGATCAGGTAACGAGACCAGCCGATAGGCCAATCTGACCCACTCACACACGTAGCGACGCGTATCTCGTGGATCGATCATTTCCTCTATCTGGAATTTTGAGAGTGGCCCTAAAGGACCGCGTGCACTCTCAATTCGTGCATTCAATTCAGCACGCAGTGCTTCCGGATCCTCTGCTTCAGCGAGCTGCCGCCGATACGCCGCTTCGATACCTCCCTCCGGTGGAATGCCACCGGTATCGGCCGCCGGCCATGCGACTCTCATTGAGGGAGCAGAACGTGGCGTTGCGTAGTTGTTCCCTGCGACGCCGAAACTCCGTCGCATCACGACGGTGAATATCGGGATTTTCACTTGCGAAAACGCAACCATCCATTCGCCTCCCGCTCGAATCGTGCCAGCGAGCTCGTGCTCTAAGCCAACCGCGAATCCCGGGTTATCAACAAGATTTAAAACCGGCAGATGGAATAGATCGCATAGATCCAAATGACGGGTCAATTTACGACAGCCGTCGGCAGTCAGGGCTCCCCCGTTCACGTGCTGACTATCAGACGCAATCACTCCGACCGGATGACCCGCGAACCGCGCAAACCCTGTTACTTGGTCGGTTCCCCACAGTCCACCAATCTCAAAGAACGAGTCTTTATCGACGACCAAGTCGATCGTGTGACGGATATCAAACGTCGTTGTGCGCTTTCTTGGGATGATCGAGAACAACTCATCTTCTCGACGGTCATCCGGGTCGGAACATGACGATACCGGAGGCGCTTCGTAGACGCTTGAAGGTAAGTACGACAAGAACCTTCGTACCATCGCAGCGGCGTCCGCTTCACTCTCTGCTAAGTTATCCACAGAGCCGTTCTTACAGTGAACGCGCCAATCTCCCAATTCTTCCTTGGTGATGTCATACCCCATCGCGTGCTTGACCACTGGCGGACCCGCGACGAATAACTGCGCAATATCCCGCACCATCACGGAGAAGTGGCCAAGGACAGCTTTCGCCGCTCCGATTCCTACGACGCTACCCAAGAGCATATTGACCACAGGTACTGTCGCCAGCTGCTGGGTATACATCCCGCTACCGAGGTGACCCGGTAAAATGAGCCACCGCCACCCGCGACGCGAGGTCGTCCCGATTTGATGGCGCCAGAGCTTTCCTTTGCGGAACTTTCACCTTCTTGCTTCTGCTGCGGTACCATCGCGGCGACACTTCCACCGCCCGATGAGCCATCGAGCAAACGCACTGAAGGTACTCGCATCTCGATGGAAAGTCGATCTAAGTGTGAGCTCTTTGCACCGATGGCGCCATCGGCATGTCCACCACGCGAAGTGAAGTCATCCGCACAAACGATGGTTGTGCGTTGCTCGATCGTGCCCCATCCGCCAACGTGGTTTGCGGGCGTAAACGCAACGATATTGCCTTCGTCGTCGTACGACGCGAATCCCGTGACAGACCCCACTTCGTGAAACGAGTCGGTATCAAGTAAAAGTTCGATGCGTTCTCGGCAAGTTAGCTTGTTGCGATCGCGCTGGCGAACGACGCCCGGTTCTTCCGATCCTATTGCAAGGCGTTCCTTCGCCATCGCTTGTAATGTGGCTACTTGATCCAGTGTCGATTGCCAATCGCTCGATTCACGACGAGTTTCGAGAATCGTGGAGTCAGTGGTATCAAGTGGCGTCAACGCCGCTACAGTTTCATTGGCGCTAAGTTGATCTCCCGCACTCAAGGCTTGCATCGCACTGACGCGACCAGATTTCGGAGCCGATATGACCGTTTCCATTTTCATCGCATTCACTACGACGATCGGATCGCCCGTCTTAACTAGATCTCCTTCTCCAACTGACCACTCCACCAGCGTACTTTCCAAAGGTACCGTGATCTCAATATCTCCATCAGGGATTCGTATTAGCGGACGAAGAGGAACGTCGGCTTGAGATGTTGAATCGGACGAAGCTGATACGGGCGAATTTGCTGTAGTAGTTTGCTCAAGGAATCCAATCAAGCTGTTGTCAGCTCTACCGTCTGCGTTGGTCAGATCGGGTTGCGAACTCAAAAGAGTGGTTCGTGCATCCCCACCCTCAACGAGTGCGTTGTTACATATAGCAGAAAGCGATGCTAGATTGGTTTGAATGCCACTTATCTGGAACTCTCCCAATGCTTGTCGCAAACGTGCAAGCGTCGCAGGAAAATCACGAGTCGTCGTTGCAACGACTTTTGCTAATAAAGGATCGAATTGCGCGCTAACCTCATAGCCGTCATAGCCATAGCTGTCAACGCGAATGCCCGGTCCTGTCGGCTCCCTGTATCCTGTGATCTTGCCAGCTACGGTCGCTGTGACGCGAGCTTGAATGCTGAAACCATCAATCGGCTCAATCGACGCCTGATCTGAAATGCCGAGTGAAGCCAGAGATTCTCCAGCCGCAATTCGGAACTGTACCTCAACTAAATCGACTCCGGTGATTTGTTCCGTGACAGTGTGCTCAACCTGAATACGAGGATTGCATTCAATAAAGAAGCACTCACCCTCTTCCACATCGACCAGAAACTCAACGGTTCCAGCGTTCGTGTAACCTGCTTCTTTACAGAGCTTCGTCGCATGATTTAAGATCGTGTCTCGCAACTTTGGGTCCAAGTTCGGCGCGGGTTCAAACTCCATGACCTTCTGATGACGTAGCTGAATGGAACAATCGCGCTCAAACAAGTGAACGACATCACCCTCGTGGTCCGCAAGGATCTGCACCTCAATATGACGCGGGTCTGTAATCAGCTTCTCAATGAAGATTGAACCGTCACCGAAAGCTGATTCTGCTTCACCGCTGCATAGTGCAAATTCCTGTCGTAGTTCTTCCTCTGACGCCACAGCACGCATGCCTCTTCCGCCACCACCTGCCGCAGCTTTAAGCATGACCGGGTACCCGATGTCTGTAGCAACCTTGGCGGCATCTTCTACACGATCGGTTGCTTGATCACTTCCACGCACGACCGGAATGCCAAGTGTTGCTGCCAGCTCGCGCGCGGCGACCTTATCGCCAAAAGTTCGAAGTACGTCTGCCGACGGCCCGATAAACGTGATTCCCTCTTCGGCGCATCGCTCAGCAAAACTCGCATGTTCGGCCAGAAAACCGTAGCCTGGATGGACACAATCACACGCCGTTTTCTTGGCGACGCTGATGAGCTGTTCAATGTCGAGATAACCAGCAAGTGGCAACGCCCCGGCTTGTGTTGTCAAGACGTTACTGTGGGTAGCAAACTGCGTGTGTAGAGAGGTGCGATCCGCATGAGGATACACCGCAACGCTTTCCACAGCTAGACTCTGTGCGGCGCGCGCAATTCGGATGGCGATTTCACCTCGATTGGCGATAAGTACACGGTTAAACATGATTCGATCAGATGAAAATGGTTGAACTAGTGGGCGATTACGATTCGTCGTCGGTTCGCCTAATATCGAAGTACGCTTCCTCGGCGATCGCGTGCCATTGACTCACATTCGACTGAAACTCCCTGTACGAAGCAACAACCCGTGCAGAGAGTTCGTCTTCTGTGGCAAGTTCGTCGAGTACTTCCTTGGCATACGTTCGGTACGCAGACAGTACGTCGGGAGGCAATCGGCGAAGTTGAACGCCGTGTTCACCCGTCATGGTATTCAAACTTGCCATGTTACGCGCGGTGAATTCATCGAGTGTGTCTTGGTTAGAGGCTCGCGCCGCGACCTCGACGATTTTCTGAAGGTCAGGCGGCAATGATTCGTACGCCGCGTTGTTGACCATGAGTTCAAGCACTGCGTTCGGTTCCTGCCAACCCGGGTAGTAGTAGTACGTCGCAATGTCGTGGAGTCCGAAGGCTAGATCGTTGTACGGACCCACCCATTCCGTCGCATCAATAACGCCTGTCTGCAGAGAGGTAAAGAGCTCATTTCCGGGTAGTTGAACTGCAACGCCGCCCGCTCTTTGAAATACATCGCCACCCAATCCCGGGATGCGCATTTTCAAGCCTTGAATATCGTCTAGGCTGTTGAGTTCCCGGTTGAACCAACCTGCCATTTGCACCCCAGAGTTTCCCGCCGGAAACGGGATCAGATTAAACGGCGCATAAACCTCGCGCCACAGTTCCAGACCACCGCCGTAGTGAAGCCAGCTGTTGGTTTCTTGCGCAGTCATTCCGTAGGGTACCGTTCCAAAAACTGCAAGAATGGGAGCTTTTCCACGCCAGTAGTACGCGGCGCTATGGCCCATCTCGGCCGTACCACTTGAGACGGCGTCAAAAACTTGAAACGCCGGTACGTACTCGCCCGCACCGTACACCTTGATGGTTAAACGATCGTTGGACATCGCCGCAATGTTCTGCGCGAGTCGTTCAGCTGACGTTGCGAGACCAGGTAGGTTCTTAGGCCAAGACATGACGAGCTTCCACTCGAACGTCTGCGAACTGCCCTCTATCGGGGTCATATCCTCGGACTGAGAGGTAGTCGGAGTCTCTGCGCACGCTACAAGTAGCGTCGAAAGAACGACGCCAACTAATGATGGTCGGTGCACGATAGTGCCTCTACGGGACGCGAGAAGCGTCTCATTATCAACGGGGATTTGGGTCAGATCAACGGAGTCATGCTAGATCAGCTACTTCAAGTGCGCACTTAGTCCATGCTCTGCTGCGAAACGCATGGAAGCTGCTATGTCGTATACGTGCGGACCATTACGATTAATTTCGACGCTGACCCGTTGCCCACTTTCAATTCGATGAAGACGATCCCCGTCGATTGCGATCAACCCAGCGGATTCCAGCTCACATCTACATTCGAACGGTAACTTACTGGTCTGGGAAATGTGAACGTCACGAAAGTAACCAGGAGATACCGGTACCCGCCGCGTATGACCCTTGCCAAACTTAACGTAGAGACCGCAATCGTCGTCCGCACTGACAGGTTCCATCAACCCACCAATAGGCGACATACCGATTGCGTCTGGCTCTGCTCGAGTCAACACCATCTCACGTAGTTTTACAGGATCAAAGGGACGGTAGTTGCCGACAAAATCGTCCTCAATGCGCACGACGTCGATCAGTCCAATATCCTGTACGTGTGAGTCAATGGTGAGCTTCGCGACTTTTGCTCGACGACACAGACGGTCCTGCGGTAACTGCCTCTTTGCACCGAGCGCTACCACCTCCCCAGCGATGGTGGCTTCGACTGTCAGTGAGAAGACGTTGTTCGTGCCCGTTGACAGCGGCACGAGGTAAAGGTCCGGGGCTGTCTTCGCGATGACTCTGTGCGTTCCATCTCCACCTAACGCCGCCACGTGGTCCACCCCATGATCACGGAAAGCCTCAATCGCCCGCGCCGTATCCGACAAATCATGAGTCAGTTCGACATCAAGTAACGTCACCTTGGCGTTGAGGCGCATCCACTCGAGAGCGCGTTCAGCAATCCGAAACGGTTCGCGTACGATAAAAATCTCGTCGACACCCATCGCGTCCGCGCCTGCCGCAATACGAGCAACACAGTCCATTTTGGCTTCATGGGTGACAGTAGAAGCACGAGCCGCAAGCCGTCGTACGTCCCTTCCCGCCATTGGATTGACGCAAATGGCAATTTGGGATTTGTCTTGCTTAGTCAATTAACGCTTCTTGAGACCTTGGGTCGCTCACGCTACGATTCGTATTGCATTTTTCTAGCGTCGTGCGCCGTCGTGCATACGCAACAAGACGCACAGATTGGATCGCGGTGATAGGTTCTTAAATCTTCATGGAACCTTGTACGTATCGTCTGAAGCGTCGCCGATCCAGGACGCGGCGGTGCTGGGCGTAGTGCAAATATTCAGATGGTATTTCCTTAACGAATCTTGACACTCTAGACGTATCGGCACGATCACTGAAGCCGCGATCACGCTTAGCGTAAGTTAGGTGGAGCTGTTCCATCGCTCGTGTGAAACCTACGTAAGCAAGTCGTCGTTCTTCGTATAGCCGGACGGGATCGTCCAGATTTAGATGATGCGGAAAGCGACCTTCCATCATGCCGACGATAAAAACCAACGGGAACTCAAGCCCTTTCGCAGCGTGCAACGTCATAAGGCTCACAGCTGGTCCTATTTCCTCTTCCACATCGCCAGCATCAAGTGTTACCGTGTCGAGAAACGATTGCAGAACTGTTTTCTCACCGTCACCCAAGTCTTCCCTTAAGAACTTCTCCTCGAACACGCCGCAGCTCCTGATAAACTCCTGTAGGTTCTCGCGTCGTGTCTCTCGAAGTTGCTCGTTACGTTCCGACTCCATGTGGTAATCCATCAAGCCTGATTCGTAAACACAAACGTCTGCAATCTCTACAAGGTGTTTATCTCCACAACGTGAACTTACTCGGTCGATTTCCTCAAGAAATTCAGCCAATCGTGCTGCCAATCTCTCAGGGAACACACGCTGTCTGATGCCTTCGTGTGATGCGTCCCACAAACTCAATCCGTTTCGATCCGCAAATTCGCGAATCCGCTCTTGCGAAGCGTTCCCGATCCCTCGAGGTCGGATGTTTAGTACTCGATCGAACGCAACATCTGCTTCGCGATTGTTAGACAGTTGCATATAGCCTAACGCATCTCGCACTTCAGCCCGATCATAAAACCTGGCGCCACCGCGAATCGTGTACGGAATCGCTTCACCTTTCAGCGCGATCTCTAGTGCCAATGATTGAAAGTGACTTCGATACAAGACCGCGACGTTTTCATACGTACGTGAACTGTCTTCACGCACCCAATCCTGTAAACAATCAACGACGTAGTTCGCCTCATCTTCACCGTAGTCGCAAGGGAAAACATGAATCGGCTCACCGTCTGCTGCGTTTGTCCACAGGGTCTTACCTAATCGATCATCGTTGTTTTCGATGACTTTGTTCGCGGCGTTGAGGATGTTCGCTGTCGAGCGATAGTTCTGTTCTAACCGCACGACGTTTGTGTTAGGGTAGTCTTGTGAGAAATTCCGGATGTTCTGCACCACGGCGCCGCGCCATCCATATATCGATTGATCGTCGTCACCGACGACCATGACGTGTGCTTCCTTACCGGTTAAGAGTCGAATCCAGTGATACTGAATGACATTCGTATCTTGAAATTCGTCTACTAATAACGCGCTGAAACGGTCGTGGTAATCCCTTAGCAGGTCGTCGTGTTCAAGCAACATTTCATGACACCGCAAAAGAATCTCACCAAAATCGACAAGACCATTCTTTTGACAAAACTCGTCGTAGATGCGGTAGAAGTCAATCCTTCGACGCATCTCGGGACTTCGACCTAATTGAAGATGCTCGGGTCGCTTACCTTCATCCTTGACGCGGTTGATCCAATTCGCGAGCTCCGTCGGCGTATTCTGTTTGACGTCCATGTGCTGCGTTTTCATGAGTTCACGGACGACCCTTCGTTGATCATCGGACGGCAGAATCTGAAAGTCCCGCGGGAGACGCGCCAGGTCGTAATCCCGGCGCAACATGCGATTAGCAAGTCCGTGGAACGTGCCGATCCATAAGTGTCGCGTTTCAATTCCAAGGAGTTCGGCTACCCGTCCAGCCATCACTCGCGCAGCTTTGTTGGTGAACGTGACAGCCATCAATTCATAGGGACTGTAACCGTAATGTTTGATTAGGTAAGCCAAACGGTGTACTAGCACCCTGGTCTTGCCCGACCCGGCACCCGCTATAACAAGCTGATTACCTGGCTCAGCCGTTACGGCAGCTAGTTGACGTTCGTTTAGTCCTTTCGTAAGCGCTGAATCGTCGTTAGTATCAGTTATTGACATGTCACTTTGGCTAGCCTAATCGGTCTTTATTTCGCAAAAAATGTGTCTTAGTCCTTCTAACCAGTCGTTACTGCGCGTTCGTTTAGTGGGCACTAAATATAAAGAACTAAAACGACTATTCCACCGTAACCGATTTCGCCAGATTGCGCGGTTGATCAACGTCGGTACCTTTCTGCACAGCAACGTGATAGGCGAGCAATTGCAGCGGTACGACGTACACGATTGGCGCTAATAGTGGATCAACTCGAGGTACTTCGATGACCTTCATGTTGTCACTCGTACGAAATCCTGCCTCCGCGTCGGCAAACACGTAGAGCATGCCACCCCGCGCTTTCACTTCCTCCACGTTTGATTGCACTTTCTCAAGCAGTTCATTACTGGGAGCAACCGCAACGACCGGCATATCCGCGTCAACCAATGCCAATGGACCATGTTTCAACTCACCCGTTGGGTACCCTTCCGCGTGGATATAAGAAATCTCCTTCAGTTTTAACGCACCTTCGCACGCGATGGGGTACTGTGAGCCACGTCCCAGAAACAGCGCATGGTGTTTGTGCATAAATTCTTCGGACAAAACACGCAGCTGGTGATCCAATCCCAATGTCCGATAGATCACTCGATCCAACGCATGCAAATCGCGCACTATTTCAGCTTCACGCTCCTCAGGAAGCCCGTTTCGACGACCCAGCAAAACCGCGAGCAATAGTAAATCCGTCAGCATTGCGGTGAACGCTTTGGTTGACGCGACGCTAACCTCAACGCCAGCATTCATCATGATCGGTAGATCACTTTCTCGCGTAAGTGTGCTGTTGAGCACGTTCGATATGACTACGGTGTGCTTAAACCCGCGTTCTTTCGCCTCGCGCAAAGCCGCAATCGTGTCTGCCGTTTCTCCGGACTGGGATAACGACACAAACAAGCTGTTTTGTGGCACGACCAGATTTCGATATCGAAATTCGGACGCAATTTCGGCGTTGCACGGAATCTGCGCAATGTCCTCAATCCAATATTTCGCAACGCACGCAGCGTAATAGCTCGTACCGCAGCCAACGATCGTCACGGACTTGGTGTCATCCAGCACGGATCGCGCCCGAATCCCGAACGCATCTTCGAGGATACGATCACTCCCGATCCGGCCTTCTAGCGTATTTCTTACGACGCGCGGTTGTTCGTGGATTTCCTTCGCCATGAAATGTCGATAGGTGCCTTTCTCCATCTCATCGGCATGAGCGCGAATAGTCTCTGGTTCGCGTTCGACTGGGTTGTCGTTTTCGTCCAGAATCGTCAACGAGTCGGACGAGAGCCGCACGATGTCTCCTTCTTGCAGGAAGATGAAGCGGTCCGTTACCGGACGCAGCGCAACAACATCCGACGCGACAAAGTGCTCACCAAGACCTAAACCGACGACCAATGGACAACCACCACGTACCGCAACAATTTCGTTAGGCGCATCGTTGGCAATCGCCGCGATCGCGTAAGCACCTTCAAGACGTCGCCGAGTCGAGACCATCGCGTCTTTCAGATCGCCAGATTGCTGGTAGTGGTAGTGAAGCAGATGGGCGATCGTTTCTGAGTCCGTGTCAGAGTCGAACTCGTACCCCAATCCAACGAGTTCTTCTCTCAACGCTTCATAGTTCTCGATGATGCCGTTATGTACGACACAGATCGAACCATTCGACATGTGCGGATGGGCATTCGCCTCACTAGGTTCACCGTGAGTCGCCCATCTAGTATGGGCGATGCCAATGCGACCAGAAACCGGGCGAGCTGTTAACGCGTCTTGGAGATCGTTAACCTTGCCTACGCGACGAACACGATCAATGGCGCAACCATCGGTTACTTGAACCGCAACACCGGCAGAGTCATAGCCACGGTATTCCAGCCGCCGCAATCCTTCCATTAGGATGGCTAAGACTTCGCGCTGGGTGGTAGCACCGACAATGCCGCACATCGTCGCTTATCGCCTTCGGAATCGGGTTCCCCCGCCTTTGACGACGCGCTGCTCTGCGCGTTCGATCACCAATGCATCCGTATCCACGTTTCGAGTGATCGACGAACCCGCTGCGACCGCCGAGCCGGATTCGATGGTGATCGGTGCAATGAGCGAGCTATTGGACCCAATGAAGACGTTGTCACCGATGATCGTACGGTGTTTGTCTTTGCCGTCGTAATTACATGTGATCGCACCAGCACCAATGTTCGTGTCAGTACCGATTTCCGTATCACCAAGATAGGCCAAATGAGCGGCTTTAACACCACTCGCCAGTTGAGAGTTCTTAATCTCTACGAAATTCCCGATACCTACGTTGTCGTCCAACGTGGTTCCCGGCCGAATACGTGCGAAAGGTCCTACCGAACACTCCCGACCGATTTTCGCATCTTCAATTACGGTATTTTCTTTGATGATCGTGTTGGAAGCGATCTGCACGTTCCTTAGTATGCAATTGGACCCAATCTGTACGTTATCGCCGAGTTCAATGTCCCCCTCTAGGATCACATTGATGTCCATCGAACAGTCCATTCCTGCTTTCACGGAGCCCCGACAATCAAACCGACTGGGATCGGCGATGCTCACACCCTGTTTCATTAGGTCTTCGGCTTGCCGCTGTTGAAAAATGCGTTCGACTTGTGCTAGTTGAATACGATCATTGACGCCAAGGACCTCCCGATAATCCGTCGCTTGAATCGCGTTGACCTGAACACCCTTGGACACCGCTTCGGCGACCAAATCCGTGAGGTATATCTCTCCTTGCGCGTTGTTGTCAGTTAGCCGCGGCAGATACTCGCTCAGAAATCCCACCGACGCACTCAGAATACCGCTATTTATCTCGTCGATTGCACATTGATCGGAAGAAATGTCTGTCTGTTCGATAATCGCTTCAACTTCTCCAGACGGGTTGCGGATGATGCGACCCAAACCGAAAGGATCCGGAACAACGGCAGAAACTAAGCCAACACCATCCTGTCCTTCAACCGTACAACGTTTCAAGGTAGAAGGCTTAACCAAAGGGCAGTCGCCGTAGACCACGAGCGCATGTGATCCTTCATTCAGATAGGGCAATGCCTGAAGGACAGCGTGACCCGTTCCTAACTGTTCTGATTGGTGAACCCAATTAACGTGAAATTCATCGTATAGCGAGTGAAAACCGCTTGCGTTGTCGCCAATAACTACGTGTGTTTGTGATGGTGAAAGACTATTAACTGTTTCCAATACACGAGTCAACATCGGCTTGCCGCCAACCGTATGAAGAACTTTCGGAATTCGAGACGTCATGCGAGTGCCTTGACCCGCTGCGAGCACGATGACTTCTATTTGCATAAGTTTGGTAGTTTAGTGTTGAGGTTTTCCGTTCACTGTTTCAACGTGTATCGGATGAAGTTAGACCTTCTAATTTGGAATTGGTATCCCATTCGTCTTCGTTGGAACTTCGTATCCTCGCTGTACTCCCGCTCTGCCCGCAATGTTGCAATACCATCGCTTCAAGGATGGGTAGTTATCCCACGAGATTTCATGCTATTCCCACCGTGAAATCCACGGCCAAGTCGCCATATCCGCAATCGAATAGTCACCCGCAAGAAACTCGCTCTCCTGTAAGCGCTTGTCCAGCACGCCGTATAGCCGATGTCCTTCGGATCGATACCGTTCTTCAGCATACGGCGCAACACCCTGATTAAAACGTGAAAAGTGGTGCACTTGACCAAGCATGGGTCCGACACCTCCCATTTGTAGCATGAGCCATTCGAGTGTGACGTATGAATCTTGACCGAGGAATTTACCGGTCTTGTGAGCTAAGTACCACAAAATCGCTCCAGATTCCATCATCGAACGACCTATTTCGACGTCAACGATCGCAGGAATCTTGTTGTTAGGGCTAATTTCTAGAAAGTCGGACGAAAACTGTTCGTCTTTACCGATATTAATCGGTATCACGTTATATTCCAATTCCATTTCTTCAAGTGCAATGGACACTTTGCGTCCATTAGGCGTTCCCCATGTATATAAATCTATCATCACCTAAACCGAATCAACATAAGAGACGCATATTTTATTCTCACAGCTTAGAAGCGAAGCCCCTTACTTGCCCTTTCGATAATCCAAGCTACAATCATTTTCATAGTACGACGGAACTAGACTAGTAGAAAATGTAGCCGTATACAATGAGAATACGACTTTCTAATTTATCTAATAGTCAATAGATAAATCTCTACCTATTTAGCTCACTCCTGTAGCAATTCCGCGACGGTCGAACTGAGATTCCCTAAAACGTTCGTAGATCTCAATACTCCCTTCCGATCTATAGCGAAAACCGTCGGTATACCCTTCACTGCCCACCCGTCCGCAAGGTTTTTATCTACGCAAATGGGCCAATCCATACCGTGTGTCTCCGCGCATGTGAGAACGTGAGTCTCCAGTTCCACTAGGCTTGAGTTAAGGTTGTTCGAACGAATATACTGCTTACCGTACTTGACCAAGTCCGGCTCGTCACAAGAGACTCCTAATAGTCTTAACCCACTTTCGTAATCCTGTCGAATAAGACGCTTAAACTGCGGGACTTGATTTAGGCAAGGTTGACACCATGTCGCCCAGAAATCTATTAACACAACTTTACCATGGTAGTCGTTAATATCTATGTGCTTGCCCGAAATTAGATCGGTAAATGAGAATTCAAACTTCCTTCCAACTGCTTCGAGTTTCTGTCGTAAAGCGTTTACTCTGGTATTTTGGGGGAACAGATTCTTGGTTCTCAACAAGAATCGCAGTTGTTCCTCTACATCAACATATGACAACGCGTCCACCGCCTCAAGTAGCCGTTCTTCAGCCATGTATAGAGAAATCTGCCAATAGTCTGGATATAGCTTGTTTTGTACAAATGCTTCAATCGTATTTCGATACTCCAGAAAACGCTCAACAGAGGAAAACAAGCGATTTACGACGCTCAAAAGCTCCTCGGGTAACCGCTCACTCGGGTCAAAGTCCAAGATCTCACTTGTCAATTCTTCGATTATCGTAAAGTGAGCCCAGACCGCAATCATTAAGTGTGGGTACTTCGCAAGAACTCTCTTGATCATCAATCGCTTCCAACGTGATATCAATTCCGTCGCCTCGATCCAGGACTTTCTCTCGCTTGGATCTCTTAGGTTGTAACTTCGGTATTGACCAGTAACTTCCAAAATCTGATCATGTAAATTGTCTTTGACAGAGAGAAATAAATGAGGTTGCATATCCATAAGCATCCAATATTCGTAAATACAAGCCAATGCTGCTTCGTGCTCAGGATGTGTCTCGTACAAGGTTCTCGTCAATACAGCCCTCCGCCGAATCCAAAGTTCATTCTCTTTAGGATCGTCGCTTGGAGGAATTGGGTCGAGGGGAATCGTCGTCTTGAATTGACCAATTTCGGATAACAATTCAGCTGCGAATCGTTCGTCTTGCGAGTTTTTAAAATCTGGCTTTTCGATTGGCACTTAAAACCTCAATCTAATGCACTTCAATTTTAGTTTTGGCGATACTGCTTTAGTCAAATCGATAAGTTCATTAGTGGTGTTACCTAAAATCGGTCGCATAAGAACAAGATGTTGACATATTTGATCCACTCCGCGAAGCCATATTCATCATTAGTTACTCTTCGCAATTCAGCAGTGTTTATTTGTTTTGTGCTCATGTCTATTCTGTCCATTGAAGGAGCAGAAGGCTGGTCACATTACGGGGGTTCATTGAAGGGCGACCGGTATGTAGCGCCCTCATCTATTACACCCGAAAGTGTTAAGAAACTTTCCTTAGCTTGGACATACAGGACGGGAGATGCTACTGACGGTTCTGAATTTGATGGCGATTCGTCAAATTTCAAGGCAACACCGGTATTGATCCATGACAAATTGATATTCTCGACCGGTTTCAATCGGGTTATTGCGTTAGACCCCGCCACGGGAAGGGAACTCTGGGTGTTTGACCCAAATGTAGATTTCTCCGAATCCTATAGTGAGATGTTCACCTCGCGCGGAATCGCCGTCTGGGTCGATTCGCGCAGCGCTTCGATTCAATGCCGCGTACGCGTGTTCGCAGGAACTCTCGACGCTCGATTGATTGCTATAGATGCCAACACCGGTGAGCTCTGTCCTGATTTTGGTCAAGCGGGACAAATCGACTTGTCATCAGGCATAAGACGCTACAGGAAGTGGGACTACTCTTTAACGTCGCCACCAACTGTCGTCGAAGATCTTGTAATCGTTGGCTCTGCTATCGGAGACAACGGGGCAGCAGATCTAGAACCTGGATTGATTCGTGCATTCAACGCACGAAACGGGACACTCGCCTGGGTTTGGGATCCGATTCCTCGATTTGATAGTCATCCGGGCAGCTCTAGCTGGTCTAGTGTCTTGGGGAACGATACCGGTGGTGCGAACGTTTGGAGCGTGATATCTGCCGATACCGAGCGAGATTTAGTTTTTCTACCGACGACGTCGCCGTCTCCCGATTTTTATGGTGGCATACGCTTGGGAGATAACGCGTTCGCAAACTCTGTTGTCGCGCTTCGCGCGTCAACCGGGACGTTCGTCTGGGGATACCAAACGATCCATCATGATCTATGGGACTACGATCTTGCGTCGCAACCTCTCTTGTTTAAGCATCTCTCAGCGGACGGACAGGAACGTCCTGCGGTCGCGCAGGCATCCAAAACAGGATTTGTTTTCGTGCTCGACCGCGAGACTGGGGAACCTCTGCACCCGGTGGAAGAACGCGTCGTTCCGCGAAGCAATGTACCTGGCGAACAGACGTCAAAGACTCAGCCATTTCCAAAACTGAGACTCCACTCCACCGACGCGAGACCTTTACCGATGTGGAACTTCAATACTGAGCATCGTGAAGGTTGTGAAAGGTTGCTTGAAGGCATCCGCTATGAAGGTATTTTTACACCGCCGAGTCTCGAGGGCACGCTACTCTATCCAGGCAATCCGGGCGGTACGAATTGGGGATCAATGGCTTATGACACAGAGCACCGTATTGGTTACCTGATCGTCAATCGATTGCCTACAGTAGTGAAGTTGATCCCGCGTCGGGATTTTCCTCAAGCCGATCGGAAAGGAACTCTGAATGGCGCGCGTGCTCAACACACGGAGCAGTATGGAACACCTTACGGAATGGCGCGATTCGATCTGTTCCATGACGAGCTCCCGTGCCTTAGGGGTCCTTGGACAACACTTGTTGCAGTGGACCTTGACCAAGGGGAAGTGAAATGGGAGAGCACGATCGGTTCGATTACGTGGCGAGACGTGGGAGAGGAAGCTGCTCAATGGGGCTACTACACGTTTGGGGGACCGATGGTCACGCAGGGCGGTGTGGTGTTCATAGGCACACCTAACGACAAAAAACTCTTTGCATTCGATGGGAGGGAAGGAGCTGAGATTTGGACTAGCAGTCTACCAGCCGGTGCACATGCGACACCGATGGGATATCGATACGGTGACTACGACTATGTTGTAGTGACGGCTGGAGGAGATCGAGTTGACGGAAGCGGTCGAGGCGATTTCGTGATCGCTTATCGTCTAGCCGTCAATGGTGAGTCTTAGAGCTTCGAACGCCACTTCACACGACGCTAAGAAATGCGTGGCGACTCAACCAACGCGTGTCGTTACCATATGAAAGCGAACGCTTTACTCCACACGCACGCTTAAAGACTGAACGGTAATGCAAATCTATGCCTTCCCTCCCTGCTCACCATATAGAAATGCTGTATCACAACTCGATGACGAAGGTGACGTCGACGTCCTAGACCACCATCTCGAGTCAGAGCTATCGACCGCCGAACTTGGCTGTTTCTACGACATGCTTAAGAGTCCTCTCCAAGATTTGGAACGTAAGGACCAGAACTTCAGGGATCTCGTCTTGAATTGGAACGATTCGTCTCGAAGGGTTCTGTCATTGAGTTGCTTCAAGAGCACTCAACACTCATACAAAATCCGATCATCGTTAAGAATGATGAAGCGAGCAACTCGCGGACTACCGAGAAAGTTGACGCACTCTCAGATTGGAAGCGGCACTATCGAAATCAGCGGAGGGAACCCCATTGGCAAGGATTGAATTCGAAGTTATTCGCAACTGGGAAAAGCTACCCGAGGGGTGGAGTTTTGTAGAAGTCGCAGGCGTGGCAACCGATTCGAGAGATCGTGTCTACGCGTTCAACCGCGGCGAACATCCCATGATCGTCTTCGATTCAGACGGGAATTTCCTTGATGCGTGGGGTGAGGGCGTGTTTACTAATCCACATGGCTTGTATATCGGACCGGATGACACGATCTTTGCGGCGGACAACTTCGACCACACCGTGCGCATCTTCGATACAGACGGTAATTTGAAGCAAACCCTCGGCGAGAAGAACAAGGCGAGCGATACCGGCTTCATTCCCGGCAAGTCGCCTGTTCAATACGGGGGTGGGCCATTCAATCGCGTAACAAACGTCGCTTTGGACAGGATGGGCGATTTGTTCGTCGCGGATGGATACGGCAATGCGCGAGTTCACAAGTTCTCCAATTCTGGTGAGTACCTGTACTCCTGGGGTGAACCGGGTACCGGACCTGGGGAGTTCAATCTACCCCATGCGATTGCCATTGATGCCGATAGCCGCGTCTATGTCGCAGATCGGGAGAACTCTCGCATTCAAGTCTTCGACCACCACGGAGCACACTTAGAAACCTGGGATCACGTGACCCGACCAGACGATCTGTTCATCGACAAAAGTGGAATCCTTCATGTAGCGGAGCTTGGTGAAATCGCAGGTAAACCGCCGAATACGGAGATTCTCCCGCACACGCCACATGCAAGTGTGTGCATCATGGAACTCGATGGATCGGTAATCCATCGCTTCGGTGAAAGCGACCCAGTGCAACCCGGCAATTTCTTTGCACCGCATGGGATTTGGGCCGATTCGAAAGGCGATCTCTATGTCGCAGAAGTCGTTTACAGCGGCGGCGCCAATCGAGGGCTCGTGCCGCTCGATTGCCATTCGCTTCAGAAGTTCAAACGGATTGAGCATGACGCATAGCTGTCGTTCGTTTGATTTGGCTTCTCGACAAAATACCGAAGATCTCGATTAATACGATATTCGATTGATACGGACAATACTCACTCATATGTCGTTTTTGCCTTCGAAAAAAACATGAATTCCGATTCAAGTTACGCTAGCTAATCAATCGAGAAAGACTTTGCTTAAACATTTCGTAGTTCCTGAAGACGAGCAAGTACTCGTTTCAGAACCTACCGCGCGAGCGGGAATGGTCGCTTTGTTTAAGGCGATGGGCGTGGCATCTAGCGATGCGGAACTCGCGGCTGACGTTTTAATTGTCGCCGACCTGCGAGGATGTGAGAGCCATGGCGTTTCGAACATGGTCCGTCGCTATGTCGAAATGTATGCCGACGGTCGGCTCAACCCAACCCCCAACGTCCGCGTCCTACGTGAATCGCCTGTTAGCGCAACCTTAGACGCCGATTTAGGTATCGGTCTTCACGTTGGACCGAAGGCGATGGATATGGCCATCGAAAAGGCTGCGCTTTACGGTATTGGTGCTGTTGGTGTGCAACGATGTGGCCACGTCGGCATGTTGGCTTACTATCCCATGCAAGCAATTCAGCAGGACATGATTGGGGTCTGCATGGTGTCTGCGGGCGGAGGCATCATGGTGCCCACCTTTGGTTCTGAACCCGCATTCGGCACACACCCTATCGCGTGGGCGGCACCCGCAAATGAGATGCCGCCTTTTGTATTCGATGTTGCTACGACTTAAGTCGCTGCCAACAAACTCGGTCTCACGCGACGGATCGGCTCGAAGCTTGAACCGGGGTGGATTTGTGATCTGGACGGCAGTCCCATCATGGATTCAGTGGAAACGCCCGATTACGGCAAGTTTCACATGCTGCCGTTCGGCGGAACGCGAGAGAACGGTAGCCACAAGGGGTATGGATTCGCCATGATTGCTGAAATCATGTCTGGCATTCTCTCCGGAAACGGCCCAGGTGTTTTTACTGGTGGTGTCGCCACGTCCCAGTTTGTGATGGCATTCAAGATCGACGCATTTCTTGAGCTTGAGAGTTTCAAGAACGATATGGATAGGATCCTACAGCATCTTGTCGAGATGAAGCCAGCACCCGACCACGATCGTGTCTACTATGCTGGGCTCATCGAACACGAGGAAACGCTTCAAAGACGCGCTAATGGCATCCCTTATCACAACGAAGTCGTTGACTGGTTTAACCGCGCGAGTGACGAGCACAACCTTGGGATAAAGTGGCCATAGCTCATCTGTTCAGCGACCCCGAAACCAACAGAGCCTATTGGTCGATCCTAATCTAAGCGTTGAGCTATCGCGACTGGAATCCGCCCGTGCGGAGATACCTCATGTCGTCGATCGATACGTCGATGTAGCGACGCGCCTGACACAAGATCTCCGACATTCAGCTAATCCGCATCAGTTAGTTGCTGAAGCAGCCACTTCATTGTGGGAAGAAGCTTGCGTCGACATACGATCGAAGACATTCGATGATCGATCGTTGTATTGGGGTCGACTCTTGCTCCACAAGACGTTAGCCGATCACGATCTTGATGAATTCAGCCCAACTATCGAGCGGTTAAGTAGGAATCTGGGACCTCATCCTTCAAGCTCTCAGCCACAAGCCATCATCACTGGGTTTGATCCGTTTGGATTAGACATGAATCTTCAACAATGCAACCCATCTGGAGCTTTCGCGCTTGCGCTAAATGGCCAAAAATTCAGTAATTTACACGTCAAAACGATGATTTTTCCAGTCAGATACGCCGATTTTGACGACTTTTGCGTAGAAAACACACTCGAACCAGTATTTAAGTTAGATTCTACGGTTTTGGTACTGACAGTTAGTATGGGCCGGGAACGTTTTGACCTTGAACGATTCCCAGCGAAATGTCGTGGCGCAAAACGACCTGATAACCAAGATGTCAATGTGACTCAAACGACTGATCCGTTTGATCCGCCGTTAGACGGACCGTCGTTTTTAGAGTTTTCGCTACCTGTGGACGAAATGTTCTCAAAGATGAGTTCCGATACCCGATCTCGTATCTCAGACAACCGGCTTGTGACGACTGTCGAGGACGGCGCGATCGAAGCGTCTTCCTTAGATGCGCTCGAAGGCAAACACGCTCTTTCCGGTTCTGGCGGAAATTTCCTATCAAATGAGGTCAGCTACCGTGCGCTGAACCTCCAATCGAAATTAGGAACGAAAATCCCCATGGGACACGTTCACGTACCTCGTATTGCAGGATATAACGAGAATCAAGTTCGCCAAGATTTCGCGGCATTTGAAGAAATCGTGTCCGTACTGGCTTCGATTGTTCCTTTAAGCTGACAGCGGAAATCAGGTCACATTTAAGGCCGAATCTCGTAATAGCTATTAATGGCGTTTTCGTATTCAAGTTTACGAAAGCGCGTAAATCCAGCAATGCTGGTCATCTCTTGAGCAACCTCTGAATTGAATCCCAACGTTCCGAGCCCGGCACCTCCCGGCTCAGACATTGCTGAGGACATGCAAACCATAACGGAGAAGCCATACAACAATGGTGCACCCGGATTCTCCGCCAAGTTATCAGCGAACTTTGGATACGACCGAATATCCGAACACAACCACGTTCCGTCAGGACGTAGTGCCGAATAGATTTCAGTAATCAAACGATCTGGAAAAGGGGTATCGTGAACAACGTCAAACGTCGTGACGAAATCGAAAGAATGATCACTCGCTAGCGGTTGTTCTCGTGCGTCCTGGATCGACACATTCGAGAGATTCCATTCCTCGATATTCGCTCGAGCACGTTCGATGGCATGAGTTGAAATCTCAACACCAGTGAAGGTCGACTTGGGAAACGCTTTCGCCATATTTAAAAGTGCAATGCCTGCGCCGCAACCGACGTCTGCTACAGCAGCTCCTTCCTCTAAACGTTCGCAAACACCAACTAGCTGTGGGAGTATGGACTGAACAAGCTCAAACCTCGGGATATAGTTATTTAGTTTTTCGATACCGCAAGCGCAACCAGCACCATGTTCATCAAATCGCATGCCCAAACCGGTAGAAAATGCTTCCGGTAATCGATCTACGGACGAACGTAACGCTGCAAACGCCTGAAAGCCAGATGCGAAGTAATAAGGACTATCCTCATCGCAGAGCACCGTACCGGCTTCGGGACTGAGCGAAAACGCATCCTTCTCGACGTCGTAGTCGAGATGTTGGTTGCACGCCTGATGCCTCAACCACTCTCGAATCCATCGCTCGTGGAGACCGGTAGCGGTCGCCAATTCATCGCTTGTGGTCCAACCGAGATCAAGGATCGTCTTGTATAGCCCTAGATCATCCCCAATGTACGATAGGTAGCAGTTTATTGCCGCCGCTAACTGTTGCCCCGTTCTCGCGGCAAATCGTTGCGCCTTTTCGTGATCAAAATCAGTTCGGGTTCCGGGCATTTCAAGCCATCCGTATCGAGCTCTGTGCGTCAATTAAATAGTTTCTGAGACTACCGTAAAGAACTCCAGCCTTTCAATTAGCCGGAATAAATGTGAAGGTTTCGTCACACATTTACTACCGAGCGATGGAGGCACGATTTTCCTACTGGCTTGTCATTAACTCTTCTAACAATGCCTCATGATCTAGTACCTCGGTACCGAACGCTTCGATCACGACATCAGCGATTTTTCCTTTGAATGCAAAAGGCGAGGTGTAAAGATCATCAACAGGCGTTTGACTATCTCGACCGACCTCCAACGGTTCATTGACGAAGTTGTGATACCCGAACGGCGAGAGAATTCCTTCGCCGCCAGGTTCATCATTGATGTAAAACCGAACGTGCCCTTCATCCTCACCTGTACGTACGACATCGATACGGATTGTTGCTTCGCCAGGAGGGATCGCGGCGCTCGAAATCGTCCGACAGCGCTCACCAAAGTTATTCGTCGTATAGTGCAATCGATTACGGTGGAGGAAGATGCTCCATCCACCAAATCTGCCGCCGTCCGCGATGATGGCACCATCTTGGTCGGTCGATCGTCGTTCGATGCGAGCCACGATCCGATGCGACACCCCGCGCACCCGAGGACCTGACTTGAAATGGTGCGGAAGTACTGCATCCTGGTAAAGAACCCACCGATCTTTGGGTTCCGGCCACCAACCGATACTTGGTCGATGACTCAAATCATCCAGAGGGAGCACACCGAAGCGCTCTGCTTCTTGCCACCAGAGCGCCTTGAGCGCCTCAAGTTTCTCAGGATGCTTGTCGGCGAGGTCGTCAATTTCCGCGATATCGTTGTCTAAGTGGTAGAGCTCCCAAACATCTGAGTCGTAATCGTCTCCCCGCTGATGGAACGTTACAGCTTTCCATCCTTCCTGCCATATCCCTCGCTGACCGACCATCTCAAAGTACTGATGGGTCTTTTGCGTCGGCACTTCATTGTCGTTGAAGGTATGCGCCATGGATACCCCGTGGAGTGGGATTTGCTCTATCCCATTTACATGGCTGGGTAGCGGGACACCAAGCAAATCAATGAAAGTCGGTGTGATATCCACCACGTGATAGAACTGGCGTCGTGTCTCGCCTTTTGCTCGTATGCCATTCGGCCAGCGGATTAGCAGTGGCGCTCGAACGCCGCCCCCGTACGTGTGACCCTTGAATCGCTTGAAAGGCGTGTTTCCTGCCGTCGCCCAGCCGAACGGGTAGTGGTTGTAGGTCAGAGGACCTCCCATGTCGTCGATTCGAGCGAGGTTATCTTCAACGCTCGTGAGAATTCCATTGCGTGGGAGCTGGTGATCGTACGTACCATGGAGTCCGCCCAGCGGACTCGCACCGTTATCTGACATCGCAATCACTATGGTGTTGTCGCGTTTGCCGAGTACATCGATCTGTTCCAAAAGTCTCGCGATTTGATCGTCAGCGTGATCCAAAAACCCAGCATAGACCTCCATCAATCGAACAGCTAATCGCCTTTCATCTGCATCGAGGTCGTCCCAGTCCTGTACACCAGGGTTTTTCGGCGCTAGCTGTTGGCCTTCAGGCAGAAGACCCGAGGCGATCTGCTTCTCCAGGATTGTTGCTCGTGCAACATCCCAACCTTCGTCAAACCGACCTTTGTACTTCCGCACGTACGCAGCCGGTGTATGGTGGGGAGAATGCCCGGCGGCGAACGCCACGTATAGAAAGAAAGGCTGTTCTGGATTGGCGGAAACCAGCTGGCGAAGCCATTTGCACGATTGGTCGACGATATCTTCCGACAGGTGGTAGTTCTCTCTCTGAGGTAGTTCAATTCGTTCGTTTCCAGAAATAAGCTCCGGATTCCATTGATTGGTCTCACCCGGTAGAAAGCCATGAAAACGATCGAATCCTCGTTGCAAGGGCCAGTGGTCGTATGGTCCTGCGGGACTGGTTTCGTGGATGGAGCCCAGATGCCACTTCCCCGCTGCCAACGTTTGATAACCGTGCGGTCTCAACATTTCAGCTAGATTTGCCGCTTCTCGTGATACGAAACCACGCGTGTTCGGAAACCCATTCGTTATCTCAGCTACCCTACTCATACCGACACTGTGATGATTGCGGCCTGTAAGTAGGCAAGTTCTTGTTGGCGAGCAGAGAGGCGTTACGTGGAAATTTGCGTAACGAAGTCCATCGTCCGCGAGACTGTTTAAAGCTTGAGTCTCGATATCAGAACCATAGCAGCCAAATTCCGCATAGCCGACGTCATCGAGAATGACGATGACGATGTTCGGTTGCTGAGTTAGCGACGAAGACTCTGGCGACCAAGCAACCGTGGATTCGGCAGATGTCCGCTTTATCGTTCCGCTAAAGTGCCTATCGTGTTCCATGGTTCCTTCTTGCCTCACTTTACTCATACGATTCGTCTCGATTGATTACTCTCGCCCTACCAATCGCCAACACCACACAATTCGGAAAAGGTGTCTTTGCAACACTACCGCCAAGCCCGCACCCCCTCAAACGATCGTAGGTGAGAAGGCTCTTCCAGCCGCTGCTTCCTTATCGGCGCCAAACAACGGCTACCACGTATCGACATATGGTCGTTTTTTCGTCGATCGTGGCGGTTTTGGCGGAAGGCTCTTCATGCCTTGCACGATAAATGCGCGTGTATCGGCTGGATCGATGACGTAACGCGCGCCGGAGTTTACTGCTCGAGCCGACTCGTAACCTTGCGCAACGCGCTGATCGTAGGCGGCCTTACGTTCTTCCGGATCCTCAATCGCTGCTAACTCGCGACGAGCGGAGAGCTTCACTGCACCATCGATATTCATCCCTGCAAATTCCGCAGTCGGCCACGCGACGTTCAAAAACGGTACCGAAGACGCACCACCGATCATTGCTTGTACCCCAAGCCCGTACGCTTTTCTTACCATGATGCCAAACATCGGTGCAGTGCAATTTGCACCTATGTTGAAAAGTCGTACTGCATGCCTCACCAGAGCCGTCCGTTCATGGTCTGGACCCACCATGATGCCTGGACAATCCATAAAGACAACCACAGGAATATCGAACGCATCGCAGAGCTGGAAGAAGCGCGCACCTTTATCTGCGCCGGGACTGTCGACTGCCCCGGCCAAGTGGGCAGGATTGTTCGCGACAACTCCCATTGGTTGACCTTCGACGCGAATGAAGGACGTATTGACCCCGATACCAAAATCCTTCCTGATTTCAAGCACGGAGCCTTTGTCCGCTAGCGTCTCAATGATGTCCCGCATCACGTACGCTCTTACGCGATCTTCCGGAATGATGTGACGCATCCGCCGTTGATCGGGAGCTTCCCATTCTGGTACCGGACCCTGGAAGTACGACAGATACTGCTTTACAGTCTCAATTGCAGAACTATCGTCTTCCACAACAATGTCAACATTGCCGTTAAGTTCCTGGAATGACATCGATCCAAGATCTGAAGCGGAGTGGTGTCCGATTCCACTTGCTTCGACCACACCGGGTCCGGTCATTCCAATCGTTGAGTTCTTGGTGGCGATGATGACATCGCAACAGGCAAGAAGGGCCGCATTGCCAGCAAAACAATCGCCCAAATTGACGCCAACGAGAGGAACTAGACCCGAGAGTCGTGCGAATTCGGTGAAGACGCTCGCATCCATGCCCACGCCGCCAAATCCACCCACGGGTTGACCTTCGCCTTCGGAAAAAAGCACGACCGGTACACGCCAATCGTGCGCCATTTCGTGGATTTGTTCCTGACGATAGTGACCGTGCGTGTACGACGCAAACTCGTTGTTGCTGTACACGAGCGCGACGCGGCTTTGATCTTCTCCGACGAGATCCGCATTTACGCTGCCAAATCCGATGATGGTTCCACCCTCCGCTGAACCAGCCACACCAGGACCAAACTCTCTAAACGTTCCTTCGTCGATCAGATCATCGATGTTTTCGCGTGGCGTACGTCGGTTTTGATCGTGTAATTCGTCAACAGCATCGGATTGGGCAGGATCCAACCGACCTTGGATCATTTCATCCAGTTCCTGGAGGTCACCGCGGACTGCATCGAGGTCCATTCCGGCATCGACCTCAAGTGCGCCATCGCCACTGTCTATCGGGTCGATAAACACGATCGGAAATCCTTCGCGAACTACGTCGCCTTCTGACATGGAAACGGCACAGACCACACCATTCCGATCTGCTCGGATATCGTGTTGGAGCTTCATCGCTTCCACTACCGCCACGGTCTGACCAATTCGGACGTCTTGTCCAAGCGCCACATCGATACCAACGATGGTCCCTTGCATAGGTGCGACTAATCCGACGGAACCGGGAGGTCCGATCGCATGCTCAGCTGTCTCCTCCGCGACAACTGTCTCTTCATATCCCTCCGGCAGGACGAAGCGACGTGGGACCTCGGTGGTGGCGAGGGTCTGCATGTGCTCATCCACAAACCTGGTATGGACCGCCCCGCGCACAAAATCCGGATGCGCCAGGATGTTCTGCAAGAACCCGACGTTCGTCTCCACCCCCTCGATCCGGAACTCGCTCAACGCCCGGGTCGTCCGCGACACCGCCGCCGCTAGTCCGCCCGTTGGCGCATAGCCGATTACCTTCGCCAACAGCGAGTCGAAGTTCAAACTCGTCTCATAGCCGCTGTAACCGAAGCCGTCCGTCCGAATCCCCGGACCACTCGGCGCCTCGTACGCCGTCAGCGTGCCGCTCGCCGGGCGGATCGTGCCGTCCTCGCCCACCGCCTCCATGCACACCCGTGCCTGGATCGCGAATCCGCGAGGTTCATGTGGTCGATCAAGATCCAGCTCCGCCAGCGTCGCACCTGCCGCCAGTTGCAACTGCGCCTTCACAATGTCCACGCCCGTGACCTCCTCGGTCACCGTGTGTTCGACCTGCAGCCGTGCGTTGGTCTCGATAAACGCGAATGGCTGGGCGTCCGCCGCACCCGACACATCCACGAGAAACTCGAATGTGCCCGCATTGCAGTATCCGATATGCTTGGCTAGGCGTACTGCCGCCTCCAGAATCGCAGCGCGAACCTCGTCGTCCAGTGCCGGGGCCGGTGCCACCTCGATGATCTTCTGAAAGTGCCGCTGCACGCTGCATTCGCGTTCGCCAAGATGCGTGATCGCACCCGTCGCATCGCCCAGAATCTGCACCTCGACGTGCCGTGCCTGCTGAATGAACTCCTCGACATAGAGTTCACCGTTGCCGAACGCCGCCAACGCTTCCGCCCCACAGCGCTCGAAGGTCGCGTCCACCTCGGCCGCATCCGCCACCATGCGGGAGCCACGACCGCCACCACCGCCAAGCGCCTTGATCATCATGGCCCGGCCGTCGCCGAGCTCGGCGAAAAACGCACGCGCTTCGTCCAACGTGACGGCATGGTCGATGCCGCGAATGATCGGCACACCAGCCTCCGCCGCAGTCGCGCGGGCTTGCGCCTTGTCGCCGCACAACCGCAGTGTCTCGGCTCGAGGCCCGACATACGTCAGACCCGCTGTTTCGCACTGCTCCGCGAACGCTGCGTTCTCCGACAAGAATCCATAACCCGGATGCACCGCGTCGCAACCCGTCGCCTGCGCCGCCTTGATCAACTGCGCGATGTCCAGATAGGCTGCCGCGCCCACGCCGTCCAGCGGCATCACCGCGTCCGCCTTGCCCGTGTGCAACGACCCTGCGTCGTCCGCCGGTGCGACCCCCACCGTCTCGATGCCTAACTCCGCCGCCGCACGCATCACCCGGATCGCTATCTCTCCGCGATTCGCTATCAGTAACTTCATATCGTTAAATCCGCCTTACCACGCCCCACCCACTACCATGTATCTATGTTGGGACGCTTCTTCTCTTTACGAGGACCAACAGGCGGTACACTCCGTAGTCCTTGTGCAATCCAAGCTCGCGTGTCAGCTGGATCGATGACGTCGTCGATACCGTAGTTTGTACCTCCCGCGTTCACCGCTCGTACTCGATCCACGTGCGCGTCCAAGAGCCTTTCAAAAACGGCGTCACGTTCACTTTCAGAATCGATACGGTCCAGCTCTTCCCCGTAGGTCAAATTGACACGTCCATCGATGGACATTTCGGAAAACTCCGCCGTTGGCCATGCCACAGTAAAAAATGGTTCAAGGGAGCTGCCGCCACACATCGCCCGGACCCCCATACCGTACGCTTTTCGAATCACGACCCCGAAGAAAGGCGTCGTCATGTTTGCGCCGGTCACGAACAATCGACCAACTTTCCTGAGTAACGCATTCCGTTCGTAATCGGGTCCTAGCGCAATGCCTGGGCAATCCATTAATGACAACACCGGAATGTCGAAGGAGTCGCAGAGCTGCAGGAATCGAGCGCCTTTATCAGCTGCATCGCTGTCTATCGCACCTGAAAGATGACTGGGGTTATTTGCAATAAGCCCCAGCGGCATGCCTTCGACGCGTAAAAACGCCGTGATGATGCCCACCCCGAATTTCTCTCGAATCTCAAGAATCGAGCCTTCATCTGCGATCGTCTCAATGATGTCGCGCATGTTGTATGCCGCACTTCGCTTTTCCGGCACAACGTGTCGCAATGTCACCTGGTCTCGAGCTTCCCAATCGGCGAACGCTCCTTGGAAGTACGACAGATATTGTTTTGTCGTCTTAATCGCGTCTTCATCGTCCTCAACGAGGATATCTACGACACCGTTCGGCACTTGAAACGACATCGGACCGACTTCCTCAGGGGTATAGATGCCTAGACCGCCACCTTCGATCATCGCTGGACCGCCAAGGCCGATCGTAGAGTTTTTGGCCGCGATGATCACGTCGCAAGATGCAAGCATGACGGTGTTCCCGGCAAAGCATCGACCAGAATTGACGCCCACAAGTGGGACAAGACCACTTAGGTCACAGAGTTTCGTAAAGGTGTACGAGTCAGTTGGTACGCCGCCGCCACCTCGGCCAGCGACGTCGACATTGGATCGACGAGAACGCGGAGGTTCTTCACCGGGTTTGCGCAGACCCGTCTCGATCGCCAGGTCTTGGACCTGTGCGCGCTCGCCGCCACTGATACCCGGTCGTCCTCCGCCACCCTCCGCGAACAACACTAGCGGCATGCGATAACGACCTGCTAGCTCATACATGCGATCTTGTTTGTAGTGACCGCGACCGCCTTGGGTACCCGCCACAACCATGTAGTCGTAGTGCACCGCCACAGCCCGTGACTGTGCAGGTGGAAATCGGTCACCGTTTATGTAACCAATACCCATAACCAAACCGTCGGCTTGCGTCGTTTCACGTAACCACTGCTGGTCCTGCCAACTCGCTGCAGTGACTAATGGACCGTATTCACGAAACGTCCCGTCCATAAGGTGCGAGATGTTCTCTTGCGGACTCCGCTGTTCTTTGCCATGACGTCGCGCGATCTTTTCCGCTCGAAACTCATCATGGATGAACGTACGACGATGGTCTAATAGCTCAAGATCGCTTCGCCGAGTAGCGAGATCAGGTTCTTCAGTCTCGTCAACCCATTGACCCTCGGCGTCTGATACGTCTATCTCAATCAGGACGTCGCCGTAGGCAACAGAGTCGCCCTTAGCAACAACCACGGCATCAACTTTCCCGCTCGTTCCGGCACGAACAACGTGTTCCAGTTCAAGCAGTTCAATCGTCGCTATAGGTTGACCTGTTAAAACGTCATCGCCTACCGCTACTTCAACGTTTAGGACCATACCTGGCACGGGCGCGCTCACCGCGGTCGGACCCGTCGGCTCTTCGTCTTCCGTCTCGCTTTCTTGTGACTTTACTTGACTGTCGTGAGTGAACAGCGCCAAGGGGTCGCGGGCATCTTCGACACGAGCGCCCGCATAGCCGTCCGCTTTCGATGAGACTTCGTGTCCCTCCGGCAGGACGAAGCGACGTGGGACCTCGGTGGTGGCGAGGGTCTGCATGTGCTCATCCACAAACCTGGTATGGACCGCCCCGCGCACAAAATCCGGATGCGCCAGGATGTTCTGCAAGAACCCGACGTTCGTCTCCACCCCCTCGATCCGGAACTCGCTCAACGCCCGGGTCGTCCGCGACACCGCCGCCGCTAGTCCGCCCGTTGGCGCATAGCCGATTACCTTCGCCAACAGCGAGTCGAAGTTCAAACTCGTCTCATAGCCGCTGTAACCGAAGCCGTCCGTCCGAATCCCCGGACCACTCGGCGCCTCGTACGCCGTCAGCGTGCCGCTCGCCGGGCGGATCGTGCCGTCCTCGCCCACCGCCTCCATGCACACCCGTGCCTGGATCGCGAATCCGCGAGGTTCATGTGGTCGATCAAGATCCAGCTCCGCCAGCGTCGCACCTGCCGCCAGTTGCAACTGCGCCTTCACAATGTCCACGCCCGTGACCTCCTCGGTCACCGTGTGTTCGACCTGCAGCCGTGCGTTGGTCTCGATAAACGCGAATGGCTGGGCGTCCGCCGCACCCGACACATCCACGAGAAACTCGAATGTGCCCGCATTGCAGTATCCGATATGCTTGGCTAGGCGTACTGCCGCCTCCAGAATCGCAGCGCGAACCTCGTCGTCCAGTGCCGGGGCCGGTGCCACCTCGATGATCTTCTGAAAGTGCCGCTGCACGCTGCATTCGCGTTCGCCAAGATGCGTGATCGCACCCGTCGCATCGCCCAGAATCTGCACCTCGACGTGCCGTGCCTGCTGAATGAACTCCTCGACATAGAGTTCACCGTTGCCGAACGCCGCCAACGCTTCCGCCCCACAGCGCTCGAAGGTCGCGTCCACCTCGGCCGCATCCGCCACCATGCGGGAGCCACGACCGCCACCACCGCCAAGCGCCTTGATCATCATGGCCCGGCCGTCGCCGAGCTCGGCGAAAAACGCACGCGCTTCGTCCAACGTGACGGCATGGTCGATGCCGCGAATGATCGGCACACCAGCCTCCGCCGCAGTCGCGCGGGCTTGCGCCTTGTCGCCGCACAACCGCAGTGTCTCGGCTCGAGGCCCGACATACGTCAGACCCGCTGTTTCGCACTGCTCCGCGAACGCTGCGTTCTCCGACAAGAATCCATAACCCGGATGCACCGCGTCGCAACCCGTCGCCTGCGCCGCCTTGATCAACTGCGCGATGTCCAGATAGGCTGCCGCGCCCACGCCGTCCAGCGGCATCACCGCGTCCGCCTTGCCCGTGTGCAACGACCCTGCGTCGTCCGCCGGTGCGACCCCCACCGTCTCGATGCCTAACTCCGCCGCCGCACGCATCACCCGGATCGCTATCTCTCCGCGATTCGCTATCAGTAACTTCATATCGATTTATTTCTCATCGAGATACGTAGATTCATCTATTTATCAAGGTGGAGAAGGATAATGAGCACTAAACTTGCTTCTGAGCCTCTCAACTAATCGGCGCAGCAGAGCAGATCACCTCAGACTATCGGCGCCACGCATAATGCGCGCCTCCTTGGACACGATACCACCATGACCGCGGCTTCGCAGGCTACACCTGTGGACACCATTCTGCAGCGAGTTCAACTCGGCGAACTTCCTTCGGAGAGCGATGCGCTCCTACTCGCAGATTTCGAGGAAACAGATGCACTCGCTAGCGTAGCCGCAGAACTACGTGATCGTGGCTTTTTCAATCTAGTCACGTACTCAAAGAAGGTCTTCATACCGCTCACGCACTTGTGTCGAGACGTCTGTCACTACTGTACTTTCGCACAAACACCTTCCAAACTCGACAACCCCTTTATGGCACTCGATGCTGTTCTAGAGGTTGCCCAACGCGGCGCCGATGTGGGCTGTAAGGAAGCGCTCTTTACGTTGGGCGAAAAACCGGAACTGCGGTATCGTGCGGCTAGGGAATGGTTAGCTGATCGCGGCTACGTCACCACCCTTGAGTATTTACGCGACGCGGCGAAAGCGGTCTATGAACAAACGGGACTGTTACCGCATCTGAATCCTGGCAACATGACACCTGACGAAATGGCCGCGTTGCGGCAATCGTCGTTTTCGATGGGCATCATGCTGGAATCCGCTTCAGAGCGTTTAACAGAGAAGGGGATGCCTCACTACGGATCACCTGATAAAGATCCTGCCGTGCGAATCCAAACGCTCAATGATGCTGGCGCGGCGAGAGTCCCGTTCACAACGGGAATACTCATTGGCATTGGCGAGACGCGCAGAGAACGCGTTGAATCATTGTTGGCCATACGTCGGACACACGAACGACACGGTCACATACAAGAAATCATCGTGCAGAACTTCCGGGCGAAACCCGGCACGAAGATGCGCAACGCGCCAGAACCGGACCTAAACGAACTTCTCTGGACGATCGCAGTGGCGCGGATCATTTTCGGTGCCGAGATGAGTATCCAGGCGCCTCCCAACCTCAGTCCCGGCGTGCTTCAGCAGATCGTGGCAGCAGGAATCAACGATTGGGGCGGAGTATCGCCGCTGACACCGGATTTCGTAAACCCAGAAGCGCCATGGCCTCATCTTGATGAACTAGCTCGTGAAAGCGCTGCAGCAGGCAAGGAACTCCACGAACGGCTGACGATCTATCCTCGCTACGTTCGCGAACTTGAGATTTGGGTAGATCAACAATTACGTAGCCATGTTCTAGATCGAGTCGATGGAGAAGGCTTGCCAAGAACGGACGACTGGTGCCCTGGCGATGAAACCCAGCCACCGGCTTCCGTGTTGGAGCAAATCCAAACAACACCGACAACCGTCTCAAGCGACATCTGTTCCATCCTATCGCGCGCCGAAGACGAGGAAGATCTAGTGGAAGCGGAAATCGTCCGATTAATTCAAGCTAGAGGAGACGACTTTAGCGCAGTCGTCCACACTGCGGATCAGCTTCGTCAAAAACACAACGGCGACGTTGTGTCCTACGTCGTTAACCGGAACATCAACTACACCAATATCTGCTACTTCAAGTGTCAGTTTTGCGCATTTTCGAAAGGCAAACTCGCAGAAAACCTGCGCGGACGCCCTTACGACCTAAGTCACGAAGAAATCCAGCGCCGTACGCTGGAGGCATGGGAACGAGGTGGAACAGAGGTGTGCATGCAAGGTGGAATTCATCCTGAGTACACCGGTGCAACGTACATCGATATCTTGAAAGCAGTCAAGGAAGCCGTACCTGAAATGCATATCCATGCTTTCTCGCCATTAGAGGTGTGGCAGGGAGCGGCTACTTCGAATCTACAACTTGACGAGTATCTCGTTCGGCTAAAAGAAGCGGGTCTAAGTACATTACCGGGAACCGCAGCGGAAATTCTCGATGACGAAGTCCGCGCAGTCATCTGTCCGGACAAAATCAATACTGACCAGTGGCTCGAGGTCATGGAAACCGCACACCAAGTGGGATTTCGAACCACGGCGACGATCATGTACGGCCATGTCGACCAACCTAAACACTGGGCGCGGCATCTGCTTCGGATTCGCGATCTTCAGAAGCGAACTGGTGGATTTACCGAATTCGTTCCGCTACCGTTCGTGCACATGGAGGCACCGCTTTATTTAAAGGGTCGGGCGCGACGTGGTCCGACGTTCCGAGAAGCGATCTTGGTGCACGCTGTTGCACGCATCGCCCTCAATCCACACATCACCAATATACAAGCAAGCTGGGTCAAGCTTGGGCACGACGGGATACTTGCGGCTCTGAATGCAGGATGCAATGATCTCGGTGGCACGTTGATGAACGAGAGTATTACTCGTGCTGCCGGGGCAGAACACGGCCAAGAAACGTCGCCTTCGCGAATGATTGCGTTAATCGAGGCTGCCGGACGCAAGCCAAAGCAACGTAGCACCGTCTACGGTGAGGTAGATCCCGCCATTACGCAACGCGGTCTCGACGCTTTAGATCTAGCCTCGATTACTAATACACCCGCGAAAAAATATGAGCGGCATCGTTCGCATCAGCTGGTAAAAAACTTAGTTGCAACGGGTTAGAGAAACCGCCGCGGAAGTCGTTAACCACTATCTCAAACTAAACTAAAAACCTTATCGAGTCTTAACGGTCCGTCGCGGACCATATCCTCCGTAGATACACTCCTGCGTATTCGCACACTGAACAATCAACTCGATCGTCTCCGATCCTTCTACTCTTATTCGACGAAACACTTTCTCTGCATGTGGGTGAACTATCTCTACCTCGTAGTCACCCTCAATAAGACCTACAAAGGAAAAGGTCCCATCGCTCCCTATCGTCTTAATTCCTACCGACGGACCTTGAGACGCCGGAATGTCCAAGCCGTTGACTACTACGACTCCGCCACCGATTGGCATCCTTGTTTGTTCACTTCGAACAATCCCGCTGATGGAGTTCTGCGGTAATTCGATATCAGAGGTCGTTTCACCGTCAATCACAATCTCAAGTGAGTATCCTGTTGGTGTTCTAACATCGTGTAGTCCATCCGATAGGCCTTTAACCACGTAGCTTCCAGATGCGTCCGTCTTTGTAAATCCCGCTACATGCTCTAAATTCTTCGGGACAATAGACAGAGACATGCCTTGTATAGGTTCGCCACCAGAGAGGACAAAACCTCTGAGTTGCGACTCGCCGTCGAAGCGGAAATCTATTGGTTCACCTTCCTCATTACCGTTATCGAAACGTCGAATCGATAGAAGCCCTGTTGACGTTCTGGCGGTGATCAACGCCTCGTTAGGAACACCATGTATGGCATAGGCGCCGTTACCAAACCATTTGTTAATCAATACTCGCCGATCGGAGTCTTTAACGGAGATTTCCACACTCTCATTGCCCCTCAAACCTGTGATCGACCCCTTGGCCGACCATCCGGGCTTCACCTGCAGCTCGACATCGGTCAGACGGTCGCCAGGTTCCATGGTAACAGTCTCGCTGCCAACCAATCCGGCTTCGGATTCACCGGTTACCCTGTATGTGCCCGGATTTAATCCCTCCCATCGAAAAACACCATTGTCGGAAAGAATCGACTCCGGAACCATCGGCCCGAATAGCGTTACCGTCCCATCTACCGGTCGTCCATCTGGAAGGACTAACGAACCCTCAAGTACTCCATTGAAGTACAAATCGATATCGAATTCTTCAATGTCGGTGGGTATATCAGTATCTCGCTCACCGTGCCCCACCACATATAGTTCAAGGCTATCAGCATCACGAGGGAGTTTTTTAAGCAGATATTCACCTTCTTCGTTCGACTTCGTCCGATACTCCCGAAACCAATTGCCGAGAAGCGTGCTTATGGACCGGTCAAAATACCGATCAGCATTCAGTCCGATAGACACCCCATCCATGGGAGTTCCGGTTTCACCATTTCGCACGATCCCCTTTAGGATTCGCTCTTGTTCTAACATCACGTGACCCAAGTCGTAGATACCTGTCGATCCTTGATATAACCGACCTATCCACGGAAAATAGCCGTGCGAGTCGATGAGGATCACAGCACCTGCTGCATCGATAGGGTCTATTGGAAGCTCGAAATGACCGTCGTTTTGCCTCACATGGTCGCCACTCCCCCATGGCGGAAATACCGTTACAGAGATTTCCTCTATTGGCTCGCTCGTAGTGACATCGAGAACGCGACCTTGGACCTTTTCTTTCGAAAGGCGCAGGAGCAATTCGTCGCGAGGCGCATATAGATTGCGTACCCTAACCGATCCGAATTCAGGTGAATCTGCCCAAATCGATCCGTCTGTTGCTATCTCGACTGGACCTAGGCGAAAAGTACCGTCTGCTGACGTTTGCGTTTGGGGAAAGTACCATCCAAACCGGTTCTTCCTACCCACTTTCATCACGCCGTCTGACACTCGTACCTCGGCATGGCTACGCGTCCAACTTGATCTAACGAGCACGTTGGTTACAGGCAAGCCGTTTACGTCGGTTACCTTGCCTGAAACATAGTGACCTTTGACGAGTTCGACTTCCAATCGATGTACTTCCGTACTTGGAATAACGAAATTCGGCACAATAATCGGCGCATAGGCATTCGCGGATACGATGAGTAAGTACTCACGTGGTTCCAATCCCGATACTTGGAACGAACCGTCCGCTTCGGTTAACCATTGAGGGATTGCAAACGATGGAATTTCATAGTCTTCGCCAGACGGCCTAATCGAGACTGTCGCCCCAGAAATTGGGATCCCACTGCTATCGTGAACAACCCCTTCGAGTTCCATACCTCGCGACAAGTTGATTTGTAACGGTTGAATATTTGCATCGGGTGTTATCGAGATCTGGACTGGCACTCGGTCTTTTGAAATTAAGATGAGATTCGCGTTCCCCTTGAGGTCTGACCTCAACTCAAACCCACCGTCCGGTGCGAACACCCAATCCTCCACCTCGTTCCTTTCTTGCTCGATAAACGCATCGTCAAAAGGCGCATGCTGATAGTGCGAGAGAGTGCGCTTTCCTGTATCGAGACCCACCCAGACGCCTTCGGTGCGTTCCATTCCTTGAACTTGCCCTCGAATGACCGAATCATCCGCTTTCCAAGCATCAAAGGGGACGAGTACGAACAGGACTAACGTAATCGTCTTGGAAATGTTCGCTACTAAAGAAGACTTAAATCTCTCGATTGCTTGAACTAGAGTCCGCGAGCTCTGCTGGAATCCTTGCATAACGAGCTTTCTGAATAAGCACCAGCGCCTCTTTCTTACGTTATTCATTATTTAGCTTCAATGAACTAACACAACCGAGGTCATCCAAGCGCTTAGAACGTGACCTGCTTTGATTCACCCTCGCCGATGGACTTTGCCTTACGTTAGATTGGCGTCGCTATCGACGTTGCTACACCGTGAACTCAATCTAATCGGATTTGGAAGTATGAATTTGCTTCTATCAATTCAATCCGAATCTCGTCTGTATCCTCTAATTCACTGGCCTTTCGAAGCACTCGCGCGTATTCGCGCACGGTACGCTCAGTTCCACCGCCTCTAAGCCTGATACATAGATACGACTCGATGCGACCTCTGCATTTGGGTGTTCAACAAGAATGTCGTAATGACCGCTCACAAGCCCTTCAAAGAGAAAGGTTCCATCGCTACCAACCCTTTTTGTTAGCTCGAGCGGATGTTCATCATCGGCAGAATCTACGTGCACTAACTTCACCAAACCGCCTCCCACCGGTAATCTCGTCCTCTCACTGCGGACAAATCCACTTAAAGAGTTTTCCGGCACGTCGATATTGATCGTTGTATCCCCACTAATGTCTACCGCGAACGAATGGCCAGTATCGGTGCGAATGACGTGTCTACCATCAGCCAGCCGATGAACCTCGTATCGTCCTGATCTCGTCGTCGTTACATTTGCGATCACGGCATTTGGGTTCTCAGGTCTGATCTTCAGCGACATGCCACCTAACGGTTTACCGCCAGTCGTCAGCCAACCCGATAACGTAGAGCCGTCTCCGAAGTGAAAATCTATTACCCTTCCTGTTTCGTTCCCATCAAGAATTTCCCTGACAAATGTGAGTCCCGATGACGAGTGCGCAACGATTGTGGCATTCGAAGGCAAACCATGGAGTGCATACCGACCGTTCGTAAAGCTCTTACGTATCAGCACCCTTGAATCTGAATCCTGAACTGTAATCTCGACGCTTTCAAGTCCCGATAATCCGGTGATACTGCCGCTTATCACCAATCCCGGCTGTACGATCAAGTTGACATCACTCAATCGTTCATTTGCCTTGAGCGTTATGGATTTAGATTCGACCAGTCCCGTGTCGGTCTCCGCTGTGAGTGTATAAGTATCGGGCGCAAGGCCTTCCAGCCTAAAAGTACCTTCGATTGGAAATTTCCAAGGAAACATCCAATCTGGACCGTCTATTTCGACAACCCCTTTCACAGGAGTGCCATCGGGGAGTACTAACGAGCCTTCGATCACCCCGTCGAGATGCAGGTCGATTTCCAACTCCTCTGCCCCCGGAGGAATGTCTGCAGCAGCATATGCCCTACGAGGAACGAGGAGCGATAGGCGAGTGACGCGACTGTCTAATCGATCGAGCACGAATGCTCCTTCTCCATCCGAGATAGCAAAGCTAGTAAGGTGCTCAAAACGGCCAAAAACGCGTACTCCTGACATTGGTAATCCTGTACTGCCATCGCGCACGATGCCCCGTATCGTTCTTTGCTTCTCTAATGTAACCTCCCCAATATCGTATTCCCGACTGGAACCCCCGTACAACTGCCCTGTCCAATGCCCGTACTCTGGCGCGTTTATTCTGATCACAGTTCCTTCCGTATCGATAGGAAAGACAGGTATATTGAAGACGCCGTCGCTGGATTCAATGGTGTGCGATTTAGTTTCTCCGATTCGCATACTCACTGAGTATTTCTCAATCGGCGCACCGCTAGATTTGTCCAGAACCCGTCCTCGAACCGACTCCTGACTCAGCCTAAGAACTAAATCGTCGTAAGGCACCGAGATCTCCCGCGTTATCGCACTTCCCATTGACTCCGATCGAACATAGAGTCGACCTGTCGTTCCGAATGCTAGCGGACCGATCTGAAAGGATCCGTCGGAATTGGTGTATGCGCCTGTTCTATATCTATTCCAGCCCCCGCCCTTTACCTCGAATTTTCCGTCTGACTCGACGATCCGAACGGCATCGCGGGTCCACAACGCGTAGACCTTTACACCCGAAAGATGCTCGCCGTCGCTTGCGACGACCTTTCCTGACACAAAATAACCTTTTTCGAGCTCGATTTCGAGACCTTCAATACCGCCTTCAGGGATTTTTAACGCCTGCAATATGACTGGCGCGTAGCCTTCCGCCGTCACGGCTAATGTGCAATGACGATGATCCTTCAATCCTCCTAACTCGAAAGAGCCATCTTTTGCCGTTTTCCATGTCGGTAGTGCAAATAATGGGATAAGGTCGCTTTTACCTCCCGATTGCACGGAGATTTTCGCTCCGACAATCGGTTTCCCGTTTTCGCTTCGAACAAAGCCTTTAACACCAACTCCTCGAGATACGGTCACCTCTATTGGGAGTTCGTCATCCTCTGAGTGCAACGGGATTTCGATCGGTATTCTGTTCTTCGGAATAACCAAAAGTGCAGCTTCTTCTTCAACGACGGTGTTGATTTTGAAATCACCCGTAGCCGAATAAGCCCAGTGATTCTTACGCTCAGGTGTTTCGTCTCGTTCGAAATCGTCGTGAGGTATCCGTACTCCGACTCGATAAGAAGGCTCGCCTGTAACGATCCCAACCCAAACGCCTTCGTTACTATCTATTCCATGAATCTGCCCTTGGATCACCCACTCATTTGCATCTAGCGAACTGAGCATGCCGAAAGTTGCTAGTGCAAATGCGAGACCTTTGAACAGGCAGCTCGTTAGATCACCTGATACTCTGGTGGCGGACATTTCGTTTGTCATGGAAGTCTCCCGGTACCCGCTTACACGTGCAGCCAGAATTGCTGCTAGTCCTCAAGCCGCAGCAAGTCTTTATCTCCTCCTGTCGCTACTATGTTATCAGTAACGACATACTCCTCCGCGAGGCGCAATAGATAGTTCGGACCCCCCGCTTTGGGCCCCGTGCCTGAAAGGCCATGTCCACCGAAAGGTTGAACGCCGACCGTCGCGCCAATCATGTCGCGATTGATGTATGAGTTTCCCGCACCAATGGCTTCCGCCGCAATCTGAGCTCTTTTTTGGATTCGCGTTTGTACGCCAAACGTTAAACCGAACCCAGTATCTCTTATCGACTCGAGCGTCTCCTTCCATCTTGCCGTTTGATAGGAGTAAACGTGAAGTACTGGGCCGAATATCTCCTCCCGAACTGCTTGGATTGAATCAACTTGAACGATGGTTGGCGGACAATGCGTTGATCGAAATGACGACTCAAGCTCATACTGATAGACGATGTTCGGGTGAACACGCTCAATGTAAGCGTTTATCCGATTCAGCGCATCCGTATCAATGATGGGACCCACATCCGTCGCCTCGTCACGAGGGTCCCCAACTAATAGCAAACGCGTCGCGTTGATCAACATATCCAACAAGGCTTCTTCGACGTCATCCTGAACACATAACAGCCTCAGTGCAGAACATCGCTGTCCAGAGGATCGGAACGCGGATGAGATGATGTCGTCCACCGTTTGCTCAAGCAATACAGATGAGTCGATCAACATCGCATTCACTCCGCCCGTTTCTGCGATCAAGGGTACGATGGGGCCGTCTCGATCCGCTAACGTTCTTTGAATGGCTTTTGCGGCAGCAAAGGACCCGGTGAACGCAACCCCCGCACATTGGTCATGTGCCACAAGTTGCGACCCAATCGTTCCGTCGCCGTATACGATTTGAAGCGCGCCTTCCGGTAAACCCGCATCCTCAAACAACTCAATCGCGTATCGTCCGACCATTGGCGTCTGCTCGGCCGGTTTTGCGATCACAACATTTCCAGCCGCGAGAGCGGCTGCTACCTGACCAACAAATATCGCAAGCGGGAAGTTCCAGGGTGCGATGCACACGACAACGCCTCGGCCCCGATAACTCAAGACGTTTACCTCCCCCGTCGGTCCGCTCAAGGTTTCCGGCTTGAATCGGCGCTCACATTCAGCGCCGTAGTACCGGCAAAAGTCCGCCGCTTCGCGAACTTCCGCGACGGCATCAGTCAATGTTTTACCGGCTTCGTCTCGGAGCAAGCGGATAAATTGCGCACGATGACGCTCAAGCAACTCCGCGTATCGCTCAAGGATCTGTCGTCGTTCAGGCGCTGATGTACGAGACCACTCCGAGAATGCTTGAGCTGCCTTTTCGAATGACCGGGCGATCTCTGTCTCGGAACTAGCCTTTGCTTGTAACGATCCGACGGACACCGAATTGACGACGGCTAATATGCCTTCCACCATATGGCGATCGCCTAGGTCGATACCCACTGAGTTTTTACGGGATTCGCCATACAAGTCAGGCGGAAGTGGAATTTGAGGGTGCGATCCGAACTGTCGGCGTTCAACGACTTCGATCGGATCTTGAACGACGTCCTCGATAGGTAACTGATCATCTAGGAACCGATTTACAAACGAAGCATTTGCACCATTCTCCAACAATCGACGAACCAGGTAAGACAGAAGATTCCTGAACTCGCCGACGGGTGCGTAGACACGAACCTGAGGCATGTCGTCGAAATATGTTTGGGCGTGCGAGTAAAGCAGTTCCCCCATTCCATGTAGGCGCTGGAACTCGAACCGCTGTCCATTCGCCAAGCGCAGCGCTGCGGCGATCGAATAAGCATTGTGTGTTGCCACTTGCGCGTATAAGTGCTCGCTTGCGAATAGATGACGTAACGCGGCGAGCCAAGCAAGATCCGTTGACGCCTTGCGAGTGAACACGGGATATCCCGGCAACCCATCGACCTGTGCTGCCTTGATTTCCGCGTCCCAATATGCGCCTTTGACCAAGCGAACTGGAATCGTGCGATTCGTAAGGCTTGCGAGGTCTTCTAACCAATCTACAACGGCGTACGACCGCTTTGAGTATGCCTGTACCACAAACCCAAGCCCATTCCAATCTCGCAGTGCCTTCGACCGTGCCAAGCCTTCAAAAATCTCAAGCGAGAGCTCCAATCGATTAGCCTCTTCTGCGTCGATCGAAACTTGAACGTCTACGTCTGCCGCGAGAGCTACAAGCTCGTGCATGCGCGCGCCCAATTCCCGCAGCACACGTTTTCGCTGCAATGGTTCATATCGCGGATGTAGCGCAGACAACTTCACCGACATGCCTGATGGATTTGACGCGTCTTTGTTTGCTTCGGCGATGGCCTTCAGCGCAGTAACGTACGCGTCGAAATATTCATCTGCTGCACGTGTCGTCCGTGCGCCTTCGCCTAGCATGTCAAATGAACATGCAGTGCCTAACCGCTGGGCTCGATTGAGCGCGTTTTCTATCGTCGGCCCAAACACAAACTCGTTGCCGAGGATTCGAACCGCGTGTGCCATCGCAGCCCGAATCGCTGTCTCGCCGACATTTGCGACGAGGGATGCCAACCAGTCCGTTACATTCTGCGTGATGGAAGGCTGCAGCGACATCACTTTGCCTGTCAACAACAGCGCCCACGTCGATGCGTTTAGAAACAGAGAGTCCGAATGCCCAAGGTGTTCAGCCCAATCCGCAGTGCTAAGCCGTTCTGAGAGTAGGGCATCCGCGGTTCTTTCATCCGGGATTCGAAGAAGCGCCTCGCTAATACACATGAGCGCCACCCCTGCAGAACTCGAGAGGCCGTATTCCGCTAGGAATTGATCTAAAAACGACCGTTCGTGTGAGTGCTTGCGGCACTCTTTAACGAGATGCTGTGCGTCACTGACGATGGACCCACGCACTTCGTCTGTCAACGTCAGCGTTTTACGCAATGTACGCAATGCCTGTTCTTCGGACGCCCGACCGGCGGACGTAATTGCGTTGATATTCAGTTGCACGATCGGCGTCGAGACGTGTCCGGGTAGTTTGACTACGTTTGTATCAGATAGTTTAGGCAGCTTTATCCAGCTGATTACCAAGACTCAACGTGTTTTTACAATGACGCTTACTTCGAGTGCGTAGTCCGAAATTTGAAACCTGTGTTAGAGAAATTCGATCAATTCTTTGAGTTACAGAGTCGCGGAACAAACTTCAAAACGGAATTACTCGCTGGAGTGACGACGTTCCTAACTCTCGTCTATATCGTATTCGTCAATCCCACCATCCTTGTTGAAGCAGGCATGGATCACAATGCTGTATTTGTTGCGACGTGCTTGGCAGCAGCCTTTGGCTGCCTAGTTATGGGACTGTACGCAAACTATCCGATCGCATTAGCACCCGGAATGGGTTTGAATGCCTATTTCGCAGCCACACTAGTCCTCACGATGGGACTTTCTTGGCAGGTTGCCTTGGGTGCTGTGTTCTGCTCGGGCGTTCTGTTCTTGATTTTGTCGATCTTACCGATACGCGAGATGATCATCAATAGCATCCCGAAGTCTCAAAAAATGGCGATTGCAGCAGGTATTGGCGTGTTCCTAATACTCGTCGCTCTGAGAAGCGCGAACATCATGGTAGACAACCCGTTGGACGTCAGCTCACTCGGCAATTTCACGCAATGGTCCACGGTTCTTGTGTTAGTTGGCTTCGTCGCCATGGTGGTTCTTGACGATAAGAAGATACCGGGTTCGTTGGCGTTGGTCATTCTCGCGATTGCGATCGTTTGCTGGTTGGTCGGTTTCGCGCCTGCGCCCGGCGCTATTGTCAGCGGCATACCGTCTATCAGTCCAACGTTCTTACAACTCGACATCGGCGGTGCGCTCGCAATTGGTTTAGTCGTCATCGTGTTCGCACTTCTACTCGTCGACTTGTTTGATACCAGCGGGACGCTTGTCGCGGTGCTTCACCAAGCAAACATGCTAGACGACCGAGGCCGCATTAAAAAACTGCGACATGCTTTACTCGCCGACAGTAGCGCAACGATCTTCGGCTCTCTCGTCGGAACCTCCACTACCACAAGCTATATCGAAAGTGCGGCGGGTATACGCGTTGGCGGACGCACTGGCCTAACCGCAGTCACAGTTGGCGCGCTGTTCCTCCTCGCGATGCTCTTTGCGCCCGTTGCTACTTCCATCCCGGCATATGCGACAGCACCAGCGATTTTGTTTGTTGGTTGCACGATGGCCAAATCACTCGGTGAGATTGAGTGGCGCGATTTAACGGAAGCGATGCCTGCCGTAATCACGGCATTTGCGATTCCCTTTTCAGGGTCGATTGCGACTGGTATTGGTATTGGTTTTATTACTTACGCGCTTACCAAGATTTGTGCTGGCCAAATCAAGGCTATTCACCCCGCGATGGGCGTCATTGCCGTGGCCTTTGTCGTGAAGTTCGTTTTTTTGTAAGACAAACGCAGCTGTGATTTCAGACTGCCGACTTCACTCCAAACCTGAGGCGACCTCTGGAATGTCCTCTGGAGGAAAGACTTTCGGCAACGTGGTAGGTCTCAGGTGGAAAAAGGCGTCTCTCATCGCCATATCTGCGACTTTCTCTGCCTCGGAAACGAATTCAACGGGATCGTCAAAGCGAATGTTGATGCGGCGCTTGAACAGTGGGGGCGCGAAACCCGTCTGGAGCAGTGTTACTTTCTGGAGTAGAGGCTTCTCGTCAACCCAACTCAACTCTACTCTCCCCAGCATATATTCCTTTTTATTAATGTGGATATATGTGACTGGACCGGGCGCCATGCGGTAAAGAACCTCTGGTCGTCGCTCGTTCTCCTCACTGACAAGGAAGTAGTGCGTCGTTGTACAGATCGCGCACGGCGCACCTTGCGCGTCGCGGCGGGATTTGGTCGTTAGATCTGAATCAGATGCTGTGATTTGTATGGCCAACACAGTTCCGTCAAAAAGCGGGTAGTCAGGCAATTCGCGGATAACGCCGTATACTCTGACTTCGCCGTCTTTGATGATGGCTGGTTGAACGTTAAGCAGCTTAGCTTCTTGACCAAAGACAGTCGAAGCCGCAGCTATGCAGATGGCGAAGTAGATCGCTAAACGCGGCGCAGATTTGCTGACCGACTGGACAAATGCGTTTTGTTCCACGTGCCAGACTCCTTTTTAATTCAAAGAAAAGGTGTTTAACCTGGCTGTATGTATCAGATGGCTAGAACACCTTCTGTCGGAACTTAGACACTTTCAGCTGCAGCCTGTTCCTCAAAGAGCCTTGAGATATTGCTGGACGACGGATAGAAACCATCCGCCCTAGGATCGGCAAATGTTGGCGCTAATTCCGAATCTGGTTCACCGGCAATCCGTGACGCTCTGAGAACACGCGTGTACTTCGGGTCGTATGGTCTCGCTCGATGCATGACGCAGCGATTGTCCCAAACCACGATGTCGTTAACCTGCCACTTATGCTCGTAGACCCGAGGCGGTTGGCACGCATCCTCCATCAACTTATCCAGAAACGCTTCGGATTCCTCCGGGGTCATACCGGTCACACCGTAGGCGTGTCGTCCGGTATAGAGCGATTTACGACCCGTTTCTGGATGCGTCTTAATGCAAGGACGAAGCGGCGCACCCTTGTCATGAAAACCGTACATATTGTCAGTTTTGAACGTGTATCCGAGTCTCGACTGGGAGTAGTACAACGAGTGGTATGCTGACAATCCTTCTAGCTTCTCCTTCATCGCGTCGTCGAGCGCATCGTACGCTGCTCGCATATCCGCAAATCCAGTTTCGCCACCTTCAGGCGTTACTACCAGTGCCATCAACATCGCGGCTTTCGATGCTAAAGGCATGTAAGTGCTATCGGTATGCCAACCTTCATTGCCTTTCAGCATGCGATACTGGTAATCGTCTACCTGAGCTAACGTGCCGTCAGCTTTTTGATTACTGAAACGCGCGGTGGTACTGTATTGCTTCGGGTTTAACTTCTCGATATCGCCGAAGCGTAACGCGAAAGCACCTTGGGACTCGTCATCTAGATTGTCTTGACCAGGAAATACCAACAAACCGTACGTTAAGAATGCATCGTAGATCTTCTCCCACGTTGAATCGTCGAGTTTGGCAAGATCCACGCCGGTGACGACGGCGCCAAGAGTGGCATCGATCGGGGTTATCGCCAATGTCATTTGGCATCTCCTGTTGAGACTAGCTTGTCTATTTTCTTCATGCTTAATCCTACCACTTAAAACGTGCGACTAGCGTACATGCATCAGTCGCGATAGTGTCGATGAAGCGGTGTTAGGTCATCGCCGATGGGAGGCTCATTGCGACGCCATCGTCCTAGATTCCCTCGGCACGGAATCCCGATGTTGAGTACGCGTTCCGCACCGGGAACTGAACCGCAACTCGACGGAATGTACCGAAGCGCGAGTCCACAGCGGCGTCGATTCGACGAATTCGGTTCCGAACCGTGCAGCAGCGTGCTAGTATGGATTGAGATCTGTCCCGCCTGCAACACATTAGCAACCGGTTCTCCGAATCGCTCTGCGTCTTCGACCTCCTGCGAGAGGACGGTTTGGCCTTCTGCTCTTATATATTCGATTGCGCCTCGCCGATGGCTTCCTGGTATGAATCGCAGTGGAGAGTTTGTCCCATCCACGTCATCGATGGCAAGCCACACTGTTACCGTCATGGTGGGTCGTACTGGCCAATACGTTGCGTCCTGGTGCCACGGTACGCGTTTTGGGTCACGACCTAACTTGCAGAAGTAATGCGTCGACCAGCATACGAAATCTGGACCTAGAAGGTCTTCGACATAGTCCAAAATCCTTGGATGTCGCGCCATTTCCCATATGCCCCGACAGCGCAAGTGATACCCGTCTAGTGCGTACGAGTTGCGGCCGTCACGCATCGCTTGCATGCGATCCAAGAGCGACTCAAAATAAGTTCGCGCATGTCCGATCTCTTCATCAGACAAGGCATCGAGAGGTCGTATGAATCCCTCGCGATTGAATCGTTGAACCTGCTCGGGCAACAGTGTCATTGCGCGTGCCGGCACCGACTCATAGAACGTGATCGTCTCCGTGTTGGCCGTTGCTTTTTGCGATGCGCGCACGTTGCTCTTCGGACTAAACATTGGTGGTCGATGCGAACGGCATTGTAGAGTGACTCTAGCAATCACACAGCTAGTTGTTTCGACGCCAAATCGCCTTTCTCAGGTTCGCGTACGAAACTCAAAAGCACTAGACCGACTATGAACAACACGATAATCGAAAGCAAGCCTAACCGTGAACTGCCAGTCAACAACCCTGTGATCGCAACGAGGGACGGACCCAATATTGCCGCGAAGCGACTCACCATATTGAAGAATCCGAAGAACTCCCCACTTTGGTTGGTCGGCACGAAGCGAGCGTAGAGGGAACGCGACACGGCTTGGACACCGCCCTGAATCAAGCCCACCACGGCAGCAAGCACATAGAACTCGACGACGTTGGACATGAAGAACGCATAGATGGTCACGCCTGCATACAGTGCGACCCCGAAATATAGCGCTGGCTTGGGTCCGAAACGAGCAGCTGCCATGCCAAACATTACGGCGGCAGGGAAGCCAACGAATTGCGTGATCAATAAAGCAACGATCAAACTCTCAGCTGGAAATCCAAGCGCCATCCCATAGTCGACCGCCATTCGAATGATGGTGTGAACACCATCGATATAGAAAAAGTACGCTAACAGAAAAATGGCAACGCCTTTATACCTTCGAAAATCTCTGAAGGTGTTGAATAACGCTCGCAACCCATTGAGTACGGCGGATTCGCCGGCACCAGCGCGAGGCGGTTCGCGGACAAATCGGAAGAGTGGGATTGAAAAAACGACCCACCATATCGCTACGGTGAGAAACGACACCTTAATCGATTCCGAAGCATCTGCAAGTCCGAACGTGCGCGGTGAAAGCGTCATATAGACATTGATCGCGAAAAGCACACCGCCGCCTAGATATCCAAGTGCGTAACCCAGCGAGGAGACTTCATCCAAGCGGTCAATAGGGCTTACTGACCTGATCAGCGCATCGTAAAAAATGATGCTACCCCAGAAACCCGCCGTGGCGAACGTGAACACCCATGCCGCAGTAAGCCATTCACCTTGATCCACAAAATAAAGACCGGTCGTCGCGACGACGCCTAGCAAAGTGAAAGCTCCCAGGTATTTCTTACGGGTCGCACCGCCATCAGCGATCGCGCCAAGGATCGGTGCTGCGATTAGAAACAGAGCTGAAGCAATTGAATTTGTGAAGCCAAGTTGTGCGGTGCTGGTTACCGCATCCGCCTCTGCACTCCAGTATTGCTTAAAGAAAACGGGAAAGAATCCCGCCAGCACCGTCGTCGCGAAAACGGAATTCGCCCAGTCATAGAGCGCCCAAGACCGTATAGCACGATCCTTGAATAGCGCAACGACCCGTTTCATTCCAAACCTACGGGCACGAATAGCTTCTACGGACAGTCATTATTCGCCCAATTCGACCGAGGATCACAGCTATTCACTTGTGCCTCTAGTGTGGTTCCCTAGGCCATAGCGCCGTATCGTCTATAACCGCCTACGTTCCGTATGACTCTTGTTCTCCAGAACGTAAGCAGGAGGCCTATTGAGCTGGCGATCTCGGTGTCGAAATGATTCGCTGTACTGAGACTGGTGGACCATCCATCAACTCGCCGACGGTCGGTGCAATCTCATCACGCCAAGTATCCGAGTTGTATACCGCGTCGTAAAGCCTTTCTCGTTCAGCTTCACTTTCAAAGCGTCTAGTCCAAACATAGAGGGTGTCGTCACTTTCTCCGCGATAGCTGCCCGTGATCACCATGCCTTTGGATACCTGAAATGGAATGATCACGGATTCCATGAATTCAACCCAGGCATCCATCTTGCCTTCGCGAATCTTGTACTGTCTTAATTCCTGGAACATCTCTTCCTCTTTACCTAGATTCGAACGATTGTGCGCTTACCGACGCCGTTTCTTTAATTCCTCGATAGTACGTTGCCGCGCGGTTGCGTCCGCAAGCATAGCTGTTGCACGAGAATAGTCCATATCGGCCGCGGCTTCAGACATAGCACGTTCGGCGGCTTCAATCGCTTCGGCTGCCGCCGCATCGTCGATGTTGTCTGCATGCTCCGCTGTGTCCGCCAAGATCGTGACAACATTTGGTTGCACTTCGAGAAACCCGCCCGATGCAAAAAAAACGTCTTCTTCGCCATCTTCCATCTGCAGCCGAACAGGTCCAGGCTTCAATCCCGTTAACAACGGGGTGTGGCCTGGCATGATGCCAAGTTCCCCTAGGGTACCTGTCGCGATCACCATCGTCACCTCGCCGGAGAAGATCTCCGTTTCGGCGCTGACAATCTCGCAACGCATGGTCGACGCCATGTTTAGGCGGCCTCAGCCACTAACGTCTTCGCTTTTTCACGCGCGTCCTCGATAGTTCCGACCATGTAGAACGCTTGTTCCGGTAAGTCATCCGCATCGCCATCCAAGATCGCTCGGAAACTTCGAACGGTATCTTCGCGAGTCACGTATTGACCTGGTTGACCGGTGAACTGCTCGGCCACGAACATAGATTGTGAGAAGAACTGTTGCATTTTGCGCGCACGATAGACGAGTGCCTTGTCTTCTTCGGAAAGCTCGTCCATACCGAGAATAGCAATGATGTCCTTGAGTTCTTGATAGCGTTGCAAGACTTCCTGCGCTTCGCGCGCGACGCCGTAGTGATCTTGACCGACAACGTTCGGATCGAGCTGACGTGAGGACGAATCCAACGGATCGACTGCAGGATAAATCCCTAAGTCCGTAATCGCACGACTCAACGTTACGGTTGAATCCAAGTGCGCAAAAGTAGTCGCTGGTGATGGGTCGGTCAAGTCATCGGCGGGCACATAAATCGCTTGCACGGACGTAATCGACCCTGTTTTCGTGGTCGTAATACGTTCCTGCAGAATGCCCATATCTTCCGCCAGGTTCGGCTGATACCCCACCGCAGAAGGCATTCGCCCCAGCAGCGCGGACACTTCAACACCTGCCAACGTATATCGATAAATGTTGTCGACGAACAGCAGTACGTCGCGACCTTCATCACGGAACTGCTCCGCGAGTGTCAAGCCAGACAGCGCTACACGCAACCGGTTCCCCGGCGGTTCATTCATCTGCCCGAATACGAGGGAAATCTTGTCTAAGACCCCAGCTTCCATCATTTCGTAATAAAAGTCGTTGCCTTCACGTGTACGTTCACCTACGCCTGCAAAGACCGACAATCCAGAGTGCTCAATCGCGATATTTCGAATGAGCTCAAGCATCGTGACCGTCTTGCCGACACCCGCGCCACCAAACAGGCCGACTTTACCACCGCGTGCGAACGGACACATCAGGTCAATAACCTTGATGCCCGTTTCGAGCAACTCATTGCCGCCCTTCTGATCTTCATACGTCGGCGGTTCGCGGTGTATCGGTTTCGTCTCCCGCGCGTTGATTGGCCCTTTTTCATCTATGGAGTTGCCAAGAACGTCCATGATGCGACCAAGTGTCTCTTCTCCCACTGGGATTGATATCGGCGCTTCCGTGTTGACGACCTCTAGACCTCGCGAGAGTCCTTCGGACGAACCAAGTGCGATCGATCGCACGACCCCGTCGCCCAGCTGTTGCTGCACCTCTAACGTCAGACCTGTTTCGACCACCTTCAGCGCATCAAAAACGTTCGGCACTTCTTCGCGCTCGAATTCAACGTCAATCACTGCGCCAATAACTTGAACGATTGTTCCGTTACTCATGTTTTCCTCGTGTTTCGATCAATCCGTCGTTATTCCAACGCTGCCGCGCCACCGACGATTTCAGCGATCTCCTGTGTAATCGACGCCTGACGTGCATTGTTGTAGAGCAACGTCAGTTCCTCGATCATTTCTTCTGCGTTATCTGTCGCGTTCTTCATCGCGATCATGCGTGCGGCTTGTTCACAAGCCGTGTTTTCCACTACCGCTTCGTAGACTTGCGATTCCAGGAATCGCTGTACTAATCCTTCAATCAGTTCTTCGGCATCGGGCTCATACAGATAGTCCCACATGTGCTTGTAGGTGTCTCCTGGATCTGGGTCCAATGGCAGTAGCTGCTCGATTAGAGGCCGATGCGTCATACTGTTGACGAATTGATTCGAGACCAGATCCAATCGGTCGATGCTTTCCTCCTCAAAGAGATCCAGCATTCGGCGAATGCCACCGATCAGGCTCTCGACTTCTGGATTTTCACCGACGTTATTTATTGCCGCGACGACATTTCCGCCCACAGAGCGAAAGAAACTCGCCGCCTTGTTACCCACTAACGCCAAGCTGGCGGGTACGCCCTTCTGCTCCCACGATCTGATATCTTGTATCAGTACACGGAACATGTTGGAGTTCAGTCCGCCGCATTGACCCTTATCCGTCGAAATGACGATGTAGCCAATATTCTTGACTTCTCGCGACACCATGTACCGATGGGTATATTCAGCCGACGCATTGGCCAAGTGACCGATCACGCTTCGAATCCGACGTGCGTACGGCCGTGCCTCTTCCATTCGGTCTTGCGTCCGACGCATCTTGCTAGCCGCCACCATCTGCATGGCGCTAGTTACCTTCTGCGTGTTCTGAACGCTACCGATCTTCTTTACGATCTCACGACCGCCAGCCATTGCGTGTTACTCGTCCGCGTACGAATGGGTCTTGACGAATTCCTCAAGCGCTTCACGCAAAAAGGCTTCAATTTCGTCCGAGTATTCGCCCGACTCCGTGATTTGCTGCATCCACTCACCATGGTTCGTATTCATATGGTCGAGTAAGTCCCGCTCAAAATCCAGCACTCGGTTTACGGGTACGCCGTTGAGATATCCCTCGTTCGCAGCAAATAGAGAGACGCCCATTTCCGACACGGTCATAGGTGAAAACTGCGGTTGCTTCATCAGTTCTTCGACCCTTTGCCCGTGCTCCAACTGGGTACGCGTCGCTTCATCGAGGTCGGATGCAAACTGCGAGAAGGCGGCTAGTTCACGATACTGCGCTAATGCCAGCTTGATACCGCCGGAGATCTTCTTCATAAATGGCACTTGCGCCGCACCACCAACTCGAGATACCGAAATACCAGGACTCATCGCGGGACGAATTCCGGCGTTAAAACGGTCGGTCTCTAGGAAGATCTGTCCGTCGGTAATCGAAATGACGTTGGTTGGCACGAACGCAGATACGTCGCCCGCTTGCGTTTCGATGATCGGCAATGCCGTTAGCGATCCGGATTGTCCTTTAACTTCGCCGTTCGTGAATTGTTCGACGTAATCGGGGTTTACCTTGGCAGCTCGTTCAAGTAGTCGAGAATGTAGATAGAAAATGTCGCCGGGATACGCCTCACGTCCAGGAGGTCGTCGCAGAAGCAACGAAACCTGGCGGTAAGCCCACGCTTGTTTGGTTAAGTCGTCATAGATGATCAGCGCATCTTCGCCACGGTCACGGAAGTACTCGCCTATCGCGCAACCAGAGTAAGGTGAGATATAGAGCATTGGGGCAGGGTCTGCTGCGGCGGCGGCGACGACGACCGTGTGCTCCATCGCACCGTGCTCTTCAAACGTGCGTACGATGTTGGCGATCGTCGACATCTTTTGCCCGATCGCGACGTATACACACTTGATCCCGGTACCTTTCTGGTTAATCACCGTATCGACTGCAAGTGCCGTTTTACCGATCTGTCGGTCACCGATGATCAGCTCCCGCTGACCACGACCGATTGGGATCATTGAGTCGATACATTTCACGCCGGTCTGGACCGGTTGATCCACACTCTGCCTCGCGATCACGCCTGGCGCGACCTTCTCCACAGGAGAGGAGGACGTCGCTTCGATCGGACCTTTCCCGTCAATGGGATTTCCGAGCGCGTCGACGACTCGACCTAATAGCTCCGGACCCGTCGGGACTTCAACAATGCGTTGCGTACACCTTGCGGTCATACCTTCGGAGAGATGCTTGTAGTCGCCGAGAACGACCGCACCTACCGAGTCCCGTTCCAAGTTCATGGCCATGCCGTAAACTCCGCCCGGAAACTCGATCATTTCACCGTACTGCGCGTCAGCCAATCCGTGGACACGCACGATGCCGTCCGATACGGAAACGATTGTTCCTTGATTTTGTGGCTGCGAACTGATGTCCAAGTTCGCGATGCGATCCTTGATCAGATCGCTAATTTCTGAAGGATTGAGTGTGTTCATGTATTTCGCTCTTATCTAGGCGCGAGTCAGCGCCTCTTGCATTTTTGCCAATTTACCGCGCACTGAACCATCCACCACGGCATCACCGGCCTTAATAAACGCGCCACCCATCAGACTAGGGTCGAGTTCAGTCGTCACAGAAACGTCACGTTCGAAACGCTTGCGCAATGCTTTCTCAAACATCGCTTGCTGATCCGAAGACAGCGGTACCGCCGAAGTAATCGTCACATCCAGGATTTTGCTATCTTCGGCCTTGCGGGCTTCAAACAGTGTCGCAATGTCCTCTAATAGATCCAATCGATGGTTCTCCGCGAGTACGGATACAAAACGTCGGACTTCTTCAGGCGCATTCGATTCACCAAGTAACCCATTCAGCGTATGTGATTTCTGTACGTGGGCGACGACCTGTGAGCCGATTAGTTCCTTTATTTCTGGCGTCTTACCTGCTTCGACCAGCAGTGCCAAGGCCGACGACCAAACGTCAACACAGTCACCCTGCTTCGCCAAGTCGTACGCTGCATTGGCGTAAGGTCTGGCGAGTGTCGCGAGTTCCGCCATCTTTAAAGTTCCGCCGCGAGTTTGTCCAACATGTCGCGATGTTTGTCGCCATCGATGTCTGATTCCAGGATTTTCTCGGCGCCTTGGACCGCAAGTGCAGCGACATCGCTACGCAGCGCTTCTCGGATACGGTTCGCTTCCTGCTCGATTTCGGCGACGCCCGCGGCTTTCAATCGTTCGCCTTCCTCTCGGGCTTCGGACTTCGCTGCCTCCACCATCGATGAGGCTTGACTTCGAGCCTGATCAAGAATGGTCTGTGCTTCCTGGCGAGCATTCTTGGTGATTTCATCGGCTTGTTGTTCGGCTTGCGCCAAATCACGCGCGGCTGTTTCGGCGTTTTCGATACCGTCAGCAATGGTCTGCTGGCGGGTTCGAATCGCATTCACTAGCGGTGGCCAGATAAAGTACCAACACGACCACGTGAAGATGAAAAACGCGATCGAACTCCAGAGAATCGTGATGTTGATGTTCATGGTCGACCTACGATGGTTTAACTACGGTCAATTTCGGACGGTACTCGCGGTTGTCTTACAACGCAAACATCACGAATAGGCCCAGCGCGACAGAGATCATTGGGATCGCGTCAACGAGACCAAGTACGATGAAGAACTGGACGCGCAGAAAACCTAGCAATTCCGGTTGACGCGCCGCGCCTTCCAAAAACTTGCCACCCAGGATGCCGACGCCTACGGCGCCACCTACGGCACCAAGCCCCATCATCAAACCTGCAGCTACGTAAATCAGGTCCGTCAATTCCATTGAGTAATTTCTCCTACCTGGAAACTAATGTCAGTGATCCTCACCTGTGTCGTATGCCTGAGACATATAAACAACGGTCAAGATAGAAAAGATGAATGCTTGCAATGTAATGATCAAAACGTGAAATGCAGCCCACGCCCATTGCAGAACCACGCCACTTAGCGTGAGCACGATACCGCCACTAAACAGCAAACAAATCAATACGAATATGAGCTCGCCAGCGTATAGGTTGCCAAACAACCGTAAACCAAGGGACAACGGCTTAGTTAGTAGCGTAACGGCTTCGAGCACGAAATTTAGTGGCGCAAGGAACTTTGGAAATGGATGAAACGAAAGTTCTGCCAAGAATCCGCCAACGCCTTTCTTCCAAACACTGAAGAACAGGATCATGGCGAATACGAAGAGCGCCATTCCCATCGTGACGTTGACGTCTGTTGTTGGAACGATCCGCATGTAGTGGATGCCCAGTAACGTCGCGAGGTGGGGAATCCAATCCACCGGGACCAGGTCCATCAAGTTCATGAGAAATACCCACACAAAAACCGTTACCGCCATAGGAGCGATGTAGTCATTCTTGTATGTGAAGATGTCCCTGGCGATCTCTTCGATCATTTCAACGATCATTTCAATCGCGCACTGAAACATGCCTGGAACGCCAGAGGTTGCGCGACGCGCGACGATTCCGAACGTCAGGAGAAATACCAAACCGAGGCCAAGCGACCAGGCGAATGAGTCGACGTGGATCGCCCAAAATCCCATTTCCGCTGCTTCCGCAGGATTGTGGGCGAACTGCCACGTGCCATCAGGCATCCGACCGTACGTAAGGTTCGAGAGATGGTGCTCGATGTACTCAGCAGAAGTGACTTCGCCCGTTGCCATGCGTTACTGTCCTATGCCCTCGTACTTTTTGGCGCGGGTGCTGGTCGAAGCAACGTAAGTGCAACAGGCACGAATGTGATCACACCAATGCCAAGAGCTGCGCCGATGAGATATGGCATCACCAGAGGCTCGAGTACTAAGAAACCCAGAATTAGCGCAAACGCGACAACGAATGAACGAAGCATGGCGAACATAACAAGCACACCCGGATTCGCGTTTCGCATGATTAGCGTGATTAGTGCATTCGCAACTACCGCGGCTAGTGCGCCGATCGCGATAGAGGACGCTTGCACTGGTAACGTCAACGAGCATAAAGCAAGGATGACGGCGACAACACCTAATTGGCATAGCACAAAAAGCACTAGTCGCCCATCGTCGCGCGAGGCGCCGGAAGAAGAAGCTAACACGTGGAGCGGTCGGTTCGAAAAGTTGCCGAATCGATGTTTATTGAGATGGCTTCCAAAGCTGGAGCGGCATCCCGCCCCCTAAAAGCCGTCGCAATTATAGAGACGGTGTTTTAAGGTCGATACCGTCTCACGAAAGCAGTCGCTAATCACTTTATAGGCTGGAGAGCGTCGCGTAATTTCGCTTTGCCGCGAGCGCCTTTTTCGTCAGTCTACGCTAACTCAATCCCTACTAAACGCCTCGTTTAATCGCTGTTTCGATCGTGAATTCATAGTACGTGATCGCTTCTGACAGGGCGAAGTTGTCTTTTACGAATTCGATCTCCGGCTCATGTTTCGCCAGCGAACCTTCTACGAAATTCGCGCCAAGTTGTGGCCATCGCGTCAAAAATGGCATCTTCCAACCTGGCCGTGGTTCAAGTTCCTCCGTCGTCAGTTCTGGCTTGAGTTCTAGCAAACGATGCAACGCTTTTACGACCGTCTTAACGGCGTCGTTTGCCTGACCCGTACGCATCGATCCCTGAGCATCTACAAAAAGCTCTCGCAGTTCTTCGTCCTGCACTTGATCGGGCCGTGCCATCGTCAGATGCTCGAGTTGATCGGAAAATCGACCGTCGCTAATTGTTCTTCGCGCCACGGTTTGTGATGGGTCTCGTGACGTTCCTTGAACTCCGGAAGAATCTCCTTGCCGAACAGTTCGATCGACTCCATGATGTGTTCATGCTTGCGATCCCCGCACTGTGCTACGAAGATCATGACATCGAGGTTGTTTTCCTCATATGTCAGTAACATCTCGCGAACACGATCTACAGTACCTACCGCGGTACCTGTCCGAGCCGCCCGATAGAGCGCTCGTTGGACCTCTTCTTCCGGCTCGTCTTTGCGGATGTCTTCTTCCTTCACGAACCCTGTTTGCGCGGACAAGGTGTTCTGTTTCTTGTTGCTCTCAAGAAAACTGTCGTAGATGTTCTTCTCACCCGGTTGATGTTTGCCACCCGTGATCGGGTTGTAGTAATACCCTAATGAATGTGCAAAGAATGCGGGTCCGTTCGCACTCCGTTCCAGCGCTTCCTGGTCAGTTTGGCCCATCATGAAGGTCGTAAGCACTGCTAAACCTGGATTTATCGCATGGCCGATCGGATAGCACTCTTCTCGAATGATGCGGTAGTACTCGTTCGTGCGTTCCGCTAATTCTTCAGGGGTTTCAAACCCAAAGCCAAGGCTTCCCATTCCAAATCGAGCGGCGAGCATCGTGGTTTCCCGTCGCGACGCAGCAACCCACAACGGTGGATGTGGATTCTGTTGCGGCTTAGGAATAACGTTGCGTGGCGGCATCGAGAAAAACTGTCCCTGGAATCCCTGATAGGGAGTCTGCACCATCATGTTTGTAGCTTCGCGTGTGCATTCTTCCCACATTGCTTTTTTCTGCTCACGTTCCACTTCGAAGCCGCCCATCTCCATGGTCGACGCCGATTCACCCGTTCCAAACTCGACGCGCCCGTCGGACAGCAAGTCGAGGGCAGAAATGCGTTCAGCAACTCGTGCTGGATGGTTGTAACCCGGCGGCATGAGCACGATACCGTGCCCTAGTCGAATGTTCTTGGTTCGCTGTGACAGTGCCGCCATCATCATTTCTGGTGCGGAGGAATGCGAATACTCCTCTAAGAAGTGGTGCTCGACCTCAAAAACGTAATCGAAACCTAAACTATCAGCCAGTTCGACCTGATCCAGCATATCGTGATATATCTTGTGCTCATCCTCAGGATTCCACTGGGGTTGCCCAGCCGGCTTCGGCAGCTGTAATTCGTAAAACAGACCAAATTTCAAACTAAATCTCCTTGGAGAAATTCCTGCGCCATATACACCGATTGAATTCGGAAGCGGTGCGGTTAACTCTCTGTTTCGAGTATTAAACCAATACGGACAGTCCGCATGGCTAAGCTCTCCACCTGAAGACTCAGAAGAACCAAGGCGATGCAAACTGCGAGACACGGTTGGATCGAGGTCATTACGGGCGTCATGTTCAGCGGGAAATCTGAGGAACTCCTTCGTCGTGCGCGACGTGCGCTTATCGCCGGTCGGCGAATTCAACTGTTCAAGTCAATTCTCGACGACCGATATGGAGGTCAATTTCGCATCTCCTCCCACGATGGGCGTCAAATTGATGCTGAGCCTGTGTCCAACTCCGCACAAATCGCAGAAAAAGTTGATGACGAGAGTGAGGTCGTCGCGATCGATGAGGCTCAATTTCTCGATGACGGCATCTGCGAAGTCGTCGATGCATTGGCGAATTCGGGGAAGCGCGTCATTCTTGTCGGGACTGATATGGATTTTCGTGGTCAACCATTCGGTCCAATGGGGTTGCTACTAGCGCGCGCGGATGAAATCGACAAACTAAACGCTATCTGCGTGAAATGTGGCGACCCCGCGACGAGAAATCAACGTTTGATCGACGGCAAACCCGCCCCTGCTGACGCACCAACCATTTACGTTGGTGGTTCCGAGTCTTATGAAGCACGATGTCGCCGATGCCACGAAGTGCCGTTTTCGAATGCGAGCGAGCTCTGATGCGAGGACACGCGATCCTCTGAGGCAGCATCGCTTGAGTTTGAAGGGCCTTCAACCAGACTAATTTCCGAGTACGTCTCCCTTCTTGATTCCAGCAGCCTCAATGAACTCAGGAACGTGGATTTTGGCTTCTCCGGCGGGTCGTACACGCAATATCTCGATGCTTCCGCCTGAAGCTGCGACTTCAAGACTATCGTCGTGAACACCGACCACTTCGCCTGGTTGCGCTTCGTCTGCGCTACCGCGACGACTATCGAAAATCTGTAGCCGCTCCCCGTTCAAGTGCGTCCAAGCGCCAGGTTGTGGGTTGCAGCCTCGAATTAGGTTGTACACCTCATCGACAGGTTTTGTCCAATCAATCTCCGCCTGCTCCTCACGGCACCACCCTTCATACGATCCGGCATCTGGATCCTGTTCAATGCGCGGCGCATCGCCATCACGTACGAGATCGACCGATTCCATCATCGCGTCGACCCCCAATGGATACAAGTGATTGAAATAAACGCTTCCTAGCGTATCGTCTGGCTCGATCGCAACTTCTTTCTGCAAAAGGATTGGGCCGGTATCAAGGCCATCGTCTGGCCAAAAAATGCTCAATCCGGTCTTCTTTTCACCGAAAATGATTGGCCAATTGATGGAGCTCGGTCCCTTATGCATGGGAAGTAACGAAGGGTGATATTGAATGGTGCCATGGGTCGGCACGTTGAGCACGGCTTCAGGCACGAACAATGTGACGTATGCCATCACGCACAGGTCTGGCTTCAACTCTCCCACCTGGTCTTTCACCGAGTCGCGCCGAAATGACTTTGGCTGAAATACCGGTAGATCATTCTCAACCGCACACTCCTTCAATGGATCTTGTGCGCCGCTGTCGCTATCAGGCGCCGTAAAAACGCCTACAACGTCTTCGCCTCTTTCCAATAGCCCTTCCAGGACAGATCTTCCGAATGCCTGTTGGCCATTTACGATGATTCTCACTACTTACTCTCTATATCAATGTGGGTTCTTTATGTGATTCTTTCACGTCGACGCTACCACGTCCCGTGAAATTTACGTCTCAGCGTGCGATGACTCGTCGGACACGCAAATTGCAGTGGTTTTCCTATTTTTTTATCCGGTCAATAATGCTCTGCAGCTGCTCGAGATTCCGATACTGGATTCGGAGATAGCCGCCACCACGCTTGCCTCGTTGCGTGATGTTGACGCCAGCGCCCAATGCATCGGAGAGTTCCTCTTCGAGGCGTAGTGTATCGGGATTCGATCGCTTCACGACCTTCGATTTGTTAAGGCGACGGACCAGGTTCTCCGTTTCCCTCACACTCAAGCGGTTCTTTACGACTTGCTGTGCGGCACTTGACTGCGATTGTTCCGGCAGTGCGAGTAACGCGCGGGCCGCGCCTTCTTCAAGCTGCCCGTTACGTAAGAGATCCTGCACCGATCTATGGAGCTTTAGCAGTCGAATCGAGTTGCTGATTGTCGTCCGCGATTTCCCAACTGCGCTGGCGACCTCTTCTTGCGTGAAGCCATGATCTTCCTGCAAACTCTGCAACGCTACCGCGGTATCGTACGGGTTGAGATCCTCGCGTTGCAGGTTTTCAACGAGGGCGAGCACCATGGCTTCGCTGTCGGTGGCTTGCCGCTCGATGATTGGAACACTCGTCATTCCTGCGATTCGCGCTGCGTGCCAACGACGTTCACCCATGATGATCTGATAAGTGCCGTCGTCAACACGTCTGACGGTAATCGGTTGCATGACGCCCTGCTGTTTGATGGACTCAGCAAAAGCAGTCAACGAGTCTTCATCAAGGACCTTTCGGGGTTGATTCGGATTGGGTTTAACATGCGTGATTGGGACCTCCTTCAGTCCATCGCTTGTCGTCGACGATTGACGATCCGCGACTTCGCCCAACAACGCGTCAAGGCCTTTGCCCAACGGTTTCCTCACGCTAGTTACCCCGCTCCTACTGCTTTCGTGTGTCGTCGGACAATCTCGTTGGCGAGTGCTGCGTAAGCCGTCGAACCCTTTGAGTTTGGTTCGTACAACACGACCGGCACGCCGTGACTAGGTGCTTCAGCCAGCCGTACGTTTCTAGGAATCACGGTGCGATAGACGATGTCAGGAAAGTGCTGAAAAAGCTGGCGAGACACGGCTTGCGTCAGGCTCAAGCGCGGATCGTACATTGTCCGTAATAAACCCTCGACACGAAGTCTTGGATTATTCGTAGCCCGAATCCGCTCCACCGTGCTCAGTAAGGAAGTCAACCCTTCGAGCGGGAAGTATTCACATTGCAGAGGGACAAGTACACCAGAAGCACATACAAACGCGTTGACCGTAAGTACGTTTAGGGAAGGAGGGCAGTCAATGATCGTGTAGTCGTAGGCGCGATCGCAACCATCCAATCGATTGCGCAAACGAACCGTACGGTCTTCCGAGGTCAGGAGGCTTGTCTCTACTGCTGTCAGATTCTCGTCGCTGGGGATAACGTCTATCCCTGGTGGTCTCGTTTGCACGATGTCACCAAACGCCGCGTCTTCAGCGAGCCAGTCGTATGCTGTTAGGGTCGAGTCGTCGCGAAGTGCGCCACTCCCGCTACTGGCATTGCCTTGCGGATCAAGATCCAGCAATAACACCGATTTTCCAAGCCCTGCTAACGACGCAGCAAGATTAATCGCGGTGGTCGTTTTACCAACACCGCCTTTCTGATTCGCGATCGCGAGCGTGTGCGTCATGCTCGCTCCCAACGTATGACGTTGATCCACCCGATACCGCTAGACCGATGGGATTCCACGACCGCATCCTCTAGATCGCCTTCATATGACATGGCCGTTTGTAGCAGAAGTCGTCCGTCCTCCGTTAGTAAGTCACGACACCAAGCCCAAATCTGATCTGGGCTGGCTACAGCCCTTGCAGAGATTGCGTCAAAGGGATTCAACTCATTTCCAATATCGCGAACATCTGCATTTAAGACCTCAACATTGGTTAGCTTCAGCGTCATAACAACATGTCGTAGAAAGCTACACTTCTTGTGGTTACGCTCGATTAATGTCGTCCCGACATCCGGATTGGATACCGCTAGGGGAATTCCAGGAAATCCGGCGCCAGATCCCACATCCAACAGTGAATGGGAACCCGTTAGGTGTTCCTGCAACGCCAAGCTGTCGTCCAGGTGTCGAGAGCGTAAATGTTCTAGATCACGTACCGAGACCAAGCCTGCCGTCTTGTTCCACTTCCGAACTAAATTCAGATATTGTGTGAACGTCTCGACGATGGGTTCGGCGTTATGCTGTTTTCCGGATTCCAGAATGTCGTTTCGCGTGAACCGATAGTAAAGATAGCGCGGCGGGGGTCATTCCAGGAATATTGGATGCCTTGCCTAACGTTGCAGGACGCACCCGAGCAAGCTTCTCCCGCAATTCGTTCGAGAGGCCGTCGATTCCTTCATATTCCATGTCCCGGGGCAATTCAACGCCTAGTTGCGCTCTTGAACGTTCAATCGCCTGATCTTGGCGACGCAGATAGCCGTGGTATTTAACGTCGATCAAAGCTTGTACCAAATGCGACTCGTCTCGACCAGAAAACACGCCGCTGGCGGTCAGGTGCTCAGCTCGAACGCCAGGTCGCTTGGCGAAATCGAGCAACGACACATCCTTCGATATCGCTTCGCCACTCGCCTTCGACAATTTCCTCGCGAGGTCGCTATTTAAATGAATGGTTGTACCAGCAAGTACCGAGTTACACTTTTCCAGTCGGTCACGACGCGCCGAAAAGACCTTATATCGGTCACCTGTAACTAGCCCAAGCTCCCGACCAACTGGCGTTAATCGAAGGTCTGCATTGTCCTGACGTAGCCGCAACCGGTATTCCGCTCTGCTCGTAAACATGCGATAAGGTTCGTTAGCCCCCATCGTGGTCAGATCATCGATCAAGACTCCGATATACGCCTCGTGTCGTTGAGGTACCCACGCAGACTGACCTGCAGCTTTCCTCGCGGCATTGAGGCCCGCGACAAGACCCTGTGCAGCGGCCTCTTCATAGCCCGTTGTCCCATTAATCTGACCCGCGAAAAACAGGTTTTCGATGTTTTTCGTCTCAAGTGACGGCATCAATCCACGAGGATCGAAAAAGTCGTACTCGATCGCATAGCCAGGTCGGGTGATCAGTGCATCTTCAAACCCACGAATGGTTCGAACCGCTTCAAACTGAATATCGAAAGGGAGACTGGTAGAAATGCCGTTCGGATACAACTCCGTGGTTTGGAGTCCCTCTGGCTCAACGAAAATCTGATGCTGATCCCGATCTGCAAAACGAACGATCTTGTCTTCGATTGACGGGCAATAGCGCGGGCCAACGCCCTCAATCTCACCAGTGAACATCGGGGACCGATCCAAACCGCGCCGTATGACGTCGTGTGTTTGCACATTCGTATGGGTGATGTGGCAGTTCACCTGTTGAGGATGTAATTCAGGTGAACTAAGAAACGACATGACGGGCCGCGGGTCGTCTCCTGGCTGAGCTTCTAGTTTGGAGAAATCAACCGTATTGCCATCAATTCGCGGCGGGGTGCCCGTTTTTAGCCGTCCCGCGGAAAGCGGCAACTCTCTGAGTTTTTCGGACAATTCGACAGATGCAGAATCTCCCGCGCGACCACCAGCGTGCTGTTCCTCACCAATGTATATTCGACCGCCAAGAAATGTGCCCGTCGTCAACACGACGGTGCCGCCTGCAATCTCCAACCCAAGCCGAGAGGTGACGCTGACAACCCGATCTGACTTTATTGTCAAGTCCACCATCATGTCTTGAAATACAGTTAGGTTGGGCTGCCGCTCGACAGCCTGACGTATCGCGTTACGGTACAGCACACGATCCGCTTGTGCACGGGTCGCCCGAACTGCCGGACCCTTGCTATTGTTCAGGGTTCGAAAGTGAATGCCGGCTTGGTCTGCGGCGATGGCCATGGCGCCGCCTAGCGCATCGATCTCACGTACAAGATGGCTCTTGCCGATCCCGCCAATAGCGGGATTGCAAGACATCTGTCCTATGGTCTCAATCGCTTGGGTCAGCAAGAGCGTGGACGCACCGACCCTGGCCGACGCCAGGGCGGCCTCCACGCCAGCATGTCCACCGCCGATGACAATCACATCGAACGCGGTGGGATAGTTCATCTAAGGAAGACTACTTTCTCCCGAACTTTGCTAGAGTAACGACTCAACCTTTACAACGTAAATGCCGAACTTGCATGCTCATCCCAAGCAGATTGGGTCGGCTTGGAGTACGCATATTTCGCGTCGTAGTCGCAACTAAGCTGCGCGAGATTCGATCCAAGTGGCGCTTTCATCCGGCATGTTACGGCGGCCTCGCCGCTGCCATATCGCTGAGTGAATGACGCTACTGCTCGATCAACTGCTGCCCGATTTTCTTCAGGGACCCGTGCCAGTGCACGCTCAAAGATTCCCGTGTAACTTGCACTAGATGGCTTCGACGCAGCAGTTCCGAGCCACGCGAGCCCTCGCAACGGGTTCTTCTCGACTGATCCTAATCCTCTGAAGTAAATTTGGCCAAGGCGCACCTGAGCGTCCTTAAACCCCCATTCTGCCGCTAGCTGCAAGTATGGAACAGCCGCTTCATAGTCTTTGGCTTTGTAGAGCTTTGTGCCTTCTTCATTCGCCTTGTGTCCCGCCATCGACGATACGTCAGATCCTTCCTGTGCGGAAGCCGACATCAGGCAGAAACTCGCAACAATGACGGCCGCAATGCGCGCTACCGACCATCCGGTCGATTTGCCGTCGCTATCTATCGCTTTCATAACCATCCCCTTAGAGGTTCCAACTGTGGTCGTGCACACACCGACAACGAGCATTGCCAGTAAAACCGGCCCGAACCCAGTCGTCAATGAATAAGTTTAGAGATTTTTTGCGAATTTCAATGACTTACAGCGTTGATGTCGGATGAAATGACCTCGTACTAATCTACTTACCGATGCAAAACGTCGCGAAAATTTCTCCAAGTAGGTCGTCTGAGGTCGTCGCGCCAACAATCTCCCCTAAGCACTCATGGGCGACGCGCAAGTTCTCTGCGACCAATTCTCCTTGTCGCGTCGACAATTCGTCGACTGCTGAAGCAAGCGCTCCACGAGCTCGCTTTAACGAGTCGATGTGTCGCGGCCGGCCAGCAAACGCATCGATCCCCGTGCGAAACCCTGCGATTTGCTTGAGGTGTTCGCATAGCTCGTCCAATCCCGCGCCTGTCAACGCACATGTGCGGAATGTGTCGTCACCAAGGCCGCCTGGTGTCTTTCCAGTGAGATCACACTTGTTTCGGACAACGAGAGATTTCGCTTGATATTCCTTTGGGGGCGAGCCATTTTCATCTGCATCATCAACGACCCAAAGAACACAATCTGCCACCTCTAGCGCTGCTTCTGCTCGCTTCATACCAATCACTTCGATTGGATCGTCGCTCTTACGCAGGCCTGCGGTGTCCGTCAGTCTCACAGGAAGTCCGTCCAGTGATAGTTCACCGTGCAGTGTGTCTCGCGTAGTACCTGCGGTCGCCGTCACGATGGCGCGGTCTTCACCGAGCAATTGATTAAGCAGGCTCGACTTGCCAACATTTGGATCGCCCGCAATCGCGACATCCATACCAAGCTGCATCGTGAGCCCTGCAGTTGAACGCTCAATGAGCCGCTCAAGCAGCTTTTGCATCGCCACCAGTTGGTCAACCTGCTCCTGGTCACCCAAGAAATCAACTTCCTCCTCGGCAAAGTCAATCGCGCTTTCTACGTAAATCCTTAAGGTCAAGATCTTTCGATCCAACTCGTGCACACATCGCGAGAACTCGCCAGCAAGTGAACGCGTTGCGGCTCGCGCTGCCTCCGCACTGCCACTTGCAATCAAGTCAGCCACGGCTTCCGCTTGAGCCAGATCGAGTTTATCGTTGCGAAACGCGCGTTCAGTAAATTCTCCTGGGTTCGCCATTCGCACGCCCTGCTCCAAGATGTATCCGACAACGCGATCCAACGCAACGGGTGAACCATGTCCCTGCAGCTCAAGGACATCTTCTCCTGTATACGAGGCAGGGGAAGGGAAATAAAGTGCGATACCAGAATCAAGGGTTTCACCCTCGTCCGTTCTAAAGTCAACGAGTGTTGCTATTCGTGGAGGCGGCACCTGACCGAGTAGCACTTGCGCTACCTCTTGGCTCGCCGGTCCGGAAATTCGCACGATGCCAATGCCGCCCCGACCCGGCGGAGTTGCCACGGCACAGATGGTCTCGCTCATCCGAGCGCTTCAGTAGAAGCTATTTCGGCGCGACGGACTTGCCCGCGGCCGACGCACGCTCAACTCGCTTAGTGACGTAGTACTGTTGTGCGTACGACAAAATGTTGTTCATCAGCCAGTACAGGACTAGGCCAGCCGGGAAAAAGATAAACAGAATAGTGAAGAGTACCGGCATGATTTTCATCATTTTCTGTTGCATGGGATCGGGCATCGGCGGATTGAGCATCTGCATTAGCAGCATTGATGCGCCCATCAGAATTGGCAGAACAAAGTATGGGTCCATGATCGACAGATCCTGAATCCATAGGAAAAACGGAGCCTGGCGCAGCTCTACACTCTCGTAGAGCACCCAATAGAGCGCTAAGAACACCGGCATCTGCGCAAGCATCGGCAGGCAGCCTGTCATTGGGTTGACCTTTTCCTTCCGATACAGAGCCATGACTTCCTGGCTCAGACGTTGTCGGTCGCCCCCAAATCTCTCCTGGATGCGTTTTATCTGAGGCGATACCGTCCGCATCCTCGCCATGGACTTATAGCTCATGGCTGACAATGGATAGAGCAGCAATTTCACAACGATCGTGAGAATGATGATCGCTACGCCCCAGTTGCCAACAAGACCGTGGGCGAACTCGAGCACATAGAACAGCGGAACCGACAAGAACCACAAGATGCCGTAATCGACGGTCAGTTCAAGATTATCGGCGATTGCGTCGAGGGTGCGCTGGGTCTTCGGTCCTGAATAAAAACGCAGTAGGAACTCGCCCGTCTCGCCAGGATAGACCACGCTCTCCGGTCCCGTGAGACCGAAACGGTACTTTCCAGACGAGTCCCGCATGCCGTAATAGAGGTAGTTGGCGTTGTCGTTTACGACCCACGTCGATAGAAAGTAATGCTGGAGGATCGCGATCCACCCACCGTCCACTTCCTCGCGGAAGCGTTCTTCATCGACATCATCGAATCCAATTTTTTCGTAACGGGTCTCATTCGTCGTGAGCGCCGCGCCCAGATACGGTCGCGGACCGAAAAACGTAGCCGTCTCTTCGCGCCTCCCGTCATGGGTCAGTTGCGCAAATAGATTGACGACAAACGGCTCCGTTGATCGATTGTCGACTTCATGTACGACGTCTACCAAATATTGCTGGGGATCGATCTTGAAGATTTTCCGGACCGTCACCTCACCGCCTTCAACCCCACGTGATGTGCTAAGAACAATGTCCCGCGGTGCGTTGACGATCTCATACTCAAGCTGTGGAACAGAATATCGCGGTTTGGTCGGTGATCCGTCAAACCCATCCTCTCCGAGCAATCCGCTTTGCGCTATATATGTGCGGTTCACGTTCTTCTGCAGGAGGGTCGTTGGAACATCGGGATATTCCAGCGAAATCGGATGTTCGGGCAACTCGACGAGACGGATATCACCAGCCACCGGATCAATTTTCATCCTCATCAACGGCGTGTTTACGCTGATAAGGTCCCTCTCACGGCTTATTTGCTGTGCGCTTGATTGCTCGGATTGACTGCGCCGAACCAATGACGCATCAGGAATATCGCCGGAATCTGGCGTGATCACTGGCACTTCGTCAAGCGGCGTGTCCGACGTGATTGGTTCATCTGAATCCACGACCAGCGGCGCTTCATCCGACGTTGGCGGAGGAGTCGCGCCACCATAGTCGTCCGTCCACTGCATCACGAGCAAGTACGCACAGATACCTAAACCGAGCAACAACCCGTAACGAAGGATTTCTTGTATGTTCAAGAGCCGGCTCGCTCGCAGTGTCCCAGATCTTGCTGCCGCCAAGGCGTTAAGACAAACGTCTCTGGTACTAAATCGACGCCGCCATGGCAGAACGGGTGACATCTCGCGATGCGCGTCGCGGTGAGATATAACCCTCTAAGCACGCCAAACCTGCCGATAGCTTCAACCGCGTATGAGGAGCATGTCGGGTAAAAACGGCAGCAAGGAGGAAACAGGGGCGAAATGCATACCTGGTAGGCACGTATTACCGCCCGAGCCACTCGACGAGACGAATTTCTTTGTTGAGGCAGAGTTTTCAAGCTAACAGATCAGTGCTGTCGTTTAAGCACAGTCGATGCGCGCGCGAGCGAGTCTTGGATATGTCGCGGATTCCCCAAATCTTGCCGCAACGACACCATTAGGTCGAAGCAGACAATATCGGTCTGGTTCCGTCGAAACCACTCCCTAATCGCCCGTTTCACGTAATTCCTAGACACCGCTCTTCGAACATACCGCTTCGCGATCGCAAGTCCTAGCCGCGGAAAGCCGAGTTTGTTCTCGACACCTGTAATAACAACAGGACCAAACGTCTTCCTCAGTGTCGCGTTTCGAAAAACGTGGTCAATCTCACGCTTTTTCCTGATTCGAACACGCGCCGGAAAGCCAAGCTGCGTTTCTAGCGCTATGGGGCTAATCTTTTTCGCTGACGGGCGCGCCGTGCGTTGATTACTTTGCGGCCGTTCTTCGTTGACATACGTTTACGAAACCCGTGCGTACGTTTGCGAGAGATGTTGCTTGGTTGGAAAGTCCGTTTCATGCGTACAGGGCGGGGATCGGCAGGTGGGGAATTGTAGAAAGCGCTGGAGTGGTGTCAATCATGCGTCAAATCGCGGAAGTTCACCAAATCCAACGATGAATTTAGAGGCATTGATATAAGTTGAATTCAACCTAATAACAAGACGATTAGTTGTCGTTGGTGTATTGGGGTTTAGTGGAAAAGTACGTCGATTCATTGATTTTTATAGGGTTTTTAGCGTTGAAATGGTGGGAAAAACCATGTAAAACCAAGGTAATAAATCAGGGTGTTTGATGGGTTAATAATTAACCCACAGGTTATCCACAAGGTTTTCACACCCTTTACGAATCCACGCACTTGACCGGTACGAACGAAGCGAAGACGAGAAGTAGACGATTGATCACAATAGACCACGCTCGTACTGATGTTATCAACGCGAACATAGATTTAATAAGGGGTTTGGGCGACAGCCAGGGATTGGCAAACACTTGAATTCATGGACCGAATACGCGTATAAACAGTGGGGAAATAAGACGACTAGAACACAAGATAGCGAGAAGACCATTGAGCGACAAATCGGAACTTTGGGCGCGATGTCAACAACAATTCAAGAAGCGCTTCAATGCAGATGAATATGACAATTGGATTAAACCGCTGCGCGCAGATTTCCGAGGCGACGTTTTACTGATATCGTCAACTAACGGGTGGGCGGGACGCACCGTCCAAGATACCTTCGGCGAAGCGATCAGGACGGTCGTACACAACCAGCTTGGCAGCGCTTCCATCAAGATCGAGTTCAGTAATAAGCGATCTCAGCCAATTGGAGAGCCGCTTAGAACGAACCGACGCGCATCTCGTCCGCACAAATCGTCACAACCAGATCTTGATAAGCAGTTTACATTCGATCAGTTTGTAACTGGGAGCGCGAAGGGAGTCGAAAAGGCCGTCGCGCTCGATGTCGCCAATTCATTCAATGACGATTTGATGGTTTTGGTAATCTACGGCGACAGTGGGATGGGGAAGACGCACCTGCTACATGCGATCGGTCATCACATATACGAGAAGTTTCCAGATAAAGCGATAGCACTCACACATTCAACATCGCTGGTAAATGAAGTTACATCAATACTTGCAAAGACGGGTCCACAAAACCGCAACATCAATGCTGCGATGCGGTCGCTACAGGATAAGTACTCGCAGCATGACGTGATTCTGCTCGATGATCTCCACCGGCTTGTCGGCAAGAAGAAAATCCAAGAGGAGTTCCTTCATCTGCTTAATATCTGGCACAAGCAACATACGAAGCTGGCATTCACGTCATTGGGACCATTAGCGGATCTCGAGCGGCTTGATCCTGCATTGCGTTCCCGACTATTGGGCGGAATATCCATCCACGCGGTGGAACCCGACGAAGACGCGAAAGTACAGATTCTGCTGCAACATGCCGCACGAGAGGATGTCAATCTCCCACAAAACGTCGCGCAATACCTGGCTCAGCAGTTGGCAGGCGATATTCGAATCCTAAAAGGCACTTTGCTGAGCATTGTCAAAGCAGAAAAGCACTCCGGTGGGAGGCTAAGATCGATTAGCGAAGAATCGGTTGATCGCGCGTTGCGAAATATGAATCGGGCTAGAAAACCTGTCACGCCAGAACGGGTCTTAGATCTTGTGAGCGAGCGATTTAATATCAGCGTCAACGATATCAAAGGTGGAGCTCGGGTTCACAGTAAGCTGATACCCCGACAGATGGGTATGCTGCTCACCCATGAGTTTACGTCGTTACCTCATACGGAGATTGCAACGGCGTTTGGGCGAAAAGACCACTCCACGGTGAAGAACGCATTGAGTGCGATCGAACGCAAGATGAATTCGGATGCTCAGCTCCGTCGTGATTACGATTGGCTCAGGCATGAGTTGAAGAAATAGTCAGAATTCCTTAAGCAGTAAAGAACCAAGAGTATGAAGTTCGAAGTCCAGCAAGATGAAATGCTGAACGTGCTTTCGCACATAACCGGTGTCCTAGAACGGACGCAGACACGGGACGTGCTTTCGCATGCCCGTGTTCGGGTGGCAGAGAATGGTGAACTGCAGGTGAGTTGCACGGATCTCACGATGACCATGGTTGCGCAGATGCAACTCGATCATGTCGACGAACCGGGCGGCGCCTCTATACCAGGTCTGCGGTTGTTCAACATCTTTCGCGCGATTCGAAGGAACGAGCCGGTAGTTTTCGAGACGGCAGGGGACATGATCAAGATCACGTCGGGTCATTCTGAATATGAACTGAACGTGATGACGGGACCGGATTCGACAGTTTTGGATGGCTACCTTCCCACTCCGCCCGACGATCACGTCGAGATTCAAGTTCCCGCATCAAGACTGCGGGAGCAGCTCATGTACACAAACCCAGTGATGGGGGTTAAAGATTCACGACAATACATGGTTGCTACGTGTTTTGAACTAAGTCCAACGTATTTGCGCACAGTTAGTACGGAAGCGTCCGTTTTGGCGATGGCGACGTCATCAGGCGGGGTGCCGTCGCTGGCGCAAGAAGGGGACGAAGGCGATGGCATCAAGCGATTCGTCGTGCCGCGAAAGACGGTATTGCAGGTCACGTCGATGTGTAGTGCCGCAAACGCGTCCGATGTTGTCACGATGACGTTCGGGAGTAACCACTTTTCGGCAAATGTTGGGGTTTTTACACTGACCTCTAACCTAGTTGATAGTGTTTTCCCCCAATATCAGAATGTGTTTCCGGAAGAGTATGGCTGGTCGATGGTTTGTGACCGTGAACGGTTGCGTGAAGGGCTCGATCAGGTTGAAGTCGTTGCGATTGATAGCAGCCATCGAGTTCAGTGGGAATTCGAGGAGAACGTACTATCGATGCGTTCTGCCTCAACCCGCAATGATCGAGTTTCCGCGCAGGTCGCGCTTGATGACTTGACTGATTCTCGCAAACTGGCCGTCAACGGTGAGAAGGTGCTCCGCGTACTAAATGCACTTAACACTGAAAAAGTTGAATTTAGTACGAACGCCACGGATTTACGCGCAAACATCCGGATAGTAGGTACGAAGGGCGGCGAAGGCGCTGAAGCGGACGCATCAGATGATATCGGCGTCGCTTATCTGCTTGCCACCATGTCAGATCGATGATTCTCGATCGGCTGGAAGTCGATCATTTACGCAACATCGAAAACCTCTCGCTGGAATTAGCGCCAGGGATCAATCTCTTTACAGGGCCGAACGGCGCCGGTAAAACGTCGTTACTTGAAGCCGTTCACCTGCTTGTTCGGGGTAAGTCTTTTCGACGAGGGGGGTTGGAGAGTCAGATCTCGCATACATCCGACGATATGGCGGTCCGCGGACGTTTCACGGCCGACAAATCGTCATTTCGTTTGGATTTCAATAAGCGTCGTGGAAATCCGCTTGAACTGCAGCACGATCGGCGCCGCGTTCAGCGGATATCGGAAATTGTTTCCTTAGTCCCGATTCAAACGTTCCTACCAGACTTGGCAGAGCTTATCTTCGGCGCGCCAGTTGAGCGACGTAAATGGCTGGATCTTGGCGTACTCTACGAGGGCGCCGAAGCCCTTCGCACGATGGCGCACTTCCGCCATGTTCTGAGGCAGCGTAATGCAGCACTGCGCACACGACAGGTCTCCCAACTCGACGCGTGGGATTTCGAATTAATCGCAAGTGCCGAAGCTATCACTGCGCTTCGGCACCGGTGTTTCGAAAGCATGAAGAAGGAAGTTGTGTCTTGTATGTCTCAGCTATGTCCGGAGCTAGATGTTTCGCTACGATTTTTCCCGGGGTTTAGAGGTGGAGAATTTGCAGAAGATCTGCGAAAACAGCGGCCTAGAGATGTAAAATTACGCATGACAAATTCCGGGCCACACCGCGCTGACGTTCATGTGCGGATTGGCGTTGACGGTAGCCATCGCAGAGCATTGCCAAGCGCCGCGGCCCTCGTTTCTCAAGGTCAGGCCCGCGCACTTGCTGCAGCGTTCAAATTGGGACAGGTTCAGTACCTAAAAACACGCGGATATCGCTCATTGTTGTTAGTGGACGATCTTGGTTCAGAGTGGGATGATCTGCATTGTGATCGTTTTCTTACTCACATGACCGAATTAGGATCCCAAGCGCTCAGTTCCGCTGTTAGTACCGGTCTGTTACCCCAAGGCTGGGCGGAGCGTGTAACACGATTTAGACTGAACCAGGGAAACGTACTGTAGTCAATATGACGAACATCTATGACCTTTCAATGTTTCACGTGAAACATCCGCCAAGAATCAAGCCTCATACGGATTTGAGGCATTTCTAAATCCTGCAAATGCGACGCATGAGGCGTCGATAAGGAACATCAAATGACCGACCGCTCGAACGACGACGACTATACCGCCACCAACATAAAGGTACTGCATGGACTCGATGCGGTGCGTCGTAGACCAGGTATGTACATCGGTGATACAGAGGATGGGACCGGTCTACAGCACATGGTCCAAGAGCTTGTCGACAACTCGATTGACGAAGCTTTAGCCGGACATTGCTCTTCAGTTGACGTCGTCATCCATCCCGATAACGGCATCACCGTTCGCGACGACGGTCGAGGTATACCAGTTGATTTCCACGAGGATGAGGGGAAACCGGCAGCGGAAGTCATTATGACCACGCTCCACGCCGGCGGTAAGTTCGACGCGAATGCGTACAAGGTCTCCGGTGGACTTCACGGCGTGGGATTGTCCGTAGTGAACGCTCTTTCATCCTTTTTTCGCTTGACTATCCGTCGAGAGGGGAAGGTATATGAACAAACCTACGAAAACGGGACGCCAACTTCGGATTTAACGGTTATTGGTGAAACAGATCAAACCGGTACGACCTGCTACTTCGAGGCATCTACGGAGATATTTAAGGAAGTTCAATACCGGTTTGACACGCTTTCGGCCAAATTACGCGAGCTTGCGTTCCTAAATTCGGGCGTCCGATTGACGTTATCCGACGAACGCACCGATGAACAACACGAATTCTGTTATGACGGCGGTCTGCGGGAGTACGTGGCTTACCTAAACGGGACGAAAACCCCCTTGCACGATGTTGTGCACTTTCAACGGACGATTGATGGCGAAATTGGCGTTGAAATTGCCCTACAGTGGACAGACGCCTACCAGGAGCAGGTTCGTACGTACTGTAACAACATCCATCAGTCTGACGGTGGTAGTCATTTGATCGGTTTTCGTACGGCGTTGACACGTGCGCTCAACAATTACATTGAACGCGAGGACATTGCCAAGCGGAGTGGTGTTAAGACCACCGGTGAAGATGCGCGAGAAGGTCTGGCAGCGATTGTGTCTGTGAAGTTGCCAGATCCGAAATTCTCGTCACAGACGAAGGATAAATTGGTGTCTAGTGAGGCACGACCGGCTGTAGAAACGACGTTATACGAACTTCTGTCAGACTATCTGCTCGAGAATCCTAAGGAAGCTAAGAGTATCGCTGAGCGCATGGTGGAAGCCGCGCAGGCGCGCGAAGCGGCACGGAAAGCGCGAGAACTCACGCGGCGCAAGAACGCGCTGGATCTTGGGGGTTTACCCGGCAAGCTTTCTGATTGTCAAGAGAAGGACCCAGCACTCTCTGAGATATTTATTGTGGAGGGCGATTCTGCGGGTGGTTCTGCAAAGCAGGCACGTGATCGACGAACGCAGGCGATTTTGCCTCTGCGAGGCAAGATTCTGAACGTCGAACGCGCTCGGATGGACAAAATGCTCTCGTCTAGGGAAATAACCGCGCTAATCACTGCGCTGGGGTGCGGGATCGGCAGTGAAACCGACGTCGCGAAACTACGTTACCACCGTGTCATCATCATGACCGACGCGGATATCGATGGATCGCATATCAGAACTCTTCTGTTGACATTCTTCTTTCGGCACATGCCCAAACTCATCGAAGAAGGACATATATACATCGCGCTGCCGCCTCTTTACAAGGTGAGGAAGGATCGTAGCGAACGGTACGTCAAGGACGATGATGAGCTCGATGATTACTACGTCGCAAGCGCCTTGGACGGTGCTCGTGTTCACGGCAATGATGAATCGCCCCCGATGGCCGATGAAGCGATTCAAACATTAGCACTCAAGGTGCAGGAGACACGAGAAAACCTTGAGGCACGGGCTCGAAGTATGCCGACGTACATCTCCTCGCATCTATTCCACGTACCGGTGCTTACTTACGATACCCACATTGGCGACTCCAATGAGGAAAAGAACGAGCGCACGGGGAATCTTCACAGCGAGGTTAGCATGCGTAGTTGGTTGACGCTGCTTGAAATCCAACTGTCCAAAGAAGAGGGAAGGTTCACAGCGGACCTAGTGCACGATGCAGAGACGGACCGTTACTACCCACAGATTACGCGGGCGTTTCGAGGCGCACGTGAATCGCATCTGCTAGATCAGAGCTTTATCGATTCGCGCACGTATCGATCGATCGCCCAACTCAATTCTGAACTCGATGGGCTGCTCGATCAGGGTGCGTACTTCGAAAAAGGCAATGATCGGTTCGAAACTTCGAACTTTATGGACGGGTTGGATTGGTTGTTAGAAAAAGCCCATCAGGGAGTCACGCTGCAACGGTACAAGGGATTAGGAGAGATGAATCCTGGCCAGTTGTGGGATACGACCATGGATCCCGAGATACGCAACATGTCGGTAGTAGACGTCGTGGATGGTTCTGCAGCGGATCGACTGTTTACGGACCTTATGGGCGACGACGTCGGACCTCGAAAAGAGTACATCATGGCGAATGCTCTCGCGGTAAACGCAGCCAATCTCGATATCTAAACGAGATTAACGCTCAAGAGATCGCTTCTCCCGATCGAAAAGTGTTTCACGTGAAACATCTGCTAATTCCTATGCTCTTATTGGTTGCCAGCGATACTGATGAGAAAGAAGCTCAAACTGAGTACGCGTAGTCGTCAGCGGTCTTTACTCGCGAAAAGACGTGTGAATGTGCCGGGATTGGTAGCAATGTTGGCGCTCGCGAGCATTGGTCCCGAGCCCTTTCTGGCAGAATCCGAGTCTAGCTCGTCGGAAACTAACCCAGCGTACCTGATGACACTACAGATTTTGAGTGGTACGCCTTCTTGTGGCGACGAGTGGAGCCGGCCTGAATACTACGCGACCGCCTCTAGACGAGATCCAGAAGTTGAAAAGGAACTCAGCGAGGTTAGAACCGAGCTAGTAAACGTCGTATCGAGGATCGAAGCGTACGACGAACGTATTGCGCCGTTAGTACCGCGGGAGCACATTACGGTGCCTCTGACAGACGATGAACGGCTGCGGCTGGAAACACAGCGAGGGAGAAAACAAGAGATTCAGCAACTCCTCAAGAATCAAGATCGAATTCCATATGAAGAACGTCGCGACTTGGAAGATGAGCAATCCGATATCGAGAGCTCGGTTAGGAACCTGGAGAACAGTATTCCATTGACGGATGACGAAAAGCGCTTCTTGCGAGACCAAAGAGAACATCGAGCACCGCTCGACGCACGGAGGCGCACCCTGCGAACGCTAGAGGCGGACTTGACCGCATTGATATCCATGAGGACCCCGGGTTCATTACGCGTCTACCAGCAAGACGAGCTGTTAGTAAGGCTGATGGAGAGCGACGCTTTTGACGACGATACCTGCGCCGCGTGGTCATTTACACTTGAGCCGGAGACGCTTGCGCGAGGAGGAACCGAGCTCAAGCACGGCGATAGTTCGCTGGTAAGGCTATGGATTCAGCGGGACAGTCGTGGTATCGACAATTGATCGCGACGAAGAGACACAAGAGAACGCGTTCGTCACGTCAAAAAAGCTAACAAACCGTCATAACTAGGGTCAAAAGTTTGACGATGGGTGCAATCCCGTGCGTCCCCCTATAAATCATCCGCATACCGCAGCGGCGTTAGGAAATCCTCGTGTATCAGGCGCATCACTGGTAATATAGACCAAGAACCTAGGAGGTCAAAGAAAATGGCAGCCGATCAATATATGGCATGAGGGTTTACAAATTTGGTTTACGATTCATCCGGCTTACCTTACAAGGCCTAGCATTTGGCGGCATTTTGGGCTCGTTTGTCGCCTTGGCTGACGAAACGAACGACAGCGAAACGTCGATACAGCAACGGGCGAGCGAGTATCGCACACAGGAAATGGAAGAAGTAGTCGTCGAGGGGGAGCGAATCGATCCTGCGAGTATGGACTTCCTAGAGATGGAGCGAATATATCGCCAGAAGGCAACCGCATCGAGGAACTTCAAAATCGGAAAATACGAGGAAGCGTTTCCGGAATTGCTCCAATTGGCAAAACTTGGGTTCAAAGATGCCCAAGCTCGTGTGGGTTTCCTATTCCTACACGGACTAGGCGGTCAAGAAAAGAGTAATTTGAAGGCGTTAGGTTGGTTAGGGGTGGCTTCGCAAGGCACCACACGACCGCAATACCGCAACATCTTCACTCAAATGATGAATGAAGTACCGGAAGACCAGCGAGCGTTGGTCGCGTTCGTTGTTGCGGACTACCGCGAGAAATTTGATTCGAAAAGACTCGGCATTGAGTGTTGGCACAGCAACGTGAATCACGTTCGCCAGTTTACATGCCGATACTATGATGAAATGTACAGGTACTATAATCACATGACGATGACAGGTACCCCATTCTCTAGTTCAGGACAATAGTGAGCTGGGTTCAATTAATCGAAAATATGGATTAATAGCCTGATTTCTTCGTGAATATTCGCACTTTTATTGCGATTTCGACAAGTTTTAACTGAATTTGTACTGTTTTTAGTATTTGCGATTCTCTTCCGTGTTGCTCGGCGCCACGACAACGTAGCCTACTCCAAATCCTTCATCTGTTCTCGCATCCATGTTTCAGCATCGTCGTTGAACTCCTGCGAAGTCCGTTCGCCAACGTCCTGCGGCGGCGAGATGCGTACCTGAATAACTCCAGGATGCTTGATAAATGCTTTATAACGCCAGTGATGACCGCCGTTATGTGCGACAACGTAGGTCGGCACACCGCATTGCTTCGCTAACATAGCGCCGCCTCGTTGAAACCGACCGACCTGCCCAGAAGGCATTCGCGTTCCTTCGGGAAATAGCGTAACCCAAACCCCTGATGCTAACCGCTTCCGACCCTCACCGACGATGTATCGTAGGGCTGACATGCGCTGTTCGCGATCGATTGCGATGGGGTTTGTCACCCAAAATGCCCAGCCGAAGCAAGGGATCCACAGGAGTTTCCGTTTGATAACCGTAGTTTGAGGACACACGAGCAGCTGAGAGTAGAGGGCATCCCAAGTACTCGAGTGTTTCATGAGCACGATGCCCGGTTCATCGCCTAGATGCTCCTTCCCAATAACCTCAACGCGGATACCGCACGTCAGTTTTAGCCACCATAGAACAAAAGTGACCCAGGGCACGATAACGGCTCTAAAGCGTGATCGTTTTGGGATGAACTGCGCGATAACCGTGAGCGATGTTCCCCACAACGCCGTCGACACCACGTAACCGATGTAGAACAACAGTGAACGAACCCAGAGGATGGGCCGTGTTCGCATCATCGATACCAATACCTTGGCGCAAGTAGCACAAGCAACGTAAATATCTCAAGCCGTCCTAACACCATCGCGAGGATTAGCAACCATTTCGTCGGTGTATTCAAGGATGCGTAATGGTGGGCGACTTCTCCCAGTCCGGGACCGAGGTTATTTATGCATGCGGCCACTGCCGAGAAAGCACTTTTGATATCGAGGTCGGAGACCATTAATACGCACGTCAGAAAAAACACAAAAAGGAGCCCATACATCGTGACGAAGCCCCAAACGGCCTCAATGACCCGATCATCAACGACATCCGCGCCCAGCTTTACGGTAAATACGCCGTCGGGCAGGATCAATCGTCGGATTTCGCGAACACCTTGCTGCATGACGACAAGGACTCGATAGATTTTGACGCCTCCAGCAGTGGAGCCGACGCAGCCACCCACAAACGAAGCTAGCACTAGAACCACCGGACACAACAAAGGCCAGCTGTCGACCGAAGTAGTGGTGTAGCCTGTCGTTGTGGCAAACGAAACGGCTTGGAAGACCGCGTCGCGGAATCCGCTCCCAGTCATATCGTCTGCCATCGCCAGTCGAGAGGTAACTAGCACCGTTACAGCGACTAGAAAGATGGCATAGGTACGCGCTTCAGGATCACGAAAGTACTCGCGAATGTCCGTTTTGAGGATGATCGCGCGGTAGTGCAACGAAAAATTGAGTCCTGCCATCAACATGAACAAAATCGCAACTGTTTCGATCATGGGTTCGTCGAAGTAACCGATACTCGCATCGTAATTCGAGAATCCGCCGATGGCGACCGTTGTAAACGAGTGGCATATCGCATCGAACAGGGACATGCCCGCTATCCAATAGGCCAATGCGCAGGCAACTGTCAGTGCGAGATAGAGAATCCACAACGACTTCGCCGCTTCAGCGATTCGCGGTTTGAGGCTGGTATCTGTAATCGTGCCTGGCGCTTCAGCACGAAAAAGCTGCATACCACCAATCCCGAGCATGGGGAGAATCGCCACAGCTAGAACGATGATGCCCATACCGCCGAGCCACTGTAGTGAAGCGCGATAGAACAGAAACGAGCGAGGAAGTTCCTCGAGACCCGTCAGTACGGTTGCACCCGTCGTTGTCAATCCCGAGAATGACTCGAAGGCGGCGTCGGTGAAGCTTGGTGCGACTTTGACCGAGCTAAGAATGAACGGCAATGTGCACAGTAACCCTATCACGAAGTAGGTCAGGGTCGTGATAAAAAAGCCTTCTCGTACGCGTACTGTCCGATCAAATCGGGTGAGTAGCAGGTGAATGACACCGCCGCTTAGGATAAAGATAAGGCCCAAACTCGCGAACACGTTAGCCACCTGCTCGCCATAGATGAAACCGACGGCAGCACTCGCTAACATCGGTCCACCGGTGATCATCACGAGCACGGCTAACACGCTGCCAACGGCCGCGTAATTCATTAGAAGAGCTTGAAAGCCTTAGCTCGAAAGAGTTGCTCGACTTTCGTCGTCGCCGCACCGCTTTCCGAAAGGAAAATCGCGCGGTCGCCTTCCTCTATACCGATATCGGGATTGTCATGAAGCGGGAGGATTTCTAACGGCGCTGTGCTCTTTTCAGCGTCTGCACCACGGACTAAGCAAAGAAGATGGGTTCCTTTCGGTAATCTCATATGCGTTGGTTGTTTTCCAACAACACGGCTTGTTTCTGCGTTGCCTATTACCTGTAGCTCGAATAGGTCAAGGTTGAAAAGCGCTAAGTGACGAAATACCGACAAGGTCTCTTCACGGAAGAAGCGCTGAATGATGTTCGCGGTGGTTTGCTGTGGCGAGATCGGAATCTCGATTCCAGCTTGCACGAGAGATTCCAAGTAGTGAACGTGTTGAACGAGCGTGAAGACGGTCCTGACGTTCAAACGTTTTGCGGTCAAGGACGAAACGACATTGACCAAGTCGTCGTTGGTCACGGCGCAGTAAAGATCCGAGTCGTTGACATCATTCGCCCGAAGGAAATCCTCGCTTGAAGCGTCGCCGCTCAGTACTGTTAAGTCCATCGACGACGTTAGTTCGCCAGCTAACTGTTCGGCTCGATCAGAATCTGCTTCGATAATCTTGATGTTGCGTCGCGGCGAAAGTTCGTGGACATCTTTCGCAAGACGCATGCCGATGTGTCCACCGCCACCGATCACAACTTGGCGGTAGGGTTTGATGATGCCGCTTTGATCGCGGGACAATTCCTGCATCCCCTGTTTCGGACCTAGTATGAAGGCAAGATCGCCAGGGGCTATCCTCACATCGCTAAGTGGATTCACGACCTTGTTGTCGTGTAATAATCCAACGAGGTGTGCTCGATGAGCGCTTGCAGACGCGAACTCGCTAGCCCTCAAGCCGATCAGATTGCTATCCGGCAGCATTCTGGTACAGGTCATTACGGCTTCACCATCGGCGAACTCTGCAATGTAGACAGCACCGTGGTATTCGACGAGATTCTTCAGATGATTGACGACGGTTAACTCGGGACTAATCGGTTCGTCAACGGGGATGCCGTCCACGGAAAAAAGATCGGAGTGGTCCTCACCAAGGTAGGCGAGATTGCGAATGCGCGCAATCCGCATCGGCGTGTCGTGAAGTGTGAGCGCAATTTGGCAGGCAACGAGGTTGACTTCATCACTCGCGGTAACAGCTACGATCGCGTCGCAATCCTCGATCCCAGCTTCCCTAAGCACATCTGGATCAGAGGCGTGACCTGTCACCGTGCTGCATGAGTGCATTGCTCGAACTTCCGCGAGCGCACGCTGATCGGTGTCGACAACCGTCAAATTCATATTGATGTCAGCGACCAACGACTGCAGAACGGTTCTGCCGACTTGACCCGCACCAAGGATCAGTACGTTCATGAAGCTGGTTTTGCCTTGCGCAATTTGGCGAGATAGAACCCGTCTCCCCAATCAGAATCCGGAAAGATTTGTGCCCCAAACTCTCGAGAAACGATCAGAGGTCGTTCTGAGGGGTGAACGTTGAGAGGCTCGATACGAACGTCTTTGTTTGCGACCGCCAGTTGGCCGATTACCGCGTCGTTTTCTTCCGGCAACAGCGAGCACGTTGCATAGACCAATACACCTTCCAGCGCAAGTACGTCCCAAAGATTACTCAAAAGTCGAACTTGGCGGTCCTGAAGAGCTGCCAACTGACCAGGCGCTCTGTGAATCTTGACATCCGGGTGCCGACCAATCGTGCCTGTTGCCGAACAGGGTGCATCAAGAAGTATGCGGTCAAACGGACGACCATCCCACCAACATTTATTAGTTGCGTCGCCTTCTGTAATCACCAACGGCAAACCAAGTCTTGAGCTCTCTGTTTCACACCATGCGCTGCGCGTAGGGTTTATGTCGAGCGCAGTTAACTCTACGTCGTGTTCTAACAGTTGAAACGCCTTATTGCCTGGTGCGGCACAAGCGTCCAGAACCCGTAACTTCGGCTGTAAGTCTAGTTCGCGGACGGGCATCTGTGCGCTTGCATCCTGCACAGCGAACCAACCCTCGGAGTATCCTGGTATCGAACGTGAGGGCTGAGGGTCACGGAGCCGTACCGTTGTATCTTCACGCAGAATTGTGAAGTCGATGTTTTGTGATCGTAACGCCGCGTGAAAGTCCTGCGGCGAGATTTTGCGCTGGTTCACGCGCAAACACTGGGGCATTCGGCTATTGAGGCATGCCAAGTGGCTGCGGATGAACTTTTCGCCGTAAGCTGCCCTTAGTTTTTCGATGAGCCACTCAGGAAGTTCGTATTTTCCGCTTAAGGATGCTGGTCTAAAGTCTCTATCGACTTTTCGCAGGACGGCGTTGACGAGAAAGGCAGCGGACTGTTTATGCATCCGCTTTATAGCTTCTACAGATTCGGAAACCACCGCATGGGGCTTGGCATCTGAATGGGTAAGTTGATATACACCGATTAAGAGTACGGCGAACACTTCACGATCAAGTTTTGTTAGAGGTGTTCGACAAATGTTTGCAAGTTGCTCCGAAACTGAAAAGTAGTGGCGGCAAACGCCGTAAACCCAGGCGCGAATTCGTGCGGACGCTAGCGCAGCGCCTGAAACTTCCATTGCTGCTTCTAGCGATTCGCCCCGGAGGACGCGTATTAAGAGCCGCGAGGCAAGGCGAATGTCGTCGTTACGCATTTTCGAGTGCCTCGGGGTTCTCGAAACGCGATCCGATCTGCCACAAATCTGCGAAACCGTTTACGGCGTCGGCGCCAGACATAGGCCGGCCTTTGCCGACGCTGAGCTGAACAGTCTGTAATGCCAACGCATCCCGACCACACGCGATCACGGGCACGGGGCTGGTAAATAGGATTTCACCGGGAGGACCTGCGCCTTCGGCCTTTTGAACCTTGAGAACTCGAATACGCACAGTTCGGGTTGGTCGTGTTAGCTTGGTGAAAGCCATGCCGCGACCATGAAATGCGCGAACGTGACGCTCGATTTGAATAGCGTTTTCTTGCCAATTTATCTGCGCGGCTTCGTTGCTCAATCGCGGTGCGTAAGTGGCGTCTGCCTCAATTTGAGGGAGCGGTTCTTCAAGTGTACCTTCTTCGAGCCCATTGAGAACCTCTTCAATTTCAACGCCTCCGAGGAGAGCGAGCGCTTCGGTTACCGATGTTGTCGTGCTCTGGGCAGTAAGCCGCAAACGAGCCTGTTGAAATACCGGTCCGGCGTCGAGGCGCGATGTGATTTGCATGATGGATACGCCGGTTTCCTCGTCGCCATGCAGGATTGCATGTTCGATAGGTGATGCTCCCCGCCATCTTGGTAATAACGAAGCATGAACGTTAATGCATCCTAGTCGCGGTGCCGCCAATACTTGGTCGGGAAGTAACCCCCCGTACGCTGCGACAACTAACACGTCGAGGGGCTCAAGCGCAGTTTCGATACCGCGTAACGAAGTAGGAGAGTAAACATCCAAACCATGCCTGAGTCCTAGTGTTTCAACTGGACCTGGACGCACACTGCGACCCCTACCGGCAGGTCTACCCGGTTGTGTGAGAATCAAGAGCACTTCGTGTTTAGACGCAAGGAGCGCGTCTAAAATCGTTGCGGCGAACACGGGTGTGCCAGCGAAACCTATGTTCATGGAACTAGATGAAGCTCCGACTATTCGTTAGTACGCCAAGCGCGGAACGATTGACCTCGGGTGCATAGAGAGATTCGACGTTCGTGAGATTCGCTGGCTCTTGTCGACGATGCGGAATTATTGCGATTTGCGGCGCGACACCGTTGGGTTTGAATGCAGAAGGAATCTAGTTCATGATTGCAGGGATGTCAGAAACTCGACTTGGTCGAATCGGAGCGCATATCGAGAAGTACATTGAAGCTGGCAAATTCCCGTGTGCGTCCATTCTGATTTTTCGCGATTTTGATGAGGCGTATTACTTCTCATCCGGCTACGCGGACGTTGAGCGAAAGACGCCGATCGCACGAGATACGGTCTTTCGGTTCTACTCAATGACCAAGCCGATTACGTCAGCTGCACTAATGACGCTCTACGAGCACGGCTCATTTCAGCTTGACGATCCCGTAAGTAAGCACATTCCCGCATGGGAGAACCTAAGGGTTTATGAGAGTGGTGAAGGCGATTCGATCAAGACGCGGGAACTTGTCGAACCCATGACGATTAAGCATCTGTTGACTCACACCTCAGGCTTGACATACGGATTTATGCAGAGTCATCCAGTGGATGCTCTCTATCGCGACAGGCAAGTTGGTGGTGGCCCAGGACGAACCTTAGACGACATGATTGAGGGTCTCGCGGACATTCCATTGATATTTGAGCCGGGGTCTCGGTGGCACTACAGTGTTGCCACGGACGTTTGCGGGTACTTGGTACAACACTTCAGTGGTCAAGATTTAGACGATTACATTGAAGAGACAATCCTTAAACCACTGGGGATGGAGCACAGCGGATTTTCTGTGAAGCCGAATGATCGAGACAAACTCGCAGCTTGCTACAACCATCACCCATCGGGGTTCCAATTACAGGATGATCCGGCTGGCTCAAACTATCACAAGCGCCCTTCATATCTATCTGGGGGTGGAGGTATGGTCGGCACGATCGACGACTACATGAAGTTCGCTTCTATGTTGTTGGGCTTTGATCCATCTATCGGTGAGGACCCAATACTCGGGCTACGAACGCGTCAATATATGCTCACTAATCACCTTCCGGGAGGTGTGGATCTCGCCGCGATGGGTCAGTCGGTATTTTCTGAAACGTCGTTCGCGGGGGTCGGTTTCGGTTTGGGCTTTTCAGTGGTCATTGATCCGATCGAGTCGTCGATCGTGGATAACTACCGAACATCAGGATGGGGCGGAGCTGCGAGCACCTATTTTTGGGTAGATCCATCGGAGAGAATGGCGGTGGTATTCATGACCCAGCTACTTCCGTCCTCGACCTTCCCGATTCGTCGAGAGCTCAAGACATTAGTCAATCAGGCAATTGTTATGGACCCGATCGAATTGGATCTCGGCGATCCCGATTTGGACGATATGTTTGACCCTGAATATGACGATGAATTTTCGGAGCAAGACGTCGACGATATCCGGCATTGAGAGCTCCACACATCACTCTGCGCAAATTTTGAGCGGAACAAGGCGCAGTTTGCGCAATTAATGGGCGCAATGTGGTGAGAAATGTTGATTTTCGTTCGAATCCGTGCGCTGGCATAGATTTTGCATAAAATCCCGCGATTCGATTTTTAGCAACCCATCTTTACGAGGCAGTATCTACATGAAATGCAAACTCGAATACATCTGGCTTGATGGTCGGGCTCCGACTCAGAGTCTACGTTCTAAAACCAGAATTGAAGAAGACTTCGACGGTTCGCTTGACGCAGCGCCCATGTGGGCATTTGACGGTAGTTCTACCGAACAAGCGGACGGTGCGACGTCAGATTTGTTATTGAAACCTGTCGCCGTATTTCCGGATCCTGCGCGCAAGAACGGCTTTCTGGTCATGACCGAGGTTCTTAACGCCGACGGTACGCCCCACCCGACGAACGGCCGCGCGACTATCGATGACGACGACGACGACTTTTGGTTTGGTTTTGAGCAGGAGTACTTCCTCTGGGATACTAAAACGTCATTACCGCCTGGCTTTCCGAGCAAGGGATTTCCACGGCCACAGGGCCCTTATTACTGCTCAGTAGGCGCTGAGAACGCGTTCGGACGAGCCTGTGTTGACGAACACCTTGACCAGTGTTTGGAGGCAGGTCTCAACGTTGAAGGTATCAACGCTGAGGTTGCTGCTGGTCAGTGGGAATTCCAGGTATTCGCGAAGGGCGCCAAAGCAGCGGGAGACGAAACTTGGATCGCTCGCTATCTTGCTGAAAGAAATGCCGAAAGGTACGGTTATGGGATTAACTGGCATCCCAAGCCTCTCGGCGATACGGACTGGAACGGATCGGGCATGCATGCGAATTTCTCAAATGGCATCATGCGTGACGCAGGAAATGAAGACCTGTTCACCACGATATGTGAGAAATTTGGTGAGAACATTCAGCGACACATCGAGGTGTATGGCGCCGATAACGAACAACGACTGACCGGTCAACATGAGACCCAGTCGATTCACCAGTTTAGCTACGGTTTGTACGACCGTGGCGCTTCGATCCGAATTCCAGCAGCTACCTATGAGGCTGGCTGGAAAGGGCGATTAGAAGACCGACGACCCGCGTCGAATGCAGATCCTTACAAGGTTGCTTCCGCGATCGTCAAAACCACGAAAGAGGCGCTGGCGTAACCGCTAACGTCTCACGATCTGCCTCGTAGGCAAGAGCGGCGATCCTGGTCGTCGCTCTTGCCGAATCCAATAACGAGGCAGACTTACAAGGGATACTCGTCCGCTAATGCGCGAATGTTCGCGTCGTCGAGACCGAGACGGCGCGCCTCTCGTAGCATCCGTTGGTAGCTGGCGCGAAAAGCAGCTAAGTCTGCGTCCCGACCATCGCTCAACCATGCGTTAAAGTTTGGTGAACGCTTCTCTCGAAACGCCGTGCCGCCCTCACGAGCATCGGGATGATGATCGGACACCGCCGTTTTTGCGGCGATCTCATCCAGCGACTGTTCCCACGACATCTCGTACGCGTTATAGACGGAGCGCTTCAACAAGCGCATCGCAACTTGCGGGCCATTCGCGAGCTCTTCGGCTAACGCCATAACGTGGGATTCAAGTTCGTCACCCGGCACTACATCATGGAGCAGACCTAGATCAAGCGCTTCTTCGGCGAGTACGATGCGCTTGCGCATCAGGAAATCGATGGTTTTTGCGATGCCAATCAATTGGACCATGAGGTACTGACCGCCTTCATCAGGTAGCAGTCCAAATCGAAGTGTTGCACTTCCGATGCGAGCACCAGCGGCTGCAATGCGATAGTCACAAGCCAGTGCTAAGGTCATGCCTGTCTGAACTGCAACACCGTTAATAGCTGCGATCGAGAGCTTGTCACAACTCCGAATTGCGACATTCACTGCTTGCGATAGATGTCGAAGTCCTTCGTACGTGCCGATTTCGGTGTCGTGGCCGGGCGGAATCGGCGGGACGAGCGGCTCACCACCTATTGGTTTATTTTGACCCGAAATGTCGTCGCCTGCGCAAAACGCGCGTCCCTCGCCGGTAAACACCAGAATACGAACAGCGTTATCCATTTGAGCTTGGATGATCGTTTCAACAAGGTCGCGTTTGATAGGCTGCGTTAAGCCATTCAAGCGTTCAGGCGTGTTGAACTTGATCCATGCAATGCCAGGATCTCGGATTTCTACTTCGAATCCTGTAAATGCGCCTGTCTGCATTGAGTCTAGCTCCTTTGGGGCGACGAATTCGGGCTATTGTATGGTCGTGAATTCGAGGCCGATAATTCGGCTTGAAGCGTTGGATATAAGCATGTCGGAACAATCAATCGCGAAGCGTCGGGCGCCTAGTTTTCTTCTCAAAGCAGTAAGTTGGCTGCTTGCGGCTGGCTGTTTCTACTTGGTGTTGAGTCGATTGAACGCTGCAGCGGCGTTTGAAGGATTGACGCTTCTTGGGTACTTACTGGACTTTCTCGGCGACGTGAACTGGTTGGTCTGGTTCGCGATCATGATGCCGTATTCGGTGTTTTTCTTTCTCATTGACTCAAACGTTACTTGGCGTGCAGTACGCTGGTTTAACGCGCCATCGCTCAGGTATCGCGACATGCTGCCGATTCGAGCATCTGCATACATCCTTTCGCTACTCAATGAGCAAGTCGGGAAGGGCGCGATGACGCTTTATTTACTTAGGCGTCACAAAACTCCAGGTTGGGAAACTCTCTCGACGATGTTCTTCTTAGGGCTCATGGAGATATACCAGCTGCTGCTGTTTTCAGTGATTGGTTTGATTCTTTACTTCGAGTACGTCATAGAAGCTTCAACACTATTACCGCTCGACGTGATCCTTCCCACCGTTTTTGTTACTGCGTTCGTGTTCTTGGTGGTTTGGATTTCGTTTTTTCGCGGATTATTTCTGCAAGACCTGAATATACGAAACCACCGCTATCTACGGGCATTTCGAGAAGCGCGACTTAAACACTATGCGCTGATCGTACTTTATAAGGCGCCAAATCTGATTGGTGCGGTTGTTGTATATTGGGTCGCATTAGGGTTGTTCAATGTCGAGGCGAGCTTCGGACAGCTGCTTGTTTTCCTACCGTTAATCTTCCTCGCTGCTGCACTTCCGCTACCGTTTCATGCGGGTGCGTTACTGCTATGGACCGCGTTGTTTCCTGATTATCCGGAAGTGGGCGTCTTTAGTTTGTTCATGCACACGTTTTTCGTGCTGTTCAACGCTTCGATCGGCCTGTTGTTTCTACCAAAGGCCAACAAGGAGTTATTTGACGAGTCGGCTTAACTCAATAGACTAATTTCGGTTGCCAGTTCCCAGATCCCTCTGGGATTAAGTCGAACAGGTTGAATACTGCACAGTACGGATCCCCTGGTCCGAAAGGCGTATCTGCGACCTTTGCGATGGAGCCATCGTCGGTTTTCCTTAGTACGGTGGTCCCCGGCATGAACTCACCACTCTCGAGGTGGTACCCGAAATCAGCAGCAAGCGTGGAGTTTGCCACAGAGGCCAAGGGGAAACGCCATCCGCGAGCTTTCGCGAATTCCTGTTGCTTTTCAGGAGACTCTGGACTGGTTAGGACGAATCCCGCGCGATCTTGAAGGTGGTCGATGACACCATTGAACCCATCAGCCCATACCGTGCAGTAAACGCAATGAGATCCCATATTGTGAATCAAGAAAAGCGTGTCATGATCGCCAAAGAAAGAGGAGACTGGGCGCTTACCTTCAAGTGTGTCGAGTTCGTAGTCCTCGACGGGTTCGGGTTCGATGCCTTTCTGAAGTTCAAGCATTGAATTGCGCACTTCCATGAGCTGCTGATAGAGCTCGCCGAGCTTCTGCTTGGTTACTTCATTACTCATTCTTTGATCTCCGTCGATGCGCCGAGATATGAAACGCGATTATGGTACGGATATCGCACTATTTGAAATACAGACTGTGGTCAACGGGATAGATTTCGGCACTCGCGCGTTCAATCGCCGAGATCAATCCTGAAGCACGTCGTGTACGTCCTGCCGCATACTGGAAACCAGGTCCAGAGACGTATTCGTCGCACGCAAGGCAGGGATTCAGGCGTCCGGCGTTATCGACGTATGATCCTGCCATGTCATTTCTAAGAACACGCCAAAGACCGTAGTGTTTGATGCATGCTGTCATGCATTGGCGCTTGGTGTGTGCGACGTTGTATGCCCATGTTTCGGAACATTGCGCTTCAAATCCGATCGTTTCTACTAGGCAATCTTTAATGCCTTTGAGCGTTAACCTGCGCGCGCAGGATCGGGCGGGGGTCGTTAGATCCGGTTTAGCCAAGTAAACGGCAAGGTTCTTGAGCGAGGAGCATGTTCCGCAGTGATATCGGTGGGTAATTAGATATCCATTTGCCGTAGCCTCGTGTAGACTTGAAAACGTTCTGAGTTCATAAGCACGTCGACGCGAGTCGACAAATCTCACGCCACAAACCTCGGTGTTCGTATGCAGGGAGCTGTACCACCGAAATACCGGTTCTTGACCGAAGAACGTCAAACTTTGCTTCGATTCGTTCACATCGTAACTGCGCTCGTTGCGCGGAAGACTGTCAGCTATGTCTTCAAAGCGTTCGAAATTCTGGAGGTAACGCGGTCTGTACGGATTTGCGGTAGAGAACTCGCTCGTGGTCTGTATATTCGGGTTTGACTGTAGGCGAGAATTCGGTCCTACGAGTTCGAGCTGTGCATAGATCTCGAAACCGTTAACCAGGTTTGTATCCCGTAGACGCTCAGCCAACGCAGAGGGGTTAATACGTCCGTCTTCGACGAACTGCGCGCGTGAAATACTGCCGACATCGCAAAGTACGAGCGAGAGGCATACGAGCTGCGTGCATTGCAATACGTATCGATGTAAAAACGATTGCGACTGACCTGACAGATTCACTGACCATCCTGCTTCTTTCGAACCCGCGTTGCGATCCGAAACAACATCGAAACACCGGTCGAAGCAACCAGGAGCCAACAGAAGGCAAAAATCGATGTCGAAGGAATCCAATCGAGGTGAAGCGCATATTGAGTTGTCACCGTGGCGACAACGACGAAATACAGAATGCCGTTGTATCTCCCGAGGCGACTTGGTAAAAGCGACGTGTGAGACTGTGGTCCAGTGTAGGTATATTCGAGAAATGCACAGAGCTGTAGAAGAGGAAGGGCGGCAGGCACGACGGCGTCATCATGTATCGCCAGACTCGCTAGTCCGGTAAATGAAAATATGAAATCGGCTGTGTGGTCGATTCGGGTTCCGAGAGCCGTTGCCTGACTCAGGCGTCGCGCAATTGGCCCGTCGATAAGGTCACTAACGACAGCATAGCCCGTCACGCTAAACGCGATAAGCCAGGATTCCGATAAAACGGCCCAAAGAAAAACAGGTGCACACAAGCCCCTCAGAACAGATAGAACATTTGGGATGTTGACTACGGGATTTCGCAATTAGGCGTATCGAGGGTTGTTTAAAGCATCGCTTATCGATAGCTTAGCTATTTTGAAATAGCGGGTGAGTACATTCACGCCTCGAAGATCTTATGAGACCTGCCGTGAAATGTGCTGAACCGACAAAACCTTCCTAGACCTTCGGGTGTCGTATTCGGTGGATTTCAGCGCAACAATAGAATTAGCGTGACAGGCAGTTAGGTCGCTATGACCGACATCTGTGGTCGTTCGCGTAAGGAGCAGCGAGAAATTTGGCGGGGAAACTTACTGTTCGACTCGAGAATCGTCTCGACGAAATCCAGCGAGTTGACACGGCGATCGAAGAGTTCACGGAGCAACTAGACCTTTCGTTCTCTGACGTCTTTCAAATCCGACTTGTCGTGGAGGAACTGTTCACAAATATCGTGAGCTACGGGTATGACGACGATGACTTACATGAGATTTTCGTCACGGTTGCATACGAAGAAGGGCGTATCGAGCTAACGTTGATCGACGATGGGAAGGAATTCAACCCGTTGAATGTTGACCCGCATCATAACGAAGCCGACACAATCGAAGAGCTCGAAATCGGTGGGAAGGGTTGGACGCTGGTACGTGCCTATATGAACGAATTTGATTATGAATACAGCGACGGCAAGAACCATCTCAAGCTAGTGAAGCATCTTACTTGACACGATGAACCCTCAGCTCGTCGAACGCGTGACGAGAAGATTCACCAAGCATCTGACGACATCAGTATGGACGCACGTATCGGAATGAGAGGCGACGTGAGCCGACAAGCTATCTGCTGTGTATTGGCTCTACTAGGTTTGAGTGTGTTGGCACAAGAATCGCCAGGTGGCGACTCATCTGAGGTTGTACCTGGCGTCTCCGAATCCCAAATTCTGTTTGGCCAATCCGCAGCGTTCGAAGGTCCCGCAGCAGCATTGGGACGCGGTATGAATTTGGGCATAAAGGCGGCGTTTTCGGAAGTAAATGCGACGGGTGGTGTCTATGGTCGCGAACTTAAGCTCGTTCAGCGTAACGACGGCTACGAGCCTGAATTAGCCATTGTGAATTCTCGTGCGCTCCTTGAAGAGGATCACGTCTTCGCGCTGATCGGTGGCGTTGGAACACCGACGTCCCGTGCCGCACTACCGATCGCAGATGCAGCGAAAGTGCCTTATATAGCGCCATTTACCGGCGCGGGGTTTTTACGCGACGCGACGTCCTATTCAGTCAATTTACGCGCTTCGTACGATCAGGAAACCAGCCGCATCGTCGAGTACTTAACGGACACGCTTGATGTGACCCGCATAGCTGTCGTGTATCAAAACGATTCATACGGCCAAGTTGGTTTGCAGGGCGTTCAGAAGGCGATGGCCGCACTAGGCCGCGAGCTTGTCGGGATAGGCGCTTATCCACGCAATACGAAAGCTGTTAAGACGGCGCTCCTGGATGTCGCAAAAACTGATCCAGAGGCTATCGTGATCATCGGCGCGTACGCACCAACTGCGGAATTCATCCTTTGGGCGAAAAAACTCAGCCTTGATAGCGTGTTCTTCACCATCTCGTTCGTTGGCAGTCAAGCGCTTGCGAGTGCGCTTGGTGAACAAGGCAAGGGAGTGTACGTAAGTCAAGTCGTGCCGACACCGGACAGCAAAGAGCTGCTCATCGCTTGGCAATACCGTGAAGCTCTGCGTAAATACGACCCATTGGCAGAAATGGGATTTGTGTCATTCGAAGGCTATTTAGCAGGACGCATGACGATTAGCCTTCTTGAGGAAGCCGGTCGCGAACTCACGCGTGCAAAGTTCATGGAAGCGATGCGCAATATGACCTTCGATGATCTTGACGGGTTTAGTCTGCAATTTGGTGAGACGGACAATCAAGGGTCAGATCAGGTATTCCTCACCATGATTGGCGACGACCAGACCTATCAGGCGGTGCAGTAGCTCAGGGATTCGTAGATGGCTAATCAACAAGACGCTACGGCGTCTACTGCCGAGGAATCTAGCGCCATGAGTCGCCGAGCATCCACGTCATTAATGGGTGACGAATCGATTCCGTTCATCCGTCGCCTGTGGGGGTCGCGCGAGCGAATATCCACCCGGCTAGTGTTCTATTTCATCGGCGCTGCTCTTATAACGCTATTCGCGAGTGCCGTGGCGTTTGTGTTTTTCGCGTTCTTAGACACGAAACTTCAGCAGGTCAACTCTGAAAACGTGCCGCAAATGATCTCGGCGTTCGAGGTCGCGCAAGAGAGCGCCGCACTAGCAGCGTCGCTACCACGCTTGTCGACCGCCACTCAAAGCGATTTCGGGGCAATCGTCCAGAGTGTGTACGAGACGCAGGAAGCGTTCGAGAGTTACATCTCCACGATATCGGAAACGGAAACCGGCAGTGAACGAGCGGCTGAGCTGCTTGAAGCCGGTAACGCGATGCGAACTAACATCGAAGAGTCTATCGCAGTCGTAAATAGGCGCTTTGAGCTGTTAGCGGCGACTGATCGCGTCATGGATCAAGTTAGTCGATTGCAGGACCAAGCGCGTGGTCAGCTACAGCAGATACTCGACGATCAGCTCTTTTTCGCTGTGACGGGGTATCGTGACCTGTCGGATCCGCCAAGTAACCAGATCGGTGTCAATACGTCTGAATTTGATACCTACCGGCATTTAAGTGAGATTGAGAGTTCGCTAGAGTCCGCTGCTGAGTTGATAGCGGCAGCGTTCAACGAGACCGATGCGGACCAGTTAGTGCCGCTACTTGAGCGATTCGAAGCGACCAGGGCGACGGTTGAGCGATATGCAAACCTGATCCCTCGGGACATGGATGTGTCGATGGTTCTTGGGCCGCTCGAGCAACTGTTCGCGATCGGTGAAGGACCGGAAGGGGGATTCGCGTTAAGACAGGAGATCCTCCGTTTGAAGGCTCTTGAGGAGCAATTTATCGTGGCGAATCGTGCGATTGTTGAGAATCTCTATGCGAGCGGCGAGGCGCTGGTAAATGCCGCTTCAATTGATACAAATACTGCAACCGGTCAAGCAGAGAGTGCAACGACGGTGGCCGTTTACTTACTTCTCGCATTGAATATCGCGGGTATCGTAGGAGTCGCTCTGATCGTCCGTCAGTTTGTGTTACGCAAGTTCGTTCGACGGGTAGATACGCTGGCCGATAGGATGCATACGATGGCGGACGGTGATTTAGAAATCGACATTCCCATCGACGGTAAAGACGAAATCGCGACGATGGCTGAAGCACTTGAAGTGTTCCGGAAGAAATCGCTAGAAGCTCTCCGACTAAATGAAGTTGAGAGACTTAACGCGGAATTGAATGAGAGCAACGCTCAGCTTGAAGAGATGAATACGCAGCTTAAAGCCGCGCAACAGCAAATTGTCATGCGTGAAAAACTTGCGGCGATGGGTGAGCTCACGGCAGGCGTGGCCCATGAGATCAAGAACCCGCTTAACTTCATGATGAACTTCGCCGAGGTGTCGCAGGAGCTGATCGAGGAGCTATTCGAGGAGCTTGAAGTTGACGAGAAAGAACGCGACGAGGGGATTGTCGAGGAGATTCAACAAGACCTGACGGGTAATTTGCAACGGATTCGTGACCATGGTGATCGTGCAAATTCAATCGTGCGCGACATGCTAGCGATGGGGAGAGAGGCATCGGATTGGGTGCCGACGGACATTAATCGGGTGCTATCGGAACATGCCCGGCTAGCGTTTCACAGCACTCGTGCGGCTGATTCGGAATTTCAGCTTGACATCAAGGAAGAGTTAGCAGAAGACCTTCCGGAGATCGATGCGATTCCGAACGACATCGCACGCGTCTTCCTCAACATGTTTATGAACGCTTGCTATGCGACCAACAAGCGTCGGTTGGAACACGCTGAAGGGGATTCATATAGCCCAACGCTCACGATTCGTACGGAGCTTGAAGGGGACTTCGTGGATATTCAGATAGAGGACAACGGCACTGGTGTAGAGAAAGAGGCGATCGAGAAGATCTTCCAACCTTTCTTCACGACCAAACCGACCGACGAAGGAACTGGATTGGGATTGGCACTCGCAGCGGACATCGTACGGGCGCACGGGGGCAACGTATCCGTCGATAGTGAGGTCATGAAATTCACACGTATGACGGTTCGATTGCCGTTGAAGCAAAGTGCCGAGGTTGTAGGAGAGACGTCGAGCTAGTTTGTGTAGAAGGAACGATTCAACCAGTTACAAGTAGGTAGCGTGCATCATATTTAAGAAATTTAGTCGTTCAATTGACTTGGCGATTTTGTGTTTTACAAATATTTAAAAATGCAATACCAGTAAAGGGCAGGCACAACTGCCAATGCAATCCACAAAAACCCGACGACAAACGTCCAGACAATAGTGAGTATTGTGTAAGCGAGTGCGAAAACGGCTTCAAAACGGAACAGGAAGTTTGGGTCAAGCGCGGCTTCGTTGGAGTCAGTCTTTTGTGCACGACGTTTCGCTCGTTCCAGAATTACGGTACTCCAATACCCAGTTGCGACACATGCCATGACGGCGCTGGACCAATCGGGTTCATTAGGCCATACTGACATTACGGTGCCAAATGTAGCCAACGATGCGGCGATTACTGGTAGAACGTCGTTCGCTTCAAGATCTCTGTTTTCTGACACTTCAGAGATCTCTATTCATCACGCTGAGGGCTGTCGTCGTCGAGATTTATTCAATACGACACTCATCCGTCTATTGCAACATTCCTATAGGCGTGTGTCAGTTTACGCATGCGATATGTCAAGCTGTTTAAGTCCAGAATGCGTTCGTTCTGAATAAACGGTATCTTTCTTTCGCCTAATTGGGTCTCTCGTTAGCAAGTTCTTTAAAAGACCTAGTGAAAGAAAGTACACCCAACATGACATCTCGGTTGAAACGAGCTTCGTTGACCGAAACAGTCGAACGCGCACAAGAAGGCGAACATGAGGCTTTTCGTGATCTCGTGTCGCGATTTCAAGACATGTCGGTTGGTTACGCGTTCTCTTTGTTGAAGGACTTTCAGCTGGCGGAGGATGCGGCACAAGAAGCGTTAGTGGCTGTTTTCATCGAACTAGAAACATTGAGAACACCAAGCGCCTTCGTTCCGTGGTTACGCACTGTCGTGCGAAAGCACTGTGATCGAATAAGCCGACAACGCCGCATCGACGTTCCGCTCGAAGAGCAAGACGAAGGGTGGATGATTGACGCCCCTTCACCTCTCGATGCGCTCGAACAAGGTGAAATATCAGATCTCGTGCATCGAGCCATCGCCTCGCTGCCTCAAAAACAGCGAGATGTCGTCACGCTCTATTACATTGGCGAACAATCGAGTCGCCAAGTCGCGGAGTTCCTTAACTTACCGATCACAACTGTCAAAAAGCGCTTGCATGACGCCAAACCTAAACTGAGAAGGAGTACGGCAAACTTGGCAAAGCGATTCTTAAATGAACGTAAACCGTCACAGAGCAAGGAGTTCAGCGACAACGTGCTGCGATTTACCGCCCTCGATCGTGAAAAAGATGCACCTAGCGTGTACACCTTATTTGAAGCCGAAGATCATCCAAGTCGTAACGAATGGCGAGCGGGTCGATTGTCAGACAGTCATGTTGACTGGAGCGCATCTCGCGTTGCCTTTGAGCGTGACAGCAATGAACGGGGACCAGTCGCAGCGCTGATTGTTTACGACTTAACCATGCAGATCGGCACTGTTGACGTACGCGCTGCGGGAATCAATGGGGATGTGTTTGATGCCCAACGAGGAAATCGGCGGTTGAACACCCTGGATCGAATTGTTCCGGATGCCATGCAATCGATGTCTGAAGCGGGTTACGACCTGGTAGTGACATTTGATGATGAACAGTTCTGGTTGCGACATGGGTTTACGCTAGGTTGGCGTGCGCTGCAATGGCGAGTAAGTGTTGCTGATTTACCCGTAACCGAAGTACCGCGAATCGAAAAAATAGAAGCGAAACACCGGGACGAACTAGCTTCGATCTATAACTCTTCGAACGCTGGATTGACGGGAACGGCTCGGAGACCGACCTACCGTAAGAACAAGCATCCTGGGGAATTCACGATTTACCTATGGCGACACGAGAATGACAAGATCGCGGGCTATATCAGCGGCAGTCCTGGGCCTGGAGATGAGCGTTTTTGGGTGGATGAAGTCGCGGGCGATGCGAAGACATGTCTAGCCGTTCTACGGTCAGTTGCTGACGCCGAACATTGCCACGAGTGCTACTTCGATCGACTTCACTATAAGAGTGCGGTCGGCGTAGCGCTTCGACAGATTGGTTCCAGCCGTCTGTTCACGGCCGCTAGAGCCGGAAGATCTCGATGGTATGTTGCTAAAACCGTCAACTTAAAGTCACTAATGATCAAGCTCTCGCCGCTACTAAAGGAGCGGCTGCTACGGTCAGGGTTCGCTGAATGGCGTGGAACGCTGTCGATTCGACTGCGAGAGGAGTGCGCTTCAACAGAGATAACGCTCGTCATTGACGATGCGGGAATACACGTGATCGACGGGTTTAGCGCTTCGAATAGCATCAGTGGCGATCAATCGATTTCGCAGCTCATCTTGGGAAGCGAAAGCGCGGACGAGGTGATTTCCGTGAACGACATAGAAGTTGCTGGTACAAACACAATTAAGTTGGTGTCAGTGCTTTTCCCGGCGCAGTATCCACAAATGGAGAACCAGGCACTCTGAATGCACACGCTCAAGCACTGCTCGTAGCAAAAGCTAGTCGAGAATTGGCTTCCGTCGATTGGTTTTTACTGAAGCCTGACGGCTCTTCATGTCTAATCGCCTGCGCTTAGACGCAGCTGTAGGTTTGGTTGGAATCCGTGCTTTGCGTTCGAGTGACGCCTTCTCAAGTAAAGCGAGCAATTGGTGCCATGCTTCAATGCGGTTCTGCCACTGACTTCGATGGACCGACGAACGGATCACGATTTCACGTTCGTCGGCGTTAATAACCAATGCTAAATCCAACATTCTCTGACGAACTTCCGGTTTCACGTGAAGTGCGTCGACCGACACGCGTAAGGTAACAGCAGTCGCCACCTTGTTGACGTGTTGACCGCCGGGTCCTCGAGCCTGAGTGAATCGCCAGGTGAGTGCATTGGTTGGTATGTTTGGATGGGATGGAAAGTACAAGTGCGCAGAACTTACTCGTAGGCATTCTTGGCAGTCAGACCTGCCTATTCGTCTAACGGATGGTCGCGTAACTGGAATTTCATGATGTCGCCGCGCCCGGTGTCTTCAATGAGCTGAAGAACGCTGGTATTGTTGCTCGCCCACAACGCTCTTCCCTTCCATCCAGCGTCCGGATTGTCAATTCGCCCGTCTAATCCCCGTTGGTAAAAACCGAGTGGATATGGCACGCGAATCGTCACGATCTGTCCAGTCTCAGGTATGAGAGCAAGTAATGAGTCGGAGTTAGTGCCGTTTGCAATTGGCACGTTGCGTCCGAGACCGAAGACGTTGTCCTGGTCGACCCAAATGTAGTAATGGAAATCGGCGCTACCACCGGTTTGTGCGTTCGCGAAATTTGGTCCTGGCGTTGGATAGAGCGTCCAACCCTCCGGACAGTGGTGACCCGTGGCTTCAGGCCCGTTGAGGATACTGCACTTGGATCGGTCGAAATTCGCAATATGGCCGCTACCGCTCAGGGCAGTCCAGAGTATCCCGTTGTCGTCGATATCGATTCCGCGGGGGCTAAACCCCCAATCCTCCGGAGGGACTCCGGAACCGTCGTACGGTGGGTGGTATTTCTCCGTTAAACAGGTTTCAGGATCGAGACGAAGAATCTGTCCTGGAACACGATTGGGGTAGGGTTGCGTAAACCAAACCGACCCGTCGTGCGGATTTGGGATGATGCCGTATGCAAATCCATACTGCTGAGCATCCTTGGTCGGATCCAACGGTTCGAATGCACTGGTGTATTCGCCGAGCTCACCGTCACCGTTATGGTCCAGAACAACTGGACACCACCCTTGCGAATCTCGTGCGGCATTCGGATCGTCGTTCGCGCGAAGTTCTAGATACTTCTCTGTATCCAGCCATCCGATAACATAGAAATCGCCGCTCGTCCAAAGGCGATTGCCGTTTCCGACTTCTTCGAATTGCAGGTGGTGGGTGGCGTAACACGTATCGATGGACTGCGTTTCTTGATTGTTGAGGTCATAGAAAGCAAGCTGTCGACCACTCTGACTGATAGGAAATCGCCTTATTGATTCGTTTGGCGAATCAGGATTAAAACACCAGTCCGGGTTTTGGTCCCGCCTGACCGACGAAGTAGTCCATAGGATCCCGATTTCGTCCAGCATCGGGTTGTGAATGTTCCACGCGTTGCCATTTCGTGCGAGGTTGTCCATAAACAGATCTTCGGTTTGATTGTTTCCCGGATTCGTAGCGGGCATCTTGGCGTGGGATTGCGAAACGCCGAATACTCGACCGTAGCTGTAGCGCTCAAGATCGGGGTGTCGCTTATCAGTAGAGATGTTGTCGTGCACGAAAACGCCTGGATCGGTCCAAGTCCATTGACTAATGACGATGTTTTGTTCTGGGTACTCAGAAGGACGAGGCGGTGTCGGCGGTACTTCTCCGGCATCGATGCGGTCGGTCCAATCGACAAACACATCGAGGGACCGCTGACGCCCCATCGCGTTCATTTGATTGTTCATCTGTTCGCCGAGTCGAACGCGTGCGTCCCAACCGGCTCGGGTACTCGCATAGTCCGCGTCTTCTGGAAACACCCGAGTAAAAACATGTCCCATTTGGTGGCAGAGCTGGCAACGGTCTTTCACGCCATCGACCCAGTCGCCTTGGTATTCCATTTGAATTCCGAGCCCGTTTGACCCTGTACCAGGAAATTCGGACGGATCGGGAAGGTTGATCATCGACAACCAATAGTTAGCAGGAAAGGATTGGGCAGCTGCTTGTGGCGTCGACGCTAGCGAAATCTCGAAATCGACGACGTGTTCGCTTCGAGCCCAGTATTCATCAGAGTCTTCAATGCCATACCCGCGCAGCCAGACTCGATATGCCGCGTCGCTAGGTACATCAGGGATCACGAAACGGCCATCATCCGCGGTTACCACTATCTTCCGGAACGGCGTCGGTGTATCCGTCGTTTGAGCGATTACCCAAAGTCCACCCGGTTCGCCGTCGGTAATAGTTACAGTACCGTCGATATCGTGCGAGGGTGTCGTGTTTGGCGCGATGGTCCAATCAAACGTAACCGGATCGCTGACATTTCCTGCGGGATCCGTTGCAGTTACGCTGATCGAGTGATCGCCTTGAACGATTCCTGGGAGAATCCAAGGATTAGTGCAACTCACCGCGTCTAATTCGTCGCGCTGACATTCCAACGTGGTTTCTTCCTCCGAAGCCACAAAATGAAAGATCGCCCGATTGGACGGTGTCGTCGCGAGAGGTCGGCTTACGAGCCGGAGCGTAGGGCTCGTGAGGTCCACGTACCACGTAACCGTGGCCCACGTTGCGTCGGTATTTCCAGCAGCGTCGGTGGCACGTACGCGGAACGTGTGTTCCCCTTCGCTAAGATCAGATTCTGTATGTGGTGAAATGCAACTGGTGATCGTGCCGCCGTCAAGTTGACACTCGAAAGTAGAACCCGCTTCGTTACTGCCGAACAGGAATTCGGCAGTCGTCTGATTAGTGGGTGAAGGTGGAACGCTCGTAAGGCTGGTCGAGGGAGGAACGGTATCGCTCGTCGGAGGTGCGGTAGGTGGAGGTGCTGTGGGAGCAGGACCGCCTCCGCCACCACAACCGCTGATCAGAGCCACCATCGCGGCCGCGAAATAGGCACGACGAGCGTTAATTGATACCATCGGGCACGCCCCATCTAAACGCGCTCATGAGCCCGTTAAGTTATACGAATTGGTTCGCACTAGTCGCGACGTTACATTAGGAATACGGGGAGTTTGGCCGCGCTTCTTGGCGCAATTTGACGTAACTATTGAATCGTCGCTGAGTTAGATCCCCTTGCTGCAAAGCGTTCTGTATAGCGCAGTCAGGTTCTGGGCCGTGCTCACAGTTGTTAAAGCGACACTGCGTCGCCAGATCTGAAATATCTTCGAAAACAGACGCTACGGCGTCCTCGCCTCCAACGATACCTAGCTCCCGCACGCCTGGGTTATCGACCACCAATGCACCGGAAGGGATTTGAATCAACGTTCGTCGCGTGGTGGTGTGCCGACCTTTAGCATCCTGATCGCGAATGGCTCGCGTCGCCTGCCGTCTTTCACCAATAAATGTATTGATTAGCGTGGACTTACCAACGCCTGAGGAACCTAGTAGTGCAGCGGTCTCGCCGGGATATAGAAGCGAAACTAACGACTGACATGAACGTTTATCTCGCGCGTCTACTTCATGGACAGGGGGTAGTCTTGGAACTTGATGAAGACGCGTTTGAACCTCCGCCAAGTCCTTGCACAAATCGATTTTGGTAAGGACGATTGTGGCTTCCACGCCACTTTGTGCCGCGAGCACCATACCTCTTTCGAGCCGAGACTCGTTGAAGTTTTGATTAGCAGAAACTACGAGAAAGATGCGTTCGAAGTTTGCGAGCATGGTCTGCGCACGGCGTTCCTGGCCGCTTCGGCGACGCTGCAGTACGTTTTTGCGGTTCAACACCGATACCGGTTCGTGAGTGGTCGCGTCACACAACAGCCAATCGCCGGGGGTAGGAATCTGAGCAAGTTGAGGCGCGTCGCCCATCTTAATTGTTTGCCGCAAGTTGGCAGATTGGATTTCAAATGACTTGCGGCTGATTGAAAGCACGCGCGCTGGTTCGAGGTTGCCAGACGTATCTGTGATTTGTTTGTCGAAGAACGGCGTCCAACCGAGAGAAACCAGAACCTTAGCGTGCGCTTCAGAAGCTCGTTTCGTCATGCTAGTTCAGCGATTTCGCGGTCGCTGGTGCAGAAGGCGTGAATACCATAAGCGGCGCAAATTCATTAACAGAAAAAGGAAATCGCATGCCTGCAATCCCAAAGGGCGGTACCGTCGCGGTGACGGGTTCTGCTGGATTTATTGGAAGTTGGGTCGTACGCCTGTTACTTGACAAGGGTTACCGAGTCCGAGCCTGCGTCCGTGATGTCAATGACGACAACCGATGTGCTTTTTTACGCAACATGCCGGGGTATGCATCTGGTCGATTGACACTCCACTCCGCCAATCTGGATGATCCTGGTGTATTTGACGACATTTTCGCAGGTTGTCATGGTGTTGCACATGTATCTCATGTGAGTAATTACAACGACCAAGATTACGTCAAAATGGTCTGTGATCACATGATCGAAAGCGTCAACAAGTCGCGCACTGTCGGCAGGGTCGTGGTCACATCCAGTATCGCGGCGGTCATTTCGGAGATGGACCTGAATGAAATTGAGCGGCGACCAACGCTCTATGAAGATCGCTACCCGGATGAATTGAACGAACGACGTACACCAGACCGTCAAGGCTATTCGATGGGTAAGGTGCTCGCGCAACGAACTTTCTCCGATGCTGCGGCAGAAAGTGGCGGTGAGTGGGATGCGGTTACGGTATGCCCTGCCGATAACGTTGGACCGATCCAGTCCGCACATCAGAAGGACATGGGTCCCTGGCAACACAACGTAGAAATGATGCTCACGGGCAAGTACTTCCAAAATGGCGTGTACCGCCCGTGGATGACCGTCGACGTACGCGACGACGCGTTGTGTCATATTGGCGTACTCGAGAGCGTCTTCGTGAAGAATGGGGAACGCTACATCGCATGGTCGACAGACACGCCGAAGGTCGAAGAAATCTGTGCCATGATCGACGAGATCTTGCCAGAAATCGGGCATGCCACGCCGGAAGTTACCGACAACCATCCGGAGCGTCACCAGGCTCGCGAAGCGGAATTTCGCGGTATCTGGGCTAAAGCCGATCTTCGAAATGACCGGATTCGGGATCTAATCGGTATCGAGTTTCGACCGTTTGAAGTGTCGTTGAGAGATTGTGTCGAGTCATTGTTGTCCGTCGCAAAGGTCAAGCCAGTTTTGCGTGAAGGATTTAGCCACCACGTATAGACTTAGCGTTGAATAGCGCGAGAGATCGACAAAGGTGTCCGTTGCGTAAGTAACGGACAGTTTTCGCATGAGTGCACACCTGAATGCGGACGAGGTTCGTAGCTTTCAGGAGAATGGGTTCTATACGCCCATTCGTGTCTACAGTGAGACGGAAACGGCGGAACTGCGGCGGGAGTTCGAAGCCGTTGAGACCCGTTTCGGTCCAGACCGCGCCAAGTTGCACATCACTGATCTCCATCTGATTGCAGATTGGGCTTGGGACGTGGTACACGATCCGCGCATCGTCGACCCAATTTCTGACGTATTGGGGTCGAACGTACTCCTATGGTCGCTTAATTGGTTTATCAAAGAACCTCTCGACCAAAAATTCGTAAGTTACCACCAGGACGCTACGTATTGGGGTCTGGAACCTCATGACGTCGTGACGGCCTGGGTAGCGCTATCGGACGCCTCAGCGGCGACCGGACCCATGAAATTCGTGCCAGGCAGTCATTTGGAGGAAGTCCGTTACCACGAGGATACCTTTGGTGAGGACAACCTCTTGTCTCGTGGGCAAGTCATCAACGGCGATATCGACGAGAAGAGCGTTGTGCTTTCTCCTCTCTCTGCTGGGGAAATGTCGTTACATCACGTGCGTCTAATCCACGGCTCAACGCCGAATCAGACGACTGATCGACGAATCGGCATGGTTTTGAGGTATTGTGCGACCCACGTCAAGCAAACCAAAGTTCGCGACACTGCCGTACTCGTCCATGGCGAGGACAACTTCGGTCACTTTGACTTGCTGCCTAAACCCGAGACGGAATATGGTGAGATTGAGCTTTCGCGACAACGCGATGCCTTAACGCGGATGCAGCGAGCCTTGCACTCCAAGGACTACGAAGAAGAAGACTAGATTCGCTCGGGACGTTATCGTTTTAACCGTTTTCTTGAGCAAGTGTGGCTCGCACTTCAGCAGCAAATCGCTCGCCATCGCTTTCTTCAGAGAGGATCGTCTGACGCCAGCGTTGATCTAGCTCGGCAGACGCGTAGTCTCGGTTCACGAAGTGAATACCAACGCCGACCCGCGCTTCGTCGCTCCGATTGTCGCCTGTGGCATGCGGTGTGCCGAAACAGAAGAACACCACACCGCCTGCCTCCAGCTCACAATGAACGGCACGCGACTCGTCGAGTTGGGTGTGAATATGGTGATCTGACGCTGGATCGCGAGTGTGCGGCAAATCATCGTTGAATGCTCCAGGTACGACTTTAAGAGTCCCATTTGCCACATTTCCATCATGGATCGCAATCCACATCGCAGTTCCACGAAGCGGATCTCTTAGCTTGAAGTAGGCGTTATCGGTATGCCAGCTCGTTCCCATGCCAGAATGCGGAGGTTTGTAGAACGATTGATCGAGGATTTTGATCACCGGGTGTCCAATGAGATTACCAACCGCGTCGATGACCTTGGGAGCGAACGGCAGCGCCTTAATCAGGGAACTTCGGGGATACAGAGGAATGAGTTGGTAGTTCTGTCGGACCTCGGGGTCAGTCGAAACATCGCGGAACAGTCCAGCATCGATCCATCGAGCAGCTTCGATCTGCATCGCAGCGATTTCGTCCTTGTTAAAGAAATGCGGGACGGACGTGTAGCCCTCAGTGAGGAATTGGTCGACTTGCGCTTGACTGAGCGACATCTTGTAAAGCTGCGGTTAAGTAGAAGATTTGAAGGGAATTAAATGCACCAGACTAGGAAACCGTTACCCATTAGAAGGCTGAGTTTGCGTTCATGGATATGTATATTGCGTGACTACTTGAAAATAGGAAAATTACGCATATGTATTGAATGTGAGCGAACGTAAATTCGCAAACATCTCGAGATATCTCGTTGGAAGAGCCTAATTTGACGACGTCAAACGCACTTGTACTGTCGAATCTGGCACCCGGTGCCAATCTTCAACAGTACATTAGTGCAGTTAATTCGTTCCCAGTTCTCACCGTTGAGCGTGAGCGGGAACTCGCACGTCGCCTATATGAGCACGACGATCTAGATGCAGCTCGTGAGCTTGTACTTTCACACTTGCGATTCGTTGTGCATGTGTCAAGGTCGTACGAAGGCTACGGCTTACCCCAGGAAGACCTAATTCAGGAAGGCAATGTCGGCTTGATGAAGGCCGTTAATAAATTTGATCCAGATCGAGGCGTCCGACTCGTCACTTTCGCGGTTCACTGGATCAAGGCTGAAATGAACGAGTATGTTCTGCGCAATTGGCGAATCCTCAAGATTGCGACTAACAAGGCTCAACGCAAACTTTTTTACAAGCTACGTGGCAAAAAACAGGAACTCGGTCAGCTCAACACCCTTACTGCGGCGGAAACCAAGCTCGTTGCCAAGGATCTAGGCGTGAAACCAGAAGAAGTGCGCGAAATGGAAGTTCGATTAGGCGGTCAGGACGTGCCTTTTGAGACTCCTGTTGAGGACGACTACGCTTCGGATGATGGCGACGGTCTCGCTCCTGAAAACGTGCTGTACGTTGACCACGCCGACCCTGCCGAAATTGCAGAAGATGAGCAGTGGTCTGATCTGATGCATAAAAAACTCCAAGCCGCGCTTGAGGCGCTCGACGAGAGATCGCGGGAAATCGTCTATGGACGATTCATTAGCGAAGATCCTCGAACCTTGGACGATTTGGGTTCTGAGTTCGGAATCTCAGCTGAACGGGTCCGACAGCTTGAACGCCGAGCATTACTCGATATCAAGGAGTCAATTGGCGGCGACCTAACGCTTGCGTGACGCGAAGCCGACCATTCGCGACGTGGCGACTCGACTGTTATAGAGCCGCGTTGAATCAAGATAAACCAAAACTCCATCCACAACGGCGTGTTTACGTACGTCGTCGCACTCGCACAACCGTAGCTCAGGCAAGAGCGTTAGAACATCTCGACAAATACTTGCTCGTACCGGATTCAATCGAGGAAGCTTTTGGTCGTATCGGTCCTGTTTTGGTAGAAATTGGCTTTGGAAACGGCAATGCGCTAGCGGAATTCGCGTTGCTGAACCCTGATTGGAACTGCGTTGGCATCGAGGTTTTTCGTCCTGGTATCGGTGCGTTGATCAACCAATGCGAACGGCAGGAAATCAAGAACGTTCGGATCGTTGACGGCGAAGGTCTCTCGTATCTCGAATCTATGCTAGACAACTCGGTTGATCTAATTTGGGTGCTGTTTCCTGACCCGTGGCCGAAAACCCGGCATCACAAGCGCCGCTTGGTCACGCGTGAATTTGCGTTAGTCGTGGCACAGAAGCTGCAAAATGACGGGAAATTGTTGATCGCGACTGACTGGGCTTCTTATGCGGAAGAAATCGAAGAAGCTCTTGGTGATGTGGAAGTACTTGTAGGTGGTATCGTCGAAGGAGCGTCAGATCGAGTAACCACCAAATATGAAGCGCGAGGTATCGGTTTAGGACACTCGGTTACTGAGTTTGAGTATGTCAAAAAAGTGAACTGATTCGCGACATATAAACCGCAACTTACTTCATCGTACCGTGCGCGACAGCCGTCGTAATGTCGGTTTTAGACGTTAAAGGGGAACAGACGTGGACACAATCTCACAAGGTAATCGATTAGAACTCGTTGGGGCACCGGGTTCCCCGTACACGCGCAAAATGCTCGCCTGGCTACGCTTCAAACGCATTCCTTACGCGATCGATTGGTCGAACCGCAAGATCAACGAGGGATATCCGGCGCCGAAGGTGAGTCTCATTCCAACGTTTTATTTGCCAGACGACAACGGTGACATCGAAGCTGTCGTGGATTCCACGCCGATCATCAAACGTTTGAATGTTGAGTTTCCCGCGCGTTCCACAACGCCGCCGCATCCCATTACGCGGTTCTTGAGTGATTTGGTGGAAGACTATGCCGACGAATGGCTGACAAAGATCATGTTTCACTATCGCTGGGCATTTGAGGAAGACGCTAAGAACGCAGGTTCACTACTGCCTTTCTTTCGGAATATCCAAGTCGACGACAATCAGGCATCGGTGCTTGAAGCGGCGTTTACAGATCGACAGATCAATCGGTTATACGTTGTTGGCTCAAACGACGTAACACGTCCGATCATTGAAGCCAGCTACCTCCGCATCATCGACATTCTTGACAAACTGGTTCAACGAAACGAATTCGTGCTGGGTGCGCGTCCCTGTCCCGCCGACTTTGGAATTTTCGGCCAATTCACGCAACTATCGCAGATCGAGCCTACGTCTTTAGCCATTTTGGCCAAGCACTCTCAGCGTGTGCGAGCTTGGGTGATGAGAGTAGAAGATCTATGTGGACTAGAGGTCGATGATGCGGATTGGTTTGAGCCAGAGAGAGCAGCTTCAGAGTTACGGGACTTGCTCGCAGAAATTGGACGAACGTACGTGCCCGTTATGCTGGCCAACGCCATCGCGATTAACGAGGGGAAATCAACCTTTGAAGCGGATGTGGATGGTCAACGTTGGGCTCAACCGACTTTTCCATACCAAGCCAAATGCCTTCAATGGATCAGAGAGGCTTACTTCGCGCTTGACACCGAAGACCGAAATGAGGTCATGGGTTTCTTAGATGGCACCGGTTGCGAAAACTTGATCTGAAAATAGAGTGCTTGTACCTGTTTAGAAAATGCGGGCTCGGGACTAGAGAAACCGTTCGACAATTGAATTGAGATGATTTCGACCGCGATCTGTCAGCGAGATTCGATGCGATTCGATTAGGCCTTCTTCTCGTAACTGGCTGAGCGCTGGCTCGAGCTCTTCAAGCGATAAGCCGCTACTGCAAGTGAAATGACGATTCTCAACGCCGTCGTTCATGCGTAGTACATTCATCATGAACTCGACGGGAAGCTCAACTCGATCAATCTCGCTCGAGCGAGTCTTCTGGTCTCGCATGTAGTCTTCGGGACGTCGCGTCTTCTGGGTCCGGACGATAGTTCCATCGTCGAGAGTCACCTTTCCGTGCGCACCGGCACCGACCCCCAAGTAGTCGCCGAATCGCCAGTAGTTCATATTGTGACGACATTCGAATTGACCAGAATCAGCGGCGAAGGCTGAGACTTCATACTGTTGATAACCAGCATCGGCGAGTCGTTCCATTCCCACATCGCTCATATCTGCGCGGTCGTCGTCGGAAGCAACAATAGGCGGTCTCTTTCCAAACACCGTGTTGGGTTCGATAGTCAGTTGATACCACGAGATGTGCTCTGTGTCGAGCTTGATCAGTTCATCGAGGTCGTGCATTGCCATTTCGATCGGTTGATCTGGAAGACCAAACATCATGTCGACGTTCACCGAATGAAAGTCAGCGTCGCGCGCTTTCGCGACTGCAGCTCGTGCTTCTTCGGGCGAGTGAATACGCCCCAACTTAACGAGAGAATCCGCGTTTAACGACTGGACGCCAATCGAAACGCGATTGATACCGGCTTGTCGATAGTCGTCAAAAGAACCACATTCGACGGCTCCCGGATTTGCTTCCATCGTGACTTCGCGAACCACCTGCAATGCAGGATGCTCAAGAATTCGAGCGAAAGAATCTGGTCGGAATAGACTCGGCGTCCCACCGCCGAAGTAAACCGTGTCGATGGTCGCGTTGGTTCGCGCTAATTCCGTATCGAGGTCGCGGAGCAAACAGGCGACATACTCGCTCTCAAGTATTAGCCCATGTTGTTCGTGCGAATTGAAGTCGCAGTAGGGACATTTGCGAACACACCACGGTATATGCACATAGAGACCAATCGAGGTCGGTAGTGTTGGTTGAGTACCCATAGGACTATCGAAAGTCGTCTTTTAGCTTCTTGAGAAGTTGCTCAGCAGCTCTGGCTCGGTGACTGATCCCATTCTTTTCAACTGTACTTAGTTCGGCAGCCGTTCGATTCAGCCCAGGTACGAAAAACAGGGGGTCGTAGCCAAACCCCTGTGTTCCGCGAGGTTCACGCAATATCTCACCTGCCCAAGATCCGACGCCGACAAGTGGCACTGGATCGTCAGACTGACGTAGATATACAAGCACGCACTGAAAGGATGCTTTACGTTCCTCATCCGGCACTTCACTCAAGGCGGCTAACAGTTTTTCGTTGTTCCTCGCGGCGTTGCTAGGCGAGCCTGCGTAGCGCGCCGAGTGGATTCCTGGTTTACCTCCGAGAGCGTTGACACTAAGCCCTGAATCGTCGGCGATGGCTGGAAGCTGAGTATGTGCCGACACGGCTCGTGCCTTAATTAACGCGTTCTCGATGAAGGTCAAGCCCGGCTCTTCAATTTCGTTCATCAGGTTTGAATCTGGCAACACGAGTTCAATGTCCAGATCTTCAAGCAAAGGAGCAAGTTCCGCGCGTTTACCCTCGTTCGATGTCGCGAGGGCAACTTTGGCGGTCATTGGACGTAAATAGGTTGCTTGAAACTGAATTCGTGTGATTCGTCCGCTGAGTGGAGCTGAACCTTGAACGTCAAAGGCTCTTCACTAGTAAATAGGAAGGTAGCGAGGTAGTAACGTGCAGGTCCTTCCTCAACGAGTTTGAATTGAAGCTGAATTTGTTGTGATAAAAGATTGGTGACCGTCCCGGTAATGCGGTCGGGTGGAGGCGTGGATTCGTCATGAAGTGCTGAAATCGTGATGACCGCGCGGTTTTTGGCGCGCACGATGTCATGACGCGCGGCTACTTCTGGTTGAAGAAACGTTGAACGCACGACGCTGTAATGGACTTCGTACCCCGCAAGTTCGACACTTTGTTCGGCAGATACGTACTGACAAAGAGCAGTCGTCACCAACACGAATAAAACCCAACGGCCGTTCGGGAATCTCTTCATGTGGGTCGTCCGAGCCGGTAAAAAGCGGTTACGCCGAGTACGTTTGGGAGCATGCGTGTTGGGAATGTTTCACGTCCATGCTGGTCGAACACATGGCGTGTGATCACACGTACATTTTCCGCCGCACACATCGTGTCAAAATCGTGAATCGTGCAAAGGTGTATGTTGGGCGTGTCGTACCACTCATTAGGCAAGTGCTTCGAGACGGGCATGCGACCGCCGAAGAACAGTTGTTTGCGACACTGCCAGTACGCGAAATTCGGAAACGTTACGACGCATTCCTCGCCAATCCGCAGCATTTCGCGGACCAAGGTTCGCGGTTCGCTGATCGCCTGCAATGTTTCGTTCATGATCACGATATCGAAGCTATTCGTTGGGAATCGATCCAAACCCGCGTCGATGTCATGCTCGATGACGTTTACACCTCGAGCCAGGCAGCCTTCGATACGGGTATGTTCGATTTCAACACCGTAGCCAGTGACGGACTTCGTCTGACGTAATCGGCACAGTAGATCACCGTCTCCACAACCTAAGTCGAGAACCCGGGCGTTGGGATTTACCAGATCAATGATGATGTCATCGGCTTGTTTCACGCCGCCAACCCTTCTGCGATCTGCGTCATGTACGAAGTAAGGATTCGGTGATACCGCGGAATCTCAAGCAAGAATGAATCGTGTCCGCTGAGCGATTCGACGTCGGCGTAGGAAACATCGCAACCCGCTGAAATTAATGCGTCGACGATCTCTCGTGAACGCTCGGGTGCAAAGCGCCAGTCAGTGGAGAAGGAAACGACTAGGAACCTCGCTGTTGCGTTTTTCAGCGCGGCAACTAGATCATTGTCGAATGACCGTGCGGGGTCGAACTTATCTAAAGCATGTGTCATCAGTAGATAGGTGTTTGCGTCAAACATGCCAGCAAACTTTTCGCCGTTGTATTGAAGGTAGCTCGTCACCTCGCCTACGACATCGTAATAGTCGTCGGTTTCATCATTCTTCGAATCACCGCCAAATTTCAGGTCCATGCCATCGGCGGACAAATAGGTGACATGGCCCAGCATGCGAGCTGTACCTAAACCGTCCATCGGATTCGAAGCCGCTGCGAGGTAGCGACCGTCATAGAAATTACGGTCCTTGAGTATGGCTTGGCGAGCAATTTCATTGAAAGCAATGTTTTGTGCTGACAAATTAGGTGCGCATGCGATTAATAACGCATTTCGCACGCGCTCTGGGTAGTCAATCGCCCACTGCATCGCTTGCATTCCGCCGAGACTACCGCCGATTACGGCTGCAAACGAATCGATACCGAGGTAGTCCGCAAATCGAGCTTGGCTGTTCACCCAGTCTCCGACCGTGACTTGCGGGAAGTCCGCGCCATACGGTTCGTTGATCTCGGGGTTGTTAGAAGTGGGACCTGTGCTACCGTGGCATCCGCCGATGTTGTTTAGTGCTACCACGAAAAAGTCATTTGTGTCGATGGGCTTCCCAGGACCGATGCAGTTATCCCACCATCCAAGCGTGCGACGGTCGTTGGGGTCGTGGTAGCCAGCAGCATGGTGATGTCCAGAAAGCGCGTGGCAGATTAATACAGCGTTCGTTCGATCAGCGTTGAGCTTGCCGTATGTCTCGTACATGAGCCGGAACGACGGCAAGGTGGCACCATTCTCCATCGTGAGAGGTTCATCAAATTCGGCGTACTGCGGCGCGACGACGCCTACAGAATCGGACGCCACTTGATCCTGCGGTGAGGCTGTTTGACTCATGCGGAATAGTTTAAAACGCTTTTTAGCGAGGCCAGCTTCTGAAATCTAGGCTGACTTCTGTGTCAATTAGTAGAACAGACCGTTTAACCAAGGAATGATGCGGGTATTTATGGCGAAGAGTCCGATTAAGACGATCATTGGTGAAAAATCAAGAATGCCAAGATTTGGCATTACTCGCTGTACCGGTCGTAGAAGAACGCCCGGTAGATCGCGCGCTAACTGTGCGTAGGGTGACGTACTTTGTGGCGCAACCCAGCTTAGTATCACACTAGCGACAATCGCAGCGATGAAAATCCAGATGGTGAACTGAAGCAATCGCACCAAACTGATGCCGAGCGCAGCAAATATAAAACCAAGCGCGGAGACCGACTGATTTCCTTCATACTGAAGCAAACCTGACAACATTTGCAATGCAACGCGACCCGACATGGCGATCCATGCGACTAACAAGGACGCAGTGTCCACGAAACGGCCACTTGGTACGACCGACCTTACAGGATTTAGAAACCGATCGGTAAGCCGTCTCGTCGAGGATACCACCATGTTCATGGGGTTCACCTGCGAGAGTTGAAGCAAAAAGCGTATGAGGCAAGCGAGTGCTACGACGCCCAGCAGAATTTCGATAAAGAAGAAAATGAGATTCATCAGAAGGGAACTGCAGCTATCTTGTTATTCGTCAATCGAATTGAATAAACCGACGCATGCTTTCAAGGGATGCAAACGTCCGTGTCATTGTGCATTGTAGGGCGAAATCGCGACACACAGCCATTTCGCGATCAATTACGTCGCAAGCTCTCGGGCGCGTTCGTAAGCAGCCGTTACCGCCGCTACAAACTGTTGGTCGACTTGCTGTTGCGTCAAGTGGTTAAGAGCGGCTTCGGTTGTCCCACCAGGAGAGGTCACGTTTTTTCGGAGCTCGGTAGGGTGGGTATCGTCCTGAGAAACCATCGCACTCGCACCAATTGCGGTTTGCACAACGAGTCGTAATGCAGCGTCGTGGCTCAAACCCATTGATTCTCCTGCGGCGACGAGTGATTCAATCAGATAGAAGAAATAGGCAGGCCCGCTACCCGAAAGTGCGGTCACTTTGTCGAGATCATCGTCCGATTCGAACCAGACTACGGCTCCGCATACAGAGAGGATCGACTCGGCGAGTGAACGTTGTTCATTTGATACGTTTGCATTGGCGAGCATACCAGTGATCCCTTCACCGACCAGTGCTGGTGTGTTTGGCATACAACGCACGATCGCCAGCTGTTCACCGAGCAAGTCGCTCAGTTTCTGAAGCGGCGTTCCGGCAGCAATCGAAATAACGAGCTGATCGTCGATGATCGGTCGCAATTCCTCCGTAACGATTTCGATGGACTGGGGTTTAACGGCTAGAACGACGACATCAGCATCTTCAACTGCGTCGGTATTGGACGACGTCGTTGCAATGCCTTCAGCGTCGAATCGCTCGCGCTGACTAGCGATCGGGTCAGCGACGTTGAGATGATGGTCGGGAAGAGCTTTTGTAACACCGACAGCAAGGGCGAAACCCATGTTGCCACCGCCGATTAATGCAATATGCGTCATTTCGGAGGTCTCGGTCCGAACAGTACGGTCCCGAGCCTTACGAGATTTGCGCCGCAGCGTATCGCGGTGAGAAAGTCGTCAGACATTCCCATAGAAATCGTATCCCAATACTGCGGCTGTGGTGGCGACGTATTGTCAAACATCGACCTCACGCGCTTGAACGAAGCAATACGCTCAGAAAGTTCCGGATAAGGCTGTGGAATCGCCATGAGGCCGCGGAGTCGTAAACCAGGCAGTTGGCCGGCTGTATCAACGAGCTCGTCGTAGCTCTCGGCGCTCACACCGGCTTTTTGTGGTTCGTTGTCGACGTTAACTTGGATGCAGCAGTTTAGTGGTTCGTTAGGGCGTAAGCCGATACGTGCATCACTTAGCCGCTTTGCCAGGCGGATGCTGTCCAACGTCTGAACCCACGCAAAGCGCTCTGCCACCTGTTTCGCCTTGTTACTCTGGATATGACCGATGAAGTGCCATTCGATGTTAAACCGCTCGAGTTCGTCGAGCTTCGAAATCGCTTCTTGAAGATAGTTTTCACCGCAAGCTCGTAGGCCGGCTTCAGCGAATGCCCGAAGTGTGGCTAGTGATTGGGCTTTGGACGCTCCGACGAAACGAATGGAACTGGCTGAATTACCTATCTCACTGCTTACCGCATTGATCTGTTCCTGAATCCAATCGAGCTTCGCGCACGCTTGTTGGCTAGAAATGGAATGCCGTGTGGTAGTTGCGTTCATTCCGAATGTTGCCCTACCAGCCATGAATCAGCGATGACCAGAGCGGCCAGGCTGTGATCCGGGTTGGGATTCTCGTTACGATCGATCGCTTCGCGTGTTGTTAGTCGTTCGTCGATGTATGTAACGGGCAAGTCGTAGCGATTGCCTAGATGCTGTCCTAAGCGCCGCGCGTGTTTTGTTTCGGTTGACATTGAGCCGTTCATGTTCAATGGCAACCCAATGACAAGTACGTCGGGTGCATGATCGCGAACTAGCTTGTCCACTTGCGCGTGGTCGATCTGACCTCGTTTCGCATCTATTGTTTTAAGGGGAATCGCGATGTGGTTGGCTTTAGTGACCAACGCTACGCCAATGTGGCGCATCCCCCAGTCAAAAACCAGTGCGGAATGATGCGTCGTTGGCGATTTGAGGCTCGAATTGGGAGGCAATTCACGCGTACCCAGAAGAGTCTCCGGACAATAGATGAAGATCAATGCCGATCGAGCGTGCGGCTTCATCGGCCCGACGCCCCACGGGTGTCTCGAAGAGAAGCTCATGCGAACCGGGACATGTCAACCACACGTTGTCGTTGATTTCTTTGTCAAGCTGACCTTGATGCCATCCGGCATAGCCCAACATCACCATGTACTTCCGGGGACCTTCAGCTCCAGAGATACGTTCGAGCATAGAGTGGAAGGCTGTGTCTTCGACGGGTAACGTCAAACCTAAGCCATGACCGAGTTCGATCGAGCCTTCGACCATGACGTCGTCCGTATGGAGCACGCTAGGGGCGTTCATCTCGACTGGTCCACCTTCGTACACTTGAGGCGCAGAATCCATCGATCGCTTGATCTCAACCAGCTCAAGCAACTTGTTCAGATCGATTTTTGTGGGGCGATTAACGATTAATCCAGACGCTCCCATGTCACTATGGGTGCAGATATACGTGAGTGATCCGTCAAAATACGAACCGTCTTGGTCCGGTAACGGAAGCAGGAAGTGATTCGCGAGACTTTTCATAAGCGGAACAAATATAAGCTCATACCGTTCGACTAGCGACGAAATTCCCACGTAGAGTCAAACCGGAACTGTCCGTTCGAGCGCGGAAGATTGGGTGGCAGGGGCGCAAATGGCGCTGCTTGGCGTACGATCTCAAGTGCGGCTAGATCAAGTTCATCGTGTCCCGACGATTGTGAAATCCCCACTGATCCGAGCGAGCCATCCGCGCTGATCGCGACTTTGAGTGTGAGCTGACCTGAGAGTCTCATCCTGGATGCCGCCTCAGGATAGTTGAGTTGCCCGATCCGCTGTACGCGTTGGTGCCATTGACGGCGATATTGCTCCGCAACATCTATTTCAAGATTTAGAGATGGGGGCGGTAGTTCTCTTGTCGACCCGATGAACGCCTGTAGCGAATTTGAATCGATTCTTAAGCGTTGCTCCGTGTCAGGAGGTGTGATTGCAGCTGGTGCGGCGGTCGGGGGCGGTTCTAGCACGACTGGGTCGAAAACGGGGCTTTCGGGTATCGGGTCGATGATGGGATCACTGACTAGCGTCAGCTCTTCTTGAATCGCGGGTGTTGCTTGTGGTAAGGGTGTGACCGAGGTGCTTAACCGCACATTGATTGCGTTGACGACCTTCGGTGCTGGAGGATCTTGGATCAGTGCCATCGATGCGAGCAGTACTGCATGAAGCGCGATGGAAACTGCGATGGCGACGCCTAGCTGTCCGTCAACGCGAGGTAGCAACGCGTTCACGCTAACTTAGCTTCGAGGCAGTCGAGTAAATCCATCGCGATATCCAGACCGCACTCACGGTCCAATTCCCGTATGCAGGTTGGACAGGTGACATTGACTTCAGTTAGCCAATCACCAATGACGTCGATACCTGTAAAAACCAATCCTCGGCGGACCAATTCAGGTCCAACAGCTTCGGCGATCTCTCGATCTCGATCAGATAACGGTCGTGCGACGCCTACGCCACCAACCGCCAAATTCCCCCGTGACTCCCCAGCCTTAGGAATCCGCGCTAGGCTATGAGGAACGGGTTCCCCGTCTATCAGCAGGATGCGTTTATCGCCGTCGCGAATCTCGGGGATGAACTGTTGACCAACGATGGCCGTGGTCTCATTCTGTGTCAGTGTCTCGAGAATCACGTTTAGATTTGGATCGTCGCGCTTCACGCGAAAGATGCCCTTTCCACCCATGCCGTCCAATGGTTTGAAAACCACGTCTTCATATTCGTCGTGAAAGCGCGTTAGCTCGTCGATGCGCGATGCGATGATTTGAGGAGGTAGCAGATCCGGGAACGCAGTTGTAAAGAACTTCTCATTGCAGTCGCGTAAGCTCGAAGGCTTGTTCACCACTAAGACGCCTTCTCCTTCGGTTTGTTCCAGGAGATAGGTTGCGTTGATGTAGTTCATGTCGAAGGGTGGATCTTTGCGCATGAACACGATGTCGAACGAACCCGCCGACTGTTGGATGGTCTCGCCGACTCGATATCGCGCATCCGGACTTTCAACGAGATTGTCAGGCGAGTCGGTCAACTCGGTTGCTCGCGCTGCAAGGAAAACTTGACCTCGTTCCCATGAAAGTTCACTGGTCTGAAGTGAAGACACGTCCCAACCGCGTCGCTGAGCCGCCCACATCATGGCAAGCGTCGAGTCCTTTTTAACCCCGAGCGAGTCCAGTGGATCGATAACGAATGCGATGCTTATCACTTGGACGGACCTGCGCTTACAAAGCTAGTCATGAGATATTAGGCGAATATGCGGTGTAACGCCTGTGAATTCGGCGCGAAATAGAAACTGCCGGTGAGTGGCTTTGTGTATGTGAGCAAGCGGTCTCGGAGTCCATCGTTCGCCTTGCCTAGCATCGACTCAAGTATCCAAGTGAACCGTTGTAGTTCTGCAGAAAACGCGAGAAAGTAGAGCCCCGTATCGGTCATACCACCAGTCGGGGTACTTCGACGATAGATTTGGACTTCAATACCTTCGTGTTCTAGTTCAGCCCGACTCACGTGGCTGTCCGGCGGCATATGCTCCTCGTCAAGTTCAATACTGCTCTTCTTCGTTCGTCCAATGACGCGTTCTTGATCTTCTACTTCCTCAGCATTAAATGCTGTCAGATCGTGCAACCAGCGTTGTGTTAGGACATAACTACCGCCTGCGTGAGCACCGGTCGGTATCAGAGCGACCGCTTGTCTCTCTTGTTCCTGTGGATTTGAAGTACCATCGATGAATCCGGTAAGGTCGCGATTGTCACGGAAAAGGAACCCGTGTTCCTCTATTTTGAGTTGGGCGACATCGCCGAGTACCTGCATCCACGATAAGCCACGCGCAAAAACTTCATCACGCTGATTACTCTGAATCCAGACGAACACGTCGCACTGGGTTGCAGGTGCAATCTCCTCCTCTTGACCGACGATCGTTTCGAAGGGTTTGAGTTCCGATGGCGTTAAGCGATGGTCAATTCCATCGAGGACCTTACCGCTGAACGCAAACGTCTCATGTACGCGCGAAACAGGTCTCGCCAATAAATCGGCGCCTGGGAGAGCGCCTGTCACAATGGGGATTTCAAATTCGAGGTAAAGATGGTGAGCGTGATTCTCCTCGAAAATCGCGGCTTGATGATCTGTCATTAAATGCTGGGTTGGCTTATCGTGAGCTAAGTAGTCGCCGCGTACTTTTCCCAGAATGTTGAACCACGGCCGGTGAAGCCCGCCTCCCAATCGTCACGATAGGTGTGAAGCTGTTCTTGTAATTCATGGAAGACACCACTTAACTCGCTTCGTTCTATCAGGTTGTGTTGCTCCCACGGATCCCGGCTTATATCAAAGAGTTGAGTTTGTGGTTCTTTGTCGCGAACGCGGTATTCGATCAACTTGTGTGTTCTCGACTTCACTGCTCGTTGAGTACTGATGTACGCGAAATACAAATAGTCGCGCACGAGCTCAGAACCGTCGTGCATTGCGGGGACAAGACTCGTCCCGTCAACCGAAGTGGGACAGTCGATTTCCAGTAGTTCGCACAGCGTCGCATAGATATCGAATAGATACACGTATGCGTCCGTACGATGGTTTTGTGGGATACCTGGTCCGGCAAAAATCAGAGGTACGTGTACGCTGTGTTCGTAGCAGTTCTGTTTTCCCATTAGACCGTGCTGGCCCACCGCTAATCCATTGTCACCCGCGAACACGATGATCGTATCGTCCGTTAAGCCTTTATCATCCAGCGCGTCGAGGATTTTGCCGACTTCGTGATCGAGATGCGTGATCATCGCGTAGTACTCGGCGTTATGGCGACGCAGCTCCTCGGGTGTGCGAGGAAACTCCGCTAACAGCTCATCACGGATATGTAGTGAACCATTGTCGAACGGATGAGCCCCCAAACAGTTCGGAGGTAGTTCCTGTTGGTCGAACGGATACATCTCAAGGAACTTCTGAGGCATCGTGCGGGGGTCATGTGGGGCGAGCAAAGCAACATACGTGAAGAATGGTTGCTTGCCATCATGTTGTCTTATGTGGTCAGCCGCTGCTTCACAGAGGATTTCACTCGAATGACACCCGGCATGAATGTGATCGCAGTCCCGCCAGGCGATGTTGTTGTTTCCGAATGCCATTGGTTCTGGGATGTAGGCGAGTTGCTTGTCGTATTTAGCACTCGGGTCGTAGTGATACGCAGGCACATTCCAGTGATCGGCCATACCGCCGAAGTAAATTTCGTCGCCATCGTCAAACGACCGATTGAACGCCTCGCGTCCGTTGTGCCACTTACCTGCACCCCAGGTTCCGTAGCCAGCGCCGCGTAACGTCTCACCTAGCATGGTATGGTCATGTGGGATGCTGCTTCCCGAGTCATACAAATGGAACAACGAACGACCGGTGTGCAACATCGCACGACTCGGCATACAGATAGCGCCATGAGTCCCACATGGGATATGCGCCTGTGTAAACGTGGTACCTCGCTCTACCAAGCGATCAATATTGGGCGTGTGAATCCTCTCGTTACCTAGGCTTCGAATGGTGTCGAAACGTTGATCGTCTGTAAAGATCACGAGAACATTTGGCTTGCTCATTTATTAATACCCACCCGTTGTTGCGGTTTTCACCTTTTCAGTCAGCTCACTATCAACCGTGATGGCATACTCGCCACCCGGTCCGATGAATTCATGTACCATGAGATTTTGAATCTCCTGCTTTTCTCGCTCGTTCAGCTCGTCGTAGACAGGCGATTCGAGCAGTTGCTTATACGTGCGACTCGTGTCGTTTTTTGGAAATATGTACATTGGGGTCATCGCTTGGAGCATTGCTGCACGCTTTTTAAGCGTTCGGTTGACACCGGCACGATGCCAGGTGCGGGAATCGTATAGGATGATGCTCCCACCGGGTGCCTCAACGATATCTGCCTCCGGTCCGTTGTACGGTAGACCGTGCTCAGCGCGATAACCCGGTTTCGCGTGAGCCGTTGCGTCCCCCCACTCTTTCGGAGGAGGTCGATCGAGTGCATGGGATCCGAGTTTGAATGCGGTAGCACCACCGTCGCGAGTGAACGGCGAAACGCAGACATTACGCTGAACTCCTAGTACCGTCTCGCCTGAAGGCGTCGGCACAAGTCCACGCGCAGGGACACCCCAGTGGTAGGGAAAATCGGAATGCCAGCCCTGCACGTTGCGCTTACCGTCATCTTGGCCCAAAACCGCAAAACCTGGGACATGGGATAGACGGATCTCGTCTGTCTTCATATATTGTCGAATCAGCCATAACGACAGAGGTTCTGCGGCCGTACGTGCGACCGCGGCGTTCTGGCAAATCGCGGGTTGGGTTCGATCAATTGTGAGATGTGCGAAGCGATCGGTGCCCGCCGTTCGTTCGAGTTCCTGTAGCGTCTCGTCATCGATGATCTGCGTAAGGCACACCCAACCTTGTTTGCGAAATTCTTCCAAATAAGTGGAGGGGAGTTCTGCGGGTCCATGGCAGACGCGAAATTCCACCGATTCTCCGTCAATCTGGATTGAAAAAGCGCCTTTACTCGTTTGATCGGAAGCACTGAGAACGTTGCCGGTCGTTACATGCTTGAGTTCGCCGTCTTCCGATTGATCCCAAATTACGGCATCACTCGTCTGAGATGTCGTCGAGATACCGGTGCTACTCTCGTAACTCAGGAACGAACCATCGTTAGCTACCAAAATAGAGTAGAAGTGTGTGGGAATGGGCACCTTGTAAATGGTTTCGCGTTCTTGGACCATTGTGCGCTATGTAGTCGTGATCGCTTAGACGATTATGTGCGAGGAGTTCAAGAAGGTATTCTTGATCATGTTTATTATCGTCTAATGTCTAATATCAAGAGTATAGTTTGACTTTCGTTGTTTACGATCAGAACCCTTTTCTCTAATTGGGCAGAGAAGAAGGTCTTGTAGAAGAGATGATTGAACACCGGCATGGTTGAAACTGTAAGGCACTCATCTCTGGACGTAAATCTCAGACTAAAGAATTCTTCCGAAGTATAAGCGTTGATCTTGTACGTACTTTAACTTACTGATCACGCCTCTGCTTTGAATTACGAAACGAATTCCGTGCATCCCAAAATAACGTTTCGTTTATCTTTGGCAAACGAGAGTGATAAAAACTAGCACGTAGTGTATTAGCAGACATCATATTCCCAACTGAAGCAGCAATCGAAAAATCTCAACACATCTTTACGATCGAGCAGACAACTCTTGAGCCCAACCTCATCAAAATAAAGATTGAGCGATATAATATTCAAAAACGTGAAAAAGACGTAAATGAACGCGAACGCAAAGAAACTCTCGATAGTTTTGATAGTCTTGTTAATATCATCGGCATGTTCTTCGTCTAACGATGCAAACAAACGCAATATTAAGAATGCTCTAGAAAAATACTACTTTGATAGAGATAGGTGTTTAGTATTGCAAAGACCTTCTAAACGAAGGTTTAGGATACTTAATGAACAACCTGGTATTTACGTATTCGATTTTGAGGCGGCCCATATGAAATCAGCCCTCGAATCGGCGGTAAGTTTTGGATTATTGGAATCTAATGTTTCCGAAATCAGGTACTCTAGGCGGTTTGGAGGCGAGATTCAGACTGCTATAGGCAGAAAATACATCGTAACCAACTTAGGTGAAAGTGTATTTAGATCAGTTAGTGAAGGGGCTGATTTCATAACAATCTGTTATGGAGAATATCGAATCGACGAAATTCAGAGTTTCAGCGAACCTTCAGATATGATGGGGTATAGGGTAACTAATGTGAATTACGTATACACGATTGTTAATATTGAAAAGTGGGCTCGGGAAAGAAATGTATTAGAATGGGTGAAAGATAGTTGGTCAATGGGACCATTCGAGGCGAATATCGCGTCGAAACAACTGACTGATGATCTCTTGGATGAACCACAAAATGAAAGTATAACGTTACATTTAACTAATCAAGGATGGAGTGCGGAACAACCGTCATTTAGATAGTTTTTAAAGGAATGATCTTTCGAACGGTACTATTATTCAAATAGATTTTCTTCGATAGCGCGTGTGAAGGGTTCCATTTAAACTACATATAATCGCGAGTCACTTTTCAAATTAAAAAGTTGTGTCGTTAGAACATTTCCGAGATGAAGCGAGAGCCTGGTTAGAGATCAATTGCCCTGAAAGCCTACTTACCTCCGGCGGTTATACCGCGGGTGGGCGAAAGGCGACATATCCAAATTCGGATACAAAGGTCTGGCTCGATAGGATGGCATCTCGTGGTTGGACCGCTCCCACTTGGCCAACGGAATATAGTGGAGGCGGGTTGTCTCCCGAGGAGCTGCAAGTCCTTGAGGACGAAATGAGGCGTATTAACGCTCCTGCTCCTCTTGGAGGACACGGTTTAACGATGATCGGTCCCGCGATCCTCGAATTTGGTACATCGGATCAGTGCATGGAACACTTACCTTCGATCGTTCGAGGGGAGATTCGTTGGTGTCAAGGCTATAGTGAACCCGGTGCAGGTTCCGATCTTGCCAGTCTGCAGTGTCGGGCGGATGAAGACGGCGACGACTACATAATTAACGGATCCAAGATCTGGACCTCAGGGGCGAACGAAGCAGACTGGATTTTTTGTCTAGTTCGTACTGACTTTAACGCGCCTAAACACCAAGGCATCTCGTTCGTAGTGCTCGATATGGAAACGCCTGGTGTTACCGTTTCGCCGATCGAGCTGATCAGTGGATCCTCGGAGTTCTGTCAGACATTCTTTGACAACGTGCGCGTGCCTAAGCGGCAACGCATTGGAAATCCAGGCGAAGGCTGGACAGTAGGCAAGCGCTTACTTCAGTACGAACGGAGCTCGATAGGGGGTCGTGGTGGCACGCGCCAGAAAACACGAACTATCGACGAAATCGCAAAAGATTATTGTGGTGCGAATAACGGTAAGATCGCACGCGCGGATATTCGGGATCGTATCGTCCATCAAAACATCGACGATGCTGCCTATCAGTTGACGATTCGACGTTCGTTCGAAGAAGCTGCGAGCAACGCGGCACCCAGTTTCCTGTCTTCATTCTTTAAGTATTACGGGACCGAACAGAACATGCGGCGCCAGGACTTGATGATGGACATCTTAGGCTCCCAGGGCTTAGGTTGGACCGGCGAAGGATTCTCTGGCTTTGAAAGGGGTTCGACGCGCGGTTGGTTACGTTCTAAAGCGAATTCGATCGAAGGCGGAACATCAGAGGTACAGCTCAACATCATCGCGAAACGGGTGTTGGGTTTACCCGATTAAGTTCGTTTTAGCCGCGAGTATACCGAGCTGTTAGTATCAACGCGAGTTCATTTCCTATTTTGAACTCGTCACTCTTGTTAGTGGGATGTTGAATTCGAGCAGTGTCGATACCATGGTAGGTTTGGCAATGCGGATTCGGTCGTTGTTCAACAACATCGAAAAGACAAACCCAATACTTAGAACTAATACTCCGATTAAGAAACAATAGATCACGACCTTGTTGGGATAGCTGTCTTTCAGGTAGCCGACATATAGCGGTCCTAGGATCCCAGCCATAGCCCATGCGGTCAAGATAAATCCGTAGATCGACGACATCTTTTTAGTGCCGAACACATCAGAAATGAAGGATGGGATCACAGCGAATCCGCCGCCGAAGCACAGCAACACGTAACAAAGCAGAATTGAGAAAATCCACGGATCTCTCTCGGTCATCAGCATGCCGAACACGATCATCTGGGTGGCGAGCAGGATGCGGAAAACCCGTACGCGACCTATGTAGTCAGACAACAGCCCCCAGAATAGACGTCCTACTCCATTACATACCGAAGACACCGCAATTAAGGTTGCGCCATAGGATGCTAGAACCTTCGGTTCGATCGTGGGATCGGTGAGCTTCCAGATGTCCTGCAGTAACGGTGATTGGAAGCTGATTACCGTAATACCGGCAACGATGTTCACAAAGAAAATCACCCACATCACCAAAAACTCGCGAGATTTCACGCAGTTCCTGACATAGCGAGGATCGTCTTCCTCCGTAAACAGCGCAGGCGCGGCGTTTTCTAGAGCTGTTGTCTCTTCGCGTGGTGGATTAACGACGAGTAAGCTGGCGGGAATCGTGATGGCGCCGAATATCACACCTAGCCACATGAAGACATCGATCAAATCTTCTTGGGTGTAAACGAGTAAAAACGGGGCAAGCAATTTACTCAGTAGGAGTGCCCCAACGCCAAATCCCATCATGACGATGCCAGTCGCGAGACCTTTGCGCTCAGGGAACCAATTGGCAACGGTCGCGACCGGGGTCACGTAACCCATTCCGAGTCCGATACCGCCGATAACGCTGTAACCAAGGTAGAACAACATTAGGGAGTTTTGTGATAGTGCGAATGCGGCAACGAGGTATCCGACGCTAAACATCACACTACCTAAGAACGCAAGTCGACGCGGTCCGAGTTTAGGTAGCTGCACACCTGCCCAGGCGGCTGAGACGCCAAGCGAGAAGATGGCGAATCCAAAAGCCATCGCGGTATCAGTAAACGTCCAACCGAACTGTCGCACCAGCAACACCTGGAAGAAACTCCACGCATAGACGGTGCCAAAACAAAGGTGTAGGACGGTACAGACACCCGCAATAACAATCTTGGGCACCCGGAACGGGACACCGCTGATTTGTACGAGACTCACTTCAGCCATGGTCTACTTAGTCTCTTTGACTTCCGGCTCTTTCTCTAGCTTCTCGGTGTCTGTTACGGTCGAGAAATACTGAAATAAGCGCGCTAGATGTCCCACTTCATCATTTCTCGTGAGAATTTGTTCATTAGGTATTTTCGAATCTTCTTGCCGCTCACCTTTCGCGAGTATCACGGCGTAATCAAGCAGTGAATTGATGGGTTTTGCCGCGAAACTGACGAACCAGATCGATGCAAAGATGCCAACGAAAAAGATGATCGCGATCAAATAGATTTGATTACCAATAGCCTGTTGGATTGCCAACGCGACGTGACTGACGTCCATGCCGATGTGCACGCTTCCTACGTGGCCGGCCAAGATGTAGCTGCTTACCTCGACGAAGTCACCCATCCCGGCGAGATTGCGTGTTACCGTTTCGCCGACTTGGCGTTCACTTTCGAGAATTTCCTCCGGAATTCCAGGAACAAACGTGTGTGCAAGGTACTCGTCTGTATCGTTCACGATGTAGATGTAGCTGATGCCTTGAATCTCGACAAATTGGTCGATTAAGGACTGCAACGACGACAAATCTCGGTTAAGGATGATGTCGACGCTGGCATCTGCGATCGTTTTGGCGATGTCCCGACTGTTTTCTTCGTACTCCGAAGTAAGGTGGAGATCGACGGAGTAAATACTCACGACTGAGGTTGAAACGCCGATCAGCAGGAACAGGAAGAAGATCCCAAACATCGTACGCTGAAACAGCCGAGTGATCTTCATGTCGCGAACTTGGCCTCCCAGTCCGTCAAACCGACGAACCGGTTGTTTTCCACGATCGTGTAGTACACCTGATCCAGTCCCTGGCGACGTTCCGGGCTGAAATGAACCATCTCGCCGATACCCAAGTCGTGATTCTGGATCGAGAAAACCGCATCTTCAAGCAAGGCACGCGAAGGACTCGGACCCGCCCGCATCAGAATCTCGGTCATCAACTTCGCGTTTAGGAAGCCTTCGAGACTCGTGAAGCTCTTTGCAAACGGTACGTAGTCGTGCTCCTCAAACTCGGGAGGAGGTGTCGGGTCATAGCGCGACATCAGATCTTCGTATTCGCTGATGGATGACATGGTTAAGTCTTCGTATGAAGGCACCACTTGTGAGTTAACGAGCCACCGTGAATACCGTTCACTTTCAGATCCAAACTCATCCGTGAGGTTCTTCAGCAGGTTTTCGCTACCAACGAACGACAGATTCGCGATAGGGACGTCGAGACCACCATCAATCGCATCGCGGGCAAACGCAGAACAAGCGGCGTAAGCGCCGATGCAGATGACTGCGTCAGGATTGACTTTCTTCAGCCGTTCAACCTGCGCTCGCATGACGGCCGTGTATTGCTCGCCGCGCCGGTACGTGGCTTCACCGACTAGCTTCTTGTCGTACTTCTTGAGCGCTGCGCGTACACCTGCCCAGCCGCTGCGCCCGTAGGCATCAGCCTGATAGAAAACGGCGATGCGTTCGCGACCGATGGAAACGAAGTTGTCGACGAGTCCTGCTGTTTCCTGCTTGTACGACGCACGAAGATTAAATGCGAACTCGTCATACGGCGGTTGGCGCTGAGGTTGAGCTCCCGTGAATGGGAAGAACAGCAGGAAGTCACGATCCTGGAATTTCTTGAGGACGGGGAGTACGCGGGTGACGGTTGGGGTACCGACATACCCGAACAATGCGAATACCTTGTCGTCGACGATGAGCTTTACGCTGTTCTCAACAGCGGGTACCGGTTGATAACCGTCGTTTCGCAACTTCAGCACAATGCGTCGTCCGTGAACGCCGCCTTGATCGTTGACATGTGCGAAGTAGGACACCGCCCCACGATACAGTTCGATGCCTAGACCTCGTGACGGACCTTTGAACGCGGTCGACACTCCGAGTACGATTTCGGAATCGGTGACACCTGAGTCGGTTTGCGTACCTGACGGAACGGTGGAATCCTGACCGACTGGATCTGCGGCTAATGCACGCCATGGTGCGATCGCTGCACTGGCAAGGACGCTCTGGGTGAGCTGTCGTCGGGTCAGTTTTGCCATGTCACCGAAATGGTCAACAACCCCTTAGTGTTAGGGATGCGTTTGGATAGTGCGAAGTATGCAGAAATAAGGTCCTTCCGTTAGTATCAAGCTCCATGGGCGCATGCGACACGGTTGTGTTTATAGTTCGACGCGCGCTTGTTACTTAGACGTACCTTACGCGGGTTAGGGCGGCTCAATTGCGCGAGCGTGCTGTGGATCTATTGAGATTGAGAAGCTAACACGGTGTTCTGATTCTCAGATTGAATCCTGTTAGAACAGAAGGAGACTTGCTCGATGACCAACGAATCGATCGATGTACAACTTCGAGGGAGGGCAGAGCGCGTTATCCCCGGAGGCATGTATGGACATATGTCTGTATATCGGGGCATGCCGGAAGGGTATCCACAGTTTTTCGAACGGGCGTCGGGTTGTCGTCTCTGGGACGTCGATGGCAACGAATACATCGACTTCATTTGTTCCTACGGCCCGATGATTGCGGGTTACGGTAATCCTCGCATTCGTGCCGCGGCGGATGCTCAACGTGAACGGCTCGACATTGCTGACGGACCGCCTTCCGTGTTGGTCGAACTCGCTGAAAAACTCACCGATCAGATCACGCATGCTGAGTGGTCTGTGTTCGCGAAGAATGGGAACGATGCGACCACGATCTGCAACATGATCGCGCGAGCACACACTGGCAGACGCAAGATTTTGGTGGGCGATAGTGCTTATCACGGTTCACAGCCTTGGGCTAATCGTCGTGCGAAAGGAACGCCAGCGGAAGAGCACGTTCACTATCCGACCTATCGATTCAACAATGTCGATGATCTACAGAAAGTAGCGAAAGAGGCTCAAGGTGATCTTGCGGCGATCGTGGTTTCCTCTTACAAGCACGACGTACCCAATAGACAGGAATTGGTAGATCCGATATTTGCTCGTGAGGTGCGACGAATCTGTGATGCGGAAGACGCAGCGTTGATTCTCGACGATGTCAGAGGTGGACTACGCTTGTCGCTCGATGCGAGCTGGTCCGAACTAGGTGTCCAACCCGACTTATCCGCATGGGGTAAAGCCATCGCCAACGGAGAACCACTCGCGGCGGTACTTGGAAGCGAGGCGTATCGAGAGGCAGCTTCGAGCATTTTCTATACAGGTTCGTTCTGGTATCAAGGAGCGCCGTTCGCGGCGGCGATCGAGACTTTAGATGTTCTGAAGGAGGCTGATGCCCCTCGCCGAATGGAACAGCTTGGACAACTGTTTCGTGACGGACTCTACGAGCAAGCGCAGCGACACGGCTTTGGAATACACCAGAGTGGACCGCCGCAAATGCCGATGATCGAGTTTGAAAACGATTCAAAGAAAACGCAAGTCGCCGCATTCTGTGCCAACGCACTACGTCACGGCGTTTACCTCCATCCTTGGCACAATATGTTTCTCTCTATAGCGCACACGGAGGCGGACATCGAGCAAGCGCTTGAAGGAACCGACAAGGCGTTCAGCGAATTACCTTAGTTATTTCAGGTGTTGGTTCGGCTGATGAGAGGATAGGATGGGTATCGATCGTGGCATTCAGGAATCAGCGGAACTGCCGAACGAATCCACTTGTTGAGCCTTTAGCTCAGCGACTTCCTTCCGCAATCGATGCAGTTCTGCCTGTTCTTCTTGCGCTTTCTTCCAGATTGCGGTGGTATGTGGATGAGGACCGTATGCGCTCGGAGGCATAAGAATCGAACGTTGATTCTCAGTTAGATCGCTGTAATTGTCGGCGTTATAGAAACAGGGTCCCCAAACCACCGCATGGGGACAATATTTGTAGAAGATGCTACGGCGTTCACCACCGCCTTCCCATGGAACGGTACCGTGGGCACACGCTTCCGTAAAGATGATGGCATCACCTGCATTTGCGGTCACGCGATCGACAGATTCATGAACTCCCGCCTGGGTCTTACTGATGCGCCATTCTTCTGGTAACGCGAAGTTCATCTTGTGACTTCCAGGTACACAAGCGAACCCGCCACTCTCGGGGGAGACGTCACTTAGTTCGAATGCGACGGTGATAAGCCCGTTGTAGAACTTGCCATTGTTGTAGCGGTAGAAACACTGGCCACCGTCGGTTGGACCAACAATGTCGCGAGCTCCCCCGGCGCCTTGTCCGCCGCCATGAAGATAAAGCGTATGTTGGCTGTCCGCGTTTTCGACCTTAAGATAGTCGTGATCGAGGCGATAGCCGACACCCAAGAGGGTCTCGAGATACGGCGTGATCGTGGGTAAATCGATGAGATCGATATAGGTTCCTCCCCACTCCAACAACGAAGGCGATGTCCACGCAGCGTCGTCTTCGTTCGCAAACAGCGTCCGATCTGATCCGTAAATCGTGCGCTTCTTGTCTTTGTCTTCCGTTGTTGCGGTCCTACGTCGTTCCTCCAATCGGTCGGACAGATCACTGACTTGACTAGACGTCAACGCGTTCTCGACAACGATATAGCCGCGTAGGTCAAACAGGAATTTCTCTTGGTCGTTCATTAATAGGAATCCGCTCTTCCTTACTATGGATATTTCGATGCTCTAAGCACGGATTATTCCGTATTTCGACCGCGCGCTCGATAAGGTCCGAAAACAGGATTTCCGTCGCTGATGCTTGTACATCGGATTGCGTTGTACTGAACAGCATTGGTGGGTTCGTTAGTACGTTAATCAGACGCAGTAAGATAGATGTGGCTGAGTGATCTACAACGACGTGGAATGTAGTGCGCAGGATTTGTTCGGTACGGGATGTTCCTCGAAAAACATGATTGCTAGTTCGTTCCCGACGCGTTAGATGCGAGGAAACCTGATCTTGAGATTAGCACTAACACTTTTCATTCTGATTGCCTGTTGTTACCAAGCAACAGGACAAGCCCGTCAAGAGGCGCAGGAGTTCTTCTTTAGGGAGTTTAGTGAATTCCAAAAGCAGACGCAGCTCTCCAGACAGGGTCGTCTCGCGGTGGTCATGTCTCGTCGCTTTCCTTCAACCGAAACCTACGATTTTCAGGTTCACGGCGGTCAATCTTGTGTACCAAGTACCGATTGGAATCGTAGATTGCAATGGAACAATGGGTCGTGCGTGGATACCAATGGCGACCTTCACCGTTTTATCGAGAGCTTCAGTGAAGACGGCGATGTGATGTATTTCCGCTGCGACGCATTCGGGGTATCACCTCGAACTTTGATCAACGCATACCACGCGTTCGCGATTGGCAACCCGGCATACGGTGAAAACGTCACAACGAAGGTGATCGTCAAAGGTCGCGAAGTTGGTTCATTTCCGGGACGCCTCCCTAACATTTTTGTTGTAGGAGACATTCGGCGAATCGTGACCGATAACGGCGAAACGCTCTATGACCGAATACGATCGGGTGAAGGCAGTATCCTGAGGTTTGAAACAAACCAAAAAGGAAAGATTGGGACGTCTTTCTACAAGTTTTCCCTACGGGGAATCAAACGTGCATTCCGATGGTGTACCGCGAATCTTGACGAGATGGTTGCACGACCGGTAGAAGGAGCGTAATTACCGTATCGTCAGGCTCCTGAAGTCGCTTTTTACGGTTCGCCGCAGTCCTTGCCGAAAAACACACCAACGTTATCGATCCAGACTTCGTTCACGCTCTGTGCAAGATTGAAGGTCAATCGAGCGTCATTATCTGACTCATCGGCGATGAAGCGGTGGTGAAACTGTCGATATTCCGTATTCAAGCTAACTCCGACATTTCGTAGCCCGCCACCGACCTCAGGATCAATCCCAGTACTCATTAGACCTCGGTACGGTTGCTCGCCGCCGGGTCCCGTGTCGACGTTCACTTCAATATATCGATATTCGTCGCTCTTTGCGGTGTAACAGATCGAATAAAGCAACCCTTTTCGAACCGTCACGTCATGTTCCAACGAAACCCGCCACGGTTGACGTTCGATTGCTTGATAGATCGTGAAGTGCGCCTCGCCGTTCCATGTGACAAAACCGCTTGAGGTGTTGGCACGCCAGCCGCCTTGTTGATCGATGGTTCCGTCCATTCCTAAGATGTTGCGGTATCTCGCGGTTCCGGACTCAGTGAGAACGAAGAATGGGAAGTCATTACTGAACAAGCCTTGCGGATTCTGAACCTGTAATAGATGCATCGTGGCGTTGTTCGCAACAACATTAATACCGTCGATCTCTAGCCCGCCGGTGCTGGGCAATTCTTCAAGATTAATCAAGACGATGTTGTCTTCACAATCGGGGAGTTCACCAGATTCGCATCGAATCGTCCCGTCAACTTTTCGTCCATCAACGTAGAGACTCGCGCCTTCAGAGATGTAATCGCCTCGCATGCGCATTTCCGTTTCGTCATACAGCTCGGGGAATTCCTGTGGACGATCGCCCGGGAAGATCAATCGAATAGGAAAACCAGCGGGCCAAATCGTCGGTTGAGGATGTTCGTAATCGACGCCTGGTCCAAATCGCGCCGTGAGTGTGATGAGGAGCTCGTCGTCAAGGGCAAGGTCGAGAAGTTCGTCGCGTGAATATTCAGTCAGATTGTCGAGTGTATCTTGGTAGCTATCGCCTTCAAACGAGAGATCAATGATCGACGGTTCGCCTTCACTACTTAAGAGTATTCCTTCACCTTCAAGGACGATCGCTCCTTCTTGATCTGCGAGTTCAAGTGCTCCCAGGAGATCTTCCGTAATGTCTGCATCGGCGGTCGCAGAATTAAGAGTTACTTGACGCGCAAATGAACCTGGAGCGCCAACACTACCTTCAAGGATCATCTGGTACATCTTCTGGCTCTGTGTGAAGGAGAACCTTTCGGGAAAGCCTCGAGTATCGCCGCCTACCTGGTCCACAAAGAAGAATCTGTTCTGTGGTGCATTCTTCCAACGGTCACTCGCACCACGCCAGGACGGGAGATCCATACCGCTCCCACCCATGTTCGTTGTTGTCCAATGCGGAAGGTAATGACAATTTCCACACTGCTCATTGAAGTGGAAGTCACGTATACCCTCCAAACCAAGTTCCGTGACGGTGTTGTCGTAAGGTCGTTCTACGGATGGCGGATAGGGGACACTAAGTAGGTATTTGGACATCGCATCTCGGTCGTCCTTGTTTAGATGTCCCGGTTTATCTTCATCGTTTAGCGCGCAGTCGTTCTGATCGCACATGGTCGTCTCAAGCGAACCATCGATCAGGTGTAGTGTGCAACTCTCTTCGTTGTCGATTTCACAGTTGGGTTCTACGTAGGTCTCGATACTGCTTGTGTTGATTCCACCGAACGGATCACCAGGTATACCGTCCCAGTGATAAGGGGCAGTGCCACGCAATCCCCTGATGTCTTGGACTAAACGCGGTTGAATCTGGTCACAACCTACATCACAAAGGGGTGTATCGAGTACCCAGAGTAGTTGGTCTGTATGCCCGTCGGGATGACAACTCGCACATGCAAACGTGCCCGTACTTGAAGCGCTCGCGCTGTTAAATGCGATGCGACCTTGCTTGAGAATCGGATCTGATGGATCCTCAAGCTGAATCGTGTCGAGCACCTCTAAATCCTCCGGGTCTGATACGTCGACCACGGATACAGAGTTAGCGAGAGCGTTGAGAACCCAAGCGCGTTCGGGTTCGCCAGCGTCATTAGATATCAGAGCTAAACCACGAGGGATGCTATCCACCACGAGCTGGTCCAGTACTTCTCCAGATTCAGTGGACATGGTGAAGACTTTGTCAGACGCAGCGGCCGTCGCGACGATGGTGGTATCGTCGTCGCTAATCTGTATCGCGAACGGTGTTGCCAACGCTTCGTCGCGTTCAGGGTGCTCAGGTGGCAACGGTTCGAGATCGATGAATTCGGGCGTATCGCACCGATCACCCGTGCAATCGACCTTGGTTACCTGATTAAGGAATGCTCGATTCTCGAGTTCGCGCAGACCGTGTTTTTCGGTTCCTGATTTCCCGTTCGCATCATTGCGCGCTTCTGCTTGCGCGACGAAGACATTACCCTCGGAGTCGACAGTGATCCCGTAGAGCAAGGTACCCAGCGTGTCAACGATCTCAAGCAGCTCGTCGGTCTCCGTGTCAAATATATAGAGGTCGCGATCAGGAAAACGCGAATCACGCACAATGTCCAGAACATAGTTCAGAGAGAGGCTTTGCGCGTTTCCATCGGGTGCGTTGACCACATGCGCGTCCGCATCAAACGTACAGTTGGGGTCTGTAGCCATATTTTCCGGCAAGCAACCAGATACGCCGGTTTGATTGTTTGATTCGAACGGGATCACGTACAGACGATTGTTGCGCACGACCATCGCGCGCGGATCCTGTGCCGTAATCTGCAGCCTTGCCGTGACTTCCCACGAGGCAACATCAACAGCCGCGATTTCATTGGTTGACGATAGCGCGATATAGGCTTTCTCATCGTCCACGAAGGCGATTGACACGGGTTCATCGAAGCGCGTCGATTTCGTGTCTTCGTCAAAGACCTGAATCGTGTGAAGGACTTGGTGGTACGTAATGTTGGAAGCGTCGCTATCGATTACGCTGACCGAATCCGATACGTGGTTCGATACCCAGACTTCGGTTCCATCGGGTTTGATCCCAATTCCGACGGGTTCGACACCGACTCGGATGCGGTCCAATATTTCATACGTCTCTGTACCTATTGCGTCGACGGTATCTGACGGTGTATTTACGACGTAGACCCGGTCACCGTCGGGATGGACAGCGATGGGACGAGAATGGGGGCTTTCGAAATTGAGGTGACCTGTCGTGCGATCCGACGTTGCAGCTTCATCTGGGGGATCTGGATCATCTGTTGTGGGAAGCCACGATCCACCCGTGCCGCCGATGCAACTCACCAGGACCAGGAAACATGAAAGGAAACCGACCGAATGCAAGCTTCGGCGCAGGTATTTGATGGAGCTACGCGACATGGAGAATCACGTATACGTGTGGGGCTAGAGGAATCGAACGATCCCTAATTACAACCCGATATACCCTTGAGGAACCGACCTACCTTTATATCAAAAACCACATGTATTGACTAGTCAATCGATTCTATCGCCGCCTCGAAATGCTGAATTGCGGCTTCGAATTTATCACGGCATCCTGTATTGCAAAACCCAACGACGTGACCTTTGTATTCAATCAGGGAATCTGGCGAGACTGGGTCACCCGACCAAGGGCACTCGTCGTTAACGCAATCCGCGATATCGAGGTCGTTCATTTCTAAGAGATCTCCTCTTACCGATCCAGAAGAAATTCTCGATATCGGCGATGTGTTCTCACAACTTGGAATTTGGTTGCCAACGATAGACGCGCGAGAGGTTTCCGCCCATTAAGGCGTCTCGGTCGGTGGGAGTTAAGTGCGCTGAATGTCGGAACGCGTCCACGCCTTCGGCGTAGGTCAGCAAGTTGACCGCCCGTGTCCAGTCGGTGCCCCATAAGCACCGATCGATGTTAAATGCGTCGAAAATGCGCTTCAAAGGTTCCCAAATATCTGAATAAGGGTACGACTCGTGAGATAGGGTACAAGCGCCTGTGATCTTGATTGCGACGTTATCGTAGGCAGCTAGTGATAGGACCTTCGATAAATCGCCAAACGCGTCGTCGGGTGGTGGCGGTTCGAAAGGCTGGCGCAGACCCAGATGATCGAGCACGATTTGGGTATCAGGATTGCGTTCCGCGAGACCGCCCAATAAAGGCGCGTTACCCCAACATAGCACATTAACTGGTATATCAGCGTGTCGGCCTGCCTCGAGGATCCGATTGAGTCCAGGATCGTTCGCTTCGACGGCGAGAGGGTCAGGGAGCATGATGCGCGCCCCCACCGTACCATCTAATCGAGCCCAATCGACAACTTGCTCGATCACGTCGTCAGCTTGAGGATCGAAGGGTTTGATCAATCCGAAGCGGGTGGGGTGTTTTTCGTAGACCTCTAGAGCATAGCTCGCGTCGTAGCGATACATGCTGTAGGGCGACACCAGTAGCGCACCGTCCACGCCGACTTCATCCATGGCTGCCACCATTTGATCGCCGGTAGCTTCCTTTGGTCCGTGCAGGAAACCGATCCAGGGGCGTTCCGGTCGATCGCGTTCATAGGCATGGACCTGTGCGTCAATCACCGGCACTTCAGACATGGATTCTCGCTCTAATCTCTAGAAATTCGCCTATTAAATACAGGTGGATTCAAGCGTTCGGTTACTTCGATTGTTGCGTGTTAGATGCTCTCCCAACGGTTTTTAATCCACTTGAAGTTAAGTCATTTATATAGCGCATTCGGGATTGGATCACTGACGCGGCTACGCAACATCAATAACTGAAATAAAAGGAGGTCAGACTTGAGTTCGATTGTCGGGTGGTCTGAAATACCGTCACGATTTTTAGTTGGTGCTATGTGAAGCTCTGCTTACGATCATTTTGCCGGAGGAACCAATCGGAATCTAAGCACTAATGAAAATCCGAGAACAGTTCGAACGTCACGATGCTGAACACACGTAGTCAGAAGTGAACGTGGTCAAGGCGGCCTATCGAAGAGCGGAGAAATAGTGGACTTAAACCGTTGACCGGTTCAGCGCCGAGTAAACACTGCAAGAGCAGCGTCCTCGCTCTCGACCGTGATGAAACTCTCTCGTTCGTCACCCATTCCAATGAACGTTCCGTCGTCATCCACCCAAACGTAATGATTGCGTCCTATTACAGCTTTGAGATCGATCTCAAACGTATGGCTCAGTCCCACGGGTGGTCCACTGCAGACTGCATATCTGACTTCGGCAGGTGCGACTGCCCATTGCCGACCTTCTAGCGAGCGTTCGAAGCCGATTATTCGGATCGGTTTAACTGTTGCCGAATCACGAGGCAGTTGGCAAATGTAGAACGCCGCGCTGACATCTGGGACCAACGGACCGTCACCCGTAACGTCCATTGTCTTCGTGTCTGAACCCGAATGGATGACCAACTTCGAGCCGTTCTCAACGCACTCTATTAATTCGTCCGAGTCGTAGTGCATGCCACGTTCGGCCATCAACGCGTTTGCCGACTCAGTCGCACCTTCTTTTGTCCGAAAAGATGACCACTGTAAGGTCTGAATATTCTCGATCGATAACTCGTACTCGAACCAAAGACGATTTCGTGCGTTCCTAGGGTCGTCTGCCGGTGCGTTCTCGAGCGCCATATCGAGGCGATGATGTAGCGCGACGTGATCGTTTTTTCCTTCCTTAACGGACAAATGACCTATGCCTCGCGCCTTGTTGTGCATGGTCACAAACCAGATGTCTTGCCAACGCCCTACCATGGAGGCGACGTCGGTTGACATTGTTGCATCAGAATTCATTTCTTCGGTCTCCGATGGTTTTGAGGGAACGTAAATACCTTTTGACTCAAGCGCATCGCGAACACGTTCGATACCTCGAGCGAGACGAGACGCCACCGTACCTGGACGAAGATTCAGCTCGCGCGCTATCTCTTCGTAACTAAGATCCTCGAAGTAACGCTTTAACAAAGGATCTCGAAAACGAACGTCCGTTCGACAGATTTCGTCGAAGACAGCATCCACAAGATCCGATTCTTTGCCATTTGCTTGCGAAGTCGATGAGGGGTAGACATCCGTTGTGTAGGAGTGCTCGCGATTGGTTCGACGACTGGATTCCCGAATAAGGTCCTTTGCGGTCGCTGAGATGACGGTATGCCACCAACCTAACGGGTTATTGACGCGTCCACCAATAGGTTTTGCACTCATCAGGCGAATGATCGAAGCTTGTACGACGTCTTCGGCTTCGTCTTGCGAGACGTAGCATCGAGCTCGCTGAATTGCCCAACGTCGGTGTTTCTGAACAAATTGCGCGAGCGCTTGATCGTCTGCCGCAGCGTAATAACGCGAAATCAAGTCTGCGTCGCTTTGTAGCTCTGTCACAGTTGTCGAAAGGTCGGCATCTATTGGGTTGTCGCCGCGAAATCGTAGTTTGTTCCCGTAGGAACATCCGTTTCGTTTGAATGCGCGATTCAACCGATCTATATTGTTTGTAGAACGACTAATCTAACTGGACTTGCTTACCTTAGACATCGAGCTAGGGATTCGATTAAAAACAAAAACTCAGCTACTGTTCGTGCTGTAAATTGCGACGCCACCGCCATTTGTAGTGCATTTTCGGCAATAGCGTCGCCGAATTTAAAGGTCGATACGGGGACTCTTCAGCGAAATGTTCTCTATATCAATGCAACTTTCGGAGGACCCGTCATTACAAGGGAATCAATCCTATGTTGACTCAAAAGTTCATCTGGATCGAAAGACCGTACGTCAATTCATCATGACCACCCAATCGATTGGTCCTACCGATAGCGAATTTGGAGGAGATCGTTCGATTGGAACGGACGAATTGTCGGAGCTGTGCACCAATTTGAGACTGTTGGTGTCCTGCGCCATGTCTCGCATGTAGAACAAACGGAGTTAGTAAAAGTCGTTCTCGAGAGACGAGGAAACCGTAACCGAGCTGCGTATCGAGCTGCAGTTGTCTCTCGGTCGAATGTGCGTTCGAATGGCGCGTCCGTCCAAAACTCAGGTCTCGAATTGAAAGGTTGCGCCAAATCGCACTGTCAATCGCGGTATTCGAACCCCATTGCGGCGAGAACGTCGCAGAAAAACCGGTTCCATCAATTGATGGGTTGACGGCTGCAGTCATGCTAAAACCACTCTCTGTGTAAGGTCGTTGTCCTCGTGTCTCGAAGGCACGTCCCATCAGCTCAAATGAGTAGACGCCTTGGTTTACCTTCAAACCACCAGAGAATTCCAGTCCGGAACCGGTATCGCCATCTGCACCGTCCGATCGAAGGTTAAGTTGCCCGAACGGCGTGAGCGTCGAACCACCGAACCAATCAAACGCGTAGGAGGTCTCTACACCCATTCGGACACGGTGCACCGTTGCTTCGAGTCCCGCACTGGCGAGTTCTCCCTTGGAGGTAGTTAAATGCGATGCTGCGATATCTCCGCGTAAGGCTAGCTTGAGTCGCGCGGCGTTTACAACATTCTGTCGGCCACCAACAACCGCCAACCGGCTCTTTAATTCGCTCGAAACATCGTCGGTGCCTACGACCGTGGTTCGTAGATCACCTTTACCTGCACCGACCGCACCCCATAGTGCGGAGTAATCCGTCGGGTTATACCGGAAATAAGGGGTCACCTGATGTAGTTCGACTCCCATGTACCGGGTTGCTGTGCCGTACGAGTAGTCCGACTCACCTTCGTGTCGAGCAAGGGTTAGACCAATCAACCATGCATCGCCGATTTCCTTGTCGATACCGAGGTAGGTGTTGCTGACGTTACCGTCATAACTTTCGCCACTGTACGACTGGCGATCCATGTTGCTCCACACGGACCACGGTGGGGACCGCTCTCCTGTGCCTAAATTGAACGAGAATCCGCTAGCAAGAGATGAAATTGGATTCAGCGTAGGGAGACCCGAATTTCCGATTGCGGGCGCCAATGCGATGTCGTTCACGACATTACCAGTTATCGCTGATTGCGAAAAAGCATGGGGTGAGCCGTAAGCGGCCCACTCGTCAAATGAGTCCGCCGAGTTCGTCCCAGAAGAAAGATCTGAATTCCCCCGTGTCATACTCGTTCGATTCTCTATCGCGGAAGCAACGCTGCTGAGTACGGCACGACCGAACCCTGCAAGGGATTTCTCTGCAACCTCCTTCAATTTTTCATCGCCGACCACGATTTCGGTGGTCAACGACGCCGTATCGCCGTACGGGTCACGAGCGGTAAGTGTCAGCCAGACGTTTCCCTTCGCAATTGGTCTGAACGTCGCGTCCGTATCGGTCACAACGCCTTCCACTACACCAATACTGTCCAAGGTTGCCAAGTAAGTCAACGGATCGTCTTCGTCAGAGAACCACTCACCAAAGACAAGCTGGTAGGGCTTACCTCCTACCTGCAGTTGAATCGGTCCCATTGCTTCATTGACGGTAGGTCCAATGTTTTCAACCGTGACTTTGAATGACGTTTCTGTAGTCGCGCCATTTGTATCGGAAGCAATCAGGGTTACCAAAGTTTCGCCGATTTGAATACCCCTGATCGTCAGCACACCCTCGCGGAAAGTGCTGTCGATGATCGAATCGTCGCGTGTTTGAACTGTGACTGTTACTGGTTCACCATCTGCATCTTGGAACGCGCCGTGCAGGTCTAGGGTCAGTTCGCTCACACGGGTTGTGCGTTGATCTGCAAGAGGCGCGACCAACGTGGGTGCTGCATTTACAACATTCACGAAGAACATCGTTCGAGTCGAATAGCCAGCGTCGTTGCTAACAGCCAGTTTCACAAACGTTTCCCCTTGGTTCAACGCAGTAAGCGTTAGGCGAGAACCGTCAACCTCCGTGTTCAGAACCGATGAGTCGTGTACTACTGGTTGCAGGTTGAACGTTGCGTTTCGTAGCTCTGTATCTGGAAGTAAGTCGCGAATATCCATCGTTAGTGGCGCGCTACGATCAAGCGTTTGAGTGCTGAACACGAGTGCATTTGCGCTCGCCGCTGTCACTGTGATGGTTTCCGTGACGCTGGTCTCGGCGTCGTTGGTGTCGCGGGCGACGATGGTCATCATGGCTGTACCAGCGGTGCGTGCGAAAGCTGTCAAGACGTTGCCCGGATCTAGCACGACTAACAACACGTTATCGTCTGACGAAGTTACGTCATAACCGGCAACTCGGTCGCCCGGATTTGGATCGGTGAACAGTGTGTCGAGCTCAAGTTCGAAGAACTCGGGTACAGGGATGGTGTTGTTCGCTGGTAACGCCGCAGTCAGCGCATCCCGATCCAATACGGGTGGTACGTTCTCAGTGTCGCTTTCGTTGGCTACGACGCGGATCGTTGCCATACCCGTCGTGGCATTCCCTTCCGAATCGGTGGCAGTGACGGAAAGGTCCGAAGACCCGATTGCACGAGCAATCAGGAAGGTTGTTGTCGATCCGGCATCACCGGACACGCGCAAGACGCTCGGGTTGGCTGAGACTACCTGCGTAGTAATCGCGTCGTTTTCTGGGTCAGAGAACAGCCCCGTGACGTCGAGTTCGTGGTAGTTACGCTGCTGCATCGTGTTGTCATTAGGTAACGCGGCTTCAAAGGCCGCCTGATCAAGCACCGGTGCCTGATTTCCAGTGCTTGTTTCCTCGATCACGGTGATTACAAACTCGAGCGATGCTTCACCACCGGCACTGTCTGTAGCGGTGATGGTGATCGTCGCAGTACCTACGGAATCTGCGTATAGGAATAGTGTTACGCCATCGCTCGCAAGAGCAGTCAGTACGGTGCTTTCGTCAGTCGATTGGACAGAGAATGTCAATTCGTCGTCTTCGGGGTCACTAAAAAAGTCTGTCAGCGTTAGCTCAACGTTGCCATTCAGTACGATCTCATTGTTTTCAGGTAGTGCAGCGTCAAGTGCTGCCTGATTAGCTTCAGGCGGTTCGTTTTCCGTGGCGAGTTCGCTTACGACCGCGATGGTTCGCGTCTCTGTCGTCTCATTTCCCGCAGTATCGGTTGCGGTAAAAGTCAAATCGGCGCTACCTAGTGCACGCGCCGTGAGGACGGCTTCAGCGGCTTCACCGCTTCCAGTTACCTGAGCGAGCAGAATGTCTTGTGCGCTTGATTCGACGTCGATTGTGATGGTGTCACCTTCAGGGTCGGTGAACAAGCCGCTTAGTGGTACATCGTGGATTTGTCCTACGAGCATCTCGAGATTTGCAGGTAAAGCGCTCGTAAACGCTTCGGCGTCTGCGACAGGTGATTGATTCGTTTGTACGGTCACTTGGAACGTCTGCGTCGCCGTCAGTCCAGCGTTGTCGGTCGCAGTTAACGTAATGGTGCTCGTACCAATAGCAAGTCCGGTGATCGTGATCTCATTCGCACCTTGAGCCATTACTGATACCGCGCTTGGATTACTGCTTGAAGCACTGATGATGATGCGATCGTTTGCGTCTTCATCGTTGAAGAATTCACCAGCACTAAATGTCAAGGTTCCTTGCACGCTTAATGACCGATCGGGCACTTCGCCCGTCGCCGTCGGAGGATCGTTGACGTTGTTCACGGTGACCATGTAAGTGAAGTTTCGGCTGGCATCGCTTGACGCAAACCCATCGTTCAAGCCAAGCACAATGTTGTAGGACGAGGTTCCTTCAAAGTTGATTGGCGCGGCCGACACGATGGCGATCCGGTTGGGTTGAGGTAAGCAAGTTGCCGATTCCGCCTCGCAGACATTCATTTCGGTGTCACTCCAAATGGGATCCACAATCGCGCTGAAGTCGCTTGAGCTCAACGTTACGGTGATTTCGTCAGCGGTCGAGTCGTCATCGGCATACTGCACCAAACGCGTAGCCGCTGTACCAATGGGAACGTTTTCGTCGATCTCCCCACCGATGCTGATGACACCGGCCGGTTCAAATCTTGGCGGCGTATTCGTGTTGCGAACTTCGACTTGGATGGTTCGGTTTAGCTGAATGGTGCCGTCGGTCGCCCTCACTGTGACCGTATCAGATATCGTTGGAGTATTAGAGGACGTGCCTACGCCGGTGAGCGTCAGACTACTACCAGCTATATTGACTAAGTCCGTATACGCATTAGCGAATGCTTCGTAGGTGACAGCATCCATCTCCGGGTCTGTGAAGTACGAATCCAAATCGAAACTTCGCGAGCTCCCCTGTAGTAGTCGAACGGTCATGGGTAACACACGTTGCGTCATTGGATCATCGTGCGCGTACAGCTCGTTGATATTCAATAACGTGATTTCGATGGCAACGTCGGTGTCGTTCCAACCGTCACTCGCGCGTAGCGTGACGGTCATTGATTTCGTATTCGATAGATTCGGGCTTTCGTAATCCAGGAAATAACCTTGAAGCGCAACACCGGACATCGGTTGCACGAGGGTGATACACATCTGACCGATCTGAACCGCATTCGCAACCGTGTTGCGACAGCTCGCCTGTGCGCCGACTAGGCTGTATTCGATGGAATCGTTATGCACCGAACTCGCGCCACCGTCAAGGTCTGTCGCATCCCACGCGCCTAGAGGCGTTGGATTAATGGCGACCGCTGAGGTACTTCCTGTCGCGACCTCATCGACCGAAACGGAGAAGCCAGAAGCACCGCCACCGAAAGTCGGTGGGTTGTTGACGCCTTGCTTAACGAATACCGTCACGTTAGCGCCTTCTTGTTTCGTCGTGACATTGCCGGTTTGGTCGCTGGCGCCAAAATAGAGTTTCGCCCAATAGACGCCAGCGCTGGCCATACCGCTACCGTCAGCGGTTGCGATCAGAAGGGGTCCACGTGCTTCGACGGAAAGCACGTCGGGCGAAGCGGGAAGATTGCTGTAATTGTTGCAGCGGGCAGCGTTCTCAACGAAATTACCTGCTACTCCGGTGTCGCAAACCTCAATCGTTGCCGTTGGGAGTGAAACAGGCGCTCCTTCCGGGTCTCGGAAAAGCCTGCTGATGTTGTAATCAATCCTATCGCCAACTTCGATGTATCGTCTCTCAGCCGAGGCAGCAGGTGGCGCGACGTATGCGAGCGTTTCATCGATAAGAACGGGCGTTTCGTCGACGTTCGTAAGAGTGAACGTCACACGAAGGGAATTAGCTGTTCGTCCGCTCGGCGTGGCGGACGTTTCTCTCGCTGTTAACGTCAGCGTATGTGCCGCTCCTGAGTCATAGTCGAATGGCATGCCGCCGAGTACCAAGGCAAATGAAGCGTTCGCAGCGGTGTACCCGTTGGGAGTTGCAGCATTCCCGATAGTGCAATTCAGCGCCGGAAAGTCGAGGAGATCTGCTGGTGACGTTTCAATTGCATAACAAAAGTCTGTTGCGGAGGCGTTCAGTGCACCTTGGATATCAGTATTGAGGGATGCTAACTGCGACGCTTGTAGGCTTGAGTCTTCGGTCCAAGACAGCGTCATGTTTGTACTACTGAAAGCGGTTTGGGCGTTGGCGAACGTGCCGATAACGAGCGTAGACAACAGGAGAACGGATTGAACCACACGCCTCAGCAGGATTCGAGTCTTGCATGAGGGTTTTAAGGGTGCGTCCTTCCCATTCAGTTCAACACCTGAAGAAGGTTTCGTGCCACAAAAAGGTCCGCCGTACACACGCCTTGAACTGGAAGAGGTATCAATATGGAATCTGCACGGAGATGAAACGATGCGATACATGGGACTAGACCGCGAATTGTTAGTGAATAAATACTACGAGTTTTTACTTTACTGCAGACCTCGACTTCACAATTGGTGAGCCGTCCACTATTCGAATACTGGCAAGCTTGTCGAAATAGCTGACAATTGAATCAGCTTTATTGATCGAATAACGCCTAGAAGGTAGGTTGTGGGTTTAGGCAGGTGGCGGTTGATACGTCCGTGCTTTCATCCCGTGAGTTAGCTAGAAAGGGAATACGACATGACAGTAGTTAACTGGCAGGAAATAGATACGTTGCTTCTTGATATCGATGGCACGCTCTTGGATCGGAATTTCGACAACGTCGTTTGGGAAGAGCTCCTACCAGCGAGATACGGCGCGGCGAGCGGCCTTCAGATAGATGAAGCAAGGGAATCTCTGGATAGTCATATGCGCGACGTCGCTCGCACGTTGGACTACTACAGGACTGACTATTGGACGGAGTACACGGGCGTCGACGTGCTCAAGCTACATCAAAAGGTCACACACCTCCTCAGGTTTCGCCCTGGTACACGTGGGTTCCTCGACTGGGTTCGACGGTGCAATATATCTAGCGTGCTCATCACTAACGCAGATCGCGATTGCTTTTCCCTAAAAGACACATACTGCCGTCTCAGCGATGAGGTCGAGACGATAGTGTCATGTCATGATTACGGCGCACCGAAGGAAACTCAAGCATTCTGGGTGAGTTTAAACAGTGAGCATCCATTTGATAGCGACCGAACACTATTTATTGATGATGACCAAACCGTGCTCACCTCGGCCGAGGAATACGGTATTAGGCACCTACTCACGATCAGCCAACCCGACTCGAAGCGACCTGCGCGAGAAGGGCTCAGATTCCCGTCGGTTGACAATTTGATGGAGCTTGTTCCGGTTGAGGCGGGTGCGCAGAAATCCACGTTTCACGAGTAGACGAACGCGGCGTGTTAATTAGCACTAACAATGCGCCTGTATAGGATCACGATAGAAACGTCGCCGAGCTTAAGCAGTCGGCTTCTAAAGATGCGATTCAAGGGTGAAGCGGTAACCTGACTACTTGTCGTTATCAACTGGTTCGCCTCATATCGACTTGACGCTAGGCTATGAGGTCGATGTGACGTGTACGCTCAGTCGTTGGTCAGGGTTTAAAAGTGGGTATGATGAGGTTTCGGCGACAGGGAGAGTTCGCGATGAAGAAATCCCTTTCCCTTATTGGCTTGTTGACCGTGTTTACGTCCTCGGTAGTCGGTCAAACCAGTGGGACGGCACCTGCGGGTGCGGCAATGATTGAAGAGCTCGTTGTTATCGGCACACGGGCAAGGCTAGAGAGCCGAGCCGACGAACTACCTGTGCCAGTGGAAGTTCACCAAGACTTCGAGCTAGCGCGGACAGGAGAAATAGATCTCGGTGCTGCGCTCACGAAATTAGCACCATCGTTCAACTACACCCGTCTCTCCGTAGGTGATGGTGCTTTGTTGCATGCTGCTACGTTGCGTGGTCTTGCTCCAGATCAAACATTGGTTCTCGTCAATGGCAAACGTCGCCACAGTATGGCTTGGTTACGCGTACTTGATGGGGTCATCGGTTACGGGACGGGCGGAACTGACTTACGTTCGATTCCAGCAAGTGCGGTAAAACGCGTCGAGGTCTTGCGAGATGGCGCCGCAGCGCAATATGGATCGGATGCCATCGCAGGTGTCATCAACATTGCGTTAAAAGAAGGCACCGACCACGAAATCATCATCCACTCGGGTAGTACGGGAGATGCAGGTGGAGCAACCCACGGTTTGTCCTACAACGGCGGTATGTATCTTGCGGGTGGAGGCTTCCTAAATATCACGGGTGAGTGGTACAGTGGCGATCCTATTCGTCGAAACGGGGGAAACGGCGGTCATGACCCTGACTATCAGGATGAACTGGTCGCGTTCAGCTCCCCGTCTCATGCCGGTCGGGGATTGTTCTTCAATGGTTCGCTGCCGTTTCGGGGAGATGCGGAACTCTATGCGTTCGGCGGCGTATCGCAACGCGAAGGTCGTTCTAGCGGTGCGTATCGATTCCGATACAACTATTGGGATGGAATCGAAACCGGCGATGAGACGTGGGATTTCGTGCTACCTAATTTCATCAATTTCCACGAGCGGAATACACATCCGGTATATCCAGATGGCTTTGTGCCGTATGAGGAGTCGGATATCGGTGATGGTTCTATCGCAGTCGGTTGGCGGGGTTCATTGGCAGGATGGGAGGCGGATCTTAGTCATGTGTACGGCCGAAGTCGTTTCGATTTCGGCGTGTCGGATTCCATCAATGCTTCGATCGGCGCGAACTTCCTGGCACTGAACCCCAACGCGAGCATTACGGACATCATCGCGAACGCGGGACCGCTAAACGGAGACAGCGGTGGCATTGAATTTGAGCAACGTACAACAAATCTCGATGTTCGCCGATCGTTTGAAGGGGAATTTGAAACGGCGGTTGCTGCAGGTTTGGAATTGCGAGGCGAGAACTACCAGCAGGAGGCGGGTGATAGTGCCTCATGGTCGTGTGGATCGCCGCATGTTGCTGATTTCAAAGCGTTTGCGGTTGGACCTGACGGTGCGGCGCTTGAAGGCGTTGTCGCGGCATGCGGGTTCCAAGGCTATCCAGGTTATAGCCCTTTGAATGCTCGATTGAGCGAGGATACCCGAGACAGTCGTGCCGTTTATGGGGAAATAGAAAGCAACCCCACGGACGGTCTTTCAATTGGTGCGGCATTACGAACGGAAGACTACAGCGATGCAGGCGGACAAACGACCGGTAAATTCACCGCCAGACTTGCAGTGTCTGAAAATCTCGCACTACGGGGTGCCGTTTCTACAGGATTCCGAGCGCCGAGCCTCTCTCAACGTCGCTTTAATTCGATCCTGTTCGTCGGTAGCGACACTGGGTTAACGACGACGTTCTCTGCCAACGAAGGACATCCCGTCGTTCGCGCTTTCGGTATTGATTCGTTGAGACACGAGACCTCGGATAACTGGAGTGCGGGTCTTGTTTGGCGATCCATTGAGAAGGTCCTGACGTTCTCGGTGGATCTATACGACACGAAGATTCAAGATCGAGTCGTTCGGTCCCAAGGATTAGATTGCGTCGGGATTTCGGCTTGCGATGCTGTCAACGCGTCTACCGCGACTTTCTTTTTCAACGGTGTAGATACGCGAACACAAGGTATAGACGTATCGGCTTCGTGGGCACTACCTCTTGCGACGGGTGAACTATGGTTCGCGGCGAATGGACATACGAACGAAACGGAAATCACCGAGCAGAACATGCCGGCGGGTGCTCCTTCAGGTTTAACGTTCGACGATTACTACGGTGGTTGGGGCGCACTCACGCTAGAGCGAGGTCAGCCTAGCAGTCAAGGCAATTTCAGCGTGGAATGGAGGCGCGATGACTGGGGCACGTTGCTACGTATGAATCACTTCGGTGAGGCGACACAGAACCCATTGGATACAGGCGAGATCACCGTCGATCCCGCACAGACGTTTGATGTGGAAGGGTGGCTGGATCGTGGATCTTTTCAAGTCGCATTCGGTATTAATAACCTGCTTAACACGTTGCCGACCGCGTTATCCAAGACCCATCTCTCAAACGTACTCTGGGGAATACGCTATCCGACGGATACGCCCTACGGTTTAGCGGGGAGACTTGGTTACGTTCGAGTCAACTATGCGTTCGAACGATGAATGTGCTAGTCGATTGCGTGCTAGTTTGGATCACAGGATGAGTTACCGTCATGATTGATTGGTCTTTGTGCCCTGAAGTTGAACGGGTTAAGGAAAGGGTGAGTGGCATATGGGTATTCACTGGTACCAGAGTTCCACTGGCGGCACTCTATGAGAACCTAGCGTGCGGTGCAACCATTCACGAATTCGTTAAGTGGTTTCCAGGTGTCAACGAACAACAAATACGGGCAGTACTAGCTTTCGAGGTTGCTGCATTGAGCATGGATCTAGCTCGTTGAAGCCGAATTGAGATCAGAACCGATTTAGTTCCGGAACCTATTAGGAGAAATCGATTGAATCTGAAGAAATTCTGGTTTCTTGCTTCTATTTGCTGTGTAGCCGTATTTACAAAAGGGCAAAACGCCGATTTACCGTTCGATACGACAAATATTCCAGAGGAGATTGATGTAGAAAACATGGTCGCAACATTCCGTGCCATGTACGAGACTCGTTTCATTCGATTGGATATTGATGAGGATGGCTACGTGAGTAAGGATGAGTATCTATTTCTGAGCCGAACATCTAGTAATGAAGCGGAGAGTTCGAAGAAAAACGGCGAAGACTCGGCAAGCTCCACCGAACGTGATGTCTTACCGCCTCCGGGAAGTATGCCACTTGATATTGCCGAGTTCGAATTTAGATTCTTCGACGCAAACGAAGATGAACGAATTAGTCGGGAGGAGATGATGGCGATTGCCGAATATACATATACCTTGGATGTTAACGAAGATGGCAAAATCACAAGAAGCGAATTCGAGGAAATCTACAGAACGAGAATAGTTGGTGAAAAGGAATCTAACGAAGAGGAATAATCTAGGAACGTCGCATAGCGATTAGACGGGTCCGAGGGTGAACGGTTGATGGTTTTTTCGCTTTGACAGGTGGTTTTACTAGGCAGATCTAATTGGACTTGGCACCACGAAAGCGACGACTCTTTTTTTTACGCACACGACAGACTCACCAGTCACTGCACGACTCGATGAGGCTCGACGGTTGGCAGTCGTTGTACCGGTATACGATATGCTCTTTGGACGATGAACGCGCGACAATGAACTTGAATGTCCAGTCCACCACTAACTCTTTCAATATCGATCGAGACATATCCGGCTCATATTGATAGTTCTGAGTCATCGTCATGGCCGCGATGGTTGCAAAGAAGTTGATCTTGTGGGGCTTGTTCATCGTGATGGTGACAGTCTCAAGGCTTTCCTTGGCTTTATCAATCTCAAGTGTGACTTCACCTGGTACGAATTCGTCTTTACCTACTTTGAGCTGCTTCATACCGACATATGAAATTCGCTCTTCGGTTTCGTTTCCCACCTTCAATGAATCCCATTCGATGTTCCGTCTTAGATCGTACCAGGCTTCATTCGGACTCATTCGTGTATAGCGTGGTGTTTGTTTACGCTCCTTATCTCGTGGTTCCCGATCTTCAACTGAAATGAGTGTCCAACGTAAATCTTCGTCTGCGTACGGATCGAACTGTTCAACTCGACTTGGAATGTAGTCAAGCGTCGCGTCCAATTCGAAACTACAGTCAGGATGAGGTATGTGGTAATCCAGCTCCATAGCTTCTGAAATGATCTCGCGTTGATCGTCGTTAAGGTTCGGCATTTCCGCCTCAATGGCTGTCACCTTAACGACGCACGTGGGCACGGATTCCTCGTTCGACTCTTCAGCGAGCGATAGCGAACTGGCAACGATCACAACGCAAGATAGGGATTTTTGGACGTTAGATTGCATGTATTTCTTTTTTACTCTCGTGAGTTTCTCATAAGGTGATAAATAGTTAGGAGACACCAGTGATAGCGAGTTTCGTTGTCAGGTTTCGTGTCGACGCGTTTGGAGGAGAATTCAGTTCTTCGCTCAATCGATTTAGCAAGTTCAGCAAGCGAATCCTCCTAATACAGAAAAAAAGGGACGATTGACAATCCGTTATGCTCGTCCTATTCGAGCGTAAGAACGAATAACCCGTTTTCGATATCGCTGACGATGATCGTACCGGAAGGGAGGTATGGAAACACACTCCAGGCACCCCAGAGTTGGTCGTCATCATGTTCTGGTAGCGTGTCAAAGAAAGCGATTTCTGACATCTCCTGTGCTGAAAGATCGCCGAACTCCAATACTCTCAGCCCGACGGTGTAATTCGCCTGATACACTCGATTACCGAGAACGTATAAGTTATGGTCGGTCGCTTGTGTTTCGTGTTCATATGCGTATAGATACTCAGGCGCATCCAAATCGGAGACGTCAATTACGTGTGTACGGGTAGGCTGCTCGAAGATACTTTCATCCAATTCGTCCCCAAGCAGAAAATATCGGTGGTCTTCGGTCAACCAACCTTGATGTACGTAAGCGAGTTGCTCGTATGTCAGAGTCGAGATCGTTACTGGCGATGATTTATCCGTTACATCGACAATCTCAAAGTGGTCTTCGTTCGAACTAAAACATATCTCTTTATCGGCGTAATCTGCGTCGCCACCTTGATATAGAACACATTGACTGTCGTGTGTTCGTACGGTCATATGACAACCAGCGAATTGGGGGTTAATCGGAATCGATAGGTCGATCATGTGGAGCCCTCCCTCACAGGTATCGCCGAGAACGGCATAGATAAAACCAGTGTTCTCGTTTATTACGAGATTGTGCGAAGTATCTAAGTCACCGTAAACAGTATCGGCAACAAACTCCTGCGGCGTCGATTGGTCCCGCAATCGGGTCAAGTTGAATACTTGCATGCCGTGAGAGCCTGCATGGTCGGCGACGATGTATGCGTAGTTTTGATACACCTTAATGTCGCGCCATAGAGACTCTCCAGATTGTGTAGGTAGTCGACCAAGGTACGTGGCTTCATCAGGGGTCGTGACGTCCACGAATGACGTCCCGTTTCGCATTCCCATCAACGCGTATTCGCGACCGTTTTCTTCGTCATACCATCCCCATAGGTCATTTCCAAATTGACCGCCCATCTCGTCATTTGGTAAATGACTACGTAGCGATATACCTTGACAAGCGAATTCGCCGGCCTGACCGTCTACGCAGGCTTGTCCGACTGAAGTCGTGGCCGGATCCGGTGGTGGAGGTTGTGGTGGCGGCGTAAAAGGAGTAGGCGGTGGCGTGACGGGACCGGGATTGCTCCCGCCTCCTCCGCATCCTGCGAGCAACAGCGTCGATAGGCTAAATGCGGCGATTGAAAAGCAGTTACTCCGCTTGTTTCCGATGTATTTTCGATACGTGCTATGTAGGGTTAACAAAGCGAGCGAACATTCTTTGCTAGTCAGATAGAAGATTCAGTTAATAAAGGTGGAACGAGCGCCTCTACTAATCAGATAGACAGCATTTGTGAGCTGATCGTTTCAGTTCGGTTTTTGAGCTTTGTGGAAGTACATTGGCGTGAAAATACCCAACCGTCCGCCGGCAACTAGACTGTCAGCGGCGTTGTTGAGAATGCGGCAAGTTTCGGATGTTCCTTTAGGTACCGCGCGGATTATTTCAAGAGCCCGCAAGATGCTCGCGACCACTTTGCGACCACCGCTGGACCGCGGAAGCCCCTTTAGTGTCCTCAAGTTTCCTTCCAACGGTTGATACCAAGGAGTTTCTGGGTCCGAATCGATAGCACGATCTCGCGTTTCGAGCAGCTCAAATCCAGCTTCCTGCAAGCCGTCATTTACGTCAGTGAATGAAACGATTTGCGGTAATGCATTCCCGTATTCGATACCTTCCTTGATCTTCCGATGTATCGGGTTCTCAGCGTCGTATAGAGGGGTCATACACCAGTCGTACCCGGCGAAGATCGCTCCAGGTTCCAAAACACGAAAAATCTCTTTGTAAACACCGATTTTGTCTGGCGCGTGGGGGATCGCCTCGATGTGGTAAGCGGCGCCGAAACTCTGATCCTCGGCAGGAATCGCCATGAAATCGCCGAGTAGAAGGTGACAGAGTTCGTCCAAACCAGCCTCTTTGTTGTACTCCTCGCACTTCTGCAATTGGTATGCGGAGATATTGAGTCCGGTGATACTCGGACCGAAAGTCCGTGCCATGGATCTTTGCGGACCACCTACACCGCAGCCTATATCGAGTACATTAAGACCGGGTCTTAGACCCATCGATTCACCAAGATAGTGCTGATGACTAGCGATAGATTCCTCGAAGGACGCACCTGCCTTTGTCGGAGCGAAGTGAAAGGATGAACCCCAACCGAATTCGTAAAAGTCCGTTACTAGCTTGTAGAACGTTTGAACCATTGGTGCGTATTGGTCCGATCCGCGTTCGTGTGCATCGCGATACTGTAGTAGAGTATCTGCGGTAGACTCATCGTTTAAATCGGTCAAAACAGGAGTAGGAATCTCGTTCGTCATGACTTTTTCATCCGACACAAGCTACGATTGAAGGAATTCGTCGAAGCGTGAATGCATGATCGATTAACTCAGGTAAAGATCGGAAGGGACATCTTAGTGTAGCCCTTGATGAGACTAGAAGTAGCTTCGTAATCACGTCTCATCGCAAAATTGCTTGTATAGCGGCTCGATGATTGCATTCATTGCTCTCGCTAACGCTCAGGTTTAATCCAGTAAAGCGATTGCCGTCCCGGCAACTGCTCCACTAGCCATTATCGCGAATAGTTGAAACCAATGCGACTCGGTAAACCGTTCGACCGTTCTCTCACGTTGGCTCTTTTCCCGTGATGTCCTTCGCACTTTAGTTCTTCCAAGAAGCCGTAAAGTTTGTGTTTTTGCGATCATTCCTAGTAATACACCAACAAACATGACTAGAAACCGCTGTACGAATACCAAATTTTGACCAGTCACCTGTTCAATCACGAGCACCACGGGTACTCCGACGATCACGATTGTGATGGTCATCGCGAAATACCCGGCAATCTGAGTAATTACTAAGTTCTTCATTGTTCGATTCATAACCCGTTTACCGTAAGCGATCCCGGTTCCCGACGACGTATCCCACGCTAATAATCCGAATCGTACTGTCCTGTTTTAAGACGTCGAGCTGTCCTTCAGTCATGCATTTAGCTCGTACGATCTCGGTGGCAATCTCGACGAATTTCACCTGGTATTGTCCTGGTTCACAAATCTGCTTAACCTCAAAGACATAGTCAAGAACAGCGCAGGAATTCAAGCACGCGAAAATGAACGGTAAGACGAGAAGCCTACGGATGTTTGTGTTAAACACTCCGAATCACTTGGTGTAAAAGTCAATTTCCGCCTACAGGACTACGCTCATTCGTGATCGCGTCCCCTGTGGTGTATAGATGCTCGTCAACCACTTCCGTAAACTCGCGAGAGCGCTTTAACGCTGGGGCTAGACTCACCGAAATTCTCTCCGTGGTTGAACCATCACCGCTCGCGTGTCCAAACCGCAAGCAGACGTCAGAACCATCGCAGGTCTGAATCGCCAGGTTTTAGCTCGAGTACGTACTTCAGGACCGCTCACTTCGTCATGGACGTTCGGCGGCGACGGAAGTTTGAACTTCAATATCGGTCTCTCAAATTAGTATGAGCGTGCGATTCTAGTGCGTATGGGTGGTGAATCTGAAGTACGTGTCCGTATTGACTCGTCGCGAAACACTCTGTCGAAAAACCTGCGAAATTCATCTGTAACATTCGTTCGATATTTCCGGTTAGTAAAGGTTTTTTAGTGAACTTTATCGCGTTTGTTAACCTAAAAATACGCTTTGAACGATTGATTCGAGTCTTTTCAAGACGTTCCGCGTTACAGATGGGTGCTGTATTCACTTTTATGTTCGTGACAGGCTGTGCTGCGATACCGAACCACGTCGACTTGGTCGTTCAATCCGTCCCATCGGGAGCAAACGTCGTGTCAACTGATGGCTGGAGTTGTACAACGCCCTGTACGCATACGGTAACGCGTGACTCACAGTTCAATTTAGAGGTGACGCAAGCTGGATACAAGTCAGAGATTGAGCAAATCCGAATACCCGAAATTGAACGCTCGAATCTATTCCGCAATATTGGGGCGGGAGTAGGCTTCGTTGTCATGTTTGTAGGTGCAGATATCTCGAGTGATCTAGGTTCTGCACTCATTGAAGCCTTCTTTGGTGAAAAAGTTGATGTGCTATCAACAGGTGAAAAAATCGGTTCCGGTCTGATTGGCGGTGGCATTTTTGGGGGTATCGGCTACGCAATCGATCGTGCACGAGACCAAGCGCGTGCTGAGCAACCAATTGAAGTTCAGATCGAGCTAGACGAAGGGAACTCAACGACAAACTAGCCCTCATCCGTAGATCGTGCCGAGTACGTCTTCGATTTAACCCACATCAAAGATTCCGGTTCGAACCATCGCGAGTCGAGATGCCGTTTTTGACGGATTTACTTCATTAATGCGCCGCCGATTCCGGTGCACAATTGATTCGTGCGAAATACCGCCACGTTTTGGTGAGGAAGGCTAATCGGGTTTGGAAGTCCAGCTCCAATCCTATTAATATACTTATAGATCAAGCAGTTACGAAAATTCAAAAAATGGCATAGCAATTGTCTTGAATTAGGTATCGAATTAGTACGACAAGTGACACAATTGACCACAGCTAAAGGATTCAGCCTTACCACCGGCATGCAGAACAAGATCTTTGAGTCTCGTCGACACTTCAATAACGATGGGATGCGACAGAAAACGGTGATCACCGTACCGCTGGCAGTGCTCCTGATGATTGGTATCGCAGGTACAAGCGTAGCGACTGAAAGCGAACTGTTTGACATATATGAGATCGATACCGGAGATGCGGATCACCAAACGGTACTCACGGGATCGTTTACCGATTCAGAAGGCGTCGAGCTTGCCGTCATAAGTGCCGACGAGAATCGGACACGAAGCGTCTCGGTTTTCGGGTTGGACGACGACCAGTGGCGGGCGAGCCGAGAGTTGCCTATTGATCCGGAAATTCTGTTCGTGGATCGATTGGAGGTAGCTGACCGAAATCAGATTCTCACCTACCGTGTTGGCGTTTTTAGCCGACTCGACCTGGAAAACGGGATCGAAGAGAAGCTCGTCGACGTGCCAGCGGATTTTCAGAGGGACGCTGGCTCAGGTCTACCGCGTCTCGAAGTTGCGCGAGATTTGAATGGCGATGGTTTGGATGACCTCGTCATGCCTTCGATCGAAGGGTTCTGGATCTCTACACAGCTAAGTGACGGGTCTTTTTCGGATGCTGTCAAGCTCGGACCTCAGGAACCTCACCTCAACGCTAACGCCTACGGGGACGAGCGCACCTATGGGCAGGTCGGGATTAATGCTCAGACTTTGCCGTGGTATCTGAGTCGTGTTCATCAACTTGACTACGACCATGACGGACGCATTGATCTCGTGTTTTGGAACGATCCTTTCTTCGAGGTCTATCGTCAAGACGCTACAGGTCAGTTTGTCGACGATCCTGAGACCTTCACAGTCGATGTTCCGTTTGATTTAGATGGCGCGTACGCCCTTGCGTTTCAGTTTAGCGATAGGGGAGTCGCTTCACTCTTACTTGGTCTCGGTGGTCGCTTCGAATACACGGTCTTCCAGGGATTTCCAGACCTGAATCGTGACGGGATTGGTGACCTGGTGACGCTTACTTTTTCTGGTCGACGGATCTTTAGCCTGCGCGGACGCTACGATGTCCGTTTTGGGAAGGAGACTCCGGAAGGCGTCAGTTTCTCGAGTTCTCCTGACACATCAGCTTGGACACCAGGTCCAGCCGGTGGAGAAGCATTCGGCTATGCATCACAGCGCTATGTTGATATCGATTCTGACGGTATGAACGATTTGACCATGGCATCTGTCAACACGGGACTAGGTGGTATGACTCGGGCGATGGTGGGTAACTCCATCTCGATGGATGTCGCGGTATATCGACTCGATAACGGCGCCTATCCCGAGCGACCTGACATCAGACGAAAGATTCGCACTCCTTTCGCACCATTCGACAAACGTGGCGTACTCTTCCCGACCATCCTTTCGGGTGACATAAACGGTGACGGCCGTATGGACTTACTTGCCGTTGAGCGGTGGGACGAACTGTCGGTTTACCTTGGGATTAACAGTCCGCAAATGCTATCGAAGGAGTCGCTCGGTGTTGCAGTCGAAGTACCTGTCGACGAGCGCTTCGTTAAAGTCAGTGATCTAAACGATGACGGACATGACGACCTCATCATCCAGTACCCATCTGACTCTGAGACCAATCGTGTCGCGGTGCTGCTGGCTCGTTGAATAGCTAGATTAGTGTTAACTCAATCGGTTGGGTAGGATTGCGCTAACTCATTAAGAGCTCGCGTTTATAGTTTTGCGGCACGAATGCTCAGCTGGTAACAAAACTTCATTAAGAACCGCTCATCAAACGCGCAATTTGGAAAGCCGTAATTGAGAATTTGGTCGATCACATGCTTGCTCGTAGTGCTCTTAACCGGAGTAGTGCTTTTACTCCGGTTCTGGGCGGTAGGGGACTTGGATGTTGCGCACGGCGTACTCTCGTTCTTCATATCTGTAAATCTCGTGGCAAGTTTTTGGGAAATTTGTCTGCTTCTGCGAATTGACACAATTGAAGAGAGAAAACAGCATTGGAATACGTTCCGATTGGCGACAGGTAAGGTACCCGCGCTTGAGTTTTTAACAAAATCCGTATCGTTCAGACGGATTTTTTCGCCTCGTGTGTGGTCGGACTTGTGGGGTGTCTATTCACTCTACGATTCGTCGTACACGGATAGGAAAACGTTCGGATTTATTGTGGACATCGGTAATGGTGCTGTAACGCCGTTTCTCTCCCTCCTTTTACTGGGAACCATTACGATCCCCTTTCTACCAGCTCAGATCGCCGGAATCCTCGGCGTCTTGTTATTTTGGCAATGGATCTATGTGACGTCACTCTACATGGTTAGTTTCTATATCACGGGACGCCATCGATTGATTGACCGAAGAGAGAGATTGATATACATCTGGGTACCTAATCTATTTTGGATTCTGCTTCCGATCTTCGGGTTCTATATCTCGGTCCGATTGATTCTGGAAGGTAGCTACATAGCATTAGGGTTGAATTAGCCGAATCGGAAATAACATGCTCCGCGGCTTTGCTGGTATGTGTCTTCACGCAGAAAACTTATCTCAAATCCATTGAATCTCGCTGTTGGACTCGCTGGCGTCGGAGTGGCGATCGCTGCTCTCGGAAGCATTGCGACGTGGATCTCTGCCTCGCGCCGGTTCCGGCACCTGCGGATCCACACGTCCACTCACGAGATTTCTCAGAAGTACGTGTCCATCGCGTTGAACGGCACACTTGCCGCTGCGATGTACGCCTTTGCAGCGGTTTTTGGTGGCGACGTCTTGTATCAATTGGACGCAGCTCATGGTGTCGTGCGCGTTGCAGTCGAATCGATTCTCGTGCTTCTTGTTTATGACTTTTTCTACTACTTCCTGCACCGTTTTTTACACACGCCGATGATGATGCGTCACGTCCACGGCGTACACCATCGTGTGCACTGTCCTGAAGCGATGGACGGTCTCTATCTGCATCCTGCCGAGACGACTGCTGGGATTGCACTTCTTTTCGCTGCAATGGCCGTGGTCGGACAGATTAGCGTCGCATCGTTCCTCACAGTTGCGTTCGTGCATTCGATCGCGAACATTGCCACCCACACCAATCTCGTCGTGCCACATCGAGCGTTCGCGTTATTTAACTACTGGGCGGTACGTCACGACTTCCACCACAGCACCCATCGCAACGCTAACTACGCGTCGATTTTCCCGTTCTGGGATCGTATATTCGGTACATACCAATAGATACCACTGAATCGTTAGGAACCGTACTCGTCACGGGTGGAACCGGCTTTATCGGCTCAGCTGTTGCTTCCAAGTACGCAAAGATGGGGCGACACGTGCGCGTGATCGATACCCGAATCGACTCGATGATGGATGGGATTGAATTCGAGCGCGTGGATATCACTGACCGCGATGCGGTCGAATATGCGTGTCGCGACGTAGAAACCGTCGTTCACTGTGCTTCGCTCGTGCAGACCCGCAACAGCGCACGAGACGCAGTATGGGCTGCGAACCTTGAAGGCACGAAAAACATTATCGCCGCATGTCGTGCACACGATGTCGCACGACTCGTTCACGTCAGTTCTGCAAGTGTGGTTTACGACGGAAACGACATTGAATGCGGTGATGAGCGTCTCCCTTTTGCCAATTCCGCTGCCAGCGTTTACGTCGCGAGCAAGATTGCGGCGGAGGCAGCGGTACTAGCGTTCGCCAACGAGAGCTCTACCCGAGTGTGTGCGTTGCGACCGCATTTGGTGTTTGGTCCGGGTGACAATCGACTTATTCCAAACTTTCTCGCACGCCGAGGTCGAATGCGCGAAATCGGGAACCGTACGTTTCTTTCTGACTTCCTTTACATTGATAACTTTGTCGACGCCGTGCAAGCTGCTGATTCGAGAATGGCTAAGGATGCTTCGATATCTGGCGAGGCGTTCTTCATCACGAACGGCGAACCGATCGCGTTCTTTGAATTCGTAGAACGGGTATTGGCGGCGACGGGTCATCCGAAGATCGTTGGTCGAGTACCTGCATGGGTTGCATATTTGACGGCTACATTCGTCGAGCTCTACTACCAGCTGATTTCACGCGATATCGTCCCAGAAGATGGCATGTCAAGATTTGCGATTAGGTATCTGACGACCCACCACTACTTCAGTAGCCATAAAGCCCAGAGATTGCTCCAGTGGCGTCCGCGCATACCGCTTGACGTAGGGATTCGGCGTACGGGAGAGCACTATCGGAATTCGTTGGACCGTAAGTCAGAATTGGGTTCAGAACCTTATCGAGAAGGCTAGTTCGGAACCGAGAATCGACGCGCCATCTAGAACGGATCAGCTGAATCGCACCAAGTTTTAGTGGGATTAGTCAAATTCCGCCCTTCAAACGCTCTTGAATTGCTACAAGAATTCAAATAAATCAATGAGTTCTGGTTCCGATTGGCATGGCACGGCCATTGTTTTACGTAGATGTGTGATGCGATACTTCATGCCATGAAATTGCTCGCTGCTATTCGCGCTAACCTCTACACCGTTTGGACGATCGCGCTGCTCGAGATGCGTTTCGACGTACGTCTGTTGCGTACTTGGTTCTTCGTCGCTTTTGCGCTCTTGATCGGGGTGACAAACGCTTTCGAGCAGATTAGCGTCTACTCTGAACTTTCTGCGGTCAGCTCCGGCACATTCATGCATTCGCCGCTGCTGTCACCAATCACAATCTTTCCAGATTTCCAAGTCGTGATCACGTTCGGTCTCGTTTTCTTCGCGATAGAGATCGTTTCGCGAGATCGGAGTGCGCGGATCGATGAGGTGATCGGTTCGCTCCCCATTCGCAATAACCAGATCGTGTTTGGCCGCGCTCTAGGACTTACTGCATTGCTGTTTCTGTTATTCGCGGCATTTCTTTGCTTGTACGTTCTAGTCGCGGTCTTCTGTGAGCTTGCGTTGCCTCATCTAGGAATCCGACCACCCGAGCCATACAGCATGCTAGCAACGCTCTTCACCGACGCGCTGCCTTATCTGTTCTTTTGGACGGCTGTGGCTATGTTCCTGACCGTCTCCGCACGAAATCGGGTGTTGGCGGCAGTTTTGGCGATCGCATTGATGCTGTTGATGTATTGGCTACAGAACAACATGCCGATGTATCTACTGAATGTACTCGGGACCTACAGCCTAAGTACTCAACTGCCATCTGAAGTCGCACCTGTGTTTGCCTCAAGTGCAATCGTGATCCACCGAGTTGCGCTCGTTCTCCTTGCAGTTGCTCTTTTGTTGTGGGCAGCATTCTTACTGCCGCGTTTGAATACTGATCGCACGCGCAAACCAACCGTAATCGCTTCGTCGTTCTCGGTACTTGCGGTCATCGGATTTAGCGTCGTCCATGCTCATACCTTTGCCGAGATCGACGAGCTTGACAGCTGGCGTGAACTACATGCGTTATACAAAGACACCCCACAGATTGATATTGAGAGGCTTTCAGGACAGGTCGCGCTTGATCCTGGTTCAGAGATAGCGATCGATCTTACCGTTGATTTCATACTACCTCAGCATCTGGCTAGCGGCGTCGCCCTCGTGTTTTCGTTAAATCCTGGGTACGAGATCGAGAAGCTATCTCTCGATGACCACGCGGTTGCGTATTCATTCGAAGGCGGTCTTTTGCGCGTGGAAGCACCTCGACGCTTCGAATCGAATGAGCAGATGAGTTTGACGGTCGAAGCAACAGGCGACCCTGACCCGCGCTTCGCGTATTTGGATACCGCCATTGATCCGCTTACCACCGATGCTGTAAGCGGGTATGGACTTTTTCTTCTAGGTTCGGAAGAGGCTATCAATCATTCGGACTACGTGGCACTTCTCCCGGGCGTTGCGTGGTATCCCATGGCTGGTCCACACCTTGATCGCGAGTCCATCAGCCAAAGACCGCGCGACTACTTTGATGTGGCATTTGAGGTGCTGACGCCGCATGAATGGCACACGGCTGGTCCAGGTAAATCGAACGTGCAATCAAGCTCTGAAGGGACCTTGCACGTGTTTAGGCCAAAGATACCCATCCACGAGATCGGTGTGTTTGCAGCAGCGTTCGAGCGCCGGACAAAGATGATCGGAGGGATCGATTTCGAGTTACTCGTATCGCCGAAGCACACAGCAAACCTCGATTTATTCAAGCCAATACTCGACGACATTGCTGCCGATATCGAGGAACGAATTGAGTTCGCACGCGCGAGAGGGTTTGAGTTCCCATTCGACATCTACTCGATCGTCGAAACACCGACATATCTGCGTACCTTTGGCGGCGGTTGGCAGATGCCATCTATTCAGTCGCTACCAGGGGTATTTCTGCTTCGCGAAGGCATGTTCCTGTCCGCAGACTTTCGATCGATCGAGGAAGCGGTTCGGCAAGATGCTGAATCGACGGACGAAGAGAAAAGCGAACGATTGGTCACGCTGCTGACCCGCTATTTCGAGAACGAAGTGACGGGCGGCAATGTTTCGCACGCGCTCGTCGACAACTTCGTGCAGTTTCGCGCCGCACCAACAGGTCTGCGCGCGGAATGGCTTGCCTTCTTGATTGACTACTTAACGACTGAAGTAATCTCGCAATCATCGGGGTTCTATTCCGTAGAAAACCTGAAGACAATCGGTACTTGGATAACAGCGCGACTCGGAGCCTGGAACATCGATGCCGAACGTACACGGGAAACGCTGAACGAGATCTACTTCAACGAATACATCGATCGACCCGAAGTTTGGGAGTTCATGTTTGACAGATCATTAAGCGAAGGTGCGAGAGCTAGTTCTTCGCGAAATCGTCTTCACGCTGGTTTTCTCTACAGCAAGACCATGGGCGATCTCATATTGGATTTGTACGGAGCTGAAAGCGTCGCGTCTTTGCTGGCTACGCTTGTGGATCGGTATCAAGGCGTGTCTTTCACGTTTACGGATTTCAACGCTGTCGCAACCGAGCTCGATATGCCGCTTCAAGAGAATTTTGGTGATTGGTTAAACGACATTCAACCCGCTGGCTTTGTCGCAAGCACTTTTGAGGCGGTTCGCTTACCGGATGCGAGCGATGGATCGCCTGTCTATGAGCACTCCCTTCATGTTCAGAACCGAGAATCGAATGCTGGCGTGTTCCAGGTTGCGTATGAATCTATGTCAGCGGAATCTCCACCCGTCTATGTGTTGCAGACCATACAACCGATAGAACTTGACGGAAATTCGTCGATTCAGATCGCCATTCAAACGAAGGCACCAATCGAGAAAATGTTGATAGAACCCTATTTCAGCTTGAACCGCAAACGGTTTGAGGTCGAATCCGCAGGTGGTGCGCCTATTGCAGGGGTATCGCGTGAACCTGCGCCATTGGTCAAACCTTCAGATTGGACTTGGGAATTCAACGACCGGATTTACGTCGACGACCTCGACCCGGGATTCTCCGTTGATCCACCTGAAATAGATTCGACACCACTATTTACGATTCGAATGATCACATTTGGCCAAGCCGATCCAGAGATGGCAAGCAGAGATCAGGGGCTTCGCGTCTACGATGGCTATTCGAATGGCAGTACGACGGAGTGGGCACGTCAGGTTGTCGATTCTTCGTTCGGGTTGTACCGGCGAACGCTTGTGCGAGCGGAGCACAATTCAACGCCTCAACGAGTGCATTTCCGTACCAATCTACCAGATGCGGGGTTTTGGAATTTGCACTACCATCTCCCCAATATCAACGATCCGAGAGATAACCTATTCGATACTCGAGGGCGAGAGAGATTCAGTTCGGGAGGAGGCGTTTCGAGACCCGATCTGGATATTTCCGTCGCCCAAGCGGACAACGTCCGACCCGTCGTCGCCGAAGGAAACGACTTGGTGACTGGCTGGAATCAGATTGGTAGGTTTGAACTTGATTCGAGCGAAGTGACAGTTAGCGTATCAACACAGACCGCCAGCGGAACCGTCATCGCCGATGCGATTTACTGGGAACCCGTTGGTTCGAGTCACCTGTAATACAACTCGCGAGTTTGTATACGAACAAGGCGTATTTCTGTCACAAATTTACTTTCAAGCTCGCGGTTAAGAGTCCGTTTTCGTTTGCGATCGCCTCTCGTGCGGTTTCGTTGAATTCCATCGTTTTTTTTGGGCGACGCATAGGAAAGTTGCTATACTGAATCCAATTAACGATCTCCGTTGCACTCAAGGGAGTGCGCTTGGCTGCGAGAATGAGCGAAGGCGATGATTGGGTAGGTGTCCCCGTAAAGGAATTTTTTGACACCCTTCGTAAGAACGTGAAGTCGTTCGACGTAATCTGGTCTGATCCTGATCTGGTCAGTAAGTATCCGCAGAAGTGGATAGCTGCTTTTGATGGGAAGGTTCAGCTCGTCGAAGAAGACTTGGAGTCACTTCTTCAGAGTCTAAAGGAACACGATGTCCCGCGTGGTCAAGCAGTAATCGAGTTTGTTGAAGAAAATCCAAGGACGCTAATTCTCAATGTAAATAGGCGACTACAAGACCTTAGCCGAGAGGCCATATATGCAGGCATGGATACACATACCTCGTCTAGAAGTTGAGGGAACTTTATGGTTTCTGGCTGACACGGGCGCTGACCGCACGACGTTGATGCCCGTTGACGGGTTGCTAATCGAAGTAAACTACGAGAAACTCGAAGACGGCAGCAAAAAGACAGCAAGTGGTATTGGTGGTTCGAGCGATTCGTTCACAGAAGAGGCGTTTGTACTCTTCGCAGATGCCGACGATGAAGTTGCGTACGGCTATCGAATTGAACTAGCGATTATTCCTCCTGAGGATTCAAACGAGAGTATCCCATCGTTGCTGGGAAGAGACATCATGAAAAACTGGCGAATTGTTTTTGATCAGAGCGAAAACGAATTGATCGCGCACGTTCGGAGAAGTGATCACGAGCTTTCACTAAATTAGTCGTCTAGTCGACACAAGTCCAATTCATGCGATTAGGTAGTTGGTTCTAGGAGATTTGGATTGGACCCTAAAAAAAACGAGTCCAGCCGATACCAAACCTGGTACTCTCAAGGTCATCAGCATTGACGAGTCGACCAATTTTTATGGTAATACCTTCGCCATTCGGGATCATAAAAGTGACTTCTCCGGTCAGCGTGAATCCTTCATCCGCATCACGTAGACCGTCGGCTGAAATCCCGAAAATCGTATCGCCGAACGCGACCAATGCGCCAAGCCCGTAGTCCCAATCAGTTTCATCGTCAGTGAATGATCGGTTCGCAATGGAATACGTAGTTTCGGCTCTTTGGTAACCCAATCTAACGAATGGTGTGATGTTCTCGAATCGCCTACCGACTGCAGCGGTAATCGCTGATACATCAGTATCGGCTTCGACGCATATACCCTCAATGCACTCACCAATGGATGATTTGGTGAGCCCGGTACCGACATTGACGTAGACCTCGTTGTCGAACCAGTGAGTTAGATCTATTCCTGCTCCCCACCCATCTAGGTCGGTGTCGACGTCATCCGCCTTCGCAGTAAAGTAGTCAACCAATACTGTAGAGTAGGTTTGAGCCATAAGACTGGGAGACATTAGTAAAGCCACAGATAGCAAGATTGCTTGTTTCATTAGATTTGCTTCATCACTAGTAAAGAACTGATATCGCTTTAGACAAGACTTGAACACTTGCGTTTCAGACCAGCTCGATTGAGATAGCTGTAGTACTATCCAAGACAGCTATCCACTTTCGTCCCTGGGTCGCTTACGCTTTCCCGATAGGGATACGCGATTTAGACCTAAGAGTTAGCGATCTCCTTGGCGGAAGATCGTCGTTGAGTGGGGATCGATTCGATCTTTCCTACCAATCGTTAGGTTCCAGAGTTCTGGCAGCGATTTATTGTCAGTCCATCGATTGGTCGCGAGTTCGACGGGTCTGACTTGCCGCTTGCTCGCCGAAATCCCGACTTGCTTCGTATCCGTCAGATCACCCGTGGATTGATCGTATGAAGCGAGCACACCTTGACCTGAAAGTGCGATGTCATCGCCCATCTGTAAGAATGAGGCACACCCAGACAGAAGTCCGAGAACGAGTATTGAGCCAACTATTCGAATCATGGATTCCACCCACGAGTACGGCGAACTCATTTTAAATCCAGTCGCGTTATTTGGCGTGCTCAATTAGCGTCACATGCTGCCTCTGATGTATTCAGCCACCTGGCCAAAGCAGCTCCGCATTGACTCGGTAGTCCTCCTCGCCGTCTAACCGATCGATCGCCGTAAGGTCTGAATACGCGAGCAAAATGATCTGCCCACGGATCTGCTGACCATCGAGATGCGTCAGTGTGACCGCGATGTCTTCATGTCCGTCGCCATCGAAATCGCCAGCACATCCGACATACGCGCCCCCTACGTTGGCGGTCAGTTGACCAAACGTTACATGCCAGACTTCCTGAGGGGTTTCCTGCGCGAGGATGGTTTCAAGCTTGATACTCCCGTCTTCCGCACCATCGACCGCGTCAAGAGAAGTGAGTTGGTCCGTAGTGAAGACGACTAGCTCAAGCGGGTTCGATGGGGAGAACGGCTCGGCGAGACGAACAAGTGACGCGACTACCTGCGCCCGATCCATCGATTCGTCGGGTTTACATACGCTTAAGTAGCCTACTTCCGGAAACGACCATGCCTGATTTGCGCTCAGGTCGAACGTGGTTACAACGCCGTTCGTCGTGTCGTCGGCAGCGTCGTGATCAGCCAAGTGCCGGAGGTCCACAATATGAGACACTTGTGAATCGGTGAGTTCAAGCAGTGGTAGAAAGTAACTTCGTTGTTCGCGGTTGATTGACTCGTGTACGGTCGATCGAAAGATATTGTTCTGGAAGAGCTCGAACCCGTCGATACGGAAAGAGTTATCGAATCGATACGATGCAGCTAGGTTGATCTTGCCATCGACAGTGAAGTCTGCGGAGTCCATTCCTTCCAGTTCACTAGACGCAAGGACGTAGATTCGCGTTGTGGGACTGAACGGTGTTAGCAGCATCAGTTCGTCGACACTGTCTTGGTCGAGGTCTGGTAATCGGCCGACAAACATAAACGCTTGAAGGAACCCGTCATATTCAAGGAAGAAGGTATACGTCTGATCGTGCTGCTCGGCGTCGTCGATGAGCGCATTGCCGTCCGGATTCTCTTCCACAGATTCCGCGATTGCGCCGTGAGACAAAACATATGACGATCCGACACCATCTCTACCTAACTGGCGCGACTGTCCTGACGCCGAACCCAAAAACATCGACAGTTGATTCTCTTCGAATAGGTTCGCTAGTGGTGTACTGATCAATCCGATTCCATGTCCAGTTTCCTCGCTTCGAATTCGTATGCAAGACTTCGATTCGACACACGCGTGTAGATCAATTTCGCCGTCGATTTGCCCATCCGCTTCATCTAACTCCGACCAACCACCACCGTAAACGAGCGTGATGGATCCAGATTCACCATATGAAGACGGGTTTGATATCCCGATATCCTGAGTCCCGTCGCCGTTCAGATCGCCGACATTCCCGCTACTGAGTTTGATGGCGTCAAAACCGGGTTGAGCGTTAATGAATCGCCAGCTAGATGTACCCTTGTGGATTTGGTTGATATCGATCACCTTGTCGATCTGTCCATCTTCTCGATCGAGCGAATCGAGATCAGCACCCGACAGAAGTACCAACGGTTGTCCGCTGACATTGTGTAACGCGTTTACGATTTCGATGTCGTCTAATCCATCTTTATCGATGTCGCCTAATCGGAAACTCTCGACTGGAGGGATTAAGAAGAATCCTGGTGGCGGCGCTTCCCAGTCGGTGACGAGTCGATAGGAGTTAAACGCGGCGCTACCATGATTGTCGCCGAAGCCATCGCCGTCATTGTCTTCCCATTCGAGAGGATCAAACGGGAACTGATCCGAGTTGTCGCCGAAGCCGTCGCCGTCAGAGTCGAGCCACTCGCTGGGATCTAACGGAAATGCGTCTTCTTCATCAAGGTACCCGTCGTTATCGTCATCTGGATCCGCATTGTTACCGATGCCGTCTTGATCGGTATCGAACGCCTCAGTCGGATCATCGTCGAACAGATCGGCGTTGTCCCCAACCCCGTCACCGTCTATGTCGGTACTTTCTGATGGATCGATAGGAAATAGATCTTCGTCGTCCAACACCATGTCGTTGTCGTCGTCGGGATCTTGTCGGTTAGGTAGCCCGTCGTTGTCCGTGTCGAATGGGAACTCGTCGTCATCGTTGAGAATCCCATCCCCGTCGGCATCAATGTCTTGTCCATCCCCGATCCCATCGAAATCTATATCGGAATGTTCGAGTGAATTCAATGGAAAGGCATCGAGTGCGTTCGCATATCCGTCCCCATCGGCGTCAAATCGGTATTCTGCCAAATGAGGGTACGCATCATCCAGGTCACGTAAACCGTCGTTGTCGTCATCGTCGTCGTGGAGATTAGGAATACCGTCACCATCGCTATCGATCATGGTGTTATGGAGCATGACGACATGATCCTCGTCGTCGTCTGCTTGATCGAGGATACCTAGTTCGGACGTAAAAAGCGCGTACATCGTGCTGAAAGTACCTTCTGACTCGCCCGAAAGAACAGTAAATACGAAATCGGGTTTCGCGTCAGCGTCAAGATCGCCGATGGACGTTACACCTGCGAGCGTTCTTGGTCCGTTAGGTCCAAACGGCGCTCTTAGATCGTAGATATCCGGATACCGAATGCGAATCGGGATGTTGATGATGCCATTCAAGTCATTGCCAGAAGGGTCGTCGAGATAGTCCAGATCGCGTAACCCAGCGACAAACATCGAGCCTCGGAAAGGAAACGCTAGTTGATCGAAGGAAGACGCTTCGCTCGCTCGAATGATCCCGGACGAGGACAAGGGGGCTTGTTTGACAAAACGGTTGAATAGCCACGTTCCGAATTCCTGGAAAGCGTCGTCTGGTAAATCAACGGACCCGTCCAGACTCATATCGTTCAGGTCGAGGAAACGAATACCACCGATCGTGAACACGTAATTACTACCAGGACTTCCCCAGACCAACAGATCATTGCGCCCGTCGTCGTCGATATCTGAGAGTACATCGATACTGAACCCGAAGTTAGTATCTTCTGCGTTGGTCACTCGATAGGTTTGATCGATCCCTACCAACGTATCGATATCTATGGTTCGATCTTCATCGTCATCAAATTCATCAATTGATTGGAGCTGTGCACCGCCGAGCACATAGAGTCGGCCGGGCGATTCATCGCCCCAGATGCTCAGTGAGAGGTCATTCGATGCTTCTTCCAGAGTCCCGCCAAGGAACTCTAGGTCGGCGATGCCGCTTGTGGCTGACGTCGTTAGAAGAAAACTTGCTGGGTCCGTGTCGAATAGGTCAGCAACGGTGAATGGATCAGCGTCTGTACTCGTATCAATTTGCGTAAAACCGGCGCGGCTCAGGAAGTAGACGAGCAGGTTCTCGCCTTGCTCGCTAACGAAAGAAACCAGACCGATATCGTTCATCCCATCGTCATCGAAGTCGGCGGCGGACGATATATCCGTGACGTTCAAGATCGCACCTAGTTCAAGACGCACACATTCATCAATGGACTCGCAATGGTCCAGAGTGATCAGACGGTCGTCCGTGCCGTCTGCTGCATCGAGCGTGGTTAGGACCGTCGCATCCAATGGGATCAGATAGAGATACTCGACACTCCGAACGGCTAGTTCCGGATCACTGCTTGGGTGATCAAGAACCACCAGTTGTTCCCCGAAACGTGTGTCCTTAGCAGATCCCTGCAGCACCCAGGAGTTGCCTTTCGACATCACGTCCGCAATTGACTTCGCGCCAAGTGGTGCGTCAGGTGTGAGAGCGGGTGACATCACGTCGCTAATTGAGAGTAGATACACCTTACCGGACGGTTCGCCGGACTCGTTTTTGGCAGTAGGCGCCGAAACAGCGAGATCTGGCGTTTCGTCGTCGTTTAGATCGACGATCCTGGTTGCGAAGTGACCAAACTCATCGTCTTGCTCCTCACTTGTGACGGACGTTAGACGCAGTTCCCGTTCTTCGGGGTTGAATGGGTCAGGATCGGCGAAATTCTCGATACCATCGTTGTCGATATCCGGATCCGAGTTGTTGCCGATACCATCCCCGTCGGCATCCGCCCACTCGAGAGGATCTTCCGGAAATGCATCACCGTTATCGCCGAATTGGTCGCCATCCGTGTCAGCCCATTCATCGGGATCAGTGGGGAACGCGTCAGCAACGGCCCCGAACCCGTCACCGTCGTAGTCGAATTCAGAATCAGGCGTGGATGTTTGGGCGAATTGGTACTTAAGTACATTCAGCGTCAGCACCGCATCGGCGCTTCCTGCCGTATTAGGTTCGGTGTGAGCGATGCCACACGGTTTACCGAGGCAATCAAGGTGCGGACTGGAGAAGACATCAAGTCCAACACCACTGAATAGTTGTCGCGCGTAGGACATGATCGTGCCGAACTCACCAAAGACCGCATGGCCGCGCGACCAAGGAAACGCCCCCACAGAAAACTGCTCAAATGTGTGACCGAGACCGATCAGGTGACCAATTTCGTGAGCGGTTGTGTCAATAGAGCAGTCCTCTGGGTCAAGGAACATTTCGATATATGGAAACCGCTCATTTGGGTGAAGGAAGCCCCTACCATGCAACCCTCCGATAGATACGGCAAATCCACATAGAAACGGGGAGAGTGGTCGATACACCGCGACAAGGTCGGCCTGATATTCGGCCAACAGCTCGAGATAGCGTGATTCTTCGAGCGTACCTTCGTCGATTTCAGTTACCGTCGATTCATCGAGTGCCCCAACTGCCCGAAACTTAATCGGGCTCTCGCTTTTCTCGTACATGTCGTTCGTTACATGAACGATGTGAGGTAGAAAGGTCGCCGAATCGGTGTTGTAGTGTTCGAATGCACCACTTTCAAATAAGAACAGGATGTCTACGATTGGATCTTCCGGAGTGCTGTTCGGGTCCTCTGGATCCGTTCCTTCGTGTTCCTCGTTTAGGTCGCCGACACCGTCGCCGTCCGTATCAACGAGATAGTTGGCGTCTGCGAGATCGAGTGACTCTGGGGGAGTAACGTGCAGTCCTTTAAACCACACCGAGTCTAGTAGCTGCGTGCCGTCAGGCGTTTCGGTGTCATGCAGCACGAGTTCGAAGTAGTAACTGCCTTCCGGTAATACACCTAACTCGATCTCGTACGAAGCAGATTCCGACGTAGTTTCTGGGTCGATCGAAACTTCGAGTGCAATAGTGTCGACAAAAGCAGTATTAATAACCGAGTCATCCTCACTCTCTGCTTCTTTGAAAACTTCCGCCACGATGCCGACGGTCGCATACAGCTCGTCGACGGCTGCGTCGGTGTAGTTGACCAATCCAAACGAGATTTCAGCGGTTTCGCCGTTGCTGCTTTGAAGCGTGCAGGGGCACGAGAAGTTGACGTATGTCCGGTCGAATTGGGCGTAAGCAGGGATTCCGAATATCAGGACGATTGCTAATGCGAAGGTTGGACCAAACGCGTGAAGTACCCTAATTAACGAACGCATGGCGCAACCGACAAAACCATAGTGAACGAACTCAACCTCTAATTTGACATAGTTGGATCTGGAAGATCAGTTCTGAGTTTGTAGATGGATAGACCACCGTACGCCACATAGTGTGCAAAGGCTTACTAACGATGTATTCACAAACAGTTTGTGAGACGAATTTTCGTTATCGTGGCGTCCCGAGGACGCGTGCATCGCGAATCTTCAGAAGGTTCGACTTAAACTCTAGGTTTTAATGGACATATAAATCCGTGGATTCAGTACTCGGGATATTCTTGGTGCAGTTTAGTTGATATGCCACCGTGTTGGTGGACTCTGAGTTGCTCCTCGTTTAGGAAGGCCAATAGGTGATCGAGCCGACACTTGGGAAGCGGTCGTGTACACTCGAAGGTCCCGGTTCAAGCATCAGGCTAAGCAGCTCATTCGGATCGTCACCCGTGTCGTACAGTTCCGAAGGTTTTCGCGTCAGCGAGTCGATGGTCATCGTATAGCGCTCGTTCCGCGCCATGGAATACAGGTTCACCACGCTGAAGACCACGTCCTTGCCGCGTTGCACATCTCTTGCGTCTGAACCAGCCTCGATCTTAGGTTGCAACGAAAGACCACGTTCGAGTTCAAGATGGTCGGCACCCGCAACGTCTCCCTAGTCGTGCAATCCCGAAGCATGGTCGTGCGTATGACCGTCATTGGCTTGGTACAACCTGAAATGGGTCTTCCCGATCACGGCGACGCAATAACCGGCATCCCGGATGTTCCTCGCGTGGCTCGACCCGTGGCGATCAGCATCACCACGTCCACCGTATCCCGATTGCAGGTATAGCGGGTAACCCAAACGCGGGTCTTCTAGCAAAGTCCGCGTCATATAGATGGCCAGTCAAATTTCGGTGGTCGGTCAGATTCGTGATATCGCCGTAGATTTCCAAATCACCTCGTCGCACTTGGACCGTCCGAGCAAAATGTAATTCCAGCGACAGGAAATCAGGTAGGCGATCTGTATTCAGCAACTGTGGTAATTGCGTCGGATCAGTGATGAGCGGCGTTATCGGCCAGCCTGTCCGATACGTGAGGTTACCTCCCACGTGCCAGTTATTTCGAGACCACGAAGCTTGGGCTTTGAAGCTCCTTGGCTGGTCCCAGGAACGCTTGTGCCAGGTTCCTCCCACTCTTTCTCTCGAGTCCAACCATACGTGCGTGAGCTTCCAACTCAGACTCTGGCTGCCGTAGGAAGCCGCAACTTCGAGCCCTCGTGAACGTGCCTGACCAGCTTTGATTAGATACCTGTCACTTCCGAGCTCTGGAAGTAATGTAAATCGGTTATACAGGTTGTCGAAGCGAAACCAGGGCTGATCAATGCGACGAATAAACACATCGGTGCCGATCGTGAAAGATGCCCTTGTCCAACCGATGCCAAGGTTTATCTGGTCCGCGTGTTGTGGATCGTCGAGCTCTGTTCGACCTTCGTCAATCTGAATCTCGTGTAGGAACTGGGGTTGTTTGTAGCGTCCGATATCAGCCTCGATCTGCCATTCCGGTGATAGACGATAGGAGAATGCCATACGCCCACTGATTTCTCTCGAATCGACTTCGGCGACTTTCTGACGGTCTACTCGAGCACCGAGTGTTGCCGTGAGCTTCTGGCTCAGTGCGCGAGTGACAGACCCAAAGAGGTGTGTGCTGGATCCGCCACGATCAAGGATGAGGCGACGCGACTCACTCTCTGCTCGTTGTATCGGTTTACCAACGGGACCGTAGCGAATACTTAAAGCCGCGTCAAAGTCGGCGTTGTGCCTTAAGTATGACCATCCGGCTTGCACCTCTGTGGTCCGTGATGGTGTCCATCGCCAGCGATTCGTAAGCGTGGTAATGGCAGACGACCTGGTCTCGCTGAGAGATCCTTTTTTAGATTCTCCGATTTCGTTCGTACCCATACGGGATCGGTCTGCGGAGAAGTAGCTGCACTGAAAAACGGCTTGCAAGTCTGGACTGAATTCGTGCAACCAGCGCAGCCAGAAGTCGTAATGATTGACTTTGGCGTTTGCACGCTCACCGATACTCTCGCGTTCGACGTCGACAGTTTCGTTACTGCGGTATGCGCCAAACGTCAGTTCGTCTTGAGTACCCGATCGTTGCAAGCGAAGCAGTTCGTCGTCAAAACGCGGGATTTTGAGGTTTTCCTCACCTGACACCCTTGTCCACTTGAGAATGTCACCGAGAAGGCTGACACGACCGGACGTAAGCCATGTCCAGTTTTCACTATAACCACGTGCGTCGGCCGAAAACGCCATCGTGCTTAAGTCAACGGTACCTTGAACCGGTCGACTGGGTTCGACGAGATGCATGTCAACTACGCCGCTCATGCGGGTTCCGAATCGCGACGGGAATCCTGATATGTAGATGTCGGCTGAGTCGATGATGTGTGGATTTACCGATGAGAACAGCCCGTTTAGGTCGGCGAAATGAAACGGCTTGTATTGTTCGATGTCATCAATGCGATACAGTATTTCGTTGGTGTCGCCGCCGCGCACGCTGTGGACGGCAGTGACGCCGTCGGCGGCGATCCCCGGTAATGTCTGGAGCGTTCGAAACGTATCGCGACCAAGACTTGGAATCTGGGTGAGTTGCTGTTGGGTCAGCGTTTGGCGACGGTCCGTTCGATCGACGCGAACGGGAGCGTATACGACGATTTCCTCGATGTATGGTTCGATGCGGTCGATTTCATTTGGCGGCGATGTGGGTTCGGTTGGTGGTTGTTCTTGTAAAGCAATGTAGCCTATCGCGTCGCTTGTCATGATCAATGTCAAACCATGAGGATCTAGCAACTGCTGGATCTGCGCGCGAGGTGGCAGGCTAGGGTCAGGTTGAATGGTTACCAGTAGCCGTCGAGGTAAGAGTCGCGTGCTTGAAAAGACGTTTAAGGAATCAAATCGATCGATAGCTTGGCGTAGCGGTTCGCCGATGATCGGCAAATCGGATTCTTTGGATGGCGCTTGAGCAGCGATCGCGAACGGGTACAACGTCGCAACAGCGAGTAGAACGCAGCGCCATCGTACTGAGGAGCAACGGATACGGGTCAGACGACAGAATTCAATCAGTTCTTGAACGCAATGGTAATGGTGCCGTTTTCCTCCCGCCATTGGGTATCGGTGACATTCATGACCTGTTGCAGCGCTGCCCACGGGGTCATGCTACTGTAGTCACCATGAAGTTCCTCTTGCTCCATACTCGCTTCGACGCCTTCTACAAAGATCAGTTGTTTGCCCAAATCTTCGGCGATCTCCTGCAACAGCGTGACCGGATTACGAGTTGTGTAGCCCTCCGGTGTAATGTGAATCCAGTTCCATCTTGCGCCGCTCGCTGGTTCGTTCTTCTCAAGAAGTCCGTCCTCGTTCACTTCGAGCACATTCGCTGAGCCAGGTTCAACGTCGCCCGTTTGGAGGGTGCGCAGAGGCGTCGCAAGTTCGATACGTCCTTCACGTACAGCGACAACGAGCCGATTTGGATCGGTTTCGATGAGAAATTCGGTGCCGATATCACGTACGACACCGTGGTCGGTCTCTACGACGAACGTGGAAACGCCGTCCGTATCGATGTATACGGCGCCTCCTTGTAAGACTAGCGTATCTTCAGCGCGCCATGCGAACGTTGAACCTTTGTCGAGTCTGACGTCCGCACCGTTGACTGCAAGCCAGCGCGTGGCTTCGACAGCTTGTATAGGAGCATCGGACTCAAGTTCGATCGCTAGCGGTTGATTGTTCGTTCGATAGATCAAAGAGTCGACGTGGATATATCCCTGTGCCAGCTCGAGCTGGAGTTTCGCTGTAACCGGTTGTAGGATCGTGATTACGGCGAATACACCGACAAGTACGGTCGCGGCCAGCGCTAACGGAGTGAAACAAATGATCGCCGCGCGCCTTCGTTGGGTTGCTTCCCATTCCTCCGTGACTGCTTGGAACGCCTTTTCGCGAGCTTCCGCGGATGGTTGCGGTCGCTGCTGCACACCTTCAAAGACGGATTCGAGCTGATCGTCCGGATCTGGGTTCTTTGTTTCGTCGTTCATGATGAAGGACTCTCTGGCGGAGCCGGATCGAGCGCCGCGCTATTGAAATTCGTTTTAAACGCATCGCGAGCTCGCGCGAGTTTTGATTGGATGCTGGTTGTTGTCGTTGCTAGTCGATGGGCGATTTCGTCGACGGATAAACCGTCGATGTACTTCAACTCAAGGATATCGCCGTAATCGCGTGGGAGTGAGTCTAACAAGCGATGCACTAGCGCTTGGCGCTCAGTCTGCTCTTGCGCTTTTTCAGGTGTCTCGAGATCGGCAGCCATTCCTTCGATCTGTCGCTGAAGGTGCTCGTTTGCGTCGATGGAGTGGATGGGGGGCTGTCGATTCTGTTTCTTAAAGTGCATGCTTACTTGACTCCTCGCCACGCTCGTGACCCAAGTCGACAATGACGCGTCACCGCGGTAGGTTTCGATGCGTCGTATCGCGTGACACAAGGTGTCCGTTGCGAGCTCTTCGGCATCAGGGATGGAGACATAGCGGAGACAGTACCGGTATATCGGGGCGTAGTGGTCGTCGAAGAACACGCGTAGCGCGTCGCGATCGCCTCGTGAAATGGATCGTGCCAATTGTTCATCTTCACGGTATTGCCTCACGCTCGATTCCTGATTAGCCGAAGAAGGGGGAGCGGAAAACCGCTCCCTCATTCAATCGTTCGGTCATGGGCAATCGATGGATTCCGGATGGACGGAATACATGTCTGGCAGGTAGGCTGGTGCTGTCATCACGACTTTAACGATCTCACCTGCAGGTAGGTCGAACGGAATGGTAGGTCCGAGCTCGACGACTTGCGCACCGCCAATTCCCATGTGGATTTCTGTTTTCAATCCACAGATCGGTTGCGTAGTCGGATTCATGACGGTACCTCTGAACGCCATTTCTTCCATGTCGAAGAGAAAACTGTAGTCGGCGTTGCGGAAGGTTCCAGACGCGATATCGGCGATGGGAATGGTCGGATCGTCTTCATTGGCGTTGCCACCCCCTTCATTGCCACCTTCGTTGCCGCCTTCGTCGCCACCTTCACCGCCGCCGTCGCCGTCGCCGCCACCACCGTGCTCGCCGCCACCTTCACCGCCCTCACCACCGGAGCCGCTCGGTGCGCTTGAACAACCGAACGTTTCGACCTTCACGACCCATTCGTTGAACGTGACATCGTCGGTAAGCTGGAACTCGAATTCCGCGGTGTCGTAAGGTCTTAGACCAACGACAGAGAACATATTTCGGTCGGGCATAAAACGATCGACGGTGTAATAGCCGTCAAGTTCGACTGAAGGTCGTACATCACAAACGGCTACGGACGCTTCGTTTCGTAGGCGACCAACAAAGCGAAGCGTATCCGGGTTGAATCGAACGGCGATTTCGGTGTCGTTAAGAAGCCCCGCGTAGCTCTCGTCCGAAAACAAGACGAGGGATGCATATTGACCAAGGCTCTGGCCGCTGCTGACAAAAGGAATACTGGCGCCTTCGTTGCCGCCACCTTCACCGCCGCCTTCACCTTCGTGTCCGCCACTTTCACCTGCTTCGTTACCGCCTTCACCACCTTCGCCGCCACCGCATGCGGCTAATAACGCGATGGTGAAAATCGCGAAAAAGTATTTGATACTTGAGAATGACATGTCAAACTCCAAATTGTGTTATGGAGTGTTAGAGGGCGTCGTATTCGAAAATCAATCGGTACGGTGAAGGAAATCGAGGGGGCAATCGAACGGGGTGAGTGAATGGAGCGATTGGACGGTAGCGTCAGGAAGTCCACGCTTTAGTTACGCGATTGGAATCTAAGAAGGCGATTCACATTTCTGTTTACGATTGATGCTTTGGAGCTCGGTTGTTGTATTGGTGAAAGCAATCGCTGACCTTCTCATGATGCAAAGAAAGCGTAGCTCAACGGCTTGACTTCTTTGAATTCGCTGCGACCATTCGCAAACGGTCGACTTGATCTATGTAGGCGGCTACTCATCCGCATGCGAACGAAAACGCGCCCTCGGAAATCCCAGCGTAATCTGTGCGGATTTTTACGTCTGCTCATTCTCCTTAGTACGGTCGCCATTCATGCTCGTACGGTCGTCGACGAATACCGCCAAACGCAAGAACACTGGCCGCCGTTACAAGTCGACGAAAGCGTTCAAGTAGTTGAACTTGGCTCCCCCACCAAACCGCCGAAATACGAATGGCAAACGCGGGAGACGGAACAGCTCGGACGGATGCTGTTCTTCGACCCGCGCCTGTCATCGTCGGGGCAGTTGGCGTGTGCAAGCTGCCATGACTCCCAGTTAGGCTGGGGGGACGGGAAGCGCTTTTCGGCAGGGCACGACCGTCAAGAAGGCACGCGCAATGCCATGTCGCTGCTCAACGTCGCGTACAAGAAGCAGTTGTTCTGGGACGGACGTGCGGATGGGTTGCTTGATCTGATCTTACGACCGATCCAGAGTCCTCTTGAGATGAATGCGGATCTTCCAACCATCATTGATCGATTGAACTCGATCGATGGGTATCGACAACCTTTCAAGGAAGCGTTCGGCGACGATCAAGCCACACCTGACCGCATCACCAAGGGCATTGCAGCGTTCCTGCTAACCATCTTTTCATCGAAGAGTCGTTTCGACCACTTTGTCGGCGGGGACTATGAGGCGCTTACAGATCAGGAAATCCGAGGCCTGCACCTGTTTCGCACGAAAGCTCGATGCATGAATTGCCATCACGGTCCGTTGCTGACCGATAATGAGTTCCATCACACCGGATTGAGTTACTTCGGTCGTCGTTTTGAGGATCTAGGAAGGTATCAAGCCACAAATCAAGAAGAAGATCGAGGCAAGTTCAGGACACCTTCGCTTCGGGACTTACCGTTCACTCATCCGTGGATGCATAACGGTTTGTTTACGGATCTCACCGGTATTTTGAGGATGTACAACAACGGTATAACGTTTAACAGCAGCGTACGGTATCGTCCCGGTACGCCACCGTTGTCGCCGCTTATAGAACCGCTTGGTTTATCGAAAGAGGAAATCGCAGATCTGGAAGCCTTTCTCATTTCACTCTCACGTACGCCGAGGCACGTATTTGCACCTGCCTTGCCGCCCATGACCGCTGAAGCAACAACCACCAGTGAACCCACCCTCAATGCAACTTCCTTCTCAAAGGAAAGCGAGGACTAAATGACACTCACGCACCGACTCACATCGGGTTTTACGCTCACGAGCCTCCTTGTGTTCCTTCTGCAGCCTTTAGCGGCTCAAGATACAGATGAGGAGCAAACTGCGGAAATAACTGTTCCGATCACGGTCGAGGCCGAGGAACCGGAGGTCATACCGGGTAAAACGACTTACACCGCGGAAGAGATCGAGGAAATACCCACCGGACCGGCGCATTTGTCGGATCTACTGCGAGCCAATCCTGCCGTCGACTTCTCTCGCGATGCTGGGCTTTCGGTCGGCACCGCATCGCTTCGACCCGCCGAGGTTTCGATTCATGGTCAACTGTTCTACCAGAACCTGTTCACGATCGACGGCGCGGACACCAACAACGATCTGAATCCGGCAGACGCACAGGATGTCTGGGCTACGCCTAGTTTGGTCCAACCGTTAGGTGGAAGTTCGCCGCAAGGCTACTACGTTGATGTCGAGCTACTGGATGCGGTCGAGGTGCTTGATAGCAACATTCCTGCGGAGTATGGAGGCTTTACGGGTGGCGTGGTAGACGCCAAAATGAAGTCTTACGAAGGAGAGGACAAATTCTCGGTGACCTACAGCATACAGAGGGATGAGTGGGAAGAGTTTCACGTCACGGAAGACGATATCGTTTCGGCTGACAAATGGCGAGGCGTCTACACGCCGGACTATGAGAAGTCGACGATCAAGATCAATGCCACCCAAGCGATCACGGACGAAGTCGGCATTACTTTAGGTATCAGTAAGCGCCAGTCGGAATTTTTACAGGAATACGAAGACGACACAGATGCGATCAATCAGATCTACTACTCAGACGAGATCGACAGCGTGATGAGCAAGATATCTGGTAATGTGGGAGGTTTTGATGCAGATTTGTCAATACGCTACACCAATCGCGCCCATGACGGACTCACGTCAACGACGTATACGGGTTCGTTCGTCAAGGAACATAAAGGGTTTGGTTGGACCGCCTTCGGCGAGCGGGATTTTGACAATGGCACACTTGAACTCAGCCTTTCGTCAGATCGTCTAGCGGATTCATTAGACAGCGATTCGAGTTTTTTTACCTTTCACGAGTATTTAGAAAACAGCGGCGAGTCACGATTTAGTGGTGCGTTTGGAGACGTAAACCAGCGACAGTCTCGACTGAACTTCAAACCGAAATACACGATGAATCCACGTGAGCACGGATCAGCTACCCACGTCGTTTCTTTTGGTGGCGACATTCGATCAACCACGAGCTTCTACGAACGACCTGAAGACGTGGTCTATGAACAGTACACCTGTGTCCGTGACGTCCCCCGACCTGGTGACGGTTGCATAGATCAGGACGGCGATGGTCGGAGCAGTGCAGGTGACGAATTGCTGTTCCGTCGCTCGTTCTACTTCGCTGGAAAAGTCGAGCTGGACTATTCAGAAATCGCCATGTACATACAGGATGACATTGAGTTTGAGCGCTGGGATGTGACGCTTGGACTACGCGGCGACCGCAACAGCTATCTGGACACGTTTACCTTTTCACCACGCATGAGTGCGGAGTGGCACCTCAATCGAGAAGCGAAGCGGACACTGCATCTCGGCGTCAACCGCTACTATGGTCGAAGTTTCTTAAGGTATCAATTGAATGATGAGATTTATGGGTGGCGTGAGACTTACACAAATCTAACGCGCATTCGTAATCGACCCAATGAGCAAGTGCCTTGTTCCGTGCCGGATTGGGAGAATTGCACGTATACGGCGTTTGCCTCTCGGAACGCTGCATCGGATCTCGACTCACCGTACTCAGATGAGGCGATGATCGGCTGGTCGCAGCCAATCGGCGGCGTTGCGATGTACGTACAGTTCGTGAACCGTGAAGCACGAGATGGGGTGACGCGTTCACGCGACGAGGACGGGCGTTACTTCTATGCGAACGACGGGCGAAGTTCGACCCGCAGTATTACCGCACAATTCACGGAGACCGAACCTCACGCATGGGGAAGTGTGCTGTTTCGATTCAATACCGGCTTCAGCTACCGTGATAGGACGAGCAATCGTCAGGAGGACACGGGGTACGATGAGCAACTTGAGACGGATTTGATCTACTACCAGGACCAGTTGATACCTGCATCGGAGCTACCTGCATTTGATTACAACATCCCAGTCAATCTGCGGGGCGGCACGTCGGCCGAGTTCACTCGGATCGGCTTGACGTGGTCGCAATTCCTCAACTACAAACGCGGTGGCACGATTGCTCGGGACAGCCGGGAGGATTGGCAAGATCCAGCAACAGGGATCGAGTACGACATTTATGAAGATTTTGAATTCGACGATCTGGTCACGCTCGACTGGAAGTTTGACTGGACACAGCCGGTCACGGACCGTACGTCGCTCTTCATGCGGTTACAGGTGCACAACGTGTTTGATCAGTTATCTGACGCGAGTCTGGTCGATACGCGCCGACGTTACAACAAAGGGCGACGGTTCTGGATTGAGGTCGGCGCTTCGTTCTTTTGAATCGTAAATTGACAGTTCAACTGCAGAAGGGCCGACGTGCGTGGGTCAGCTAGGATCCTTGCTACAAGACGGCGGGTATGTCGTATGGGTACTACTCGTCATATCCGTCGTTGCACTCGCGATCGTGATCGTGAAACAATGGCAGTTCGCACGTGTAAGACCTGAATCGAACGATGGCATCGAATCCGCTCTCAAGTTATGGCGAGCTGGCGATCGGCAGAGCGCCATTGATGCACTTAGCGACGATGGTCGATTCGGCTCGGACATCGTCTTATTCGCGATGCAGGGGCGTCAGAACGGTGATTGGGAAACCAACGCGCTGCAAGACGAGCTTGAGCGACAGGGATCGCTCAAGCTGAGGGATCTGCGAACCTACTTACCCGCACTAGAAGTCATCGGTATGTTGAGTCCGCTGCTTGGACTCTTAGGCACTGTGCTAGGCATGATCGATGCATTCCAGGCGATGGAATTGGCGGGTAACGAGGTTGATCCTGCGACGCTCTCCGGGGGTATTTGGCAAGCATTGCTGACCACTGCCGTGGGTCTGGTGATCGCCATTCCCGCACTTGCGGTATTTAACTGGATGGATCACAAAGTCCAACGCGTTGCCGCCAAGTTGGATGACGCCATCACGCAGGTATTCACTTCCGCCGGACCCTAGACGTGAATCTACTGCAATCGGTTGTAACGCGAAGGCGAGGTGTCAGCTTAGTCCCATTGGTGGACGTGGTGTTCATCCTGTTGCTGTTCTTCATGTTGTCGTCGACCTTCATTCAAAAACGGCAAGTACCAATGGACTTACCAGCCGTTTCGACGTCTGCATCCGAGGTCAGCGTCGTGGATCTCGAACTCCTGTCGAATGACGGTCGCATGATGATCGACGGACGGGAATATTCAGATTACGACATTACTTCGATAGCGGAAGGTGGCGTGAACATGGACGACTTGGTTATTGCGATCAAGTCGGGTCAAGATGTCAAGTTGCAGGCGTTGATCACGTTGCTCGACCGACTTGCGAGAGAGGATTTAGTCAAAGTTGCGTTGGTCGAATAGTCGCCGCAACGTTGGTTCCATGTTGCGCAACGACATGGACCGCGGGATGATTCCACTCATCAATGTCGTGTTCCTCATGCTTGCGTTTTTGGTGCTTGCGGGACAGATCGAGGTGCACCAGCGGAAGCTCGCTGTACCGAAATCAACGAGTGAGATCGAGCGCACGGAGATGCATCAGAAGCTCACGGTATTCGCCGACGGCTCGTTGGAATGGGAAGGTGCAGAGATTCAGATAGAGGCGCTACCGCAGGTACTCGAACGGGCTGGACTGACGGGCAATGAAGAGACGCGCGCGACCGTGTTGGTAGTTGCTGACGCTCAGCTGCATGTGAGCGATCTCCAGAACGTGATGAATGCGTTACAGGAGCTAGGCATTCAAACGGTCAATCTCGCGACCCTCCCAGATCCCGGCAACGCTTCCTGAACAACGTGTCAATCAGTCCAGCGCATTGGCTCGTCGCCGTATTGGGTGCTATTTGCGTCCATCTCCTGGTTTTTAGTTTACTTTTTCAGCATCGATTTCAGGCAGGTGCGTTCGAACCGGGTGAAGGCGGGTTTGAAGTCGGACTGGGATTGGCACAAGAACCGGTGGCTGCACCGCCTGAACCGATCGAACCGGAACCGGTGCTACCTGACCTGCCGGAGGAAGAGGAGATTCCACCGGAACCGGAGTTAGAGGAGATTCCTGAACCTGATCCTGTTGTTGAAGCGCCACCACTACCTCTTACGGAAACGGTGACGGAAGAACCTACGACAGCAGAGCTCCCGAATTTCGCGATTCAACCGCCTACAACGGCATCTGTACCGCAACGAGTAGCACCCGTCGGCGCAGGCAATACACCAACCTACGGTGGCGATGTGGGAGTAAGTGACATCTATATAGCCCGACTGGCGGCACGCCTCAATCGATTCAAGTATTACCCGATCGAATCTCTACGAAATGGCGAAAACGGTGTCACCGTACTGTCCCTAGTGATCAATCGGCGAGGACGTGTGCTCAGTTCGAGGATTTCTTCGAGTTCGGGTTTTGAGGCGTTGGATCAAGCGGCATTACGAATCGTGGATAACGCGAAACCGATGCCAAGGTTCGATCGGCGGATGAAGATGGACGAACTACGGGTAAATGTCCCGATGACGTTTGATATATCGAAGAGACGAGAACCGTAGATGCATGTAGAGGTTAACTGGATTAGTATGTAAAGCAAGCTTGCATTCGAAATTGCCATTTCGTAAGGCGGTAGTCATATCGCTACTAGTTGATCGCATCGATCATCACATATACGTTATTCGATATCTGAAATGCGGGAGGGCAACCATAATAAGAGTCATGTGGAGCACTAGAGCCACGGTTCGCATTCATTTGGCTTCACAGTCTGTAAATACGAAATGATGCCGCGCACATTGACTAATCAGCAAGTACGTTGCGTCACGCTTGGAGACGCCTAGTGATAACATTGGATCGCCTCAACATCGTCATTGACACGATCAATGGGTTTGTGTGGGGACCGCCGATGCTCGGCATGCTCGGGGTAACGGGCTTGTTGTTGACCCTGGGTTTAGTTTTTATGCCGTGGCGAAAGATCGGTTACGGTTTTCGGCTCTTGTTCGACCGTTCCGATCCTGCTGGCGAGGGTGAAGTCAAACCTTTCAATGCGTTGATGACCGCACTATCCGCAACGGTTGGTACCGGAAACATTGCGGGTGTCGCGACTGCTATCGCATTGGGTGGTCCTGGTGCGATTTTTTATATGTGGCTGATCGCTCTCTTCGGGATGGCGACGAAATACGCGGAGGCAGTGTGCGCTGTTCGATTCCGTGAGGTGGATAAAAGCGGAAAATACGTGGGCGGACCGATGTATTACCTACGTAATGGCGTCGGCGAGTTCGCACCAGGACTCGGTAAGTGGTTGGGTCTCGCGTTCGCGGTGTTCGGTGCAGTCGCTGCGTTCGGCATCGGCAATGCCGTCCAAGTTAACTCAATGGCGGCAGTTCTTGGTGATAGTTTTTCGGTGCCCACGTGGGTTACGGGGTCAGTCGTAGCCGTACTCGTAGGGTTGGTCGTCATCGGCGGTATTCGGCGCATCGGTGAGGTCGCCGGCAGACTCGTACCCGCTATGGTGGTGCTCTACGTTATCGGGGCATTGATCATCATTCTCATCAATATCGTCGAGATTCCCGCTGCGTTCGGACTGATCTTTACCCACGCGTTCACGCCATCGGCGGCGATGGGCGGTTTCGCGGGTGCGGCGGTAGCTGCAGCTGTCCGCTTCGGCGTTGCGCGGGGCGTGTTCTCAAATGAATCGGGTCTCGGGTCCGCCGCGATCGCTCATGCCGCGGCGCGAACGAACAGCCCGGTACGACAGGGCATCATCGCGATGCTCGGTACGTTTATCGACACACTCGTCGTCTGCACGATGACGGCGCTTGTAATTCTGACCTCGGGTGCTTGGACCATGACCGGTGCAGACGGCGCAGGATTGACCGGCGCTGTGCTTACGGCGACTGGCTTCCAGACTACCCTCCCTGGCGGGCAGTACATCGTCACTATCGCACTCGCAGTATTCGCGTTTACCACCATACTTGGCTGGTCCTACTACGGCGAACGTTGCTGGCAGTACTTATTCCATGAAAAGAGCCTGTGGGTCTATCGTGGTTTTTGGGTACTTGCTGTTTTGACGTTTGCGAATGTCAAGGTCGAATTGGTCTGGAACCTGTCAGACACGCTCAACGGTTTGATGGCGATACCGAACCTCGTGGGGTTGCTACTCCTTGCTCCCATGGTGTTCAAGGTCACGAACGATTATTTCGACGCTGAGTCACAGGACCGGACCGACGAATAAAACTCATCGGGAGTTGCAGTCTGGTACGTGTCGACGGTGAGCTTGTGAGCCAGCTTATTACTGACGGCGCGTATCAAGCTCGTTAGCATCCATTTCACAGAGCAATCGAGATTCGGTAACTTAACGGCTAGCGACGCAGCGGCGAATCGTGGTTGCAGTCGATTACTGCTTCCTTGAGCGTAGTTCCAAACGCTGATGAGAAGATACTCGTAATTCCTCGCCAAAAGACCATCCCAGGTGGACATCTGACATCCAATTGATACCAATCGAATGTGACAGTTCGTCGCTTTTGCTTGGAATCGGTCATTCTGTTGACACGTAATCGAGAAATCCAAGCGACAATCTTGTTATACTATACGGAATAACAGTATTAACCGACGTTACTTAATCCTCGATCACGAACGAAGGAGCATGTGTCTATATGCCGAAATCGTCATCGAAACCTACGAATCGATACGCCGAATTACCCGTCGACCAGATCGCTTGTTACGCGAACAATCCCAGAGTCACCAAGAATCCGGAATATGAACGGATCAAGAACTCGCTGGAAAAGAACGGCATCGAATCGCCGCTTGTTGTCACTCTCAAACCGGGCGACAAGACCTATACATTGCAAGCCGGCGGTAACACCCGACTAAACATTGCTCAGTCGCTACATGAAGCGGGTGACGACACCTTCGCCAAGGTGCCTTGCATCGTCAAGCAATGGACGAGTGAGATTAGTGTCCTCGTATCGCACATGCGTGAGAACGACATTCGCGGGAACCTCATGTTCATTGAGCGTGCATTGGGTGTGATGGAGTTTGCCCGTTTGGCGACGGCGCCTGACGGTGAACCACCATCGCAACGCGAGCTCGCGCGTCAACTTAGCGAACATGGTTATTCGATCAGCCAACCTGTGATCTCGGCGATGGATTACGCCGTCAATCGACTATACGGTTTATTGCCAACCGCGCTTGAACACGGAATGGGCAGGCGGCAAGTTACATCGATCCGGGCTCTGGAACACTGTGCTGTCAAGCTATGGGATCGACAGTGCGCCGACGAAGCCGGGCAATTCGCTGATCTTTTCAGTGAATTGGTCAAGAACTGTGACGGTGCGACCTTTGATCTCGACGAGCTCACGACCAACGTTGCTCACGAAATCTCGGTCGCTGCAGAACTCGACATTAATGCTGTGTTGCTGATGCTCGATGCAGAACGTACGGGTGACCCTATTGCTTTGGATAGCTACGTTCCGGTCGTACCCGACGAGACGCGTAAACACGACGAACCTGTGGAAACGCGTCCTTTCAATCTCGATCGAGAATTACAGAAATTGCGTTCAACGGCTGTTGAAGCGTGCGTCGCACTTGCAGATCGATATGAGCTAAGCGATTGCGTTCATGTGATGATCGATGCCCGGTTTGGATACTGCATGTGCGAACTGCCGAAACGCAACGCCACCAAATTTCAAGTGGGCGTTTGGAAGGTATTGGCAACGGCATGCGATCAAACCCGAGCTTCGAAGCGTGTGCTGAAGCAGATTCTGAAACCAGAATCTCGACTTGCTCAGACGCTTGAGAACGCGCTTGCGCGTAACGCCTATGACGCCGTTCGGGACCTCGATTTGATTGATTGCGGCGATCGACTACTGCATGCGATCGAGGATGCCGATTGGCATCTCTTGGTTGACCTGTTAGGTGCGTATCGGCGGATGCGCAGACTCGCGGACGAACACGGTCTGAATCTCTGGAAGGATTGAAAGATGAACACGAAGGAAGGTAGTCTGGTTAGTGCCGTCTTGATGTACGCGATGCGCTGCTTAGCCGAAGGGGACTTGCGTTCGTTGCAACACATGCAGTTTGGTGAGAAAGAGGTCGAAGCGTTGCGTGACTTGCAGATGCGCGATTTTTCGAGGATCGAAGCAATGAAAGCGCACTGCTTGACCGTGTCGCTCAATCGCCAAGTGTTTTGGCCCATGATCGATCTGCTTAAACGTGAACGCCATAGCGAAGACTTGATGAACGAACTCATTGAGAAAAACGCACCGTACAACATGATCCATGAGCTATTCGGCATGTCGACACGTGAATACGCCGCACGACGGCGGCATTTGCCCTCTAATCTGGGTCTAGGTCGACCGCAACTACCGGAACGCGACATCGAGGATGGGCTTTACGCTGCATGGCGTAAGTTGGTGGATAGTCGGGGGAACTATGAATTGAGTGCTGTTGATTTCCTTGATTTGCATCGAAAGACGGGCGTGACCATTCGTGCGGTGTGGAGTTTGGTCTCGAAGTGGACGCGCGAGGAATCATGTTGAGTTCCGTGACCTCTAGTTTTGATAACCAGGTTATCACCGCACAGAGAGGATAGGTGATAACACGGTTATCACTCATCGAACCTCGTTGTCGAATTGCCCTTTACCGTCGCATTGATAAGAACGAGAGACCGTGTTCCAGCACGTAAACGGGTGCGTGCGGTGACTTTGATAACCCTGTTATCAAACGCAAATGTCGCCGAAGCGTTACGCATCGAGATCTCAATCGCGTCGCTCTAAAGCTGGGGGGTGATAACCGGGTTATCACTCGACACTAGGTCGATTCAGTCGACCTTTTTTATTAGCTACATCAAGTAAACCCTTTCGCGTCATGAATGGGTTTTCGCACGCTAACTGTACGTTTTCCCATAACAATTTCGATCCAATGAAAACGGACGAATCTATGGCACAAGTTCAGCGTAAAGCAGTGAACGGTGCATCAAAAGAACCGAACTTCACGGGAACGCTCCACAGCGAACTTCACCTGGTGCTGCAAACCCGACACGCTCAATTGCTTGTTCGCGGTCGAATGGTCAAGGGCAAGCCTTTGATCACCGGATTACTCGCTTTTGCGGACCGATTGCGCTTGGTTTGGCACGCGGCAGCGGAAGGCGATCCGTACGCGGATTGGTTTCTCGTACAAACGCACGAAGCGATGTCGGCGGCCGAAGCACGCATGGAAACGGAGATGAAGCGGTTGGACCTGCAATTGCAGAGCACACGGACCTTCCATATTGCACCTGCCGAAGTAAAGGAACCGTTCCGCATAGGACTTCGATTCTCAACGCCTTATGCCTATCGGGCCGCGCGCATGCTCGGTGAGTTCGACGAGCTCGCCTGCCACGCGTTTACGGCAAGGAGCATCGGCGTTATTAACGCGGAACAGTGTCACGACATGGTGCGCGCATGTGCACGTCGCATCCGTGGCGTATTCGGTCTACCGGCGCGATTCCGCAGACTCGGGATCACGCGAAACTCCGCGAAAGACGGCTCGGCTGTGTTTCAACGCGCTGAAGAACTGATGGGCGTTGTGCCGAAGGATATTTTGACCGGTGAACGTCGTGCCCCACTCGCACCAGGTCTGCGCGGAGGCGATTTACAACAGATACCGCCCGTGACCCACGAGGACACCAACGACAGGTTGGTGTTCGAATGAGATCACGGCTAACGCATATCGTGGCCGCTACGAATTTAGCGGTAGAGCTGCCAACGGGTACTGAGACCGGCAGACAGCACGCTGACTTTTTAAGTCGCCGTGTGTACCCCGATTCCACGACTTGCGGTTTTAACCGCAACGTTTTTACGACGGCGAGGCAATCTCGATTGTTTCGCCACCAACCATTGCATGAGGACGTGTGATGAAGACTCGCCAAGTGAGTTACTTCGATTTGTTCACGACCGGGGTTGGTTACCTAAACCGGGTTACGGAAGTGACCATGGAAGAAGGTATGCCATTTCTCACCGTGAAAATCGCCGCGCTTCGTGGGCGGGCTGGGAACGTCAAGAAAACGTACTTCGATGCGAAAGTGTCAGGTACGCAAGCGCACGAATGGGTGCGCGTCTTGGCGGACGATGTCGCTCAAGGACGCAACGTTCTGATTCGCTTTCGGTTGAGCGATCTGGAGGGTGTTCCATACACCTCAAGGAATGAGTCCGACGAAGGTCAAACTCGCGTAAGTCTGCGGACCCGCTTGATTGGCGTTGACTGGGCTCGCGTCGATGGACAGGTGATTCAGCCTGAACGTCAGATTGCCGCTTAACACTGAACCGGCGCGTATGCGCTTGTAGTTTCAGAACTTTTTACCACCCCTGCTGGGAAGGATCGCTTCCCACAGGGAGTCCCTTCCTGGCTTCACTTCCATCTGGAGGAAGCTATGTCGGGACACTTCGACGACGCTTCGAACAACGGTGGAAACGGTTTCGGTTACGCCGGATCACGAACCGGGGCCATTGCATCGGGACAACTCTTTGATGTCTCCGATGTGGCCCATGACGCTGGTTTCAAATGGCCGGTCGCGTTTACGCGCTGTGCCTGGAACGAGTGCGTGAAATGGCGTGATGAGGATTCCGCCAAGCAGGTCTTCCAGTCTGAAAAGATTCGGATGATCGACATCTTGCGGGTGTGTGCTTACACCATCCGCATGGCGGATCCAGAGGAGAACCGGATGAACTTCGAGATCGCCCGCATCCCCCGTGACGGGGAATCGACGGAAGCATCCCTGGTGACGCTGCAGATTGTGGCGCACTTGGGTGACGAAGGGAAACCGGTCCTGACGATCCTGTTACCGCCTGCAATCGGGAACGCCTAGCGTTTTCGATGCGGCCGAAGCACGGGCTCCACTCGCGAGAGTGGGGTCCTTTTTCAATCATCGGCTCTTCGCGAGTCGACCAACCCGCTGGGGAGAGATTTCCCAGCGGAACTCCTCGGCATTCCTGTTGAGGAGACACGTCATGATGACGTTTTACGACGTTCCGTGGAGGCGGAACCTACTGCATGGTTGCGAGCGATCGTACCTTGTGGTTTTTACTTCGCGCAGAGTGGAGAAATCGATTCTGCGCACGGTGCTTTTGGCACCTAGAATTCGAGAAGCAAGGGCTCGGGAGGTGCGTCATGTCGTCGGTTAGACAAGTGGCGGACCGTTTCGACGAGTTCAAGCAGAACGGATTCGAGGACAGACAGGCTAGAGTTTTGGCAATCGCGATTGACGAAATAGTCGAGGATCGGCACGCCGGTTTTTTAGCGCACATCGACAAGCGTTTCGACGAAGTCGATAAGCGATTCGACGAAGTTGATAAGCGATTCGACGAAGTTGATAAAAAGTTTGTTGAAGCCAAGAAAGATCTTGTGGAACGATTTGATTGGTTCGTCTACAAAGTCGCAGTTGTGACGATTGCTTCAATGGCAGGAGGCATAGCGGCTTTCGTAGGCGGTTGGCAAATCGTCAAGTTCTTGCTCAGCTAATTTGTTCGAAAGCGTCCCGGGTCTCTGACCCGGGCGTTCCTTGCTATCCGCCAATACTGATTCGAAGACAAACAGGCTAGAGTATTAGCAATGGCAATTGACGAAACTGTCGAAGATCGGCTCGATGTTGCAATGGCACACATCAATGCCCGATTTGATGGGATCGATGCTCAATTAAGGGGTGTCGTGATCGGCTTTGCCGGCGTGGAATCACAATTGCGCGCTCGTAAATTTGAGATTGCCGCGCTAGTTATTACGTCCCTAGCTGCACTGATAGCTATCGGTTTTGCGGCGTATGAGCACGGAGGAAAGCAATTGCTTTCTGGTGGCTAGTTTGTTCCGATGCGTCCCGGGTCTTTGACCCGGGCGTTCCTTGCTGACGGTCGATACGGATTCGATGATAAAAAGGTTAGAGTAATCTCGATGGCAATTGACGAAACTGTCGAGGATCAGCTTAGTGGTGCGATGGCACACATCGATGCTCGCTTGGACTTGATTGAAGCGAAGGTGGGTTCTCGGAAATTCGAGATTGCCGCGCTTGTTATCACGTCCTCAGCCGCGCTGATCGGTATCGGTCTAGCAGCATATGAGTACGGGATAAAGCCATTACTTGGCTCGCCGTAGCATGTTTGTTTGTTCGCGTGAAGCGACGGCGGGCGACAATTCTGAATGAGTTGGCGTCCGTTTCTATGTCGCTAATCGTGTCTTGACGTTAGTCGGCTAGTTTTGCGTAGTTGCTTGCTATAAACCTGAGTCCAATTCAGCGAGGCTTTAGATTTACGAATCTACACTCTAGAAGGATCGCCTTTTTGCGCCAGTCGGTGAATTCGGCGTAGAGCATCGTGTAAAAAAACTGGAAAACGCGGCGCGTCTGAATCTTCTTTGAAGTAATCATCGATGGTCTTGTCTGAGCGTTGTTCATGTAGCTGCCAGTCAAAACCTAAGATTTCTTCGGCCGACGGTGGAGATTCCTGATTTATACGCTCACGCAACTCACGTTCTTGGGCATTTGAGAGTTCACCCACTTCTTGAACCTTTTGAACAGTTTGTGATATCGATCTTCGCCACTGTTCATTGCAGAGTTGATCTAGTTGCCCTTTTAGCCCGGGGTTTTCGTCAAGTGTATCGATGATGTTTGAACGGAACACCTCAATTTCTCGAAGCCAATGACTGATGTGTGTAGCAGCTCGGTCTGGATGTGTGTAGGCGATGGCTCCCATGTGGGTGATGACTTGTCGAATATGTCCCGTGAGAATTCTTCTAACTTGACCTGACAGATCTTCAACCTCCTCAATGACGTTCTCAAAATCGACACCCTGAGAATCGTTTCCGACTCGCATTTGTAATTGGCGTAGTCGGTTGGCCTGATCGAGACTCCAGGAATAAAAATCTTCTTCGTAACGTGGGGCTTTTGCGTCTTGCATCACGAATTCCGACTAGTGCGTCAACTTTTGAGGGATTTTAGATTGTTTTCAGTTCTAAGAACACCTTTATACCGCCGCATTTTTAGTCAATGGCGCGGTAGCCTCCACTACGAAATGCTCGCATAGTCGCCGTGTGTACCCCGATTCCACGACTTGCGGTTTTAACCGCAACGTTTTTACGACGGCGAGGCAATCTCGATTGTTTCGCCACCAACCATTGCATGAGGACGTGTGATGAAGACTCGCCAAGTGAGTTACTTCGATTTGTTCACGACCGGGGTTGGTTACCTAAACCGGGTTACGGAAGTGACCATGGAAGAAGGTATGCCATTTCTCACCGTGAAAATCGCCGCGCTTCGTGGGCGGGCTGGGAACGTCAAGAAAACGTACTTCGATGCGAAAGTGTCGGTTACGCCGGATCACGAACCGGGGCCATTGCATCGGGACAACTCTTTGATGTCTCCGATGTGGCTTATGACGCTGGTTTCGAAATGAAACGTGGAGATTCGCATCGCGTTCAGAAAAGTCGGGTTTGGGATCAGGCACGGAACTCGTCACCTGCGCTAACGGTCCTCTTCGTTCTTTACCTAGATCGACTCGAAATCCCCGTGCCGCCCCTTACCTTCAGCGAAGCGTGAGGCGCCCTGCCGAGTTTCGTCCGAACGGATCACTTCCATGCCCAGACGGGTTTCCTCCTGAAGCGCCTCATCGATGGGGAGTCCCCACTGCCGATACGAAGAAAGCCGGTCGTTGCGCATGCAGAGCTGAGGAAAGGCAACTAGGTTCTGGGCTAGCTCAGTAGCACTTTCCAGCGCATTTCCAGGTCGCGTCAAACGGTTGGCCAGACCCATTTCTCTCGCTTCGGCGCCCCTTACTCCCCGGCCCGTAAGGATCATGTCAAGAGCATGGCTGTGGCCGATCAGTCGGCTCAGCCGGATCGTGCCGCCATCGACCAGTGGGACGCCCCAGCGTCGGCAGTAGACCCCGAATACCGCATCCTCAGCGGCGACTCGTAGATCGCACCACAACGCCAGTTCCAATCCACCCGCCACGGCGTACCCTTCCACCGCTGCGATCACGGGTTTTGACAGTAACATGCGCGTACAGCCCAACGGTCCGTTGCCCTCCGGCCGTAATGAAGGAGCATCCGTGCCGCTAGCCACGGCCTTCAAATCAGCTCCCGCGCAGAACACGCCGTCCGCTCCTGTCAGCACCGCTACATCCGCATTCTCGTCCGCATCAAAACTAACGAACGCCTGTGCAAGTGCTTCCGACGTTTCCCGATCCACAGCGTTCCTGACTTCAGGTCTATTGATCGTAACGAGAGTGACTCGTTCCTTAGTCGTCGATTCAACCTTCACTTGATATCTCCTTCATGAACCAGAGGTGCCGGAACAGGTCTGGCTTAACTTGCTTGTAGATGTGATCCTTGCGCAGTCAATTACCAATGAAGGTCGAATAGTAGACGTTGTCATTTGTGATTCCTTCGAAGGAACCGATCCGACAAAATCTCGACAGCAGACGTCATAGTTTTTCACACGTTTTTCTAGGAATGTCGCTTGAATTGCGGTCCACATTGATCGAATTCAGAGATTCATGTCACGCATTGCGAACTGTTGGCTGTTACCTGCTATTCTCGTTCTCACCCTCTTAATTACCGAATCTTTAGCAGCAGAGGTCCAGATAGGAAGGTACGCCACGGTTCGTGCGATTCCAACGGACGCACAACGCGATGTGATGACATCGACGATTTCTATTCGCTTTGACGCGAGCGTACAAACTGTTGGTGACGCGGTCGCAGTGATTCTCGAGGAGGTCGGTTATGCATTGTCGGATCACGCGACCGCTGACCCTCAGCGCCAACGCCTACTGTCGCACAGCTTACCGAGGTCGCATCGTCAGTTAGGTCCACTTACCGTGCGTGCAGCTCTGTCGACCCTCGCAGGACCCACTTGGCAACTCATAGAAGATCCAAGCGATCGACTTGTGACCTTCGAGCATTGTGAGCGGGTGACAAACTAATGGTGTTCGTGCTTGCCGGTTTTATCGCACTCGGTACCTGGTTCACGATTCAGGACGAACTTTGGGATCGACAACCCCGAACTTTTGATGCGCCGATGGTAAACATGAAGGTCTATGTGCCTATTGAACCTCAACTTCGGTGTCGGAACGTTGGCGATGGACCGGTATTCCGAGATTTAAACCCGCCCTCTCCGTAGTGAGTCATCGACATACCTCAACGGAGCGGCATTCCCGTCTCGCTATGTCTGTCGCTATCTTTTGCGGATTGCTGAGTGCGCATCTGATATACGCGCAAAACGATGTCAATGTTGTAGTCACGGAAATTGAAAGACGTACTAGCAATCAACTTGGACGTGACGACACTGAACTACTTGACGAGTCGCATTGGCAGCTCGACTCAAAAGAGCTTGAACGTGTCGAAGTGCTGCGAGAGGGCTTTAGGAGGTACATAAGCGATCGTCAGATCTCACCTCTCGAAATTCTTGGTATTCACGCACGAACGGACGCGGAACGCAGGCGCTATGCCCGGCGATGGGCGGCGATGATGGTCGAAGACGCGGAACGGGTCCTTGCGTTCCAACGCGCCTATGACGCGGCCGTCAGTGAACTCCTAGCGGACCAGCCGCTCATTGATTTGGCGCACTTGCCCGTACGTGTCGATTCAACGCCTTCATTCCTTCCAACAGACCGCCTGGCGGTATTCGTCGAGTTAGGTTGTGAGATCTGTGAAGAGATACTGAAGCGTGCACTTCGCGTCGGTTCAAGGATTGCAGGTGTGGATGTTTACGTCCTGGGACTCGAAAAAGACGACAAACCCGCATTGCACGCGTGGGCGAATCGACAGGGAATTCCGCCGATGGCTGTTCATGCCAAACGCATCACGCTGAACTTTGATGAGGGATTACTTGAACGAGTGCATCCGCGCGCAGTTGATTTACCCGTCGTCATGCGACGGCGAGGCGATCGCCTTGACCCAATTGATCCGTGGGAGTTGCCTTAGCACAGCACCGTGCGCCTTCTCCCAAAGTACCCACTGGAAGCGTTATTACGAACACCCGTCGAGCTGTTGAGCGCGGCGCTTTTCGGTCTTCTCGCGGTCGTAATCGTTTGGGTTCCTAGCTTCTTTCTAATCGATCAGCAAGTCGGGTGTGCTGTTGGTGTCCTCCTTGTTTCGATCGCGGGTTACCGATTGGTGCAGGGCATCCACCTGCTTCGGTATCAACGCAACATCAAGCGTACCCAAACCAGGCTCGTTGATTTCGGTTCGATCCCGAATACGACACGCTCGTTGTTTCTCGGTCGTGGATTTGTCTGGACCTCTCAACACACTCAACGGTTGCGCGAAACTCAGAGTCGGTCCGGTCGTAAATACCTTGGTTCACAAGGCGAGATTGCCTCTCCGAGTAATTCAGGCGCTGTGAGTACGAGTGGGCGGCCCGAAATCCATGGCGTCGAATTGAGCGAAACAAGCGTCACCATGAATCGCGCAGACCGGGTAGGGCATACGCTCGTTCTCGGCACGACGCGTGTCGGTAAGACACGACTCGCGGATCTTCTCATCGCACAAGACATTCAACGCGGCGAAGTCGTGATCGTGTTTGATCCTAAAGGGGACGCGGAGCTGCTGTGTCGCATGGTCGGTGAAGCAAGGCGCAGCGATCGAATCGAGGACATGCTGGTATTCCACTTGGGTCATCCTGAACATTCTTGTCGCTACAACGCGATCGGCCGGTTTTCGCGAATCACTGAGGTTGCGACCCGGATCGCGAATCAATTGCCTAACAGCGGCAATTCCGCTGCGTTCAAGGAGTTTGCCTGGCGGTTCGTCAACATCATTACCGGAGCCCTAGTGGCACTGAAGCACACTCCGAACTTTCGACTCGTGCGTCGTTACATCAACGACATTGAACCATTGTTTGTGGAGTACGCGCGTCTCTACTTGCATCGCAACGCTCCGGCCGGGTGGAGCAAGTCGGTTGAACAACGCATTCACGCACTCAAAGCGCGTGGAATGCCTGCCACAATGCGTGGTCGAGATGTCGAAGCCGTGGCATTGCTGCAATATGCGGAGTCAGTCGACCTCTACGACCCGGTATTCGACGGTCTGGTTTCCGCTTACAAGTACGACCGTACTTACTTCGACAAGATCGTGAGCAGCGTCGGACCATTGATGGAGAAACTAACAACAGGTGCGGTTGCTGATCTTGTATCCCCGGACGAGAAAGATGACGAAGATCTTCGCCCGATTCTCGACTGGCTTGAGGTCATTAAGCAACGACGAATCGTCTATGTCGGACTCGATTCGTTGTCGGATACAACCGTCGCTAGTGCGATCGGCAATGCGATGTTCGCCGATCTGGTTTCTGTCGCGGGATACATCTACAAGTTTGGAGTCGATGGGTTGCGCTCAACCCCTCGGATTGCGCTACATGCGGACGAATTCAATGAACTGATTGGTGAGGAGTTTGTACCGTTATTGAATAAGGCAGGCGGCGCGGGATTCCAGGTCACCGCGTACACGCAAACGTGGTCAGACGTCGAAGCTCAAATCGGAAACCGTGCGAAAGCAGGACAGGTTGCAGGTAATTTCAATTCATTGATCATGTTGCGCGTGCGGGAGCTCGCGACTGCCAAGATGCTGGTTGATCAGCTTCCGCGCGTAAGTGTCATCGGGAAGTCGACGTCGTCGGGTGCGGGTGATTCGTCAAAGGTCGATTCAGAAATCGATTTTGAGACAAGCCATGCGGATAGTCTGAACAAATCGGATGCGCCGCTGGTCGGTCCGACCGAACTGTTTACCTTGCCGCGAGGCGAAGCATTCGCGTTGTTGGACGGCGCTCGTTTGTGGAAATTGCGGTTTCCTCTGCCAAAACCGAACGACGTGCTCGTACCCTGTTCGCTTCAAGAGGCGTTCGCTGTGTTACAGGGCGAATCCGCATTAGTCGACAAAGAAACGACGAATCCGAAGGACGAAGATCTTGATGAACCACCTTTCGAGTCTGACACGCACGACTCGACGGAGCTGTAAACCGTAGATCAATCGCTCAGTTGGGTCGCGCAGGTCCTACTCAGTCCTCTGCGGCTGCTGTTTTTTACGGTCATAGCGTTGGTCGTTGCGCTCCTCGTAGAACTCGCGTTATCACACGCGATCCCTGAAGTGCTGGGGTTGAAACCGAGTGCGAATCGCGTGCTCGCGGAGTGGCACGTTTTCGACACGACGTTTGATCAACCGTTTCTACTCGTCGATCCTCGACAGACCGCAGAACGGCTTAAGGTCCACGTTCGACAACTTCATAGGCGACTGAGAAATGCGTCGCCAATCGAGAGTCCGTTCCTGGGGCGATTCCACTCACAGTTGTATGCGAGCGTCGATCGCATGCTGCCTACCGCCGAGATCTTCTCGCTGCGTGTGCTTTCACTGCTTGCTTCGCTGCCGATCATTTTGATCGGTTGCATCGTCGTCGGACTCGACGGCTGGGTTCGCCGCGAAGTTCGGAAAGCGGGTGCGGGTATCGAAAGCGCCCGTATATACCACGTCGCGAAACGCTCCATAAAACCAATCTGCATGTGGGTGAGTTTGGTGTATCTCGTTGCACCAGTAACGCTCGATGTCAGGTGGGCTTACGGATTGCTGGTGATTGTGATCCCCGTCCTTGTCGGCATGACGATCAGCCGATTCAAGAAATACGTCTGATTCCACTCAGACGGGTGTGATCGCCTTAACGTCTAAAAACCTCGACCGTCGATGAATTGGTTTTTCACGACCTAAGACGCGATCGGATAGATGATTGGGCGCATGAGATATGGACATAAACACAGTTTTGTAACTCATGTCGCGCTAGCGATCGCACTTGTACTTGCAGCGTTTACGATGCAAGCGGACCGCGACACGGAAAGAGCCACATTGACACGTCTCGTCGAGGAGCTTGATCGCCTCGAGCCGCTGATCGCTCGAGCGGAACGCGAAAGTGAAATCCACGACCGAGTGCGCTTTCGTTACGACTGGTTGCGACGAGATCTCGACGAGGTGAAGTCAGGCGTAGAAACATTCCTCAATGACACCGAATTTACGCCGCGTACGTTTGAACCGTTGCAGGGCGATTACCACCAGTGAACACGCGACAACGACTTGCATTCGAGGAGGGCGCCGGGGTCACACCGGATACGCTGCTCCTTGCGATCGCAGGGGTCGCGCTGACACTTGCATTTCTATGGGTCACCTGGATTACATTCGGTACGTTCAAAGCCTGGCTAGACGGTAGCTTGAGTTTCTTTGATCTGGTTTGGAACGTGTTACGCGCCAGCATCGTGTTGCTGGTGCTGGGTTTCTACATTCGCTAATCAATCCCCATCAATGAGAAAAGTATGAAATGGACTGATTTGAGCGGCTGGTGGGCCGAATTGCCCACCCAAGTCGCCCCAAGTACGGCACCTGCGTCGGGTGATTGGATCGCCTTGATTGCGGGTTACATCAAGGACGGTGCTGCCGTCTTAGGACTTACCGTCGCCACCGTCGGGTTTATCTGGGTTGCGTACATCGGCTTTGCGAAGTTCAACGAGGCGCGGCAAGGTCGTGCCGAATGGGCGGAAGTAGGTATCTTCGGTGTCGTCGGGGCAACCATCTTGATATTCGCGAGCTATCTTCTCACCGAAGCCGCGGGTGTCTTCTAACCATGACGCAATCTGAGGTTCTGGTCACCGAGCGTTTGAATGAGGAGCCTGCGATCTTTAAAGGCTGTTCGCTTTCCGAACTCACTGTCATGACAGTGGGAGCCGTTGTCATCTGGCTGCCCATTTGCCTCATCGTTGCAGGACTGCTCGGTTCGGTCACCATGGGGTTCGGCGTGGGCGGCATCATGGTCGTATTAAGCGTGATCGTAACGTCTTCGATCTTTCGTCGAGTGAAAGCAAATCGACCACACGGCTATTACCAACTGGCGCTTCATCTCTGGCTTGCCCGTCGCCATTTGATCAAGTCACCCTTCGTGATGCGAAGCGGCGTATGGGATCTCGGTCGCACTTAGGTTGTCGCGGTATCGGCACGTTTTAGAGAACGCCTATTCCAACGTCCGCACCTTATGGTGCGTGGTCGGTATCGAGGCGTTTTTGATCCTAGTGTTGGCAATTGGATTAGTGCGAGTTCCGTCTGATCTCACGATTCACATCCCACCGGATCTGAAATCGGGTGCAAAGGTTCAACCTAACGATCCTTCACCGGCAAACGTGTATGCGTTTGCGGTTTACATCTTTCAGCAGCTCTATCGCTGGCCGACCGATGGCGCGACCGATTTCAGCCATGCGATTTACGCACTATCCAGCTACCTAACACCTTTCTATCGTGAATTGCTGATTTCTGAACTCGAGTCTAAAGCGAAACGCGGTGAACTCGCCGGTAGGGAGCGCGGTATGCAAGAACTACCTGGCCAGGGCTTTAGCGAAGAACGCGTGAACATCCTAAAGGACGGGGTGTGGGTGGTGGTGGTCGACATGGCGCTGTCAGAAACCGTCAAAGGCATGGCGGTAAAGCGAAAAACGATTCGCTACCCGTTGCGAGTGGTCCGCTACGACGTTGACCGGGAATCCAATCCTTGGGGACTTGCGCTGGATGGCTTTGCGTCAACCGGTCCAACGACGTTGGACTTGGAGGAAAGTGGCGATTGAGAGAGTCGCTTTGGCTGCTGGCGCTCACCATGATGTTGCTGTTGGTCGCTGAGCTGACCGAAGCTCGCACGACCGAGACTGGGCGCCCAGGTTCAGCAAACGTCCAGACCAAATCGATCAGCTACGAAGGAGTACCGATACCCATTGAGCTACGTTTAAACCAGGAGGTCCGCGTCCACTTGGATGAGTCCGTCGAGATCGGATTGCCGATGGCACTAACCGCCAAGCTGGATGTCGCAAGTGTGCACGGTGTCGTCTATCTAACCGCGTTGCAGTCGTTCGCGACCCAACGAGTGGCGCTAAAAGGCTCTGAGACAGGACGTTTCGTATTACTCGACGTGTCCGCAACATCAGACGGCACGGGAATAGAGGCGATTTTGATACGAACGGACGGCTCGATGTCGGTGCCGGATTCCGAACCCTCATTTACCGCGGTCCAGCTTATGCGATACATTGCGCGAGCAACGCTCGCGCCAAACAGGTTGAAGGCTCGCAGGTCGCAATTCAAACGCACCATGCTCACGATATCAGAGGACCGCCTCTATCGCGACTTCGCCGTCGAGTCGAGTCTGCTTGCGGCTTGGCGCGCGGACAGCCTATTGGCACTTGCCGTCGACCTTAGTAATCAGACCAGCGACGGGATCGCGCTAGATCCGTCGGATATCGGCGGCGTCTGGCACGCGGCCGCGTTTCAACATACAAGGTTGTTGCCGCATGGCAAGCACGGCGCTTCGACGGTCATGTTTCTCGTCGGTCCCTATGACGCGATTGCCGATTTAACGTTTTGATGCCTGTTCTCAACCGCAAAGCGCTCTACGTGCTAGGTATTAGTGTCCTTGGTTTACTCATGCTCGTCCTGTCGGCACCGTGGAAGTCCGATCCGACGACGCGAGGTACTGCCTTGACCGACTTACCGATCACGCCAGCACCTGATGCCGATAGCCCTGCAGACACCATCAAAACGCTGACTGCGACGATGTCGTCGCTGGTTCAGGAGATTGATGATCTAGCGCAGTCCAACGAGTCGCTTCGCACCGAAAACGAAGAGCTGCGAGCGAAGACCGACCTTATTGAAGTACGTATCAGCGAACGTCTACGCACGGAACTTTATAACCATCAAGCAGCTCAGGAAGAACTCGCGGCAGAACTTTCACGCCTGATGTCCCGCATGGATGGGGTAGGTCACGCTACGGGATACGAAGGTGTTGAATCGACTTTCCTCGGCTACGAACCGTTTGTCCAGCCACGCAAAACATGGCATTGGGTAGCGTCGATGGAATCTGAGTTTGGCTCTGGCGAGGTCGTCAACGACAACCCAGTCGATACACCCCGCTACACCATACCCCAGAACGCAACGCTCGTTAACTCGACGACGATGACCGCGCTGATTGGACGCGTACCGGTCGAGAACCGCATTACAGATCCGTTGCCATTTAAAGTCGTTACCGGCGCGGACAACCTCGCAGCGAACGGTTTTACGATCGATGGTTTGGAGGGTTCGATCTGGAGCGGCTTCGTCGTCGGCGATTGGGCGCTGGCTTGCGTTACAGGTACGCTAACGAGCGTAACCTTCGTGTTTGAAGACGGTCGGATTCGCACCCTAGGTCAAAACAATCATGGCGGCGAACGTATCGGTTGGATCTCGGATGAGCGAGGCGTACCGTGCATCAATGGCGAGCGAAAAACCAATGTGAGAAGCTGGTTGTTAGCGCAACTATCGGTGAACGCGAGCAGAAGTGCGGCGGAGTCACTCGCCAATGCCAATACGACGGTTCAGCAGAATCCGATGGGTATCAAAGAAGCGTTTATCAGCGGCGAAATTCGCGAATTCGTGATGGGGAAGAGCATCGCGTCAACCGGTAACTCACTTGCTGACTGGTTGACGTCTCGCGCGTCTCAGGAATTTGACGCCATTTTCGTGCCAACCGATCAATCGGTCGCCATCCATGTGGACCGACCTCTGCACATCGACTACGAACAAGAAGGACGAAGTCTCAGCTATGCCAACGAGTTGGAGAGTAGCTCGACATTGGTTGTGGATTAGCGCGTTGTGTGCTGGCTGCACTGTGCAATCACCGCTCGTCGTTCCAGATTCAACACCAACCATGATCGAGATCTATCAGCGTCATGCGATGCCACATTCGGCAACGATTAAGGATCAGCAACGTCGCGAGGATCTGGTCAGCGGCGTGAAGCGAACACCCACTACGACGCATCGAACCCGGAATCCTGTCATTCACATGTATGTCTTTCCGCACCGGTCGAAAGCAGACGGTTTCTGGATTCCAGGTTACTGGACGTCATTCCAACTATACGAGCGACCCGAGTCGAGTGATACCTGGTCCGAGGACTAACCCAGTTGTTCTTCCGTCGTTTGCGTGAAGGTCGCGACGCTGCTAAGACGGCAGCATTCCAACGTTGCTATGAGCGACCGCCTTCGTTTACTGATCTGTTGCCTTGGACGACTTACCTTCCGGATCGAAAGTTTTTCGTCTTGGATGACGGTATAAGCGTTGGCGCCGCGCTTGAGCTGTTTCCCATCGGTACTGAAGCGGTAAGTGAGGCATTCCTGATCGATGTTCGAAACGCGCTGCAAGTTGCGCTCGTTGACGCAATACCCGAAGATGCAGCGCATCCGTGGGTGCTTCAGTTGTATCTACAGGACGACTACGACTTAACAACGATACGGCAAGCTATTGCCGACTACGGTAATGCTGAAGCAGTGGCAACACCGTACGCGAAAGCGTTTCGCATTCTGTTCGATGCGCACTTGGAACGTCTTTCACGGCCAGAAGGGGCGTTTGTGGACAAGGCGGTCACTGACGCGCCGTGGCGTGGCAAAGTTCGTCGTATTCGGGCAACCTTGTATCAACGCGTCGCCACAGGATCCTTGTCATTGCCGTCCGATCGAGAACGGCGGCTTGAGGAGGTTCTTGTTCGTATTCAAACCGCGCTCGATGTCGCTGACGTTGGTCACGTTCAACTGGATCTGACGCAATTTCGCGAATGGCTCCTGCCTTGGTTTAACCCAAAGCCATCCGTTGCGAATTCGAACGTCAGAAGTCTTCTCAATGTTGCAGCCGAAGCGCCGAATCCTTTACCGATGGACTACGACGTTGGACAGGATCTTCTACTCGCGCAACCGCGTTCTGACGCGGAGAAGGGCATTTGGTACTTCGATGACCTACCTCATCAAATCATCTCGATACAAGGTTTGCGTCGTGTACCGGAGATTGGTCACTTGAGTGGCGAACGACGGCATGGCGATCGAATTCAAACGCTCTTCGACTCGTTCCCGATTGGATCGATTCTCGCCATGACGGTCGTCATTCATACGCAGCACGAGGTGCTGCAGCACGTCGCGCGTGTCAAGAAAGCGGCCGTTGGCGATTCGGCGGATGCCGACGTGACCCGTGAACAAATTGACGTTGTCGAGCGGGAAATCGCGCACGGCAACAAACTCCTGCCAACGTCGTTGGCACTCTACATAAAAGGGCGCGACTTGGATGAGTTGCGTTCCCATCGGACGGATGCATGCATGACGCTGTTAGCCAACGGTTTACGGGCGATTTCTCAAGAGTCCGATTTGCTTGCACTTGATAGCTACCTGCGAAATCTGCCGATGGCTTACGACCACGGATTGGATGCAAAGCGTCGGTGTACACGGTTGATGCTCGCGCAGGATGTCGCGAATCTTCTACCCGTTTACGGTCGTTCACATGGCAAAGGGCATCCTGGTCTTGTGTTCTTCAATCGCGGCGCGGAGCCAATGGTTTTCGATCCTCTCTCGACGGAAGACAGAAAGAAGAACGCTCATCTTCTCGTACTAGGTCCGAGTGGCGCTGGTAAATCCGCGATGCTTGTCTACCTTTTGCAACAAGCGATGGCGAGGCATCGTCCGAGATTGTTCGTTGTCGAAGCTGGCGGATCGTTCGAGCTACTCGGCGAGCACTTCAAAGCACATGGATTGAGCGTAAACCAGATCAAGTTACAACCCGACTCGAATGTGCGATTACCACCGTTTCTGCACGCGGCAAAGGTCGCGAATTCAGCCTATTCGACCGATGAGAATCGCGACTTTCTCGGTGAAATGGAGATTGTCGCCCGAATCATGATCACAGGTGGCGATCGGCACGAACAGGAACGGCTCGTTCGAGCGGATCGAATGCAGATCCGTGACGCCATTCTGGACGCCGGTCGTCACGTAATTGAGGAAGGGCGGGACACAATCACCAGTGATGTCGTTGCCGCATTTCAAAGAATCAGCGAAAACAAGGAACTTCCGGAGAACCGACGACTTAGAGCACGCGAAATGGGAGACGCGATGGCGTTGTTTACGACCGGCGTCGCGGGACATTTTTTCAATCGACCTGGTAACGATTGGCCGGACGCGGACGTAACGATCTTTGAGATTGGGATGCTTGCTAGAGTAGGGTATGAAGACCAGTTAACGGTGGCGTATCTGTCTCTCATGTCACATATCAATGATCTCGTAGAACGAAACCAACAGAGTGACCGCCAAACCCTCGTGGTCACAGATGAAGGACACGTGATCCTGACTCATCCACTGCTGGCAAATTACGTCGTAAAGATCACCAAGATGTGGCGCAAGTTCGGGGCCTGGTTCTGGATTGCTACCCAGAATCTTGCAGATTTTCCCGATCAGAGCGGACGTATGCTGAACATGATCGAATGGTGGCTGTGTTTAGCGATGCCGAAGGATGAGATCGACCAATTAGCGCGATTTCGAGAGCTAACGACAGATCAACGACTGTTACTCTCTTCTGCGAGAAAGGAACCCGGAAAATATGTTGAAGGCGTCGTCCTGTCCGACGAATTCCAGACCATGTTTCGAAATGTGCCGCCTTCGTTGTCGTTGGCGTTATCGATGACCGAAAAACATGAGAAAGCTGAGCGCAAACGATTGATGGACATCCTCTCGTGTAGCGAATACGAAGCGGCGCGCGTGATTGCGAACGAGCTATCCTAGCTTTGATTGCCTACAACGTAACCCGATGTTTTCACGGAACCAATGATCCGTCACGTGTGCGTCATAGACTTGGTACCCGCTTCTCGAAATGATGATTCTTGCTACTCGATGTAATGGTCGGTCCTTGAGATTCGGTTGTAGCGGAACTTCACGATTTAAAGGGCGAAAAATGTGGCGAACGGTTAGAGAGTTTTCGTGACGATTAATGAAATTGATCTAGGCGGTACCTAGCACTTCACCGATATCTGGCGAAAATAGACCGTTTTATGGTACCTGAAGGGCGGCGCTTACATGAGTACCTTGGCACAACGTATTTATGTTTCGCTCAATACCCTAGCCTAAGGTGAAGCATCTCGCTCCGTGTATCTAACAAGATTCGAAGCACCAGGATTCGTTCTGTTCGCGAGTAGCTCTAAAACAAGATTAAGCTGCTTGACATATAGGTGAAAACACAACAGAATACCAGTTTCTGTGATTTAAATCGGTCTGTGAATCGTCGTACGTTTATCGTAGCCCCGCTATCAATCGCTGCGATATGGCCAGAATCAACTCAAGCAGGTTCTCAGTGTCGATACGATCGACAATATCAGTCCCGCACTTGCGATGTTGGAATTGACTCCAGATTCGCTCACATTAAAGCGCAAGAAGGATGGCAATGGTGTTGGGCTGCCTGCATTTCGGGGGTATTTGGCTACTAAGGTTTTGAAGTTTCGCAAAGAAGCATAGTACGAAATACATTTGGGGATCTGTATGACGTGCCAGCACGACCCGACCACATTCTCTACAACCTAAATGGAACATGGTTTGACGAACGTGGGCTAAGCTTCAGGGTGATCGGGGATCACTATTCAGCGAACGAAATAACGGCAACTCACGACCTATCCAATGACAAATCTCTCATCATCGGAACGATGGGGCACGCCTTCGTATTGAATGCGATGAGTTTTGTCGAGTATCCGACTGGATATAGGATTCTCTCTGCAGTCGTGCGAGACCCGTGGGCGAATCGGGCTCGTCGTACCTTAAGTCCTCAAGAATGGGCGCAGATTAGCTTCGCTGTTCGAATTGAGGTCCATAGATTGAGATGAAGAAATCTGCAATTTAGCGATCAAGGATTTAGTCACACTTAATTTTGTAGTGATAGTCATGCAATGATGTCCGATCATGGTTTGGGATTGAGACGATACCCATAAAGGTAGTTCAGACTCCGCCTGTGATATTGAAACGTATATAGTCGTTTTCTGCACTAGGTGCGTGACCGATCTGAGTCACATGTGCATCAAGTCTTTTTATCAAGGCGGGCTCAACTTTCTCTTGGTTTATTTAAGGAAAACTACCTCAAATCGTGAACGACGTTAGTCTGAGGAATCGTGACAATCTCCATCCCTAGGAAAGTTCGCATACTTAGTCGTGATTCTTAGCTTTGGTGTCATGAATTCGTGCGACCGATTGAGGAGTTCGTAGATGATCGTTATCGCGGGATCTGCATCTATTGTGGTGGTCGATCTGGCGAATCGGCTGATCATGTACCGACGCGATGCTTATTGAGCGATCCTCGACCTAAATACACCCCAAAAGTGAGTGTTTGCAGCAAATGCAACAACAGCTTTTCTAAAGACGAGGAGTATTTTTGGCTTTTTCTACATTGTGTACTCGTTGGTTCGACAGACCCGAAATTGCACAGAGATCCAAGAGTATCCCGTAGTTTGTGCCGTCATAACTCCTTGCGTGATCGGATCGAGAAATCAAGAATCGAGTATAGAACGTTGTTTGATGGCGACATGATCGAATGGGCGCCAGAAATGGACCGAATTGATTCGGTAGTCGTAAAGAACGCTCGTGGACATGTAGCCTATGAATACAGCATTCCTGTCATATCTGATCCGATCTCTGTAAGTGTAATGCCATTTGCAGCGATGTCGAGGGAAGCGATTGAGGACTCTCTATTCGCGCACACTAGTTCTGAACGTTGGCCAGAGATCGGTTGTCGGATGATGACGAGGGCGCTAACTGGCGAAGCGATACGAGACGGTTGGATTGTCGTTCAGGAAGGGGTCTATGAATACCTGGTTGAAGATTTTGAGTATGGTGCGCGTGTTAGAACAATGATCTATGGATATCTTGCTACCGATACGATCTGGGAGGATCTCTATGACTAAGCGCGTCGTAATCCGGAATGTCAACGCGTGATCGTGCATTGCACGTTAGGTCGTCGGTTTATGTCGGTAAGCGGAAGCTCGACATTGCACAACATTAGGCCACTCTTCGCGTACCCTATCTGAATCTCGAATAAAACTGACGAGTTCATTTGACTTAGTGTCGTCGAAGTCGTGGCTCAGCCAACACTCCCATACAATCGCTACTCGCCAATTCGCCGCAAGTAGATCCTCTACATTCTTCCGGTCGCGTTCGACATTTCGTCGGAACTTGCTCTCCCAGAACAAGAGATTTGATTTTGGGAGCGACGCTTTCTTACATCCTTCATGTCGATGCCAAAAACAACCATGGACCAGGATAACTGCTCGCCACTTGGGAAAGCAGATGTCTGGCGTTCCAGGCAAGGTTTTTTCGTGTAGGCGATAGCGGAGTCCGCTCTTGTGAAGCGCACGCCGGAGCGTAATCTCCGGTCCAGTGTCCTTCTGACGAACGGCGGCCATAATCCGCGAGCGAATCTTGGCGCGTTCGATTAGGTCGTCTTGCACAGCAATTTCACATGCTTCAATTCATCGTTGACAAACGATCGCGTTTCGATCCACTACAAGTATGTCTTTATTTCACGGTATGCACCTTCGCCACACTGGATGAGCAGTGCGACTGTCTTGTGCCGTCAACCTTGGTGAGAGTTCCTTGACGAACGAAACTCATCGGAAATTCATCACGATCGTGTGCTTTAATCTCAATCAGACGCAATATACTAGCGTTAGCTCGTAATCACCTTAAACGCGGCCGGTTTGGCGATTCGTGGATTTCTAGACTTTACTAGGTTCCTAAGGCGGTTTTGGTCTGGTTCAACGACAGTTACAATCGCAACCCATGTGGGATGCGCGTGCAGTCGATTTGTTTTGCGGTGCGGGTGGGCTGACCTTCGGTCTAGAAACTGCTGGGATTACCGTGGCAGAGGGAGTCGATATCGACGAACGATGTCGACACCCTTACGAGAAACACACTTCCGCGCGGTTCGTTCAAATGAACATACTGGGATACAAATCCGATGCCATCCTGAATGCGTGGAATGGGTGCGACTTCAAAATACTGGTTGGTTGTGCACCGTGTCAACCGTATTCGACCTATTCACAAAAATCAACTGGTAAGAAAATCGGCCGATGGTCGCTTATTCGTAGATTTGCGACTCTGGTAGATGAAGCAGAGCCAGATATCGTCTCTATGGAGAATGTTCCTCCTCTTAAAAAGACAAGCGAGTACTTAGCGTTAATGGCTCAATTGGAGAAATCTGGATATTCAATTAGTGATGTCATTGTCGACTGTCGCGCATATGGTGTTCCGCAAAGACGCAGACGGCTCGTTATGTTGGCTTCGAGGCTTGGGCCGATTTCGATGATTCCTGGATCATTCACGGATCCCGCCAGTTGGAGAGACGTCCGATCAACAATAGGGCATCTAGCTCAACTACACGCTGGCGAAATTCATGAAGAGGATCCTCTTCATCGCACCAGCCGCCTCTCCGAAACGAATTTAAGGCGCATCCGATATTCGACACCAGGTGGTACGTGGCGAGATTGGCCAGAGACGTTGCGTTCACCATGTCATCGTAAGAAAACGGGTAAGACATATAGCGGTGTCTACGGTCGAATGGAGTGGGGAAAGTCCTCGCCGACGATTACCGGACAGTGTTTTGGATACGGTAATGGTCGATTTGGTCACCCAAGTCAAGATCGAGCACTGTCCTTGAGGGAAGCAGCTTTACTACAGACATTTCCGGCTGACTACGAGTTCTTTGACAAAGAAGAGCGCTTTCCTGGAATTGCGCCCCTTGGTCGTCTCATTGGTAATGCGGTGCCACCAGACCTAGGAAAAGCGATTGGCAAAAGCATTGTGCAACATATAAATGAGTCGATCTCACAGAATGACATCGTGATGTGAAAGCAGATGAACGGTGTTCGAATGAAGTCCTCAGAAGTTGGCGTTTAGCTCGTCTGTGTGACGTACACCGGAAATGACGAAAGCGAAACCAAAGATCGCGACTTTTAAAGCGGACGCGGCATTAATTCGAGAATTAGGTGAGCGGCTAGTAGGCCAACCACATATTGCGCTAGCGGAATTAGTAAAGAACGCTTACGACGCTGATGCGTCTAGGTGTTTCGTCACTGTAGGGAACGATGAAATATCAGTGGTGGATGACGGTCATGGAATGACCTCGCGAGAATTCCAGAGCTACTGGATGACGATTGGCACGAGGCATAAGGAGAGACTGAAGGGAAAGAGTCGTAACTTAAATCGGAACTTAACGGGGTCGAAAGGCGTCGGTCGACTTGCTGTTCAGTTTCTTGCTCATGAGCTAGAGATGACGACGGTCTCAGAGCGATCTGAAAACCGTCAGTTGGTCGTTTCGGTAAACTGGGACGAAGCGATCAAGGCTGGAAGTCTGTTCCAAGCGAAAGCAGAGTATCGAACGGCTGCTCGGCAAGAAACCTTCGCGGAAGGTAGTCATCGTGGCACAAAAGTCGTGATGAGGAATTTGAAGCAGACGTGGGATGACAATGCCATCCGAGACTTAGGGCGTGAGCTCTGGATGCTTCAATCACCGATGAGTAATTACGGCGATCTCCTAACGGATCGAACCGATCCGGATGATTTTCTTGTACAGATTCGGTCGACTGACGGCATTCTTGAGAAGACTTTTGCGGATCAGACACAAGCCGCATTGGAAAACTATATAGCGTTAATTGATGGCGAAATACGTCGTAAAGGAAAACGAAGTGAGGTACTTGTATCCGTTTCGTTTCGCGACGGCGAAAAACATGTCGAACGGTTTACGGTGAAGCCGCTAATTGAGAGTGCGAATTGGCGAATCCGAATCTTTAACTTGAAGGGACATCAGAGTAAAAAGATATCAGTTAGTGATGCAAGAAAGTACTTTGCGAAATATGGCGGTGTGAAGGTGTATGACGCAGGATTCCGATTGCCTTACTATGGAGTGGCTCAAGACTGGTTAGGTATTGAATTCGATCACTCACATCGAAAGAATCGATCCGAGCTTCTGCCGGAGCGACTACAGGTAAAACGCGCGTTGAACGATTTGCCATCTCAAGGCCGTCTCTTTGGTGTAGTCGATATTGATACTGGCTACGAATCTAGGAAAGCGACACGGGAGCAGAAAAGTAACGGTGATATTCTCAAAATCCAAGTAACTCGCGATCGTTTAGTCTCCAACGGTGCGTACGAGGAATTGCACCGAGCGGTTCGTTGGTCGCTTGACTTTTATGCAACTCGTCAGCGCATTCGCGAAGGTAAAAAAATAGATGTATCGGGACCGACTGAGTCGCCAGAAAGAGTGCTTCAAAAGGTCCGAAGTCTAGCTCAAGAGCTAAAAAGTGCGTACCCGCACGATGATAGAGCTATCACACTTGTTGAAGAATGTGATGAATTGGCGGAGACCATTCGTATGGAAAGAACTGCTGACGAATCGACGAAGATTCTGCTTGGACCGTTAGCGGCGGCAGGTATGGCGGCACTAGCATTGGAGCATGAAGCGGGAAGGGATATAAGACGTGCTCGATCACTCTTAAGAGCACTACGACGGATCGCCAAAGCGAGAGACGATGTAGAGATTCAGCAACTTGTGCAACGCGTCTCGAATTGGATCAAACGGGCGGATCAATCAAGGCAAGTGTTCGCGCCGCTACTAGATCGAGATGACCGGGAGGAGGTTGATGTATTAGCAGCACTTGATGTGATTGAGCAAGTCGTGGACAACGTGAAGGCACTAGTCCCCAATATGAATATAACTACGAAAATTGGCCGTGATCTGTATTTACCGCCAGCGAGTTTCGCCGAATGGAGTTCACTGTTTCAAAACGTACTCATCAATGCTTCAAACGCGACGTTGGACGTAGACGACGGACAGGTGGCATGCATAGGTGGTAGAACTGGTAGAAGCAGTTGGGTCAGGGTTAACGACAATGGCGTCGGTGTAAATGTTGATACTGCAGAGGAACTTTTCGAACCGTTCGAAAGACGTACTGAGATATCCGAAGCGAGACGCGAATTGGGTTTAGGTGGTACCGGATTGGGATTGACGATCGTTAGGATGATCGCGAAGCAACGAGGTGCGAAAGTGGAGTTCCGTAAACCGGATTCCTGTTGGTCAACTACGTTTCAACTTTCATGGGCGTCAATGAAGTGACTTACGAGGTTCTTATATGCGACGATGACGAGGAACTAGAACGGGATTGGGTCGAGCAAGTAAGTTCTTCGGCGCCACAGGATATCTATGAAGTCGGTGGATTGTCAAGTTTGACATTGGATTCCGAGCACTTGGACGACATTGATTTGAAGGCGTCTATTGACGAATTGCTCACTAGAAGGAGCCTCTCAAGAGAGAACGGTCAATTGGAACAGAAGATTGGCGAATGTGTTTTTGATCGAGCTGATGTACTAATACTTGATTACGATCTAATCCACGTCGACGAGACTGAGAGACGCCACACAGGTGAAGGTTTAGCACGACTAGCAAGAACATTCTCGAACTGCGGTGCAATTTTGGTGCTAAACCAATTTCGTGATATTCAATTTGACCTCACATTAAATGGTCATTTGTGGAGTTATGCGGATTTGAATCTGAATGCCGACCTTCTACCGACAGTTGGTCTTTGGACGAATCCTCCTTGGCGTGGATTCCGCCCTTGGGCGTGGAACACGATGTCAAATGCGGTAGAGCTTCAACGTTCACGCACCGATTTCGTAGACGCACGCTACGAAGCGAATATTCTGGAGTCGATTGGTATGCGCCAAGAGGATGTTCGTCGAATGTCGGATTCAGCCTTTGAATTCATTTGTCCAGGCGAAGGCGATCCCTCTAAATTGGCAGACCTTACGTTCGAGACCTTCCTACAAGAAAAGGTAAATGATCTAGACGCGAGAGCGATAGGTGAAAAGGACCGACAAGCTGCCGCTAGATTCGTTGGCTCGCGTATCGGAAAATGGCTTGAAGTAGATGTACTTGCTGGTCAGGACGTATTGGTAGACGTACCTCATTTGATCGAGCGCTATCCATTCTTGTTGGGAGACCATTTCAAAGACTTGGATGCCTGGAACAATTCGATTCACGATGACTCTACGATCAAAGAACTAATACCGAACGAATGCTGGTTCGAATATCCTGAAATACTATCTAGACCCGCCGTGTGGCGACACAGGTTTGAAGCGGATGAGGAAATAGTAGAACGAACTTACTCATTCGAATACTCGAAAGTCCCGGCATTCGTCTTCCTTGAAGACGTATCACAGTTTGGCGAACTAAGCGGTGCCAAGGAATTTCGTGCAGGATTTCATAACGGCTTTGACTCAAGACACGTGCTGGGTGTCGACGGAATAAGGTATGCACCACAAAGAAGATTTGCGTTGAGAGATTAAAAAGTGTCAGTCGATGACGAGTTTAGAGCGATCAAACACGTACTGAGTAAATTGGCAACCGATGGTGAGGCGCCAGGTGCGATATCGGATTTCAAGACGAAACGAGCTGCACAAAGCAAATTCAGACCTTTAAGGGCGGTAGACCTTGAGTACACGTTCATCTCGAAAAAGAGCGAAGGAGATTTTGGTAATCAGGCGGTATTTCTTGTACCCCCGAAACACGAGAATTACGGGACTGTGGCGCTGTGGTGTAAATGGAAAGTCGATGATACTTTGTGTTCGTTTAACTACTACTTAGGGATATGGCGGCGACCGTTTAGTTTTATCGGATTTCGTTATGAAATGCCAGAGATTGGATGCAACCATAACTATTTTCATTCGCAGCCCTGCAAGAATTTAGGAAACCGCGCCGACGAGATTGAAGGTGCGCTACGGGTTTCAGAACGCTATCCGAGTTGGCCGCTTGCTGCTAAATCGGCGTTGGATCTACTGTTATGTGTTGTCACGTCGTTACACGGTATGGAGGGATTGAAAGAATTATTCAAGCATGTCGACGATGATCCAAAGATGCGTAACAATGATGTTCTTGGGCGAGCACGGCAAGATATGTACGCGCTGCAGACTCGTGCTTCAATCTAATCGTGATTAGAAATTTTGATAGCCGCAGAAGCTCCTTGCTGACCCGCATACTACGTTTTAAGACTTGCGAATCGACCATAAAGCCAAACTCGGTTGAAAGGAATTCCGAGATTAGGTACATCGTTAGATTACGGTCGTTTTGTCGACCTGGTAGTGCATCGATGGCGAGTTCAACGTCACTGTAGCTTGACGTGCAGGCAACGAATTAGGTGACGATGCAGTAATATGGGGACTCTCTAGCTACGTGTTAGTCATTAGTTTTTAAGTCCGCGGATAAAAATGACGGAATTCAAGCAACTCCCGTTTATGCGCCCACGCTCAAACCGGTCCAATTCCCCCTTTCGTTATCCAGGCGGGAAGTTCTATGCCAGGCGACAGATCCTAGACGAAGTGCCGTCGCACGACACTTACAGTGAGCCGTTCGCCGGCGGCGCGAGCATCTTTTTTGCGAAGCCGCAGTGCGCTGTTGAGATGCTAAATGACTTAGATGAAGAGGTCGTGAACACGCTTCGTCAAATCCGGGATCGTGTTGAAGATCTGATTCAACTGCTTGATGGGATTAAAGCTACGAAGAAGAATCACGCTTATTTCAAACGTGAGTACGAACCGACGACGGGACTTGAAAGAGCTCTTCGTTGGTACTTCCTGAATCGTACCTCTTACAGCGGCATCATGCGACCGGAGAACTGTTATTGGGGGTACGGCCGCAAATATTCAATGAGACCTGAGAATTGGCCGCCACATTTACGGACTGTTTCAGACCGGTTACAAGGCGTCGAGCTCACTTCGATTGACTTCGAACTAGCAATCGATGCACTACCAGACGGCACATTTGCATTCGTTGATCCACCGTATTACGCGGCAGACCAGCAGAAGTTTTACGCATGTACATTTACTCGGGCAGATCACGCGAGACTCGTGTCGTGTTTGAAGCGCAACAGCGACCGGATTCGGTTTTTACTGACTTATGACGAACATCCGGACATAAAGGCGATGTATGAGTGGGTCGATTCGATGAGTAAGAAACAATGGAACTACACATTAAATAGGACCGACGATCAGCGTAACGGCGCGAAACTAAAGGATGGTTTTCGTGGAGTACGACAGAAAGGTCGGGAGCTGTTTATTCGAAACTACGATGTCTGACGAATCCAACGACGAAGCGTATCGAATATTTGCCGGAATTCGTGAGTACTGCGATACCTACAACATACCTCGTGAGAATCTGCTAGATATCCTTGAGGACCAGAAGGTACTCCCGATGATTCGTGGTAAAGCGACGGAGTACATTGGGGCGGCGGTTTTGAAGCAGGTCTTGGATCCTCGCGATTGGAGCGTCGATAAACTCAATCTCAATCCTCAGCCTGGTTCCTACGACGAAGATGTGAGTCTCACGTACAAGCGCACGGGCGATCGATTGAAAGCGGAAACGAAAAACGCAGTACGCGGGAGCTTCTCGCTTGGTAAACCGAGAGGCAGATTCAAAGTACCTCACTTTAGAGTGAAGTGTCATAAATCCAGAAGTCACTTAACTAAAGCGACGAATGACCGTTATGAGGTCGGAGATTTCGACGTCCTACTGTGCAATGTTTCGAACGCGGTGTTCAGGGGAAGAGCGATGGAACGTGGATTACCGTTTATTGAAGACTCGGAGGGGATTGAGTGGCTTCGGAACCATTATGGCGTGCAAGATGATGACGCCCTGCGTAGAGCGACATATGATGATTGGCGGGTTTGCTTACCTGTAACTATTGCGCTTGATGATGGCACGTTACCCCGTTCGCCAACGGTGCTGATGGAAGACGATCCGAATTGGTTCGGATTGGACTTGCTTGCGGCTAACCTTCGAACACTGATTATTGGAAGTTGAATCGAATTCGAGGGGGCTTTATTTATGGCCGAACGTTACACGAGCGAACAGCGAGATTAAATAAAGGAAATCAACGATGCCTTCGAATCGTTAGCTAGGCGAGAGGAAGTTGACTATAGGCAGCATGACGCGATTGCAAAACGATTTAACGGACGTTGTTCATTTCCGGTGATATAACCTGAACTTATATCGGTTTCCGGAGAGCGTGTCGACGAAATGGTTCGGTGCGCGACTACACTGATGAAATCAACGTCAATGACGAGAGAGCAGACGCACAAGAGGCGATCGGTTCGAGAATCGAAAGAAGCACTTGCTGCAAGAGCGAAGAAGCATTAGGCGAAATGAGGCAAGGTTTGAGGGTGAGCTACTGTTCCAGCATAAATTACACAGAGGAATACTCGCAACACTCTATGAGCATGAGACGGGAGCCAGATCATGCGAAAATTCGACAAGCCGCTCAATCCGGCACAGATCAGGACGATTCGAGACGACGATATCGACTACAGCGATATCGCAGAACTCGACGAGACGTTCTGGAACCACGCGCAGCTCGTCAAACCTGATCGTAGAACGCGAATCACGCGATGGGTACGGCGTCTATTGGAGAATTTACCATGTGCGACTGTTGACGGGACTAAATCACAGACGAATCGTGTCCGGCGAAAGTCCTCACGGGCGCACGATCATCGCAAATAGAACAAGCTGTAACCCACCTAATTCCGTCGTTTCATAGCAGGGGCAGAGTCTTGCCGACAACGCTGAGCCCCGGTTTTACATCGAGGTGCGTTGCCATCGAACCGGCGAGATATCAAAGTACGGTAGATCACAGACAAGATCACTCGAATATCGTGTTGTTCGTTAAGGATTTACCCACCAGGAGCATTCTCCACCTACGTTCTCGCTAGCTTAATTTGCGGCGTTGATCGTGCTCATTAGACGCTTCGTCTCTACATAGAGGAGTAGTTCATCGTCCTGGGTGATCGGTCGACCATGCATCGTATCGTTTCTAATTGGATACAGTCTCTGAAACGACTCTCTAACGCTCTCACGTCTATAGAACAAACGTCCGAATACACGATCCCAATGATCGTCTTGGCATAAGATCACGGCATAATCAGAGAAGTCGGCGTACGCTATAAGTGCTCTATCTGGAGCGCCTGTCTTCTTCGCCGTCGTTCTTCGGCTCTGCCATCTCCTAGCTATCGCTTTCGGAAGTTGCTGATCTACCCATTCAGTGCCGAACGTCTGAGTCATTTCGCGATCTATGAATAGTCGTAGCTGACTCTCCAAACGTTGCAACCAGTCATGTGCGTTGTTCGTACGCGCAAGTGCCCGTTCTTGGTCAGAAACTGCAGAAGATTGAAACAATGGAACGTATGCTTCAACGAGATCCGGCGGTTCTGACCGAATCCTCGTAACATCAAGAATCTGATGGAGAGTAGACGCTGGAACATCCGTTAGGCTGACATCGAACCCGAGCACTTCGTAAAAACTCACGCGAGCCCCAAGATCCTCCCATATCGTCTTTGGCCAAGTGATCAGGTCACGCCAGTCGCCGAGTAACTTCCTGATACTGTCCGAGCACTGAATTTCGAACGGATCACATGTAAGTACGGCGTCTCCTATGTGTTGCAGATTAATAAGGCGTTGTATAGATGCTTGCTCATCGAGTTCGTTCAACCACGCGCTATCCAGATGCTTGAGTACTGGATGAGCAGGATCGAACGCGATGTCTGCACTCCTAGCAAACTCCTCTTCCAAACGCTTACATTCTCGTACCGAAGGTGATTTGAACTGGTTTGAATAGTTACTGAAACTCTCGAATGTATATGGCAGGTACTCGGTCAATTTTGTGTCAAATAGACCTTCTTCGCGGATTTCACTTAGCGGACCAGCAATTGCATGCATCCATTCCTTGGTCGATTCACCTATCCGTGATGATTGTTCGAACCTTTGAAGTTGAGTACAGAGCGTCAGATTGGATGAAATGGTTTCCAACGTCTCTGCTACCCTTGGTGCGAAGTGCGAGTCGGCGTTGAGCTCGCGCACCGCATCGCGAAGTAACACGGTTTGCCGCGGAACGATTTCCTGCAAAACATCGGATGTATCTTCGATTTCTGCCTGACGGATTTCGTAGTCTTTCTGTAGGTTCAGCCAAAATTCTGTTGAGGTATCGAAGTAACGACCTAGGCGACGAGCTGTATCAGCTGTGATTCCGCGTTCGCCATTGAGTATGGTTGTAACTCGGTTGACCGGACCTTCGTCAGTCCAGCGAAAGCAGATTCGCCATTGTTCATTGATTCGGATGCTGTACAGGCCTTCGCGGTCACCTCGTAGACGTTCTAGTCGATTACCTTGTATGTGTGAGAGGTCGCCTAACGATGTAGCGTTATCGAGCATGGTCATTCGTCGTCGCGCTTGGTCCTGGAAAGCTTCGTATCGGCTGACTCGAATTCCGTGAAAGAAACGTTCAGTACCTCTGTCCTAAGCGGAAGGACTCGGTCAAGTTGATTGACGTTTTATGGTGTTAAGTGAATCGTAACGAGCGTCTGGTAATGGCGCAGGATGGATTCATGTTTAGCTAATTAACTTGCGTTTACTTTCAGTCCTAGTGGAAGTGTTAATTTGCCTGACAAAAAAGTGTCAGCGGATGAACCGACGATCGGTTTTTAAGTACTCTTGAAACTCTCTTCGTCTTGAACGCGGGATTAGCCTAGCCAAAGGTCGTCCGAGGAAATGAAGTCGTTACGAACTTTCTTCGTGCCTCAGTAGTTTCGTTGCAATGCAAGGTCGGTATTGGTCATCAATGATGAACAATCGAACCCCTGACAAGCTTCAACCTTCGATTCGATATCGAACTGACAATAGGTGCGCTTCACGATACCTGAGGAAAAGCGATGGTTGGTCGTGCAATTTAGATGAGCGGAACTATCGAATTCCTTTCTATAGCCCGCAAGTACCGCGTCGACGGTTGGACGTACGCCAACTGGAACTTCCTTCATATATTTTTTAAATAGGACACGGAACTGCGGTTGCGTTTCGCCGTAGGCGGCTGTTCCTAGCCAGCCCAATGCTCGGAGATTGCTCTTCTCGACCTTCTCGGTACCTGTAAATAGGATATAAGCGAGTCGGGACTGCGACTCCTTGAAACCTCGTTTTGCGAGATCAAGTAGCAGTGGATACGCCTCATCGTATCGACCTTCGCCATAGAGCTTATGGGCCTTCTTCTGAATGTTCCGCATTCCTGCGGTGTCGATGAATGAGAACTCCGCTGGATCCATTGGGAATTGGTCGAACATCCGACCGATCACGACGACTTCCTCCATGGGATCGTTCGATGTAGACGAACCAAATATTGGATCGTCGAATCGCCGGATTCGCCTGATATGGTTCATCATGCGAAATAGGACCCGTTGTTCGTACATCGGTCGGCCATGGACGATTTTTTGTATCTTGTGCGCCTCGTCAGCCGTCATCGATGAATTTGAATCCATCCGTTTGGCGATGGGGAATATCTCGAGGTAGAGCTCTCGGTGTTCTTTGATGAACGCAATCCAATCATCGTCCATCCATGAACGCTCTGGCTTTGCATTGGATACCTGGACGAGGAGTAACAGCACCATCGCAGAGAGTAGATTTCTCACGTTCTTTCCTCCGATCCTTTGTTCTTATAGGGTAGAACCGAGTTGGTTACCAGCTCGAAAGCGAATCGACCAACATGAGACCCAAGTGCTAGTGAGCTCAGTTTATCCCTGTCATAGGTAATACTAGGAAACTAGCTCAATTAGTAACACGACGACGTGACGTCGGACGAGGGAAGGCGTTGACTGTCCAACTTCCATAGATTTCGTCGTCTAACGCACCTAGTGAAGAAGATCGTTATTGGGATCATGGTTTTCGCTATCGAAGTCTCGTACGGGGCCGAGTTAGCTTCCGAGGATCCTGATGTTCAGCCACCCGTGATCGTCGATGAGCTGGAGATCGGCGGTTTCGGTCCTGAGTTGGTAGTCGTGCCGATAGCTAGTTCAAAAGGAGAAAACTGCATCGCCGATGAGACCTGCGTTGAAACGATAACTGACATCATCCGCTCGATGATCACGAAGGAATACGCGATATCTAAATATGAGATTACCTTTGACGATTACGAGGTATTCAGCGAGGCAACTGGACGCGAGTTACCAGAAGACAATGGTTGGGGGCGTGGTTCACGTCCAGTCATATTCGTCGCTTGGAAAGACGCCCTCGCGTATGCTGATTGGCTGACTGATCAAACCGGTTTCACGTATCGCCTACCGTCAGTGATTGAGTGGGAACATGCCGCTCGTGCGGGGACGCGTACAGCGTATTGGTGGGGACAAGAATTGGGAGTTAATCGAACGAATTGCAGTGATTGCAGGAGTAGGTGGAGTCATTTGAAGACAGCACCCGTCGGATCATTTCCGGCTAATCCATGGGGAATTCATGACATGCACGGAAATGTCGGTGAATTCACTCAAGATTGTGCGATGAGGAAAAGGTGGTTTAGTCTTACGCGGAGATTTCCAGTCAAACTCAACAAACTGAGTGCAGAACCTAAGTTTTTTAGGAATTGCGAATGGGTTCGTTTAAAGGGATCTACATGGAATGCCACCCGCGATTCGTTGGTTCTTTGGAAATTCGACCGGGGTCGCGCTTACATGGAAAGACCAGTCGTAACGTATCCGGAACGATATAAGGGCGCAGCTATAGGCATTCGAGTCGTTCGGGAGATGTGAATTGAGCAGGAACTGTGCGTCTCAGGCGACGGTTTTTGCAACAGCGTTGACTTCCTCTATGCGGAGTCCGACTTCTACAGTTCAGCAATTGGATCAACCACCAGGTCCATACGTCAATATGCCATTGGTCACACGAAGTCCAGGTAACCTTGAGTTCGCGAGGGAACACTCCGTATCCCTAAACCACTCACGTCGAAAGCTCGGACTGCCATCGATAGAAACTGTGTTCAAGTCAAAGGCATATTGGAACCATCGGTACGTATCCTGACGCCGCTGCTCTCGCAAGCATGTTAGATATGTTGTCTCGTTGTATGGGATTAACCGATCTCGACTGCACGCGGTAGCGTTGCCTCGTTTGCTATGTAACAAGAAATAGTCGTGAAGGAATCGCCCGCTACCGATTGACCCCATATTTGATATGGTCGCATTGTCTGGAAGAACGGGCCGCAGCCGAGCGAACTGCGCTTTCTTATCGTGAACGGTTTGGAATTGGAATCGCGTTTCGCCTGTTTCCGTGTTCAAGACGACGTAGTTCCAGGCGGATAGACCGAGCCATTTGGCGTTTCGTGAGAGTTCCATTGATCCGTTGAAGTGATCTAGTTCTACCATCCGTTTCCAGATGACTTTCTCTTCGTTTGTTACTGGTTCGAGTTGCTTTCGGATAACCGGCCACTCTATTCGGTCATTTTTGAGCAGCGATCTATCAGGATACTCGACGAAATACCACTCTTCACTGTTCATGGACACCGCTGACAAGACCGATTCCACGGTGATTCGACGACGTGAACCTTCGCCGATTGGGAAAAACCAATGCCTGCCGACACCCCACGAATCGGCGTGAGCCGGTACAAAGACCGCTTCCCTGAAGTCGCGTGAATATTGGAGCCAGTAGTCACGCTCATAGGCGTTCACCGGTGTAAATAGCGTTCCGAGGTCGTGACGTACTTCCCGTCGACCGTCTTTAGTTCGGACGACTAGAGTGGACGTTCCGTCAGAATCCGGTTCGTGAACTATGAAAGAACTGGCATCCGCTGCTATGTCGAAATTCCAGGCATTCTCGCTCTCGAAGATCGTTTGATCGTCACGAAGGATGCGAACTGGTTCAGGCGAATCAGGCGATTTGAACTCCCAACCGCCGCCTCCTCTTAGATCACCGAAACCGACAACTGTCGAACCATCATTGCTGACGCCGATACGGACCTGATTTGGTTCGAATGGAAGTGAACCGCTAAATCGCGTACCGGACGGACTCAAGACCACGAAATCAGTCACCTCGCCCCTTGGTACTGTTACGACGCCTACATCGCGTGCCGCGCCGAATCCCGAAGAGAGTCGACATTCGATGTTGTCGATCACTTCGACTTCTGCCTCGACTGGTGACTCTGCGTAAATCGAAGCGAGCGACTCTGTTATTACATAGTCCGAGATGAAAACATAGGCGATCAATTGCGCATAGGAGCATAAACGGCGAGAACGCATTTGAAATGAGACATTGGCGTTCAACGGAGAGAAATCGAAATTTAGAAAGTACCTAGATTCGAATACACAATTAAGCAGAATAGAGGTGATCGCACTTTTAGCGCTCTAGGCTTCGCGGTCGCTGCGTGGATCAACTCGGCGTTTAAATCCTACGGTTGATAGAGTCGTTGTACGTTCATAAAATCGAACTGAGAAAGGCAAAGGTAGTTTGTGCGATGTCTTGGAGCTGCAGGAAGTTCGGCACATGCGATCGCCAGCGTAACAAGAATCGTTAGTCATTAAGTAAGTTCGTCTAGTTTCGCATGAACGACCACGAATCCACGCATCTGAAAATCGAATTCCCACGGTTGTTACGTCGAAAAATAACTATTCCAGATCGGGTTCCCGGCTACATTCATCGCGCGAATCTCGTTGATCGCGCGATGCAAAAGGATAAACGTCTTACCGTGATCAAAGCCACCGCCGGATTTGGCAAAACTACGTTACTTGCCGAATGTTGTCGTACATTTCAAACCCAAGCAGTTCCAACTGCGTGGATTTCTGTTGACGAGTTAGATAACCCCACGCTACTCGATACTTACATCGCGTTTGCTTGCCACCGTGCTGGTCTTGATCTTAGCAATATGTCGGCGACGGATGACGCACTTCTACTACCTGACAACCGAATTGGATTGATTGTTCGAGAGCTGCAAGATTACGGGAACCCTTTCGTTCTCGCTTTCGACGAGATTGAGAGATTACAGCACCCTGATGCGGTCGCCCTTCTAAATTTCCTTGTTCAACGCGGACCGACGAATCTTCGGATATTGCTCGCGGGACGGGAAATCCCCAAGGGCTTGGATATCACGACTGCTTTATTAGAAGGGGTTGCAGAATCAGTCGACACTGAGGACCTGCGTTTTTCGGAAGCGGAAATTGCCCGTTTCTTCGAATTACGCCTCCCTCGCGAGGCTTTGTTACGTGAGATTAACGAATCCGCTGGTTGGCCATTTGCGCTTCGCGTGTCACGAAACACCAAACAGACTGAAATCGATTCTGATTGGATAGATAACACGGAATATACAGAAAACTGGGTGGAATCACGTTTGCTGTCAGATCTCAATGCTGACACTAGAAGATTCGTCCTGGATCTGAGTCTATTCGACTGGATCGAAGCTTCATTAGTAGACGAGGTATTAGAGCTGAGCGATTCGTTAGAACGAATTGAGTCGCTAAAACTCCTCGTCGGCTTGTTCTCACGCGTAAATACCTCGGAAGGAAGCGTTTGGTACTTACACGATCTGATTCGGCAACATTGTGCGGATCGGCTGTTTAGGGAAGACCTCGATCGATTCACGAGCATTCACCGACGCCTTGCTATTGCACTCGCGAATCGGGGAGAAACACTACTCTCGATGCGACACGCCACGCATAGCGGTGATCGGAATCTGGTTGGTGAGATTCTCGAGAATGCGGGTGGCGTTCGAGTGTGGGTTTCGCAAAGCTTACGAGAACTCCTAGAAGCAGATCAGATGCTGAGCGAGGACGTCATTCGAGAACGGCCGCGGTTGAAATTAGTTCGGTGCATTGGACTCCTAATGTCGGGACGACCGCACGATGCACGATTGCTCTACGACCAATGTCCGCATCCTTATAACGCGAAACGAGAGAACCAAACGAATTCAGACTATGCGGTCGAAAACTCATTTACCCGCGGCGCGATGGCTCTTTACGGTGGCAGTCCGTTCGGTTCTTCATGGCTTCAATCGATGTCTGAACGAGATGTCTATGCCGCGAATTCTGAGACGCTGGAACCACATTCTCGGGGAACAATGGTCTATTTCCATTGTGTGAATCACTTCCTAAAAGGGGAGTTCGATTTAGCGGTCGCCTTAATTGACTCTACAAAAGAGCTAATGCACGGTACGTATTACTTACCTTTTTATGTCGAGATCCTGCACGGTCAGCTCGAATTCATACAAGGACTGCCAGAGCGCGCAGAAGCTAGATACCAGAAAGCGATGCGAATCGCAAAGCGCCACCTTCTTGTCGACCCCATCGCGTTGGTGAGCTGCCAAATCGTCCGCCAGGAGGTCGTATTGGAACGTTCGCTAACGCCGATGATCGCTGAACAGCCAGGCATCCGCAATTTACTGAAAAGACACGGTATGCCGTTCTCGTCGTTCGCAACGATCTGCAATCTACTTATCGACTTGAAATTGCGATCCGGGCAAGTATCTCAAGCGCTTACCGCGACTGACGAATTAGTCGGCTTTCTGCGTGGTAAAGGGTATACAACGTTCTCAAGGTTACTCGCGGCGCTACGGGTTTCGCTCCTCGTTCGTTTGGAAACCCTCGATGAAGCGGAACGTGCATGGAATTCAGACGGATTCTCAAACGCGCCGTCGAGGTGCGTCGATCTCTCCAATCAGAGCTGGCGCGAAATGGAAGCGACGGCTGAAGCACGTACTTTATTGCTCATTGGCGGTGAGCGATTCGATGAAGCAAGCGTTGTCCTCGACTTATTCCGCAGTATCTCGAAGGAACGGAAACTAACGCGCGTATATATGCGAGCGTTAGGGTTATCAGTCCTGCTGGCACAACGCACTGGTGAAGTAGGAAAGACCGTGAGTTTTTTAAAGGAATATCTCAAGCTATACCGTGAAACTAAATATGCTTGGTCGCTATTGCGCGAAATCGACGATTGTGTGCCCGCACTAAGACGGTTTCTTGAAGTTAATGAGAATCCGGGATTGCACGAATCGGCGCAGGCATTATTACATTCTGCAGAGGAGTTGCGCAACGTACGTGAATCGACGTTGAGTGAAAGACAGCTCGAGATTCTCGAACGGTTACCTTACGCAAAAGACAAGCAGATAGCCGCCGATCTTAAACTAAGTGTTCACGGCGTACGATATCACTTACGGGGGATTTTCTCGAAGTTGGGCGTAACGGACCGTCATACCGCCGTCGCGAAAGCGGAACAGTACGGCTTGATCGCAGGGAAGAACGCAAAAGATCAATAGAACCCTCGGTCTGGCGATACGCAAGTGTTGTTTGAAGTTTTTATATATAGAAATCTAGGTTGTGAAGATATAGAACTACACGTTTTTTAAACCACTACACAGCGTAATTAGTGATATGATACGTGAGTATTGAAATCCACGAAGATGGCACGAAATTGAGTGCATTCGAAACTTCGTTGGTCGAGTAACGAGAGCTGTCGTTGTTACATCTATTTTCGAAGCTTCTCCTTACGTAAGGCGCAGTTTCTTGGTTTTACGCGTGATTCAATGCATGTTTGACATGGATGGGAGAAAGGAAGGTCCTGATGAGCGCATTTTCTCCCACTCTCAATGTTCTTGTGAATCAGATCGCCAAAGTTTTTAGCATGATAAGAAACGCGTCAATTCCCGCATGGTTCAAGGGGTTCTTAAACGGACCGGTTAAAAATCCGATTGTCGGTACGTCGGTGGAAAGTCACGAACAAAGAGATTTTTGCACGTGGTTGCGCCTTGCGTCGTAGGGTGCATTTGTAGTTCGGTTCCGGCCGCCGAGTTTGAGTTCACTAGCTCGTTAGACGTTTCAAACCACCAAATCACCGCACAGAGCACGGATGAAAGTGAAAGTGCTTTCGACATCCCATATTTTCCGACGACTAGCGATCGTTCGAGCAGAAGTGGATTGCTGCGTATTGTGAATCTGTCCGATCTCGATGGCGACGTGTCGATAACGGGCTACGATGACACGGGCGAACAATTTGGTCCAGTTACGCTTGCGCTGAGCGCGCTTCAGTCAACCCAACTCAATTCGACGGACATTGAGAACGGTAATGCGGATCGAGGATTGCCGACGGGTATCGGTCAACCTTCGCAAGGTAACTGGTGGTTAAGCATTAGCAGCGATTTATCAATAAAAGTGCTAACGTACATACAGACAACAGATGAATTCCTGATGACTATGCACGATCTGGTAGGTAAGGATGGGGAGGTTTATTCGGTCGGCCTATTCAATCCAGCGAGTGAAACAGAGAACGAAAGCCAGTTGAGAATCGTCAATCCCAATCCGGAGGAAGCGATGATCGCGATCGAAGGTATCGATGATCAAGGAAACGGCAGCGATTACGTACAAGTGAGCTTGATGCCATTCGCGGCTCTTACGTTGTCCGCGTCGGACCTAGAGAATGGTCATGCTGATATCGAAGGTTCGTTAGGCGACGGGACTGGGAAGTGGCGTCTACAGATCGAATCCAACCAATCCCTCATGTTGATGAGTCTGTTGAGTTCATCCAGTGGTTATCTATCTAATTTGTCCTCGGACCCCAGTCTTGTTGAATCTACGAGTGTCGACGAGACCCCACCTGCGCCTTCGGTGACGGTCGAGAGTAGTACTGAGGTAACCTACAGTTGGTCGTGGCACGTTGAGGCAGCTGAAATCTACGCGTTTGATCACCACATTCGTGCAGCTGGACGCAGTTGGTTGGAATTTTGTTCTCTACCGAGTTTCGAAACGAGTGGTTCAAAAACGATAACTATCAATTACACCAACGACACGGTCGTGCCGGATGGAACGGTCATCGAAGTGCGTTATCGTTACCGAAATGGATCGTCCTGCACAACTGGATCACCCGGACCTTGGTCCGCGATTGGCTCGGCAACGGTAGGCGATGATTCGAACGGCTCCGAGACTGAAGCGTCTGACCTTACCGTTTCCGCGATCGCGGCTTCGGAATCAATGGTGGAAGCGGGCGCTTCCGTTACACTCTCGGCGACGGTCAGTAACGTAGGCGATGGAGACGCCAGCGCTACTACGTTGCGCTATCGACGTTCCGCTAACGCATTAATTACGCGGGCAGATCCTGAAATCGGAACCGATGACATTCCCGCGCTAGATGGTGGTGCGACCGATGACCAATCGATTCAATTCGATGTTCCTTCAACAGCAGGAACCTACTATTTCGGTGCTTGTGTAGATTCGGTTGCGGATGAATCGGACACATCCAACAACTGCTCTTCGGCAGTTAGTGTAGAAGTTACTGATTCCGGTCAAGCTGCGTCCGCTGATCTCGTCATCCAGTCGATCGTGCTGAGTGATGTTTCTCTAACTCCCGATCAGTCGTTCACGGTAACCGCTAAAGTACGTAACCAAGGCGACGGCGCTTCGACCGCGACGACATTACGTTACTTGCGGTCTTCCAACTCGACTATTTCCACACAAGATACAGAAGTCGGTAGCGATATTGTGAGCACACTAGACAGTGGCTCAGAGGAAGAAGAATCCATTTCACTCACGGCACCGTCGACCACGGGTACTTACTACTACGGAGTCTGTGTCGATACGGTTGCAGACGAATCCAACACCGGAAACAATTGTTCACCCGGCGTCGAGGTTGAAGTTTCTGATGAGGATGAGCCTGCAGACTCTTACTGTCGGCCCAATCAGACCATTCAACCGGGCGATCGTTGCGATATCTACTCTCGAGAGAATCATTACTTCGAAGTATCGTCGACTGGTCAAGGTTGCTATCGAGCTTCTGGTATCACGCTCTGTGGTGGAAATTCACTGAACTACCGAAATACGGTCATCAATGGGGTAAGCATCACGTTTGTTGCATCGCGTAACACAGACGATAGCTGGACGATTTCGGAGGTTGAACCTTCACCAGAGTGAGGTGAAGGCGGGTAAAAGGACGACCATTAACGCGTCACGACTTCGCATAGCCGAGTCGATTTGGTTCCGTTTCAGCCTTAGACACTTAGGTGACACGACGTGCGTGAGTGCGTCGATCGACTCGCTCTGTAAAAGCTATCTTGTCCGCTCCTATCTCTGAATTGATCGAGCGAACGAAGAACATGCGTTACAGGTAAGGTTCCGTTGGAAACGTCAAATCAGAGATGGACTAGGAAGCGCTCTCGATAAGGGTGGCGGATCTCGAATAGGCGATTTCCCACAGCGTCGATTGAACGACGATGTATTAGGGAAATTCCGACAGCTTCTGAGTTAATTTCTCGTGCATCGCGATCAGCACGAACCGACAATCCGCACATGTTCAAAAACCCAGTTGTTTTAGGTGCGTGTGTCCTTATCTATCTGCACCTGATCACTGCGTGTAGCGTCACAGATACTCAGACGCCTATTAATCCTTCCACATCCTCAAAGCAATCGATCGCACGGGAGCTGATTGCCGCATCTTCCACGAATTGGCGTGATACGACCCAACCAATCTACGTGGGAGTGAATGGAGACCATGACTGGCTACAGAAGGCTCTGGTCGCGGAACTCAATGCAAAACAGTATTTAGTAACGAATGACGCTAAAGCTGGGCGGCATCTTGCTGTTACATCGAGAGATCTTGGAGCGAACGGTATCCATGTATCGCTGACGCTCGAAGGCAATCAATCGATCGAACGGGTTTTTCGGTTCGAACCGGCTTACGCATTTAAACCACCAATCGACACCGTTTCTTTCCATGAGACATTCGCATCTGCGACTTCGGTATCGAACAAGAATGATGCTCGGGTCAACGTAAGCAGCAAGCCGCGCCTGACGGAGCCAAAAGAGGTACCGCTAACGCCGCGAACAGTGAATCAACCAGCGAACTTACCGCGAGCATCCGAACCTCAGGATGCAAGGCAATGTACCGATGTTGTCCTTCAACAAGGTTCATTGAAGCGCAACCTCATTCGTATCTTGGAATCGTGCGGATGGCGACTATCAGACTGGCCAGCAGATTTGAGTAGACCTCATCACGAACTTGATTGGATCGTCCCCGACACACAGATGTTGGCGTTTGAATCGCTTGAGGGATTACTCGACGCACTGAGAAGTACGTTCGACCTGGATATCGAGTTGCATCATGGCTTGAAGTCAGTGAGGATTCAGACACGCGACTAACGAATTCGCACGCTCTGGTCCAAAGATCGATTGAAGCGATATTGACGACCGCACTGTTTGGTTGCGTTGGTTGCGGCTTGGTGGATAACGAAACCGGTTCCGCCGAGAACGTAATCGATCGCTCGCAATTCACCCAAGTCAGCATACCGGTAGAGCAAGGTTCAGGCGCGCAATCGAAGTCAATTGGAGCACTTCCTCACATGCAAGCCGTATCGCTACCAGAAGACGCGGCTTGGTTACTGGACTCCATCCAAATCACGTTGCACGACATAGACGCAAAGGAAGCCGTCACCCTCATCGTTCGCGAGTACGCTGTGAGATTCGAGCTTCATCGATCTGAATTGCCGATCGTTACATACGTGAGTCGGTCCGAGCACACCGTGAAAGACGCGCTTGACGCCATCTCCGCACAAGCCGATTGGTCCTATGAGATTGCTGACGGAACGATTCACTTTCGAGATTTTGAGACGCGGACATTGCTGTTACTAGCACAACCCGGGACCGTCCAAGCGAAGATGAGCGTCAACTCACTTGACTCTGGGTCTGGTGGAGGCGCAGGTGAGAATGACGGTGGCACCGTCGAACACGCAAGCGACCCCTATAGCACCGAACTCGAGCCCGTCGTCACCGAACTGATCGCTTCGGATCTGGACTTCGGGGTACGGGCGAGCGTGCGATTGCTTCCCAACGCTAACGCCTTATTGGTAACAGCTCGACCTTCTACCGTAAAGCGCATTGCTGAATTGGTCGAGACCTACAACGACCGCGTTTCGCAGAGCGTCCGAATTCACATCACCGTCTACGAGGTAACGTCGTCGGCGAAACAGTCCATCGGTACGCGGTTAAAGGCGGTACTGGACGATAAAACGAATTCGTTCATCGGTGGGTGGGACGTTCGACCTGTCGAATCGGATGCGCAGTTTGGGTTCCAAGGCGTAAATCCAACAACGCTCTTTTCCGGAACCGACGCGTTGCTCGAGTGGCTGAATCGGGAAGGAGATGCCACCATCAATTTCAACGATTCCATCGAGGTGCGAAATAACCAGATCGCCGCGAGTTCGTCGACGCGCACCTATCAGTACATCTCGTCGATCACCCGCCAACAGGACGCACAAGGTCGGGAACGCACGGAAGTACAGCGGGAGCAATTACGCACCGGGTGGTCGATCAGCGTCCACCCAACTATTGGACACGATGAAGTCACCGTACGGCTCTCACTGGCTCGACGCTCGCTGGTCGAAGAACGCCCGTTCCAGTTCGGCGAAAGTGTCGGAACGAACTTTGTGACAGACGATCAAGTCCGTGCCATGACGGTGTCACTCGCGAACGGTGAATCTCGCATCATCACGGCATTGAGAGCGTCTGATGAGCGCAAGGATCGAAGCAAGTTCGCTGGATTGGTCACTCGTCGCGGTTCGAGCCAGTCGAACACCGAATCCGTGCTGCTCATGCGGGTGGAGCTTATCTGATGGCTTCGGCGTATCAAGCCACCATCAACGGTCAGCCGATCACCATCGCGATCAATGCGGTCGCTTGGGCGCAGCCAGCGGCGGCGAGTTGGTTGACGCGGTGTCGGGAACTGAACCGTCTTCTTGGTAAACACACGCACCTGCTTTGCGTTTCGGCGTCAGATCGACCCGAACCGATCTGGTACGCGGGCGCTGCAGGGACGTCGCTGGCCGCGGGTATCGAACAGATGGCCATCGTCCACGAAACCCTTCGTGAGTCGATTGTTGCCTTCCCGCTGGACGAACGGATCTATGTCGCGAACCTGCAGAAAGGGCTCGTTCGCGAGGAGTGGGTCTTGTATGTGGATGCATTTGCCACTCGCGTACAAGCATGGCGTGCCGAAGGTCGACACTTCATCCTTCTAACAGGGGGTGGTCGGACTGATACGGATTTGCCGAACGCTGCACGGTTACCCATCGATATCGATACGAAAGTAATGATGTTCAAGCACGCATCGATCGCCTTACTCGCTGCCGGTCTCTTACGGTGGCGCGATTGCGGGATTTTGTTGGGCATGATCATCGTCACAATCGGGCTAAGCCTAGCGCTCAGCTTGTGGGACCGTGCGCCCAGTGTGAGACCGCTTCAGCAGGTGGCCGCACTCGTCGCGCAGCCAACGCTACCCGTTCGCCATCGTGCGAGTGCAGATCTGGCGGAACTTGCGATGCTCGTTTCAGTGCACGATGAAGCGCTATGGCGCTTACATGGCGCCACGGAATTCGAGTACGACGCTGCTCAAGATAGCGTGGTGCTGCACTCCGATTCGGCAACACGTCTCAGCACCACCATCGTAACTGGATCGACGTCGCCAGAACCACCTCAGCTCCAGCCATTCACGATCGAAGCGTTTCGAATGAGACTGACGACCCATTTAGCCTCACCAAGTTGGACGTTGACCTTCGGCGAACCCTATCCCGTCGGATCCGAGGGCAAGTTCGAACAGCACGTCACGGTTCTGATCGACATTGGACCGGATGCACAAGGGGTATCGATGGCAACGGCGCTCGTGGACCTGAGTGAACGGCTTATGCGCTTGCCCATTACGTTGCACCGCGTGGATTGCACGATCAGTGAAGGTGCCTTCGACATGTGCGAACTAAGTCTGACCATCAGGGGGTTGGGCGCATGATGTGGACGATACCGGTTGCAACCCTTTTAGTGAGCGTGTCCACCTTGGCGTCCGGGCAACTCACGGCAGGTATAGACCGTGAGCTTCAAGCGTTAGAGGTTGTTGAAACCGAGTCACCATACGAGCTCAACGCGACTCCTGAGTCAACAGAGTCGGTTAGCACCGTTCAGAGCAAAGCCGAAACCGACCGAGTGGAGTCTACAGCGGCTACAGCGTCAGGTAGTGAGGTGTCCGATCAGAACGATGTGTCTGAAGAAACACCTTCAAAGGCCATCGAAGTGGCAGCGCCGATCACGCTCGACGAGCTGCTCCGGAAAGTCCACCAAACGCCGCGTTTACGGCACGAAGCAACGCTCGCGCGACTCGCAGAAAGAAAACGCCTAGCGCTCGCCATTCACTCGACGCTTGAAGCGGCGGAGCAAGTTGCCGGGTTTGGACGAGCCGGGACTGAATTACTCAACGACGCTTCGCTCGATAAGATCGTTGCAACCATGATCGCCCAACAGACAAACGAGCTTCACGAGCAGAAGCAACAGAGCGTTGCTACCAGTTCAACGGTACCTTCGATCCAGACGCCACCGAACGACGCGTCGACCTCAAAGGCGGACAAGCAGGATGAGAGTGGATTTGATGCCTGGCGACCCGTCTACGTCGTCAAGGACTCACGCGGTCACAGGATCGGCTGGCGACACCTCACGACGGACACGCGAGCGGTCACATACGTCGGCGAGCAGTGGCGCACCGGACCGGATACCGTCACCGTCATGGCCGTCGCAACGGATGTATCCGGCAGATACCTCGTCGTTGACGTCAACGGGGAACGGCGTGAAGTCCATTTTTTCTAAACGACGGAACGCGCCCGAGTTGCGCACACCCTCTCTGGAGGCGGAGAAGGGAGCGGATGTTGCACTGCCCGTCGCGAAGGACGCGATTGAACTGGCGTCCGATTCAGCAGACGACCACGAAAGAGACCCTTCGATGTTCGGCAACGTTGAGCCGACGCCTACGAAAGACCCATCCGAAGGCGAATTCAGCACAGTGGTGGACGCGTGTACCTCCCATTCTGAGCTCAGAGCCGCGCTCGCATCGATGCAAACCTTAAAAGTATTCGTGTCGCGGGACGGGGTGGTCTTTCACGTCGAAGATCCGGCAAGGGTACGAGCGCTCGAACAGCTCCTAGACCTCGTTCGAAAGGAAATCGGGCGCGCTGAGGCGAGGTCGATTTCGCTCATGGCGTACAGCAAACTACGCAGTCAGGCGGTTCGAACCCAACATGAATCGGTATCACACAACGACCTGGTCGAGATGGTCCTGCACGATGCGATCGGGCGAAAGTCAAGCGATGTCTACATCGCCATCCACACGGACCGTACCCAGATTCACTTTCGTACGCACGGCGTGCGTTACCTGCATTCCGAAATCTCGAGGCAAGATGGTCTCGAGATGGCGCGAGCGCTTTGGTCGCTTGCACGCGAAGGTCAGTATGAAGAGAACGCGACCACGGACACGGCGTTCGGGTTCGGCGGTATACGCGTCCGTGCGAATTCCATGCGTGACGTTCGCGGCAACTCCATCGTACTGCGGCTGCGCGATCCGAAGTTCCTGCCTCCGCTTGCCGATCTAGGGTACAGCGCCCCTCAACAACGCCAGATCGAGGAACTCCAATGGAGTGCCGGAGGTCTCGCCGTGATATCGGGGGAAACGAACTCCGGGAAGTCAACCACGCTGACCTCGCTGATGGCAGGGATGCCCGATACCGAGATGATCATCGAAATCGCCGATCCCATCGAGATCGAGTTCGATCACGTGACCCACGTGGAATTCGACCACTACGCCGAAGGCGCTGAGAGTCGGTTTCGCGGAATGTTGGGCGGTCTGGTCCGACAGAATCCAGACACGCTGTTCATTGGTGAAGTCCGTGATCGCCAGTCCGCAACCGCAACGATCGACATGTCGCTCCAAGGTAAGCGAGTTTGGGGTACCGTGCACTCGCACTCGTGCCTGACCACGATTTCACGGCTCGAGCACCTTGGTATCGACGTCAACCTGCTCGCGCAGCCCGGTTTTCTGAACGGGGTCATCAACCAAAGCTTGGTTCCCATTGTGTGCGAACACTGTTGCACGACACAACTCGAGGATGGCGAGCTTTTGAGCCGCTTGCGGGAGAAATATCAGACAGACAGGTTGTGTTTTCACAATCCAGATGGGTGCACACATTGCACCCGAGGCATCAGCGGACAGACGGTGGTCGCAGAAGTGATGGCATTCCCGCGTGACGTAGCTCATCCGGCACGACAGTTCATTCGCGATCACGATCTTGCGGGATTAGCGGCGTGTATGCGAGACAGCGGGATGGTGAGTAAAGCCGCGCATGCGGTCACCAAGATCCAACAAGGACTGCTCGATCCGGTTCTCACCGAAGAGATCATTGGACGTATCGGTTCTGATGACGTTCAACCGGTCGGTGGGTTAGCACAGTCACGATCAAACCTAGATGAAAGGTCAGCTTGTGGCGTTAGCTAGAACGATCCGAAACTGGTGGCGCAGCCACGTCGAGGTCGACTCGACTTCGCGCACGATGTTTTACAAGATCCTTGCTGCGCAGACGCGAGGCGGCGTTCGATTGCTGACCATCTGCCAGATGCTGAAGGACAAGGCACAACTCCCCAACGGCGTTAGGCAGCTTGCCCAATACGGCGCCGATGCGGCACGTTCAGGACGCCTTGCGAGTGAAGGTTTCGCCGAAAGCGGTTACTTACCGCCTACAGATGCTGGCATCCTATGCGTCGCGGAACAGAATGGCACACTGACTGACGCGCTAGCGGAACTTACGGACGAAGAACGTCAGTCACGGACCTTTTTTACAGGTGTTTTCAAACCGACCGCGTTTCAGCTCGTGCCAGCATCCGTGGCGGTGGGTATGGTCACCGCATCACCCAAACTGCTTTCCGACATCGTGCAGGACGATGCCGCACGCGAGGCGATGCCACTTCACATGGTAGCAACATTCCTGCAGTCGTTCGGTCCTGCCATCGGCATTTTCATCGCGGTGTTTGTCGCCTTTTGCTGGTGGGGGCGATCTCGTCTGACCCAGCATCGCTGGCTTTTGACCCTGTTCAATCGCGACTGGCTTGATCAGATCGCCATCGCGTACTGTCGCTTAGGTGCGTCCATGACGCGCCAAGGCGCAACTCATCTGCAGACCCTACAGGCATTCGCGGACGCCTACCGTTCGACGTATGTCTGGCACATGATTCCGTTGGCGACGCGAGACGTTACCGACGGTCGCGCGTATGCCGTAAGTCTTGCGGATCGACTCCTACCGGCTGATATTGCAGAGCTGCTCGAAGCGCTCGTGCCCGGTGAGGACCGCACGCGTTATCCCAACGCGTTCGAGACACTCGCAGCGATGCAGGAAGCCCAACTCGTTAATCACTATGCCGTGCGTGCCCGTGGCTTGAAGTTCATCTTCATGGCGACGGCCGCTGGCTTTCTCGTCCTCATGTTCCACGGCCTGTTCAACGCCGCACAGACCGTTGCGTCTCAAGTCGGCGTTTTCTAGTCCTATTTGGAGCAATTTATGGATTTTTCATCCACAACTCGCCGCGCTGTGTTCGCGGCGGCACGCCAGAGAGGTTACTCGCTCTTAGAGATGAGTCTCGCGGTTGGTGCCATTGCGATCATCGCGGTGATCGCGTTTCTGGCGTTCACTGACACGCAAACAAGCGCGAATCAGACCCGTGCATTGAATGAAGTCAACGCTTTAGCCTCCAGCGCTCGACAGTTTCGTTCGTCGTTCGCCCAAGGTGGTCTCTATACCAACCTGACGAACGTGAAGGTCCTGGTCGACAACGGCTATTCCATTGGTGGGATGTCGTTGAGTGGGAGCAACGGCGTCAACGCGTATGGGCTGTCGACCACGATCGCGACTACCACAGGTGGCGCTGATGCAACCATCGTGTATACCACGCCTACGCAGGAAGACTGTATCGCATTGATGGGTTCGTTTACCGACGATCCCGGCACGACCGCGACTACCACCGCGGACGAGCAGGTATCAGGCTTCAAAGCGGGCGCGGTCTGCTCTGCGGCGGGTGCGCTCACGCTCATCATCAAGTAAACACACGTCAGGTGTCGGTTTGGTCGGTGACGCTGGCGGTCGCCCTATCCATTGCGCTCAGCGGCATTCTCGTCGCGAGCGCATGGGCGATCGACGACGCGTTGAATGATCGCCGGGAGACGCAAAACCTCCAGGCGATCGCGCTTGCGTACCACGATCTCATGACAGACTCCCGCTGCACCCTTCCAGGTAGTGCGCTTTCACTGAGTGTGGTGCGAGGATCGCTGACTAGCGCAGGTCAGCGGTTCCCGGTCATAGAAAACGAGGCGAACTGGCGCATTTCGTTCGATGGTGATGCGAACCGGCAATCATCGGTCACGGTATTCAAAGTCGACGGCGGATCCAACGTCACACGTTCGCACACCTTTCGATTACCCATCCCAGGTGGCGATCGGACTCATGAGTTCTTCGACGCGGTCTTCGATTCAAGGATTTGTCCTTAGATGCAGACGTTCGGCGGTATCCTGCTCGTTGGCGTTCTGTTTACGGTGGTCGCGCTAGGTACGCATTACTGGCGCACGATGGAAGAACTCGACGCGTCACGACGAACCGTCGAAGGCTACCTAACGCTAATCGAAGGTCTTTACGCCTATCGTGCAGAGAACGTCTCAAGGTGGCCTGCGTCGTTTACGGATCTGACGCCGTACCTGCCGCTGTTGCAGATCGATTCCGTCGATCCGATGCAAGCCGGTAGCAACGGCGAAGGCGGTCGCTACACACTCGCGATATTGGGTGGGAACGTAGCCCTCACAACTCATGTCAGGACAGAATCCCATGCGCGGTCGGTCACACGGGAGTTCGGTGCCAGAGGGAGCTACGCCGCAGTAACGGATGGCTTCCGGATAACCGTCGCAGTACCCACGCCTGGCGGTATCACTCTGATGCGGCAAACGCTTCTCACCGATGGCACCAACAAGATGCAACGACCCCTTTGGATCGCGACGACCGTCGCTACTGGCGATTCGTGCACGGGTGCGGGATTTGCCGTCGATACGACGGGCAACCTCATGCGTTGTCACGGTGGGGTTTGGCAGGCTTATTAAGTCGCTGAATTGAAACAGCGTCAACGTGGCGCGATCCTCATCGATGCGCTGATTGGACTCTTCGTTGTTGGTACCGTGATCGCGACCTTGAACTACGGCTTCCGCATCGCCGAGCACTACACGGCGGTGTGGGGCACGGTGTCGGGATTTACCCGAATGCATGAAGCGGAACGCGCCTATCGACGTGCCGGTTATACCGGTCCAATCGACTATACAGTAATGCAAGTGCTGATGCCTGGCATCAAGGTGCATTCGGCGAGCTCAGCCCACCGCAACGGTGTAGGACGGCCTTACGAACTGCAGCTTGTAGGCACCGATCAGCTTCTAACAACGGTTGTGGATAACAAAGCACAAGCATCGCAAATCGTTCAAAAACTAGCCGGTAAAGCGGCATACGTCGCTGAATCGGGTGGATTTCGCATCACCTATCGACCTGTTCAAACCGATTCACTTGAAACACTGGTGCAACGCCATTCCATGCACGTCTCGGGTCCGTTTGGGACGACCCTCAAGGATCGTCTCAATTTTGGATCTGGCGCGATCGTTAGAGTCGGTGAACCGTGTCTTCCGCCTGACGGCGTTCATAGCGGCGGAATTGCGGTTGACGCGACCGGTCGCCCGGTTACGTGCGTACGCATAGAGCCAAGCACTTCGGTCCTGGATCGCGAATGGCGCTTGGTAGGGAGTGGAACACCACTGCCGCCACCACCTCTCCAGTATTGCGACGACGGTACTTCGGTTTCAGATCGTTCAATGCAATGTAAGGACTGCTGGGACGGTTCGAATATCCATATTAGCGGGACATGTCCTGAACGGCCTGTTCTTGAAAGTTGTGGCGACGGAACGTTGGTCGCGGATCGTGCTGCGGAATGCAAGGACTGTTGGGACGGATCGAACATTCCGATCGTAAATAGCTGCCCCATACAACCTACATGCGGCGACGGTACGTTAGTCACCAATCGTGCCACCGATTGCAAAGACTGCGCAGACGGCTCTAACGTGCCGCTCGCGACGGCTTGTCCGGTCGGTTGTCTCTGCGGTGGTTTTGCGCCATCACTCGCGGACTGTCCTTCCGTGGCTCTCAAATCCTGCCCGAGCGGCTGTCCGAGTGTATGTCCATTTGACGCATGCGCAACGCTTGCGCGAACTGGACCGACCTCATGTTCGACGGGCTTTAGCCTAATTGAAGTTCCCGGGTTGTGTGAGATTGACGCGGCTTGTAATCCGGACGCTTGCCCTTGTGGTGCAGTTCGCGAGGCCGATGGTACGTGCCCTGCTGTCGACAAGACTGAACTTGGTGCATCATCCTGTACGAGTCCGTACACCAAGGTGAAGGTCGCAGAGACGGCCTGTATGGTCACGCATGAATGTCAGCAAACCTGCCCGTGCGGCGGTGGAACCGTCACACATCCGGTGGCTTGTCCAGCCGTCGTGAAAGAAGGATTAGGACCGGCATCGTGCCCTGGCGGGTATACACGGACCAAGGTAGCTGAAACCACTTGCGACATCACCTACGCGTGTCAAAAAGCATGTCCGTGTGGCGGCGGTACGGTGACCCACCCAGATGTATGTCCAACGATCGTAAAGGATGAACTAGGTCCGACGACGTGTCCCACGGACTACCTTCGTAGCATGGTGTCATCAACGGAGTGTGATATCACGTATGCGTGCGAGCGAAACTGTCCATGCGACGGCGGAGTTGTAACGCACCCAGCGACGTGTCCTGCGGTAGATAAACAAGAGCTAGGACCGGCGTCGTGCCCAACGGGCTACACGCGGACCATCTTGTCCGAGACTGAATGTGAGATCAACTACGCGTGCCAGAAGACGTGCCCGTGTGAGGGAGTTACCGTTCGACATCCAGACGACTGTCCAACAATCGTCAAACGCGAACTCGGAGCAACTTCGTGTGAGGTCGGGTGCGATCTTGTCACATCATCGGAAACGCAGTGTACGATCACGCGCGCATGTCAACAAACCTGTTGGGACAATTCCGTTGTCACATGCGGTGGCGACTGTCCTGATAAACCGGTTAGTTGTGCTAACGGTAATACCTATCCGGACTGCTGCTGTGCCACGATGACGCCGATTGAAACCGAGTACGAAGACCGGATCGAGTGGAGCTGTCCGGCAAAGCCGATCAGAGGTGTGCCCATAGATGCTAATCCCGCTCCGCATTGGACGATCGTGACCACGGAAACGGAGTGCTATATCCAGCGCGACTTGGTGTGTACGGGCTCCATTGGTGCTTGCTTTGGACCAGGTAATTACTGCGCTAATCCGACGCAGGTTTTCTTCAACGAAGTTACGGGAATCTGTCCAGGACCCATTAATCAAGTAGGTGCTTCGTGCACCACCGGTTATGTATGTGGCGAAAACCCACTAGGTCCTTAAGCCCCTTCTGTACCCCTGAAAAACGCGTACAAATTCCGCCAGATAAATATCTCCTGAGCCTCCGCAGTGTATCGGCAGACGAACTTCGATATATGACCAGTGCGGCTTCGAGCGCACGTGATACCCAACTCCTCAGAACCGTACTTATCGCGATAGGACTGCACATGAGCATCGACCATCTCACGGTGTTCTGACGGAATCTCACCCATCATCTGTTTGAACATATTTCGGTATGCGGGTCGGGTTTCTCCAGTCGCTGCTACTCCAAGCCAGCCCAGCGCTTCCATATTGGATTTCTGCTGACCGCCTAATCCGTGTAGATAGATATATGAAAGTCGTGCCTGGGCATCTTTGAATCCCATACGCGCAAGCACCGACAACTGTGGAAACGCTTTCTCGTACTGACCGGTTTTGAAACTACGTGCTGCAGTGTCCTTCCACCTGTAGACACGCTCCATTTCCAGGATATTCATATCCTCGCCACGCGGTCGTTCGCCTTCGACGAAGAGCTCCTCAATATCGTTGACATCGTAAGCTGTCTGGGGCGCTTGCAGTGGTTGTGAATTAGAAGGTGAACGTGGACCTTCCTGTGCATTGGTAATTGAAACCAAAAGTAGACCGACCGCAGCGCCTACGAACCAACTAGGTACTCCTAATAACATCTCATTTTTCCTTCATAAAGCCACCCATTACGACCAATCGCAACGAGTTAGAAATCTATCGAACCAGTTTTTAATCCGATACTTTAAACATAAGGTCAGTTGAATTGATTTTCAAGGGGTTTTGTACAGTATTTCGACCGATCGATTTACTTCAGAGTTAGAGTTTTAGCTCGATCGACCTCCAAACACAGAGGTTAGCTACCTCGGAGCACGCTATACGGCATCGAAAGCACTTGCCGTAATCATTCAAAGCCAGAGAGGAATTGCGCTCGATCGAAGTATGTCTCGCGTCGTAGTTTGGCGCTTATTGCAGTCGGACTGCTTTCGCTTAACATCGTCCGATACTTTAATATGGCCGTAGCTTTTTCCGCGTTAGGTCGCGAATTAGGACGGGTTCAGTCCCACTGTCAGCGAATATCCTACCAAAAGACCCGTTCTTGAAATTAGCTAGGTGCTTTACTCGGTGCTGAAAGCTCGATGCCAGTGATTGAGCGTGGATTACATGGTTTGATGACAGATATTCATCAGATTAAGGTGCCCTAGTCCGCGCCGCTGCTCTCTCTGTCTGCGATTCATCGCTTCATATGTGTCGGAGTCATTACTAACAAAGCTCAAGAACTGTCTCGAGAAAACCACAATCAATTTCACAAGAACCAGAAATTTTCTCGTATTAAAGCGTAAGAGCCGTACGATGAAGTTTCGACTTGAGAGGAGCAAGTGGTTGTACGTGTTGATCAACAAACTACTCCCTGCTAAGTATCTAGAGTTTTCGAAAGCGAGACGCGTTACACCCTCTATGGAAAAGGTGTATTTCATTCAAATGATGGTAAGTATCGTCGGGACCAAATTGATCCCATATTGAATGGCTCTTTGCTTTTTTTGGAGACGGCCAGAACACATAGTACCAATCTGCGGGGTTCTTCTGGGCTCTAACTTGTGGCGAATTCAGGATGTATTCGAGCTCCTCGACACGTTCATCCATGTAATCGCAAAATCTAGCATTTTGCTGATTCAGTCCAGACGCGAAGATCTTGATGGGGCTATTGATGACCAGAAGCTTGGAAAGATCTGTATACAACTCTTTCGTAGCCGAATTGCTTTCGCATTCTATCGCGCAATGAACTTGAGTTATCGCATTTGAATCGGCTCTATTTGGAATGGGATAACTGGACGTCCAGGTAGCATCTAACAACCATTCTCCAGATTTCTTCCATGAGTTCTTTATCGCGCACTTTTGGTCAAGCACCTTGACGACATTGCATTGGAGTTGTTGAAGTTGTGGTAGAACGCTCAATTCCTCACAAACCGCGTGGAGAAATTTAGCGGAACAGAGCTCATTCTTGTCCGCATCGTCAGTGTTCAGCAGATTATCTCGACGCCAAGAACGACTTACGCATAGAGCCCGACGGAAGCACTTATGCACGTCTTCAGGTTTCAATGTAAGCAAAGCAAGACTCCTCTATGGCTCGAAATTATCTCAGTACTGCGTTCAAAAAAAGATATCGAAAGTCACGACTCAGTCTCGGCGTTTTCAGAGTGAAACAATCAGCCGTTTTCCATTGCAGCATATCGAGGTCTATTTACTTTGGTCCGCAACGCAAATTGAGAAAAACCGCTGGCGCAAATTGGAGGTGGCGATACAACTGAAGGAACGTTGGTATTGACTTCGCGATATTTAGAGTGCGACGGCAGTCTGCTATGTTCCGATCCTAGGTCAGTGGAATGCAACTGAACCGTCTGAGCGGCAGCGGGACAGGCGGTCACATGCTGCAGACGAACGCGGTAGACGGGGTCTAGCGGTAATCGGAGCGCCGAATTCTCATTGCGATCACACTTGTCGTTATAGGATGAAGCGATCAGATTCGGCAGCTTAGTTCATAAGTTAGCTACTTTTCGGCAATCACTCGTTGACAAAAAAATGAGGAAGTCGCTGAGGTTTCGAGTCCATTAACTGGCACACCCGTCGAAGACGGGTCAAAGACATCGAATCGGTAGTACATGATCTAGGACATAAGCGGAAATCCTTACTGCAGGTTAACGTTATCGACGTAGACGATTACAAAACGAGCGTTAATCTATTTAATGGGATCCATTTTGCAGAGCTAAGAGGTTGCAGGTTCGCGTTTTTTATGATAGTTCCGTTTACTACGTTGACGGTAGTATCGTTAGCCCAAAACCTCTCTAGAGGCATTCTATGTGTTTTTCGGCCGAATTCTCAGTTGTTCGGAAAGTCGATTGCAGCGTCTTCCAAACTTGAAATTAGAGAATGATGTACCGATAGTTGCAGTAACCCCGCTAGTGGTAGTACTGATAGTCCGACGCCTCACAAGATGCGTCTTTTTTAAGGTGAGGTCACGTGATCGGATCGATTTGTCTCACCTCGAAATGGACACGAGTGTCGTTTTTCCAACAACGCAGTCAGATCTCATAATTACCTCGAAATTCATCGTCATGCGCTTTTATGTTTCCTGTTCTATGGGTTAGCGCCATCTTGTGGTCCGTCACGACACTCGAGGAATGGGTTCTTGGTCGAACGGGCACGATGGATTCTAGAACGGATTGAAGTATCTACTGAGTGAAACTCCCGAGCTCAGATTGAAGAATATGCAGATTTCGGTTGCGTATAGAGCATCTTTCCGGTCGCCAAATTGATTGATCACGCTGAGAAATTGGGTTGTATTTCACTAGATCGTGCCTTAGGGTCGTCAAAATCGAGAAACGGGAGCATGCGTGCTGCGTTAGCCATCGTTTCGTCAGGATGTTCGCTTTACCAGGTAGTTAATGTTTCGAGAGGTAGCTACAGGATGGGTCGACGATCATATTTGCGTGTCGATGGGCGATTGCCCGTGTGAAGAGCGCCACCTATCAACGCTCGGTTGATACCCTAGGACGGACACTCAGCGTCAAGATAGGCCGCCCTACAACTCGGAGAATCTTGGCTATCTTCCCAAAGTCATAGCTGAGCACATTAGGGTCCCACATCTTATATTTTCCACGCCAATAGTGCGGATTTGGAGAATATACTGAAAAGCAGCACGTTTCCAATTGAGATTGATCGTGCGAACGTCTTAAATGACGAAGACGCGCGCATCTTCGTGAGTCAAGATAACGATGTTGCTCTCAGCGACGTTAATCGTGTTTTGAGAACGATTAACGCTTTGCCTCGAAGATCAAACCCGGGCGCGGTTTCGGCTCCCGTGATGACTGGTTGTTTTTCGATCTTCGATTTGAACAAGCCCATGTACCATTGTGTATTTCTGCATAAACTAGAAAGCAACACCGTTACGACTAGCGATACCGACAACGTTGTCGTCTTTTCGGAACATGACTACGCTCCTGAACGAACGAAGAGTCTACAGCTCGCAACTCCGAGATACTATCGTAGTCAAGAAGCTCTCAAACCCGGTATTGGCGACCCCAAAGACGGCACGCTCACAAAAGACGGCTCATATTGGTTGAGCTCAACCATCGGCGGGTCAGTGCATGCCCGATTGACGTTCAGCTCAAATAGTGAACCTTGGGTATATTGCGCGTCGCACTATCGAAGCGATGAAGAACTTCGTAATCTCATACGGGAGTTTGGGAGCAAGTACGAATACTCTGTTGCTACGAAAATTATCGATCCAGATGCTTTCGCGTTATGGTTGGGTGTTGATTTCACTCTGGGTTTCGACAAGACAGCGGATGTTTCACTGAGTTTGCAAGAAGAATTGGTATACAGGACAAGTCGTTGCGCCGTTAGCTCCTGGACTGAATCTCGACCTATTGACACGGTTGTTCATGTCTACTACGGACCGGTTATCTACGCGGATATATCGGGTCGCGTAGATAAACAAGATCACTTGTTCGATCCACTTGCTGGACCGCAGACTTGGTTCACCAAGAAAACAGCGCTTTCATCTCAACGTGAATACCGCTTCGCCGTCTCAACACTCGGCACACCTGTAAGACAAAAGCACTACATCTCCGTTTCACCTGAATTGCGCGCAACAACGCTTACAGTATAGAATTTAGACGTTCCTTGTTCCGCGAGTAGTTCATATAGTTTTTTCTATTAATGAGTATCGCAGAGAATTGGTGTTGGATGTGCTGACTTTGGTTCGATATCGCCAAGGAAACGAGTGTCAATCTAATTAGTGGCGTCAACGGAGAAAAACTTAGGACGTGGGATACGTACAAATCGCGAATATTTCGCTAGGGATTAACGAAATTAAGGACTGTGCGGTATCGTGCAATGATTGCTTTTTATTTCGCGAATGTGGATTTGCTTGGTCGTGGTTATGCGTGCGGCGTTTACGACGAAATTGGCCCATAGTGCTGGTAACTGAATTGCGAGACTCAACAAATGGCTCATAAAACCTTTATTTCGTACAAATACAGTGAGGCTCAAAAGCTGCGCGACAAAATCGTTAACGCGCTCGGCGACGATGCCACTTACTATATGGGCGAAACCGCAGAATCGCCAGATCTAACAGACGAAGCCACGTCAACCATCAAGTCAAAACTCACTGACATGATGTACGACACTACTGTGACGATTGTCATTCTGTCACCCAACATGACACAAAGCAATTGGATTGATTGGGAGATAGAGTATTGCCTGAAAGAGATTTCTCGAAAAGGGCGCACATCCAAAACGAATGGTCTTGTGGGTGTTGTACAACGCGTTAACAGCAGCTATGACTGGCTAGTAACGACAACAAGCAAGAACGATGGTTGCAGCGTGCGAACGTACGCAACCAGCAAGTTCTACTCAATCATCAACGACAATCGATTCAATTTACGTGACAAGTCGTTCAAGTGTCGACGATGCGAAACCTACGATGCATTAAAGGACTCCTACTTTTCTATCGTAGATGAAGCCGATTTTCTAACAAAACCAGAACATTACATTGACAATGCGTTCAACAAAGCCGAAAACGCGAACGATTTCAATCTTACGAAGCAACGTAACTAGCACGCGAATCAGAGATTTTCGATACAGATCGAGTAGAGGTTGCAACTACTGCAGCATACAAAATCCCGCCTGTTCGGTTTCTCAATTCTGGGAAATAGCAGTTCCAGAAAGAGCTTTTACGAAATGAAGTGCCATGTATGGATACGCCCTCGATCGTAAGAATTCTGTCATACCGAGTTTCTCATAGTCTGTCGTTGAAAGTCGTGCGGCCATACCGCCAGGTCCCATGATTGGTACGCACGGCGTCGTCGGCGAAAAACGTTTTACCATGCTGTATTCGGTTTCGATGCCCTCCATCCCTCCGATAAACAAAGCACTAGCGTACTGCCCTTGCTGAATCATCGCGCTGCGCATGATCTGAAGAGACTCGTCCCTGTCATCAACGCACCGAGTCCATTCGACGCATGCTAGGTCTTCCTTTTTTATCTCGTCGACCTCTGGTAACTGCAACGCCTCTTTGAACCAAGCAGACTGGAAGACGGTAATCGAACCCGCGATGCGAAGCTCTCTGGAGATCATCAGAACGATCGGTGTGATCGTCGGATGCCCCCCAAATGTCAGTCGACCGTTGTTAGCAAGCACCGCTCGTGCGAACGCGGTTACGGCGTCAGCAATTCCAGATGGATCGTATGGCTTGAAACGCTCACCACGTTCCCCCGAGGGGAAGCTCGCAGACAGAAGAACATTTGCTTGATTTAGATCGTGCATGTAACCTTCCATTAGAGCGAACAGCTCTCAATGGTAGCCAGTTCGTACTGCGAGAGCTGCACTATCCACTCCATCAGATCCTCGTATTCGTCAGCGAGTCGCCCCGAATCGTGTACGACTGCACCTAACAAATCACGAGTACCGGATTGAGATACCCGTTCATGTTCCTGGCTGAGCCCGTAGAAATCGATCGTTCCAGGGCGGCGCGGAGTAACCCAAAACAAACCTGTTTTATGTCCACCTTGTTTGGTCGCATAAATGCACCAATCGCTCGCCAATTGGGATTGACATCCTTCTGCACTCAGCTTTTGGCTCACGCTCTCAAGAATTTGTTCACGACGTCGTCGGAGCGCACGGTAGTGGGCGAGCTCGATTTGCTCCATCACGCTTGCAAGGACAGTGTCGGACAAGTCGCCGAGTTCCGTCAGGTCGCTTTGCTCAAGTTTCAATCTGAAGGCATCGTCAATGGATGGTACGCGATTCTCGCAGTCGGGCAAAGTCAACGCGAGGAGAGCAATGCGATGAGAGTGCGCAAAGGCGATCTCATGTCGCACCCATTCCGATTCGTGCAATTTGTTGCTCTCGAGCAGCAAGACGAACGCTTTGTCTCCTAGCTCCTCGTCCAAGCGACGTTGAAAATCGATTCCCGGATCCACTGAGAACCGATCTAAGAAAACGTCAAACCTCCGTCTGACCAATTCAGTATGCAGTTGAGTAGCAAGGTCAAACGTCTCTGTTCGACGATACGAGATGAAGATTTTCCTTTCATCCTCTAACAATCCTAGCATTCGCAGCAAGGACGTAGCAACATTCAATCCTTCGTTCCGCCAAGTCAAAGCGTTAATGTGTGACAGACTTTCGGGGAGTACCCTAGTAACGTCGTCCTCGTCGCCTGACACTATCACGGGCAAGATCGCTAATTCGTCAATTGATGCCCGATCCAGCATCTGGATTACGCCATCATCCATCTTTGCGTTTTCGCTCGCAAGATATGCAACTACCTGCGGAATGCTCTCATCGGAGATCTCATCAGTCACTGTCAATGCGTTCGCCACGTCCGGCATCTCTGCTAATACCGTCGAGATTGCCTCCTTTGTTTTCTCAGCTAGATGGGTTTGATCACTATGTATCAGCACGATTCTGTAGGACAAATCTAGTGCCTTCCTGTTGAGTTACGTATCACGCCTATCTTTTTCAAAATAAAGAAATGTGCCAGACAACGCTTCACTAGGGGTTTTGAACACTAACGAATTGCCTTACTTCCGTCAACGCGCCTTGATCTCGGCCTCGATTCACTTCTCGATGTTCTGAGAAATGTCGTTATATACCTCGGTGCTGCTCGTTCCTGATGGTGTATCACATTTTGCGAGTTGCATAAAAGGCGTACCGTCTAGTTTGAAATCACTGAATTGGTTCCTGCCTTTCGAGGCTATTTCGCCTTTTGCTTCTTTGAGCCTGTGGATGTAGATGCCGACTAAACTCGAGCCAATTTCCCACGCCCTTCTAATCTCATACTTGATCCACTTTAGTCCTGCCGTCATCGCTTCGACTAATACCACCACGCAAATCTTGCCATGCATCTGATTATCGATCCACTCTGTGATGGCGCGGTGACCTCCGCCCCTCACGGCCTCCCAATCGTTATCGGTCGTTGGACGGCGCCCGTCGACCGTTTCGAATATTCGCACCTGTGCTAAGCGCCAGCTGTCCAGCTCGTAGTGAAAACTGTAGAACACTCGTCTTTTCACCATCTCGGCTTCTTTGTAGTTCAATTTGCTACGCGTCTAACAAACACCAAATAATCCCTAGTAATGCAAGCATTGGGATATAAAGAAGCGATGTTGACCAACTTACAAGCTCGCGTCCTGGAATCCAATTGACTTTTCCTGGTGCCAATTCGAAGGATGCGGTTTCACCAGCATCTAATGTGCGCGTCTCGTCGTACAGCTCCCTGAAAGACCTCTCCGTTTGAAGGTACTTCGCGTCAAGCAACCACAAAGCTGTGATAGCTGCTGCAGTAAATAGAAGAATGGCAGGCTCGTTCAAGTATCTCGCCATTGAACCACCGAGCGCGAATCCGATAATCGAAAGCCTCTTCATTGAAGTCGCAGATTCGTGCATTCTCGAGATATTGGAATGTATGAACTCGAGGTGCTTGATCTGCCCCGGTGAATGATCTTTCATTTCGCAATGGTAATAAGAACAACGCTTTTTAGCAGAGCGAATTGATTGGCGCTCATCGTTAACAGCGTGCAAAGCAAATCGACTAACTCTCAAACCATCGTTCCGGACAACTGCTGGTCCGTCGATCTAAAGGTTGTTTATATAACTTGTGGAGATGTCGAAGCTGGTTGCCAGTTTTCTGAGTTAGCGAGTACGAAACCGTTGAGCGTTGCGTTTCGGACTGAAATTCAGTTTGAAAGTCTCTAAAGTCCGTACGATCTGGGAGCAAGAACGTTGAACAAGTACGTCGACCTCGTCTCAGGCGGAGTAACTAAATGTAGTCAAGATTCGTTGACCCCGATCGACCGTTAAAACACGTTTCTCAGGAAGCGCGACGATGGCTTAGAAACACTCAGTCACGTCAAGCAAGTTCAATAAAGCGACACTGGCGAGTTTGAGCCACGTCTAAACATTGAGCAGGTTGGGGTTAGAAAGCGTTCGGATTGTTCTGATTCGCCTTCCGTTTAGCTGCCCTGGCTTGCCGGGAAGCCTTTTTCGAAGCGACTTTAGCGGCAGCTGCTTCACTTCTTGCGACCGCTACTTCATTTCTCATCACCTGGGACGTGTGTTCGATGGATCTTCGTGTCTTATGTTGTTCGTAAATCAGCGCGAATTCATGATCCAAGAGGGAATCGTCAAACAGCTCTCGACACTCAGACGTTGCTATGTCGAAGAACACCACTTCTTCTAATGGAATCGGATCAATCGAAGGGACTTTCGTTTCGTAGGACAACTCCTCTTGGAGCTCTTTTAGTGTTTGGAGAAATCCGTTTTTCTTCCCGTCTTGACGATCATCTGAGACGATCGCATTGCTGTTTTCCTGACCATCGTTCGAGTTGGCGTATCTTTTTTCGTGCCATGCTATGTATTCGTTTACGACTCTTACTGAGTTATTCGACGGTTCCTTGGTTTTTTGCAGGTCCTCAACCAATTCTTGATGGATCTCGTAAAAGCGGGAAGCGTTTCCGGTTTCCTTGGCTTCCTTGAGAGAAGATAGTCGCGCCTTTAACGGATTCAGTTGTGCGTAGAAGGACGATCGTGCCGTACGCGCTCTGACAAATCGACTATTAGGCGTGAATCGAACATACACAATGGAAAGAATGACCATCGAGACGAGCGTTAGAAACCACCCTAGAGTGAGATAAGCAACGATCGTTACGACCCCGATGGCGAGTAATCGCCAAGTACCTTGACTCATATTTGCATTCCTCGAGGTGAGATGATGAGTGCGCTTACGAAACCTTCATGCTGCGGTTCCGGATCGACAGACAGAAAAGCGAGACGCGTTGAATCGAACACAGGAAATAGCGCCAAGTTCTATTACTTATGGAAGGGCTAATATAGTCAAACTCCAGTTTCACTCCGAAAAGCAACACTAGATCTTATTGCAATATAAAAAACGGAACGGCTCATGAGCCGTCCCGTTTTGTGTCTTTGCTGAAACGTGCCAGGCGGTTGTGACACGCTTTTCAATGCAACGAAGACATGCCCCATAGCCTAAACCAGCCACCCACAGCTGACACTTGTGCAAGGATGAGAGAACCAAGGCTATTTGTCGAGTCGTCACTTACATCTGTCGATCGCGAGGGACTCGGCGTCGGACTCACTTCTAGTCGCTTGGTTTACGCCCAGATCCTTCACATCTAAAACTAGCTTATCGTGTTATGAATCTCTTTTGCATCTCAATCGTTTCGTGACGGAGCCGCCAACGGATCCTGTCGTTTACATAACTAGAATCGAACGGTTTTTGTGATCGATCGTACAAATGATGGCCAATCGATTCAGTGCAGTCGCGACTCTACTCTGTGTAAACATCTTAATCAGTCCAATACCGGCAAGCGATTCTTCTCAGTCGGGCGAGCAACTCATAGAGCGTCCCGTACCGGATAGTGAGCATCGGGTCACTTTGTTACCAAGAAATGAATTGATGGTCGCTGGCACGTCGAGGCTCATTGAACTCTCAAATAACAAAGTTGTGACGCTTGAGCATTCGGGTGGCTTCGTGCGGTATAGACTCGATACGCCGAGAGGTGAGCAAAACATCTACCAACAGGCCGGCGACCATGAATATGTGCGCTTGGCATTCGATCCTTCAATTCGAGAATTACGCTTACTCGAAAACGAATTGAAGGTGGTCTTAAGCGATTACTCGGATTTCGGTATTTTCCTTTCGTCCATTGATGCCGCCGGTCGCGCTTTTCCTGCGCTTGACAGAGCATATATTCAGGTTCCGCCAAACTCCGATCATGAGGATTTGTTTCAACGACTGTTATCGCATCCACTCGTACAGAACATCGAATTTGTGTTCGCTCGAGGGGAGGTGCATGAATCCAACATATATCCGGATGGCTACAAGACGGTGTTGAATCGGGACAACGGTCAGTTTCAGTCCGAGAGGTCTCTTCTTCAACAGAGTAACCAAGCTACGAAGCTGCACGATTCGTTAACAGGCATCATTCAGATTACTGAACTATCCCCCAAAGATATCTCCGGTCTCATATTCATCATTAACGAAGGTACTGAACCATTTCGATATACCGAAGGCAGTAAGTACGAGATTCGACTTGGCAAGCTAGAAAATGATTTTTCGAGTTTGGATAGCTACGAGATTGTCGATGTTGAAGAGGCAACGCTCTTCGAGATACCACCCGGAGCCGTTGTCTCCAGCTCGTTCTTCAGGCTACGACCTGATGATTGGGAGCCGGACCGGATGTATGTCTTGGCGATTGAGATCACAACTCGTGATGACTCGGGTGCGCTAGCACATACGACATTTGCCACCAATCACGATGGAGAACCGATCGTTTCGTGTCCTTCCCCAGGACGGGTTCAAGACCTCGAAAACTCCGGCGATCCTTTCTACGAGCATCAATGGGCACTGGAGAACTCAGGACAGACAGCGTTTGGATCTCAGGGAGGTGTGGCAAACGAAGATGTCCGTATGAGCACGGTCCGAGACATGAATTTAGGGGGACGAAATGTTCACGTCGCGATCGTTGATACGGGATTGGACATTTGCCATCCTGATCTACAGAACAATATCGCGCAAAGTCAATCCATCAATTTCCACCATGGCGATTGGGGTCGTGAAGGTGCATGGCCGCACGTCCGTTCTTCGGATCCTTACAACCCGTCCCTCACAGGCGACCACGGTACCGGGATGGGTGGCGTGATTGGTGCAGTGGCTGACAACGGCATCGCCATACGTGGTGTTGCACCGTTTGTGTGGTTGCGCGGATTTAACTATGTGAGCGATCCCACACGAGCCAACTTCCTTACTTCGCTCGGTAGCGGGATGGCACGACATACCAACGATGTCGACATATTCAATCTCAGTCTGGGCAACAACGGCACGTTTTTCATCAGCTCGATATCCGACATCGATGAGATGAACGCACCTTTTTCACACGGCGTGAGAGAACTACGTGAAGGACGCGGAGCACTATACGTCAAATCTTCAGGTAATGAGTTCAATAGCTGTGATCGGGAACTGAATGAAGAAATCGGGTGTGTGAGCGCTCAAACAGATCGGATGAACAGTTCGCCATACGTCATCAATGTTGGCGGGTTGAATGCCGCGGGGAAGCGAGCTGCTTACTCAAACGCTGGTAGTAACGTCTGGGTTACTGCGCCGGGTGGGAGCCGGGATGACAATGCCGAAGGTTATCCAGGTCTAATGTCGATTGATCAGTTCGGCCGGGACCGCGGCTACCTTTGGACCCGGTCAGAGGGACATTGGTCGCGTGACCCTACCTTTAATCCTCGAGGAAGCGTGCTAGCGCCCGGAGGAACATCGTTGGCGACCGCACTCGTCTCGGGTGCTATAGCGATCTTGTTAGAGGTGAATCCGGAGTTGACTTGGCGCGACGTGAAGCACATTCTTGTGACCTCAGCCCGACAGGTAGACGCCGAGATTGAGGAAGTTTCCTACGCCATCTCGTCCTTGCAAGAAGCGGTCACCACGCAGCACGCATGGCAGACCAATGAGGCGGGGTATTCGTTTCACAACTATTATGGATTCGGCGGGTTGGATATCGATGCGGCTGTGGCATCAGCGTCAGAGTACGAACCCAATTCTCTAGCAGAAAACGTCAAGTCCGGCTGGGTTGAGTCCGATAATCTATCAGATTTAGCGATTCCTGATGCGAACTCACAAGGCGTCGTTCTTCAGCTGTCGATCGACAGCGACGAACTCCCACAAGATACAACGATTGAATCGGTCGAGTTGATCACCCATTTCACGCATACGTGGGCTGCCGACGTTCAAATTGAATTGGTCGCGCCGTCGGGGACCGTGAGTATCTTGACACCAGCATTCAATTTCGAGTTGCGTCGAGATGTCCAATCGGGTTTAGTGTATTTCGGTAGCAATGCGTTTTACGGGGAGTTGGCACAAGGCACGTGGCAAATCCGATTTCGCGATCTGTTCGCGGACGACGTTGGATCAGTGCATACAGCGTATTTACGCATTCTCGGCGCTTCTGCGTCTATTGGTGACGAGTAGGAATGATTACGTGATTTCTGAGGAAACTCTGTCACTCAGGATTTAAAAAGTAGGTTCTTGTGTATTTGATTGTGGTGTTTTCAAAATCGTGTCTGAGCTTTGTTATCGATCAATGACTTACGACATACACGAAAGAACTTTGTTTAGGCATTATTTTGCGCACCTTGATACGCTGACCTGGACACAGCGCCAGCAAGTTATCGCTGCCCTTCAACGACCCGATCCAGACAGCACCGTACCTTATCAGGTCCGTGAGCGTGAACGGCGACTTGAGCGCGACCGACAGTGCGTTCATTGCGGATCCAAGGGTGCGCGGCGGCACAGCAGGACCTCCGGTCTGATGCGTTTTCGGTGTATGGCGGATGACTGTGGAAAGACGTATACGGCGCTCTCGAACACCGGTTTGGCAACGCTGCGTCATAGTGCCAAGTGGGAGCGATTTCAGGACTGCCTGCGGCAGCGGACCACCCTCCAGGAAGCGGCCAACCGCTGTGACATCAATTACCGCACGGCGTTTCGCTGGCGGCATCGCTTTCTCGCCGAGACACGGGAACTGGCACCATTGGGCGGCGTGGTGGAGATGGACGAGACGTTCTTTGCCGAGAGCGCTAGAGGGGATCGGACCTTACGCGCACGTCGGCCACCCCGAAAGCGCGGTGGTCTGAAGGGGAAACGTGGCTTGTCGCACGCGCAGCAACCGGTCATGACAGCGACCGCACGCGGTGGCGAGACCTATGCCTGGCACAGTTTCGCCACGGGCGAGTTACCCTTCACGATCACGATGAAATCGTGGACCACGAGCGATGCGATCATCGTCAGTGACGCCCATCGCAGTTATGGTGCTGCGACCCGATCACTTGAGCGGTCACATGAAGTGATCAATCGCAGTCGAGGCGAACGGCGGCGCGGACCTTGGCATTAGCGCTAATCTACGTCTTCGTGAAGGATAGTCGAACCGAAAAGACACCATTCGACGATCGTGCCGGGATTTATGATGGTATTAGCAAATTCCTCGAGTTAAATGGCTTCGAACCATCACCGAAGCGCACTTATCCAGCGATTGAACCGAGTTGGATCGAACATCACCGTCAGATGTCGCTTAGGCGCCGCTCACTTGTTATGGTAATCAGGTAGACAATAGAAGCAGCCGTTATAGCCTCGTAATGTCGCATCGTTGACCGTTGAGAAAGGGACACGATTGTGTGGTTTCATTTTCTTTCCAAACACGCAATCCACCGTATGGAGTTCCATCGTTCTCGAATTACCGTATACGTAGTCGTCGGAGTCCCGGATGGCAATAAAGTCGAATGTAAGTTGACCCGCCACTTCGCCGTTCTGAATCTGTGTCGTAATCAGCGGATACCGCTGTTCATGCACGGCTCTAACGGAAAAATCAACATCAAGACGTACGGTCTTTTCCTCCCGTGACGCCAAGGGAAAAGCGTCAATTACAGATTGCCTACCTCCCATCATTTTTAATGTCGTAAACACTTTATCTTGCTTATGTAGGATCAGTCCTGATGTTTTCGCTTCCTTAAATACGCTGTGTGGAACTCTCACACGTATTTCCGTATCTCGTGGTAGCTTTCTCGCATCAAGTTCGAGGCGGTTTTCGGATCGACCGATCCCACCTCGCATTCCCATTGCGCCACGTGCACTTCCTTGATTGGTTACCTTCACTGGCGCAACGTTTCGTTGTCCTGCGGAGTTGTCAAAACGTACCAATTTCCAATGGTCTACGTCTTCATCCAGGGTGGACTCGATGGACGGATTGTCCGGGCTAGTTACGATCGCGAGAAGACACTCATGATGCTCTCTGTCTGGTGTCCATGGGAATGGTCCAATGATTTCACTTGACGCTTGGTCAATACCGGCAGTTGTTCTGGTCCCCATCGAATTGAAATGTGAACGATCTGGATTGTTCGACCAAATCATGGTCGTCGCCGGGTCACAATGGAAAGCTTCTACGGTTACGTTGTTTGCTCGAGACGATCCTCTGTTGCTCACGTTCACGTACATGTAGTTCACTTGATCAACGATCGGTGCTTGATGGTCACTGTTTGAGTTCGCTTCGTTGTCGTTCGGAATGGTATTTCGTACCCAAATGTCAGGCGATTGCCAGTGGTTGGTCGGGCTAGGATATTCGCCAGTGTCCTCGATGGAGTCTCGTATAAATAAGTCCGCTGAACGTCGATCGCCTGTGAGTAAGGTCGCGAATCCAGATTGAAACCAGGCGATTTCTAGCAAGACGTCGCGTTCGTATCGATATTCCAAATCAGTATGGTCCCATACGGATTGTGGCGTAGCACCGCCGACCATTTGATCGGTTAGTCCAACGGCTGCAGCTTGTAATTCCTTACGTTGTCCTTCAGGTACAGTAACTAAATCGGTGGAGTACTCGTCCGCCTCTGAGTTGTTTTGTTGCCATATTGCCCAAAGTCTGTCGATGTTGCAATGGTGAAGATAAAACAACGGGTCTAGTGGCGAGCGTGTGTTACTCATGGTTCCGCCAGTCCACGTATGACCGGGAAAGTGACTCCCGCGTTCCACTGCGAATCGGAAGTCTTTGAACGTTGTTTCACGTAGTTCTCGGACGATGTAGTCGTTCGCGGTTCGATTCGGAATTTGCCTTAGTCGTGGCAAGGGATCGTTCGTTGGCGCACTAGCTCTTCGCGTGTATCCCCAGTCGTCGAAGTTACCGTCTTGATTGTTACGACCACCAAAGAAAGATTTCCAAGGCTCAGCATCTAAATTTCGTGAGTCACTTCGAGTCCAGTCCCAATAAGGTAGGGTAATGCTTGCATCATGTTTCTGGAGTTCCTTCTCGAATTCGCGTAGAAAATGGCGATGCCAAGGCAAGAAGGCTGGCCCCCAATGAATGCCTGAAGTGAAGTTATCCTCGTGGAGTGTTGCATTTGCTTCGATTACGCCGTTAGCGTGTGCCTTGTTGAACGCTGCTGCCAATAGAGTTTTTTCTTGCGTAGTTAGCTGCGTGAAGTCCTTTCGATACACGTCATAATCCTTCATATTTCATGCTTATTCGAATAGCCATTATGAGCTGAGCTCGAAGTTCAGTTGAGCTAACTGAGGAGCTCGGCGTACAGTACTCAGCGTAAACGAGGGGAAGGAGTCGTTATCCATTAACTAGATCGTCACAAGGTTCGCTTGAAGCGGCAGCCCTAAGCTTGATCACATTACTCCTTCTCGCGCTATGCGAATATCGGGAGCCTCATGATCAACTTTCGCTGTTGATCTCTAAGAAACTTGGCGAGTTTCGCAGATATGAAACACGCCGAGGGTGATACATCTTTGATTTGCTCAGGCATACGCGTCGACGTCGTCATTAGATTTGTCGTCGCGACCGCGAAGCCAATCGAGCAACACACCCAATGATTTTGTGATCGCTGATGCGTACGCAGTCACAGCTAACATGCGGCGTCACCGAGATCACCTGCATCGGATAGTGTTTGTTGCCAGATACGGTGTGTATCGACGCGTATGAGTGTTCTGTGTACATTGAATACTGATGCTTCGATTGACGTTCTCAATGCGATTGATCTTGCCTTTTTGCGTCTTGTTAGTAGATGCATCGAGAGGTTCTAGGAGCTTAGTTTGTGTCTCGCGCGCTATTCACCGTGAACGGTGCACAGGACATAAATAACAGGATGAATGTGTGGCGGTTGGCTGTCCACGACGTTTTCGAAGGACGTTGGCGAGGGTATTAGGGAGAACCTTCTTCCAGCGGATTTGGTTCGTGGATTTGATGCGGTCATGCGCGCATTCGAGGAAGAGTGGCGGTACGCGATCAATCTCAGAACAGCAGAGCAGCTCGATCGCTCGACGTTACGTTAAGTAATTTTCTTAAACACGCAGCACGAGTCGGAGCTTTGATCTTATCAGTGTATGAATAAGGCGAGATGAGCTAGTACGCGCTTCAAGCGAGGTTCCGAAATTGCAGTGGAGCACACGCGTTATGGTCAAAACAGAACCGTTATTTGAATGTCGAAGCTGCATCGCGAAGATCGACGATCAGTGGAGAATTAGCGGTCGAAATGTGGCTGAATGCTTGTAAGTCGGGGGTTCTCAGCACCGCATTCCAGCCAGTTCGTGCGCGTAATTCGTGCGTCGAAGGTAGCTAAAGGTGTGAAAACTCGGGGTCATTTTTTCAGACTTTGCATTTTTTCTTGGGAATTGCCTTGGATTGCCGTATACTTCGCACCCGTTTCAGCACGTGATTCGGCTACTGCATCTTGTTAGCTGAGTCGATGTGAAAGCATGTGTTGAAGCACGACAGCAGCTTGTTTGGAGACTTGCTTACGTCGAAAAGTATGAATACATTAATCATCGTAGCGTTAGCGACGATGCGTTTTTATGCAGGAAGGTAGGGTCGGATTGTTGTATGATGACCACCTTCAAGTAGCTGCGGGTTCGGCCAATGCAGGGATGCGAAGGCGCAGTTGCGGAAGATTGGTAACTGGAGGAGAGGCCAATTGAATTTCTTCAAAGAACATTTAGTTCGAGTGCGAGCGTGGAAGACGCGTTTGTCTTCGCTCGGGAGCGTTTGTTCCTGGGTGGCGTCGACGCGAGTTCGACGAAAGCCCGCAAGGGCGGTTGTCGGATCGCCTCGCGTCGAAACGACTCAACGAATCGGACCCGGAGCTTCTAGAGGAGATGGGATGATGATTCAAAACACGACATTCCTGCGCCGAGCGGTCGGTAGCCTGCTGGTCGCCTTGGTGACTCTAGTCGGGTTTCAAGCGCATGCGCAATTTGACTTCCAAGCTACAACCAGTGTGGACTGGGATGAGGCACATGCACTCGATGGCGCGACCGGCGGTCAATCTCTTATTGACTTAAATGCCCGAATTGATGATGCTGTAAGTCAAGATAGCGCCGTAAGTTGCTACACGCTTTCTGGTGCGGCCGCCGCAGCATTTGCGTTTTCGGCAACCGCTGACTGTCGCTCAGATGGAAAGACCACAGGCACTATGAACGGTGTTAATGGCACGGACGATGCACCTGCGATAGTCATGAAAACTACCGCTGGCGTGCAAGCACACCTTGACTTTGAAAAAGGCAAGACGCAGGTTCTTGAGGTTAACGGCTTCAGGGGCGCGGCTGGTGCGACGAGAAAGAAATCGACGTTGACGGTCAACATTACGATCACCGACCACGACGAGCGTCCGGTAAAAACGCAAGCTGAGGTTCCAACATGGTATTGGTCTCCTGATCAATCAGGCACGGTGCTAGTTTCGAGCCTATTTAGAGACCCTGAAGGATCGCCAGTATTCTTCGATCCAATGGGTGCGCGGAATGCGGACGTTTTTATATGTGATTCCGCGAATGCCGGTGTTCTCGACCTCGGTTCAACACCAACGGATCCTGGGCGTCCAACCGCTACAGACTTCGGACCCGGGACAGACGTAACATTTGGTGGTACCGCTGCTACAGGTGAAGCCTGTTCCGTTTCCAATCCGGCCAGAACGACTGCTCCCGCTGGGGGCTTTAAAGGCGGGGACGGTAATCGAGTCCTATCGACAGAGATCACGGGCCCGGTTTTGACAATTAAAGCAGACAGTCTCGTCACTGCTCCAGATGCCACCACTACGCCGACAGATCGCTTGCGAGGCACTTATGCTGCCACCGTATGGATACGTGCGTGGTCTCACAGTGTTGCAGCTAATCCGGCACTTTCACCGGCTAGCTTCGCTCGGATAAATATCCAAGTTAAAGTTGGTGCAAACAATGTACCACAGTTTGCTGGAGGAGCGATCGGATACACGGCGGAAATGACGGAAGGAGCCACCAGTACATCCGGTGCAAAGACTGCATGGATTGCAGGTGATCTTGATGCTGCTAGTGGAACAGTCACCAATTACAACGACGACCTTAAATATACCTTAGCCGGTGCGGTCAAAGGTGCTGTTACCATACATCCAGGTGGTACCGTGTCGCTCGTTCACACCGAAGCCGATCCCGCAGCATCCCCTGATCCGATACTTGAGTCTTTGACACTCACTGGTAAGGGGCTGGACTTCGAACAAGTGCAATCGTTCACTGTCATGATCGAAGTGACTGACAATTGGTCACCTAAGGTAACTGTTCCGGTCACGGTGACGCTCAAGGGCGTCAATGAGCTCGAAAGAGCGTTGAAAGCCGACGGCAAGACGCCCAATGTGATCGGAGACCAGAAGATGGTCAAAGATCGGAAGCGCACGTTTGATTTGAACGAATACTTTCGCGATCCTGAAGGTGACAACATCACCTACTCCGCGTACACCAATATCGGCACGGGCATCGTTTCTGTCGACCCTGAGACCAATGTTCTCACGATTACGGGACCCGCGGCTGGTGAATACACCGCCACCTTGACGGCGACGGACGACGGCAAGACGAACGGCGAAGATGACCCTAAAACGATTCCGACCACATTCAAAATCACTTCGATCGACGAGAATGCTGCACCGGTAATAGCACATGTGAAAGCCGGAGTTAAGGCGATCGGTGCTAGCATCAACGAAAAAGGTAGCAAGGGTAAAGCGTTAGATCTTTCAATCGACTTTACCGACGACAATACCGAAGCGCCAACACCTGTGCTGACAGGTAGTGATCTTTTCGAGGCTGTCATCGGCGAGAAGACGCCGACCAAGGTCACGGTCAAGGTTAAGGACGATGCAGAACTTAACTATGAAGCGGCTCCTCGGCACGTGCTCAAGCTCCACTTGGTGGATGGTTGGGACGATGAGGTGATGTCGGAATCCCTTGAAATCCAAGTGTCGGTCGTTGACGATAACGACGCTCCGATGGTTAAGGAAGATGCTGAAATCGCCGACCAAGGCATCGTTGTGAATGGTTCCGCGTCGCTGTACACGGGTGACCATTTCACAGATGAAGACGGCGATCGGTTACTCGTCGATGCCGCTTCCAGCGACATGACGAAAGTTATGGTGTCTGTATCCGGTCTCGACAAGGTCACGTTTTCTGGTGTTGCTGAAACCGAAGAAGACATGCCAGTCACTGTTACGTTGACGGCATCAGACCCTGATGGCGAATCAGCGACATTGACTTTCAAAGTAACAGTCGGTGCGAACAACCCGCCGGTGGCTGACTCTGACGCCTTCGCGGCAGCATTGCCAGAGAACAACACCATTAATGTTGGCTCCACGGCAGATATCGACCTTGACGGTTTGTTCAGCGATCCTGACGGTGGCGACATGGTTACTTCGATTACGGCAAGCACTTCCGATGAAGACGTACTTCTAGTCGTGTCAACCAATGACGGTGATAGCATCACATTGGTCGGTCGTGCTTCTGGTATGGCAACCTTGACGATTACGGCGATGGACGGTGGCGGAAACTCCACGTCCGAGATGGCTGAAATCACGGTCAACGAAGCACCGGCTGAATCCATGCCGATCGAACCGATCGAAATGGACCGCACCACGCCGCACGTGGTTGACATCTCTGGCGTCTTCACCGACGGTGATGACGGCGCTGACATGCTGACGATTACTGCTGAAGCCGTTGGCGAAGGCATGGAACGTATCGAGCTCGAAGTCATGAATGGTGAGCTAACGATCACAGGTGTCTTGGGTGTTATGCCTGGTGACGCAGAGATCCTGCTGACGGCGACTGACCCGCATGGGGCAACAGCCACGTCGACCATCATGGTAACGGTTGTGAACGTTGGTCCGACCGTCGCAATGAGCCTCGAAGACATTACCGATCTTGATCGAACCATGCCAGCAACGCTTGACGTTAGCGGCGTGTTCATGGATGCCGACGGCACGATGTTGACCGTTACGGCTGAAGTCAAAGATTCGATGATCGTTGAACTCAGCGAAATCGACGAGAACGGCATGCTGACGGTCACCGCCCTTGCGGTCGGTATGACCTCAGTTGTCCTGACGGCAGTCGACGAAGACGGTGCATCCATCATGGCTGACTTTGAAGTTACCGTGATTAACATCGCACCGGTTGTTGCTGAAGCGATTGCTGATCAAAGCACCACGCGTGCTGAAGATCTGTCGCTGAACGTAAGCGGCGTCTTTGACGACCCAGACGCAGACAACGACATGCTGACGATTACCGTAACAGTTGCTAACGAGATGTACGTCTCTGCGATGCTCACCGACGACATGTTGGCGATCTCCGGACTAGACGTGGGCACATCGGCCATCACCCTGACCGCGACTGACGCGGACGGCGGTATGGTTGAGACCATGTTTGATGTCACGATTGACAACGTTGCACCGGTTGTAGCGAACTCCATCAGCCCGATAACTCTCGAAGTTGGTGGCCAAGCTGCCTCGCAATCCATCTCCGGCTTGTTCATGGACGATGACGACATGCTGACCTACACCGTTACGTCAAGTAACGCAGGTATTGCCAGCACGTCATTGACCGGCATGACCGCGATGGTTGCGCCGATGTCTCGCGGTTCCACAACGATCACTGTTACCGCAACTGACCCGCACGGTGCGTCCGCATCCGTCACGGGTTCGGTCTCGGTAGGTGACGGCGAACTGAAAGCAGTGGCAGCCAAGTCACTTGCCGGCTTCGGTCGCGCAATGCTCGCCAGCGTATCTTCCAGTGTCGGTTCTCGACTGATGAACGATGCACGTTCATCTGACCTCACGCTTGACGCGTGGGCGCCGGTCGACAACCAAGGCACGATGTCAGCGATGACAGCGGAAGACCGCAGCGAAGTTGCATGGAACACCGTTACGGCTACGAACACTGCAACCACGGCAGGTCCTTCATCTGCTATGCAAGCAGGTTCTATGAGCGGAATCGACGCTCTCCGGTCGACCTTCGGCCAGAGCTTCGCGCTCAACCTGGGTTCAACTGACAACCGTTCGAACTGGTCCGTCTGGGGCGACATTGATCGTCAGTCCTATGAAGGCGCCGGTTATGACGGTATGGCAACAAGCATCTACCTCGGCGCGGACGTAACCGTTGCTGAATGCTGGATGTTCGGTGTTGCAGTGTCAACCAACTCCGGTGAGTCTGACTACACCTACGGTACGGCCACGCAAACGATGGATATGAGCCTGACCACAGTGCTCCCATACGTGAGCTACCAGCCGACCCACGGATCTTCGATCTGGGGTGTTGCAGGCTTCGGTTCTGGTGAACTTGAAACCACCGTTGTCGGTGCAGGTAACGAAACGAGCGACCTAACCACCCAACTCACGTTGGTCGGCGGTAGCCAAGAGCTGACCCGACTCGGACGCATGAGTCTCGCCCTGCGAGGTGATGCAGCAGTCGCTTCGGTTGAAACCGAAGACGGCAGCGGCGCAGCGGACGGTCTGGCCGCGGATGTCAATCGCATTCGCATCGGTCTCGAAGGCTCGCTCCGATCCGATACCGGTAACGGCGGCATCGTTGAGCCTTTCGGCCAAGTCAGTCTCCGTTCCGACGGTGGTGACGGCGATACCGGCACCGGTGTTGAGGTTGCAGGTGGTGTCCGCTTGACCAGCAGCACGTTTACCCTTGAAGCCCAAGGACGAACGCTTGCCATGCACGGCGCGGATGAGTACAGCGAATCAGGCTTTAGCTTGATGGCGAAGCTCAACCCGTCTGCTAGCGCAACGGGCGTATCGGTGACGATCGCTCCGCGCTGGGGTGCTGACGCACTGGGCAACGGCATGCTGTGGCAAGACACGCTGAATCTGAACTCAGCACAAACTTATGGCGCGTTAGCGGGCTTCGGCAACTCTGGCGCGAACAAATCGATCGATACCCAGATCGGCTACGGCATGCTGGTGGCTAACGAGCAATACCTGCTAACGCCGTTCGTAGATCTTGGTGTCAGCGATAGCGATCGTCGAGAAATGTTGTTAGGCATTACCTTGCAGCAGATGGTAGAAGGCACTACCAGCCTCGACGTCAACCTGGCACTCGGCCGTGTGGAAGAGCACACCGGTGCTAGCAGCGGCAAGATCGGCTTGAACGCAACACTGCGCTTCTAGGTCGTTTACGCCACGCGGCGGTCCTGATTAGATCGCCGCAAGTCTCTTCTCCAGCCCCGGCACTCCTAGGAGTGTCGGGGTTTTTTATTTGTATATCACCTGAGGATCTTTGATTGAGATTTGGAGTCAAGAAACGATGAGTAGTCATGACATAGTTTCTCGCATCTTCCCAATTTGCGTGGTTCGTTGTAGATCTATCAAAGTTTCTGCTGAAAGTTAAAGGAGCATGAAGAACGACAAGGCACTACGCATAGATCGACGCGAAGGTGTCCATGATTACGACCGACATATGGAATCGGTAGAAGGCACTGAATCCGAACTCAAAGTACCACGAGATTTAAGCCACGCAGGCGCACTCGGAAGATCGGTTTCGTTTGCACAGCTTGTTGCTACTTGGGCGAAGAGTAATCCGAGCGCTCGAATCTACACGTCGTTGCCTGTTGACGATAAGAAAGAAATTGAGCGCTTCGCCTCCCGACTACAAGGATTGGCTACAGCGTACTTTGCAGACTCGGTAATCGGAGACGATGAATTGACGGATTTGAAACCAGCGATATTAAAGGCGGCTGCGACACGTATTGAAGCGATGAGTAAACGAGACTATGCGAAATCGGCGATCGGACCGCTTGTTGAGTTAATTTTCATGACGGACACGATGTATACGACTTCGGAATTCCATTCTGCAGTATATAAGAGTGAACCAACCATAAAACAGCTCATGGATGATGAAGCACACGGGAGCCTTATAGTGTCACGAATTGAAATGAATGCACTTTTGCTCAAAATCCTTGAGGCGCAGAACATATCAGGCGAGGACTTTAATCGAATACGACCGCTACTGTATAGTGACTACGGGTTTCCTCTTGGGCAAATGTTGCATGAAGCCTTTCGCAATACTGCTGAACATGCATATCAAGACGAAGAAGGGAACCCGTTGAAGAATGGATTACGGTGTATTTTGATTGGATTGTGGCAATTAAACCCAACTGATTTAGATTCACATCTTCTGGTTTCATCTCAACATCCCGGAGTAGACGAGTACTTCACAGAATTGCAGGAACGTCCGATGATCGGTAAGCGTGATCTAGTTCATATGTTTGAGGTATCTGTCCTAGATTGTGGACCCGGGTTCATTTCGACAATAGGGGATCTAGCCGGGTCGAAAGCGAACGACACGGAACGTGTGGCTCTTTGTTTCAAAGATCGCGTATCAAGCAAACCAGGTCCCAATTCCGGTCTCGGATTAGGTCGGATTCTCTCTAATTTGAGTGCACTCGGAGGGTTCCTACGCATTCGAACTTCCACTACTGAGGTCTTCTATTCGCCGTTCTTAGACTCAACAGGACAGGCTCCGATGCCAAATGTAGTTGGCGATCTACCTGAAGCGGTTGGCACGGTGCTCACGTTGGGAATCCCGCTCAAAGGTTAGATGTCCTATGTACGCGTTCTCACTATCGAGCCTAATCAACGGCATTTCTACTACAGTTCAGTTAGTTTATGCGGATCATCTTGACGCAGATAAATCAATCGCTGACGAGGGCTTATCTGAACTAATAGAAGGATATAACGTCCGACTTCCTCCTAGTCGTCTACTGTTCGTTTGTCCCTCAGGAGTCGAAGATACGTTAAGAGCAGCATTTGAAGACCAGAGATCGGATTTTGAGAAGCGTTTAACATCAGCATCACACGTTGTTATATCCCCTTACGATGAACATGGTGTGCTTGTACATGATAAAGTGGTTCAATTGATAGAACCTGAGTCGGACTGGAAAATTGACGATAACCTAGTCATGCGATTCGCTCAAGATGCGATCGCGGTTATATACTTGGAATCGAAGACTGTCCTACAAGCTCCTCACGGTTATTCATTTAGGAAACTCTCTAGTAGAGAGGAGAGTGTCTTTATACGTGCTGGAAACATGCTGCGCGATCCCAAATGTCTTTCTGTATTCACCTACTTAATGCTTCGTCGGTTACCGCAAGACTGTCGCGTAATATTCATTGATAGTTTTACCATCCTGTCATTTGCTCTCGGACTACAATCGATAGTCGAGTATTTTCGGCGTTCGGGGTCAGAGCTGACAGCTCTAACGATCGAGAGCTTTCACTCGTACGACATTACACTTCGAATCCCAAATGATGACAATTACGTAATAGTCATTTCAGCGTCCACCTCAGGCGGGTTAGCACGGAAGCTCGCTGAAGAAAAACAAGCGGACTTGTCTCGAATCTTCCACATACTAGGTGTGGGTGATCGTAGTGACGAGTTTGCAGATACCTGTGTTTATTTTCGGGAGCATGACTTGTCGACAACGGGTAATGGGGACTATGGCACTCGAAATGGGATAATTGAGATTGGGACGGAGGAATTCCTCGTTGCCCAGGGACCACCAAGTCCGGTTTCTCTGACACTTGACCACATTAACGACCAAGGTTCAAGCGAGCTGCATAAGCCGTTTTATCGCGACGCCTTAAAGTTCCACGAGTCAAGTGTTGGAGGCGGTTATTCTGTGTTTAGTATGCGACAGAGCCACTCGGACTCCGCCAACTCGCCAATCCGAGAATGGGTGTTTGGACGATTAGTGCATCAACTTCCTGCATCCATGAGATTGTTGGTCCATGTCGATGATCAAATGTCGCATTGCCTCGCATCTTGGATATGTGAAGCACTTGCGGAGGACATCGCGATCGTATCGATGTCGGATCTTGACAGCATTTCTGATGAAAGTTTGGCAGGAGGCGCAATAGCTGTTGTCGCGTACGACGATCCGGGTCTTGAAAGGCTTCGTCGCGTCAACGTTCTCTTGCGTGATTTGGGTGCTGTACATCGCCATTATGTCGTCGGTTATTCATTCCCAGAGACGGATCACGAGTATCGTCGAGTAAAAAATGACCTCCGTGTAGTGTCGAGCAAACGGAAGTTCGGCTGGTCGGAGTATTTTGTGCTGCCGGTTGGAAACGCCACTTTGCACGAATCCCTTATCACTGGGATAAACGCACTGAACGACAACGTAGTCGAAACTCTGCGTACCGAATTGGGTGATCCACTAGCAGATCGGTTATTGTTGAAGTCGAGACAGTGTTCTAATCAAATGAACGAGCTATTTCTTCCAAATACGAGTGGTTTGCCACTGCGACTGCGACCAGGTTCAGTTCTCTTTCCGCCAAAAACTTCAACAGACAAGATCACACAGACCTCTGTCTACGCAATGGTATCGGCTATGGTGCAGGCAGCAAGAGAACCAAGCAATCGAAAGTTACGCAATGATGAATCCCGACTCCTGAAGTTCGATGATAACCCATTTGTTAGAACAGTCTTAGATCCTAGCATGTTCACTCGATACAACGATGGGATCTTGCAGGCTTCGTTGCTTCGCGCGACTCAGCGTTCCGAACTTGACTATTCAGCAAGTGACGACCTGAGTCGACAATTTTCGACAGAATGTGAATCAATCTTGCTAGACCATGCCAATGGGGCTGGCGATGCTGCGCTAGAGTTTATATTTGCGCTAAATACGAGAAAAATATCGTTACGACCCGCAGATGATGATAAGCTAAACGACAGAATCAAGTCTACAAGAGTACTCGATGCATTCCAACGCTTGCTCAAGCGTGAAACCGGGACGTAGAGAGAAAACCTTATCGAGTAAAGAGTGGGGACGCACGTACTGAGGCACGATAGTCATGAGTACTAACCTATCGACTTTTTCTAAAATTCAAACGGATTCAATAGGGAACCGCGATATATGCCACAAGATGATTTCCTAGAAGCGATCCGTTTTTTTGCGAGACGAGGTGACTTACGTCGTATTGCGATGATGTATCGATTGATGATCATAGCGGGCGTATCACGCTCCATACAACGAACCCTCCGTCGCAGATTACCCCCGATTTTACTCAACATATATCTAGAGGCGAAGAACGACACAACGCGTGATCGAATCAGAAAATGGTCAATGCACTCTAATCGTTGGACAGAGTACGCCCAAGGGATTCGCAGTCACGCCGATCGGTTTGGCGTACTAAATTCGATTATGAATGCCGCAATTGATGAGTCGAATCAATACGTGGGATTTTCAGACGAGAACGATAGAGCTAGTTAAGTGATCGGGCAACGATAAGTCGTCGTGTTTGAGGGTTGTTAGATTCATACTTAAAGATCGTTCATAAATTTCGCGTATTAGCGTTGCGAGATGTGCTTTATGCTTCTCTTAGATCTTCGAATTGTCTTGGCTCAGATCAAACAAAAGGCGTTACCGAATTTAGTGCCGAAGTTGAAGCACTAAGTCTCATTGAATTACAGAAAGCAAGCCGGGAGCGATCCTTCGAAGTTGCGCGCACGTGCATAACGACTGTGCAGGTATCAGAACTAACTTCAATGTGAACGCCTGTCATCGAGCGGATTCGTCGGTGACAGCAAGTTCGACCAACGAAAACAGTCAGTAAACACCGTAACAAATATCCCACATCTCTGACAAACTTTCAGAGCGAGATCAGTATGCCGCCTCGTGCACCCGCGCTATGGACAGCGTTAAGAAAGGACTGGTCTTTTCCGTCACGAACCACGATAGCTTCAATGTCTGATTCGAGTACTCGATCGCCGAAGAGCAGATAAGCCATATCAGGATCGCACAAGTTGGAGGTCCAAACCAATCCGTCGACATCGTGGAAATTAGTGTGGATTGCCCGAGCCCACTGTACTGTATATTGGTATTGGGTTGGGAGGCTACCGATCAACTGTTCGCGAGTGATGCGCCATTGGCGTAGGTCCGGTGCGTGCAATCTGGCAAGTCGCAAGTTGCGCCTCAGCTGCAAGATGCTGTGATTACGCAGCTCGACTATAGACCTTGGTATGCTCTTTTCTGCTGCATCGAGAGGAACGTCGTGGAACACAGTTTCGTAGATCGCAGCTTCTTCCGTATTCGCTGCATATAGCGTCGGAATACATTGTCCGAAGTCGTTATACAGCGGCGAGAAGCGCGTCTTACTACCCCTACAGGGATTAAAGTGATTCCCGACTAGCTTTCGATCGTGTACTCGATGAAGTACCTCGCCTATCGCTAGCGATTCAGTATTTGGAGACGATAAGCGGCGGGGTGGTAGCGGAATGAGTGATTGGCGTTCGTCACCCACGTGCCGGATCCGCGAGCTGTCGTGCGGCAGCAACCACCGAATCGCCTTCTTCTAAGCAATCTTGAGGTGCTGCTCCGTCCAGCCACCCGTTTCCTGAAGCGAACCAAGCGACCTTTTGCCACGCTGTCAAGTGGTCGGGCAAAGCTTCTAGGATTCGTTTCATTATTGGTCGAGGTGAACCATCTTCAAACTGAAAATCCGGATAAAAGTCGCGCCCTTGGACCCTAATACCAAGCGTTTTACCTTCCGCTTTCCACCGTGATGCGGGCTCGCTTGTGTTCTTTGAACGCATTCCCGACATCACATGGATATCAGAAGTCGTTAGCAAGGGCGTTTCATTCATATACCGACTGCGCCACTCAAGATTGTCGATCGCGATCTTAGACTCAACGCCAATACCTACTGTAACTAGCCAGTCTAACGCACGATCAAGATTTTGTTCTATCGTTTCCTGCGTGGCTGCTTGAGATGAAATCCTAAATAGTCGTTGCAAATGTTCAAGAATATTCGACAACTCTGGGTATGCCGTACGGAGGACGACCCAGGTGTCTTCAACCTGTGTTGAGCTCTCGTTATTATCCCTAACGCGTTGAGGGAGATTCGCTATCTCGTCGGGCCTGAGTGTTTCCCAGACAATTGGTTTAGCTTCGATTGCCATTGAGCCAACTAATTATGAAAGGTGTGATTTGGATACTATTTTAACGAATCTCACAGGGTTGTAATTAGGTCTCTTAGCATTCGTCTAGCTGTGTCGCGATCGTGTGAATATTGGTGAGTTCGAAATCCGTTAGTGATCCATTATGAGTTCTCAGTGTTAGCGAGAACGACGCGATCATGAATTTTGGCTCAAAGGACAGTTAGAAGCACCTTTTTAGGGCGTTTGAGTTCGGTAACCGATAGATTGAGTTCGATTTAGATACTTTAAGCGATCGGCGAGCGTTAGCCCAAAAGCTCAGCAAATGACTTTGTGTTGAACCTAATACCATGTTGATTTTCTAGAAGCAACTTGAAGCTATCGCATTCGGGAATACTCACCAGTCCTTCCTCAATCGTCAAGAGCATCATGTCCACAGTACCCTTGATGTCAAGTGTGGGATAACTACTGAGTGCGTCTTGATGGGCTCGAGTACGATCCAGTGCTAAACCACATCTTCGATGAATAGCTGCCGCGATCGCTGAACATTCGCCAACGCCTAGTCTTCCGGTGGACACGAAACCGCGAAATAAGAATAACTCACTGGGGTCCGCAACTGTTAATTCTGCTATAGAACCGTTTCTTAGTGGTTTTACGAGGGACTGATTTAGGTCAGGAAAGTGGGTAGAGATTTCGTCGGGAACATGGGACGTTATCGCAAAATCGTCTGTAAGATGGGAGATCAGATCGATTCGGTCGATTAATAGAAAATTGACTAACACGGATGTGTCGACTATGACCATTGTGGACGGATAAGGCCATGGTGGGGGTGTTCTAGCCCTCTACCGCAGCGTTCGCCAGACTATCTAGAGTGTTGCCAGGTATCTCCAATACGGTAGCTATTTCTCTTAAACGACCACCTGAAATTTCCTCTCGACGGTACGCTTCAATAGTTAGATTCGTAACTTCTCGTCGTAACTCTCGGTTCCAGTGTTTTGGCTTTTCACGTCGCTCTAGATCATTGAACATCTCAAGTTCCTTTAAATACATACGGCCAAATCTCTCTCGAGGTAACAGATATTTCGTTTCCGACGAGTTGATGTAGTGGAGACTTTTTAGTCGATACAGAGCCGCTTGATAGCTTACACCAAAGTGGTGTGCGAGCGTTGCGATGTCCTTGTAGTTAATACGTTGTGAACCAGAAGGCGTACGAATCTCTTGGTCGATGGACTTGCCACTTGCAACGTCGAAGACAATCTGAGACTGTCTAGAAGGAAGTCCTTTATTCAGAGTTTGCAACGTTTCTGATACGCCATCTCTTGGCATGAGAAAGCTAGCGGCGAATGCGTTTGCACGACATTCAACTAGCTCACTAGAGTTTTCTGTACTAGAAATGGTTATATCACGGTCTCGATCGAGTAGCGCGTGGGCGTATTCATGCGCGTAAGAAAAACGTTTTCGTGCTTTAGGATGCGTCGAATTTACAACGATCGCATCACCAATCTCGTGGTGATGAATGAAAAGGCCCGACATTTCGTTAGGGAGTTCTACGCTAGATATCCAGATTCCTTGGTTTGAAATGAGTTCTGCGATATCGGAAATCGGCGCGTTTCCTATTCCAAGTCGTCGACGTTCTTGGTCAGCGGCCTTGTCGGCTTGCACGACAGCCTCACCGAAACTTCGCGGGATCGTGACTTCGTAAACTGGATGACCGGGCCGAGTTTTTTCGCCGATTAGACGTTTCAATTCAACTCCGACTTTGCATAGGTCAACGCACTTTTCAACTTGGTTATTTACTTCGGGATCGCTCTGAAGAGAAGGTGCAAGACGGTGTAGAACGACTAGTACATCCTCATTCTTAGAAGTCGTCGTCTCGTCTAGGAGCGCTGTTACTCCACGACGGTAGAGATTAGCGAGCATTGACAACTCCAAGGTAGAGATCTTGCGATTCCCTTGCTCGATCTGAGTGATGGCAGTTCGAGGGACGCCGATCTTGTTTGCGACTGCTTTCTGGCTAAGTCCAACGGCTTCTCGTGCTTGGCGCAATCTATGACCAACTAATCGATGCTCCATGGATTCAGTCGTGAAGATCCCCCAACTTCAACGCTACTATTGTATTACACGAGAATCGAACAGAATTTGTACGAGAACGGCGCGATAGTTTTAATAACAAACTATAATTGAGCTATCTACCAGGATTGGTTTGATATTCGAACTTGATCTGGTAATTTGTATAAGGCATCGGAGGAACGATCGCCATGACTCACAGCATCAAGTTTTATCCCGTAGGAAACGGCGACTGCAGCCAGATAATCCTATCGAATGGGAAGCGTCTGTTGTTTGATTTTTGTCACCGACGTAAGTCGGAAGATGTAGAGGATCCACGGATCGACTTACATCGCATTTTGAGCGCCGAGCTCAGCGCGGCGAAGAAAAGTGGCTTCGACGTAGTAGCGTTGACGCACTTAGATGACGACCACATCGCGAACAGTACAGAGTTTTTCTATCTGGAGCATGCTAAGAAGTACCAGCAAGGGGACCGAACGACAATCGATGAACTTTGGGTTCCGGCTGCGACGATATTAGAGAAAGGACTGTCAGGTGAAGCCGCTATCTGGCGTAGAGAGGCGAGACATCGTCTAATCGCAGGGAAAGGAATTAGGGTCTTCTCGAAGCCATCGGCACTAAAAGACTGGCTGGAATCCAATGGACTGTCGTTGAGTTCGAGGGAACACCTAATAACGGATGCGGGTCAACTCGTGCCCGGTTTCACTCTGGCAGATGATGGCGTTGAGTTTTTCGTTCATTCACCTTTTGCGAAGCACTCAGAAGGCGAGCTGGTGCTACGAAACGAAAGCGCTTTGATCCTACATGCGACTTTCATGGTGTCAGACACGAAAACGAGGTACCTGCTAGTTGGTGATTCGACATGGGAAATCCTCGAAGAAATCGTGGATATCACCTCTGTGAAAGGAAATGAAGAGCGCCTGTATTGGGACATATACAACGTTCCGCACCATTGCAGTTACCTTGCTCTTGGTCCAGAAAAGGGGAAGACGCAAACAGATCCGGTGGAGAACGTGCAGTGGTTGTTGGATCAGTGCCAGAGTGGCGCGATAGCTGTTTCTTCGTCAGAGCCTATACCTAAGGAAGACACGATTGATCCGCCTCATCGTCAAGCTGCTGCGACGTACGAACAAGCAATCCAGAAAAATGGTGGTAGTAAATTCGTCGTTACGATGGAACATCCGAATGAGAAAAAGCCGAAGGTATTAGAGGTTGAAATTAGCAGGTGGGGTGCGAAGCTATTGATCTTGAGTTCGGTTGGTTCCGCTTCGATGACGAAGAGCAGATCTACGAGAGCCGGATCTCATGGATTGGTTTGACGCACCGGGCGAGCGAATTAGCGCGGATGCTGTGGAGATTGAACAAACGCGCGAAGTTGTTCAGGCTCTTGCGACTTACCCGTTCGCCAAGCTAGTTGAAGTTCGTACACATACAACAGAAATCGGGGAAACCGAGACACTAGTGATTGACGTTGAACCGGAATTACCGCAGGCGACGGTCTTCGATATAAGGTCTCCTGAGAGATTGTGTGTAAGTTATACTGAAGGCGAAACGCGATACCCAATCGTATCCGCGTTGCGGAAAGATTTCCCACTTGTGCCTCATCTATTCTCTACACGAGTGGATGAGCCGAGGCGTTTGTGTCTGTATGAGGAACCGTGGATAGATGTAAGTCTCACATGGACGGGCGCAGGATTTCTGCGTTACTTAGTTGAATGGCTTTCTCGCACGGCGATTGCGGAGCTACACGCCAGCGACCAGACACTTGAGCCAGTTTTGTTTGAAAGCACAAACACTTTGTTGTTCTCGCAAGAGATTCTTGAAGATAGTGCATCAGAGAAGGTGTTCGTAACAGAACTGATACAGAATTCAGACGGAATTCGCTCAACCTACCGGCTTCGAGAACTCAAAGAGGGCAACAATTCATCAGGACGGAAGTATTACGGTATCGCCACTCGTGGTTTTAGTGTGCCTCAGATACCGATGAAGCATCCACCGAGGACATTTAAGGAACTTCGTTCGCTATTAGGTAGATTCGGAATTGACCTATGGCAAGTGCTATCTGTGAATTTGTATAGATGGTACTCCGCGGAGACGAAACCTCGTAATGACGATGGAATAATCATCGTGATTGAATTGCCTCGGGTACGGACACCTCACGCTGAAATTGAATCTATCCAGCGCCTCGCGTTTGAACTGAATCCGATTAGGGAGATAGGGATAGCGAGTGGGGTGGTTGGAAGTGCGGATTCGAATAGTCCACTGCGTCTACTCTTTGGTGGAGGTGCAGAGGTAAACGAAGATCTCGCAACGTACGTTAATGTGGCGCAAGTAAGAGCGATCCCGTACTTAGACCGGAATGCAGCGCGGGAACTCAATGGTCTCCCTCTTGAAGAAGACGTTCAAAAGGTTGTGCTTGTCGGGGTAGGTGCATTAGGTTCGCAGATCCATAGCAACCTGTCGCGGATGGGCTGGGGTAAGTGGACATTAGTGGATTCAGATAACCTTGATCCCCACAATGTCGCGCGTCATCGATTAGGTCAGGAAACTGTCGGTATTTCAAAGGTGTTAGCGACCGAGTTAATTGCTCGTGTTGAGACTCCTTACAACCCTGTGGAAAGCGCTTATTGCGCAGATGCACAGTCGGTTGCATCAAATGGTGCAGGAGCGTTGGTGTATCAAAACGCGGATCTAATAATCGACTCCTCGACCTCGATTGCTGTAGCGCGGTTTCTAGCGGGGATCGTGGAAAGTAATGCACGTCGTGTATCAGTATTCTTGAATCCGACTGGTCGCGATGCTGTGATGTTATTGGAGGATAGGTGCAGAACATTAACGTTAGACGCGCTTGAAGCCCAGTATTACCGAGCAGTGTTGCGCGACGAAGAGTTAGTAGATCATCTTGAGCAAAATCCGGGAATGCGATATGGTTTAGGGTGTCGGGATATTACTACTCAGTTAGCTCACGACGATATTGCTGTCGCGAGTGGTTTGTTGACTCGTCAATTACGCACGAGTGAAGTTAACGCAGTAGCAGCTGTCTGGCAGAGCAAAGACGACGGCAGTGTTCGGAGAATAGATATCCCTGTCTATGACGTGTGTTTATTTGAGCGTGGTGATTGGGTGGTAGTGGTTGACCACGGAACGATTGAACGGGCAGAGATGCTTCGTACACAACACTTACCTAAAGAAACAGGCGGTGTACTGATCGGTTACTTCGATATGCCAAGAAAGCGTGTGTATGTCGTTGACTGCATACAAGCACCGCCAGATAGCGTTCAAACATGTGAATCCTTTATTCGAGGTTATGCAGGTTTACGGGAGCAGCTTGTAAATATCGAAAAACGCTGCGGAGGCCAAGTCAATTACATTGGTGAGTGGCATTCTCATCCTGACGGTGTAGGTGTCGGAATGAGTTTGGATGATGGGAAGCTACTTGGTGAAATTACTGAAGAAATGCGATTAGAGGGATGGCCAGGCGTCTTGATGATTATTGGTTGTGCTTCTCGAGTTGGTCTGTATGTGCAAGTGAGCTAAATTCATATGAAGGTTGCGCTTTCTTTATCGGGGGGAGGCGTTAGAGCGGCCGCGTTCCATTGCGGAGTACTAAAGCGTTTAGCGATGGATGGACTGCTTGAGGCGACGACCTTTGTTTCTACCGTTTCTGGCGGTAGTCTTCTAGTGGGCTTGATCTACTGTCATAATGAACACCAATGGCCAGACGGCCGCAAGTTCGCCTTGAGCGTATTACCAAAGGTGCGTGAGAAGCTGACTAACGCGACATTGCAATGGTCATATACCTGGCGATCCTTCTCAAAGCCTTGGAGATTAACTCAAGGTCGGGCACATGTATTAGCAGATCAAATGGTGCGACAATGGGGAATTACCGGGTCACTACAGGACATTGTGGAAGTCCCACGTTGGATCGTTAATACGACATGCTATGAAACAGGTAAGAACTGGCGTTTTAGTCAGCCTAGGATGGGCGATTACATCACAAAGTATGTGTTAAAACCGGTTACGCCGATAGCAGATGCGATTGCTGCGTCAGCGGCGGTACCAGGGCTTATCGGTCCTTACACAATCCATTCGAATGAGTATAAGTGGTTTCAAATCACTGGGCAGAGAAAAATCCCTACGACGACACCATTACAACGGTACAGACTTTGGGATGGCGGGGTTTACGATAATCTGGGTTTAGAAGCGCTATTCAAACCAAACGGCGGATATCGAGACGGGTTCGATTTACTGATAGTGAGTGACGCGTCAGCGCGATTTTCTTTAGATACTCCTTCACTTATTTCGAGACTGAAACCGGGACGGCGGACTCTACGTCTAATAGATGTCGCGACTGAACAGATTCGCGGATTGCGTGCCCGGTCGTTGGTAGAAGGATTTGAGCGTGGCGATTGTGCTGGCGCGTATCTGAGAATTGGAAATACAGTTCGGAAAATATTCAGTGATGTAGATTTGTGTTCGCCTGATACGACGTGCTTGTCTGAAGCAGCAGTAACGACCGTCGCGAACTTTAAAACAACGCTTCGACGCTTGAGCGCTGACGAGTTTGATCTGATAGTGCAACATGGATTTGAGGTGGCTAACGCAACGTTGGCGACTCGGGTACCGAAGAGATTTAGATATGAAGAGTAGATTCGAAACTACTCTGAAATGCGTTCTTTACGACTGATGAATCTCAAGCGACTTCAAAAGATCAGCATAGTCAATAAAAATGCACTACCATCAATACAAATCGACAGCTGTCTGGCGTTGTGCAAACCTCTTCGCCGTACGAGTCGCGGATTCACTGTTGTTACTGCGCCGAGCACCCGTCGTAAATCGCGCGATACCCACAATCAGCTGATGTGCAGCAGGGTGGTCACGACAGTTGTCCGATTCGTCGTATACGACGCGTAACGTGTCTAAGATGTCCCAGCCCGTGTCGTGCTTGAGAAGCGCTAGCGCGATATCGTCGAGAAGCTCTTCCTTCGGATGCCCCGCTGCCAAATACCTACCTACCATCGGACCCACATCGTTGATCTGAATCGATTCGATAGCGTCAACGATTGCTTTTCGGTCGGCGCTCGCATCACCTGACGCCTCCGAAGCATGCTGGTTAAGCGTGACTTCCGCTAAAGGGCGATTGGGAATATTCAACCAACGATCACCGTAGAACTGCCACGCAGCGTGGTAGACAGCTTTTGCCGCTAATGCGTATCCGCCGTACTTCGCGACCCCTCGGATCGCGGAGCCCATCTGCATTTCGGCACCGAGATCCCACCATCCTGGGTTGTAACTGGCTGGAGTACGTGACATGCGGTCCGCACCCGTCACAACCATGGCGTCGGCGATTCTGTTCACGTGTACGCCTGACTGAAGTGCATCGGTAACAGCTCCAAATACGGTGCCGAGATCGCCAGAAAGCAATGCCAGGACGAATCCGTCCTCGTCGAACTCAGCTGAACCATCAGGTTCAGAGATGTCATTCAGATCAGCTACTAGATTACGGTAGGCTTCGATGGCTTCTCGTCGCACGCCATCCGGGGTTCCACGATGACGACCGAGCATTTTGGCAACTAGATTGCATACTAGATTTTCGGAGTCGTCCCACCCAAACTCTTCTAGCACCTGCGCTAAACGGACGAGATGTGGAATATTGAATCCAAATCCGATAAAGTGCGGCTTGAGGACGCATTCGAAAGCGAGCGGTAGGATCTGGTCGTCGTTCTGACCGAGTGTTCGGGCCGTGATTAGACACTTTTCGACACCTTCCCAGTCCCGATCCATTGAGAACATCCGCACCCAGTCAGCAAGGGTCTCCCACGTCGCGTGAGGTGGTAAAGCTTGACGTTCTGGTCGATCGCCGGCTCGTCCTGAGGCACCCTTTGCCGCCATCATTAGCGGAATGAGTCGATCTTCTACCGGAAGACGTCGAGCAACACTGATGCCGTTCGCAATTTGTGCAAGCCGCCAACTGCCGTTGGCATCTTGTTCCGTGGCAATGTGCTTACCCAAATGGTTCACGATCAAACGGAGAGTCTCGTCTTCTGAGACGCCTTGGGCAAGCATGATGGCGACAGCCTTGGATAAAACCCAGTTGTCGCGTGACAGCAATCCTTCTTTCAGTAGGAGGTAGTGTGCGCCTGTCCGCTTAGACGCGACGCCTGCGACCTTGACGTAGATGTCGTCGCCCTCGACCTCGACAGGAAACGTATCGAGATCGTCACATCCGCCTGTGAAGCAACCTCCCCCAGCCATGTCGTAGCTCCAACCGTGCCAGTCGCACTGCAGCACCCCGTTTCTCGTACGTCCTCTAATCAACGGATAGCCCATATGAGGACACTGGTTGTCCGTCGCGTATATCTGGTCTTGATGGTTGAATAGCGCGACGCTCCGATCCTCGACCCGTACCGCGATGGCTTTACCAGGTGCGATATCGGACACCGCCGCGACACGAACAAATCCTTCTTCTACGCTCATTTCATTTCTCCCCTATTCAAACATCTCGATGGTCGTTTTGCCTTCTGCGAAACGCATGGCAGTCACTGCGGCTGACCGACTGTCAGAATTCGACCGAATGTCCGTCGCGTAACGCGCGAGCCCCACCAACAACTGTTTAGTTGCTGGGTGTCCAGCGCCGAAATCTGTATCGGAGCCGTTTAGAGTCTCCCATTCCTCGAATACCGTGCGTAAGGTAGGAAGGATCTCTTGTTCCGTGTCGTCTCGCAGTATTTCGCGCCCCATGTCATGCAACAGGCGGTCTCCAGAATAGCCGGCGTGGAGATACGCCGTGACGTAATCACTCACGACTTCGACATCGAGATTTCTAATCGAGTCGAGTACCGCGTAGGTCGCGGAATCCTCGTCTTGAAAATCGATTGATGGCACTTCTGATGATTCGCTAAGCGGTCGGTAGTCGATATTGATCCACCGATCGGCAAAGAAATGCCATGCGACATGGAACAGACCTTTCGCAGCTACCGATAAACCGCCGCGTCTCTCGATCGCTCGCAACGACGATGCGAGGTTGAATTCTCGCGTCAGGTTCGGCCAACCCGCATCGACGGAGACGGGTGTCCGTGCCATCCGGTCCGCGGCGAGAAGGACGAAGGTTGTGATGAGACGGTCGATTGATGCACTGTCCAAAGCGTTTGCGACCGCATCGAACGATCGTTGGATGTCCACGCTTGTGACCGCCGAGGTCAATGCGTTCTCGTCGAAGTTTGCGTTGCCAGCAACCTCTTGTACGTTTTCTATCTGAGCCTGTAACTCCCGCATACGGGTTACAGCATCGCGACGAAAACGTTCAGGCTCTTGCCGCGGTTGACCGATCAGCTTGGCGCCGAGGTTGTAGATGAGCTCACCGGCTCGTTCCCAACCGAAGAGCTCTTGGAGTTCTGCGAGGTAGGCAAGAGAGATGAGACTGTCGCCAAAGTCGAGGAAGTGTGGCTCTATCGCGCATTCGAACAGCAACGGCAGAATGCGGTCACCGTCCCCTTGTTTTGATGCTGTGTAGAGACAACGTTCAATGCGATTGCCCATTCGATCTCTTGAAAAGTTGCGCACCCAGCTGGCTGTGCGATCCCAGTCGTACGGTGGCGGCATGAGCACGTTCTCATTGCGATCGGCGGCGGGTCCGGCAGCTGAACGAGCAGCGATGGCGAGTGCGATCAGTCGGTCTTCACCTTCGTACCGTTGCCCGACCTTTAATCCGTTTATGAGACGCGACACGTCGTCGCCGGCATCAAGATCGTGTGAACTCGCGATGTGTCGACCAACATGACGCATGATGATCTCGACGATGTCGTCTTCGGGTACGTCGGCATGAAGAAGCTGCGCGATAGCTTTCGACATCGTCCACGTATCGTCATTGAGAAGCCCTTCCCACAGTAGGCGTAACCAGGCTTCACGGCGGGACTCAGGTTCTGCCTCGAATCGAATCCAGACGGAATCTTCACGAACCACGGTTTGAAATACACGTACGTCGTCACACTGAGAGTGAAAACAACCGCCGCCCGCCAAATCGAAACTCCGACCATGCCAGTCGCAAGTCACTACGCCATTTCGGACAAGTCCCCTTACTAATGGAAAGCCCATGTGAGGACACTGGTTGTCGGTGGCGTAGTAAGCGCCGTTGGTATAGAACAGGGCGATAGTTCGTCCGTCGGGTGCAGGTACGCTCTTGGCTTCCCCATCTCCCAAGTCGCCACTATCTGCGGCACGTACCCAGGTTACTGTGTTTGCCATTGTCGTTGCCTTACCACGTCATATGCCAGAAACAATCGTAGCTGCGTATTTCGTTCATCCTCGGTGAGAGAGACCTTTCGATATAGTTTCCTGTAACCGTTTATTGTTGAAATACTGGGTACTCTTGGATCTCGGTGATTGATTTTTTAAAAGCATCCCCAGCTTGCTCCAACAACTCTGTACTTTCTTGACCTTCGGCCGACATACCCAATATGAGCAATGCTAAACCTAGGTTTTTTTGTATCCTTGACCAATCGTCTGGATTGTCGGAATGTGAGATTACTTCGAGTGCCGAGCGATATGCCTCGATTGCTTGCTCCATACTTCGCGCGTTTTGTTCTTGTTGCCCTAGAGTAAAAAGAGCTATACCAAGGTTACCTTGGATGTCCGCCCAATCAATAGGTGCCTTTTCACGCGTAAAAACCGTCAGTGCTTCTCGATAGCTGCTAACGGCCTGGACCAATAGGTGACGGTCTTTGTTTTGAATACCGCGAAGTAGAAATGCATCGCCGAGGTTAGATTGCGTAGCCCCCCAATCCCGCGGAGTCTTCTTCCGGCTATATTCCTTTAAAGCACTGAGGTAGGCATCTCCCGCTCGTTCAAGTACTTGCAGATTTGGAGAGAGTCTGCCTAATCTGAAAAGAGCGTTTCCAAGGTTACTCTGTGACTGGGCCCAGTACAATGGATCAAATTCCCTGTGTCGCTCCTTAAGCGCCAATCCATGTGCCAAAACGGCTTCCTGCACCATTTCTCTATCACCTATCCGTGTACCAAGTTCAGTGAGTGCGATACCGAGGTTGTTTTGTATTGAAGACCACTGGTACGGGTTCCGTTCACGCGTATATACGCTCAGGACTTTTCGATAAATATCAACGGCTTGCTGAAGTCGACTAACTTCCGGCTCCGATTTGCTCATACGTAGAAGCGCGTTCGCGATAGCGTACTGAACGGAAGCCAGGTACACAGGGGGCATTAGCCTATCAGCTGTGTTCTCCAACGACTGCAAAATGTGTAGCGCTTCCTTTGCCGGACCTGGCATTCCAGTTACCTTCGTCAGTATCGTCAAGGTGACCGCCTCACTGTACTTCGCCTCAACCCACCTGCGTGTCGAGTCCTCGCGTGTAAACACGTTAAAGGACAGCCGAATAGTCTCTAACGCTTCTGCTAACGCTTCTTTATTGTTTTCACGTTCTGCTAAGCGAGCTAAGGCAATGCCAAGATTTAGGTGGAGTCCTCCCCACGTATGGGGTTCGTTCCGGTCAGCTGCTTCTAGTGCGATACGTAGAGCTGTCACGGCTTTTCGGAGGATAGTAGTATCTGATGTTCGTTCCCCTAGTCTTAAATATGCTAAACCCAAGTTATTTTGTGTTGCTGCCCACGGCCGCGGAGACTTAGTACGATTCAAATCCTCTAGCGATGCACGCAGAGATATCACGGCTTCCTCCAGTCGGTGTGTTCCACTTTCGCGTGCACCAAGACTCATTTGGGCAATGCCAAGCGCTTCGAGTAGGCGCCCTCGTCGTTCAGGGTCTTGGATTGTCTCGTCACTGAGTAAATGTGAGAGTTGCTCTATAGTTCGTTTGAGACCCTCCCTTACCACCGTATTACGAACTTCGTTGTCTACTAAAGGCACTGCAAGAGAAAGCGCAATTGCTTCAAGCTGTTCTTGAATCTCCGAAGTGAAGTCTTCGTGTAACCGGGTGCCTCTTACGAGATAAGGGTTGTCCGAATCAGGGTAGTCGAAGGTGATCTCACCTGATCGTCGGAGGAACCATAGACTCCATTGTTCTCCACCACCCAGTTCTACCCGACCAAAGATTATCAAGTCCGCGTCGAATTGTGTGAGCGTTCTTTGTGCTTCGTTCCGCATACCTTCTCGCCATTCGGCGCCGGTGCCAGATGACTTAATTACCCGCCCACAACGAAGTGGTTCAAACCCATCAAATTTCTTGACGATATTCCAAAAGAACTTCGTGTCACTCCCAGACCGGTCATCTTCGAGCCAACACAACACCACACGAAACTTATCTACAGGACGCTGTTGTCGTACGATCGACTCTTCTTTGATGAGAAGCCATACACGTGCCGGAGTAGGCATTGCCGCGTCGAACACGCCTGCTAACCATGCGATCAGCACAGCAGTCATCAGCGATATCACTGAGGTCCATATCTTTGATACGAGCCTCATTCCGTTTTTCTCTGGAGGTGTTTCTTTGTCTTCGCTGTCGGGCGAGTCCTTCACACTCTTCGTCTAAACCCCGAAATCTATTTCCTTATACCCGGCACCAACGCCCATGGCATATTTGGTGCGCTCGCGCTGCTTAGAACAGCGCGTTCGTGCGGTCATCACGTGCCGGTACGTTCTTCGCCTCGCCATCCGCCAAGTCGCCATAAGTTGCGACTCGAACCCACGTTACGGAGTCGCTCATTGTCGTCCTCACACCACATCTGATGCATGAAACACCCGTTGCAGTATATTTCGTGCGACAGCTGAGCGATTAAAGCAATGTAAATTTCCGTTTCCATGGATGGATCCAGATTGCCTCATTATGTATCGCAAGTCTTGCTCGATTTCCGCGGCTGAGAGTTGGTTCGTTATCGGAAAAAACGAGGTGGTCCAGTCCAAACAATAGCGCGAGATTAGCTTCATAGCTCGTACTTCACGAGTCTGAATTCGCTCAACGATGTACGATCTAATGGCAAACGTAGTAACGCCTAACTGACTCAAATAAAAGGCAAATTACTCCTAAAATAAGGATCAGCGAAATAGGTTGCGCCGGGAAGCAAGGCATGCGAACCGTAGCGAAACGCCTCTCGTCACGAACTTCGAGGAATGTGACGCGAGCGTCTGTCGGCAAACGATTTCGCAACGTCACGCCTCTGTCTTTGTTAGCTCTTGTCGCGTTATTCGCGCATTCGATCGATGCGCAATCCGCTGACCACGCTTTCACTCAAAGCGCCATTACGGTACAGTGGAGTGAATCGCCCGATCAGCTCTCTGCGAACCTCCAAGCGCTCAATACCGCTTTTGCCGCAGCGAAAGGCGCCCAAGGGGCACGCTTCGCGAATTACTCGATTCGTAATCCCAGCGTATCACGATTCGAAATGTATGACCAGGAAGGTCGTTACATCACCGCGCAAGATCGAGTGGACTATTCCCACGAACTTGAACTAAGACTCAAATCGACCTCGACGATTGATTTTGAAGCCCTTCCACAATCCAAGCAGCTAACGGTCGTCATCGACGCCGCTGCAAAGACCGAAACGGAGATCCGACGCCTCGTCCACTCATCGGAAGTAGATGCTGCATTAGCGGCTCGAGCCAGGCTCAATACCCCGTCCTCGCTGACGATTACGCTGTCTGTGACGGATGTCGACGAACCACCAGTCGTCGCGCCCCAATACAGTCCGTCTTCCAATCACAATCGCGGATTTCTGCTGCGGATGAACGCGAGTGGCGGCTCGCAGCGAATTAGAGCCGATCAACTATTCCAAGATCCTGAACAACGTCCGCTGTTCCTTAAAGCAAACGCAGAAGACGTGGAAATTCGGGAATTCCTGGGTTACTCGCCAAATTTCGGCGACAGAACGGTCAGTATTGGCAGCACTGAGCAGGACACGAACTTCATTGCTGGAAATTCACCGGTAACGGACGGTACGATCGTCCGTGTCAATACGGAAGGTGCGAACCTGGTCGTCACTCCCGTTGCTGATATGCAAGACGGTATTCGAAAGGCTGAAATCTGGGTTCGCGGCTGGGATCAGCGCGGTCCTACCGCCGTACTCCCACGTCTGGATCCCGCGACGGCCGAATCGCTAGCCAAGATCACGGTTCTAGTCCAAACAGGTCAGAACCAACTTCCACGATGGCCTGGTAATGCGACCGGTTTTTCCCTCACTCTGGATGAAGGATTTACGGGACCGTTGACGCCGGAATTCGGCGATTGGAACGCGACAGACCCCGACAACGACCAAATTACATATTCATTGCTGGATACATCCACCCGCGATGCATGTGGGGCATCCAATGTAGGCGCAGGGATCAGTTTTGCGAGCGCCTGTATTCGCTTGGAGTCGACCACGACGGTCAATTTTGAGGTGCATGGCGAGCTCGATTACGAGACGGTACGTGCGAATCCGATAGGACGCTTCACATTGGCTGCGACCGACTCGCGCGGCGCTGTCGCCGAGGCGATGTTCACGATCCGTGTACGGGACATCGACGAACCGATTTCAGGCGGTTTCAAGACCAATGCGCTCAGTATCTACCTGCCGACCACAACGGTGAAGCGCTTCGATCTGAGCGATCTCTTCATAGATCCGGAGGAGCGCGAAATATTGACGTTTCGTGCCGTTAGCGGTGATTCAACGATCGTCACGGTCAATGAAGTGCCGACCCCGGTGCTTCAGATCACGGCACTTCGGTTGGGTCGAACCATCGTTCACGCCTGGGCTACCGGTACGTCGGGTGGAACCAAGCACTCCTCGATGACGGTGGTCGTCAAGGACGACAACAATCCGCCCGAATTCCCCGGAGGTGTTAGCCGCTATCAAGCCAACGTCGCCGAAAACGCACCGATCGGGACAAAGCTGTCGACGACTATCTCAGCGACGGACCCGGACTTTGGGGATGTACTGAGCTTCAGTCTGCAGGAAAACGCGTTTTTCCGGCTTTCTGACGAAGGATTGATGGTCAATCAGATCCAATTAGCCACCAAAGCGCTCCTCGACTTTGAAACCCAGGCGAACTACCTCCTGACGCTTACGGTCAGCGACGATGTGGATAGCGCAGACGTCCAGGTCTTTGTCAACCTGCTTGACATCGACGAGTCAGTCCGCGCCACGTCCGATGCGATTCCGCCGATCAGTATGAGCGTCAACGGGACGGAGACGTTTGATGCGAAACCGCATTTCATCGACGACGAAGGTCAGGTGCCAAACTTCCGTGTCAGTGGATTTGATTCGTCGATCGTAGATATTTTCGTTCGCAGTACCGGCGAAGTTCAGATCTTCGGCAAACGCAACGGCACCACAGACGTGACGCTGACTGCCACAGATACATCTGGAGGCGTAGCGGCGAAACGATTCACAGTTACGGTCGAGACGACGGAACCACCAGTCGTCAGTCGACCCATTGGCAACCAATCAATGCAACCTGGCTTGCTGGAACTGTCACTGGCGGGTGTGTTCGCCGATCCTGACAGCGATGTATCGATCACTGAGGTGTCTTCGAGTAACGAGGATGTCCTTTTAGCGATCCTCCCAAGCAATGAACCACATACACTCGTACTGTATGCATGGAGGACCGGTACCGCTGAAGTCACCCTCACAGCCGAAGATCCGGCTGGGAATGAGGTAACCCATACCTTTACCGTGACCGTGACGGACGAAGAAGCACCGGTGACCAGCGCATTGATTCCGGATCAAACCTTAGCCGTCGGTCAGCGGCTTGGAACCCTCAGTCTATTGGAAGTCTTTTCAACAGCTGAGGAGCAACCGACGTCGTACACGGTAAGTTCGAACCAGGTATCCACCGTCAATGCGGTAGTGGCGAATTCCGACGTGATTGCGTGGTGGGAATCATTGAACTGCGTGCAGAAGGTGGCAGCCGTAGGTGATTCAGGCACGGCAAATGCCTCAAACCCGTACTGCCAGAGTTTCATTTTGCTGAGCGTGCAACACAAGGTCATCGTTCGTGCGGTCGCTGGGCATCATGCACTGTTGCACGGTATCTCGGTAGGAAGTGCACAGATCACGGTATCGGCTACCTATGCGACGGGCGCGATTACGTCGACAACCTTCACCGTAACGGTCGAAGCCGCGGCTTCAATCGTAGCTGCTGCGGTACCTCAGCGTGTCGGCTATCTGGACGAAACGATTTCGTTGCCGATCAGAGACCTGATTGGTTCGAATGTCCCTTTGAACGCCATAGAAGTCGCTGTGCGAGCGTCCGAGATAGCACGTGCAGGGTTGACGGAAGATTTGGAGGCGGTTGAGATTCTGGGACTTGAAATTGGTTCGACCAATATCGTTTTAATTGGAAAGGACTCGTCAGGTGAATACCACGTCGTCCGATTCAGTGTCCGCATCGCGAATCGCGCACCGCAAGTATCAGCAGAAGTGCTCGCACTGATGCTAGAAGTAGGTGAACAGCCGTATCGACAAGACCTTTACAGCGTCTTCACGGACGCGCATGCGTTACGTTTTGAATTGATCGCCGGTGAAACGAATGCGGTGGACACAAGTATTGATGGCTCCGATCTAGTTCTCTCGCCATATCGGAAGGGCTTGGCAGAACTAACAGTTCGTGCTACAGACTCATATGGCGCGTCGGCTAATGCCGTGTTCGAAGTTACCGTGAGTGAGAACCTGCTCAATGAAGTCGCGTCCAAGGCGCTTGCAGGATACGGTCGTGCCGTTTTAAGCAGCGTCAGTTCGGTGATCGGAAAGAGACTGGAAGGGCCTCTTCAAGTTCCTGACTTAGAGTCCTCAGGTAACACATGGGCACCGAAATCGCTCGGTGTAACGTCACATGAGGTGGGATCTAACCTCTCTGAGCAAGTGATCGACGGCGACTCACAATTCAGTGAATCAACATCACAGATAGGTGCTTCGTTCGGCGCCCAATCGATACCGCGGATCTCACAGACATTCGCGAGGTCGGACGATTCAAGGTATTGGACGATTTGGACTGATGCCGACTCGCAGTCGTATCAAGGCGACGGTTACCGCGGCCAATCGCGCTCGTACTACGTGGGTACAGACGTCGTTGTAAACAGTCGTATCCAGGCTGGTCTTGCCGGTTCGCAAACGAAAGGTTCAGGTGACTACTCGTTTGGCGACGCGCAGCGTTGGTTCAAATCAGAACAGAGCTTCATTTCTCCGTACGCACGCTATCAGTTCCATAACGGTACCTCGATTTGGGCGATCGGATTGGTCGGTAACGGTGAAATGGCGACAACTGCGAATCTAAACGGAACGCCGACCGTCTCTCATGATCTACGCACGACAGCCGTCATTCTTGGTGCGACGAATGAACTGGTGAATGCTCGAGGACTTGATCTCGCTTGGAGTAGCGACTTCGCTCACCTGTCGATGGATGCTGACTCGGCGATGCCAGATCAAGATTCACTGACAGCTGAAGTCGAACGAGTACGTAGCGGTCTAACCACGTCGTACAACGTACAAATCTCATCGCAAATTACGGTAGAACCGTTTGCTACGCTCAATCTGCGCTACGATGGTGGAAGCGATCAAGAAGGATTGGGCATTGAAGCTGTCGGCGGTGCACGATTGTCGTCGGGTGCTTTACGAGTCGAATTCCAAGGTCGTCGTTTCGAGCTACGCGAGGGATCGGCATACGTAGAACAGGGATATTCGATTTCGACCACGTACAACCCGTCGAAAGACTCAACTGGCTGGTCGCTTTCGCTTGCGCCGACTTGGGGTCACTCGAGACAGACCTTCGATCCCTTCGTATCAAACCAAGGTATTGGCTCTGGACCTAACTCATGGATTGATTCGCAGCGAGATGCGATGGAATTTAGCGTTCAAGGATCTCTCCGCTACGGATTTCTTGTTCATCGGGATCGATTTGTCGTAACTCCGTTTATCCAATCACGGTCGCATACGAGCGACATTTACAGTCTTGGCATCCGTCTTCAAGGCAATACGCGATCCACTTTAGGATTAGAAGTAGATCTACGCACCCAACGAGAGGATATGTCACACGGTGAGAAGACTAACGGCTATACCGCCACCGCAAGATTGCGTTTTTGATAGGGTAAGAGACACTTTATTAGCACGAGCTCAGCAGAACATTGAAATCGGAAGACCCGACGAAGAATTAGCTTTCGAGTTATCGAAGACCTTCTAGCAAAAGCAAGGTCGATTGATCGACATCGGCGATATTTCGATGCGACTGACAGCGAGATTGCTTGGTATCACGATTGACGATCTGCGAGATCTATTTGATATGCACGACGTGAATTGCGAGATTCGACTGTAATGTCAAGATCCAGGAATCAGGTCCGGTAGATTTCGTAAACGTGTAGTAGACGAATCCTACCGAACCCTAAGAGCCGCAGTTTTGGTCAATTGCGCTCTATTTCAATCTCGTCACCTATAGTACATCAAATAAGTGCGTGTACTTAAGCACCAATTGCTTTCGATTCGCACCGATCCCGCGACGTTCGTCAAATTCACTGTAGACGAGATAGAACCCCGTATTCGCGGTGCGTAGCCAGGAGAATCGAACATTGGTTGAGAGGATATCCTCCGCGAGGTTGTGTTGAATCAACGCACTTAGTCGCGCTTTCGCCGAAAACGTGTACGTGACTCCTAGCCGAGCCAGATCAGCGGTAAAAGCAGAATCTTTAGTGGGAAGATCGATGTTGTTGTGGTTGTACGAAGCGAAAATATCCCATTTGTTTTCAACACGGTAGGCTAGGAACAGCCCCGCGTTGAAAATATCTCCGTTGTAGAACCCGCCTTGCAGGAGACTTAGCGTCGCGCGCAGAGCTTTTGTAGAGGGCGTCGTGGTGTTGATCGAAAACTGTAGGTTGTCGTAGTCGCCTGCTGGAATCGTGACACCGACGATGTCGAAGTCTTCTTTAACACCCTCAGACACTAGGTTAATCACCGGCCAAAAATCCGCGCCGTTTTCCCACAGCCACCACGTCTCCAAATGTCCGTAGCCACTTTCCTGGTAGCCATCGAAATCCCAGAACGAGTCGTAAAACAGAATCTGGTTCCACTCTTTGAGACCGCCTTTCTCGGGAAACGAGGTCGTATGGTTGACACCCCCACTCAAGGCGCGGTAACCAACACGCGGGATAAATCCGACTTCCGGGTTAAAGCCGCTACCCACTTCAGCTAGTCCGAAATTGAGATTCCAAACCGATGATCGGTAGTTGGAGCCAAATCCGAAAGAGTGGTCATCTTCGGAGATACCAGGTGTATTCGTTTTGCCGACATATCCTTGAAAGTCCGTACGCTCCCCGATACCCCACTTGCCGTCTACGCCTAAGGTCTGGTTTTCGGTGTCGCCTCCTTCTCGATTGACGAGGATTACCCCAAGCGACGAGCGATTCTTCATCTCACGATTGAATCGACCGACGAAGAAATCGTTCTGAGGAAGGTATTCGCCGCTCTCCGCTCGTACAAAGAGCAACCCTACGTTGTTTGACGCACCAACTTTCCCAGTAACACGAGCACCGCCTGTTAGTGGAAGCTTCAATCCACCGGGTTCGATTCCGATGTTGCGGCTATGGAAGAGTTGCACGCCTCCGAACCCAACTTGGAACAGACCCGCGTTCTCGAGGAAGAATGGACGTGTTTCGGGGAAGAACAGGTTGAATCGGCCGAGGTTCACCTGAAGTTTGTCCAGCTCTACTTGAGCGAAGTCTGTGTTGTAAGTTGCGTCGAGGGTGAGACTTTGCGTGACGGAATATTTCAGATCGAATCCAAAATCGTTCTCTCGATCGGTGGCTGCATCGTTCGAACCACCTGATTCGACGACGCCACCGAGCACGTACGGTGTGATCGTGAGGTTTTGGCGGTACCCGGGAACCTTGATTCCACTGATTTGTCCGGCCAGTGACAGACGGTAGGTGGTGAACTGTATGGGCAGTGGTGCCCAATGAGACTGTTCGTTGATTTTTCGGCTGATTCGTGCGAAATTCACACCCCATGTCTGCATCTCGTCAGAACCGTAGCGGAGGGACGTGAATGGGATTTCAAACTCCGCACTCCATCCTTCGTCGATGTACTTCGAACGTACTTTCCACGTGGTCGACCAGTTCCAGTCGGCGTATTCGTTATCGAGACTTGCGTCGTACTCGACACCGATGGGGTTGGTGCCGAACATGAAACCGGTTTGACCATTGAGAAACGTATCAATCGCCATCGTGAAGGAGTCAGACTGGAACCCATCGCTTGAAAGGATGATGTCGTCTTGGCTCGGTTCATGACAGATGACGCCGATGTGCACAAACTCTTCGGAATAGGCGAAGTACACCTCGGTCTTGCGCGTAGCAGGTGCCCCATTAGTGGGCTGCCATTGCGTGAAGTCCGTGATAGGTGTAACCGACTGCCATGCTTGATCATCTCTGACGTCGCCGTCTAATGTCGGCAGGGTCGTCAATTGTGTTGCGGTAGCGCTAGGACGTGGTGTTTCTTGACCCCACGTAACGGTAGCGATCAAGAGTGCTATGGGAATCGCACACTTCGCGAGTACAGATATAGAGAGGGAATTGAGTTTTGGAACGTGTGGGCGAGACCAACCAAATGAGCGTAGGATTTTTTGTGCGTAGGTATTACGCGACAGATTCGTCGTGCACGATGAGCGCCGACGTTTGGGCTTAGCGTTTAGATAGGGTGTAGTTGTGCCAGCGAGAGTAGCTAACATGGAAGGTTTTTCCTTCTGTGCGGTATGAGAGATGATTCGGTCGATTGAATACGAATCTCATTGAAAAGACCCTCCCACAGAAGAAAAAGGCACCGATAATCGAAAGTAACTCGGTGCGAATGGCGCGAATTCTAGAAAAAACTTGGTGCGTAGCAACCGGTTGCTTTGTTCTTCTTTGGCGATTCCGAACCTATTCGACGCGTACCAATCAATTCTGTGAATTTGCTTCGAATCTCGTGAGCGAAGCCAATCGGCGCTAAGGCATAGGTCTGACATCGACCCGTACCTCACGCCTTGCTCAAGCCCAAATACGTAAGCTCAGTGTGTGTTTATTTACTACGTGACGCCATGACGGTTGCTTCGACCTTAGACTTGTCCAACTCATCCCCTGTGAACCACAAAGTGGCCTTTTAGTCCAACTACGTACATGATTCAGTCAATATAGCCAGACCATGATTGAAGGGACGGACGCGCAGGACAAAGTCATTCAGCCTGTGCCTGCCTATCGAAAATGGCTTATCGTTGGCGGCGTCGCTTTAGTCGTTATCGCTATAGCGCTATTCACGCTACCGATGATGTCTCGTTGGTTTCAGGCAGATTTAAGCGTTTCTGCCGAACGCGTACGCATTGGTACGGTCACGCGACAAGACTTGGTACACGATGTTTCCGTTCAAGCCGTCGTCGTCGCTGGGGATAGTCCGACGCTTTACTCCGAACATGCCGGCAATATTCAGCTGGATGTCAAGGTTGGTGATAGAGTTGGACCGCAGCAAGTCGTTGCCCAGCTTGCCAATCCAGAAATACACAATCTCCTTGATCAGGAAAAATCCAACTACTCTCGGTTAGCCATAGAAGTGGAACGGGAGGAAATACTGAATAAGCAACAGACACTCGAAAATCAACGTGCGCTTGATGTTGCGACCGTACAACTGACAGCGGCGAAACGGGAAGCGAGGCGAGCAGCGATCGCACATAGCAGCGACGCGATTTCAGATATCGACCTGGAAACAGCCAACGACGAACTCACGTCAGCACAGTTTACGTTCGATCACGCCAAGTCGTTTCTAGCGCTAGACCAGGAACGGATGGATTTTGAATTGAGAACCAAGCGCTTGTCGCTTGAGCGGCAAGGGCTAATGGTCGAAAATCTTGAAAGACAAGCCGAAGAGTTGTTAATCCGTTCGCCGGTTGCGGGGATCGTGGGTAACATCGATGTGGATCAGCGCACCAACATCATGTAGGGTCAAAAATTAATGACCATCGTCGATGTTTCACTCTTTGAACTGGACGCGCAGGTGCCGCAAAGCTACGCGGACGACATCGAGATTGGTATGCGTGCGGAAGTAACCATCGACGGAAGTAATCATGGGGCTACGGTTACATCGATATCGCCGGAGATTTTGGACAACCAGGTACTGGTTCGCATGAAATTTGAAGGCGAGCCACCGATGGACTTACGTCGAAATCAACGAGTAAATGGCCGTATCGTTTTGCGTGAGATACCGGATGTACTTGTCGTACCTCGGGGGCAATTCTTAAGTTCGGGAGGTGGTCGTATTGCTTACGTCATTGATGACGAGAGTATTGCCAGACGAACTTCGATTCAAACGGGTGCACAAGGTTCCAGCTCGATTGAGATTACCCAAGGTCTGTCAGCGGGAGACAGGATCATTCTTTCGAATACTGAGTCGTTTCAAGACTACGCATCCGTCCTCATAACGCAGTAAATACCAGGAGCGATTTCACTATCGATTAGTCAAATACGCCAATTTGATGCACTCGATACACCTACTCCCCATTTAACTCATTGATTTTAAAGTGTTTATGATGACTCGTAATTTGGCACGTCGATTGCACCATATAGAAAAGTGGTTTAAAACGCCAACCTCAAGGTATGACCAGTCTCCTTGGATTGAGGGGCGATCGGTCAATAGGAAGCTGTCAAGTTAGGAACTTTGCATGATTTCGATGCGCGGTGTGAATAAGACCTTTAGGACGGACACGGTAGAGACGACCGCGCTGAAGGATTTAGATCTAGACATTCAAGCCAAAGAGTTCGTAGCGCTCGTAGGGCCGTCGGGCTCTGGCAAGTCAACGTTCATGAATATTGCCGGATTGCTCGAAAACGTAGATGCCGGAACTTATTTATTCGAAGGTACGGATGTTTCGAGCATGAAAGACCGCGAACGCTCGAGATTTCGAAACGAAAAAATCGGCTTCGTTTTTCAAGCCTTCAATCTGATCCCAGAGCTGAACGTATTTGACAACATAGACGTGCCACTTCGCTATCGTGGTCTCGGTAAAAGTGAGCGACGAAGACGAATTGAGGAAGTCGCGTCCAAAGTTGGTCTGATTGGTCGCCTTAAGCATCACCCATCTCAACTATCCGGCGGTCAGCAGCAACGGGTTGCGATTGCTCGAGCATTGGCGGGTGACCCGAATTTACTACTCGCGGATGAACCGACAGGCAATCTAGATTCTGCCATGGCGGATAGCGTCATGCAACTGCTACTAGACCTGCATCAAGAAGGCTCAACCGTCGTCATGGTGACCCATGACCCCACGCTCGCAAATCGAGCCGAAAGACAGGTATTTATCAAGGACGGCATGATTGATCCGAGCGCAGAAGTCACGCAATTCGCCGACTAGCTGTGTTTCTCTACTATCTCCGAATTAGTCTACACAGCCTTAGACGAAACCGGACATTAACGAGCCTGATGGTCTTGACGACGTCCATGGGTATTGGTCTTTTCATGACGATCATGACGATTTACTACTACATGTCGAACGATCCGATACCTCAAAAATCAGACGTGCTTTACAGGATACTGCTTGATGCCGGTAATCCCGACACGGTCGATGACTCCGACCAATCAATACCACGCCAAATCACGTACATCGACGCGACTAATCTGATTGCCGAACAGCCTGATGCAAAACAGGCCGTCATGTATGGCGCAACCGGCGTAGTAAATCCTGATTCGACAACGTTGAAACCTATGGAGGCGCCCGTTCGAGCTACGACCTACCGGTTCTTTGACCTATTTGATGTGCCTTTTGAATACGGTGCCTCGTGGGATCGATCCGCCGATGAAAGCGCTCTTCCGGTCGTGGTGATCTCAAAATCGCTCAACGAGAAGCTCTTTGGTGGTACGGACTCATTAGGAAGGTCGATTGAGGTCTCAGCGGTTAGTTTTCAAATCGTCGGCGTCTTGCAGGACTGGACCATGTTGCCAAAGGCTTACGACCTAAACACGGGTCCATTTGATCCACCTGCGGAAATCTTCGTCCCCTTCACGAAGGCAGTCGAAATGAACCTGCCGAGAAGGGGTAATACGAACTGTTGGAAGCCCGTACCTACGAACGAATACAGCGACTTTTTGAATTCAGAGTGTGTGTGGATTCAATCTTGGGTTGAGCTTCGCACTACGGAGGCGTACGATCGCTACAGCAGCTTTCTTACCGGCTACATAGAAGAACAGAAGCTACTTGGGAGATTTGAACGACCTAATCGAAGCCGACTCTTTCCTCTCACGGACTGGCTGGTATTCCGCGAAGCAGTCCCTCCTATCGTTTTCGCGCTGCTCGCCTCCTCATTTATGTTTCTACTCGTCTGCCAGTGCAACACCTTGTCGTTGCTGATGGCTAAGTTGCTGAGTAATGCACGCGAGATTGGGATTCGGCGCGCGTTAGGTGCGAGTAGGACCGCCGCCTTTTTTCAAATTGGCGTTGAGGCGTTTGTCATAGGCGTTCTAGGTAGTGTTTTAGGGCTTCTATTCACGCTAGTTGGTCTAGAGGCGATGACTTATTTGCTTAGAGATGAGGAGAACATTGAACAGTTCTTTCGACTAGATACACCTTTGATATTAATGGGCGTCGCGATCGCGATCGTCAGTACGTTGATCGTCGCTCTGTATCCCATGTTTCGAGCAAGTTACATCGCTGTAGCGAGTCAACTGCGAGCCAGCGCATGAACTTTGAGCTGATGCCGACGTTGAAAGCCATGAAGACGAGCTGGCTCGGATTTGCGTTGATCATGTTTCAGGTGTTACTTTCCGTCGCGGTCGCAGTAAATGCACTTAGTGCCTCTCGATTTGTGGGCGGTCAGCTGAACGCCGAAACCGGCATCGATGAAGACAACTTGCTGCATATCACCGTTTACGGCTTTAGTAGTCAATTTGTCGTCGGCGTTGATTCTGATAGTGATCTCAGGTACCTGAGAAGTCACCCCAAAATTGCGAACGCGATCCAATCGAATGCAGTGCCACTGAGCAATAGCGGTTGGTACACGACGTTAAGAAATTCAACAGAATCTGACGCGATCGAGATCAATGCGGCACGTTATATGGTCGACGACCAAGCGATCGATACGCTTCGGTTAGAACTGCTCTATGGAAGAAATTTCTTGCCTGAGGAGATCGTCTGGCGAGATGGTCCCAATCACGCACGACCACCGGCGATGATCATTACCGAATCCCTGGCGTCAAAACTCTTCCCCGATGTGCCTATGGAAGAGGTCGTCGGTAGTTTCGTTCACTTCGATGGCGACATTGGTGCGTCAGTGGTCGGCATACTGAGGTACCTTCCTCAACCGGCCGCAAACAACAGCAACTTACACGATTCTTTTATGGTCTCGCAGAAGCTTGCGTGGGCACGTTACAACCTAATCGTGAGAGCGCAGGAAGGGTTTAGAGATTCTCTACTGCCCGAACTTGAGCAGGAACTCATAGATCTCAATCCAAATCGAATCGTATCGAACATCCAGACCCTTGAGGATACCTATCGACGTTCAACAAACGGTAACGTAGCGATTGTTTGGATATTCTCTGTGACGACGGTGTTACTGGCGATAACGACCATGCTGAGTATCGTGGGCGTCGAGAACTTCAATGTCAAACGTCGCATTCGACAAATCAGCATAAGAAGAGTACTTGGTGCCACGCGCTGGGGCATAGTCCGGTACTTCCTAGTAGAAATCGCCATTGTGCTAGCAATAGGATTGAGCTTAGGACTGCTGGTTGCGATCTATTTCAATGGTGTGCTCGTAACCACGGCAGAGTTTCCTAAGTTAGATTGGATCGACGCAACGTTTCCCATGCTTGCATTCTTGAGTTTGGGTTTGACGAGCGTGTTCATCACTTCTCTTCAGACCACAAGAATTAGTCCGGTTCCGCGCTGACACCTACTCCTTGGTTTTCATGAGGGCGTTTTTCTCGTCTGATCGACCCACTCCATGCCCGCGTTAGAAGGTATGATCGCTGCTAATGAAGGTAGTGTTCAGTCGAAAAGGTTTCGACAGCGCGGCGGGTGGCGCCGCTTCGCCGATCGTCGATGGTTGCCCGATAAGTCTGCCAATTCCTGCACGTGATCGGTCTAAAACAACGTACGAGAATCTTGGTTTAGCCTCTCTCGTCAAGGAAATGACGAGAGGCAAACTAACTGGGAGCTCACTATGTCATTGCGATCCAATGTTTGAGGGCGGTCGCTGTGCTTTTGGTCAGACGGGTGCTTCGCAGACTCACCTTTTGAACAACGGCGTAAAAAAGGGAGACGTGTTCCTGTTCTATGGGTTGTTCTCGAATTTCGATGGTGCGGATCGGCACCATCGGATCTTCGGCTATCTAGAGATCGAAGAGGTTCTGCAGCTAGGTTCAGCGCCTACAAAAGTTCACCAGCCAAGGGACTTCTCAATTCGCCATCCTCACACGATCGGTGAATGGAACGAGAACAACACCATTTATGTCGGTTCAGGTCGAATTGCGCAGACAGATTCGCCAAGACTACGACTCACGATGCCTAACGGTCCGGTGAGTCATTGGCGGATACCTTCTTGGCTTCGCGAGACTGGCTTGAGCTATCACCAGAACCCAAAACGATGGCTTTCGGACGGCGTGCTTCATACCACGTCTCCTGGTCAAGAGTTCGTGGCTGATATCACAGGTAACCGAGTAGCCGCGTCATGGCTTAAACGTATTGTCGGTTTGATAGAAGGCAAGGCGTGATGAAGCGACTTTGCGACCAACGAGGCAACTGGTTGAGTGTAGGCTCAGTAGAGAAGATGCAGAAAATGTGGTTCGAGATCGGGGTGAGTAATACACGCTTCGTACCGTGTTCACTACGCGCGCGAATGTGTGAGACGAAATCGATGATATGGGGTAAATGGACGTGATCAGGTACTAATCCGCATTGAGCGAGGCAATACGCCACCTTCCGAAATCAAATATTCCAAGTAGTGCACCCAGTTGAGATCAGTACATTGTTTCAATCGCTCCATGTACTAATCCGCTGAAAAGCGGGCTGAATCAGATTGGAGAAATGCAACGCTGAGCACTAGATATTGACATTTATGTTTCAATGATATATGATTTGAAACAAAAAGGTCAATCCAAATGCCAGCCGAGATCATTCCGATACCGGGTTCCCCGCTACGATCGTCTCTCGGTTCTGTGATCCGCGTTGGCAATCAGGCGCACCGACGTCTCCAGGATCTGCGAGCGGAGGGTCGATTACCTGGTGAAGCGCTTATTGTTGACGCATCAGTACTGTCAAGCCAAGAGTCGTTTATCGGCGCTCTGCGAGATAGCGGCGCAGAGGTAATTCTTGACACGAAAATAGCGGAACTCAGTGAAGCAGGTACTTATAAAGGCAAAGTCAGAAAGACGCCTTGGGCAATTGAGTCACGCCCGTTAAAAAATCAAGATTTCACGCTTGGTTCCCATTCAAAGTTGATACGAGATATCGCTCAGACGGCCGTGAAATTAGGCGTTTCCGGCGTGTTAAGTCCAAGTCGTTTCTTACGAAGTGGACTGAATGATCCTAAATTTCTAAGCGACATTGAGGCAACTACCTATCTCCGTGAAGCGCTAGACCGTGAAGGCGGCAACTCAATAGCGATTGACTACTCGCTGATATTGCCGCGTGCGGTAATTTCGGAACGCAGGGATGTTGAAGAAAAACTCAGACCGCTCCGAGATTTACCGATCGACAATCTATTCTGTAGACTGGCAGAATTCGGTTACGACGCTGGTCCACTGGTCGTCGCTCGGACCTTCCACGGCATTGCGCGTATCCACGACTTGGGATTACCGATTGTCTTGGATTGTGTTGGCGGATTTGTGGGGTTGGCTGCGATGGCATTTGGTGTCGTTGGCGGTATTTCCCAAGGGATTGGCGAGTATCAGCGTTTCAGTACTCGGCATTGGGCAGACGAAACCCAATCATCTAATGCAAGTAGTTCGTTCGGTCGTCCTACTCGCATACCAATTCCTGGACTTGCAACTTCGTTAAAGCCGGATGAATTTCAGAAGATCGCTGCGATTCACGCGGGAAGACGGCTTATTGCGTGTGGAGATCGAGATTGTTGCCCTCAAGGACTGGCATCGATGCTGAAAAATCATAGGGCGCATATCGCTAAGCAGCAGGCTCTCGAAATCGAGAAGCTCGCGAATGTCCCGGATGCGAGACGCGCTATGCACTTTGTAAATACGACGATGCAGGATGCGGAGAGGAAGGCGCGTGACCTTGCGAAACTCAAGACAGGTGACGATACACTAGACCGAAAGTTGGCAAGATCAAACCAGCACACCGAACGGATGAGCCGTGCCTATGAAATCCTAGCGGGGGAACTAAAACTCGCTGTTCGATCACCGATCCGAGTGAAGACTTCGATGAACAGAATCAAGAGTAACGGAACATGAGCCAAGCAAACTCAAAACCCGTCGTTCAATTCCTGGAGCGTCTCCAAGAATTGGGTGGTTTAAAAGGGACCGACATAGCAAACTTTACCGGAGTTTCAAAAGCTACCGTATCACGATGGAGTAATGGACAAAAATCACCCCACCCTGAAACTCAATTGATCATGTCAGATCTATCGTATGTCGTAATGCGTCTCGGTATGTATTACGGAAACGAAGAAGTGAGAGCATGGCTCTATGCGCGCCACCCTCAGCTCGATGGCGAACGTGCCATCGATCTGGTTCATGATCAACGAACCGAGGAAGTAATCGCGATTCTCGATAGATTGGATGCGGATGCATATATCTAAATATGCACCAGCCGAAACGCAGACACCATCCCAATATTCGCGACCAGGCGTTGTTAGATGCTCTGGAGAAACTGCCGCAAAAACCTTTCATACGAAGTGTTTGGCGTTCAGTACGCGAAGGTGCGGATCCACTCACGTGCTCGCGTTCTGGTGGACGATGGGACGATGGAACGTTAGATGTGCTATACACATCAGAATCTAGATCGGGTGCGATCGCCGAACGTCGATTTCATCTCTATCAAGGGCAGCCGTTCCCACCATCGAAGGTACGGTATGAGATTTACGAGCTAGAGATTGAGTTAAGCTGCGTAGTAGAGTTCGCAAACGTCTCCGAACTAGCAGAATTGGGTTTAAAAACCGAACAATATGGCCAGTTAAGTTACCTTGAACATCGCCGTGAGTATGCTCGCTCTCAACAGATTGCCGAAGCGTGTGCATTCATGGGCGCAGACGGACTCAAAGTGCCTAATGCGCGTGACTTAGAAACGTTTAACGTTATTGTTTTCTGTGAGCAACCGACGATCGGTAAGATGAGTGTGATACAAAACTTCGGATTGATGGTCCTTTCCCCTAATTAACTGTTTCTATCTGGAGGATACTCGCCAAAGACGCTCAAAGTCGATATCAAATGTTCACTCAGTAGATCCTACACGTGCTTCTCAAATGAAACGGAAAGAGAACAGTATCGCTCTTAAAGTGTTAATGTCGTACTTAGAATGCTTCGCTTGCTCATCTGCGACGAGATTGGCGTATGAGCAACATCACTTATAAGAACCCCATGAAGATTACCGAAGCAAGACATTACCTTGTCGATAACGTCTCACCTTACCGAGGCGGACGCCAATTCCTCTTCTTCGAACTTTACACCGACGAAGGTATCGTCGGCATCGGGGAGCGCCCGACCGGACACGCGAGTAGCCTGAAGTCTCAGATCAAACTCTTTCACGAGCTCGTCGACGAATTCCTCGTCGGACAGAACCCGTTCCATATCGAAGCAATGTGGCAGCGGATTTATGGCTCAAGACACGACTATCGGCACCCAAGTCTGTTCATGACGCCAACGCTAAGTGCCATCGAAATGGCGTGTTGGGATATCGTCGGTAAGGCAACCGGTCAGCCCATCTATGAGTTGCTAGGTGGACGGTACCACGAGAAGATCAAGGCTTACGCCTACATGCCAGCGGAAGGCATTTGGGAGAACCCGGAGAAGGCAGGTGAAGTAGCCGCGCAACTGATTGAGGAAGGGAATGGTGCGTGCAAACTAGATCCGTTTATGCCGCTCTACCCATTGCCGCGCGATTTCACGCTTAAGACCATCAATCACGCCGCGAAGATCTTTCAGTGCATCCGCGATGCCGTAGGGGATGAGCTTGAAGTCGGCATTGGCACCCACGGGCAGTTCTCGACCTCAGGCGCCATACGCGTCGCAGATGTATTCGAACAGTTCCATCCAATGTGGTTTGAAGAGCCTGTCCCACCTGAGAACGTGGATGAGATGGCGCGAGTTGCCGCACATACCAGCATTCCGATCGCTTCAGGTGAGCGCTTGGTAACTAAGTACGACTTCGCCGAGCTGATCGAAAAGCAGGCGGCCCAGATCATCCAACTGGACGTAGGGCAGTGCGGCGGCATCCTAGAATCGAAGAAGATTGCTTCGATCGCTGAAGCGCACTACGCGATGATCGCCCCACACATGTATGTCGGTCCGGTCGCTGCTGCTGCTGCGGTTCAGTTGGATGCGTGTTCGCCCAACTTCATGATTCAGGAGTACAACGGCGGTCCGTTGCATGAGGATTTGTTTGTCGAACCGATCAAGTTCGCGGATGGATTTATCGAGCTACCAACGACACCTGGTTTGGGTCTGGAAATTGACCGTGCAGTGCTTGAGAAGCACTTGGCGACACCTTAGAAGCTAGGCGGCTTCTGCCTCAACGCGTTCGCGAACGATGATGTCAAACGCGTGTTCATGGCGTTTGTCAGCGGCATGGTGAGTACGCGAGACTTCTAGCCAAGCGTCCACGTCGTAGGTGGGGAAATACACATCACCGGTGATCTCTGCGTCGATGATTGTCTCGTAAAGACGATCTGCGACTGGCAGTGCTGCCTCGTAGATCACTGAACCGCCAATGATGAAACACTCGTCTGCGCCATCTTCGCTTGCGTAACTAAGCGCCGTGTTAAGGTCGATCGCTCGGCGGATCCCTTGGGCTTCCCATTTGCTTCTTGACATTACGATGTTTCGACGTAGAGGTAGCGGTTTGCGATTCATCGAGTCGAAGGTTCTTCTGCCCATGATGACGGGATGACCAAGGGTCGTTTTTCGGAAGTGTGCCATTTCATCGGGCAGACTCCAAGGCAGTCCGCCATCGCGCCCGATGACCCGATTTCGCGTCATCGCGTAGATCAGGGAAACGATCAATTCGCTAAACGGCTATGGGTGCTCGAATGCCAGGATGTGGACGATAGTTTTCGAGTTCGATATCGTCGAACGTAAACTCGAATATATCGGCGATGTCCGGATTCACAACCAAGTGCGGCAACGCGCGAGGCTGACGACGCAATTGCCTTTCGGCTTGAGATACGTGGTTGTTGTAAAGGTGCGCGTCACCAAAGGTGTGTATGAATTCGCCCGGTTGCAGACCAGTGGCTTGAGCCACTAAGTGCGTTAAGAGTGCGTAACTGGCGATGTTGAAAGGCACCCCAAGAAAGATATCGGCACTTCGTTGATAGAGCTGGCAACTTAGACGTCCATTTACAACGTAAAACTGGAATAACGCGTGGCAGGGCGGTAAGCGCATTTTGTCGATATCCGCCACATTCCAGGCTGAAACGATATGACGACGAGAGTGTGGTTCCTCTCGAATAGATCGAATTACTTTTTCAATCTGGTTGATGACGCCACTTCCTCCCGGATCGGGCCATTGCGTCCACTGGTACCCGTAAACCGGTCCAAGTTCACCGCGTTCGTCAGCCCATTCATCCCAGATGTGGACGTCGACCTCTTGTAAATCTCGGACATTGGTGCTGCCGCTCAAGAACCACAGTAATTCATGGACGACGCCGTTGAAAAACACGCGTTTGGTGGTGAGTAACGGAAAGCCTTTTTCTAAATCACAGCGGAACTGGTACCCGAAGATCGAGCGTGTACCGACACCCGTTCGATCGCTACGAGGTACACCGTCTGTAAGAATCGTCTCGAGCAACTCAAGATACTGCTTCAAGAATGGGTTCTCCCTTGTAGATATTTAGTGGACATTGGCAGTAGCAACACGATCCCAACGACGACCATCAGCGAACTCAACAATTGACCCATGGACAACGCGGCAAATAGGATAAATCCTAATTCCGGATCCGGCTGACGGAAAAACTCGGTCACGATTCGAAATACGCCGTATCCAAGCAGAAAAAGGCCAGCGACTTGACCCGTTTCGCGCGGTTTCGCTGAGAAAAGCCACAGTGCAACAAACAGAACCACACCTTCAGCAAAGGCTTGGTAAAGCGACGAAACGTGACGGGTTACATCTTCGAATTGACCGGTGCAAAGGAAGTTATGGTCCACGACGCTGAAACACGGAAAGTGGACGCCAAGCGCTGAATCGGTGACTCTTCCTGGCAACTCCGTATTGATGAAGTTCCCAATTCGACCGAGTCCTAATCCGAGTGGTACAAACGGAGCGACCGTGTCCATCGTGGGCCAAAACCCATGCTTATTAAGTTTGCACCAGAGGAACAATCCCGCGATGACACCAAGCAGACCGCCGTGAAACGACATCCCGCCTTCCCAGATTCGGAATAACCAGATTGGTTCCTCGAGGAATTGCTCGAAACCATAGAACAGCGCGTAACCGATTCGCCCCCCAATGATCACACCCAGCACCATGTAGAAACACGCATCGTTTAGTTGTGCGATGTTCCATGAAATCCGCTGGTTGCGAATCCGGATGTAAGCCAACAACCAGTACGTCGCGAACGCGAGCAGATACATGAAGCCGTACCAGTGGATTGCGAAAAAACCGAAATCCACGAGAACCGGATCAATGATCGGGTAGTTCAAATCTAGAAGATCTAGTTCTGCGAACGAATGATTACCGCATTGATTTTACGGTCTGCTTGTTAGTGTGACAGCTCGTTAGTTTCGGAATATAGGTATATTGGACCCGTTATATCGTTCGTGATATTTTGCTAAAGTGCTCGGAGAAGCTCTGGATTTCTATTGATCTCGTTCCGGGTATTGTGTTTGATTCCGCGGAACACGAATTGTTGGCGCGTCGCTAAATAGAACCGCGATTAAATCTGTCATGCTTCGTCGGTTTTATGTACCTATCATTGCCAGCCTTTGTTCCGAAGCGACATGGAATTTGCGTGACAATGGTCGGTAAAACGCATTCAGTCGTCGTGACTAAAACAAGCTTGGACGAGGTACAGATTGTCAGTCAACCGCCGACCGCTCAAGGTTGGTTCCTTCTCGAAGGAAGAATTGCGCACTTTTTCTAGGGAGACGTCGTATGAAGGAAGTGCACATCACAAATCAAAAGCGTCAGACTACGGTTTGACACCCGCGATTAGTCCCCGACCCACAAAGTCACTATGTGATGACGTTCGGATTATTCCAGCAGAGGAAGCGAATCGGTTGTTAAAACGCGCATTTGAATTGGGCATGGTCTCGGATCGTCGAGACGATGCGCATCCGCCTAAATACGCATGGGCTATCGACGAGGAAGGAGAGGTATATGAGGCTAAATTGGGCAACGATGGATTGCGCTATCATGGCTATCGGCTGAGTAAAGACGACGGTCTCCACAAGTGGCTAGTAAAGGAATGGCGAAAGAGGAACCAATGAATAGTCTTCGGTTCGAACTTTCACCTTCTTCTCTAGATGTAGGTACGAGGGAGGAGAGAGCGACTTTTGGTCAGTTTAGTGTCGTAGTCAACGAATCCGTCGCATCAGAAGGAGTCGCTCTCGGTAGCAACGAGCTCCTGCCAGGGCCATATGTACCGGGGTATCACGTAGCGGACTGGTTAGTACGCAATTGGTGGCGCCTCGCATATGAACCCTCACTAGACGATGATCTCGAAAATACAACAATGGGTTGGGATTTAGCCCATCGAATGTCGACGATCGGCGAAGGATATGTGTGGCCGAATATCCTGTTGGTTTCCGACGGATTAAGAATGACTCTAACGACTGTAGCGTCGCAAGACTCCGGCGCAAGAGCATTTCGCTATGTCGGCCCTGACAAGACGCAAGTGGTTGATCTTGAAGAGTACTTACAAGCGGTGCAGTCGTTTCTTAGCAACGTCGTTGAACTGACAAAATTCAAATCCAGTACGTCAAAACCTAGTCTACATGACTCTTGGGATAAGTTGCAGACTGAGATCGGTGATTCAAAAACGTCAACCTTGCGTCGAATCGAGGCGATGTTAGGTTACGACCCTGGTGAAGCGAACGAGAAGGACATTCAGAGCAGTATTGACGATATGAGACGGCTCGGAAATGACGCTGTTGCCGAATTGGCGGCTGACGCGAATACGCGTCACAACAGTATCTCACGAGCAAAGGATGTCTCGAAGGCGGCCAGAAGGGTTGGCTTTGATGGAAAAATTGATGACGCAATTCGCTTGGAGTCGAATTCGAATATTCAATCTTGGGGCGAATGTGACGCATGGCGAATCGGTGTGGCGACGGCCCACGCCGTACGACATAGCGAACGTCTTAATGGTCAACCAATCGGTAACACTCGGTTGGCGAGTATGGCTGGTACAAGCCAGAATGTCATCTCAACGACGTCTAGGTCATCAGATAAGTTGTCGTTCGTAATTAAGGACGAGTCTAGCAAATTCCGCATCGCCATGCGTTCAAGATGGGAAACCGGACGAAGGTTTGATGTGGCACGGTTAGTCGCGGACCGTTTGTTCGATAACGGTATTGACGACGCGTTACTACCTGCGACACAGGCATACACGTACCGACAAAAGGCACAACGAGCATTCGCAGCGGAATTGTTGGCGCCTTTTGATGCGTTAGAAGATTTTCTTAGTGGCGATCGAAGCGAAGAGCGACGTAATGAGGCGGCGGATCACTTCAATGTGTCTACCTATGTGATTAGTGGAGTGCTTCAGAACAATCTTCGGTTACAGTGACGAAGCCACTCAGAAGGTCAATCGGAGACGATTTTGATTGAAACGCCCGTTTCTTGGTATGAAGACACGACGAAGGTATCGCGTAAACACTGAATGGGTTGAATTTTCACTGGTTCTCTAAATTGCATAACTCAGATTGCGGAGTACGGATAAGCGGGTTAAGCTTAGTCTGGAATAAGCAGGTCTTTCAAAAAGTGGACAATCAACGGGTATTGAATTAGCTCTAATCACGTAACGAAAAACGAATACCAGCCGGCAGCGTGCTGTCGGTTCAAGGGTCGCTAGAAATGGCGGCCCTTGCGTTTTTAGTTGACGCCATGTTTCCCAACGAGCTCGATTGCGCGTTTCGATATCCCTTCATCGGCCGCGGCGATTACACTTCCCCGCCTTCTATGACTGGCAGCATGACATAATCGGATGTGCCTGATACTGATCGGTTTTCGCGTTCGCCGTGACCATCCGCTCGTAATTGCGGCTAATCGCGACGAGTTTTTCGAGCGTCCGACCAAATCTGCTCATTTTTGGAAGGATGATCCTGACATTTTCGCTGGTCGCGACGACGAGGAACATGGCACTTGGATGGGTGTGACCCGTTATGGTCGCATGTCAGCGGTAACCAATTGGACTGAAACGGAACCAAACGGCAACGCTGACTTGAGTCGAGGTCATCTTGTCGCGGACTTCTTACGTAGTCGTGAAAGCGCGAGTGGGTTTGTCGACGCCATCGAGGGAGCCCGTTATCGAGGCTTTAATTTCATCGCTTTCGACGGCGATGAACTCGTCTACTTTTCGAATCGAACGTTTGAAAGACGCACGCTTGAACCAGGTATTTACGGTTTGAGCAACACCCGACTCGGCGATAAGTGGCTGCGCGTGATCAAAGGTGAACGCAAACTGTCGGATCAGATCGAACATCCTGCCCTCGAGACGCTAATCCATACCTTGTTTGATCCGCATGGGGTCGAGTTCCATCCTGCACCAGAAAAGCACGACGCGCCGTGCTTTATTCTTGGCGAACGCTACGGCACACGATCGACAACCGCTATGATCATGGGCGAATCGACTGTGGATGTGCGAGAACAGACTTACGGACCCATGGGAAAGCAAGAAGGCGTCGTAGAAGAACATTTTGAATTAAAGGAGTGCTGAGAACATGGACCTTTCGGGTAAGAACGCGTTGATAACAGGTGGAAGTATGGGTCTGGGCAAGGCGATGGCTAAGGCGTTCTATGGCGCCGGCGCTGATGTCGCGATCTTGGCACGACGTAAAGACCAGCTTCTAGAAGCAAGTACCGAAATCAGATCGGTTTCCGATCGGAACGGGAAGATTGCCGCGATATCCTGCGACGTGACCCAATCAGACCAGATCGAATCTGCTCACGCAGAAGTCGTCGATACACTAGGCTCTGTTGACATTCTGGTGAACAACGCGGGTAAGTCCGAAGCGCATCCTTTCATGAACGTGACCGATGAGATCTGGCAGGGGGACTTGGACCTCAAATTGTTTGCGGCGATCCGACTTGTGCGACTGGTGTTTCCAGGGATGTGCGAACGACGATGGGGACGCGTCATCAATATTCTGAACACGGCGGCTAAAGCACCAGGTGCGCGTTCCGCCCCAACCTCCGTGAGTCGGGCTGCAGGCATGGCGTTAACCAAGGTCCTTGCTGGAGAGGGTGCGCCACACAACGTTCTTGTGAACGCGTTGCTGATCGGTCGAATCGAATCTGATCAAAGTCGTCGGGCATACGACGCCCAATCACGAGAGGAAAGCTATGAGGAGTATTTAGCTGCAAGTGGGAAATCACTTCCCATGGGCCGTATGGGCGAAGCACATGAGTGTGGCAACGTCGCCCTTTTCCTCGCGTCTGAATATGCGTCGTACCTTACCGGGTGCGCCATCAACATGGACGGTGGCCTCTCACCTGTCACGTAGTGAATTCTTGATCGCGTCGTGAGTCAATACCTGCTCGCATGTGACGAAGGCACGAGCAGTGCTCGTAGCGTCCTCTTTGACCGTGAAGGTAACGTCGCAGCAAGCGCGCAGATCGAGATACAGAGCACTTTCCCGAAAGACGGTTGGGTCGAGCAGAACGCGAACGCAATTTGGGACGCTCAACGCCAAAGCATCAGTAATGCACTCGACCAACTAGGCGCACACGCTTCCGCTCTACACGCTGTTGGTATCACTAATCAGCGTGAAACCACGATCGTTTGGGATAGATCAACAGGCGAGCCCGTGGGACCCGCGATTACTTGGCAATGCCGACGTACCGCAGATCAGTGTGCGGCGATTAACGGTTCAAGTGATGCAGCGCGGATACAAGCGCGCACCGGACTGAAGATCGATCCGTACTTCTCGGCGACAAAGTTAAGGTGGATTCTGGATAACAGTCCGGATTTACCTAAACGAGCGAAAGACGGCGAGCTCGCATTTGGAACCGTCGATTCCTGGCTGATCTTTAATCTCACAGATGGTCGATTGCATGCGATCGATCGTACCAACGCCTCTCGAACGCTCTTCATGGATCTTCGAGAAGGTGCCTGGGACAACGAGTTACTAAGTTATTTCGACATTCCCCTCGAGATACTGCCGACGATTGCACCTTCGTCGGGCGAAATAGGCTATACCTCAGGTGATGTGTTAGGCGTTGAAATCCCTATCGCCGGTGTCGCAGGTGACCAACAGGCAGCTTTGGTCGGCCAGGGGTGTACCACCCCAAACTCAGCGAAACTCACCTATGGCACAGGCGCGTTCTTGTTGGTTCACACCGGAACTGAAGTTCAGGTATCAAAAAGTGGACTACTAAGCACGACGGCGGCGAGTCTTGGTGACAGCGATGAGTTTGCACTAGAGGGTTCGGTGTTCTCCGCTGGTAGTGCCATTCAATGGTTGAGAGACAACCTAGATATCCTCAGCACAGCAGCGGAATCGGAAGAACTCGCAACCTCCGTGCCGGACAGTGCCGGCGTCTACCTAGTGCCTGCCTTCGAGGGACTTGGAGCACCACATTGGTCCGCAAACGCTCGCGGCGCTTTGGTTGGTCTGTCGAGGTCTGCTGATCGACGCCATATCGTCAGAGCCGCGCTTGAGTCAATTGCGTTACAGTCATATGACCTTATCGCTGCCCTTGAGGAGGATACGGGTGACAGAATTGCTGAGCTACGCGTCGACGGCGGCGCAGCGGCGAATGACTTTCTCTTGCAGCTTCAGGCTGATTTGCTGGATCGACCGGTTGCGCGTCCAGTGGACTTAGAGTCCACAGCTCGTGGTGCCGCGAATCTTGCTGCTACGGCGTCTGATTTTTGGTTGGACGCTCACTATGAAGTGGATCGACGCTTCGAACCGAGTATGTCGGTGACGAATCGGAAGTCTATGCTCGATGGATGGTATGCAGCGGTAGATTCGGTTCTCTAACGTATTTCGAGCATTGTTTTCGCGCTCGTCTTCAAGGGTCTTAGGCGAATCACTATTTAGACGAGATTCGCCCACATTTTTACTCTGAAAATAACTGTGAAATGTATGTGCTTCATAGCCTTTCAGAGTAGATTTCATAGTATTGAATCTTGATCAATTCTTGCGTCGACCAGAGAGTAAGACGCTTGAATTCAAGCGCGATCAATTGTGTCCAAGGCGAGTTATCGCGCACGGCGGTCACGTTTGCGAGCACTTTCGAAGACGCGATTCAGTTTCGGCGCGAGCCAAAGTCGAAAGTGAAAGAAAAAGTAAACCAGGCACGTCTTTAGTTGTACAAACGCCCTCTTTACATCTCAAACGACCGACACGATAGCCGTCTCACATGTCTGACTCCGACCTCGCGCTCCTAAATCGGTTTTACCGAGACGGGGATACCGCTGCAATTGAGGAATTCATCAGTCGTAATCGAGAGGCTGCTTGGCGCTATGCTCAAGTATTTACCGACGCCGACTTGGCAGAAGATATCGTTCAGATCGCCATCGTGCGTCTATTGAATGCAAAACCGGCGAACGGGAAAGTCTCAAATGCGATAGCGTGGCTGCGAGCGATTGTCTACTCCGTCGCGATTGATCAGGTCCGATCAGAGAGTAAACGTGCGGATAGAGAGTCAGGTGTCGTGAATGATCTGAATTCGATTCAGAAAGACATGGACTTAGAAAGCACCACAATGCGGACTCAACTACTTGAGGTCATTAGAGAAGAAATCGGGAAGCTAGCGCCTCAATTTCGCGAACCTCTCATTCAAAGGTACTTCAAAGGGCTTTCATACCTAGAAATCGCAAATACGCTTCAGTTGAAGACCAATACGGTCTCCACACGTCTTGCGCGAGGACTTCACCAGCTGACACTCGTCCTTTCACAAAAAGGTCTTCTCGAGTTGTCGGCTCCCACCAACACTAGTCGTCAATCTGGAGAAGGTATCGTCATGCCAAAGCTATCCCAAAAGACCATAGAACTTAACAGACGCCTCGCTGAACGATGGCACGAACTGTGGGCAGTTTCCAACCAAGGTTTAGGTAGATTCACTTCCGTCTGCCATGAGGACGGATCGGCAAGTATCACTTGGCGCGAAGACTGTCCGGTAGGTAAATCACCACGATTCCACACAGAGTTCCCAGATCAAGCGAACGAAAGGCGATGGGTTGAAAATACGATCTGTTTCACGGACGCTACTACGATGGATTGGTCCCGACTTACGACGCAACACGGTCGAGTCGTGGATGGAACTGTTGAGTCTTGTGAGGACTACGAGCTAGTGCCTTCAGGAAACAAGCTGACAATCTCTCGGAACGGTGAACATCGAGGATCTCTTCAGCTTGAAGCGGACGGGCCGATTATCACGAACTCGTTATTGCCAGTCGTCATACGTGAACATAGGCGGGTTTCGAATGATCAGTGGCCCATCAGGATGCTCGGATTGCTACCTCAAGAGTCTCGAGAATCCGGTGGTTCCGACTGGGCGCTGATTCCGGTCTTTGGTCGATACGCCGGTCAGATTGGTAAACCAATGTCGAGGGGACACCTCTACGAAATCGGCTCGGAAACCAACGTCCACATGGAAATCACAATCCTGACCAGCAGTGGAGGGCGTTTAACGGGTTGCTTTTGGGAAGAAGAGGGATACGCTGTTGTCGATGACGAGGAGTCAGCTCGAGCAGCCTACCTTGCCACACAGTGTTAATGCAAGTTGGGACCGATCCTAGGTTTGCTCGTATTGAAAATCTCTTCGATAACACTAATGTGGTGTGAATAAAAGGATGTCGTTCTTAATTCGGCCGACAGTGCGAATTAAAGTAGAAGGGTGACGCAACCCATACTAGAAGTCTATGCCCACTTTTCAGTCGTTTACGGAACCCTGCCTTTGTCTCTCATGTGATTGAAGTTGATTGCGGCGGACGGATTCTCTGTTACGGTCTCCAGATATAGGTCGAGATCTACAGTTATGAGCGGAGTATTAGGAGACGATTTTCTGAGAAGCACTATGTCGGTTAGACCTAAGAATGGAAATCTGACATGGTCGACAACAACGGAACTGGCAATCGTGGTTTCCTCGGTTCGGTTGACGAAATTTCGGAATGTATAGAGTATCTGAGATCTTTCGGGTTCGGCATGTTGCCTTACGAGATTCGACGCCTCCGTCAAAGTGTTGGGTGTAACGAACACGATCCGATATTGACTTAAGAACTCGAATAGGAGTTTGTAATCGTCAACGGTGAACTCTCTGGTCCGCCGGTGCTTGGAGATTAGCTCCTGTTTGGTTAGACCTACGACTAATAAAACGATAAGGTTCGTGTCTATGTAGATTCCTTCGTACATTGACTAGCTTTAGTTAGGGGTTTCACGGTTTCTTAAGGATTGGAGCGATCCATCCTTATCTCTAATCCGAACGACCTTATAGATACGAATAGGCGCGGCGAGAGCACTAATTGCATTTTCCTGAGGACGCCAGTTTCGTAGAAATCCGACCGTTATAGCCCAGACTTTGTCACGCTCTTTGAACTCGACTTCCTCTAAACCGATGTCTACGATAGGTTCATCTTTGTAGATTTCACGAACGTGTTCCTTCGCTTTTTCAATCGCGACGTTCACTTCCATTGGTACTAGTACTTTACTCGTCGTTTTTGAGAATCAAGTATAGGTATTGATTTGTCCAGTATGGTAAACGGATTTCGTTCAATGAAGTAATGTTCATATGAATCCTAGAAGAAGATCGCAGGGGGTTCGTGAGGCGGAAGTGCCTTGTCCAACCCCGCCCCGTGTAGTTGCTCTCGAATGAAGTTAAAAATCTCTCTTGCGGAGTGCATACGCAACGCTCTGGCGACGATCCTTCGACAGTTTGTCATTGTGATATTGCGAATTACCCACTTTACTCGAGGGATGTTAGTCGCGTTCATCGAAAGCACGTCGTATCCCATACCAATACACATCACGGCACCTTCGACCGTACCAGCCAGCTCCCCGCAAATACCGATCGGCTTCTTCGCTTCATGCGCGGTCTTCGCGAGCATCCGTAAAGCGTGCACCATCGATGGATCAAACTCCCTGTAAAGCTCGGCGACTTGCGGATTCGTCCGGGACGCTGCGAGCATATATTGCGTGAGATCGTTGGTTCCAATGGCAAGGAAATCGACGAGTCGCATCACCTGTTGTCGTTGAAAGATCAGCGACGGTACTTCGATCATGACCCCGATTTGCGGCTGTTTGGCGTTGACGCCTTCTTCGATGACTTCGCGATACGCTTGGTCGATGTATCGCTTCGCGATCTCGATCTCTTCGATATTCGAGACCATCGGCAGCATGATTCGCAGAATGCCTTCAAGATCAGCATTCGCTTTAAACATCGCGCGTACTTGGCCTAGGAAAATATCGGGATGGTCCAGCGTGACTCGAATTCCCCGCCAACCTAAGAAAGGGTTTTCTTCTTCGATTTTGAAGTAAGGTAGGTCTTTGTCGCCGCCGATGTCCAATGTCCGCATCGTGACGGGGCGAGGATCGAACGCTTCCATGTGCTCGCGATAGATACGACGCTGCTCTTCCTCCGTTGGGAATCGGTTTCGATTCGCAAATGGAACTTCGGTTCTGAATAAGCCGATCCCCTCTGCGCCTAAGTCCAACGAACGCGAGATCTCACTTACCAACCCGATATTGACCCAAACGTTGATGCGCACCCCATCCATGGTGACGCTGGGTAAGTCCCGAATCTCATCTAATTCAGCCTGAAACGACTCTTCAACATTGACGAGTTCTTCGAAATGACTGGTCGTCGCCGCTGAGGGATTCACGACAATCTCGCCGTAGTAACCGTCAACGATGAGCGGCAGGTTATCCATATCAAGCAGAGGCAGGTCTTCTGCGCCAATTACCGCTGGTAGGTTCAATGCGCGGGCAAGAATGGTCACGTGGGAGTTCATGGACCCTTCTACGGAAACCACACCGATCAGATTCTCAGACGGAACCTCGCTGAGCATAGACGCGGATACCTCGTGCGCGACGAGGATTGAATTGGGTGGGATGTCGGTATCGCTACGATCTTGTTGCTGCATTGCAGCGAGGATGCGCTGACCGAGGTCTCGTAGGTCCTGACCTCTTTCTGCTAGATAGGAACTTTCTGATCGTTCAAGTTCGCGGATGTGTCTGGAGAACACGCTGCTTACCGCGGTTTGCGCCCCTACGCATTCATTGAGGACGGTTGTGCGCACCTCGTGTGGTAATGCGTCATCGTCAAGCATGTGCAGATAGGCATCGAAAAGGGCTAGCTCTTCGGCGCCAAGAACAGATTGCATACGCTCTCGACCTTGATTCAGGTCCTGCACGACGACGCCAAGTGCTTCGTTGAATTCAGCTAACTCTTGATCGACGTCATTGGGTTCAATGACTCGGTACGTGACATCTTCGAGCTGCGCATGCGGGTGACGTACGACGGCCGTGCCAGACGCAATCCCAGGAGATCCAGCGTAGCCTTTGAAATGTTGCTCGTCCCGTCGCTTCGGCGGCACCGCGCCAAGCGCGATCTCGTTCGTCGCGATCGCGTGAGATAAGTCGTGGGCGAAAGACGTTGCGAGTGACGTCAGAAACCCTTCATCGTCCTCAGTAAATTCGTGGTACTCATCCTGGGCGACGAGCACGCCGAGAACGCGTCTCTGATAGAGAATGGGTACACCTAGAAAGCTCGGATAGGCGTTTTCGTTTTGACCTTCAAGGAAATAGACGTCGGGGTGCTGGTTGATGTTGGAAAGATTGATTGGCTCTTTACGCTTTACTACCAAGCCGACCACGCCAGTATCGGCAGGTACAACAATCGAATCTGGGTCGATGTCGCGAAAACCCTCGTTGGCTACCAGCTGCAGGTTTTTTGTTTTATTGTCGACGACGAACAGTGAACAAACGGCGCAGTTCAGGATATTGGTGACGCGTGTAACCAGCATGGCGGACGCCCGACTGAAGCTAACGCCGCCCGATATATCCGCAATGAGGTCTTGGAGCGCGTCTTGCACCTAAATAGCCTCGTGCTCGAGATTAGTGGATAAGAGCTCGAGCGCTTCCCGGTATACGCGATGTTTGAAACGCACCGTTAGTCGGAGGGGTTCCCAGAAGTCGACCCAGACCCAACGTGCGAATTCCGGTTCCTCGTCGGATCGGGCGAGATTGATCACATGATCGGGAGACCGAAGCCTTAATAAAAACCACTTCTGTTTCTGACCAATCCCCGGTACTTCTCGAGGTATGCGATAGCGCGGTAGTCGATAACGAAACCAGCGAGGCGTTTGTGCGATCACACTGACTTGATGAGGCCTAAGTCCGATCTCTTCATACAACTCACGATACATGGCTTCGGTAGGCGTTTCACCGCGGTGTATGCCACCTTGCGGGAATTGCCACCAGTTCCGACCCTCAAATCGTTGAGCGATCAGAACTTGGTTGGCGTCGTTGCACAGTACAATGCAGACGTTGAGCCGATAGCCATCTTCATAGACGTCGCGCTCTCCGTTTAGCATAAATCGCTCAGGTTTTTAGGCACAAAGAGGGCCTCCACTGTGTCGGTCCATCCGATCACAGAAGTTGCATACCCTCACTTTTTTACATTTTAAGGTGTTTTTAGGGGGTCGCCGACGGGCATCTTGAGTCAGCTTGCATCGTCTACTAGTCCTTATCTAAGGCTATTTGCTGACAGTCCCGTGGACTGGCACGAGTACGACGACGAGCTTTTGATGAAAGCCCGAGCTGAGCGAAAACCGCTGCACCTGTCAATTGGTCGGTATCTCAGCACGCGGACGCCGAACGAAGTTAGCTTCTATTCGCGCGAGGTCGTAGGAGAGACGCTCAACGACGCGTTTCTCAACGTCAAGATCGATGCGGACGAACGCCCAGATCTTGAACGCTTCTTCACCATCAATTTCGAACCGAGTGCACGGCGTGCGAATACGCCGGTGTTCGAGTTGTATCCGACGACGGTGTTTCTCGAAACGACCCAGTTGACGATGTCGTCACCAGCCAATTTCTTCAGTTTCGATCCGTACGACGATAGTCAGGTACGGCTCTTGTACTCGTCCAACGAGGTATTGAACTGGCACTTGGTTCACGCGGCGTTTAAGGAAGGTTCCGGCTCTATCTTGCTCTCGGAAGCCCACCGGCGCGGTCGAATCGGGATGCATGAGAAGGCAGCTCCGAACTACGACACATTGCTAGGAGATGCTACGGCGCTTCGAAAACACATTATCGAAGCGGACGCACGTAGCGGCGTCACGACACAGGCTTACATTCAAGGCTTGGCTTCTCAGTTATTACGACTCTGGTTTATCAGTAAAGATCGGTCCCGCGAAGATTCCAAAGGTCTCGATATCGCGCTGATCGCCCTAACGAAATGGGTGCGTGACGTCGGATTCGATCACATTGAGGGAGGTTTTTTCACGCCTTCTCGTTTTCAAGGCGAGATGGGTGCGGAGATTTCGAAATCATTGGAGTTCAATGCGTGGGCGCTCGATCTATTGATGCGCGCGGTCGCGATTAGCCGAGACACTTTGTTGACTGAAGTTGCCTCGCAGACGGCAGACTTCATTGTCGAACGGTTGCAGCTTCCAGGTGGTGGCTTCGCGGTTGGGCTGCACGATCCGACGAATTCCACGCGATTTGCTTGGGATCGACGCACTGCGAGACGTGCTCTAACCGAAGATGAGTACCTAGTAATCGAAACGCTCTACGGTTTGGACAAGAAGGCGAATTGGAATGGCCGCTGGTTATTGCGTCGCACGGGTTCGTGGCGTAGTGTGGTGGATCAACTGTTCTACTCCAAATCTGAGGCTGAAGCGTTGCTCAATAGCGGACGTGAAAAACTACGCGACATTGCGCTTACGCGAGATATCAACTACCAGGTCGACGATCGACGACTGCCGTCGGGAAACGCTGCTGCCATTAGTGCCTTGGTGTTTGCGGCGAAGACCTTCGGTGAGGCGCGATGGCAAAAGGCGGCATCTAGTGCGTTGTCATGGCAATTTGAGAATAGACTAGGTGACGACGGACTAACGAATGCGGAACGCGCTAGCGACGGTGTTACCTTGGTTGATAGCGCGCTCGTGCTTCGAGCGGCGCTTGATGTGCTTTCTATGCAATGGCAACCCGAAATTGGTAGTCGTTTACCTCAACTCGTCGATACCATCAAGTCTCGTTTTTGGGACGGAAAAACACTCTCATTGTGCGAGGTAGACGTGGCAGGTTTATTAGTCGCCTTTCCGCAGAGCCACCAAATCGGCAAGCTCCATCCGGTTGACGCGGTGAGACGGGGACTGCAGCTCTACGCGACACTTTATCAGGATTCTGACGTCTTCGTCATGCTAAAACGGTTGTTTGACGACATTGAATCGGTGGGTTCGGCGTTTGACCTGCAAGCGAACCCAAGTGGAGACTTCACGTTGGACTTTCAGCAAGGCGAGGTGGTCGTTATCCTGCGTGGTCCCGATGAGGACTGTAAAGACTGGCAAGACGATCTCAACTCAACGTATAAACCGTTTCGTCATGTGTTTTCGATCCCTTTTTCAGTAACGCGAGACCTCCCACCAAGCTTACCGCGAATGATGAGTTTGGATGACCGGCAACGGGTCACTGCACACGTTTTGCACAACACCCAGCGGCTCGATGTGATCGCCGACATAGATCAGTTGAAGCAGACGTTAGACGGGCTGTAGAACCAACCTCCAAAGCGTTTAATTCTGTGTTCTCACTTGAGGAAATAAACCATGGCTATTGACTTCACGTTTCCCCCGGAAGTAGAAGATGCACGCATGCTCGTGCATAAGTTCTTCACGGAAAAGGTACGCCCACGTTTAGAAGCGATCTCAAGTGGCAAAGTGAAGGAAGACTACGGTGTTGCCGTCAAGGACCTTCGTGCAACGGCGAAAGCACAAGGACTATGGGCGCCTCATATGCCAGAAGAGTGGGGCGGCATGGGTTTCGGCATCACCGCCGTGGCGGCAATGTCAGTCGAAGCGGCGAAATTCCCGATGGGACCTTACATCATCAATTGTCAGGCACCCGATGAAGGCAACATGCACACGTTGCTCCATTTCGGTACCGACGAACAGAAAGAAAAGTGGTTGCGACCCCTTATTGAAGGTACGGCGCGCAGTTGCTTTTCGATGACAGAACCGGATACGGCGGGTTCGGACCCGACCCAGATTAAAACCGCAGCCGTTGAAGACGGTGATGAATGGGTTATCAACGGTCACAAGTGGTTCACATCGGGCGCGCATGGCGCTCGGTTCGCGATCGTTATCGCGAAGACGGACCCTGATGCCGAAATCGCTCAGGCGCGAAACAGCGCGTTCATCGTACCGACGGATTCCGAGGGGTTTGAGATGGTGCGGGACGTGCAGACCATGGGTAAAGGTGGCGGCCACGCAGAAATTCGTTACAACAACGTACGGGTACCACGCGAAAACATGCTGGGCGAGCGCGGCGGCGGTCACAAACTTGGTCAAGTTCGACTAGGTCCTGCAAGACTCGCTCATTGCATGCGCTGGATCGGTCAGATCGAAACAGCACTTGAAATGCTGATCGAGCGTGCACAGAATCGGTATGCACATGGTTCAATGCTGTCCGAAAAACAAGGCATTCAGTGGATGATGTCAGAAAGTGCGTTGGATCTATACGCGGCCAAACTAATGGTGCTGCATTGCGCCTACAAGATTGAAAACGGCATGGATTTTCGATCAGAAACGTCAATGGCGAAGCACCACGTCGCTAACACGCTATGGAAAGTAACTGACCGGGCGCTCCAGGTACACGGTGCGCTTGGCTATTCCAACGATTCGCCATTGGCTCAGATGCTCATCGACGCGCGCTGGTCTCGAATCGCGGACGGATCCGATGAAGTCCATCTCATGCGCATTGCGGACATGGTCATGCGGTCCTACAACGAGACGGGTTCGGTCAATCACGCAACTGGGGATTTACCGCTCTAAGATCGTCTAGCGTTTACGAACGCATCTGCGCGAAGTTCCTTACACGACTCGAGCAAGCACGAACGGGATGGGTTGAGACGGATGAGCTCGACTAACGCAACGGAAGGTCCCCTCGCCGGGATCAAGGTCATTGACGTTGGGATTCTCGTTCAAGGTCCACAAGCTGCCGCCTTGCTTTGTGACATGGGTGCTGAGGTCATTAAGGTCGAACTCCCGAATGTTGGTGACCAAGCCCGCTATATCGTCTTGGGTCCAGACGATTTCCGAAGCGCGTATTTCAATGCATGCAACCGCGGCAAACGTGGACTCTCGTTGAATCTCAGTGACCCGGACGGGGCGGCCATCCTGAAGCGTCTCATCGAAGATACCGACGTACTGATCAGTAACTTCACTGCAGATACGTTGGACGAATGGGGACTAGGGTACGAGGCATTAAGCGAGATCAATCCTGCACTGATATGGGCTGCTGGCAACACCTTCGGACCAAACGGCGATGATCGGGACCGTAAGGGAGCGGATCTGGCTGCTCAATGCGCGGGTGGCTTGGTGATGACGACGGGAAGAGATGGTGATCCGCCGTCGCCCGTTGGCGTGACCATCGCGGACCACATCGGATCGTTGAATATGGCAGCTGGGATTCTGGCTGCACTCCACGCACGAGCAAGTAGCGGACGAGGTCAAAAGGTTGAGGTTTCGTTATTGGGTGGTCAGATCTGGGCGCAGGCTGCCGAATACACACACTACCTCATGACGGGAAACGTCCCAGGCCGGAGCAACTACGGGCACCCGTTGATCCGCGGACTTTACCGGATCTATGAGACGCAGGACGGCTGGTTTGGTTTGATCGGTGTACCACCTAATTCGATCGACGAGCTGTTGATCAGCGTTGAACGACCGGATATGCTGGTTGACGAACGTATCGCTACGCTTGGTACAGAGGAAGGGCGCACTTGGTTGTTAAGCGAACTCGGACGGGCGTTTGCGAAGCGGACCACGGACGAATGGTGTGCTACGTTCGAAGGCACCTCGATTCGATACGCACCTGTTCGCGATTACGATGAAACGGCAGCCGATCACAACGTTTGGACGAATGGGTACCTAACAAGTGGCGTCGACGATCAAGGTGACGAGCAGAGAGTAGTCGGTTCGCCGATTCATATGAGCGAAAATCCACTAGAGCCAGGAATGCGTGCGCCTTCGCTAGGAGAGCATACCGACGAGATATTGAGTGAATTAGGGTATACCGAACCTACGATTGCGTCACTTAGGGAGCGAGGCATCGTTTAAACGCGCCGTTTAAAGAGTGTTAATTTCGCGTGAAATTGCTTGTTTCTAAAAGCTTCCTAGATAAGATTTGTTTAAGAGGTGTGACGGTTTCGCGCGCTCATTGTTGCGCCGTAAAAGGGTGACATAAAGTGCGAGTTACGCGCCATGGATTTCTATAAGGGGAACACTGCATGTCATCGAAATTGATGCATTCTCGACTCATTTTCGCGCTGACGGCGATAGCCGTCGCCTTACCTGCGTCGTTGACTTGGGCACAGGAGAGTGAGGAACCAATCGAAGAGATCATCGTTACAGCGCAAAGGGTTGACGAGGACATTCAAGATGTTCCTATCGCGGTAACCGCATTGACGGACACGATGATCGAAGATCAACAGGTCATTACTCCGTCAGATTTGCAGCTAAACTCACCCGGTGTAACTTACACCGCGACTAACTTCGGCGGATCGAGTTTCTCGATTCGCGGTGTCGGGTCGTTAGCAATCGGTAGCGCGAGCATTTCAGGTGTTTCGGCGCATATCAATGAAATTCCGGTACCGTCGAACCTAAACTCGATCGAGTTTTTTGATCTTCAACGAGTTGAGGTCCTTCGAGGTCCCCAAGGTACTCTATTCGGTCGGAATGCGACAGGTGGCGTGATTAACTTCATCACTAAGCAGCCCGATTTTGACGAATACTCATCCCGTTTGGACTTCGAAACGGGGTCCTACGACCATCGACGTCTCAAGGGTCATATCAATGTCCCATTAGGCGATAGCATGGCATTTCGATTAGCCGGCTTCAAGCTCCAACGCGATGGCTATGTTGAAAACCTAGCGTATGGCCAAACGGATGACGACGGCAACACACTGCCTAACATCGAAGAGACGTTGGATGGCCGAAACTTGTTCGCACTTCGCGCGACGTTGGCGATCGACTTAACCGAAGACACCGATCTTTGGGTCATGCTCACGCACTTTGAAGAAGACGATGACCGTGCACGGATCACGAATCAGATCTGCGATAGAAACAGCCTGCCGACGACAGGATGTAAGCCGGACAGCGTTGGCTTCGACGCACCCCATCTTGGTGCGACGACCGGTGGGATTTTCGGTGGTTCCTCAGGCGCAATTCCTTTAGGTCCATCTGGTGCAAGCAATTCCCTATTCGACTATCCTCGACCGCGCTACAACGACTTACGTGAGATTCACACGGACTTCCAACCGGTATTCCAAGAAGATGAACAGATTCTTGCGTTTGGTCTCACCCACGACTTTAACGAACTGAAGTTCGGTTTGATTGGGGCGGTTCGCGAAAGCGAGTATCGATCGCTTCAGGATTACGTCATGGACGTTGGACCTCGCTTGACTGCGACGCCATTGAACCCGAGCGGCATATGGCCGATTTCAGCACCAGCGGAAGAAATTGGCGGTTTCTGGGGTCTACGAGGCTGTTCGTTAGACCGAGGCACAGCGGGCAACTTCGGCGGGTGTACCAACAACGATTACGGCGCACTGGATCGCGTCTTCTCGTATGACCGTTCGTCGAGCTTGAACGAGTACGCTAGCCTCGAAGCCAAGATTCACTCGGAGTACGACGGTAACTTCAATTTCCTGTTGGGTGTTAGCGGGTTCGACATCACACGCACAACCGAGTACTACGTGATTGCGAATACGCTTGACCTTGTGACCTCATTCGGAGCGCCGTTGTTCGGATTGCCGCCGCTTTATCCCGGCTTCTTCCTGAACTCCAGCGAGCCCGATGGTCTGCAACTTGACGGTGTAGCCGCCTTTGGCGAAGGGTATTTCGATCTCAACGAAGAGATGAAACTGACCGTTGGATTGCGCTTCAATAACGACAATATTCAACGAAGCGACAGCAGTACGCTTTTCAACGCCATCAATCACGCAGCTGTGATCATTGGCGTTCAACAAGGCATTCTTAACTTGGTGCGGGCGCAGGCTGCAGCAGCAGGTATTCCTCCGGAAGCGATCACACTTGACGCGGCGATTGCCCAAGCCGTGCAGCTTGGGTTGCTTGACGCGAACTATCTATCGAACATCAACGCCTATAGTGGCGCGTTCTGGTCGCGCACGTTGAACATACTTCTAGGTCCGGTGTTTGGTAATCCTGCTGCGCTCGAAAGCGACTTGGCGATGCACTACGGTGTGTCTGCGTCAGAAATTGCCGCGGCACAAGCAACGCCAGCGTACAGTGCAGAACGAGTAGCGATCAGCAATCGTGTACCGATCGTTCCGCAATTCAATGAATCTCGATTGCTGACAGGAAGTCCTGAAGATGCATCCTTCAACGAGTTAAGTGGTCGAATTGGCATTGATTACCAAGTGACCAACGACACGATGTGGTATGGTTTCCTAAGCAAGGGTTACAAACCCGGTGGTTTGAACCCAGCCATTCCGCGTGATTTCCAGGCGACGAGTTCATTTACGTTTGAACCTGAGAGTGTGATTTCGTTTGAGTTAGGTCGTAAGTCTCGCATCCCCGACAAACGCTTGACGCTTAATTCAGCGTTATTCGTCTATGACTACACCGGTCTCCAAACGACGGTCATCAAGAACAACAGTTCAATCACCGAGAACATCGATGCACAGATTGTTGGACTTGAGGTGGAAGGGGCATACCAATTCGAGGCAACACCACAGTTAGCCGTTGATTTCAGTTACGGTTTCCTAGAAACGCGAATTCAAGATACGGCTTCGATCGACACGACCAATCGTATTGCTGGCGTTGACGACTGGGTATTGCTGAACAACATCGACCCTGGCGCGCTGACAGCGATCAACTATATCGCGCGCGAATCGCAGATCACTCCGGAACTCGTTAATGCGGCGCTTATGGCGGGTGGCGCACTTGACATTAGGAACGGTATTACGACTGAGTCAGTCTCGTATCCAGCCAACAGTCAAGGCGCGTCGATCCCTGTCTACTTCTCGAGAAACTTCCTTACAGCGGCAGGCGTAGAAACCTCTGACGGAAATATGACAGATCTTGACGGCAATTCCTTACCTCTCTCCCCACAACACACCCTCAAGCTCGGTGCGAGCTACCAGTGGGCTGAAAAGTGGGATGGCGCCATTACGTTGCGATGGGACTACTACTGGCAGTCTGATTCGTTTGCTCGGGTATACAACACCATGGGCGACGAGATCGAAGCTTGGAGTCAACACAATTTGTCGATGTTCTACGAGAGTAACGACGGCAAATACAACGTGAAGCTATGGATCCGTAATTTGGCCGATAAGGACAACATCACGGGACACTATCTAACGTCAGATACGTCAGGATTTTTCCGCAATTACTTCCTGACCGAACCGCGCATCATGGGGCTTTCAGTAGGCGTTAACCTATAGCGCTATTTCGCTCGACATAGATTGATAGAGAGCCAGCCGCGTACGCGGCTGGCTCTTTTTATGTCGTGCTTGTAGTTAGTTCGTATATTGAGTTTTGACATGACCTCAACCGCAACGCCAGAGTCACTTCGAGAAACGGCCATCGCTGCGGCGACCGCTGGCGGTCGTGAGACACTGAAGTGGTTTCGGCATCCAATTGGGGTTGAGAACAAGGCAGCAGGTACTGGATTTGACCCGGTCACTGCCGCGGACAAAGCGTGCGAAAAGGTCATCCGCGAATATATCCAAGCGCAATTCCCGGATCATGCGATCCGTGGCGAAGAATTTGACGACGTCGGATCAAGTGAGTGGACTTGGTTGATCGATCCGATCGATGGTACGCGCGCGTTTATCAGTGGCTTTGTGCACTGGGGCGTGCTACTCGGGTTGTTACACAACGACGAGCCTTTTCTAGGTGTGATGGTTCAACCATTTCTGGGCGAGGTATTCGTTGGAGATGGGCGAAACGCGAGCTACATCCGAGACGGGAATTCAACCGCGATGCGCACAAGGGAGACACAGAATCTTGGTGACGCGACATTCGCGACGACTGATCCACGTTTGTTCAAGAAATGGGGAGATCAACGTGTACTCGAGCGAATCGAGAGTAGTGTTCGACTGGTTCGATACGGTACCGACTGTTACCAGTACGCAATGGTCGCGCTTGGGCAACTAGATCTCGTGGTTGAGAACGTCCTCAAGCCGTGGGATATCCTGCCGCTGGTGCCGGTCGTACGTGGCGCGGGTGGCGTACTGACCAACTGGCAAGGAGGAGATGACTTGTCAGACGGATACGTCGTCGCATCTGCGAATCAGAGCATTCACGACCAGGCGCTTGAGCAAATAAACGGCGACTGAACTCCAAGAAACTCTACAACGAAAAATATCATTCGGCGTTCGCTTAAGGAGCCTTCCATGACTGAATTCGCGTTTGAAAGTGCTGCATCGCTAGCCCAACGTCTACGAGCTAAAGAGATTTCCAGCGTTGAGCTTTTAAGTTACTACTTTGACCGTGTCGATAAGTTCAACGGTCCATTGAACGCGATCATTTGGGAGATCCGCGATGAAGCGATGGAAGACGCCAAACGTGCAGACGCCGCGATCGCAGCAGGCGAGATTTCAGGTCCTTTACACGGCGTGCCGATGACCATCAAGGAGTCATATGACGTGAAAGGTACTCCGTCGACTTGGGGCGCTCCGTACCTGAAGGACAACATCGCGAGCCACGACGCACTGTCGGTACAACGACTGCGAGCCGCAGGCGCCGTGATCTTTGGTAAGACCAATGTACCCTTAATGCTTTCGGACTTTCAGAGCTACAACGAGATTTACGGTACAACCAACAATCCGTACGATGTCACTAGGATTCCCGGCGGTTCGTCGGGAGGCTCAGCTGCAACCTTAGCAGCGGGAATGACGGGGATCGATAGCGGCTCAGATATTGGCGGTTCGATTCGAAATCCAGCACACTTCTGTGGCGTATTTGGACATAAACCAACCTGGAACATGCTGCCACCAAGAGGACATGCAACGCCTGGGATCTTGAGTCCTTCCGATCTATCGGTGATCGGTCCACTAGGACGTGGCGCAGAAGATGTTGAAATCGCAACCCGCGTGATGGCAGGACCCAACGAAATTGAATCTCGTGGTCTGAAGTTAGAGCTGCCGGAATTTGAAAAGGAACCTAGCGAATTGAAGGTAGCGGTGTGGCGAGACGATGAAATGGCGCCGGTCGATAACTCGGTATCCGCTCGAGTTGACATGGTGGCCGAAGCGCTGCAATCTGAAGGTGCTCAACTCGATTACGATGCACGCCCCGATTTCACTTCGCAACATACGCACTTCACCTACCAATCCTTGCTGTCTGCAACGATGGCTTGCCGGGTACCGGAAGAGCAGTATCAGCGTAATCTAGAAGCTGCGAACTCCCTGGATCCCGATGACGAAAGCCTCGATGCAGTCGTACGCCGTTCGCAGGTTGCGCGCTTCCGTGAATGGATCGGTAACAACGAAAAACGCACCCACATCCGATGGGCGTGGCATAAGTTCTTCGAAGATTACGACATCGTGCTGATGCCGATCATGGCACGCTCGGCGTTTCCACACGACCATCGGCCATTCGGAGAACGGACGATTACCGTAAACGGTCAACAACAAGCGTATTTCTTGCAAGTCTTTTGGGCTGGATTACCGACCAATGCGTATCTGCCGTCGACGATCGTCCCGACAGGTCTAGACGATGAAGGCTTACCAATCGGTGTCCAGGTTGTCGGACCAGAGTACGGCGATTTGACGACTCTAGGTGTGGCGCGTCTGCTCGAAAAGCAAGGCTTTACTTTTACACCACCAGCCGGGTACTAGTGCAGGCAGCAACTGCCTACGCGCACCCCAATATCGCGCTCGTTAAGTATTGGGGGAAGAGCAACGACGAGCTGAATATCCCGGCGACACCTTCGCTGGCGATAACGTTAGGTGATTTGCGGACGACCTCGCACATCGAAGAATCGGCTTCTGAAGTCGTGGTACTTGATGGTGAGCGCGTAACCGATGTGAAGCTTGAGCGATGGCTTGAGCTCCTTCGCAAGCAGTACGATCTACCTCCTCTACATGTTGAGTCGTCCAGTGACTTTCCCGCGAACAGCGGACTTGCATCGTCGGCGTCCGGATTTGCAGCGCTTACGGTCGCTATTTCAAGTGCATTTGATCTTCGTCTGTCCTTGCAGGAACAATGTGAATGGGCTCGACGAGGTTCAGGCTCCGCTGCTCGATCATTGCATGGGGGCTTTGTGGCGCTTGAACCAGAGAAAACGCTATGCACCGTATCTCAGGTGTTAGGTGAAAACGAATGGGACCTGTCAATTGTGATTGCCATCACGTCGGATCGTGCCAAGACGACGGGTTCGACCGCGGGTATGACCGCTTCGCGGGATACCTCACCGTTCTATGACGGGTGGCTGCGTGCAACCGTGGAAGCCTATGAGCTAGCGCTCGTTGCCACACGGAGCAAGGATTTCGAAGCGCTTGTTAGGATCGCGGAAGGGAGCTGCAGACAGATGCATGCGCTCATGCTGAGTACGGAACCAGCACTGATTTATTGGAACGCGGCGACATTGAACTGTATAGAAACGGTCACATGCATGCGTGAGGCCGGTATTAAGGTTTTCTACACGATCGACGCGGGATCGCACCTGAAGGCAATCTGTCAAAAGGGTGACGCGATGAACGTGAGCGATCAGTTACGTCAGGTTGACGGCGTCCATTCAGTGCTAGTTAGTAGCATCGGTGGTCCCGCTGGGATTGTTCGCTAGTCCTTGGCGGATGACGTAGATTAGCTGCTGGCTGAATTGTCTGTCAGTCCGATGGGTCGACTAGGATCCTCAATCCACTCGCTCCATGAACCTGGATACAGAATCGGCTCAGGATAACCGGCAAGCAGTAACGCCATGATGTTGTGCGTCGCGGAAACGCCGGAACCACAGTAGCAGACGATGGAATCGCTCCGATCGAATTCCTCGAATCGGTCAGGGTTGCGTTTGAATCGTTTGTCGCTTTGTAGATTCTCATCGAACGGGTAGCAGGTCGCACCCGGGATGTGCCCTGCTGTATGGTCGATCGTCTCATTCTGCCCCATGAATCGATCGCGTGACCGTGCGTCAATCATTTTGTGCTCGCCAGCTAAAAGATCGTCGGGTCCGCAAGTTCTTGTAAGGGAGGGATGAGTTTCAAATATACATGGCTCAGGTTGCACTACTTCGGTCGTAGTCTCGAAGCCATGATCGAGCCACTGGTGCAGTCCACCGTCGAGTACGCGAACATCGGTGTGGCCGACCCATCGCATCATCCACCAGAATCGACAGGAAAATGTACAAGCTCCATCGTCGTACGCGACGATCGAACATTCGTTGTTGATTCCGTACCTTCCCAAGGTCTCGGAAAAGTGCTGCATGTCCGGCAATGGATGTCGACCGCGGGAACCTGCGGGGTCACTTAGTGCGGGCTCTAGAGGCATGTATTGAGCGGTCGCTATGTGACCTTCGTTGAACTGGGTTCTGCCGAGTGGCGGTTCGACCAACGACCAGCGACAGTCAATGACACGCAGCTGGTTTTCACCGATCCGACTGGCTAGTTCGGATGCCGAAATTAGTAACTCGTCTGCTTGCATTGCTTAACTACTCGAGATCGACATAGACTGGGGCGTGATCCGATGCTGTCAAGCCTTCCTGTTTTTTCCTGAAATCACGATCGATGACGACCTCGTTGGTACGTTCGACGATGCCTTGGGTACCGAGAAGTAGGTCGATGCGCAAGCCGTGATTTCGTTGGAATGCTCCGGCACGATAGTCCCACCATGAAAACGCATCCGAATTGGGATATTTGTTCCGGAAAAGATCCGTGAGACCTAAATCGAACAAACGCGTCAGAACCTCTCGCTCTTCGACGGTATGGAAGATCTCACCATCGCCATCTGCCCCGTGGTGCGAGTCTGCAGCTGTTGCACAGATGTTGTAGTCGCCACCGATCAGAAAATCCTTGCCACCAGCGAGCTGCGCTTCGCAGAAATCACCTAAAGCACCAAACCACTCAAGTTTCATCTGAAAATCGGCGTGGTCGATGTTCTTTCCGTTTGGACAGTACACACACGCGTAGTTCAAATCACCGAAGTCACCCGCGATCAATCGCGCACCGTTCTCTTCGCGACCGGGTAAACCGAGCTGTGTGACCTCAACATCAGCCTTGGCAGCAAATGCGACGCCATTCCAGCTCTTCTGACCGTGGACATGAACGTGATACCCGAGTTCTTCGAACGCCTCAGCCGGAAAGTTCTCCTCTGTCGCTTTGATCTCCTGAAATCCAACAAGATCGGGCTGTCGTGATTCCAACCAAATCTTGACATAGTCGATTCGAGCGCGGACGCCATTGATGTTCCACGTCGCGATGCGCATGTGTTTTACTCTATTGTGAACGAAAGGGTCTGGTAGCCGGCTGTTTCCATTGCCTTGGCGACGTCGTCCTGCGTATCGGGACAAAGTGCGACAACGCTTCCACCACCACCAGCACCGGTAATTTTCGCGCCAAGCGCGCCGTTATTTCGGGCAAGGAATACGAGCTCTTCTAACGCAGGTGTCGATATTTGGATGGCATTCAGACACCCATGAGCCATGTTCATCAGTTCGCCGAGTTTTGGGAAATCACCTTCTATGAACGCTTCTACACCATCTGCTGTAATCGAAGCGAGTTGGTCGAAGACCATCTCATAGGTGACTTTATGTCGCACGTGAGCTTGTCGAACTTGCTCTACCATATTCGCCGTCAAGCTTTCTTTCCCCGACATTCCGACGACAAGCGGTACGGGTTTTGCGGGTTTGACGATTTCATGCGCCGGATCGTTTGGATTTGCGGGCTGTTTGTAGAGCAAGGGTTCGCCGTAAGTTGCGATTGTGTTATCGACGCCGGACGGATTTCCGTGAGCCGAGCGTTCGCACTGGAAAGCGAGTTCGTTCACACGCTCGGAACTTAACGCTAGGTCGAAAAAGTCACTTAGTGCACGAATGACGGCAACCGCAATTGCCGCAGAACCACCTAAACCCATCGCGCGCGGTACGTTCGGGAAGACTTCGATAGCCACGGATTTTTCGTTCAGACCAAGTTGGTGAAGGAGCATCGCCAGAACACCGACCAGTCCTTGCGGATTGGCTTCTGTAGTGTGAATCTGCTGCTCAATACCCCATCGCGGAATGAGCAAGATCGGTTCTTCGGAAGGTACGACCCGAGCTTCGACAGCTAACGGTAAGGGCAGAGCCAGTGCGGGCCGCCCGTATACAACCGAGTGTTCACCGAGCAAGATGACTTTTCCACACGACGCGCTACGCGCGTGCTCGGTATCGTCTTCCGTTTTGGTGGAGCGCAGACGACGCAAAATGTCTTGGGCACGCCATACCTTGATGTCGCCTTCTTCAATTAAGGCATCGACGACTTCGTTGAAGTACTCGTCAGGAACATTGGCAGTAGAGGCAACACTTCGGGCGTGTAGGTTCATATGGTGTTGCTGAATGCCTGCCGTCGACAAAGAACGCAAAGCCGCGAAGTTCTGTGCGAGACCGACCGCTCCCATGATCCCAGCAAGTTCTGCTGCGTTTGGCGATCCTAATATCCGATGGTTGATCGCAACGGTGGGATTTGTCTCAAGAGACCCGCCGACAGTACCGACTTTCATCGGCATGTGTAGGATACCCTCCAAAGCGCCATTTTCGGACTTAGTCCACGATGTGAGCGCCCGGTATTGCCCATCCGCGGCAGCGAAGGCATGCGCGGCGGCTTCAATAGCGCGGAAATCGTTGCCAGTTGCAAGTGCAACTGCATCGATGCCGTTCATGATGCCCTTGTTGTGGGTAACTGCTCGATACATGTCGACCCGAGCCCAATCGTTTGCGATAACAATGCCGTCTCGGACTCGCTCCCCGGAATAGTCACCGGTTGCCAGATTTTCGACCGGAATCGTAAGCTTGGCTGTAACCATGGCGCGATCGGTGAAATTGGAGAGGATTCTTAAAAACACCGTGCCGCCAGAAATGGTCTCGATCAGACTCGCGATACCTTCACACATGCTGTTCACGACGTTAGCACCCATCGCGTCACGAGTATCGACGAGTAGGTGCAAAATGAGGAGCGTCTCCTTCGATTCACCTACATCGCGGTGAATGTGTACTTCGATGTCGACCGCGCCACCGCCACGTGCCACCATCTTGGGGTGGAGGCTGTTAGCGAGATTCAGAATCTCTTCGCGGTTCTCCAGTAGGGTTTTCTTCGCGTTGTCCGCAAATTCAATGTCTGCGATCTGAACCTGCCCGATAAGTACGGGGTCGGTGGTGTCTACTTCGATGCCGCCCGATAGGCGCGTGATACGTGCCGCTCCAGACAATCCAGCCACAATCGACGGTTCTTCGACGACTAACGGCACGACGTAGTCCTTGCCGTTGATCAGGAAATTCAGTCCTAGACCGAGCGGTAAGCCCATGACACCCACTACGTTTTCGATCATCCGATCGGCGGTCGGTGTGCGAAGTGTGTGTGTGCCGCTCTCCAGCGCTTGCACGTCGGCAGTAGTCAACAGCCCGCGTTCACGCAGTGCCTGAATCCGTGCAGGGACATCAAGCTTGAAAAACCCCGGAATCCTAGAGTTGGACAGTTGCGCCATGGTTCTCGATAGTCAAGTTCAACAAGGTCAGACCTTCACGTTTCACGTTTCGTTCAAAAGCATCGAGTGCCTTCCGATCGTCACTCAGCGCTACACCAGTATCGCCACCCCCTGCACCGCACGGTTTGTACAGTACGCCAACGTCATCCGCAATCTCAAGGGCGGTACGGTGGGCTTTTCCGTAGATACCTAGTTGAGTCGTTCGGTCAAAAGCGAGTACGAATTCGTTGAGTTTCGCCAAGGTACTTAGGAAAAGACCCACATCATGAAGCGATTCAGCGACTGCGTTGGCTAAATTCTGCCAGTTTGTGATTTCGTCAGTGGGACGTGCCGCGATAAGAGCGCGAAATCTCGCAAGCATCGGCTCCGTGCTCGTGCTAGTGCCCGTGAACACGAACCGCATATGTAATCCGGTTGGCAGGGTCACTCGGACGCCTGTACCATTTTGAAAACGAGATAGACCACCTAATCGTGCTGCGACGATGTCCAATCCACTCCCGTTTCTGCCGTGCAAGGAATTATGGAGTCCGATCAGACTTTCAGTTGAAAGTGGATTTTTCGTGACTTGGCTTAGTACTTCGGCAAGTGCGACAAGGATGGCGGCGCTCGAGCCTACGCCCAATTTTTCGTTCCCCTCATAGAAAGTGCTTGTATCTAACGCAAGTTCGGCGTGCTTTGGAAGTTTCGATGTGTCGGGGAGAGCTTCGATTAATGTTTTGAGCAGTTGCTGATCAACAGTATCCGACAGGGCGGTCAGACTTTCTAATTGAAATGGGGGCGTGATATTCGATCGGACGGACCAACCTCCGGTTAACTTGGTTGTTAGTGTCGCAGATGCTAAGCAGTTCACGGCCAACACAAGCGCTGGCGCATCTAGCAACGCGATGTAGTCTCCTGAAAGTACGAGTTTGCCAGGAGCATGACCTGTTATTGGATTCACTGAAAAACGTGTTCGCGGACGCGATCTGCGGTAGTAAAACGAGTCATCGCATTGTAAAACCGGTTTCGCGAGTTGTACTGTTTATCGTTGTGCACAATCGCACGCTCAAATCGATGCTAACCCTGTTTGACTGGACTATCCATGCATAAAGGTTCACGTTCGGATCACCATTTAGAAACACGCGCCGTCCACGGTGGCGAGCAAGTAGACGAGCTAACGGGCGCATCAGCACCGAACATCGTGATGTCATCTACGTTTGTATCGGATGATCCCGCGGGCTTTTCGATCAAGGAGTTCGACGAAGATCGTCCCTACGTCTATACGCGTTGGGGCAATCCCACGATTGAGATGCTCGAAAGGAAACTCATGAGCCTAGAGGAGGCGGAGCACTGTATTGCGCTCGCATCGGGTATGGCGGCGACCACGACGCTTCTGTTGGGTCTTCTCGAATCGGGTGATCACCTGGTTATCAGCGACGTGTGTTATCCGGGAACCGCTGAGTACGTACGCGATACCCTCCCGAAATACGGTATTCAGTCGACCCCAGTCGACACAAGTGAAGTTCAGCTAGTCGCCAACGCGCTTCAACCAAACACTAAGTTGGTTTGGGTTGAAACGCCCGCGAATCCCACACTACGCTTGACGGATATCGCGGCGGTAGCTGACGTTGCACATGCGCACGGGATTCCCCTAATCGTTGACTCGACGTTCGCGACACCGGTCGCGACGCGACCTCTCACACTAGGCGCGGATTACGTGATCCATTCGCTCACGAAGTACATCGGTGGACACGGTGACTCGATTGGAGGCGCGATACTAGGAAGCCGTGAACGTATCGAGGTACTCCGCAACGACGCTATGGTCCACCTCGGTGGGATCATCAGTCCTTTTAACGCTTGGTTGATCGCAAGAGGCGCAGCGACGTTACCGGCGCGTATGCGTATGCACGCAGATTCAGCGATGCGGGTGGCCGAATTCCTTGCAGGTCATCCAGCCGTACTACATGTGAACTATCCAGGGTTACCGAGTCACCCTCAAAACGCTCTTGCGAAGAGGCAAATGGATACCTTTTCTGGCATGCTTTCATTTCAAGCAAAGGATGGCGATGCAACAGCGCATCGATTTGCTAAAGAACTGGAGGTATTCCATTTTGCTGTCTCGCTTGGCCACAGTCGAAGTCTGATGTATTGGGTTCCTACCGAGGAAGCGCTTAGTACTGGTCTCTCGTTAACCTCAGAGCAAACAGCTCGATATCGGGAGTTTGCGGGTGACGGCTTGTTTCGCGTGTCCGTTGGGTTAGAGCATCCAGACGATCTGTGTGAGGATTTAGCGCGAGTTTTAGGTAACTAGATCGCTAGAAATACTTGATCTGCGACTTAGAGCGGGTCGTTGCGCACGACACGGAATCCGCAGTTACCGGTCGATGCATTAGGTGCGTTTGCGTATCGTGCAGCGACTCGATACCGATTGCAGTAGCTTGCGTGACAGAGATAGGAACCGCCCTTCAGGACTTTACCCGTTCGAAACTGCACGCTCGGGTGGTTCGTATCGAACCAGTCCTCACACCATTCCCAGACGTTTCCCGCGGTGTTAAAGAGACCGTAACCATTTGGTTCGTATGCGTCGGCTGGCGCAGTACCCGTGTATCCATCAATTGCAGTGTTGACGTTGGGGAACTCTCCTTGCCAGATATTGCAGCGATGTTTACCGTTCGGCGTTAGTTCGTTTCCCCACGGATAGCGTTTCTGATCCAATCCACCGCGTGCGGCGAATTCCCACTCGGCCTCGGTGGGCAGTCTGCAACCCGCCCAACCACAGAACGCTTTGGCATCGTTCCAAGTGACGTGTACGACGGGGTGTTCTTGAAACGAGCGGGTATTGGAGCCGGGTCCAAATGGTCGACGCCAGCATGCTCGATCAACGGCGACCCACCAAGGTGCAGCGGCGACTTGAGTCGCATTGTTGGTACGCTTTTGGCTTCGCTTGCTGAATAGATGGAAAACGAACGACGAGCCGACGCGTTCGGCGTCGGTTTGATAGCCGGTGTCTCGTACAAATTCGCTGAATTGGGCGTTCGTGACTGTGGTTGTCGCGATTTCGAACGGGGCGACCTCGACCTCCCGTATCGGTCCTTCATGATCCTCTATATTGGCGTCAAGATCTTCAGATCCCATTCGAAAAACCGACCCCGGAATCTGTACGAATGATTGAACCAGCTGTTTTTTAACTTCATATGAAGTGAGAGGATAGGTTACTGGTGCGACAGATGGCATGCAGCAAGACGAGTTGTTTTGTTTCAAGATAAAAAGCTGAAATTCGAACTATAGAACGCGATAGCCGTTTTAATCGTCGGGATTGAACCAATGATTAATAGTGCTGTGCGATACGTCCGTTCTGACAGTTGTCGCGACCGAAGACCAGGTTTAATCGCCTCTCTGTTTGGACATCATCGCTGTCGCATCTTCAGCCGCCTGCGTTAGCTCGTCATCGGAGAACTCACCTACCTGCTTGAGCAACCAGTCTTGGCCGATATTCGCTTGCCGGATCTTAATATGCGTCGAAGCGGCGATGAAATGCTTGAGGCGCGCTGCCCTTGCTTCCGTGGTGTTCGGAGAATCTCTTGGATTCTCGACTTTTATAAACTCCGCCATAATCGGATCGACAGATTGCCAAGACGTGACGGTCTCCTTTTCGTAACCGTATTCGGCTCGGACGAGGTTGCTACTTAATCGATCAACGACGCCTAAGAGTCGGTACGCTTCGATCCCTTGTTCAATCCACCACCAATCGTCTTCACCAGGTGTAGGAATTCCACGGTGTTCTGTCGTATCGTCAAGCATGCCGAGCGAAACGAACGCCTCATGAGGCACGCCGGCACATTTTGCGGCAATCCAAGCGTGGTGGTAGAAAAGGTACTCCTGTCGCCACCGTTTTTGCCAGTATGAGTCGTTATCGAAGAGCAGCTCGAAAACACTCAAGTATCGAGAAGGATCATACCCGTCCTCGATGAATTTGTGAATTCTGAATAGAGCGCCGGTGCACATGTATTTAAGTACTGCGTAATCAGCGATCGTGTTGACACTGCATCGATCTACAAGCTCGTCACCAGATGATCGACCTTCAGCAATCATGCAATTGGGATCTGCGAGCGTTTTGAGGACAATCTTTTGTTTGACCAGTGGTTCGTCGAATACATTCTGCCAGATGAGCGTACTGTCGTTGGCATGAATCGGCATCGCTATTGGTATTTTTCCAAGGAATTCTTGGTCTAACCTAGATTCGCATCGTTCGGTAAAACCCCCACGAACACCACGCTCGGTCAACGGTTCGAGAAAGCCAGGACAACTAAGGTTAATCTCTTCTGTGGAATCACCTGGCCATACGACATAGGTACCCGCTTTTCGCGGTTCGTTTGCCGACTTCTGCGCGTCTTCTGTAGCTTGCGCTAAAGAAACTGGCAACAGTAGAAAAATCCACCCACGCTTCATCAGGACCTCGAGACGTGTCCGATCTGGCAACAGCAACCGATTTAGTTCCAAGTCGTTCCAACGCCTTGCTTGTTCATCATCGCTGTTGCTTCTTCCGCTGCTTGCGCTAACTCCTCGTCTGAGAATTCCCCTACTTGCTCAAGTAGCCAATCTTCGTTTACCGGTGTTCGTCGTTTCTCCATCCAAGTTTGCGCCGCGACGAAATGTTTGAGTCGAACTACCGTCTCTTCTTCAGCACTTGAGTGTTCGCCGGGATCCTTTATTTGGAGTAGCTCAGCCATCACTGGTTGGACTCGCTGCCAATCGCTGAGAGTGTCGGTTTCATAGCCATACTTCGTGTGTGTGAGGTTATCGACTAATCTGTCTGCCAGTTCCATTAGTTGGAAAGCTTCAAACCCTTGTTCCGCCCACCACCAGTCTTCATTTCCAGGTTCGGGGTAGCCGCTAATCTCCATTGTGTCTTCAAAAACACCAAGTGAAGCGAGTACACCGTCAGGTAAACCCGCGCACTTCGCTGCTATCCACGCATATAGAAAGTAACCATTCTCGATTCCCCAACGCTTTCGCCAGTAACTTTCATTGTCGAATAGACGTTCCAGTGGGTAGACGTACCACCATGGGAGTTCAATGCCTTCATCGATTCGTCCCCTGATACCATGGTAGTTTCCCGCACACTGGTACTTGAGTACGGCGAAATCGGCGATGGCATCGACCCGGCAATGCTCGGCAAGCTCATTGATGTCCGTATTGTCAGGGATTGATCGACATTCCTGCTTCGCTAATGCGTCAAGGACCAATGAGCGCTTGAGCTGTGGTTGATCAAAAACGTAACGCCACGTAATTCGATTGTCGCTCGCGTGAAAAGGCATGAATCGCGGGACTCTATCGGAGAATTCCTTGTCAAGTCTTTCTTCACATTCGGGTGTAAATCCACCACGAACACCGCGCTCCGCAAGTGCTCCGACGAAATCTGGGCAGTGTCGGTGTAAATCCTCTGTGGATTTATAAATCACCCAATATACCAAGGTTCCTTGTATTCGTTTCTCCCATCGCTCGAATTCCTCAGCCGCCAACACTAGAGACATGGGCATCAACGCGAAACCACACATCGCAAATCCGAAAAACTCAATCAGTTGTCGGATCCTTCTCTTTTCAAACACTAGCTCACCTTCAGATTTCCGACTACGGTTTACTCATAGTCACGAAAAGAACTGCACAATCGTACGTGTAGGCGAGGCGATCGCTTCGTAGCTTAGCTCGTCATTCGCGTAGGGTTTACGACGTTTCGTGCGTCGTAACCGGATTCTTGTTTCGTAATCTCCTAGAGATTATTGGTGATAGAACGAGGTTTAGGCGTGTACTTCGGCTAAATCTCGTTGCACGATATCCACCCTACAATTTCGCTCACTCCGATGCTTGCGATGCGGAGTCCGCACGACCCATCCCTTACTGGAACCTTCACGTCATTCCATGATTGAGAATCACGCAATGTCCGACGACGAGTTGTGTCGATTCTTGGACCTAGGGTACCACGTCATCGATTCCGACGACATCCCAGAGTCAACCCACGATCGGCTTTTCGAAGCCGCCAAAGACATATATCAAAGACGGTCGGAACTGTCCAATCCCATAGCCGCACTTGACACCGTTGCGGACAACCTGCACGTTCAAATTCCGTTACCGAACGACGTTCTCGAAAGTGCTTCACTTGACGGCGCAATGTCGTTTGTACTCGGTCCCAGCTACTTTCGTTATGGGCACTCGTTTGTTCACCGTAGTGGTTCATACGACCAAACATACCACAAGGATTCCCCATTACCTTGGGGCACGCGCGGCGGTCTTCGCTCGCATCGCCCAAATTGGGCGATGGTTTTCTACTACCCCCAAGAAGTCACGCTGGACATGGGTCCGACGGAGATCTTGCCGGGTACGCAATATTGGAATGTGAACCGGGAAGGCACCGGACGCACAGAAGGCGAGGATCGGTTCGACGGGACGTTATCGCCGGAAGCCATGAATGGAATGAACGAAGCAGAACGCGCGATACATTTCGAGAAGCAAGTGCAGGAGTTCGACCGTAACGTTAAGCCTTTAAGTCTCGAATTGCCGAAGGGGTCGCTGATCCTCGTTCACTTCGATCTGTTCCATAGAGGCACTCGAAGCGTTTCTGACGAGGAACGCTTTATGTACAAGTTCTGGTATGTTCGCACGACCGAACCAATCGTTTCGAATGTGCGTTCGATTTCTTATAAAGCTCACGACCCTCGTCGCCAAGCCCTAATAACCAAACATGCGTCTTGGTTTGGCTTGGATATCGAGAATCGGGCGGAGTCGTGTGAGAAAGAGGCAGTCGATCAAGAAGCGGAACGCGTGGCGCAAGCACACGAGAGCGCTGAGTCAAACATCGATTCGGTCGTAGACACTTGCCTTCAAGGCGACGAGGCCAATCGACGCTGTGCGGTATATGCACTGGCGGGACACGATACGGAATCGATCCTCGCTGCAACTGACCTACTCAAAAAGACGACCACACAGGAACGTTGTTGCGCTGCGTTCTTACTAGGTGAACTTCAAGAACCGCGAGACGTCGATATTGATTCACTGTTGAGACTGGTCGCGGATGATTCAGACACGGACGTCAGAATGACGGCCACCAATGCGCTAGGAAGAGCTTTACGTCGACGCATTTCGAAAGGCATCGTTGAGCTTCCGAGAGAGCTGGTTGCGATCTTAGATGAGGTCCTCAGTAACACGCGAGAGCGCACGACGCTGAACGGGATCGTACAGAGCGCCGAGCGTCAGTGTATCTTTGTGGCGCTACTGAACATCGTTTCAAGCATAGCTCATCGAGGCGTGAATTCAGAAGTCCTAGGACAGATCTCAACGCTTTTCTGTAAAAAGGTCCGCGAAGAGAAGGACCGTTATGCGAAAAGTACGGCGTTGGAGATTCTTGCTCGCCTAGCTTCTATGGGTGACCAACAAGCCCTTGAAGCGAGTTTGACGGTGCTGCGAACAGAACGATGGAGCGTCATTGGAGCGCCTACATGAAGCGATGGCGCATGGTGTTCTGTTCGGCGACCTTATTGATTGTTTTTCCTGTATATACACAGGACGACGATTCGAATGCTGATGAGGAGATCGAAGAACTCGTTGTGCAGGCGCAGGCGACACTCTCAGTCGACCACTTCGCAGAACTGACCGCAACCGTTATCGATAACGAGTCAATCGACGCAATCCAAGCAGTTCACCCGAACGAACTGATGAGTCAGGTTCCTGGCGTATGGATCTCGCGGAACTCAGGCCAGGAACACCTGACGGCGATTCGTTCTGGCATGTTGACCGGTGCGGGTGCTTGTGGCACGTACCTCCTGCTCGAAAACAGCATCCCAATTCGTCCAACATCCTTCTGCAACGTTAACGGATTGTTCGAACTCAACACCGAACAGGCGTATGCCATCGAGGTTATCCGCGGTCCTGCAAGTTCCCGATACGGAGGCAACGCGCTGCACGGTGTGATTAATGCAATCACCATCGGATCCTGGGACGTAAATAGCGCGAGTTTGCTATTTGGTTCGTACGGCTACAACCGCTTTGATGCACGGTTAAGTAGCGATCAAGGGGGCGTCGCCGTGCACGCCTCAAGCACGGATGGTTGGCGAGATGACACCGGCTTCGATCAATACAAGCTGAACGGGCTCTACGCCAGTAATGTAGGACCGTGGCAAGTGACACATACTTTGTCTATGACGACGTTAAACCAGGAAACAGGTGGCTACGTCCGTGGTTTGGATGCCTACAAAGACGATGCGCTCAGAGTTACCAATCCCAATCCTGAGGCGTTTCGCGATGCGCGTTCATTTCGATACGCGTCCCATTGGCGAAACGGCGATTTGTTAGTGGCGCCGTTTTTGCGACAGAGTTCGATGGATTTTCTGATGCACTTTCTGCCGGGACAACCGCTTGAGCAAAACGCTCAGCGAAGTGGTGGGGTGTTGGTAAATTGGGAGCGTAATTTCGATCGATGGACGCTTTCATTAGGTGGGCGAGGCGACCTCGTAAGCATGGAACTAAGTGAAATCCAGGATTCTGCAACAATCGGTTCTGCGTTTCTCATGGCGACTCGACCCCTAGGAACCCACTACGACTTTACTACTAATGCGTCACATTTCGGGCTCTTCCATGATGGGAGATATCAGGTTAGCGATACCTTAGCTTGGAGTTACCGTATTAGGGTAGAAACAGCGAGCTACGACTACGACAACCGGCATCTAGTTGGCAATACGAGAGACGATGGTACCGTTTGTGACTTCGGCGGTTGCCTATATACACGACCCGCCGATCGTGAGGATCGGTTTTCCGACTATGCGATGCAGGTTGGAATTGAACGGCAGCTAGGAAACCGTTCGATTTTCCATGCGAGCCTGGGTACCGGTTTCCGTCCACCACAGATAGCAGAACTCTATCGACTACAGAACGGACAGGAGTTCGCTGATATCGAGAGCGAAAGACTAGATGCACTTGAGATGGGCTTGAAAACCAAAACAGAGCGCGGCGAGGTACATATGGTCGCGTATCACGAATATAGCCAAAATCTCATCATTCGCGATTCAGCGGGTTTCAATCACAGCGACGGACGTGTCGACTCGTCGGGGATTGAGATTGGTCTCACTTACGCGATATCGGCAAACCATAAGGTGCAAGCTGCGCAAACCTGGGCGAGCCACTTTTACGACTACACGCAGGACCTTGCAGGTCGAGAAGTGATCACGAAAGGAAACGATGTCGATACAGCGCCACGCCATCTCGGTTCGGTTCAATGGCAATGGCAGGCTAGAGAAGGACTTCAATCCACCTTAGAGCTCACCCGTATCGGGTCATATTTCATGGATGCGGCGAACACATTCCAGTATCCGGGACACATAGCGCTGCATTGGCATGGCAAGTGGCGTATTGCTGATGCATGGGAGATCCAAGCACATGTACGCAACTTGCTCGACAAGAACTACGCAGACCGCGCAGATTGGTCTTTTGGAACGCCGCGTTACTTCCCGGCGATGCCGAGAAATGCACAGCTAGGGATCAGACGCTACTTTTAATTGATCTAAATTAGAGACTAGATCTCGACCCGATAGACCCGGGTGGCCGTGTCGTGAAAGAGGCTCGCACGTTCGGATGCGCTGAATCCTGACGTTAGCTTTTTGAACGAGTTCCAAAGCACAGCATAGGAACAGCTAGCCTTGTCCACAGGAAAATTGCTTTCAAGCATGCACCGATCGGCGCCAAAGTGCTCAATCATGTGGAGGTAGTAGTCTCGTGTCACTTCTACTAACTCGTCCGATGTCGCAGGCGTCGCTCGCTTATGGAAACCGAACCCATTGATCGGCATGACGAGGCCACCTAACTTGGCGACAACGTTTTCACACCGGGAGAGCGCTGCGACATCTTCCTTCCACTTACTAAAGATCGCTTCGCGTTTATCCTCATAAGGTCCGATGCCTAGTGGACCACCAAAATGATCGAAAATGATGGTCGTATCTGGGAAAGCAATCGCTAGGTCGGTTAACTCGGGAATCTGAGGGTGATAGAGCCACGCATCAAACGTCAAATTGCGTTTGCCGAGTTCCGCAAACCCCTCGCGAAATGTTGCATCAGACAGCATGCCTTCGGTGGGCGCGGTGTGCGAGTTGCGCACAGTCTCGCTTGCATCCCAGCCCGATGCGTGCCGAATGCCACGGAATCGGTGACTAGCTGACATGTGGGCGTCGAGGACCTCACCGGCGCCCACACCTAGATTCAGGTCCGCATAACTGACGATCGCCGCACAAGCGCGCGAAGCGCCATACCCGCCGCTGGCGCTCATGGCGGCGATGCCATTGACGAACTCTGTTTCGCCGACCGGTCGTAGCGCTTCCGAACCGTCGGCGCGGTACATCGAACCGCATTCCATGAAGACGGTGCTTACGACGTTGTGACCGCTACCGGTGTCCGCGAGCAGTTCGTCAAGGAGATATCTGCTTTGTGGGTGATCCCACAGATGGTGGTGTGGATCGCAGATGGGTAAATCTGGTTCGAGAATCTCTTCCTGGACTTGATCAAGCCATTCACTAGGTTCCATTGCGCTCCTTAATAAAGGGACTTATAACCCTGACTACCCAAGAGGTATGATGGGTTCGATTTGACGGATCATCGGATAACCTAACGGTTCAACCCTCTCCCGTCCAGCCGCGCCAGTCGCCGACGCCTTGATGTTCAATGCAGCGTTGATATCTGCGTTTGACTCGTGTCCGCAACGGACACACTTGAAGATGGCCTGTGTTTTGCGATTGCGCTTGTCGACATGCCTACAGACGTGGCATCGTTGCGAGGTGTATTTCGGATCAACGGTCACCAAGCGACCCGCCTTGTACGCCAGCATCGCACGCAGCTGACCCCAACCCGTTTCCTGAATCGAACGATTCAGTCCGGCTTTCTGCTTGACGCGCTTGCCGGGTCGGTCAACGCTGCCCTTCGCGGATTTGCTCATGCGCTTGACGGGCAGCGCCTCCACGGCGACGGTATGGGCTTGGTCGGCAATGTGACGAGACGTTGCGTGCGCCCAGCGGCGGCGTTGGTGGGCGATCTTCGTACACGTTTTATTAAGTTTCCGTTTTGCGCGGTTGCGCCGGTTGCTGCCTTTCTGACGCCGTGCGAGCATGCGCTGGTAGCGTCGCTTGCGATGCTTCAGACGATCGAGCCTCGCTTGATGCAGCAACTCCCCTTCGCTGGTCGCGACCTGACCGACGTTCATGTCAACACCAATGACGCGACCGTCGTCTCGCGGTGCCTCAAGTTCGACCGCATAAGCAACGATCGCATACCACTTACCGTGCCGTTGGATGACCCGTGCCTGCTTCGGGATGCCCTCAGGATACGGGTTGCCGCCCCGCCGCCGCAGCTTGCACCAGCCGATCTTGGGTACGTAGAGTTGTCCCTTAGCGATCTTCACCTGATCGGGAATCGTAAAGCCGTCGTCTGCCGCATATCGGCTCTTGAATTTGGGCTTGCCCACGTCACCGGTCGTGTCGTTGAAGAAATGGCGCCAGGCAAGCGCCTGGTATTTCAGCGTGTAACGAACGATGCTGAAGGAGTGGTCCTGCAACCACGGCGTGCGCTGTCGCAGGGCGGTGAAGGCCTTACCGAGCCAAAAGAAGTTGGTTGGCTGATTGACGGACGTCGGTTTGAAACCGTAGGTATCGGCAAAGCAGCGATCGAACTGGTAGTCGTTCAACTGCTGGGCGAGAAAGTGATTCCAGACGAATCGGCACGTGGACGCGAGCCGTTCGAGTTGCTTCGCTTTGGTTCGCGTGACCGGCAGCAGTCGATAGGTGATCTGGCGATGGGTCGGTTCCATGCCCGGAAGTATAGGAAAATAACTATCTGTTTGTTCATATAAATTAATTCGAGGGGTAGTCATGGCTATAAGCCCCTTAATAAACGACAACCGACCGAATCGATTCGCCGCGATGCATCAGTTCAAACGCTTCGTTGATCTCATCGAGTGGCATAGTGTGCGTAATCAGATCGTCGATGTTGATTTTTCCGTCCATGTACCAATCCACGATCTTCGGTACTTCCGTACGACTTTTAGCACCGCCAAAAGCGGTACCTCGCCAGACTCGGCCCGTAACGAGTTGAAACGGCCGCGTGCTGATTTCTTGACCGGCGCCAGCGACGCCAATGATCGTGCTTTCGCCCCAACCTTTGTGGCAGCACTCCAACGCCTGCCGCATGACATCAACGTTACCAATGCACTCAAAGGAGTAGTCAACGCCCCCGTCGGTCATGTCGATGATTTCAGCCACGACATCAGCACTGTCTTTTGGATTGATAAAGTCGGACATGCCGAATTGCTCCGCGAGTGGTTGCTTGGCTGGATTCGTATCGATCCCGATGATGCGATTGGCACCTACCATTGCGGCGCCTTGAATCACGTTCAATCCGATGCCGCCGAGTCCAAACACCGCGACGGTCGCTCCCGCTTCAACCTTAGCCGTGTTAATGACTGCGCCGATGCCGGTTGTTACGCCACATCCGATGTAGCAGACCTTGTCGAACGGTGCGTCTTCTCGGATCTTTGCCACCGCGATTTCAGGCATGACCGAGTAGTTAGAAAACGTGGACGTCCCCATGAAGTGAAAGAGCGGCTCCCCATTAAGGGAAAACCGCGACGTTTCATCCGGCATGAGTCCACGACCTTGCGTCTCCCGAATCGCGCCGCACAGATTGGTCTTGCCTGATTTACAAAACTTGCATTCACCACACTCCGGGGTGTAGAGTGGAATGACGTGATCGCCAACGTTGACGCTTGTGACGTCTGGACCAACGTCGACGACAATACCGGCACCCTCGTGTCCGAGGATGGATGGGAAGAGACCCTCAGGATCATCGCCCGAAAGCGTAAAGGCATCCGTGTGGCAGATTCCTGTCGCATGGACTTCGACCAGCACTTCGTTGTTACGCGGTCCGTCGAGGTCGACGGTCTCAATTTGTAGGTCCTTTCCCGCTTCAAAGGCAACGGCAGCTCTAGTTTGCATGGACTTTCCTTAAATCGGTGAGCTCAAGTCTCACCTCGAATGTAGTGGACGAGATCACTGATCTGTTCGCTCTGTTCGTCAATGATCTCCGAGAACAGATCCCGGATGGAGATGACGCCTTCAACGACACCTTCTTCCATAACGATCAAGTGGCGAATTCGGTGTTTCTTCATCAACGCAACGCATACGTCAACACGTTCCTTCTTCGTAACGGTGACGACGTCGCGCGTCATGATCTCTGAGACGCGGGTTGTTTTCGATGCCTTGTCTTTTAAGATGACCTTGCGAGCGTAATCTCGTTCCGAGATGACGCCGACAAGCTTGTTCTCCTGTAGTACGGGCAACAGGCCTACATGCAGTTCCGACATGAGTTTGATTGCCTCAAATACGGTCTCGATCGGTGCGATGCTGTAGAGATCTGTTTGTTCGCGGTGATTGAGTACATCCAGCACGCTTTTCATCGTCGTTCTCCCTGCTGTTAGTACTTGTACTGTTCGGGTTTGAATGGTCCAGGCACAGGTACATTAATGTAGTCTGCCTGTTCTTGGGTCAGTGTGGTTATGGTGCCTCCGAAGCCTTCGACCATGAGTTGGGCGACTTCTTCATCGAGCTTCTTAGGAAGCACTTCAACTGCAATAGGTGCGCGTTGACTAGGGTCTTGATCTGCCCATTTTTGTTCAAACAGGTGCATTTGCGCCAAGACTTGGTTGGCAAACGATCCGTCCATAACTCGGGATGGGTGACCCATGGCGTTTCCGAGGTTAACTAAGCGACCCTCTGATAACAAGATTAGGTAATCTGAAGGCGATTCGCTGCGGAAGATTTGGTGCACTTGCTCCTTGACTTCCTGCCAATGCCAATGATCGCGCATGTATTGTGTATCGATCTCATTGTCAAAGTGACCGATGTTGCACACGATGGCGCCGGCTTTGACGCTTTCAAGCATTGGGGCGTCACAGACTCGTGTGTTTCCGGTACAGGTTACCATCAGATCGATAGATCCCATTAACGCGTGGTCGATGTCCTCGATAGAACCTGTGTTCTTACCTACACGATAGGGTGAAACGACTTCGAACCCGTCCATGCAAGCTTGCATGGCGCAGATAGGATCCACTTCGACGATCTTGACGATCATGCCTTCTTGCCGAAGACTAGCCGAGGATCCTTTACCTACGTCGCCGTAGCCGAAAACTAGCGCCTTTTTACCTGCCAAGAGCACATCCGTCGCGCGCTTTATGGCGTCATTGAGACTGTGACGCGTGCCGTACCGATTGTCGTTTTTACTCTTGGTGATGGACGCATTCACGTCGATTGCCGGTACCCTAAGCGTGCCCTTCTCCAACATTTCAAGTAGACGGTGAACCCCAGTGGTGGTCTCCTCGCTGATGCCGTGGACATTGTCCAGCATCTGTGGGTACTTCTCATGAATCATCAAAGTGAGGTCGCCACCGTCATCTAATAGGACATTGGCGTCCCACGGTTCGCCGTTCTTCAGGATAGTCTGCTCAAGGCACCAGTCGTATTCCCCTTCGGTTTCACCTTTCCAAGCGAATACCGGGATGCCTTCTTCAGCCATCGCGGCGGCGGCGTGATCCTGGGTAGAAAAGATGTTGCATGACGACCAACGCACTTCGGCCCCTAGAGCTCTTAATGTACGAATGAGGACTGCGGTCTGCACGGTCATGTGAATACAACCAATGATTCGAGCACCTGCCAGGGGTTGTTGCGCCGCATACTTTTCGCGTAATGCCATTAGTGCAGGCATTTCGTTCTCAGCCAATGCAATTTCTCGATTACCGAACGCTGCTAGCGAAAGGTCAGCGACCTTAAAGTCGTTTGCCATAGTCTCAGATTCAACTCTTACGCAAAATGCTATCACGCGACCTTAAAATCGCCGCGACACTGTCTGGCGTGCCGTTGGGTCGCCTAGACTTGTTAGTAATTAGTGTCCGGTTCCTATGCGACAACTCCAACCCGTCCAACTATGTGTCCTCATCGGATTATTGATGCTGAGCTTGGCTGGCTGTGCAGAGCAGGAAGAGCCATCAGCCGAGCACCCGGGTTTGCAAACGTATATGCAGTACTGTGCTAGTTGTCACAACGCGGGTGTAGCAGATGCACCGAAACTCGGGGCGGCTGACGAATGGGAAGGACGTATCGAGAAAGGTCGCGACGTGTTACTTCAAGCGACCATCGACGGAATTCCACCTGGCATGCCGATTAAAGGACTGTGCATGAGTTGCTCCGAAGAGCAGCTTCTCGATGCGATTGATTACATGTTAGTAGCAGTTGAAGGCTAAGTAATTACCCGAAGCTAATGTAGGAACCGATGGGAACCTTGCGTACGTATGGAGTTACATCAGCGCGCCTTGGACCTTTCTATGTGCTCAGAAGTCTGGCCGCTATTTAGTCTACAAAAGTTCTCGATTATTTCCCCCTTCACTATATCGATCGTAGGTTGAGTTGCTACATCAGGAAAAGAAGGCGCAATTCGTTCAATCACGCGGGTAACGTCATCGTGTGCGGACATTAGGATTTGATCCGAGTCGAACCAGACTTGAAAGCAAGCTAATCCCTTAACGATTTGTACGTTGATTCGTTGGATTGAGTGGATTTGACGAAGCTCAGTTTCTACACGGAATGCAATTCGACGCTCGATACTTAGTGGGGAAGGATTGTTCACGGCTATTGTGATGCCGATAAACGCCTTGGGTGGCGTCTTAGACGAAGCAAACCATCCACAACCGACGAGTGAGGTGCTGACAATGATTGTGAGAATCCAGAAACTGCGCCTCGTAATTGAGCGACACACACGCAGGATTTCAAAACTGTGGGAATGAAGGTCGACCATGGTGCTCACGAAGAGGTCGGACGTCCGATTAACTGCAGTATCTACTTACAAGCGCTACCCGTCATCTGAATTGAGAAGGGCATGTCTTACTTTGTCCCAATCGTGTATCAGGTCGGTCTGGTCACAAAGTCGATCTATAGATACTGCGAGATCATCGAAATCGTCAAGGTAAGTCTCGAGCGCTTGGCAAATGATGTCTGCGCGACTTAGATGAAGTTTCCTTGCTACGACATCAAGTGCTTCAACCGTCCTGTCGGGTAACTTCGCACTCACCTGAATCGTCATCCTCAATCCTCCGTTACGTCGGAAGCAGCTGACATTCGCACACGGTGAAGTGCTTCACGTTGAAATTTGGTCTCTTGTTGGCTAGCAGTACAACGAGCAGAAATGGTGTACTCGGTTTAGCTCGGAGCGATACTTAGTTTGGGTCGTAGTAAGGTACCCGTCTTGACTCGTCTGCGTCGAGAATCGTGAGGCGCTCCATATAGCGTCGGTGCGGCCAATAGTCGCCACTTCCCGAATGCAGGACACATCGGTTGTCCCACATTGCCAATGTACCTGGTTCCCATTTCACACGGCATGTGTATTCAGGACGTCCTTCTTGAGATTTCATTTCGAGAAGTAACTTCCGCTCTTCGACTTCGGGAATGTTGTGTTCATCGGCGAATTTCTTAACGAATCCCTGCTGAACGTACAAGCTCGTACGTCCAGTTTCTGGATGCGTGCGCGCGACAGGATGCACCGACATAGGAGTTTTGCCGTCCATTTGGTGACCAACACTGCCGATATGTACAGCTTTTAAGTTTGCAACTCGTTCCTTGGTCGCCTGGGACAAGCCTTCCCACATACTGTGGCAGTCGCAGAAGCATGTATCCCCACCGACCGGTGGCGCTTCTCGACACATGAGAACCGACGCCATGGGCGGTTTCTGCTGCCATGTTGCGTCTGCATGCCAGCCACTTGCGATATTTGGCACTTCCGCGTCGGAAGGTAGCACGAGCATATTGGGGATGTCTTTGACCTTAACCTGCTGATTGAGGTCGTATGGAGAGTTCGGAACGTGATCTTTCTCGCCAAACGGCATGCCGACCACGCCGAAGTGTTCTGCAAACCGAACCATCTGTTTCTGAGTTAGATGCTCTTGGCCTCGAAAAGCGATCACCCGACGCTTCAACCAAAGTTGTCGGACGAAAGTTACGACTTCTGGATCGTCCAGGTCGGTCGCCAGATCTAAGCCATGTACGACCGTACCGATACTGGGTTGTAGCGGCTCTAGTTTTAGATCAATGCCACAAACTGTCACAGGTTTGTACCAGACGGTACCGAACGTTCCTGCGACAAGGTCACCGTCTTCCTCAAGAATGCGCTCAGCCATCTCCTTGCGGCTCGATGTTCCTGCTATCCGCGAAGCTGCGACCGCGCCTAATGGCGACCGACGAGACGGCGGCTTATCAGCTTGGGCGCGCTCCTTGATCCGGTTATACAGAGGGTTGTCGACCAGCTGCGGATCTTGAGGTGTGTCATTGCTTGTAGCGTCTAGACTGGACATCGGGTCCCATTGCACGACAGATCAGGTGCAAGGTATTTTAGAAGGGGCTTCGCGAATCTCTGATTGGCTTTCTGACAGTCGATAATGACACTTCCACGCGAACCGCTGGTCAAACTGAGAGCGGAATTACGATCGATGATCTGTGAATTCCTACTCGCTTTGATAAAAGTCGACAGTATGGATGTGCTTTGATGCGGATATCTTCATCTTTAATCGGTGTCATAACAGTATTGGGACTTCTGTACTCCGTCACGATCTGGGGCGCCGAAGATACCGTTTCCAAACGCAAGATGGACGATTTGTCAATGATGTTTAGTTTTGGTGAGCCTGCATCGTTCGAAGCTGGGTCGGACGAACAGAAGCGAATCCTGAAAGATATCGCGGATTCTGAGTTCAGCTTAGAGCATCTTCCTGAATATGAGCGAGAACTAGCGTACGAAGCACTTGGCAAGAGCGGCATTGAAGTTCAGGACGCATGTGCAGTGGATATGAAGGTTGCAGGAAGTCTAGGTGCTTTCTTTGTCCGTCACAAGCGCCAGGAGCAGACTCGTTTTCACCCAGAGCAAGGCGTCTTTGAAGTACCGTCCGATACTAAAAAAGAAACTGAATCAGGGTCGTGGCGGAAGATCACTGGTGACTACACGGAATATCCGTATCCATTTGGCGACGCCCGTCTCATACCAAAGGTCATTCCAGTAAATCTAAGTTCGATACAAGTCACAGATAGTGATGAGACACACGTGACATATGACGCCAAACCTTCTGCGCTGCTCTTCATGAAAATGCGTCCCGAAGAGCGCATCCTAGACGACGACCAGCTTGGCGTAAAGTTCGAGGTAGACCGTGCGACGCGGCGTGTAACACATCTGACTCTGTACTTACCAAAAGGTGCTAGAGTCTACCGCGGAATCAGAATTACCGATTTAGAGTTCCAGTTCGAATTCGAAGAAGATAAGGCCTTAGATCGAAATGTGCTTAAACGCGTCAATCACGCGATGAAGGGGCGAATTTGGGGTTTGTTCAGACCGAATTTCTCCTTCACTACGGACCTTAGTTATGCCGACTGCAACGGCGCACGTAATGACCATTCATACCTAGTAGCCGCGATAGACAGTATTCGAACGCTTTAACGCAACGTTGAGGCATTGGTGAACAGAATCAGGTTCTGTAGGCATGGATACTGCTAAAAGGTGTTTGATTCAATTTGGCTAAGATCGATACTTAGTACAGACTAGGAATATACATGGCGCTTCGTCGATTTAAAGGGACGGTCGGTAACGCGCTTATGACCATTCTTTACGATCGACTGACTAGTAGTAATTCGATCGACCCGTTACCGAGATCCGTTCGGGTTGAAGGGAAAACGTGCTTCATCACGGGCGCAAGTAGCGGGATTGGGAAAGCTCTCGCAGTTGAAATGGCGTCTCGAGGTGCGAATCTGATACTGGCTTGTCGAACCGGCGTATCCGAGATCGTCGAAGAGGTTAAGGATTGTTCTGGTTCAGCCGCAGTGGAAGCGCTCCACGTTGATCTCGCGGATCTTGATTCCGTTCGATACCTATGCGATGAGCTTCGCGAACGTAAATTGCGGGTCGACATTGCGGTATTGAACGCTGGATTGAGCACTGTTGAAGCTCGGCGGTCGAAGCAAGGTTTTGAAACGATGTTCGCAGTCCATTTCTTGGCGAACCGATACCTTGTGAAGCGACTTCTTGAGGACGGTGTGATCAATCCCAATAGCGAAGCTGACTCAGACGATGTACCAAGGTTGATCTTCGTATCGTCGGAAGCACATCGATCAGGCGAGTCATTCGACTTTTCCGATCTCGGCACTTTCCACGCATTCGGAAGGAAGGATGCGTTGCGTTACTACGGCATCAGCAAGATGGTGCTGAGTACCTACGTCTGCGAACTCTCGAAGCGTTTAAATCCGTCGGATTCAATATCGATCGCGGTTCAAAGTCTCTGCCCTGGTGCGGTTGCAACGAATATCGCCAGAGAAGCACCGCAATCGATTCAGTGGCTTATCGGACCGTTTATGCGGACGTTGTTTCGCTCACCTGAAGCAGCCATATGCCCGATCGTTTACCTTGCGTGTGCGCCAGATGCCGGTCGACGAACCGGGATCTACCTTCACGTCATGCAGGAGAAAGACGTGTCTCCACATGCGAGTAACCCAGAGAATGGTCGCATGCTCTGGGAACGGAGCGAAAAGATGCTTCTAGATTATGAAGCGAACACAGCATCAAGCGCTTGACTACGTTCGAAAGCGTTAGCTGACGGTCTGTATTTGCTATTCGCCACCACTTGATGTTGACGCGACTTTTCTATTCTCACGCCACCAGCTTCGTCGATCTTTGTCCATGTGTTCTACGGATCTTGAAAGTGCGTCACTACCAATTACCGCGAGGTGTTTTGTAAGAAACGCTTCGACGTCGTCTGGATAACCTCGATTCATTTCGCGTAGTACCCAGCCGGTCGCTTTTTGCATGTAGTACCGATGATCGTCGATACACCGTTCGACCATTGGAAACACGATATCTGGCGGTAGGAACACTGCTTTTTTACCCGTGTAGTGAATGAGACTAACGATTGAGATGCGCTTCGGCCAGAGTTCGTTGGCTTTATTCCACTTCAGTAGATCTTTGTAAACCTCATCGAAATACGCCTCTAGTACGTACGAATACACCCAACTCATTTCGTCGGAGTGCGCCCAGTTTTCGACACGCTTGACCCAATGACGAATGATGGACCATAGATTCGCCGAAACATTTTTACGTACGCGAAATCGTAGGTAGTCCAAGGCACAGAAGAGGACATCGCCGTTCGGTGAATGCATGAATAGGTCATCCCAGATTTCGATGACTTCAGATTCGGGACGGTCATAGAAAGAAAAGCCTTTCTTACTTAGTTTTCGCCGTTCGGGTACTCGTACGCCTGAATATTCCAATGCGGATCGACGATCTTTCGGAGTGTGCGCGGCAAATGCAGGATTTCCGATGGCCTCAAGCTCCGCAATTACTTCCGTATGGAATTCCGGGAATTTCATGTTGCGACGCTCACTTGTGACCTTGGGTTAAATCGTGTACTTCTAACGTAATTACACCTTTAAATCACAGATCGGGGTTAGCATGAACGAGTCGAAACCAGTAGCGATTGATGCCGAAACGGTACCTGCGCGAATAGGCACCGGGTATCCCGACCCATACGACAAGCCCTGTGCTGAACGACAGAAGAAACCACTTGGTGATGCCTTCAATCTCTCGGACTATGGCGTCAATCTAGTCTCGCTACCGCCAGGCACATGGTCATCGCAAAGGCACTGGCACTCTCTTGAGGATGAGTTCATATACGTGCTTCGGGGGCGACCCATCCTGGTTACCGATGAAGGTGAAACGACCCTAGAACCAGGGATGTGCGCCGGATTTCCCGCCGGAGTCGCGAATGGTCACCATCTAGTAAACAACACAGATGAGGTAGTCGCGTACCTTGAAGTCGGCAGTCGGCGTGACGAGGATGATGTGGAATATTCTGATATCGACATGCAGGTGAAAAGACGGGGATACGGCACGGGTTTTACGCACAAAGACGGCACACCTTACGAATAGCCGCAAGTTAATCACTTCGGTGTGCGTCATACCTAAGCACACTCCTGCGGTTTTCTTGAGCAGGTATTAATTTAGCGCTGTCGATTGGTTTTGCGATTCTCGTGAATATTTGTCAAAATAGGTTCTATCAGCTTCAAATCAAGGTCTGAGGATCGAAGGTGTATCAACCAGGTGACGTCGTTTCAAGACGTAAAGGCGTGTTCATGCATCGTGGAATCGTGCTAGAAGATGGATATGTGTTACACAACACGCCATTAAAGGGTCAGCATGCTTCTACGTTAGAGGAATTTAGTAAGAACAAATCGGTCTACCCCGCCAACCACAGACCGGAAGTACGAGATCGTACGTTATCGAACGTACTGGACTATGAGCATCGTCGTTACAACCCATTTAACAATAACTGCGAGCACACAGTTACTAGAGCTACGAAGAATGAGGCGCATAGTCCGCAGTTGCGTGGTTGGATAGTAGGCGCTGCATTTGCTGCGATCGGATTTGCGGTAACACGTCATCCCGCTATAGCGATCGCTGGATTCGCGCTCGGGAAGAAACTAGGCTCGAAAGGCGAGTTGGCTTAACGACCATTTTTCAGCCTCCCGCGCCACTCAACTCCTTTACTAAATCAACGACAGCGTTGCGTGTTCGCATTGCTGTCTCTAGATCGACATTGTTAGACATTCGATCGTCTGGATGATGGAACAGACTATTCGAACCGAGTAACGAGACATACGTACCTCCGGCATCGAATATATTCCTTGCTTCACCACCGGGTCGAGTTTCGCCCCCAATTTCGCTTGCGATCTTGACCGCGTTTGCTGTTAGATGCTCGACAAATTTCGATCGCACGGCGTCGTTTGAATACTGCATTCGAATCTGCGAACCTTTCGACGCGAAATTCGCCCCTAGATGTATCCAAGCGTGAGCATCACGTCCTAAGCCGGGATTCTGGGTGAGAAAATGCTCAAGACCCACATGGCCGAGCTCGTGACCCGTATTCGCCGTGAATATGACATCTCGTTCGAGCTCGAGAGTTGCCAACTCGCGAACGCTTGCTAGCCATGCAGCGATCCCACCGCAGCGCTCCGCCGTACTCGTCCACCAGGAGCTCTTCGGCGTCATCACCACTAGTGGTGCAAGACTCCCATTCCGTCCTTCGATTCTGACTTCGACATTCGTCGCGGTCGTCTGTTCGTTCTTGAAGTTGACATTGAAACTCACCGTTTCACCGCTCTGAGCACTTGCTAGCAGTGTAGGTTCGTGCTTGCTGTCAATGATTAGCGTCGGTACGCCGAACGGACTTGTGAAGGAATCCGCGTTGAGCATCGCAATACCTGGTGTTGCACTTCGAGCAATGCCAATCAACGCTTTGTGGTTATCACTATTGCGGTGCTTCAGTAACTCAAGGTTATCTGGACCGCCACTAGCGGTAGCGTAACCGAATCCAATGGCACCGGGTTGACCCACCGTTACTAGCGCAGATTCGAGGGTTCCGTCAGTCTCTCCTCCGTCGAATAGCGGTATACCTTCGAGTCGCTGGTGACCAACTTCGACATAAGAGTCCTCCGGTATCCGACGTTCAAATGGAAATTCGACAAGTCGCGTCGATACTGGTACGTCAGCCAATCGCTCAATCAACGCTTCGGACGTGCGGCGATCACCATGCGTTCCGGTGCGATGCTCCGACGCCACGTCCCACGAGCGAATGTCCTCGACAAGCTCGTTGAGTCGTCGGTCAGACTTAGTGCTTGAGGGGGTTTCTTTCGTCACGATGTACTTATTTGAAACATAGAGAGATCCGCGACTTGGCTAACTTGGGCTGTTTGCGCTGTGTCACAGAGCTACAGCGCTAGAGTATATGGTCCGCGATCGCGTCATTGAACTTCAATCCTTTGATAATTGCGTGCTTGATTCCTCGCAGCACCGTCTCGCACAACATGTGCGACCGGCAAGCTGCGTTTTGTTTTTTGACGCATGGCTACTGAAAGCGACACCGAAGTCGCATCCAAACCTAGTACAGCAAACTTCGAGCTCGGCCTAGCAACGCCGGTGCGCACCGCACGGAGTGAGTTGAAGGCTCTGTCGGTTCTTGGCGCACCTATCGTGTTGACGCAAATGTCTCAGATGGGTATGTCGATCATCGATCTGATCTTTGCTGGACATGTGAGTGCCGCCGATTTGGCCGGTATTGGGTTGGGAGCGTCGCTCTTTTGGCCGACGATGTTGCTTACTTCCGGGTTGCTATTCGCAGTCACTCCGACGGTCGCACAGCTGTACGGTGCTGGTCGTGCGAATGAGACCGGCGCAGTCGCAAGACAGGCTGGGTGGATCGCGTTCGCAGGTGCGATCGTGGTAATCATCGTACTGTTAAACGCACAACAGATCTACGAGTTTTTCGATGTCGATCCAGTAGGTATTCCGATCGCCGTAGGTTTCCTTCAAGCGCAAGCCTGGGGAATCTTCGCATTGTTTGGTTACTTCGTGTTTCGAAATCTTTGTGAGGGATTGGCACTCACCTTACCGGCGATGATCATCGGTTTGATGAGTCTGGGTCTCAAGATTCCGCTCAACATGATCTTCGTAAACGGAGCGTTTGGAATCGAAGGCCAAGGCGGAATCGGATGCGGCGTTTCGTCAGCGATCGTATTTTGGATTCAGTTCTTCGCGATCGCGATCGCCGTATTCACGACCCGTATTCGTCGCTCCGGTGTGTTCCAGCGCTTTGACAAGCCCGATTTCGCTGAGATTGGTCGTTTGGTGCGGCTGGGATTCCCTATCGGTACCAGCATTTTTGCAGAGGTCGCTTTCTTTTCAGGTATCGTGATGCTGATCGGTCGTTTCGGGGTCGATGTGGTTGCGAGTCACAACATCGCAACAAGCTTCGCAGGTGTAGCGTTCATGATTCCATTGGCGATTGGCATGGCAAGCACGATTCGAGTCGGTGCCAGCGTCGGAGCGCGTGAATTCGGCCATGCGTGGTTGACCGTACGGGTCGCAATTACGACGGCACTCGCCGTCGGATGCGTTTCAGCCATCGTGATGTTGCTCGGTCGCAAACAGCTGGTAACGCTCTACAACGACGAACCACAGGTCGTTGCTCTAGCTTCGATGCTATTTCTGTATTGTGCGTTCTTCCAGCTCTTCGACTGTGCGCAGGTTGTGATGATGGGTTCGTTACGAGGCTACAAGGACACGACCAAACCAATGTTCATTGCTATCGCCGCATATTGGGGCATAGGAATGCCGATCGGTCTCGCGTTTGGATTCGGCTGGATTACCGAAGAACCAGTAGGCGTGGTGGGGTTTTGGTGGGGACTCTGTGCTGGCTTGGCTGCAGCAGCGCTTGGATTATCGATCCGCGTGAAGCGCACCGCGAGTGCTTACATTTCAGGACGTCGCGAGCCGCCGCCCGTGTAACGTCACGGCGGAGGTTCGTCTAGGATGCGTTCCGCTGCAGAACGAGGTCGATTGAGATCAACCCCTTCTGGTAGTTGTGAACTGAGAGGCTGCTGCTCATTCTGCGTGGTCGCGCTGGTTGCATTGGCCTTTCGACTTCTCTTTCGCAAAACTGCAAAAAAGGTGACGAGCGAAACTACGACGATCAGACCCCATTTCAATACAAACGAGAGCGTGACATGCTGATTCGTTTGTGCAGCTGCAGCAAGGTCTAGATATTCGCTGTGTGCGAACGAAATTAGGACGATGGTTAGCGCTGCAACGACTACGGGACTGAACCAAGTCGACGTACGCCAAAAACTTCGCAACCACACGGCGAATGCAGACCATGCGATGACGCGACCTAGCATAGGTTCAAATCCACAGATTGATACCGAGGGACGCTAACGCGACACCAAGTGCGCCCTGAAGAACGCCGAGTTTTAGACTGTTCTTGATCTCGTCTAATTCTTCCCGGTAAATTACCTCGTACTGTTCCGCACTCAGCTCGTTAGGCAGTCGCCCTGCCGTTGCGATGCGAGCGTCAGTCCGTTGTCGTGCTTTGTCCTTGATCATTTGGTCAAGGCGGTCTGTAACCTTGTCAATACGGCTGCGTTTTTTGACATCAAGCGACTCGTACCACGTCTTGAAGGACTCTTTGTCCAAGTCACCAATGGTGTTCCGAACCACTAGTGCCATATCTTTGGCGGGTAATTGAGCCTTTCGAACTAAGCCCTTCGCCATTCCTTTGAGCGTGCTGAAAGAGAGGTCTCGTATGGCCATGCTTCGTAGTTAGCGACGTTGGGTAGCGTTATGGTAGCTGCAAAAATCATAGTGACGAATGGTTCGAGAGCTACCATATTCGTTCCTTGCATTCACGGAAGCGGACTTGACTGATTTAGTTTTAAAGATCGAACACGAGGGATGGTCGGAGTTCGTGCTCAACCAACCGGAAACGCGCAATGCGATCACCGGACCGCTTGGGGAGCAACTCGCAGCAGCGATTCAATCAGCTGACGCGGATCCCGCGACCCGTCTCCTGATGTTGCGAGGAGCGGATGGTGCATTCTGTTCCGGGCTCAATCTCAAAGAGTTCAACCGAGATCCGCCACCCGACTGGTTAGCGAACTTTCAGCTAACTTGGCGAAGGACCCATGCGGCTTTGTATGACTGTAGTAAACCGATCGTCGTTGCGCTTGAGAGATTTGCTATTAATGGCGGCGCTGCGCTAGCTCTAGCGGCTGACTTGCTTGTGGTTGGCGATGACTCTTTCCTGCAAGTAGGCGAGGTTCGACAAGGCATGGGCGCGCCTTACAACCTTGCGTGGCTAAATCTACGACACAGTGAAAACGTGATTGCGCAATTGACGTTAACTGGGAAGCGATTCACGGGTACAGATCTACATCGTCTTGGTATCGCTTACGCGGCGCCAGCCACGGCGGATACGGTCAGTGCAGCAAAGTCAATATGCGAAGAGTTGGCGGGCTATCCAAAGGATGCGTTGGTCTCAATCAAACGCATGATGCGGGGCTACCGCAACGTACCTGCCGACGAATGGTTTGATATTGCCACGCGCAACGCGCCAAAGCGAAGTGGCGGACCGAAACGCGTTACGTGATCGAGACTTCAAAACCTTTCTCCGCGGATTCATAGAGCCCATCGAGCATCTTCTGGACCATCAAGCCGTGTTCGGCGGGTGCCATGGTGGGTTTGTCGTGGAGAACGTGATCGACCCAATTGCGCATTTTCTTGCGAAACGGATCGGCTGCTTGACCTGAAGGCAGCCAGTGTGGTTGTGAGTTCACCATGTGGTCGTGTTGATCGCTAAATAACTGAGGTGGATCCCACGTCGCGCCGCCCTTGTCCCCCATTAGGGTGAAGTTCCATTCGTTTTTCTCGATGTGAGCGGCAAAACTCGCCTCAATGCTGAGCGAAGTGCCGTTCTCGAAACGAATGTGACCAACTGCTAGATCTTCGACGGTGTACGTTTTGTGATCCCAGTTCGGCCACTGGGAGACAACACTGGAAGGTTTATTACCTAGGTAGGTGTGCATGACTCCCGTCGCCGCAATAGGTTTTGGCGATCCCATCACAAAGTGGGTCGTTTCAAGTACGTGTACACCGATATCAATCAGAGGACCGCCTCCCTGTAGATCTTTGCGCCCGAACACACCCCAATTAGGAATGCCTCGCCGTCGGAGTGCTTGCACACGGCCATAGAGGATGTTGCCGAGTCCACCGTCGTCCACGGCTTGTTTGAGAAAGTTAGTGCGCGCCTCATACCGGTGCTGAAAACCAATGACCAGTTTCTTGCCGTTGTCTTGCGCCACATCAAGCATCTGTTGCCCTTCAATCGCGTTCATCGCAAGCGGCTTTTCGACGATGACATCAAACCCAGCTTGAAGCGCTGCGATGGTGCAAGGTGCGTGTAAGCCATTCGGCGTACAAACGCTGACTGCATCTGTGTCGATGGTACTGAGCATTGTTTCGTAGTCTGTAAACGAATGCGGAATGCCAAATTCGTCACAACGTCGCTTGACGCTCGCTTCAATAACATCTGACGCCGCAACGAGCTCGACGTCAGGCATCGCACTTAAATAACGCATATGGGTGCCCGCTATGCCACCCGCACCAATGAACGCTACACGTAGTTTCTCTTCAGCCATGCATTTATTCTCGTGACGAGCCTATACGTCGAGTTTCGTCTTGTACCTTAGAAGCTCAGCTTCGTGGATACGTATACCAGCGTGCCGTTATATCCAGCAGGTGAATAGCGTGGGTACAGTCGACCGTTCCCATAGCTGATCGTCTCATCGGGGTATGCATCAAACGCATTCTCGATGCCAGCAGAAACGGAAATCTGATCGGTGACGACGAGCGTTCCAAGAAGGTCGACATAGCCGTAGCCATCAAATTCCGCGGCACTATGGTCGTCATACCAGGATCCATAGAAGTTGTACCGTGCAGTCAGATCGATGCGTTCAAGTGAGTATCGTGCCGATATCCCGTAACGTGTTTCTGGCGCACCACGTTCCAGATTGTCGATGGTGTCGCCACCAGTGATCGTAGAACCCTCTCGATAGTCTTCTACGGACGTTTGGGTGTTGTTGAACGAGAATAGAACGTCCAAAACGCCGTCCCCGAGTTCCATCGATTGCGTCGCGACGATGTCGATACCGCGTGTCGACGTATCGAAGTCATTGGTAAAGAAACGTACGGATGTGAAATCGGCTGCTTCTGGCACGCCCTGTTCAACAAGCGCTGTCTTGATTTCGTCAGTGACTGTTGTTAAACCTGAGAGCGCGATCCGGTCTGTGACGTCGATACTGAAGAAGTCTGCGGTCACAGTGATCCCATTGTCGAGTTCCAGGATGGCTCCAGCGGTAAAGTTGACGGATTCCTCTGGTTCGAGCTCGCGACCACCAAGTGCAACAGCGACTGGATGGGTAGATCCGATCGTGCCTCGTTCTTCAAAGACGTTTGTTGCTGCATTGACTACCGTTGACACATTTCGGGCATTCGATTGACCAGGCGTCGGCGCGCGGAAACCAGTTCCAACGCTACCGCGGACAGCCAAGGTGTCGGATACGTCGATCCGGCCTGTGAGTTTGAAGTTCAGTGTCGTGCCAAAACCGTCGAAATCCTCGAGTCGTAGTGCCCCGCCGTATACAGCGTTATCTGACATCGCAAGTTCCAGGTCAAGATACGCAGCTGTATTGAGACGATTCCATGCACCACTCGAGGCGGGATTGAAACCTCCAAAACCATTGGTGCCCGTACTAAATCCGTATTGCTGATAGTGACCAATCGCCCAGGAGCTCCGCTCGCCGATGTCGATCGAGAATTCCTCGTTCCGAACTTCTAAACCACCTGCAACGTTCAGATCGTTACCGTCAAGCACTTGCACAACTTTGCTTGCGTCCACGTTGACGTTCCATTCTTTCTGACGATACTCACCGAAATTGAAGTCTCGCGGCGACGTTGGACCGAGACTGGGATTGAGCGTGTCATTGATAAAGCCGTTCATGCGGTTGTAACCCGTGCTCGCGGACAAATCGAGATCGATGTCGTCAAGGATGATCTTACGGTAGCCGACGACTCCCGAAAGGTCGGATACAACAGCGCCAAAGCGAGGTGTGAAACCCTGTGGCAGAATCTCGCCGAACCAGAAACAGCCTTGGTCGGCACGGAGCGTGTCTCGGAATGAGAGCACGTTTTCGGCGACGGCGGGTACGTTGTATTTCGCTTGACAGCCTTCACCGCCAACAAGGAAATGATTGTCGCCTGTCTTGTAGACCCCCACTCGGTTCATTGGGCTTCTAAAGAAAAAGAAGGTCTCAACTTCGCGTTCCGCGTAGTTGCCGAATGCATAAAAGTGACCATCTTCGCCGACGTTGTTACCAAGGTTCGCGACAAATTTGATGTTGCTCTTTACGTCCGGAGAACCCCACGGCTTAGCGGGAACGCGCACGCCTTCAACACCTTGTTGAATCAGCGCGGTCGCATCACCGTGCTGCACACTTCGATTGGTAGGTTCAGAAGTACCGTACTCGAGGCTGAGGTTCGCGAATCCACTGTCGAACAAAGGCAATCCAATATTGCCAGCGACGCTCATAAATGTCTCCTCTTCGTTTTCGGAGTGACCGCCGTACTTCACGAGGATATCGGAACCGCTTGGCGCATCTTTTAGTTGGAAGTTCAAGACGCCTGCAATCGCATCAGAACCATATTGCGCTGCAGCACCGTCTCGAAGTACTTCCAGTTGTCTGATGGCGATGCTCGGAATTGCGGAAATGTCGGGACCCTGAGCGCCGTTCGATGCACCATTAGAAATCCACTGAATGACTGAACCGCGGTGGCGCCGTTTGTTGTTCATTAAGACCAGCGTGTGATCTGGGGCAAGACCTCTCAGGTTGACTGGCCGTAACAGTGCCGCCAGGTCCCGAGACGGGTTGTCGCTCATATGGAACGACGGGACGACCGAGCGGATGAGGTTGGACATATCGCTGCCAGCCTGACTGTCGAACGCTTCATTCGAAATGACATCGACAGGAACCGTCGAATCCGTGACTGAGCGCGGTTCCGCTCGAGTACCTACAACGACAACCTCTTCCATTTCAAGTGCCGCACTTTCATCGGCTTCTTGCTGGCCGAAGGTCGTACTGGACCAAGTGAGGCCGATTAAAGCGATTAGAAGTGGGGTTCGATATAGAACCCGGTCAAGACAACCCATTGAAATCTCCTTGTTTAACGGACCGACTACGCGATTGAGATTCGACGTCCAGATTCTTACTAGGTGTACGACAACAGAAAAGTGCGTTTCCGAATCGTTCGTCTGAGTAATTGATCTAGGTGCGTGAGCTCTGAATTGAGCTTTGCTCTACACTTGGATGAATGGTCACGATTCGTCTCGTTAGTTCGAAACGATCCTGAGTCGAACCAAGGCGGTAGGAGGGAATTATCGACAGCATTCAAGTAGAAAAAGTCCGTATATGTTGTTACTCCTTCTTGATTGGTACGTCTGATCTACGTTTCGTCGTTAGAGAATTTGGTGAATATTGACTCAGACGTATTCTGGATTTTTAATTTAAAGTTCCCATCTTCAGAACTAGAAGACGAAGTACCTTGACAGAATTCTTGAACTGCGATATGTGCCAAGCTCACCGACACCCAGTTTCGCAGTATTGCGGGGATCATTAGGTGCCGTATGTAGCGTTCATTCATCATGAACTAAATACGGGATACGGTATTAGTTTTCCAGATGTTCCTGGATGTGTGTCGATAGGTGACACTTTGGAGGAAGCCATCCGTCACGGTTGTGAGGCGCTTGCATTTCACCTTGACGGACTTATTAGTGATGGTGAATCCGTACCTTCACCACGTTCCATTGAGGAAGTCAAAGCTGATGATTCACTCGTAGATTGGCGTTCTGGTGCAGATATCGTATTAGTACCAGCTTTGTCCGATAGGGGATAGTTGCAGAGTGTGGAAATATCGATTGTTCTTGGACTGTCTGTTGCGATCGATGATGGAGTGCAGGCATTAGGGACGAGCCGGTCCACACGTTTCGCAAGTGCTACGCGCCACGAAATCTAGTCGACTGAATCTACATTCGAATAAACGTTGCTGGAACAAGAACGAAAAACAAGATTTCCCCGATGCCTGTTGAGAACAACCGAAATCGATTGTTAGAGCTTCTGCGCGCATACTCCTTGAGATGGCCTAACGAGCGAATGGTCGATTTGCTAATCGGCTTTGTTCAGCAGCAACCGGATTGTTTTGAGCGGACCTGCTTTAAGGACGGGCATGTCACTGGTTCTGCTTGGATCGTCTGCCCGAATCGCCATCGCGTTCTTCTAACGCACCACCGTAAACTTCAGAAATGGTTGCAGCTTGGCGGTCATAGTGACGGTGATGCCAATACGTTAAATGTTGCGCAGCGTGAAGCAGAAGAGGAATCTGGACTTCGCGTCAAACCGATCCATGACGCTGTGTTCGATATAGATATCCATACGATCCCTGCACGCGGTGAAGACCCGGAACACAAGCACTACGACGTGCGCTTCTTATTCGAAGCGGATGATCGCGCCCCTTTGACGATTAGCTCCGAATCCAATGATTTGACGTGGATATCTCTGAAGAATCTCTCAACTGTGACATCTGAAGAGTCAATACTTCGGATGGCACGAAAGACGCCTCACCGATAAGCGTCTATCTGGCGTCATCGTCCAAGTGATACACACGCCCTATATGCTATGCCATCGGAACGGAGTGAGTTTTTGCGTTTAAGTACCAAAGCAGCGGCGCTCTCAGTATGGTGTACGTTCTTGTTAATGTCATGTTCACCCAACGAATCGAACGAGCCAGCGGGAGATGCTGCGTCGAGTGAAACAACATCGGTGTTTCCGTCCGTTACATGGGATGCCTCACTGTGGTCAAATCGACGAGAGGGAACCGTCGCTGTCGATACGCTCGCGGAACTCCTTGCCGAGCGCACGGACGGTGCTTGGCAACTGAACGTGCATTACGGCGAAGCACTTTCGAAAGCGCGCGAAAACCTAGATGGGATCGCGATCGGGGCTTTCGAGGTCGCCATGGTGTGCAATTTCTACCATCCGCGGAAGAACCCAGCCCTCATGGTGTTGACGATGCCGTTTTTACCGATGGCAGCGGACAAAGGCGGTAAACGCGTGCGAAATGCCGTTTACTCACACCCGGCCGTCGTCGAGGAATTTGCACGTTGGGACGCAATGCTCTACACATCGACTTATCTGCCTCAGTATGAATTTATGGGACGAGGGGAACCGCCACGAACAGCAGAGGATTGGCGCGGCATGACGGTCCGTGCCGGGGGAGGAATTGGGGCTGCGATGCAGCTTTTGGGTGCTACCCCGACGAGTTCAACGGCGACTGAGGTCTACACTGGAGTGCAACAAGGCACCATGGACGCGGCAGCGTTTCCGTTCTCCTACGCCTTCGTCTCCTACCGAATTCATGAGGTTTCTGATTGGTTTACCCACGGTATGGCACCAGGAACGGCGGATTGCCCAGTCGTGTTTCGCAAAGCCGCGTATGACGCTCTACCTGAACAGTACAAAGCGCTTCTTGAGGAAATCAGGGACGAAGTCGACACCACTCAAATTCAAGCGTATAGAGACTTTGACGAGGTAAACCTTCCGATGCTGCGAGATTCCCTTATCGAAGTAGCGTTCACTCCGGAAATGCGAGATGAATTCAGGGAGACGGTTGGAAAGCGCGTGATCGAAACGTGGATTTCAGAGAATGAAGACGATTTCGATGCTCGCGGATTAGTCGAACTCGCATTCGAAGCGGCGGGAACGAAGTACGAGTAATCGTTCGGAACACTTAAAGTGAAAGATCCGCTTGGTGCGCTTTTGCGTCGATTGGACGCATTGACCATACCTGTTGAAAACGCTTTCAACCTCGTAGCAGGTGTTTTGATCTTCGCATTGATGGTCCTTGGTGTCGTTCAGATCGTGCTACGAACGGTTTTCGCAGCACCACTTCTAGGATATATCGATTTCGTCGAGCTCAGTATGGTCGGCTTTGCCGTGCTTGCGATTGCTTTTGTGCAACGAGTGGGTGGTCACGTGCGGATGGAGCTACTGATTCAGAAACTCCGAGGTCGTGCGCTTTGGTTTTTCGAGATGCTAGGAAGCAGCCTGGCGATTTTTATCGTCAGTGTGCTGATTCCGTACTCCTATGATCATTTTCAGCGTGCGTTCGAGTTTGGCGATAGCACCATCGACCTTGAGCTAGCGACGTGGCCTGCGAAGCTCGTTGTTCCTGTCGCGCTGACCCTGTTAGTGATCCGACTTTGTATTCAATGGTTAGGGTACCTACGGTTACTAATCAATCCGACGTTACCGCAGCTAGCGATTCCTGCACTTAAGCGGCCAGAGGAAGTCGCGGCGGAAGAGATCCGGCTTGCTGGCGGCACAGATAGCTCTGACGATTCGACCCGGTAAGGTAGAAAGTTGGACGCATTTTGGGTAGGGATTTGTGGTGTAGGACTCCTCATAGCATTGGTAATCATTGGCGTCCGAGTGTATATCGCTGCTGCGGTCGTTGGTTTCCTCGGCTTGTTGGTGCTCGAAGGCTGGGGCGTTGCAGGAGCGATTGCCGGAACGATCCCACATTCGAAAACAGTCACGTACCCACTATCTGTTCTTCCGCTTTTTATCTTGATTGGGTTCCTTGCTTTCCACGCCGGCTTAACCGGAAAGCTCTTTGAAGCCGCGCGTCGTTGGCTAGGTTGGGTACCTGGAGGACTAGCCGTCTCAACGGTCTTCGCGAGCGCGGGATTTGCCGCTGTGTCAGGTGCGTCGACTGCAACCAGCGCGGTGTTCTCGCGTGTTGCGATTCCAGATATGCTCGCCAATGGCTACGCGAAGCGTTTGACGGCAGGGGTCATTGCGGCGGGAGGTACGCTCGCATCGTTGATTCCACCGTCCGCGATCTTGGTGATCTACGCGATCCTCGTCGAACAATCAGTCGGAAAGCTCCTCTTAGCGGGACTGTTGCCCGGTGTGGTTTCGGTCTTGATTTACACCGCGTTGATCGTTGGTATGTGCGTATGGCGACCCGAACTCGGTCAGGCATCAAGCGGATTTACGTGGCGCGAACGGTTCGCAAGTTTGCCAGGATCGTTTCCCATATTCATCGTAGTCGGCATCATCTTCGGTGCGCTCTACACCGGCGTGGCTACGCCAACGGAGGCTGGTGCATTAGGCGCCGCAGTGGTGTTCGCGCTCTATGTCTATCGCGCATGGCAACAGCGCGACCTGAAGCAGATGGGGTTCCGTCTCAAGGACGCGATCACTGAGACTGCGAAACTCACGATCATGATCTTTACGCTGATCTGGGGTGTGTTTCTCTTCGTGCGGTTCCTTGGTTTTGCGGGATTGCCTAACGAATTCGCGAATTGGGTGGTGGGATTGGACCTACCACCGCTCTTGATCATGGTGTGCATCTTGTTGGCCTACGCCGTACTCGGTATGTTCATGGACGCGATCGGCATGCTCATATTGACGTTACCGGTCGTTTTTCCCGCGGTCATCGCACTGGGCTACGATCCGATTTGGTTTGGCATCATCGTCGTGAAAATGGCAGAGATCTGTCTGATCACGCCACCGATAGGATTGAATTGTTTTGTCGTTGCCGGGGTATCACGAGATCTTCCATCAGTCGGAGGTCGTGATCCTGCGATTCCGCTTCAGGACGTTTTCCGTGGTATCGGACCGTTCTTCGTTGCTGACGTGCTCACGGTAATCGTCCTTTTACTGGTGCCAGAGATTGTGCTTTGGCTGCCGAACCAAATGGCGCAATGACACGCTCTCGCATACTCGTGTTTGAGGAGGTTCTCAACGAACTGGCACGATCAAAAATCATAATCTAAAATAACTATAAGAATGTATAGTCTATCTCGTGTGCAAATTAAACGTGCCGTTATTTCGTAAATTTAATGCTTGCGCTACAGGTGCGATGGGTTAAACTGATAAGGTGTAAACAACATGATCAAACTCAAAAACTGTCTGGACGACTCACTACCGCCTGAACTAGCCGTGAACCCATTTCTTGATCTTTTCGCGCATTTAGCTCGCTGTGAAGCGAACTATTCGCGGTTGCGGAAGTTGCTACGACGATCGCGGAGTGGTGAATTCCAATCTAGAACGGTCGAGTTTGCGAATGGTTCTGCGTCGTTGCGATTTGAACATACACGGGTGAGTCGCTACACGTCGAGCGTTGTGATTCGACAGACGTCAACCGAGACGTTGACAAATCTGAACCTGAAGCTCCACGTGTATCACGACACCAAAGCGGCCGAAGTCGTGAGCTATCAGCGACACAATGACTTTCGAGTACTGGAGACGCGCCCGGCGCCTCCTCGCACACAAAGGTTCGAGAAGATTGAGATGAATCGTTTCTTGACGGAGCTACTTGATCATTGTTTAACGTTCGGCACAGCCATGCAGGTTGAATCGACCGCCGCTGAAGAACAAGGAAGTTCAGTTTAGACCGAATCCAAGGACGGATCCCTAGCGTTGCAGGAACACGCAGCCGAGCACACCAAGGATGGCAGTTCGCTCTGGCTATTGCACATAACCGACAATCACTTATTCGCTGATCCTAGCGAGAGTCGTTACGGTATCTCCAGTGTCGATTCACTTCGACGTGTGCTGGCATCGGCTAGCGATACACGCCAACCAGACCTAGTAGTAAATACAGGTGATATCGCTAACGACCAGACTCTTGAGGTATATGAGATGTATGTCTCGATAGTGCGCGAATTCATCGCCAGTCCGATGATCGCAACGCCTGGGAATCATGATCTCACCAAACCGTTTGACGAGGTCTTACCGCGTGACCCCATCACGATGAAACATTGGCACATCCTCGGCGTAGACAGCCACATTGACGATGTCGTTGGTGGATTCATTAGCCAGGATGAGATGGGACGAGTTAAAGAAGAATTGCGAACCAACGAATTACCGACTTTGTTAATTGGTCATCATCCTGCAAATGAAATCGGATGTGCTTGGATTGATGAGCATCGGATTTCGAATGGCGATCAATTTCTCACCGAACTGGAACCGTTCTCGCATGTCAAGGCGTACCTTAGCGGACACGTACATCAGAGATTCGACGCCTACGTGAATGACCTGCTTCTAATGACGACACCCTCCACATGCTGGCAATTTAAGACTGGATCTGATTCTTTTGCAGTCGACGATCTACCGCCTGGATGGCGTTGGCTCGAACTGCGAGCGGATGGCAAGATCAACACACACGTGGAACGATTGGATAGCGCGTAGATAGATCGCCAAATGACAGATTCCTATTCAGCAAAGTCCATTCAAGTCCTTAGCGGTTTGGATCCAGTCCAAGCACGTCCAGGCATGTATACGGATACCAGTCGTCCGAACCACCTCGTTCAAGAGGTTGTCGACAACAGCGTGGACGAAGCGCTCAACGGTAAGGCGTCCAAAGTCGTCGTTTCGATCAACGAGGACGAGTCGATTACGGTTGAAGACGACGGGCGAGGAATTCCAGTCGATAAACATCCCGAACTAAATCTACCAGGCGTTGAAGTCATCATGACGCGTCTACATGCGGGTGGCAAGTTCAACGACGAACAGTACCGTTTTGCCGGTGGATTGCACGGCGTGGGTGTGTCGGTGGTAAATGCGTTGTCGGAGTGGCTGACAGTCGAGATTAAGCGCGACGGCAACGTGTATTGTCAGACGTACGAAAACGGCGCCGCAGTGACCAACTTAGTTGTCGATGGTTCGGTTGGCAAGCGCAATACCGGTACGAAGATCACATTCAAGCCAAACGCGAAGTACTTCGACTCGACGCAGATCAGTCTCCCGCGGCTTCGTCACGTTATGCGTGCAAAAGCCATTTTGTGCTCAGGTCTCAATGTTGAACTGCGCGCGAAAGATGGGCTGTATGACGAACCAGAAACCTGGCAATACGACAACGGGCTAGTGGGTTACTTACAAGAGTCGATGGGTGAGGAGTGTGTGCCTGAAGAGCCGTTTTATCACAGCACGAACGGTCAGGACGAAACAGTCGAATGGGCGCTGCAGTGGAACCTCGGCGACGGCGATGTCGTCACAGAGAGCTACGTAAATCTCATCCCCACGCCTTTAGGCGGTACACATGTGAATGGCTTACGCTCAGGGTTAACGGAAGCTCTGAGGGAATTCTGTGAGTTTCGAGACATTAAGCAGAAAGGCATCAAGATCACCGCGGAAGATCTTTGGGGGCGTTGCTCCTATGTGCTCTCGGCAAAGCTCAAGGAGCCCCAATTCAGCGGTCAAACGAAGGAGCGACTCTCGTCTCGAGAAAGTGCGATCTTTATTAACGGATTAGCGAAGGACGCGTTTAGTCTGTGGCTCAATCAACACGTTGAGCAAGGACAAAGACTCGCGACGTGGGCGCTCGCTAACGCACAGGCTCGAGTGCAATCGCGTAAGAAAGTTGCTCGCAAGAAACTCACGGCCGGACCTGCGTTACCAGGGAAGTTATCTGATTGTTCCTCGCAAGACCCGGTGCAGTCCGAGTTATTCCTCGTTGAAGGTGATTCAGCTGGGGGATCGGCAAAACAAGCCCGTGATCGAGAGTTTCAAGCCGTGCTGCCTTTGCGCGGCAAAATCCTCAATACGTGGGAAGTTGGCGTTCAAGATCTCCTTGCGTCTCAGACCGTCGCGGATATTGCTGCAGCCATCGGTGTGTATCCGGGCTCCACAGATATCACGGGACTGCGTTACAACAAAATCTGCATTTTGGCGGACGCGGATTCAGATGGACTGCACATTGCAACGTTACTGTGTGCTTTGTTCATGAAGCACTTTAAACCACTCGTCGACGCGGGTCACGTTTACATTGCGATGCCGCCGCTCTATCGTATCGACATCGGAAAGGAAGTTCACTACGCGCTCGATGAAGCTGAGAAGCAAGACGTGCTTGAACGATTACGAGCGGAGAAAAAACGGGGTACACCCGTCGTGCAGCGTTTCAAGGGACTCGGTGAAATGAGCGCGCTGCAATTACGTGAAACAACGATGCACCCAGATTCGAGACGACTAGGCCAGCTGCAGATTGGGAAGTTGAAAGCAACAGAAGAAAACCTCGACATGTTGCTTAGTAAACGACGAGCGGCGAATCGTCGCGAGTGGCTCGAGCGAAAAGGGGATCAAGCCGATTTAAGTCAGACTGTCGATGGTTGATACCCTCGACAACGATTTCGAGGGAATCTCTCTCCTCGAATACACCGAACGGGCGTACCTTGACTATTCGATGTACGTCATTAATGACCGCGCACTTCCCTTCATCGGCGATGGGCTCAAGCCTGTTCAAAGGCGGATCATCTACGCGATGTCGCAGCTTGGTATTACCTTCCAAGCGAAGTACGTAAAGTCAGCTCGAACGGTCGGGGACGTCACAGGGAAGTTCCACCCACACGGCGAAGTAGCGTGTTACGAAAGCATGGTGCATATGGCGCAATGGTTTTCGTTTCGTTACCCGTTGGTCGACGGTCAAGGAAACTGGGGTGCACCAGACGATCCGAAGTCATTCGCCGCTCAACGCTATACCGAAAGCCGACTATCACGATGGACACCTCTATTACTTTCGGAATTGGGCCAGGGCACGGTTGATTACGTACCAAATTTCGATGGCACGCTTGACGAGCCAATTTGGTTGCCAGCGCGAGTGCCGTTTTTCTTGCTAAACGGCGCGTCTGGAATTGCCGTCGGTATGGCAACCGACATCCTTCCGCACAACTTACGAGAAGTAGTGAATGCGTGCGTGGTGCTCTTAGAACGCAAGTCCACGACCTTAGATGAGCTGTTGACGATCATCCGCGGACCGGACGTACCCACCGGCGGGGTCATCACGTCCACGGCGGACGAGATCAGGCAGGTCTATGAAACCGGAAACGGAACACTTCGTGGAAGGGCGAAGTACGTCGATGAAAAAGGACTCGACGGCGGTAAGGAAGTCGTTATTACGGAGTTACCGTATCAAAGTTCCCCAGCGAAGATCTTGGAACAGATTGCGGGACAGATCGTCGCGAAAAAACTACCGATGGTGATCGATGTACGGGACGAATCGGACTACGAAAACCCAACGCGACTGGTTCTAGTACTTCGATCGAATCGGGTCGACGTTGATCGGCTGATGTTGCATCTATTTGCGACCACGGACCTTGAGAGAACCTACCGTTTCAACCTGAACGTCATCGGGCTTGACCGAAAACCGAAGGTCAAACCGTTACGCAACGCGTTGTTAGAGTGGCTTGACTTTCGGCGCGACACTGTGCGGCGTCGAATCGAATATCGACTCGATTACATCAAGCGGCGGTTACACATCCTTGACGGAATGCTGATTGCGTTCGCAAACCTTGATGAAGTCATCCGCATCATCCGAGAGGAAGATGAACCAAAACAGGTCCTAATGTCCCGCTTCGAGCTATCAAGTGAACAAACCGATGCAATACTGGACCTGCGTCTTCGCCAGTTAGCGAGGTTAGAGGAGGAGAGACTCCAACAAGATCAGCAGGAACTCTCGTCGGAACAAGAAGATCTCCTTCGGATACTGAGTAGTCGACGACGCATGAACACGTTGATCAAGAACGAATTGACTGAGATTGCAGAAGAGTATGGCGACGATCGGCGCACGGAGATTGCAGACGCAGCTGAGGCGTCGGCGGCCTATTCGGTAGAGGACCTGGAAACCAACGAGCCGATCACTGTCGTGCTCTCCGAAAAAGGATGGATACGAGGAGCTAAAGGTCATGATCTCGACGCTGCTACTTTGCCGTATCGCGCAGGCGATGAATATCTAACTCATGTTCAAAGTCGGACAAACCTCGTCTGTAATTTCCTAGCTACGAATGGTCGGGTTTATTCGGTACCTGTACGTGAATTACCTTCAGCGCGAGGTCAAGGTGAGCCACTTTCGGGACGTTTCAATATTGACGCGGAAACACAATTTGTCGGCGCATTCAATAGCGACGCGGGAAAGGTGCTTCTAACGTCACAAAAAGGAATTGGTTTTGTCGCCGACGTTGAGAGTGTGGTCGCAACGACGCGAAACGGCAAGGTTGTAATGAACCTCGACGCCGAAAACGCACCCTTGATGCCTGTGTCGTTCCAGGAAGGTGAACTTGTCGCACTCGTTTCGAGCAAGGGCAATCTACTAGTCATTGACCTCGCTGACGTTCCGGAACAAAACCGTGGCCGAGGCGTCAACTTGATGACCATTCCTAAAGCCGCATTCACCGCGGGCGAAGAATCTCTGGTTGGTTCTGCTGTCGTCGCTGAGAACAACCCGCTTTATGTGGAATATGACGGTGGTCGGCAGCTAACACTGCGGTATCGCGACCTTGAACCGTACCGCGGTAAACGCGCTCAACGCGGCAAAACTCTACCTCGTAACTGGCGTAATAACATCGTCGGACTTCGTACGGAATCTCGCGCTTAGGCATTCAGGCACTGGTGTGCAAGGAATGGCTCAGTCGAGCTCGACCCTAAAATTTGCCGGTCCCGAAGAACGCATCAATTAGCGTTTCACCGAATGGCTTCCTATTCAACTAACGAGTTTCGACCTGGATTAAAGGTCCTTCTTGAAGGCGACCCATGCGTCATGATGGAGTCGGAATTCGTAAAACCCGGTAAAGGTCAGGCATTCACACGCGTGAAGTTTCGGAATCTAATCACGGGGCGTGTGTGGGAAAGAACACTTCGAAGCGGTGAGTCGATGGAAGCTGCCGATGTGGTGGAACGCGACTTGGATTACCTATATTCCGATGGTGATCTTTGGTACTTTATGACGACGGACGACAACTACGATCAGATTGCCGCGGACGCTAATGCGGTGGGTGATGCCAAGGATTTTCTCGCCGAACAAGCGCGTTGTCAGATCACATTTTGGAATAACAATCCAATTTCCGTTACGCCTCCTAATTTCGTCAATTTAGCGGTTACAGAAACAGATCCGGGTTTGCGCGGTGATACCGCTCAAGGTGGTACAAAGCCCGCTACGCTGGAAACAGGCGCCGTGATCAATGTACCTTTGTTTATCGAGATTGGCGACGTACTTCGGGTAGACACGCGAACGGGTGAATACGTCAGCCGAAGCAAGCAGTGAGTAAGGCGTGGCAGCCAACTGCCGACGTCGATTCACTCGTGAAGCGAGCAGAGCTGCTAGATCGAACGCGAGCTTATTTTCGGGATCGCGATATCGTAGAAGTCCAGACGTCAACACTTGATCAATACGGCGTTACGGATGTAGCGATCGAGAATGTTGAAGTACCGGGTTTCGGCTACCTACAAACATCCCCCGAATACCAAATGAAGCGGCTGTTAGCGGCTGGCATGCCCTCCTGTTTTCAAATCGGACCGGCATTTCGTGCGGGTGAGGTTGGGCGTTGGCATAACACCGAGTTCACAATGCTCGAGTGGTACGAACTCGGAGTTACTCTCGATCAGTTGATGGCTAATGTAGCAGCATTGACCGATTATCTGGTCGGTTCTCAACCTGTTGTTACGAAGACGGTAGCGGAGCTTCTCAACGACACTTTCAAGCTCGATCTCCATGAGCAAAACGAAGCGCACTTCATTGATACTGCGACCGAAGAGGGATTGCGCGGGATTCGCGACTTTACTGATGCGCTGGATTTTCTGGTGAGCTCGGCAGTCGCAAAACTCGACGTCGAGAGGGTATTTCTCACGGAATATCCGAGCGATCAGGCTGCGTTGGCTAGAACGGTACGTCGCGACAACGTCGAGGTCGCACTTCGATTTGAGTTCGTGGTAAATGGCCTTGAGATTGCGAATGGCTACGACGAACTACGCGATGTTGTGGAGTTTCGCCGTCGCTGCGACAGTGACAACATACGTCGCGAACGACTCGGGCTAAAGCCAAAACCAATCGATCCTAACTTTGAGGCAGCGATGGCAAATGGCTTGCCGGAATGTTGTGGTGTCGCGGTCGGATTAGATCGATTATTCGCGATTGCCATGGGTAAACCAGCCCTAAGCGATGTCCTAGCGTTCGCAACTAGGGTTGAATGACGCCGATCTGTTCGCCGAGTTTGACAGTCTGACCCGCTTCTAAGGTTCGGAGTTCGCCAATCCCGTCTGGCACCACCAATATAACGGTTGAACCTAGGCAAAACCTTGCCATTTCTTCGCCTGGTTGGAACGCTCGGGGTTCAATGTCTTTGGCGACCATGACCTGATTCGGAGGACTCTCGTCCTCCCATTGCGTTCGAACGCTAGACACGATCATCGCGCCTATCATCGACATCAACATTTCGCCTTTCGGGACGCAGAGATGGCAATTGACGCGAACGTTTCGTTCATACAGACCATCAATGCGGTTGTGATTCGAGGGTTTGACCGAGTATGTGGTACCACCGATTCGTGAAATCGCGACGAGCTCAGCTTGTACTGGCGAATGCACGCGATGGTAGTCTTTAGGCGAGAGATAGATGATCGCGTACTGCCCGGACTCACCAATGCGTCTGGATAGCGTCAGGTTGTAAAGGTTCGTGGCGGTACGCTTGAATTGGATAAGGGTGTTATTCGTATAGTGACCGGCAACCGCGACGGTCCCGTCGACCGGCGAGATGATGCTATGTGAATCACCGTGAATCGGCCGAGCGGCTGACTTCAGTTCTCGCGTGAAAAAGTCTTGGAAGTTCTCGAATTGGCTAGGATCTTGACGAACTGCGGACGTCATATCGACCCGATAGAGCTTGATGAATTGTCGGATCAGAAAGTCTTTGATAAAGGGAGTTTTGACCGTTGCGAGCCAACCCGCACCTTTGGTCAACCAAAAACTTGGTCCCCAAGCTTGGATAACAGACTTAGCTATCACGTTAATTCTGTTTCGATTGGGGTATCGGTGCGATTACCCCATTCAGACCAGGACCCGGCATATGCACGGATATTCGGAAAGTCAAGTAAGCGCCCAACCATGTACGAAAGGCCGGAACGGTGGTGAGTCTGACAATGTGTGACGATGTTCCGATCAGCGATGATGCCGTGCTCTTGGAGTAGTTCCCGAAGATCGGAGCGCAATCGCATGGCGTTGTTGTGGTCCATCAAGTCAAGCCAGTCGATGTTCGTTGCGCCCGGAATGTGCCCGTTCCGCCGCGCACCAGGACGTATTCCAAGGAACTCATCCCTTGACCTGACATCCCAAATGACCAGGTTTTCCTCGCCAAGACGAGTCATTAGCTCGTCGATTTCAATCAGTGGTTTTGAATCTATCGTCAGGTCTGGTTGGGTGCGTATTGCTTCAGTCGGCGCATGAGTGACATCAAATCCCGCTTGTTGCCAAGCGTGGATTCCACCGTCTAGGTATAGCCATCGTGAATGACCGATGACATCCAACGTCCAAGCTAGGCGACCTGCCCATCCACCACCTTCGTGGTCGGATACGACGATGGTTTGCGTGGGTTCGTAACCGATGTAACCAAACACTGCATCCAACTGAGCTTTGGGCGGAAGTTTGCCTGTGGACGGCGGTGTACCTTCAATCAATGCGGTGGTCGGAAGATGAAACGCGCCTGGAATAAATGCTTGATCTTGAGGGCTTGGATTGAACACATCGACGACCCGAATCGAGTCGTCCGACATACGATCGGCTAGGTCGCCGGGGTGGATAATGGCGGGATATGTCGCCAACGTGCTAATCCGCGGGTAAAAGTGAGCGCAAAATATACGAAGCCGCCACGATTGGTGTGGATAGACCTCGAAATGACGGGATTAGACGTCGAGAACGATGTTATTCTGGAGGTCGCGACCATCATCACCGACAACGACCTCAACATCATAGAAGAAAGTGATTCGATGGTCATCCATCAGCCGGAATCGGTACTGGAGACGATGAACGACTGGAGTCGCAAACATCACGCGGAGTCCGGCTTGCTTGATCGAGTGAGAGAGTCCGAGATTACGGTTGAAGAAGCGGAAGCGACGACGTACGACCTCGTCCGCACACACGTAGAAATCCACACTTCGCCACTGTGCGGGAACTCCGTTTGGCAAGACCGTCGGTTTCTAGCGCGATACATGCCGACGCTAGAACACTATCTTCACTATCGCTTGATCGATGTAAGTACCGTGAAGGAACTGGCACGACGGTGGGCACCAAGTCTGCTTGATCAGGTTGCGAAACAGGCTCAACATCGAGCGTTGGACGATATCCGCGAATCAATAAACGAACTTAAGCTATATCGTGAGCACTTCCTGAAGACGAGTCGTTCGACTCGAGCTGAGTGAGCGCCCACTCGAGGTGCTCTAGACACATCTCATCGCCCCGTTCACGGGCTTTGACCCGTTGATCTCGCAACGCCCTTTTCAGTGCGACATTTGGTTCTGCGTTTCCAGCGGCTACCGCTAGATTACGAATCCACTGAGAGTAATTAACGCGACGCAACGCCATCCCTTCAGTTCGAGTTAAAAAGGTGGGTTCATCCCATGCCAGAAGGTCGATGAGTGTGGCGGCGTCCAAATCATGGCGCGGTGCGAAATCCGTTTCAATTGACGTCCGCGCAAATCGGTTCCATGGACAGATGAGTTGACAATCATCACAACCAAATATGCGATTGCCGATTGCTTTACGAAATTCCACCGGAATCGAGCCTTTGTGTTCGATCGTGAGATAGGAAATGCAGCGTCGGGCGTCGAGTTGACGCGGACCGATGATCGCTTTAGTGGGACACACGTTGATGCATGCTCGACATGCGCCGCAACGATCTTCTGTGATGTCGAGATTCGACTTGAATGGGATATCCGTAAAGATCTCGCCAAGGAAGAAAAAGGAACCCGCTTCCTCATTCAGCACCAACGTGTGCTTCCCAATCCAGCCAAGACCCGCCTTAGTGGCTATGGGTTTTTCTAGTACGGGCGCGGAATCGACAAATGCGCGGAATTGATGGTCGACGTGATTCTCAATACGTTTCGCCAATTGATTGAGTCGCTTTCGAAGTGTTTTGTGGTAATCACGCCCCAGCGCGTATCGAGAGATATTGGCGGCGTTCGGATCGTTGTTCAGACGCGGGTTATCTTCAGTCAGGTAATCCATTCGTGCACTGATGATGCATACAGTACCTGGAAGTAAGTCGCTAGGATTCTCTCGTTTCGCTATGTTTCGCGCCATGTAGTTCATATCGCCGTAGAAGCGTTTCGCTAACCACTTGCGGTAGTCTGGCGTGTATGCGCTGAGATCGGTGTCGGTGAAGCCGATTTGCTGGAATCCTAATTCCTTCGCCCAACCGTTAATTTGCCCCTGGAGCGAGACAATTTCCTTTAAATTCAAGCTTTTATAATCAATCGCATGGGCTCTCTACAACGTGTTTTTACTGGTACAGAGTGCCGTGAGATCGACCGAATCGCAATAGAAGAGCTCGATATATCGGGATATCGGCTCATGTATCGGGCCGCGAGTTTTGCCACGGCGGAGCTCTTGAAGCGTTGGCCACAACCGAAGTCCGTCAGCATTGTATGCGGTAGCGGCAATAACGCTGGAGACGGTTACCTCCTTGCTGGTGCATTGCATTCCCGTCAGATTCCAGTCCAAATTGTGCAAGTTGGTGACGCGAGTCGCTTGCAAGGGGACGCGACGAAAGCGCGTGAACAGATCACCGCGCTTGGCTTAGAGTTGATGGATGGTCTAGACATTTCGGGTGATGTTGTCGTGGATGCTTTGTTGGGAACGGGTGCACGAGGAAAGGTACGTCCCCCATTTGCTGATGCGATCGGACGTATCAATGCGGTGGGTAAACCTGTCCTAGCGCTCGATTTACCGAGTGGGGTCGACGCCAACACCGGTGGTTTCTTGATCGAAGAGCCCGTTCGAGCGGATCTTACAACTTGCTTCGTCGGCCGCAAGCTAGCGCTCCTCACGGGTAAAGCGTGCAACGTTGCCGGTGAAATCGTGACTTCCTCGTTGGAAATCCCGGAGGCCGTATTCCAACGTGTGCATGGATTACCAGTTCTACCGACAGATGATGCTGAGTATGCACTACCTGAGCGGCAACCGAGCAGTCACAAACGGCATTTCGGGCACGTTCTGATAGTCGGCGGAAACCGCGGTATGGGCGGTGCTGTCCTCTTAGCGGGAGAGGCATGTTTGCGCACGGGTGCCGGGCTAGTTTCCGTCGTTACCCATCCCGACCACGCGGGAAATCTCTTATCACGCCGTCCGGAATTGATGGTTCGCGGGTCTGTCTCAGGCGAGATTGACCCATCCTTGATTGAGCAGGCAGATGTGATCGCTATCGGACCCGGACTGGGTGTAGACGAATGGGCTTGTCAGCTTTTAACTAACGTATACATGAGTAAGAAACCGCTGATTGTTGATGCCGACGCGCTAAATCTCCATGCAACGGGATCGTTTGAATTACCGCCAGGCTCTGTGGTGACGCCACATCCGGGTGAAGCCGCGCGTCTCCTTGATACGACTACGGTTGCCATTGAGAACGATCGAATGGGCGCAGTGAAGCAACTGACATCGCAGCTACATGCTGTAGGCGTGCTGAAAGGCGCTGGGTCGCTTGTCGCCTACAACGGCGATCCATATGCAATTTGTGATATCGCTGAACCCGCGTTGAGTACGGCTGGCAGTGGCGACGTGCTTACCGGTGTCATCGCGGGTACCTACGCACAACTAGGCGAGCCGGTACGTGCGCTGGCGTTAGGCGTGTATTTACATGCTTCCGCGGGTCAGCGCGCAAGATCGCTCGCTGATGGTCGGGGCGTTATAGCGGGAGACCTTATCGACGCGTTACGCCCGTGGGGTTAGAAAAGGCAAGTCGTCGTGTGTCGCTGCCTGACGAAGGAGCGACGCTCGCGCTTGGGGCTAACCTCACGAAAGAGCTTCATAAAGGGGTTATTTACCTCTGTGGCGAGCTCGGAGCGGGTAAAACAACGCTAGTTCGGGGTTTTCTGCGCAAACTCGGCTATGACGGTTCAGTAAAGTCGCCGACCTATACACTGGTTGAACCGTACGAAATAGACGGTTTTTCGATAGCACATCTAGATCTCTATCGGGTCACCGACCCAGTGGAGTTGGAGTACATAGGGCTTGAAGACATATTAAGAGATGTTAGTCTGACGTTTATAGAGTGGCCGGAGCGCGGCAAAAGCTATCTCCCTGCTGCAGATCTGATTATCGAACTCGCGATTGAAGGCGAAGGTCGTATCGCGGTGCTAAACCTATGTTGAGGAAGTCCTTCCCCAGCTAGCCAGAAAGTCATAAAATCCGACGTTCACGGATGACATTGCTCTTGCACGGATGCAAGCCGCGATTACTTACATCGCATCGTCGAGACGCCGAATTGGGGTCTCCAGATTCTTTGCGCGCCTAGAAAGCCCTCTCGCCAGAACCCTCGTGCGCGTCTTGTTATTAGTGTTAAGCACGAGTGCGCTCGGAACAGAGCTCATTGGCATTCGGTATTCCGACAGTCCGCGCTTTACACGCGTGGTTTTTGACCTTAGTGCGCCGCCAACATTCAAATCTGACCTTCTTTCAGACCCGGCTCGTTTTTTTATTGATATACGAGACGGGAAGTTAAGTAAAAACTTCGATACGCCGCTGATTGAGAGTATTCAGTTCCGTGGCGTCCGATTTGGTGACCGAAACGGCTCATTAAGAGTGGTGCTAGATTTAACAGAAGGTAAAGCACCCAAGATTCAAACGCTTGGTCCTAATGGTCCACACGGTAATCGTCTTGTCATCGACTTTCCACACGAATTTTCGGAGAGTTGTGTGGTCGAGCATGACAACAACATCGTTGTCGTAGTCGATGCCGGTCATGGTGGCGAGGATCCTGGTGCAATAGCGGTGAATCGTGCGATGGAAAAGAACATCACGCTTTCGATCGCACGAAAGGTTCAGACACGTATCGACCGTCAAGCTGGCTTCAAAGTGGTGATGACACGCAATAGAGATTACGAGGTCCCGCTACATAGTCGCTACCGAATTGCTCAGAACACAAAAGCCCGTCTGTTTGTTTCGATTCACGCGGACGCATTCCACAACCCGCGCCCACGAGGCGCATCTGCGTACGTTCTTTCACAGGGGAAAGCTCAGTCAGAGCTCGCGAAGTGGCTCGTTCAGAACGAAAACCGTGCTGACTGGGTTGGCGGTGTTTCAGCGTGGGTTGATTCGAGCTGCTATGAGGAGCGGGAGAAACTCAAGTTCCTGAATGTCAAGGGCCGACAGGAAGCACTCGCTGAAGCCGTGTCAGTCGGTAAGAAGATGCTCCACTCAATCGATAGTGTCGCACAGATTCATCCGAAGAGCTTCGATTCGCGGCGTGGCGAGTATCAAGTCACTGACGCGGGGTTTGTCGTGCTAAGTGCCACCGCCATTCCTTCACTTTTGGTCGAAACCGGCTTTCTATCGAATCCTCAGGAAGCCAAGTTACTTTCAACGGACGCCCATCAGAGCATCATTGCGAACGCAATTAGTGACACGATTCTGCGACATTTCTGCGAGAATCCGCCGCGTTACACGGACCTAGCTGAAGGTAAGGTGGCGTGCGATCTTGAGCCAACAAGCGTGGTGTATAAGGTCAGACGTGGCGATTCTCTATCGGTCATAGCATCGCGACAGCAGGTTTCCGTGGCCGCCATTCGTGCAGCGAACGAGTTAACGTCTGATCGTATTTACCCCGGACAAACCCTTACGATTCCACTAACGAACTGACGTTTTAAACCACAGTCTCGCGTCAGGTATCTACACCTAACAATGACTCCTGCTAAGACTGCTACTCGACTTAAAATCTTGGTTTTGTTACGTGTTGGTACCGTCTAACACGACGATGCACATTTAGGCAGTCGATCTCGAATCAACCCATGTCCCGAATTCACCGTCTAGAGCAGGTCGTCGCAGACCAGATCGCGGCAGGTGAAGTCATTGAACGCCCAGCTTCGATCGTCAAAGAACTTGTGGAAAACAGTCTGGACGCGGGCGCAACGGCGATTGATATTGGCGTCGATGAGGGCGGTGTGAGACGGATTGTCGTGAGCGACGACGGCAACGGGATCGCGAAAGACGATTTACCACTCGCGGTGGAGCGTCATGCTACAAGCAAGATTCGCGATGCTAAGGACATCGAACAAGTGGTCACGATGGGTTTTCGCGGCGAAGCGCTCGCAAGTGTCGCCGCAGTGGCGAAATTGGACATCAGTTCACGTCCCAAAGACGCCGCTAATGCGTGGACGCTGAGAGTTGAAGGCGGTAAAGAGATTCATTTCAAACCCGAAGGTCGACCTGCGGGTACCACAGTTGAAGTCAGCGATCTGTTTTACAACACACCAGCCCGACGCCGGTTTCTCAAGACCACGCGGAGTGAACTCAACCAGATTTCGGAAATAACGCGGGTACTAGCCCTCGGCAACCCTTTGTGTGGATTCGCCTTACGCCATAACGGGCGAGAGCTCGAACGAATGAGCGGTGCACGAACTGCGGATGAAAGAGTTGGCCATGTGCTGGGTCAGGATTTCATCGATGAGGCGATACGCGTTGACATCACACGGAACGATATGCGGCTCTGGGGATGGGTAGGTAGTCCTAATTTCACTCGAAGTAACTCGAGTCGGCAGTTCTTCTACGTAAATGGTCGTAGCGTTCAAGACTATCTGGTCGCTCATGCTGTGAAACAGGCGTACAAGGACATCTTGTTTCACGGTCGGCACCCGATATTCGCGCTTTTTCTAGAACTCGAACCGCTTGATGTAGATGTAAACGTGCACCCAACCAAGAGCGAAGTGCGTTATCGCAATAACCGCACCGTGCACGATTTCATTATGTCGGGGATTTATCACAGCTTACGAACCGATCCAACCGACCCAAGACGCCATGTCGAATCGGATTTCGTTGGCGATTCAGCAGCTCTCGATTCTTCGAACCTCAACGTAGGTGCTGCGCCGATACGGCAGCACAGTTTAGGGTTGAGCGATTCAAACCAAGCACGGACGCAGTGGTGGTTGTCGGAGGCGCTTCTCCCGGAACGCGAAGATACAGCCGAATCGAATCCTGATGACGAGCTCGACATCGGTCTCGGAAACGAGCTACCACCGTTAGGTACCGCGATTGGACAGCTGAAAGGCGCCTACATATTGGCTGAGAACGATGAAGGACTCGTGGTCGTCGACATGCATGCTGCACACGAGCGAGTTCTATACGAGGAGATGAAAGCACATCGAAGTCGCAATGAGCTGGCTCGCCAGCGTCTACTTATTCCAGAAACACTCGATGTCGGAGTACAGGACGCGGAGCTCGTAGAGGAGCATGCCGACGATCTGGTCAAGGTGGGTTTGGTGGTCGAGCGTTCTGGTCCAACGACGGTGAAATTGCGTGAAATCCCGGCGTTGCTTGCGACCAGCGATATGCAGACGTTGTTGAGCGATGTACTTGACGACTTACGTGAACACGGTCAAAGCGATGCCGTGACGGATCGAGAACACCAGATACTTGCAACGATGGCTTGCCATAACGCCATTCGGTTCAATCGCCGACTGACACTCGAAGAGATGAACGCGTTGCTGCGAAAAATGGAAGTAACAGAAAACGCAGGCCAATGCAATCACGGTCGTCCAACCTTTAGGACCCAAAGCCTGAAGGATCTTGATCGCAAGTTCCTGCGAGGCCAATGAAGCGTATTTGAGCTCACGACCGCGCCGTATCGCAACATTAATCGGACCGACCGCTAGCGGTAAAACGGAGCTTTCGCTTTCACTTGCGCAGCGGATCGACGTGGTCTTGATTAGCGTCGACTCTGCCATGGTCTATCGTGGGTTAGATATCGGTACTGCCAAGCCGAGTCTTGATACGCGCGAACGCTATCCGCACGCGCTTATCGATGTCCGAGATCCTGAAGATTCATTTTCGGTTCAGGAATTCTGTGCTTTAGCGGACGAGGCGGTGCACGAGGCACTAGCGGAAAGCAAGATTCCGCTGCTTGTGGGCGGGAGCATGATGTATTTCCGCGCCTTTAGGGAGGGACTGGCTAATCTCCCCAGTGCGAATCCACGTGTCAGGGCGGAAATAAGGGAGTTCGCAGAGGCCGAGGGGTTGGAAGCCGTGCATGCGGAATTGGCTCGAAACGATCCCGATTCGGCACGACGGATTAGTCCACGCAATCTAAAACGCATGGAACGCGCGATTGAGGTGTATCGGATTACCGGTAAACCCATCGGCGAGCTCTGGAAAGAGCATGCGGTAGCGCCTGCGGCAGAACGATTGGATTGCGAGCTCGTTGAATTCGCGATGCCGGAGGTACCTCGACAGGTCTTGCACGACCGTATTGAATCGCGCCTGCGTAGCATGTTCAAAGAGGGTTTAGTCGAGGAAGTTCGAACACTCCGGCAACGACCGAATCTAGGTAGCGAGAATCTATCGATGCGTACCGTAGGTTACCGAGAGATTTGGGCTCATCTTGACGAACATCAGGAACGTGTGAACGAAGCGGAAGTGTTTGAGAAAGTGCTGTTTGCGACGCGTCGGCTCGCCCGTAAACAATTGACTTGGTTGAGGCAATGGGTGAAGCTAAATCTCATCGAAGCGACCTCTACCGAGCTTATGATTGACCGTCTAGAGCATAAAGCAACCCAAACTTGAGTCGAACGGTGCGTTAAAGCGACGATCGTCCTTATGAAGCAGGACGAATACAACCCTTGTGTTGTTGTACGGTCTGAGCGACTAGAAATGAAACTCGGATCCCATCATAAACCTTGACTCGAGTACCCTCACACCATGTTTTTTGATCGTCCCGAAGCTGGTCTTGACGCCATGCTTCTGTCGTTGCGATTTGATCACTCAAAAGCCCCGCACAACCTAGCGGAATTCGGTGAACTGGTCCGTTCGGCTGGGTATATACCGAAAATCGAACAAGCAATTACTCGCCACGAACCGGATCCTCGTACCGGACTCGGTAAGGGCAAAGTTGCCGAATTGCGAGAGGAACTTGATTTCCACGATTTGACGCTACTGATCATCGATTGTGAATTGACGGCGTCACAGCAGCGCAACCTTGAACTGGCGCTCGAAACCAGGGTGTTGACGCGAACCGAGCTGATCCTGACGATTTTTGAGCAACGTGCACAGACGCGTGAAGGTAAATTGCAGGTCGAACTTGCGCTGCTTCGACATGCTCAAACCCATATCGTCGGCGGTTGGTCGCACTTGGACCGGCAACGCGGTGGGATAAACATGCGCGGCGCAGGCGAATTACAGAGCTCGATTGACAAAGGGTTGATTCAGCGCCGGATTTTCAATGTTGAGAAACGCCTCGAAAAGGTTGTTCTACATCGAGAACAGCACCGCAAACGTCGCCACCGGAACGACATACTGACTGTTGCGTTGGTTGGGTACACAAATGCCGGAAAATCCACTTTATTTAACGCGCTCACTGAGTCGGAGGTGTATGCGGACGATCGCTTGTTCGCAACGCTTGACCCAACGATGCGACGTTTAACGCTCCCTAACGTCGGGACTGGGTTAATTGCTGATACCGTCGGTTTTATTCGCGATCTACCGATGTCGCTGGTTGCAGCCTTTAAGGCAACGCTCGAGGAGGTCTCGCAAGCGGACCTACTACTTCACGTGATTGACGGATCCGCTGAAGATGCCGGTCGCATGGTTCATGACGTTCAAGATATCTTAACGGAGATCGGGGCAGGTGAGATTCCAACCATCAACGTGCTCAACAAAGTCGATCAGGGCTTGCATCCTAACGTGGCGTGTATGACAGGTGTCCATGTGAGCGCGTTGGAAAGAACAGGTTTTGGCGAGTTGCTCGAAGAGGTCGGCGCGCAATTAGGCGGACTCACACGGTTGTTCGAAGTTCAACTGCCGCCTAGCGCGGGGAAACTTAGAGCGTGGCTATACGGTCTAGGTGTAGTGAAAGACGAACGCTACGGAAGCGATGGCACCGCGACACTCTGTGTCAAACTCAACGAATCCAGCCTGACGCGACTACGCAGTTCACCTGGCGTTGCCTTAGAACCTGTAGCGTCCGCAACTTAAAATTCATTTGCAATCAGTAGAGGATCATCGATGGCTTGGAACGACGATCAAAATAAGAAGGACCCTTGGGGCACCAGTGGTGATCAAGGTCCTCCCGATCTAGACGACGTTTTCCGTAAGTTCAAGAGTCAATTTGGCGGCTTGTTCGGCGGAGGCTCAGGAGGTTCTTCCGGATCTGGTGGTATTCGACGCTTTATGTCGCCTGGCATGCTAATCGGTCTGCTGGTCTTATTGGTAGTCGTTTACGCGATGTTTGGTTTTTACCAAGTCGACCAGCAGGAGCGCGGCGTTGTTTTTCGCTTCGGTAAAGTTCAGCAGGACCTGAGGTCCCCGGGTCTTCGGTGGAATCCACCGATCATCGACGTCGTCGAGATGGTCAACGTCACACGTGTCAATTCCATCGACCACGACGCACAAATGCTCACAGAAGACGAGAACATCGTGGCTGTGAATCTGGTCGTTCAATACGTCATCTACGAACCGCTCAAGTATGCGGTCGAAGTACGTGATCCGACTGAAAGTCTCCGCCACGCGACAGAAAGCGCACTTCGACATGTAGTGGGCAGCTCAACATTAGATGCAGTGATCACAGAAGGTCGTGAAGCACTGGGTTTTGAGGTTCAGGATCGCCTTCAGACATACGTTGAGCGTTATCAGACGGGAATTCGCGTAAGTAAGGTCAACATCGATAACGTCGGTCCGCCGGCGGAAGTTCAGGATGCGTTCGATGATGTTCAGAAGGCGAAAGAGGACGAGGTGAAGTTCACCAACCAGGCGAATGCCTACGCGGAACAGGTCGTTCCAGAGGCTCGCGGTGAAGCCCAACAGATGATCGAACAGGCAAGCGCCTATCGAGATCAAGTGATCGCTAACGCGCAAGGTGAAGCGGAACGCTTCTTAAAGCTTCTAGCTGAGTACGAGCAAGCGCCGGACGTGACGCGTAATCGACTCTACATTGAGGCGATGGAGTCAGTCATGACTGACGCAAACAAGGTCATGGTGGACGTCGAAGCGAGTAATCAGATGATTTATCTGCCACTCGACCAGATTCGGCGTGGTACGAATGTTCTGGACTCTGTTTCACAGAGCGCACGTGACGAATCGGATGGCATCATGAGTGCGATTGAACAACGTACCGGTCGAGTTCGATAGAGGGGAGAGTGTCATGAGTGTTAAAAGTATCGTCACGCTAGTTTTATTGATCATCGCGGGTGCGTTGGTGTTTGACGCGGTATTCATCGTGCATGAACGCGAACGTGCGCTGCTGTTGCGGTTTGGTGAAGCGGTTCGCGTTTATGGCGACGATGACGCAGGACTTCATTTCAAGGTGCCTATTGCTGAGGAAGTTCGTCGATTTGATGGTCGAATACTGACTGTTGATACGCCGGCCCAACGCTATTTCACACTAGAAAAGAAACCATTGCTCGTTGACCTTTTCGTCAAATGGCGTGTAGGTGACGTACAGAAGTACTACACAGCGACATCCGGCGAGGAGCTTCGCGCAATGGCACGAATTGAAGATCGTGTCAACGAAGGACTACGTAACCAAATCGGTCGTCGGGATATGCATGAGGTTATTTCTGGTGAGCGCGATCTGCTCATGAATGAACTGACTGCTCAGCTCGACGATGTCATGTCCGATGAATTCGGCGTTGAGGTCATCGATATCCGTGTCAAGCGAATTGACTTACCGGATGAAGTGTCTGACGCAGTATTCGATCGTATGAATTCGGAACGTGAAATTGAGGCACGTCAGTACCGGGCGACAGGTCAGGAATTGGCGATCGGGATTCGCGCAGATGCAGACCGGCAATCGATTGTGATCGTTGCGGAAGCAAACCGAGAATCTGAAAAGATTCGAGGGGACGGTGACGCCATGGCTGCGGAGATATACGCAAACGCCTACGGTCAAGATCCCGAGTTCTACAGTTTTTACCGTAGTATCAACGCTTACCGTACGGTCTTCGAAGACGGCAGCGCAATGTTGGTGATCGATCCGTCGAGCGAATTCTTCAGGTTCCTCAAAGAGGAACAGCCCTAACCGAATTCGGCGAAGATGCATCCGACGATTGGCCGACTGCGGTCACAGATTCGTGCGCCCATCGCGTTCGTAGTTTTTACCAATGGCTAAAAACGTAGTCGTGGTCGGCATGGCGTGGGGCGACGAAGGAAAAGGCAAGATCGTTGATTTGCTTGCCGAGCAAGTAGCTGCGGTCGTTCGTTTCCAAGGGGGACATAACGCTGGTCATACGATCGTCGTTGAGAACGAAAAGCTCGTGTTACATCTGATCCCGTCTGGCATTCTCCATGAGCATGTCCAGTGTTATCTCGGCAACGGTGTTGTGATCTCACCGCAAGCGCTATTGTCCGAGATCAAACGACTCGAGGAACACGGTATTAATGCACGTGCTCGTCTTTGTATTAGCCATGCATGTCCGCTCATCCTCTCGAGTCACGTGGCTCTGGACAAGGCGCGTGAGGCAGCAAGTGGAACGGAAAAGATTGGTACGACAGGGCGGGGAATAGGTCCTGCATACGAAGACAAGATGGCGCGGCGAAGTATCAGGATCGGCGACCTTTATCAGTGGGAAACCGCCAAAGAACGCATACTCAACTTACTCGGCTACCACAATTTTCTGCTCGAGCAGTACTATCAGGTTGATCCTGTTGACGCGGATCTGGAACTCGAGGTGATCTCGCAATTTGCCGTTGATATCAAACCTCTCGTGAAGGACATTTCGGCAGCGTTGCAGTGGCACCGTGAGCGCGACGACAACATTTTGTTTGAAGGTGCCCAAGGTGCCATGCTTGACATCGATCAAGGTACATTCCCGTACGTTACGTCTTCGAGCACGTCCGCAGCGGGCGCCTGTGTAGGTACAGGATTCGGGCCGCGTTACATCGACCACGTCGTTGGCGTTACTAAAGCGTATTCGACGAGGGTTGGCGAAGGTACCTTCCCAACCGAATTACATGACGATGTTGGCAAGCAGCTTGCCGAAAGAGGCGCGGAATTTGGTGCGACTACGGGTCGACCGCGTCGATGCGGTTGGCTAGATGCTGTCGCGCTCAAACGTGCCGCACAGATGAGCAGCATCTCTTCCTTGTGCCTTACGAAGCTGGACGTATTGGATGCTCTTGAATCAGTTCGTATCTGCACCGACTATGAACTGCCGAACGGGCAACCTTTTCGCGGCGATTTTGGTGAACGTGGCTTACGAGAGATTAAGCCGATCTACACAGAGATGGAAGGATGGTTAGAGTCGACGGCAGACTGCGCATCGAGCGATGATCTGCCTGTAGAAGCCATTAACTTTGTCCATTGCGTTGAAGATTTGCTAAACGTTCCTGTGAGTATCGTGTCAACTGGCGCGCAGCGTGAGTCGACCATCATGCGCGATGACACGCTTTTCAGTTAAACGGACGTTTCATACGGTGTTAGAAAAGAAGCTACTCGACATTTTGGTGTGTCCGGAAACGAAGGGTCCATTGGTTTATAAAGTTGCGCGAAATGAGCTCTGGTCAGTTAAGGCAGGGTTGGCATACGCGGTAAAAGACGACATCCCGGTATTGATCGCAGCGGACGCCCGATCGTTGAGTAATGAAGAACTAAGGGAGTTAGAGGAGTCGTGAACGAGCATCGACGCGATTTACTTGCGGGCGCGCTACCAGATGTCGCCGGACATGTTCATGATGAACCACAGGGCACGCTGGATTGGGTCGGGATGAGCGACATTGCGATGCCAGTTCAGGTACTCGACGTAGACACCCGACATGCGGCACAAGCGGCGATTCAGCTGTTTGTCAATCTTGGCGATTCTCACGCGAAGGGCATTCACATGTCGCGGTTATATCGGACGATGGGAAGCTCACTCGCCGAAGCACCTTTGACACCGAACAGCCTCGCTTCACTACTTCTTGAGATGCGAGCGACGCATGAAGAGATTTCCACTAACGCCCTGATCGAGTTTGCCTTTGAACTGTTACTGAATAAGCCAGCGCTCGTTTCAGACAACAGTGGCTGGAATCGGTATCCCATCAGGTTACGCGGCGAACTTAGGGAAGGAGAGCTTCGGATCGAGCAGGAGGTCGTCGTCCACTACTCGAGTACTTGCCCCGCATCGGCGGCCTTGGCAAGAAGCGTGATTCAAGAACAATTCACGGACGATTTCAAGACACGAGAGAAGCTTGAACCGAAGGAAGTGAAAACCTGGTTAGGGTCACAGCAAGGGATAGTTGCCACACCCCATGGTCAGCGCAGTGCTGCTACGGTAAAAGTACAGCTACAAGATGGGTTGGCGTATTTTCCAATCGCACGCTTAATTCAGGATATCGAAGACGTTTTGGGAACGCCCGTACAGACGGCCGTAAAACGTGAGGATGAACAAGAATTTGCGCGTCGCAACGGACAAAACCCGATGTTTTGCGAGGATTCCGCACGTCGAATCAAGCAGCTACTGCTAACGGCAGAAGATGTAACCGATTTCTTAGTTCACGTCGAGCATTTCGAGAGCTTGCATGCTCATAACGCGGTCAGCATGGTCGCGAAGGGCGTACCGAACGGCTTTCGTGCGACCCCGGTCTGATATTCTGGCTAAACCGCTTGCTCAGAAAGTGGTGCCGAGAAGAGGACTTGAACCTCCACGGAGCTAGGCTCCACTAGCACCTGAAGCTAGCGCGTCTACCAATTTCGCCACCTCGGCAGGACGCGCAATTATAGGTAGCGTAAGGCTTAGAGCCGTTTCGGACTTCGTCGTTCGGCGCGGGGTTTCTTGGTTGAATACGATGATTGATCATTGATTGATATAGCCCAGCAGAATCGCTTTTTCGGCGAGGTTGTTCGTCAAGCGAGACGAAAAGACGTAGTGGTCGTACCGCTTGAGCAAAGCCATGTTCGCGAGATATATGTAAATCCCAAAGACAGATCGGTGAAAATCGGCGACATCGTCGAAGGGACTTTGCTAAGCGATGTAGGGGCAAGATCTCGTGGACGAATCGATCGCGTATTTCGCGCTGAAAACGTGGTGGATCTAGCGATCGAAGTGGCTCTCGCACTTCAGGATGTTCCGCAGACTTGGCCGAAGGGAGTTAACACTCAAAACGTTCCAGCTCAGGTCGACGAGAAATCCCTGAGTCAACGGGTTGACCTTCGAGGATTGCCGTTCGTTACGGTGGATGGTGCAGATGCTCGCGATTTTGACGACGCAGTGTACTGCGAGTCCAATGCGGATGGTTGGCGTCTGACGGTGGCGATTGCAGACGTGGCGCACTACGTCGAGGTCGGCGGTGACCTTGATGTAGAGGCTTCGAAGCGAGGTACCTCTGTGTACCTACCTGGAAAAGTTGTACCCATGCTGCCGCAAGCGTTATCCACCGGAATTTGCTCACTGAATCCAAATCAGGATCGCCTTGTACTCGTATGTGATATGCAAGTCAGTGCCTCGGGTGAAGTGGTGGCGTCATCGTTCGATGAAGCCGTTATCCGGTCGCACGCTCGATTGACTTATCGAGAAGTAGCTGAATTTCTCAGGACGGGTGAATCATTACTTGGTGGATCCGCGATCCGTGATTCGATCGTCGCATTTCACGATGTTTACAACGCTCTCTCGAAAGCGGCTCGAGCACGTGGGTCGGTGGACTTCAATACGGTCGAGACGTTTATCGAAATTGAACATGGTAAGCCTCAACGCGTTCGACCGATTGAACGTAACAACGCCCATCGCATGATCGAGCTTGCGATGGTCGCCGCGAACGTCCAGGCAGCTGAATTTCTGGAACGTCACAAAGTGATCTTGCTGTACCGAGCGCATGAACCACCAGATGTGTGGAGTATGCGCCAGGTGTTGAATCGACTCGCAAGTCGCGGCGTTGCCGTTCCCGATCAGATCGAGAAACCCAAGCAGCTACAACGCCTCTTGTACGATTTGCGTAAGGTCTGTAAGCCTGCGCATATTTGGGAAGTCATGCTTCTTTCCACGATGGAGGCGGCTCACTACGCACCTCACAAGCTTGGGCATTTTGGATTAGCGTTGAACTCGTACGCACACTTTACGTCGCCAATACGTCGGTATCCAGACTTGGTGGTCCACCGTTTAATCAAGCGAGCGTTGGGACATACTGAGCTTCCTGAGCTGACGTTTAACCAACTTGCTGAAGTGGGTGTTCATACCTCGTCTTCTGAAAGACGTGCGATCAGCGTCGAACGAAGAGTTGACGGGTGGTTAAAAGCGTCGCTGCTTAAGTCGAAAGTAGGTGAACTCTTTGGAGGCGTGGTGGCAGGCGTACGAGAATTCGGTCTTTTCGTTGAGCTCGACGGGTACTTCACATCAGGTCTGCTACATGTGAGCAACCTACCGGATGACTACTACTCATTCTTTGGCGGTGAACTGCGAGGCGAGACTAACGGTCGCGTTTTCCGCATCGGCGACCGTGTGCGGACCCGGTTGATCGATGTTCAAGCGCCGTCAGCGAAGTTGAGTCTCGCGCTAGCTTAGGTATCGCAACTGTGACCATCGTAGCGGGTCTCCATGCTGTCGCGGAGTACCTACGAAGTACACCAGAGCGCGTTTTGCGCCTTTCTGTCCAACGTGACCGACGGGATGAAGCGCTGTCTGCGCTGATACGTATCGCACGTGATCATGACATTCAGGTCACTCAAGTTGGTCGTGACGCATTAAACAGAATCAGTGACGGAACGGTACATCAAGGCATCGTCGCCCACTGCCAGGAGTTCCAGCCAAAAACGGAAGCCGAATTCGAGACATTGTTCGAATCGCTGACTAATCCATTTCTATTCGCGATTGAGGGAGTTCAAGATCCTCGGAATCTAGGTGCATGTCTGCGCAGCGCGGCAGGAGCGGGTGTCGACGCTGTCCTTCTGCCGCGCAACCGATCGGCACCACTTTCCAGCGCAGCGTTTAAAAGCGCGAGTGGGGCGCTCTCATCGCTCTTCATCGTCGGCGTCGCGAACCTCGCTCGGCGGATCGCGTGGCTCCAGTCACAAGGTGTTTGGGTAGTCGGTACGGACGATCAAGCGTCGAAGCGATATACCGAGTACGACTACGGATCTTCTACGCTCGTGGTTGTAGGGAGTGAAGATGAGGGACTACGCGCATTGACCAAGGATCGCTGCGACGCGCTTGTCGCTATACCTATGGCGGGTAGTGTGCCGAGTCTCAACGTCTCCGTTGCATCCGGTATCGTGCTCTATGAGTGTGTACGACAGCGTGCTCTTAGGACCTCTAGTGAATAATCACTAAAATTCCGCACCCGCCGATGAAGGCGGTCAATCACTCCTTGCTTCACGTCCATGCGTGACGGAAGCTGCAACCATGGGGAGCAGTCCATGCGGCACTACGAAATCGTGCTAATGGTCCATCCGGACCAGTCAGAACAGGTTGACGGTATGGTCAACCGCTATCGTGCATCAATCGAGCGCGAAGGTGGAAAAGTTCACCGGTTTGAAGATTGGGGACGTCGGCAGTTGGCGTATCCGATCGCCAAGGTTCACAAGGCTCATTACGTACTTTTGAATATTGAAGTCTCACAAGATGGGCTTGCGGAACTTGAAAGCGCATTTCGATTCAACGATGCCATCCTTCGCAACATGATCTTGGTACGCAAGGGACCGGAAACCGAAGAATCGAAGATCTACCAGGACACGAAAGCCCAACAAGCCGCTGAAAAGGAACGCGAACGACGTCGAGAAGAGGAGCTTCTGAGTCGACAGCGAGAGCGTGAAGAAGCGGCACGGGTTGCGGCTGAGGAGAACGGTGAGGAAGCAGATGGGACTGAAGACACGGAAGCTTCGGTCGACGAAACTGAATCCGTTGAAGCCTCTGCAGAGGAATCTGAAGCCGTTAAAGTGTCCGCAGAGGAATCTGAAGCAGAAACCGAACAGACGCCGGTTGCGGAAGCGTCCGACGTCGATGCAGAGGTAGAAGCGACAGAAGTCGGGGCGACTGCGGAAGTGACCGAAGAGGACAAGGAATAGGTATGGCACGCAACGATCGTCGAAAGCGCGTATGTCGGTTTACGCAAGCAGGCATCAAAGAAATCGACTACAAAGACCTTGAGACACTTGAAGACTTTATTACTGAAACGGGCAAGATCGTTCCAGCACGGATTACCGGCACAAGTGCTCGCTATCAACGCCAATTGACGCGCGCCATCAAGAGAGCGCGGTATCTCGCGTTGTTACCTTACACGGACAAACACGAATAGCACAATGAAAGTACTTTTACTAGATCGGATCGCAAATCTTGGCGACCTTGGTGAGGAAGTTTCCGTAAAAAACGGATTTGCTCGTAACTATCTACTTCCTCAGAAACTTGCATTGAGGTCTACGGACGAGAACCGGAAGCGTTTCGAGGATATGCGTGAAGAGCTCCAACGGCGCGTGATCGAACGTCTCGAAGGTGCAGAGCGGCGAGCGGCACAGCTCGACGACAAGACGTTAACGATCCTGATGCGTGTCGCGGAAGGTGGACGCTTGTACGGATCAGTAGGTCCCGTCGAGATCAGCACTGAACTGGCCAAGCAAGGGATCGAAATCCATAAGAGCGAGGTTCGAATGCCGCATGGCGTGATTCGGGAAGTTGGTGAATACGAGGTCCAGATTCACATCCACGCTGAAGTCATGCGGACTATCACGGTATTCGTACAACCAGAGTAGCTCGTTCAGGTCGACATGTTCGTCGCCTGGCAACGATAAATTAGTGCTTCTCGGCGTGTCGCGTCGAAATCTGCGGGGACGAACCGGTCGGTACACAATCAACAGGTTTTCCATTCGGTTTCCCCAATCGGAACTGCGCGCGTCTAGTTCGTTGAGGATATTTACTTAAAAACCTCCGTTTTTTCGCGGATTTGAGCGAGTTGTTATTAAGATAGGCGGATTACTAATAGCGCACGTGGGTACGGCTACCAATGGCTGAAAACGAATTTGATACACCTGACGCGCTAACCCTTACAGAATCGCTTAACGAACGTTTGCCCTCTAATCAACTCGCTGAATATTCACTTCTCATCGCGTTGTTCGGGAGCGCTGACGCCTGGGATGAGTACGGCATTCTGGTCAAACCCGCATGGTTTATGGATCCGAACCATCGCATCGTCTTTGAGGAGATGCGGGCGGCTGCGAAGAGAGGAGAACCACTGACGCCATTCTCTGTTGCAACACATATAAGAGATCGATTTTCCGATAGCAAGCATCCCGCGGTCGAACTCGCGATCGGTTTGCACGGCGTTGAACCGATCGACGATATTCGCCACCATCTGATACTCGTTCAAGACTACCACGACCGACGTGCCCTCATCGGTGCATTGAGTGCCGCGAGCAAGGACGCGCGCGAATTGACAGGTGAGAACATCAATGATGTGATCGAACGAATTCATCAACGCATCGACAAGTCTTCTGAAGGACGATTAACCGTTGAAGACATCGCCAAATCCAGTGCGCCTGCGTTAATACAACCCGTAATTGAAGAACTTGAGTACATCAAAAAGCACGGCGAGGCGCGCAACTATCTTGACACCGGATTCAAGGGTTTGAATGACTTGAGCTGGGGCGGGTTTCGACCAGGTCACCTCATAGTGTTAGCAGGACGTCCGGGTATGGGTAAGACGTCATTTGCCTTGAATTTATGTGACAACGTTTTGCACTCCGACGATCAAGAAATGACGGTGTTGTTTTTTACGCTCGAGCAACGCACCGAAGAGATCATGTTCAAGATGCTATCGGCGACGTCCGGCGTGCCGTTTGGTAAATTGAAGACTACACGACTGAATGAAACTGAGCAGAAAAGCCTGGATATTGCAGTCCAAAACATCGAGTTTTATTCCAATTTCATCGTCATGAACCCCGATGGACTATCGATCACCTCAATGATCCACGCAGTGAAACAAATTAAGCGATTAAAGGGTCGTCTTGATTTAGTATGTGTGGACTATGTTGGGCTCATGCAACCTGAGGAATCGAAACGTGTGCAGAGCCGAACGCTTGAAATTCAGGAGATTACGCGTGGACTCAAGAATCTGGCAAATCAGGAGGAAGTACCGATTCTCGCGCTTGCCCAACTAAACCGTAACGCGGATTCGCGTACTGATCAACGACCACGTCTGTCTGACTTGCGGGATAGTGGTTCAATCGAGCAAGACGCAGATATGGTCACGATGCTGCATCGTGAAGAAAGTGATAGAAACGATCCAAACTACAACAAAGTGAAGTTGATGGTGACGAAAAATCGTCACGGCCCCTTAGGCGTAATTAACCTTGAATTTATCGAAGAAATTACGGAATTCCGCGAGATCGACGAACGATCGGAGCCCTTGCCTGATCAATAAAAACAATGGCTAAGCGCAGTACGACAGTGTTCGTATGTTCGGACTGCGGCGGCGAACATACGAAGTGGCAGGGCCAATGCTCTTTTTGCGACGCTTGGAACACGCTTACCCGATATTCGCCAGGAGTTGCCGCTTCCCGTTCCGCCTCCTATTCTGATTCCGTCGTTGAGATCCAACGGATCGAAGAAGTCGAGACAGAAGTTGGCGATCGCATTCCTTCAAGCTACAGCGAGCTGGATAGAGTACTCGGAGGCGGCCTAGTCCCCGGGTCGGTAATCTTGATTGGTGGCGACCCGGGTGCTGGCAAATCCACTTTGTTGTTGCAGGTCGTTGCACATCTATCGAAATCACTGCCGTGTCTATACGTTAGCGGTGAGGAGTCGATGAGTCAGATCGCGGCTCGTTCAAAACGTCTCAAGCTTGAACCAGACCAATTGAATTTGGCGTCAATGACGTCCGTCGAGCAAGTGAGCGACGCCGTGGAGCGAGACCGCCCCGCCGTTGTTGTTATCGACTCGATTCAGGTAATGCAAACAGATCACGCCGAAAGTATGGCTGGTACCGTCACTCAGGTGCGTGAATCTGCCGCTCGTCTAACCCAACTCGCAAAGCGCACCAATACGGTTTTCTTCCTCGTTGGTCATGTGACTAAGGAAGGCAATCTAGCCGGTCCTAAAGTGCTTGAACACATCATCGACTGCATGGTCATGCTTGATGCGCCGTCAGGGAGTCGCTATCGTACCTTGCGAAGCGCTAAGAATCGATTTGGTGCCGTGAATGAACTTGGCGTGTTCGCGATGACAGACGCGGGGTTGCGTGAGGTCCGAAACCCATCCGCGATCTTCCTTGAACGGTCCGCTGAAGTCGGTCCTGGAAGCGTCGTTTCGGTGATCTGGGAAGGTACAAGACCGCTGTTGGTAGAAATTCAAGCTCTCGTTGACGATGTGCAAGGAGGTTACCCGCGACGGGTTGCCGTCGGACTGGACGCACAACGATTGGCAATGCATCTAGCCATCATGCATCGGCACGGCGGACTCGCGCTCTCGAACGATGATGTCTTCGTCAATGTCACCGGCGGGGTAAAAGTCCTTGAGACAGCAACCGACCTCGCGTCCATGCTTGCCGTTTACTCGAGTTTGCGCAATCTCACGCTACCTTCTGAACTCATCGTGTTCGGGGAACTTGGATTAACTGGCGAGATACGACCTGTGCCCAACGGCCAGGAACGATTGCGCGAGGCTGTTAAACACGGTTTCACACATGCGGTCATCCCTTACGCGAATCGCCCATCAAAACCCATCGAAGGCATGACCACCTATCCGGTCAAGACGCTACAGGCGGCGCTCGACGCCGTGAATACCGCGGACTAGGCGTCAAAATAAAATTCGCGCTGAGCCCCCACACGACTCCTAATGCTTGAGAAAGCTCAAACGCTGTCGTGCTTCGATAGCGATGTTTGGCAAGCTATCAACCTCGAAAATCGCCGTCAAGAAGAACACATCGAGCTAATCGCTTCTGAGAATTACGCTAGCCCACGCGTCTTAGAAGCACAAGGCTGTGTGATGACGAACAAGTACGCCGAAGGGTATCCGGGAAGGCGTTACTACGGTGGTTGTGAGCACGTTGACGAGATTGAACGACTCGCGATCGAACGTGCGAAGTCATTGTTTGGTGCTGACTACGCAAATGTTCAGCCGCACTCAGGTTCTCAAGCCAACGCCGCCGCGTACATGGCGCTCATGAATCCCGGCGATACGTTACTCGGAATGAGTTTATCGGATGGTGGGCACCTTAGTCATGGTTCGCCGGTTAATTTCACGGGCAAACTTTACAACGCCGTCCAATATGGTGTCGACGCTGAAACCGGCTTGATAGATTACGACCGTGTACGAGCTTTGGCACGCGAACATCGACCTACTGTCATCGTTGCGGGATTTTCAGCCTATAGCCGAGTGCTGGATTGGCGCCAGTTTCGCGATATCGCGGATGATGTAGATGCGTATCTCGTTGTGGATATGGCGCACGTGGCGGGTCTGGTGGCAACTGGGCTATATCCAAACCCGGTGCAGATTGCCGACGTGACGACGTCGACCACGCACAAGACGTTAGCGGGGCCGCGTGGTGGTCTCATCCTAGCTCGAAAGAACAAACACATCGAGAGAAAGCTAAATTCCGCACTATTTCCCGGTTTACAGGGCGGTCCGTTAATGCACGTGGTTGCGGCGAAAGCGATATGCTTCAAGGAAGCTATGAGCGAGGAGTTTCGCAACTATCAGCGCAGAGTAGTGAGCAATGCTCGCACCATGGTTTCTGTGTTTCAGGCACGAAACTACAAAGTCGTTTCGGGCGGTACCGACAATCACTTGTTTTTGCTGGACCTTCTCGATAAGGATGTCACAGGCAAAGCCGCTGACGAAGCGTTAGGAAGGGCGAACATTACAGTAAATCGGAATACTGTTCCCAACGACCCCAGATCGGCGTTCGTCACGAGCGGTTTGCGCATTGGTACTGCAGCCGTTACGCGCCGAGGTTTTGAAGAAGCCGAATGTGAAACGCTGGCGACGTGGATGTGCGACATCCTCGACGACATCGCCAACGACAACATGGTCGCATCAATTCGCTTAAAGACGCTGGAACTCTGCAGTCGGTTCCCAGTCTACGCTTGAGCCACCAACCCACCGCTGACCGCCTTTACATGGCGGCGGCGCTAAAGCTCGCACAAAGGGGTCTGTTCACGGTAACACGGGGCAATCCACGGGTCGGTTGTTTACTGGTTAAGAACCATCGAGTGGTGGGACGGGGGTGGCACCAATCCGACGGCGAGGCACACGCGGAAGTGAATGCCATAGAAGATGCCGGCGACGATGCGAAAGGCGCGACCGCATATGTCACTTTGGAACCTTGTTGTTTTGAAGGGCGTACACAAGCATGCGCAGACGTGTTAGCGAATCACGGGTTAGAGCGTGTTGTCATTGGAGCTCGCGACTACCACCCAAAAGTACAAGGCAAGGGGATTGAACGGCTAAGAACCCTCGGCCTACAAGTCAAAGTGATGGGATTGCCCGTTCCGGGAGATCTCAATCCCGGCACGTACATGCGTCATCGTCGTAAACGGCCGTTTGTTCGAATCAAGACCGCATTGTCGATGGATGGTCGAACCGCACTAGCGACAGGCGCAAGCAAATGGATCACAAGTGAAGAAGCCCGGCGCGATGTGCAGTATTGGCGAGCACGTAGTGGAGCAATCGTTACGGGAATCGGTACGGTACTTGCTGACAATCCAAGAATGACTGTGCGTGACCTTGAATATCAAGGTTCTACGCCTTGGCGGGTAGTACTCGACAGCGAGGGACGATTTCCCAACAACGCAGAAATGCTTCTCGACGATGCGCGTGTCGTAGTGGTTTGCGGTCGCGATGCTCACGACGCTGACCTACCTAAAGAGGTTGATGTATGGCACGAACTTACGCCACGAGTTGAGATTAAATCCGTACTAAATCGACTCGCGAAAGAAGGCGTCAACGAGGTTCTCGTTGAGGCGGGAAGTGAGCTTGTTGGGAGTTTCGTCAAACATCATCTTTGGGACGAAATGATTGCGTACGTCGCGCCGCGATTCATGGGTTCTGACGCGCGCCCAATGGCGGAAATCAAGGTTGCCGAGATGGCTGAGACTGTCAATGCTTCGATCGCATCGACAACCCGAATTGGTCCCGATCTTCGGGTCGTCTTACGTCGTGACGAACGTGGTCGACAGAGCTAATGACGGGTCGGACTAGGAACACGCGCATAGCACTCCTCCAGGCGTTGTTGTCCTCTAGCGTAAACTCTGATGACGTTGACCTCGAAGCGACGAAAGATTGGCTTCGGAACGCAGGTTATCTGCAGTCTATCGATAAAAAGCGATTCAACAGGTGGTTCGCAGATATTCCGAACCGGCTTGAGGAATTAGATGAGGCGTTTAAAGTCTTTTTAAACGATCGTTCATTGGAAGAACTAGGTCAGGCGGAACATACGATCTTGCGTATTGCTACGTACGAATTAACGTATACGGATGTTCCACATCCAGTCACGATCAATGAATGGATCGAGATCGCGAAGGACTACGGTGCCGTGAACAGTTTTCGCTTCATCAACGGTGTACTCGATAAACTGGCAACCGAGCTGAGACAAACGGCAACCAATCATGAATGAGTTTGAACTGATCGAACAGCTCATTCAAGGTTTCGGCGACCTTACGCAAGCAGATTTCATTTCGACAGGAGCTGGTGACGATGCTGCGGTTCTCGACTTACCGGCGGACCAACAGCTGGTTGTTAGCACTGACACGCTTGTTCCCGGTGTGCATTTTCCGACGGACACCCGATCTGATCTCGTGGGGTATCGATCGATAGCGATCAACGTATCTGACCTTGCAGCGATGGGCGCGACGCCACTCGGCATGACCATTGCGCTGACCATAGAGTCGCTCGATGGAAGTAGGATTAAGCAATTCGCTCAAGGAATTGCGATTGCGGCACGTGAATTCAATGTAAAGATCCTCGGTGGGAATCTGGCGCGCGGGCCGTTGAATATCAGTGTAACGATTCACGGTAATGTTCCTCAAGGCGCAGCGTTGCTTCGTTCCCAAGCTCAGATCGGCGATGACATTTGGCTGACTGGCACCCTTGGTGCAACCCGCGCCTACCTCGCTAAACCCTCAAATCCACAGTCATCGATCGAAACACTATTGGCTCAACGCGACACTTCCGTCGTCGCACGGTACTTCCTACCGCACCCGCGTGTGGAATTCGCGTCGCGTATTCGAGACATCGCACACGGTGCGATCGACGTAAGTGACGGTTTGGCATCCGAACTAGCGCATTTGACAGACGCGAGTCAATGCGGCGCATCCATTTGCTTGAACCGGCTACCGGTTTGGGCTGGATTAGACCTCTTGGATGTCGTTGGTCCAGACGACAGTTACGAACTGTTATTTACGGCCAAACGCAATGACCGTCAGCTGGTTCTTGAGAGAGCACATTCGACGAACACGCCCGTCGTAGTTATCGGTGAGGTTGTCGCGGAGCAGAACGTGAACTACACGTTAGATCAAGAACAGGTGTACCCTCGGACCGGATTCGACCACTTCGCATAACGGCGAGTATCGTTAGTAGTGGCTTCTCAGTTGTCGTGGCGATCGTTAAGCGATGTTCGTGTCGTCCTGAGTACAACGTTTGGTTTAGGTTTTGTCAGATACGCCCCAGGTACGGTAGCTTCGCTGCTAGCCGTATTGATCTGGTGGCTGTGGTTAAGTGAATTACGAGGTTTCTATCAATCGGGAATCATCATCGCGATTAGCGCAATCGCTCTCTATTGCGTGGGATTCACCATTCGCAAGCATGGCGTGGGCGATGACGGCGCTATCACGATAGATGAGGTGCTAGGTCAGTGGGTTGCACTGATCGCACTACCCAAGACTTGGTGGTTGGTATTAGCTGCGTTCGTTGGCTTCCGCGTGCTGGACATACTGAAACCAGATCCAGTCGGATGGGCGGAGTCCAAATTCGACGGTGCATTGGGCATTATTCTCGACGATATCGTCGCTGGTGCACTCGTCGTTGCTGTCTTACATGCTCTGATCTTCTGGTTTGGCTTGGGGCTCTGACAGACGCCGCGAACCACAGTTCAGAATTAAGCCGCTTTAGCGTATTCGAATGCAAGTTCCAGTGCTTGCTTCTTGCGTTTTTCTCCTTTACCGTACCAGGCGGAATGCAGCCTGGTTTCGGAGGAGTTCCCCACCTCGTGATCAGTTAGATAGGTAACCGCGTTAACAGCATTCCACCAAGTACCGGGTGCGTATTTCGCACCAGGTTGAGTCTCAACGACTTCATAGGCACGCTCCGCATTCGCTGATGATCGATTCGTTGACGGCTTTCTTGTGTGTATGTTGGGTATATAGGGAAAGCAGTCCCGAAAGTAGCGTTGCACGGATTCTTCGTCATATCGTCGAGTTGCTAGGAATCGTGCCAGATCACCGTAATTACTGAATGTCCAAAGCGACTCTTTGAATACTGACTGTGCGGCTTCTACATCAAACTTTTTCCGGTGACTGTATTTCACCATCGCCTTACTTGCGGTGCTCAGTGCCAGGGATAAGGTATTCATGCAGACCACGCGAATCGGAGTTACACGAATATCAACCGCGTGACCATATTGATGTGGATTTGTGAAGAGTAGATATCCGTCGGTTCGATCCTCGTTGGTCGACCCAATAACAAAATTCTGGTTCATTTTGGCAAGGACAAACACGATCTTGCCGTCGCGCAACGACCCTGCGACGTCCATCGTCATTCGATTGAGTGTGACGAATCGGTCGAAGAACTCGAACGCAGTTTCGTTTTGAACCGGTTCCCAGTTGTCGGATTTAACGATATCGAGCATGGTTCCGTCAGAGGTCCGGATTAAAGCGAACTGATCGGTATCTCGAATACTCTGCGCGTGTTCGTACTGTAAAGGCACTTTTTCAACCTTCCAATTCAATTTTGCTGCGATCTGCATCTCGCGTGGGCTTAGATCGTCTCGCACATTCCTACCCATTCCATGCCAAGGCGCTTTTCCCGCCCAAGCGATGCTCTCAACGTCTGCTGGCATATCCTCTCCCGCAAATCTTTGTTGTAATTATAGAAACTATAGAAATGATTACTATATAGTACTTTAGCCTGGTAAGTCTTTGTTTCGATGCTTTAGCGATTGGGTATGAAAGCAGAGTCGCTAAATTTCTCGCGGCTTCGTGAGGAAGTCCGGTAGTCCTCGCGAAAGAGACTCAGTTCGTTGAACAAGTGTCGCCTGTACGGGTTCTTCAAGCCGCCAACAAAGAAAATACCACCCGGAACGACTGCTAGCTAGGGATTGTTATTCAGGTGAGCGTTTTGAAATCATGCGTTGTAGTTCAACGCATCTACATTCTGACTCTTCTCGCATTGACGTTGCCAATGCAGGCCGATTTAGCCGTCGGTACGGTTTTTATCGACGAGAACGACAACGGGATTCGTGATGCTGACGAGTCTCCACTTGCAGGTGTGAGGGTCTCAAACGGTTTGGACATCGTCGTGACGGATGAAGACGGACGTTATGAACTACCGGTCGATGGCGACGTCGTACTGTTCGTCGTTAAACCCGCCGGTTACAGCCTTCCGGTCAATGAGGATCAACTCCCGCAGTTCTACTATGTGCATCGGCCAAACGGCTCGCCCGCTCATTTCCGATATCCAGGAGTGGCGCCGACCGGACCGCTGCCAGAATCCATAGATTTCCCACTGTTACCACAGGAAGAACCGAACCAGTTTGACGTTCTCCTGTTTGCAGACCCTCAACCACAGACTGAAGTCGAACTCTCCTATATTCGAGACGACATTGTGGTTGAGCTCATGGGTAGCGATGCGCGATTGGGAATGACAATGGGAGACATCATGTTTGATGATCTTTCGTTGTTTGCGCGATACAACCGCTTAATCGGCAAGATTGGCGTACCCTGGTACAACGTACCGGGAAACCATGAACTCAATTTCGATGCGGCATCGGACGCGGACTCGCTTGAAACATTCACGCGTTTCTATGGACCTCCTTACTACTCCTTTGAATACGCCAACGTGGTATTCATTGCATTAGACAACGTGCTATATAGCGGACAAGTTGCGCCATCGGTAGACAATCCAACGGGTCGCGGATCGTACATTGGTCGCCTAGATGATCGGCAAATGGCTTGGTTAACTCAGGAGATTGCACACATTCCTGCTGACAAGCTCGTTTTCTTAGCGATGCATATCCCGCTCATGGGAAACGCAGGGCCGTTCGACGGTGTCCACACTGAAAACGGTGGCGAAATACTCGGACTCCTAGCGGATCATCCTCACGTGTATTCCGTCGCAGGTCATACGCATACGGCGGAACACCTATACCTTGACGAGAGTGGTGCTGCGAGCGAAGGTGGACGGTTTCACCACCATATTCTTACGACTGTATCGGGAAGTTGGTGGAGCGGACCTTTTGACGAGCGAGGAATTCCAGTCGCCATGCAGAGCGACGGCACACCGAACGGCTATAACGTTCTTACGGTCGACAACGTTTCACCGACGGTACGTTTCAAGGCTGCGGGAAAAGACCCGAGCTATCAGATGCGGATCTCGTTTGATCAAGCATTTCACTCCGATAACCCGAATGGGCTGAGGGACTTTCGACATGGCGAGTTGTTTGATAGCCGGATGACCGAATCTCAGACGGCGAGTACCTACGTATTTGTCAATCTGTTCGACGGAGGACCCAAATCCAAGGTCTCTTTTCGGATTGACGATGGTGAATTCGTCGACATGCTACGGGTTCAAGCACCTTCACCGGCGTTTCTTGAGTTACAGAACCGACATGCCGAGTCTATGAAATCATGGGTTACCGCGTATCCATCGACTCATGTGTGGTCTACACGGTTACCGGACTTAGAAACGGGTACATATCGTGTGGAAGCCCGCGCGTCCGACGAATTCGGACGCGAACACACAGCCTATCGCGTGTTAGAGGTTACTACGGATTGAGCGTCGCCAGAATCGCGATTTCTCTAATCGGGTTCTAGCACAAGCCATGACCAATATAAGAGCGTGGGGAGGCTTTCTTGCCGCGCTTCTAGGAGGCGCGCTCGTTGCTTATTTGGGCAGTGACAGTGTCGATTCCGCGTTCGAGGTACCTATATTCGCTCTATGTGTCGCCGCGGCGTTTGTTATACAGTGGGTCGCGTTCGTTCCCGCGTGGCTCAAAAGCTCGGAGAGATTCTTCGATCTAGTCGGTAGCGTTACATATATCGGAACCGCAGTTATCGCGTTGATCCTTGCTGATGAAATCAGCGCTCGAGCAGTCATCGTTGCCGCTTTGGTTGCAGTATGGGCAACGCGTCTTGGTGTGTTTCTCACATTTCGAGTTAAACGTGAGGGCGGGGATCGGCGATTCAATACGATCAAGAATCATTTTCCGACATTCCTGATGACTTGGTCGCTACAGGCAGTTTGGGTAAGCGTGACATTTGGTCCGGGTCTCGCGGTAATCATCGACAATAAACCGGGATCACTAGACGGCTATCTCGTAGTCGGAGTCCTTCTCTGGTTTCTGGGTTTCGTTATTGAGGTTATTGCGGACGAGCAGAAACGCCGATTTCGCCAAGCCCCAGACAATGCTTCACGGTTCATCCAGTCTGGACTATGGCGGTGGTCACAGCACCCGAACTACTTCGGTGAGATTTTGCTGTGGTTCGGTATAGGAGTCATCGCGCTTCCCTCCTTACAGGGGTCGCAGTACGTGCTTTTAATCTCGCCAGTATTTGTATGGCTGTTGTTGACGAAAGTCAGTGGTGTGCGAATGCTCGACGCCAGAGCACGAAGGCGTTGGGGAGATGACCCAGAATACAAACGCTATCGATCGTCCACACCCGTACTAATCCTCAAACCGCCTCGCCGGTGACGATTGGTAGTCACTTGAAGGCGGCATTGTCGCTTTCACTGATCACAGCCAATCTGTTGCTATGGTCGTTACCACTGGCGGTAGCACTTGCGGTGCGCTTGATTATTCCTAGAACGCGTCGCGAAGTAGCGCGTCTCAATTCAAAAATCTATCGATACGCTGTGGTATTCGACGATTGGGTTCTGAAACGAATCGTAGGCGCTCGTTGGGCGGATCCATGCCTTGAATTGGACCGCGACGAAGTTATCGTCGTCATTGCCAATCATCGTTCTTGGACGGACGTTTTTCTAGTGCAGAGCGTCATCGCACGACGCGGACCCATCGTGAAATTTCTGTGCAAGAAGGAGCTCGCGTACATTCCGCTTTTCGGTCTCATCTGTCTAGCGTTCGATTTCCCGATATTGCAGCGTCGAGCACGAGGTCATCAATCCGAAAGTGAGCGGCGTACTAGCGATCGTCAGCGTGTTCGGGACGCGTGTAAGACCGTTTATCGGTCACCTGCCGCGATGCTTAGTTTCGCCGAAGGTACCCGATATTCTGACGAAAAACAGCGTAGCCTGAAAAGTCAGTATCGGCATTTGCTGCCACCGCGTTCGGGCGGTTTCTCTGCAATGCTAGCTGCTCTTGAACCTTTGGATCCTCGAGTCGTTGACGTGACCATCGTTTATCCACATCAGTCGAATTTCTGGCGATTTTTGGCAGGGAATTCAGGCGAGATTCAAATCGTTGCGAGCGTCTACTCGACGAAGACGGTCGTCGAACGCGGCGTCGAATCATGGCTTGAAGATCGTTGGGCAGCGAAAGATCTGGTGCTCGATCGTCAGCGGGTAGGACGATAACGTCCGAATCAACAAGATATTTCCCTGTCTAATCGGGAAACAGATATGCAATGGTTCTTCAAGTGGAGTACATCGTTGTCACGTATTTCCTTCCTTCTTATTCTGCTCGTGGCTAACACCGCAGAAGCGTATGAAGAACCCGAATACGAGGTACTTCAGCAGACCGATGATTACGAAATCCGGGAGTATGCGAGCTATCTAGTCGCTGAGACGCGTGTTTCCGGTGATTTTGACCGCACTGGCAATGCAGCATTCCAGCGCCTGGCTGGTTATATCTTCGGCGACAATCGACGGGTAGATCGAAATGATCCTGAAGACACAGAGTCCGTGTCCATGAAAATGACGATTCCTGTGACCAGGGAACGAATCGAAGACGAAAAAGGTAGATCCACCGTCTATCGTTTCGTGATGGAACGCTCATATGACAGAGACTCGTTGCCCGAACCCAACGACAAGCGCGTGACTCTGACGGAAGAGCCGGGCGGCCAGTTCGCCGTATTGCGCTACAGAGGCAGAATTACTGAGGAACGGTTCTTGCGGTATGCTGACGCTCTACGGGCGTCGCTGAAGCGCGACGGACTAACATCTCTCGGTGAACCGATTTCAGCGGTGTATAACGGCCCCTTCACGCCGCCTATGTTTCGACGCAATGAAGTTCTAATCAGACTATCGAGCGGCGAGACCAGATAAAGCCTAGTCGCGTCTGAGGACGCATGACAGGATGGTACTTCACTTGCGTGGTTCAATGCCATCTCTGGCTTTTTTAAAATCGCGTGTCGTAGCCTAGTTAAAAGATCGTACATCGTGAGCGAGAAAAAAGAAGCGGATTTTGAAAGTACGCTAGCGGAATTGGAGCGCGTTGTCGAAGGTCTTGAGAATGGTGAACTCTCACTTGCGGAGCAACTGAAGGCGTTCGAACGGGGCATGGAGCTATCTGAACAGTGTAAGAACATGCTCGATGAAGCACGTCTAAAAGTGATTGAGTTAACGGAAAACGACGATTCAGAAGGGGCTGACGACGAATCCTAGCTATCGCATACTGCTGACTAACTATAGCTCGATAACTGGTCGTACGGATGAGTACAGAAGGGTTGCTTGACGAGTTTGTCACAGCGATCGAATCGCGCTTGGACGCTATTCTTCCTACTGAGTCAGGACACTCACAAGCCCTAGTGGATGGCATGCGCTACGCCGTTCTCAATGGTGGAAAACGGCTACGGGGTTCTCTTGTTTGTGCGGCAACCCACACACTTTCTGATTCATACGAAAATGCGCTCGATTGTGCTTGTGCACTCGAGTGCATGCACGCTTATTCGTTAGTCCACGATGACCTTCCTGTCATGGACGACGCGGACACACGAAGGGGGCAGCCGAGTTGCCACAGAGTATTCGGACCCGCGATGGCAACGCTCATAGGCGATGCGCTCCAACCGTTCTCGTTTAACGTCATACTGGATTGTGAGGACATCCCACGAGAAAAACGCCTAGAAATCGCGAAAGTGGTTTCCCGAGCCGCTGGATGGCACGGTATGGTAGGGGGACAAGCATGGGATATCCGGTTGACGAAGTACTCGGAGCTTCGCCTTGAGGAATTGCGGCGCTTACACGCCGCGAAGACGGGTGAGTTTTTCGTGGCAGCTGTAGATATTGGGCGCATCATCGGCGAAGAAAACCAAGACGATCAACTCGCTGTTGGTATGCGTCGCTTCGGTACGTATCTCGGGGAAGCATTTCAGGTTGTCGACGACGTGATCGATTGCAGTCAGCCCAGCGATGTCACAGGAAAGCCGATCGGACAGGACGAGCGATTAGGAAAGCAGACCTTTCCCGTTCTGTTAGGCATAGATCAAGCAACTGCGTATGCCCACGAATTACTTGGTAAGGCTTTGGACGAGTTGAAACAGCTAGGTCTCACTGATTCGGTCTTGGCAGACGTAGCTAAACGATGCGTGGAGCGTATTAACTAGCTCAATCGTTGCGAGTTAAGGAAGCTGCTCCCAATTTCCGTTAACCGTCTCAGCAGCCAGGTCAAAATCCTGATCTGGTACGAGTTGCCAATGGCCCGCATCTTCATCCAGTTTAATGAGATCAAGTGCCGCCAAACGCGCGAATTCGCCGTTGACATACCAGATATCGAGGGGATGGTCTCTTGAGCGCAACAATTCGATTACATCGCCCGGTCGAATAAGGTCCTTGCCATTGCCAGCGATTTCACAGAATGCTTGGTAAATGATGCGCGTTTGACGTTGCGCTTCGCTCAAATTGGACCTATCGGCAAGGTGGATGAAGCGCGGAGATTATAGATTTTGGCAGCTCTTTTTGCCGAGTATCCAGACGGTGTAAGGGTAGTTTTTCCTTTGATAGAGACGGAAAACGCTTCAAGACTATCGCGGTCGACCTGAGCATGCGCGAACAAGAGAATTGGATACCGTTTTGGCTTGGTTCGCGCCTTCAAACAATTTGAGTCTAAACCAAATCGATACTATTTCGACAGAACGCGACGGCACTGGTGACTCTGGCTAATCCAGTGAACCGCAGATTAAGAAAAGGATGTCCGACTAATCGAACGTTTCGTCTGAGTTAGACGAAGCCAGCATATCAATGAATTACAGCTTTCGCGCATTTGTCGGCGACGTTTTTGGTGGGGTGACGGCTGCCGTCGTCATGTTGCCTGCGTCACTCGCATTCGGCATAGCCTCAGGACTTGGAGCCGAAGCGGGTCTTTATGGAGCGGTCGGCGTTGGACTTTTTGCGTCGCTTTTCGGTGGTACGAGGACGCAGATTTCAGGACCTACAGGACCCATGGCGGTCGCAGTAGCAGTGATTGTCGCGAGTCACGCAACAACGATTGTTGAAGCGTTGACGATCGTTGCAATGAGTGGATGTATTCAGGTCGTATTGGGTTTAACCCGAATAGGCCGTTACATCGTGTACACGCCTCAGGCCGTTATCTCTGGGTTTATGTCTGGAATTGGCGTCATCATCATTTTGATTCAGCTATTACCACTCACGGGCATGCCAGCGATGGGAAGCCCAATCGAGTCGATTCAGACATTTACGCGATCGATTACCAATTTGAACTACAGTGCCCTCGCGCTCGCAGCGATTTCTTTTACGATTGCTGCCGCATGGCCTCGCCGGATATCGACCTATCTACCGGGTCCCGTTGTTGCATTAATCGTGGGTACCGCGCTCGGTATGTTCTGGCTTACGGACGCGCCGATCCTAGGTGAAATTCCAACCGGATTGCCGATGTTCGCGCTAATGGTTCCAGATTCTGAGTTTGTATTGCGTGCGATCGAACCCGCATTCATCATCGCCTTGATTGGATCCGTAGATAGCCTACTCGTTTCGTTAATCTCGGATTCGGTCACCGGTACTCGACATAAACCGAACAGAGAGTTGGTTGGCCAAGGACTTGGCAACATCATCGCCGGTATGTTCGGCGGCATCGCCGGTGCGGGTAACACCTTAGGGACTCTGACCAATCTGCGAGCTGGTGGCTCGTCGAGAGCATCTGGAACGATTTACGGTCTACTCATGCTCTTGGTGGTGCTGGGACTAGGCAACTACCTATCGCCAATACCACATGCGGTACTGGCCGGAATCTTGTTAAAGATTGGTATCGACATCATAGACTGGCGCAGTGTTCTCGGCGCGCACAAAATTCCGAGAGGCTTCATCGTTGTCATGTTGACCACGATGGCGATCACGGTGTTCATCGACTTGGTGGTAGGCGTGACAGTCGGACTGATCGCAGCCGGCATGGTGCATGCGCGCAAACTAGAAGACTTGGAACTCGATAACGTCGTTTCAGTGCCTCTCCTTGATCGGCAGTTCCTAGATCCAGAGGATGAAGATCTCGATCAATTCGCTGCGCGCGTGGGTTTAGTTGCGCTGCGAGGCGTGTTTACGGTCGCGTCCTCACACCGTTTGGTGAGTACGTTCAGCGTTGACATCAAAGAACATGAAATCGTCATTTTTGACTTAACAGAGACGATCCATGTTGACGATAGTTCGGCTCTCGTTATCGAGCAACTGATGCAAGTTGCGATCGCTGAGAAAACAGAGGTCATCGTCGTTGGTATGTCGGACACCGTCGAGGACACCTTCGAGGCATTCGATGTACTTCGAAACATGACTGAAGTTCAAACGGTTGATACGCTTGATGAAGCTCGAGAGATCGCTCGTGCGCTGCTTGGGAATGAACGCGAAACAGGTAAGGTACAGAGTAGCAGTGAAGCCAGTTGAAAGAACGTCCCAGATCTGATCGTCTACGAATCCCAGACTCGAAATGCGGAGTCGAAGATTGCGTTTTAACAAATCCACCATTGAAGGACGCGATCACAGCAGTTCGGCGAAAACTTCGCTAAACTTCCTGCCCGTTTTCTTTAAGGGATGCGAACATTTTCGATTGGGGGTGACTTGGCTTTGACGGAGATTTCAAAGGCCGAGGTGCATGTCGAGAGGGTAGTGACTCTCGTAAATCAAACGCTGCAGTTTTTATAGTTGCCAACGACGACAACTACGCTCTAGCGGCTTAAGACCGCTAGTTTCGGTCAGTTGAGTGCCCTTGTAGATTGGCCGGAATCGTTTTAAGGGATCGCGATCGAGGAGTGCTCCTAAATCGATCGTTAAAACTCTAGGAACTCGCTTGTTAGCACCCTGCGCGTCGGGTCGCGAATAAGCTAAATTAATAGGCGCAGCTAAACATGTAGAACCAGAGTTGGCGAGTCGACGGACGCGGGTTCGAATCCCGCCACCTCCACCAATTGTCTAAATGAGATGTCCAAGGTTTATACGGTTGTATTCGAGATTTTCAGTACGAGAGTCGAACAGTGCGCGCCCCAGTTGTTCCGTCGTCAATCGCTTGTGAAACGTTGAAAACCGAGCATACGTACTATGGTTGATTATCTAATCGTGACGTTTATTCGCGAGGAATATGAAGCTGTTTGGCAGCTTTTCCGAGATTCCGCTGAGAAGATTGAATCTGACGTACCCGGCACTACCCGGGTAGTATCAGTGAGAACTAAAGTTGGTGATAGCGTTAAGGTCGCAATAGGGAGGACTTCAAACATAGGAAACCTATCAGCACTGGAAGAGGTAATTCGGTTCATTGACGAGCAGCAACCGAGATTAGTACTCACCGCAGGCATCGCGGGTGCTGTACCAACAAGCGACGTCTGCCTAGGCGATGTGGTTCTCGGTAACGAAGTCCACAATCTGACGCTTAGTGCTGAGACAGCTTCTGGTCGAGAGGAAGCAGTAAGGGGTTCTTATCAATCGAAGGCGGTGCGGCATTTCGTTGCAAACGTAACAAATGACGATTTCGAGGCATTGCATGATCGGGCGGCGAAATTGACTCGACCCGCGGTTGGGGAACTCGGCAAGTCCTCGACCGACGGTGATTCATGGAACGAAAAAATCGAAATGTCTCTGAAGGCAACTAAAAATCGCACCGTCCCTAAGGTTGTTGACGGGGTGATTGCTAGTTCCGATAGTCTCGTGAAATCCAACGAGTTCATGAAAAATCGGCTACATGTCGATCGTCGCATTCTAATTAACGAAATGGAATCGGCAGGGGCTGCAATTGCTTGTGAAAACCGAGATGTTCCACTACTCATCTTGCGTTCTGTAAGCGACATCATTGGTCATGTTAGATCCGACGACTGGAAATGGTATGCGTGTGACGTCTTAGCAATCTGTGCCTGGGATGTGGTCCAGCTCGGGGCTGTCGAAAGGATCACAGCTAAACTGCAGAGCGGAGACCAGGATATCGCAGTTAGTGTGAACGAAGTAGTTCACAGTTTAGACGCGGTGCTTTTTCGACTTAGCCAAGGTGTAACACACGAGCACGTTGTTGATTGTCGGGAGGCGTTTGATCTTTTTAGATTGCTCCCTTCTCGGTTGAAACGAAAGTGTGCTCCGGGGCTATTTGAAACGCTAGACAAACCGATGAAGTACCTTGGTGATAAGAAGTTCGTCATTGAGGTTGCGAAAGAGTGCATCGAATGTTGTAGTGGAACCGAATTAGATGATGCCGCCTTAGAGTGCCAAGCACGAGCAATGATCTGTGGAACGTCATGGGCACTTCAAAGGACAGGTCAATTGGGTAAGGCAGAAGATGAAGCTAGAGCAAGCATGCAAATCAGTGAAGGAATTGGCGCTCATAGAAATCTTGCGTTCTGTAAAAAATGCCTTGGACGGCTTCTACGAATGCGCGCTGAGGTGGAAACGAACGCGATTTTAAAAGTCGAGTTTTTGAATGAAAGTGTGCGACATCTACGCGAGGCAATTAATTCATTTGGTGAGCTTGATGAGCCTGACGAGGCTGAAGTGGGTGATTGTTACAGCTTATTAGGGAGAACGTATCTCGTAACAAGAGATTTCGACGAGGCTCAGTACTGTGCGAGTGAGGCAAGAGTTCGTATCCAGGCCGACTCAAAAGACAGATTAGATCTCTTGATTCTAGAAGGAGAAATTCGCGTGGCGACCGGGGAATACTCATCGGCTCTGGCATTATTCGACGAAGCTATCGAATCGGTTATAGATGACGGTTACCAGATTTCGGAGATAGTGGCGAGGGCACATTTACAAAAAGCACACACTCTAATGCAATTGGATCAAATAGACGAAGCAGATGCCTCATATGCGAATGCACAAGCGATCTGGGAGCATTACGGTGAGGATCACTTTGCGGCAGAAGCTGAGTGGGGTCGCATTTTGGCGTCGGGGATGTTAAAACGCAGGGCTATTAGGCAACTTGGGGCACAGCCTGCAGTAGTACGTTGTCTCGCAGTTGATTTATACAAAAAGAGATCTGAAAGACGAGGTCAGAGAGTTGTAGCGCAGAGGGGCGGTACCGACGATGCTGCATGGAAACGTCTGATTAAAGATGCAAAACACGAGATATCGTTGCGCACGGCGTCGAGTTAGATGCGGAGTAACGGCTTTTGGAGGTCTGCTGCGGCACGACGCGTGAGGCAGCTTGCCGAAATACAGGATATCGATCTCGGTATTGCGAAGATCGCAGAAGATCTGATGGCTGGTCTGAATGGACCCCCGACTGATCTAAAGGCTCTCGCAACTAGACTTGAAGTAAGCGACATCCGCGAGGACGACGAGATGCTGGTAGCAGGAGAATTACGAAAACTCAGAAACGAGCTGATCGTTTTCCTGTTACCTGGAATAAGCAAAACTCGACGACGTTTCACACTTGCACATGAACTTGGACACGCTTTTTTTGAGAATACAGGTAGACGACCGAATCCCAGTCGAGAGCTTGAACTAATTTGTGATAAGTTCGCCGCTGAGTTTTTGATGCCTCGTCGTCAGTTTATCTCTCAAGCAGGGTCGAAACCAGGTATCGAGCGAATTCATGAGCTCTGTTCCATGTTTGATACAGGACTGCAAGCGACGCTGGGTCGAGTGTCTGACATTTATCAGTATCGCGCACTTGAGGTGTTGGATGATGAAGTCGTATGGCGCAAGAGATTGGGTGTAAACGTCTTAGGTCAAGTGCAGCGAGCATTAAACGAAGTTCGTGACGAGAGTGGGAACGATGTAGTCTTCTTGTTTGAGAGGCAGGGACTACGGAAGTGGTATTTCGAGTGGCAGGAGCTTGGAACAGAAGATCACAGAATCGGTTTACTTCGACCTGTTTAAAGGCATGAAAGAGTAATACAGATGACGATGTAGAAGCTTAACGATCGGTCGGTTGTTAGATTACCTAGCGGAGAGAAAGAAATCTAATGATCATGTGAGAGTGAAGCGTTTTGAGTCGTCCATAGAACGAAACTCGTCGTTATATGGCAGGTCGGAGAATGCACATATTAGTTTGAGTACGCGCTATCGTGAATAAAACTCTTCAGTGGCGCGAAACTTGAAATGTGACTAAGTCCAGGACGCGCTAGCAAGCGGCAATTCGTTAAGTTCGCTTCGTGCATTTGACCATGAAGGGTAGTGTGTATCCATCAGCTCGATGAAACTCTGGTTATGTACGGGTTCCAGCAAGTGCAACATCTCATGAACTACGACATACTCAAGCAGATTTTTTGGTTTTTTTACGAGCTCCGTGTTTAGTCGAATCGTGCCACACGAGTGATTGCAGCTTCCCCATTTGGTCTTCATTCGTTGTAGATAGAAATTCGTCACTTCGACTCCTAGTCTAGGTTCCCAAAGTGTGATTAGTTCTCTGGCTGCATCCTTTATGAGGCTTTTTTGCCATTCGTATATCAAATCTCTACGTTTGTCCTGGGTGCAATCTGGGCGGACCGTAAGTTCGATCGTGCTATGTCCGAGACGGATCGACGGTTTTATATTCTCCTCATGTATTGTTAATAGATAACGATTTCCCCAGAGATAGTGACTCTCACGTTCAATGAATTGTCGAGGTGTTTCGCGTGCCTGGGCTCGCATCTTTTCCTGTTGATCACGAATCCAATCCAATTTGGATATCACATATGCGCGGGCGACCTCACTTCGTGTTTTATACGGAGTAACAAGCGTCACGCGTCCGTTTGGTGGGTGCACAGACAAGTAAACATGCTTCACGCTCTTTCGCGTATGGGAAACGCTAATCTCCCCAAGCTGAATCGTCTCCATCACTAATATCCAGGCTGATTCCTGACAAGCTCATAGAGTGCATCGGTGGCTGCATGGTTCTTCTTCAATAACAAGAACAAGGCGTTTTGTACTTGAGCTTCACGCGCTTGATCTCCACGCCAATCCGCTGGTGCTTTCTCTCGCATCACCCGATCAATCTCAAACGCAAGACGGAGTCGTTCGACGTTATCCATTTTTGCGGATGCATCGGGATTTTCGTGAAGAGAACGGCTGGTCAAGAGGATGGAAGGCAGATTGCTGTAAATCGCAGTGACCTCAGGTCTTCCATGTAATTGAACTGGTATTTGATCTTCGGGGTCTTTACCAGATAACCGGTCAACGAGCGCAGCGACTTTTCGAAGAAAATCCTCGTATTCAGCGGCTTCTTTGCGAGTCTGAGCAATCAAGTCTCCTAGTAAAGTCGACATTTCCTGGTAAAAACGAGGGTCTGTGAGCTGGACCTTTACGATCGTCTTCCTAATATTGTTGATGACAGCTTCAGCAATTGAGTTCTTAGAAAGGATGCCTCTTCGGTTCAATTTCCGCGCAATAGCGTCGTGAATTCCTGTTTTGATGATTGCCTCTGTTAGTGACAATCCGTCAAGCTCACCGAGGTCGTTCGGGGGGTCGGCACGAACGTACATATTTAGCAAATTACGCATATCTGCTTCGTATGGTTTGATGTCCAGTTCTTCGCCAGCTGCGTTCTTTATCCCGTAGCGGATTTCCTCGTAAAACCTGACTTCATCGCGAATTAGCGTTGCCTCGGTTTCGGAGTAGCCGGCATTCGTCAGGTCTTGTGCAAGCTCTGCGAAGGCGCGTACGTAAGACGCTACGGTTCTGTAAAACGAAATCCGTAGGCACTCAGTCGCATTTAACGCATTCGGCCTGGAAGCGTCGCCACAGAAGTAATGGATGTATTGTTCAACGTCGCGAGGTCGTGGAACTGGTTCGCATAGGTAGTGCAACTCCTCACGAACGGCTTCTAGTCTTCTCCTACCTTCGCTCAGCAAATCCTTGAGATGTATGTTGTTGTCACCACCGTTGCCCTGATCACTGTCTAATTCGTCCGAGCTATATACAGCAACTGCTTCTTCCACCTCCTTGAGTAGCTCTTTAAAGTCAACGATATGTCCATACTCTTTGTCATTACCGTCAAGGCGATTTGTACGGCAGATAGCTTGGAACAAGCTGTGGTCGCGTAATTCGTTGTCGAGATAGATATAGGTACAACTCGGTGCATCGAATCCGGTAAGGAGCTTGCTGACAACGATTAAAAGTTTCGTTTGAACGGGCTCTTCAATGAACCTGCGTTTGGCTTCGTCCTCATACTGTTGAGTGGTTCTACCGTCCTTAAGAACATATTCTGTGTAAGTATCGAACTTGTACCTCTCGTCACCTTGAGTGGGTTCACGTGATATCGCGTTATGGTTTGGTACGTACGACGTAACGATTTCACAATGCCTACCGAAAGGAGTGTTGATAAACAAACGGTAGTAGTGGCAGGCATCGTATATGGTGCCTGTCACAAGGATTGCAGTGCCTCGATCGTTATTGAGGCGTGGTTTGAGACTGAAATCTTCGATAATGCTGAAGATAATTCGCTGTTTGCGCTCTTCTGCGCTAGTCAATTCCTGCATTGTCGCCCACCGCTCACGCAACCTCGCCTTCTGAAAGTTATTCAATCCTTCAGTTTTGTTCTCGAACCAGCGGTCGACAGCATCCGGTGAAGTAAGACGTTGTGGAACATCGCGCGCTTCGTATTTAAGGTCTAGAACGACGCCATCGGCCACACCTTCGTGAAATTTGTAAGTATGGATGTAAGTACCGAACACGTCCCGGGTCATCAGTCTATCCTTGCGCAGGAGCGGTGTACCGGTGAAACCGATAAACACGGCGCCTTCTAACCAGCGTTTCATCTGAGTGTTCATTTCACCGCCTTGAGTGCGGTGGCATTCGTCAACAAATACGTAGAAGCGTCCATAGACGGGTGGCGGTTCGCCTCTTAGATCCTCAGGATCGAACTTATGGATGAGTGCGCAAATTAGACGGGGTGTGGAATTCGTGAGTTTTTCTACGAATTGCGCGCGTGTCACGACGCGTGGCGATGCCATATCCTGCGTGACGACACCGGAATTCTTCATGACACCTTCGATTTGCTTATCCAATTCGTCGCGGTCAGTGACGACGAGAACGCGCCCTTCTGGATCCTGTTCGAGTATCCACTTAGCTAGAAGAACCATCACGATGCTTTTACCACTACCTTGGGTATGCCAGATTACACCCCCGTCTCGCTTCATTACACGTTCCTGTGCCTTCTTCACCGCGATAAATTGATGAGGTCTAGGTACCTTTTTTTGTCCGGATTCGAAAACCATGAAATCTCGAATCCATTCGAGTAATGTCGCTTTACCACACATCTGTGCGAGCGGCTGGTCCAGTCGTTCACCCGTTGTGATTTGTTGGCTAGCGTCTCTGTATAGTGCTTCGTCTTTCCATTCAACGTAGAACTGTTCCGGAGTTCCGACGGTACCGTAACGCAAACCTTGTGAGTCGCTTCCTGCAAAGAGCAATTGCGCTGTGCTAAAGAACGGCTTATTGAATATTTCTTCCTGGTTCGTGACCAGTTGTCGAATACCGTCACCGATCTCAACAGAACTTCGTTTCAATTCGATCACGCCGACCGCAATACCATTTACATAGATCACCAGGTCCGGACGTCGCGCGTATCCTCCTCTAAGCGTTACCTCTTCAGCGACTGCGAAATCGTTCTCTTCCGGTTGCTCCCAATCGATAAGCGATACCGTTTCGAAAGGTTTGCCTAAATTAGTCTGGACTGGTACACCGTAACGTAATAGTTGATATGTGCGCACGTTGGCTTGATAGAGCGTTACCCCGGTCACATCTACGACGCTTTCTAACTTCTGTACCGCGGCTGCAATGAGTTTATCGGAATATCCTCGAGATTCAAGGTTAGTGCGTAATAAACTCGTTTCAATTGGGCGGTTGTGCGTTCGGCTATGCCAGTTTCCGAGGTAGCGATAACCGAGACAATATTGATGGTTTGAATCCGTGAACAGCGCTATTACTCGATCCTGCGTTACTCTCTCGGGTCTAGGTTGGTCAGGCATGAGAGGTTTCTGGTTCGACTAATCGCGTACTACCGGTGAGTAATTCCTGCAACATGGCTTGCTTTAGGTAGCTTGTTTTGTTGCATTGGCTTTCGAACGCAACGATCTCAGAGTCCATTTCGGATAGAACCGTGGTGATGGCGCGTTGCTCATGTATAGGTGGCAGGCGGATGTCCAGATTCTTCAATATGCCCCAGTCTGCACGGGGCATGTGCGTGCCATAAGATTTGCTTGCCGCGTTAATGAATTGGTCACTTTGAACAACTGCGAACAAGAATCTGCTATCGATTTGTTTGGAATCGACGACCATAGGCCATATCTCTGTAGAGCAGATTCCATCTCTGTCAGCGTGCCAGTACTTACGTAAATACGAACGAAGACGACCGAAGAGCACATCTCCTGCACGGAAACGATATTTCGTGGACTTTGAGTAAGCTGCGGTTGAATCTTTGAGCAATCGTCCATTATTTTGCCCTAGGTGATCTAGTTCTACGCATAGTGTCGAAACGTCGACGCTCGCAGGTAGTGTTTTCTCGTTACGAATCGTGACTAATGTCGCTAATGGTTTCGTTCGCCATTCATTTTCGAACCCCGGAAGGCGTATTCTGCCAGCAAGCAGTTGTTGCGCGACAGCTTGTTTTAGGTCCTGCTTCTTGGCTATCAGCTGGTCGAGTTTGTGGATTAGACGATTCAGATCTTCGAGGACAGTCGCAATCTCACGTTGTTCGAAATACGGCGGTAGCGCTAAAAAGTAGCTACCAATTTGCGGCGCAGTTAACTGTGGTACGCCCGTACTCTCAACAGCAAAACTCACGCGGTTATTAATGTACTCCGTGATAAACGGACCGGCGATTGATTTTTTAGGATCTAAAACGAGTACTCTCCCAACTGCGGTATAGTCGGAATCTCGGTATGTAGCGACTCCAAGAGTACCACGCGCTGTGATCGTTATCGAATGAGCTGGGTTATCTGCGTATGAGCAGTATCCATACAAACCACGGTTTTTTGTGGAGTTAGAGTAAATAGGGTATGGATGAGACTCGTCTTGTTCCTTCGATGAGGAATTCGGGTCTACGTCTCCTCCAGCAGAGATATTAAATAGCTCGTCGAAGGAAGCGATATCCCAGTCTTTCGGTACTGAGCAGATAAGCGTGTCTTGGGAACTAGGTTTCAATCCCACACAAAGCCCATAGTTCTCAGATGTCCGTCCACTCTCTCGCTCAATTCATTCACATCGTGTGACAATCTCGGAAGCGGCGTTGCATACCTTTCAGCAAGTTGAGTGATACGAACACTGAGTTTTCGCATGACCCGACTAACCTCACTCTCTACCGAATTTGTCAAGTAAGAGAACCACTTACTGTCCACGACGATCGATTTGACTTCGTCATCGGAAAGCTCGGCGTATTTTTGATCGATCTTTATATCTAGCTCCTTTTGTTCACGATTGCGAACCTTCTTAATCGACGCGAATTCCTTCAAGTTTCTTAAAAACTCTTCTAGTGCAGCACGTTCTTCTGCGAACAACGGATTTTCACCGAGTTCTGATAGTCGCTCTCCAATCCTCTTTTGGGTAATTTTCGGTATATCCCCCCGCCAGTCGATAACGTGGGCGAGTAATCCGTCCTCATCACCATGTTCAAAGATCATTTCATCCTGAAAGTGTACTAGTTCGTTGATTTGATCATCTAAATCTCTAATCGCGTTAATTTCCGTATTGAAGTAGCGCGCAGTAAGGATAGTTGCGGGTACGAGATCAGACTTGAATCGCCGTTTGCCTATCTTATAGTCGTGAGGTTCAGGCCATACTTTTCTGTTGTTTTTCCCAATTAACGGTAGTATTTCATGTGGTTTAACTCCTTCTAGCCAGCCTTCAGACGCAATCAGATAGGTATCGTCCTGCATAGTCTCTTCCCAGTAGTCCATGAGGTACTGGTAAATTTCATATGCATCAAGAAGTGGTGATTCATGAAAATTAGCTAATAGTGCTTCAGATATGTGAGCTAGAAGCAGTTTCGGTTGATCACCTTTCTCGAAACTCTTGAGGAAAGGCGAAATTTCGCCATACCAATCCGAAAAAACCGTTTCGATCCGTGCTTGAAACTCCCGAAACTCGTCATGCTCCTGAATCGTTTGCTTTACTTCGGTAAGCGCTAGTCTCAGCTGTAAGTAACCGACTCGACGGGAAGACTTAAACATCGCTTTCCGAATATTGGGGAAGACATGCCAGTAGTTTTCTAGGTCTTCCACGTCTCGAACAGGAATTCCGCCTCGTATATGTCCTTCAATATCGTGAAAGTCCTCAGCAGCGGTACCGTCAATGTAGCGAGGCAAATTGAGATTGAAGTCGTTCTTTTTATCAGCAATCTCTTCTATTGGTACCATGCGAGCGAATCCGTCAATGTGAACTTGCCGCTCAAACGTATCGACGATTCTGTGGATGTCCCGTTCTCGCAGACGATTCTTCGAGCCTTGTTTGGAAAAACCTTTCGAAGCATCGATCATAAAAACCCCTTTTCGAGCGACAGCGTTCTCCTTATCAAGGACCACTATACAAGCAGGTATCCCTGTACCATAGAACAAATTAGGCGGTAAGCCTATGACGCCCTTAAGGAATCCCGAGAGTACGAGGTTCTTCCGAATCGTTGCTTCGGATTTTCCTCGAAAGAGAACTCCGTGCGGTAAAACGCACCCCGCCTTTCCTGTTGGTTTCATGGATCGAATGATGTGCAAGAGGTACGCATAATCCCCTTGTCTATCGGGAGGTATTCCCCACGAAAAGCGCTCGTAAGAATCCGTCGCCGGCGTAAGACCGGTTAACCAGGACTTGTCGGAGAATGGCGGATTCGCTACTACATAGTCGTACGTTCGAAGCCGTTCGCCATTCTTAAATTTCGGTGCCGTGAGCGTGTTGCCTTGAAGGATTACTGCGGTCGGGAAGTCGTGGAGGATCATGTTCATTCGAGCCATCCCAGCAGTGGGCCCGTCTTTTTCCTGACCCTCGAGGGTGATCTGCTTGCCCACCGCTGCGGCGACCTTGAGTAACAGCGAGCCTGACCCGCACGTCGGATCGTAGACAGTTGTCGCCGCTTTCGTGTTCTTAGACGATATCCCGATCGTTTGAGCAATTACTCTACTTACTTCGGCTGGTGTGTAGAACTGTCCTTTGCTCTTACCACTCTCGGATGCAAAGTGTTGCATTAGGTACTCGTAAGCGTCGCCTAATATGTCGTCATGTTCCGCTCGGTTTCGTGAGAAATTCAGGTGAGGACTTGCAAAGATGTTAATTAGGTTGGTGAGTCTGTCCACCATTTCTTTTCCTTCACCGAGCTTATTGGCGTCATTAAAGTCGGGGAATTCACTCGACGCCAATCGGGGATTCGCATGTGTTAACGGTGCGATAACCTGTTTATTGATTCGGTCTCCAATGTCGGAAGTACCACGAAGATTGAGCATTTCTCCAAAACTAGCACCATCCGGAATCACCACTGGCGGCGCGTAGTCGTCACTGTCAGCGTACTTGTCTGAAACGTACTTTACGAACAACATAAACAACACATAGTCTTTGTATTGACTAGCGTCCATGCCACCTCTTAATTCATCACAAGATTGCCAAAGTGATGCATATAGTTCAGATTTCTTAATTGCCATTCGATCATGCGGTCTTTAGAGAGGTTTTTCAAGGTATAGTACTCATCGTAGGAGATCCAGGACACGGGCAATCAATCTAGGTACGAATATCTGCACTCAAGTTTCGAAAACTCCCGGCATACTGGAGGGAACTCTCTTTCTTATATCTGACCGTAAGGTTAAATGAGCTGATACACTAGGCGTGGAGAGTGACGTATTGCAAAAATAAGGAATCGACACCCACGGATACGAATGTCGCCACCTTTATCAAGATCGAAAGGTGTATACCAAGAACACGGTTTACACTTCTTCCGGGTGACTAAAAAGTGAGAAGTATCAACGCGATGTGTACTTCGCTTCGATCCGAGCGCCTCGGCTCGTTCTTATCCATGAAGTTCGCGGCGAATTCGTCGATCTTTTTACACGTCTACTTCCTAGTTTTAGTCGCTCACATTCTAGTGAGAACGTTGTACGAATGACTACATGGTCCAATCGGATAGACTCTACTCGTGAGTCGATAGAATCAATGCAATCAGGTTTGACTGTGAGCTATATCATGACTCCGAGGGCTAATCTGATAACGTGCAGCCCGGACGACAGTATCCACTCCCTCAAGTATGTCAGAGAAAGCGGATTTAGCGTCTTACCAGTAATAATGAATGAGGTTGTTACAGGACTGCTCTATACTAATCAGCTCTTCGGAGAGATGAATACTCCGATAGGAAAGGTCGGCGACCATTTCGAGCCGCTCACAGAAGATCACCTTATCGGCAGTAACGCACACATCCTAGAGTTCATCAGATCACTCTTCGAACGACCGATGCGGCTCGTCGCATCTGGAAGCGGGATTGAAGGACTCGTGAGTTTGGCAGACCTTCAAAAGCTACCAGCAAGGACAGCATTGTTCAGCGTGGTGACGGGATTGGAACTTGCGATGGCGGATCGAATAGGGGACGCATGGAAGGACTGTCCAAACGGTTGGCTAAGTTTGCTTAGTGATGATCGACGAGAAGCAGTCGAGAAACGGATCGCTCAAGCGAAGCAACGAGACACCTTTGTAAACGAAATCGCATACACACAATTAGCCGATAAAGCGACCATCGTTCGAAAAAGTAAGTTCTTAAGAGGTAGCAATAGAGAGCTGAATAACGCCTTCACAGCAATAGGAGATCTTCGCAACAACCTCGCTCACGCGAACGACTACGCAGCGACTGAGTCAGCGGCATATGAAGTGTCTAATACCGTGAACGTGATGTTGCGGATCGTGAGGGAATTGCAGACCTCCACTGCGTCTGCAAACTGATTCGATTGTTCACCTCGAAACTTGCCAAGTCATAGCTTGCGTGCGGTAGTTAGATACTGCTGACAGAAAGTAATGCCGAGACAGGTCAGTTCCAAAATTCGAGTCGGTTGCTTTCGCACTGAGACGTGCTGTATGCTAATCGTCGATACGGGTATTGACAAAGCCAGCAACCCTGAATCGATTTTTACCTAGTTATCGATGGCAGCACCCCGTTTCAACACCATGCTGAATTGAAACTGATTGCCAACCAAAGCTGTCACGGTAACTAACCGGCGAATCTAATTGGCGACGAGAGTGTCTAAGACGATGAGTGGATCACGTACTACAGAGCCGTCCTCTGTAAAGTATGCAAGTTGTGCATGTGGTGTCCAATACAGGGGTTGGAAGGCACTGGCATCAAAACGTCAGTGTTTGCAGAATGCGAAAACGCACATAGATAGTGGAACCTCGATTTTGTCTTGGTGAGGATCTCCTAGGTAACAACATAACAACGTAATCGACACGCACGATGACGAGCCTGTTTGCTAATTCAGCAACGTAAGAATCCGGACAGGACAAGAAGTTAATGTGAGTCTTCGAGTCGTGAAAACACCTGCGATGAGTTGATGTCGTCTACAGCGCTAGAGGAATCATGTGCCTAAGGTGTACCTAGTTTCGTCCACACTTTTTGATTAGCGTGTGATCGATAAATTTGTTGACTTGAAACGCGGAATGGCTCGCTATTTCGCACCGTTTTTTTGTAGATAGGCTATTCAAAGTCGACCCTCGCTGTGTTGCGTTCACGGTGAAGTACCCATACGGTCCTGAGAATCGGGGTTATGTTATCGATGGTTTTTGAGGGTAGTGGAATGGACAATCGTCCAATGACCGCTGAATCGTTACGATCGATTGGGATTCAAGGGCAGTAACGATGGTTTGCGCTACCCAACGCCAATTCTGGACTTTCCGATCATTTCAACGACGGAAGACAGTTTGAGTTTGACACTCAATATCTCACTGGAGCTGAATTTACCTACTCCGATTCGAGGGCGATGAATCGAGTACGTAGGCGATGAAACATTTTGTTGGTGTGCACCGTGGTTCATCCGGTCTATACTAAACCAAGTCGTTACTTGGTGTAATCGCGATGTCGATGATAACGGAAGTGACTTAGTCCAGATGCGCTTCGACTTTCGCTGTACACGTTTGGGTTTATTCGGCTATACGTCGTCTATTTGAACGCTTCATGTATCGCCAATTATTCAATTAGCTCAGCGCGTTTCAGGCATGACGTAACGACCTAATGCTCGTTTACAATGCGCAAACGAATATAGGAAGGGTGTTTGATGCGCGTAGGGGTATTTGGGGGAGACGGCTTCATTGGGTGGCCAGCAAGTCTCCATTTAGCGAACCATGGTCATGATGTCGCGATCGTTGACAACCTGAGTCGACGTCAAATTGACCTCGAACTGGGTGTTCAATCGCTAACTCCTATCGAGACGATTCAGGAACGTATCAAGATCTGGGAGCGCATCTCCAATCGTCGTATCCACTTTGAGCAATTGGACCTCGCGACGGAGTATGAACGCGTCAAACTGTGGTTTGAGGACTTTCGGCCCGATTGCGTCATCCATCTTGCACAGCAACGAGCGGCGCCGTACTCAATGAAGTCGGATCGCCACAAAGCGTACACCGTCAACAACAATGTCAATGCGACTCACAATCTTTTGAATGCCATTGTTGAGCTTGAATCGGATGTGCATGTCGTACACCTAGGAACCATGGGCGTTTACGGCTACAGCGACATTGGTGCGACGATACCTGAAGGGTATCTTCCGGTACAGATTGCAAATGACGATGGCTCACTGCACACGCAAGAAATACTGTATCCCGCCAATCCGGGTAGCGTCTATCACATGACGAAGTGCTTGGACCAACTAATGCTGGCGTTCTATGCGAAGAACGACCAACTTCGACTGACCGATTTGCACCAAGGGATCGTTTGGGGGACGCAGACCGCAGAGACGAAGCGTCACCCGAGTTTGATCAATCGATTTGACTACGATGGCGATTACGGTACCGTCCTTAATCGCTTTTTAATTCAAGCTGCCATTAACTACCCATTGACCGTTCACGGTACAGGTGGGCAAACGAGGGCTTTCATTCATATCCAGGATTCAGTACGGTGCATTGAATTGGCTGTCAGCAACCCACCGGATCGTGGTGACCGAACCAAGATCTTCAATCAGATGACTGAGACCCACCGAATTAGGGATCTTGCAGAACTCGTATCGAGTTTAAGCGGCGTACCGATTGAATATCACACCAATCCGCGTCGCGAAGCAGATGAGAACGACCTTCGTGTGTCAAATGAAACGTTTCTAAGCTTGGGTTTGAATCCGATAACGCTTGACGAAGGTCTTCTTGATGAGTTGGTTGAGATCGCTCGAAAGCACAAATCTCGTGTCGACCGCACAAGGATTCCTGCGCAATCGGCATGGACCAAGCAGATCGGTGAAAAACTAACCAATATCGAGACGATCGAGCAGGTTCGCAAACGCGCCTGATCGTTTACGCAATACCGTCATGTTTAGCTAGCGTGGATGCCGCGTATGTCACGCTCGTCACCAATGACGATTACGCTCTTGGTGCCCTTGCGCTAGCACGTTCACTCAAACGTGTTGATCCCGATCATCCCTTGGTCGTGATGACAACACATTCAGACCTCGCACTAGACCCCTTGCTTGCTGAAGGTTGTAAAGTGATGTCAGTAGAACGACTCCCTTGCTCAGACGCGTTCAATGAAAGGCATACTCGAGAACGCCAACACACGACTGCCCCTTTTACCAAGGGAAATAAACCGAAATTTCATGATCCCCTCGACAACTTCTGCAAGCTGCGACTGTGGGAGCTTGAGCAATTCGAGCGCGTGGTGTTCATTGACGCGGATGCGATCGTCGTGCGCGACATCAGCAAGCTCTTCCGGTACCCAGAGTTCACGGCGGCACCTAATCTCTACGAGACTTTGGCAGATATGCATCGCCTAAACTCAGGTGTATTCGTCGCTCGACCGTCTAAACGTACGTTCGCGGACATGCTGAACCAGATGGATCAACCTGACGTATTCTGGCGCCGGACGGATCAAACTTTTTTGGAATCGTACTTCCCAGATTGGCATGGGCTACCGTATACGTACAACGCACTTCAATACATCTATTTCAACCTTCCGGCACTCTGGCACTGGCCATCGATTCACGTTGTGCACTACCAATATGAGAAACCTTGGGAGCAAGATCATCCGAAGCGTGATCAACTCAAACCTCTGATTGACTTATGGTATGCCGCATTGGAGGGCCGTGACCTTCCTTCGGAGCTACCTACATTAATTGATAACTGATTCGCGGGACCTTCATTGCGTGTAGCGGTTACTGGTGCCACGGGACTGTTGGCGGAGTTCTTGCTCCCCAAACTTCTCGAAGACCACTATGAGGTCCACGCACTACGGCGTACTGACAAGCGTGGCGCCGAGAAATTTAGACCGAACGACCGTCTACGTTGGTTCCAAGGTGATTTGATGGATTTAGCGTCTCTCCGGGAGCTCACGACGGATTGTGACGCTGTCGTTCATGCTGCATTTGATCATCTACCTGGCCGATATCGTGGCGGGGAAGGCGACGATCCCGCACGATTCAAGACAGTCAATTTGCGTCAAACTGAAGCGTTTCTGAAGATGCTTCAAGGAACGCGGGTTAAACGAACTGTGTTTATTTCAAGCCGAGCCGTATTTGATGGGTACGGGGAAAGTACTGCAAGTCTTACCGATGCGACACCTACCAAACCGGATTCGCTTTACGGAGAGATCAAGGCGCAAACTGAAGAGCTTGGAGATTCAATGACGGAAATTGGTTTCTGCACACTGCGTCCGACCGGAATTTACGGCGAGACTCATCGTTCAGAAGAGAACAAGTGGGCTGACCTTATTTCGGATGTGGCAACAGGTGATGTGTCGAGTAATACCTACTCGAATCGACTCAGGACTGAAGTGCACGGCGAGGACGTGGCATCGGCGATTTCGTTGCTACTTACTGCGCCTCTTGCTAGGGTCGAGCATCAACGTTTCAATTGCTCCGATATTGCGGTCAGCCAAGTGCAGTTAGTTGAGCTTATGCGTCGAATCAAAGAAGTGAAAACCGTTGCGGTCGATTCCTTGCCCGTCGGCATACCGCCAAAAAATCCGATGGCATGTGAGGGACTGGCTGAATTGGGTTGGCAACCTGGTGGCGTGCCAAAACTAGTGCACACGCTGCGGCGCATGCTTACAGCAGCGAGCTAGACCGTTAGCGATACGCCCAGGTTGAAACCGTCCCGTCGGCGAATCTTTCGGGTATTTCAGCTTGATACCGAGTCTTTCGCTCCTCCCGGTTTTTCTCTTTATCGAATAATGCGAGGACGCGAACTTCGATGGTTTGGCGCAGTGGTGAATCGTCGGTCGTGGTTGGGTCTGGGATCGCACCGTGATAGACCTGACGCAGTGTAGGATCAGGTTCTCTTGTGTCGTATTGTTTGAACACGAGCATCTCGGTCGGCGTCATTCGGGGAAAGTAGTACCACCTTTGATTGGGGTTATAGGCTAAGCGATAGCTGACAAGATGTTGTTGCTGGCTGCTTGCGCCGCCCCAAGCATCGGCCGCTACCATGTCGTCGAAATCTAATGATGTCATGTCCAGAACAGCCAGCGGCATGACTTGAATGTCGTTCTCTAAGTCGGTGCTACGCCAAAGATTGAACATCGCGCAGTGACGTCCGTCAACGATGTCATCCCAACGATTTTCCGCCATTGGGCTGATATCCGAGTGCGTTCCGCCATAGCGACCGGGACTACCGTTAGGTGTAGGCTTCATTCGTTTGGGATGCCCTTCTGGAAGATCGCCATACCCGTTGCGGTATTGGTGCTGCGTCACATGAGTGTCCGCGCATCCAGTAAGTTCCTTGACTACCTCGGAACACTCTGCGTAAAACGCTGTTGTTGCGTTTTCCATGTCGAGTAAGTCGTCAACGTGTGTCTCCTGATGGACGAGCTGAAAGCCTTGTACGTCGATGGTTGGTGGGGGAGCCAGCAAGCGCGCGTTGTGAACGCGGATGGCGTGATTGTGGTACAGCTTGGCACGTTCTTTGGGATCGGACACTTCCTGATGGTCCGGCATTCTCACATGACGGTATTTACCGTTCGCAAAGTGTCCGTGGGCGTCAACATAGGGTGGGTGCACGTTCGCGTTCATCGTGTCACCAAAGTGTTATTAGATTTATGAATGGTAGCGTAGAATCGCCGTCACTTGCGGCCGAATAGGAAGAATCTAGATTAGCTTAGATGTCTTAGAGCCATTCTCGATATCGAGCTCGCGGTTTTCGTCCCAGTGATTCGTGCGGTCATATTCGCAAATTGACGACTCTCACCATTGCTACTTCAATAGGATGTAATCACGACTCACGAACGTCACGCGGTTCATCGCCGCGATGATGACGAACAATCCAACTTTATGTGTGTATGTGGCGTATGGTCGCGCTCGAAGTACTTCATCTCTTCATCAGTCAACTGGATCTGCTTCCCAATCTCAGCTAACAAAGAACCCAGTTTGACGCGATTTTCTGGCATGACCGAATCCTGCAAGATAGCACGCACCTCTGCTTCGACACTTCGACCACTGTGTGCCGCGCGAACGCGCAAGGCTCGATGTACCTCATGAGGTACGTTACGCACGGTGAGATTCGCCATCGTCTAGTTAATCCTTTCGTTCGATGAGTTGTTTTGATGTCTGGGTGTGGGCGGTGGATTGACTCGACACTTCTCGAACCGCATGCTTGCAGTCGCATGGCAGCTGGTTCGCGATTCACTATTGGGAGATGTGTGGAATTCGCAAATCGGCGTTGTTGCACTCAGTCAATTCAAGTGGACGCACTTATGTGAGTACATGCAACACGGTCTCCGGTGATTTGTCAAGAACGCGCAGCAATGCGCGAGCTGCACCAGTCGGAACCTCTTTTCCATGCTCCCAGTCGCGAACAGTCTGAACGGGGACACATATGCGTCGCGCAAGCTCCGCTTGAGAGAGCGCTACACGCCTTCGCAATCGTCGCACGTAACGGGCGACCTCTTGTTTGGCTTCCTCGTCGTCTTCCTGTTGGTGTTTCGCAATCTGCGCTTCGGTTGTCGCATCCACGACGGCAGGATCGATATATCCGGTGGTTGTGGGATTGATCAGATCAATCGTCTTGCGAACGGTGCTCATATTCAGCTACCTCCCTTGCGTTTGCTTTGCGAGCGGAAATGATGCGGGTCAATGAAGCACGCTTCGTGAAAATGACGACGTACGTTCAACCTTCGATATCAGCCAGAACGCGGAACCGTTCCTCACCGTAATTCCAACGAAGATCCTGCGTAGTGATTCGTTGTGGGTCGAGAAATACTTGCGAAGCGTAGTTGAAGTCGAAACCTCGGTCTGAAACACAAGCCTTGCTCTTTTGTTTCGTCCCATTCGAATTCCTTTTCAAATCATATGAGCTAATTACAGATTACACGCGATCGAATTTTGATGGCTGGTTTGCTTGAAGCTCGGAGTCGATTGTCGGTGTGACGTGCATAGTTCGAGAACAGGCGATTGGTTCGTCCACGTGAAAGAACGATGCCCTTCGTCTGCGATGATCGTTGGTAGGATGGGTGCGCCTTGAAGTTTCAATCGACTTTCAATCATCATCAAACAAACCCTTCGCATTGCGGACTGAGGAGTGCCCGCGTGTGAGTATGTTCTCGATTCGTCGCGACAACCCAATCGAATGATCTGCTGCAGCGAGCTTGTTTCTGACCGGCTACTTTGCCGTTTGGATTGGCAAAATTAGTCGTTATTGACTATTTTTCATCGTGTTCCAATCTATCTCAGCTATCACAATAAGACGACTGCTTGAATCTGCGAGCTCCAACCCACCTGCATAGATTCAGAATCGACGATCCTGTTGCGTTTGTAAGCGCAACAGGAGAAGAAACCGGATTCATTGCGGCTATCAAGGGACACACTGCACTGGTAGTTCTCGATGACGAACGTGAATTTCGCGTCCCAGTTGACATGCTGAAACTTCGCAAAGATGTACAAGCACGTCGAGTTCGCACTCGAAATGACGCAGCAAGAATGGAGTTCGCGGAACACGACTTCGTTTCGTTCTTGGATTCCGGTCAGATTCGACACATTGGGACCATTGTCACGCTCAATCCGAAGTACGCACGCGTCAAGTGCGGCGACAAGACATGGCAAGTACCGTACGTCAGTTTAAAGCACGAAGGCGATACGACTTCAGCCTTAACGAAGCGTGCTCGATTGAAAGCCATCGAGATGGAAGCGGAAATGCTCCTTCAAAAACATGGGCTTGAAAGTTGGCGCTTCGGATTTGACCACGCAACGCGACGAGGCGGTCGATGTGCGTTTAAACGGGAAGAGATCAGCCTTTCAGAGCAATTTGCGTTTGCCGCTTCAGATGAAGAGGTCACGGACACGATTCTTCACGAAATTGCCCACGCACTCGTTGGACCGAATCATGGGCACGATGCTACCTGGAAGGCTACGGCAAAAAGTATTGGCTGTTCTGGTCACGTCACACACGACATTGATTTTTCATCTGCTCGCTGGGTACTCACATGCGCAACTTGCGGATGGCGAGAGCCACGTCTGCGTCGTCGTAGAGGACTGGTATGCAAAAGTTGTGGTCGTGCGGTCGAATTTCAATCCAATATCTCTAAGGAGAGTGCGTTCGACAATCTCTGAATCGTGAAGTTCGCGGCGGTCGAGGTAGGTTGCGCTTCCGCGCCTGTTAACAGGATGCTGGTCATACCTACGCCATTTGCGCCAAGAACGTCGTTCCTCTCATCGTCGCCGATAAAGATCGCCTGTGACGGTGCACAATCGTGTTGCGCACACGCGAGTTGAAAAATCCGCTCATCAGGCTTGCACGAACGTGCTGTTTCTGAACTCAATATGGCATTAACGCGCTCGCTGAGCTGCCAGCGATCGATCAGCGGCCTAAGCCAATCGTTATCAATGTTCGAAACGATACCAAGACGATAGCCCCTCCGGTTAAGTTCTTCAAGCGTCAAGAAGCAATCCGCTCGCGGCGATAGGTGCTCAATAACGTCGTCACGTTGCGCCATTGCATAAGCGTCGGCTGCCGCGTCACCGTCGTTCCCAAAGGACTCACAACACCTCATGAACGCGGTAGCGATGAACTCGCGATGTTCGTAGAACATACGTTTGGAGAATTCTTGAGCGACCTCGCTCTTCGCTTTAGCGAACGACTCGATCACTGATTGGTCGGATTCACCAACGTCGGCTTGCCTCGCGAATTTGAGTAGATTCCGCTCACCGAACGCTCTCGGTAACGGTTCAAACAGCGTCTCCCCGAGGTCGAACAGCACGACCGACCGCTTTGTCGTCACTCTGTATTAGAACCTAACTTAATGAATAAGTGATTGAATAGAGGCGGTAGGATAATTAGGAAGACAATGGAAGTAACGCAACCGATGTGATTTGGGTCGTTGATAAGCGGGTGGTTACACATTTGGTAGAAAGCTGCAATCGCTTGTTTGAGTTACCTGTGCGCGTCGAGTTCGAATACCAGTGTGATGGTGGCCAATACGTCGAAGGTTCTTTGAAAACTAAACCTCTGTTTAATGAGGCGCAAGTGTTAAAGACCTGCCCAGACATAAGTCGAGAGGAACTGAACGCATCGGTCGAAGATTCGGTGCGTCGCGATATCCTCGAGTACATAAAAATGAAGTAACGCTTAATAGGAGCTACGTTTTTGAAAGTCGCATTAATGCCGAACCCGTACAACAGGGTCGATTTGTTTCAGCAAGCAGGTTTCGAAGTGGTTGAGAAACCCGTTCGCTCGGTTGAAGATATGGTCGATTTGTTGTCCGACGCGGACGGTGCGCTAGTTAACACGATACCTCTCACCAGTCGAGAAGTCATGGCGGCGTGTCCCCGTTTAAAGGTCCTGAGTCGCATGGGCGTTGGCGTTGATTCAATCGATCTCGATGCGGCTACGGAGCTTGGCATTCTTGCGTGTAACGTACCTGGAGTGAATACCACAGAAGTCGCGGACCACGCAATGGCGCTTCTATTAGCTCTGACGCGATGTGTTGCGGATGCGTCGAATTCCTCGCGACGCGGTGCGTGGGCTGACGAGCGTGGCAGTACCCACTCTTTTCAACTTAGAGTTCGTCGCATCGCCGGACACGTCATGGGCATTCTTGGTTTTGGCAATATCGGCAGAGCGTTTGCCAATCGTGTTAGGGGTTTTGGTCCAAGTGCGATCATCGCATACGACCCCTATGTTGAGCAATCGACTGCGGATCTTTACGGTGTGCGCATGGTGTCGTTCGATGAATTCTTAGCAGAATCGGATTACATCACCATTCACTGCTCTGGAACTCAGGAAACGAGACATTTGATCGACGCCGAAGCGCTCAATAAGATGAAACCAACAGCTCTACTGGTGAACACGTCACGAGGTCCCGTTGTTGACGGCACCGCACTGGCGCAGGCGCTCGAAGCAGGCGAGATTGAAGCCGCGGCGCTAGACGTTACTGAACGTGAACCCATTGCGTCGGATGACCCCTTGTTGAAACTTCCAAATGCCATCGTGACGCCTCATCTCGCAGGATTCTCTCCGACGTTTCTCGAAGAATGTCCCATCAAACAGGCCGAGAATGTGATACGAGTGTTAACTGGCAAGCCACCCCATGGTCTAGCGAATCCTGAGGTCATAAAAACGATCGCAGTCATGCGCGCATCGGATCCCGGACGCTGGGCAAACGTTCCTGATTTTTCTACAGCTTTGGCACTCTAATCATGAGTAAAGTCGCAATCGTTACCGGTGCTGGTACAGGTATCGGCAAATACACCACGTTGGCGTTGTTAGAGGAGGGCTATTCGGTTGCACTGGCTGGTCGCCGTGCTGCCGTACTCGAGGAAGTCGTCGAAGAATCAGGTGCTTCCGATCGTGCGTTGGCGATCGCCACTGATGTTGGTAATCCTCAGGACGTAAACCTTCTCTTTGATCGCACCCTTTCGAAATTTGGCCGTCTTGACCTACTGTTCAATAACGCAGGAACGGGAGCACCAGGAGTCCCGATGGAAGAGCTGACGCTCTCTCAGTGGCAGCACGTGGTCGACACGAATTTGACGGGCGCTTTCCTGTGTACACAAGCGGCACTGAAGATCATGAAGTACCAGTCACCCCGCGGAGGGCGTATCATCAACAATGGCTCAATCTCTGCGCAGGTTCCGCGTCCGAACTCAGCACCGTATACAGCGACTAAGCACGCGATCACTGGTCTCACCAAGTCGACGGCACTTGACGGTCGCGCGTTCGATGTAGTTTGCGGTCAGATTGATATTGGCAACGCCGCAACCGATATGACCTCCCGTATGACCGATGGTGTGCCGCAAGCAGATGGCTCGCGAAAAGCGGAGCCGACGATGCACGTTGACAATGTTGTACGTGCCGTCCTCTACATGGATAGTCTGCCGCTAGACGCGAACGTCCAATACCTTACGGTTTTGGCCTCAACGATGCCTTTTACTGGGCGTGGCTAGGGCGAATAATCGGGGCTGTAAGACAAGACTCATCGCCGATCTCATATCCGTAATTCGTCCTCTGGTTCTGTTTCCTGGTGCGTTAGGTACCAAGTCGCTTCACGTCGAGAGTTAACCGCCTTCGTGTCTTACAAATACCGAAAGACTCAGATCGGCTATGTGCATTCCTCGTCAACGGGTCGATCGCGAATCTCGCGGCACGGCGACTCGACAGTTTGTAGGTCGGCAAGACCCGCACATTGCGACTGAAGCTCAGATACCGTTGACTCCAGGTTCGGATATCGCCGATAGTCTGTGTGTAGTTCGCTGCTGTCACACTTCCCGAGTGCTAAAAGCTGTAAGCTTTCCAAGTCACAAGCCTTCCTGAAGCAATACGCAGATGGGTCGAATAGTCGTCGAAGCTGCCATCAAGAATGGAGCTGACGCAAATTGCAGCATTACGTGCGACGTTTTGGTCGATACTGGAGCTGCATACCTCACATTACCGAATGCGTGGCGTGAACGTCTCGGCGACCTTGAGGTTTACGACACGGTGCAAGTCGAGACAGCCAATCAATCCGTCGTGACCGGCGACATATGCGGACCGATCCATCTACGCTTTGGGTCGTTTCGCCAGGTAAACACTGAAGCGCTATTTATTGATATGCAACCCGTCGGTAGTCGATACGAGCCTCTTCTCGGTTACATTCCCCTCGAGCAAGCACAGGCTGTCGTTGATCTTGCCGGACACCGTCTTGCCAAAATTGACCGGGTTGATCTTAAGTCGTTGATTCCGAAGTTTCTCGACAGAATTCGCGGTTAAGCAACGTCGACGAACACGCCTTATAGGGGACGAACGACTTATCGATTACGAAGATTTGTGAGGGGGTGTGGGCATCGCATTTGGAGAATCTGTTTTGCTTTGTCGGCTTAGCGGAAATATCGAGTGCGTTACGGTATTAACATCAACGATGCTTTTTACTGGGCGTGGCTAAGACGCATCTCCGTTTCTCGTTGAAACGTCTCATGGTCAATTTCACGGTGTTGCAGCTTCCATAGTTGCTCATAGTGACCGCCAAAGGCGAGTAGTTCCTCGTGGCTGCCACTTTCACAAATTTCTCCGTCCGCAAGTACCAAAATCCGATCAGCATCAATAACCGTACTTAGTCGGTGCGCGATCATCAGGGTGGTGTGACCTTCGGATACCTCATTGATCGCATGCATGATCGACGCTTCTGTCGCGGAATCCAGCGACGAAGTCGCCTCATCGAACAGGAGGAACGTTGGTTTCTTCAACATGGTACGCGCAATCGCAACGCGTTGCTTTTCGCCGCCAGATAGCTTTAACCCGCGTTCACCAACGACCGTTTCCATACCATCGGGCAATATGTCAATCAAACTATCAAGGTGAGCCATCCTACAAGCTAGCTCGATGTCTTGTTTGGTCGCGTTCAGTAATCCATATTGAATGTTCTGCTTTAACGTGTCGTTGAACAGCGTTGTTTCCTGCGGAACAACGCCGATTCTGGATCGAAGTGAGTCGAGATTTACTTCACGAATGTCCAAACCATTGATTGAAATGCTTCCTGCGTGAACGTCGTAGAAACGGAATAACAGTCGTCCTAACGTGGACTTACCGCCCCCGCTTGGACCCACGAGTGCGACTCTCTCACCGGGATTCACAGTAAACGAGACACCCTTGAGAATAGGTCGATCTGGCTTGTAGAAAAAGTGAACGTCTCGAAATTCGATTGGACCGTCGCCATCAGGTAATGGCGGCGCATTTTCGTGCGCGGATACCGTAGGCTGCGTGTCGAGAATGTCCAGCATCGCCTCTACGTCGGTAAACGCTTGTTTGAGTTGCCTATAGATTGAACCAAGTGCTCCCAGTGGTCCAAACACCTGTAACGCGTACCCGTTTAGTGCAACGAGATTGCCAGGCGTGTATTCACCTTGAACGACACCGTAGCACGCTAAGCCGAGCATGAATAACAAACCAAAATGTACGACAAAGGACTGTCCTATATTGAGCGCAGCAAGTGAATAGCGGTTGCGCGCTCGCGCGCGTTCCCAAATCGTCAGTTCCTGATCGTAGAGTGAGGTCTCAGCGCCTTCGTTACCAAAATACTTGACGTTTTCATGGTTGATTAAGCTGTCGATGGCGCGCGTATGCGCTTTAGAGTGTGCTTCGTTGGAACGGCGAATGATGGGCGTGCGCCACGCAGTAACCTTGACGGTGTAGACCGCGTAAATCACAGCGCAAGCGATGCTGATGACAGCATAGCTCCATCCGAAAAAAGCAATAAACACACCTACGACGCCGGCGATCGACAAGAACATACCGAACAGCGAGAAGGTGAACAATCGGATCAATCCCGTGAGCGCGTGAATTCCGCGATCCATATCGCGAGAAAGTCCACCTGTCTTACGCGATAGGTGGTATTCGAGATCTAATCCATGCAGGTGTGTGAGCAATACGAGCGACAGACGACGTGTACCGCGAACTGTCACTGTGCCGAATACCGCATTTTGGATTTCGGATATCGCGAGTCCACTAAAGCGGATGAAGACATATATAAGAAGGAGTGCGACTGGGACGGTCGCAGCAACAGCTAGAGGATCCGCGCCAGTATCAGCGAAATGATCGACGAGTGAACCGAGTAGATACGGGCTTGCGAGATTAGCAGCTTGAATTAGGACGAGGCAGAGAAGGCAAAACGCGAAGCGATATTTGAACTCGAATACGAACGGCAGCAGCATTTTGAGCGCTTGCCAATCGCGAGGCTCTAGCATGCTGATCGAACCGAACGACCAACTAGCCATACAGTCGTCCTACATATCCCAATAAAATAATGATATGTTTAAAGCATTGTTTTGCCAGAAAACGGGAGGAAACGTCCGCTCGGTCGGTGTTGAAATACACTGATACCTTGGCACTACAGTGAAAACGGCACACTCGCATAGATAACGTGCGATGACGGTGCAAATACAGGAGAATGATGCGTTGGCTACGCCAGACCAACCGACTCCGTCCGTGCAGTCGCGCCCAACGACGCAAGGTGCGGATTCCCGAACGATTATCGGAAAGGGTGTTGTGATTACCGGAGAAATCACAGGCACTGGTGATGTTGAGATCAGGGGCACCGTGAGTGGCTCGATTACGTTAAAAAACAACATTGCAACGATTAGTAAATCAGGCGTTGCACAAGCGTCAGTAACAGCGAAAAACGTTGATGTAAGCGGTCGTGTGGAAGGCGATATCGTTGCCGAAGAGCTCGTCATCATTCGTAAGGACAGCACCGTGGCCGGCAACGTCAATGCGCCCCGCGTCAGCCTGGAAGATGGTGCCCATTTCAAAGGTAGCGTCGATATGCAGTCGTCTAAAACGCAGGCTGCGCCCGAGCCCCAGCGAAGACCAGCGCCAGCATCGCCCCCGCGCCCTGGTTCTACTCCTCAGCAATCTGGCGCGTCGTCTCAGCGGAAACCAGACGCGGCTTCTAGCCCGAAGCAATAACCGGTATTCTGCGGCAACGACACGAAGTGAGCGTCGTTGTCATGAGTCCGCAGGAGAGCCGCTCGGATTTCATCGCGAGCACGCTATTACCGACGGTACTGTCTCATACAGGTTCTCGAAGCGTACTCCGAGTTCTCGATTTAGGCGTGGGTATCGGTCAAACGATCGATATCGTGTCGGCTGAGAGACCATGTCAGTTCTTTTTCGCTGACATTGGTCGCCATGTTCGATCGAGTTACGACGGTAGTGGTCCTGGCTTGTTGCCGTTCATCGTTCCAAACGACGTCGAATTCGATATTTGCTTCTTCTGGGACTATCTCAATCTGATGAACGACCAGGCGATGCGACAGTTCTCGAGCGAGATTGACGGTTATTTAGGTGAACACACGTTGGTGCATGGATTCTTGGCTGTCGACCAACGCCTACCGATGCCTTACCGTCAATACAAGCTGTTCTCAAACGATACGCTTGAACACATAAACGGGGATCGCTTTGTTTCGCGTTATCCTAAGTCGCGACGTGATTTTGAAGTTGCCTTTCCGCGTCTGCAATGCGAAAGCGTTGTGCTCTTTCCGGGAAATCGGCAAGAGATATTAGCGGCGGTTAAAGTCGAGAGCTAGATACTCTGCTTACGTAGTCTCTCTTTCTGCCGGTTCCACTCGCGCTCCTGAATCGTCTTACGCTTGTCGTAGGCGCGTTTCCCTGTCGCGATTGCGATTTCACATTTGACGTACTGCTCTCGCCAGTACATCGAGGTCGCGACGCAGCTCTTGCCTTTGATTTGTAATGCGGCCGCTATTTCGCGAAGTTCACGTCGGTTCAAGAGCAACTTTCGCGTGCGATCGGGTTGCGGGACGTTATGGGTCGAGGTACTAGGAAGCGGGTTGATTCGTGCGCCAAGTAGATAGGCTTCGTTTTCGCGAACGATCACGTATGTATCGACAAGCTGTACTTTACCTGCCCGAATGCTCTTCAGTTCCCAGCCTTCGAGTACGAGACCCGCTTGAAATGTCTTTTCAAGGCTGAAGTTGAAACGTGCGCGACGATTTCTAGCAATCATGCTTGATTGCGCGTCTTGTTTAGGCATGTGGTGCGTCTCACGAAGGCACCAATGGTAAGAAATCGCGGAACGTTGACCCCTTAAACTAGCCACACCATGGCGTCGCAGATGAAGGACTGAACGATGAGCGAACAGGTCACTGAACGATCAGATATGTGGTCTAACTCGTATATCTTCGTGCTCGCCGCGGCTGGATCTGCAGTCGGTCTTGGCAATATTTGGAAATTCCCATACATTGCGGGCGAAAACGGCGGTGGCGCATTTGTGTTGGTTTACTTGATTTGCATTGCGGTCATTGGCATTCCCGTCATGGCTAGCGAAATCATGCTAGGCAAACTTGGTCGCGCGAGCCCGATTCAAGCCCTTCTCAATTTGACGCGAAAGCACAATCGATCGACGAATTGGTCGATCGTAGGTTACATGGGTGTAGTAACTGGTTTCCTAATTCTGTCGTTCTATGCCGTCATCGCTGGCTGGGTTTGCTATTACATCGTTCGTTTATTCAGTGGCGAGTTCACGGGAGCAGACGCTAATGCGGTCGGCGAAGCATTTGGCGCGTTTCTAGCCGACCCCATGCAGGTACTGCTGTGGTTCAGCATTTTTATGGTGATCACGATTTTCTTCGTTGCGCGTGGCGTCACGCGGGGATTGGAGCTGTGTGTGCGATATTCAATGCCTGCGGTATTCGTCTTGTTGTTGATTCTCATCGGATACGGCATCCACGCGGGTGGGTTTATTGAGAGCATGGCGTTCCTGTTTACGCCTGACTTCAGTTCCTTAAGTCCACAAGCAATTTTGATTGCCTTGGGTCATGCGTTTTTTACGCTGTCACTGGGCATGGGCGCGATCATGGCGTACGGCGCCTATGTTCCACAAGATGTTTCGGTTGGTACGACCACCTTCACCATCGCGATTCTCGATACCGTTCTTGCTCTGTTAGCAGGGCTCGCAATCTTTGCGATCGTGTTTGCATACGGATTGGTACCAGGTGCAGGGCCTGGATTGCTCTTTGAGACGGTTCCAATCGCGTTCGGCAATCTACCAGGCGGTGCGCTGTTCGGTGGATTGTTCTTCTTGTTAGTCGCGTTAGCTGCATTAACGTCTGCGATTTCGATTTCAGAACCGGTGATTGCTTACGTATCGGAACGAAGCAGGCTGACACGCGCTCAAATCGCCGTGATCATCGGCGTTGTTTGTTGGGTGTTAGGTGTAGGTAGCGTACTTTCGTTTAACGTGTGGTCGGATGTCAAACTCGCGTTTTTTGAATGGACCTTTTTCGATAGTCTCGACAAACTTACCCAACTCGTACTCTTGCCACTCGGCGGTATGCTCATCGCTTTGATCGTAGGTCACGTATTACCGAAAGCCGTTGTCTATGAAGAACTTGGGTTAATACGTGAGAAAGCCCAACAAAGTTGGTCTTACATCGTAGGGTACGTTACGCCCATCGCGGTCTTTGCAGTGTTTATCATCGAAGCGATTCGCGAAATACAAGCGCATCTCTAAGGCGAATTCGATTGCAGGGCGTCAAGACGTGGTGATGACAATCTGAAAATACAGCACAGCGTCATCGTGCCTTTTACGGCGGTGGAGATTTTCCAGGTCGTTAATGACGTTGAACACTACCAGGAGTTTCTTCCTGGGTGTCAGGAATCTGTGGTATTGAATGAAACGTCGATGACGTACGATGCGGGAATTGAGGTATCGGCGTACGGTGTACATGAGAGGATTGTTACGCGAAACACGCCTATCGCTAACCAAGCGCTGAAACTGGAATTAATCGAAGGTCCATTTGCAGAGTTTGATGGTAACTGGATTTTTACGGATTACGGAGAAGGCTGTCGCGTATCGCTTGAGCTCACGTGTGAATTTGCGTCTCGCTTGTTGAATGCTTTTTCTACTACGCTAATGAAACGGGCGATCGAGAAAACCGTTGAAGCGTTCGTATCCGAGGTGAGGCGACGCCATGGTTCAGATTGAGGTCGTCTACGCGCTACCAGAACGTCAGTGGTCGGTAGACCTTGAACTTGAGGATGGCACGTCTGCCGAAGAGGCGGCGGACGTGGCACGGAATTCCGAACCTTTGCTTTGGGTCGATGACTTGAGCGTGGTCGCGTATGCGGTTTGGGGAGTAGAAGTATCAGGTGAGCACGAGCTGAAGGATGGCGATCGACTGGAGTTGCTCAGACCGCTGCCGATCAGTCCCGTGGAATTACGCCGACAGAAAGCCGCCAGTCAAAAGAATTAAGCCTAAAAAAACCGTTTGTCGTGCGCTAATGACGCACTCGTTCAATTCGAGCTAACTTGATGCACCGTTAGCGTCTAAGAAATCACATATAGCTGCGCGCTGCTTGTTGCTGTTAGTGCTAACGCTTCTGGGTCTTGTTCCGTACTGATCCGTTGCGTTGACATTCGCGCCTCTTTCCACAAGACTCTTGACGACGCTAAATGATTTGTAGCGTACGGCTTCATGAAGCGCAGTTCCCCAAGACTCTTTCACGTTGATGTCGGCACCTGCATCTAAAAACAGTTCCAGCAGCTTCACGTTATTGAATTTGGCGGCGGTGTGGAGTCCGCGTTTCAATGCGCTAGGCTCACCCATGAATTGGTCAACCTTGTCAGCCCGGTTACAGGCGACGGCAGCTTGGATCGTCCATGGTACACCGTGTTTAACGAGCGTGTTGACGACGCTCCTGAGGGGTTTCTTATCTGAATTCGTTTGACGATTTCCCGTCGCATAGTGGAAAAGCTCGTCTCGAACGATGTCGCGATCGACGAGCTCGGGTTTTTGAGTGATTAGCTTGTTGAGCGATTTACCGTCGTTCGTACAAAGGAAATGCATGAAATCCGCACGCGGTTTCAGAAAGTCGTTGCGCTTTCGGCTAGGTAGTTGGTGAATATCAGCGAGTTCGTTCAATAGTTCGACTGTGCGGGCATGCCGATTTGATTTGGCTCGTTGAAAAGCGTTTCCTTGTGGAAGGGAGTAGTGCAGGTCGGTATCGAGTGTGCCGAGAAGTTCAATGATCCCTCGTCGCCCATGTGCGGCAGCAGAGATCAATGCTTGATTTCTGGCGACTTTGTTTGCGCCGAAATCAATCATCATCTTGGTCGCTAAAAGATCACCGACGTACCCAGTCCACCCCATTGGATTTCCGATCACGCCAGAATCGGAAACGACACTTGGATTTGCACCGGCTTCTAACAGTATTCGCGCCGCACGGTGGGTTCCCCATCGCACAGCGCTTGTTAGAGGGATGGACCACTTGAACGTGCTACGCGAATTCACGTTTGCGCCATAGTCCAACAAGAGTTGGATTAAGTGGTCCTGTTGATGCGCGGTTGCCGCTACGAGCGGATTGTCCTGCATCCAGCGACGTTGTTGTTCGTTTGGATTAGCACCCGCCTTAAGCAGCATTTCAACAATGGCGCGATCACCCGATATCACTGCCCAAATGAGCGGAGTTACGAATTTCGACTTGTGGCAATCAGGATCCTCTCTTAGCATACGAGCTACAGCTCTTCGATTGCGAGAACCAATTGCGGAAAAGATGTCCTCTTCTACTCCGTGATCGCGTAGAACTCTGATCGATTCTTTATTTCCAGCTTGGATCGCAGCCATCAGTGCTGTGACCCCTCGATGGTCGTTTACATTCGGATCAGCACCGCGTTGCAGTAGCAGTCTTGTCAGTTTGGGATCGTTTGCGGCCAAGACGATCGGTAAGGAGTCGCCGCAGCTTTCGTTAACTTGCTCAGGTTGTTCGTCGAGCAATTCTCGGGTCAGTTTTAGAAATCCAAGGCTGACGGTCTCGTACAAGCCGTACTGTGCGCCGGATTTAACAAGCATCCGAAAAATGTCACGACCGTTGTGATTTGCAGCGGTTCGAACTGGTTTTGTCATTGTCCAGTATGAACGATTAGGATCCGCATTGTTTCTTAATAACAAGTCAACCATTTTTTTGTTGCCAATCCATGAGGACGCATCGATCGGCGACGTAAAACAAGAGTCGCCGCTACCGCCCATCGCATTTATGTCGACGCCGTTGTCAATCAGTAGTTGTGCCACTTCAAGGTGACCCTGTTTCATAGGTGAGCCGTTTGTCGCACGCGGATCCGCACGATGCAACAGTGTGTCCCCACATGTTATGTCGCTTGCAACACGAGCGTGAACGATGGACGGATTCTTGTTAATCAATCTTTCAACCTGGTCAGCGTCGCCTTTATCAACGGCCTCAACCATCGCGGCGACGACAGGCGGCATAGCACCGGGTGTATTGAGAAAACTCTTAGTGGACGGATGACGTCGAATGAACTTTTGAAGATGATTCCATTCGTCAAATCCATATTCCTTTGCTACCACCCGCTGAGCGTCCCCCAGCGAAATTGCGGCGTTGAGTATTTGCCTTTCGGATTTCCGTCGTAGTTCTGGAATCGCCTTTTTCAATCGCACGCATGCTATCGGTAGCTGTGCGGCGTGGTCTCGTAGAAGGAACTTTGCCCGGTTGCTAATCTGAACGAAGTCGTCATGTTCCATCGTCTCGCATAAATAGATTAGATCATTCCAATCGGAAGCGCCGTATTCCAGCGCCAGTGCTCGTTGCACTTGCGCTCTCGTAACCTTTAGTTTCTTAATCTCACCTGCTGTGAGCTTCGCGAAGTCGTCTAGATTCTTCAAGAGATTGATAGTGCTTTGGTTCCATGTTTCGCGGCTCGCGAGGATTTGCGAAATTTCGCTGCGAACGACACGCGGACTCGGTGCGGTGTAAAAAGGAAGCGCCATTAGTTCATCTCAAATGTTGAAATTTGACGTGTAGTCGACCGTCTAAGCGATTATTCCTGCTTTACGAAAGCGTTCAATCTCGAAGTTCGAATAACCAAGTTCGGTAAGTACTTCTTCGGAATGTTCACCTACATCAGGTGCTCGCTTAACAGGAGCTCGCTTACTGGCTTCCACATTTACAGGATGATTGATGATGTAGTCTGCTCCGATCGGCTCATCCGGTTTCCGCAGGATGGCATTCGCGACTAATTGGGGATCAGAAGGCAAGTCGTCGATTGTTCCCAACATGGAGACCGGGACGTTGGCATCTTTAAACTCACGGAGCCATTCCGCTGCGTCTCGTTGCGCAATGATGGGCCGTATTTCGTTCGCTAGTGCATCACCAGATTCGATCCGGGCACGCGTAGACTGGAAGCGCGGATCCTCTAATAAGTGGCTCGCACCAAGAATACGGAAATAGGCGGCAATTTCGTCGGGAGTACGAACCATCGTGAATTGGAGCCAGCGATTGTCGCGCGTTTGATAGAGCTCCCGCGTGAAGTATTTTGCGGTAAGGCGTGGATAGTTCGAAAAATCATTTCCGTGTGCGAACTTTGCACTCGCGATGCAAGATGCCGCCCACATCCCATTAGCGATGAGCGACGTATGCACCATACTGCCTTCGTTGGTGCGTTCACGCTGGTAGAGCGCCGTAACGATAGCGGCATAGAGTGAGACGCCTGTTGGGTGGTCGCCCATCCCTGGGATGCTCGGGGCGGGTTTTGCATCCGCATTTCGGACTAAGTCCATCAAACCAGTCCGCGACCAGTAAGCGACTAGGTCGAAGCCTTCGCGATCTTTTTCAGGTCCTTCTTCACCGTAAGCCGTAAGCGATGCGTAGATTAGCCGTTTGTTGATCTGTTTGAGGTCTTCGTAAGTCAAACTTAGGTTGCGCCGCATCGGCAGAGGGTAGTTTGTGACGTAAACGTCGCAATCCGCAACCAAGCGTTTGAGGATAGCGATGCCTTCGGTGGTCTTTAGATTTAATGCGATCGACCGCTTGTTTCGAGCGTCCTGTGCCCATGCATAGTCGATATCGGCGTCCGGCGTACCTGGACCGGTTGCTAGACGACGGAATGGATCGCCGGTCGGCATTTCGATCTTGATGACCTCGGCACCATAGTCGGCGAGCATCGTCGCCGATACGGGTCCAGCGACCCATGACCCCGCGTCGATGACTTTTAACCCATCGAATATCAACGGTTTTGGATCGTCCATGCGGATCCCTTCTTACTTCTTAGCTAAAGGGTAATCTCCGTAATTTACTTACCGAGAAATGTCGCGAGACTAATCGCCGCCGCTTAGCGTGAATATGCCGTTAAGACTGTCTTCTTGGTCGGCTTCGACATCACTTTCCATCTTCTCGTAATTTCCCACTAACCGAGTAAGTAATCCGTCTTCGAAATAAAGGGTTATATATCGCTTTTCAGGCGTTTGGCTACGTGGTGCGAAAGTGTATATGTAGTCCCACCGGTCCGAATCAAACGAGTTCTTAAGGATTGGTTGTCCCATGATGAACACGACTTGCTCCCGGTTCATGCCCGGCTTGAGCTGTTCGATCATACGATCGGTAACTAAGTTCCCTTGTTGCTGATCCACTCGGTGCAACAGTCCTTCCGCACATCCGACGATCGTCGAAACCGCGAAGACACCAATGAGTAAGCGGTAGATGGTCATTTCGATAGTTGAGTTCGATTGAATTCCTGTGCTTCCCTTAGCAGTACAGAAGCGTACTTGCGCGATTCCGCATTAATGCGGTGGCCGCCGACCATTCGGGCGAGTTCTTCAACACGATCCCCTCCAGTCAATTCGCACGCTGCGATGTCCTGATCGCGAGTCTTTAAGACCCGTAAATGCGTGTCGCCGAGTGCTGCGACCTGAGGTGCATGTGTAACGCACACAACCTGTGTGCGCTCAGCCAAGCGGCTCAACATTCGACCGACCTCATCGGCAGTAGTTCCACCGACGCCAATATCTGCTTCGTCGAGAATTAGACATGGCAGCTTTGAATTAGACGCGACAACGACCAAGATCGCCAAGCTGATGCGGGAGAGCTCGCCGCCGGAAGCAATTGTCTTTAAAGGTCCTGGTTCATACCGCGAATTCGCGGATACCGCGAAATCGACGCGTTCGAGTCCTGCTTCACCCTCGGATTCGAAGAATGTCACTTCGAATGTGGCTTGTCGCATGCCTATGTCATGCAATGTCGAAATTACCGCGTCAGCGAAGGGCGTTGCGGAGCGCGTTCGAAGCCGAGATAGTTCGTTTGCGTTCTCAAGAAAGTCTTCTTGTGCGGTCTCAACGGATTTCTGCAATTCTGTAAGTCGGTTTTCGCCTTCATCTAATGCATCGAGTTCCATACGTAATTCGCGCGTCTTTGAAAAAAGGTCAGCCGACAAGACACGGTGTTTGCGCGCAAGATCATGGATTTGATCAAGACGGACGGCTACCTCGTCTAATGAGTCTTCGTCGTCGGCTAGGGATTCTGCGTACGCCCGCAACTGACGAACACTCTCGTCGATTCCCACTTCGACGCCGTCGAGTAACTCGCGTGCAGAATCAAGTTCAGGAGAGTGATCGTCGACTCTGTCCAGATCAGCTCGGGTACGGCCGATACCCGGGACATGATGCTCTTCTAGTGCGTCGATGGCTTGACCGACAGCTGCCAAGATACTCTGCGTCTGGTTCAATCGCTTGTACCGACTTGAGAGCTGCTCAAATTCACTTTCTTGCAGCTGAAACGCATCGAGTTCGTTAACTTGATACTGAAGGAGTTCACGCCGTTCACGCGCTTGATTGCTGCGCTCGCGTTCAGTTTCGAATTCGTCTGCGCGGGCTCGCCAGTTACGAAACGACTTTTTTACTTTCTCAACGAGCTGCGGCTGGGCGACGAAATCGTCGAACCAGGAAAGTTGCGTTGTTACACCCAGAAGTTGCTGTTGGGCAAATTGATCATGAATCGCTACCATCGAGCCACATAGCTCACGCAAGGTTGCAAGACTTACAGGCGTGTCATTCACCCAGGCACGGGATCGACCGTCGACGGAAGCAATTCGACGTACGACGCAGCGACTCAAATCGTCTTTGTCTCCCAAACCGTTTGTCAAGAGTAGGTCTTGGGCTTGAGGCGCGTGGCTTACGTCAAATTCGGCGCAAACTTCACACGCTTCGGAATTAGGCCGGATTTGAGCTCTTGAAGCACGTTGCCCCAAAACTAGCCCCAGTGCATCCAACAATATAGACTTACCAGCTCCGGACTCGCCTGTAATGACCGTAAGACCGCCAGCAAAGTGCAATTCAAGGTCGGCTACGAGCGCGAAATTGCGCACGGTCAGGTATGCGAGCATCGACGCGCTTAAGTTAGTTTTGAAGTCGTTCTGAGGACAGAAACGGCGAAAGTCATGGAAAGTAGCAATTTCTCTCATTTTAGAGATTCACATCCTGATACGAATCTGGATCTCAGTGAGAAAGCCGCACACCTTTTCAAGGTCCTCGTAGAAGAATATCTAGAAGATGGCGAACCCGTTTCGTCCAGTACCGTTGCGAAGAAGAGCCGGTATTCCGTTAGCTCGGCTACGGTGCGGAACAACATGGCAAGGTTGCAAGAACTCGGGCTTGTCAGCTCACCTCACACGTCAGCGGGCCGGATCCCTACCCAACACGGGCTTCGTTTTTTCGTAGACGGGTTGATCTCTTACGAACCTCTTGACCGGAACGCAGAACGCCATGTGTGGGATGAGTTATCCAGAGATCAATCGACGCAAGATTTGCTTGAATCCGCCTCGCATTTGTTATCTGAAGTGACTCAGTTGGCAGGTTTGGTCACTGTGCCGCGAGAAGAACAGATTTCATTACGCCAGGTCGAATTCCTTCAACTAACAGGTCGCCAGGTTCTTGTGATCCTGATAGTGAACGAGCGCGAAGTTCAGAATCGTGTTATTGAAACTTCAAGGGCGTACACCGATGTAGAACTCCGACAGGCGGCGAACTACATCAATGATGCGTTCGCAGGGCGTTCCTTAGAGGCGATTCGAACAGGGGTGCTCGATAGCATGTCGCAGGATAAGGCTCAAATCAATGCGATGCTCCAACGTGCGTTTGACATTGCTTCAAAAACATTCGTTGAATCAGAACACGACTTCGTTGTATCCGGCGAAAGTAACCTCGTGTCTTTTACATCTTCGTCGGTGAAAATCAAACAGCTATTGGAAGCATTTGAAAGCAAGTCTTCGATCGTACATTTGTTGGATGCTTGTATTGAAGGCGAGGGCGTACGTTTGTTTATCGGTCAAGAGTCCGGTTATGAGCCGTTTGAAGACTACAGTCTGATCACCGCGCCCTACGAAGTGAAGGGGAAGGTTGCGGGCGTTTTGGGGGTAATCGGTCCGACACGTATGTCATACCAGAAGGTCGTACCCCTTGTTGACGTGACCTCACGCGTACTCGGACACGTGATTGAACGAAGCTAATTAAGAGAATTCCCACCTTTCCGCTTGAGTTTTGACGGCACAAACACCATATGGGTGGTAGAGAAGCCGTATTAGGTTTTGAGGAAGGCTACCTTTCGATGGCAAAGCAAAAGAAATCCGATACAGAAGATTCACCAGAGGATACGCCGGAAGGATCAGATACAGAAGAGATTGATAGCCATTCACAGTCTTCAGATTCGACTGAAAGCGAAGAGAAAACAGTGTCGAGCGAAGCTGAAGAGCCCAGTGTGTCGATTAACGTCGAAGTACACGACGAATCGGATGCAGAGGCGCTTGAACCCACGGAGATTGAGCTGCTAAAAGCCGAGGTCAACGAACTGACTTCAAAGCTCATCGACTTAGAAAGTCAACTGGCAGAATCGCAACGCGAAGTTAGTTACGCTAAGGCGGAAACGCAGACGGTAACTCGACGCGGGCGCGAGGACATGACGCGGGCTGTCAATCGTGCAAGACGCGATTTACTCACACGTCTGATGGTGGTTGCTGATACGTTTCATCAAACAGCGAATGAGCTCGAAAAGATAGAGAAGGATGAACGGACCGACGTAATCGTCACAGCAGTTCAAATGGCGATTAAAGAGTTTGACAAAGTACTCAATGGTGAAGGTCTCGAGCTGTCGAATCCGATTGGTGACGCATTCGATCCGCAATTCCACGAAGCGCAAGCGATCGTTCCTAGTGAGACCGAAGAGCCTGGCACCATCATTGACGTTCTTCGGGTAGGTTATCTCCTTGACGGTAGTGTGCTTCGAGCAGCGCAGGTGGTCGTTGCGAAAGAGATACAGACGCAAGACGACGAAGTAGCTGACGAGGCGTAAATCCGGACGGATTTCGCTTGATATCTCTGGATTAGTACCCATATATCCAATAGGTTTCGCGAAAAGTCGCGATACGAACTCAGATTCAAACGAACAATCGAAACAAGCAAGGAAAATCCAATGGCAGGTAAGATGATTGGCATTGACCTCGGCACAACGAATTCGTGTGTTGCGGTCCTGCTGAACGACGAAACCAAAATCATCGAAAACTCAGAGGGCGATCGAACGACGCCTTCGATCATCGCGTACACGGACAGTGGCGAGATTCTGGTCGGTCAAAACGCGAAGCGTCAAGCCGTTACGAACCCAGACAACACGTTGTTTGCAATCAAGCGACTCATTGGTCGACGCTTTGAAGACGATGTCGTCCAAAAGGACATCGACATGGTGCCGTACAAGATCGTGAAGGCAGCAAACGGTGATGCGTGGGTATCCGCTAAAGGTGAGGAGATGGCACCGCCGCAAGTTTCTGCCGAAGTTCTTAAGAAGATGAAAAAGACGGCGGAAGACTATCTCGGTGAACCTGTGACCGACGCCGTGGTCACAGTTCCTGCTTATTTCGACGATGCGCAACGTCAAGCAACAAAAGACGCCGGCAAGATCGCCGGTTTGGATGTCAAGCGCATCGTCAATGAACCGACTGCCGCGGCGCTTGCTTATGGTATGGACCACAAGCGCGGCGATGCGAAAATCGTCGTCTATGACCTAGGTGGCGGGACGTTTGACGTCTCCATCATCGAGATCGCCGAAGTTGAAGGTGAGCACCAGTTCGAGGTGTTGTCGACGAATGGCGATACCTTCTTAGGTGGCGAAGACTTCGACCTTCGGATCATCGAGTACTTAGCCGAAGAATTTCAGTCCCAAAACGGCATTGACCTGCATAGCGATCCAATTGCGTTGCAGCGGCTCAAGGAAGCAGCTGAGACTGCGAAGATTGAACTTTCAACGAGTCAGGAAACCGATATCAATCTGCCTTACATCACGGCGGATCAAACCGGACCCAAGCATCTGGTCATGAAATTGACTCGCTCCAAACTGGAAGCACTGGTTGAAGAACTGGTCGATCGCACAATGGAGCCTTGTCGCATCGCGCTCTCAGACGCAAGTCTCGCAGTCGGCGACATCGACGAGGTCATTCTCGTTGGTGGTCAGACTCGCATGCCACTCGTTCAGAAGAAAGTCCAAGAGATCTTTGGGAGCGAGCCGCGCAAGGACGTGAATCCTGATGAAGCGATTGCGATGGGTGCTGCGATTCAAGCCGGTGTTCTTTCAGGCGACGTGAAAGACGTCCTTCTTTTAGATGTGACGCCTCTATCGCTTGGAATCGAAACGTTAGGCGGTGTGATGTCTGTCTTAATCGACAAAAACACGACGATTCCCGCGCGGAAAGAGCAAGTCTTCTCAACGGCCGAAGACAATCAAAGCGCCGTCACCATTCAAGTACTACAAGGTGAACGCAAAGAAGCCCGATACAACAAGCTACTGGGCCGGTTTGACTTGCAGGATATTCCGGCTGCACCTCGTGGCGTGCCACAAATTGAAGTCCGGTTCGATATCGATGCAAACGGTATCTTGAATGTTTCGGCAAAAGACCTTGCGACCAACAAGGAACAATCCATTGTGATCACCGCCTCAAGTGGTCTATCTCCGGACGACATTGAGAAGATGGTGCAAGATGCGGAGACTCATAGCGCCGAAGATGAAAGGTTCCAGGAGCTCGTTACTCTCCGCAACCAAGCGGACGCACTTGCACACTCGACACGAAAATCACTCGAGGAATTCGGCGATAAGGCGACAGAAACCGAGAAAGCTGATATTCAGAAGGCTGTAGAGGAACTTGAAGAAGCAACCAAAACCGACGACAAAGATGATATTCAAGCCAAACTCGAAAATTTGACGAAGGTATCTGCACCTGTTATCCAGCGCATGTACCAAGAAGCGTCAGCAAACCAACAGCAGCCCGATGTTGACGGTACAACAGACAATGCCGCAGATAGTGGCGCATCAGATGACACCTTGGACGCGGATTTTGAGGAGGTCAAGGACGACGACAAGAAGTGATTCCCATCGGTGAAACGCTGTTGCATAATTCCATTTCGAAGGATCGTTCGACGAACCATGGGCGGTCCTTCGCTCATATTGAGCGGATACGACGCAACAAGCGCTGCTCACGACGCATTTCTCGCGATCCACGACGCATAACTAGCCATGCCTGACGACTACTACGAAGTACTTGGCGTACAACGCGATGCGAGCGACGGGGATATAAAAAAGGCGTATCGTCGATTGGCTATGAAGTATCACCCTGATCGGAGTGATGGCACTTCCGCCGAAGATGAAGAGAACTTCAAGAACGTCAGTGAAGCATATGCAGTGCTCTCGGATAAGGAAAAACGTAGCGTATATGACCAATATGGCAAGGATGGCTTAAAAGGGCAGTTTGGTTCCAGTGCGTTCTCGTTTGACGGGCACGGTTTTGAAGATTTATTCGGTGGCTTCGACGACATTTTTAGTAGCGTGTTTGGTGGCCGAACGCGTTCGACGAGACGTCATGGTGGTGAGCCCGGGGAGAACCTTCAATACGATCTTTCGATTTCGCTTGAGCAAGCGGCGCGTGGGGACACGGTAGAAATCGATGTCAATGCGCTCCGTCACTGTGAGGATTGTCAAGGAACTGGTGCAAAACCAGGTACTTCACCGATAACGTGTCCCGTTTGCGATGGAACAGGGCAACAAGCCATCAATCGAGGATTTTTACGAGTTGCATCGACTTGCGGACAATGCCGTGGCGAAGGTCAGATCATTGAGCAGCCGTGTCAAGTCTGCAACGGACGTGGTCGTCGACCGAAACGAAAATCACTTGCAGTCACTGTGCCACCGGGCATCGACGACGGCATGCGCCTGAAGTTACGTGGCGAAGGTGGTGACGGATTGCGCGGTGGTCCGATCGGTGATCTCTATATCCAGTTCTCGATTAAGCCGCACCCGATTTTTGAACGAGATGGGCGACACTTACATTGCCGTGTACCGATCTCTTTCGTAGACGCGACTCTTGGTGCGAGTCTGGAAGTACCCTCACTGGATGGTAAATTACGTATCAAGGTGCCGGAAGGAACGCAAAGTGGTCGCGAGTTTAGACTGCGAGGGAAAGGCATGCCAGCAATCCGCGCAGACCAGCGTCACGGGGATCTTATCTGTCAAGTGGTGATCGAGACGCCGAAGTCATTGAATGCGAAGCAAAAGGAGCTCTTGCAGGCCTTCCAGGAGACTTTGGACGAAGCACCTGAGAAGCACAGTCCAACGCACGATAGTTGGTTTGAAAAGCTAAAGAGTTATTTCAACAACAATGGCGACTCTGAGTGACACGTGTCGGCATTTGTGGCGCCGCCGGTCAAATGGGGCGAACGATCACGCAGCTTGTCACAGCAAGTGACGATCTTGAACTAACAAGCGCATGCGATCATTCTAGTAGTGGTGCAATCGATCGTGACTGTGGGGAAATCGCTGGAGTCGGAAGTATCAACGTACCGATCATCGAGGGAATCTCTGATTCGGTACGTAATTGCGATGTTCTTGTTGATTTCAGTCATGCCGATTCATGCGTTGAAGCTGTTGAATCTTGTAAAGAAGAGAACAAAGGGCTTGTCATCGGAACGACCGGCTTGTCCGACGCTCAGCTCGCGATAGTGCGGTCTGCGGCCGATGCCGTGCCGGTACTTATGTCGCCTAATATGAGTATAGGTGTGAACATTACCTTTAAGCTGGTCGAAATGGCGACCAAAGCACTCGGCGATGATGTTGACATTGAGATTTTCGAAATTCATCATTCGTTGAAGAACGACTCTCCGTCCGGAACTGCTGTGCGTTTAGGTGAGGTTGTTGCGGATGCGCGAAAGGTAGCTCTTGCCGACAAGGAGGTGCATGGTAGAGTCGGTCACACGGGACGGAGGGAAAAAGGGACCATTGGATTTCACTCGGCTCGAGGCGGGGACATCGTTGGCGAACACACCGTCGTATTTGCAGGAACTGGTGAGCGGGTAGAAATTACCCATCGTGCCCAGAGCCGTGTCAATTTTGGCGCGGGCGCGATTCGCGCGGTTAGGTTTATCGCTCGCAAACTCGCTGTCGGCGAATCTGGCTTCTTCGACATGGATAGCGTCCTAGGACTCGGAGCATGAAGCGTTGATATTGGCATCGAAAGAGGGGTGTTCTCCTCTTTTTTTTAACCTGTGCATATGTGTTAACAGCGTCAAGGCGAACCATTAATGGAAGCTGCGATTCTCGCGTTGGCAGACGGCACGGTCTTCCACGGTACGTCGATTGGCGTGGGAGGCCACGCGGTCGGTGAGGTCGTATTCAACACGTCGATGACGGGATACCAAGAAATCCTGACAGACCCTTCATACGCACGTCAGATCGTGACGCTCACTTATCCACATATTGGTAATACGGGGACAAATCAAGCTGACTTCGAGTCGACTCAAGTTTGGTCGGAAGGTCTCGTCATTCGGGATATGCCGCTTCAATCCTCAAATTGGCGGGAACAGGCATCGTTAACAGACTTTCTAGCGGCGCAACAGGTCGTGTCGATTGCGGATATTGATACCCGGAAGCTCACAAGGCACATTCGAGAATGTGGCGCAATGGGTGCATGTATCAGCGCAGGTCATGTAGTATCAGAATCGGAAGCGATTGGTCGTGCTCAGAAGTTTCCAGGATTGTCTGGTATGGACTTGGCCAAAGTTGTCACCCAGCAAAGAACGAGCATCTGGAAGGAAGGTAGTTGGTATAGCGAGAGTGGGGTTGAACAATTTCGTCTACCTTTGGGCACTACATTTCGGGTCGTCGCCTACGACTTTGGGGTTAAGCGGAACATCCTTCGGTTATTGGTTGATCGAGGCTGTGAGGTCATAGTTGTCCCGGCGGAAACGCCAGCCCAAGAAGCGCTTTCACATAAACCGGATGGCATCTTTCTATCCAACGGTCCTGGCGACCCCGATCCGTGCGACTACGCAATCGAAGCGATTCAGCGCTTCCTCGAGGAGAGCATTCCGATTTTTGGTATCTGTCTTGGTTGCCAATTGCTAGCTTTAGCGAGCGGTGCAAGAACGGTCAAGATGCCGTATGGCCACCATGGCGCAAACCATCCAGTGTTTGACTTGGAATCTGAAACGGTCATCATCACGAGTCAAAACCACGGTTTTGCAGTCGATCGAGAGACGTTGCCTAACAATCTGCGGGCGACGCATGTTTCGTTATTCGATCAGACGTTGCAGGGAATACACAGGACCGATGTGCCAGCGTTCGGTTTTCAAGGTCATCCTGAGGCAAGTCCCGGTCCTCAGGATTGTCGATTCCTATTCGACCATTTCATCGATCTGATGCAGGCAGACCGGCAACGCGCTAATGCCTAAACGAACGGATATTGATTCGGTACTGCTACTCGGCGCAGGACCGATTGTGATTGGTCAAGCCTGTGAGTTTGACTATTCGGGCGCTCAGGCATGCAAAGCGCTGCAAGAAGAGGGATACAAGGTTATCCTCGTGAATTCCAATCCTGCGACCATCATGACCGATCCATCGATGGCGACACGCACGTACATCGAACCGGTCGAGTGGCGTACCGTTGCTCAAATCATCGAGCGAGAACGTCCTGATACGTTACTCCCAACGATGGGCGGGCAAACAGCGCTAAATTGCGCACTCGATTTAGTACGGGAAGGCGTATTAGAGAGGTATGGCATCGAAATGATCGGTGCCAGCAAGGAAGCAATCGATAAAGCCGAAGATCGTGAGCTATTCGACAAGGCGATGACTAGTATCGGGCTTGAAACGGCTCGTTCGGGTATCGCGCATAACCTCGAGGATGCGTTACAAGTCCAGAAGCTCGTTGACTATCCGTGCATTATTCGTCCTTCGTTCACACTGGGCGGGTCAGGTGGCGGGATTGCCTACAACGAGGACGAATTCATCGAAATATGCACGCGTGGACTTGATCTTTCTCCAACGAATGAACTCCTAATTGACGAATCCCTTCTTGGTTGGAAGGAATTTGAGATGGAGGTCGTCCGTGATCGAAAGGACAACTGCATCATCATCTGTTCGATCGAGAACGTCGATGCAATGGGAGTCCACACTGGCGATTCGATCACCGTTGCACCCGCACAGACGCTGACTGATAAGGAATATCAGCTCATGCGGAACGCGTCGATTGCTGTTTTGCGTGAAATCGGCGTTGAGACGGGCGGATCAAACGTTCAGTTCGCGGTTGATCCAAAGAGTGAACGGATGATCGTTGTCGAAATGAACCCTCGAGTGTCCCGATCATCAGCACTGGCATCTAAGGCAACAGGCTTTCCGATCGCCAAGGTAGCGGCGAAACTCGCGGTTGGGTACACACTTGACGAGCTCGATAACGAAATCACAGGAGCGACTCCAGCTTCATTCGAACCTTCGATTGACTACGTCGTCACGAAACTACCTCGTTTTGCCTTCGAGAAGTTCGAACAGGCCGATGATCGATTGACGACACAGATGAAATCGGTAGGCGAAGCGATGTCGTTCGGGCGTACATTCAAAGAGTCGCTTCATAAAGCATTGCGAAGTACGGAAACCAATTTGACAGGCTTCAATTCGATCCTAAGCGTGGAGACCGCTGATGATGAACGAAGACTTGTGGCGAATCTTCGGCAACCTGGCGCGGATCGGTTGCAGTACATCGGCGATGCGATCCGATATGGAATGAGCGTAAGTCAACTCTATGACATGACCGCGATTGATCCCTGGTTCTTGGCTCAGATTGAGGATCTGATTAAGACTGAGAGCGACGTCCTTACGCGATCGCTCGCGTGCTTCGATGGAGCCTACTGGCGTCGACTGAAGCGGGACGGGTTTAGTGACGCCCGAATCGCAGAGCTGCTTGGTGAAGACGAATTTAAGATTCGTGAAGAACGACAGATGGCTGGTGTAACGCCCGTCTACAAACGCGTTGACACTTGTGCGGCAGAGTTCTCAGCTGCAACCGCATACCTCTATTCGACCTACGAAGAGGAGTGCGAAGCGGATCCCAGCGATCGGAAAAAGATCATGGTGCTGGGTGGTGGTCCTAATCGCATCGGTCAGGGCATCGAATTCGACTATTGCTGTGTACATGCAGTTCTAGCAATGCGCGAAGACGGTTATGAGACGATTATGGTGAACTGTAATCCCGAGACCGTCTCAACGGACTATGACACGTCTGACCGGCTGTATTTTGAACCTGTTACCCTTGAAGACGTCATGGCTATCGTCGACCTTGAGCAACCAGACGGGGTCATCGTCCAGTTTGGGGGACAGACGCCACTCAAGCTGGTCGACCAACTATCCGATCTAGGTGTCAAAATCATTGGAACGGATTCGAAAGCGATTACGCGCGCTGAAGATCGAGAACTATTCAAGCAACTCATCGAACGGATTAATCTAAAACAACCCAAGAACTCCACCGTCGTTTCGATCGAGGAGGGTCTGAGTGCGGCAGCAGAGATTGGCTATCCGATCGTCGTGCGACCGAGCTTCGTGTTAGGAGGTCGCGCCATGGAAATCGTTTACAACGATCGCGAGTTGAGCGTGTATCTCGAAAACGCCTTGCCGGAGTCGAACGCCGCACCGGTTTTGCTCGATCGTTTCTTAGATCAAGCCGTCGAAGTGGATGTTGAGGTCGTTTCAGATGGCGAGGAAGTCGTCGTTAGCGCGATCATGCAACACATTGAGCAAGCGGGCGTGCATTCTGGCGATTCCGCGTGCTCGTTACCACCACATGACCTTAGTGAAGAGATCCAGGAAGGCATTCGCCGTCAGGCTGTCGCGATAGCGGAAGAACTCCATGTCGTCGGCTTGATGAACGTACAGATGGCTATTCAAAACAACGATATCTACGTCCTTGAGGTGAACCCTCGTGCGTCACGTACCGTACCATTCGTCTCGAAGTGCATTGGCACCTCGCTGGCGAAAGTTGCGGCTCGCTGCATGGCAGGGCAGTCACTGCGCAGTCAAGGATTTACCAATGGGATTCGACCTACACACATTTCCGTTAAGGAATCGGTCTTTCCCTTCATCAAATTCCCCGGCGTCGATCCGATCTTGGGACCTGAGATGAAGTCGACCGGCGAAGTTATGGGAGTGGGAGACACCTTTTCCGAGGCTTTCTATAAGGCTTCGCTTGCGGCCGGTGTCGAATTACCCCAATCGGGGCTCGTATTCTTGAGCGTGAAGACATCGGATAGACCGTTTCTGATCCCAATAGGTCAAGAGCTGATCGATCTAGGCTTCGATATTGTTGCAACGCGGGGAACGGCTGAGGTCCTTGAGCGCGCAGGTATTAAGACTGAACGTGTGAATAAAGTGACAGAAGGTCGGCCGGACGTCTCCGATTTAATCCAAAACCGTGATGTGAAATTGATTGTTAACTCCACGGAAGGGCGTCAGTCAATTGCGGATTCGGCGGTCATCAGACGTCTGGCATTGAAACACAAGATCGCATATACGACAACGTTATCCGGCGGCATGGCAATCTGCGCGGCGATCCGTGATGGACAATCTGAAAACGTACGCCCTTTACAGGAACTTCATGAAGGATTGAATGCGTGAAGATACCGATGACCATCGATGGTCAAGCACAGTTGCGCAAGGAACTTGAAAACCTGGAGTTATCGCTAAGTGAAATCGCAGATGCAATTGGCGAGGCAATCAAACATGGTGATTTAAGCGAAAACGCTGACTACCATGCCAATAAGAACAAGCAAGGCATGGTGCTAGCGAAGATCGCACAAATCAAGTCGCGTTTAGCGAACGCTCAAGTCATAGACGTTACGAGACTGGCCAAAAGTAGCCGTGTCGTATTCGGTACGACAGTTACTCTAGTGAATCTTGAGACCGAAAACCGAGACGTGTATCAGATCGTTGGCGAAGATGAAGCGGATATCGCTTCGCAGAAACTCTCGATCAACACTCCGGTCGCCCGCGCTTTGATATCACGGGAACAAGGTGAAGTGGTAGAAATTGATGGGTCCGACCAACTCATCAGATACAAAATCGAAAAAGTTGAATATATCTAACTAAGACTGATATATTGAACTGGAGTTCGGAATGTATGTTCGTTAATATATAACGTCGTTTTATATTAACGGTAAAAACTCTAGGTTATATTGATCACTCTCAACAAATCTGAATCTAGGATACATGTGTTAAACCTCCATGTTCAAATCTATGAAAATCAAAATGCGAAACTTATTATGCTTTTTGATGTCATAGTAAATCCGAAGGTGCTTTCATCGAAATGAAAATTACTAAAAAATGGGTAAAAGTCAGTGTGTATCCCGCGCTTGAGCACATTCATTGTGCTATGATTGAGGGTGATATGCGACCTATTCTACGGTGCGTGCAATGAGCAGCATGACGAAGAACTTGCTCTTGTGGGTGGTCATTGGACTCGTTGCGCTGACCTTATTCACCAACTTCACAAGTTCACCTGATCCAAAAGAGATAAGTTATACGTCTTTTGTCGAAGAGGTTGAGGATAGTAAGGTTCAGTCGATTGTTGAAGATAACAAGGTGCTCTATGGCACTCGGAAAGACGGAACGACATTTAAGGTAGTCAAGACTGGCATTCCTGATTTGCAGATTCTTGACGATTTATTGAAGAATGGTGTCGAGGTCCAGAGCGTAGAGGATAGCGGTAACTCGTTCTGGATGAACTTACTGTTAGCGATGTTGCCCGTGTTGTTTATAGTGGGCTTGTTCGCGCTCATGCTTAGAAACATGCAGGGACTTGGCGGTCGAGGCGGACCACTTCAGTTTGCGAAGAACCGTGCACGCAAACTTACGGAGGAAGAGGTCGATACAACGTTCGCAGACGTTGCTGGGGTCGATGAAGCGAAGGAAGAGGTTCAGGAATTAGTCGAATTTCTGCGTGATGGGTCGAAATTCCAAAAACTAGGTGCACGTATTCCACGTGGTACCTTGATGGTTGGTGCGCCGGGAACAGGCAAGACGCTCCTTGCGAAAGCAATTGCAGGTGAAGCAAAGGTCGCTTTCTTCAGCATCTCAGGATCTGATTTCGTGGAGATGTTCGTAGGTGTTGGTGCATCCCGTGTGCGGGACATGTTTGCGGAAGCCAAGACCAACGCGCCATGCATCGTTTTCATCGACGAAATCGACGCGGTCGGTCGCCATCGCGGTGCAGGTTTGGGTAACGGTCATGACGAACGTGAACAAACTCTAAATCAGCTGCTCGTGGAGATGGATGGCTTCCAGCCAAACGATGGTGTGATCGTGATCGCAGCGACCAATAGACCTGATGTATTGGATCCCGCGTTAATGCGACCGGGACGATTCGACCGGCAGGTTGTTGTGCCATTGCCCGATATTCGAGGGCGTGAACAAATCCTCAAAGTACACATGCGCCGTGTGGTCGTTGCTGACGATGTAAGACCTGACCTTATCGCAAGAGGAACACCTGGATTCTCAGGTGCGGACCTTGAGAACATCGTCAATGAAGCTGCGCTATTTGCCGCTCGTGGTGGACGCACTGAAGTGTCGATGGCTGAGTTCGAGAAAGCGAAAGACAAGATCATGATGGGTGCTGAGCGCCGATCAATGGTGATGTCCGAGAAAGAAAAGCGCAACACTGCATATCACGAAGCAGGTCACGCGATCGTAGGGTATTCACTTCCGGATCACGACACACTCTACAAGATCACGGTCGTTCCACGTGGTAGAGCATTGGGTGTAACAACATTCTTGCCGGAAGAAGATCGTTACAGCTTGAGTAAATCAGCAGTAGACTCGCAAATTTGCTCACTCTTCGGTGGACGTATCGCGGAAGAGCTGATTAATGGACCGGATTCAGTGACAACGGGGGCTTCAAACGATATCGAACGCGCGACGCAGTTGGCGCGCAACATGGTCACGAAGTGGGGATTTTCGGAGCGGATGGGACCGTTGCAGTATGCCGAGAACGAGGGTGAAGTCTTTCTAGGCATGTCAGCTGGTACACCGTCGGCGACGATGTCGAATGACACGGCTCGCGAGATCGACGAGGAGATTCGTCAAATCATCGACCGTAATTACGCACGAGCGAAGGAGATCGTCGAATCAAATTTAGACAAACTCCACGCCATGGCAAAATGGCTAATCGAATATGAGACGTTAAGCCCCGAGCAAGTCGAGGACATCATGACTGGCAAAGATCCTCGACCGCCGGAGGTTCCACCTGAACCCGATCCGTCACCCGAGCCTAAACCGGATGCAGACCCCAATATTCGTGGTGGTTCTCCGGAAACGCCGCCCTTTGGACCACCCGCGACTGATCCGTAACTAAAACGGTTCCGATGCGTCGTCCCGTGACCGCGGACGAAAGGCTGTTTGGCACGGATGGAATTCGTGGTCGGGTTGGAACTGATCCGATCACACCATCTTTCGCATACCACTTGGGTCGTACCTTAGCCGCTCATGCACTTACGCCAAATGCACTCGTTTACGTCGGACGGGATACCCGTGCGTCGTCACTCGAGCTAGAAACTTATTTAGCGCATGGATTCGTGGACGGTGGCGCGCAGGTTGCCTCATTAGGCGTTCTACCCACCCCTGGAATCTCTTATTGCACAAAAGAAAGTCCGGCGGATTTTGGGATCGTCATAACGGCTTCCCACAATCCACATGAATACAACGGATTCAAGTTGTTTGGGTCGGATGGTGCGAAACTGGACGACCCTGTCGAGCATCAGATCGAACAGTGGTTGCTGAATTCCGATCGTAAAAAGCCAGCGAGGGATCTAGAAGCGTTAGATCCTGACCACCGAGCGTCCGACTCCTATCTGAAGATGCTGACGGCCAGTGCGACTCAAATTGGTCACAACGGGTTGCGGATCGTGGTCGATTGTGCACACGGTGCAACAACTACGACGGCTGCACAAATATTCGGGCATCTATGCAATGATCTTCATTTCATAGGTAATGCACCTAATGGCGTGAACATCAACAAGGACGTCGGTTCGACATCATTGTCCGCGGTCCAACGATCAGTTATGGAGTTGAAAGCAGATCTTGGTATAGCTTTTGACGGCGACGGTGATCGAGTGCTATTTGTTGACGATCACGGTGATCTGGTCGGTGGCGATCAAGTGCTTTATTTACTGGCAAAGCGACATTTGACATCAGATGCAAGTGAGGACGGTGTGGTTGGTACGATCATGAGCAATCACGGTCTTCAGATAGCCCTCGATAAGATTGGGATTCCTTTCATTAGAGCAGATGTCGGTGATAAAAACGTTTATGACGAGCTAAAGTCTCGTCAGTGGCGACTAGGCGGTGAACCATCAGGACACCTGATCTGGCGTGATATAGCGGAGACGGGGGACGGAATACTGATTGGATTGTGCGTCATCGATGTAATACATCGCGAAAGATCATCGTTACGACAGCTTGTGGCCTCGGTATCGATGTTGCCGCAGGCGGAACGAAACGTCCATTCGCCGAAGCCCCACGATTCGCTTCAGAAAACCGAAGTAAAGGAGCTAATTACGCAATTCAGGACGCTTGTCGCGTCCGAGGGGCGTCTATTGGTTCGAGCGTCAGGCACTGAACCGCTTATACGAGTTATGGTTGAACACCAAGTAGCCACTACTGCTAATGAATTCGCGGACACGTTGGCAAGCTCAATTTCGGCCGCGATTTGACGTCAATCGAGCGACCTTCAAGTAGCCTCGGCTGGCTAAAATTCGTTTCGTGTCGCAGTGAGCGTAAAGGGTCGAGGGATGCGGAAGCCCGTCGTTGCGGCGAATTGGAAAATGAATGGCTCCCTCGAGTTATGCGAGCACTTCAGCTGTGAATTGGTGCGACCTGAAGCTTCAGATGTATGGATTTTCCCTACCGCGTTACACTTGAGGTCGTTGGTGGATTCATTTCGAGAAAGCGATATCGCGATTGGTGCGCAGAACGTTTGGTGTGAACCAGAAGGCGCATTCACGGGCGAGATTTCCGCCAGGATGGTCAAGAACCTGGGTGGTCAGTTGGCTTTAGTCGGTCACTCAGAGCGACGAGCCATGTTTGGAGATTCAGATACAGTTGTCGCACGGAAATTCAAGAGCATAGCTGACGCTGGGTTGATGCCAGTGTTGTGTGTGGGAGAGACGTTGGAGGAAAGAGAGTCTGATTCGGCTTTTGAAGCGGTACAACGACAGTTAAACGCTGTCGAGGAGGCTTGGGATTGTCCAGATTACTCACACAAAGTGATTGCCTATGAACCCGTTTGGGCTATTGGGACGGGCAAGGCTGCGACAGCGGAGATAGCCCAAGAGATGCAAGGTCTAATTCGAGATCATGTTGACAGGAGGGATTCCGGTGAACGCGAAGAATTGCGAATCCTTTACGGCGGGAGCGTGAAAGCTTCGAACGCGGCGGAATTGATTGTTCAAAATGACATCGACGGCTTTCTAGTAGGTGGTGCATCATTAGATGTCGATGAATTCAACGAGATTTGCGAGGCCGTAAAGAGTTAGTTATGGGTACAGTCGAGACCGTTCTTCTTATATTGCTCATCGTTGACGCACTCGCTTTGATCGGTTTGGTTTTAATCCAACAAAGCAAAGGTGCGGATGTGGGTGCTGCGTTTGGCAGTGGTAGCGCCGGTGCGATGTTCGGACCTACTGGTGGTTCTTCTTTTCTAGTAAAAGTTACAACCATTCTTGCAGTGTTGTTTTTCGTGATCACGTTCGCCCTGGCCTATACGGCGAAACAACGCGCTGATCGGTTAAGTGGGTTTGAGTTCAGGGAGGAAACTCCTGCAACAGCAATTGAACAAGAAATCCCGGATGTGGGTGTCGATTCAAGCGTCGATGACTCGACAGTATTGGAGGGCGATGAACTTCCTATACTTACGGCCCCCGAGCCGGACGTTGATGCTACGGCTGAAGGTGAAGGGTCATCTGACATACCGGAGGAGGAAGTTCCTCAATAAAAGAGTATTTCGCCGAAGTGGTGGAACTGGTAGACACGCTGTCTTGAGGGGGCAGTGGGCTATGCCCGTGGAGGTTCAAATCCTCTCTTCGGCACCAAATTTATTAGTTAAATCAAAGAATTAGAGGTGCGAAAGTCTTCGTCGACATTCATTCAAAAACGACGGGTATGAAATAGACCGAAAATATAATTTAGGAAGATGCGGGGTGGAGCAGTCTGGTAGCTTGTTGGGCTCATAACCCAGAGGTCGTAGGTTCAAATCCTACCCCCGCAACCATCAAGACCGGCAGCACCTTAACGGGTATGCCGGTCTTCCCATTTCTGAGCCCAGTGCTTATCAATTGGATAAGCGGTTTACCTCCACTCCAAATCAATTAAGTGCAGCTTCGTTGAGCGTTTGATCGTTGATCGACAGACGTGCGAGGCTTTTTGATACTTAGAGGTCAACCGATCGGATCGAATCCTTTTCTCGTATCATCGCGATCTAATCGTTTGGGCGTTCCGTCTCAGGCGGGTCTTCTGTCGATCACCATCGAACGTCTTCTGTTCCGTGAAAGATATAGTCATTCAAAAAGATGCGTTGATCTAGTAAGCCGCGTTCAACGTCGCTCAATGCAGCTTCATCGCAGATTCCTTCCCAATTGTCTCGGATGGTGCTGATTTGCTGTGCGATGATGGCTTTCGCGCCGGCGCTGTTAAGCTGGAAATTGGGCGCTGCTTGCAGACAGGCAGCAAGCGTGCTTGTCCGATTGTTCCCGATGATGAGCATTGCCTGACTCGCCACATTCCCGGAGCGGTCTTGAGGACAGATGTCATAGGCGGGCGTTAAGGTTAGGTTCTCGCCATCCCAGAAGGCTGCATGGTTGCGAGCGTGATCATCGGTATTGCCGCAAAGGACGTTAAAAACCAGGCGCTCATAAAGCTCGTGTAGCGTTTCTCGCGGTGACGTGAAGCGGTGTCGGATGATTTCCGCAAGGTCTTCATAGCTAGCGTAACGCGCCATCACCTCATCGAGGCCGAACAACGTAAGGGCGGATACCATCGCTTTACGCGTCCAGCCATCTTGCGTCCTAATACGGTCGAAGCGCTCTATTAGCAATACGTCCTTACCGGCGGCTTGTGTTAAACGCACGGACGCGACGTTGAGCCCGGCTACCTCGGCGAGGCGCATCGCAACATATTCTGCTTTCACTACGTTGAACGTGTCGGTAGTCGAAGAAAACTTGGCGATCATCTTCGCATCGCCATTTCGGATCATTGCTTTCGGACGCGCGCCACCGATTGATGTGGCGTGGAGCAGAGCGTGCTCGAGGTTAGGCGGAAGTGATAAGCCTCTTTCGACTCTTTCCGAGGCGCTCTGCAATTCTTCCAGTGTAGCAGTTAGCTCATCACGTGCTTCGTATTCGTATGGTGAGCGTTGGAAGTCTATTGCGCCGATTCGGTCGGAACCAGACTCTAATAAATAGCTCAGTTCATCAAGCGACGTGATATCGAAATTCTTCCCCTCGCGACCAAAACTTCGATTGAGAATTACGCGTCGCCCCCAGGCATCGGGTGCGGCGTCGCGTAGGCAACTCGCCATATTGAGGCCCGCATGAGGCGTAATCACTCCGCTGCGAAGTGGCAACTCTGGCTCGTAGATTGGAATGCGGTCCTTTCGATCGAGGTAACTTCGACCGTAGTTGAAGACTAGCCGGTCGCCATCGCGCACAATGCGCCCTGCGACCACTGGCGTTGTCGTGCGAGGTAACCAGATCCAAACGTATGCTTCTTCGGGTCTTCTTTCTTCAGGAGGACTAGAAGTCATCTATCACCTTGGTCGTTCCTGTGCGGACCGAATGTGGTAAAAGGGACAGTTTCTTATGTTCCATGGCTAATTGGTGTGCCAGGGTTGAATGTTCGGCTTCAAACAGTCGCAGACCGACGATGGCGGCCAGCTCGAAGGCCGCGCCGATGGAAGAACCCATTTCGCCGTTTTCGATGCGATGTACGAGACCTCGTGATATACCTGCACGTTCTGCGACATCAGCAATCGTAAAACCACGCTCGATACGAGCACTTCGGACCATCAAGCCAAGAAGCTTGGCTGCATCACGAGCATAGCGGGAGTAACTTCGATTTGCGAGTTTGGTCATTGCTAATTGTGTTCCATTAACAGATCTTTACGATTTGTTACGCTCTATTAATAGAATATTTTATGTTTTCTGAGTCAAATGTGATATTACTCGTTTAGTTGATCAATCACGGATAAACGCATGATCGATTGATAGACCGAACGGATGTCGATTCGACGGCTAATAGCGCTACCGCTGAATTGAGTGAGCCAGTGTGCGATGCGACAGCGACTACGTATGGATCCAAACGAGGTCGTTCACGCGGTGCCAACGCTACGAAGGTGAGTGTTTAGCTGGACGTTTTTCGATAAGTATCGGCTCGTATGCTTGGTGCCGATAGATCCCGTGTCAAACGCCTAGGTAAAACGAGGTCGTCCGTTCCGCGGCACCCAGGGCAGTTTCCGCTGTCGTACCAGCCAGAATGGACGCTTCTGCCCACCCTTGACTACTACTGCGAATCAAGTGTTTACCGGCGGTGGAAGCAGCGAACGCTTCTTCATCGAGTTTCGCTTCGTTGGGGTGCACCAAGTATTGGTAGAGTCCAAAGTAACTCAGTTCCCAACCAACTCCCGTAGCACCGGCACCGTATTGATCCCAGTGCGGCGAAAGTAGTGATGTGTGGCAAAGGTCAAACGACACACCCGAATGAGAGCCGTTGTTTAAGCGGACATCAACCCAACTGACATCGCCAGCGAATTCCCACGTTAAGGCAACGTGGGTAATTGGTTCACACAGCGTTATAACACCACTCGCGTTGTTTTCTATCGCATAAGAACCGCCAACTTTAAAGTCTCCGGAAACCGACGCGAACCACTTTGAGATCTCTTCTTGCGAAGTTATCGCATTCCAAAGCGTCTGGCGGTTTACATCGAAATGGCGAGACAGTTGGACGGTAGCTGCGGATTTACCGTCTCGTTCAATAAGGTGAACGTACCGATCAATAGCGGTTAGATGAGAATCAACGTGCCTTCTCATTTTGAAACTCCAATGGTCGGCTTGAGTTGTCATATTGCCGACGTCGTGGACGCATTAAGGGTTACCCGTGGGTACAAATCGGGACATTTGGTTCGCAAGCGCAGACTGGAAACCAGAGGGGGTAAAAACCGATTTTCGTTGCGGCATGAATTCTTTGACATCGAGTTGCTCCAACGCTGCGTTCATACGTCGAATTCCCGTTTGGACTAGCTCGAACGCCCGCTCGTTGTCGAGGGAAAGCTCCCCGGCAGCGATCACGGGAACTGTCATTGCAGCAACGAAAGCGTGACGATAGGTTCGCCAACATTCGTCTAGACTCCAGGACCCACCTCCATCGGAGGATGTAATCTCATGGTAGTCGGCGATTGCATCCCGTTCAATTGATTGACGCACGCTAGGATCCAGGCTCCCCGCCATGAAATATGCGACATCAGCCATACCGACGCCTATTCCATTGGTCTGCCAATCAATAACGACCAGCTCCGGGTCGTCGCCATACCCGAAGAACATATTGTCGAGGCGGTAATCGCCGTGAGTCAATGTCCTTGGACCTTGAGCCATCTCGTGATAGTGACCTGCGAGATTGTCTCCGAAAGCCTTGATGAGGTCCTTCGCGACGGGAGAAAGCTCTTGATCGAATACGTCGAGTACTTTCGCAACACTATTGTGAAATCCGATGTGGATCTTCACCGTGAAACTTGGCGCGACGAGTGAAAAGTAATCCTTCAGCGGCGGTTCGTTGACCTTATTCCAAAACCGTGCATGCAATCGCGCTGCATGCCGAATTGCGATTCTGCCTTGGTCTTCACTACCGCCGGTTAACTGGTTGGGCGCCTCCAACCGGTCGAGGTCTTCAAGCACTAACACGAAGTCGTGACTGCTTGGGTCGAAAGCACAATGGTGCAATTTCGGAACCGATATGGGCGTCGATGGCGCAACGTCGCGGTAGAACGCCACTTCCTTCTGGTACAGCAGAAACGTCTTCGCGACTTTCAGACTCTTTGGATCGTCAGAACGAATCTTTACAACGACACTGGATGGTTCGGATTCAACGCCTGATTCGTATCGCAAACTGCATCTGTAAAGACCTCCAACCAGTCCTACACCCGTGCCAATCGTTTCAACTTCAACGTTTTGGATCGGACCGTCGAAATCTCCTTCTTTTTTGAAAAGTGCGGCGTTCAACCAGCCTGACGTAAGGTCCGATTTCTGCGTCGGAATGGACAGTACGCTCATCGTTCTAGATTCCTCTCGTGAGAATGTCAGGTAATTTCAGAGTTGTTAGCTTGGATTTGACGGTTTACGGATTTGCTCGTATCGGTAACGCAGGAGCCGGTATGTCCAAGAATGTGAAATATCGGTTCATGGAGTTGCGACTGTGAACGACCCGGTTTAGTTGGCCGGACATTTCCACCGATTAGTTCTACTTCATAGGACGGATTCGAACAACTCTAGTTCTGGATGCCCTAGATATGTTCCTTTAGGAGCACTTCTCTGTGCATGCGCTTTGCGAAAGTTCTCCGATTGTGTCCATGCTTCAAACGCTTCCCGGGATTCCCAGACGCTGTGCGACGCATAGAGTGTATGGTCACCGTTTTGAGGACCTCGAAGTAGATTGAACTTTAGGAAACCTGGAACTTCTCCTAGGAACGACTCACGCTCACGCCATACGGATTCAAAACCATCCTCCGCACCTAGTGTGATCTTAAAGCGATTCATTGCGATGAACATCGGCATTCTCTTTCATCGAAAACAACATACATCATAGAACTATAAGAGTACAAGAGAAACTCAAATCATTTGAGAGTCAATGTCATCGCGTTTTCGTCGATGCAAAGTACGGGGAAAAGAAGCTAAATCTCTCAGTTTGAGCTTGCTACGCCCAATTGGACACACAGCGCAAAGCAGCGAATGCGTTGCCCATAACTCATTCATTTTGCGGGATTTAAATATAATTTTCGCCTCTGAGATTCGGTACTGAGTGCTTCCGATCCGCTTGATGGAAGCCTAACGCTCGATCTGAAATCCGACAGTCGCGAGTGATCGCGACGATTGTTGCGCAGACATGTTCGCGCAACGATCCGCGGATCGTTTTAGTCGCGTCCCGCATCGGCAAGGTCGGGAGGTGAGGTCATAACGATCCTAATCCCGTACTTATTTGCAGATTGAACGCTGGGTAAGGTTAGTGGGCATGGGATGTCGCATCGACACTACGAGGGAAAGCGTTGGCGCAACCAAGAACAACGTTTCTAGAAAAACTCGTTAAACCGACAGTTAACCATCTCGGCTTTGAACTTTGGGGAGTTGAACAGACAGGAACAGGTCGCCATCGGCGTCTATGCATCTACATTGATGCACCAAATGGCATTTCGGTAGCGGATTGTGAAACGGTGAGTCAACAGCTAGGCACACTTTTGGCAGTCGAGGACGGCATCGCTGGGACCTACGACTTAGAGGTGTCTTCGCCTGGTTTGGATCGCTTACTGTTTAAGCATGATCACTATCAGCGAAATGTTGGCGAGTGCGTTGATGTGCGATTGCATTTGCCCGTTAATGGAACGCGACACGTGAGAGGTACCTTGCAGGATTGCAGCGAGGAGTCGATCTCAGTTATGGTCGATGACGAATTGAAGATCATCCCGTTCTCGCAAGTGCGACGTACCCGATTGGTTCCTGTATTCGAATAGCCAAAACGAGAAACATGGGATTCAAAGAAGTGAAAAGCGCGGTCGAATCGATCGCGAACGAAAAAGGCATTCAGGAAAACGTCGTATTCGATGCGATTGAATCGGCGTTATCGGTCGCGACAAAGCGCCGTCACGGAACGGATAAGGAGTTCCGCGTTGCTATCGATTGGGAAAACGACGAACAATCGACCTATCGTATCTGGCATATCGTGGATCCTGCAGATATGCCGTTCTATCAGGTTGAAGACCAAACAAACGGTGAGGAACTAGAAGAACGAATCCCGTTCAACCCTGAAGTCCACCTTACAGTTGACCAAGCACGAGAACGGAATCCCGCACTGGATATCGGACAGACGTGGGAGGAACCCCACGAAAACGTCAACATGGGTCGAATTGTTGCTCAGATTTCCAAGCAGGTGATCAACCAGGAGGTCCGACGCGCCGAACGAGAACGAATCGTCGCTGAATATCGACCACGGATCGGTGAGTTGGTGACGGGCAAGGTGTCACGCTTTCTCATCAACAATAAGACCAAGGAGACGCGTTCGGTCATCCTCGAGCTTCCACAACTGGCTGAAGGCCGACTCGATCGTGAAAACCTGATTCCTATTGGGGACGGTAAACGAGAAATCCTTCATAAGGAAGATCAGGTCAAGGCATATCTAGTAGACGTGACCGCGGAAGATCGGGGTCAAAACCTCATTCTGTCACGTACTCATGACGGCATGCTCATTGAGCTTTTCAAGCGAGAAATTCCAGAAGTCCACGAAGACGTGATCAAGATTCGAGGCGTTGCGCGTTCACCGGGACGTCGTGCGAAGGTTGCGGTAAGTACGAATGACCAACGGATCGACGCGGTCGGTTCATGCGTCGGTATCAAAGGTTCCCGCATTCAGAGCATTTCAAGTGAGATCTGCGGGGAGAAAATCGATGTGTTTCTGTGGTCGGAAGATCCGGCTGAATTGGTCCTAAACGCGATGGCGCCCGCCCAAATCCAACGCATCGAGATTGATGAGGAAACTCATGCAATGGATTTGGTCGTTGAGGAGCACCAGAGTGGGTCCGCGATCGGCGAACATGGTATGAACGTTCGACTTGCGTCAGAGCTGACGGGTTGGACACTTAAGGTCATTAGCCGTGAGAAATATGAGGAGAAGATCGCACGTCAAGAGAACTACACCGTCACTCGTTTTGTGAGTTCGCTCGAAATCGAGAACAAGACGGCCAAAGATCTGTTCGACGCTGGCTATGTGAACTTGGAGCAAGTCAGTGAAGCAACCGCTGAAGATCTAACCATCGCTTCAAAAACGCTCGATGCCGAGAGTGCGCAGGCAATCATCGATCGTGCCGGCGATATTCTGCTTGATGAAGTACTGACGGGAGAGACCAAAGAAGGTACAGCGGTACCTGCAGACGATCTTCGTTACATGGCGGGTATGGATGACGTGCTAGCAAGTCAATTGGCGGCAAACGGCATCGTCACGATGGACGATCTGGCTGAACTCTCAATTGACGAACTGCTAGATCTTGATGAATCGATCGACGAGAAACGCGCTGGCGACCTTATCGTCACTGCACGTAAACCTTGGTTCGAAGAAGAAGAGGAAGTAAGCGACGCTTGAAGGATAGGAACGCAAGGGGAACTGCCTAAATGCCGACTCGCACCGTTGCACAAGTCGCGACGAGTTTCAAGAAAACACCCGAAGAAGTTGTCGAACTCGCGACGACGTTAGGTTTTGAGTGTGCCGACGCAGATTCAGAACTTGAACTAGACGCTATCAAAGCTCTTGGTGCCCATTTTCGGGGTGGAAAGAGCGCGCCGACTGTGCACAAGACAGCGCAACCGTCGAGACCTACTGCTGAGCAGCAAATTCAGCGAAAGCAAAACGCTAGCTCTCGAGTAAATCGAGGACAACTGTATTCTGGAAGTCGATCGAGCGGGACTGCGACGGTAGTCGTCAAGACAGGTGGAGGACGAACAACGCCGACGCCAATCGTAGATACGAAGCAGGCGACAGGAACCGCTTCGCAGACTACGCGAGCGAGAGATACCACGAGCGAACTCAAACGTCAGGCTGCACAAATCCGAGAAGAGCAGGCGCGTCGTCGAGAGGCAGAACAGCGAGACCAGGAAGAGAAAGAACGGCGAATTCAAGCGCGGCAAGAGGAAGAACAAAGGAAGCGGGAGAACGAGGAAGCGAAGCGACTTGAGGCTGAACAGGCACAATTAAAAGCGGCTGAAGCTTCCAAAGCGGCGAAAGCTACCAAGCCCGAACCGCAACGTGCGACATCAGAAAAAGCGCCTCGATACGCGAAACAGAAGGAAGCGCCATCTCGTGGTCGTCAACGGACAAACGATGCGCGCGCCGGTCGCAACGGACGCCGAGGTGGCGGGTTGCGGGAAATTACACGAGGAGAGGACGACCGTGCACGCATCCCACGTACCGGGCGACGTCGTACTCCTGCAAAGCCTCTCGACCGTGTTCAAGAGCTGGAACAAGGCGGCGGTTTTCAACGTCCAGCGGCGTTTGTCGTAAGAGAGGTCGAAGTCGGAGACTCGATCGCGGTTGGAAGCCTTGCGCAAGCAATGTCGATCAAAGCCGCCGAGCTCATCAAGAGATTGATGGAGCTAGGCGTCATGGTCACGATCAATGACGTATTGGATCAAGATACAGCAGCGTTGATCGTTGAGGAGTTAGGTCACAAAGTCAAATTGGCGACCTCGCAAGAGGAAGAGTTGATTGAGGCGACGAAAGTCGAAGGAGAGGAATTCCCTCGCTGTCCGGTTGTGACCGTAATGGGACACGTCGACCACGGAAAGACTTCGTTGCTTGATTTCATTCGTAAATCTAAGGTGGCCGCAGGTGAGGCCGGTGGCATTACTCAACATATTGGTGCCTACCACCTGACAACCTCACATGGCGACATTACGTTCTTAGATACCCCAGGGCACGCTGCCTTTTCCGCGATGCGTGCTCGAGGTGCGAATTCCACGGATATCGTCGTGCTTGTCTGCGCGGCAAACGACGGCGTGATGCCGCAGACTGAGGAAGCCGTTAACCATTCAAAAGCTGCGGGTGTACCGATGGTCGTTGCTGTCAACAAGATTGACTTGGACAGCGCTGATCCACAACGAGTACGTACGGAATTAGCAGGTATGGAAGTGATACCTGAAGAATTCGGTGGTACAACGCAATTCGTCAACGTGTCCGCTGAAACGGGCGAGGGTATCGACGACCTTCTCGAAGCGATTACTGCACAAGCCGAAATTCTTGAACTTAACGCTGTACCGGAAGCGTCTGGACGCGGACTCGTCATTGAGTCTAAGCTTGAACGCGGACGAGGCGCCGTCGTGTCGCTGTTGGTCCAGAACGGTACGTTAGAACAAGGCGACATCGTGATCGCAGGCGAGCATTACGGCAAAGTTCGCTCGATCATCGATGACCAAGGAAAGAAGATCAAATCCGCAGGACCTTCGATCCCTGTCGAAGTTCTAGGCTTTAATGGAATCCCAGAAGCGGGTGAAGGTTTTACGGTTTCACCGGACGAACGTCAGGCTCGCCAGCTGGCAGAATCCAGAGCTCACACGAGCCAGAAGCAACAGCAACAGATGCAGCAGCAAGCCCGCTTGGACAACATGTTCAAGCATTTGGGCAAAGGTGAAAAACGGGTACTAAACGTCATCCTGAAAGCGGACGTCCGCGGTTCGCTTGAGGCGATTACTCATGCCTTCGGCGAAGTAGGTAACGATGAGGTTTCGGTACGCGTCCTCGGGTCCGGGATTGGCGGTATCAACGAGTCAGATGTCAACATGGCGATGACGTACGATGCGATGGTGTTCGGCTTCAATGTCCGTGCGGATAAGCCGGCCAAGGTGCTGCTGGATCGCAATCACATGGAAGTTCGTTATTACCAAGTAATTTACGAATTGCTTGATGACGTAAAAGCGATGTTGACGGATATGTTGATCCCAGACGAGCGCGAGGAAATCGTAGGTACTGCGGAAGTTCGTGAGGTCTTCACCTCACCAAGATTCGGTCAAGTGGCAGGTTGTCTCGTCGTCGAAGGCACAGTCTTCCGTAACAAGCGAATCCGCGTACTCCGTGACAACACCGTAATCTACGAAGGTGAGCTTGAGTCGTTACGTCGTTTCAAGGACGACGTACAAGAGGTGAGCAACGGCGTTGAGTGCGGCATCGGGGTCAGAAACTACAACGATGTGCGCCAAGGTGATCTGATCGAGGTTTATGAAACCCGTCAGGTCGCACGCGCGTTGTGAGCGGGAAACAGAAGCTATACCACCGCGCCAAGAATTTCGGGCGCGAACTGCGTGTTGCCGATTTCATTCGCGTTGAATTGACAGATTTGCTTCGGAATAAGATGCGCGACCCTCGCGTTACCGAAGCAGATGTAACGATCTCGGACGTTAGAGTCTCGAGAGACTTGGCGTATGCTGACGTGTATGTTGCATGCAATAGCGTTTCAGAAGAGACATCTGAAGAGGCACTTATCTCGGTCATGCGGAACGCCGCAGGTTTTTTTCGTTCAGAACTTGCACAACGCCATAGCATGAGAACGACACCGGAACTACGCTTTCATTTCGATCGTACGGAAGCGGAAGCAAATCGTATTGAGGAGCTGCTGGCTCGAGTTCGACCCTCGTAACCATGGGACGACGCTTGCGGTCGAGCGGTCGCGTCATTGACGGCGTCATCGTGCTCGATAAGCCACTCGGATGGACTTCGAATCACGCAGTCCAACGTGTCAAACGTTTATTCAATGCTCGAAAAGTAGGTCACACGGGTACCCTCGACCAGCGTGCAACGGGTGTGCTGCCGCTCTGCTTCGGCGAGGCAACAAAATTCTCGCAACATAGTCTGAATGCTAACAAGACCTACGAAGTCGGTGTCCAGCTGGGTATTGCGACCGATACAGGAGATACAGACGGTACGGTCACGACAAGAAAACCCGTACCTGAGCTCGAGTGCAGTCACATCGAAGGCGTACTTGAGTCATTTCGAGGTGAGATCAATCAAATACCTTCAATGTACTCTGCTATCAAACGCGACGGCCAGCCTTTATACAAGCTTGCGCGGCAAGGAATCGAAGTTGAACGTGCTGCGCGTCGAATCACGATCTACAGGAACGAGTTGAAGCAATTCGACGGAACGTCATTCGAGCTCATCGTTGAATGCACGAAGGGTACGTATATCAGAACTCTCGTCGCAGACATCGGTAATACCATCGGGTGCGGCGCACACGTGTCAAAGCTCGATAGGCTACAGGTTGGGCACTTCAGTAAACAGGATTGCGTAACCTTCAAATGTCTCACAGATGCGAAGAACAACGGTCAAATCGATGAGTTTTTAAGACCCGTTTCGTCGATGGTTGAGGGCTGGCTTGATATAAAATTGCCGCGTCCCACAGCATATCTAGTGCGACAGGGACAGGCTGTCCCTGTTCCTCCATGCTCTCCAACGCGCGGGTGGGTAAAACTACTCGAAGAACGCGCCGATGGAGAGTTCGATTTTTTAGGCATTGGCGAAATTGAAAGCGGCCACGTGGCCCCTCGCCGACTCGTAGCCTCGAACCATTCACCATCCCACTGAGTAAACATGGCACTAACCGCCGAGACCAAAGAAAAAGTTGTAACTGAATACAAGCGGAGCGAAAACGACACCGGTTCACCCGAAGTCCAGATCGCCCTGCTAACGGCAAATATCAACTCCCTTCAGGAGCATTTCAACACCCATAAAGGGGACCATCACTCGCGACGAGGTTTAAAGGCGATGGTGGACCAGCGAAGGAAGTTGCTAGATTACCTAAGTCGAAACGAATACGAGCGTTATTCGACGTTGATTCAGAAACTAGGTCTCCGTCGGTAGTCACGGAGTAACTATTGAGTATTGTTCAAGAGCAATTTGAGCTAGCTGGCGAAACCGTTGTATTAGAAACTGGGCGTGTTGCACGACAAGCAACTGGCGCAGTTATGGCTAGCATGGGCGGGACTGTCGTGCTTTGCACGGTAGTCGGTGCGCCTGATACCCGACCTGGGCAGGATTTCTTCCCGCTCACGGTTAACTATCAAGAAAAAATGTATGCGTCAGGCAAGATTCCTGGCGGTTTTTTCCGACGCGAAGGGCGTCCATCGGAGAAAGAAACGCTGACAAGTCGTTTGATCGATAGACCGTTGCGCCCATTGTTTCCGAAAGGGTTTTTAAACGAAGTCCACGTTGTTGCGACCGTTATGTCAGCAGACAAGACCCACGACCCCGATGTTCTAGCGATGATCGGGTGTTCCGCTGCGTTAGCAATTTCGGGCATACCTTTCCATGGACCGATTGGTGCGGCACGGGTTGGATTTGATCCAGATCAAAATCTATACCTTCTCCACCCATCATACGAAAATCTCGAGAAATCCAAGCTCAACATGGTGGTAGCTGGCACCGAGTCGGCAGTTCTCATGGTCGAATCAGAAGCACATGAGTTGCCTGAGGACACGATGCTTGGCGCCGTTCTGTTCGCACACGCGGAAATGCAGGTGCAAATCGAAGCGATTAAACGATTGGCAAGTAAGGCTGGAAAACCTGCATGGGAATTCGTACCGCCACCAAGCAACAACGCGTTGAATGAAGCATTAACCAACTGCGTTGGAACGCAACTCGGTGACGCCTATCGAGTAACGGATAAAACGACGCGTCTTTCGCAAGTGAATGACTTGCGTCGCAAGGCGGTCGACGAACTTGAGGACTTCGACGACGAAGAGGTCGCAGACGCATTTGCGTCGTTTGAGAAAAAGATCGTTCGTGAGCGTGTGCTTGACGGTGAACCACGAATTGATGGTCGAACCACTACCGAAGTGCGCAATCTAGATGTAGAGGTTGGTTTGCTACCGAAAGCACACGGGTCGGCACTCTTTCAACGTGGCGAAACGCAAGCGATCGTGGTCGCGACGTTAGGACCGGACAAAGATTCTGCACTGATTGAGGGTTTGTCGGGCACGACCTATGACAAATTCATGTTGCACTACAACTTCCCTCCTTACAGTGTAGGCGAAGCCGGCATGCTCGGTTCGCCAAAGCGTCGCGAGATTGGCCATGGACGACTCGCTCGCCGAGCGATCGAACCGATGTTACCTAGTGCTGAAGACTATCCCTACACGATCCGAGTAGTCTCCGAAATAACGGAAAGTAATGGATCCAGCTCGATGGCGAGTGTTTGTGGTACGTCACTGGCTTTGATGGATGCCGGAATTCCCATTCGAGCGGCAGTTGCAGGCGTTGCGATGGGGCTTGTGCTCGAGGGTGAACGCGCGGCTGTATTGACCGATATTCTGGGTGATGAAGATCACCTCGGGGACATGGACTTCAAAGTTGCGGGCACTGCTAACGGTGTCACGGCATTGCAGATGGATATCAAGATTGAGGGCATCACCGACGTGATCATGGAACAAGCTCTTAACCAGGCGCGTGACGCACGTTTGCACATTCTCAATCACATGAACGGTGTAATCGCGGAACCGCGGGCTGAACCACCCGAGTCCGCACCCGCCTCTGTTGTCATGAGTATCGCACCGGATAAGGTTCGGGATGTGATCGGAAAAGGTGGCGCAGTGATCAAGTCAATTCAGTCGGACACCAATGCGGTTGTCGATCTGAAGGACGACGGCACCGTCACGATTTTTGCTGAGTCGCGGCCGGATATGCAAGCAGCCAAAGCACGTATCGAAGAGATCGTTGCGGACGCGGAAGTAGGTCAAATCTACGCCGGCGTTGTAAGACGCATTGAAGACTACGGTGCGTTCGTCAACATCCTACCGGGTAAGGATGGTCTTTTACACATCTCACAGATTGCACACGAGCGTATCAACAACATCCGAGATCGAATAAGCGACAATCAGAAACTTCGCGTAAGAGTTTCTGAGATTGATAATCGCGGTCGGATCTCGCTTACGATGAAGGATGTTGAGCAAGGAGAAGACGCGGATTCGGAGCGATCGGAAACTGAGGACGCATCCTTCGGTTAAGGTGCGTTAACGCGATTGTTAACGAGGTCGTCGACAACCGCGGGATCTGCTAGCGTTGAGGTATCACCTAACTCTTCGATTTCGTCTGCTGCGATCTTGCGCAGAATGCGACGCATGATCTTACCTGAACGTGTTTTTGGCAAGCTAGGCGCGAATTGAATGACGTCGGGTCGAGCGATTGGCCCGATCTCCGTTCGTACGAGTTGTACCAGTGTTTCTTGCAGGGCGTCGCTTGGTTCGCTTGCCGTCATAAGTGTCACATATGCGTAGATACCTTCTCCCTTGATTTCATGCGGGTAGCCGACGACTGCCGCCTCGGCAACTTCGTCGTGGAGTACGAGTGCGCTTTCAATTTCGGCCGTACCTAGCCGATGGCCGGAGACGTTTAAGACATCATCGACGCGCCCTGTAATCCAGTAGTACCCGTCTGCGTCACGACGTGCCCCATCGCCAGTGAAATACATGCCTGGATAACTCGCATAGTAGGTATCAATCACGCGTTGGTGGTTACGGTAGACGGACCGGATTTGTCCGGGCCATGATTGGGTGATCACCAAATTACCACTCGCCTCATCCGATTCAATCAACTTCCCTTCACCGTCCACAAGACCAGGGCAGACGCCGAAAAAGGGACGGGTAGCGGAGCCTGGCTTCAACGGTGTCGCGCCAGGTAAAGGTGTGATCATGATGCCGCCGGTTTCGGTTTGCCACCATGTATCAACGACAGGGCAGCGGCGCTGCCCGACGATGCCGTGATACCACTGCCAAGCTTCTGGATTGATCGGTTCGCCCACGGTACCGAGCAGTTGAAGTGAAACGCGCGACGACCGCGTCACATATTCGTCGCCTTGGCTCATTAGTTGTCGAATCGCGGTTGGCGCTGTGTAGAAGATGTTTACGCCATGTTTGTCGACCACGTCCCAGCATCGACCGGCATCGGGATATGTCGGCACACCTTCGAACACGAGCGTCGTAGCACCATTTGCCAAAGGACCATAAACGATGTAGGAGTGACCAGTGATCCAGCCGACGTCTGCGGTGCACCAATAGATATCACCGTCGTGATAATCGAAGACGTACTTATGCGTCATGGCGGCGTGAAGTAAGTAGCCGGCTGTGCCATGCTGCACACCTTTCGGCTTCCCAGTGCTCCCAGACGTGTAGAGAATGAAGAGCGGATCCTCTGCATCCATTGTGGCTGGCGGACAATCAGACGATTGTTGAGGAACGAGTTCGTCATACCAAACATCACGTCCTGCTAGCCAGTCGATGTCACCACCAGTTCGCCTCACGGTTAAGACGGTATGGACATTGGGGCATTGCTCGAGTGCGACATCTGCGTTCTTCTTTAGAGGTACTGTTGCGCCTCCCCGAACACCTTCGTCCGCCGTAATCAACGTTTGGCAATCGGAATCAAGTATTCTGTCGCGTAATGACTGGGAAGAAAAACCACCAAACACGACGCTGTGAATCGCACCGATACGCGCGCACGCAAGCATTGAATACACGGCTTCCGGAATCATCGGCATGTAGAGGCACACGCGATCCCCTTTATTCACGCCACGTGCACGGAGTGCGTTCGCCAAGCGATTTACCTGGGCGCTCAGTTCACGGTACGTCACTGTCTTTGAGTCGTCTGGGTTATCGCCTTCCCAGATTAGCGCGATCTGATCGCCGCGCGATTCGAGATGACGATCGACACAGTTCACGCACGCGTTGAGTTTTGCGCCTTCAAACCATGCAAACCGACCGTTCTTGAAGTCCGCAGATTTGAGAATGTGCCACGGTTCGATCCAAGATAAAAAGTCCTGCGCCTGTTCCGACCAAAACGCTTCGGGATTCTCTACAGACGCTCGATACATGGTCTGATAGAGCGTGTCGTCAATGTGCGCCTTACGGGCAAACGACTCTGGAACGGGATAAATATCAGCCATAGCGACGCGGATTTCCCTTATTTTTGGCGCGGCAGGATTTTACGAACACGTTCATTTAGGAGGGCGTCTGACAGTTTGTGATTCCGGTCCGTCAGCGCTTTATTAATCTCGTCGGCCATCACCTTGCCGCGCTCAACGCCCCATTGGTCAAATGGATTGATATTCCAGAGATAGCCAAGGCAAGCGACTTTGTGCTCGTACAACGCAAGTAGCATGCCGATCGTTCTTGCATTTACAGAATTTAGCAATATCAGCGTCGAACCATGACCTCCTTGAATGTGTTTCTCGGGCGCGACGCTGTCCTTATGACCGAAAAACGTCACGTGGTGTTGCGCAAGACTGTTCGCTAAAGTCCACACGTCCGCTTGAGTTTTCCTTTCGGTTGATGCGATGAAATCCGCGCTAAAGGCATGAGTTCCTTGATGTAGCCACTGGTGCCAGGCGTGCTGCCCGTCGGTTTCTTCACCTCCCCAAGTCAAGCTGGTGGTATGGTGTGGTACCGCATCACCATCGATCGTGACAGATTTTCCGAGACTCTCCATTTCTAATTGCTGTAAATAACCTGGTAGCCAGCGCAAAGCGGCTACGTAAGACAAGACCGCATGGGAGGTCGTCGCGAGGAAGTTTGTGTTCCAAATCGCGAGTAACGCAAGCATGATGGCTGCGTTTTCGGAACTTGGTGCTGTGGCTACGTGTTGATCGATGAGGTTTGCGCCTTGAATTAGTTGCTCGAATTGTTCCGAACCAAGACGAAGCAACACAGGTAAACCCATCGCCGACCAGACCGAATATCGCCCACCGACTTCCTCAGGTACGATGAAGTGTTTCCCAGGTAATCCTGCCATCAACGAAGCATTAGACGAGATCAACACAAGATTCGAGGATAGTGAATCGCGTCTTCCAGTTCTTTCAGCGAACCAGTTACCTACGTGTTGGAAATTCTGCTGCGTTTCAGGAGTCGTGAAGGATTTCGACGCAACGATGACGAGGGTTTTAGCGGGATTCAGATCCACGAGTGTATCGTGAACGTGCTTCGATTGGCTATTCGATAGGAAGTGGATGTTCAATCGAGAACTACCGAGCGCATCGCAGAGGAGCTTTTGTCCCAGATGGCTACCACCGATACCCAAATGAAGGACATCGGTGAACGCGTCCCCGCTAAAGCTCTTCGTATGCCCCGTTAGCACATTTACTGCAAAAAGGATCAACTCCGATCGCGAAATTCGCAACTGATCATTGACGTTCTCAGGAGATGTCGGTGTGTCTCGCAATGCGGTATGTAACGCCGCGCGTTGTTCCGTTGGATTAACGATTTCACCAGCGAATTGCCGCCGTAGTTGCTCTTGAAGATTGGTAGCATCGCTTAGTTTGACCAGCGTTCGGGAAACGTCCTGGTCCAATCGTTGAAGCGACCAATCCAGCGTTAAGTCCACGAGGGACAGGGTGTGATCGCGTAGAAACTCTGGGTAAAAGGCGTAGGATTCTGGCGTTCGAGCTCGATGATCTGATGCGAGCTCTTCAAGCCGACGCCAGATGCGTGCGACGTCGGGTGACATCTAGCGGGCGACACCGATGTTGTCAATCAAGCGTGCGCGTCCAAGGCGCGCAGCACCAAACACTCGTAGCGATTGGTTACTTGCCGTTGGTGGTTCGAGCGTGTCCGGATCGCGGATCGCCACATAATCAGGTCTGAATCCGGTTTCTCGCAATTGATTGGTCGCTGATTCTTCGAGGTCAGCGTATGCGGTCGATCCTTCGTGCAGATGAGTAGCGATGTCTCGAAGTGTCTGGAATAGGTGCGGGGCGATTTCCCGTTCCTCGCGCGTGAGATAGCGGTTCCGACTCGACATCGCCAAGCCATCAGATTCGCGGCAGGTGGGTACACCGACAACCTCGACAGGCATGTTGAGTTGACGCACCATTTGTCTGATGATGGTCAACTGTTGCCAATCTTTTTCGCCAAAGTAAGCGAAATCAGGTTGGGTGATCTGAAGCAACTTCGTAACCACGGTCGTCACGCCATTAAAGTGACCGGGTCGAGAAGCACCGCAAAGCTGTTCACTAAGATGCGGAACGGTAACCGTAGTGTGCGCCGACTGTCCGTCGGGATACATCTCCTCAATCGATGGCGCAAATAGCACGTTCACGTCGCGTTGCTCAAGTTCAGCTTTGTCCTTGGCAAGCGCGCGAGGGTAATTTGCGAAGTCCTCTTTAGGACCGAATTGCAGGGGATTTACGAACAACGTCGCAATCGTGAAGGTACATTGCTCACGACAATGGTCAACCAAACGTAGGTGACCGGCGTGCAAGTCACCCATGGTTGGGACGACACCGACGACCTGATTAAGCCCTTGGATACGCCGTCGCTGGCGCAAGTCATGGATGGTCTCGACGACGTCCATACGGTCGCTTACTTAAAACTGTGTTCTGGACCTGGGAAGCGATTCTCATGCACGGCGAGTGCATACGCTTCGAATGCACCTTTGATACCACCATCCGTACTCTCGGGCATGAAATTCTTGACGAACTTCGGCACTCGGATGCTCGTCGGAGTAATGCCTAGCATGTCATGCATTACCATGATTTGCCCGTCTGTATGAGGACCTGCGCCAATTCCGATGACAGGGATGTCAAGCGTCTCAGTGATTTCCTTACCGAGGTTTGTCGGCACGCACTCAAGTAACAGAATAGATGCACCAGCGTCTTGAAGGATCTTTGCTTCTTCGATCATCGCGGTAGCTTGATCGGGATTTCGGCCTTGAACTCGATACCCACCAAGTCGGTTGATAGCTTGAGGAGTTAAGCCCATATGCGCACATACCGGTATGCCCCGTTCGAATAGGAGCTGTGTACTTGCCGCTAGCCACGCGCCACCTTCAAGTTTGACCATGTGTGCCCCACAACGCATGAGGGCAGCAGCGCTTTCTAATGACTGATTTTCGGAAGCGTAACTCATAAACGGCAGGTCTGCCATGATGAGGCTTCCCTGATTCCCTCGCCGCACCGTGTTCATGTGGTAAACCATGTCGTCTAACGTTACCGGTAAGGTGCTGTCGTGTCCTTGAAGTACCATGCCAAGGGAATCACCGACCAGAATGACCTCGATACCGCTTGTACTGATGAGGTCAGCGAATAGTGCATCGTACGCTGTCAGAGCTGCGAATTTCTCGCCTCTCCTTTTCATCGTGTTCAGCGTGTTAATAGAAATGGGTCCACGCGTTGACTGTGAGCTCATAGGTTGCTTATCTCGATCTCATCGAGCTGTCTAGCGCTTCGCTAATGTTAGTCGGCAGTTTGATTTTGGCGCGAAGTGCGCAATCTAGGATCGAGATAGTGTTACCAACCTTTGAGCTGGCGTTTATTACTTCGAGATCGACGATAGTCTCGGTTCGATCTTCGCTTACGCTTTCGATCGACCTTTCGAGCAGGTTGCCGTTTCTTCCACCAGTCAACTAATGATGGATCTACCTCACCCGATTTAGCTCTTAGTTCAAGAAGGTGTATTGCCGCACGTATTCGCGGGTGGTCCAACGTTCGACCGACGTTTTGTTTCCGCTCAAGACGATTTTGTAATACGAAAATGCTGAGAATGAACTGCTGTGCTTCACGGTTTAGGGACACATATCGACGGCTCATTTGAAGCACATCAAAACATGCATGTTCGCGTAAAGTGCCAGTATTCGAATTCGCACCGCGCTCGTTTTCTAACACTTGCAGTCGGTCAGCATAGAGATGCCAGAGCATAGTGGCGAAGAGATATGCGCCGGACAGCTTATGACCAGATGCATACCGTTCGTCAGATTCAATCATCGCGAGCTTGATCATTGAACTAGCAGCTCTGTGTTGCGGAAATACGCTGCCGAGTAAATTCAGGTCTGTCATTACTTGATAACTCGAGACCCCGTGTCCGCTAAGAAAGAGCTTGGTTAACTCATCTCTCACCCGCGGTCGGCTTACATGGCCAAGTAGATGCTTGTTCGTTTGTATTGCAGACGTTACTTCGGCATCCAATGAGAACCCTAGTTTCGCCGCAAATCGTGCAGCTCGAATCATGCGGACGGGATCCTCCTGAAATCGCTCAGTGGCCGGTCCAATTGACCTAATTACCCGATCCTTTAAGTCCTTCAGCCCACCGACGTAGTCGATTACCTCTTTACGACGCAGATCTAGATACAGCGCATTGATGGAAAAATCACGACGAAAGGCATCTTCTCGCTGATTGCCATAGGTGTTCTCAGGTGAAATTCGGCGCTGATTTCGAGGTGAATTGATGGAAGAAGGTTCCTTACGAAAGGTGGCGACTTCGAAAGTCGTATCGCCGCGTCGAGCGTGTATCAGACGGAAGCGGCGACCGATGATGAAGGCTCGTGGGAGTAGCTTGCGAACCTTCTCGGGTCTTGCGTCGGTTGCAGTGTCGAAGTCCTTGGGCGATAGACCAAGAAGGTAGTCTCGTATACAACCACCGACCAAGAATGCATCGTGACCTCCTTGACGAAGGCGGCGATGAATCTCGATGAGCGGCGCCGGTACGCTATCTCGATCAAAGTCGTCGAGTTTGACGATCTTGGGTTTAGAGCGGGTCAACGAATAGCGTGTTCATGGCCACGCGTCATTGCATCGTGTATGTGGTAACTAATAGCGACAGACAATATCGATTCGTTCGAATAAAGATAAGCTCACTGAGTAGAACAACAGGGTAACCTTAGATGCTGATGAAATCCGTTATCGCAACTTTTTTCGGCACGTTGCGAACGTCCCATTGTTCGATTGCCCATTGCAGAAGGGTGTGCACATCGTGATGCTCAATGGATGGGTCCAATCCGAGCATGTGCAACGCGCTCACTAAGTTCAGCAAAGGTACGCGATTATCGATCGAAAATGCGCGATCCCGTTTCGAAAGCTTGATTTCATTCCGTTGATTGAGAACAGGTATGTGAGCATATCGTGGCATCGCCAATCCGAGTGTGTCAATCAAGAAGATTTGCGCCAGTGTGTTTTCTAATAGGTCAGCGCCTCTTACAACATCGGTCACGCCAGTGATATCGTCATCGACGATCACCGCGAGAGGATAAGCAGCAATAGCTTCCTTTCGCATTACGATGAAGTCGCCTTCACTTACGGCTAGGTTGCTTTCTACAGATCCTTGAATTCGGTCCTCGAAAGCTATGTTTCGATTCGGCACACGGACGCGAATGGATGCGGGATCGCTTGGCTTTTCGCGTCGAGTCCTGCAGTAACCCGGATATGTTGCCGTATCGCGCAGTTTCCTGCGAGAACAGGTGCAATAAAAAACGAGGTTCTCTTTGCGAAGTTGCGCGATCGCGTCCCAGTAGCGATCTTGATGATCGGTTTGGCGACCGATCACACCATCCCATTCAAGTCCGTGAACTTCTAGCGTCGTCAGCGCTATCTTTTCCGCGTTCGCGCTCGTTCGTGGTTCATCGATATCGTCAAGACGCAGAAGCCAATGACCATCGTGTGCACGAGCGTCAAGGTAGCTCGCGACGGCGGCGAGCAAAGAACCAAGGTGAAGCGGACCTGATGTGGTTGGTGCAAACCTGCCGACGTACACGGCTAGGAGTTTTTAGCCTCCGAACTGACGTTCTTCTTGTTCCTCAAGATCTTTGCAGTTAATGCAGAGATCTGCGGTAGGTCGCGCCTCTAGTCGCGCTTTACCAATCGGATAACTGCAGCTCTTACAGTAACCGTACTCGCCGTTATCGATTTTCTCTAACGTTTCCTTGATCTTGTTTATCAATTTGCGTTCCCGATCACGTATCCGCAGTTCAGTTCGTCGATTGTCCTCTTCAGCCGCTTGATCAAGTTCGTCAGGGAGATTCTTGGGTTCTGAAATGAGCTTCCCTTGTGCATTTCCGGCGTTCTCGTCCAAACTGTTGAGCTGATCAACCAGAATCTGTCGAAAGTAGTCGAGTTGCTCCGGATTCATGTATTGAGCGTCGGCTTGTAGGTCGACAGGTTGATCACGTTTATCGCTGCTGGACAACCGGCTAATCGAAGCTTCTATTGCCTTCCGTGACCGTCTTCCGGACCCGCTTGAAGGTCGTCGTCTTCGCCGAGTAACAATCCCGATGCTGACCACTTCCGCTTGACTCGAGGTCGGTTCTTTAACTCTTGGTGTTTTCGGTGCAACTTTCCGGGTTCGACTCGTTTTGGGCTTCGCCGTACTCGACGAGCGGGATTTGGCAACAGTGGTCTTCTGACTAGTAGGTTTGGTACTTGGCTTTCGGTTTGTGCGCTTTGTCGCCGTAACCGGTTTGGCCGTCTGCTTTGCCGTGGACTTCGTTGCTTGTTTTCTGTTTGTTCGTGTGCTCTTCTTAGTTACGGGAGCACGAGTGGTCCTAGTTTTCGTCTGGGTACGTGGTTTGGCTTTCTGTGCTGGAGTTTTTGTTGACCGCTTTGACTTAACGGCAGTAGTCGCCTTCGTTGCGACGCGTGCGGTTTTGGCTGTCGGAGTTTTCTTTGCTGTCGTGCTTTTTCGACTGACTGGTTTCCGCGGTTTTGCGGATTTTGCTACGGTAGGTGTTGACCGTTTTGTTGATTTAACTCTGGATTTAGAGGTTTTCGATCTGGCCTGCGTCTTGGTGGCTTTTGACTGAGATGGAGACTTCGTTGCTGCTGATTTCGTGGTTCGTCGGGGAGTTCGTGTTGTCGTCTTACTACGGGTCGATGAGGGCGCTTTTGTTGCACGTTTTGCCGTTGAGGTTTTACTTTTGCTTGCTGGTGAGGACTTGCGCGATGACGTACGACGGTTAGTGGATGCAGCTTTGGATTTAACGCTCGTTGATTTCGATGGCGTTGATTTTTTCCGAGCGGATGACGTTTTCGTAGTTTTCGATGAAGCTGTCTTTTGCTTCGTAGTCGTCGCTTTCCTCGTCGCCATTTTCTCGCTCCCCGCAAAATAAAAGGTGGGAACGATAGCAACATCTCGCTGAGATTGCCACAAAATCTGTTACGAAGTGAATCGGAGCTCGGTTTTTGTGCACTGAATGGTCTGAAAAATTGCCTCGTCATGGTGCGCTAACTCTGTCAGTCGATGAGATTTGAACCGACATTACAGCGGGCGACGATGCTTCGCCGTTACAAGAGGTTTCTTGTCGATGTGCACTTGTCGAACGGTACGCGTGACACGATCCATTGTGCTAACACCGGTGCCATGTCAGGATGCGTATATCCGGGATTGCCGGTTTACTTCTCTATCAGTGACAACCCAAACCGAAAATTACGGGGCAGCCTTGAACTCATCCAGACACCCGAAGACCATCTCGTTTGTGTGAATACGAGCCAAGCGAATCGTATTGTCAAGGAAGCTCTAATTGCTAATACGGTCGACGAACTTAGTAATGATGAGTTCCGATCTGAAGTAAGAATCCCTGATGAAGCAGGTCGGTTTGATTTCGGTAACGACGGTGTTTTTGTTGAAGTTAAGAACGTTACCTACCTAAGAGACGATGTTGGCGTTTTTCCGGATGCGAAGAGTGTACGCGCCACTAAACACGTCAATGCGCTACGTCGATGCGTCCAGCGCGGACAACGTGCAGTTCTACTCTTCTGTGTCGCACACACTGGAATCGACCGAGTGGCGATCGCGGACGATATTGATCCTGCATACGACGCAGCTGTGCGCGACGCGATAGCCGCAGGCGTAGAGGTCCTCGCCTATCGGTGTGAGATTACGCCGAGGATACTCGTACTTGACCGGTCAGTGCCTTTTCTTGGATCGTCAAGTACTGTCGTCTAATCGCGTCATACGCGGAAGTTGATCTAAGACGTGCTCCCGTGTATTGAATCACACGCGACGCAGCGAAATTGGCAAAGCGTGCTGCGCTCTCTGTGTCGTGATCTCGGATCGCGGTAAGGTACGCGGCGGCGAACATATCACCTGCACCATTTAAATCAATCGCTTTTACGGGGAATGCGTCCACATGGATACGCGTCTTTCCTGTATTAATTGAGCAACCACCCGGACCAAGCGTTATGACCGCTTCACGCGCAATTTCGCGCAGCTGAGTTAAAGCGATGTCGAGTCGGTCAGTGCGACACCACTCAAGTGCTTCCTCTAAGTTCGCGAATACACGGGTCAAGCCGTTCCCAATGATGGTCTCAAGTTGGGGTCGAAACATCTTCACCATGCTCGTGTCCGCCAAGGTCAAATTCGTTTCGAGTTTGTACTCATCAGCGATTTCACGAGCTCGTTGTGCGGCAACATGCCCCGTATCAGACGATGCGAGATAGCCTTCGATAAAGATGCTCCTCGAGTTGTGAAGTGTTGCCGTGTCCACTTGGGTAGATAGGAGTTGGTCCGACACGCCAAGACAGGTATTCATCGTCCGTTCGGCGTCTCGCGTAACGAGTACAAGACAGCGTCCTGTAACACCGTCGTCGCTTGGCAAAATAGTATTGGTCCCAATACCAGCACTTTCAAGTTGCATAACGAAATGACGACCGGCATCATCTGGCGCAACTCGACAGGTGAGGTACGTGCGACGACCGAAACCCCTCATGGCGTACATCGTGTTCGCTACTGAACCACCGCAATTTGAAGATATAGGGTCTTCTTCAAGTGAATTGATTAACCGCAACATGCGTTCCTTGTCGACGAGCGTCATCCGGCGTTTTTCTATGCCATGCTCGACGAGAAATGTGTCGGTTACACGGTATTCAACATCAAGCAGAGCATTGCCGATTCCAAATACGTCGATTTGAGGGCGATTCATGCGAGCGTTGGAAAAACCTTGTCGACAGCGGTTAGGGTAGCGTCGAGGATTGCATCGGTGTGGCAAGTGCTTACAAATGCTGCCTCGAAAGGTGACGGTGCGAAGTAGACACCTTCAGCGAGCATCCCATGAAAGAACTTACGATACCGATCCGAGTCTGCAGCGATTACTTCCGAAAAGCGAGTTACCGTCGGTTGCTCTGTGAAAAAGATGCTGAACATCGCACAGACGTTATTTATGGTCACGTTGATACCGTTGGTTGCTGCTCGTTCTTTGAGCTCGATAACGAGACGTGTTGTTTGCCGTTCGAGAGTCGAATATTGATCTGTATCAAGTGAACTCAGAAGCGCGTAGCCTGATTTCATCGCAAGAGGGTTTCCAGACAATGTGCCGGATTGATAGATCGAACCAACGGGTGCTAGTTGATCCATAAAGTCCGCTCGCCCGCCGAACGCCCCAACGGGTAATCCCCCGCCTATCACCTTCCCAAGTGTTGTTAGATCCGGCCTCACGTTGTATAGCTCTTGCGCGCCTCCAGGTGCGACACGGAACCCGGTCATGACTTCGTCGAAAATCAACAGCGCGCCGTGATCTGTAGTTTGAGAGCGCAGACCTTCGAGAAAACCCGGTAAAGGTGGAATGCAACCCATGTTACCTGCGACAGGTTCGACAATGACCGCCGCTATCGCTTGACCAAAGGTATCGAATACTCGTTCGACGGAGTTGAGGTCGTTGTAGGGAACAGTTAGCGTGTGTTGCGCTAGGTCAGCTGGTACACCTGGGGAATCAGGCAATCCTAAAGTTAGAACACCAGAACCAGCCTTTACTAGTAGCGAATCCCCGTGACCGTGAAACCCGCCTTCGAATTTCACAATTTTGTCCCGACCTGTGATTCCACGTGCTAACCGGATCGCGGACATCGTTGCCTCAGTGCCTGAATTGACCATACGAACCTTTTCGACGCTGGGCACAAGATCGCAGATCAGCTCTGCCATCTTTACTTCGATTTCAGTGGGCGCACCAAAGCTCATAGCGAGTTGAGCTTGTTCGCGTACGGCGTCCACCACAGGCTGGTAAGAAAACCCTTGCAGCATCGGTCCCCATGAGGCGACGAAATCGATATATTGATTACCATCAACGTCGAAGATGTAGGCACCATCTGCGTCTTTAAAGAATACGGGTGTACCCCCGACCCCCCGAAACGCTCTAACTGGTGAGTTCACGCCGCCCGGTATGACTTTAGAGGCACGCTCATAGAGTGCGTCGGACGTTTGACGTGTCATTGCCGATAGACCTGAAGGAAGAGTTAGATGTTAGGTTTAAACACCGCGAGCAACACAATTAGCACCAAGAATAACAACGGCACTTCATTGAAAACGCGATAGAACTTTTGGCTTCGTTTATTGGAATTGTCGCGGAAGGCACGAACCATACCGCCACACATGCCGTGGTACGCGAACAATGCCAGTACGCAAAGCAATTTAACCCACAACCAAAGCGCAGATTGGTACGAAGTCCAGTTGAGAATCATCAGCCAAACTCCGAATACCAAGGTGAGTAAAGCAGCCGGCGTCATGATGGCACGATATAGCCGATGCTCCATGGTTGTGAGCATTTCGGCGGCTTCCATGTTTGGCGCCGAGCAGTGATAGACGAACAATCGTGGGAGATAGAACATCGCAGCGAACCAGGCGACCATGGTGATCAAATGTAGTGACTTTATTGCGAGATACACAGATCCAGTCCTAGGCGATTTCGTTGCGATTTCGCACACTAATACCTTGAGCAGCCAACCGAGCTTCAAAGATTGATTGCGTTCCCCAGAGTTTTATTTTGCACTCGTGAGCTAGCACGATCGTAACGGCGACTTGAAGGGTCAGCCAGAGATTCATAGTGAGTTCTAAGAAGAACACGACTGCGGCGAAAGGAACGTTGAAAACGGTACCAAGTAGTGCCGCGGCGCCTAAAAGAACGTATAGACTCACAGGAGCGACGACCAGATCGGGAAATGCCAACGAAAGCGCTAAATAACACAATGCGCCGAGTGCGCCACCGTTGACGATGGTTGGTCCGATGACGCCTAGCGGCACACCAAACGCAACGGAAGCAGAAGTAAGCAGTAACTTGATCGATACGAACGCAACCAGATACAACATTCCGACTTTTAGCCGGTCCTGTTCGAGCGCCGTCAACGTGTCAAAACCGAGACCTAGTACATCAGGGAAAACTATGGCGAGACCAGCGGTCAGAATCGCCATCACCATGATCCGAGCGTATAACGGGCCGCGTACGCGAGTGAAGTCGATGACAAGCCGCATTGTGGCGACTCCAACCAACAAAATTGGAATCGACATCGCGATGACAAGCAGCCATTCGACAGCTCCTAACGTTGAGTAGAACCTAGTCCCTACGAGAAGCTGATCAACGCCTAACCATGTCGAAAGCACGCTGCCTAAAGCAGCCGCGACCGTCAACGGAATGAAACTTCGAGCCGACATTGGTTCTGTCTTAATAATGCCGGCGACGAATAAAACCGCGGCGAATGTCGTGTGAAAACCAGCTGCGATGGCGGCGGTCATTCCGACCCGCATGAGCAAGTCTGCCTCCGCCCTAGTGAGTCTCAGTCGCGATCGGAAAGTTGATGCCACCCATGCACCAAGGTGAAGACCAGGACCATCACGCCCACCCGAAAAGCCTGTAGCAAGAGCGGTCGCGGCGCTCACAAACTGCATGACTGCATTTCGCCAAGGAAACTCACCGTTGTAATTTGCGATGCGATTGAGTGTGTGAGTTCCACCGACGTCTCGACCATCGACGCGAAAGAGTCGAACATACGTCATTAGCAGTAGGAACCCGACGAGTGGTAGGATCGATCGCAACCATATCGGTGCGTCCTCGAAACGATCCAGTTCCATACCAACAGATAGGGACAGAAGACGGATAGCGTGGAATAGAGCGGCAATGACTAAGGTCGCGAGGACGGCGATGAGAGCCGCAATCGCGATCAGACGTAGGTATTGGATTACGTCGAAAGATGGACGCGCTGTCGGATGCGGTTCAGTCATAGGCACCGCTAAAATTCAGTCTAGACGCTATGAACACCGATATCCTTTTTTCTGAGCGCGCTGCGCGCAAAGTACACGATTTGATCGTCGAGGAAGGCGATCCAGATCTGAAGCTTCGCGTCTTTATTACCGGTGGTGGTTGCAATGGCTTTTCATACGGTTTTACGTTCGATGACGCAACAGCCGATGATGATGCGGTGGTAGAGCGAAGCGGCGTTTTAATGGTCGTCGATTCGATGAGCTATCCGTATCTCGCGGGGGCTGAGATTGACTACAAAGAAGATCTTCAAGGTTCTCAGTTTGTTGTGAACAACCCCAATGCTTCGTCCACCTGCGGATGTGGAAACTCATTTGCGTTGTAGCGAGAGTGAGTTCTAAGCAGTTACGCGGGGTACAAACACCCTAACACACGCAATCCTACCGCACCCGTTACCGCCGGCTGATTACTAGGTAACCTCTCTAAAAATTGCCACGCCAAGTATGCGAATGCGGCTGATTCTATTGCGTCGCCGTCGATTCCAAGTGATTCGCATGTAACTACTGCGCGTTTCGTATTCATCTCCTTAAGGCGAGTCATGAGGTAATCGTTTTGACGACCTCCTCCACAAACGATGACGTCGACACATTCCGCCGCTTCACGTTCGATCGCAGACGTAATCGACTGGGTTGTTAGCTCAATTAGCGTGGCTTGAACGTCAGCTTGTGCGATGTTCGGAAAATCAGCGATGTGGTCATGTAGATACGTTAGATTAAAGTGTTCCTTTCCCGTACTCTTCGGCGGGTTTGCCTCGTAGTAAGGATCGCGAAGAAGCCGTTCAAGTAGTGGTTCGTGGATCTCGCCGGACATTGCCCAGGAACCTCCCAGATCGAAAGGTTTGTCACGACACTCTTGAATCCATGCGTCCAGAAGAGCATTTCCTGGTCCCGTATCGAACCCCGTCGCAGACGCGCTCTCGGGAGTCAGTATGGAGATGTTCGCGATGCCGCCAATATTGACGATGACACGCACTCGCTCCTCGTGAGTGAATAGCTCGTAGTGGTAGTTTGGGACTAACGGCGCACCTTGACCACCGGCGGCAATATCGCGTGCTCGAAAGTCTGCGACAACGTCGATGCCGGTCTGCTCAGCAATGACATGTCCACTACCGATTTGGATCGAAAATGGCGAATCCGCATTCGGGTGGTGTCGTATGGTCTGTCCATGACTACCGATCGCACGTATATCACTCGGCGCCAATCCGAGTTCTCTAACAAACTCTAGGCATGTCGAGCCGATAAAGGTCCCAAGCTCGATGTGCGCTTCACCCATACGAAAGATCTCATCGCTTTCAGCTGAGCTTAGTGCGACCAATCGTCTACGTAGAGACGGCGGGAACGGCGTAGTCCTGGCTGCTTGGGGTTTTAGATCCGTTGGCAAATCAAGCAGGGCGAGGTCCAAACCGTCGACGCTGGTGCCGGTCATAACGCCGACAAACAACATGCTTGATTACGTTTCGATTATTGAGCGACGGCGAGGGGTTCGACGATCAGATTCTGCTCGCGAAGCCTTTCGATCGTATTTAAATAGGTTTCGACATTCGCCAAGAAGAGACCCCGTTGCGGGCCTTCAAGACTCTCAACGCTTGGGTTCGGTACGGTGAGCGGATTAAGGTGTCGACCATTCTTGATTACTTCGTAGTGTAAATGAGGTCCTGTACTTAATCCCGTTGAACCAACATATCCGATCGTACTACCCCGAGTCACACGCGTTCCTTTCGTAATACCGGACGCGAATCCGCTTAAATGCATGTATCGTGTTACGTAACCGTTTGAATGGTTGATGGCCAGGTAGTTGCCCGCGGCACGATCATTACGCACGACGCGGCTGACGATACCGTCTGCAGTAGATCGAATGGGCGTACCTCTCGGCGCTGCGTAGTCAACCCCTCTGTGTGCTCGCGTGTAACCGAGGATTGGATGTTTCCTCGCGTTTGAGAAATTTGACGAAATCCGCTTGTAACGCAATGGCGCTTTCAAGAATTGCTTCTGAATAGCTGAACCGTCGGCTTCGTAATGAAGTCCGTCTGTATGTAAATAAGCCTCGTGCAATCTACCACGATTGGTGAACCGTAAGACGTGGATCTCACCGTCTTGAACATACTCATCGTTAACGAAAATCTGATCAAAATAGATCTCGAATTCGTCATTCGGATAGACGTTGCGCCAAAAATCTATGTCATATTCGAGAATCTGTGTGGCTCTTAGTACTGTCGCTTCTTTAATGCCTCCTGTACGTAGTGCAGCGCTAATGGGTGATTCACCGTCGCGAATAACAACGTGCTTGTATGTTGGAATTGACTGACGCTCAAGAGGGGACAACGTGACTTCTACGCCGTCAGGATAGACGCGATATTGCCGAATCTGTCCGAATGGCAGCGATTGTCCTATTGATATCAAACGACTGTCGTGCGTCAAACGAGTAATCAACGTAGCACCCGGGATCAGTTTGTGCAGCTGTCGGCATTCACCTCGGCAAGTAACAATGCGATTAATGTCACGTTCATCGGTACCGAACGAAGTTAAAAGTGCACCTAAGGTGTCGCCAGGCTCGATTCGATGCGAGACGAAACGCGGCGCAGGCGGATGATCGTATTCGATCCGTGGTAGTAGTGGAGTATTCCTAATCTCTGTTTGAGAATTGACTGGTTCTGTCGACTCAACGGGTGCGCTCGATGGACCATCGCCCGGCGATGGAAAGGCGAGGTATGCCTGCGCGGAAAGGTAAACCACGATTGCAATGACCGCGGCGCACGCAGCTCGTACTGGGAATTTCTTGAGAAATGGACTGACGGTACCTACTCCTGCATTCGCCCCTTGGGAATTTGCAAAATTCATCTCGTTGCCACTCCGTGTGTCGAGCCTGATCTACGTCCGTGTAGACCACAAATTTGACGAGTCACAATTCGTCACTACTTGAGACCGTCAAAAATGCGGAAACAGGCGCGTTCGCCGACACGAAAACGCGACAAGCAGTACGAGCCGTGTGACTGCACATTTAGGTAGTCGGGATTTTATCGAAAATACCTTCCTCACATTTTTTCATTTGTTTCAGAAGCTCCTTTGATGCCTGAGATTCTCAAAGAACTTGATGCTCGCGGAATGCTCGTGCAGCGCTCTCACGAACATGAATTCGACGAACATTTAGCGAGCGCATCAAGAACGGTCTATTGTGGCTTCGATCCAACCGCACCGAGTCTTCATGTAGGAAACCTTGTTCCACTAATGACACTCGGCAGGTTTCAGCAGTGTGGTCATCGGCCCATCGTTTTAGTTGGTGGCGCAACCGGATTAATTGGCGATCCGTCTGGACGTGATGAAGAACGGCAACTCAATCCGACGGAAGTCGTACAAGACTGGGTGAACCGACTCGAAGAACAGACCAGTCGATTCGTCAGTTTCGAGGGATCTAATGCTGCGTTAGCAGTCAATAACTATGACTGGGCGAGCAAGACGAATTTGATTGAGTTTTTGCGCGACGTAGGAAAACACTTCTCGGTCAATTCCCTCATTCAACGCGACGCTATCAAGACACGTCTCGCACGTGAAGGTGGTGGCATTTCGTATACAGAATTTAGCTATGCGCTGGTTCAGGCGCTCGATTTCTTGCATCTTTATCGAGATTACAACTGCACGGTTCAAGTTGGTGGTAATGACCAATGGGGCAATATCGTGAGTGGCGTGGATTTGATCCGCCGTGCCGAAGGAGGTTCCTCATTCGCATTGACACTGCCCTTAGTTGAACGCAGCGATGGCAAGAAATTCGGGAAGAGCACAGGTGGCGCTATTTGGCTGGATCCAAATCTCACATCGCCGTATGCGTTTTATCAGTTTTGGGTGAATATGGACGACGCGGATGTTCGACCGTTTTTGCGTTTCTTCACGTACGATGACATTGATGAAATCAATGCGATTGCTGATAGTCACGAGGCAGAGCCATCACGACGTGAAGGTCAACGCTATCTAGCGTCGAAGCTAACTGAGCTCGTTCACGGTGTTTCGGGCCTAAGTTCTGCCGAGCGCATTACGGAAGCGCTTTTTGGCGGAGCGACTGAGCGACTCACCGAAACTGATCTGGCGCAACTTCAACTCGATGGCGTGCCCTGTGGGATTGTTGATGAAAACGAAGATGTTCTTAGCAGTCTAGTGGCTGTCGGTCTGGCTGAGTCCAAGGGGCGCGCACGGCAGCTCGTTCAGCAGGGCGGTATTACGATCAATAACCGCAAGATAGCGACAATCGACGAGACACTGACTCGATCGAGCGCATTGTTTTCGCGATTTCATTTGGTCAGACGCGGCAAAAAATCATGGGCGATGTGCGTTCACGAGCATGAAGCTAATCGTTAGTTGCATCGGTATCTGAAGTACCTATAATCTCCCACCCCTTTGCCGAAGGCGGCAGGCACTGTTGCCCTCCGCGAACGGGGTCGCTCTTTAAAAATCGGAACAAGCCATTCGTGTGGGCGCTCGATTCATATGAGCTGAGAGCACAAACAAACACGCTTGCGATTTGATTCTCATTCGTGGGGATCGGATGCGTGAGCAAACCAATCTTTGATTGAAGAGTTTGATCATGGCTCAGATTGAACGTTGGCGGCAGGTTTCATACATGCAAGTCGAACGGGGAGGACTCCTTCGGGAGTACCAACCCAGTGGCGGACGGGTGAGTAACGCGTAGGAATCTACCTAGTAGTGGGGAATAACGCCAGGAGACTGGCGCTAATACCGCATACGACCTAAGGGTGAAAGCGGGGGATCTTCGGACCTCGCGCTATTAGAGGAGCCTGCGTTGGATTAGCTTGTTGGTGAGGTAACGGCTCACCAAGGCGACGATCCATAGCTGGTCTGAGAGGACGATCAGCCACACTGGAACTGAGACACGGTCCAGACTCCTACGGGAGGCAGCAGTGGGGAATATTGGACAATGGGCGAAAGCCTGATCCAGCAATGCCGCGTGTGTGAAGAAGGCCTGCGGGTTGTAAAGCACTTTCAGCAGGGAAGAAACGCCGGGGACTAATACTCCCGCGGTACTGACGTTACCTGCACAAGAAGCACCGGCTAACTCCGTGCCAGCAGCCGCGGTAATACGGAGGGTGCGAGCGTTAATCGGAATTACTGGGCGTAAAGCGCGCGCAGGCGGTCGGGTAAGTCAGATGTGAAATCCCCGGGCTTAACCTGGGAATTGCATTTGATACTGCCCGACTAGAGTATGGGAGAGGGAAGTGGAATCTCCGGTGTAGCGGTGAAATGCGTAGAGATCGGAGGGAACACCAGTGGCGAAGGCGGCTTCCTGGCCCAATACTGACGCTCAGGCGCGAAAGCGTGGGGAGCAAACAGGATTAGATACCCTGGTAGTCCACGCCGTAAACGATGAGAACTAGCCGTTGGGCCCCTTGAGGGTTTAGTGGCGCAGCTAACGCGATAAGTTCTCCGCCTGGGGAGTACGGCCGCAAGGTTAAAACTCAAATGAATTGACGGGAGCCCGCACAAGCGGTGGAGCATGTTGTTTAATTCGATGCAACGCGAAGAACCTTACCACCTCTTGACATCCACGGAATCCCTCAGAGATGAGGGAGTGCTTTTAGAACCGTGAGACAGGTGTTGCATGGCTGTCGTCAGCTCGTGTCGTGAGATGTTGGGTTAAGTCCCGTAACGAGCGCAACCCTTGTCCTTATTTGCCAGCGGCTAGGCCGGGAACTATAAGGAGACTGCCGGTGATAAACCGGAGGAAGGCGGGGATGAGGTCAAGTCATCATGGCCCTTATCGAGGTGGGCTACAAACGTGCTACAATGGGAGGCACAATGGGTCGCGAATCCGCGAGGTGGAGCTAATCCTCAAAACCTCTCGTAGTCCGGATAGGAGTCTGCAACTCGACTCCTTGAAGTCGGAATCGCTAGTAATCGCGAATCAGAACGTCGCGGTGAATACGTTCCCGGGCCTTGTACACACCGCCCGTCACGTCATGGAAGTGGGTTGCACCAGAAGTAGCTAGTCTAACCTTCGGGGGGACGGTTACCACGGTGTGATTCATGACTGGGACTAAGTCGTAACAAGGTAGCCGTAGGGGAACCTGTGGCTGGATCACCTCCTTAACCTAACGGCCGGCAACTGTCGCTCGGCGACGGGATGCACGGTCCAGCTCGACGCGCATACGTTCGAGTGTCCACACGAATGGCTTTGTTCTGAATCGTTCGACACCGTGGGGTCTGTAGCTCAGTTGGTTAGAGCGCACCCCTGATAAGGGTGAGGTCGGTGGTTCAAGTCCACCCTGACCCACCATAAATAGCGTGGTACGCTAAAGTAGATGGGGCCGTAGCTCAGCTGGGAGAGCGGTTGCTTTGCACGCAACAGGTCAGGAGTTCGATCCTCCTCGGCTCCACCATGATGTCATGACAACGAGTGATACGCGACGGAATGGTCGCGTTTTTGATCTTTAACAATTCAGGAATCAAATGATTCACCGCAAATAGAAATGCCAGGAATGGTTGGATCCGATTTCGGATATGGCTGTTCCTCGAACCGTGCGAACGGTTCATTGGTGTCTGGCGAATAAGATCGTCGTCACGATCGAGTTTACCTGGGTGTTCGGTTTCGACTGGGCATCCGGTTATATGGTCAAGTGACGAAGCGCATCTGGTGAATGCCTTGGCAGTTGAAGGCGATGAAGGACGTTGCAATCTGCGATAAGCCTCGGGAAGTCGATTAGCAGACTCTGATCCGGGGATTTCCGAATGGGGAAACCCAGTGTCTTCGGACACTATTACGTGCTGAAAGGAAGTGATTCTTATAGGTACGTAAAGCAAACCCGGCGAATTGAAATATCTAAGTAACCGGAGGAAAAGAAATCAACCGAGATTCCCTTAGTAGTGACGAGCGAAAAGGGAGTAGCCCATCAAGCTGCGGAAGCGTTAGTGGAAGCTTTCTGGAAAGAAGCACGACAAAGGGTGACAGTCCCGTACGCGAAAACGCCTCCGTAGTGACGTCGAGTAGGGCGGGACACGTGAAATCCTGTCTGAATATAGGGGGACCATCCTCTAAGGCTAAATACTCTCAACTGACCGATAGTGGACGAGTACCGTGAGGGAAAGGTGAAAAGTACCCCTGTTAGGGGAGTGAAACAGTACCTGAAACCGGATGCGTACAAGCAGTGGGAGCGGCCGTTTCGACGGCTGTGACTGCGTACCTTTTGTATAATGGGTCAGCGACTTACTCTTGCTGGCGAGGTTAACCGTTTAGGGGAGCCGTAGGGAAACCGAGTCTGAACAGGGCGATGCAGTCTGTAGGAGTAGACCCGAAACCGGGCGATCTAACCATGGGCAGGATGAAGGTCAGGTAACACTGACTGGAGGTCCGAACCCACCTATGTGGAAAAATGGGGGGATGACCTGTGGTTAGGAGTGAAAGGCTAATCAAGCTCGGAGATAGCTGGTTCTCCTCGAAAACTATTTAGGTAGTGCCTCTTGTATCACCTCCGGGGGTAGAGCACTGTTTGGGCTAGGGGGTCACCTAGACTTACCAACCCCATGCAAACTCCGAATACCGGCGAGTGCAGCAAGGGAGACAGACGGCGGGTGCTAAGGTCCGTCGTCGAAAGGGAAACAGCCCAGACCGCCAGCTAAGGTCCCTAAACCGTGATTAAGTGGGAAACGATGTGGGAAGGCATAGACACCCAGGAGGTTGGCTTGGAAGCAGCCATCCTTTAAAGAAAGCGTAACAGCTCACTGGTCAAGTCGGCCCGCGCGGAAGATGTACCGGGTCTTAAATCACGTACCGAAGCTGCGGGTTCGTGACGGTTCGCCGTCGCGAGCGGTAGAGGAGCGTTCTGTAAGCCGTTGAAGGCAGTTCGCGAGAGCTGCTCGAGGTATCAGAAGTGAGAATGCTGACATGAGTAACGATAAAGGGGGTGAGAATCCTCCTCGCCGAAAGACCAAGGGTTCCTGTACAACGTTCATCGACGCAGGGTGAGTCGGCCCCTAAGGCCAGGCCGAAAGGCGTAGCCGATGGGAAGCTGGTTAATATTCCAGCACCGGCGTTTGTGGCAATGGGGTGACGGAGAAGGCTAGGCGATCCTGGAGTTGGTTTTCCAGGTTCAAGCAGGTAGGCTGGGATTTCAGGCAAATCCGGAATCCCTCAAGGCCGAGACGTGATGCCGAAATGGATCCATCGTATCCATGAAGTCGTTGATGCCACGCTTCCAAGAAAAACCTCTAAGCACTAATCAAACGTTGACCGTACCCAAAACCGACACAGGTGGTCGGGTAGAGAATACCAAGGCGCTTGAGAGAACTCGGGT
>JAPOXV010000023.1 GCA_026706935.1 Gammaproteobacteria bacterium | reverse complement strand
CGGTCTGCACACGCTTCCGGCGGACCTTAAATGCGCGTTGGAGGTGGATCAGACGCATGAGGTTAAGCCTCAGCGCACCACCGACAAAGACCGGCGCGAAGAAGTCTATTCTGAGATTAGAGTAGATTTTTAGGAGCGGATTTCACAACTTTTATTTAGCGTAACGCGCCGTGCGAAAGTGCTCTGAGAAGCAGTCACTGCTCAGATGAGCTTGGCTTAGCTTTAAATCTACTTGCTGCTCCTTACACTGAAGCACAGATTAGATAGCAACTTGAGCTGTGAAATGTATGCTCGATATTGAAGTCGTAAAAGGCGACATCACAACACAAACGACCGATGCAGTCGTGAATGCGGCTAACTCATACCTAACTGGAGGGAGCGGTGTAAACGGTGCGATTCATAGCGCTGCCGGACCTGAAATTACGAGAGCGCTTCGGGATATCGGTGGTTGCCTTACTGGCGATGCTGTGATCACGCCTGGATTTGAGATGTCATGTCGATACATCATTCATGCCGTCGGTCCGATTTGGCACGGTGGCAGTTTGGGTGAAGAAGCGCTCTTGGCTAGGTGCTATCGAGCTTGCCTTGATCTCTCGGTGAAACACGAACTTTCGTCCATCTCTTTTCCGTCGATCTCGACAGGCGTCTACGGCTATCCACCACATTTGGCCGTTCCGGTTGCTGTCAACACGATCAGAGAGCACTCAAGAATCCCGCTGGTTCGATTTGTTGCTTTCGATAATCGCATGTATGAACTGTTCTTGAATGAGGTCGGCTGATGGAATGGGTTGGCACTTGGGAAAACCAGAACGGATCACGATTGGTGATCGATGTATTCGAAGGATCGCATTTCTATGGTTCGTTTGAATCTAAAAAAGGTCGTGCTGTCGAGGGCCAGAGCTATCCGGTTCATGGTTCGATCAACGACGAACTCATCGGATTCGTAGTCGACTTCGGCGAAATCGGTTCACTCGTTAACTTCAGTGGTAGGACGAGTGAAGACGGTGCGCTTCATACGTTATGGGTGCTAACGCGCGAGTATGTAGACGAAGACCACACGCGAAAGACACAACCATGGAATAGCTTCATGGTCAATAGCGATGTATTCCATAAGATTTCTTAAGCTTGGTTCGCACCAACTTACCGAAACGCTGTTCATAGGCATGAGCACGTTCGATATGCTGATTCAGCGCTGTGCGATAATCTTTGAAAACGAGCCTGAGTGGCGAAATTGGTATACGCGCTAGATTCAAAATCTAGTGGTGGCAACACCGTGAGAGTTCGAGTCTCTCCTCAGGCACCAGCAATCCGTAGCGTTATTCGCGATAAGCGCTCATCAAGACCGGCCGAACGACGTCTGTCCAGATTGCGTAGCCGTTCGCGTTCATGTGCAATCCATCTTCGACTAATAAACCAGCTTTAGCAGTGCCATCTTCATTCAGCATGGGCGTGCTGGTGTCGAGGAAACGCACATGATCATGTTCGTCTGCGAGTTCTTGTAGTGCTTTGTTGACTTCGTCCATCGTAGACCATAGGTGGGCTCGAAGAATCGACGGTTTAACTGCAATAAAGTAGATGTCCGTATCTGGAAGGTGTTTGTAAAGGTGATTGACAAAATCGCGGTATTCAGCGACGATTTCATCAGGCTGTTTTCCCGCAGCGACGTCGTTATCACCTTCATAGATCAGAACAGCGCGAGGCTCGTACGGCGTAACGATGCGATCGCGGAACATGTTGAGTTCGAACATTTGCGACCCGCCAAATCCGCGGTTCAGGACCGTGAGTGGCGCCATATCTTTGGTCAATGAACGCCAGAAAACGATACTTGAGCTGCCAGTGAACAGAATCGCGTTCTTTGGTGGTGGATTTGCTTCGTCCGCCGCTTCAAATTGTTGAATCGCGGGTTCCCATCTGCTCTCAACGACCTCATGATTCTCAGCGGTATGGACGGTCGCCGCACATGTCGCTAGTGAAATAAAAATAAATCGGAAAATTCGTCGGTGTTTAACGGCTACACTCATCAAGCAATTCGGCTGTTCGGCTGCAAAATCTTAGCGACGTACGTGTTCACGCAATGCAACTAAGTAAATCAGACTTCAGTTATTCGCTTCCATCGCACCTTATCGCGCGCAAACCATTGCCGTCCCGTACTGACAGTCGCTTGATGGTGTTAGGAGCAAAAGGATATGAGCATCGACAGTTTCGAGACCTAATCGACTATCTGCGACCGGGTGACGCAATGGTGATCAACGATTCGAAGGTCATCAAGGCACGGCTCTATGCGGTAAAGGATTCGGGCGGTAAGGCTGAGATTCTCGTAGAACGTATCGAATCAGAAACGGACGCACTTTGTCAAGTCGCTGTCAGTAAACCACTTAAACCTGATCGTACCTTGGACTGCTACGGACAAACGATCAAGGTAATTGCACGAGAGGGGGAGTTCTACCAACTAAGGTTTGACCGTCCAGCGCTTGAATTTCTTGATGAATTCGGCTCCGTGCCGTTACCACCGTATGTTCGACGAAAAGCACATGAGAGCGACGAGCAGCGTTACCAAACCGTGTATGCGGATACGCCCGGCGCAGTGGCTGCACCGACGGCGGGGTTACATTTTGACGACGAATTTCTTGCTGAAATCGCGGCGAAAGGGGTTGAGATATGTCGTGTTACGCTGCATGTGGGGGCGGGAACATTCCAACCTGTGCGAGTGAATGACTTGAGCCAGCACGTGATGCACCAAGAGCGATATGACATTCCTACCGAGACCGTTGCACGCCTATCAGACACGGATTCGCGAGTCATTGCAATCGGAACGACGGTCGTTCGAACACTCGAATCTTGGGCGCAAAATGGTCAGACTTCCGGTGAGACCAGTCTATTCATTACCCCCGGATTTAAATTCCAGGTAGTTGATGCACTTGTGACTAATTTCCACCTGCCAGAGTCGACGTTGTTGATGTTAGTCTCGGCTTTCTACGGGAGAGAACGGATGCTTGCAGCGTATGAAGAAGCGGTGAGAAAGGGATACCGGTTTTACAGCTATGGTGATGCCATGTTCGTGGACCGGCAACGTGTTTAAGGTCGTCGCGCAATCAGGAGAGTCGCGCACAGGCGAGCTCACGCTAAATCATGGCATAGTGTCGACGCCCGTGTTTATGCCTTGCGGAACGTACGGTTCAGTCAAATCGCTCACGCCGATTCAGTTGCGAGACGTTGGTACCCAGATTCTGCTCGGCAATACGTTTCATCTGATGCTACGTCCGGGTCCGGACGTCATCGGTCAGTTGGGCGGATTGCATGGTTTCATGGATTGGGAAGGACCTATTCTGACTGATTCAGGCGGATTCCAGGTATTCAGTCTGCGCGATAGCGTCCGAGTCGATGACGAAGGAGTCACATTTAGATCACCAGTGAATGGGGATGAAGTTCGGCTCAGCCCCGAAATCTCGATGCGTATGCAAGAGACGCTTAACTCAGACGTCGTCATGGTGTTTGATGAATGTACACCTTATCCGGCCACGCATCGCGTCGCGAAATCGTCGATGCGTCGATCGATTGAATGGGCTTCGGAGTCGAAGTCATCCTATCGAGGAGAAGGTGTGTTGTTTGGGATCGTCCAAGGTAGCGTCTACGACGACCTCCGATCGCAAAGTCTCACATCGCTTTGCGAGATCGGATTCGATGGGCTTGCGATCGGTGGACTTTCAGTTGGTGAGGATATCGAGGAAATGAATGCGGTCCTCTCCGCTCTCATCCCGCAAATGCCGCCTGACCGACCTCGTTACCTTATGGGTGTGGGTACACCGTCCGACCTAATACGTGGCGTACTCTTGGGAATCGACATGTTCGATTGTGTGATGCCGACGCGCAACGCGCGCAACGGTCACTTGTTCACCTGGCAAGGTGTTGTCAGGATTCGTAATGCTGTTCACAAGCAGGATTCGTCACCTATTGATCCTGAATGTGGTTGCTACGCATGTCAACATTTCTCTCGCGCATACCTGCACCATCTCGATCGATGTCGTGAAATGCTCGCTTGCACATTGATGAGCATTCATAATTTGCACTTCTATCACGAGTTGATGGCCGCGTTGCGGAAGCACATCTCAGAAAACACGCTTTCGGCTTTTGCCTCCCGTCTACTCGCTCGATTTGCCGACGCCAATCGCGTCGGTTCCAGCGTCTAAACTCAACACGTAGCGTCGCGTAGGAGGTCTCTCGTGGACTATACGATGATCATTTTCTTGGTTGCAATGATCGCAATCTTTTATTTCTTAATCATTCGACCGCAAAGCAAGCGGCGAAAAGAGCAAGCGGCATTGATGGCCGGCTTATCGGTAGGTGACGAAGTCGTGAGCATCGGCGGTATCATGGGGGAAATCACGAAAGTCGATGAAAACTACGCTTTTGTGAAGGTCGCCGACAACGTTGAATTGCGGTTCCAGAAAGCAGCCATCTCCTCGACACTTCCGAAAGGCACACTCAAAGAACTCCCCGAAAGCAAAGCTTCCGCTTAGTAGGCGCAGATGCCTGACAATCGCGTTTTCGGCCAGAACCTTTTTGGCACGAGGACACCTTTAGATCAACCGTACCGATACCCGTTGTGGAGGTACGTCATCGCGCTAGGTGTCTTAGTTCTTGGGATTCTCTACGCGTTACCAAATCTATATCCACCTGACCATGCGGTCCAGATAGAAGTCGATAACTCTGCGACCGTCATTGGCACAAGATTCACGGCACAAGCACGAGACTTGCTGGAAGGCGAAGGAATCGAGGTCAAACGGGCAGCGTTAACCCAACGCGGAAGTCAAATTCATCTATACGACGAACTCGATCAGATTCGCGCGAAGGATTTGCTTGAATCACGTTTAAATCCGGTGGGTGTGGAAAGGCAGTTCGTAATCGCTCTGAACTTAGCGCCGACGACACCTCAATGGTTGCGCGATATTGGATCCAAGCCCATGACACTGGGGCTGGATTTGGCGGGCGGCATTCACTTCGTTTTGCAGGTCGACATGCAGAGCGCGATCGCTAAACAACTGAATGACGAAGCCGATAAGGCGACCACTCTGCTTCGCGAGGAAAACGTGCGCTACATAGCTAGCGAGGACTTGGTGTCTGATTCGGCAGTCCACATTCCATTCGCGGATGAAGCGCGTCGCGCTGATGCGATGTCGGTGTTGGAGTCGTCATACGGACCGCCAAATCACGTGATCGAGGAAGTTGAGTGGCGCGGTGCGCCAGCGATACAGATTACGTTGACGCAGGATCGTCTCAATGAAATTGAAGATGCTGCGATCGAGCAGAACCTCACAGGCTTGCGTAATCGAGTGAATGAAATCGGCGTTGCGGAACCTCTCGTACAACGGCTTGGCAGCTCGCGAATTGTGATCGAGTTACCGGGTGTTCAAGATAGTTCAGAGGCGAAGCGCATTCTCGATAAATTTGCGACACTTGAGTTTCGACTTGAAGCATCGGTAACGGATCGACCGTCGCAGATCGAGGTTCTCCCATACGAAGGCGTTGACGTAAGGTTGCTCAAGGAGAACATCGTGACCGGCGACAACGTCGTTGACGCCCAACAAGCTCGAGATCCTGAAACCTCGTTGCCGCAAGTCAACATGCAGTTTGACAGCATTGGCGGCGAACGGATCAACCGAGCGACCGCGCCTAACATCGGTCGTCGAATGGGCATCATTTTTATTGAGCAACGCCCAGTTATCGTCAATGAAGTCGTCAATGGGGAGCGCGTCGAACGAACAAAGATCGAGACGTCACGACGACTGATCAGCGTCGCGACCATTCAAGGCGCTCTTTCCTACAACTCCCGTATTACTGGCATCTCAGTGCGCGATGCTCAGGAACTTGCGATACTGCTTCGTGCGGGTGCGCTAGCCGCACCGATGTATTTTGTTGAAGAGCGTACGGTCGGCGCGTCTCTCGGCGATGAGAATATCGACCGAGGTATGCTCGCGGTGGTCGTCGGGCTAGCACTCGTAGCGTTATTCATGATCGTCTACTACAAAGTGTTCGGCGTCATCGCAGACATTTGCCTGACGATGAACATGATCGTGCTAGTCGCGGCGATGTCACTGTTAGGCGCAACGCTCACGTTGCCAGGTATCGCGGGTATTGTGTTAACCGTGGGTATGGCAGTAGACGCCAACGTGCTCATTTTTTCTCGTATTAGAGAAGAACTGAAGCGGTCTCCGCCAGCGACGGCGATAAAGAATGGCTATGACCGCGCGTTCGTAACGATCCTCGATGCCAACATCACGACGCTCTTTGTTGCGTTGATCCTCCTTGCTATTGGGAGCGGTCCAGTAGCCGGATTCGCCGTCACACTGTCCATCGGCATCGTCACATCTATGTTTACTTCGATCTTTGTATCACGCGGCTTGGTGCATTTGGTCTACGGCAATCGTGCTGTTAGGACGGTCTGGATATGAACTTAAACATTGACTTTATGGCACACCGCCATCTCGCGACGGTTCTATCCGGAGTTTTCCTGCTGGCATCGGTTGTCGCGTTCGTTTGGCTTGGCGTCAACCGCGGACTCGACTTCACCGGTGGTGTATTGGTGGAATTAGCGCTCGAAGAACCGGTCGATCCGGTCTACGTTAGGTCGATACTAGCAAGCGACGGGTACGCCGATGCGGTCGTGCAAAGTATGGGCAGCGAAACCGAAGTGCAGGTCCGTGTACCCCCGATTCCCGGCATTGATCAATCGAACGTCGGCGACAACATTAGATCGTCACTCGACGAGGGAATTGGTGCGACCGACCTTCGCCGCTCAGAATTTGTTGGACCGACGGTTGGCGAAGAATTAACAGAGAAAGGCGGTCTCGCACTGCTGGTGGCACTCGGTATGGTGTTGTTGTACATCATGCTTCGTTTTACCGGCAAGTTCGCACTTGGCGCGGTTGTGGCGCTGATGCACGATGTCATCATCGTCGTCGGGCTCTTCTGCATGTTCGGCTGGACGTTCAATCTTGCGGAGTTAGCGGCGTTACTCGCCGTAATTGGTTATTCACTAAATGACACGATCGTGGTGTCTGACCGGATTCGTGAGAATTTCAGGACGATCCGTCGACGGAATCCGGTCGAGATCATCAACATGTCCTTGAATCAAATGCTTGGTCGGACGTTGGTAACGTCGTTGACGACGTTGTTGGTGTTACTTGCGCTGTTGCTGGCAGGTGGGGAGCAAATTTCGGGTTTCGCCACTGCGTTGACGATTGGTGTCGTGATCGGTACGTATTCGTCGATTTACGTCGCGGCAAACCTTCTGCTGATGCTCAACATCACGAGTGAAGATTTGGCGTTGCCTCAGAAAGAGGGTAGTGGCGAGGTCGTTTAACGGCTCGGTATTCCGCTTACACGGCAGCGACTGATTCTCGTTTTACGCGTTCCGCAACAAGCTTGCGGTGCAAGTATGTGTTGCCGGCGATTAGACCGTCGTCAAGAGAAGACCATTCACCGCCGTTCAAAGTAGAGGCAAATCCACCTGCTTCACGAATAAACAGTCTGGCGAACTGAAAGTGGAAGACTGAAGCGCTCTCGCACGTCAATGCATCGAATCGTCCGCACGCTGTGTTCGCGATATCGAGCCCGAGACAACCAGAAACTCGGGTCGTAAGTCGTAGATTCGAATGTTCCGCAATGGCGTCGGGTCCGTTGAGTGCGACGAATGCACCACTTGTGGTTCGCGTATCGCTTACGCGCATGCGGCCATCATTGGTGAAACACCCTTCTCTGCGAGTCACGTGAAAGTGACCGTCCCGAAAATGATCAACGATCAATGCATGTTGAAGTCGGTCCGCTCGTGATATACCCACCAAAGTACAGAAGTGGTCTAGGCGGCGCATAAAGTTCATCCGACCGCAGATCGGTTCGACGATCCAGCTCGTTTCGGCGTTAGCCTGCCCCAAAAAATCATCAGATGAGACCACTTCGTGTTCGGGATATGACCGTTGGATCGTGCTAGCAATCGTCCGTAATGCGCGATCGTGCGTACGTTGAAAATACGCTTCACTCGCAGCTGAAATGGAGCGCGACGAAGGCGCGCTAGGTGCGCGAGCCATCAGTTCGCGACCTGCCGCACGCACCGCTTGTGTCGCGATTCTTAGGATGGGTTGCACGCGAAAAATTCTAGCATTGATGCTTTCATAGCGCAGTTGACCGGAGCGTAGATTTGGAAATTCGGATAGTGCTTGTTGAACCGTCGCACCCGGGCAATATTGGGGCCACAGCACGAGCAATGAAGACGATGGGCCTATCGTCTCTCTATCTTGTTAATCCGAAACGCTTTCCGGATCCACAGGCTGACTGGCGAGCTGCTGGGGCATTGGATGTGGTTGCGTCAGCGAAGGTGCTTGACTCGCTTGAGGACGCGATCGGGGATTGTGGGTTCGTGGCGGGAACTAGTGTACGTGACCGCCACATTCCTTGGACGGTAAAAAGTGTTGAGGAGTTTGCACTAGACGTCGTCAGTATGTCAGAAGCTGCTAAGCCACTCGCGGTTCTATTTGGTCGTGAAAACAACGGGTTGTCCAACGACGAACTAGCGATGTGTAACTTGCACGTTCGGATTCCATCGTCGGACGTGTACGGATCGTTGAACTTGGCGATGGCTGTCCAAATCGTCGTTTACGAGTTGTTTAAGGCGCGTGGCAATTCCGAAGTTAAAGCCGGTTGGGATCGCAGACATGCTACTCATTCCGAAATCGTGGCAATGTACGAACACCTTGACCGTGTCTTAAACGCGATTGGATTCTTTGATCCAAGCGCCCCCAGAACGGCCTATACGCGTTTTCAACGAATGTTCGGCCGAATTGAGCTCGACGAAACGGAGGTGCAGATCTTGCGTGGTATGTTCACGCATATTGAACGCGCTATTGCAGTTCCTCGCGACTAGACGTTCATAACTGCCGGGTTTTTGCCTCTGTGACCCGGTAATACGCACCATAAAATTGAGTGCTAACGCCTTGCTATTACGGCCGATTTAGCGGCATCCACGTTTGAACATCGCTTCTCCGCGCGCACGTGCGGTATACCTCGACTATGCGGCAACGACTCCCGTTGACCCGCGCGTCGCTCACAAAATGAGCAAGTGCCTGATGTTCGATGGCGACTTTGGCAACCCAGCCTCGACATCGCATGTGTTCGGTTGGGAAGCAGAGGAGCACGTTGAGAACGCTCGCGTCCAGCTCGCTCAGCTGATTGGCGCGGATCCATTAGAGATCGTTTGGACTTCCGGAGCGACCGAATCAGATAACCTCGCATTAAAAGGTCTTGCGGAGCACTTTGGTTCGGGACATATCGTGACCAGTGCGTATGAACACAAAGCGGTGCTGGACACCTGTGAGTATTTAGAGAAGACAGGTATACGCGTCACGTACGTTAAACCAGATACAGATGGACTCGTGTCGCCGAACCATGTTGCGGATGCGATCGAGCACGACACGTTCGTCGTCTCGATCATGCATGTGAACAATGAAATCGGTGTCTTGAACGACGTTTCATCGATTGGTCAGATCTGTCGGGACGGAGGGGTTTTTTTTCATGTCGACGCTGCGCAAAGTGTCGGTAAAGTGCCGGTGAATGTTGACAAACTGAATATTGATATGCTGAGTATTTCGGGACACAAGATCTACGGTCCGAAGGGTATCGGTGCGCTTTACGTCCGGCGCGCTGGAAACATCCCCTTACAAGCCATCATCCATGGTGGCGGCCACGAAAGGGGCTTACGATCGGGCACGTTAGCGACTCACCAAATCGTTGGGATCGGCGCCGCTGCGTCCATTTGTACGGTCGAACTTGAACGCGAAGCAACGCACCTTCGTGCATTGAGAGAACGACTATGGGCGCATCTCAGACAGATACCTGACGTTCATATGAATGGATCCGAAAACCAACGGATTCCAGGACTAATCAATATCGGATTCGGAGGGGTAGATGGCGAGACCCTATTGATGGCGCTGAATGACGTTGCCGTCTCGTCAGGCTCTGCTTGCACATCCGCTACGGTCGAACCGTCATATGTTTTGCGTGCGATCGGTGTCGCCGATGAACTAGCCTCCGCATCCTTGCGGTTTACGGTAGGTCGGTTTACGACCGAAGAGGAAGTCGATTACGCTGCGACCAGAATTGCGGATGTGGTTCATACGCTTCGAGAACGAAGGACAGACAGCTAAATATTCGCTTCAAGTCGCGCCCCTCGCTTCGACTGCGCGAAATCACATTGATATTTACCACCGAATTACATACTGGATTGATCAGTCTGTGTCTCTCACGCTCACTATCTAGCCGGGTCGCTAAATTAATGTGATTGATACCCTCCAAACGCTTTGAAAATCGATAATTGGACTAACAATCGTGTCTCGCACCGAGTGAGAGTCTGCTCATGGAACTTAATCACACTATCGTACCGTCCAAGGACAAGGAAGCTGCAGCACGCTTTTTCGCGGAGATCATGGGGCTAACTTACGAAGGAATGACGGGTCATTTCGCGCCCGTGGTTGTCAATGGATCATTGACGATGGACTTCGATGACGCGAAGGAATTTCGAAGTCATCACTATGCGTTTAAAGTGACGGACGAAGAATTTGATGGTATCTTTAGTCGAATCAAAGCCAATGGCGTTACGTACGGCTCGGGTCCATTCGCATCGGATAACGGTGAAATCAACAATTGGAACGGTGGTCGTGGGTTTTACTGGCGTGATATAGATGGACACTTACTGGAAGTGCTGACGAGGGATTGAAGCGCGTCCGCTCGAGCCACCGGATCTCCCGCGACCAGACTCGATAGCGCAGTCCAGATTAAGCGCTGGGATACCGTCGTGGTACTCGCAATCCTTTCATCTACGCGAAACGCGTGCGATTCACGCCGACAGAGCTGTTCCGGACTGACCTAGATAGAATAATTTTTGCCTGTCATCTGAGCCTATTCAATCAAGACTTTCCAGCCAAGCGCACTGCGTAGTGTGGTGTTGCGGACGATCTCCAAATTTGCACTTCTATGTTGGTTTTGCGTCAGTACAACAGCTCTTGGTCACGGTGATCCGCATGAGCAGGTCGAAGCGCTTAATGCTATTCTCGAAAAAGATCCCGATCATATTGCTTCGCTTCTAGAGCGAGCAGATATCTATCGTAAGCATCGCCATTTCGAGGAGGCGTTAGAGGACCTCAACCGGGTTCGCTTACTTTCTCCATCGAATACCACGGTTCACTACTTGACCGGGTTGACACTGCACGAACGAGGTGAGTTCAAAGAAGCCGAAACCGCGCTTCAGATCTTTATTAATCGATCGCCAAGCAGTCCGAGAGGATACGTAGCGCTGGCGAAGGTATTCTCACAGCAAGAACGACACCTGAATGCGGCGCAAGCATACGAATTAGCCATCGAATACCAATCGACTCCAACGCCGGACCACTATCTCGCTAGAGCCCAAGCCTATAGAGAAGCAGGGAGACCTTATTTATCTAAGGCATTGGAAGGACTCGAGGAGGGTATCGAATTGATCGGACCCCTAATCACATTCCGAAGGCTCGCGATAGAGATTGAAATTGATCAAGGACACTATCAAAATGCGATTAATCGAGTAGATAGTATTCTCCATGACGTAGATCGAAAAGAAACGTGGCTCGTAAAGAAGGCTAGCGTGCTTCACTCAATCGGTCGGCATGAGGAAGCGAAACAACAGTTTCTGCTTGCTGAACGTGCGATCGAGTTACTTCCTAATAGAACGAAAAAATCGCCAGCAATACGAGCATTAAGAGAGACCATTCACAAGAAACTGAAGTTTGAAACTCAAGAAGGAGACGGCAAAAATGAACCCGACACACTCCCATAAACCTCGCCTCAGCATCGTTCTACTGAGCGTCTTTCTACTCTTCTCAGCCTCCGTTTCAAGCGCGGAAGAGCTAATCGCAAAAGGTTCGACCTGGCTATACGTGGACGATGGTAGTGATTTAGGTACGGACTGGCGCGAGACGGACTATGACGACTCGAACTGGCAATCCGGACCTGCACAGCTCGGTTTCGGTGACGGCGATGAAGCAACGACTTTGTCGAGTGGCCATATCACCTACTACTTCCGTCACCACTTCACCGTCGAAAGCACCGCAGATATCGCTGGACTTTCACTAGAGATCTTAAGAGACGACGGAGCAGTCGTCTACTTAAATGGCACCGAGGTCTATCGGACCAACATGCCAGCCGGAACGATAACGGCGAATACCACCGCCGCCGGTGCGATAGAGACCAACGAATTCTTCGTGCACGCATTTGACGATGCCGCATTACAGCAAGGAAATAACGTCATCGCAGTTTCGGTTCACCAGGCTAGTCTGAGCAGTTCAGATGTGAGTTTCGATTTCTCGCTCGAGTCCACGACTACTGAACCGGGAGCAAACAACCTCGTTGACGTTGGGTCAACGTGGAGCTATCTCGACGACGGGAGCGACCAGGGAACGGCGTGGCGAGAGACCGATTTTGATGATTCCGGTTGGGCATCTGGCCCGGCAGAACTTGGTTTTGGCGAAGGTGATGAAGCAACCGTATTAACGTCCGGTCACATCACGTATTACTTCCGACACACGTTCAATATTGACGACCTAGATGCGATCGTTGCTTTCGGTTTACGGCTGAAACGTGATGACGGCGCAATCGTCTACCTGAACGGTACTGAAGTTGCTAGATCTAATCTCAGTGGAGACGTCACCTACACCACGACTGCTGCAAACGCGGCGGACGATGGGGCGAATTTTCATCCATTTAGTGTAGCGAAGGACTCGGCGGTGCTTGGTGAAAACGTCTTGGCAGTCGAGGTACACCAAGTTTCAAATACGAGCTCAGACCTTAGTTTCGACCTAGAACTCGCCTGGGTTGCTGAAGCCGAATCACCAGAAGTCGTTCGCGGACCGTATCTCCAGATGGGAACACCGTCTTCGATGATCGTGCGGTGGCGTACGGACGGCTTTACCGATACGAAACTCTCTTATGGGTCAGCGGTCGACGAATTAACCGAAACCATAGAGAATGAAGCTTTGACCACTGAGCACGAGGTGCTCATTTCAGGTCTAGATTCGAATACCAAGTATTTTTACGAGATTGGTAATTCCGCAATGACATTTGCGGGGAATGATTCTGACCATTTCTTCAAGACCTCTCCGCCTAAAGGCGCCAATGAATCGATTCGTATTTGGGTCATTGGCGATTCTGGGCGATGTGCCGTCGATAACCAAGGCTGTACGGATGTCGATGCCGTCATGGAAGAGTACCTCGCGTGGGCGTCGGAGAATAACGGCGCACAAGCCGACGTCATCCTTATGCTTGGCGACAATGCGTACAACGATGGTACGGATACCGAACACACACGGGGTCTATTCGAGCCACTTGCTAAAGTGCTTAGGAATCACGTCTTGTGGCCATCACCTGGGAATCACGAATTCGGAGCTTCCGACTCGCCTACGCAGTCAGGGCCATATTACGACGCATTTACGCTTCCGAAGGCGGCAGAAGCAGGAGGTTTAGCAAGCGGCACAGAAGCTTACTACTCCTTCGACTACGGTAATGTCCATTTCGTTGCCCTCGACTCACACGATACGGATCGTACTGCTCCACAAAACCCCACGACCAATATATGTCCAGATGATGGTGGTGGCGGAGCCATGTATAGCTGGCTCTGTGAGGACTTAGCCGCCACTACACAAGACTGGATCCTTACCTATTGGCACCATCCGCCATACTCGAAAGGATCTCATGATTCGGACGCCGAATCCCAACTCGTCGAGATGCGGGAGCGGTTTAGCCCGGTGATTGAGTATTTTGGTTCAGACCTGAATCTCACCGGTCACAGTCATTCATATGAGCGTTCCGTGCTCATGGATGGACACTACGGCCTATCGAGTACGTACGACCCGGAAGTCCATGCGAAAGATTCGGATAACGGTAACCCTGCCGACGGTAACGACTATCAAAAGAACGAAGGAAGCAATCAAGGCATGATTTATTCGGTCGTCGGCAGTTCTTCGTTCAATCAGGGTGGTCTGACAGAACACCCCATCATGGCTTACTGGGTGAACATCGAAGGTTCGATGATCATCGACGTCAATGGCAACCAACTCGACGGGAGTTTTGTCGACTTCGAAGGGGTTGTTCACGATCAATTTCGAATCGTTAAGACGTTTGAATTGGTGCCAACAGAAACAGATACCGATGGCGATGGCGTAGAAAACGACGATGACAATTGTCCGAACGTCGCAAATCAGGATCAACTGGACACGGACTCTGACGGCACGGGGGACGCCTGTGACGATGACGATGACAACGACAATGTTCCCGACGATCAAGACGCATATCCACTGGATGCTTCGAGGAGTATCGACGAAACGCCGCCTGAAATCAGTGGTGAAAACATCACGCTAGAAGGCAACGCACCGGGTGGTGTACTGTTGTCATCCGCGCTTCTCCGCGAACACCTTACAGTTTCCGACGATGTCGATGCGGCAGACGAAATTGAAATTATGGCGGATGTTGGCGAATCCCTGTCGCTCGGTGAATCGACGGTGACATTCACCGCAACCGATTCCGCTGGTAACACTAGTTCACTAACGATTACCGTGACGGTTGTCGATACGACGGCTCCAAACATCATGGCACCGGATTCTGTCACCATTAATCTATCGTCAACTGAGGAAGGTGTCTCTGCTACGCCCACGTTTATCGGCGCAAACGCTACTTGGCGTTACCTTGATGACGGTTCGGATCAGGGGACGGCTTGGCGCGAAAATGACTTTGACGATTCCGAATGGTCGAGTGGTGCTGCCGAACTTGGGTTCGGAGACGGAGACGAGACAACATTGCTCGATTCAGGGCATATCACTTACTACTTCCGGCGTGCATTCACGATCGAGGACGTCGCTTCGGTGGGAGCTCTGAATCTGCGTATTGTGCGGGATGATGGTGCCGTCGTTTATCTGAACGGTACAGAAGTCTTCCGTGACAACATGCCAGATGGTGATGTCAATTTTGAAACTACGGCTTCGACACCCATTGGCGGGGTAGCAGAATCAACGTATGTCGAAATGGAGATTTCATCTGACCAGCTCCAGGACGGCGAAAACGTCCTAGCGGTCGAGATCCACCAGAATTCGACGAGCAGCTCGGACGTCAGTTTTAAATTGGAACTATCAGTGGCACCTTCTGAAGGTGTAACCTCACTAATTCGGGATGGATCTACTTGGCGTTACCTCGACGACGGTAGCGATCAGGGAACGGCTTGGCGGGAGAGAGACTTTGACGATTCCGGATGGTCTACGGGCGCTGCGCAGCTTGGATTTGGCGAAGGAGACGAAGCCACGACAATCACCTCCGGACATATCACGTACTACTTCCGCAGTCAGTTCAACATTGCTAATCCGGCTTCTGTCAACGCCCTCAATCTGTCCCTAAAACGAGACGACGGAGCAGTCGTGTACCTCAATGGAACGGAAGTCGTTCGCGATCGCATGCCTCCGGTAGGCGCTATTACATTCGAAACCGAGTCGATAGGCGCTGATGATGATGGTCAAAATTTCCATGCCTTTACGGTGTCGCCACGCCACCTAGTGGCGGGTAAAAACGTCATCGCGGTTGAGGTGCACCAATCCAGTGTATCTAGTTCCGACGTCAGTTTTGACCTGATACTATCAGCAGACATATTACAGCGCAACGTCGTCGAAACAAGCAACAGCAAAATCCAAAGTTTCATAGACTCCGTCAGTGCAGTCGATCTTGTCGATATTGATGTATCTGTAAGGAACGACTTAGGCAACACACTCGATCTTGGTGTAGAGACTGATGTTGTTTTCAGTGCTACCGATGATTCTGGAAATACCGGTATGAAGACGGTGTCGGTATTGGCGAAGATTGGACCCGATCTCACTGTACCAGACAACATCGTCGTAGTGTCTGCTGACGGTGGCAGTCTGTCGAGCGACTTTGCGATCATTAGGGCCTTTCTTGACGGCGCGACGGCTTACGACGACGATGGCAACGAACTTGAAGTCTCCAATGACGCTGGAGATTCGTTCGCCCTTGGCGCAACCGTCGTAACGTTCTCGGCGACGGATAGTCTCGGCCGATCTGCTACTGCGACCGCGATTGTTACGATCGTTGAACCTACTGCCTTTGCAGATTCAGACGGCGATGGTATGCCTGATCTGTTTGAAGTCGAGAACCAACTCGATCCTAATAGTGACGATGCGCAGGGAGACTTAGATGGCGACGGATTGGTCAATATCGATGAATATCGGCAAGGGAAGAACCCTAATCTGGACGACGTCGCGCCGATCTTGACGCTTCCTAACGACGTGCGCATATCGGCAACCGGTTGGTATACACCTGTCGATGTTGGCACAGCGATGGCTGTGGATGGATTAGATGGTGACGTAGTAGCTGCGAGCGACACACTAATCACCGCATTCAGACCGGGCGTGCATTCGATTACGTGGTCAGCGACTGACGCCGCGGGCAACCTTGCAGAGGAGATTCAGACGATAGAGATTCTGCCTCTCGTCCAAGTACCTTCTCGAGGAAGGATTGGGGAAGGTCAGACGTATGTATGGACGGTGTCTCTCAACGGAGCGGCTCCCAACTATCCAGTGGAAATAGCATTTGCGTTATCAGGTACGGCAAGTGCCGATAGTGATTTTTCCGTAGGAGAAATGACAGGAAGTACCGTCTTAATCGCAAGAGATTCAACGTGGCGTTACCTCGATGATGGCTCTGACCAAGGGACGAATTGGCGCGAATCGGACTTTGACGACTCGGGCTGGTCGACGGGCGCAGCAGAACTGGGATTTGGCGATGGGGGTGAAACGACCACACTGACTTCAGGTCATACTACGTACTACTTCAGGCATCATTTCAGCGTGGCGGATGCTAGCGGCGTGGAAGGTCTCAAATTGAGCATTCTGCGAGATGATGGCGCGGTGGTCTATCTCAATGGCACGGAGATCTACCGTACCAACATGCCTGAAGGTGAGATCACATCCTCAACGTTTGCTCCGAGTGCAATTGGCGGGGACGCCGAATCCACCTACGAGACGGTAGAGTTGTCAGCCGACCAACTTCAAGACGGTCAAAACGTGATTGCGGTCGAAGTACATCAGAACTCGGCAACTAGCTCGGATGTCAGCTTTAATTTCGAACTCGCTACCGGCAATGCGCCTGGTGCGAACGACGTCGTGTCCGTAGGTTCAACGTGGCGCTACCTTGACGACGGGAGCGACCAAGGCTCAGCTTGGCGTGAGAAAGAATTCGATGACTCGAGCTGGGCTTCAGGCGCAGCGGAGTTAGGGTTTGGCGATGACGATGAAACGACCGTTATAACCTCAGGTCATATCACGTATTACTTTAGGCACCAATTTACTGTTGACATGCCAGATAGTATCGCCTCACTCACGTTATCCCTGAAGCGTGACGATGGCGCAGTAGTCTATCTCAACGGCACGGAAGTAGCGCGTGACAACATGGCTGAAGGCGAGGTTACTTATAACACGTTATCTACTGGTGCTTCGGATGACGGTAACAATTTCCATGATTTCATGGTCGCTTCAAGTCATCTAGAGGAAGGCAACAACGTATTGGCGGTTGAAGTCCACCAAGTGAGCGCCGGTAGCTCGGACCTCAGCTTCGATTTGAGACTTGTGAAAGTTCCTGCCGCAGCTGAAACGCCGACAAGCGTAACGATTGATTCAGCGCTTGAGGGTATGCTGTCGGTCAACATTGCATCAGACGATGATGCAGAGGGAGAGGAAACCATTGGTTTGACGCTCTCAGCACCGACCTCCGAAAACGCCGTTGTTGGATCACAGGCAAGCACCGAGTTGACTATTGTGGAAGATGCGGTGCCACCTAGCTTGTCCATTTCCATCTCACAGGGTGAAAATGCTGGGCAATTTGTATCGAGTGATGGCGGAAACGTCATCGCGACGGTAGAAATCCAAGACCCCAATGGAACCCATACTGCGGATTGGAGCCAATCGGACAACAATCTTGTGCCTCTAGAGGGAACTGATTCCTTGTCATTTAGCTTTGATCCAAGTGGGGTTGACGCCGGTCCTTATCTCGTCAGCGTCGATGTGAGTGACGATGGAACGCCGGATCAGACCTATACGACAGCCAAGGTCATTCACATTTCAGCCGATTCTGCGTCGGACCTCGACGAAGACGGCATCCCGAACGAATTCGATGAAGTTGTGGTGGAACATGCAATCTCACTCGACACATCGGAAAGCGCTCTTGTAGCTGTCGCGGAACAGGGTACTAAACTCGCGGCAGGAGGTGCTGCGACTTCCAATTCCGTGAAAGGCGTGAAAGTGACAGAATCGATGATTATCGAAGGCGGTGAGGATGGCGGTGAGACGCCGTTGAATAGTGAAGATACGGGCTTCGACTATGTTTCGGGACTCTATGATCTGGAAATTCAACGGCTTCCCGTACCGGGACAATCCGTTCGAATCGTCATTCCAGTAGGCGCAGCAATTTCGGCGGACGGTAGTTTCCGGATTTACACTGAAGTTGATTCTTGGATAGATTTCACGACCGACGAGAACAATGCGATATCTAGTTCTGAAGGCACGATTACCTCCTGTCCCGAAGTGGGCGCAGAGAGTTATTCAAGCGGTTTGAATGAAGGTAACTACTGCATCGAACTGATGATTGAGGACGGTGGTGCTAACGATGCGGACGGCGAAGTTAACGGCGTTATCGATGTTCTCGGCGGTGTTGGCACACCTGTATCGAATTAATGAGGCACGGAGGATTGAATCGTCAACGACATCTAAGTTACCGAAAGGAGACTGACTATTAGTTGTGTCGCGATGATGTGATGTCAACGAGTTCGATCCATCGAGCCTGGTTTTGAATGGACACCCCTAGATAATGTCTAGGGGTGTCTAGTTCCGCAAATCTACGGAATACCGACTGAGAAACACTTTGAACCATTATTTCTCAGTTTCGTGCGAACGTAGCATTAGATGACCTTGACGGTCGTCCATTACAGCGGATTTGCTTTGACCGAAGTTCCAGAAGCGCTTGTAACCGAAGCAGAATATGCGCACTTGACTGGTATAGGTATATTCGGCGGTCGCTTTATAGATATACCCGCGTTCGCGCAATGCATTAACTCGAATGTGTATTTATGTAGTTCGATCAGTAGTCCACCGTTACTCAATTGACGGTAGTTAAAAATATATAATAAAATGCAGATAAAAACAGTTTCAGAATATCACAAAGTATATTCTTGAACGCTACTACGTTGTAATCTACGGTTTAACTTTTTCTAGTTTATCTCTAAACCATTCAGCGGCTCGTCTTCTTGATAATTCATGCATTACGAGCGAAAGAGTGAGTGCCTTAATTTCGTCATCGGTTGCGTTCAATCTATAACCAGACTTTCGTATGAAGAACTCGGTGACGAAATTAGCTGTTCTCTTGTTACCATCGTTAAAGCCGTGATTACAGGCGATCCCTCTTAATAGAGCGGCCGCTTTATCGTAAATTTCCGGATAGTAACCCACAAATGGCGTTGTGATTGCGGAACGAAGAATTTCTTCGTCGTGAACACCGCTCATCCCACCGTGTTTGAGCGCTTCGTCATGAGCGTCTAATAGAGTTTCGAAGGTAATTTTGTAGTGACTCTTAGAGATCTGCTAATTCCTTCATAAGCTGGTAGCGCTCTTTTCCAATCTGCTGGAGGAGAACTTTGTTTGAAGCTCTTTCTTCTGATTCTACCGGCGAAGGAGCGTCGCTCCGTCGTATGTTACCGCTTGTTTTTTTGCGAGATTCTTTATTAGTGTGCCCTGGCTTGTGTTTCAATATTAGAAGGTCTCGAAACGGTTGGCGTCCAAGTTAAATTATATGAAAACGACCTTTTTGGTGTTTATGCACGGATCGCAGAGTTATCGCTGCGTTGATCAGTGTCTGCAAGATCCCTCTTAGATTGACCGAAACGTAATTAAAGCTGACTCGTCGTTTGCTGCGAAGCCATAAAACCGGGCTAGCTATAATTACTTCGGCGCCTACCTAACGCGACTAGGTTTTTTCGTTCATGTCGGTCTGGCACGTATTAGTCGCAAGCGGTTTCTATTCGATTCATATTTCCGTCTGAGATCAATCTATGTCTATAGAACGTACACTCTCTATCATTAAACCGGATGCTGTTGGGAAGAATGTGATTGGGGAGATTTTCTCTCGCTTCGAGAAGGCTGGTTTGAGAATTGTCGCGTTAAAAATGTTGCACCTTACACGCGACCAAGCTGAGGGGTTCTATGCGGAGCATAAAGGGAAAGGTTTTTTTGACCCGTTGATGGAGTTTATGACGTCTGGACCGATTTGTGTCCAAGTTCTCGAAGGCGATGACGCGATTCACGTCAACCGGAAATTAATGGGCGCAACAAACCCGCAGGAAGCCGATCCTGGGACCATTCGAGCGGATTTTGCCAGTTCCGTCGATGCGAATGCCGTTCACGGGAGCGATTCTCCCGCATCTGCTGATCGAGAAATCGCATACTTCTTTTCTGAGGATCAGGTTCATAGTCGGTGAATACGCCGTGCGGCGTCAAAATGTTCTAGGTCTCTCGCGCGATGACCTTGAAAGTTACTTTGAGACGCGGGGAGAAAAGCGGTTTCGTGCAACGCAATTAATGTTGTGGTTGTACCACAAGCTTGTAGTGGACTTCAACAGCATGACCAACATCGCTGCTGGTCTACGTCAGATCATGTTGGACGAACTCGCTATTGAACTTCCAGAAGTACTCACTGTCTTGGAATCACAAGATGGTACAGTCAAGTGGTTGATGAAAACTCAGTCAGGCGATACCATCGAAACGGTACTTATTCCAGATGGACGTCGCCAAACGTTATGTATTTCTTCTCAAGTTGGATGTGTGTTGGATTGCACATTCTGCGCCACGGGTAAGCAAGGATTTAACGGCAATCTCAGCACTGGTGAAATCGTAGGTCAGGTTTTGCAGGCATCCCTTTGGATGAAGGAACACAGACCGAGTGAACGTTTGTCCAATGTCGTATTCATGGGTATGGGGGAGCCGTTGCTCAACTTCGACGCGACATTCAAGGCGATTGACGTATTGAAGGATGACTTGGGCTTCGGTTTGTCACGTCGACGCGTCACCGTAAGTACCGCGGGAGTCGTTCCCGGTATCGAGCGCATGTGCGGCCTAACGACAGTTGCACTTGCCGTTTCGTTGCATGCTCCGAATGATGAGATTCGATCTGAACTGGTTCCATTGAACCGAAGATACCCGATCGAATCGTTAATCGATGCTTGTCGTGCTTATCTCACATCGCAGGATGTGAAAGCAACGATTACGTTTGAGTACACTTTGATCGAAAACGTGAACGACACGCCATCACTTGCACTTGAACTAGCGAAGCTCTTAAAGGACTTCCGTTGTAAGGTTAATCTCATACCTTTCAATCCCTTTCCTGGCAGTACCTATAGACGCCCGGATGATTCGAGAATTTACGCGTTTCACAAGATATTGATGGATAACGGTATTCGAGCCATGCGCCGAACGACTCGTGGCGCGGATATCGACGCCGCATGCGGTCAACTCGTGGGACGTGTCAGTGATCGAACTCGCCGAGCCGCACGATATGAAGACGGGATGAACTCCGTCTATACACCGGCTCAGAAAATCCGGGCGTCGACCGTGTTGAACTGAATTTTGAAAACGATCGCGTGACCATAGACGAACACACGCCAGTGAGCACGATTCCCGTGGATGGCGTCGTTGAAGTGATCAAACCGATGGATTCGGTCGTGCGTGAACGTGAATCGGTCGATATTGGATTGGAGGATGCTGCACAAGAATTAGGTGCCCGCATCAAGAAGGCGCGAGAGAGCGCAAATATGACGGTCGAAGCAGCTGGCGAGTTGTTGAAACTCCTGCCTGAAACGATAGCCGCGCTCGAGGACGGTGAGCTCAAATTGATCGGAGAAAAGCGTTTGATCTATATCGAAGGCTATTACCGAGCTTATGCAAACGCTCTCGATGTCGATATCGTGGATACCCGATTCGCGGTCGATCACGCGCGGCCGATCGAAGCGGAGGCTGATCTTACTTCGCAGATCAACTATCAATCGACTGCAAAGAAACTGTTGACAGAGCGATTACGTGAACGGTCTGATGCGATTATTTTTGGTCTAGTCGCCGTTATGGTGCTAGTGGTAGGCGGCGTTATTTGGTTGGTATGGCCTGCAGCAGATGACTTACTCGGATCGGACGCAACTGGCGTGGTCGTAGTCCCTGCGGACCCTCCGCAGACACAATCGGTTAGCGAAGACGTACCGTTTTATCTGAGAGAAGACCCAACAACGCCATCCGAGAACGAATCGGAGGTACTAGTGGAAACGCCCAACACCTTTGATTCACCTGAGGGTGTCCATGGTTCTGGCACGACACTTGCTGAGGGAGTTGGCTTAGACGAGGAGGGGATCGTCGATGAAGAAGAAACGACCCCGTTACCCGTATTGTCTCCCGAATCGCCGGACGAAGTTGATGATGCGCCTGAAAACGCGGCAGCGCTGCAGGATACGGGTGTGATTGTCATAACGTTCTCAGGTCCCAGCTGGGTCGAGGTTTACGGCGCGAACGATGAAAGACTTTATTACCAGATGGGACAAGACGGCGAAATCGCTTCGCTTGTTGGCTTACTTCCATTCACGGTAAGGATCGGTGACGCAACCGTCGTTGCCGTTCGCTTCAATGGCGTAATAGTCGACCTCGCGCCACATACCTTCGGCAATGTCGCTAACCTGACGCTCCAGTAAACGATGTCCGATCGTTCACCTCTCGTACGAGGTATGCGCGACCTATACGCCGAGGAACTCGCGAGTATCCGTATCGTCGAGTCTGTGTTTAGAGATACGCTCGAGAGCTACGGCTATGAGCTTATTCGTCTCCCGACGATGGAACGAACCGCCTTGTTCAGCCGTGGCATAGGTGAATCGACCGACGCTGTATCGAAAGAAATGTTCACGCTCGACGACGAAACGGAATCACTATCGCTCCGTCCCGAAGGCACTGCCTCCTGTGTTCGAGCCGTCATCGACGCTAATTTGTATCGCGGTAATCAACCCAAGCTCTGGTATGTCGGTTCAATGTTCCGCCACGAGCGTCCGCAGTTGGGTCGTTATCGGGAGTTTTTCCAAGTCGGCGCAGAAGCGTTTGGGTTCAACGGGCCTGATGTCGACACCGAATTGATTCGCATCGTTCAGGACGTATGGGAACGACTCGACGTCACAAACGAAATCACCTTAGAGATAAATTCACTTGGGAATACCGCTAGTCGGCTGCGACATCGTGACGCATTGGTCGATTACTTTGAGGGATGCAGAGACGACCTCGACGAAGACAGTCAACGACGTCTCGAAATAAACCCGCTACGGATATTGGACTCCAAGAACGAACGAACTCAAGAGATCGTCGAACGTGCACCAAATATGTCAGACTATCTGGATGACGAATCGAGACGCCACTTTGACGAATTCCAAGAGCGACTTGCTCGATTGGGTATTCATGCAACGGTTAATCATCGCCTTGTTCGTGGTCTCGACTACTACACACATGGCGTTTTTGAGTGGAACACGGCACGGCTTGGCGCACAAAAACAGGTTGGCGGCGGCGGTCGTTACGACGGGCTCTGTGAGCTTCTGGGCGGAGCACCGTGCCCCGCGGCCGGTTTTGCCATTGGTGTTGATCGGGTTGCGTTATTAAGGAAAGAGATAGGTCTGAAGACACCCGCTTCGACCCCGGATGTGTACGTGTTAGCGCTCAGCGATGAAGAAGAAGAGTATGCCCTGCAAGTTGCATCACAATTGAGAGAGACCTCGAGTTTTGGTGTGAGAGTGCACCAAGGCGGTGGAAAAGCAAAAGCTCGCATGCGAGCGGCCGATCGAAGCGGCGCTTCGATCGCTCTTATAATCGGCGCGCAAGAAGCAGCCGACAACCAGGTTTCCATTAAGTGGTTGCGGATTAATCGGGAACAGGTCACAGTACCGGTGACCGACTTACCTACGACGCTTCTCACCTCGAATTGAATCCAAGCAGAAGAGCGTCTTGTGTCTGATTATTTGACCGATGAAGAACAGGTCGACAGGTTAAAGAAGCTCTGGAAGGACTACGGAATTACCGTGGTTGTCGCGCTTGCCATCGGTATCGGTGGCACTGTCGCATGGGATTACTTTAAAGCGTACCAGTCTGATCAGGCCCAAGCGGCTTCGAATCTATATACGAGCTACATGGAAGCATCAGGTCTCGGTGAACCTACTACGCTCATTATCGAAGAGCTCGAATCGAACTTCGGCGACTCCGCGTACTTCGCTTTCACACTTCTTCGTCAGGCGAAAAGTGAAATCGACAACGAGAACTTTGAGGCCGCGCACGAGTCTTTAACTAGAGCTTTTAACGCTGCAAGAGACTCACCGATCGGTGATTTAGTTGCATTACGAAAAGCGAAAGTCGAGTTTGAAATTGGAGACTACGAAGCAGTGTTGCTGACCTTGCAGGAAGTAGAGACCGCAGGCTACCAATGGCAAGCGTTGATGTTGAAAGGCGATGTCCACTTTCAGAACGATGAAATGGATGCTGCAAGGGAAGCGTATCAGTCCGCGAAGGACCAGCTTCCGGTCGGATTTGAAAGTAACGTCGTTGACATGCGCTTGGCTAGCGTCCCACCCGCGCCATGAGTAATGGACCAAGATCGCTATCGATAACGGTCCTGGTTTGTTTGTTCGCAACGATATTGATTTCGAGTTGCGGCACGTGGAAGGCGCTTACGACACGTGATGACAAGCCAAAGGAACCGAAGGCCGATCGGCCGTCGCGGTTAACGCAATTTACACCTGAAGCGACCATCCGCGTCCTTTGGCGACGAAATATCGGTCGAGGTATTGGGCGGAAATTTATCGATTTGTCCCCTGCAATCGACGACGGAATTGTGTACGCAGCAGATGCATACGGATTTGTTACCGCCATCGATCGCGAAACGGGCCGATTTCAATGGGTGACTCGGATCGGTCGTCCGGCTGGCAAAGGTTTCATGAACGTAATGGATCGTAGTGATCCTGCGTTCGTAACAGGCGGTCTCGGCGTTGGTGCGGATATGATTTATGTAGGCACCGCACGCGGTGAGGTGGTGGCACTTTCCGCTTCCGACGGAGAAGAGCGGTGGCGAGTTGTGCTGACCAGTGAGGTACTGGCGCCGCCCATCGCGTCGCGGGACGCCGTTTATGCGCAAACAAGCGATGGTAATCTATTTGCTCTTGCGTTAGAAGATGGCTCACAAAAGTGGGTCTTCCATACTCAGAATCCCCTTGTCACACTGCGTGGTACGTCCACGCCCATCTTCAACGCGGGAATAGTTTACGCCGGCTTCGCTACCGGCATACTCTCGGCGATCGATTCGACGAGTGGTGAGTTGCTCTGGGAACAAGCGATTTCTCTGCCTACGGGTACGTCCGATCTTGAGCGCATGGTCGATGTTGATGGAAAACCCCTCGTAGAACAAGGGGTCGTGGTCGCTTCAACACACCAAGGGACGACTACCGCCTTACGTCGTTCGGATGGCATACCACTCTGGCAAGCGGAGGTTGCGTCTACAAGAGCTCTGCAATCGGGTTACGGTTTGGTGTTCGCGGTCACTGACGACGACGAAGTTGTCGGCATCGAGCAGCGAGACGGCACCGTTGCATGGCGTCACGAAGGTCTGTTACGCCGCCAATTAACGGACCCACTCGCATTCAGCAACTACATATTTGTGGGTGACCTTCAAGGGTTCGTTCACGTAATCGCTCAGAGCGACGGTCGGTTGATTGCACGTCGTCGCGTCGACAGTGCGGCGATTCAACCCACGATGGCGCACGAAGACGGCGTTGTATATCTGTTAACGAAAGGTGGTCGGCTCATAGCGCTCGAACTCGATCGTTCGGCATGACCCTAAAGTCTGGAACGATCGCGCTAGTTGGTCGTCCCAACGTCGGTAAATCAACACTCTTCAATCGGTTGTGTGGTGGTCGTGATGCACTTGTCCACGATCGACCAGGTCTTACGCGTGATCGGAAATACGGTCGAGCGGAATTTGGTGAAAGGCTTGCGACAGTCGTTGATACCGGTGGACTTTATGACACATCCGATATCGCGGATCAGGTAAACGCACAGGTTCAGCTTGCGATCGCCGAGGCAGATTTGGTCTTAGCGTTAATAGATGCATCTGAAGGAATAACAGCGGCTGACGAGATCATTCTCCACGAACTTCGCGTCTTGAACAAACCAACGCGTCTCGTCGCGAACAAGATTGATGGAGTAAAGCAGGCTCAACTATTAGCGCTAGAAGAGTTGAGTGGATTGGGGTTTGGTGACGCGCTTTTCGTGTCCGCTACGCACGGCGACGGTGTGAACGCGCTTCGCGAATCGCTCGAACAGTACCTGACCCGTCCTATCGAATCGATCGACTATGACGGCGTTCCCGTCGCCGTGATCGGTCGTCCGAATGTAGGAAAATCGACACTCGTCAACGCTTTACTCAATGACGAACGTTGCGTCGTATTCGACAAACCGGGGACGACAAGAGATTCGATTTACATTCCTTTTGAGCGCGATGATCAACGATACGTCTTGATTGATACCGCAGGTATTCGACGAAAAGGTCGAGTGGATGACGTCGTAGAGAAATTCTCCGTCGTAAAGGCACTCGATGCCATGGTCGCAGCTGAAGTGGCATTGCTCGTCATCGATGCGACAGAAGGCATCGTCGAGCAAGATTTGCACATTGTGAGCTATGCAGTGGAGGCAGGAACAGGGTTGATCCTCGTCGTCAATAAAGTAGATGCGATGGACTCAGAGCAGCGGCAGACATTGAAGAACTCACTATCGAGACGCTTGAGATTTGCAGAGTGGATTCCGATTCACCACACGTCAGCTCTCAAGCGAACAGGTATTAGAAAGCTCTACGCGAAGGTGCGGCAAATTCACCTAGCTGGGAAGTTGGATGTTGCGACACCCGAACTGAATCGCATATTGCAGCACGCAGTAGAACGGCACACCCCGCCGACGGTTCGTTCACGTCAGGTCAAAATACGGTACGTCAACAAACTTCGCGATCATCCTCCGTCGTTGCTCGTTCACGGAAACCAGGTTGAGTCACTACCTTCGAGCTACAGGAAGTACTTAGAAAATCGTTTTCGAACCGCACTGAAAATCGTTGGAATGCCGATCGCGATCGAGTATCGAAATACCGAAAATCCTTTCGGCCATAGACGGAATGAACTTACGCGTCGGCAACAAAAGCACCGCCAACGATTGATCCAACGACGTAAAGCAAAAGCTAAATCGAAACGTATGCGCGACTAGTGACTAAGGTTGTGCGTCGTGAAGTGCGTTTAGTGTAGCCATAAATACTGCCGGGTCTGTTCGTACACCATTCAGACTGACGGTCCAGTGTAAATGCGGACCCGTTGAACGACCTGTCGTTCCAACTTTGCCGATTACTTCGCCGCGAGCGAGCCGTTGTCCCTCCGTAACGAGGATTTCACTCAAATGGCACATCATGGATACGAAGCCCCCGCCGTGATCGATCAGCACCGTTTTTCCGTTGAAAAAGAAGTCCCCTACGACCGCAACGGTGCCGGGGGTGGGGTTCTTAATGGGGGTTCCAGTCGGCGCCGCCCAATCGATTCCTGAATGAGGATTGCGGGGTTGATCATTAAAGAAGCGTCGTGATCCAAACACGCCGGAATTACGGCCTTCAACAGGCTGCACGATCGGTAGGAGATCGGCCGGTTGTGGTGTAAACAGTTCGTAGGCAGTTCTCATCCTTGCCGCTTCCTCGCGAACGCGTTCGAGAGTAGGAGCAGAAGGTGTGACATGTTCCTGATCTGTCACTGTGATGCGTTCTTCCGGATACTGCCTGTCAAGTACTTTGATCGCTACGTTTTCTTCGCTTCCGTCGCGGTAACGTACTTGAACGTCGTATTCGCCAGATGTCGTAAACAGCGGAATAGCCACAATCGCGACGTTTCCCACCATCAATTGGGGTCTTTCCTGAAACTCGACACTCGTGACCTCGGGTGTCTCAACAGGAACCAATGCGATGGTTCCATGGGCGCCTTGCGGTAGTGTTCTTGCATGTAACTCGGCCGAGCTAAGCGTGAGAGCTACCGTAATCGCGAATCCGCTGATCCAAGCTCGTTTTTTATGTATTTGATACACCTTAGTCGACCTCATCACGCTTATTGGTGTCTCGTACGATTGCATCGATCGTCCCGTCGCGCACGTGCGCTCTAATAGGTTCACTAGGTTGTATTGCACCGATCTCAGATACGATCTCACCCCAAACTGAACCATCGGGTTTCGTGACCACCGCATACCCTCTATCAAGGGTCGCGAGCGGACTTACAGCCCTGAGCGTAGCGACGCGTTGACGAAGTGAGGCGTCATGGTTTTCTACACCACTACGTAAGGATGACGTCAACACTTCACGCAGGCGATTAACGCTGCCATAGAGTCGTTCGATATGGTCGATCGGTCTAATGCGCGCGAGGCGCATGAGAGCGAGGCGCAAGCGATTTTGATGTTGGTTTAACAGTGTCGTCATATGCTCTTGAAGGCGGCGTTGGGATTCGTTGCTCCGTCGCGCTAAGTCATTGAGGTGTGTGATCGGGTTGCTTCGCTGCAATCGATGTTCAAGGTTTGTGAGCCTTTCGTCAAGGGTTTTAATGTGAACTCGCGGCGAAACGCGCTGCAGTCGTAGTGACAAGCTAATCACCTTTCGATCAAGCAAATCAAACTGCGACTCGAATGCGTCGATCAGCTTTTCTCGCGTCTGGAATAGGTGTTTGGTGCGAATGTCGATGTCTTGTGTCGGCTTGCGGAGGCTTGCGCCGAGAGTCTCAAGGTCGCGCGCAAAGTGAACAAGCGATCCTTCTATCAAACCGCGCAGCCGGTGTCTGACTGCGCCTACCTGCTGCTGCAATTCTGAACGATCAGGCGCCATCAACTCGACTGCCGTCGATGGCGTTGCAGCGCGCTGATCTGCGACAAAATCAGAAATGGAAACATCCTTTTCATGCCCGATCGCACTTACCACAGGAATGGGGCAAGCAAAGATCGCACGTGCAACCGATTCGTCGTTAAACGCATTCAGGTCTTCGAAAGACCCGCCGCCTCTTGTCAAAAGCAATACATCGGCATTAATACTCGCACGCATCGCGCGACGGATCGCTTTGGTGATAGAGTCGGGTGCGTTACGCCCTTGTACCAAGGTAGGTACGACATGTATTTCCGTCAATGGATAGCGTCTACTGAAGTTCTGGATGACGTCTTTAATCGCTGCGCCATCTCTCCCCGTCAGTAACGCAATTCGTTTTGGAAATCGCGGGATCGGTTTCTTATGTTCCGGTCGGAACAGTCCTTCGCGTTCGAGGTCCCGACGAAGGCGTTCAAATTCTGCTCGAAGCGCACCTTCACCTGCGAGTTCCATTCGATCGACGACGATCTGGAACTGACCGCGGTCACGATAGATCGTAAATTTGCCCCGTACATTTACCTTTGATCCGTTTTCGATACTAAAGCGGAATCGTTTATTAACGCTCTGCCACGCGATGCAGTGAAGGGAGGCATTCCCCTCAACCAGGTCAAAATACCAATGTCCTTTGGTGTAGAGATTCGATATCTCCCCAGTTACCCAAAGCGGCAAAAACTGTTCGTCTAGGACGCGATTTACGCGCTCAATGGCTTGACCTACGGTATGGATCGGCTCGTTGGTGCCGTCTTCTGGCATGCGTTATTGAACTTCTAGTACGAGAAAGTAACAGGCAGCAAGTACCGAGCTGAATTCTATGGGGGACGGTTCCCTCCTTATACCGATGAAAGCGTTGCCACAACGCGAGATTGTTATTCCACGTTCAAGCTAGCCTACTTCAAGATGGTGGAATTAATACATCGCTTGAAGAGACCCGTCGCTAAAATCTCCTTTTGGTCGAAGGCTAAACATCATGTTGCGCATCACCAACGAAGCTCTGACGTTTGACGATGTGCTTTTGCGACCAGGTTATTCCAAGGTCCTTCCTGCTGATGTCTCGCTGCAATCCCGTGTCACGCGAGACATTTCCGTAAACGTTCCACTCATCTCTGCTGCTATGGACACCGTGACCGAGGCACGCCTCGCAATTGGTATCGCTCAAGAAGGCGGTATCGGCATCGTGCATAAGAACATGCCGATTGAGGCACAAGCTGAGGAAGTTCGGACGGTTAAGAAATTTGAGACGGGCGTCATTCGTGACCCTATTACGATCGATGTGGACGCGTCTCTTCAGGACCTTATCAACCTTACCGCAAAACACCAGATTTCAGGCGTCCCCGTTCTAAGTCAAGACAAATTAGCAGGGATCGTCACCCATCGCGATATTCGGTTTGAGACGCGCATGGACTTGCGCGTCGCGGATGTGATGACGCCGAAGTCCAAGCTCGTAACGACCCCCGAGGATTCGTCGTTTGAAACGATTCTTGAACTGTTACAGAAACACCGAATCGAGAAGATTTTGTTGACGAATGGTGATGGTCAACTGAGCGGTATGGTGACGGTTAAAGATATACAGAAGTCGCAGGACTACCCAAACGCCTGTAAAGATGAGGCAGGTCAGCTGCGCGTTGGTGCTTCTGTCGGTACGAGTTCTGAAACGGATGAACGAGTCGCGAAGCTGGCAGAAGCGGGCGTGGATTTGATCGTCGTCGATACAGCCCACGGGCACTCGAAAAACGTCATCGAACGCATACGATGGATAAAGCAATCGTTCGCAGACATCAACGTCGTCGGCGGCAATATTGCGACGGCGGAAGGTGCTCGTGCACTTGTCGACGCTGGGGCTGATGCGGTAAAGGTCGGGATTGGTCCCGGTAGCATCTGTACGACACGAATGGTCACTGGTGTTGGTGTCCCTCAGGTGACGGCGATCGACGAAGTGGCTACTGAGTTGAATTCTGAAGATGTGCCCGTCATCGCTGATGGCGGCATTCGCTATTCCGGTGATATCGCGAAAGCGATCGCTGCAGGCGCTGACTGTGTCATGATTGGTTCGTTATTAGCCGGTACCGACGAAGCTCCCGGTGAGATTGAGCTCTATCAGGGACGCACTTACAAAAGCTATCGAGGAATGGGTTCTCTTGGCGCGTTGGCTGAACACCGAGGTTCGCGAAATCGTTATGCGTTGAATGAGGATGCCAATGTGAACAAGCTCGTTCCGGAAGGTGTTGAAGGGCGCGTACCGTATCGTGGTCCACTTCGCGCTGTGGTACAACAGATGACTGGCGGTCTGCGCAGTGCGATGGGTTATACGGGATGCGAGACGATCGATGAACTCCGCACCCAGTCTCAATTCACCACTATTACAAGTGCTAGTCAAGAAGAAAGTCACGTCCACGACGTCGATATCGTGAAGGAAGCGCCCAACTATCCCGGTTGAACTACCATCGATCCTAATTCGTAAGCAGCTGGACTAGTCGGCTTGATCGTCGTAATTGATTTCGGATCGCAAACGACGCAGCTGATCGCGCGTCGTGTGCGAGAGCTCAACGTCTATTGTGAGATTCATCCGTTTGATGCAGCTGCATCGGTGCTCGATGACTTACGCCCCGATGCCTTCATCCTTTCGGGCGGTCCTGAATCGGTAACCGAGAGGATCACGCCACGCATTCCAGATTGGTTGCTTGGGAGCGAAAAACCTATTCTTGGGATCTGCTACGGCATGCAAGCGTTGGTAGCACAGCTCGGTGGTCACGTCGAAGATTCGCGGATGAAGGAATTTGGCGCAACGGAGGTCCTGACGAACGGTGGTGATTCACTCTTACATGGTTTCGGAACGACGTTGCCAGTGTGGATGAGTCATGGTGATAAGGTAGCTGTTCTGCCCGATGGGTTCATTGGTACCGCGAAAACAACCTCCGCACCGTTTGTCGGCATGGCAGATCCAGAACGCAAGTGGTACGGGATCCAGTTTCACCCGGAAGTCACACATACCCGTGATGGCAACGAGATCTTACGTCGATTTCTGTTCGATGTCGTCGGTTGCGAACCTTCTTGGCAACCCGCAGACATTGTGGACAGACTGGTGGAGGAGATCAGGCAGGAGGTCGGCGATGGAGAAGTGTTGCTCGGCTTGTCCGGCGGTGTTGACTCGAGTGTGACAGCCGCACTGCTTGCTCGTGCGATCGGTGAGAGACTTCACTGCGTGTTTGTCGACAACGGCTTGCTTCGTGTCAATGAACGTGAGGAAGTCGAGCAAGCGTTTAAACCATCGAACACAATGAACCTAGACTTGAAGGTGGTCGATGCGAGATCGAGATTTTTGGACGCGCTTCGTGGTGTAGATGAACCCGAAGTTAAGCGAAAAATCATCGGCGAAACTTTCATACGCGTGTTCGAGGACGCGGCTAAGGCGTTAACCAACGTCGAGTTTCTTGGGCAGGGTACGATCTATCCTGACGTTGTCGAGTCTGCGGCTACGAAGTTTGGTAAATCGCATGTGATTAAGAGTCACCACAATGTGGGAGGTTTACCTGAGAGACTCCACTTGCAATTACTTGAACCACTGCGAGATCTATTCAAAGACGAAGTTCGCCAAGTTGGACTTGCACTCGGTCTTCCTGACTCATTGATCAACAGACATCCGTTCCCGGGTCCTGGGCTTGCTGTTCGGGTGTTAGGTGAGATTCGTGAACCGTACTTGGAGAGCCTACGACAGGCGGATGCAATCTATCTAGAAGAGTTGCGACGGGCGGATTGGTACGACAAGGTCGCACAAGCCTTTTGTGTATTCCTGCCTGTCAAATCCGTTGGCGTCATGGGAGATGCACGGCGCTACGAATACGTGATCGCAATGCGAGCGGTAACAACCACTGACTTCATGACTGCGGATTGGGCAAAGCTTCCCCATGATCTGATTGGCAGAATTTCGTCGAGGATCATCAACGAAGTCAAAGGAATATCGCGTGTCGTCTACGACGTATCAAGCAAGCCGCCGGCAACAATCGAATGGGAATGATCTTCTGTAATTGGTTATGCTGTAAGCGCGCATAAGCCGGATACAGTAATGGAGACTAGGCTCTGATGTCAGATCGTGTGGTTAGTCGACCTAGCGCCGTATTTGAACCGCCAGAATTAGCGGAAAAGGGTGTACCTGTCTCGCAGAAGGAGGTTGATTTCTTCAAGGAAAACGGTTTCCTTTTCAAACGTAGTCTTATCGATCGCGAATCCGTGTCAGACGCACTAGACCGCGCTTGGGAATGTTTGATCGACACTGTACCACCTGCTGCGGGTAGTGGATGGCAATTGAAGCGTGACGATCCTGCGAGCTGGCGCTCGCCTCAATGGTCGGAACTTCCATCGGCGGATACATCGGGACCGTTTGAAGGGCGACAACGTACTGCCGTGCATGGCAGAACTGTCAAGATGCACGAGATCGGCAATCAGCAATACCTCATGGATCTTGTACCGAACAATCCTCGCATTCGTGAAATTGCACGCGCTTTACTTGCGGACAATCTAAAAACAAGCGAGCGTACGAGAGGTGTGTATGCACTTTTTCCAACTGAGCGATTGTCAAGCGAAGAGGTCGAGCGGCACTTGAATGGTTCGAGTCTCGGTCCTCATACGGACCGAGTGTGTCAACAACTCAATGTTTGCGTGTACCTTGACGATGTTCCATCGCGTTCTGGTGGATTCACCGTCTACCCAGGCAGTCACATTCTCATGTTTCAAGCGCATAAATATGAAGCGAACTGGTCACCGACCGACGCATTCAATAATGCCATGCGTGAAGTCGTCAAGAACATCACACCTGTTGAATTCGTAGGTCAACGAGGCGATGTCGTGTTCTGGCATGGTCGAACAGTTCACTCCGCTGGCGTCCACATAGGTGATTCGATCCGTTGGGCGGTGTTCGCTGATTTCACCGAAGATCGCGAAATTCTCGATGCAGATACGCATCGCGAACTCGGTCTCTACGAGTGGTTTAAAGACGCCAAAATGTTCAAGAACGACGCCGAAGTCAGCGACGACATGTGGCGCGGCTGGCGGATTTAGGTCCAAGCGATACAATGGAAATCGGCAATTTGAAGAGTCCATTTCTAGATTAGAGTCAATACAGAACGCTCAAACAATCCTACGGAAGCTCAACTAATTAGTGTAGAAACCTCGCCCTACCCAATCCAGTTCATATAGAGTGCGACGCTACTCTCAATTATTCGGCTTTATGGTGAAAAATCGAATCCGCTCACCTTACTTTTGGTGGTGAGCAGACAATGCGCGTGTTTTAACCTTGGTGATTCCGTTGACTCACCGCTTCGTGTATACCCATTTCTTAATCGCGATTAGAAACTTATGTTTCGAATTGACTACTGTCCTCGCGTCGACGGATTGTCGTCAATACGGAACTGACTGCGTCACCAAAATCTACCTATTAAATGCTTGACGAATTAACGGTAACAAGGTAGATATCTGAGAGCTTTCTTCAATGTCCACGAGTAAGTCACTGTCTGTATGTACACGATTGACGACAAACTTCTGCGCGGATGCATCATAAACAGCCAATCCATCGTGGATTTCTACTTCATCCAGTTCTAGTGGGAGAATAACTCTTAACCGATGTGCTCTTGGCATCAATTCAACAAAGAACTCTGGACTATAGCAGCTTACCGATTTATTCTCAACTACGTTAATCACATTGCCCATGTCCTGAATAGATGTGAGAACTTCGTTGAGCAAGTATCGAACCGAATCACTCATTTCGAGTTCATTCGGATCGTTCTCCGCCGCACGTTCAGTTAGATCCCGTATGTCAGCTGCTTGGATAGTAGCTATATCAGCAACTGGTCTTGGCCAAATCGAAAGTGCTCGTTGCGCTAGTTTATTCCCACGGCATTGCATTTCCTCTCGGGTCCATTGAGACTTGCTGCGAATGTCCTCGTTCAGCCGTACAGCGCTTTGGCTAAACCCACCGGGAAGTGCCACTTTTTCATGAAATGGGCGATTGCTGTATGTGCTGTTGTATGCCGTCAACGTCAAGTTTCCAAGCCGGTGTAGCCATGTTTCGTGAATGCTCTCCCAACCAACTCCGAGCATTTCCTGCCATTCCGGTACGTCTGTGACCTTCTGCGGCATAACGTGTTCGATTGAATAGTTTTGGACTGGACTTGGCTCGTGCTGTCCTGCATTCTCAAGTCGGTCAAGTATGTGCTTACAAACTCGTAGTCCGTACAGATCGTGTTCAACCATCGCTCGTGAGAATTCATCGTCACCTGGAAAGCGGTTATTTCCCTCCAAACGAGTGAAGGCGACTTGCAACGAATCAAATACCGAGTCCGGATTGAGATTGAGTGCGATTCGAGCAAATAGAGCCCAGTACCCTCGCGTTTGCAGACCTACCACTGCTCGTCGAAGGAGATAGCTCTCAGTCAGCTCAACAGAACGAATGAATTCACTTTGTGTGAGTTTTCCCTGTTCATGAAATTCAAACAATCGCATCACTAACAAACTCTGAGTTGTGTTTAGAGATCTCATATAAGTCATTGATTCAGCCAGCCACGGAAATCCTGAACGTACTATCCCTAGAAACGATGCATATGATCGAGCCGAATTCGTCATATCGATCAGTAGGTCTTGTAGGCCGTTGTTACCATCCGATTTGTAGAAGAGCTTGAAATCATCGTAGACTCGGTCCAATCGAATCTGTTGCACACGGCTCTGTTTCAGAGCCATGTAGTCTCGTAGGAAATTGTCAAAGGCGTTTCCTGAAGTCTGGAACAGTGTTTCGATCTCGCGCCAGTACTTGTCGTAGAGTAGCGATTGTTCAGTTTCATCGATATCCATCAAAAGATAGTTTCTTACAAGATCACTCTGTCGCAAATCAACACCAGTGGAATTCATGCTCTCAAAGACAAGCTGCGGATTGTCGACGCCACGCTCGAGCGTGACGTCAACTACGCTCAATCGACAGATTCCGCGATATACGGCCTCTGGATCGCAGTTTGGATTCTGCAATTCAGTAAGAAAAAACTCATATGCGTCCAACAACAACTCTGAATATCCGTCCGGGAGATCAGCAGGATCACTCTGATCAATGAGAGCCTGGAGCGTCGCGTTGTCATTACGACGTAGCAGGAGTTTGTATTGCCTTTGACCGGACTCAAGCACGTTCTTCAAGTAATACGCATCAATCTTCTCGATCGTTGGTCCGTCTGTACTACCTACCCAATTCACTGCTTGAATATAGTCCCGTAAGGCGATTAAAACTACGGTCAGCGTGGTTAAGCGTTGTTGCCCGTCTATTAACATCCATCGCTGAAACGGACCTCTTACGTCTGCTTCAATGTACACGATTGGTCCTAAGAAATGCGATGTGTCTTCGGTCTCTGAGCTCGTGCGCTTCAGATCGCGCCATAGTTGCGCACACTGCTCGACAGTCCAACTGAAGTTCCGTTGGAATACGGGGATGAGGAATTGATTATTTGCGTTAACTATCTTCGTGAATTTCTCGTTGCGAGCCTTCATATGAAACCTTGTACGTTGCTGCTCTACTGCACTCTATCATCGAGTACATGGATGAGCTTGTCAAATGAGATCGAGAGCGTGCATATTTTGCTTTTGCGATTCGTACTACTAAACAAGGCGACTCTCCATAGTTGACATTCTGCGACGCGTTTTCGAGGCTCTGTGAGTAAATCCGTTAAATATGCCTGTCGACTCTCTGTTAGTCGTCTAAATATCCCACGGAGGGACTTATGTCACATTCAATGATCATCTCGGGTGGTACGCTCGTTGACGGTACTGGCGCCGAACCGCGAAGAGCGGACGTCGCCGTCGACGACGGTGTGATCAGTCGAGTTGGTGATCTATCAGAAGCAGAAGCTGAACAGACCATCGATGCAACCGGCAAGTTGGTAACCCCGGGCTTTGTTGATCTACACACGCACCTGGACGCTCAAATCGGATGGGATCCGGAAATGCGACCAAGTTCTTATCATGGCGTCACGACCGCACTCATTGGCAACTGCGGTGTAACTTTCGCGCCTTGTGCAGAAGACAATCGCTCGTATCTCGCCAAATTAATGGAGGCGGTTGAGGATATTGCGGCAGATGCCATCATGGACGGTCTACCGTGGAACTGGACCAGTTTCGGCGAGTACCTCGACTCTCTACAGACGCTCCGCCCAGCACTGAATGTCGTCGGTATGTGCGGACATTCTGCTATTCGCTTCGAAGCGATGGGTGACAAGAGTTGCGACGAAGGAGTTCAGGCTGACGATCGTGAATTGAAACGCATCGTTGAACTGGTTAAGGAATCCGTCGAAGGCGGCGCAGTTGGCTTCTCGACATCTCGATTTCTCGGTCACCGAGTACCTGACGGTCGATTGACGCCTGGTACATGGGCAGATGAGCGGGAGACGTCAGCGATACAACGCGCAGTTGTCGACGCAGGTGGTCGTGGTGGCTTATTCCAAGCGGCCCCGGATATGCGAACTCGTTACGAAGTGGAACGGAAGATGTTTGAGACCGGCGCTGAGCTAGGCTGCCAGGTGCTCTTTTCGGGCGGTACAGGTCCTCAAGGCGACGGTGGAGTTTCGAGTTGGGAAGATTTCCTCGGTCGTAACAATGAAGCCGGGCGTCGGATCTCGTCGATTTGCCACACCCGTCCAAGCGGATCGTTCTTCGGTCTGGCTCAGCAATCGTATCTCCGCACTCCGGCTTGGCGTGAACTGATGAAGCTGCCAAGCATTGCGGAGCGCGTTGCGGAGATGAAGAAACCTGAGGTTCGCGAAAAGCTGATCTCTGAAGCGATCGAGAACGGTGGCTTCGGGCAAACGGCGCGTATCTTGCACCCAATGGGATTCGGCGAATACCCAGATTACGATCTTGAAAACCAGAAAAACCTGCAGAGACTTGCGGATGAAGCTGGAAAGGATCCGGTCGAGATTTATGTTGACCGGCTCATCGAATCTGATGGTAAGGAACTCTGGAATCTTTGGGCTTTCGGCGGCGCACTTGAGAATCAGTGGAACTACATGCGACTGCCGTATGTGATTCCGATGTTGGGTGACGCGGGAGCACACGTTGGTCAATTCACGGATGCAGATTCGCCGACGTTCTTACTCGGCGAGCTGACGAGAGATCGAGGGGTGTACACCCTTCAAGAAGCGGTTCACCGAATTTCGGGTAAGTCCGCTGAAGTACTCGGTCTGAAGAAACGTGGTGAAGTGCGCGAAGGTTGGCACGCAGATCTCAACGTCATCGATTACGACGAACTGAAATCGTGTCATCCAGAATACGTGAACGACTTCCCACACAATGGAGGTCGCTTGGTCGTCAAGAGCAAGGGCTACGATGCGACAATCGTTGCAGGTCAAGTCGTCATCGAAAATGGCGAGTACACTGGTAATCGACCAGGCGAAGTCATCCGCGACTTCATTCGTGACTAGCAATAGCGCTTAGCGATAAGCAATAGCTAACTTGTACGCCCTGCGATTTCGGTCGCAGGGCGTTTTAATTTGGCACTGATAAGCTCAGGTTAAGGCGCAACCAGTTGAGGGGACGAAAGAAGCCTGAATTAGCAACTCGAACTGCTGATAAACTACGAGCTCTAGCTACCTCCTATAAGCTATATCGTGGTATTGCTGTTGACGTGCCGATGGGCTCCCGATTGAAACCGCGATCAACTTTAGGACACATCGCGTTGTATTAACGCGTTCACTCATTGTTTTTTACGGAGCACATACCGTGATGGCTTATTCGACTCAGGATATCCTCAATCTTGCTCTGATTGGCGGCGCGGGTGTAGGCAAAACAACCGTCGCTGAAGCCATGCTCTACAAAGCTGAGGCAATCAACGCACAAGGTCATGTTGACGCGGGCACAACCGTGTCCGACTATCGCCCGCGTGAAAAGAGCATGCAACATTCACTTGTACCAACAGTTTGCTCATTCGATTGTGGATCGCGACATATAAACCTGATCGACAATCCCGGATTCCCAGATTTCATCGGCCGGATGCTCGCGGCGTTACCGGCGGTTGAGAGCGTAGCAATCGTTGTCGACGCTAACGTTGGCGTTGATTCGCATACGATGAAAATCGCGAAATACGCAGAAGATCAAAAACTCTGTCGTATGGTCATCGTGAACAAGATAGAAGCGGAAAACGTTGATCTCGAAGCCGTTACGGAACAAATCCGAGAGACACTGGGATCGGAGTGCCTACCGATCAATTTGCCGAATACGGATCTGACAGGTGTGGTTGACTGCTTTTCCGCAAGTAGCACTGGCGACACAAATTTCAGCTCAGTCGAAGACGCGCATGAGCAGATCATTGATCAAATCGTTGAAGTTGACGAAGAACTAATGGCACTCTACCTCGAAGAGGAAGAGTTACCTGAAGAGCGGATGCACGAGGTTTTTGAACAGTCCCTACGCGAAGGTCACTTGGTGCCGATTTGCTATACATCGGCATCTAGCGGGGTAGGGATCGAAGACCTACTTACCACCATGACTCGTCTCATGCCCAACCCGACGGAGGGGAATCCTGCGCAGTTTGTTGAAGGTGGGACTGATTCGGAGACCGATAGTGAAGGCTTAGCGGCGAATGGTCATGTCCTTGGCCACGTGTTTAACGTTGTTGAGGACCAGTTCAAGGGACGAATGGCATTGCTCCGAGTACACCATGGCACACTGCAGAACGGTTCACAGTTATTCGTTGACGGCGCTCGCAAGGCAATGAAGGTTCAACACCTCACGCAACTGCTTGGGGAGCAACAAACGGAAATTGACGCGGCTGTTGCAGGAGACATATGCGCGATACCTCGCGCCGAAGATGTCAATTACAACGCGGTCATGCATGACTCGCATGATGAAGATACGGTACGAATGAAGCCGATCGAATTACCCATTCCTGTCTACGGATTGGCGATCTCCACGCCGGACGATAGTAATGCGCAGAAAGTTTCTGAAGCACTACAGACAGTTGCCACAGAGGATCCATCTATCGCAGTTGAACACGTTGTTGCTTTGAATGAAACGGTCTTACGAGGTTTAGGGGAAATGCACCTCCGCGTCGTTCTTGAGGAGCTCCGCGAAGACCATGGTCTGACAATCGAGACGCGTGTACCGGCCATCGAATATCGGGAAACGATTACCGCGTCCGCAGAAGGGCATCACCGTCATAAGAAACAATCAGGTGGTGCGGGTCAATTCGGCGAGGTTTATTTGAAGGTTGAACCGATGCAGCGTGGCGGAGGATTCGTCTTTGAGGACAACATCGTTGGTGGCGTCATCCCAGGACAGTTCATTCCCGCAGTTGAGAAAGGCATCCTGCAAGTGATGGAATCTGGCGCGATTTCAGGTCACGAAATGCAGGATATCAAAGTCTCGGTGTACGACGGCAAGCACCATTCCGTCGACTCAAAAGAAATTGCGTTTGTACAAGCAGGCAAGCGCGCCTTCATGGATGCTGTTACGAAAGCTCGACCGATCGTAATGGAACCGATTGTCGATATTAATCTAAATGTCCCGAACGACTGTATGGGCGATGTCGCAGGTGACCTTTCATCAATGGGAGGTATGGTGAACGGTTCTGAAGTTCAACCAGATAACAGCGTTGAAATTCAAGGTCAGGCGCCATTGCGCGAGCTCCAGACGTATCACTCGCGATTGAGTTCAGTTTCTGGAGGTCGTGGTACGTACTCGATGCAATTCAGCCATTATGCGCCGGTTCAAGCACAGTTGCAGAAAGAACTAGCGGCAGCATTCCATCCAGTTGAAGAGGAATAGTCGTTAGCTTCGTTGGCGTCGAAGATCGATTACGTGCCTGACGACGCCGACGAAGAATTCATGCGTAAGGCATTACGCCAAGCGCATATTGCAGAAGAGAACGGCGAAATTCCGGTCGGAGCCGTATTGGTTCGGGACGGTGACGTCGTAGGTCAAGGCGCATCGTGTCAGATCCAGACGAATGATCCGACTGCACACGCGGAAATCATCGCTTTAAGAGATGCGGGGCGCCGTATAGGTAACTATCGCTTGGTTGATTCGACGCTATATGTCACCCTTGAGCCTTGCATGATGTGTGTCGGCGCGATGGTACATGCGCGTATCACACGATTGGTTTACGGATGTCGCGCGCCGAAATCTGGCGTCGTTCATTCTCACGGTAACTTGCTCTATTGGCCGTCGCACAATCATCGTATCGAAGTTTCTGACGGAATTCTCGCTGAAGACTGTAGTGCCGCGCTTTCCGATTTTTTCGAGCGTAAACGAGGAGGCGGTTGACTGAACCTGATCCAACCACTTGCTGGAGCGCCACTCCCTCAATCGGATTTAGCTCAAACCGAGTCTGCAGTTATCGCGGCAACGGGTGGTCGTGTGTCCTGCATTTACGCGGAATACGTGCATGTTCTCGAATTGAGCGAGCAATTCGATACCAATCAAGGGAGTAAGGCAAAAGCTCTACTCGACTATGAGACCGGTGGCCTCGCTCAATCGATTTCCGCGACGCCCGATCTGACCGTCGTACCGCGTCTTGGCACCATTTCGCCTTGGTCGAGCAAAGCGACTGAGATATTCAAGCTGTGTGGACTGTCAATGGTGAGGCGTGTCGAACGCGGTGTAAGGTGGTGGCTTAAGAGCGCTGATGCCGAAGCGCTGGCGCTGGCGGAACCACTACTCTTCGATCGAATGACCGAAACCGTGTTGCGTACGGAATCGTTCGAACAGTTATTTCTTAATGTGTCGCCGATGCCACTCGATCACATTCAACTCGGAAGCGAACCAACGACTGCGTTATGCGAAGTTAACGAAAGGCTTGGACTTGCACTATCAGACGACGAAATCCAGTACTTAGTTGCTCTTTACGCGAGGATTGAACGAGACCCGACGGACGTCGAGTTAATGATGTTTGCACAAGCAAATTCTGAGCACTGCCGCCACAAAATTTTCAATGCAACTTGGACGGTTGATAACCGTCGTGTCGATCGATCTTTATTCGATTCCATACGAAACACGGCGGAGGTAAAGCAATTTGCAGGATTGCTGAGTGCATATGCCGATAACGCCGCGGTTATCACCGGCGAGAAGACGCCCGTGCAACATGTTGATCTGGAATCGCGTCACTACGTTGACTCCGCGACACAGCTCGACATCTTGATGAAGGTGGAGACGCACAACCACCCGACTGCGATTTCCCCTTATGCAGGCGCGGCAACGGGTTCGGGCGGTGAAATTCGCGATGAAGGAGCAGTTGGTCGTGGATCCAAACCTAAAGCGGGTCTCGTGGGCTATACCACGTCTCACCTGCGGATTGACGATGACGTACAACCGTGGGAAGGTGAACTCGGTCGTCCGAACCGTATTGCAAGCGCTTACGAAATCATGCGCGATGGACCACTCGGCGCGGCGGGTTACAACAACGAGTACGGTCGTCCGGCATTACTCGGTTACTTTCGCACCTTTGAACACATCCTGGACAAACACCGTGCTTGGGGCTACCACAAACCGGTAATGATCGCGGGTGGTCTTGGATCCATCCGGCGGGAACACGTAGATGCCTCAGAGCGTAGCGTCGACGAATATGAACTACTGGTGGTTCTCGGTGGACCAGCGATGCTGATCGGGTTAGGAGGAGGGGCGGCATCAAGTATGCGTACGGGTGCGTCGCACGAAGACCTTGATTTCGCATCCGTTCAGCGAGACAACGCGGAAATGGAACGTCGTTGTCAGGAAGTTATCGATACCTGTACGAGTCTAGGTCACGCTAATCCAATCGTCAAGATTCACGATGTTGGTGCAGGAGGGCTATCTAACGCACTTCCGGAGCTTGTCAATGATCTGCAACGTGGTGCGTTCATCGATCTGAAAAAGGTACCTAATGCAGACCCGGGTATGTCCCCGATGGAACTTTGGTGTAACGAAGCACAAGAACGCTACGTTATTGCATTGAGACCTGACGGGCTCTCGTGGTTTGAGCAAGTCTGTGTCCGTGAACGATGTCCGTTCGCCGTCGTCGGTGAAACGAATCAGACGCAGGATCTGAACGTTGCTGATTTGCATTCCAACGCTGACGCGGTTGCACTGCCGATGGATGGTCTCCTAGGTAAACCGCCAAGAATGCATCGAACGTACGAAGTCACTCCGCGAGTCCACTCCTCAGCGCTCGGTCTCAGCGTAGACATCAATGAAGTCGTTGACCGGGTGCTCCGGTTTCCTGCGGTTGCGTCGAAGAAATTCCTCATTACGATCGGTGATCGCAGCATCACCGGACTCGTCGTTCAAGAGCAAATGGTTGGACCATACCAAGTCCCTGTGTCAGACGCGGCGATTACGTCAGCCGGATTTCAGTCGGATGTGGGAGAAGTCATGACGATAGGCGAGCGGTCGCCTATCGCGGTCTTAAACCCTGCTGCATCAACCCGAATCGCTGTCGCTGAAGCGCTGACCAATATGGTAGGCGTGAGGATTCAGGCACTTGAATCCGTTGTACTCTCAGCGAATTGGATGGCAGCGGCGGGATTCGAAAACGAAGATCAAGCATTGCGTGAGGCGGTGACGGCGGTTGGCGATGAGTTCTGTCCGGCGTTGGGAATCTCGATACCCGTAGGTAAAGACAGTTTGTCAATGTCAACGCACTGGGACGAAAACTCGGTGACTTCGCCGCTTACACTCATCATATCCGCATTTGCGCGCGTTCCCGACATACACGCGTTTGTAACACCCGCACTATCTCAAGTCGGCTCTACGTTGTTGCTTATTTCACTTAGTACGCATCAACGATTAGGAGGCAGTGTCGCTACGCAGGTTTTTGGGGAACTAGCGGGTGCCCCACCCGACGTCGACGATCCTCGGCGATTAAAGGCACTGTTTGAGTTGGGACAACGACATCTGGATGATGGTCGCATCCGCTCGATGCACGACAGGTCGGACGGAGGACTTTTTACGACTGTATTAGAGCAGGCGATAGCGGGACGCATCGGCGTTGAATTGAGGTGCGACGACGACTGGGTCGAGTTTCTATTCAACGAGGAAATCGGGATTGTCATCGAGACAGACCCTACGTACGTTGGTCAATGGCAACGTGAAGCAGGTGCACTCGGTCTCTCCGTCGTCGAGTTGGGCAAGACCGCGTCGCATGATCGTCTCGTTATCCAGACCGAAAATGAGACGAAATTCGATAGATCACTCATCGATTTAGAGGAAATTTGGTCCCGTACGAGTTACGAGATGCAGCGTCGTCGTGACAACCCGGCGCGTGCTATGGAAGAATGGACGCTGATACGAGAGCGTGATGAGGGACTTGCCGAGAAACTGACCTTCGACCCGGAGCATGCACCGATCGTCGCGACAAAAAAGCCGATGGTTGCCGTACTCCGTGATCAGGGTATCAACGGGCAGCTTGAGATGGCTGCGGCGTTTCGAGCTGCTGGATTCGAAGCTGTAGACGTTCATATGACAGACGTTTTGGAAGGACGTGAATCGTTTGATCGCTTTCAGGTTTTGGTTGCTTGCGGCGGGTTCTCATACGGGGACGTTTTAGGTGGCGGCGGAGGGTGGGCGAAGTCCATACTCTACAGTTCGGAACTAAAGGTGAAGTTCTCTGAGTTCTTTGAAAGGGATACGTTAACCCTCGGCATCTGTAACGGTTGTCAAATGCTCGCGCAGGTACGTGGGTTGATTCCGGGTGCGGAAGCTTGGGTGACATGGGCACCGAACCTCTCAGGACGGTTCGAAGGGCGAACCGTGCAGGTTCGTATCAACGACGTAGCTACGCCTTGGTTAGATGGTATGGCGGGATCGCAGATTCCCGTACCAGTCGCACACGGTGAAGGTCGCGCCAACTGTGAGGATCGTCGTCATGTTGAGCGTCTTCTTCAAGACAATCTTGTGGCGATGCAATATGTTGACGGTGGCAGTCAAGTGACCGAACACTATCCACTAAATCCAAATGGTTCTTCAGAAGGGATCGCGGGTCTAGTAAGTTCAACCGGTAAGGCGTTGATTGCGATGCCGCACCCGGAACGTGTGTTTCGCGCTATGCAGCAAACTTGGCGTGATCCTTCAAGTCGGCGCGAGCAGCGATTTAGTGGATGGGCGAAACTATTTCAAAACGCGTATCAAGCGGTCACATAGTCGATCCAAAAGCTAAATGCTTGTCCAGCTCGCTCGATTAGGTATTTCGAAGTGCCTAAACGTGAAACGGCCTCTATCTCGATCTGAGAAATATGACTCTAGTGACTTACGAATAACGGGAAAAGCGAGTTGCTCCCAAGGGATGGACTTTTCGTCGAATAGCCGAACATCGAGCGTTTCGTCCCCGGGAGCGTATGACCCTATAAGGTCGGCTAGATAGAACTGATAGATTTGTGAGATATATGCGAGATCGAATTGCGCGTAGAGCATGTCAAGTTCGACGTCGGCGCACGCTTCTTCTCGCGTTTCACGCTTCGCTCCTTCGAGTGTGGATTCATGGCGCTCGAGGAAACCTGCTGGAAACGTCCACCGGTCCTTTCGTGGTTCGATACCGCGTTTACAAAGTAAGACTTGGTCGTTACTTCTGACGAGACAACCACAAACGATCTTGGGGTTTTCGTAATGGATATGTCCACATAACCTGCATACAAAGCGCTGTTGGTTGTCACCCGGTGGAACCTTATATACGGTGTTTGCACCGCACTTCACGCAGAAATTCATGGTTCGTACGCAATAACGTCTGTACTACGGACTATGAGAAACCAATCCAACGTCCTGCGCCTGCAACGGTAAACCATAGAACGATAGACACGAGACCGAGTACGCCCAACGACAGGTTCGATGCACGCTCCCGCAAGACAATTGGGTTTCTTACGAAAAACGTGAACAGAAGCGCGAGCGGTAAAGCAGTGATCTTGACCCACCACGAAAAGTTGTAGTAGAGCTTGATCATTTCGGAAAGTGCGAGAGGAATACCGGTTGCAAACATCGTTACGACGGCTAGTACGAAGTAGGGTCGTGCATTGAGGAGGACCTGACTCGCGGTGCGTGAACGCAACGTAAGTCCCATCAATCGAAGGTCAACAACAAGGACCGTGCCACCGAGCAAGGCGAGTCCGACAAGGTGTATTGCTTCAATGAATGGAAACAACCAATAGGACGTCCGGATCGCCTCACCTATCCACATTTCTTCGAGCGATTGAAAGACTTCGAGTAGAGTCACAGGGAAGCCACCTCGTCAATCACACAACCAGCAAGTGTGATCACCCAATCCGGCTGAGGTCGATCACAGTCGAACCAGTTGTAAGCGATCATGCGACCCGAGAAAATCACCACGACCCAGAGAAACAACGAAGCCGCCGCCGTCATTCGAACTGAACGAGGAGGTCTCGGCGCATTGTCCCAAAGTATCCGATTTTTGCTAATGCGATAGTGATAGTGCACGGCATTGATCGCGGCAAGCACGATCATGATGACTTTGATTCGAAACCAAATACTGTGGTAGGTTCGCACTGGGATGGCGTAGAACAGCAACAGTCCGGTAACGAACATGATGACGAAACCAACGACGGTCCAGGGTAGGACGCTCTGACTTATCGTTGAAATTGGTGTGGTCCGATACGCGACACCGAGCATGCGTAGGTCGACGACAGCGAGCGTTCCTACGAACAATGTAAGGGCTAATACATGTGTCGTTTCGATGTATGGATACATGTAGAGCGACTCGTGGAGTGCGGTACTCCACGCGTGCGTATCCAACCAGTCAGCGAACCAACGTAACGACATCAGTCATCTCATGAAAAACGCCTCAACACCAAACGGTGATGAGGCGTATTGTCTTTGATATTTGAGGACGCGATTATTCGTCAGCCTCGGATTCCTCGTCGGACTCTTGAACCGCTTCAATTTTCGCGACATCCTCGGCACGCGATGGTTCAGTTGGATCAGCGCCGTCACGAGGTGCACCTGTTCCAGAGGAACCCATGAACAGTGTCGTACCGTCAGCATACGTTATGTTTCGTCCATTAGCGCGGTTTGAAAGATCCTTCGATTGATAGCCATCAACGATGATGTACGTACCTGGCTTTAGTGAGTCTCGCGTGACGCCACGTCGCAACAACGTATTGGGTGTGCCGCCTTCAACCATCCATGACTCGGTCGTACCGTCTTCATTCTCGTGGTCGAGATGAATCCATGCATGCGGGTTTACCCATTCAACCTTGCTCACCTTGCCTTTCAACAACAATGGTCGGTTGGGGTCGAATTCCGCGCCGAACGCGTGATGTGCGTAAATGGCAACACCCGCCGCCAAACCAGCGACGCTGAGTACAAGACAGAGCAGTTTCATTCGTTGAGTCCTCATTGCTTAGTTACTCGCCGCCAGCGCTTCGCGTTCTAGTCGCCGTGCGCCGCGCAGGATGTTCCCCATCGCGTAGTTTCCTTCGTGGCAAGCGTACTCAAAGATTCGCTCATCGGACTGAGGCCAAACGTAATCACCTGCCCACTTGTCTTTCCATGTGGTTGGGTCTTCGACCTCAAAGCTGTAGTGTAGATTCCGATCATCGATTCTCTCAAATCGTTCGAGAACCTTCAGATGGCGGGACGCTCCCCCCTGTGCAGGCGTATCGTTGAAGTTGGTGGTCTCCACGACGAGCGTGTCGTCTTCCCACCAACCGATGGAGTCGCCCATCCAGTAGCGAACATCTTCGGAAGGATGTTCACTGTTAAGTCTGATCGTACGAGCATCGTGCACCATCTCTACGAGAATCACGATTTTGTCCGGACCTTGCACGATTTTCTTGTGGTTGTTGTAAAGTGCAGGCATCATCGGCGGACCACCCGTCGAACTGAACCCCTGTAGACATCGGTCAGCCAGTGTCAGACCCTCTGGGTTGTCGTATGGTCCAGGACCTTCTCTGCTTATCCAATTTGCGGTACCGTCGTTACGTGCGAATGACCGGAATAAGGCGCGAATACGCGCGATACCCTCGGGTGTCATCTCCGGTCTTCGTCCGTTCTCGGGATAAGTGATGATGGACGTGCGGAATTTCCCATCGACAGAATTTAGTGTTTCGCCGTTGTCAATCCAAAACGTGTTGTAGCCACCCACGTTACCTGCTGCGCCGGGAGAACCATCACCCCCTTCAGGTGGCGCTTCACGGTTCGGATCCTTTTGTGCATTGTTGGCCGCTAATGCTGCAGCGGTTTGTCTAGCGCGCTCCTCCGCTTGCTCTTTCGTTACATAGAGCTCGTTGCCATAGAAATTAGGGCGTTGCACCGGCGTGAGTGTCGCGGTGTCATACGTACCAGTGAAGTCCGGCGTATCCCAAGGTGTGCGAGGGTGGTCTACTTCCGTGTTTGCAAGTGCACTTCCCGATAGAGCTATCAAAAGTGTGGCAAAGATAAATCTCATGATCATTCCTCCCAGCCTCGCGGCAATGGATTTCGACGCCACTTCCCATACATCAGTTCCTCTACGAACTCGACACATTTGAAGTCCATGATTCGTGCGTCCGGTTCCATACGACGATAGAGCGGCAGGGAAATCTGCCAAGGTTCCGTGAAGGTTTCCTCATCGTAGATCGTCGCTTCATATTGCATGTGATTCGGTCCAGTAGGTGTCCATCGTTCCACAACTCTCATACTGGCCGAGTGATGGTTACCGGAACGGTCAAACCAGGTATCGGGAACCTGTCCCGTGACCTCGACAACAAGTGTGTCGCCATCCCAATGGGCATAAGACTGACCCATCCACGAATCAACTGGCGCCGGTCCAGGATCCTCGAAATAGAGTATCCGATCCGCATTCGCAAACTCGTAAACGATGAACATCGAGTCGTGCCCTTGAACGATTTCGAAAGGAAATGGCATGTAGGTTGAACGAGGCACGCCCGGTAGATAGCACTTGATCGCTGGATCTCGATTCAGGTAGTCGGCGCGATTCTCGTCGCGTACCTTGAGTGCGTCGTCGGTATAGGGGATCTTTCCGCCACCTTCGATAATCCCCATACCGGCAGGTACAGCACCGATCGCTCCGAGAGCGAGGATTCGCTGGTGAGGAACAGGCACCACAGGACCGTCTCGCAACTGAAGTGCGGGTCTTGCCAAATGACGTTCGATATCCCAATGTGCGCTGCTTATAGCCTGCCAGATACCACTTAGGTCGGGGATATCTGTACCTTGTATGCGCGGTGCTATCCAGTCGACTTGGTCTTGAGTACCGGGCGCGACCGAAACGACTCTGATCTCGGTACGAGGTGCCACCGAAACGACTTCCTCTGCGGTACGAGGCTCCTCCGAATCGACCTCGTCTTGCGTAACAATACAGCCTGAGAGAACTGTTCCTGAAGCTAGCAACACGATCATTCTGGCGAAATGAATGTCGAGCGTATGTGCTTGCATGAAGGATAGTCTCATAGTCAGGTTACGTACCTTTAGATTTCGTTCGAAAGTTATTTTATGCGTGATCGCGAACGAGAGAGTTTCACGGTGTATGCGAGAAGCGGCACTCTAGCACGCGAAATCGATCGTGAATTGCATTGGATTGGTCAGTAAAAGACGAATCGAAATAGCGTCGATCTAGTTCAAGCCAAGTTCTGTGAGCGCGTCAAGCCAATGTACGCAGAGAACGTTCCTAATTTGCATACGGGTGCGATCTTGACTGATGCACAAAGCGAGTGGATCGTCAAAATCCTTCATGAATCGTACGAGCGAACGCACATCTTGATCATCGACACTAAGCGTGGACTTTATTTCTATAAGTACCTCCGGCAAGCCGGGTCGCTCGACTATGAGATCGACTTCGGCGCCACTGCTAGTTCGTAAATACGAAAGCCGCCAATCGGGGAAACGGTAACGTGTTAGATGTGAGATCTGAGTGACAATGAACTGCTCAAACAACCTACCATATTCATAGGTACCAGCGTTCAATGACAACTGAAGAGTTCGGTCTAACGCTCGTTTTAGGCCTGTATCGAAGAAATAGAACTTTGGGTTATCACGCTGTTTTTTTCGAATCGAACGGTGATATGCAGGAAGGAGAAATCCCACAAGAGTGTCTTCAAGGATGCTGAAATATGAGATGACGGTCTTCGAATCCACGCCCACATCCCGGGAGATTTTTGCGTAGTTGAGAATGTGCCCTGTCGACTGCGCGGCAACTTCAAGGAAATATCGGAACGGGTCGAGTCCTCTCACAAGCTGTTCAGCTACGATTTCTTCTCTCAAGTAGGTCAGGGCATATGCTCGCAAGTACTCTTGTTTGTCCTCGTCGAGAGACAGTGAGTAGACCTGCGGCAAAGTACCCCAGTGCAATGTGTCATCGAGCGTCAGAGCATCGCCTAGTTCTGGTACGGTGAGTGGATAAAGGTTGTAGACGAATGCTCTACCTGCGAGAAGATTCGACGCGCCGCGTCGCAGCTTTCGCGCACTTGAGCCAGTGAGCACGAACCGTTTCGATGTAGTTTCAATGAGTCTATGAACTACATCCAAGAGACGTGGTACGCGTTGCACTTCATCGACTAGAACCCAATCAACGCTGTCGGGTAGTGCTAGAACTTCCTGTTCTAGACGTTGTGGCGACCGGCGATACCTATCTTCGACGACCGGATCGAGCAAATCCACGTAAATCGATTCATCAAGACTGAACATTTGCTTGATGTAGGTTGTCTTTCCAGTGCCACGGGCGCCGAATATGAAGAACGAGTTTCGTGTTGTTGTGCGTAGCAGCCGATCAAACATCATCGATAAATTATAGAAAATGTGGACTACATTCCATATTTTCCGTCTATTTATGGAGTACGATCCTTATTTTGCCTTTTGGATCGGTATTAGGCTTGCTCTTCATTCCCATCTGAACGATTCTCTAGGCGTACATACGATCTATACTCGTTCGATAGAGAACCTACGGAGTCGTATTGCGCATGAACCGGTTCAGTTTCCCGCTTCAAATACGTTGTTGTTAGATTAAGATCACGAATTTCCGCCAAGACGACGATCAGCGTTCTCGCACGCGGTAGCGCACTACTGCTTCGTATAGAAAAATCGTGTTCGTTCTTACAATTTACGGTAACCACGTTCCGCTAGACGGCGCTTGACGCTCTACGCGCGGAGATGCAATATGAATATGAGTACGTTGGGTGGCGTCGAACAGCGCCCTGACTCTCACGAAGTGGCTGCATCGACGAGTTGTGAGGAGAAACGCGCGAGCTCCGCGATAGTTTCGACGACCTTCGCTATCTTATTGATAATGAACGGTTTTATCGTCGGGGGATTGCTAATTCTCGAAGTCGCGTTTATGTCGTCGTGCGCAAGAACCGTACTCCGGTTCTTCTGGAGCTTAGTTTGGACTTCTGTCGTTGCAGCCTATTTTTATTATTGGCTCATCTTCATCGCATAGCGTCAGAGAACATTGAGGTCAATGGAATTGGGAAATGCGATGACGAAAAACATAATGTGGATATGCATGTCTTTCGAATTTGGCGGTGCTGCCGTTGATTTTCGGGAGCGAGGCCATAAAAAGGGAGCTTTTCTATGCTGAGAAATGCGCTGATTGCGTCTTGTCTTTTGACCGGCGTTTTGACATGGGCAGTACCAGTCGAGAATTTTTCGTTGCTCGATCAAAACGGGGACGCGCACGAACTTTATTACTATTCTGATGCAGATGCGGTTGTCGTAATCGTTCACGGAAACGCTTGTCCGATTATTCGGAACGCGCTGCCTGATATTCGAGAAGTCCGTGACGAGTTTGTGGATCAGAACGTCGTATTTCTCATGCTAAATGCGAACCTTCAAGACAATCGCGCGTCGATTCGCGCAGAGGCTGAAGAGTGGAATATCGATATGCCAATCCTGGTCGATGAGACGCAGTTGGTCGCGCGCGGCCTCGGAATCACGCGAACAGCTGAAGCGTTTGTGATTGATCCATCGAATTGGGATTTAGTCTATCGTGGACCGTTCAACGATCGTATAGGGTATGAGCGCCAGAAAGCTGCGGCGGACGCCCACTACGTTGTCGATGCAATTCATGCAATCCAAAACGGCTCAACCATAGCGTCTCAACCAGTCGATGTTAAGGGGTGCTTGATCAATATTGAGGAACCTGCAGCTGAAGTTTCCTTCGTGGCAGATGTTGTTCCTGTTCTTGAACAGAACTGCATGAGCTGCCATACACCAGGTGGCATCGGTCCGTGGGCGATGTCCAGCTACGAAATGGTCAAAGGATTTGCACCGATGATGCGTGAAGTGCTCCGTACGAATCGAATGCCGCCTTGGCACGCTGACCCTCACATCGGTGAATGGGGGAACGACCGCAGTATCTCGATTGAAGAGAAGAAACTACTGGTAGACTGGATCGAAGCCGGCGCGCCGCGAGGCGAAGGCGAAGATCCGTTAGGCAACATTGTCGCGTCAATTGAAGCGAACCGAAGTTCGGTGGATTGGCCACTTGGTGAACCAGACATCATCATCAATGTACCCGCGTTTGAAGTACCTGCGACAGGCGTCGTTGAATACCAAAATCACGAGATTGCCTCAAATCTGACCGAAGACGTCTGGATTAGGGGCATCGATGTAAAACCAGGCGACACGAACGTCCTACACCACGCACTGGTCGGTTCGAATGAACCCGGTGACAATTCAAGACGCGGCGTTTTCAACAATTTCTTAGGGGGCTATGCACCTGGTGTAATCGGCGACTTTGCACCGGAAGGTACCGGGACGCTGATTAAGCAGGGATCCACAATTGCCGTCCAAATGCACTATACGCCGTACGGCAAAACTGTCCTCGATGAGACTCAGATTGGGCTTTACGTACACGACGAACCGCCGGAACGGTTTATTAGACATGGTGTCGTGATCAACTTCAATCTTGCGATTCCACCAAATACAAAGGCGCACGAAGAAGGCGCATATCTCGAGTTTGACAAAGACGCGGAGTTGTATTCCATCCTCCCTCATTCTCATTATCGAGGACGTAGTTCTACTTTCGAGTTGGAGCTACCAAACGGTGAGCGGGAGATTTTGCTATCGGTACCAGAATATGACTTCAACTGGCAGACGGGATACGCGTTTGCAGAACCGAAACACGTACCCGCAGGATCGAAATTGATCCACAAGACGGTGTACGACAATTCAACTCAGAATTTCGCTAATCCAGATCCAGAAAGGACTGTGACTTGGGGGTTACAGTCATGGGATGAAATGCTCTATGGTGCGTTTGTATTCCGCTGGAGCAACGAGACGACCGACAACCCTCTTCACTCGGCTGCTCGTTTTCGTACTGCGCAGACAGTGGGTTTCCTGGATCAAGACATGGATGGCGGTATTCAACCGCACGAGCTGCGCGAACGCCTTCAGAAGCAGTTGGAGCCCGCGTTTACCCATTTTGACGCGAACGGTAATAAAGCCCTTGAGGTTGACGAACTATTCAACTACCAACAATTCGCCGCTCAACGTCGCGCCCAAGCACGACAAGCTGAGGCTCGAACAAACTAACGTGCCACGAGCGGGGTGACGCTCGTGTATTCTGAACATCCCTATTTGCGTGACCTGCTGCTAATCGGCGGCGGGCACGCGCACGTCCAAGTCATACGCCGATTCGGAATGAAACCCGAACCAGGTGTCCGACTAACGTTAGTCAGTCGAGAAAGTGCGACGCCGTACACGGGAATGTTGCCAGGTTTTATTGCCGGTGAGTACAAGCAATCGGAAATTGTCATTGATCTGTTGAAGCTGTCGCGGTTTGCCAACTGTCGATTCATTGAGGCGAACGTCGAACGGGTTGACGTTTACGAGCAGCGTGCAATTTTGGGTGATGGACGGACCCCCATAAGGTATGACGCACTATCGATCAATACAGGCGGCGACTGTACGTTAGACATCCCTGGTGGCGAATACGTCGAGCCAGTAAAACCAATCGGTCGATTTCTACAAAATTGGTCCAGAATATACGGTGATCTGACATCGTTCTCGCGGCCTAGCGTTGCGGTCATTGGTGGGGGTCCGGGAAGCATCGAACTCGCGCTTGCATTGAGACACCGTCTCGGGGACGAGTGCGACATTTCTCTAATAACGCGTGCGAACGTCTTGATGGCTGAACATGGTCGTATCGCGCGACGCCATGTTGAGGCGGAGCTCCAGAACCATCGCGTTAATGTTGTTCGTGATTTCAATGTTGTAGCTATTGAGCGCGAGGTCGGTGGTCATGCGTTGGTGCTACGAAACGAGGACGGGAGCGGAATCGAGAGCCAATACGCGTTGAGCGCAACGGGTGTAGGCGCACCAAATTGGCTACGCAGATCAGGGTTCATCGTTGACGAACGAGGTTTCTTGAAGGTAAATCGATATCTACAGGCAGAAACGTTTACGAACATCTTTGCAGCCGGAGATGCTGCATCGCTCAATCAGCAAGCGCGACCGAAATCCGGCGTCTACTCCGTCCGAGAAGGACCGTATTTAGCAGAAAACCTTCGACGATACCTAACGGGTCGTAGACTGAAGAAATTCAGAGCGCAGCGTCGCGCTCTCGCGTTGGTCAGAGCAGCGCCTGGCCAGGCAATCGCTTCGCGCGGTCTTCTCCAAGCATCTGGTGGTTGGCTTTGGAGGTATAAGGATTGGATTGATCGACGTTTTATGCGGCGCTTTCAGGAGCTTCCGGTAATGGTTGATACTAAACCAGTCTATCGCGGTGAACTGGCGATGGAAGCGCCGGAGACTTCAATGCGTTGTGGTGGGTGCGGTGCGAAACTCGGCGCAGACTTGCTGCAGCGTGTGCTGCATCGCCTGGACATCCACTCACCCGATAGCGTGTTTATGGGCATTGGCGAGGACGCTGCAGTCGTAAACATGGGATCGGCCGCCATTTCAATCAGTTGTGATGGCTTTCGTGCGATGGTCGATGATCCATGGCGATTCGGTCGGATCGCCGCTCATCATGCCTTGAATGATCTCTATGCGATGAATAGCGAACCGTCTGTCGCGATTGCTTTGGTTACCGTCCCTTTCATGTCAGAAAACCTGATGGAGGAAGATCTTTTCCATCTCATGAGCGGTGCACTCACGGTTTTTGACGAGTCAGATGTAGCGTTGGTCGGGGGTCATACGGCCGAAGGCGCCGAACTCTCAGTTGGTTTTACGGTCGTCGGCTCGACGAGCTTCAACCTCATGGCAAAAGGCAATCTCGTTCCGAATCAAGCGTTAGTCTTGACCAAACCGATTGGTGTTGGTGCGCTACTAGCGGGTGGTATGTATGGACGATGTGATGCACACGCCGTTGAAAAAGCGCTTCGGGTCATGGATCAGTCCAATGCGACGGGGATGCAGATCTTTGCAGATTACGATGTGACAGCATGCACGGATGTCACGGGATTTGGGTTAGGTGGTCATCTAGGCGAGATGCTGCGCGCGTCAGAAGTTAGCGCGAGTCTTGAGCTAAAAGCGATCCCGATCTTACCGGAGGCGATCGAAGCACTGCTTAACGGCGTTGAGAGCTCACTTCAGAAGAACAACGAACAAATCATCGACGATTGTTCATACGACTGTTCATCGCTTGACCCGAGACTAAGGATGTTGGCAGATCCTCAGACAAGTGGTGGATTACTTGCGGGTGTCGACCCAGCTTACGTCGATTCTTGTTTAGACGACTTACGCCGGTTCGGATACTCGGCAGCGCAGGTCATTGGGACAGTCGACGAGAAATCCCAGAATATCGGTCAAATAACGATTCAAAGTTAGTAAGAGGTTCGTGTTCTGTCGCGTCACAAACTGAAGTGGGATGCGATCGCGGGTCTGAAGCGGTTCATATCGACTAAAAACGAATCATGGCCTTGAATCGAATCAAGTATCTCAAATTCGACCTGGATATCTGCGGCCGACATTGCGTTCTTCAGCTCGCGCTGTTGGTCTGGTAGAAATAAAAAGTCTGACTGCACCCCGAGGATGGTTGCGCGTTCGATACCTAGTCGATTGATCGCCAATTGCACGGAACCACCATGGTCAGCCGCATCAAAAAGATCTATCGCTCTAGATAGATACAAGTAGCAGTTTGCGTCAAACGCGTCCATGAATGACCGAGCGCGCGCCGAGAGATATGCCTCAATTTCAAAATCCATTCCGAACGGGTTCGCGTGCATGCTCGCGTCAGCATCGGTAATGCGTTCACGCCCAAATCGGTCTCGCCACTCCTGTGCAGATCGGTAACTGATCATGCCAAGCTTGCGTGCTAGCTGCATGCCTTCCTGCGGTTGCTGGTCAAACGCATACTCACCGTTTAGCCATTTCGGATCGTTGCAGACTAGCTCCCGTTGTAGCGAGCGGAGCGCGATACTGAATGGCTGACTATTTGCACCAGCAGAGATGTTGAGCATCGCATTAACAGCATCCGGATACATGAGGGCGAACGCTAGGACCGACATGCCACCCATGGATGCGCCAACGACTGAATGCAGTCGTTTGATCTCAAGATGATCGATCACGCACTTTGCACCGTGCGCGATGTCTTCGAGCGTCAGCATCGGGAAAGTAAGTCGATAGGCAGACCCGGTCCTTGGATCCGCTGACGCTGGACAGGTAGAGCCAAAAAAACTACCGAGCGAGCAGACACAGACGACAAAGTAGCGATGGGTGTCGATTGGTTTACCCGGACCAACGACATCCTCCCACCAACCAGGGGTTGGATCTTCCTCATTTGAAGCGACATGAGCGGACGCCGACAGTCCGGTCAATATGAGCACGGCATTGTCTTTCGCGACGTTTAGCTCTCCTAAGGTTTCGTATGCAATGGTTGGTTGGGGTAACCGACCATGGATCATTTGAAACTCGCCGTCGATCGTTAGAAAAAGACGTGCGTCACCCATGTGCAAAACTCGTCGTCTTTAGGAAGTAGCAAACACAATCCTGAATCGCTAGAAGTGGCGTATTCGTGAACATAGACATGACGACATCGCGTTTGAGAAACGCTCTTTTGTCGTGAAATTCGAGGAAATCGTGTGTCAGATCGCGGTCGTGAGCTGGATCCGACACGTTCACCTTCCAACCGGGTGGTAAGCAGTCAATGAATGGACTTCCGGCTGGCAATGTATCAAAACTTTTCTGTTTTAATGAGGTGTCAAAACGCGGAAAGTTCTCGAGACTGCCATTTTCGTGTTCGACCTTGACGATTCCCACGGTTTCGTAGGTCTCCATTTCACGATGGTGTATTTCAGGTACACGACGAAGGTGGTTTAAGCGAACTAGAAAGTCGTACGCTCTTTGTTCGCTTGCTGGGTCATCCACCGTACCGGTTTCTATGGTGAGCGCTGGACAATGGAATGACACGGTATGCGCCAAGATATCTAGCGTATGGTCGGTGAAAATCACCTTATTACTGAACAATGCGGCTAGCGCAAGGGTTGACGCAGTGTGGTCGGTTACCACCGAATAGTGAGGATTCGGTCCGGAGTTATTGTGAATATCGATACCACACCAAGGATTGAATCGTTCAAGTAGCTGTGTCATTGCAGAGCGCCACGGTTGTTGTCGCCAAATTCGATTGAAATCAGCTTCGTCGGGGAGATGACGCATCTGCTCTGCGGCGGCATCAACGTTCCCTAGAAACAATACGATCGATGCATCTGGGTAGTCAGAGATGAATCGGCGAGCGGCGTCCCATCCGGAAGTTTCGTTTCCGTGCAGTAAGGTGCTCACGAAAAAAGGTCTTACTGCGGTTTGACGTAGGTCGAATACCGTTGCCCGCTTCAAGTAACGATGTAGTTCATGAGCCTCAACGTGTAAGAGTTGCTGATCGACTCGCTCGTGAACGTCAAATCTCACGAGATCGGCCACTCATGCACCGGTTTTTCAGTACCTTGATGGTCTGCGTAACGACGGGTTAGCGCTGCGAAATCTTTTCCGTATGCGTCGATCCAACACCGCTGCCACTGCGCACCGGTCTGTTCAGATTCGACTCGTGCAACGATTACGTCGAGAAACCGATCAATTTCCTCGCGTGGTAGCGGGATCGTATTCAATGCGTCGCGACCGGCCGGAATAAGCTCGTTCAAGATAAGTTCACGCGCGTTGACTTGGCGGTCCTTCGGCCAATGGAACGTCGCGTTTAGTCCATGCCGTGCGGCTTGGTAGAAGTTTTCTTTCGTTTGCTCAAATGTCAACTGTTCAGCGACGGGTGGGGTGGCGTCGCTGAATGCTCTCAACAAGCCCGTGAACATTGCAAGATTTGCGATGCAGTCCATACACGTGGGTCCTGCTGGTACCACGCGGTGTTCGATCCGCACGTGTGGCTGACCGTCGTAGTCGAAGCCGATAAGCGGTCGGTTCCATCGCCAGATGGTTCCGTTCTGGAATCTCAGATGGGCGAACTTCATCACTGGATCCGACTGCACATACGGTAGTAGCAGGACGTGGTCGCGTTGATTCTCTTGAAATACCTCACTCAATGACTCATCGACGTAACCAGAGCCGAAGCTGACTCGATCTAGATATCGTCCACCCAATTGCACAGACTGCTCGAAAAGCGGAATGCGGGTCTCTTCCCAGAGGAACTTACCGAACAACGTCGGTGAGTTCGCCGACAGTGCGACCATCGGTGCACTTGCCACGAGCGCGGCGTTGAAGTCGCGTGTTGCTCGCTCCGGCTTACACTGAACGTGAATCTGAAACGACGTTGCAGCACTCTCGAGCATGACGTCCGCGTGTTTCATCTGTAATTGCTCTTCACCGGCGATTTCGATCTGAAGAGGTTCGCCGTCTCGCAATGCCATAACCCGATCGTTTAGAGCGTAGTACCGCACCATGTCGGACATGTGATCGGAATTCAAAATGCCGGGATTTATCGTCGGCAGAATGCCAACCGTCACCAGACGAACGTTCAAGTCGTCAGCGTTTTGCACACATTTGTGCCAGGTTGTGCTCAATTCGTCGAGGAGACGAGAAAATACACGTCCCGTGAGAGAGACCGGACTACCATTGAGCTCAACGTTGAATTCCGCAAGTTCAGGCACAACCAATGGATCATTCAATTGGTCTAAGAATTGACGATTGATTCCAGATGGATGACCTTCTTGGTCAATAATGCAAACTTCTAGTTCGAACCCGAGTATGTCACCGCGCTGGCTAAATTGATCGTACTTGAACAAGGAATCAAGCTGGTACGTCTCCTCTTCGAGCCGCGCTCTAAATTGACTAAAGTGATCGGCTTCAAAGTGCCGTTGATCGATTTCGTCGCCCATTGCGTTGCCAGCCAAGGCAGTGGCGCGTCATTTTATGAGGGGTGCGCGTTGATCGGACGAAATCCTCCAGGTTACGAGTAAATGTCATCAGATTGGACACAGGGCGAAGAATCACGTGAACGCTGGACTTGCGTGAAGAGTTCGGTTAGTCGACGTTCTATTCTTGAGTCAGATTTGGTGCTAACGTCGATGGGCATCGAGACGCGGATAGAACGACGCATGTTCGAGTGGCGCTTGCTCACCCTCGAAGCACTCGCAACTCACGCTCGCGTACAACTCGATCTGTATTACAAAGAGAACAAGCAGCGCCAACGTCCGTTTACGCTATATCCGACTTTGGGTGTAGGTTACTACGGTGCGGTAGTCTATCTCGCCGTGATTTGGCTGGTCTTTCTAATCGACCAAGCTAATTTCATTGGTCGCACTGGCGTACTTTCAGCCGCAGCTGTAGATCAAGGCGCTTGGTGGTTAACGGTAACTGCGCTGACCTTGCACGCCAATCTCAGTCACATCGTCGCGAATTCCGTGACGGGCGCGCTTTTCGGTTATGCAACAGGGCGCTATCTTGGGGATGGATTCGCCTGGTTCTTGATCTTGATAAGCGGTGCACTCGGTAACTTGCTCAATGCATGGATGCGACCAGACACGTTTTACGCGATCGGTGCATCCACAGCGTGTTTTGCCGCAGCTGGCGTGCTTTGTGGCTTTACCTGGCGGAAGAGTTTCGTTAAGGGTGCGAGCGCTCGATTTAACTACCTACCGATCGCAGGTGCGATTGCGCTGTTCGTCTTTATGGGTATGGAAGGGGAAAACACGGACGTCGTAGGGCATCTAATGGGATTAGCGGTAGGGCTTGGTGTAGGTGCACTAATCGGTGGCTATGACGTTCGGCGTTTAGGTAGTTCTGGTCAGAAATTAAGCGCGATAGCCGCGATTGGCTTACTGATCGTATCGTGGATATTCGCACTTTAAGGAATCGGTTCTACGGTCGTCGTGAATCATTCAAGAACGCGATCATTCGTTAGTTCCTGCTAAGCACGTGCATGGTTCCTGATCGAGCTCGTTCTTTGTTCTTCGAGCTATATAGCGGACTACCTCGCCAAGGTCCAGGCAGTGCCGAAAGCACACGACGTGCGCTCAGTTGCGTCCCAGTACTAACGCCAGAATCTCGGATTCTTGATTTAGGCTGTGGTACGGGTGCGCAGACTTTGGTATTGGCGAGGTATACGCCTGCAAAGATCTATGCGATCGATACCTATGAACCGTATGTCATTGATCTAAACATTCAAGCGACAGAATTGGGGGTCGCAGATCGAGTCGCCGCTTTTCATGGTGATATGCGGAAGCTTACTTTCGAAACCGAGTCTTTCGATCTCGTTTGGAGCGAAGGTGCGATATACAACGTTGGCGTGAATACAGCACTGAAAGATTGGCGACGGTTCCTTCGTTCCGACGGTCACCTTGTTTTCACAGAGGTGTGTTGGAAAGGAAGAGACGCACCCGATGAATGCCGATTGTTTTGGCAGAACGAATACCCGGAGATTAGACATACGGAAGTACTGTTAGACGAAATTGAGAAATGCGACTATATAGTGGTCGATCACTTCCCATTGATGGCGTCGGATTGGTGGGATGAGTACTACGGACCGTTGCAGAGCAACGTGGACGTTTTTCGACGTCGCTACGTGGGTGATCGAGATGCGGAACGTCTTTGTGACCTGTGTCAGTGCGAAATTGACATCTGGCTCAAGTACTCAGAGTACTACGACTACGAGTTTTTCGTGACTTGCGTGGGATAAGTTTGACCGGTGGGAGCATTGTCCGCATTCGGGCATAGTGTTCCGTTGCGGTGTGTGAAGCTCGCTATTCGATTACTTGATTGGCTCGTGGAAGTAATAACAAAGTCCATCGGGCGCTACGACGAAAAACACTTGCAACTCCTGACCGTCCCGTTCATCAACGCGCCAATTGGCTATTTCAACGCCCTTACCCTCAAGTTCATCCCGGACTTGCTGAATTTCGCGCACCAGGATTGCTGCGCCATCCTGCGTAGGATCAGCGTCAGTTATGGCGAAACCAATCTTGGCGTCGTCGCGCTCCATGATGACTTGTGGAAACGGTTCCGAATTTCGTTCGATCTCAGAGAGTCCGAAGGCATTTTGATACCAGGCGACCGCTTCATCAAGGTCCTTGACAGGAAGCGTCGTTACGTCTTCTAAGAAGGGATAGGCGGCTTCGAAAAAGGCGTCGGCTGACATGCGATGTTCCATTAGATTTCGCGTGAATCATATACCTAAGTAGGAGCGTTGGAGCGCCCTAACGCGGTCGAATATCTGACTAGAGTGCTTCGCTAACTGCTGACAGATGTTCGCGCTTCGCTAGCATTAGATTCAGAGCTAGTCGGTGAAGGATGCCAGTTTAGTTCGACGACGCCTTGCTGAACGAGTGTTAATCGAACCGAGTGGCCCGTATTCACATTCAGTCGTTCTAGCGCATCTCGCACGAAGCCGATCGAAACCTTCGTGGTAGAAGATAGATACCACTGGATGGTCAGCGCTCGGCAATTGGGTAGGTTATCGATCTGTAGCGTTGTAGCGTCGTCTGGTGGGCATCCGAGAAACGCAGCGACCTCAAATGGCACACCGACGACGCTGTATCCACGAAAGTACCTTTCCAACACCGGAAAAGTCCAATACGCACGCCCCTTGTCGTCATAACCGTGAACGACATCGCTGAGAGGTCGTATCGGTGGTGAGACCAGACCGGCCAACCGAATCCTGCCATCGACCATGTGGAATTTTGGCGTCTGCATGTACGCGCGTACGCTCCATTTCTTTACTTCGAAACGTTGAGCGATGTCTTCGATCAACGGATCTACCGACGCAATACCGCCTTCGTTGGTAATGTAATCAACGATCTCCTCAACGATCCCTTTGTACTCGCGCAATCCCCAGTCTTTCAATGCCCATTGTGTACGGCTGATACGCACAATCTCAGGTATGCTCGATAACGCGGCGGAAGCGATCTTGTTCGTTAAACCGCACATATCGGCTAGTTCCGGTCGGGTCGCGGGGCGATCCAAAGAAATCAATGCTGCTTTAAGTTTGGCTTTTCTTGTATCGCGTAGTGCAAGCAACCCGAACATTTCGTGAAAACCGCATTCTTGTTGAAACCATATAAAGTGATGTCGTATGTCTTGTTCACCAAAAGCATCTAGCAATTCCTCTCGATCGAACAAACCGCAGGAATCCGCTATTACTTGCGCTAGTTTTTTTAATCGCTTTACATAACTGAACGCACGATTGCTGATTAGCTTCCCGTCGATCAACTTGAAGTCCGCGACGTCGATTAACACGAGCATCAGTACACGTCGGATGCGTTCCTGCGCATGTGGTACAGCGCGTCGAACACTTCGCTCGAACTTGTCGTATGTATCGATTAGGTCTAGGTCTTCAGCAATTTGTGATGCGGCTTTGCGACCAGTGGGTCCAATGCAAGAAGCGATTTTTCGCGCCAGATCTGACTGCTTTTGTCGAACTCGCTCCCGCGTCAGACCGTACTCCTGACCAATATCTTCAAGCGTGCGCCGATGGTTAATAAGCATTCGGTCGTCGAGAATAGTCCGTTCAACTGGGCGGAGTTTCTCGATTTCGGTGGCCAAATGTTCCGCAATCAAATCTAACATTAAAGAGGATTGACTCACGCGACAGGATCACCGGGCAACGAGGTGAATTTCGCATGACTAAGGGACGAGGGAGTAGAAAAGCCGGTAAACAGAATCATGAAATAATCACTGATGTGGTGAATTAATGCCTAATGTCATAGATATTTGCCGAAACGGTATCGTAGAAGCTCTTCGATTATACCAGTATTTATGCGGTTTAGACTAGACTCTCAGTACGAGTCTTATCGCACCCCGCGATATCGGATTGCGAAACTAGCCTATCAATGCAACGCGAACCTGACGACGTATTCGAGGAACGATATCTTCGTCGAACCACGGATTCTTCGCAAACCAACCGTTGTTTCGCCCGCTTGGGTGCGGCGTGGCGATGATTTGGGTTTGGCTGACATCGTTAGCTTTCACAATGGTGGTGATGGATTGACCTATCGTGTCAGGAAGATGCCAATTTGTGGCGTAGCGGCCGCAGAGGAGCGTAAAGCGAACATCCTTCAGTTCACGCAGGAGTCGTATTCGCCATGTGTCGGCACATCGCGCCGGCGGTGGCAAATCGCCAGCTTTACCGGAGCCGGGATAGCAGAACGCCATCGGAAGTAGTGCGAATTTCTGCGGATCGTAAAACTCATCGCGGGTTACCCCTAACCATCGCCGCAGACGATCGCCGCTCGGATCATTAAAGGGTAAACCCGACTCGTGGACGCGAATCCCGGGCGCCTGCCCAACAATAAGGACGCGAGAAGCCGCGGAGACTTGCAGAATCGGATTTGGATTGAGCGGTAACTCATCTTTGCAGAGCGTGCATCGCTTTACGTCTTCGACGATCGTGCGGAGATTTCGAATCCCTATGGCGCTCGGTCGGTTTTTGATAGGAATTTTGTCAACCACTTTGAGCCACCACACCCAACTTCAATTGATTCGACGCTCAGCCACGTCGCAAACCTGAACGAGCCTCTTGTTTGCTAAGAGATGTGCAATTCTTGCTCTTACGAGCAAATCGTGCAGTTCGCAAGACTACACTTGACAAGATGATTAGAAATCGACGCGGCATATGGCAGTTGTAGAACGTTACTTGATTCAACCGGAATTGGTGCAACGGCGAGAAGAAGGATGTGACGTTTCCCAGCTCGAACCGAAAATACTAGCTGCGCTCGAAGATGAATCGACGCGAGACCACATATTCGTCGAGCTCTATAACGAACTCAATGAATTGAATCCAGATTCTTCGTTTCCGTACAACGAGCCTAGCGAGTTAGACGCGATCAGAGCGTTGCGTTCCGATGGTCCACGTCGCATGACGTTGAAGGATTCGGAACAAGTGCTCCGTGATCGGATCTATGGCGGTTGGCTCGGTCGTGCGGCGGGTTGCTTACTTGGCAAACCTGTTGAGGGATGGCTACGTGAGCGTATTGACGAGTACCTTTCTGATACAAACGCCTTGCCGCTCGATGACTATATCCCCTTTCGTGAAGGCACTATCAACGAATACTTGAAATCGAGTACGCGCGGCAACATCGAATTCATGGCACGCGATGACGATATGGATTATCCGATTCTCGGACTGATCGCACTTGAGAGACACGGATCACAACTCTCACCCCGCGATATGGCAAATACGTGGTTGAGCTATATGCCGTTTAACATGCTCTATACGGCCGAGAATGTTGCTTATCGGAATTTCGTAAATCGTTGCTGGCCACCCGAATCGGCGAACTGGCGAAATCCATTCCGTGAGTGGATCGGCGCTCAAATCCGTGCAGATATCTTTGGTTATGTGACACCTGGTTGGCCCGAGAAAGCAGCAGAGCTTGCGTATCAGGATGCCTGCATATCACATGTAAAAAACGGGATTTACGGTGAGATGTTCATGGCGGCGATGATTGCAGCGTCGTTCGCAACGGACGACATCAGGCAGATTATTGATATAGGACTGTCTGAGATTCCTGCTAACTGCCGACTCGCGGAAGCGGTGCACGACACTGTTGCCTGGTGTACGGAGTTCGATGACTGGGAGTTAGTATGGGACCGTATATCCGAAAAGTATGGTCACTACCACCGCGTGCACACCATCAACAACGCAGCCTTGGTTGTTATGGGTCTTATGTTTGGAACAACGAATTACGAACACGGTATCGTCTTCACTGTTCGTGGCGGCTGGGATACGGACTGTAATGGCGCCACTGTAGGTTCTATTCTTGGTACTAAGATGGGAGCTGAAGCGCTTCCGGAGAAGTGGGTCGGTGTACTTAGCAACCGACTTATGTCCGTGGTGAGGGACTTTAACGACAATCAGATCTCAGATCTAGCCGATCGTACTTTCCAAATGGCAATGTCGATCACAAGTGAAGCGAATTAGAAAGCGTGAACTTCGTCAACTGTCGATGAGAATGACGAAATGCGAGATAACTGAGAGCTAATTTGGTCTGCACTTTAATGAGAGATCTACCTGCGAATTCGCGTCAATGGCGTGTTTCAGAGTGTATTCGAAACAGGCTAGATGATTAATGGAGCACGTTCATGTCAGAAAGAATCAATCGCGCGATCGCCAAGCTAGCTGAAGACAAGCCTGTCTTCTATATCGGCGGTCATACTGGTGCGGAATTGACCTTTGATGCTGGTGTCGCGATGGCAGACACATGGGCAGACTACATCAATATTGGCTTTGAACATGGTCCACTCGATTTACCGGGTATCGATCAATTCATGAAGGGCATGGCTTCTGTTCGCACGCCGACGCCTCCTGTGCTTGCGGAATTGCCGTTTGAAGGCAGAAGCGCAGAATTTGTCGAGTTCAACGCCTGGCAAGTTCGTCAGCTTCTAACCATTGGGGTGCATGGCTTTCTCCTTTGCCATGCTGAATGTCCAGAGGCGGTTGAAGCGTTGATTAAGACGATTCGCTACACGTTTCGAGGAGGCACACGAGGTGCGGGTGGGCAAGGTTCCGCATCCCAAATATGGGGAACTTCGCCAAATGGCTACTTAGAGCTCGCAGATCCGTGGCCGCTGAATCCGAATGGAGAGCTACTTATAGGTCTTAAGATCGAGAATCAGCGCGCGTTAGCGAATGCATACGAGACCGCGTCGGTACCCGGAGTTGCGTTCGCTGAGTGGGGTCCGGCGGATATGTCGATGTCGCACGGCTATCGCGGATCGTTAAGTGATATCGAACGACCTGAAATCGAAGCTGCACGAGATCGAGTCTTTGACGCATGTAAACAAGCCGGAATCTTTTTTCTTGAGGGCTGTACCGAGAACAATCTTGAGGAGAAACTACGATCGGGGACTCGCATTTTCTCAGGAACGGAAAGCTTACAGAAACTGGGTTTGAGTTTAACTATATGAAATATTTTATTGATTTATTTACTAATTCGGATTGATCCCCATAGAAAGCGCTTCCTAGTCGTCTGCTCCTTTCCGGTCTGCAGATCGTATAGCACGAGATCAAGACGTGTATTTACTCGATCAGAATGATCGTCGTCAAACTCCCGTCAAATCCGTTTCTTAAGACTCCGTTTTTGTTGGTATGCTTCAATGACAAAGCTAGAGAATGTATAGCTCAATGTCGGTCGACATTCGAGTTGCCGATGAAGTGTGGCTAGTCGTCGCGTCTCTTCATCGGCAGCACGCTGAGCGTGAAGATTTCACAATGCGTGAGATCTTGATGCGAGCAGAGATGTGTAACTTCTAGAACGAAAAGCCGATACGGTCGAGCGTGAAAGTTCATGTGGATTTACATTGCTTCGCGAATAGACCTCCGAGCCCCGCCCGCTATCGCATGCTCTTTGAAACGAAGCGAGGTTATCGAAGACTCTTTCGACCTTCGGATAGCTACCACATAGGACGAGGCGGTGGGAAAGACAGACCGACTCGATTGGGTTTACCTAAAGCCCTTCACCCTTACCTTGACTGGTACGAGACAGAATTTCTGGCGCTTGATCCCAAGTCAAATCGAGATTCATTGATGTCACTTCGCGGATTCGGGAAGGAAATCTGGCGGACCGAAGACGCAGATGAGTATGTTTCGAATTTACGTGCGGGTTAGCGATGTGTCTAGTCTTCTGGGATTCCAACGTGTTCATGAGTCTGTCGAAGTATGAACGCGAGCGAGGCGATCAGGTCGAAGAAGAAACTGTACGCAAGCTAGTGCGTCAACGAGCTTGTTTGTTACTACAAATTCAACGCCATAGTAGCTTTGTGGATCTTGCTTAAAACTTGACACAAATCCGTCGAAGATTTCAAGTTTGTTATTACTGTAATGAGTGCCGTATTCATCGCTAGCATTTGAACATTTGAATTGAGGATAAAGCCGATGTCGATTGAAGACGTTTGCCAAGATATGGCTGAAAAGGCGGGTCAAATTGACCCGTTAGGGAAGACGCTCCTATTTGACTTCGACGATGAGCAAATGCTGATCGATGGCACTGGAACGACAAACGAAGTCTCAGTCGTTACCGGCAAGGACACAGCGTCAGATTGTGTCGTACGGATGACGCTGGATACCTACGGCAAATTGCAGCGAAAGGAAATCAAACCGTTCATGGCGGTTGCGTCGGGCAAGATTAAAGTTAAAGGAGACATGTCTATCGCGGCCAAACTCAAACAGCTAACGTAATCGTGTTGGGGTCAGAGATTCACATAAATCGGCCATTTCTACTACGGACCGTTAATAGTTTTGGGCGTGTACTTGATCGTAGCGGCGCACGTGTGGCACATCTGAATGCAGAAGAGGTTCTTCATCTAGCGCAATCTTCGACCGGCTTCGCGCTGAGCGATTCCATCCCTAAGACGGGTTTGGCAACGCTTGTGGATTCGTTGAACGATGAAGCCCATTTGAGCCTATTCGGGCGATTTGCGATCCGAAACTTTCTGCGGCGCGCCGCAGAGTCACGCTTGAACGTCGAGGGTGTACTTCTAACGCAGCATGAGATCGATCGGCCGGCGATTAGGGAACCGGTGGTCATCATCGGTATGCCACGTAGTGGTACCACGATCCTACATGCGCTGCTTCACCTCGATCGCAATCATCGCGCGCCTCTGTCGTGGGAGTGTCTCCTGCCTTATCCTGCGCCTCGTGAAGAAGACTACGAATCCGGTGAACGTGTTGATACTGTTCGTCGGGAATTTGAACAGCTCTTCCGTCTCGTTCCTGACTTTAAGAAAAAACACTACATGGAAGCGGACTCGCCTCAGGAGTGCATTGGAATCACCGCGCTGAATTTTGCGAGCTATCAATTTCTTGCGATGGCATACGTGCCTTCCTATCTTGAGTGGTTTATGTCGGTGGACCACACACAGAATTTGCGCTGGCACAAGGCTTTTCTAGGATTCCTTCAATCGGGCGGGGTAGTTTCACCTCGGTGGCTGCTGAAGTCACCGATACACATGATGCGTCTTTCGGCTGTGTTCGATGTGTATCCGGACGCGAAAGTGATTGCGACGCACCGCCATCCTTCCCAAGTCGTACCATCGACTGCGAGTCTAATCTCGTCTATGCGTTCCCTGTATTCTGATGCAGAGCACACGAAACGTACTGGCCGCGAGCAACTCCGCACTTGGTCGGATTTTCTAAATCGATTCCTTCAGGATCGTCAACGATTGAATAAGGAAGAACAGATCATCGACGTGCACTTCGACGCGTTCAAGGAAGATCAACTGAGTGTTGTTGACTCGATCTATGAGCGTTTCGGATGGAATCTACATCCTCAGGATCGAGAGCGAATGCAGGAGTTTCTGCGTGAGCAACCGCGAGGGAAACATGGCGTGCACGAGTATTCGCTTGCCGAGTTCGACATTAGACCTAACGAACTCACTGCCCACTTCGCAGACTATTTGGACTTTCTTGCAAGTGAACCTGAAGCTAAGTTATCGGTAGGGGAGTGATCAAGATATGGAAAGTAAGCAAGCACTCGACGAGTTTCTAGACATCATCCGTGATGCAGATCAGACCTTTCTAGATCCAGAAAAAGAACTCGATGAGCAAGGTCATGTAGACGGTTATCAGCACATGTTCCACTTGTTGCAAGTAGCTGTTGACTTTTACCTTCACAACGATCCATTGAGACCGAGTTTGATGCCACTAGCAGACGAACATCGAAAGTTGTATGGCGATAACGTCGATGCCGTCTACTACTTTTCACAAGTGCGCGGAGACCAGGAATACGTCATATCGGGGCAGCGATTCGATAGTTGTTATCTTAGTTTTTGCCTCTACGGCGGCGACCCGAATGGTGAGTTAGCCGATCGAGTTTCGCTCAATGTGAACCATCGAGACATCGAATTTGATGAGAACGGTCGTTTTGAGATCAAGCTAACTCAAGACCCTCAAGCTAAGAACGAGTTTCGAATCGATTCAGATTCTGTGTCACTCTTCACGCGTGAGTACTTCTTCGACCGCACTTCTTCGCGCGAAAGTATCCTGAACATTCGTAACGTTTCGCAGCAATCTGCGGCGCTGCCGCTCAACGATGAACAGCTCGCACGTCGAATACGAAATATGGCTATGTTCTTTCAATGCACGACGTGGATCGCGCCGTTACCCGTCGAATTTCCCATCAACGAGTTCTGTCCGCCGTTCGAATTCGACGCCGAACAAGGGGGTTGGGGTACCGTCGACAACATCTACTGCTTCTCGCGGTTCCGATTGAAGGAGGACGAGTATCTAAAAGTCACGTTTACATCACCGGAAGCCTGTTATTGGGGTTTGCAGACGTGGAATTACCTGATGCAGTCGACCAACTATGCTGACTTTCCTGTGTGCATCAACAAAGAACAAGCCGTTGCGTCAGACGATGGGAATTTTGAGATATATCTAAGTCACCGACCTGCGCCGCAAAACTGGATTAGCACGGCGGGTTACAGCGAAGGAATCTTGTTTGCGCGATGGTTGCTATCAGAAGCGTTGCCCGATACCCCGGTCGTCGAGGTCAAAAAATGGGATTAGTTCATGTAGAGCAATCGTAATCCGATTCTCACGTCGAGTGAACTGGTGATTCCGTCTAAATGAGATCAGGTGCGGTTATCTAGTAATCTAGCGTTCAAGCTCGTAGCGCAGAATGGTTTCACAATCTCGAGCTGTTGCTTTGGCTTACTCTAGTATTGCTCGGAGACGAGCGAGTAACTCTTCCACAAATTCAGTTGGTGCGGTTTCGATTCTTGACCCGTTTCGAGCGGTCAGGTCAAGTGCTCGTGGTTGGTCGCATCGAACTACCCCTACTGTACGAGTTCCCGTTCCTTCGAGTGAAATCGCGAACCCGTGTCTGCGGGCAAATGCGCCTCCTGTCGTAACAGGCAGGACAATCGGTGTGCCTGTCGCATCATTAAAAGGTTTGGGGGACACGATGATGACGGGTCGATCGCCTTGTTGCTCGTGACCGACAATAGGGTCAAGAACTACCCGCCATATTTCACCGCGCTCCATTACAAAAGTTCATTACCGACAGGCTTCGACTCTAACCACTGACGATCTTCATCATCAATTGGCAGCTTGTCGTCATATTGATCCAAAAGCTCCTTCAGTGTGTAACTTGGTTTTTTCCTTTTGTAGACAATGATCCTGCCATCGTCGACGCCTAGGTCGACCTTTGTCCCTATACTGAGATCTAGCGCGTCAAGCAATGCGGGTGGGACTGCCAGCATGACGGACCCACCGACCTTGCGGAGCTTAGCCGAGTGCATATCGAATCTCAATTGTTTAATTAAAGTATAACTAAACCGCTCCTAAAAATCTACCCTAATCTCAGGATAGACTTCTTCGCGCCGGTCTTTCTCGGTGGTGCGTCGGGGCTCAACCCCATCCGTCTGATCCACCTCCAACGCGCATTTAAGGTCCGCCGGAAGCGTGTGCAGACCG
>JAPOXV010000011.1 GCA_026706935.1 Gammaproteobacteria bacterium | reverse complement strand
CGGTGCGGCCGCCCCTTTTTGTATAAGACGGAATTATACGGAATAAAAAGCGCTCTTCCGGGCCGGCAACATGAGAAGGGTATCCCCCTCTCAAACTCTCCCCTTCGCAGGGGGAAAGCCCCCCACACCCCCCCCAACCTCAACCTCCATGACACTGCAGGACCAGCAAGACGCCAGAACCACCACGACAGGACCACCACACCCCGAAACACCTGCCAGCTTCCGCGTTACCCCTGCCGGCGCCGGAGCGTGCGAGGGACGAGCCGTGGAGGCGCCGGCATACCATCCAACAGCAAGAACGCGACGCCGTGTTACCCACAGGACCCACGGAGAACCAGCTGCAGGCACGCCAAGACGCCGGACAAGCCGACGCCGGCGTTTGTGTCTGTTTCTGTGCCCACCCCTTACGACGCCTGCGCCGGAGCGACCGAGCCCATAATCCCGCCCATGTTTGTTTATGTTCAGGAGCGAAGCCGGCGCAGGGCACGCCAGCCCGTCAAGCCCAGACGAAGGACGCCGAGACCGGTATCATTCTAGTAAACGCCGGCGCCGGATAGCCCCAGGCCCACGACGACGGAGAGCACAAATTCGCACACAGAGCCGCTCAGAGCCACAAACCAGCCGTTCAGGCACTACTCACACACCCCCAGACACCGTTTCACTTCGCCCGAAGCCGCCAGCGGCCGCAGGAAAGACCCTGGACGCCTGCAGGTCCTCAAGAACAACCACGACGTCGCCCCCCTGGGGACATCGCCGGCAGCTGTACTGCGCTTGCAGTTGCGCTTGTTTCTGTGACCGCGTCTGTCCCACCCGCTACGACCGCGGCGCCAAGGCGAACGCGGCGCAACCCACCCCGTGTTCTGTTCCTGGAGTGTGCCGGCAGCTGCAGCTGCGCGTGTCTTCTTCGTGCACCGGCGCCCAGCCCCACGATTGACGCCGGCCAGGGCCCGGCGCCCCAACCGGGCGTTCCCGTTGCCACCGGCTTGCGCCGGATGTCTGCCCGCCCGCCCGACCATTCAGGCCAGCCAGCACGCGCCGACGAACTTGCAAAGGAGCAATGTTCGGGCTTTGCAAAAACACAACCCGCCCCTCACCCCGCCAGCACTCTCATCCTCGCCTGGACCCTTCCGAGGTCCTGCGCTCCGACAGAGCTACAGCCGGCGCCCGTTCTACGGACCCTTCAGCCGGCGGCCAGACTAGCCGCCTAGCCACCTCCATGACGCTGCAGGACCAGCAAGACGCCGGGACCACCACGTCATAACCACCTCACGCCGTACCGCCATCCAGCCTCCGCCTTACCCCTGCCAGCGCCTCCACGGTTCGTTCCTCGCACGCTCCGGCGCCGCCATACCATCCAGCAGACAAAACGCGACGCTACGTTACCCACAAGACTTCCGGACGGCCAGCTGCAGACACGCCAAGACGCCGGCAGATCGCCCAGCCCAACACCGGGCGGCCCTGCGCTTCACCCTCGCCCTCGCTTCGCTCGACCTCGGCCTCTGCTTGGGCCGCCCAACCGCACACACCGGCGGCGTCATAGGTGCGAATCGACCACACGCCACTATATGCCACCAGATTGCCACTGCCTCTAGAGGCGCTTATGGACTTTCCCCAATGCCGCAATTTAGGCCCGCGTCACCAGAGTAAATTCACGCTCAGAAAATTTTTCGCGCCGCACACACACCGCCCCTTGACGACGACCACGCCGCAATATTTCGAAATATTACGCTAGATCGCCACAACATGCCGCAAACTCGCCGCGAAATGGCCGCAATGTTGAGGTACCGGGATTAGGTATTACGACGCCTGGTCATGGGCGCGGCGCGACCCATTCCGGCGCGCGTCAGACTCCAAATAGTTCGTTCTCATGGCCTTTTTTGTGGAAATCGTGCCCCGAAACCGGAAAAATTTCCAATTTTGCGCCTAAATTCCCACCCCGGCCGCATCATCGGCCCAAGTCCGCGCTCTTACCCGGCGCGCAGAAAACTGACCGCACAGGACTCCCGTAGAGCGCTTTAGACGCCCCTTTTAGGTCTACAGGCCTTACATTATGCCCCCCTGAGGTGCCCTTGCGGGCGCGAGCCAAGGCGGCTTGGTTCTATCGTGACAGAGTCGGGATGGCCTGCGAGCGATAAAGCGAGGAACAGGGTTGTTGTGGGGACGCTACGACGGATTAACCACAGACCGAAGGGCAAATCGAGACAGAAGTCGCCTGGGCGATATTGCTTGGATTTGCAATCATCTTCCCGTTCCTTGTCATCTTTGTCTCTGGATGGGGAACGACAACGCCAAATAAAGCGCTGGATGCGCAGGTCTTATCGGCCGCGCGCTTGTCTGCGCTCATTGTGTCCCTCCCTGTTTGGCGCGTAGGTAGTCCATCACTTGCGCCGAAATCTCTCTGTTTGGTTTGGCCGACGCCGTGGACGCTTCCGCCGCTTGCATGGCCGCGGCCGGCGTCGGATAATTCCTGCCCCGCCCTGTCTCTTTCCCTTGCAGCGTACGTACAACGAATGCCCACAGACCGGAGCGCTCCAACGACACAACCGCCGCCCGCGTGCGATTGGCAAGCTCGCTGTTGATATAATCCCCGCGCCGAGTCAACCGCCATCCCCGCATTGTTCCCCCTAGAGTAGTGTTTGTCGGCCGCTGCCCGCTCTTGCACGAGAGCCACAACCGCAAGCCGGTTGAAAATTTAGTCCCGCGTCGCCGCCCGCGTCTGGCTATGTTACGATAAGAGCTATGAGCGAGGTAACTGTCTGGCAAATTCCTGACCTTCAGGCTCTGTTCGATCCTTTCAATCAAGATTGGTTACTGGACACAGGACGACACTTGGCTGCCGGACCTGATCGACGATAAAGGGATGGTCGAGGAAGCCTGGCTGGTGGGTGATGCGTTGCTCCGAATCAGGCAACAGCTACCACATGAGGCTTGGCTGCCAGCACGCAAAGAGCGGGGCATCGCCTACACGATCGCAAACCGCTTTATCCGGCTACGCCAGCAGTACCCGCAAATTGACCAAGTTGGTGAATTTGGCAGAGTGTCGGTGGCCTTGACCAGAGGGCGACCCACCCCTATCTGGTGACACTCGATGACCTGGAGAATTGGGATCGGTGGCCGCTAATCGAATCCTCCCAGATATCTCCATGCTTCAGCCGGCAATGGGGAAGCAACCGTTCTCTGAGTTCGACATCCGTATCAATCCCTTTCAATCCTTCGGTCGTTTCTCTTCCGGGCCTTGGAAATCGGTCCGATATCGTCAGCAGGAAAGAGATCGGCCTATTGAGATCGTTTCCTTTGATGGTTCATTCTTGGTAGACGCGTAGAATTGTTTTCATATCCAGCCAGTGCCTCTCTTCAAACCGGACGCTAGTTTCCCGTTCTTCCAGCTTCACCGGCACTTCGAGCCCTTCCGCATTCTGCAGAGCATGATATAACGTCTCTTCTTGTTCTTCGTCACGCTTCACGAATTCCTTATACTTCGCCGCACACAGGGGACAAAGCGCCAGGAACTGAGCGTCTTGCTCTTTGCCGAAGTACTCCAACGAAAGGGCTTCTACCGCCTCAAAGTAATGCTCACCATTACGCTTTCTGAACGGCATTTCTTCTTTGCATATCTGGCATAACATCTGATCAGAATCATTCGTGTATAGATTTCTAAGCCAAATACTGGGGTCAATACTTCCCCGTGAAGTCCTTACGCTTCTTGGTCTCGTCTCGTATTCCTTGTCTGAAGCATTTCTCATGTGTTCTTTAAGTCGTTCCTGCCGCCGTTCAGGGTTGGTAGTACTTCTCTGTGGGAACTCCGCTTGATTTTCTTGGCCCTTTTGAAGCAAGGATGCGATTTTTTCTTGAACATCCGGAGGCGCCTTGTCAATCTGCCTGGCGAATTCCAGAGACTCTTCCGATATGCCGCTTTCTTCTGCAAGTTGTGCGACGATATCTTTTTTCATCCCGAGACAGTCCGCCAATTCTTCATCACGGACAAAAGACTCGGGAAGATCATCAAGGGTAAGCTCACTCGGTTTATATATATTCCCGTCCGGGCCCGGCAGCCATGCTGTGTTTATCAGCAACTCGCCAAACTCGGATACCTCGTCCTCTCTACGACTTCCCTCATAGGTTTTTCGACTCGATTTTTCAACGACTCCGCGAATGCAGTCAGAGTTAGGGATAGTAATTGTATTCCAGATGAATGCGCTCTTTTGCGGAGTGGGCGTACTTATGGCGAATTTAAGACCATCGATCTTGATATTGGGATCAAACCCGTTAAGCCCTCTCTCATGCCAGCTATGCTGATCACGTATTGTGACATGCTTCTCCCAATTGCCTTCTCTTCGTTTGATCCTTACAGCGTCCCTGACTCCAAGGTTCCTAAGCAATTCAGACTGTGGGTGGCTTGAGTTGACACATGCAAATGAATCGTTCCCGGAGAAATACATGTGCAACTCTTCATTTCCAAAATAGACTTGGAACGGCCTCCGGTAGACAGTTTTTCCCGAATGTGGGCGCTCAGCAAGAATAAACGGAATTTCAAGCAACTGCTTTCGAAGCCGCCTTTTCTTCTCTTGCGAATCAGTCTCGTAGGCACGTTCAATCTTCTTAAGGTCACGCCTGTTTTCTTCGCTAGAGACTGTAAAGCGATCGTCTAGGTACTTCGGGAGAATCTTTTCAATGACTTCGGCAACCAAGTCCAGTTCAGGGATTCCCAACTGGCTCAAGAAATGACGAGCTCCTTCATTCTCAGAGAGTGCCAACTTTACGATTGGAAGCGAAGTGTCAATATCCGTCTTATCAGCCAAATATGCGTTTGGCGAGCCGTCATCTTGGAACGGAATCACATGTGTCCCGCCCTGAAGGCGGAGAATAGGCTTGTTTCGGAGTATACCGCCTGTTCGCCAGTACCGCGGGGGACGCCATAGGGCTTCTTGTCCAGACAGAAACTTGTAGAATTCAATAAACCATTCGTCGGATTGGCAAGCCAAAAATTGTTCGTTTAATCTGCGGGCAAACATTTCAGGGTCAACTTCCACAACCTCGAGTTCAGACCTGAGATATCGCCAAAGGGCGAGAGTTCGGCGTTCGGAAATTTCGGATGACAGCCACTTAGTAACGCCCGTTGTCTGGAGCAACTGACGAAGCTGATTCGAATTGAGCAGTTTGTTCAACCTCTCGCTACCGGCGATCTTAGCATTTCGTGCAGCAACAAACGTGCCATCATCAGCCGGGAGAAGCTCTTCGTCCATTAAAGCCTTGCGCACTTTGCTGAAGATAGGGTAGAACAAACTGGTTTCCGGGAAATCGTCCATCCCGATGGGCAACGCTCTTAACAGAGACACCGACGACAAACCCATCTCCTTCAACTGTCGCAGAGACTCAACAACCAACTCAGCAGTTTGCCTGCTTAGCTCCCTATTCCAGGCATCATGTTCGGGGACATTGTCGCGTGCAGGCGTTGTCCGATAAGGCCCCTGAATCAAAAAGCCCAATCCTGTAGCTTTTTCGGTCGGAAAATAGACGACCAGCGGTGCCGAATGAATCCTTCTGATACTCTCCGTCCCATCTTCGGTGCTGTTTTCAAGCCGAAATCCTATTTCAACGGCAACCTGACCACTGTTATCAGGGACCGTCACTGGCTTTTCGAAGATAAGCCAGTCTTCGCTCTCATCCTGACCGTTGTTCTGTCCGATAACAGTAACGCGGTGCGCCGTCTTATAATTGTCAACTTGCTCGACTTCCTTGAGGTACTGCCCTTCTTCCTGGGCCGGTTCAACGCGCCATTCAATTTCGTCAATCCGCCTCAAGAACAACATTACACTTGGCCCAAGCCTCCGTAACTTTTCCAAAATCAGATCAAAAGCTTCTTCCTCGGACAACTCGGTGTGATCGAATGGAAAGATGAATACGGTCTCATCTGGCCGGATTGAAAGGCCGGGCCTCGGTTCTTTCGCTTCAGGACGGATGTACCGTTTTATTGCGAAATGTTCATCGCCTGAATGAATCTCAGGAGAAGCTGTGAAGGCGTATACTGACTTGAAACCAATGCCAAATGTGCCGATTTGGGCGAAATCCTCTTTCTTGGTCCCCATCAGGACGTCAGAAATACCTCTTACATCTTCCTCATTGAACAATTCCCCAAAGTGTCTGAATTCCAGTCGGTCTTGGAACAAGACAAACTGCACCTTGTAGGAAGGATTGTCTCCTCGATTGTTCCTTACCCGCCTATCCAAAGCATCCTCAGCATTTTGCAATAGCTCATAGATAAAATGAGATTTGTCACCGTACAGCTGTTCAGAAATCAGACGTCCCATATCGTCGAATTCTTCGCCGCGCCGACGTATATTATCCTGGCAGATTTTCTTGTAGTCACTTGGCATGAACGCCTCATTCCTTGTTGCTAGGGCTCCAATCCATTTAGGCACCAGTCAGTCTAAGACTTCGACCGTAACGTCGACCTGAAGTGCATCGGCGATACGCCGAATGTATCTTGCTTTGTCTTTCGTGCTAAGTTTCGTCTCAATGAAGTATCCGTCTAATTCTCGAATGCTGTTTGATGGCTCATGCTTCATTGTTGACACAAGCGAATGCCCTTGCGCCCTGACTGATCGCAATTCTGCGACGCGCTCCAGGCCGAAACATTGTAAAGACCTGAGGAAAGTTGTCGTGGCGTTACTTTCGGAGATGACCGTTCCATCGGGAAATCTAACCCGTAACCGTTTGGCGGGCTCCCTTTTTCTCTTGATGGTACCAAGACTCTGAGAGTCCCTTAATTGACTGCGTATGTCCTTTGCCAAGTTCGAAAGTTCCGTTGCCAGCAAATTCAATACTTCCCTTTCGTCCGAAGTTCTGAGCACTTCTTCCAACGTTTCCTTTTCTAGAGTTATTTCTTCGGATATGGGAATACCAAGACTCTCTAACTGATCGATTACCCCATTTATTTTCCGATACTTCTTCCTCACTGTGGCCGTACGAACCGAGTCACTTCTTAAAGAAGAAAGTGTTCCTTCGACCCAGACCCTCAACTGGCTGACTGTTTCCAAAGGATCGCCATTCCCCATTTCAGGCCTCCTCAATGGTGAGAACTCCGTATGCCACGGGTTCATGGACAACGTCCGCTCTCTCAATAGCCATATCCAACTCCTCGATGCGTCTGGCGTAGTCAGTCTCTGCACTCTCGATTTGCGATTGACGCATCTTCTGTATTTTCTCGTCGTTTGCCTGTTCAAGCTGTTCATTGAGCAGACCTATACGTGCTTGGTGGCTCTTAGACAGACTTTCGCTTCGGTACGCGGCCCATTCCCGAGTTTTCTGCCGGTGCTCCGCGCGTGCTGCATTCCACTGTTGATAATGCTGCGCTTCCAGTTTTTCCCACACAGCAAAGTTGCTGTCGCCCTGCTCGACTGTCGCGACATCTTCCGCAATCTCCAGTAAGCGATCGAGGTGTGGGGTTACGGCGTCCGATGAGGCGATTGGCTTGAGCGCCAGATCCTCTCTGATGCCGTGGAACTGCCACTGATAGATGACAAATTCGTAACGGCCTGCAGGCACCTCGTTGGCCTGCACCTTCAGCTTGGCAACCGCATTCCGATCGATATCTGACAGCAGCTCTGCCGCCGCCTGTTTCACCAGAGGATGCAATGGCATAATGAAAGCGGCTTCGGGATGTTCAGTGGCGCAGTCCGATTCGAAAGTGATGGGCAGATGTTGATCAGCGCCTTTCAGCCAGTTCTCCCACTCCCGATAGGCAATCGCGTTTTGGCGGGGAAGATTCTGAAAATCCCGCAAGAGGATAGTACGCGCGTCCTGTGAGAGACGTAGGGTCTTCAGGGGCCTCTCTCCAAGGATGTACTCCTGATTCCGTCCACATGCTTGTTGCAGATAGTACGTGACGAGCCTGTGTATGGATGCTGAATTCAACCAGAAGCTGGAGGCCTCTTCAATCTCCCTCTTCATCCGGTCCTCAGGAAGGCGGATGCCGAAGAGCTCCATCTGTTTCTGTTCAAGCGCCGCTTGCTCTTGCACCAGGCGAATTTTGTTATCCGCAAGCTGCTGCAATTTGGCCCCTCGCTCCTTTTCGCTCAGAGTATAGTTTTCAGCGATATTCTTGATCTCCCTGGTGATGTCCCCGAGGATCTCTTCACTGCCACCAAGAGCACTCTCGAACACACCAATGCGTTTAAGGCAGCGTTCGTAAATGTCGGCGTCAACCGTACCCGGCGTAATCAGATTGACAATAGCGACAGTTTCACTCTTCTGGCCTACCCTGTCGATGCGGCCGATTCGTTGCTCGACACGCATCGGGTTCCACGGCAGATCATAGTTCACAATGCAGTCGCAGAACTGGTAATCCAACCCTTCACAACCGATTTCCGAAAACAGCAGAATATCGAGCGTGTTGCTGTCTTCCCGCGGCATCGTGAAACGATTGCGAAGCGCAAGGCGCTCTTCATCGGGCGTCCCGCCGTGGAGCATTCCCACGCGCAGCCTATCTGCCTTGAGACGTTCGTACAGATAGTGCAGCGTATGGCGAAAGCTGCTGAACAGCATCACCTTGTTGTTGGGCAGGTTCTGCTTGTCTCGGATGACATTTAGAAGGCGCTCGTACTTCGGATCATAGGGGTCGAGCGCGCGGGCCTGCTCAAGAACGGCCTGAATCTTCAGCTGGATGGAGTCGACGGCATCACTTCGTAGAACGGGCGCCGTATTGTCGGCCTCGGTCCATTCCAATTCGTCAATGTGCCGGTTCAGGATGTTCTCGAGAAATGGCGCAAGTCCAAAGAGGCAGCTTGCGGCCTGACGCCTGATCGTCGTCATCAGAAATTTGATGCTGATATCACTGTGAAGCCGGCTGAAAATCTCCGCCTGTACCTCGAGCAGGTCGTCGTGAAGCCGCTTCTGGCCCTCTGTGAATTCAACGACTACGGTCTCCGGTTTACGTATGGTGAACTCACCGATATCGCGACGCCGCGTCCGGTTGATAATGCCCGAGAACGTATGCAGCGCCTCAATGTCCGTGATGAGTTGAATTCTTTCATCGTCATTGGCACTACTCTGCGTAGCCGATGCGTTCCAAGTCGGGGGGGCTTCTCGAAGTATCTTCTGGGCGGCAATACTGGATTCGGCATTCTGCTGATTTGACTGTCCCAAAGCTAAGACACGTCCTCTGATCCGGTTGAACTCAGGGCTGTGACTGAGGATCGCCCGTCCCCAGTCAGTGGAAGCCGCCTTGTCAAGGGCTTCGGACGCGCGCGCTGACCAGTCCGGCTCCTGGGCGCGAGCGTGGTTCACTGCTTGGTTGATAAACGGGTTTGGCTCTGCCATATGTTCGAAACTTTCCTGATCCAGGATAAGGTCGGGACGAAGCGTGTTCAGCAGAACAAACAAGTCATGGCTGCCTAGTTGGATCGGGGTAGCGGTCAGGAACACCGCCGCTTCTGCATGATCGCAGAAGAACCGCACGGCCCTGTGGGCATAGGTCTCTTGATTTCGGATATGATGCGCTTCATCCACGATCACGAGGTCGAAACGCGGAGGCGGATCCAAATCCAAAAGACCCTTTCTGGGTCTTCGCTTGCCCTCAGTTCGCGAACCATAAAGGAGTGCATCGTCAAGTAACGAATATGGGAGGATGACTTTCTGATGCTGGTCGGGCCACACGCCTTCCAAGTCCAACTCGTTAATGCAGTATCTCAGCGTGGGCCCGTTAAGAGGAATGAAACGCTCCTCAAACCGTTTCATCTCGCTCTCCCACTTGCGTTCGGTCACCAAGGGACGGGGACATATGATGAGAACGGACCTGATATCCCGTCTGGCCTGCAGTTCCCGGAGGATCAATCCAGCCTCAATGGTCTTGCCGACGCCGACACCATCCGCGATCAACAGCCTCGGGCGATCCGACCGAATAAAACGCAGGACAGGCCGGAACTGATAGGGTATAAAGTCGACGCGCGCCGCGTTGAGCGAATACAACGTCGACAGGCTGGGATGCCGGATCTGGAGGGCAGTCAGATAGGCGTGAAACTGGTCGAGCGAAAGCAACTGAGCGTCATCACGTTGCGCTTCAACCTTCAATTGAGAGGTGTAATACGACTGGATGGTTCCCCCTGCAAATACCTTGACCCGGTTCTCGGGCTGGCCCGGCAACACTTCGACGACCGCGCCTTTCATGGTGGGATCGGACTTCAAGATCACAATCTGGCCTGGTGAAAACTCAGGGAAATGTTCTTCGACCTCAAGGGGGTGCTCGCTTTCCTCGAGCGTAATCTGATCCGGAGATAAACCAACCGATTCGTAGGTGCGTCCGTCAAGGTCGCTGAACTCAACTTCAAACGCATTGCCGTTTGCAAGAATCTCTACGACTGTACCGACCTGCCCTCGCCGGAGATTGTATTCGGGGATATCGCCTGTCAAGGCAACTACATCGAGTAATCTGATATTCATGTGCTCTCACCTCCTACATTCGACAGCGGAAAGCAAGATGTCAATCTCGGTGCATCGGAATTGTGTTCTATAATCCAGGCACTTCGCACTGTCGCCCGTCTTCCATGCCAGACAAGCTCGAAGTCCACGTTGTAGCGTTGACCAAACGCGTCACGTCGTCCCAACTGTGCGTCGTGTGTCCTGACCGCTTCCAATAAGACACTGCGTAACTCTTGCGCATCATCAGCGGTTATGCCAAGCATAGCGACAAATAGGCGAGCTTTGTGTTTCCCATGTGCATGCGTCGAATTCAGGCAGTAATCACGCAGTTTGCGAATGTCCACGACGGCATGTTCGGCCCCTGGCACTTTCATCAAATCACCAAATGATATTCGGAGTGCTTCACCGCGTGGAGCGCTTTGTCGGAGTATCCCGGTTCGCCTCCTGTTGAGACCTGCTCTGAACGTATACAATTTGATTCCAGCCATGTCTTCTCTTGCCTTCTCATTATGATATTGTTCCTGAGATTTCTTTCCCCTTGTCACAAGTATCTCCAGACTCCCACAGGCTGGTTCATCGCATGTAGAGCGACTAGGATGACGATGGGTCCCTTCCGAAACTCTCGTCGCAGTACCGGCATTTGATCGCCTCCGCTACGATCAGTTCGACTTTGCCGCGTGCCCGGCCTTCGCCGCCCGCGTATAGACCTCCACCATCCTCGCCGTCTTCCAACGCCCCTGCGCCTGTGCCTACGTGAGGTTCCAGGCCAGACGGCAGGTTTTCCTGATCGACAAGGAGATATGGAACCAGTCCGCCAACCACAACGATTTCATCAAGCAGATCGCCCAGCTTGGTTGCTATGTAAAGGCATGTCCGGTGGACAAAGCCCAACTGCTCGATACCGTACCCGTCCCTCGTCAATGGATTAGAGATCATCGTCGCCCCGCAAGAAAAGCCACCTCCGCAGCGCCTCCGCGGCTTCCGCTGCCCTTTCGGGATGGTCCTTCAGGTCGACGTAGGCTTGCACAGGATGAACGCAGCGTATTCCGTCGACAATTTCAACTCCGTCGAATACGCCCTCGTCGTTGGGCACAACCAGCCAGATGTTAGCCCCCCTTGCTTCTTCGTAAAAACCGAGTTCCTCTTTCAACCTGGCCGACGGAGGGTTTGCGAGGTACACAGTCACAAGGCGGAATCCCGCGTAGCTTGTCCGCAACCACGCCGCGGACAGCGCAGTCGCTGCGTAGGGTTCCTCAACCCTCGACAAGATTTCTGATATGGTTCGTATCAGCTGATCGCCTCCCCTGGACGCAATATGGCCTCGAATAACGTCATGCCGGTCAAATTTGTAATCAGCCCGCCAGGTATCGAGCAACGCGTCCGAATCAGTGACGCTGATGCCGCCCTCTCCACGACGAACAAGGCCGGCCTCCAGAAGCTTGCCTACGATGCGGCTCGTGTGTCCCTCATCCAAACCCGTGCTGGCGGCTAGCGTGCGCTGCCTTACCGGCCTGGTGGGTTCCATGAGCAGCCGGCGTGTAATCCGAGCGCCTTTGGGTCCGAATGCGCTCTCCGGTCGTCCTGGGCGGCGGAACTGGTTGGGATTGCCCAGGTTCTGGTAAAAAATACCGGGAACGACAATTCGTGCGTTTCCTGAGATGTCCAGCCAGGGCAGTTCGGCACGCGCGCATAACGCCTGCGCTGCTTCTCCCATGTATGGAACTGCCAGCAATGGAACCGTCTCATCGGGGAAGCTATCTTTGGCCCTCTCCAGTGTGCGGATCGCGCCGGCGACATGTCTGGGGGAGCCTGAGCTCTTCCATTCCACTACAAAGGAAAGGCCTCTGGCAGCGAAAACCGCGTCCCATTCAAAGCCGTCATCGTTGCGGACACCAATATTGATGTCCTCCGCAAGCTCGGAGACATCAAAGATTTCGGCGAGACGTTCAACCACCATCCGGAGAGCGATGGATTCGCGTGGAATCTTCATAACTGTTTTTATACCACGCCTTGCTCATTTGCGCAAACTACGATATTTACGCAAGTTCTTGTCCGTCTCCAGTTCCGACTTGTCGCAAATATGCCGCCAAACTGTCTGGTTGCAGGTGTGGCCGGGCAGTGTGCAGGTTGGGCATGTGGCGCTTCGCGCCGGCGCGCGCCGACACCCACCTAGCGCGACCCAAACGCGCCGCGCCGGTCGTGCCGGACCATGCCCGCCTATCCTGATCCTGCTTTTCTCTGGGGAAACCGTGTCTTTGTGCAGATGCTGCCGAGGCGCGATGTGAAAGGGGCCGACAATCCCTGCATCAAATTTGACAGCGCATAATTTTCGTGTAGTCAACCAAAACCCAAATCCCCATCACGAACAACAATCACTCCACACCTACTCACAAACCACGACTCCGAAACTCAGCCTCGATAACGTTATGCACTGCGCGGGCCTCCGACTCGGCGCGAACTGCATCGGCAGCCGAAGGCTCCGGCCACTGGCCGGGATACCTGGCCTGTACAGCCCACCCGGTCAGCTCAGCCAGATCTTCCCGGACGGGCCAGCTATCCGGCAGAAGATTGCGCAGCGCGTTCAGGTCATGGGTGAAGGGGAAATCGATCCCCTCGAGTACCAAAGCCGCCTTCAAAGCCCTTTCCGCGGCCTGCTGCGAGTGCCAGCAGACGTGACGCGGGGCAGACGAACGGTCCGCCAGCAGCCGTCGGGCGGCATCGAGGTCTTCGGCTGCGAAGCGCAGCCAGCGTTGGGCCTCCTGCACGATGAATTCAGCGTCGTTCATACACGACCTTCCCCTCGCGCAGCGCCGCACGCAGAACGCTGCCGACGACGTTGCCGCGGCGCGCGATCTCATCCGGCGTGGTCACCACGATGTCCTTGCTGACGGTGAGGTCGCCCAGGGACCGGCTCATCTCGACCGCGGCGCGGCGCTTGTCCTCTACCTTGTCCATGACGACCAGCAGGTCGACGTCGCTCCAGCGATTGTCGGTGCCGCGCGCCCGCGAGCCGAAGAGCAGAATGCGCGCCGGCTGGAAGCGGGCGACGATGCGCTCTACGATGGTATCGATGATGGCTTGGTTTGTCACTGCGCGCCCCTGGCCTGGCTGGACAAAGTTGCCTGTACCGCGGCGTTGACCGCAGCGCGCCAAGCAGGCGATCTCCAGCCAACGCTGTACCAGGACATTATACCCCAAGGCAGATTGGGCGCGGCTTTCCTGTTCGTAGATGCGGTA
>JAPOXV010000013.1 GCA_026706935.1 Gammaproteobacteria bacterium | reverse complement strand
AACCCGCGACCCCAACCTTGGCAAGGTTGTGCTCTACCACTGAGCTATTCCCGCAAGCCGGAGTGATTTTAAGCAAATAGAACTGATCTTATGCGACCCAGCGATGGAATCAGCAACATCAATTGACTCCGCGGCAATAGAGCTGATTGCGATTTCGCGCACTGAACAGCGTGAGAAGACTATCGGATCAGATAGTCTCGATGGTTTTGGTGCAGATACCTGGCGAACCAGTGAATTGACTTGGTTAGATGTGCGCGGTAAGCCTAAACGCGGGGATCTAACGCTTACCGTCCCATGCGATTCAACAAACATGGTTGAAAGTAAATCTTTGAAGCTGTTTCTCATGGCTTTCGCGATGGTTCAGTTCAATTCCAAACACGAAGTTGAAGATGCGATTGGTCAGCATTTAAGTGCACTATTGGAAGCGGAGTGCATCGTGGACGTGAATACAACGTCATCGGGCTTTACATTTGACGATGAATACATCGAGCAGTCTCACCGTATCGACTACGTAACACTCGGTACGTCGTCATTTGAGGTCAACCGTGATCTGCTCGCGCCAAGGCGTAGCGCTAGTCGAGTCAGTGGTAGATACCACACGGATCTATTTCGGTGTCTCTGCCCCGTGTCGGCGCAACCGGACTACGCAACGATTGTGGTAACGCTTCAAAATGCATGGTTTAGCGTCGAATCCTTGTTGGCATACCTTGTGTCGTATCGAACACATCAAGGGTTTCACGAAAGTACGATCGAGCAGATCTATTGGGACATCAACGAAGTCTGCAGTCCTCGATCTCTGTCGGTGTTAGGTAGTTTTGCTCGACGCGGCGGAATCGATATTTGTCCGTTCCGTAGTTCAATTGAAGAAGAGACGCCTGTTTGGCGATCGAACATAAGCTGACTCTGGCAAATCCTGCTGATTTGTGAGCGAGAACTGGTCGTGTTGATAGCGAGTTGGTTACGCAAACTCTCAACTGGATCTAGCTTGTGACCTATGAGCCTCCAGCATAGCGGCGGCTAATTGAGGCTTGTCTGTCCGCCAACGTCTGACGACGTTCCGCTGGACTAACTCTGGGAGTGTTAACTGGTAAGTTTGAATCGAGTTGCTCTAGTTTAATGAGGTGGCTAGAAACGTCAGTTGGGTAGACAGAGCACAGAGTCCAACGCAGGCAGAATGATCCCTCATTCCATCCTGCTGTGTCTAACCAGTTACTGATGCCCGGATCGGAATGACTGATGACGTATCGAATGCGACCGTCGCCGTCGACGTGTGTATTAGCGTGATTCAGATTTGTTTGACGACTCGCGTAGTCGAGTGACTCCATCCATGGATTAGCCAGCTGAATGCTGGAATATCGGCAGTCCGTGACGGGAGCTTCTATCACCAACGCCTCATGTTCCTGAAGCTTGAAGTAACCTCGCGAAGCTGCTTGAAACGGATCAGCCATGGGGATGTTCGGATCCGTTACTGCTGGTTCAGAGATCTCGTTAGGGTCTAACGCGAGCTGAAAAGTCGCCCGATGCGCCAGGGTGAAAAGCTCCCGTAACGATTCGACCTGAGAAACGGCGTGGTCGAGATCTTCTCGAATTCGTCTAGGTGTTGGTCGTGGCGCGCCTTGTCCGAGCGTGGTGAGATTCAAAACTTCCCACATACCTTCGTCGGTTTTTTGCCAATCAGATACGAGACGCCGGACGATCACGATGTATGCGTCCGGCTCAAGTTTTAGCCAATTTCCTTTTGCAGGTTCGGCGCTTAGTGTCAGAAGAAAATGGCCATTTTCATCCGTTTCAAGGTCATCCGAAACGACGCTTGAGATCGTACGAATATCCAGGATCGGTGTATGCCCGAGCATTCCGCTATAGACGTTGATAGTGACGAGATCGAAGTGACTCAGATCACCGTGGAGTTGATAGACATGATCGCCGCGAACCGGAAATGAAAGGTAGAGGTTATCTGGATTGTCCCAACCAATACGAGCCACCATATTGGGTAGTCGTGCAAACTGAGGGTACTCAGGATCTCGATAGTCCGTATATTCGGCAAGAAAGGTCGCTAGGTATCGAGAAATATGTCGATACCCTTCTGCAGCCGTCTGTTCGTCTTGATTGAACGGTGCGTTTTCAACAACCTTCGCTAATGAGGCTACATCTTCACCGAACTGGCGCCATGCCGCGTTGAGTTCCTCCTGCGCACCAGACTGAGGATTGAAAAAGAACGCGTAGTACGCACCGATCGCTACGAGGAAAACAACAGCCAGACTATAGGCGAGGATTTTCATGATGCGAGACTTTATTGGCACGCGGTACTGCCGTTGCATATCGATATTGAGATTGTGCGGTTATATCATCGTGACAATCTATAGCGAACCTAGAAATACCCACCAGTTCAAAGAGTTCCGTAATTGCAAAAAGGAAATGTTCGTGCGCCATCGAACGATTCTTTGTACGCAATCGCTCCAACACCATGATGGGGCGGGTTTTTAGTGGAGGTTAGTAAGCAGTTGGGCGCCACCCAGCAACACGTTTTTTCATTGGCACGTTTGAGCGTATGGATGCGCTTGATAGCCGACAACGGCGGTGTAAAGTCAAAGTACTGGAAAAAACTATCTAAGGTCTTGGCGATTAGTGCGATGTTCACGCCGCTTCGGGTCGCGGAACGTCTGTGGTATAGCCCGACGCGGATGGCGCGAGTCGAAATCGCTGAAGCGCCCTTGTATATTCAAGGGTTCGCGCGGTCCGGCACGACCCATCTGCACAACGTGCTCGCACAGGATCCGACGTTTGGAATCGTATCGACATTTCACGCCATGGCGGCACCGATGTTTCTCACCGGCCGTGGTTGGCTAGAACGTCTTATCGTTGATCGCATGCCTTCAACGCGTCCGATGGACAACATGACCGTTGGGCTTAGTCTGCCACAAGAAGAGGATGTTGCTCTCGCGAACTGCTCACGCCATTCATCTGCACATCTACTTTCGTTTCCAAGCAGGTCACGGCAGTTTCTTGAAAAGTATTCGACAATGCGTCTGACGAGTACGGAAATGTCTCAGTGGGAAACTACGTATCTCGACATATTGCGAAGAGCTACGTACGCTGAAGGTGGCAAAAGGCTCTTACTTAAGAGCCCGGCAAATTTCGGGCGAACTGCAGTCCTTCTTCGGCTTTTCCCTGACGCGAAGTTCGTCCACATCGTTCGAAATCCGTACGTTGTTTACCCATCGATGTCGCACATGTTTAAATCGATGCTCTCGATCTGTCAATTGGACGATGCGGATCCTGAAGACGTCACTGCAGCGATTCGCGACTCGTACGTTTGGATGATGAACCAATATTTATTGGATCGAGAGCTAATTCCGGCAGGTCACCTCGTGGAAATCCGATACGAGGATTTGGAGACTAACCCACTTACGGAACTAGAACGTTTGTACTCGGAATTGGCTTTGCCAGGTTGGGGACAAGCAAAACGAAAATTCGATGCGTATCTGAAGACAGTGGCAGGATATCGTAAAAACTCCTACGAAATCGATTCAGAGACAATAGGCGTTGTAGATCGAGAATGGAGTTTTGCTGTCGAAGAGTGGGGATATAAACCACCAGATTGAATCGAGACTTGAAGCATCGCACTGAAACTAACAATGACAAATTCAATTGTCATGCGTAGTTCGTCTAGTGACGTCGTGAAACAAACGCCACGTCTCTTGAACTGTCGTCACTTTCAATCGCTATGTATGTGCTTTCCCTGTCCATATAGCAGCGAGCGTTCCCTTGGTGCGAGCAATTTTGGAATGGTGTTGTAGGGTGAAGTCGAACCAAAGACATGTCTCTTGGCGATAGCGTAGAACGACGTTGGTCGGTACCTGAGCCTTTAGCTATTGGCGAAGCGACGATGGACGACGGTACAGTTATATTGCTTCGACGGCACGGAAACCCCGATGGGATTCGCATTGTGTTAAGTCACGCGAATGGTTTTGCGTCTGATGCGTATTACCCGTTCTGGACACTGCTTCTGAATCGGTTTGATATAGTCCTTTACGACTTTCGAAACCACGGATGGAATGCAACGGGTTCCTTGGACGCACACAGTATTCCAACGTTTGTGCGGGACAACAAACGTGTTGGTCAAGCGATTGACATTCACTTCGGTGAAAAGCCGCGTGTCGGTGTGTTTCACTCTCTGTCAGGCCAAACTGCCGCCATCGAAGCTACTCAGGTCAAGGATGCCTATGCTGCGTTGGTTCTCTTCGATCCCTTTTTCTGTCCACCCGGGTGCGATCCGAGACACAGAGACCGATTGGCGCGGACGATGGGTGGCATGGCAGAAGCGGCGCGTCGACGACGCGCCACCTTCGAGTCAACGACTGCATATGCCGAACGGATGAGCCGTTCTCCAGCCTTCGAGCGACTGAGACCTGGTGTGGTTGATCTCATTGCCGAAGCGACGCTCCGCCAAGCAGCCGACGGATTGGCGTTTGAACTGCGCTGTCCACGAGAATACGAAGCGACAATCTACGAACAAGGTTTCCAATACGCGACTTCGGTTGAGATCGACGCGTTGTCGTGTCCAGTGAAGGTGGTAGGTAGTGACCCAGTGGAACCTCATTCCTTTCTGCCGACCGTATCCATGGATGAGATCATCGAATTGAACTACGACTTCATCCCCGAAACGACGCATTTCCTTCAACTTGAAGAACCCGAAGAGTGTGTCGCGACGATGGTTGATTTCATGAAGGACGTTTTACCGAACGTGACGCTCTAAGACGTTCTTGCTTCTCAGCTTCGAGAACGAAACCTATGCCTGTAGTCAATTCGCAAGCATTGATAATGTTCGGTTGAAAACTGAGGGGTATTCACGATGGCTGATCCCGCGCCGAACGCGTACTTCGATACGTTACCACCAGACGCGATTTCCGATGAGCTAGCACCGACCATCGATGAATTAGGCTTGCGCGAGAACTGTCGTGAACTCGCGATGAATGGATGGACGATCGTGCGTGACGTGGCGACGGAAGAATTCAACGATAGATTCAGACAGACCATTTTGGATCTCAATTCGCAAAAGCGTGGTTCAAACATGCTCCTGGCGAAAGATCCGATCTTCGCTGAAGCAATATTGAGTCCGAAGCTGCTTGCGATGGCGGAATTTTCGGTTGGCCGAGGATTTCTAATCAGCCAAGTTGCAGCGAGTGTTCGTCCCAAAGGTTCGCCACAGCTAGGTTTGCACGCAGATAACAATTGGTTGCCTGCGCCGTTCCCCACGCACAACATGCTTCTCACTGGATGTTGGGCTTGCGATGAGTTCTCGAAAGAGAATGGATCGACTCGACTGATTCCAGGTAGCCAAACTTTAAGAAGGCATCCGCGAGCAGATGAAATCCAAGCAGGTCACGGCGCGATCGCTGTAGAGTGCCCTCCTGGGTCAGTGCCGATGTGGGATGGCAATATTTGGCATGGAAACTGGGAACGCGAGACTGAAGGTGAACGTGTGGTTTGTCATATCACCTACACGCGATTGATGATGCGACCCGTAGAGGACTACAGCGTTCATGCGGACGAGCTCATCGAGACGCATGGTGACCGCATGGCCCAGTTATTGGGACGTAAGGACTTCCTCAACGGTCCGAACGGTGCTGAATACGACAAGCTTCTTGACACATTTAACAACGCGAAACGCTAGCTTGCTGCGCTGTTGAGAAGCAATCACGACGAAGGAACCGATTGGCGGGACTTGGTCAATTTGCACGCTTGAGTGATCGTTCTAGTAGAGGACCCTTGAAACGACGAATAGCGTGTTTAGCCGGCGTCCGTGGATTGAGCGTTACGTTCCACGCCTCGACCGCGAAGGTGAGACACAGTTTATTCTGGACTATTCGCCAGGTGGTCGATATGACAGCTCTTTTTTCGACGCCTCGTCTACGGTCTCAGGCGATACAAGCACTGTGATATTGACGTCGATGGCACCAGCTGCACTTACTTGGAGCGAAAATGCCGTTGCACTCGCGTCGTCGGGTAGATCAGCGATCGCATAGAGATCGGTATCGCCAAACGCATAGTACAGCGCATCAAGCGTACCACCGAGACTTTCAACTGTGCCTGTAAGCGCAGCTCTTCGACTTGAGCCACCCTCCGCGAGCAAGCCTTTTAACCCAGCTTGGTTGTAGTTTGCTGTAATCAGATACTTTGCCATCGAGTGGTCCCTTTAACGCATCTAAGAAGAACGAATGTACCGACATCGCAGGTAGCCGTCAAGACAACGGATTACCTTTAATGAAGTATATAAAGGGACTTATAACCCTGACTACCCAGGGGGTATCACAGGTTCATTTTGACGGATCATCGGATAACACAACGGTTCAACCTTCGCCCGTCCAGTAGCGCCAGTCGCCGACGCCTTGATGTTCAATGCAGCGTTGATATCTGCGTTTGACTCGTGTCCACATTGGACACACTTAAAGATGGCCTGTGTTTTGCGACTGCGCTTGTCGACATGCCCACAGACGTGGCATCGTTGTGAGGTGTATTTCGGATCAACCGTCACCAAGCGACCCACTTTGTACGCCAGCATTGCACGCAACTGACCCCATCCCGTTTCCTGAATCGAACGATTCAGTCCCGCTTTCTGCTTGACGCGTTTGCCCGGTCGGTCGACAGTGCCCTTCGCGGATTTACTCATGTGCTTGACCGGCAGCGCCTCCACCGCGACGGTATGGGCTTGGTCGGCAATATGGCGGGATGTCGCGTGCGCCCAGCGGCGTCGCTGGTTGGCGATCTTCGCGCACGTTTTATTAAGTTTCCGTTTCGCGCGGTTGCGTCGGTTGCTGCCTTTCTGACGCCTCGCAATCATGCGTTGATAACGTCGCTTGCGATGCTTGAGTCGATCGAGCCTCGCTTGATGCAGCAACTCCCCGTCACTGGTCGCGACCTGACCGACGTTCATGTCAACGCCAATGACGCGACCGTCGTCAGTCGGCACCCCGCATTCCACGGCATAGGTGACGACCGCATACCACTTGCCATGCCGTTGGATAACCCGTGCCTGCTTCGGGATGCCGTCCGGGTACGGGTTGCCGCCGCGGCGCCGCAGCTTGCACCAACCGATCTTCGGTACGTAGAGTTGTCCCTGCGCGATCTTTACGTGATCGGGGATCGTAAAGCCGTCGTTTGCTGCGTATCGACTCTTGAATTTGGGCATCCCAACGTCACCGGTCGTGTCGTTGAAGAAATTGCGCCAGGCGAGCGCCTGGTATTTCAGCGTATAACGAACGATGCTGAAGGAATGGTCTTGAAGCCACGGCGTGCGCTGGCGCAGGGCGGTGAAGGCCTTACCGAGCCAAAAGAAGTTGGTTGGCTGATTGACGGATGTCGGTTTGAAGCCGTAGGTGTCGGCGAAGCAGCGGTCGAACTGGTAGTCGTTCAGCTGCTGGGCGAGAAAATGATTCCAGATGAATCGGCAGGTAGACGCCAGCCGTTCGAGTTGCTTCGCTTTGGTTCGCGTGACGGGCAACAGTCGATAGGTGATCTGGCGATGGGTCGGTTCCATGGGCGGAAGTATAGAAAAAACTATGTATTTGTTCATATATATCACTTAACGGGTAGTTCGGGTTATAAGTCCCTATATAAACGCAAACTGACGCGGTAGGCGTTTACTTCGTGGATATTGTTACTGTAAAGGTTATTTCATTTCTTGCGATCCTCGCGATCGCGATCGTGGGTGGATTAATACCTCTTATATCCGCCAAATACACCAATAGCGAGCGATTTTTCTCATTAGGAAACGCTTTTGCGGGTGGACTGTTCCTTGGGGTCGGTTTCATTCACCTTCTACCTGAAGGAATCGAAATGCTCTCGATTTATTCGGAGTTTCCTTGGGGCGCGGTTACTGCGACCATTGGTTTCGCAGCATTACTGTTGATTGATCGAATCTTGTTTCCTGAATCTCAAGTTAACGCGTCACTCAGTAAATCCGGTACTGAGACCATCTATCCGTACGTTCTACTGGCAATGTTGAGTATCCACTCGATCGTCGCTGGGATTGCGCTTGGCTTAGAGGAGCAAATCGCGGGTGCGATAACGTTGTTAATCGGAATCGTATTTCATAAGGGACCTGCTGCGTTTGCGTTGATTTTGAGCACACATATGGCAGGGATTCATAGGTCTCGCCAACAAGCGTTCCTTGCATTCTTCTGCGTGATGACGCCACTTGGCATTGTGCTAGGTGCAAGCAGCAGCGTGCTGTTTGCCGCCTCGAGTAACGTCTATGGGGTGATGCAAGGTGCGTTCAACGCTTTTGCAGCGGGGACGTTCATCTATATCGCCGTTATCGACATCATTGATAAGGAACTGACAACGCATCAGCTCGAGCTGGCTCGTTATACCGTAGATGCGGTAACAGGTGAGGGTGATGTGCCAATGCCGCGAAGAGGCGACGATCGTCTAGGCAAGTTCCTGCTGATCGTGGTCGGAATCGTCCTCGTCGCACTAATAAGTGAGTGGAGTCATGCATCACATGGTGAACACCAAGATATGGAAAATGAGGTCGAGCGGCACCCTGAGATGACGGTTACACAACAGTACGCGACACTTACGATGCCGCATACATCGTTCACAAGTGAGATGGTAAGAGAAGGTGGCAACCCGGCCAGTGGATTCTCGGCACCCGATTACACTGTTGCCGCTGCTCCCTTCCGGGCCTGACGGGGTTCACAGCTTCTCGTCGCGAGGGACCAGCCGGAGTCACCATAGAGCGATATGCGAAAAAACCGCAATCACTTAAATTGTAAGAGCGAGTGAACGAGAACGCTAAACGGTACAGTGCGGAGCTTCGACTTCGATGCGAGTTCGCGGATGTCGTCGACCTTCGCGACGAGAAAATCCGATGGAAGGTTCCGGAAATTGGCATGCTTTCAAGGTTTGATAATTTAAATTTGATAGAAGGGCGACAGCGAAGTGGTTAGGATCGATTCAAGTAGAGTCTTGCAAAGGATGTAATAGACAAAAGTCTATGATGACTAATCAGTTGAAGGCACGATGTATATGGACGTCGTAACTGGGTTTTTACAGTTTCTGTGGCTGACGTTTTTGCTGTTAGCTCCGATGCTGCTCCTTGGGCTTTTTCTATCAGGTGTGATGCATGTCTTCATTTCTCGTGAAGGCATTCTGCGTTGGTTTCGGCATGATGGTTTGAAGACCGTTGCGACTAGCGCTGCGATTGGTGTACCGATGCCGTTATGCAGTTGCTCGGTGGTTCCAGTGGTAGCGGAAATGCGTAAAAAAGGTGCATCTCGTTCCGCATGCATGTCATTTCTCATTACGGCCCCGGAAACGGGTGCGGATTCAATCCTCGTAACGAATGCCTTCTTTGGTCCAGTTGTGGCTATCGTGAGACCTTTTGTGAGCTTCGTCACGGCTGTCGTATCTGGCTTGTTTTGCATCGGTCTGACCCGAGATTCTGATCCGATTCCAAAAGAGTCGGAACAAGAACGCGTTCATGGGCACGACACACATTGTGACGATTGTGAGCATGTTCATGAGCACGCAAGTCTTTATGCAGATCGCGATGACTGCTACGTTAGCGTACGCGAACTCGGCCACTCCGCACGAAGCTGGTTTTCAGACTTGACGTCTAGGCGCAAGCGTTCAAAGGTTCTCGGAACCGGAGCGTCGCATGCGCTCGCTGACCGCGATCGCGGTAATCTGAATCCGGATTTCTGGTCCGTGATCAAGCATGTTTTTAGGTACGGATTCGTTGAAGTCGCCGATGACATCCTGTTCGCATTGCTAGTTGGCATCACGCTTGGCGGTCTGCTGTATTTCGTAATTCCATCCGATCTGATGGATCATGAGTACGCTCAGTGGTTTGCGTATCCCGTCATGTTGTTGATTGGAGTACCACTCTATATTTGTGCGTCGGCGAGTACGCCTATTGCCGCGGCGCTGGTCGCAAAAGGTGTTAGTCCGGGTGCCGCGCTCGTGTTCTTGATGACCGGTCCAGCAACCAACACAGGGACGATCGCGATCATCATTTCTCAGTTTGGCGCTCGGTTCACGACGATATACGTTGCCGGTGTCGTCGCAGTCACGGTCGTACTCGGAATTGCGATCGACTTAGCCCTGTTCACCATGGGGGTTTCGATCGCGGTGAATCTCGATGCTTCCGACTCACCTGGCGTTTTGGCGATTCAGTGGGGCGGCGCAGTCGGATTAGCGGCATTGATCATTTGGCGATTCAAAGCCGGCGCACTACGTAGTGGCATTGACGACGTTTTGGTCAATTTACGACCGGTCGGAAGGCGCGTCGCTGAGTATTGGCGACGTTAGCGAACACAGCTCGTAGTGATAGTTGAAGCGCATTGACACATTTCATTCTCTCATAGTAGCGAGCGCTAATGCCCAAACCTCTGCTAAGTAGCGCCGAGATCGAAGCGTTCGAGAAAGACGGTTTTTTAATTCTCCGTAGCTTCTTTGACACTTCGGTCGTTGCGGAACTGCGTGATGCCATGGTTGAGTTATTGAGTGCAACTCCGCGAGGAACGCGAGGCGTAGGTTTCGATCCTTGGTCAAGCGGACCTGGCGACGACCTGAATCCGCAACGTGTGTATTGGTACAACGATGTTTTTCTAAAGAGTCCAAGATTGAACGAGCACATGCGTGATCCACGCCTATCGCGAGTGTTTTGTGAACTCTACGGTAATGACATTGATGCGTACCAATCAGCGACAGTGATAAAGCCTCCAATGACGAATTTCGACTTTCAGGGATGGCATCAGGATGCACCGGACTACATTCCCTTATCAAACTACAAACTGTCGTCTGCACTAACGTATTTATGCGAGATGGGTCCTGATACAGGCGGTACGTCGCTGGTTCCGGGTAGTCACACTACCGGATTGCTCGATCGAAGGTACGAAAAAATCGACGGTTGGCCAGTTCGTAAACGCGTACTCGACGGATTCGCGACATTTGAGAAGCAGGTCGTCTCTCCACAGTTTGATCCGGGCGATGTGCTCATATTCCATCCTTGCCTGATGCATCGGGCAAATTCAAACTACACTGACGAAAGCAAAATCGGCTTGATTAATGCTTTTCGCTCGGTCGATTGCATCGATATCACTCATCGTAATACATTCAAAGCAGACAAGATTCCGATAACGAGGTATAGGCAGGCGATTCCGGTTGATAGGTCGTCGGACGATCGTCGGAACGGCACCGGATGACGCGATCGGAATATACACTTGGGCCGGATTCAACACCTCAATCGGACGTGCCGAAAGGCACTATCGAAAAGCGGTGCTTAACGGACAGTCGCTGTTATCCCGGCACGTCACACGATTATTGGATCTACGTGCCCCATCAGTATCGAGACGCGGAAGCCGCATGCGTTATGTTTTTTCAAGACGGCGATGCTTATGTCGATCTTGAAGGAAGCGTTCGTGTCCCAACTGTATTTGACAATCTGATCGATAAACAAGAAATGCCGACGTGTGTTGGCGTGTTCGTGAATCCAGCTTCGCTCGAGGAACAATTCGATCAGCGGAGCAGCGAATATTGCCCACTTACCGATACGTACGCACGCTTTCTGCTCGAGGAAATATCGGTTGACGTTGCCAAAGAGGTTAGCTTAGTGGGTGATCGGGAAGGTCGTGCCATTTGCGGGATGAGCGACGGAGGTCTCTGTGCATTCAACGCGGCGTGGCATCGGACTGACGCGATCAGCAAGGTCGTAAGTCATATCGGAAGCTACACGAGACTCCACCAAGGTTCGGATTACCCGTATCTCATTCGAAACACGCGTGGGGACCCAAAACCGATTCGTGTCTTCCTTCAGGACGGCGAGAACGATATCAACATCACCGAAGGAAACTGGACACTTGCGAATCTTGCGATGGCATCCGCCCTGATGTACGCCCGCTACGACTATCGCTTCGATCAAGGGACAGGAGGTCATGACTTGGTTCACGCTGGTGCGATCTTCCCGGATACGCTACGATGGCTTTGGCGCGATTTTCCAGGTGTTCGGAGAGACCCTGCGCATCCAACCCTCGATTCACTAGTCGGTGAATGGGAGATCGTTGTGAATTACTTTGGCGACCTTCGAAGGAGCATGCTGCGGATTGAACGAAGCACTGACGGACTTAGTGGATCACTCCGTAATGACGACGATGGCGAACTTGAGATCTTAGCGATCAGCTTCGACGATGAGATCTTAAGTTACACATTTGTATCGCCACCATCTCAAAAGAGCTGGGCAAAAGGGACCCATAACACGATGAACACTTGGTTGAAAGTGTTCGGCGATTCACTCGAAGGCGCTCTTAGTATGAGCGAAGACATACCGATGGATTTGTTGGTGCGTGGTCACCGCATCCATTAAGCAGAGCGATCGCTTACCCGTTTGAAATAGGCGTTCGTCTCTTCGTCAACGCAGAAGACATAACACCCTTTTTGACCGCGAGTCATTAGCGTCCTGTAAGTGTTTTTAATGATTCGGTCGGCGAGTTCCTTCGCTCGAGATGGGTTCTCAGCAAGAAGCTTCTTGTATCCATGAATTGATCGATCCTGAGAGGAGCGTTCGGCTGCGTCCGTAACGACAGCGTCGCCGCGCACCATGAGGTCTCGACCGATGATGACGCCAACGTAGTCCAGCTCGAGTCCTTGACACGTGTGGATGCAGCCAACTTCCGACACGGAATCTGGCGATAGTATCCAAAGTGGACCGTCTTGGTCAAGATTCCAACGCATTTCGAACCCATGCTCCGGAAGCCTTACATCCACCACGTTTGGGTCTTTTTTTCCCTTCCAATCCCAGCAATATCCAGCGAGCAATCTCGCCTTCGTACTGGTCGTGTTGCGATCTTCGATTAACTGTCGAAGGTCATTTGGGTTATCGAGCACTCGAAAGTCATAGTCGACACCAGACAGCGTTTTGTTCGCCGTCTCCTCGACTTGAAGTGTGTTATTAATCCAAGCGAGATATCCATCAGATCCGTTACAACGGAATTGTGACGCTAGTTCGAGCGTGGTTAACTGAGCGCCTGCGGCTAGCGCGTGTCGCCGAATTTCATCACGGTCCCCTATGTCCTTTATGGTGACGCGCTGATCTTGGTCGAGAAAGAACACCGACATCTGTGCGGCGTTAATGATCTCCGCGATTTGGTTGGTACCTTGGTTTTGAAAGAGACCTGATTTCTCGTTCAAGCGATGAGCCTCGTCGACAATTAGGCAATCAAGCTCGTTCGTTTTACTACCAACGTACGCGCCAGAATTCTTAAATAGGTTTGTAATTCGAGTTTTCGTCAGCGTTCCCGCGAGTTTAGCTTCGTAGACCGCACGCGGCGCAGCATTTCTGGTGACATATTGCGCGGTCTTACCCCTCGTCGTTAGTTCTACCAATAGATTGATCGCAACAACCGACTTACCGGTACCTGGTCCGCCTTCTATGAGCAGGACCTGCTTTTGACCTGATGATGCGCTTGTCGCAGCTTCGAGTGCCGTCTCATACACGACTTTCTGGTCATCAATCATCAGAAATTCTCGATTTCCTTTGATTAGTGAGGCAAGATGGTCTGCGAGTTCTTTAGACGGGTGAATTCGGCTATTCTCGATCCGATACAGTGTTTTGTTCTGGTCGCCGTGTCGTACGTGCCGAGCTAGGAACGATGCCAGCTGCTCGACATCCTCCTTAAGGAATACGGGCGCTCTACGGGTATGTTTCTCGTAAAACGAAGCGTTCAGAATCCCTTCGTCGCGACAGTTGTGGAGATAGGCACACGGGTGGAGTGCGATATCTCCCGTTTGAACGGCGACGTTATAGTCTTGGATGAGCGCCGCGTACGTCCACGCCTGATACGAGGGATGAGTGAGGTCTCTCATTCCACCTCCGACGAACGACCTGACGATTGCGTCCTTAGCTGTCGGCTGGACCGTCTCCCACTGTTTGAGTTCAACAATGACTAGGGATTCTCGACCATCGTTATCGGTTCCTGAGATAAGAAAGTCAACTCTCTTCGACGATTGGGGAATCTGGTATTCGATAGCAACCTGTGCATCGTCCGGTGCCTGTGCCACTTCTAGTGCGTCTTTCACGTAACGCATTGAGTTCTGCCAAGATCGGATTTCCGCTTGAGGCGGTCTCCGGTGTAGTTTCTTCATGTAATGATTCGAAACGACCGACTCGATCCTGTTAAGGATGACGTCTTCTGCAAATTGCGCTTTGGTAGCTGAATAAACGATCACTCTTTAACTCTTGGTGATTTACATTGATTGCGAGTGATCGGTGAAGTGTTTCGGGTAGTTGTGTAGTCCGTCAGCCCTACAACGGACACAACTGTTCACTAATAAACCTTCGGTACGATACGCCAAGGAACGCGCCCACAATATTCCGACCATAGCTCACCGTATTTTGCCTCACAGCGCCGATCGTCCTGAATTTGACGAGGTATAAGAAGCGCAATGTAATAAATGGGATAGAACCAGGGTGCGACTTCGAGCGGCCAGCCAAGTACCAATGTAAGACCAAGTGCCATCAAGATCTCGCCAAGGTAATTTACATGACGCGATACGCCCCAAAAGCCGCTGTATAGCAATTGTTGCTCGCCATTTGACAGACTTTTTGGCGTGAAAAGGCCAAGGAACGTTTGTTGTGGATCTTTCTTGAACGTGAATTTCTGCATATTCGATCCGCGAGCAAGAATCCAACCCGCGAAGAAAACCGCACTCGCTAGTCCGAGAAACCACGTCGGTGATTGAGGGTTTGGCTTGTCGGCAACCGACCAAAGACCGAGCGCGTAAAAGTATGGATACCAAGCAAGACACCCCCATACAAGCTTGAAACCAACTCGTTCGGCGAATAAGTCATATGTGTAGAGATGGACCTTCTCAAAAACCAGATAGTCCCACACGAACCAACTGAAGAGCACCACGTACAGGACGACGCCCAGTGAGGGATTTTCAGAGTGAACCAGGAAGTGATGCGCTCCGAACGAAAGTAGATTCAATTCGAGTAACACAGCTCCGAGAAGATACAAAACCATCTTTGCGTCAACACCGCGATTGAACATTTGCGGGTTAAAACGCCGGCCTCGATAGAACTCGGCTAACCAGGAGCTTCCTTGAGTCCGTTCGGTGACCACGACCGCGACGGAGATTACGAGACCTAGTGAAGCCGCGCCGGTGAAACTACTCCAGCGTTGTTGCCACAACCAATCCCAAGGCAAGACGCCGCCTAAACCTAGTCCAAGCCAAATACCAATCGCAACGATGAGAACCAATGGTCCGTTGAGTCGATAGGTAAGCGATTCATCGGATCCGACCTCTTTAACGTATCCCTTCACGTGGCGAGCGGGTAGAACTAGATGGAGTCCGAATACGACAGTGAATATCACCCAAGGCGAAACGAAGCCAATCAGCGTTTCCACTAGACTTGCCGACGAGATGCTCTGGCGAGGAGTGCGATTGCGGCTCGACGAGGCAGAAGACGAGTGAGTAACTGAGCAGAAAGACGATTCGTGAAGCCGGGAACAAATCTTGGACCGTTCGGCAGAGCGTTCAAGGTCTGACGAGCTACAAACTCTGGCGACTGGATACCGGGTGTATCTGCGGCCGAATACCTAGCGTATCCTGGCGTACGAACTGCACCTGCGATGCAGGTAACTACGTCGATTCCACTCTTTCGTAATTCCACCCAAAGTCCTTCACCTAAGATGATGTTGAACGCTTTTGTAGACGAGTATGTGACTAGACTAGGCGCACCTTGTAAACCAGCGAGAGATGACATCAGGACGATGCCGCCCCGCCGTCGCGATCGCATACCCGGCGCTAACGCTCGAATTAGCGCGATGGGACTTCGTACATTTACAGCGATCGCCTGTTCGATGTCCGAAGTGTCAGTATCTAGAAATGAGCCAAGAGGAATATGCGCCGCGTTGCAAACGACCACACCGACTTCTTTGTCGACGAGTGCTGACTCTACTTCCTTGATCGTATCGGGTCTGCCAAGATCACGGACTAGGCAAAGAGCTTCAACATCGTAAACTGCCTTAATCTCCGCAGCTACTTCTTCTATATGTTGTTTGCGGCGTGCGATCAACATCACATTCATACTGCGACGGGCGAGATCCATCGCGAACGCCGCACCGAGACCTTCTCCAGCACCCGCTACGACCGCCCACGAACCGTATCTTTCACGAAACGATTCTTCACGGCGTAGCGTGTACATGAATTCAGTGTAGAGTGAGATTGAATCGATCGACTGATGCGAGACCTGAAATCAGGTACGACGTTGAACGAGCGGTCGAATATCGGCGATCCGCTCGAAATCTTGATCGCGATGCAGGAGAAGAATCCGGTGTTCGATCGCGAGCTGCGCGATGCAACAGTCGATGGTTGAGCGTAGGGTATGACCCTGCCTTCTTAGATCGTAGTAAATTCGTGCTGCATTTCGCCAAGTAGCGGTACTTGCTTCAAGATAGTCTTGTACTTCTAAGTAATCCGATAGTAGAGCCCACTCAGACTCGTCGATCGAACCTTGAAGTAGCTCCAACTGATGAAATCGACTTAAGACGACATCGTCGTCGCCGACGACTGATGAGACGCTTTTTTGTATCGTCCCGGTACTATCGCGAAAGAGATCTATCCAAACCGAGGTGTCAATCAGAACTGTCACGGAGGCGACGCATCTCTTTGTGATCGTAATCGGGAAGCAGCTTGATTTTTCCAGCGAGGTCCATTAGGTTCTTCTTTTTACGTCTATGTACCATCTCTCTTAGAGCAAGGTCCACTAGCTCTCGTTTGGTACGAACGCCTGTTAACGAGAACGCTTCGTTCACGAGTGCATCATCTAACACAATGTTTGTACGCATGGTGAACAAGTGATGTGTATGACGATGTGTATTGTACACACCCACATTTATTGACCATTGAGAATTCAACTCGCGTTTCGCGCTAGTCAGTATGGCTCATATAAAAAAGGCGGCGTATTCACGCCGCCCATCCAAAAACAAAAAACGCTATTCGGCGTCGCCTCCACCTGAGGAATCATCCCCAGCGAGTCTGTTCCAAATGCGTATGACAAGAATCGATGCCACCGCGCCCCAGAGTGCGAGCGCTTGAGCATCCAAGATTCCGTCTAGATAGCTTCCAATCACGTGAATATTGGAAAGCACGTCGGTAGCAGCGGCACCTCCTACCGCAAGAGTTACAACCAAGAAGCTGGTTGCATCTTCTGCGTCTACACTCATTGCGCCGTAAATTAAGCCAAGAACGACTAGCGCAAGTGGGAGGATGTTCTCCGGAACAACGCCCGGAGCTACACCTTCTACGATGGATGCCAGTGCGGCGAGTCCAACGATGATTCGTGTCAACATTGTTTTGTCTCCTTCGAAGACAGTGGTACCGGTCGCAACCTACGAACGAATCCGCCCTCCGCGGAAATCGCCCGCTTGGTACAGCATAAAAGTATCAGCTAAATCTAAATTTCGTCAATCGATTGTTAGCGCGAAATTTGCGGAAGTGTCCTGTCCTTTAGTTAGCTTGTTGAGCTACGCTTGACGTACGGAATTCAATTGACACTGATTTCCTTGTTATAAACGCATGGTTTAAGCTCTTTGAACGGAACCGCGCGGATTAGAAACTCATGAGTTCAGTTACGAATTTCGTGTAACGATTAGTAACAAATGAAGGGTGTACCGACCTGTTTTCTCGACCTCTATAGGGACGAAATTCACCTACATGTGGTTATGTGCGTTCGCTCCAAAAATCGTCGCTGGCTTTTACGATGAACGACAAGAACGAACCGGAACGTTCGCAACGCTATGGGTTCATCCAATCATTCGCACGTGACTTGACTCGCCAGATTCCATCTCCTTCGTAGTTTGCGACCGACGACAGTGGAACTGCTGGAGTACCTCCACCGCCTCTTGGAATCGAACCGGTCGGGAGAAGCGGTAGCTTGTACTTTCGCCACCACGGCGGCTCATCAACGACATTACCTTCAACTGGGCGTTCACCTAGATTCCAATCTTCGAACATATCGTGAAAAGGAGGTCGCCTAGAAAGTACGAACTCGTTCGAATCCATAATCCATTGATTAGTGACTTCACGCATACCGTCACTCGGATCGTCGCCTAAGTCGGCGGATATCTCAAAGACGCCGTCCATGGAGCAGTTGATACGTTCACCGCCTCGCTTACCAGCGGCGGTCCAACGCATATGGCCTCGCTCTCGGACTCGATTGAAGTCCTGTACGACAGCTTTTCTAATCCGATCGCCTTCATGTATGCCAGCAGAATGGACGACCCAGCCGTGACAGAAGATCACGTCGCCAGCGTTGCCGCAGAATTCAACGGGTTGTATTTCCGCTTTGATCTGGTCCATTGCGGTTATCGATGCATCTGTTGCTACGAAGTTGTGAGCTTGTTGCGATGTCGGATACAGAAGCTGCGGCGACGATGGGTAAATCGTGAATCCGCCGGATCGTGGTTCGACGTCGTCAATGTAGGTAACAACCTGCATTTCAGTCATGTTCTGATCCATGTGTGGACCGAGCCTAGTTTCTGGATCGTCGGGTGACCGAGGAAAAACGGAATAGATCCCACGATTTCGATATGGCAGCTTGACCGGTCCGCCCATCAAGGCTTCGATCATATAGAGCACGTTCGGATGGGCAGACGTCGCTCGGACAAATTCGGGATCGTGACCGATACCGTGCCAACGCCAAACATAGTTGCCAACATCGCGCGTCAGTTTGTGCGGTAGTCGACCGACTCGTTCGCCTTTCTCAGCCCCAACGCGGTCGTCCTCCGGTGCGGGCCAGGCACCTTGCCCCATCCAGTTTTCACCGAGCGACCAACGGTTTTCGACAGGCCAGTACCGTCCCGGTGAAACCCATGATTCAGGTTTGTCCGGTCTTACGTTGGCGGCGCGAATAGGCGGTTGTTGCCACCACAGACCCTGAAATGGTTTGAACGTCTCCTTCGGAATTAGTCCGCGCTTTACGACATAGCCTTTTTCACGGAATTGCGCGACTTCTTCAGAGCTAAGTCCTAGTCGATCAGCACCTGGGGGATCGAGTTCGTTTGTGAGTGGTAGCGGCGATAGTACGGGACCTTGTTTGCTGCTAAATGCGGCTTCCGGATCGTAGGGCGGTGGGATGGGAGCTTCGGTAGATGCGCTCACTTTGTGTTTTATGCGACGAACGTCAGTGTTGAAGTGTAATGCGATCGAGTGATTTCACGAACAAAACCCAGGCGAGTGCACATCGCTAGCCGTTATTTCACGGTAAAAACCTGTTGGAATCCTGGCATAGAATCGATGACGCGTTTTAAGCGCAGCGAACCAAGATTTCCGAATCTAAGGAACAGAGGGATGGACTTTCCAACGAACATAGAGATGATCGACCCGATTCTTTGCGTGAGTGATCTTGATCGATCAGTTTCTTATTACACCGAGATTCTCGGCTTTGAAGCTGCAGATTGGAATACCGGTGATTTCACGAGTGTCTCTTTGGTCGGGAATGGAATCTATCTTGCGCAGAACGCTCAAGGTCAACCAGGCACCTGGGTATGGGTCGGTGTTGGAAACGTCCGTGCTGTATACGAGCTCTATCAAGTACGTGGCGCGATCATCCGGATGGCTCCGACTAAGTATCCGTGGGCGCTTGAATTACAGGTGGAAGATCCAGATGGCAATGTACTGCGATTTGGATCCGACCCTGACGACTGAATCGCCACAGGGTAGTCGTTCTAGAACCTCAATAGGTGATCTTCATCTGCGCGGAGACGAATGCGAGCAAGGGAATTAGTTTCGTTCTGGGTGTAACAAAACTGCAATATAGAATCAAAGAATCTGTGCCAAGTGACGACGAGCTAACACGTCGAAAACAGAGGCATACAGATGAACCAATATCACTCTCCGAACGAGGATTCGAACGAATCATGCGTGCAATTGCGCACGACCGTAGCTGGAATTCGACGAGTTGGTGTGCTAGTAATTGGTACGCTTGCTACGACGCTCTTCGCGGAAGGCAATCTAACAGGACGAATTAGCGACACAACCGGAAATGTTGCATTCGAAAACGCTCGAATACAGATTAGTGACCTGAATATAGAGCGGTTTTCAAACAAACGTGGTCAGTTCGAGTTTAAGGCTCTACCTGCAGGTGACTACACAGCAACGGTTGAGTATGTAGGATCGGAAGCGAAATCGTTTACGTTCACGATCAGAGACGATGAGACGAGTCGCGTTGATATTCAGATTGGCGCGAATGTTGAATTGATCGACAACATCATCGTCTACGGCCAAGCTGCCGGCGCGTCCAGTGCGATTAATTCCCAACGCGCTGCTGACGGCGTTATTTCGGTGGTGGATGCAGACGCGATCGGACAGTTTCCGGACGCAAACGTGAGTGAAGCGTTACAAAGAATCCCCGGTGTGTATATCGAACGCGATCAAGGCGAAGGTCGCTTTGTAGGGATTCGAGGGATCGAACCTGATCTCAATAGTGCAAAGATCAACGGCGTCAACATTGCCTCACCCGAACGAGATCGAAGATCTGTCGCACTCGACGTCATCCCGTCGGATTTACTCGAAAGGCTAGAGGTTAGTAAGACCATCACGCCGGACAAGGACGGTGACGCGATCGGTGGGGTCATCGATATTAAGAGTCTCTCTGCATTCGACCGAGAAGATCGTTCGTTCAAGTTTTTAACTAAATCGGAGTACAACACGCTTGAGCAGGCATTTAGTCCGAAACTATCAGGATCGTTTACCGACGTTGTTGCGACTCCCTACGGTGAACTTGGCATTGCGATTTCTGCTAGCTGGCAAGAACGCAGTTTCGGTTCCGATAACGTAGAGACGGACGGTGGATGGGACCACGATATCGAAGATAGTGGGTTTGATGGTGCAGAGGAAATCGAGCAACGAAACTATCGAATCACAAGAAAGAGAACAGGAATTGCCGCGAATCTAGATTTCCAGAATGATGCAGGCAATCTTTATTACCTGAGGACTCTATTCAGTGACTTTTCTGATCAAGAGTATCGCCAGAGAACCGAGCTGAAGTTGAGTGACGGTGACTTGGTTTCGATCGACGACATGCACGCTACATGGGAGGATATCGAAATGGATCGAGAACTTAAGGATCGACTTGAGACACAGCAAATCCTGTCTTTGGTGTTCGGAAGTGAGAGTCAACTCAACGCTTGGGACGTTGACTATCAACTAGGCTATTCCAAGGCGAACGAAACGGAGCCTGGACGTCGTGACGTGCAGTTCTCGGAGGACAACGAGATCGCGATGGCCGGCTATCGAGCCGTCGGTCCAGTGCCGCAGGTGGTCTACTCCGACGATGGTGCGGATCCGACAAACTTCGAATTTGACGAATTAACAGTAGAGAGCAACTTCACCAAGGATCAAGAGACGTTACTGAAGTTGGATTTGAAACGAGATGTGCTTGTTGCAGGTTTCGACGGATACGTCAAATTTGGAATTCAGCATCGAGATCGCAGAAAAGAAGACGATGTGAATGTCATTGTTTATGACGGTGGATTCGCCAATGATCCAACGTTGGCAGATTTCGTAGGTCCAGACATCGATTACGGACTTGGGCATTTGGGTATCGGAATTGACGTCGCAGCTCTCAATCAATACATCGACCGACACGTGCGCGACTTTGATATCGACACTGACGAAACTCAACTGTCATCTGCGCGTGACTACGTCATCGACGAAGACGTCACCGCGCTATATGCCATGAACCGAATTAACGCTGGTAATTTAAGAGTCATTTACGGCATCCGCTATGAATCAACGACGACAGAGCTTGATGGACTTCAGCCAATTGACGACAATGGCGACATAAAGGTCAGTGCCGTCTCGTATTCTGAACGCTATTCGCACCTTCTTCCGAGCGTGACGCTTAGATTGAAGGCTTCGGAACGCTCAATTTGGCGAGCAGCCCTCAGCAACACGATTGCACGTCCAAGTTTCGGCTTTATCAACCCATCTCCCGAGAAAATAGAGATCGACGATAAAGATCTCGAAATTGAGGCCGGCAACATAAACCTTGAACCCTTCGAATCACTCAATTTGGATCTCGCATATGAGTACTACGCTGGTGAGAGCCTTGGGATGTTCTCAACCGGCTTTTTTCTGAAACAGATTGACAACTTCATCTTTCCCGCAGATGTCAGTAGTTCTGTTGATGTCACACAGTGGACGAGCACTATTGATTTATCGGCAGTTGAAGACATGGAGGTTCTTCAGCCATTGAACGGCAACGCCGCGAATCTTTGGGGTGTCGAAGCGACGTGGACTGGTCGATTGAGTAACAAAACTGGTCCTTTGGGTGGCGTGATCTTGACGTTGAATGGGACATATACCACGAGTGAAGCCGACCTTGGGTTAGGTGTTGGCGCATCGAGGAGCAGCAAAACTGCTTTACCGCGTCAAGCAGATATCGTCGGAAACGCGGTAGTAGGGTACGAACGAGGACCTATTAGTCTGCGTTTCGCATATGCGTATAAGGGCGAACGACTCCTCGAGGTCAACTTGGAAGACGAACGCAGTGATTTGTATCAAACACCTCGTTCACAAATTGACTTAACAGCGAAATATGACATCCGTGATGATCTTCAATTGTTCTTCAATGCAGTCAACATTACGGATGAACCTTACTACGCGTTCCACGGCTCGTCCGCGTTCAATGGTCAGTACGAGGAATACGGTCCATCCTATGCGTTGGGTCTCAGTTGGCGTAATTTGTAGCACTGCTTGTACTTTCTCTACAGAGCGCTTCTTTGTTGCGCACTGCTGACTGGATGTGTAAAAGTTCCGACAGTCGTTGCCGTTGTCGAAACAGAACCCGTAGCGAGTACTGATGACGCTGCCGATGATCCAGCTATCTGGGTTCATCCGCGGGATCCGTCCAGGAGTCTTGTATTTGCCACGGATAAGAAACACGGCATTGAGGTTTACTCGCTAGATGGTGAGCGCGTGCAGTCGTTGCCCGTCGGACACGTCAACAATATCGATATTCGGCAGAAGATCGAATGGGGTGAGAAACGTATTGACGTAGCCGTCGCAACCAATCGATCAACGAATTCCTTAACAGTGTTGTTGATCGAAACGAATTCGGGTCGGGCAGTCGTCAGTGAAGAGGATTCCATACAACTTGATTTTGAAACTCCCTACGGTATTTGCCTCTATCGACCGAAGGCGGACTCGACGCTCCACGCATTCGTGAACGACAAAGACGGTCGTTACGAACAGTGGCATCTAGCACCCACACAAGGTAGTCGACGCGTGGGGAAGTTTCGAACTACGTCGCAACCTGAAGGATGTGTTGCCGACGACGAACAAGATGTCCTTTATTACGGCGTCGAAGAGCGTGGTTTGTATCGACGTGAGATTGACGAGGGATTGACTAGCACACCGGCCTTATTAGCAGGAGTCGGTCAAGGTCATCTAGTGGCAGACGTTGAAGGTATCGCACTCTACAAGACAGGTGCCGATGCTGGTTTTGTGATCGTCTCCAGCCAAGGTAATAGCAGGTATGTCGTTTTTCGCCGAGAGGGAATGAACGAACTGGTTGGTTCCTTTCGTATCACTTCTGACTCACGCATCGACGGAACCTCGGAAACTGACGGTATCGACGCGACACACTTAGTGACTACCGTGCGCTTTCCGAAGGGGTTGTTTGTCGCACAGGACGGTGCGAACACTCAACCTACTGCCAATCAGAATTTCAAGTTGGTATCTTGGGCTGATATCGAGCGTGCAATTCAGTGAGTGATGAGGTTCGAAGTCAGCCGTACGTCACATCGTTGTGTGTTCACGTACGTATTGTCGGTACGTGATCGAGAGCTCAATTAGTCTCGGACTTTCGCAAGACATAGATGATGTTAGTACCCAGATCTAAGGTTCCCGGGAGTCTAGACCAAGCAAGCTCACGTTCGACGAGGAGCTCCCATAGTTCGTCGTCCTCACGGACCTGCGCCAGCGCTTCTTCTGGTGCTAAGCTCAATAGGCCCGGTGCTCGTCTCTCGACAATTTCGATCTCTTCATTCTTGAGTAGCGAATCGACATCAGCACATGTCATCATGTGGCAATAGTGTTCTCTACCTGGATTGTGTTCACGGTCTTGTATGCCAGTTTGGAGAACCCAGCGTAGATTCTCGATTCCGATCTCATCTTTCTCCTGTACCAATGACCCCATAAATCTAATCAGAGTACTGATCAATGACATCACACCTAAGATCACGATCCCACCTGGCTTTACGACCCGTATGAGTTCTTGAACGCCGACCTTAGCTTTGTTTAGTAAGTAACTTAGGGGACCACCGACGCAGACGATTGCATCGAAGTACGAGTCGTCTATTTCGCTGAGGTCTACTAAGTCAAGTACGCGGTATTCGTAGACCAGATCGACGACACCGAGCTCACGCATGTGTTCTTGATTCAGGTCAAGTTGGACCTTCGACAAGTCTGCGACGACCAAACGTCGACTCATGTTCACAAGTTCTTTGGTATAGATGCCGGTTCCGGCACCGATTTCTAGAACGTCCATGTCAGCCGTAATGTGTTGACGGAGCACATCCAGGTGGACGAGGAGGTTGAGTTCGCCACGCCGACTGTTTGTTAGGCGTGTCCATTCGTCATCTGCTAATCGGTCGTAGTGACTTCGGGGGTAATTTGCGTCGTATTCCAACGATTCTTGGCTGCAAGTGAGTTCTCGCAAGCTTAAGTCGTTCTTTTGCCTGATGCAGTACACGTGGTTGACGCTTCCACGTTCTAGCGCAACGATGTGCGTTAAATGCGCTTCCTTTACATATAGCCAAAGAACGTATCAACGTCAGGTAGAGCAGCTATTCAATGACTGATCCGCTCACACTTGTAATCGCAAACAAGAACTACTCATCGTGGTCTCTGCGTCCATGGTTAGTCATGACCGAGCTAGGGATCGAGTTTTCAGAACGTATGGTGAAATTCGATTCGGACGACTGGGAGCAGAACATCGCTCAGCTTTCTCCCTCTCGACTAGTACCTGTACTTTGGGAAGGTGAGCCGGGTTCGGGATTCGCGACGTTCGATACGATCGCGATCCTGGAACGTCTGCATGAAATCCGACCAGAAGCGAAGGTCTGGCCAAGTGATCCTCAGAAACGATCTCGTGCTCGATCACTCGTTGCCAATTTTCACTCCGGTTATCTCAGCCTTCGTGCGGCTATGCCAATGAACATCCGTTCGCGCTATCCCGGCAAAGGCATGAGTCCAGAGGTAGCAGGTGAAATTGAACGTCTATGCGAGTTATGGGTGAGCACGCGTCACGAATTCGCCGATGGTGGCGAGTTCCTATTTGGAGAATTCTGCGCTGCCGACGCATTCTTCGCGCCCGTTGCGTCACGCTTTGTTACATATGAAGTAAATCTTGAAGGAGAGGCAAAACAGTACCAACATGTGCTTTTAAATACCGACGCGATGAAAGCTTGGACTGTAGAAGCGTTAAATGAGACCGAGTTTGTACAAATGGACGAACCGTACGCGATAGCAGGAGGGAATTCGTCAAGTACCGGATAGACGTAAATCTCAATATTCATCCGGGAGGCAATCGCGAAGTAAGGACTCTATCAGCTCAAATCTAATACTTGGATACAGCATTCGGAAACACTGATAAAAACAAGGCAATCGCTAAAATCCTGAAAATTTAGTCGGTCTTCCACATGCCAGTTTGGTCTCTATTAGTCTCGTTTCTCATAGTTGTCGCAGGTGTTGCGATCGGTTATCGATTTGCTTACTTCGGTTCGTTCGACACTATTCATGTAGTACTCACCATCTTCCTAGCTGTGAATATCTTGGTATGTTTCTGGCAATGGTGTCTATTCGCCCGTCGCGACTATGTCGGTACACGTGTCGAATATTGGCGTGAACAAGGTGAGAGAATAGGCGCGTCGGGGTCTCGTGCGTTTATGAATACACGAATTTCGGCGGCACAACTCTTCTCAGCGACTTTTTGGTCCGAAATCTACTCCGTTTACTCATTAACCGATCCTGCTTATACGGACAAAACGTCTTGTGGTTTCAATACCGATATTTGGAATGGCTTCTGGACGTTCATACCGTCAGTTTTATTACTAGTGACGTTTGCCGCGCCGTTTGTACCGCCTTTTATTACAGGCGTGATCGGAATCGCACTCTTCTATCAATGGATCTTTGGCACGATTCAGTACTCGGCTAGTTTCTATGTCGGTGGGCACTATAAGTCGGTCTCAACGTCTGACGCAATTCTTTTTATTTGGGTGATAAACGGTGGTTGGATTGCATGTGCCGTGCTTGGGTTTTACGTTTCGATAAATCTCATTCTTGATCGGAACTACAGCGTATTAGGGTTCTGATCCCGCGTTAGAACTCGAAGCTCGTCCGAGTGGTTTAAGTATGAGTCAGACACCATCACTACTGACGGTCATATGCGTAGTCTGGGCGTTAGGCGCGTTTCCTACCCTGGTCGTTGGTTTGCTCAGATGGGATCCGGTCGGTAGATTGGGCACGAGCGGACTCGGAACCCAGATGGATGCGAGGTGGGGTTGGTTTATTTACGAACTACCCGCGTTACTTACGTATCCACTTATTTATCTAGTGGTTGGGAATCATCACCTTGTTGGTGATATCGCTCTTGCTCTTTGGCTTCTGCATTACGGGCACAGGAGTTTGATTTGGTGTTGGTTAATTCCGAAACCCAACGGCAAAGTCTCCATGTCTCTGCTCATGTCGTCGATCAGCTTCAATCTAATCAACGGTGGTTTGTTAGGTTGGTATATGGCATACGCTGCTGACTATCCAGCTCAGTGGTTGCTAGATCCGCGAGCCATCATCGGAATCCTGCTCTTTATCATCGGTGCGAAGCTCAACGTTTGGAGCGACTACCGAATGCGACGACTACGTCGCGAAGCGCCCGACGATCGTGTCGTTCCTTCGGGAGGTCCATTTAAATACGTTTGCTGCCCTAATCTTGCCGGTGAGATCATTGAGTGGATTGGTTTCGCGTTACTGACTTGGTGTCTGCCAGGACTTGCTTTCGCGCTTTGGACGATCGCTAATTTGGTTCCACGAGCACTGTGGCGAAGAGATTGGTATCGTGAAAACTTCGAATCATTTCCGAAGAATAAAGCAGCATTAATACCTAGCGTGATTTAGAGCAGCGGTAGCGTTTTTTATTACCTTTGGTCAACGATCTGGCCTGACGACTACAGTTGCTTAGAGCGAGTGAATTAGCTGAATAACGGATTTAAGCGTCGCGAGAGGGCTTTAGTCCCTGAATTGAAACCTCGTCGCATTTTGAAATAGTCCAATCCATGCGATACAACGAAGCGGACGAAACACACATGTTTCATTCTTGAACTGTTCGACTGAACCCCACCCATATTTCGCTTGCGTGACTTCAGCGACGGTGAAGGCGAGCTCTTCATCCAAAGGCGCGATGAACACCAAGCCTTCAACGATCACAGGATTGGTCGTGTCATCTACTGACAAACATGCACGAGAGTTTTTCGCGAGATTGCGTCGCCAGCGTGTCGCAGGATCACCTCCGAAGTAGAACGCGTTGTCTAGCCAAACGCCGTCAAGTGGACGAGAGATCGGAGCGGCGTGATGATCGGCTGTGGCTAACCAGTATCGCTCGGCTTTTTGAAGCCGTTCGACGACAGTTGACCAGTCCAAGAGAGGAGAATCAAGAGGTGCGCCATAGGCTGTGGGTAGTTTGAGTCGAGTACGGGTGGGCTCATCGCTCATGTTTATTCACTCGATCAATATAAGCGCTGCTCGGGAATCGATCAACAGGATTACCGCTCATAGAAATCAGCGCCGTGCCTGTGATCGATACCGTTGGTCATTCTCAAAAGTTCCTTTTGTCTCGTTGTCATTTGTGCCAGCCACTCAGATTTGAACCCATCGTGCGGATCACACTGAAAGCGAAGCCACTCACCATTTCGATAGTGTCCGAACATCGCGGTACGTAATTCGTCGGTGTTGTTTGCGCCACCGCCGTGCCAGGTCTGACCGTGAAAGATCACGACTGATCCCGCGCGTAACGTAGGTTGCATTTCGTGCGGTAATGCCAATCCGTCAGGAGGTTCGAACAGGTGACTCTGATGGCTACCAGGTACGAGACGGGTACCGCCGTTGTCGGGATTGAGGTCAGATAGCGCCCACACAGTGTTCATCATTAATGGTGCGTCGTTGCCATATCGATGCATCTTGATTGGTACATCACTGTGTAATGTCTGCTTACCTTCGCCGGGACGTACGACTCGAGCGCTTAGCGATCCCAAAATCAGGTTATTCCCCATCATCGCTTCGATGTAAGGTAATACCGCATTGTGGTCGATTGTCGGTAGAAACATTGGATCTAGTGTGACGAGGTTCGCCAAATGACGTGCCGTACCGCGATGCCTGTGCTCCACTCCTATTGAAAATGCCTTCTCGACGACGAAGTCTCGCATCGCCTGGGCTTCCGAGGCGTCAAGGACGTCCTCGATGACGGTGTAGCCGAGAACTTGGAGTTCAGTTAGTCGTGCTGATTCGATCAAGGATCGAAACCTGGTAGAAAAGGGACGTTTGACATCGGACCACTGCTTGTTTTTTATTAGTCAGAGTGCGTAAGGGTGAACACACTATCATCCTGCAACCTAACATCAATCTGAAACCTCGACATACGTTAGATGCTGTTTGATCCTCGCCTTTGGCAGTTTACATACGGCTCTCGCTTACGGATAGCGATGACGGTATGTGTGGGAATTCTCTCATCGCTAGTTGGGATTGGCCGACTAGCGTTACTTGGTTGGCTGCTCGCACGAGTCTTCGCCGGTGACACGATGGCGGACTTGAGCCTGCCGTGCATCGCAGTTGCGACGGTGATGCTGCTGCGGGGCGTTCTCGAGCATCTGCGAACGATGGTTGCCCATCGTACCGCGATACGTGTACAGATGGCACTTCGGAAGCAGCTATACGGCAAGGTATTAGCTCTCGGTCCCGCCCACTTTGGGCTTGAACGAACTGGCGCTGTCATGATCTCGTTAATCGATAGCGTCGAACAACTTGAGACCTATTTTGGACAGTATCTGCCGCAGCTGTTGATTGCATTGATCACGCCGCTAATCGTTCTCGGGTCATTAGCCTTCTTTGATTTTCAGCTTGCCGCATTGATGTTTGGCTTTGCCATGTTCACGCTAGTCGCACCGATGTCATTCCAGCGTTACGAAATGAAGAGCAGCCTGCGACGTTCAACCGCATACCGAACATTCGCGGCGGAATTTTTAGATGCGATCCAAGGGCTATTCACATTGAAGGCGTTCGGCCAGAGCGTAGCGCGTGGACGGCGACTCGCGGACCGAGCGCACGAAGTGTTCCGCACCACGATGTGGGTTCTTGCTACCAATGCGATCAACCGTGGTCTCACAGATTTAGGTGTCGCGGTTGGTACGGCAGCAGTACTCGGACTTGGTGCGTGGCGGGTCTCTCAAGGGCAGATGGATCTTGAGGTTTTACTCGTCGTATTGATGGTCGGCATCGAAGTATTTCGCCCACAGCGAGACCTACGAGCGTTGCTTCACAATGGCATGATGAGTCGTTCAGCCGCTGAAGACATCTTCACGTTACTAGATGCGAAACCAAGCATCGAACCGTCAGAGAATCCGATCATCGTCGACGATCCGCTCGAACCGACAGTTGAGTTCGAGGACGTATCGTTCTACTATCCAGGTGGGAGACGTGCTGCTCATTCAGGACTTTCGTTTCAAGTTGCCGCGGGAGAGAGGGTCGGTTTTGTAGGCGCGAGTGGTGCTGGGAAGTCGACGATCGTGAAGCTGCTCTTACGGTTTTACGATCCTGATGCAGGAACCATACGTCTTGGCGGACAAGAGGTCAGCAATCTACGACCAGACGACCTTTATCCAAATATCGCCGTGGTCCATCAGGACAGTTACCTATTTCACGGCAGTGTCCGAGACAATGTCGCCTTCGGTAATCCCGACGCTTCGGCAAAGGAAATTGAAGCATGCGTGCGCGCTGCGAACGCTCACGAGTTTGTTTCGAGACTACCCGACGGATACGACACGATCATCGGTGAACGAGGCATCAAGCTCTCTGGTGGTCAACGGCAACGAATCGCGATCGCACGTGCTTTGTTGCGCGACGCACCGATCCTGATTCTTGATGAGGCGCTATCCGCAGTAGACGCAGAAAACGAAGCTGTCATTCAATCGGCGCTTGACCGGCTCATGGAAAACCGCACGACACTGATATTCGCCCATCGCCTCTCAAGTGTCATTTCCGCGGATCGAATCGTCGTACTCAATGAAGGTGCTGTCGTAGAGGTCGGTGACCATCGGTCGCTGATACAAGCGGGAGGTATTTATTCCGAATTGATGGGTGCTCAGGCAGAGGAAGTCTCGGTATCGGACGCTACGGACGTCGCAAGTGATATCGAAGTACCACCGTCGGAAAAACTGCCGATCGAGGATTTTCTAGTCGAGTCTTTGGCTACGGATGTCGAACCATTAGATGCGATCGTGCGGGGCACGAACTTGAGCTGGAGTGGCGTATTTCGGGAATTGATTCGACATGTCATTCCGTGGAAAGGCAAGTTCTCCCTCGTATTAACGTTAGGGATCACGCGGGTAGTTGCATTGATCGGCGTCGGAGTTACAAGTGCGCTTGCGGTTGCGGCTGTGAAGCAAGGTGGTTCTTTCGCGCCATATCTAGTCGCCCTTGCAATCGTCGCGCCGTTGAGTGGATTCTTGCATTGGCTTGAATCATGGACCGCACATGACATGGCGTTTCGCATGTTGTCGGAAATGCGTATCGCTTTGTTCAACAAACTGGAACGCTTAGCACCAGCCTATCTCGTTAGGCGACGTACGGGAGATATGGTCGGTATGGCGTCGCATGACGTGGAATTGGTGGAGTACTTCTTTGCTCATACTGTTGCTCCGTCGATCGTTGCGGTGCTGGTTCCTACAGTCGTTGTAAGCACGCTACTTTGGTTTGGCTGGCAATTGGCTCTTGTTCTCGTACCTTTTCTTGCAGTCGTAGCGATAAGTCCTTTCTTAGTCAGGCGACGAATCGATGAATTGGGTACACGTGCACGAGAAGCGTTCGGCGATTTAAGTTCGCACGCCGTCGATACCATCCAAGGACTGTCGGAAATCCTTGCATACCAGCAATCGGATGTACGTGCAGTTGAATTCGTCGAACGCATTGAACGTCACACGAAGCTCCGCTTGCCGTTCTATGCTGACCTTTCGAAACAAACCGCGATACTAGAAATCGTCACGGGTTTAGGAGGACTTGTCGTCGTCGTTACCGGAACGTTTCTAGTGTCATCGGGCATTTTGGAATCAGCACTATTGCCGATGCTCACTTTGCTAGCAATGTCGGCGTTTCTGCCAGTTTCCGAGATTTCTCAAATCGGTCGTCAGCTAGCTGACACGTTAGGCGCGACGCGTCGGCTGCATGCGGTTCATAGTGAAGTGGAAGTGGTCACCGATGGAGCAGGCGTACACTACTCGGAAAGTGCCAATGACGCCAAGATTGAGTTGAAAGCCATTGACTTTTCTTATTTCGCGGATGGTCCGAATGTGCTCGACGGTATCAGTTTCAGCATCGCTAAGGCTTCGACATTAGCACTAGTTGGACCTTCGGGAGCCGGAAAAACCACGGTTGCGCATTTGCTCATGCGGTTCTGGGATCCGAATGGGGGTGCGATTAAGATCGATGGTCACGATCTGCGGGAGTACCAACTAGATGAACTCAGAGAACGCATCGCCTTGGTCACGCAAGACACCTATCTCTTTAACGAGACCTTGAGGGCCAACGTGCTTATCGCGAAACCAAACGCGACAGTGGCAGAACTCGATGAGGCGGTTCAACAGGCTTCGCTTCGACCATTTGTAGATTCCCTTCCAGATGGTTTAGACACACGTGTTGGCGAGCGAGGTGTGCGTCTCTCGGGCGGTCAGCGACAGCGAGTTGCGATCGCACGGGCATTTCTCAAAGATGCAGAAGTACTTATTCTCGACGAAGCGACTTCACATCTTGATGCGGTGAACGAACAAGCTGTTCGACGCACGCTCGACGAACTTATGACGCACCGAACGACAATTGTCATCGCACATCGCCTTTCGACCGTTCGCGATGCAGATCAGATTGTCGTGCTAGACGCAGGAAGGGTTAAGGAAATCGGCACTCACAGCGAACTACTCGATCACGGCGGCTTGTATAGAAGTCTGGTAGGTCGTCAGATGACACTCGTGTGATCTAAGAGCAACCTTATGATCGGTGCAATATTCGAGTTCTTTCTACTTCCTGCGGAACCTCAATACACGCGCGTGCAGACTTGGAGCTGAACTACATGAGAGATCACGATCGTCGTACATTCTTGAAAACTACATTAGCTATTGGTGCTGCGACCGGACTAAGTTCGTTGGCGTCGTCCGCGTCGAAGCAGACGCCTAGATCCGCGACCGCGCAATCGGTTAAAAACTTGACATCGTCGAGTCTCGACGTCGTTCGCGTTGGATTAATTGGTGTAGGTGAACGCGGCGTCGGCTTTGTCCACCATTTCTGCAATATTGAAGGTGCGGTCGTAACCGCTATATGTGACACGGATCAGGAAGTACTCGATCGAGCAACGGGTATCGTCGCCGAACTTCGCCAATCCACACCGAAAGCGTACACGGGTGATGACTTTGCGTATCGCGGTTTACTAGAGCAAGACGATGTTGATATCGTCGTGATATCGACACCATGGCGTTGGCATACGATCATGTCGGTCGATGCAATGGAGGGTGGGAAGCACGCGTTCGTCGAGGTGCCTGCGGTGACGACAGTGGAAGAGGCGTGGCAGCTCGTCGATACCGCAGAGCGCACACGGATGCACTGCATGATGCTAGAAAACGTCTGCTACGGACGGGACGAAATGATGGTGCTCAATATGGTGCGGAATGGTGTGTTCGGTGAACTTTTGCATGGTGAAGCGGCGTATATCCACGAATTGCGCTGGCAAATGAAGGAGATTGACCGTAAGACCGGTTCGTGGCGGACGCATTGGCACACACGGCGGAACGGCAATCTCTATCCAACCCATGGCCTCGGTCCGATCGCCCAATACATGGGCATCAACCGTGAGGATCGGTTTGAATACATCAGTTCGATGAGCTCGCCAGCGAAAGGCAGAGCCGCGTACGCGCGACGCGAGTTTCCCGCTGAACACTCGCGCAATCAGCTGGACTACATCACCGGTGATATCAATACGAGCATGATCAAGACTCGTTTGGGACGAACGATCATGGTGCAATACGACACGACGACGCCAAGACCTTATTCAAGACACAACCTGATTCAAGGTACGAATGGTGTGTTCGCAGGTTTTCCGAATCGGATTGCGTTAGAGCAAGGGGGAGATGGTTCGTTCCACGAGTGGGACTACGACATGACGAAGTGGCGTGCCAAATACGAACATCCTCTTTGGCGGGCATCACGCGAACTCGCTGAGAAGCATGGTGGACACGGTGGGATGGACTTTCTCATGTGCTGGCGGATCGTTGATTGTCTAAGAAATGGTGAACCTCTGGATCAGAATGTCTACGATGCGGCAGCGTGGTCGGTAATCAGTCCAATCAGTGCTGAGTCGGTAGCTGATCTTGGTAATAGCAAACCGATACCGGATTTCACACGCGGTGCGTGAGTTAGCTATCAAAGCTCTGGCTTAGAGACCGAGTCTGATTGAATCGATGGCGACATTAACCAACGCGCCTCCGCCATATGACACACTCTTGTGCGGAGCTACTCTCATCGACGGCACCGGAACAAATGCGTACGTCGCGGATGTAGCGATAAAAGGTAATCGAATCGCAGCGATAGGTGAGCTGAAGAGTGCTCGCACTGCGGAAGAATTGGACGTCGCCGGTCTATATATTGCGCCCGGGTTCATCGACACGCATACTCATGACGACCAAGCGTGCATGTCAGATAAACATATGGAACCGAAAATCAGCCAAGGTGTCACGACCGTTGTCGTAGGTAACTGTGGCGTGAGTTTAGCGCCACTAGATCATCCACAGGAAGTACCTGAACCGATCAATCTGCTAGGCTCGCCTTCCGACTTCAGATATGGGGATTTTCAGTCGTATTTTGACGCCGTCGATTCGTCTAAGCCTATTACCAACGTTGTCGCTCTCATCGGACACAGTTCACTTCGTGTTGCTGCGATGCGGGATGTCGATCGACTGGCACAGCCTGGTGAGATTAACACGATGACGCAAATGGTTGATGAAGGCATGAAGTCGGGTGCGAGCGGACTATCGTCCGGAGTTTTCTATCAGATAGGAAGCGCGGCTGACAACAGTGAGATCATCCCGCTCATTAAAAGTACTGCTGAACATGGCGGAATCTATGCCTCACACATGCGTAACGAACATGAAGGTGTGCTTGATGCAATGCGTGAAGTTTTCGAGGCAGCTCGTGTGGGTGGAACTCCACTTCTTATTTCGCACCACAAGTGTGCGGGGAAGAAAAACTGGGGAAGGAGCAAAGAGACGTTAGCGCTGTTCGACTCCGTACGAATGTCACAAGATGTCAGTGTCGATATGTATCCATACGAGGCAGCGTCTAGTGTGCTCAATCCGGATCTCGTTGGCGAGGAAACACCCATCCTCATCACGTGGTCGACTCCGCATCCGAGAACTTCGGGCAGGTACTTACGAGACATCGCGCAGGAATGGCATTGCGGTGAAAAAGAAGCAGCGAGAAAGCTCTCGCCTGCAGGTGCTTGTTACTTCTTCATGAGCGAAGACGATATTGAGCGCATCATTCAACACCCTTCCACCATGATTGGCTCCGATGGATTACCGATGGACGAGCATCCTCATCCACGCCTTTGGGGGACCTTTCCCAGAGTGATTCGGCGATACGCGATTCAACGAGAGTTATTTTCGATTGAGGAAGCGATTCGAAAGATGACGAGTCTTCCCGCGAGTCGTTTTGGCTTACGCTCACGAGGGACACTGAAGCATGGTTTTTGCGCTGATCTGGTTGTGTTCGATCCGTCGGAAGTTGCGGATACCGCTACTTACCAAGAACCGAAGCAGGTGGCCTCTGGCATAAATATGGTCTTCGTTAATGGCCGTCTAAGTTGGGATGGCAAATCGTGTGTGAATGGCGGATTTGGTCACCTCCTTCGCAGCGAAGGACGAATCCCATAAAAAGCAATCACATGTAACTGTGCAAGTTTCGACGTATTCAAGATTGATCGCATTTCAAGTGCGCCGTACAATTTTGTTAGCGTCTTGGTCGGTCGAATACCTACATCTAAATCGTGTCCAATTTGATACGTTTCGCCGTTTTACCAAGCGTTGAATCTGAATGGACTCAAAGTCGCGCAAAATGAAACCAGGCTACCTTTCCTTTTTTCTAGCAGTGTTTTTACTAGTGGGGTGCAGCTCGTCGTCGGTTGTTCCCGCTGTTGATGTTGGCGTTACGCCTACGGGCTACATATATACAAACGCAGGAGCGGACGTCGATGTCGATGACATTATTGATCAGACGACCGCATTGGAGCAATGTAAGGAAAGAGGATTCGATGACGTACGGACGTATCGCCGACTACAACGTAATTGTCATGTCGGGATTACGACTGGTGTTAACTGTCGCGTGCGTCGCGTGGTGGTCGAACACGAATGCGTGGCGAAGGAGGATCTAATCGACGAGCCTACCTCCGAAGAAGTGGTACTAACTCTGACTGTGGATCGGCCGATCCCATTGACGGTCTTCGCCGAGCCAGACATCATGGCGTGTTTACGCGAAGATCACAAGGCAATCGTTGATGCAGCCGTTGAGAACGCAGCTGTTCAAGCGGCAGCGTTGGCGTCGTGTCGCTCGACCAATATCAACGTGGATTTGGTCACACCGATCGAAACGGACGTCGTATGCCTAAAGCGAGGAGAGACTACCTGCCTCGAGTATGAATTCCATCGACGTTTCAGATGCACAGACACCATGAGTGATTTTTTCGATCGCGGCTGATCGCTGGCGCTCCCTTTGAGCGGGATATTTAGCGGACGGTGGTTGTTGCTTACTTTTGGCCACTATTCCGCTATAGCGCACGTTTTAAAGACAGACAAGTCCAAGACCGCAAGCAGTTCAAGTCTACTTCGCCTGCTGGCTCGCGGGCGACGGTGCATCCCATGAAAATCTGGTCTTGTCTGCGATCAGCGTGCTTCGACGGGAGCTAATCTACCTAACGAATATTGAGAACTAACCGGAAATTCCAAGGTTACTGGATATCTGCCATTTTTTTTTTCGCGTTCCAGATCAACCGTTTCTTTCATACCATCCCATTCAGACCACATATCACATAGGTGATCGATAGTTTCTTCATAAGGGTTGTAACGTTTGTAATCGAAAGTTGCAGCTGCCGCATCACCAAGTCGGTCGTTGTGATCTCGTGTGCCGTGCATCCAACGTGGATCACCTTCATACGGGTTCCTTGGTCGAAATCTTCTTACACGATAAAAAGCTGTGTAGCGTGTTTGTCGCGAATGGTTAGCTGTACCCGCATGAGGCAAACCGTGCAATGCGACGAAGGCGTCGCCTTCTTCCAGTACAACCGGAGTGAGCCAAGAATAAGGTTTTCCACGACTATCACGCCAGCCCTCAATCTCGGTATAACCACCATGCCGCGTTTGAGGAGGTTGTAGTAGTGCGGACGGCATGCCCATCTGTGGCGTACCTCGCGCAACCGATGCAGGATCGACGCGCGGCCAGCCAGGACCTTCGTAGCCGATGGGACCACCTGCATCACGCTGCATGCGGAAAAACTGTTCCATGTCGTGATGGAAGCCGCGCCGAACGCCAGTTTGACCACATCCCATCTGCGTCTGATCACTGAAGGCGATGCCGACGAACGCAGTAAAGTCGCCAATCGTGAGTGTTCGTTCGGGATCCATATAGAACGGCGTGCCCATCGGATTCGGAACCGTGTGATCTAGATGGGACATATATCGGTGCATGGCTTCCGGATCTGCTGGGTCCTTTCCGAGTGCAACGATATCGTCGATGTTCTTCGGGTAATACTGTGGGGGCGGCGCCATCATGCCGTCAATATGACCCATTTCGCCTTGATCGCCCCCGACAAATCCCGTGTCATCTGCCCCCGGCGTGTTGTGCGCATCGCAAGCGATGATCGGAGAAAACGGACCGATGAGTTCGCGAAGACACGCTCCTAACTCGCTGCCTTCGAACATATTCACGAATCCTTGTTGACACTCTGGTGTCGTCGCGAAAAACTGAAACCCTCGTTGGAAATCATGAGTTCCACCGCTCGCTCTCAAACGCTTCACCCGTTCTCGAGCATCACGTGTCAATTCGATAGGTACCGCGTTCTTAATGACTAGAAATCCGTCGTGATAAAGACGCGTTTTCTGTTCGTCGGAGATCTTGAGCTTTGGTCCTCTACGCTTAGGGAGTGGATTCGCGCTGACTCCTGCGCGCACTTCCGGGAAATGCTTGTAGTTCGACGGTGGTCCGTTAGTTGCAAGCTCCCAGGATACGCTTCCAGCGACATCCGAATTACGTTGATCAATTTCACTCATAGCGAGACGCTTACAGCAGTGAGCCTGCGAATGACGTTAAGTGAGTTTGTATGAAAAAACTGTTGCCATCATAATCTTTAACGGCGTGTGCGCCTCTTGATCATCGTTGTTTCGAGCATTCGATATGCTGATCATGTTACGCGATGCTGGGTTCTTCGTGATTTGGCGCTCGAAGGAAAACGAGACTATTTTCAACCAAACGAACTCTATGCGCGTTAGAGCGATTGGCGGAACCTAAAACCCGAAAAGCCTGGCGTTGATTGTCGGACGGGACACCTCGTGAAGCACTACTAGCTTGATTCAGTTTGTGCGATACCGCGTTCATAACCAAAGATGCGGATCTTTATCACGCTCGCCTCCGTATTCCACGCGGTTGAGCCAAAACTCGGAATGTGAATTGAATTGTCAGCGATTTGCCAGGACGTCGCTTGTTGCGACCGATCTTCAGCTCCTGATTTCGTCGCTTTCAAGATAAGCACATCGTTAGGGTTCTTAACGGCGAGGTGCAAAAAATAACGACTATCAGATTCTAATTCGACAGGAGATGAGCTCACGAACTCGGTAGGTTCACCCACTGCAATCTCGGTTGCCTCGAGAATCGCGATTCGATTTCCTGGGCGGTTCCCACTTGATGACCACAAATGCACTGTGAAACTATCGGGTGTGGTCTTGAGGACGAAATCCAGTTGGATTCGCGTCAGTACGTAGCCGTCTGTATGAGAACCTGTTGTAAATGTTTGCAGTCGTTCGTCATCGACCATTGAGGTCGCATTGACGCTTTGCGACCAATTGGATACGAGCACAATCTCTGTTTGTCCGATCACTGAAACAGACATGAAGCTCAGGCACAATGTCAGGACCACGGCAATCGGGGCATAGACTGGGCGCGCACAATGTCCGTCCTTGTACCTAAGACACGTATCGAAACGGGCAGACGACTTGATGAGATTCCGTATCACGAACGACCGTTGAAGGCGTGAAACTCTCAGTTTAAATCGCGACGTCGCGTGATTGTCACCCGGTGAACGAAAGCCTTGCAATACGCCTTTTCGTCCTTCTGCCATCCGTAGCCCCTTTCCCGTTCGTGACGAACAACGGCGAGTCGTCTTTGACAAACGACTTGCTATCGAGGATCGTTAGAAACATCTGTTCCAAACGTTGTTTTGTCATATTGTAGGAGCGCTTCGCGGCATCGGAAAATCTTCGGCGACCGAGGTATCTCGACGAGTAAGGAGCGCTCACGTTGGCGACCCGATGATCTGTCAAAGTGCTGCTTGATTTGTAGTCACATAGGTAAGTCCCTTTTAGTAAGTAAATGGACCGATTGAAACGTTATAAAATAACATATTGATAAGCAAAACTGGACGCGGTGCATGGCGAGAGTTACAGATTCTGCACCTGTCATCAATCGAAACGCTCATTTAGATCTTTATGCCGCCAGCATGTGCACATTGTGTCTAGTGCACTGTATCGTTCTGCCTTTGACCGGAACACTGCTACCCATCGCTGGACTAATTTCGGAAGATGAATTAGTTCACAAAATTCTCGTTTTAATGGCAGCACCGGCGACGCTCTGGCTCGTTTATAAAACTGCGTTACAAAAACAAAACTCCCCGTTTATTTATTTAGCGGTTACTGGTCTCGCGCTCCTATTGATTGCAGCATTTGTTGAGCCATTAGCTAGATATGAGGTCCCACTCACAGTAGTTGGTGCTACGGTTTTAGGCGCTTCACACGTTCAAAGATGGTTGCGATTGCGTCGATATCGACGAGCGCATGCAGGGATCTCATAGCGTCGTTTGTCAAACGTTCGTATGAATGGCAGAATTAGCGGTGTCGGTTGTCTGATTAACGTCGATCGCTACATACATATGCGTGTTATTCCATTTTGGAGAATCTGTTGACTCAGGAAGTGCAAATTGATTCGAAATGGCGCGAATTCGCTGAGGCGAGGTGTGCGGACGTAGATGCTCGACTAACGCCTGCCCGATGGGCGGTTTACACCGAACTGGTAGCGAGCGCGCGACCGCTCTCGGCGTATGAACTTATTGCGCTCCAGGAAAGTCGACAAGGTCGCAAGATTGCACCGCTTACGGTTTATCGCCATCTTGATTTCCTGATTAGAGTAGGTCTAGTTCACAAGATCGAATCCACGCACACGTACGTTTCGTGCGGACACCCAGACCATGGGCATGAAAGTCAATACCTTTTATGTTCGAATTGTGGTCGTGCTGACGAAGTCGAATCCGAGACTCTCGAAAGGGTCTTGAATGAGATGGCTGATAAACATGGCTTTCAAACTACAAAGTCAGTCGTTGAAATGACGGGTCTCTGTGTTGACTGTTCGACCGTCGAAGGTTAGTGCAGAACCACTCCCTGATCCGAAAATACTGCGAAGATTGATCTAGATAGGTATCACTGCGTATCAAAAATACTCCGTAAAGCTCAATGTTTCGATCGAGAAATTCGTTGAAGCCAAGCGATCGATAAACTGTCGCAATTTGTTAATCAGATTTACGAAATATAGAACGATCTATTACAGTTTCTGGTCGCGAGACCGGATCCTGACGAACGTCGTCTTTGTGAGCGTAACTAGAAACACAGCTAGTGCAATCGCTAAATAGACCGTACCAAGCCAATGTTTCACCTGTGTAAATCCAGAAGCCCAGGCGACTTGCGTCTCAGTGATGTTCGGGTACATGACCAACATCGAGGAGATTTGGATGTTCTCGATGAGATCCCAGACACCGGCGAAAACCGGAATGTAAGCGAGCCACCAAGTGCCGTCGCTAAATCTGAATCGGTATATCAGACCCGCGAAGAAGCTAACGTACACGATTGGGAAGAGTGTATCGAGTAGCAGACTGGTCCATAAATACGTCGTTCTACCCTCTGCACCGTACGCTTCTAAGCTGGTTACCGCATCCTCGAAGGTGTAGCTGCTCTTCGCGTCGAGTAGTTCACCGCCTATCGGTAGATTGGGAAATACGAAGAACAGAATTAGCACAACCAATAGCAACGAACTGAGCAAGGCGCTGGTTCGTCCCGCAAATTCGAAATATCGTCTCAATTCAAGTGATCCTTCTCAGGGTCAGAGCTACGTGATTCCTGGCAATTCTCATCTAGATAGTCAGAAATCGGTTGAACGCTACTGTCGCGCAGAGCGAGTGCTTCATATCTAGCGTGCAAATCTTCTGAATTCTCTATTTGATAGCGCGATGGACGTTCTGCAAAGTCATCACACAGTCGCAACATGCGTCGCTCGATTGCGGGTACGAGAGCTTGACGAAAGTAGCTGGGATTGAGCATCTCATCCCAGTACGGGTTTACGTGATCTGCCCACGTAAACTCGCGACGTTTTATCAGAGCTCCTTCATTGCATTGAAAAATCGCCGCTTGACCTTTGATAACGTCCTCATTCAAAAGGCTTCGATAGAACAAGAATCCTTCGTAATTCGCGACGAGGTCAGCATTGGAGTAGATGCCCGACAATACGTTTCCCCAAATCAAGCCTTCCCACCTCGCCGTGAGTCGCGCTGCTTTCGTTACAGAGCCGAGTCGCTGATAACGGGTGTAGAACTTGCGTCCTTGAGAGAAGAAGTGACCGAGCTTGTCAGTACTGATGTAAACGCCATTCAGGTTAATCGTCCTTGAAAAGTTGCCCAACCGTGCACCAGTGGAAATAAAAATAGGTGCGTCCGCGAATACTGAATTAGCGCGCTTGTGTGGGAGCCGATCGATTTCAGGCGCAAACATTGCCCAACGTTCAATCTTGTCAACCCAGTGGCGTCCACCAAGGTCACGGTACACGGCAAAAATGAACGTCCTTTCATTGCAACCGCGGGACCAATTCGACGCGATCCGGTCAAGTGAGTCATTGACCTTTGCGTCCAAGATTTCCAGACTATCGCCGATATCGATTTCCCTATAGGTGTAGGGATCCGTTTCGCCACCGACTGCGGGAACTCCGTCTAGACATAACCCAACGACGAGCGCGGCAATAAGCGACGATTGTTTGAATGCACGGTGTACCGGCATCCGAACCCGTGCTCGCTTAGACTGAGATTGCATCACAGCTCATCAGTACAAGAAAACGCCTCGCGTCAAGATCTAAATTTAGACATAGTTCAGTTACGAGAGTCAAGTACAGTCGTCTGATTTATTCCATGAACCCCAAGTTGACCGAAACGAAGCGAAATCCATCTACGAACGCACATAAATACAGTCAACAGATCGGTTTGAATCTAGCGAGATCTTGTTTGCGTCGATTGAAGGGAACGATACTGCGATCCGATTGGGTACGTTTGCACACGTCATAATTCGAGCAGTTAGATGTCGGACCTGCCACTAAACATCCAGAATGAAGGAAATCGAGCCGGGCGGCTTGCAATTAACGCCAGATGAGATGCGTCAGTTGGCCGCAAGAGTAACGGACGTCTTAATAGAACGTAATAGTGATCTTGACAGTTCGAATGCTTGGGACGGTGAATTTCGCGAAGTCCTTGAGCAGCAATTTGGTGGACCACCACCTGAAGGTGAGCGAGCGGCAGATGACGTTCTAGAACAGATCCTCCGTCACGTACTTCCGAATGCAGCAAGGCTTGATCATCCCCGGTTCTTTGGTTTTATTCCATCATCGCCGACGTGGCCAGGTGTCCTCGCCGATTTCCTCGCGTCCGGGTTCAACATCAACTCGTGTACGTGGTTGGTTTCAAGTGGCACTAGCCAGTTGGAACTCACGGTCGTTGAGTGGATGCGCGAATGGATTGGGTATCCGGTGAGCGCCGGCGGTTTACTGACAAGCGGTGGATCGGCTGCCAGTGTCGAAGCGCTTGTAACTGCGCGGGAAGCCGCACAGCATCCTGATCGACCCACTGTCTATATGAGCGATCAGAGCCATAGTGCATTAAAAAGGGCAGCGTCGATCGCTGGCGTCAGACGAGAGAACATCCGCATCGTGCCAACGGATGCCGAATTCCGTATCGATTGCGACCTACTACGAGCACAGATTGCTCGCGATCGTGCGAACGGTTTACAACCTCTTGCGGTTTGCGCAAACGCAGGGAGCTCAAGTACTGGATCAATTGATCCACTACAGACGTTGAGCACGATTTGTACGGAAGAACAAATGTGGCTACACGTCGACGCGGCTTACGGTGGCTTCTCTTTGGTTACTTCCGAAGGCAAGGCGCGTCTTGCCGGTATCGAACTAGCAGATTCGATTGGGATGGATGCACACAAATGGCTCTTCCAACCTTATGAGGTAGGGGCACTCATGGTGAAGGATTCAGTCCATCTAGAAAACGCATTTGCGATAGGTAACGACGTTCTTCAGGATACCGTATGGGGTTCAAATCACCCGAACTTCGCGGACAGAGGTATCCAACTCAGTCGTGCGGCGCGCGCATTAAAAGTGTGGATGTCAGTGCAAACGTTTGGTATGGCAAAGTTTCGCGCTGCAGTGCAAAACGGATTGGACCTCGCTCGTCGTGCAGGAGACTACATTGACTCGCATCAATCCTTAGAGCTAGTAACGCCGGTGTCGCTCGGAATTGTGTGCTTCCGAGTCAATCCGGAAGATGAACACCATAGTGAAGCAGAACTGGAAGAGCTGAATCGAAACGTACTAACACGTGTGTTCTGGGATGAGTTAGCGTTCTTCTCATCGACCTCGCTAAAAGGCGTTTTTTCATTACGTCTTTGCATCATTAATCACACGACGACCTGGGAGGATGTGAAGAGGACATTGGACCGGGTGGTAGAGCTTGGTAGCGACGCTCTGAATGACTCATAAGGTTCGTTGTCGATCAGTGAGTGGCGATGCGAAACGCACTAATGGAACTTAGTTTGACGAATAGTTCAAGACCGAGATTTGAACAAACTTAAGTGGATTGTGACAGAGCTGAATTCATTTAAAAAAGTGTTTTCAAAGCCTTATAGTCCATTCCGTCAAAACCCTTGGTGGCGTGATTCACGCTCAATGCAGCCAGGTCACAAACTACCCTCTGTAAGCGGAGGTGATCTAGTCGTCGATGAATGCAATGAAATCAAACGACCAAGATACCACGCATTCGGTTTCTAAGCTATTGGCCATCGATCGGATTTTCGATGTTCAACCTTCACAATTCAATTCATGACTGAGTTTTCGAGAGCTCACGATGAGTCTATGAAGTACTTGGTTAACCAATCGCACATGTACATGAAAGACACACACCGAACGGAGAAAATCGATGCGAATACGTGGCTTTATTGGCGGACTCGCGATTAGTCTAGTTGCAATGTCTCCCTCAACAACCGCATCCGATACCGATACGATCCAGGCAGGCGAAGACCTTGCGGTGGTAGCTACGGCGAGTGGTTCAGTACGCGGGTACATTTCGTCAGACATATTTACGTTTAAGGGCATACGGTACGCGCGTGCCGAGCGCTTCCTTCCACCCGAACCGCCGGAGCCATGGGACGAGACTCCCTTCATGGGGTACTACGGTGCGACATGTCCTTTCGATGCTTGGGCGATCGCGGCGCGAGGGAATGGCGTGGGTATGTTCGCCCTGCAAAACGACTGGGGTTATCCGAGCGAAGACTGTCTCTCGCTTAATGTCTGGACTTCGTCAATCGATGACGACATCAAACGACCTGTCATGGTCTGGATACATGGGGGTGGCTGGGATTTTGGATCTTCGCACGAACTCCCTTTCTATGACGGTGAAAACTTGGCACGTAATCATGACGTCGTCTTGGTGTCTGTCAATCACCGCTTGAATATTCTCGGTTTTTTAGATCTCTCCGCACATGGTGAGAAGTACCAGCACTCTGGAAATGTCGGGCTGCTTGATCTTGTCGCCGCGCTCGAGTGGGTACGGAACAACGTCGCACAATTCGGTGGCGATCCTGATAACGTTACCTTGTTCGGACAATCGGGCGGAGGTTCGAAGATCACCGCGCTGCTGAATTCGCCGTTCGCGAAGGACTTGTTCCATCGTGCGGTGGTTCAAAGTGGGAGCTTCGCCACTGAATACCGCGATAAAGCGGTCGCGCAGCGTGTCGGCACGCGTGTTCTCAAGGAGCTTGGAATCAATCCCGACGAAGCAGATGCGATTCAGGACGTAAGTTATCCCGACTTGCTCGAGGCCGGGAAAGTAGCACTGGCGGGCGTCGCAGAGGAGCTTGCCGCAGAAAACCGACAGACCGGTGGTTTCGGACGTATCGGATGGGGTCCAGTAACCGATCCAGATGTTCTTCCACACGGGGTGTTCAGTGCCGGATCAATTCCTTATTCGCTCGACAAGCCGATCATGATCGGATCGACGAAGCACGAGTTTTCACTCTTTGCGGGAAGTCAAGTGGGCGACGATATGGACGCCGCAAGGGCGGCGGTCGAACGGATTTACGGTGAACAAACAGATGAATACATGGAAGCGATGCAGACTGCATACCCCGAGACCGTGAAAGCGTCAGATTATTTAGACATCGATCTCGGCTTTAGACGTGGTGTGGTCCGTGACGCAACGGCGCTCGCGGAAGGCGGTCACGAAAACGTCTACGTGTACCTGTTCGCTTGGGAATCACCGGTTAACGACGGTGGCCTTAAGTCGATGCACTGCATGGAGCTACCGTTCGTGTTTGACAACATCGAACACGGAAAAGAGATTACTGGAGGTTCCAAAGACGCGAGAGTGTTAGCCGAAACCGTAAGTGGTGCATGGACGAACTTTGCACGACATGGAAATCCGGCGGCCGACGGTTTACCGACTTGGCCGGCATATACCGTTGAGGGCGGCGAAACCATGATCATCAACGATGTCAGTCGCGTAGGTCGTCACCATGACGCGGCTCTATTAAAGTTGGCTAGAGCGCCGAACTTCGGCGGGTAGAGTCGGCCTAAGTATCGCTGCGTAAACCGATGTGCGTCGTCGGGTTTTCGATACGCGACGACCTCACTTGTATACGAGTAATGGATTCACGACACAACAGAGCTTCTAAGGCCTCTCCAAGATTTCTCTCGTGGGTTGTTAACTAGATTTACAGATCCACCTACCAATGCCTACGCGTACATCGCAGCTACCGTAAATGGCGAAGGCACATGTCTCGTCGAAATACGTGAATGTACCGGTTCAGACGAATCTCAGAATACTTGATTCGAAACGAACCTAAATAACGAATCCCAAAATCCCGATCGCTCGCCTTTCGACAACTCGGCCTGATCCGCCCGGTTTGCGAGATAGGTAAGCGTTGTTCCCCCGAGCCAACGTAGCGGTTCGACCGGCCATCGATGTGGCTCCACATCCACCCACGGAAGGTGAGTTTGGTCGGTATCCTGTTCGAGAACGAGATCCGCCATGATGCGACCGACTAAGTTGGAAGCGCCTACACCTTCCCCGACGTACCCTCCAGCAGCACCGAAACCTTTAGCTCTGTCAACACAAACGTAAGGATGCCAATCGGTGGATATCCCCATCAGACCGCCCCATCGGTGGGTGATCTCATATCGCTTGAGTATGGGAAACATCTCATGAAGTGTGGATTCAAGCTCTGTGAACCGAGTGTTATCGGTCGTAATGAACGGCTTGCGTCTCGAACCGAAAAGGTAGCTCTCGTTTCCACCGAACGCTATGCGACCATCGACCGTACGTTGACCATATGTAGTTGCGCGCCGTCGATCGTCAAACGTTTCACGTTGCTGGATACCGATTTCATCCCAGACTTCAACGGGTAAAGGTTCGGTCGCGACCATCAAGGAGTAGAGAGGAATTAGTCGTCGTTTGTGGCTTGTCAAAGAATCCGTATAGCCTTCGGTAGCACGAATGACAAACTCCGCTTTGACAGCACCACGGGTTGTGATTGCCGTCGAGTCTTGAATGTCGAAAACTGGCGTCGCTTCAAAAACGCGAACGCCCCGTCTGCGTACAGCTTCCCCGAGTCCACGCGCGAGTCTTCCCGGATGGATAACAGCACAGTGAGGCGTATAGATCGCGCCATGATTGCGGGTGCAATTGATGCGAAGCCTGGACTCCTCGGCGGATAACCAATGGCAATAATCGGCGAATCCGTTCGCGGCGTAGCCTTCAACCTCAGCGCGGAGGCGTTTGACAGTAAACGGCGCGTGGGCAACCGCGAGCGTACCACCTTTTGAATAATGACAGTCGATGTTCTCTGCTTGACAGACACGGTGTACTTCGTCGACTGTTGCCATCATTTCACGCAAAACCTTTGCGCCGGAATCGCGCGTGGACGGATTTGCGAGTAGTTCGGATACTCCCGCTGCAGTTCCCATACACCAACCGCCGTTCCGACCACTTGCGCCGAAGCCGACCGTCATTGCCTCTAGGACGACGACATCGAGGTCCGGTTGCAGCCACTTGAGGTAATACGCTGTCCAGAGGCCAGTGAAACCGCCACCCACAATCACAACATCGACATTCGTGGGCAGTTCGGCTGGCGGTTCGACTTCAGGTACCGAATCGAGTGAATCAAACCAAAAACTGACGCGATTGAGGCCGCTATTAGACATCGGATCAGCTAGCGTTGAACGAACAACTGATGTGCATAAAGCGATATAGTGTAAGCCATCTACGTCGCATTCAGTAACTAATTGGCTCGCATCGTATTCGTAATCTGAACGAGTCGATCTGAGTACGCGATATTGCCATTGCAGGCATCAATATTGCACGAGCTCTAGACATATTCGGCGCGAGTTCGATTCACTCAACAGAGACGCTTTGCCGAAGCGCGTAATATGTGATTAGAAACCGTGAGAAATTTCGATATTCTCTTTTAGTAAATCGCATAGCGACTACTTTTGTTAGAACATGCAATCGGATACATGAAACTAAGTCCACACTTGTCGTTCGACGGCACCTGTCAGGAGGCATTCCGCTTCTACGAAACCGCACTAGGCGGCGAAATCGTAACGATGCTGACTTATGGCGAGTCGCCTATGTCGACAGACGTGAAACCAGACTGGCACGAAAAGATCATTCACGCGACACTGATGCTTCCGGATGGCGTATTGAGCGGTGCGGACGCCCCGCCCGGGGAGTACGAATCGCCACAAGGATTCCAGCTTCTGTACCAGCCAGAAACCACACACGAATCGATGAGAGTGTTCAACGCACTAGCCGTTGCTGGCAAGATCGTTATGCCAATTCAGAGAACATTCTGGTCACCGTGTTACGGCGCACTTGTGGATAAATTCAAGGTACCGTGGGAGATCAGTTGCGAGAGTGAAGGCGCGTAAGCTGCTGATCGTAAGAAGTACAGTTCGCTTCCATGTACCAGGAAGCGCGCGAGAGCCAACCGAAGCGCGCGGGAGAAACGCAACGCGTGACCTTTAGCTACGGCGAAGAATCCTTTCCTTTACGGCTCTATAGCCACGACATCGGATTTCATACACCGTATCTGGCCGGGCTCGCCCGCGAGGCCGCAGATGGTTTCGCGGAAGCGCAAGAACGTTTCGTTCGCATTGCACGTTTCGCAGATCTAGACCCTGAAGCGGCAACGCTGATCGACGCACTTGAAGTTAGTGCCGTTGAACACGGCTTCTCGGACTGGCGAGCGATGGAATTACGTTTGCGCGAGATCCAGTTGGGATCATATCGCGAGCGATCGATCGGCTTTTTCGAGGCGGTGGAGCAAGGAGACTTGGATACGGTAGTCTGGCACCTTGACGCTGAGCCAGAATTGGTCAATGCAGTCGCGTCAACGCAGAAATCGGCGCTCCATAGTGTCGGTTCACCCGAAATGGCAAATCTCTTACTTGATCGTGGCGCAGATCCGCGAATCGAGACCATGTTACTGGGTGGTACGGCATTGGTGCATGCAATCATATGGGGGTGGCCGGAAATCGCACAGATCATCGCAGCACGTGACCGAGCGCCCGACAATTTGCGTGTCGCGGCAGGTCTCAATGATCTGAGTGCGATTGAAGCTTCGTTTGACACTTCAGGCAAGTTGAAAGGTTCGGCGAAACAAGCTCGTCGCTACTATCGACCGAACTACGGGTGGTTTCCTTGGGAGACTGGCGACGAGGATCAGGAAGTATTGGACGAGGCTCTAATCCTTGCTGCGACCAACGGTCACATCGAGGCCGCTGACGCACTCGTGACGAAAGGCGCAAGAATCGATGGTCGAGCCTACGAAACCACGCCGTTGCTTCGAGCTACTTTTCGTAATCGTACCGATATGGTCGACTGGTTGTTGGATCGTGGCGCGGATCCCAACGGTACCGGTTGGCTCGGTGGTCATGCGAAAGGTGTGACTGCATTTCATCTCGCAGCGTCCGACGGCTTGCGAAAGATCATCGATCGGTTGCGACAGGCGGGTGCTGATCCGAGCATTACGGACGACCTATACAACAGTACGCCGGCAGGATGGGCTCGGTTTCATGGTCATCCGGAGTTAGCTGGAGAATTGCAAAAGCTTGTCTGACGTAGGCAGACTCCCGCCACATTCCCACTGTAACCAACGTCATAGCGATGTAGAGCTATAGGCGTGCGTGTCCGCTCGACTGCTGCGTAAGCGAGTGATACCCACAACGCAAATGGCTTAGCAAATGATCAGCGCCACCGGATGCGGGTGACGGTCAAGCGAATCTCGGTATGCCGTTAGTGCCCGTCGACCCAGAATCCCAGCCGACCGAGCTACTTCAATACGAGGACCTCGCCCGAAGCGGCAAGCGTTCCGTTAATTCCTCGTCGGTGCCTATGACGGATTGTGGACCCGCTGGACCTAGAAAACGATGGATCATCAAGCGCTGAAACTCACGTTGCTCTCGGCCATTCAACTCGTCGTACGCTTCACTCTCGATCAATGCTCGGTAATCTCTAGTCGTGTCAGAATAGGGCACAATGTACGCGGGGGTCATGTCCATCAGGATCGCACCTCGATTTTGATCGCTTCGATTGATTCCGGCACGGTGCCAGGTTCGTGTGTCGAACAGGATCATGCTGCCAGCCGGTGCTTCGATCACATCTGCATCTGGGCCGTTATACGGTAGACCGTTACTGGCGCGGTGACCCTTTTGATAGGCGTCACGGGCAACGCCCCATTCCTCGGGAGGACCGCGCTCGAGTTCGTGCGACCCGAGCTTGAATGCCGTTGCGCCACGGTATTTTGTGAACTCTGAAACACAGACAATTCGCTGAACACCCATCACCGTTTTGCCGCTCGGGGTCGGCACCTTACCAGCCGCGTTGATTCCCCAGTGGTAGGGGTAATCGGAGTGCCATCCTTGTACAACGCGCTTGCCGTCGTCTGGGGTCATTACACCAATGCCCGGCGAGTGTGCAAGGCGGATATCGTCGGTTTGCATATATTGGCGTGCGAGCCATACGGAGATAGGTTCGACAGCCGTCTTGGCAAGGGCGCTGCCTTGGCAGATTTGCCTACGGGCACGGTCGGGCGACCGTGCAGAGTATCCGTCAGTGCAGGCAATCCTTTGCAGTGAGTCAACGATGTCGGGCGACAGGATCGCGGCAAGACATACCCATCCGTTCTTCGTTAGATGCGACAGGTATTCTGAGGGCAACTGTGCCGGGCCGTGCACGATGGAGTACGGCGCGCCGATCGAAGCCTGATGACCTTCGGCATTCAACGGCGCACCATCGATCAAAAGATGATATTGACCTGCCTTTGCTGTGCTTAATTCCAAAACGAGAGAGGATCGGGCGTGTTCGAGGCGCTGCGCTTGTACTCGCCACATCAGATCGTCCGAGATAGTCTCGGTTAGTTGGGTTTCGCCGTGCTCATCACACCCGAGAAAGCGGCCGTCGACACTGACGACCATCTTGTAATGGGAGGACGGTCGAGAAAAACTGACCGTGCGCTCCTCAAATGTATCGCCACCTTTCATGTTGCGCAGATATTACCTTGCTCGCTCATTACGGTTCTGCGGGATACGATGGTCGTGTTCGATAATATCGGGCAATCTCGAAGATGGAACAATCCATGCGACGGTTCTGTGCTCTCACGATCTTAGTGCTCTGTGGATCTCTGACGGTCCAAGCGGATCAGCTGACAGTTTCTCGGGCGGATTATCTGGAGAAGCTTCAAGGATTTTGGTTGGGACAGTGTATCGCCAATTGGACGGGCATCATCACGGAAATGGACAAAATCGGTGGCGAAGGTGAACGGGGGAAGTTCTATACGAGCGAGGATTGGGGTACGACCGTTCAGGTAGTGCGTTGGACGGGTGATTTAGGAGATCCAAAGACGATCGATTGGGTTCGTCGTGGACCCGACGAGATTTGGGGTGCGGACGACGATACGGACATTGAGTACATATATCAGTATTTACTTGCGAATAGCGACACGAACCGTTTAACCGGTGAGCAGATCCGCGATGGTTGGCTTACGCATATATATGACGAAGAAAACGCGCCCGGCGGGGAGAATTTTTTATGGGTCTCCAATCAACGTACACACGACTTGATGCACGAGGGCGTTGTTCCGCCAGCGACAAGCGACCCTTCAAACAACGAGTGGTACGAGATGATCGATGCTCAACTTACGACGGAGATATTCGGTTTGTATGCGCCAGGTCGACCGGATATCGGGCTTGAACTCGCTTACATGCCCATTCGTACGACGGCGGGTGGCGAAGCGGCATTGGCATCGGAGTTTTACGTGATCATGCACTCACTCGCTGCCACCGTCGATCCGACCGCACCAAGAAAAGACGAGGTCCACACGTTGGCGTCCCATGCGCGTTCCTATATGCCGGATGAATCCACGACCGCAAAAATGTACGACTTCGTTCTTAGCCGTTACGAGGCAGGCGTACCATGGGAGGAGGCTCGGGACGATGTTTATCGACGCTACCAGCTCGAACAGGAAGATGGTTACCACAAGTGGCCACGGAATCCCGTTGCGTCCGGCATTAATTTTGCTTCGAGCATAGTCAGCCTCTTGTATGGCGAAGGGAGCTACGAGGACACCGTAAAGATTGCCGTGTTGGCGGGTTGGGATTCGGACAATCCTGCGGCGACTTGGGGCGGTTTATTGGGATTCTTATATGGAAAACAGGGTATCGAGGATATATTCGGCCAGGAGTTCTCAGATCGCTATCACATCCATCGCACGCGGAAGGGGTTCTCTGTTCCCGATGGAATCGACACTTTTCCTGATATGGCTGCCGTCGGCGTAGAAATTGTCGATCGCGTTGTCGCGAATGACATTAATGGCGAAGTTCAAAGCGATCAATGGGTGATTCCCCTGATTGCTCAATGAGAATGATCTAGAAGAAGGGACTCCCATGAAAAGGTTGCGCCCCCGATACATCGGGATACAGTCAATGCTCATCGTGCTCGCGACGAGTCTGCTGTTTATCTCAGGTTGCGGTTCGAACGAGAGTGACGTCGGTGCTAGCAGCGATGCTAAGCCAAAGGTCGCGCTCATCATGAAGTCACTCGCCAACGAGTTCTTCGTGACCATGGCGTCAGCTGCTGAATTGCATCAGGAGCAACGCCAGGACGCATACGACCTGATTGTCAACGGTATCAAGAATGAAAGCGATTTAGCACAGCAAGTCGCACTGGTGGATCAGATGATCGGCGTTGGTGTTGATGCGATCGTGATTGCACCTGCCGACTCTAAGGCATTGGTTCCAGCCTTGGCGCGCGCTCGGGAAAACGGAATCCATGTTGTAAATATCGACAACCGACTAGATCGAGAGGTGCTGGCCGAGTACGAATTGGTGATTCCTTTCATCGGTCCAGATAATCGCAAAGGTGCCAGGGACGCTGCCAATTTTGCCTTGGAGCAACTTCCCGAAGGCGCGAATGTCGTGATCCTTGAAGGCGTCACGACCGCTCAGAATGCGATCGATCGGCGGATGGGCTTCGAAGATGCCGTCACCGGGAACAACGCTAACCTCCTTACGAAGCAAAGTGCGGTCTGGGATCAGACTAGAGCGGCGGAAGTTAGCGCAGCAATTCTCGTTCGTCATCCGGATGTGCAGTTGATTCTTGCGGCCAACGACAATATGGCATTGGGGGCCGCTTCCGCGGTTTCGTTTGCTGACTTGGACCATGACGTCTCGATCGTTGGTTTCGACAACATCTCGGCTGTTCATCCGTTACTACTTGACGGACGAGTTCTTGCTACGGTCGAACAGTACGGTGACCAATTTGCCGTGAACGGTATCGAGCTAGCCCTTGAAATGATCAGTGGTCAAGCGGAACTCGTTGACAGAGAAACCCCGCTGGTTGTCGTCTCACGGGCTGACATTGCGGATCAGGACGCAGAATCGAACGTGCAGTGATCCACCGATGTCATAGACGGCATGATCGGGGATACTCGGTCGCGACTTAGATTTGCAGCCAAAGGAGTCTGCAAATCGTTCGCGACGCCCGTGCTGCGGGATGTCGACTTAGAGATTTCCGTCGGTCACATCCATGGACTGGTTGGCGAGAACGGCGCCGGAAAGTCCACGCTAGCGAAGATCGTCGTGGGTCTAGAGGATGCGGATTCGGGATCACTGTATCTGGACGACCAACCGTACAGACCGATCAATACCTCTGATTCGCTCGGGGCGGGTGTAGCGATCTGCGCGCAGGAATTAAGCCTCGTTGCCGACCTGTCGATCGCGGAGAACATCTTGCTACACACGTCGACATCATCGTTCACGCGCATCAGACGCAAACGAGCGGAAGAAAACGCTTCGCGGTTACTTGACTTGGTTGGATTGGTACGCTCAGACCCACGAACACTCGTCAGTCGATTGAGCCTAGCTGAAAAACAGCTTGTCGAGATCGCGAAGACGTTAGCAACGGATGCTAGTCTGTTAATTCTTGACGAACCGACGTCAGCGCTAACGGCGCCGCAGGCTGAGCTACTACATAGGATCCTTCGCGACAAAACGCGCGACGGTGTCACAGTGATCTACATCTCCCACCGTCTGGGTGATGTTCTCAGTGTCTGCGACCGTGTATCGGTGCTGCGGGACGGCGAGGTTCGGCTTACAAACGACTGCAACGTGTTGTCAGAGAAGCTACTGATCCGGGAAATGGCTGGCGAGGATGCGGACTTTGAGGCTTCGCCCCGATCCATTAAGGAAGTTTCCTCGATACATCTCGCCGTAAAAGATCTACAAACATCGAAGCTTCCGAACCCCATCAGTTTCAATTGTCGACGAGGTGAGATTCTGGGTATCGCGGGTCTCGCCGGATCAGGGCGAACGGAGCTTCTCAATGCGATCTTTGGACTGGATAAAAGGATCGCGGGAAGCATCAAGATCCATATGGACCACGGGATTGCTGAAACACGAAGCCCGTGGCAGTCGATCAGATGTGGAATCGGTCTAGTCACTGAAGACCGTGCCAAGGACGGTGTTTTTCGAGATCACGCGCTCGCGTTCAACGTAACGATCGCGGGACTTAGACGAATAGCCGATCAAATCGGGAGATTGGTTCGTAGGAAAGAAGCGAGCTCTGTAGCGAAGCTGATTGAAACGCTACACGTGAGGAGCAACGGTGTCGATCAGAAAATGCGTGAACTCAGCGGTGGAAACCAGCAGAAGTCGATGTTGGCTCGCTGGCTGCACTGCGGATCTCAGTTATTGCTGCTAGATGAACCCACGCGTGGCGTGGACGTGACGGCGAAGCTAGCAATCCATACAGAGCTTGTACGGCTCCGCGACGCTGGGATCACGGTGATCGCCGTGTCCAGCGAATTAGAGGAGCTGCAGAGTCTGTGCGACAGAATCATCGTGCTATCGAACCGCAAGCTTGTCGCCGAGTTCCACCGGAATAACTGGAGCCAAGAGGAAATCCTCGCCGCGGCTTTCAGCGAATATGACCGAGAAAACGACGATTCGTCGGCGGCAGCGTCGTAGATTGCTTTCAAACGGAAGGATCCGGTGAACGAATTCGGTAGCCGAGTTTCGCGAATTCTCGAAGAAAACCTTATCTTCGTTTCGCTAATCGCAATCGTGATTTTCTTCAGTCTTATCTCCGAGAGTTTTCTCTCCCTGACGACGCTTTCGACGCTGTTAAACCAGTTACCGGCGCTCACCGTAGTATCGATCGGCATGACCTTGGTTCTGATTAGTGGCGGAATCGACTTGTCAGTGGGGTCGGTCGTTGCCTTAAGCGCAGGGGTAATCGGCGCGGGAATCGCCATTTTGGGCCTACCTCTTCCGTTAGCTGCGTGTCTCGGCATCTTGACGGGCGCGCTCATCGGCTTTGCTAACGGTAGCCTCGGCGCATATCTGCGACTTCCGATTTTCATCGTTACCTTAGGGATGCTGGAGGTTTCAAGAGGTCTAGCGTATCTCGTCACCGATTCGCAAACCGTCTATCTCGGCGCGAAGATCCAATCATTCGCAGTTCCGTGGGCAGGTAGTGGAATTTCGGCGTCCATCCTCGTAGCGTTGACGCTAGTCGTCGTGTTCGAGTTCTTACTACGATCGACAGTTTTCGGACGTCAGATTGTCGCCGTTGGCAGCAACGAAAGCGCGGCCGAAGTTTCAGGCATCGATCCTAGAAGAGTTCGGTGCACGGTACTGGTGCTTTCGGGTCTGTTGGCTGGACTCGGCGGCTTGATGAATGCTGCCTACCTAGGGTCTGCAGATCCGAACGCGGGCATTGGGTTAGAACTGTCTGCGATTGCGGCAGCGGTTATAGGTGGAACCAGTCTCATGGGTGGGAGAGGATCTGTCGTTGGCGCATTCGTCGGTGTATTGATCGTGTCGGTACTTCAGATCGGATTAGCACAGATAGGCATCACCGAACCGACAAAACGGGTTATCACCGGCGCGGTGATCATCTTGGCGGTCATCTTGGATCGTTGGCGTGCGACATAGCGGTGGTGCGCAATGGGGAACTCACGACCGGGGCGGCGTACGCATGAGAGCGACTACTAGAGTACAGCTCGCGTGACCCAAGGTGTTGGAACGGAAGCCCTGTTCCACGGCCATGACGACCTGGACTTTCGGCGCGTCGCCCACATTTTCCTTCGCACATGGCCGTTCATTCGTCCAGCGATGCGCCACCTCGTGATCTTCATACTCATATCGGTGGTGATCGCGCTCTTCAGTGCCACGCTTCTCTTCATCATCACGGCGCTGATGAATGGTGGCATCGTGGGTGGTAAGCCACTCGGACAACTACATGTATTGATTTACGGACTAGATCCGACGGTCTACGTCGACGTTGAGGAACTCGACCCTGATGCTCGTCGTTCGTTACGCTGGCTAGTCATATTGACAACGATCCCGCTTGTCGCAGTGGTTGCCGGCGGTGGTATCGGTCTTTATTACTACAGTGTGTGGATCTTCCAAGGCATCAACCAACGCATGCGCGTGTCGCTGATCGATCGCCTGCAGGCACAATCGCTTACCTATCACGCCACCGCGCGAACGGGCGACGCCATCTACCGCGTCTACCAGGACAGTGCGATGGTGACGCAGATCATCCGCGCGATCTTTCTGGAACCGCTTATGTTTAGCGGTCGTTTTTTATTCGCTGTTGCGATCGTCGCAGCGTTCGATCCTCTGCTTGCGGTGATTTTGGCAGCGGCAACGATACCTATCCTGTTTTTAGGACGTGTCTTCTCATCCCCATTGCGTCGCGCGTTCCGTGTTGCACGCGAGCGCAACAGTCGGCTAACGTCGTGGATACAGGAGAGCGTACTCGGTGTCCGTGTCGTTAAGGCGACTCGTAGTGAAGCATTGCGTGAAAGGTCGTTCAGGGAATACTCCCTCAGTGCCTTTGAAGCCGCGTTCAGATCGCGGAGCATGCTCATTGTTCTAGGTATCCTGGCATTCGGGGCAAATGGCTTGGCGGTGCTCGTAACCCAGTCGATGGCGGCCATGTGGTCGAATGTTGAAGCATCGACGTTCGCACGCAACATCCTGCTTGGATTTGGTTTTGCCATATGGAATCTTGGTTCGTTCAGCGCCGCTACTGGGCGTATAGGCGACGGACTCGGTTCGATAAATGCCTTGATTTCGTTGTGGGGACGCGCTCAGGATATGGCAGTGGGACTTGGGCGCGTGTATGAAGTCCTCGACCTCAAACCGGAGATTAATGACGCGCCTGATGCAATGCCGATGCCGTCATTCGGGGACGCCGTGCGCTTCCGCGACGTGAGTTTCGCTTATTTATCTGGACGTCAAGTCTTAACAGGTATCAATCTCGAAGCACGACCAGGTACTGTCACCGCCATTGTGGGTCCAACCGGGAGCGGTAAGTCGACCATGATGTCGCTCTTGTTACGTCTTGCCGATCCGGACACAGGAAGTATCGAGATCGACGGGATAGACCTCCGAACGTTGCAAATCGACTCGTTGCGTTCGCAGATTGCGCTCGCCACACAGGAGAACATCCTGTTTTCGGACACGGTGCTGGAAAACATCCGCTATGCGGTGCCTGGTGCAACGCGCACAGCCGTCATTGAAGCCGCCAAAGTGGCATGTGCCGACGAGTTCATCGAAGGTCTCCCGAACGGTTTCGACACGTCCTTAGGCGAACGCGCTACGAAGCTGTCGAGTGGGCAGCGCCAGCGTATCGTAATCGCGCGCGCAGTGATAAAAGATGCACCAATCCTGATCCTCGACGAACCGACCGCCGCACTCGATGCAGAGACTGAACTCCGTGTGTTGGACAGTCTCAAGGCATGGGGAAGCGGACGCTGCATCTTTCTGATCACGCATCGGCTGTCGACGATCCGCCGCGCGGACACCGTGGCATACCTCCAGGACGGACGTGTCGGAGAGATTGGGACACACGACACATTGATGGCGCGTACAGATGGGGCATATCGACGTTTCGTCAGTCTAGAGACGACCGATTCGACGACAGAAACGGAATCTACTAGTGGCTGAAATCGTGTCATCCGAACGGATTACCAGCCGAGAGACATTTCGACTGCTCGGTCGATCGCTCCGTTTCGTGTGGCCATATCGGCGGCAGATCGGTGTCAAGCTCGCCTTGACCCTGATCGGGCTCGCCATCGTGCTGTTTCTACCGTGGCCGCTCAAGGTGCTTATCGATCACGTGGTGATGGGTTTACCGGTAGGCTCGTCGCCAACACCTTATCCGCCGTACGTCAGTTGGTTCGTGGACTTACTCGTTGGTCTTACGCCGTTCGAGATCGTTTGGGTCATCATTGCGATCAGCCTTCTTGGGATCGTCCTAGTCGGTGCGTTCGGAGGAGGCGTCGCGCGTGATTACGCTAGCGGTGGTCTATCGGAAGGCCTTGATACAGCAACACAGAGTGAGAACCAGGCCAACGAGTCGGGAAGCCGGGTGAGTGGGCTCTTGGGGCTTTTTGAGTTCCGTTACCAATTGCGAATTACGCACCGCATCAACCACGGCTTGCGGACTTTGTTGTTCGGTCGCCTAATGGCATGGCCGCTCACCCGTTACTCCGATGCGAGTGTCGGCGATGCGGTCTATCGGACGATGTACGACACACCGGCAATCTCCCGGGTCTGTTACGACATCTTGGTGCTACCTATCGCGAACCTGTTTGTGATCGCGACAGTGATCTGGACTACGGCGCACAGCTTCAGTGCCGTACCGACGATTACGCTGGTTGCGTGCCTTGCAGCACCGATGGTTCTACTTTCGACTTTCCTGATGACGGGGGTCACGCGCCGTCGTTCGCTTGCGAGTCGCGCAGCGGGAGCTGTGACCACCGCAACTGTAGAAGAAGGCATGAGTAACGTCGTGGCGATCCAGGGGTTAGGTGCAAGCCAGCGCCAACGAACCGCGTTTGCCGCCGACAGTCAGGAGTCTTTCAAGCGTTTCCGGTCTTACATCGTGATGGTGCTGCTCCTGATTGTCGTGCAGTCTCTAGTCACGGTCGGGTTGGTCTTCTACGTCTTTTTCGACATCTGCGAAGCGATCATCGTGGGTCGAATGTCACCTGGAGATTTCACCGTCGTGTACGCCTACTTTGTGCAGCTTGTCGGTAATTTGAGCGGTTTGGGATCGATGTGGTTCAACCTGCAGAACAACGTCGCCGGTATGCGTCGCGTTTACGACGTGGTCGACGCTCCGGTTGATGCCGATTTGCAGGGCGACGACGCAATTGAACGCCTGCGCCGCGGAATTGAATTGGACAGTGTCAGCTACCGTTATCCTGATGGAACGCACGCAGTACGTGAAGTAAATCTAGAAGGAAAGGTTGGCGAGGTCATCGCTTTCGTCGGGGCGACGGGTGCTGGTAAGAGCACGCTTGCTTACTTGCTTGCGGGATTCGTTCATCCGCAGACAGGTTCAGTGCGCTTCGACGACGTAGATACGCGAAGGATGAGTGTTGACTGCCTGCGTGCGCAGGTTGCATTCGTATTCCAGGAGGCCTTTTTATTTGATGACACCGTAGAGAACAACATCCGCATGAGCGCTCCGAGCTCATCCCACGACGATGTGGTCGAAGCAGCACGCGTCGCGAGTGCGCTGGAGTTCATCGAGGGATTACCACAGGGATTCGACACGCGTCTTGGACGAATGGGTGGTACGCTTTCTGTCGGGCAAAAACAACGTCTCGCTATTGCTCGGGGCTTAGTCGGAGGAGCCCCCGTGCTCGTTCTCGACGAGCCGACTGCGTCGCTGGACCCAGAAACAGAGAATGCGTTTGTTGGGGCGTTGGAAACCGGGCGTCGGGACCGGCTGCTCTTCATCATCGCGCACCGACTTAGCACGATCCGCCGCGCTGATCGAATCTACTTTATGGACGAAGGTCGAGTCGTGGAGTCCGGGAGCCACAACGAGCTGATGTCGTTGCCGAACGGTGCATATCGGACATTTGTTGAACTACAGCTAGGTGGAGCAACGTAGGACAGCGTAACGAGCTCCGATTTGGGTGTGTCAGCCGAATCTTCGAGAACCAAGTGGTAGAAAGCTCCAAAGGGCTGAAGCATTTGACTCGCCGACTCCCTAACGTGCGACCATGGCTTCTATGGGAAGGATCGAGCGCGGAACACTTCTCGATATCACAGGCCGTTTTTCGTGAGAACGCTAACGCGCGGAACACTCTAGGTTCACGAACCGTTTTTCCGTCTGAAGGGCGATATCGGTTCCCGGCAGACGCGCTTCAATCATCACGGAATGTCTGCCCGGAGTTATTACAGGGCTGATGGGGGTAAAGGAGGGCTCTTCGCAAGCGGCAAAGATCCGGTCGTGTGCCACGCCGTCCCAACCTCGACCCGGCTCGACTAGACTGCACAAATACCTTCTGACCTGCCATGGTTCTCCATCGACGATTGTCCGAAAGAGGAGTTGGTCCTCCCACTTCCTGAACTCCCCCGGAAGTCTAGCGGCGATCTTCGCATGGGACACCCTGAGCCATTCACTGCAGCTTGCACTAGCTGCGACGTGGAAACCGCCGACCTTTGCCATCCCTATGTGGATGGTCAATGGCGTATCGGCGGACAACGGTTCGTGGTCAATCTCGACGACCACCTCTCGATCACCGTAAGTCTCACCGTACCTCTCAGGTTCCAACTGATCGGAGACGCGATACGTGGAGCCCGGCTTCAACCCGCCGTCCTTCGGTCTGATGTGGTAGATCATGTACGTGTCGACTGGCGTAGTGAATTCCTGGGCGACATCGATGCGAAGCGGAATCGAAACGAACTGGTCTTCACTGAGGACTTCCAGTATGAACCTGCTTTCGTCGGCGACGAACCAGTTGGCTTCGCCGCGGAAATGCGCCGCCTTTGTGGAAACGTACCATGGGATGCCGACTGCGTTGGCTGGTAGACGGCTTGTATAGGGTCCTAAGAATCCGTAGGCGAGATAGTCGCAACTACATGCCGAAGCGTTCGGCGCATAGACAACGAAGCTGACTATTACAACGAAAGTTGCCGCCTTCGCCAGGAAACCGAGCGATGCCCGAATGCGCTTATTCAACTGCTCTCCTCGACGATTATTGCGCGATACCGAAACTAGCGCTCAAACTTCAATGAACTTGTCGAACCTGACAACGGAAATTTCACGAACATACTGAGTTTGACAGTGCGTGAACCACCCTGCCTGGTTGCGAGTCGAGTTCGTTGGTCCGTATTCACGCGAAATGACCTCGTGATCCAAGAAACACTTGATGGATGAACTGTATGACATTGATATTTCTTGGAAATAAACTGCAGAGATTTCCGACGATTATTGTGACGAATGTGGTACGTGGTAGCTGCCGCCATGACGCCGACCGTATGTGAAAATGAGGTCGCGCAGCGGCATACATCACACAAGATGTTGGAGAAGGCCCCTTGCGTACGATCACAAAAAGAGAGAAGCCACTTACACTTATCGCGACGCGATGGGGAAGTATCGAAGACGTGCGCCATGAAAGTACGTGTCTGACCTCGAAGAACGAGTCCATCATGCTCTCCGCGTACAACTTTCTGCAGCAACAGGAGCGGTTCGATGAGTTCGTCGAAGTTTAAGGTCATCAACGTCCACATGAACCGCGTAGCGGCAAGTACTCGGGACGACTGTCTACACCTTCCCTAAGGTCGTATCACACACCTGAGGAACCAGCAAATTCCTAAGATGACCGACCCAGCTCAAAACCTATTAAGGGCAGATCTGGATAAGTAAACGCAAAATCAGTCGGAAGCGTATCTTCGTCTATAGCTCCGATGTGGAGTTGAAATCTGCTGTTGCGTGATCCAATGTCGGCACGTTATGGCGTACGAACCACCGAAGGATTCTGTTCGCATTCCATTGGCTCGCTCTCATCGACATCGACACCGTCCGCCACCACACCAGCGCGGGATGCTCGTATTGCAGGATTTTGCCGGTACGCCAAGAAAGCCGTGTCATTTTTGCCGTCCGCCGCCGCGCAATCTCGTACGATCGCAGTCCCGTCACGGGATCCTTCGCTTGGCGTAGGTTATCAGCCAAAACGACCGCATCCTCGATGGCCGCGCAAGCGCCCTGGCCGAATGTTGGGGTTGTCGGATGAGCGGCGTCGCCGAGCAGGCTGACCCTTCCCCGCCCCCAATGCCTGCGAGGCCGTCGGTCGTATACGTCGTCAACGAAAACACTGTCCATGTCAGTTCCAGCCACCATCTCGCCGAGGATATCGGGAAGTTGCCCGGCAATCGATCGGAGGTGTGCAGCATGATCACGTTTGGTGTAGGTAGCAGCTCGGCCAGGCGGTGAGTTTTGGCAGAAACACCAGTAGGTCTCCCCAGGTCGAACCTCTGGAAGGAGCACGAACTGAATACCGGGTAGCAGGATCCAGATACCCTCGTTCATCGGGGTGTTCGGTGTCTTGGCAATTGCTCGGTAGCAGTGATAACCAGCGTAGCGCAGCTTTCCTTCGCCAAACAACGTCGAGGCTACGGTCGAACGGATACCGTCGGCGCCGACGGCCACCTCACCTCGAACCTGTGTCTGGTCGGCGAAGTGGACAGTTACGCCGGTCTCATCTTGTGTGACACCAACGCATTCCTTACCAGTACTAACCTGTTCTGGGTCGAGCGCTTCGAATAGCGTCTGCTGCAAATCGGCGCGATGGACCATAATCGATGCGGCACCACTAGCCTGCGAGATGGCCTGCACGTCGGTTGACGTAAGGGTGCGCCCTGAAGGTGAGAGAAAGCTGATTTTCGTCAATTCCGGCGCGAGCGACAGCACCTGATCCTCCAGCCCCATGGCCCGCAAAGCCTTTACAGCGTTTGAAAATACCGAGATCGAAGCACCAACCTCACGGATTTCGGGTGCGCGCTCGAAGACCCGGACAGAGATTCCCACGCGACGCAGCGCGACGGCTGCCGCCAAGCCGCCAATGCCGCCCCCGACAATTAAGACCGACACGATGATCTCCTACTCAATGGCTCCACGAATGGCCGCATACCCAATTCACGATTTCCAAGTTGTCCTTTATCACCTCTATGTGATCGGCGGTGAGTGGTATGACCTTGGCGTCTTCGATCAGGACGAAGCACGTGTCGAACCCGCCTCGAATCCCTTCATCACACCGGAAAAAGTGTAAACCATGTCTCCGGTATTACCTGTAAACCAAGTAACCGGTATGGACTCCCCTAAAATCTGGCGGAGAGGGAGGGATTCGAACCCTCGGTAGGTTTCAGCCTACACACGCTTTCCAAGCGTGCTCCTTAAACCGCTCGGACACCTCTCCGTATCTGTGGTCGGCACGTTGCGGACACGTGTATAGTCTGCTGTTCCACCGCCTTTTCGACTCACGAGAGCAAGACGACAGTATTTCAACGACGAGGGATCCGTTTCGTGCGCAACGGCGACGAGTGCGGCAATTTTAGGAAGCAGCTTACTCCTCAGCACTCTCTGCCCGATTTTCCCGTTTTTCAGATCCGAGATCGTATTTTCGAAGGTAATGCCGGAATTGATGGTACGAGAGTCCAAGCGCTTCGGCGGCTGAACGTTGGTTGTATCGATTCGCCTCAAGTGCTTCATTGATCCATTGAATCTCAATCTGCTCGATCTCCTCGCGCATATCTACCGGCAGTCTCTGACGGGGACCTGCGTCAATAGAACCACCTTTGTTCCCATTGAGTAATGGTTCTCGAGGTCGATACGGTGATTCGAAGGGATCTAGTACGATCTGTGAGATAGGTTCGTTCTCGTCGTTGCGATAGACCGCGCGTTCAACAACGTTTTTCAATTCGCGTACGTTGCCCGGCCAGCTGTGATCGAAGAGCTCACCCATTGCTTCGTCCGTGAAGCCATGAAAGAACTCTCGTTCAAGCTCAGTCGCCATGTTGATTGCGAAGAATTCTGCGAGGAGTGGAATGTCGTCCGAACGCTCACGCAATGGCGGAATTGTGATAACGTCGAATGCGAGCCGATCTAATAGATCGACGCGAAAGCGGTTGTTTTCGGCAAGTGCGACTAGATCCTGGTTGGTTGCGGCGACGATTCGGACGTCTGCGACCAACGTTTCATTCCCGCCCAATCGTTCGAATTGGCCGTACTCGATAAGCCGCAATATCTTTTCCTGCACGCGTGTTGCCGTTGTGGCGACTTCATCAAGAAATAACGTACCGCTATGAGCACGCTCGAATCGACCGACATGACGTTTTGCCGCACCAGTAAAGGCGCCTGCTTCGTGTCCGAACAGCTCGGATTCGAGCAGGTCGTCACTGATCGCAGCGCAATTCATCTGCAAAAAAACGGAATCCCAACGCGGCGAGCGATAATGAAGACGGGACGCTAGAAGCTCCTTCCCTGTGCCTCGTTCGCCAACCAGAAGGACCGGTTTGTTGAGAGCGGCGACTGCATCGACTGCATCCAAAGTCTGCAAAAAAACAGCAGATTCGCCAATTAGTTCATCAGCATCGTAAGCCATGTGCGAAATTTATCAGATTGTGGTGTTTTTAACCACTTCAACCGGTTCCAGAGCAGGTGAGATTTACAAATAAGGACAATAAATCAATCATTTAATTAACTGCGCAACGATTGGCATAGTTTGTGTCTTAAAGACAGTAAATAGTCAATCTCCAACTAGAGGGCTAAACATGAAGGTATTCAAACGCATGGCTGACATCATGAATGCCAATATCCACGCGATGCTCGACAAAGCGGAAGATCCACCGAAAATGGTTCGGATGATCATCCACGAAATGAACGACACGCTGGTGAAAGTGCGCATGACTGCGGCGAAGGCGATCGCGGACCGAAAGGAGATCACGCGTCACCTTGAAACAAAGCGAGCGGAAGCTGCGGATTGGGAACGAAAAGCAGAATACGCAGTGCGCAGGGATCGTGACGACCTTGCACGTGGTGCATTGGCCGAACGACGACGTTGCGAACAGGATGTCGAGAACCTTGAACGAGACATGATGGTTGCCGATGAGGTCGAAACCAAACTTCGCAACGATATCGCCACGCTTGAAGGCAAGATCGCAGAAGCGAAAGCACGCCAACGCTCAATCATTGCACGAGCGCAGACTGCGCGTGTACAGAAAGGCGTTCGACGCCAGCTTTCCAGGCATAACATCGATGAGATCATGGTTGGATTCGAGCAATACGAGCGCATGATTGATGAACTCGAAGGGCAAGTCGAAAGCTACGAGTCGTCTGAATCGATGTCTCTGAACGATGAATTCCAAACGATTCAGCAAGACGAGGAACTAGACGAAGAGCTCGAGAACCTCAAGTCGCGCCTCAACCGCGAGTCGAATGAGCAATCAGAGGAAAAGCAAGCCTCGTAAGGATTTGACGAAATGGAAATTCTGTTTGTTCTCATATTCATTCCGACAATTGTCTTTCTTGTTGTCGTTGCACCACTTTGGATCATATTGCATTACAACTCGAAGAAAAAGATGACGAGACAGTTGTCGGATGAGGACCAAGACGAATTACAGAGCTTGGCCGATCAGGCGAGAGATATGGGGAAACGCATCGAGACGTTAGAAGCGATCCTAGATGCAGAGACTCCCCATTGGCGAAAGCGCTCGGACGAATTGAAATGAAGCGTTCACGACGAAGATTTGACGAAGACTACGACGACGTAGCCGCCGCGTATCGAAGTATGAGAAGGAGTCGCCGCTCGCAAGGGCTCTATCGTGACACAGAACGAGGGATATTGGGTGGTGTTTGCGCGGGTATCGCCAAGTATCTCGGTATCGAACCTTGGATCATTCGCGTAGCTTTCGTCGCAATCGCGTTATTGGGTTCGGTTCTCATTCCGCTTATCGTCTATATTGTGTTGGTGTTCGTCTTGAATCCAGAACCATCCTATTCCAGCGATTGGGATGAACCTGATGACGAAGCTGAAGCTCGGTCGCCGTATGCGGCTATCCGAAGCAGTCCGCGCCTGGGTTTGCGCGTTGTTAGTGGCGACGTTCGCGAGCTTGAATTGCGATTACGGCGTATGGAACGCTATGTCACATCACCGAAGTACAACCTTGACAAAGGTTTTTCTGATATGGGAAGACACTGATGCCGCGAAGTGGCGTTGAAGATATCACAGCTTGATCGTTCAAGATCGCGTCAATCGTTTAGCCATCGAATCAAATAGTCAAAATAGAACGCAGAAAGAGAGTAGATTGCGAAAGCATCAAGAACTCCTTCGTCTAATTAATATAGTGGTCCTGAATAACCCAACTCGTCGACTCATACCGATTGACTGGATCTGTAGGAATCGTTGTGCAACGGCAAATCAAAGTAATCGTTGAGAAACACCCGGATGGTTATGTCGCCTACCCATTGGGCTTAAAGGGTGTGGTGATAGGCCAAGGTGACAGCTATTCCGAAGCACTTGATGACGTGCAGTCCGCGATTTCATTTCACGTTGAGACGTTTGGATCAGATTCGCTTGTAGATTCGGATTCACCCGTGATTGAAGTGTTCGTAGCCGAGGCAAACATGCACAACTAGATGGTGGAACGGTTCCCCAGGGACGCTCCTCTCCGCAAAGTGATTCGGGCGTTTCGCGAACTCGACTTTGAGGTAGTTCGTGAAGGCAATCACATGTCTCTACAAAGGACGAACGACGACGGAACGGTGACACCTATGACAATCCCAAACCATTCTTGCATCAAATCGTCAACATTACGTGCTATCTGTAGTCAAACGGGTGTAGCAAGAACTGATTTCCTTGACGCATACGAGCGAGTGTGAAGAACGCTCTTCCGTAATTCAGCGCCCACAATTTAAGTGACTACACATTCGGAAACTGCTCGTAAAGACTCCGTAAGGTCTCATCACCGTGTATTCGCTGCTGAGTAGTGTTCGCTGTTTTAGCTCGTTGGCCTCTATGCGGTGGATGGCGCGAAAATCCACACCTTGTTGTGGAAAATCGCGTAAAAAACGCGACATGCTGTCTAAATTACGACCTTTTCGTCTAACGGGTTACTGTTCCAAAACTGAGAATTAGCGTAATTTGGAAGTGCACAACAGCGAACAAGAAGTCGGACCTTTCAAATCACGATTTGATTCAATGTGACGCACAACTCATTGTGGCCAATGAGATAGTCATGCGTCTACCAGCGTTTCTGGGTTTAGGTCCGCGGGTATGTCAGTGAAGATCGCTGCGACATCAAGTTCACGTAGTTGAAATGCTCGAGCGACGTCATTCACGGTGAATACATAGACCGTGAATCCAGCGTTGAACATCGCGAGTAGATAACTCGGATCGGCGACTGCGTCCATGACGTGGATGTTCTCAACGCCAAGTGATGCGGCTGTTCCGAGTACGTTCATGTCATGCACTCGAGTTAGCAACGCGGTAGGTACATTTTTGGCAATTGCCTTGAACTGAGAGAGCTCGCCGACTAGAAACGAGGAAATCAGATAACGGTGAGAGTGCGTCCGAACAAACTCCGCGACTGGTCGGCCCGTGTTAGCTCCTTTGAGTTCGATATTTATGCCGATGCTGGGCGGCACGATATCCCATACTTGCTCAAGGGTGGGGATTTGTTCACCATTGCGTAATCGCAACTCACTGAGTTCTTCACGACTAAACGAATCGATTGAACCGTTTGAGGTCGTCAACCTTTCAACGGTGTCATCATGGAATACGATCAGTTCGCCATGCACGTACTTGACGTCGAATTCGATGGCATCAACACCGCAGGTGAAAGCGATTTCAAACGCCTCGAGTGAGTTTTCTGGCGCGTGGCCTGCTGCGCCTCGATGACCAATGACTGAAAAAGGCTTCTGAAGAAATGGGTGATTCCTTGAATCACTCATGTCGAATGTACGTGTTTGATTTCGACAAGTGAGACTATAGCGTCGATTCTGTATTCGTTAGTTTCATTCATCACGCTTACGGTTGGCTTCTTGCGATAATCGCTTACCTTGATTAGCTTTTCCGCGGTAATGCGAAGCGGGAATTCTCGCCGCGATGATTGCGTGATTAAACACTCTATGCACGCCAGCACTATAGTTGTGAAGCAAGTACGAGCCGACTAGTAACCGATATGTCGTACCAGGTTCTCGCACGTAAGTACCGACCAGGCACGCTTGCCGAGGTCGTAGGTCAACCGCAAACGGTCAAAGCGCTCGTCAACGCATTTGATCGTCAGCAACTTCACCATGCGTATTTGTTTTCTGGTACTCGTGGTGTTGGTAAAACGACGTTAGCACGCATCATCGCAAAGTGCTTGAACTGCGAGACGGGAGTGACTTCGACTCCGTGTGGCATCTGTGCGAATTGCGTTGCGATCGCAGACGGATCGTTTGTTGACTTGATTGAAGTGGATGGCGCGTCTCGTAATAAAGTCGAAGAAACGCGCGAATTACTAGAAGACATCGCCTATCTCGCTACGATGGGGACGTACAAGGTTTACATCATCGATGAGGTACATGCGCTCTCGGACTCCAGTTTTCAGACGCTTCTAAAGTCACTTGAGGAGCCACCGGAGCATGTGAAATTTGTACTCGCGACAACAAATCCGGACAAGGTCCCGGTTACGGTACGATCGCGATGTATTCAGTTCCATCTGCGAACGATGTCGATCGAAACGATTGACGAGCATCTACGTTCTGTACTTGATCAAGAAGGCATTCGTTACGACGATGCTTCGGTTCGTACGCTTGCTCGGCTGGGTCAAGGCAGCATGCGCGATGCACTTTCTCTGACTGATCAAGCCATCGCGCTATGTGGGACTGATTTAGCGGAAGCTGCGGTTGTCGACATGCTCGGTTGCGCACCACAGAACGACGTCGCCCTCATTCTCGAACATCTAGTCAGGCGCGATCGTGATGGATTATTCTCGGCTGTCGCAGAGTTGGTTGCGCGTGGCGTTGATTTTTCGGAGGTCTTAGCCGGACTTGAAAACGGCGTGCATTCCCTTGCGATGGCAAAAGCGACGCACACATCGCCGGATGAAGCACTCGTCGACTTGCTGGATCAATGCGAGACCGCATGGCTGCAACAGGCGTATCAGGTCTTGATCATGGGAGGTCGTGACTTGCAGTATGCGCCAGAACCTCGTGTTGGTTTCGAGATGACGATGCTACGACTCCTTGATTTCGTTCCGATCAAAATAGAGGACAGTGCGCCTGAACCAACTGGTAAATCCACGGAAAACGTGGAACGAACGGCTGACTCGGTGACCCCTGTTGTTTCTAATTCGACGGATATCACGCAAGCGTCCGCTACGCAAACGGACATCGGATCCAAATCTCCTGAAGAACGGCGGAAGACCTGGCAGGAACAGCCGATTCGGATGCAAGCAAAACGAACGGAGGAGCGTCGAGCTGAGAAGGAGCGAACCGCTAACGCAAAAGAAGCGGCGATGCAAGTCTTCACTTCGGAAGACGAACCGCCTTACGTTCAGATTCTGAAGGATCGGTTCGACGCCGAATTTGACGCAGAGTGGCTCGACGACGAAAACACACAACCAAGATGATTTACTCTATAAATTTCGCTTCGCGCGAGGATTAGGCTATGAACATAGAAGAATTGAATAAGCTGATGTCCGGACTGAAGGACGGTCTCAATCACGTAATGCCTGAAGGTATAGGCAGTATCGACGAGGAAATCGAGTCGGAGAGTGGTGGCGGATTGGTCAAAGTAGTCGTCGGTACTCAAGGCGCCGTCAGCAAAATCAATATCGATCCTTTGCTGCTCGATAAGGAGAACGTCGGGCACCTCGAGCAACTGTTGATCGCGGCGGTTAACGATGCTCGATCAAAGTGGGAGGAAGCGTTGAAGCGAAAAACGATTTCCACGTTTATGCAAAACCCTCCAGAAGGACTCGATCTGCAAAAAGCCATGGCGGATGCTCTTAAAGTTCTGAATCGTTAGTGGCTTCACTCACGCCGCGCATTGAGCAAGTAATCCACGCTCTGCAGTGCCTACCTGGCGTTGGACGCAAAACGGCGACCCGCATGACGCTGTTCCTCTTACAAGGACATCGAGACGACGCTGCGCATATCGCGACATCCATCGAGGAGGCGCTCGCAACGGTCACATCTTGTGCGAAATGCCATAACCTGTCGGACGCGAAAGTTTGCGATATCTGCTCGAATCCGAAGCGTGCAAACGGTCAGCTATGTGTGGTGGAAACTGCCGCTGATTTGGTCGCGATCGAGGAGACCGTTACGTATCAAGGTCGATATTTCGTACTGCATGGACTGCTATCACCGATAGACGGTATCGGTCCGGACGAACTCAATCTGGGTACGTTTCTGCCATGTGTACGTGATAGCGGTATACGAGAGGTCATTGTCGCGCTGAACGCAACCGTAGAAGGGGATGCGACGACGCATTTCATCAGCGAGTTATTAGAAGGTTCGGACGTCGCGTTGACCCAGTTGGCACACGGTATTCCGGTTGGTGGTGAGCTCGGCTATGTCAATAGCCGCACCATAGCGCAAGCATTTCAGCGCCGAGTGAAACTCGATGCCTAATTACGCGTTCATAGATTCAGAGAGCGTATTTCGCGATTTTGTTGACGAGACACCTCGGACATTTAGCTTCGACACGGAATTTACGCGTAAAAAGACGTTCAAACCGATCCCGGAATTGCTGCAGATCGACACGGGTGAACGTATCGGGATCATCGACTTGCGTGCGAATCTCCCCATCGATCAGATGAAGCACTGGTTTCAAGACGACGACATTGTCCGTATTGCACACAGCATTTCGAACGACATTGAAGTGTTGAATGAAGTTTTCCAAGACGACGTCGGCGTTATCGAAGACACGCAACTCGCGCTTGCGTTTCTGCATTCGGGGCAGATGCAGAGTTACGCGAAGCTGGTTCAACATCAGTTCGACGTCAAACTCGACAAATCCATGCAGAGGTCTGAGTGGCACGCTAGACCGCTTTCTCGCAAGCAGCTCGATTACGCGGCGCTGGATATTGCACATCTCCACGAACTTTGGGACGTTCTAGCGAAACAGCTTCGGGACACTGGCCGATTGGAGTGGTATCTAGAGGAACGGAACCGGCTGCAAAGCCCGGAAGCAGACGATCCAAGTTGGGTTGTTGGGAATGCGCGTCGACTGATGCAACTAAGTGAACGTGGGTTGCAGTTTCTCAAGTCACTCGAGTCTTGGCGCACAAAACGTGCGGAATCGATGGATATCCCCAAGAACTGGATCCTTTCCCGAGACCAGCTGTTTCAGCTCGCGAATGAACGATCCCTAAAGGACCACACACTACGCAAAGTACTCTCGTCTAGACAGGTCGATAGGCATCGCCGCAAGCTGCAAGAACTCTATCGTCAAGCGCAAGGCGCAGCCAAGAGGAGTGAACTCACACCACCGAAGCGGTTGCGAAAGACCGTTCAGGCACTGGGTGAGCAGTGTAATGCTTTGGCCAATGAGATGAATCTCAGCGAGGAGGTGCTTGGTTCCAATAAGGACTTGCTTTTCGCGATCCGTACGTACTTAAGCGACGGGGAACTTCCTTCCTGGTTCGGGCGTTGGCGAACTGAATTGATCGGCGAAGCGACTCGAAGCGCGGCGGATAAATTTGCTCGCGAAGTGGCGATCGCGAAGTAAGCGATTGATTGGCAGTCATGAGTGACCGCTTTTGGGAGACTAAATCGCTCGAAGAGCTTGACGATTCGGAGTGGGAAGCGTTATGCGACGGCTGTGCACAGTGTTGTCGATTGCGATTCCGAGCTAGCGAATCCGAGCAAGTGATTACTACGACATTAGTTTGTGCGCTTCTAGACATACCGACGCGGCGTTGTACGAAATATCCAAAACGTCACGAGCTCGTGCCGGATTGCGTCGAACTTACGCCTGAGACAGCACGAGCATTCCATTGGTTACCGGAGACGTGCGCTTATCGCCGTGTTGCGGAAGGTCGACCGTTAGAAGATTGGCACCCGCTTATTTCCGGAACCACGGAAACAGTCACAGACGCGGGTGTCAGTGTGACCGATAAGGTCGTCTCAGCCGCGAATGTACATCCCGATGACATTGCGTCGAGTATCCTAAAGTGGGTTTAGGTAGATACTAGATGGAAACAGCGTATTGGGTCGCTTGGATCGTGCTGTATGCATTCGGTATCGGGCTGATCGCGCTCTGCGTGTATCCATTGCGGCGACGTTTCTACCTTGCGTTTTTTCTCGGCGCGATGGGCGTCTTCTGGATGTTGGTACCTATTCCGTTTAACGAGGTCTACTTAGCACCTCTGTTCGTCACATTGATCTTTCAAGTATTTCTCGATCCAGAGGCAAACTACGCCCTGTCGGCAACGGCTGCGACGATCGGATCCTTCACTATCCTTGCAGCAACTCTCCTACTCTACGGTTTTAACCTAGGTTACCGACACATGTCAGAATTTGTACATCGGCGCATACGAACGGTGCGAAAGTATCAAACATCAAGTGGGAGAGATGCGGAAGAGAATGTGATCGAAAACGATGCATGCGATGCTCAAGAAGCGGCGATTGCGATTGAAACGACTAACGAGCGAACATAGCTAAAATGCCACGTTGTGCGCAGTTCGGTCGAAACGTGCGCACTCTACTTTTCTAATGCCGGATATTCCATGATTTTTGACAGTACCGACACCTATATCTCGACGGACGAGCTTTCTATGGCCGTAGACGCGGCGGTCAAGCTCGAACGTCCATTGTTGGTCAAAGGTGAACCAGGTACTGGTAAGACGTTACTTGCGGTCGAGATCGCGAAGTCGCTGGGTTGCGACATCATCGAGTGGCACATCAAGTCGCAGACGAAAGCGAGCCAGGGGCTATACGAGTACGACGCTGTGTCACGCCTGCGGGATTCGCAGCTGGGTGATGAACGTGTTGGTGACATTCGCAACTACATCAAGCGCGGCAAGTTGTGGGATGCGTTCACGTCTGATGAGCGTTGCGTGCTGCTGATCGACGAAATTGACAAGGCCGATATTGAGTTTCCGAACGACTTACTTCAAGAACTCGACCGCATGGAATTTTTCGTTTACGAAACCCAGGAGACGATCGTTGCCAAGCATCGCCCCGTCGTCGTGATTACCTCAAACAACGAAAAAGAACTGCCGGATGCGTTCTTGCGACGTTGTTTCTTCCACTACATTAACTTCCCAGATCGAGAAACCATGGAGCAGATCGTCGAGGTTCATTACCCGGCGATCAAGAAAGATCTCGTCAAAGAAGCAATGGAGATCTTCTTCGACGTACGCAAGGTCCCTGGACTGAAGAAGAAGCCAAGTACGAGCGAATTGCTTGATTGGCTCAAGTTGCTGATGGCGGACGATATTCCGGACGAGATCCTTACCAATCGCGACACGAGCAGTGCAATACCACCACTATATGGGGCGCTCGTCAAGAACGAACAAGACGTTCATCTGCTCGAACGCTTAGCGTTTATGAACCGTCGGGACAATCGCGGCTAGGAGATCGCCGTCGATGCTCATTAACTTTTTCCTGACGTTACGCCGCTACAACGTACCAGCGACAATCCGCGAATTGATGGATTTGATCGGTGCCATGAAGCAACGGCTCGTTTATGCCAACATCGACGACTTCTACCTCTTGAGTCGGACGTGCTTGGTCAAAGACGAGAAGAACTACGACAAGTTTGATCGTGCATTCTCTGCATATTTCAAGGGACTAGACGATCTACATGGATTGCTCGAATCGCTCATTCCAGATGAGTGGTTGCGGCATGAAATCGAGCAACTGCTTGATGAAAAGGATCTCGCTGAAATCGAGTCGCTAGGTGGGCTTGAAGCGTTCATCGAAGGTATCGCTAAGAAACTTCGCGAGGAAGCTGAAGAACAGGCTCGCCAAGAAGCCGAGCAAGCACGCCGTGAAGGGCAAGATGGCGACGCTGATCAAGATGGTCAATCGGGACCGGGCGGAAAAGGCAAAGGTAAAAAACGTAAAGCACGGAAGGTTTGGGACCAGCGCCAATATAAGAATCTAGACGACTCGGTCGAACTCGGTACGCGTAATATCAAGATGGCGTTGCGACGACTACGGAAGTTCGCACGACAGGGTGCCGATGAAGAACTCGATATGGACAACACGATCCAGTCGACGGCGCACAACGGCGGCATGTTGGACATTAAGATGCGACCAGAACGAAGAAATACCGTAAAGGTTCTAACGTTCTTCGATATCGGCGGATCGATGGATGCGCATGTCAAGATTTGCGAGGAACTATTCTCAGCGACGCGGACGGAGTTCAAGCATCTCGAGAGCTTCTACTTTCACAACTTCCTGTATGAATCGGTTTGGCAGGATAACAAGCGCCGCTTGAGTGAGAGGATCCCAACGTGGGAAATCCTGAATAAGTACGGTAGCGACTATCGTGTCGTGATCGTCGGTGATGCGACGATGGCACCCTATGAAATCACGCATTCAGGTGGTAGCGTCGAGCACTGGAATGAAGAACCCGGCGCGGTCTGGATGCAGCGAATCAGCACTATTTATCCGAAGCTGATCTGGATCAATCCGACGCCCCAAGAGACGTGGGAATACTCGTCTTCTGTCGCTATTACTCAAGAGTTGGTAGAAAATCGCATGTACCCACTCACCATTCGCGGTCTTGAAGACGCAATGAGCTTGCTTTCCAAGTAGACAAGCAAGACACAGATAGAAAAACGAGATTTATCCATGCAGAGCGAGCGTCTGCATGATTGTGACTTGGCGCGCCGACATCTTCTCCTTGATTCTAGTATCGTCGAAGATACGGAAAACGCGGCACTCACTTTAGGCGTAATCGAGAAGAACGAGAACAATCCTCTGTTTGGTGAGGATAGACCTTGGGAAAAGCGCTTTGACAATCTCTACGCCAACGTCATTTTTGACGAAGAGGAGCAGCTCTACAAGGTTTGGTACAGTCCATTCATTGTTGATCGTTCCGCGAAGGGAATGAACGCGAAACAATGGCGTGAAACGAAATACCAAGCACCGGTCGATCGCGAGATGGCGATATGTTATGCCACCTCGACAGACGGCTTGCAGTGGACTAAACCCGAGGTAGGGCTGGTCGACTACGCGGGAAGCAAGGCGAATAACATCCTATGGCGAGGGCGAGGAGAGTCCAGGGCGAGTCGAGCAGGTCCGCACGGTTCTGGAATCTTTAAGGACAACGTCGAGTCAGACCCAAAGCGACGCTACAAAGCACTTCTGAAATCGGAAATCCTTTCTGTCGCTTTCTCCAGAGATGGTGTACGTTGGGATTCGCCGATCGCTTGTCCAGAAGCGAACAGTGCAGGAGATACTCACAACAACGCATTCTGGGCACCGACCCTCGGCAAGTACGTCGGGATTACCCGCCAATGGAGCACGACGTTTCAACGTCAAGTCGCGCGGACATCCAGCCACGATTTCGTGACCTGGGAAGCGACAAAAGTTGTACTCGAGGGTTTAGATGAACGACACCAAACTTACGCGATGCCAGTCTTTTTTCATGGTGGCGTATATATCGGTCTCCTGGCGATTCACGATCAGGTTTCTGATCGAGTGTGGACCGAACTCTCGTGGAGTCCAGATACGACGTCATGGCATCGCGTGCTACCGGGAACTCCGTTTATCCGAAGTGGAAAAAACGAAGGCGACTACGACTGGGGTTGTGTGTTTCCCGGCGCCGCCCCGATCTTCGAAAAGGACAAGATTCGGTTTTATTACGGCGGTAATGACGGGTTGCACACGAGCTGGCGAAACGGGTATTTCTGCTTGGCGACGCTACGTCCCGATGGATTCGCAGGATACGAGCCGGAAGATTCGATCAATTACGCATTGGTAACGACAACAGCCTTGTTCCATAAAGATGACGCACTGCGCGTGACTGCAGATATACAACCGGGCGGCGAGCTTGTGGTTCGCGCGTTGAACGAAGAAAGGCAAGTCTTAACCGAGAGCGAACCTTTGACGAGCAGCGTTACAGACGCGGAAGTACGATGGCGAGACAGTACTAAGTTGGCTGCGGTGAACCGCGATACGCTTCAAATCCAATTCGCGTTTCGACGTGCAACTGTTTATTCATTTAGCCTGATCAACCACGACGATGCATGAAGCGTATGTTGTTCGACGATCGTTCGACTTCGCCGAATGAAAAATGAGATCTGCAGTGAAACGTAAGCGCACCATCGTCTTAGATGCAATGGGCGTGATCTTTCGAGCGGAGGACGATGTTGCGGAGCTACTTGTCCCGTTTCTCAATAAGCTCGGTTCGACAATCGATACAAACAAGCTAAACATGCTTTACAAGAAAACCAGCCTCGGTCAACTAGACGTTGATGAATTCTGGCGTGAGCTTGGCTTATCCCCGGACGTCGAGGACGAATATCTCGCTTTGCACGAACTCAATCGCGGTTGTCGTGACTTTCTCTCATTTACGCGAAAGGAAGGATTAGACGCGTGGTGTCTGTCGAACGACGTCTCGCGGTGGTCACTCAAACTTAGCGCGCGATATGCGCTTAAAGATTACTTCAAAGGCTTCGTGATCAGCGGCGATATCGGCTATCGGAAACCTTCGGAACAAGCGTATCGCTGCCTCATCGATCGCATTGGCTATGTTCCAGACCTGTTTGTCGACGACCGCGCGGCTAACGTCTCTGCGGCTCAATCAATCGGTATACGTTCTGTTCTTTTTGACGCGAATTCAGATGCCAAGTACGGCACGGTTGATTTCGACGCATTAACCGACGTCGTGGGTCAGTGTCTCGAATAGAGCGTTGCGTTAATTGATCCAAGCTAATCGTCTTGTTCGTTGTACGATTGATATACGACTAATTTGGTGTACATAAGTGTCTCTCTACAGAATGAAGTCTGTCAGCGATGTCCGACTCTGACAAAGAATGCTCGCATTGGCGTATTAATGCTACCAACGCAGCAGACCGGTCCATTGAATCTCACGAGAGGATCCTGTTGAATCAGAAGGACTGGGACACGTTCTATGACGCTCTCCAGAATCCACCCAAACTTAACGAGGCGCTGAAGCGCGCCGCGAAGCGATATTGTGCGCGCATGAGCAGGTAGCTCTCGATTCAGATAAATCCGCTTTCACGACTAAATAACCGCTCAAGCTTCTCGTGTGGTGTTCCTTAGTAAGTAAATACATTCGTCGACTCTGGATGCATGCCGTGTGTCGGAGAATAGCTCGAGTCTTTGCTGCAACCGCGGAGAAGTCAGTGTCGATTAATGACTATTGCACACTTAATTCATCTAGCTTTGAAAAGGAGTTTTGGCGTTGGACGAATGCACGTGTTAGTGATTAGGCACCTATGCGACCTCATCCACTGAACGATCTCCAAAGCGCATTTCGCCGTTTCGCGACGGTAGAAGCGAAGGATTTAGCGTCACCGCTGTACGAGGAACTTGCGCTTGGGGTAGCGAATGACGCCGATCTGCTCGATATCTCTCTGCGCACGAAGACGCATCAACCTGCACCGAATATGCTCTTCGCGGCGGCGCAGTATTTGTTGCTGACGGGCGTTGAACATCGCCTGTCGGCTCATTACCCAATCATGTCAGGTCAAAAGCCTAGCCATCAATCGGCATTTGCGGACTTTCGTGACTTCTGCTTGCGTCACCAAGACGCGGTGGTCGAGCTTATAAGTACGCGGCGTACCCAAACGAACGTGGTACGTCGATGCACGTGCTTACTTCCAGCCTTCTCTCTAGTCAGCGAGGAGTCAGGCTTACCTCTTGCGCTTATTGACGTCGGCGCTAGCGCTGGCTTGAACCTGAATTTCGATCGCTACTACTACACCTACACATACGATCGAAAGGAACGGACGAATTGGGGAATGGCGGGTTCAAGAATTCACCTCGAAGCGGAAATAAAAGGGTGTACTACATTTCCGCCGTTGGCACCTACGATACCGGTCGCAAGCAGAAACGGCATCGATCTTGACCCAGTAGATCTCGACGATTCTGATCAGTTGCTGTGGTTACGAGCGTTGATCTGGCCGGAGCATGTTGAACGCCATCAGCAATTGATGGACGCCGCGAACGAGTTCACGCATAGTGACATTCACTTGCATGCGGGTGATGCGGCAGATGTCCTCCCTGGTTTGATATCAACCATTTCCAACGAGCATGCATTAGTCGTCTATTCAACAATCGCTTTGTATCAGTTTCCGAGGGAGAACCTTAGGCGTGTAAAGCGCGCACTTATAGAAGCGAGTAAGAAACGACCGGTGTGGCAGATTGCGCTTGAAGGAACTGATCCAACGCTTTCGATCACGCGATACCGAGAAGGCGCAGGTCACCCAAGGATTCTCGCTGATGCGTCTCCACATGGATGGTGGATGAAGTGGCGGGATTGAGAAGCGCGAATTGGCAAAAACAGTTGACTGAATCTACGGGGGCTGGAAACGTCAGTCGTCGCACGCATGCTTCGTTGTGTCCGTACGCTAAAACCAGATTGAAAACAAGCAAATATGAATAGCGTTCAGATTAGGCATGCGGTGCGAGCGTTGATATTGTCCGACACCAACGAAGTTCTTCTTCTAAGGATGGCGCATCCAACGCGCGGCAGTGAGTTCTGGTTGTTGCCTGGCGGTGGCGTCCGGTCGAATGAAGATCCTGTCGATGCACTAAGACGAGAGGTTTGGGAAGAAACGGGTTTCGATCTGTCCGATTCACCTAAATTAATCTGGCGAAGGTCGCATCGATTCGAGCGTGGGTTTGAGGAATCAGCTTCAGCAATTGACCAGCACGAACGAATCTATCTAGTTAAGAGTCGGCGTTTTGAACCGTCCGCAGACAACAATCCAGATCCGAGCAGAGTCGGCGTCTTTTACGAATTCCGATGGTGGTCGGTAGCGTCACTGAACAAAGCGATAGATGAGCTTTTTGCGCCGCGGTCGTTACCGCGTCTCGTTCAGCGATTGGTTGTTGAAGGACCTCCTTCAATCCCTATCACTCTTGATGACTGAAGGCCGACTTGATAGTGTGACTCTCTCCAGATAAAACGTAGATCAAGTCTGTTCAATATTCTGTACTAGCGCTTCGACGGCACGTTCCAAGAATTCGTCGCTTCCCGCCGCAATTCCTTCGATCGTGCGCGATACTGGGATCGTTGGTTGAATACCAACGCCGTGATGTTGAGATCCGTCTTGTTTCAGTACCCGCAGACCCGTCCAAGAGATCGTAAATCCGCACGGAACAGTAAATGGGTTCACATCGCCATTGGTACCCGCAGTAGATTCGCCGACGATTTCTCCTAGCTTGTAGTGTTCGACTATTCCCAAAAGCGTTTCGGATGCGCTAATCGCTCTCTTGTCCGTGATGAACGCGACGTTTGGTGTTAATCGTGGAGATTTAGGTTTCACTTGCCAGTTACTGAATTTGTACGTCATATCGCGACGATCAGGTTTATGGATGAGCGGCAGGTGCCATTGAGCGGAATTGACAGGTTCGTCGATCAAATATGAAATGACTTCTCTATATCCGAAACTAGCATATCCTCGAACATCGAACACGATGCCGTTTGCGTTGGCGAGCTTGGGTAATAGGCGAGTAAACTCATGAATGCCTCTCTTTCGAGTTAGATCAACGTAAACGACACCTTCAGCAAGTTCTGTTCCTTGTTCGGGGCGCGACTCACGAACAATGTGCGAGGAATCGGTAGTCCATTTTCGCATTAGCGAAATCTCTTTCTCCTGTCCAGTGGGTGAACGAACCTTGAACGAGAATGAGGATTGATGCGGTCCGACGATTAATCGTGCGAGCATATCAAAACGAAGCTGCCCCGGTGTAGCCGCCGAAATGCGGTCGTGAATTACAGCCATGTTCGCTTCAATTGATTGTCCGCCAAATTCTGTTATGACATCGCCGACTTCAAGATCCTGGTCGAGGTTTTGACCAATTGCAGTTACGACGATTGAATCGCCTACCCAATCAAGCGCTACCGGAGCAGGTACATTGTGCAACGCGAAGACAGTTTGAGAATCTCTGTCGTTTGGAATGACAGCGCCGTGACCGTCATGTAGCGTCGCAATGAGTCGTTCGACCGTCGCAAAAAACTCCTCTTCATTCTCGTCTTTGGCAGCAGCGAGCAAAGCACGCTTCAATTCGCCGTGCCAGTCGGTGTCAACCACATCGAAATAAGGGTAAAAGTGCTGAAATACGTTCCAGATCAGGATCACGGATGCGAGGCGAGTTGATCGATCGTCACTTGATGGTCGCCACTCGGGCGGCAAATTGATACCGAGTTTCTTGAAGGCAGTGCCTTCGTATGAGTGCGAGTCTTTCGTGGGAACGGTCGTCGGAATGAGCGCGACTACACCACCTTCGAGCGAGGCTCTAATCGGCTCGAGCAACGATACGTGTGCGTTCGATCCAATGCGCTGTTTACTTGTATACATCCTACGCGAACCGTCTAAATTGACGCCGTGGTGCTGCCAAAACCGAACTTTGGAGTTCGCTAGGTCTTTGACCATAGAGGTAGGTAAATTAAGATTCGAACCGGAAACGTCGATTTGTATAGACGGTGCAACGGGGTTAAACACATCGTTTAGGAGCTGAGCTAGCTCACTGGCAGAATTGGCGTTTTCGACGTGTCGGACCGCGTTGATCGTAAATAGATTCCAGTTTGTTCGCGCCACCGTTTTGGTGGGATGGAAGAAACGTACATAGCCGATTAACCGCGTTAGTGCGATGATGTTGTCGAGTTGGCGAGGCGTGAGTTGGGACGCCGGTTGATTCCCTATGCCACCGTCGCCTAGAACCTCGATTTGAAGGTCATCAAGCCACGCCTTACCTTTGCCTTGGAGAATCAGTCCGAGATTCAAGTGTTCAGCATCGTTGGCAATGTCACCAATGATTTCGAATCGAGTCCAGTTGCTCGAACGGATCGGTCGATCCTGCATGTTGTCGAGAAAGCCGATGGTGCCGAGTGATCTGTCAACGCGCATCCATGCTTGTGCACGGCTAGTCGACATTCGCAGCCAATCACAGAGGACGCTTTGGGCGCGTGCCCATCCCGTAAAACGCAGTCGTTTCCCACGGAACGGCCTGGCATCGATTATTTGCATGACATTACCAAATGGAGCTTTTCCAAAACTGCCGCGTTCGGTTTTAGCAATCTCGACGCACAAGCGACCGCGCTTTGGCTTTTCGTCGGTCAGCAGAACGGTATATCCGCCTTGTTGTGACGGGGAAGCCCAGCTTTCAGGTACGTTCCCTATCTCGCCGACTTCAAAATCGAGATTAGTAGGTTTTGAAAGAGCGTACGTTGTCATTGAATCACAATCGCCTCTGGAAACTCTCCCTCCCTTCGACACTTCTCGTACCGAATGAATAAGGATTCGATTGTGGGTTGAAGTTTCAAAACGGGAGTTTGCATTCGCGTCAGTTAGCTTTGGTTAGGCGCAGTCAGACGTCGTTCCGCAAGAAGTAATCCAATTTCTGCACCCAGAACCAATTCATCGTGGACGCCGAAGTGCTGCGTGCGACGATGTCCTTGACTATCAATCATGACGAGTGTCGGAGTGCCTTGCATCCCATACGCACGCATGGTCAATGGAATTGCACCACCATTCGAATCCGGCGTGTCGCAACCGACGGGAAAACTGACGCGATACTCAGAGAGAAACACTTCCAACGCTTCCGGCGTCATGACGTCATGATGCTCGAATACCGTGTGCAACCCTACCACCGCGAACTCATTTCGGTCAAACGACTGGTCTAATCGTTGTGCTAGGGGAATGGTCCGGGACACACAGGCTGGACACAACATTTGAAACGCGACAAGCACGACGACTCGACCATGAAGATCCGAAAGAGTGACCGGGTGGGTGGTGTTAAACCAACGTGAGGTTTGTAATTCCGGTGCTAACTCACGTGCATCTTCGTCGGAATTCACACTCGTCGCCCGTTCGAGACCGTACTCGCTGAATTATCCAATGCATCGTGAGCTCCTGAGTACGCACGTGAACCTACGTTCGAAGGGGTTCACCGTCGCGTCCGCGCCGCGATTTACGTATTGAATTGCATTTCTCATGTGACAAATGGCTAGGCGCTACAAACTAGCTTGTAAGATACATACCGAATCCAAACGGGTGCAACGTTGTTCGCACCCGGTTTTCGCTTATACGCACTCATCGTGATATCCATGCAAGAGAACGAATTCTGTTCGAACGAAATTAAAGATCAATTGCGACGCGATGGGATCGCAGGACCACTGCCTTTGGCAGACACATCTCGCTTGGATGAAGTTTACGAGGAAGTCTCAAAGCTCAAAGCCGAGAGGCGCGAACAGCTTCGGAAGCTCAGAGAAACTGGCGAGTCTCTTGAAAATGTCGTAAATCCTCTCATTGACCGTCACATGGACGTCAAAGTGATTAGCGACGTGTTTTTCGACGCGAATCTACAGGCAGCGACAAGGGAACTTTTTGGTACAGATTTGTTCGTCTGGCGAACGAACTTTTTTGTGAAGAGCGACGGCACAGGTCAAAACAAGTGGCATCACGATCGTCATTTCGAAGACGGCTTCACGCCGATCAATCTATACGATACACGCAATCACTTCACGGTGACCATCGCACTGACGGACATCGGGATGGATCAGGGAAGGCTTGAGTACGTGAAGGGCTCACACCAGCCGATCGATGGATTCGACCGCGACATTCCACGACACTTCCTCGAAGTACCTGAAGTAATCGAAGATCGCGTCACACCGTTGCCGATGAAGAAGGGTGAGTTCGTATTGTTTCATGGTGCTTTACTACACCGCAGTCTTGAGTTTGGCCGCGGTGAGCGTCGAATGTCAATGGCTGGACGCCTGGCTCGCAATGGCACAGCGATTCCGACCTACGGTGCTCCGAATCCAGCAGGTGGCGCACAGACAGAAGCGGAACCTTTCGTGTATTACCGAGAGACCGGGATTTTGCAGTTCAACTAGCCTTCAACTTTAGTTGGAAAAATGTACATTCCGATCATGATGTTGGGTTCGGATTAGGGGATTTCAGCTAGGCTTACTCTATGAGCTAATCGGGATCGATCGAATTACCGAATAGTTCTGTACGTCAAACTAGGCTATCAACGACCCGCAGGTCTTTTCGCCTTAATTTCATGCTTCGTCTCTGTCTGCTCCAAGCCAGACCGTGTTTCTAGTTTGTGAGCGACGTTGTCGATTCGACAGCGAGTCTTCAATTCTTCAAGTTCTTCTTTCTGTGCTGGTGTTAGATCGTCGGTTTTTATCTTCAGAACGCGTTCACCACACTCCATTTCGATCACGTTGTCGGTGCTGAGCGAAATTTGAGCAGGATGACTTTCCGGATCGATCGTACTGCATCCGCAAGCAATACATGCGGTACTGAAGACTGTTACGATCGTGTACAGCTTTCGTCTGGTGAATTTCATAGCACAGAGTCTTGCGCGTCGTCAGTATTTTTACAGAGAGTAGAAATATAGAGATTTCGCGAATGTTGCACAACTGAACTCAAGGTAGCGCGACGAACCATGTTTGTCGCGACATCTGTATACGTTAGACTCGTTATGTAGAGTGCGCATTTTCGCAAAAAAAAGCTCCCCAATTTTGTGGAGTTGGGCGATTTTCCAATTACAATCTATCTTGCGTTTCCGCGGCTCGAGCATCGCGCTCACGAAGGAAAAGAGTGGCTACTGAAGAGGAGTCGTTCGTGGAGCCGGATTTGTTGACGAAACGGTTGTGTCGTTGAAGTCGCACGCTCGTGTGGTCGTAGTTGGCGGCGGCGTAATGGGTGCCGGTCTGCTATACCACCTTATCAAAGAAGGTTGGACTGATGTGGTGCTAGTCGAGAAAGGCGAGCTCACGTCTGGCTCAACTTGGCATGCGGCCGGTTTGATTCCGCACTTCATCGGCAGCCTCAACATGGCGAAGGTGCACCTCTATACGTCGCAGCTTTACCAGCGTCTTGAGGCGGAAGTTGGCCAAACCACCGGTTGGCATGGTTGTGGTTCGATTCGACTCGCGACCGATCCGGACGAAGTCGACTGGTTTCACTATGTTCAAGGTGTTCTTCGGTGCGTCGGTGCTGAGTGTCATCTGATCGGTCCCACGGAGATCTCCGAATTACATCCTCTGCTGAATACGGATGGCGTGCTGCTTGGCGCATACACACCTGGAGACGGACACACGGATCCTGCTAGCAGCACAATGGCGATGGCGGCTGGTGCGCGACAAGGCGGAGCCGAAATCTATGTGCGCAATCGGGTCGTGGATATCAAGCTTCGAGCGAATGGCGAGTGGGACGTGGTTACCGAGCAAGGGACGATTGTCGCAGAACATGTCGTTAACGCTGCCGGTGGATTCGCACCTCAAATAGGCGCGATGGTTGGACTTCACGTTCCCATCGTCAATATGGTCCATCAGTATCTGGTGACCGAGGATCTGGATGAAGTCAGTTCGCTTGAGCGCGAGATTCCTGTTGTTCGCGATCCGCGTGCGTCTTGTTACCATCGACAGGAACGTCAAGGCTTGATCGTCGGACCGTATGAAACTGACGGCGCGCGACCGTGGGCCCTGGATGGTATCGACTGGTCGTTTGACGCCGAGTTACTGCCACCTGATATCGAACGGCTCTTACCGTGGTTAGAACAGGCTTCCCGTCGGTTACCTGTTTTTGAAAACGCAGGCATCAAACGAGTTGTCAGTGGACCGATCACACATACGCCTGATGGAGCGTTTCTCATTGGACCGGCACCGGGATTGGCGAATTTTTGGATGTGCTGTGGTGCGGGGATTGGTATCACTCAAGGTCCAGGTGCAGGAAAGTACCTTGCGCAGTGGATGGTCCATGGTCAGACCGAGATTAATGTGCGTGAAATGGAGGCAAGGCGCTTTGGTTCGTGGGCAGTTGGTGACTACGGTGTCGCAAAGGCCGTGGATGAGTATCACCAGATGTACCAGGTGCACTACCCAGGTGAATATCGAGAAGCTGGTCGCCCAGTTAGAACAACGCCGATTTATGCCAAATTAGCGGATCGCGGCGCAGTCTTCGCCGAGACGTTCGGTTGGGAACGACCAAAATGGTTTGCGCCTGAAGGCGTTGAAGAAACCTACGGTCATCGTCGTATGAACCACTTTGATACTGTGGCCGAGGAATGCAAGGCCGTGCGCGAGCGAGTCGGGGTGATCGATCTCTCAGCATTCAGCAAATTTGATGTCACGGGCGCAGACGCGGCGGAGTTTCTCGACCGGGTACTCGCCAATCGCGTGCCGCAAATCGGCCGCGTCACGCTCGCACACGCGCTTACGGAACTAGGTGGCATCGAAAGCGAATTTACCGTAACACGATTCGATTCCGATCGCTTCTATCTACTCTCCGCAGCTGTCGCTCGTATTCATGACTTCGATTGGTTGGTGCAACATCGTCGTGAACAGGAACGAGTAGACATCGTTGATGTCACTGAGGATTACTGCACATTGTTGGTTACCGGTCCACGTTCACGCGATCTGTTAGCGAATCTCACAGACACCGATCTCGGTTCGTCTGAGTTTCCATGGCTTTCTGGACGAGAGATTGAAGTCGCAGGTGTATCCGTTCGGGCGCTTCGTGTGTCCTATGTGGGTGAATTAGGTTGGGAACTGCACCACGCGATATCAGACATGCACACGATCTATGACGCGCTGATGTCTGCAGGTATGGCATACGACGTCGCTGATTTTGGTCTGTATGCGATGGACGCGCTACGTATGGAGAAAGCATATCGAGCATGGGGACTAGAGCTGACAACAGAGCTCACGCCTATCGAAGCCGACATGAAACGGTTCGTCGACTTCGACAGTTCATTCATCGGAAAGAATGCGGTGATCGAACGGACGCACAACAACACAGAAAGTCGCTTGGTGTATCTCGCCGTTGATGCCGATGATGCCGATGCACATGGCAACGAGCCCGTCTACGCCGATGGCCGAGTTGTCGGTCTTACCACCAGCGGCGCATTCGGACACTCGGTCAGACAAAGCATCGCATTCGCTTTCGTGGAACCTGAATTCGCTGATCCCAATACTGAACTTGAAATATCCATACTAGGGATGCGACGCAGTGCACAAGTCGTCGCCGACCCGCTCTACGACCCTCGAAATGAGAGGTTACGAGCATAACCCACCAAACGTGCTGTGACGCTACATAGGAGAGGAGTTGACTGGCATGAATGATGTTTTGACGAAATTCGAGTTTCAAATGGGTCCACGCTATCGCAAGTCCCCGTTTTTTGAAGCGACGCGACGCCATGGATGCAAGTCATGGGGGATTTACAACCACATGTATATCCCGAATTACTACAACGGCGCCGTTGAGGACTACCGTGCACTAACTGAGAATGTGACCTTATGGGACGTGAGTGTTGAACGAATCGTGGAAATCACGGGCTCGGACGCGTCTGAATTCACGAACCGATTGACTTGCCGTGATCTAACCAAGTGCGCGGTCGGGCAAGGTAAATACGTGCTAATCACGGCAGAGGACGGTGGCGTCGTCAACGAACCAGTTCTGTTGCGCCTAGAAGAAAATCGATGGTGGCTTGCGTTGGCTGATTCTGATGCAGGTCTGTGGGCTCGCGGCTACTCAGTCGGATGTGGATTGGACGTGAAAGTCAGGGAACCTGAAATCTACCCGGTGCAGGTTCAAGGTCCAAAATCCGTCGACGTCATGGTTGAACTGTTTGGCGACCAGGTTAAAAAGATTCGTTACTACTGGACGCTGCAGACTGATCTTGACGGAATTCCGGTGGTGATTAGCCGAACAGGATGGAGTGCCGAGATCGGATACGAGATATACCTTTGTGACCCAAGTCGAGGCGATGCGATGTATGAGCGCATCATGGAAGTGGGTCAACCCTACGGGATCCAACCGATCGCTCCTTCGCAGATTCGGCGTGTGGAAGCCGGTATTTTTAGATACGGGGCGGATCTGACGATTGAGAACAATCCATACGAAATCATGGGTTTCGAACGTCTGGTGGAAGACCAAAGTGCCGACTACATAGGCAAGGAAGCGCTGAGACGAATAAAGGAAGAAGGCGTGAGCCAGAAGCTGATCGGCACCATCCTTGACGCTGAAGAAGAAATTCCCGGGTGTCCGGATGTCGCGCCGATCTATCGGAATGGTGAGGAAATCGGCAAGGTTACCCTTATTCTCTGGTCGCCTCGCATGCAACGCAACATTGGGTACGTTTGGGTACCCATCGACTTAGCAGATCCCGGCAATCAGATCGAAGTGACGACATTGCATGGGACCGCACCTGCGAAGACTGCTGCGGTGCCGTTTTTTGATCCGCGTAAATCCGTGCCGAGTCGGAAATTATCGAACTAGGTCTAGTCTCCTATGGTGTGAGGCATCATCCGCGCCGACGTAGGTGTTGGACACCTTCGTCGGCGCGAAGCACCATTCGAGCTGAAACCACAGCGACTTGTGCTTTGTCAAAAACTAAACGAGTACAGCTTTTAAAACCACTTCGCCTTAGGGATTTATGACATAGATTCTGCAGCTCTTCATTGAGGAACCTTCAATATGGGAAATCGAATCGCTCTTGTTATCGCTGTCGGCGTACTGTTCCTAGCATTCGTTTTAGATTTCGGAAGCCCATCGATTGAAAGTGAGTCTAGCGATCTAAGAGACGCCGCGATCGAAGCAGCGGTCGAACGGAATCGTAACGTAAGCGCAAGTCGGGCTTCAACGCCATTGAATACCAAAACGACAGGTGAAACGTCTCAGTTTGAACCCGATCCGCAACCGGAACGCATGGAATTCAAGCATTTCGAGAGAGGTCCAGATCTCGCTATCCGCACAGAATCCCACTCGAGCTACGGTTGGCTTGATAAATCGGATGCGATTGACCGGATTCTGGAAAGCGCTGCCAATACAGAGCGCGGTTGGGTATTCGGGTGGATCCAGGTAGCACCAGGGTTTGAACGTGACATGCTTGCCGAACAGTGGCTGGAATCTGGTGTTGAAACATTAGGTTTCTCTGGTGAACTTGCGAGAGTTCGCTTTCCAGATGAACGAGATGCCATCGAGTCGCTAGTCGCTCAAGTCGCTGTGGTGGGGTTAGGTATTCAACCTAGCGATACGAAGGTCTCACGTAACCTGAAATCGTCGATGACGTCGTCTACAGGCGAACTACCTGTGCTCATTTCCTTGATGGAAGAAGACGTGAACGGTACTTGGCGAACGAATCTTGAAGCTCGGGGCGCTGTCGTTGGCGATTGGTTACCGTATGCCCGTGCCTACTCCGTTAACGTGCATGTTGACGCGATTACAGTGTTAGCGGAATTGGATTACGTGAGCGCAATCGAACCGGTAGAGGTCTTTCAGGTTCTCCTCGATACTGCTGTACCAGCGATGGGCGTGGACGGAGTACGAACCTACGACGAAGTGACGGGTACTTTTTCGGGTGTTACCGGTGTTTCGACGCCAGTTGGCGTTATCGATACGGGGCTAAATATCGCACATCGCGATATTGCCACGAATCGTACAAGCGTCTGTGGCGGGAATTTCTATCCTGACGACGGTGGCGATGGTCGGTTCGACCTTTGGTCGGATTTCCAGGGTCACGGTACTCATGTAACTGGCATCATCGCGGGCAATGGAACAGGCGAATCACAACTCGCTGGGATGGCACCCGGCGTTCAGCACATCCGTATCGCAAAGGTGTTGGACCGAAACGGTACTGGTGATTCAGTGACGGTCGCAAACGGCGTTCGTTATTTACTTGGGGAGACCGAGTGTGAGTGGCAAGGGCGTCAAACCGAAGCTGTTAAGCCATTGATCCTTAACATGAGCCTCGGTGGTCCTGGTGAGCGTGATGGGCGAGGTGCCTCAAACCGAAATATCGATGCCGTAGTTTCCCATGGATCGCAGTTGCTTGTCATCGCGGCTGGAAATGATGGATCAAGCGGTACCTCGAATGAGGCTACGGCTAAGAACGTTTTAGCGGTCGGCGCAGTCACTGATGCCGGCGTCGTCAATGGTTTTAGCAGTCATGGTCCGACCGCCGATGGTCGTCTCAATCCCCACGTCGTCGGAACAGGTTCTTCCGTTGTCTCCGCAGAAGGCAACAGCAATACGGCGTCTTACGTGCGATTCAATGGGACCAGCATGGCGGCGCCATCAGTAGCTGGTGTAGCTGCGTTGCTCATGGACCAAAACCAGGAGTTTCGCAATGCACCGGCGTTCACAAAGGCTCGGTTGATGTCGAGTGCCGTGAAACCATCTCGACCACTCGGCGAGGATGAATTTCCTCTTACCAATTCCAAAGGTCCGGGTGCATTCAACGACGAATATGGGCTAGGTTTGGTTTCGGCAAACATTGCGATTCAGGATAGTACGGACGGACTTTGGTCACACGGCGGTGATCGCGGAACGGTCGATTCCGGGGAAAGTTACGAATACGAAATTCAGATTGCGGAAAACACGTCGCGACTAGACATCGTATTGACATGGGTCGAATCACCTAGTGAAACCGTAGCACCTGATACGGTGGTCGCGAATCTAGATCTTTATTTAGATAAGGATGGCGATTGTGGCGCTCTTGATTGCGGTGAATTTGCTTCAACTTCAGAGATCGACAACGTGGAGTGGATCATCGTCAAGGATCCCGACCCTGGTACGTATACGTTACGGATCTTGGCCGTGAACAACTTTCTAGAACCTGTGGTTTCAGGCGTTTCGTGGACAACGATCACTGAAAACGACGCGCCCTCGCTGACGCTGAGTGCGGAAGAACCTTCATTGATGATCGAATTCGGCAGCTCGGTCGAAGTTGAGTTAGAAGTAACGGTTGATGGTTATCTCTCGGCTGGAACTACCTTGCATATGGTTTGTAGAAGCGAGTCTGAGACGGGTTGCGATGGCTACGAGGAAGCGCATTGGCTACCGACGAGCCACGTCTCCCGCAAGGATGAAACCCGTACTCCGATCAACACCCCCGTTGAAGTAGCCGTGCCACTAGGCGAATTAAGTGTCGGTGATAGAAAGAATGTGTCACTCGTAGTTCCAAGGGGCGTCGCAACAGAGAGTCACACGTTGTTTTTCATTGCGTCATCTTGGAACGCGGATTCAGATATGGTGTCGATTGAGGTCCGACCTGACGGCGTTGAATCGGTTGTCCAAGCCGCTACTCCTACGAACGACTCAATCTCGAATGCGAGATCGTTGACGGGCGATTCTGGTGAGGTCACTCTTGACTTGCTGCTCGCTACACGTGAGCCCGGTGAGCCGATGCTACGGGGCGAAGGCTCGGGTATAGGTGTCAAGAAGTTCTTTTTTGACTCTCAAATTGATCGGCAGAATTTTGATGAGGAAATGCAGAGCTACGCTCGACACGGTAGCGTCTGGTTCTCGATTGAAGCGGAAAGAGCCGGACCATATCGTATCAGCACGGCACCCGGTGGATTAAGCGAAGGCACGTGGCTTGCCGTATATGAAGGTCAAACGCCATCCGATTCCAATCGCATTGCAGCGCAAGACAGTATCGTCGAATTTAGAGCAGAAGCGAGTACTTTCTATCTAGTCCAAGCTTGGACCGAAGATACTGCTCGTCCTGTGTTGCGTCTCGCATGGAACCAGTTTGCCGAACAGCGACCTGAAAACGATGACTTCGAAGACCGTACCTTGCTAAATGGATCACAAGGCGTCGTAGCCGGCACAAACTACCGAGCGACGCTGGAGAATTTCGAGTTCTATGGTATCGAATCCGTGGGTGCGTCGACGTGGTTTCGCTGGGTCGCTCCTGCGTCTGGTCGTTTCGAATTCGACGTGTCGGATGATTTGAGGACCTTCGTATTCGATGGCACGAATACATCATCATTGCGACGTGTCTCGACGATGCCAAATCGAAATCGAGCGTCTCAGTTTGTAGCGGCGCAAGACAGAGAGTACCAAATTGTGGTTCTTGATACGGCGGAACGTCTCTTACCTGATTATGAGCTATCTTGGGAACCAGTGAGAACGTCGAGCTTCGGATATGCCGAAAACGACATGATGGCTAACGCGGCGACGATTGAAGGCGCAACCGGCGAAGAATCTGTAGATTCCTTTGACGCGGCGACTGTTGAGCCGAACGAGGATGCGAGGACAGGCGTTGGTACGATCTGGTGGCGATGGAGTCCACCGTCGGTCGGCGACTATGTATTCCGATTGGACGGTGCCGGCGTCGGCACGCTCGCGGCATTTGAAGGAACATCGTTGGACGACCTTACGTTCATTGTCGATGGAAGCTCATTGCGATTCAGTACCCGTGACGAGCGTCAATATTGGATTTCACTCGGCTATCGGTCGGACTCGATGTTCGCCGACGTGGACGGTATTCGCTCGGCAGGCGGTTTTGCTTGGGGACCGGCACCCGTGAATGACGTGTTTAACGCACCCGAGGTACTTAGTGGTGCCTCCGGAACGATGACAGCAGATCACTCCTTTGCGACGTCATCGCTCGGGGAGTTCGACCATATAAGGGGCCACTCATCGCTATGGTGGCGATGGGAGGCGCCTTCAGATGGTTGGCAGCGGTTCGAACTAGAGGACTGGGAAGCTGCGGGTCTAGAGGAGGAAAGCCAACAGGGAATCCTCGCGATCTATCGCGAACAAAGTGAGTCCTCGCCGGTGTTACTAACGACAAGTGACCACTCGTACGTTATCAACGGACATGCGGAAGCCACCGTCCGGGCGGAAGAAGGCGAAGCGTATTTAGTTAGAGCCGCTTTGCGTTCTACGCAGCTTGGTGATTGGGATCGCCAAATCACGTTTTCATACGCACCGGCCGAAACACCCGCGTGGCAACGTTACGCGGGTCGAATTGCTGAGGTTCGTAGTTCGAGGCACGATGTCGAAGACGAGGATCTATTCCAAACGAGCAGTATTTCGTTAGTCGGTAATTCGGGGCTTGTTGCAGTTGCTACAGGCGACGGATTGGTCGCATATTCGGACGCCAATTCCGGAATGCTGAGGAAGGAAGTGAAAGTGCCCTATCAAAGCGCATCGGGGAACGACGTCGAGATTTCGGCCGATGCTCTTTTGCACTGGGATCCACACTTAGAAAGTCTGTATTTGGTGCAGCAAGATGCGCTTTTCGAGGTTTCTGACCCGTTATCGAACGCAAGTCGCTTGACACGGTGTGCGCCAGAAACGATCGAGGGTGTCGTACCGGAGCAAGTCATCACAGACGTCGCGGGTGAAAGCATGTACGTCTTCGGTGACGACTCAATCGATGTCTATGCAATCCGATCGGACTGTGAATTCGATCTTTTACAGACCGTTGGTCCGGAATTCAAAATCGCTCCACGCGTTCCACATCTACGGGTCACTGAGCTTGAAGGGGCACGTTCGATCACGCTGGATTCGATGGACGCACGCGTCTATGCCGCAGGAAGTGAGAGTCTTTTAACGTTTAGCCGTACGAACGATGGTACTTTGTCGCTCGAATCTTCATTCGAAGCCTTCGAATGGGCAGAGGATCAATCGTGGGCGTTCGGTACCGCGTCTGTCATTCTCGCAGGTACTGAGACACTTTTTGTTGTAGCGGAAACATCCCCGATCGTTGCTGCATTTAACGTTGCTGAACAAGGTGAAGGCGAAAATCCTGTTTTACTCGACTTGGTTGATGCGTTTTTTCTAACACAAGAGAGTTTCTTCAGTAATGCGTTCTACAGTCACATCGACTCGCCCGAGCGCCGAGAAGGTTGCAGGGCAGTCTCTGGTTACACCGAAATGCGACTCGTAGTCGACGTCTTCTGTGAAGGTCAGGTTTTCACGATAGGGTGGAACGAATCAAACGAAGCGTTATCTTTGTTAGATTGGTTCCAGGTGGGTCAGTCTGATCGATTTGGTCACTTGTTAAGAGAAGGTCTTAACATGCTATCACCCAAAAAAACCAGTCAAAACGCGGAACGCAACAGAAATTACATACTCGGCGACGGGTCGATCGGTAATTTGCATATCTTCGATAGAGCAATCCGAATCACCGAAAATCCTTACATCGAGTAGAGCCTTCCGTGCGACTCCCGCATTGGTGGGTCAGAATCTGGCAGTACAACGGCGGCAGGCTATTCGTCGCTCTCGGCGCGGGATCGATCTATCCGTTTGCCTTTGCACCATTCGACCTATGGCCGTTGGCGATTCTTACCTTGTTGGTATTGCATCAGATCGTTCAACGTGCAAACGGCTTCGGACAGATCCTCGGGATTTGCTTCCTTTTCGGCATCGGTAAATTTGGATCAGGTGCTTACTGGATCCTAGTAAGCCTAGTCGGCTACGCAGAAATCCATTTGTCGGTCGCGATTGGATTCTTCATCGTCTTTTTAGTACTCACCGGTACGCTCTTCTCAGTACTCGCTTTTTTTACGAGGCAGTCTGGTAATGCCGTGCTTAACGCATTAGTTTTCGCGACGGGTGTAACGATCGTCGAAATTCTTATCTCGCTTCCTTGGCCCTTGAGTTTTCCATGGTTACACGTTGGATACGCTCTCATCGATGCGCCGTTAAGTGTGTTCGCCCCGATCGGTGGCGTTTGGGCGGTCAGTTTTGTAGGTGGCTTCACTGCTGCTGCATTAAGTTTCCTCTTGTCTCGTAACTGGCACGCGTTCGCGCCTGCGGTTGCACTTTGGATTCCAGGTTTATTTCTTTCGACGAATCCGTCGGTCGACGGTGATTCTGTATCAGTTGCGTTAGTTCAAGGCAATATACCGCTCGCGGAAAAGTGGACGTTGGACGGCTGGCAAGAATCGTTGGTCAAATATCGTTGGTTGTCAAGAATGTCGCCATCGACGGACCTGATCGTATGGCCTGAATCAGCGTTACCGACGGTCGTTTCCGCGCAAGATGATGAAGTATCTGATAAGGTAGCGGAACTTGACGGTCGATTGGTGTTCGGTGCGCTCGAGGGGAAGAAGCTAGCGGGTCGAGAGGCAGTTTTCAACGCGTTTGTGACTGTGGATCATGGTGAACTCAATTTCTTTAGAAAAGAACGCCTCGTACCGTTCGGTGAATATATCCCGTTTCGAAATGAATTAGGTCGGTTCCTGCAACCGATCGGTTACCCGATGTCATCGATTACGCCGAGTACGACCGTGCAGACACTACCTCGAGTTGGCGAACTACGACTAGGACCCGCAATCTGTTACGAGATTGCCTATCCAGAACTCGTTCGGCGTCGTGGATCGATCGCGGACCTCATCGTGGTCCTGAGTGAAGATTCGTGGTTAGGCGACACGACGGGACCATGGCAACATCTGCAAATCGCCAGGATGCGAGCACTTGAGCTCAATCGACCTCTTGTCAGAGCGACAAATGACGGGGTTACCGCGATCGTCGATAGCAACGGAGTGGTCTTAGCTCGACTCGAACGGTATCGTGAAGACGTGCTTTTAGGTTCTGTCGTACTGCAGGAGGATAGGACTTTGTATGCGAGGTTCGGGCTATTGCCGATCGCTGGACTTTTCGTGGTTGTATCGTTGATGCACGCTTTGATGAGCCAAAGAAATCGGTTGCGTCGGACGCTCGCAAGCTAACCAGTAGGAAAGCGAACTACAAAGTGCTTGATTGAACTGGCGACGCACATACGGTTCGTTAGATTTTGATTGGCGATTCATTCAGTATTACATATTCAGTTGAACGCCACATTACTAGCTTTCGATCCGATGAAAATCGAGTTGTGAGTTCTGTTCAATGTGTTCCCTTCTAGGAGAGTACGTGCGGAAACAAACCGATCGAGAGTAGGTTTATACGAGTATGTACACCAGCGTGAATATCCACGCGCAAGCGGTAAACGTGATAGCGAGCCAGGACCACACTCGGTTTCCATCGTATGCCATCGCCGAACGAAAGAGGCCGAACGTTACCACGACTCCGTAGATGATGCCAACGGCTGCGACGATGACAACAGCAATCAGCAGAGCGATTTCGCCAATTCCTTCCCAAGGCGACGTCGCAGCAAATGCATTCAACGGACCGGAGATCGTGTTCAGGAGAAGCGTACCTACGACACCGAATAACCACCAAGTTTTCGCGAGGCCGTACTGACCGCGCCATAATCGGGAAACGACGCGTCGTACTGATCGGTCGATGATCAACGGGCAATCGATGCGAGTAGGGGGGCTATTCGCCTATATCGTCGCAGGTCAATACACTTTCGATGATCCTCGCTAACTGGGTACAGATTCGATATCCGTCTGAGAAAAGTCCTAGCCCTTGTACAACAATGGTTCATTGCGCGTTTTAGTGAGTGCGGACGAAAAACAGTCTCCAAAAATGAGCTTTGCAGAATATTGGCCTTTGCCAAAGATTTTAAATGCGCTTCGTGCTACGTATGCTTGATCTGCATCGCACGGTATCAACTCAATTGCGACTTTCGAGATTGATAGGTCAAGGTCAAGTAGGTCATCGGTGCGATTTCGATGATGGATAACGATCGAAGCTTCAACAAAAAGGACCACACTCATACAGATAGATTCTGTCGACTGAATATGGTCAACAATCGTTTCTCGATCAGGTTCACCTTAAATAACCGCGACGAGCGCAGACGGATCAACCACCATTACGTTGAAGCCCTCGTTCGTCATATCCGATTATTTCATTTGCTGAACGGTCGTCGTAAATTGGTAGTGCGGCACAATGAAGTGCGATTTCATTGAGTTCGTCAACGAGTCTTCGACTTTTGCTTTGACGTTCGAGTCTCGTGAGGCGTTCCTGCAACGCGATAGTGACGGCTTCCGTCTTTGTTTCACCAGTTATTTGCGCGACCGTAGCGGCGAGATCTTCGGTTTTGGTATTACGGATATTTAGTGCCAAGCCTCAACCCTCACGTGTAGTAAATGTACTACGTGGTAACACCATAATAGAACGAGCGACGTTACTCCTCGCTGTCTACATCCGAATGCTTAGTACCGCTCGATTCTCTCATTCTTGGACGTTACATTTGGACGGCGCTGCAACTTTCCATAACGGTCAGTCGCGCTCATATTTAAGTGAGATATGGATTTGCCTAATAGCGATCTAACGAAAAGCAGATTTAGAGGCTGTTTGCTAGGTTTAGCAGTAGGCGATGCGCTCGGTACGACACTCGAATTCCATTCACCAGGGACGTTTGAGCCGATCAAAGACATGGTTGGTGGTGGTCCGTTTGGATTGGAACCGGGTCAATGGACCGACGACACGTCGATGGCGTTGTGCCTTGCCGAAAGTCTCATTCAGTGCCAAGGATTTGATGCCCGACATCAGATGGATTTGTACGTACGGTGGTACAAAAATGGCTATCTCTCTTCTAATGGTCGTTGTTTTGATATTGGTAATACCGTGGGCGACGCGCTAGATCGATTCCTTCGTACTGGCGATCCGATCGCCGGATCGACAGATCCTATGGCAGCTGGCAACGGTTCTTTGATGCGGCTTGCGCCGATACCAATGCTCTACGCATCAAGTCTGTCAGATGCAGTAGCGTATGCTGCGACGTCATCTCGAACCACACACGGATGTACCGAAGCGGTCGATGCCTGTCGCGTGTTCTCGTACATGCTGGTTCACGCACTGCGAGGCGCTAGTAAACAGGAGACTCTGCAAGCGTCTGTTGACGACGATGGTTGGGTTTGGCAGAAATCGTCGTTGTGCGTTTCGATTGAAGAGGTAGCAGGAGGCTCGTACAAGCATCGTGAACCGCCAACCATTGAAGGTACGGGATACGTCGTTAGATCTCTAGAGGCAGCTCTTTGGGCGTTTGACCGTTCGGACTCATTTCGTCACGGAGCACTACTTGCGGTTAACTTGGGAGACGACGCAGACACAACTGGTGCGATCTACGGACAAATTGCCGGTGCTTACTATGGCGAAGAAGGGATTCCGGCGGAGTGGCTGGATCGTTTGACGATGGTGAATGAAATCTCCGCTTATGCCGATGCCTTGCACGAGTTCGCGACCGAACGGTCATAAAACGGCAAGGTAGTGCATGTTGCTATGGAACGATGGATTTGAACTAAAATCAGAATTTATCTATGTAGATCAATAAGATAAGTTCGGCAGATTTAATCTTTTTGCTTCGGCTAGTTTAAGTACTCGTGTTCGGCTAATTTGAGGTTCGTTTATTCGTGCCGTGATTGACCCCGGCGAATGACATGAATGTCGACCCGTCGTCTGATGCACCTGTTATTCGACTCGACGCCTACTTGATGGAGACTGAAGAGACAGTTGACCCGCGTGTGATTTTGGTTCGAATCGAGGTCTCACTCATACGAAACGGCAAGAAATACATCTGATTGGTCAATCGATTGGATAGGCGCTTGTGTAGTTCTGCGTGGTTTTCACACTAATTACACGGTTCCGTGCCGATCAGAACTTATGTTCTGATTCCGTTTTTCAGTTGCCGACACTGCGGGAATAGCGCCTCCCGCATCAAAGAGCGCAAGCCCTTTGAGCAACACATTCTTCGACGCGTTCACGTCGCGGTCCTCACCATATCCGCAATGGAAGCAGTGATACCAACGATCGTTCCGCGTCAACTTTGTGACCGGTAAACCACCGCAATTCGAACAGCGTTGCGTGGTGTATTTGGGGTCGACGCGCACCAACTGACCACCGGCGCTTGCAGCCTTGTAATCGAGTTGATTGATGAACGTACCCCAGTTCTGGTCGAGGATCGAGCGATTCAACCCGGTCTTCTGCTTGACCTGACGTCCTGGACATTCTGCCGTACCCTTCGCGGTGGCGGTCATTGCTTGGATGTCGAGATCTTCCACCGCGATCCATTTGCCATGCTTTTTAACGATGTCGTTCGTAAGACGATGAATGGCGTTGTGACGACGCACACGTGCCCGATAACACGCACGCGTAAGCGACTGGCGTCGTTTCTCGCGTCGCTTCGACCCTGGCTTGCAACGACTCAGGGCACGTTGCTTGCGGCGGATCTCGGAACGGTCCGAGGTATGTCGCGGAATCACCGTACCGTCGGATAACGCCGCGCTCACACGTACCCCGACATCGATGCCGATGGCACGATTCAACCCGAGGCGACGGATCTCATGGTCGCACACCAGCTGGATGAAGATCCCCGTCGGGCGTTGGACCACCCGGACGACCTTCACTTGGTCGCGAGCGTCACAGCGATGGTCCTGCCGCCAGCGGAACCGCCCGATCCCCTTGAGCTTCACAGACCCGTACTTGCCGTTAAAGGTGGGCTTCTTGTAAAGCGTCTCAAACGACATCACGCCGCGCCTGGCTGACTTGAAGCGCGGGAATCCGCGACCTTCCCGGAAAAACCGCTTGAACGCCCGATCAACGCGCACCAACGCCGAATCTTGGCACCACCGGTCAAACTTTCCAAACCATTCATCGGTGTGGCGAATCTTCGTCAGCGAGCCGCGTTGGTCAAACAGACTGATGCTCTCACCGGTTTTCTGATAACAGTCGATGCGTTCCTGCAGTGCCCCGTTGTAGAGCAACCGTTGCTGCGTGAGGAACTCGGTGAGGTTCCGATGGGTAGGGGCGTTCAGCTTCGCCTTGTAGGTGTATGTAATCACAGTCAAAGCCTAAGCTGGATTACGTGACCACGCAAAAGAAATTACCCCCTTGACGAGTACACGAAGCTGCCTGAATACGGAATTAGATCAATGAGTTAGGAGGCGTGTTACATGAGTGCAAACTCAAAACTACAATCTACTACATATGGGCCATTGGATAATTCACTTCACTCTTGACCTTTGTGAAATCCCTCACCGTTAATTTCGTGGTGGGTTTCGCACAGAACCGATCCAGTGGCTGTTAGACGAACAAAGCGTAAATCCGAGGTCGCAAACGGTCAAAAGTCCACAGGTCCGCGTCTGTCAAGGACGTTGATTCGTGAACGACAGGATAGCGTCCCTGAGATCCACTACGCTTCGGATCTCCCAATCGCAGCGCACATCGAGCGTATCCAGGAGCTACTGCAGACTCATCAAGTCGTGATCGTGGCTGGGGAGACTGGTTCTGGGAAGACAACCCAGCTACCGCTTGCCTGTCTAGAAGCAGGATTTGGTGTTAACGCTACGATCGCGCATACCCAACCCCGACGCCTCGCCGCTCGAGCGGTTGCAGGGCGAATTGCAGAGCAACTGAAAGTCAATCTCGGCGAGCAGATCGGCTATGCCGTTCGTTTTGACGAGTCGTGGAGCCGCCGTTCGCTCGTAAAAGTCATGACCGACGGCATGTTGCTTGCGGAGATCAACCGAGACCGAGAGCTGCGAAGGTATGAGGTTGTTATCGTGGATGAAGCGCACGAACGAACGCTCAATGTTGACTTCTTATTGGGACTCCTGCGTCGGTTGATCGATAAACGTCCAGAACTCAAGGTCATCATCACGAGCGCGACGATCGATGTCGAGAGTTTCAGCCGACACTTCGACAACGCGCCGGTGGTTGAGGTGGAAGGTCGAAGCTATCCGGTGACCGTCGAGTACCGGCCACCAGATGATGATCTAGAAGGCACGGTGTTCGGTTGTTTAGACGAGATCCTCGAATCCGGAGTCAGAGGTGCGAAGGACATCTTGATGTTCCTGCCTACCGAGCAGGAGATTCTCGAATGGTCCAATCGGATTCGGCGACGCTTCCCCAAGCAACTCGAGGTTCTGCCGCTCTATGCGCGGTTACCGCCGCGTGACCAGCAGCGAATCTTTCAACCGTCAGGCAAGCAACGAATCTTGTTGTCGACCAATGTCGCCGAAACCAGTCTGACGGTACCTAACATCCGATTCGTCATTGATCTAGGTAAGGCGAGGATAAGTCGCTATAGCGCTCGGTCACGGGTACAACGTCTACCCATCGAACAGGTGTCGCAAGCCAGCGCTGATCAACGTATGGGTCGATGTGGTCGGGTAGCGCCCGGGATTTGCTATCGGGTTTATTCTGAAGCGGTCTATGAACGCGTGCCGCGTTACACGGATCCTGAATTAAAGCGGACCAATCTCGCATCCGTACTCTTGCAGACGAAGCACTTTCGTCTAGGCGATATCCGCAAGTTCCCATTTCTTGAACCACCGGATGAGCGCAGTATCGGACAAGCGGAACGTCTGTTGCACGAGCTCGGCGCACTTGACGATGGGCAATTGACTGGACTCGGCCGTCAGATGGCTCGAATGCCGATTGATCCTCGGTATGCGCGAGTGTTGATTGAAGCCGCCCATCGGAATGCGTTGAAAGAAGCGCTGATTGTCGTGTCTGCGTTAACTGCGCAGGATCCACGTCTGCGACCTCACAACCAACGCGAAGCGGCGGATACGGCACAAGAGCGTTTTAGCGACGAAAAATCGGATTTTCTCGCGTTGGTCAACCTGTGGTTTTGGGCGGAGCGCGAACGGCAAGCGAATACGAGTTCGACGTTCCGACGTTTATTAGAAAGACATTTCATATCGCCGAACCGATACTTCGAATGGCGTTCGTTACATCGTCAATTAACCGGATATTGCCAACGTCTCGGGTTGCGATTGAATTCAAAACGGGCGTCATACAAGAACCTGCACACGGCGATCTTGACCGGTTCACTAGGTCTGATCGGAACCAAAGAGGAAAAACAAAAGTACGCGGGTGTGCACGATTTGCGTTTTCAATTGCTACCCGGTAGTCGGCTTGCAAAAGCCGCTCCAAAGTGGGTCGTTGCAGCCGAAATCGTCGAGACCGGACGCGTCTACGCGCGAACCGTCGCTTCGATCGAACGCAAATGGATCGAGGACGTCGCTAGTCGGTTGCTCAAACTCCGTTATTTCGACGAGTATTGGGACGATTGTCGTGGTGAAGCGATGATCTTAAGTCGCGCAACGCTCTATGGCTTGCCGGTATACGAACGACGCCCACTAAGACTCGCGCCGCGAGATGCCGAGCTTGCGCGCGAGCTCTTCGTTCGGCATGCCTTAGTAGAACCAAAGCAGCTGCGTCCCTGGCCGTTTCTCAAGCACAATCGTCAGCTCCTGTCGAAATTACTCAAGATTCAAGCACGCGAGCGAAGAACCGATGTCGTCGTTGCGCCTCGGGTCCAAGCGAGTTTTTACCTTGAGCGAATACCTGACGACGTTTTCAATGTCCGTACGTTCGAAAGGTGGTTCAACGACGCGAGTTCGGCTGAACTCGATCGGTTGCGCATGACGGATAGTGACCTACTGCGACGCCCTGACGAAGACCTTACGAACGCCGCGTTCCCTGGTGAACTCGTGATTGACGACCATCGATGGCCCTTGAGATATCGGTTTGCGCCGGGCGATGTTGCTGACGGGGTATCCGTTCAAGTGAAGGCAGAAAACATCGGTTCATTGTCGCTTGATGCGGTGCAGTGGTTAGTACCTGGGCGATTAGCTGAGAAACTGACCGAGCTATTAAAAAGTCTACCTAAGCAGTATCGAAGGCATTTGGTTCCCATTCCTGATCGAGTAGAGCAGTTATGCGACTACCTACTGCGACCGTCGCGATACCGGATCGGCAATTTCTACGATGTATTGAGTCGCACGTTGGCGGATTTCTATCGCGTCCAAGTGCCACTGGACGCGTGGGAAGAAGCGAAACTAAGTCCGTTTCTGAGGATGAATGTCCAGTGGACCAATCGACGTGGTGCTGTACTCGATCAAGACAGAGATTTGGTGGCGTTAAAACGACGACACGGAGCGACTTTGGCGGACGCATTAGTCGATGAAGCAACTACGATTTCTGCATCGGCGGAACGACATGTCAAGTTCCCCGAGCAAGGAATAGAAACAAAGCGGCGACTTCGTCAAGGCCACAATGATTTCACCGTATTCCCTGCACTCGTCGATAAAGGTGACCATGTTGCGATCGAGATTGCCGTCAATGAAGCAGAACAAAGGGTATGGCACGAAAAAGGGTTATGCAGACTATTCGTACTTTCAGAAAGTCAATCAGTGCGGTACTTGAAAAAGGAGTATCAGAAAGAAACCAACATGCACATGCAGTTGGCGAAACTTTCAGATCCCAACGCAATACTGGATTCGCTGTTAATGAGCGTCGCACGTTACGTGTACCTCAACGGTGACGAACGTATTGAGACTAGATCGCAATTTGACCGTCTACTCACTGCACACCGTGGCGAGTTCGTATCAAACGGGCTTGACCTCATTGCGACCTGCTCGGACATAGCCGAGAAGCGATTCGACGTATCGTTAGCAGTTGAGAACATAAGTAGCGCGGTTTTGACGTCAGCGAAAACGGATTTAGAGGACCAGCTTTCGAGCATTGTTCCCGCAGATTTCATGTGGCAAACCCCTTACGAACGGTTGGCAGATCTTCCACGCTATCTAGAGGCGATGCTCTATCGAATCAACCATTTTCAAGGCCGGGTGTCGAAAGATGAGGAACTGATGTCTAATGCACGGGAGTGGGAAAACCGATTGGAAGCCTTGGTAGCGCGTGCCGGGGACATGCCAGATCTCGTTGACGCTAAGTTTCTATTGGCTGAGTTGCGTGTCGCATTGTTCCATCAAAAACTAGGCACCAAGGAAAAGACCTCGCGGAAACGGCTGACGCAGACGTTTGAACGACTGGAAAGGGCATACGTAAACGATTGAGGTTATGAAGAGTCCAGACGATTATCCTGTTTCAGGTTGCGGTTTAGGACTGCGACGTGGCATGTTTGATGCCTATGAAGAGCATGCCACAGCCATGGCCAAGCACATCGACTTCGTCGAATGTGCACCGGAGAACTGGATTGGTGTAGGGGGTCGATGGGGTAAGCGATTCCGAGCGATGGTTGAACGGTATCCAGTGGTTTGTCACGGGTTGTCGCTCTCGATTGGGGGTCCAGCGTCGTTCGACATGGATTACCTCGCACAACTCAAGGTGTTTCTCAACGAGATCAACGCAAAGTCCTACTCAGATCATTTGAGTTTTTGTGGCGACTTCGGTCAGCTATACGACTTGATGCCGATTCCGTTTACTGAAGAGGCTGTTCACTACGTCTCCGGACGCATCAAGTTCGTTCAAGACGTACTTGAGCGCCAGATTGCGGTTGAGAACGTTTCCTATTACGCGGCGCCAGGCCAAGAAATGCCGGAATCGGAATTCATCAATGCGGTAATTGAGGAGGCGGACTGTAAATTCCTACTGGATGTCAACAACATACACGTAAATAGCATCAACCATCGGTACGATGCAGTTGAGTTCTTGCATGCGATGCCGGCGGAACGAGCTGATTACGTTCATATTGCGGGGCACAAAGTCGAAGCAGAAGATCTGCGCGTCGACACCCATGCAGCACCAATCATCGATCCCGTGTATGACTTGCTCCTCGAAGCATTCAAGACGTTCGGTGTAATGCCAACTCTGCTTGAACGAGATTTCAATTTTCCGCCGCTTAGCGAATTGCTCGACGAAAGTCAACAAATCCGCAGAATTCAGACGAACTCGCGTGACTAAGCCGGTTGAAGGGCAGAACCTACCAAAGTTCCAGGCGCTGCAGCTCGATTTCGCAGCACACATTCGCAATCCAGAACTGAATCCCATCCCAGATGGGATCGAACCGCGTCGGATGGCGATTTACAACCGACTGTTCTACAACAACATTGAGTCGTTCTGCTCTATGCGGTTCGAACGGACTAAGAAGATTCTTGGTGAAGAGCGCTGGAACGGGATGATCCGCGATTTCGTACATCGTCATCAATGTAAAAGTCCATATTTCGCGCAGATTTCTGAGGAATTCATCGCATACCTAGCGATGGATCGATCAAAGATGAGCGATCCACCGTTTCTCGTTGAGCTCTGTCACTACGAATGGTTGCCGTTGTACTTCGATCGAATGGTTGGCGTATTGCCTAGTTACAAGCCATGCGCAGATCCACTCGGTACGAAGCTGAAAACGTCGGAGCTTTCGCTGGTGCGACGGTATGTGTGGCCTGTTAACAAGATCTCAGTGGATTCTCAACCCGTCGAGCCGCCCGAGAAGCCAACATGGGCTCTGGGTTTTCGGAACCGCGCCGATAAGGTCGATGTTAAGCATGTCGATGCGTTTACGGCAAACCTCGTCGAGACTTTGCGTACACCAATGACGGGCTTAGATGCCATTCAAACCGTGCTGGGGGATTCCGCTAAACTGGACAAAATGCGTTTAGAACGACTGTCGTCGCGACTCGACGACTTAGTGGAGCTGGATGTCTTGGTTGTGGCAGATTGATCGAAGCTTGGAAATAACGGAAATTAGGCCAATGACCTAACGCGTCGCGTCAATCCGTTCCAAATCGCCATGCCATCCAAGTATGCGACGATCGACTGTTGCTAATTGGAATCCTTCTAAGGCTGTCGATACGATGATGCGATCAGCTGGGTCTGCGTGCAATCCCCCTAAATACACGGCACGAATTGCGATTTTGCCATTCACCGGAAGTTCCTTCGTGCCTTGTTCGAGTACGGTGCGTCGCCAAACATCGACGTCTTGATCGAGTTCTACGCGATGCTTTCGTTGCAAGAGTGCGATTTCCCAGAAGGAGATTGCGGAAACGCAGATGTTGTCGTGCTGCCAAGATGCTTCGATGAGTTGCCTAGTCTGTTGTCCTATTCGGTCGGAACCAAGCCGTACCCAGAGCAGAACGTGCGTGTCAAGAAGGATCATTTGCCTTGCGCTATTGGGTCGTCCTTCATGGCTTCCCATTCGACGTCTAGTGGTTCAACAATATCACCGAGAATACGAATCGAACCTCGGTCGATACCGAAAATTGATTCCGGACGAACTCGATACGGAACGAGTTTCGCGATGGGTTCGCCATTTTTCGTAATTACGAGCTCTTCGCCCGTTTGTGCCACTGTATCCATCAGTTTCAGACACTTGGACTTGAAATCCGAAGCTTTGATTAGATTCTCGACAGTTTCGTTCTCGATTGCCATCACTGCGACACTCGTTAATGCTACAGTTTATTTTAATAAAAGACCATAGTCGTGACCATAGTCGGCAATTGGCTGGTATAGACGGTGCCGACGTCTATTGATCGCTTTAAAAGTCCCAAGTAAGCAGAACTATCACTCCGTTATCTCTTCTGCTGTTAAATTGTGCGTGATTCCTCTTAACCGCCGTTTTCGACGCAGGAATACACCCGTTTAGAACTGAGCATTGAATCGAACCACTAGTAATAGTCCTCCTCACTATCGTGCTTCATGGCGTCCCATTCAACATCGATCGATTCTATGATGTCGCCTAGGATTTCACAATCGGTCTTAAACATTCCATGCAAACTCTGAAGATTTCGGTACAGAACTAACTTGACGAAGCGTCGACCGAAATTGATGATGACCAACTTTTCACCCGATTCCGCGACTTTCCGTACGTATTAGCGAAATTACGTCTGAACTCAGATCCGTTGATGACGTGTTCAGGAGAGTTGCTCTCGTTTGGCAATTCGGCTATGCAAGTACTTGGATAAGCGCAATCTTATAGGTCGTCCATCATCTTGCCCTATCTAAATTCGCTAACGTAGCATGTATCTAGTTCTGTGATTGTGCAGGATTGCATAAGACCGCGAAAATCTACGTCGAAGTGGACTCAGTTGTCTTCATACCTGATCAACAAACCTTGATCTGATCAGTTCGATATCGTCGAACGGAACGGGTTGACTAGCGTCATGCCTTCAATCTGTTGATTGTCGCTTAAGTCCTCGGTATAGAGTGTTCTGCATCCTGCTGTTAATGCGGCTGCGACGATGAGCGAATCGTAAAAGCTGAAGTGGTAACGAGATTGAATATCCAGGGACCTTAAGTAGAGTGGAATGTCAGGACGAATCTGATACAGCGGCGCAAGGACGTCCACAATGTACCTCCGCATTTCATCTCCAGTGAGGGGTATTTCAGCTTTTCGAACTGCTGTATTGACACATTCTTGAATGACTTGATGGCTGATGCACGAACTCTGGGAACGGATTCCGTATTCGATCAGGTTATCGGCGATATTAGCTTTCTGGATATCGATACGTTCAAGTTGATAGACGAAGACGTTTGTATCGATGAAACTCTCAACGTTCATTCATTTCGTCCCGAGACAACTTACGTCCTACTCGCAATTTGCCCTGTAATTCGCGAACGGTGCGCATAGCCTGAACGGCTTGCGCCTCTCGACCAACATAGTCCGCGAGCCACACACGAAACTGAGCATTCAAGGTAGTATTCTGCGATGCGGCACAGCGACGTGCGGCTTCGATCAGGTTTTCATCGGCACTTAGAGTTATGTTTCTCATCGCAGTTTTACAAACACTAGATACGTGTGCACTATTATAGTGTTAAGTAAAGCTAGAATAAGTATTATGGATTGGCCCTATCGGTATCTTGAATTACTACATTGACTATTCTGCTCAAGCAAGTCCATCTTACGGGATTAGCGAAATCGAGCGATCTTCAGTGATCGGCATCTTGCTGAAGAAATGGATCTCAGTGTTTCGAGAAGAGCTAAATTACCAATATGCCGTGTTGAATATGAATTCGATTAGATGATGAATCTTGAGATCAGCCAAAGGCAGGTTACTCTGTTTTGCCTGACGGCTCTCCTGGTCTGCCTCCTCGCTGTTGGTGTTGAAAGCAAAACCTTCCTACGACATGTGTTTCAGGTTCTACCGATTGTTCTGGTAATCATCTTGGGATTGCTTAGGAGTCGCTGGATGGGCTCGGGTGCGTTGGGATTATTCGCATGCTGGGCGTTCTTTATGGCACTGATTTGGCTGTATCTCGCGGGTATTGAGACAATGTTCACAGGTAATTTCACAACGTTTGAGATCGTGATCACCGTGATAATGGGTGTGTTGTGCATCTTGGGTATTGGCATGAACTTGCGCGGTGGTTCGAATGTCCGGTTACCAGTTCATATGTCAGGTGCGGTCGTATTTGCACTGCTGCAGCTCGTAGTTATGTGGTTAAGTCTGTTCAGTCACCGAATTGTCACGTTTTGATACGGGACCGTTTGATTACGCAACTGATAGTGTAGAGGGGAATTAAACGTCCGTGCGTGTATGGCGGCGGACCAATTACGTTGGGTGTCATCCCGGCGCAATCCAGAGATCGAAACTCGCGGCGATGGTGGCGACAGTTATTGTCAATCGTGTCCGGACAAAATGAAGACGCATATCAGGACTTTCTAGCGAAGCAGTGAATTACAGACGTGGCAACAACGTGCGGTCGCCGTTTGAAATCGATCTGTCGAGCTTCTTGAATTTTGGCTGCGCGTGTTCCTCGTAGAATGCTTGATAGGTACGTCATTGATTGATGGCGTGCTCTGATTTAGAACGCATATATCAATTCCGAGCCTACCGTAATTTCTAGTTTCTCAACGATCAAATCGGCGATTTCACTAAATCGCCAAGATGTGACAGATCGCGGTTTTAACTTCAGGGAATTCCGATCTCTAATCGTTCGAACGTGGCCATATTTACGACAGGAGCTTCCCCATCTGATCCTATGGATCGCGTTGCGCATGTTGCTCGAAATCATCTGGATTTCTGCAGTCCTAGTCACGTTCGATCTATTCAATAACAAAATTCTCGTAGGTGAGCGACTTTCACCCGCACAAGCCGCGGTGCTCTTCGTAGACGAAAGCTACCAACTCAGTGCGGAAGAGCTGATCGCGTCGTCTGAACTTCGGCAATTGATCGAGGCCGAAGCTGACGAGACTGAGCCGAGGGATGAAGAACGTCGTGTCGAACTCGAGGCTCAAATCTCAAAACTCGACGAAACGCAGCGCAAGACCGTACGGAACCGATTCTTGGTCTTGATGGCCGTCGCGGCAGTCCTCTTTTTTATGCTCGCACCAGTAATCGACTACTACCGCACCTGGATTCTGCAGCGAATCAATCAGTATCTCCGAGTTACCATGATCGAGCGTGTCGAACACCTTTCATTGCGATACCACGCGCATGCGCAAACGGGCGATGCGATCTATCGCGTTTATCAAGACAGCGCAATGATCACCAACATCGTTGAGAAGATTCTGTTGCAACCTATAGTTGCGACGTTTACCGCCTCGTTTAGTTTTATTGTTCTGGTCAGCTTCAGCTGGCTTCTTGGTGCGATGTTTCTACTTGGCGTCGTGCCCATTCTCTTGATTGTTGCTTGGTTCACGCCTCGTTTACAGATCCGGTCTCGGCGCGCAAGAGAGAGTAATAGTCAACTGACCTCGCGAATCCAGGAAGCATTTCAGGCCATCCGAGTCGTGAAAGCCAACAAAGCACTGCACGTGATGGAATCTCGCTTCGACACCGATTCGCAACGAGCGCTTGACGCAGCGCTGTTGCTTCGTGGCGAATTTGTTCTGATGGGTACCTTGATTGCCTTACTGATCGGCGCGATGATGTTAGCCGGAGAGTTTTTGCTTGCGACGTGGGTCCTTGAAGAGCGAGCCACGTTTCTATTCGGCGTCGTAGCGCTTGTTGGATTCGCGGTATGGAACTACGGCGCGTTCATGGCGGCGCGCGACCGAATCAGTGAATTCGTGTGGAATGGCAACGACCTCATTCGCGTGTGGGGCATGCTCCAAGATATGATCGTCGGTCTAGAACGTGCGTTCTTCCTCCTCGACTTAAAACCTGAAATCGTGGACGATGCTGACGCCGTCGATATGCCGCGGCCAATCGAGTCGCTACAGTTTCAGCGAGTTGCATTCGCGTACGACGCGGAAATTCCGGTTCTACGTGATGTGAATCTGACCGCAGAACGGGGCAGTATCACGGCGATTATCGGACGCACCGGAAGTGGTAAATCAACGCTTATGTCGTTGCTGTTGCGACTCTACGACGTCGATGCTGGAAGCATCAGCATCAACGGTATCGATTTGCTTCGGATCAAGGTTGACGAACTTCGCGCGAATGTTGCAATAGCCCTCCAACAGAACAATCTATTCGCCTCGTCGATCGCCGACAACATTGCTTACGCAACCCCCGCGTTGACGCGAGAGCAGATCGTCGCCGCAGCTGAAGTCGCGTGCGCCCATGAATTCATCACCGATTTGAGCGATGGATACAACACTGAGCTAGGTGAGCGTGGAAGCAAGCTGTCGACAGGGCAGCGTCAGCGTCTTTCAATTGCGCGCGCTGTAGCCAAGGACACGCCTATTCTCATTCTCGATGAGCCAACCGCTTCACTTGATGCTGAGACCGAAGCGCGAGTCTTAGCAAACTTGAGGGATTGGGCGCGGGAGCGCGTCGTGTTTCTGATTACGCACCGCTACTCAACGATTCAAACCGCAAATCAGATCGCGCTGCTTGAGGACGGGGCGATCGTCGCGTGGGGTTCTCATGACGAGCTCATGGCAGATCAAGAAGGCAAATATCGAGCCTTTTTCGAAGGCGAAATCGCGGTCGCCGCAGGTATGGGTGGTAGCGCCAGATGAGTGAAGCAACGCGATTACCTGAATCTTCAAGCACTGCACGATTCGACGATCGGATTGATACTAATCCGCGGATCAGCAATCTTGAGTCGGCCCGGATTATCGGACGCGGATTTAGGTATATTGCTACGGCGCCACGCTTATTCGCTGTGAAGCTAGCTTTGTCGTTACTAGCGATCGTACCAGTCCTCTATCTACAGTGGCTGGCGAAGATCCTTATCGATCAGGTGATATTGCAGAAACCGTTCGATTCGACTGACGTGGTCATGCCGCCGCATGTTCAGCCGTTTATCGATTACGTGTACGACTTTTCACCTTTTGAGATTTTGATCGCATTGACGGTCATCAGTGCTATGTTGCTTCTCGTGTTTGGAACGCGAACCTATGTGTATCAGGAGTGGGCGCAAGGTGAAGACAGCGCTACACGGGCGGAAAACGCCATGAATCAAGGCAGCAGTGAGAGCGCGAGTTTTCTGGGATTTATCGATACGTTGATTCACATTCGCTTGTCGCAACGACTCACGAACCACATCCGAACTACTTTGTATCGCCGCATGGCGCATCTGCCCATGACGACGCTTGATGATCATCGTATCGGTGACGCCATTTATCGAGTCATGTACGACGCACCGATGTTGCCAAGCGTCTGCTACACACTCACTTTAACGCCATTGGCGATGATTATCCAAGCCGTTATTTCAATCTACTTTCTCTATTACAGCTACGGTGCAATTTCGCCGGAGCTCGTTTGGGTTGCCGTAGCTCTTATCCCTTTGGGACTGTTGGTCACCGTGCCTTTTTCACAGTTAACACGCCGCGTGCAGCAAGACAGTCGAGCGGCGGGTACTGCTACCACGAACGCCATCGAAGAAAGTATGGGAAACATCTCAGCGGTTCAAAGCCTAGGCGGGATGACGCGCGAAAAGGATCGAATCGACGATCAAAGCAAAGAGTCATTCCGACGCTATCGACATATCAAGATCATTGAGATTCTGATTCGGTTTGCTACTTGGATCTTGATCGTTTTAGTGGCGTTCGGTGTAGCCGTGTCGATTACGGACAGCATCATCATGGGTGAGCTAAGTCCCGGCGATTGGTCGATCTTGTTCGGAATCTGGTTTTCACTTGCGGGCATCTCGATGGAATTGGGTGTCTTCTGGATCAATCTGCAAGGTAACTCAGCGGCGCTTCGTCGGGTGTTCTTCTTCATTGATGCGCCGACTGATGATGTCGGACGAACAGTGGTGACCGACGAACCACGCACGATTACGCTTGAAGACGCCTCGTTTAGCTACCCGGATGGGCGTCCTGCGTTTCAGAACATAAACCTTTCATTGCGTCAAGGAGAGCTCATCGCTATCGTGGGACCGACAGGCGCCGGCAAGACAACGCTTGCGTACGCCATCGCGGGTTATGTTCATCCAACGCATGGCAAGGTGCTTTACGATGACGTTGATCTTGCAGATGCAAACGTCGAATCCGTGAGAGATTTCGTCACTTACGTGTTCCAGGAGCACATGCTCCTCTCTGAATCGATCCGTTCAAATCTACTGCTTGTACAACCGAATGCGACGGAAGAGGATATACGGCTGGCTTTGCATCGAGCGGGTGCGTCGGAGATCATCGAGAATTTGCCGGACGGTCTCGATACCGTATTGGGTCGCTCTGGTGACAATCTGTCCGTGGGTCAGAAGCAACGGTTATGTATTACGCGTGGACTTATTCGCGACACGCCGGTCCTGATCTTGGACGAGCCGACTGCCGCGTTGGATCCATCGACCGAAGAAGCGTTGGTAGAGTCGCTACGAACGGCGAGTGAGAACAAACTCGTGGTGATCATTGCACACCGACTCTCAACCATTCGCAAGGCCGACCGCATCGTGTTCATCGACCACGGGCGAGTGATTGACATAGGATCGCACGACGAGCTAATGCGGAAACAAGGGAGTTACTACGAATTCGTGAGGTTACAAACCGGTACCGAAGTACCGGAGAGTCGCGTGTAACTAGCACATAGTCGAAGATACGGTACGTGTCCTAAACGTGCTTCTTCACAACTCGGCTCCTAGTATCCTCACGGAGGTCCTCTCGGTGTTCGTCAACGTCGTTCGTAGCGGTTAGAGTACGCAAGATATGCACACCGTACGGTACTCGTAGAATGCTTCGATTCACTGGTTCAAGAGATAGACAATGAAGTACAAGTTCCCTCCGCCACCTGACCTACACGGCGAATCTGCGGGACGAGCGGCTCCGGCGCGCGTGGCGGAGTTTGAGATTGTGGCATGCGACGGCGCCGGTGTATATGTGAGATTCGAGTACGCGAATAAAGACGCAGAATTTCGTGAGACCATTGCATTGAGTTTACCTGGTGGTCTAAAACTTGCCGAGAAGATGAAGGATGCTGTGCATGGCTATCTCCACGATACTGGGGAGGAGATCGACGACGGTTAAGAGTCGGTAGCGAGAGGATTTTTGGGATATGAAGGCATGATGAAAAGCCGGTCGTAGCGCTACCGTTTTTCTTGTAGGGAATTCGCCTAAACTGAAACAGCAACTAAGAATCAGAAAAGAAACGCGCGAGCATAGGGTTCTAAGAGCGTCCGAGAATGCGCGTAGGGGTGTGAAACGAACAGTTTTTAACGAGTCAGCCCGTGTACGATCCAGTCGACATTGAGCGTATTACCGGCGCTGCGCTGCTCGGAAGCGCCATTCTTGTTACTGGCTTAGGATACGCTATCTTTCTCGCGCTAGCGCGCTTGCGGGGTGCATCACGATTTCGCCGTATCTTCAACGGCGTCTCACTCGGCTCCTTCGCCTTGCTTGTGGTCAGTGTCATTGCATTCTCTCTTGTCATGAACTTCAGCGGTTGGTGGTACGTCATCAGTGGCTTGATGGTGTGTGGTTACTTCATTGCGCCTAGATTCATATGGCGTCTCACTGAGACAATGCACGATGAGGAAGGGGAGTAGTCAGCGTTCCTCGTTTACGTGAAAACGAGTTTGAGTGGAGTCGTGCGCTTCACGAGCCATTCGAGATGCGTGAAAACGCCATGATGCGCAACTCCCTAACAGGTCGTCGAATGCGATGTCTAATATTGTGAGACAGCGAACGAGAATAGACGAAAGAAACAATCCAAAGCCGCGTTAAAGCGGACTCCAATGAGCGTGTCGTTTAGTAGGGGGAAACGATGGCTGAATCGTATGAGTCGCAATGGTGGGTAAGCGAGTCGTTCTGGCGAAAGTGTGCGATCTTCATAACTGCTGGTATGGCACTCGTTCTTGTCGTTCTCACATTCCATACGCTTTATGCGATTGGTGCTGGCGCGGACGCAGGGAGGGTACCCGCATATTCTGTCATCAACTATCGCATTGACTACGTGCCGGATGAAGAGCGTGGGCATTTGGTACCGGAAATTGGTCCAATGGTGCCACTCTTTGGCGAAGTCATGAGCGAGGAAGAAGCGAAAGCGCTCGTAAACCACGGCAAACTCACCGTGCAGGCGAAAAACTGCATGAATTGTCACACACTACTTGGAAACGGTGCTTATTACGCACCTGATCTGACGAAAGCATGGCTTGACCCAGGTTGGGGCAATGAGCAAGCGCGTGAGCTTCTGATGACGATGTTCCTGAAAGATCCCGTCACCAACGCTCGAACGTTTGGGACCAATCGAAAGATGCCGAATCAAGACCTCACGGACGATGAAGTCCGCGGTGTGATCGCGTATCTGAAATGGATGTCAGCCATCGACACGAACGGCTTTCCCGCAAACTTCGAAACGCTTCCGCAGGACGGACCGGTTTACGAACCCCCGAGCGAAGCAAGTGAGGAGGGCGCATCATGACACTTGGAGCGCTGAACTACAGCGACTTGTCGGTCGGTAAGAAGCTCGCGATTAAGTACTTCACCGTTGCGATGGTGTTGTTCCTCGCACAGATGCTGTTTGGATTGCTTGCAGCGTGGCAATTTATCGCCCCAGATTTTCTGTTTGGTTTCCTCGATTTCAACGTCAATCGCATGGTGCACATCAATGCGATGGTCGTTTGGCTGCTATACGGCTTTATCGGATCGATTTTCTGGCTCATTGAGGACGAATCTGGCGTACCCCTAGTCGGTGCCAAAATCGCGGAAGCCACCTTTTGGGTTCTGACGGTAGCCGTTGTTATCGTTGTGCTCGTATATCTATTCGTGCAATCCGGTCCGGGTGAAACGGCAACGCTCTGGCTGATCAATGAAGGGCGCGAATACATCGAAGCGCCAAGATGGGCAGATATCGGGATCGTCGTATGCATGGTCGCGATCTTTTACAACGTTTTGGCAACATTCCTCAAAGGTCAGTGGAGTGGTATATCGGGTGTGCTTGTTCTTGATCTGATTGCGCTAGCCGGTCTTTACCTCTGTGGCATGTTCTATACGACGAACTTACCCGTCGATCAGTATTGGTGGTGGTGGGTTATCCACTTATGGGTCGAAGCAACATGGGAAGTTCTCGTCGGCTGCATCATGGCATGGGGTCTGATCAAGACTCTCGGTGCACGGCGCAAGATCGTGACAACATGGCTCTATATCGAAGTTGCGTTGATGTTTGGATCGGGGATTCTTGGACTTGGTCACCATTACTTCTGGATCGGAACGCCCGAATACTGGCTTGGCATCGGTGGTTTCTTCTCAGCACTTGAGCCGATCCCGCTCGTTGCAATGGTGGTGCATTCGGTGTATGACGCCGGGAAGCACGCGTTTCGTTCGAACAATCATCCCGCATTGGCTTGGCTGATCGCACACGCGTTCGGCAACTTCTTCGGCGCGGGTGTATGGGGCTTCATGCAGACCTTGCCGCAAATCAACCTCTATACACACGGCACCCAATGGGCATCTTCGCATGGTCATCTCGCGTTCTTTGGCGCGTACGTGACCATCGTCGTTGCGTTTATCTACCTTGCTCTACAGAAGCTCCGAGGTGATGTGTGGATGTCGGGCGGTCTCGTCGATCAAGGTCGCAAGTGGAAATGGGCGCTAGTCTTGACCCACGTTGGTATGGTGGGTATGACCATCGCGTTGCTAATTGCAGGATACGAGCAGTCGTTCGTCGAACGAGCCGTTGGCGGGTCTACCTGGCAGGCTTATTTCGAAGGTCAGATGCGACCGTGGTTCGTCGAGGCGATGTGGTGGCGAATGGCCTTTGGTGTTCTGATGACGGTCGGTGTGGTTCTGCTGCTGTGGGATTTCCTGACGATTGGCGCGAAGGAGACGAAACCCATGTTAGAGGTCAAGTCGTTGGACGAAGCGCATGAAGACGTTCAAGTAGGAGAGGTCGGTGTCGCAGCACAAAGTTAATCAACGAGCAATCCGATTCAGATTTCTAGGTTGGAGTCGTTCTTTAACGGTTGTTGCGGCGCTGCTCGTGATTACCGCATTGTTCAGACTAGATCTCGATAGCGCGGTCGTTCAAGCTCAAGCAACACTCAAAGGCGATCCGGAGCGGGGCAAGGCGAAGGCCGCGCTCTGTGCTGCCTGTCATGGTGTTGCGGGTGTGTCGATTAATCCGCTTTGGCCGAGTCTAGCGGGTCAGCAGGAACAGTACTTGGTCAAACAAATCAAGGCATTTCGAGACCGCGAACGCGAGGAAATTACGATGCAACCGTTCGTCGAAAACTTGAGCGACCAAGACGTTGCTGATCTTGCAGCGTTTTACGCGGGTCTTTCGCCGTGTCCGTGAAGCGCTCTACGATTAGTAGAACGTCGTAGAACTGCTTTGGCTTCGTGACTGAGGTTGTGAATTAGTCGTCCAAACCATCGAGCACGGCGGCGATCGATTCGCTTCGTAATCCCTGTTTCACGGATGCATAAGCCGGACCATCGAGCGCAAGGTACGAGCTCGCAACGTCTAGTGCTCTTTGGACTAGATCCTCCTTAGGTACGACTTCGTCGAGAAAGCCAGCGTCTTTGGCTTCTTCTGATGAAAACATTGTTGCGGCCATGGTCGCGCGCGTAAGGTAGCGTTTCGACAATCGCTCTCTGGCAAGCATGAGCCCAAACGGTGGCAGACTCATTCCAATTGAAGTTTCATTCAGACCGACTCGAAAATCGCCTGCAGTGCCGATTCGATAGTCACCAGTGAGAAGACAGAAAGCGCCCAAGGCGATGGCGTGACCGCTAGCCGCTATGACGAGTGGCAAGGGAAGACCGTATAACCTCATCATCAATCGAGTGCCGCCTAGTCTCATATCAACTGCGGCTTGAGGGTCGTCGCCTCTAATTACGCGGAGATCAAATCCGCCTGAATAAATGCCATCGCGACCGGTCAATACAACGGCCTTTGCCTCCTTTTCTGCTCGATCCAACAACCCGTTCACAGTCGCGATCATGTCAGGGCTGAATGCGTTCGCTTTGCCGTCGTCCATGGTTACGATGGCGATTTGATCGATCAATTCGTAGGTTGCAACATCGGGCATCGACAAATCCAAGAGAGGCCGGGAACGCGGTTTATCCTACATATCGAAGAAATGAGCTAACTAGGTTGGCAGCCAAGAGGATGCAATCCAACAGGGGTCTATGGTCGTGATGGCGAGCTCATTTATTAGATCAAACTTGAACAATCGCTCCTTGCATAACGCCAATTGAGAAGCCGCTTTCATCCGACGGTCGTTATCGGGAATATAGGCTTGATTTACACTGCTACCGTAGCTATTTCAGTTCTCGAAAAATCGTTGCCTTTGAATAACAACGGTTCCATCAATATATTGGCAAGCGCGTAAGCGAAACAATCGCCAAAATTCAATGCAGCTGGATGTCTACCTTTGCCATACTCACGATACGCAGATCTTGCCGCATGTGCTTGATGGATATCAACGGGAACAAGCTCAATTGACGTCACGCCGATAAGTTGATCCAGCCTCTGCAGTCCGTCCGTACCGCGTCTTTTTTCCGCGACAATGCTTGCTTCAACGAATGTTGCGGTTGACATCAACCTTTTTTCGTCGGAGTCCAATGCACGTAAATAGAGTTCTCGATCATCTTCTTCTAGGAGTATCGCAAGCAACGCTGAAGAATCAACGACCACTAGCTCGGCAATCCATCTTCATCGTAACCGAGTATTTCCTCCGCCGAACGGTTATCCAATTCTGGTAGCTTGTCGCATTCGCGTGCTATTTCGAGCGCGATCTCAACCATACTTTTCTTCGAGTTTTGCGTTCGGAGTCGGTCAAGACGTTCCTGAAGCGCTTGTGTGACCGCTTGTGTCTTCGTTTCGCCGGTTAGTCGAGAAACTGTAATTGCGAGTTCCTCGGCTCGATCGTTTCGAATATTCAATGCCATGTAGTTTTCCTCATTTGAAGCTACATTTCTATATTCTAACAAGATCAATGCGGGTTCCCACAAAGTAATAACGACTACTCGGCGAACACATTACTGCGGCATCGGTCGGCAGCAAATCGAATAACTGGAACGCGGATTCCTTATTAAAGTCAGTTCAATCGTAGAGGCGCCGTAACGCAATTCCAGTGAAGTGGCGGAGGTGATCCGACTAGGACCGACTGGCTGTCTTGGAAGCAAGCAGAACGAGCTTCTATCACACTATCGAAGATGGACTTACAGGACTGGATGTTCGTTCCAGATCGTATCGTTGATTTCGGGTCCTAAACTCCAAGACCCGAATCGCCTCTACCGTTCTAATTAATATGCGCGTCGGTTCGTATAACACGAATTATGTAGTTAAATCAGTAAGTTACGGACTAGTGGATCTTAAATTTATGCAACTAACGTTGCGGGTAAAGTTGAAGATTTCATGCAATATTCAATTAGTAATTGAATATTTCATGAAATATCGAAGGTAGGAATAATGGGCTCAGGTAGTCGATCGACAACGAAATCTGACCCGATGAGACGAGATTTCGACGACTAGCTAGATCGAAACGGCTGCGGTGATATCAGTTTGCGCGAAGTCAAGACCTTTGAAGAGCAACGGCTCGCCCATAACTTCAGCAAGCGCGTATGCGAAACAATCACCAAAATTGAGTTTAGCAGCGTGATTTCCTTTACCGAACCGATGCCATGCTCTTTGCGCCGAATAAAACTGATCAAGCGAGATGGCGACTAATTCAATATCGGATCGATCAAGGTAAAAGTCTAGCTCATTCGTTGCGCCCGAGCCAATACGTCTACCTACAACGATTGTCGACTCTAGCGCATTCGCAACAGACATTCGACATCGGTTAGCCGCAATGACTGATTCGAAGAGATCGGCTTCTGGTTCCTCAAAGAAAATCGCAAGTAACGCAGAGCTGTCGATGATCAATACGGCAAGCCGTCTTCATCGTAGAGCTCCTTTCCATGATCCTGGGAGGATCCAGGACCAATTAGAGCAGCGATGCGCTTCGATATAGTCCTCATTTCTTGGAGTTTTGTTTCGATATCTCGATCTCGCTTTCGTCTTTCTCGCTCAAGGCGTTCGCGTAAGGCAACTGTAATCGCACGTGTTTTCGTTTCGCCAGTGAGTTCCGCGAGGTCCGCGGCAAGGTCACAGGTCTCTTCGTTCTTTATATTCAGACTCATAGATATAAGGCTTAAAAAGTCCGATTGAATTCTACCGTATTGGTGAAGAGTCTACCATTGTTATTTTCGGTTAATCCGAGGTGGCACTACGAGTATGTGAACACAGTGCAACCGCCAAACTTCTAGAAATTAAGGTTTGCAGAGTCCTAGTGAGATCATCGTTTCACCGGTACGTAGCAATGTATCCTCAATTGCACGTGTTTGAAGTCCAAGATCGTTGATTGCTTTTGTACAGTGAGCACGAGGACCGTCGTGGATTTTTCCACGTCGCTCAAGAAACGCGGCCATTTCATCGGGTCGGCCGCCCACCGTGAGATCCGGAAAGCGCTTTTGTAGGTGTTCTTGGAGTTGATCGACGTTTAACTCACCTCGTTCGTCGGTCGCTGTCAGTTGGTAGCGACTACTTGGATTGACGTTCTCACTCTCACAAACGCTTGCATGAGCCTCACCGACGTCACGAACGTCGACGATGTTCCACAACGCTTGCCATCCACGCGGACATGGTTTTCCCTCTAGCATTCTGGCGAGGGCGTATTGCCACGAGCCTAGTCCCTCGTGCGCCGTCGAAAGTAGTGGACCGAGTACGACACATGGACAAATCGAGACACCGTCGAAACCACCATGCTCTTCAGTATACGTGTTCACAATCCGCTCGGTGGCAACCTTTGCCCAAGCGTACGCAAGACCGCCATCTTGGTCGATTCGGTTCTCCGTCCAACTTGCATCTCGTTCACGGTGGGTGTCTGCCCAATCGTCCTCCGTGTACACGTAACCTGAAGGCGCGGGATGCCCGATAGCGGCGAACGAGCTCGTGTACACGAAACGTTTGACAGTTCCTGCCTTGGTCGCAGAACCAAGTACCCTATAGATACCGTTGACCATTCCGTCATACGTTTCGCGTGGTGTGTTCTCACCGCCATAGAGCATCGGGGTACCGACATGCAGGATGGCCGAACACCCACTGAACGGAGCGTCGTAGCTGCCTTCCTGCAAGATGTTTCCTTCGACGATTTCCAGGGAACCCGGGAGGCCTTCATCCGACATCGCGTTCAGGTGGTTTACCTTGTCCGGCGCGTTTATGTTGGTCACACACGCGCGGACGGTGTAACCTCGCTCGAGAAATGCATGCACGGTGTGGGAACCGATGTAGCCTGCCGCACCAGTGATCGCAACTGGTCCGTCGTTGGGTGTGATTGTTGGCATGTGTAGTCCTTAGTGCCTACCGGAGACAGCCGTCGAACATCACTATCCAGAGCGGTCGAATCGACTGCGGCAAGAGATTTGTGCGATGCGATTATGCACTCGGAGATCGCTCGTATGCTATGTGTCAACGGGTGAGAACAGACTCTTGAGATGGTGGCGCGATCACGGCTGGTAGACATCCCGGCACGTCTCATGTTTAGCGTGTCTAACCACTACGAAGAATCGCACCCCTTTTCCCGGCGACATATACATTGACGTCGCGATCTGATCAATTGAGTTTAGGTATGCCGTAATTCAGTGATTTAGCGCGATCTACGCTTTCTCTGAACACAATGGAACATGAAACACTACACGCCGGTCTACACAGGAACTCGCGTTTTATGTCAATACAAATCGTGTCAAACCGTTCTTATGAATGGCTAAACGTATTACTATTGCACGACGGCTGCAACTGCTGTCCTTTCTTGTGGAGCGCGTCACTTTGGTAGTTTCGTGACCAGCTATTTCGTCAGACGATTTCTACTAATCTTGCCGACTTTCATCGGCGTCACGATTCTTGTCTTCACCCTAACACGACTCGTACCGGGCGGTCCGATTGAAAGGATGCTCAATGAGGCGGCGCTCGCGGGCGCGGAAGGATCAACGACGATATCTGCTGGTATCGACGGGCGGGGTGGTAGTGTCCTTTCGGATGAGCAAATCGAGCAGCTGAAACGTTATTACGGTTTCGATAAACCTGTCATTCTCAGTTACTTTGATTGGCTCGGTAAGGTCTTCACGCTCGATCTGGGTACGTCAACCCGCTATACCGAACCTGTATGGGAAACGATCAAGTCGCGGTTACCTATATCCATCTTCTACGGGGTCGCAACACTAATACTGACATATGGAGTTTGTATCCCGCTTGGCATTGTGAAGGCGATCAAGCATAAAACCGCTTTCGATAACGTCAGCTCAGCGTTGGTGTTCTTTGGCTATGCGATTCCTAGCTATGTCGTCGGTATCGCATGTCTGACGTTATTCGCAGCGAATCTAGAGTGGTTTCCGCTTTCTGGATTTGTAAGCGACGATTTTGATGACTTGTCGACGATCGGTAAAGCGCTCGATATCCTGGATCACGCTGCCTTGCCACTCGTCGCATACCTCGCGGGGAGTTTCGCGGTCACGACGATGCTCATGAAAAACTCGCTAATGGACAACCTCGCGGCTGACTACGTGCGGACTGCTATCGCAAAAGGCATGGCGTTTCGTAGGGCCGTATTCGCGCACGCCTGCCGAAATAGTCTCATTCCACTTGCGACATCGTTCGGAAACACTATTACGTTGGTGATCACAGGATCATTCCTCATTGAGAAGATCTTCAATATCGACGGTTTTGGTTTACTCGGTTTCGAGTCGCTGGTTGAACGCGACTACCCAGTAGTGATGGGGATTCTGGTGATCTCCTCGCTCTTGTTCCTGATCGGCAACATCCTGTCGGATATCTGTGTCGCGTTCGTGGATCCAAGAGTGAAATTCGGCAGTGGAGGTTCGAACCAATGAGCGTTCTCAACCTCAACCCCCAAACGATCAAGCAACTCAAACGATTCCGCTCGATAAAACGTGGTTATTGGTCCGCCATCCTATTAGCTGTGCTTTTGGCGCTTTGTCTTGTCGCAGAGCTTTTAGTCAATAGTCGTGCGCTGATGGTTTCCTATGAAGGTGAGCTGTACTTTCCGACCTATACGGCAATGAATCCTGGTTCGACGTTTGGTCTTGAATACGCATACGAAACAAACTATCGAGAATTGCGTGAGAAGTTTGAGGGGGAAGATGAAGGTAACTGGGTACTCATGCCGCCCGTACCGTATAACGCCTTCGAAAATGATCTAAGAATCGGTAGCTATCCACCTGCAGCACCGTCTTTCGAAGATCAGCACTACTTGGGAACCGATACGACAGGACGCGACATCGTTGCACGGTTGGTCTATGGCTTCCGCATCGCGATCGCGTTTTCGGGGCTCTTGCTTACCTTCAACTACGTCGCGGGGATCATCATTGGATGTGCGATGGGTTATTTCGGTGGTGCGTTCGACTTGCTCTTCCAACGTGTCATCGAGATCTGGAGCAATATCCCGTTCCTCTACGTGATCATGATCGTTGCGAGCGTCGTAGTTCCGAGCTTTCTCACCCTTGTGATCGTGATGGCGGCACTTGGGTGGATGCAACTCACTTGGAACATGCGTACATCGACCTACAAAGAAAAAGGCCGCGAATACGTAAGTGCTGCGCAAGCATTGGGTGCAGGAAACGTCCGGATCATCGGCTCGCATATCTTGCCGAACACGATCGCGGTCATCGTGACCTTCGTGCCATTCTCAATCGCTAGTGGGATTACTTTTCTTACCGCACTAGACTATCTAGGTTTTGGGTTACCGCCGCCAACACCGAGTTGGGGCGAACTGCTCTCACAAGGCACCAATCAGCTACAGGCACCGTGGATCGTTACTTCTGTTGTGGTGGCGATGGTGATCGTGCTGCTCATGGTGACGTATGTCGGCGAAGCGATACGCGAGGCTTTTGACCCTAAACAATTCACCTACTACGAGTGACCTCAACTTTGAAGGACTACCCATGAAACGTATCAAACATTTCCGAATGCGCGATTTCGGTCTGACTCTTTCGCTTTCTGTCTTTGTGTCTGCCTTGGTCATCGTTGGCTGCGGTCAAGTTGAGGAAGCGATCGATGCGGAGGACAGTGAGACTTCGGAGATCGACGATGATCTTGAGGTCGTGGAACTGCCGCCGATCGTTGTCGCGGAAGGCGACGGTTTACCCGATGAATTACCGAGCGACTTGGAATGGCTTACCAACGACAGCGATCCTGAGTTCGCTTCACCCGACGCGATTCAAGGGGGTACGTTTCGTACAACGATGAGTACGTTCCCTCTGACGCTGAGATTGGTGGGACCGGACTCGAACGGTTCGTTCACCGGTTATTTACGGTATAACAATTTCGGTCCAGTCTCTTTCCATCCTCGTACCCGACGCGCGATCCCTGCAATCGCCACACATTGGGCATTCGGCAGCGATGGACGCTCGATTTACTATCGAATCAATCCGAAAGCGCGGTGGTCCGATGGTGAACCCGTAACGTCCGATGACTTCATCTTCGCAGTGCAGTTCATGCGAAGTGAGCAGATCGTTGCGCCTTGGTACAACAACTACTACACCGACCGTATTCGCGATGTTAAAGCGTACGATGAATACACATACGGGGTGCAAGGTGCGGACGCGAAGCCGATGGACGAAATGCACTACAACTACGGCTTCAGTCCGAAGCCACGACATTTCCATGTCATGTCGAACAAATGGGTCGAGCAGTACAACTGGAGTCCGGATCCGACTACGGGACCCTATCACGTAGGTGAGGTCAGTAAAGGTAAGTACATCGACCTGGATAGGACCGAAAACTGGTGGGCGAATGATGAGCGTTTCTACCGAAATCGCTTCAACCCAGCGCGGATTCGCATTAAGGTCATCCGTGATGTCAACACGGCGTGGCAGCACTTTCTAAAAGCTGAATTGGACACATTCGGTCTTGTGCTGCCGGATTTTTGGCACGATAAGGCACAAGGCGAGGAGTTCGACAACGGTTACATTCGTAAGTTCTGGTTGTACAACCAGTTACCACAACCATCGACCGGTATGTTCATGAACACCAATGAACCGATGTTGAGCGAACGCGATGTTCGCTACGGCATCGCTCACGCACTCAATTTCGAGAGGGTTATTAACACAATCCTTCGGGGCGATTACGAACGTTTACCGACCTTTCAACTTGGCTTCGGTGACTACGACAACAACACCATCAAACCGCGTACATATGACCTTGATAAAGCTGCGGAGTATTTCCAACGTGCCGGTTTTACGGAACGTGATGATACGGGGATTCTGGTTCGAGATGGGCAGCGGTTATCGTTCATTGTGAGCTATGGTCAATCTCACCACACGGACCGCTTGGTTATTCTCAAGGAGGAAGCTAAGAAGGCGGGGCTCGAGTTAGAGCTTCAATTACTTGACGGATCGGCCGCATTCAAGAAACAACAGGAGAAAAAGCATCAGATCTCCTGGGGTGGATGGGCTAGTCAGGGTCTTTCACCGAGATATTGGGAACACTTCCATTCTGACAATGCAAAAAGGACCCAGACGAACAACATTACGGCTTGGGCGGATCCTGCAATGGACGAGTTGATTATGCAATTCCGCGGCTCATCTGATCGTGCTGAGAGAATTGAGTTAGCACACGTGCTTGAACGAATGGTGCATGATTCCGGCGTCATGGTACCTTCGTTCCAGGTTCCTTATACGCGTGAAGCCGCGTGGCGGTGGATTCGCGTACCGCAACACATCGGTACACCGACGACAGGTAGCATCTTTAACACGCAAGCCAATTCGGCGGGCATTTTCAGTAGTGGTGGCTTGTTCTGGATCGATACTGAAATTAAGGAGGAAACCCTCGAAGCCAAACGAAACGGCGATTCATTCGGTGCTGCGACGATCGTCCAAAACGATTTTCGAACGAAAATTTAACGTGCCACTGCTCTCGATCGAGAATCTCTCGATCTCGTTCGAAACCGATGAAGGGGTCGTCGATGTCATCGATGACGTGAGCATTAGTCTTGAGGAAGGCGAAACACTCGGTCTGGTTGGGGAGTCTGGGTGCGGTAAGAGCGTGACTGCGCTGGCGGTCATGGGATTGCTACCGAAACCCGCCGGTCGGGTCACGGGTGGGGTGATTCGATTTGAGGGACGAGATTTAACGCAACTGACGTCCGAGCAATTGAGCCGCGTTCGCGGCGACCAAGTTGCGATGATCTTTCAAGAGCCCATGACGGCATTGAATCCGGTTCATCGAGTCGGGAAACAGCTAGGCGAGTCCTATCGACTCCACCATCCAAACGCGTCGAAAGCGGAGATCCGATCAGAAGCACTGCGATTGATGGACCACGTGGGCATTCCTGCGGCAGAACGGCGTCTCGATGAATATCCTCACCAGCTTTCGGGTGGTATGCGGCAGCGGGTCATGATCGCGATGGCACTTTCGAGCAGACCACGCATTCTGATCGCCGACGAACCGACGACCGCGCTCGATGTAACGATCCAGGCGCAGATCCTCGAGCTACTTCGCGATCTGCAGAGGGAGTACGGCATGTCGATCATCTTCATCACTCACGACCTCGGCGTCATAGCGGAGCTAGCGTCGCGAGTGGTGGTCATGTACGCTGGGCGAATCGCGGAAGAGGCTTCGGTTGAAACACTGTTTGCGTCACCGTTGCATCCGTATACAAGAGGCCTGTTGGATTCGATTCCACGGTTAGAAAGCGAATCGAAGTCTGTTCTACCGACGATTCCCGGTGTCGTACCGAGTATCGATGAGTTGCCTGTCGGATGTCGATTCAGCAATCGGTGCGAGTTTGCACAGGATCAATGTTCAATCAACAAACCACTACTCGAATTGGCGACAGAAAGTCGAACAGTCGCGTGTCTACGGTGGCGCGAGCTCGAACAGAATGCAGTGGCGACCGCATGAAAGACGATCCGATACTTCTCATTGAGCAACTAACAAAACACTTCCCGGTACGTGGCGGACTATTTCTTCGTACCGTCGGGCACGTTCACGCCGTCGATGATGTTTCGTTTGAAGTTCGTCGAGGTGAAACGCTCGGTCTCGTCGGGGAATCGGGTTGCGGTAAGAGCACAGTTGGAAAAGCGCTGCTTCGCCTCTATGAGCCGACATCAGGCTCGGTGTTCTTCGAAGGGGAAGATGTCACGCAAATGGATCGTAAACGCTTACGTACATTGCGAAAAGACATTCAGATCATTTTCCAGGATCCATTCGAGTCGCTAAACGCGCGACACACTGTAGGAAAGATCCTTGCCGAACCTTTCGTCATACACAAGGTCGGCACACCAGAGGAACGGCAGCAGCGAGTTGCAAGTTTGCTCGAACGTGTCGGTTTGGATGCATCGGCTGCGAATCGCTTTCCGCATGAGTTTTCAGGCGGTCAGCGACAGAGGATTGGAATTGCGCGTGCAATTGCGCTCGAACCGAAATTGATTGTTTGTGACGAAGCCGTGTCGGCGCTAGATGTCTCGGTGCAATCACAGGTCATCAACCTGCTCCTGGATCTTCAACGCGAGATGAATCTTGCGCTAATCTTCATCGCACACGATTTGGCCGTGGTGAAGCACATTTCTGACCGTGTGGCGGTGATGTACCTCGGTGAAATTGTCGAAACTGAGATCGCACAAGAAATTTACGATGCACCAAAACACCCCTACACTCAAGCTCTGCTATCTGCGATTCCTATCCCAGATCCGACCGCCAGTAAAGACCGGGTGATTTTGAGTGGTGACGTGCCCTCACCGATTACGCCTCCCACCGGATGTAGATTTCACACAAGGTGCGCACACGCAACGTCGGTTTGTATTAATCAGAAACCCTTTCGAGAGCGAATAAGCGACGACGCATCGATTGCATGTCATCATTGGGAGAAGATCAGCAACGATCGAGGCGTTTCAACTTCAAATGCGTCGTAAAGATTCGAAAGTTCAAGACGAAGGTGCATCGTCTAGACTCGACCTTTCGCTAAACCGTTGCATGCCGGACAGAGTCGAAGTCACGTGCCTAGCCACCGGACACGCTGAACTAGGTCGGAACCCAAACAGCGAATAAGAAACTTACATCAATTTAGACTAAGAAGAGCGCATGGATCGAGAGATAGATACCGAAACCTACAACCCACGTCGTCAAGATTCGGAAATCTTTCGCGTCGAATAACACGAGCGTGAGCACCAGAAGTACGATGCCAGGAATTGCGGCTGAGAGATCGAGCTGCTTATGCAGAATCGTGTCGGCTACCTTGTCTACTAAATGAGCGACGTTTTGTCCACCAGCTGTCGGTCCCAAGGGTTAGTAAATGCAGGGTAAGTGAGGATATCTTCCTCTGAATCAGAGCGATTCTCTAGTCGGAACGTTGTTATTTACTTTTGCTCGACGTTGGTGTTGTCGATGTCGTGAACTCACGGTGAGTAGCTCGCTGGATATAGGCGTATTAAATCGCTAGACACTCTATCAAAATGTCCGTTTCGGCTCGTTTTACGTGGTATACGCTATATTCATAGGTAGTTCGCGACCCTTCTTTATTTCCCGATGGACGAATAACATACGTCAGAATTCCGGTGAGGATTTCTTCGCAGAGTCAAACCTGGGGTGTACTACACGCATGTCATCATAACGTTATAGGGCGTTTACCTTCTAGTCCTTTTCGTTTGCATACGTCTGTTTTCGTCGTTACGTTTCCGTTCTTGGAGCGCCGGCGATCGCTCGCACCAAATCGATCAACTCCGTCTGCCGTGAAAGATTGTGCTTCGTGAACATTCGTTTGACGTGGTGTCGGATCGTACTTTCCTTCCGCCCTAATTCTTCTGCGATCAACGGTACGGTTTTACCTTCTGCGAGCATCACTGCAACGCGACTTTCCATACCGGTAAAGTTGAGTGTTTGCGCTACTACGCCTTGATCGATTTCGGGACGCCCGGGTAGGTCACTGATGACGACCAACGCCGCTACCGACCAAGTTCGAGGGTCCTCTTCCTGTGCTTGTATTGGATGTATCTGCGTTAAAAGCGGTGGTTTCGGCCAACGATTGAACGTCGTAGTACCTCCATAGCCAACTGAACCTCTCGAGGGTATTGCCCGCGATATTAGCTTCTGGAGTTTAACGTCTTCCAGGCGACGTTTAGCGTGTAAGAATCCGTGTCGATCATATATAGTCTCACGATTCCGTAACAGCCTCTTACCACGGTCGTTTATGTCGAAGATCCGCCCACGTCCGTCCAGTTGGATGATTCCCAATCCCGTTGCACCTAATAAATCGGCAAGCGTCGATGTGAGGATACCTGCGCCGTTTAGTGTATGTTCCGCCCAAATCGCATGGTGCAGATGAGGGAACAAGCGTCGCATCAGCGCTAGCTTTCCAGTCGACCAACCTTCCCGATCGGTCGGGTCATTCGGAACCCAGGTGATGCGAGTGTCATTAGGACCAGCCAAACGCACGTGTAGGCTATCCTGACCGTTACAAATCGCCATCGCTTCGTTGTACGCAGCGGAGCGCTTTAATTCTGAAGCGGTGTAGAGATCCTTGATATGGACAACCTTGTTTTCAGGTATTCGACGTACGCGAGGGATCCGCTCGTCGATGTCGTAGTAATCCTTGAAATAGAGATTCTCTAACTCAAACTGTCGGATGCCCCGATCGTAATACCAAAACGCAAAAATGCGAACATCGGTCGTACGCTCCCCCGCTGCGAGTACTGTGGTACTACCGTGTATGCCGACTGCCTCATCAATTAATCGAAAAGCTCTAGACCAAGCTGACGGATGAAGAATCGCTTTTTGTAAGGATGTGACGACATCGTCATATAGACCTAGTTTACTCACGCCAACACCGTAAAGTCGGTTTGAACATGTGTCTAGCAATCTGAAATCTAAGCACACATATACTCATTTCATCTTGTCTGTCGACTCTCATAGATATTTAGATTCACTCAGACTCTGCGGAACTCAACATTCTGTGATTTGTATTTATGCTAAGCACGTAGTCTTTTTCTGCATCCTCAATATTGGGGATAAGGTAAAGATCTTTTAGAATCAATAACTTACCACACGTTCAAGATTGATTTGTGCATCTTTTAGACTTAGAGTATCTGCACGTAGGTTATTTAGAGGCGCTCGCGGACATTCATCTTATGTACGCCTATCTAAGGAAGGCTAAAGACTACCGAAAAACACCTCATATCTCCTCAATTTAGGGGACGTTGAAATGTGAGCATGACCCTACTATGCAGCGAATTGTGTCGCTCGTGGTTACCGATTCAGCGACTGAAGAGTGTTGATGCGCATCGACTCGGTGCGGGGAAGGACTTTTGGGTGGATTGGAACGCGCAGGTGTAGAGCTTGTAATCCGATAGTAAACCGCCGTAGCCCTGTAAAGAGCGACGCCGGTAGTCGTGATCTCTCGCCCAATTCGCGAATACGATCAAGGTCAACGTGACGGCGACGAACGCCTCTATTCGGACCTATATTCTGCTGGTGACGCGAAACGCAGCGCAGCCATCACCTAACGCCTTCATGAGTAATTTGGACGAACAGGCAGGCGTAGGCATTGCTGTTGGGAAACCAACTGGTTCCTCAAACATCGAGTTCACTCAGACGATTCGATTTCAGACGAAACTCGTTCACCGTAGCATGCGGGCAATCAGGTATAGGACGCAACGATTCTTTGTGATTTACATTCGTTGTGGCGATTCGATCTCGGAGGAAACGGTCTGCAGAACGTTCCTGCATTCGACGATCTGTCGAATCTCTTTTGGCTTCGTCCAAAAGGGAATCCAGTTATAGATCCATACCGAGTTAAGAACCTAATGTCTGTATATTGGCCGTGGATCGATTAGAGATGCGGACTCGGTGAGACTGGCGCCGACTTAAGCGCCATACTCGACAACCTTCTACTTGCTCCTATCCGCCGAACTAGCCAGCTAATCTACCGAGAGTATCGCCCAAAGTCCCTAAATTTGGGGATGCGCGAAGCGGTCACAGAACATAGACTGACAAACGAGATTGGTTTCCCTTCGAAACACGTTTCCGAACTTTCGGAAGGAACTTGGAAACCACGACGTGTAGAGAAGCACCGCGGTCCTAGATGGTCAAAAACGAATTCGTCACCATATTGGCGAACTCTCACTGGTTGAGACTCTTAAAGCAATTTGGCTTATGTACGCTCGTGATACCTTCGGGTTTTGTGGTTGCGGAGACGACACACACAGTACCTCTTTTTCTTGCTGCTTCGAACGACGCGCGTGACGGGTTTCTGCGACTGATAAATCATTCTGCTGACGAAGCTGACGTTGAAATCTTGGCTTTTGACGAAGCTGGTCGGGAGATGGGTCCGATTTCCTTGTCAATGGAAGGTCGACATACCGTTCATTTTGACTCTGACGATCTAGAGAACGGCGATACGGACGATCTCCTATCTGAGGGCGTTGGATCTGGAGACGGCGATTGGCGACTGGAGCTTACGAGTGAATCGGATATTGAGGTACTCGTATATGTGCGTACATCGGATGGCTTCCTAACGACGATGCACGACACGGTCCCGGGCGCAGAAAATGAGTACCAAGTAGCGATATTCAATCCTGCGAGTAATGTCGACCAGATCAGTAGATTGCGTCTTATTAACGCAGGCGAATTAGATGCCTCAGTGAGCATCACTGGTATTGACGTTGACGGCGAATCACCGGGTGAGATCGTAACGTTAGATGTCGCAGCCGGTACGTCTCGCGATGTCACTGCAGCTGAACTTGAGAGTGACGGTTTAGGTGATGGCGATGGGAGATGGCGACTCAGCGTCGAATCTGATCAACCGTTGATCGTCCTTAACCTGTTGGAGACGTCCACCGGGCATCTAATCAACCTTTCCAGTAACGCAAGTAGTCGTCGCGTTCCGATGTTTCCCAACGCTTCGAACCATGGATTCCAAGGATTGGTAGGGATGCTAAACCGTTCTGACGAATCAGGCGAGGTGTCAATTACGGCGGTAGATAGTACAGGAGAGGCCTATGAGCCCGTAGAGTTAGTAATTCAAGCTGGAGAGACTGCGTACTTAAGTTCTGACGATCTAGAACAAGGTAATGCGGATATAGGGCTGTCTACGGGAATAGGAGCTGGGACTGGAGACTGGCATTTGACATTCGAAAGCGAACTTGACATCCAAATTAATACATATCTAGAGTTCGACAACGGTTTCTTTACTTCAATCCACGACGTTGCTTCGGGAACTGAATTCCGGTCTCGCGTTCCGACGTTCAATGCGCAAACTGATTCCGATCTGGTCAGCAAGTTGCGCGTGGTTAACACCGGTGACTCAATCGCGACTGTCAGAATACAGGGCATCGATGATTCAGGGGATTGGTCGTCCGTCGTAGCCGTATCTATACCTGATGGCTCAGTCGCAGATCTAGATGCAGGTCAGTTGGAAACTGGCGATGAGGCATTAGCCGGAATGCTTGGCGAGGGGACAGGTGATTGGCAACTGATCGTTCGTTCAGATCAACCTGTTCTCGTTTTAAGTTTGTTACAGAACAGAGACGGACAAGTCACAAGCTTGTCATCGGCACCCTATGATCGTGCCGAAATAGCGTTCGAACACGAACAAACATTTACTACGTTGGTAGGAGATAGGTACCGTTCGATTGAACACTCCTTCGATTCGTACGGGTGGTACACCAACAATTACGAACTGGCGAAGTACGTCGGCTATCAAGATCTTCTGACACGATACGAACATCGTTTACCAACCGGAAGGGGTATTACAGTTCTTCAAGCGGAATCCACTCACACGCCTGAAGATATTGGTGATGTCATGCACCTCTTCGAATACGGCGAAGAGAGTAGGCACAGCAGAACCGTCGCTGAGATTCTAACCGAGAACAAGAGCTATCCGTTGCTCTACACAAGGTATTCGACGTTCTCCGCTGAACTGGACTCATTTCATACAACTACCACCGCGAACTTACGTGCCTTTTTGGTAGACGAGGATCAATCCAACTCCTATCCGCTAGTAAGTTATGACGATATTCCGGTGGCTCCCGCGAAGCTACTTAACGTTAGTAATACGAACGGAGGCGGCGCGGCGACTACGCGACGGTTTGACAAGTTTGTTGAGGAAAACGACCTCGTAGCGTGTACCGCCCACAGTTCATTACCGAGCGGAAATGTGACGACGAGTGGAATGGCTTATAACAGCATTGTCGTGGGTCAGAAGTATCAAAACACTTTTGCGTTCGATGGCGCTAAACACAATGACCACGGGTCACCCAGATATAAGCCCGACATTACAGCTCGTTCCTCTCTTGCGGCGACCAGCTATTCGAGCCCACAAGTGTGTTCAGCCGCGGCGTTATTGTTGGAACGAGCGAAACTAGACCCCCTTCTCTCCAATGCATATCGCAGCGTTACCATCAAATCAATTCTGATGGCGGCAGCTACTCGCTTCAACTACAGAATCGCGGTCGAGTGGGACAATGTCAGTCCAGTAGATCCGTTGTTTATGAACGGTCCGTGGGAACGAACGTCCGACGAGCTGCCGACCAGTCCAAAGTATGGAGCCGGCGCATTAAACGTGTTCACCGCCTATGAGATTCTCAGTGCAGGAGAGTTTGACGGTGGATTCGATGAGGATATCGGTATGCTAGGGTGGGACTACGCGAGAGATCTGACGGAGGGTGATGCCGTAGAGTACCAACTTACCGTGGAGGAAGACGTCATGTTTTCTGCAGTTCTTGTGTGGCACCGACACATCGACGACGATTGGTTGAGTTACCTTCCCGATTACGAATTGGAGGTATTCGACGAAGGCGGTAGCCGTGTTGCGTATAGCAACAACAACACATCCAATGTCGAGCTAGTAGAGGTTGAACTGGAACAAGGAAGTTACACCATGGAAGTACGGGTTGTATCTGATGGCGACAATCCTGACTCACTGAACTATGGTCTAGCGTGGGTAAATAAAGCGACTTGTGATCGACCGGAAGGCTTTCAAATCGATGGGAACGACGCATATTGGTCGCTCACATGGGACGCGCCGGAAGATCCGTATTGCCGCAAATATCGATTGGAGATTAGATCTGGCAGTGAGGAATCTGATGAGATTGAGGCTGAAGTGTTCCTCGACGTAAATGCGTACAGCTATTCGAAGCCTGACGATACGTTAGATCGTTATTTCCGGCTCAGTAATTACCCGAATGACGGCAGTGTGTCCTATCGCTACCCGTCATCAGTAACTCGTGCTGTTGGGGAACATTGATCGTTGCTCATTGACGTATAAGAGAGCTCCTACCATTAGGTGGCTCGCGCTCTTTGATGCGGGTGGCGCTCTTCCCGCAGTGTCGGCAACTGAAAACAGAATCAGAACATAAGTTCTGATCGGCGCCGAACCTTGTAATGAGTGTGAAAACCACACAGAAGTACATAAGCGTTTTAAAAAACGGTCACTAGTTCGACGATATGTGTCTCTCTCCTAGTCGACTGGTTCAGATCTCCAGTTCCGCGTATCTTCCGGATTTATCACCACCCGCATCGTTTCCATGAAGTTGTGGTACGGCGTAATCTGGATCGATTTGCCAGCTTGCGGGACCCATTTCCTCGCGAGCGAGGATCAATTTACCGTTGAGCCCCAATATTGAATCGGCAAGAGAAACGATTCGCTGATTGGGCCACGCGTATGGCGCTGCTAACCGTAATGCTGTCGCAGATTGCTTTGGATCGCTGGTTTTCAAGGTGTGTGCGATTAATGCGGCGGCGGTCGATCTGCTGACGCCCCCTATACAGTGGATTAACAAACTCGATTCGCTATCCCACGCATCGAGAAACCCGATTAAGTCTCTGATGTGCTCGGTTCGCGGAACAATCTTTCCCGGCTGGGTTTCAACGATATCGTCAACAACACATCGGTGGTGTCGAGACGAGGAAATCTCAGTTGGTGTAGGAGGTTGGCCGTCCGCATCGACGATGGAAACCAGGTACTCAATATCGAATCGTCTGATCAGCTTCGGCATGTTCGCAAGGCTTGTAATGTAAATCGACATCAGCTTTTGTACCTGAGTTTGTGGGAGGGTGAAATCTGCTGCACACGGGTTCCCATCAAGTCCGGATTCAGTAATGCTTCAAGCGAACGAGGTCGGTACTTTTCCAGTAGCGCAAACAGAATGGCGGCTGTTTCGGAATCGGGTTGACCGGACCAATCGGACGGTCTGAAGTGCATTTGAAACGCTCTTAATGCTAAATAAGTGTGCTCATCCAGTTTACCGGTTTCTTGTACTTCGTAGCCGTACGCGACGAGTGCCTTTTGCAATAAAAACAATTCCACGGGGTGTGTCTCGAATCGGCTTCGATAGCGTCTAACTGTCTCCTCGTCGTACCACGCACCGATGCCGTGCTCGTAGAGTCTTCGCCAAGGGAATGCCGGACCAGGATCCAGTTTGCGATTAGGAGCGATATCGGAATGCGCGAGTATGTCGTCAGGGTCGATATTAGGATGGCGTCGGAGGATGTCTAGGACGAGCTCAATAACCAGCTCAATCTGTTCCTCGTCATATCTTGGAAACTCACAATAGGTTGCTGGGTCTTCCATCACAAGTTCGGGATCATCGCCAATGCATCGCGCACGGTTCACGATTTCGATTCCGATCGAGCGGTTGTTTAAATTGGAATTCCCACGCCAGTAGCTCCTACCTGCATGCCATGCGCGCTGATCTTCTTCGACGAGTCGGTACACCTTTAAACGATGGTGTGGATACGTAGGATCACTGCGCTCTGGCACCAGATAGTGCGAACTGACGGGTCGGTCGGTTCGTTCGGTCAATAGCCGTAAAGATTCGCCGAAATCTTCACTGGTGTAGTGAACGATGAGGTAGTCGACTCGGCCGCTCTGGTTTTCTGAGTCTAACTCGACGTACCGAAGCGATGTGCATGCGAACAACATGCACGACGCAAAAACGAAAGTAAGAAACGTTCGCAAGCTCAACACGGCATGAACCGTCTCTGATTTCGATCGCAATAGGTGTGGGGAGGTCGTGGAAAACTCGGTCTACTGACCAAAGCGCATTGATTACTCGATCTATTGAAGCGAAGTATGGCTGAGTAATTTGTCAACACTTGTCGTTCGATAGCTCACTGTGTCTGGGAGAGGTGAGTTGCAAACGGACGCAATCGTCGCGTGCCAAAATGCTCCACTAGAACGAATTCTGCTTATCGGGATATGTTGTCTCTCTCATCGAGTTCCGTCGTCACGTCGACAGTTTCGTGAAAGGTAGATACCTATGTCCGCCGTTAACGTTCGTTCTTCGCGTTTGCCAATATCATCGATTGACGTTTCACGTCAAAGACGCCGGTCGGATCAAACGGTTTCTCGCCAAATCATCGTCTAAGTCGCATCTGAAATTCTGTAGATTTTCGGTAGGAAATCGATCGTAGGTTGTGGCAGACCCACTGCGAGTGTCCTATCAAGTACGTAATCTCGAGATTCCAATCCAGGCTTGGTTGTTGATCCGGTTACTTAAGAACCCGAATCCTTGTAGTCTTCTCATATCGTCAAGATCCCGCTCCACGAGAGTTGCCTTCGAAGACGTTAGAGCTACTCCTGTTTATTTAGCCTGACCAGGACTTTTAGATATCGTTCCGCCGCGGACGGTTTCACAGCGGAACAGCATCCTCCAGAATGGAGGCTCTAACCGACGCTTGCGAAGGTAACTCCCCATCCTTTGGTCTCAGCTGATCGTCGAACAACATATCAACTTTACGGTCTGTCAGTCTTTCTACGAGCACGGGTAAACCGTACATTTCAAATCCGAACCTCGAGTCGGGTACAAAGGAGACAAGAAGATCGATGTCGCTGTCCTCGTTCGCATCTCCGCGGGCAATGGAACCAAACACGCGAACATTAGTTAAGTCGCAGCGTTTCGCCGCTTCCAAGACTTCATCACGGTGCTCTAGGAGCGCACGCGAGTGTGGAGTCAAGGGGATTCGTCGAACCATAGTGAAAACCATTGTATGAGCGGTATGAGCTATCCGCCACTAGAGGCTAAGTTGAAATCTAAAAATCGAACTTCAGCGATACTCGAGGTACGTATCCGCTTCGATCATCCGTCTACAAAATTCGATGAACGCCTCTTTTTGTTCCGCTTCTAGTCGGCCGTCTGCCGCGAAACGAAATCTACTAGCTTCGTTAGACGCTGCAACAAATGTAGTCCAATTGCGTTCCGCGTCTTGAACGTACACGATTTGAGCGTCGTTTCCAGCAATGCTTAGGTTTGGCTCGTACATGGGTAAATTGATTGGCTCTTTTTGTTCCAAGACGACTGCGCCACCAAATATGGTTTTCGAAAAATAGCGCCACCAGGATCCGTCTCTCGATTCTTTTACGAGGTAATTCTCGGATTCCGGAAGAATGTAGCCTTCGGGCACGGGGGTCAAGTTTCGACTGATCGCGCGCCCTTTGGCGCTAAGTGAAGAATGGACCTCAACGCCTTCTAATGTATCACTGAATAGAGAGGATATCGAGCCTTCTAAACTGCTTTGGATTTGTCGTCTTAGCTTGATGGTCGTCACCACCGTGTTCGGCTCTAAACGTCGGACGTGTACGAAGTCAGGGGGCGTAGTCAGCGATGCGTCAGGCGATAGCAGAATTGGTTCGCCACTGCGTTCTTGAGCATGGAATAGCAACTGAAAGGCTGCTTGACGTACTTCATTCGACATTTCTTGTGAGAGCGCGAGGATAGACGGGACGTCCGTCAGGCGTTCAAGATACGGTTCTAGATGCTGTTGATCAGTCGGTGACAACATCTTGAATGCTTCATCAATCGGACTCGTCTTCGTTGGACTCGGGAGTTCGATTTCAATTGTCGTTCTCGACGATCTTGTGTTAAGCCTGTTAAAGTGTTTCTGTTGTAACACTAGCCCCTCAAGTACATCGGCTGGCAGATCGTCCGGATTTCTCAATCTAGATATTGCAGCCATCTTCCGTTTCTCGTTCTCTATCGAAAAAGTGAACTTACTTTCTCCCGTTTTTCTACCATCAAATTGATGTAGCGATTCGGTCGGATCGGTCGCGATGGAGAAAGATTCTTGAGATGTATATAGCGCATTCTGAAATTCCTTGCTGAAAAAGATCTCTGGCGCGATGAATCTCGCGGTGATATCGAACTGCCCAAGTACCTTCTCTGGAAACCCCCAAGTCGCGAATTCACCTCCGCCGGCGTCTTTCCATTCATTCAAAAAGTAGCGGTCTTCTTCGTCGTACGTCAGATTTGATGGTGTTGGCCGAATGTCTGTGATTACCGAAATAAAGACCAGCGATGTGGCGATAGCCACCATGACGATGGCGAAGAGCGACTGTTTCAGAGGCGAATCCATGGCGAGGCGTTAAGAAACACGGCGACGAATGTTTCCATCTTGTGATCGACGGGGATTGCAGTGATGTAGGGGTTTTAACACATCCAATCTCCTGGGTATCGCGACAAACGATCACCATTCTCGTTAGGGATTATTGACGGAATAGAGTGATCTAGGTACAGGTCAAAACAGATCAGTCTAGTAAACAACCCGCTCAATTTACAGAATCGTTTTCACAACAGCGTAACCACATTGTTTCGTCTTCGTGGAATGCTTGCGTCATTGTTAGTCGGAACTACGTTGTCGTAATCTACTCGTAATCTCTTGGGTAATCCTGCCACTCGTCAAAGCAGAGTTTTCAATGCGCTGTAGACGTTTCTGTACCCCGAACTCATCGATCCATCGCGTCATGTAGTCCCAGTCCAGATTTGGACGTGTCACTAAGATGGATTCGACATCGTCGTTGTCTCTGTACCGAACTGCGATTGATTTGAGGATCAAGACATCCTCGATCGCTAGCGTCTTGCACGTGTGTTGTTCATCGAGTGCGACGGTATGTGCTCTACCGAGAGCAACGTTTTCGTATTCAGTCTGAGAAACCAAGACATCCAATCGACCAGTGACGGGATGATGTGCCCTTAACAACCAATTTTCGACGACTTCGATGGAATCCCAGCCATAGTGATGCAAGGCATCCAGTACGTTCTGTACGCTTTTATCCGTAAGCGATAGGATCACGTCTAAATCTGTCGTTGTCCGAATTTGATCGCGCTAGTTGCTTGCTGCGACAGCACCGGCGACCGCCAAATCGATGCCTTCCGAATCCAACGCGTCACATTGCGCACACAATGCCGCAACGAAATACTCAAGCGGTTTCACGCCCTTCCTTCTTTCGTATCCACGCTTCACGAAATCTAAGGTACGCGAGGTGTGACGGCAGGTCTTCACCCAACGAGTCGTTTGTGCCTTTTCCCCAATTCGGATTTATGGCGAACATACGATCAAGCATGTCGTGAAAGTTTGTAGGAGGCACATCTGGCACATGCGACGCCACTATTGTGCGACCTACGCGTTCAAAATGCTTGATAGCTTTCTCGTTGATAGGCACTAAACATCCTCCTCGAATTTGATTTTAGGAAACATCGCGTATTGCGTCGATTTAGAAATTACTAGTACCGATCTGGTTCAAATGGTCAGCGTGATACACCGCCCAGGATCCTACCCGCTGCTGTCATTACGGTGAGTCGCGGTAAGACGTAGTTGGGGTCGATTTGCCAGTTTGCTGGATCCAATTCGTCGGTTCGGTCAGGCATAGGGCGATGCGAAGTGAAATGCAATCGCAGGTTTCTTGGGATTGCTAGATTTGAGCGAGAACGCATTTTTCCTCGACCTTTCGTCGCTTCCATTGTGACCGTACTTATCACTTTGACGAACCCAACCGGTGAAACGACTGACAAGCACACGCTTATCTGAACGTTGTCTAGGATCCGCCTGAGTAAGGAGAACCAACGGCGATCATCACTCCTTGTTCGTCGGTTGGCGCAAATGCATGAGGATGATTCATCTCAATACCGTTATCACGGTATACATCATTCAGAAAAGTTCAGTATGATTTTCCGCAATGGTATTTCATATTTATGGATTATGAGGGTATCCGAACGCGGTCAAGTCACGATTCCGAAGACGCTACGCGATGAGTACGGCATGAATCGTAATGTTGAAGTCGAATTCGTGCCTACTGAGGAAGGTCTACTACTCAAGAAATGTATTTCGAGGTCCCACCCTTTGAAACGTGTGTTCGGGATGTTTGAAGGTATTGATTCAACGGATGACTTCATTGAAGCGATTCGCGGTAGATGATTACAGCTGTAGACACCAACATATTGATTGATGTGTATTTCCAAAACGAAACGTTCGGTCACCAGTCACTCGAGAGATTAGAGGACGCTTACGACAAAGGCGCAATCGTGATATCTAATGTGGTTTATGCTGAGTTGGCCGCCGCGATTCCAAATCGAGTAGATTTAGATCGAGCATTAGCTATCTCAAATGTGACGACGTCTGATTTGAACGCAGAAATCGCATTTGAAGCGGGGCGGCGCTGGCATGACTATCGTCAGAAAGGAGGACCAAGAAGCCGCATTATTACGGACTTTCTAATCGGAGCACATGCACTGTTTAAGGCCGATGCGTTTCTGACACGAGACAGAGGTTTTTTCGGAACATATTTCCCAGAGCTCTCAGGAAATTAAGCGATCGGATATCGCCAGTCCGTTCGTATTTCCTTTTCTAACCATCGAACGGCGGATCGGTGCCACTCGTTCACCGATTGGGATGGTGGTGCGAAGAACTAGCAAGTATCGGTCGTACACCAAAAGGCTCTGGCACTCTAAAGTAACATCGTATGTTCATGAGTTCAAGGTACTGCAACTTTTTTCAGTACCCGTAGCGACAAAGCAACTAGAAGCCGCCGCAACTCAACATCGTTAATGACACACTGGATGAGATCCATGCTTCCACTAGGCTTTTTTAGTGTTTGCCTTCGGTCTACTCAGCTCGAGAGGACCGTCGATTTTTACAAGGCTCTTGATTTCACGCCTACAGGTGAGGATGCTCCGGGGCTTCGTGTATCGCTGGAATATCGTTCGCAATCGCTGACGTTCATGTCCTTTCTACAGGACAATCTAATCAATTTCCGGGGAGCCCACATTTATCGATTAAAGGAATGCATGGATGAGATTGGCATTCCTGTTACGTTGTTCGAGGAGTTCAAGTCCGAAGAGCGCCTGATGTTGGATGACGAAGGTAACCCGTTACCAGACAACGAATGTGGGAGTTTTTCGATCGAAGATCCCGACGGTCACGAGTTCTTCTTCAATACGCATAGGGAGGAACGTGAACCGTTTGAAGAAGCTGTGCTTCGTCCTTCTCCCGCCATGGTCGGAACACCTTTTAATGAACTTAATCTGCCCAACGTGCTTTACACCCTTGTCGTCACTGATCTGATCGAAAGTCAACGCTTCTATGAATCTCTAGGTCTAATCGTCGTTAGAGATGGCGACGGCGCATGGGTTTTTCCAAACACCGATGTTGGCGACACACGATTCTTATTCCGGCTGAGGAAAGGTGCAAGCAAGCACGTCGCGATAACTTTGGTACAGTCGGCAATTGATCCGAAAGTACTTCGGACGCTAGGCCTCGAACCAGGTAATCAGGCTGGACTGAGCTGGAACGGTCATGACCCGGATGGTCGTATGCTTGAAATTAGGTCGCTGTCCTTCTAGCGTCGATCACGCTAACACGTGCTTAAGGAGTAATAGACCGCTGCTTCGGGCGCATCAGCCTCGAGAGTAGGTCGGCTACTAACGCTGGAACTAACGTCGGTGGCGCGAACGTGTTTCGTCACAACATGCACCAAGGCAACTAGCATAGACGAGCTGACACAACTGTAAGGACGCGACATAGGCGACATAGTAGGTCCTTAAATTTGGTGATTTTTAAACGCGCATATTCCGATAGTATGGTCACAAATACGAAAAGCGGCTAGGTGATCACGGTTCGCCTCTAACAGCGTCGCTTCTCGCCTAAAGATTTCCTTGCATAGTTCAGGCGTAAACAGTTAATTTCGTGTTGATTCGCCCCGACAACAGCTTGCAGACTCCGACGCGGAATGATGCGATGAGTCCGTCATTCAAACATACCCGAAAATGGGTCCTTATCGTCGCGATGATCTCCTGCGTTTGCATGACCGATTCTGTTTTCGCCGAACCGGTAACGGGTTTGTTCGAGGATTCGCAAGGTCGGAGCTTGATGTACCGCTACGAATTGCCCGAAGGAATTGATCTTGCTGAACCAACTGGAATCGTCGTCTTCTTCCATGGAAACAGCAGCGCTTCGCAAGAAGCGATGCTCAATGCGTACTTGCCTTTCTCGAAGCGAGCAGCAACGCGATTCGGTTTAGTGCCTGTTGCCGTTGCTTCACCTGAGACACGCGTCGCTTCAATTGGTAGGGTTGTTAGGCACTGGTATCCGCCTGATGAATCACTGATTCACGAATTGTTTCAAAGTCACTTTGAAGGTGCCTTTACCGTGGACTTTAACCGCGTGTTTCTGTGGGGTGGATCTCAGGGAACGTGTTTTCTGAATGAATTCGTTCCTCGGTACGCCGAGTTCTATGGCGGCGGACTGCACGCATGGTGCGGGTGTTCTTATACCAGAGATCCTCTTTGGCAACCATCAGATGAATTTAAGTCGCGATTTCGCGTGTTTGTTCAGGACACGACGGAGGATTTTCTTTGGTATGCAGGTGTAGATAGCTATGGGTACTACCGTTACACCATCGGGCTCGAAACCAGAAGCGATCTCGCTACACCCGGTGGGCACTGCGCTTACGGCGAAGTCACGATCGAGGATGCCTTTGACTGGTTAGTGAAGGGCGAAGGATTAGATGAGGAACCAGAACACATCCATTTGGAGCGTCGTTCGCGATTGAACCATATCTCGTCGCTTGCGAGTGACGAGGACGGTGCGCTCTGGGTAGTCCGCAGTCCACCGGGGCGTAGTGGGAGGCTCTGGCGCAGCGTGGATGGTGGGACAACCATGGTCCCAGTATCTGAGTTCGAAGTTCCGATAAGCGATATCGACGCGAGCGGTAATGCGCTCATCGCCTCACACGCCTTTCCGACGAGTAAAACACAATCGCTCCTTCGGTCGACCGATCTAGGATCGACGTTTGAGGAGATTGAGATAAACGGTATTCCGACCGCACCGAAAGTGGTCGCAGATCGGCAAGGGCGTATATTCCTAGCGCTTGATCTCGAGAATCGCGAGTGGGAGATCGCTTTCAGTAGCAACCAAGGCGATACGTGGGAACGAGTTGGCAATGTGAAGTCTCGAGAGCAAATAATCTCGAATACGGACTCCATCAACGTCACACAATTCCCGGCATACCTGTTCTTAGGTCAACCTACGGTTCACTCGGCTATTAGGACCGACGGAGGGGAGGAGAACGAGGTGACCGGTTCGCCAGACGGCGGCGAGATTCATTGGATGGCATGGGACGGGAGTACGTTCTGGGGTTTAGGTGAGTCACTCTACAGCCTCTACAACTCTACCGATGCTGGACTGAATTGGATGGAGGTTAGTCAACCAGAAGACGCGGATCGCTGGTGGTCCGGTACGAAGATTAGCGTACTAGAGCAGGACCAACTGTTCATACTCGCGGCTCGACAGGACGGCTTATTACGTGATGCGGAGAGGTCGTGGCATCGTGTCTATGGGAGCGGTTTTATTAAAAGCTTGTCTGAACTGGATCATCATGTCGTTGTGAGCCATACAAATCGAGACTCATATATCTCGGCAGGACGCGGCATTTTTAGATTGGACGCAAGGTTTCGACCTTCAGACCTTCCGACAGCTGCGGATGCTGACTCAGACGGTATCCCTGATGCGCTCGATGATTTTCCGATGAACGAATCGGAATTTCTCGACTCGGACGGCGACGGGACAGGTAATAACGCTGACGATGATGACGACGGCGACGGTGTCCGCGACATTGAGGACGCCGTTCCGCTCGATCCTGGTGACTCACTCGATAGCGATGGCGACGGAATTGGGGACAATGATGATCTAGACGACGATAACGACGGCGTTCGTGACATAGTTGACGCGTTTCCTTTTGATTCCAACGAATCTGCTGACACCGACGGCGACGGGATAGGAAATTGGGAGGACAAAGACGACGACGGCGATGGTGTACCGGACGTATTGGACGCATTCCCGCTTTTCGCCAGCAAGTCGATAGATACCGATGGTGACGGCATCGACGACGAAACGGACTGGGACGACGACAACGATGGGCGTCACGATCGTTACGATCCAGCACCTACCGACATGGGCGAGTCAGCACCATCGTTGCGATTCGGTACACGCGAGCCGTTACCCAATGCATTGAGGGTATTGCTCGAGATTGTCATTGATCCGAATCCCGAACTGATTTATCCTGAAGTAAAAGGCGACCATCAAGCATATGGTGAGATTGTCCTTAGCTATGCTGAGGGTACCGCCATCGCGTTCATGGTCGATAGTCTTGGCGATGGTGTCGCTCGTGTTTATTTCGACGCAAATCAAAACGCAGACCTAACCGACGATGGTCCTCCTCAAAGGCTTGCTGCAATGGACCCATTCTCGCTTGTAGGTCATGTTTCGGCCACCTTCAATGTCGGCTATCAAGCGTCGGTAGTGGTCCCGTATTCGATCCATGTGTTTTTTCAATTCGATGCTGAAGGGCAAGTTTCGGACGCTTGGCATGAGGCGAGTTCTAGTTGGTCAGGACGTATACAGGTACTGGGCGACGGACTCGTGACCATATCCACGAGCGACTTCGTCTCCGACGGGATATTTACCGGAACACACGATTACGTTTGCATTGATATTGACGGTGATGGTGCGCCGATAGACTGTGAAGACGGATCTGAGCGCTTCGAGCACGGCAGTAAATTCAAGTTCAATGGGCGCCAAGTTGAAGTATTGGTCGCCGCTTCAGGCCACCATGTCGAGATTGGCTCGCGTGAATATGTGGTGCCATACATGCCTCCGGCTTCTCACGAATCATGGGAAGGGATCGTTCAAATTTCAAATCGCGACAATGAGTCCGGGTCCGTTGAGATTCATGCATACGATGATTCAGGAGCGGCTTACGGTCCGCTTACGCTTGAGATTAGCGCACACGCGACGAAGTTCTTCAATTCGAGCGATCTAGAAAACGGCAATGAGAATCTGGACCTGAACGGATCCATCGGAGAAGGGGATGGCGCGTGGCGGCTGACGCTTGATTCAGATCTGAAGCTCGACGTATTCACGTACGTTCAGACGGCTAACAACCATCTCGCTCGTATGCACGACCTCGTTCCAAGGCAAGCAGACGGCAATACACGAGTACCAATCTTCAACCACGCTGGCGACTCTGGTCAGGTTAGTTCGTTACGACTTATTAATCCATCGGAGAATATGGCATCGGTGACCATTCGAGGAATCGACGATGAAGGCGTTAACTCTGGTAGCACGGTAGAACTGCAAATCCCGTCGCACAGCGCTCGTTGGTTAACAGCCCAGGATCTAGAAATGGGCGCTGAAGATTTAGAAGGATCGCTCGACGAGGGCACGGGAAAATGGCAACTGATCGTTGCGTCTGAGCAACCCATTCAAGTCATGAATCTGTTGGAGAGTCCGAACGGCACGCTCACCAATTTATCGAGCCCGTCGTACGAAGACGGAGGTCCACTCCATCAGGTGTCCATGTTCCCGTCGGCTTCAAACGAGGCATATCAAGGTTTTTTACGGATCGTGAATCGGAGCGACGATGCAGGTGATATCGGCATCGTCGGCTATGACGACGTAGGGGATCGATATGGTCCCGTCACGATACAGATCGCTGGTAACGCCACGGCCGAGATGAGTGCCGATGACCTCGAGAACGGTAACGAAGCCATGGGTTTCGGGCAAGGATTTGTGAGCGGGGCGGGAGATTGGTGGCTCGAGATTGAAAGTGATTTAAACCTAGACGTATTTGGATACGCTCGCTCAAGTGACGGGTCGCTGACGAGTATGCACGACGCGTTTCACCGCGACGAGTCAGGCGTTCATGTACCGGTATTCAATATGAGCGGCAATGAAGACCATATCAGCGAACTACGGTTAGTAAATCCTTCGGATGACATTCGAACTGTGTCGATCACCGGTGTCGACGGGAACGGACAGTCACTCGGAACACCAGTTGTGTTTTCGATCGCGCCTCGTGCAACGCGAATGTTGGTTCCGAATGTATCCGAAGTTGCCTCTGAAGGTGATGAGACGGATCGAAGCGGAATTCCCGTCGGAAACTGGCGACTGACGTTACAACCCGATGGACCGCTACGTGTAATGAGTTTGCTGAAAAGTGACGGAGTACTTTCTAATCTGTCTACGTTGCCACGACGCTTTCCAAGTGATCGTGTTGACCGACATCCAACGCCAGCACCCCCAATAGCAGCGTCTCGACCGTCACATCATGGGAGGTCCGACACGCTCGACGAAAGGTCACGGGAAGGAGATGAAATTGTCGTTTCTACCGAAACGCTCGGCACGATTTACTATCAGTTCGACTATGACTAAGGTCGTGACCGCCGCTAGCTGGTGCGTCTATCGGATCTTTCTGGCCAGTCGGATTTAAATTCAACTGAGATCGATCATACATTTCGGAGCGAAAATTCGCACTTGATTCAGGAATTAGGCGCCATTGCGTATGCGATATCGTGCTTTCTTTTTACAGATCTAGCGAGTAAATACGGCGGTTACTCAGAACTAAAAATGGAATTGAATAAACGCGTTATACGAACGGTGCGCGTCATATTCCATGTTTCGTACTTGGCCAACAACGAAACCTGACGAGAGCGATCGCTTGCTGGGAGTAAGGTGTTGCAGCCTAGCTCCGAGTTGTGCGTGATTTAAAAACGTGTCCGTGTGAGCAGACTGCAAAAAAGTGACAGTAGAATGCGATCATTCGTAATTGACAGTCCGTATTCTTAATACGTGTCCACCTGAACCTGAGTGTCGCACGATGGTCGACGTGAATAGGAGACGTCACACAAATAGGTCGCGATAGCAAGTGTCGCTTTAGTGCGGAAGATGACTTCGAGAGACGAAAGTTGACTATGTTCATCAAAGATGAGAGCCTTAAATCGAACCGCCCCGCTAAGCTGATACCATACAGACGTTAACTCGATTCGAAGTACCCAAGGGATTGATTTTGACGCAGGACATAGAGTATTTGGAATCCGGTGACACGATGTACTGAAGGCTTATTCATCGAGCATTCCTTCCGAAATCAGCTCGCTCAAGGCAGCAATCGTCTTCGATGGATTAAGTCCGATGGCTCGCGGTACGATAGCACCGTCAACGACGAATAGTCCAGGATATCCATACACTTCGCCTTTCGAGTCTACAACTCCGACGGACGGAGAAGAACCCATTCCGCATCCACCTAGTGGGTGGGGTGTAATTAAGTTTCTAAAGGTTCGCCATGTAATCGGAACGTTCGCTTTACCTCCGGTTGCGGCGGTGAGAATCTTGTGTCTACCTATAAGTCCATTTATTGCGGCCTCAGATCTTCTCGGATTCCAATCCAATTTGAGCCGCTTCTTCCATAACCTTATTAGATCTCGTCCGAAGTACAAGCGACCGTTGCTTGCATCCACGGCTTGACCAAACCAAGGCATCGTGCGATCAACACCTGCGGCGGTTCTTATTCGTTTTGCGAGGAAGCCCAGTACCCACGTTTGCAATGACAACCGCCGATTCGCTCCCCGTCTTGCCTCTACTACGTTGCTCAAAACAGCGGGAAATCCGCCGTCTTCGACAAAATAACGTACTCCGCCGTCTGACCCGTCTAGGTAGTCTATCGCACTGGAAATCGTTGGACCTCTGGTTGGAAACAAATCTCTGTCCTCGTATCTTGCGAGTGTGAGAAAGTCACCATTCGAGCTCCATCCTTTTCCAAGATAGGGGCTTAAATTTGGAAGGGTTCGATGTTGGATTTTCGATCGAAACAGTATTTCGGTTGAACCGAGAGATCCGGCGGCCAGCACGACCTTTCTTCCATCAATTGACTTACATTCTCGTCGACCTTCCACGATCGCGTCATAATGGACTCGGTAGTAATCATCAATCGGTGAAATGTGGGAGACTACACTCAATGGTTTTATCGTCGTGCCGTGATCTTCCGCGACCGCCAGATAGTTTAGATCGAGAGTATTTTTCGCCTGCTCCTGACACCCGATATCACAATTACCGCAATGTATACAGTAACCCTGATCCCGATTAAAACTATTTTGAAACGTTATTCGCCTTTCCTGTGGAAGAGGCTGTTGATCAGGAAACGCGGAATCCGGGTTGAAGCTGACGGCGAGTGGAACTTTTCGAAATCGATCTTCAGCACGCGTGGCACGAGCGGCATCACGCATCAGTTTGAATCGAGGTGTTAGTTGATTGTCTGGAAGATACTGAGGTTTGAGCATGTGTTCGACACGCTCGTAGTATGGAAGCAGTTTATCGTAAGTGATTTCTTTCGGCCAACCTGATTGAAATGTTTCCCTTGGGGCATTGATTGATACATTTGCATAAATGAGTGATCCACCTCCGACGCCGGCACCTTGTGCCACCCACATTTCGTCGAAGATACGGAGGTCCATCCAGCCGTTCTGTGTTTCCGGTTCGTCAACGTCATAAATCCAAGCGTCTGTAACATCGCGTGGGTAATCTTGCGGTTGCCAACGGCGCCCGCGCTCCAGCAATGTAACTTGCTGACCTGCGGAGGAGAGGCGACATGCGGCTACCGCTCCTCCAAATCCGCTTCCGATAACTACAACATCGTGCATGGCAACCCTTTTATTGCGTTCAAAACGAAGTAAGCTTTAATTACTACTAACCCGATTCAAGTTCTTCGCCACATCCTGATTCCATATTGCATCCATAGGTTAGAAATGAAGAAAAGACCGAACTTCAACAGAGCACTTACTCGGAGCCGAATTCCTCTCGCATCTCGACAGTGAAGTGTCGCGAGGAGCGACAGCAAACCGACGAACGATAGTTTCAGAACACCCGTTGCAATGACCGGATCGCTTCTATCGTTACCTTTGTGTAGATTGACGAACAAGGTCGTGGTGTCACGCCACAAGCGGAAAGGCGTACTCTTGGTTAACGATTTTCTACCGGAGAAGAAATAATGCTGACCTTCATGCCAAAATCCGGATTCGTAGACCATTTCAACCACGTTGGCATCATGCGTAGGAGAAAATAACTGAAAGTCCGTCTTTGTGGCGGGGAGCAAACCGCCGAGCCGAGGGCACTCCAAGTGAGCGACCATTTCCCCGCGGTGATCTGAATGTTCGCAAAACTGTTGAAGGTCGCGGATGTTAATCGTCGCATTTAGTATGATCGGGATGGCGACTTCAGAGTTTGTCGAGAATCGAGAATCCATCTCACGATAAAAAATGAATCCTTTCATTTTTTCGCGAAACGAAACACCAATACTCGGCGCCGTCATTTTTGAAATGCTAATGGCGGGCGAAATACCTTTAGCGTCGTGTGTTTCTAAATAGCTCGACGCATCGGCATACCCCTGATCAACAAGTGCATCGCCTGATACCTTACCTCTAAGGTAATCCCAGTCAAGTGGTATGGGATATCGGGGTCTGATGGCATGCACAGTGATCGGTTGATCGTGACCGTATGGTTTTCTACCTTTTTTGATTAGATTATTGAATTCTTGGATTCTCGCGAGCTCGGCATTTAGAGCACCAACCGCGCTCATTTCGATCATATGTACGTATTGATTTAGCCATCCTGGCAGGTAGTCCTCTGTGTTACCTATACACCAGATGATCCAAATTTCATTTGCCCCTTTCTTAACTACATCGAGAATGTTCGAATCTTTGATCCAAACTGCATCGGTCCAATAGCATCCGTCATACAAAACGGGTGGTGTTACCCAAGGCAACGAAATACCCGCCAACAACAAAGGTATTGCAATATCCTTGGACGGGATTGCGTGAACGATCTTGTCGTCAAATTTGCAGACGTTAAAAGTTGCATCGAGATTCGAAGCTGAGCGAATGTTGTCGATTTTGATGCCAAGGTGCGGGAATACTCTTCTCTCTATACCTGCAAAGTCGCCGATCGCCATTAGTTTCGAGGGTCGTAAGTAGGCACTCAACGATTGGAATGAGACGAAATCCATTGGACGAAGATTTCGCCATCGGACTGCTAGTTCTTCAACAGAAAGACCGGACATAAGTGCGGAGAGATTGAATATACCTCCCGACGTCGCATCAGCGTACGAGAACCGAAGCCCTGCGCGGTACAGCGCTTGTATCGCGCCTGCTTGATACGCTACTCGCATACCGCCACCCGGTAATATCAAAGCCTTTCGATTTGGTTGGAGTGCTGCGATGGGAGGTATTGACATCACAAAGTAGCGCGGTAAAAAAAGAGAGCAATCACATTACTTGCTCATACGATGCCAGAACACAAAACATAGAACTCCGCTTACTGCATCGAATCCTGCAACTAATAAGACAATAGACAAAAACATATCGGAATACCACGCCCACATCAAAAGTGTCGCGGCAAGAGTTTTTTGAACGCCGATCCAAAGAGGTATAACGTTTTCTCGTGAATGCCTCAGAAGCGACTGTAGAAAAAGCGCCCCTGTGATAAGCATGAACATACCTACAGTACCGAAGAGGTGTGAGCTAATCGGATTACTTGATGCGGCAACTAAGTTCAACATTGCGCTGGGGAACATGAGCTGTAGCATCCCCGTGATCACCGTGACCGCGGAAATGACAATGAGGATGAAACGGAGAATTGCGTCGTTCATTGGTCTTCCCTGGATCTGTAGGCTAACGAATAGAAGTAATACATCACTGCGAACCACTGAACTGCCCAAAATAGAAATCGCAAACGACTGTAATCTGCCCATTCGTCGAGTACATCTGCAAGTCGGTCATTTGAGGTAATTCCGGCTGCAAGTTCCTCGTTTAAGGGAAAATGAAATTGGTGCGTAATCGTCGTAGCGATTCCTACCCCCAATAGCACAACGATCGACGGCCACTTCAACCCCGAAACCCATTCGGTTACTAGCATGATCAAACTGGTAATCACGATTAAGATCGTTACCCAAGTAAAAAAGCGAGTGGCGTAATCGATAGGATCGACGAGGACCACTTTGTAATTCGAAATATCCAGTTGGGGTTCCAAAGGTAAGAGGAAAAACACCAAAAATACTCCGGCACCCAAGTACGTCGATGTACAGAGAAACAGGATCGAGTGGTTAATCAATAGTGCGCGGGGCATGGGTCAATCCTCGTCTAGATCTAAATGTAGGTCGCGCTTTGGAGGTTGAAGCCAATCCTCACTGTATCCCAGTGAATATGTCGTCTCAAGACCTGGAATCTCCGCTTCCGAAGGTCGTCGTGTGGACGATACAAACCAGCAATCAAAGTAGTCGTCGAGTACGCCTGTGAGTTGAGGCATGTGGACTACAAATAGTGGCTGTCCAGCGATATTTAATGACGACAAAGCGTCGGTACGTGGGTGGCTACCTAAAACGAAACGAGCCTGCGGATTAATAAGAGAAACGCCGACCTTGGACTTGAAGTAAATGCGAGAGCGCATCATCATGCCGCGGAAAGCACAATAATTCGTCGCGGCCATATTGAGCGCTAAACCGTAGCGGGTCGGTCGTTTGATATCTAATCGACCAACCATTTGTCCATCAAGATCGTATTGGCTGCTGATCCACTTTTTTCCGACAATGAAGTCTAAATTCGCTTGGTGTTTAGGCATCCCCCAAATTCCTTGTCCACCCTTGACAGATACCTCAGTCGACACCGGTAAGTCGAGAACGTACTGTCCTGTTCCGAAGAGTTTCATAAATAGTGCAGGTAATAACCTCATGCGTGGCTTTAATCCGTACGTACATGCGATCGCAATGCTGTACTCAATATATGAGCCGATACTAGTCTCTCGGTAATCAATTACTGTGACGAGGAGAATTGCGCGATTCCACAATCTATATGGTTGAATAAACCCTTCAGGTAGCAAGGTGCGTGCACTCTCAAAATCGCAAGGAAATGCGGCCATGATTGCGGAGGCGTCACTCGTACGGATTGGCATCTCGTAACGGATACCGTCCACAAATGCATGTCGTCCTGATATGACTTTTTGACGAGTTGGAATAGTCATCGTCTCAATTCACGTGTCACGAGCTAGTTCATCTAAAACTAGAGGGTGCACGTCCCTTGGCGCATCCTTTCCAATGAATACATCCAGATGTCCATAGTCAGCGAGTTCGTAATACGAGTGCTTTCCAGGAGCATAACTGTTCATCCACTCAAAACTTCGAACTTGACTCTCTGCAAGAAAACAGTTATTCATTTGCCCCGCGAGAAATACAACCCGAGCTTCAGTCCTGGGCGCTCGTGCATCGATATTTCTTGGTAATTCGGCGTATTTGCCGGTTGTCGTCAAATGGCCGGCCTTGATACACTGATTCATATGACGAAAGAAACTCAGGGGAACGGGACCGAACTCCCCTTTTATCCAACGATGCAATTCGGGGTTGAGGTTTTCGTGTCGCCACAACGTTGGCGTTCCAGTGCCGTATGTGAAACTGGACCACTTACAGACGGCGTTATTGCATTCGTGATGAATTGATCGAACTAGAAAATCAAGGACCTTTGGCCAACCCGCGGGAGCGTGTATTCCCCATTGAGGATTCAAGTAGGTGATGAGCCGACTAACTACGGGGATGGTGAGTTTCCCTTTTAACCGAGATTTCGTTGGGACGATTGGATGGAGAGATACAGCGTTCGACACCACGAGGCTGACCTCCGGTAGGAGACCGGCGACGAGAGCGAGCATGAAGCTGGTAGAACCTTGGCAATGTACGATGGTTTTTAGTTGGTCTACTCCCGTTTCCTTACAGATTCTTCGTACTGCGAGTGGGTGATCAAGCACCGCTGCGTCCTCGATCGTCCACTCGTCAGCAGGCAAATCTATGCTCGCGCGCCAATCCAAACACCACACGTCGTATCCATTGTTTACGAGTCGATGGACGAGAGACTCTGGTTGTGGAGGTATGAAAATCTCACTACGCACTCCAGCACCGTGAACGAGCATTACTGGTTCCGCTTCAACGCTATGGTCGTGGAAGCGTTTAAACCTCAATCGTTTACCATCGCGTGCATCGAATTCATATTCCTGTCGTACAAAGTTCGCTATCGTCACAGCAGGCGACCACTAGTTTGCGCGGGGTGTAACAGCTCGCGTATGTGCGTCAATGTCCATAACACAACCAATGAGTGCGCCCGGTCCAGACATTGACAGACGGGCAGGTACTTGACGAGTTTCTCGGCGTCTAACGAATCGCCGGTTTGATTTCGATTGTTCCGACGGCTGACAGAATCCGATCGTTGATTGTGGATCATCGGATGAGGTCGACGCCGCGCGAAATATCGTACGCCAGACACGTGCGTTACTCTAGCTCTGTTTCGCCTCGACGCTACTCCCAAATCAAGCTCGTTATAAAAACGCGACCAAATTCGAAAGGTTAGACAACGGGATACTATAATGTGTAAGAATAATCACGATATAGATAAGATACGTTTAACCGTATAACTTATGAGAGATAATAACATATAGAGTAGCGATATTGGTATATCGATAGCCTATTCCGAGTCAACTCGCTCTAATGGGGTAACTATTAAACAAGCAAACTATCGCATCTTGCATTTCTCGTCTAATTTAATAGAGAAATCGTGATTTGTAACACAGTGATTGGGGGAGTAAGCGAGATCGCTACTCTGTCATTCGCATAGGTTGCTACAGATGCGCATCATTACAGTGTTGGTACTGCTTTTGATTTGCAGCTGCTCTCTACCTCGGTATCAATTACTAAACCCCATCCAGACCTACGAACGAGAGATTTCCGCAATCTATGACGATGTCTGGGTACATGCGTTAGACGCGATTCCTGAAGGTCATGTGACTAGGACATCAGACTATGACGAAGGATTGATCGTCACTGTACCAAAGTCAAACTCCGCCTCTATTTCAGGTTTAGCGGATTGTGGTGCACAACCGTTCAACACTAAGCTTGAGAGGCATGTCAAGGTCTCGATTTCCATTTCAGAGTTAGAGGATGAACGGACTCGAGTTCGTGTGAAAGCCGATTACAGGATAAATACACAATCGCAAATTGATCAACGAATCCGAGTGTTTGTGTGTCGTTCGACAGGGTTTTTGGAGGGGAACTTACTCGATTACATCGAAAGTAAAGCCTCACATTCTTGAAGTGCTCCTCCGTGATCTGTGGATGGTCTAAACCTCCTCCAATGCGATGATCAATCATTCTTCTGTACCAATAGGCTAATCCAGGTTACAGGTCTACAGTTTCGATTCCCCTTGCCTTCCTTTCGAGAGTGAATTGACGCGCTAATGCACTAAATGACAGGAAGATTGTGATTTGGCTGTCGTCGGAAAACGAGTTTCGAACAGCGTTTACGTTACTAGCGGCTGGCTGCGTGCATCCACATGGAGTGTGTAGACAGGATTACTACCCAATTCGCTCCGCTTAATTCAGCGTGACTTCGTTGGACAACGTCCACGCACTGCACTCGTTATCCTCGTTCAAGGTGCACACACGGACAGTGTAGGTTCCTTGAGCGAGCTCCTCAACCGGCCAGGTCCACCGCAGTACAGTAAGCCCACGGGTGTGCCATACACGTTTGTCCTCGCGCAGGAGGTGTACTTCGTACATAGCGTTCTCTACAGCGCTCCAGCGCGCTGCCAACCTGTTGTTCAGCTGGCGACGTAGCGTCACTTCTTCTGGCGACGCGAGTACGGCCGCGGGAGTGCGCTCGAACCCTCGCGTATCGTCGGCATGCGAGAGATTCGATAGATGTCCGAGACCGCTGGTAAGCAGACTCATGACCTCGATTTCCTGATCCGCTTCAACGCGTAGGCGCCATGAGCCGTTCGAGTCACCCAGCGCACCGGACGCGATTGCCGAGGCGTCGCCAGATTCCAATTCTGTCGCGGACAATTCGATCACGCTGTCGGGAAGTACGGTGGTCCGTACTGTGGTACCGAGACGATCGCCGCCCGTGTCGTCGGTACCCGTAATGAGCGCATGCGCTTCGGTGTCGCCATTGTTGATCAGACGGAGCGTGCTAATCTCCGTGGTGTTGCTGGCAGGATTGAACATAGCCGCCCGGTGCACTCGGTCCAACGATGGCGCAGTAGTCTGAATAGCGACAAGAAATCCGTCCGCATCTTGCACGTACGCGTACGCATCGAACTCAAGGTCTTCGCTCGAAAGCGATAGTCGCCACGCACCGATGCCTTGTCCCGTATTACCGCCTAGTCCGATCGTCTCGTTGCCGAGTTCGAGATCTGTCGCATCGATGTGTTTGGTCTCACTCGCCGCGAAAGCTAGTGTTAATTTTTCATACTCGAAGTCGCTGTCGTCGGTCGCAACGATGGTCACGGTACCGGACTCGGACGAGCGATTGACCACTCGCAAGTAGCCTTGTAGCCGTACCGAATTTTCGCCAGTTGCCCCACGCGGTGCAGCCGGAAACAGTGGCACATGCCAAGCACCATCGTCACTTGCACTTGCGAGTTCCGACAGGTTGGTCAGCCGACCACTCGCATTCGCTTGCAAGTTCAAGATGGCGAGTGACGAATCCGCTTCCGTTGTCACGCTTAGCCGCCAACGACCTGAACCATCGCCCAGACCGTCCTGTGGTTCACCACAATCGAGTCCTGTTCCCGTTTCGAGTGCGGTCGCGTCCACCTCGCACGCCGTGTCGGCAGGGATCGTCAGCGCCACCGATTCGCCCGGCGAAAGACCAGCATCATCAACGCCGGACACCGTTACATTTGCAGCGGTTGAGTTGGAATTCACCAGCCGTAAGCGACTCATCTGGGATGTATCACTAGCGGGATTGAATAGCGCAACAACGTAATCGCCGTTTTCGTTTTTCGGTGCTGTTGCGTTCATCGACGTCAGGAAGCCATCGCTTGCTCGTACGTAGCCGAGTGCTTCGATGTCCAAGGTCGCGCTGGAAAGCATCATCCTCCATGCGCCATCCCCACTGCCCGTACCTGAACCCATCTCATTGAGAAAGCCTAGTTCCGAGTTCCCGTTCTCCAAATCACTGACTGCGAAGTGCACAACAGCTCGCGCCGCCAGGGACACGGTCATCGGTGCGTAGGTCGTACCTGCGTCGTCGGTTGCCGTGACAGTGACCTCACCCGCGGCATTGGTGTGATTGATGACGCGGACAAACCCCTGTACGGCACTGTTAGTCGAACTGGGTAGATACCACACCATTTCGGGTTCGGACACCGTGACCTCGAACGTCAGAGAAATCGACGCGCCGCCAGGGTCTGTCGCCGTAACCGTAATCTCAGTAGTGCCAAGTGCAACCGCCCGTACCAGTAGCATGTCGCCGTCCACTTTAACTGTCGCGACCGCGAGGTCAGATGAAATCGCGGCATACATCAACGTGTCGTCGTTGGGGTCCGCGAAGATCGTAGCGAGCTCCAAGGTCAGCGATCCGGTCATACCGAGGTTGTGGGGTCCCGTGGGAGAGGAAACAGTCGGAGGTTCATTTGCTGGCTCGTCGGAGGTCGAGTCAGTATCTCCGTCTACAGTGTCGGGATCAGATATATTGATTACAACGAACGATGGCGCGCCAACAGCTAATCCATCCGGCAAATCCCCTAATGTGACCGTGAATGACTCGTCGTCGACATCGGAATCCGTGAACGTGGCAATCGATCCAGTGCCGGATGTTTGGTCAGCGGCGATCTCGATGCTCGTTAAAGTGCCGTAGTCCTCCGTTTCGGCAGTGTTGCTCGTGCATAACGGGAATGGTGACATTGTCTGGCTGAGCGACCATGATCGTCGCCGTGACCGCCACGGTAGTACCCTCAGGAACCGGATTCGGCGAGGCAGACAGCCACACCTCGGGGTTTGCGGTGGAATCAGGGTCTGAAATCGCGATCTGTACGGATGTCGGTGACCCTTCGATCAATGGATCAGGCAACTCGCCTAGGGACACCGTGAATCGTTCATGGTCGTCGTCCGCGTCGGTCGCTGTCGTTATCGTGCCTGTGCCTGAGGTCTGACCTCGCGTGATCGTGATTCCGGTCAACGTACCGTAGTCCCCCGACTCTGCGGTGTCTCGTGTCAGCGTAATTGGAATGGTGACATCATTCGCCAGCGACGAGGTGAGCGTAACAGTGACCGTGACACTGGATCCCTCTGTCACGGGATTGGGATTGACCGATAACGACGCCGCGGGAGCAGTGTCCGCGTCGGAGATGGTAATGAGCACGGACGACGGCGTACCTGGTCCTACCGTGGTCGGCAAGCTCCCGAGCGCGACCGTGAACGTTTCGTCATCGAAGTCCGAGTCGTCCGTGGTACTAATCGTTCCCGTACCTGAAGTTTGCTGAGCAGAGATCACGACTTCCTCAAGCGTGCCGTAGTCGCCGGACTCGGCTGTGCCACTTGTCAACGAAAGCGGAATGGTGACGTCGCTCGCCAGCGACGACGTCAGTGTCGCAGTTACCGTCACGTTCGAACCTTCGGTGACCGGGTTCGGCGAGGCACTCAATGACACCGCCGGGACAGTGCTGAAATTCCAGGTCGTGGCGTCATCGATGCCAGCATAGTCATTTTGAGAGGTGTCTTCGATCACGCCGCTGGCGATCCTTACGTGATAGTCGGTGCCATAGTTCAAATCGTTTGACGGGTTGATTGTGACCGTGCTGCCGCTGAAACTCACCTGACTACTCGTCACATCGATTTCGATATCCGTACCGGAAGAAGGTCGGATGACGATATTGCCGCTACCCGCTTGCACCGATTTGTCGAACGTGAGCGCGAGATTCTTGTCTACCGCGACACCAGTACTGCCGTCCGTTGGATCATAAGTGCTCACCGTCGGTCCCGAAGGAGGAGCGTTTTGCCGGGTGAATGAAATCCTCGCCATCCTTACGTTGGAAAACTTGCCCACGCCTTTGAGACTCGTGATCACACCTTGGGGCGACGTTGCGTCATTACTGAGGGTGAACTCCGTGCCGTCCTCGGTACCCGCGTCATAAGGGAAGAGGTCCATAGACGCTGAAGATTTCCAGTTGTTGTCGTCATCCAGCAGCGAGAATCCGTGAAGACCCACAAACCAATCGGGGCTTGGTCCGATCATTGAGGCGAGCGTGATCAACGGGTGAGTTTTCTTGACCGTGAGTGTAAAGGTCGAAGTGCCTGTTCCACCCCCGCTGACGCTAGATGTAAAGGATGCATCGGTGTGAGTACTTGCGTTGATTTCGCTTATAAAACCACTGGTTATGCCAAGTTCTGCTAGTCGCTCGAGGCCGGCGGTCGCCGTTCCGCCAGCCGCCCAAAAACTCACCGACGAGTTGTGGTTCCCTCCTGCGATGGTTGTGAAGTGAGCGCCGCCGACGACGCCACCTGGTGTACTCGCTAAGGTCCAATTGCCAGTGAATGTAACGCTATATTCGGCCGTCGCTTCTGACTGTGAAAACGCGGGTTGCGAAACCGCGAGCAAAACGAGGAGCGGTACTAGTAAATAGAAACCATGTGGACGGATCATTGGAGTCCTTTGGATCGACATCAAGCTTGGTTCGGCGTCATCGGGCTAACGCGGCCACAGGTGACGAATTAAATCGATTTCTCGTTGCTCAGTGAGGACGTAGCAGTAAATAGGAGTTGCCCAAACGAAGTGTGTATATCGTTAGATACGCTTCTGTTGAACTAAGTTGCACGGATTGTGTGAACAAATGGTCTAATCAGAGAGCGAGTAGCGCTTTTGGGAGCTAGTTGGTGTTGATCAGAACTACCTTCACAATGTTCCACTGGGAGGTCGACGAGGTAATGACATCCAAATGTCGGATAGTCGGCGGATCGTTTGGCTGTTGAACTGTTATAGGTCTAAGAACACTCAAGGAGGATTGAAATGATTCGAACGATTGGTTATCTAACTGCAGTTGTCTCCCTGCTTACATGCACCTCGATCATCTGTCAGGAGACGAGGATCTCCTATCCTCAGCCCAACGAAGATAGATACACTACAGTGGACTTTGGGAACTGCACGTTCGCTAAAGGGAAAGATCGCAGCATATACGTCCAGCCATACGTTGCGTGTACTTCAGGTATCAAGAAGTTCGTACTTGTACCTCAAGAGGATGGCACGTGGGCGTTTCTAGTTACGTCGGGAGATGAGACTGATCGATCTAACGAGGAAGATCGCAGTTCGATGCTGAAAGTGACCATCAAAGTCGATGGGAACGATGCACACGAGTTTTCGATGATTTGGCCTAGAAATATGAACATGGCTCTACACTCTGTGGAGTTTCGCGACTTGCTGCCCTTGCTTGATGAACTAAGGAGAGCCAATTCAATGACCATATCTCGAAATGACGAAGTCATTGAATTTGATTTGAGTCGTGCGAATCAAGCGTTTACGGAGTTGGTATTTGAGCAATCGGTTGCACTGACTCGAGTGGAGAAAACAGCTTCGCAGTGATTGAGACATAACGCAAAGCTTCTGTTCATACTCAGCTCATCAAGTAGAAGACAAAGTTGAACCCGTTCATCGGACGTCCGTTCGAGCGGTCTATCTGTTAGTCAACCATATAATCAGGTCGATTGTCGGTCGGCCGAATATATTGCAATATTTGAATTGCATGGTCTGTAACGCGTACCGTTATTGATTAGGTATGCGATGTACGTCCGTGCGTAATCGATTTAGAAATTCACGTCTCGTTGCTATTCGAGGCTTTTAGTCGATAGCAAGATCGATAGTCAGTTTGTGAGTTAGCTAAGAATGGAGTAATACGTGGCGGATTCAGGTGGTGGAACTGATTCTCCGGATCGACCCGGTTGGCGAGGCGTACTACAGATCGTCCTGATTGTCGGCATCATCGCGATTGCTATCTACTTCGCACGAGCACCCAGTCGCGACTATCTCGAAATCTCGTCAGAAGATGCTGAGCAACGCATCGCCCCAACGGCGGCGGTTGTTCTCCCGTTACCGACACAGGCGGCGCGTCGCTTACAGCTGACCGGAATCGTGACGACCTTAGGGACCGTCGAGGTTCGACCAGAGGTATCTGGAATGGTCCTGAAGGTGTCGGAGAATTTTCGCAGCGGTGGGGAATTTGCGGCAGATGAAACGCTCGTCCAAATAGACCCGCGAGAGTTCGAGCTGAGTTTGGCGCGTGCGAAGCATGGCCTCGAGGCAGTCGTCGGTGAACTCAAACAGAAATTGGATGGGGAAGCGAGATCAGCTGACTTGAAGCGAAAGTACCCGGACCAGGAACAGCACCCGTGGCTTGCCAGGGACGGTGAGGTTGAACAAGCGCAAGCGCTAGTCGACAATGCAAAGGTTCGTATCGCTCTAGCGGAAATCGCGTTGGACAAAACGCGGATTCGAATGCCATTCGACGGCTACGTGACCAGTACGAGGGTATCGGAAGGCCAGGTCTTACGTTCGATCGATTCTGATTTAGGTGATGTCTTTCCAAAGTACGAGTTGCGCGTACGCGCGAAAATCTCGAACCTCGATTTAGACGCACTAGCGCCCGCGATTGGTCGGAAAGCCACGGTAATGGCAAACGGGCGTCAGTACAACGCCGAAGTGGAACGAATCTCGCGCGAGGTAGACGTCGATACGAAGCTGGCCAATCTCTACCTGCACATCGTCGATCAGGAAATCACGCCCATTTTGCCCCGCCCGGGTACATTTACGGACGTTACGGTCGAGGATGCGACTCACGAGAACGTTTTCGTTTTACCGGAGTCGGCCGTTCAGGTAAACGGCAGTGTCTGGTTGGTAGACAACGAATCGCTCGTGTCGTTCACGCCGATTTCGATCGGTTATGCAGAAGACGGTTGGTTGGTACACGCGTTTGACGCGAAAGACGGAGTGGTCGTCGGGCGTATTCCGGGTGCGCGAGAAGGACTGAAAGTCCGACCGGTAGAGCGCTAAGCACGATGAGCGATTTACTTAAAGCTACCGCTAGCTACGGACCGAGTACCGTAACGTGAGCGAGCCAACACTGTCGGAATCAACGGGGGTATCAGATAGCGGGATCATCGCGTATTTCTGCAACAATCGCGTCGCTGCAAACGTCATTTTGGTGCTACTTTTCGCAGGCGGGATCGTGGCGGTGAATATGACGAATTTGGAGAGCTTTCCCGAATACGACCCGCGAATCGTTCGAATTGAAGTGCCTTATCCCGGTGCTTCCCCGACTGAAGTAGAAGAGGACATCCTCAAGCGAATCGAAGAGAGTCTCGTCGGAACCATCGGAGTAACTCGTGTCGTCTCCAGAGCGCTGGAAGGTCGTGCGATCGTTGACGCAGAAATGGAATCCTTCGCGGACGACGTCGATACCTTAGACGCCGTTCGTACCGCAGTCGAACGGATTGAGGATTTTCCACCGCGGAACGCCGACCAGCCTGAAGTGACGAGGATCGAGGTTACCCGCAATGTCCTCACGCTTGCCGTAAGTTCGCCGACGCTGGACCCTTATCAGCTCCGACATGAAGCCGAACTGCTGCGCGACGATTTGCTCTTGCTGCCGAGTGTCGCCATTGTCAAACTCGTAGGAACGAAGAATCAAGAGATTCGGATCGAAGTCGACGAGGAAACACTAACCCAATACGGCTTTACGTTAAGGGATGTCGTCGCAACGGTTAGAAAAGCGTCGGTAAACGTCACGGGTGGCGAATTGCGCACCCAGTCGGGCGACATCGTGATGAGCACCCTCGCGAAAGGTACTCATGCGGAAGATTTTGCTCGAATAGTGATTGTCTCGAGACCCGACGGATCTTTAATACGGTTAGGCGATATCGCGACCGTCAGCGATAGCCTGTTGGAGAGCGACGTCGCTGCAACCGTTGACGGGATTCCGACTGTATTCGTGCACGTGCGAGGGACTGCCGACACATCGCAGCGGGAAGCAAGTTCGGAAGTGCGTGATTTTCTCGCTCAATATAGCCGTCCGCATTCAGTTTCGATGTCGGTATGGGACGATGAAACGTGGGCGGTAGAAGGTCGCATGTACACCATCGTGAGAAACGGTCTGATCGGACTGGCACTCGTGTTCATCACGCTGCTTCTGGTGTTCGACCTGCGAACCGCGAAATGGGTCACGCTAGGCGTACCAGCGGTATTCCTCAGCGCTTTGGTGCTGTTTCCGTTGTTGGACCTTAATGTCAACTTGATTGTTCTCTTTGCGTTCTTTGTCCTGATCGGCATCGTGGTGGACGACGCGATCATCGTCGCCGAGAGTGTCATGACATTTCGGGAAGCGGGTTACTCACCTGCAGAGGCCGCGCTTGCAGGCACGAAGGAAGTCATAGCACCGGTGTCGATCGGTGTGCTTGCGCTGATCATCGCGTTTGCGGTACTGTTACCGCTAGACGGTCTAATCGGACAGCTCCTGGTTGGGATTCCGATCGTAGCTGTCGTGGTACTTGCGATTTCAATCCTCGAAGCCGCGCTGGTGCTCCCAGGTCATCTAGCGAAAGCTGGTTACGTCAGTGCGTGGCCGCTATCTGAAGCTCAGAATCGTGTACAAACGTGGTTCGAACAAAAGATGCAAACGAGGATCATTCCTATGATCTCGTGGTCCATCAGAAACCCGTATCTGCCACCCGCAGTTGTCGTAGCCAGCGTAATCGTCGCGGCATCGCTGCTTCTGACAAGAGTCGTCGAATACGACGTTGCATTCAGTCCTATTGATGACATGGATGTGCAGGTCGATTTGCTCTTACACGCCAATGCTCGACCAGAAGATATCAGAGCATCCGCTGAACGCGCTGCAGAACTGGCTGCAAATATCGACGCTGAGGTGGAAGGATCCGTCATCGACGCGACGGCAATCTCGATCGGCGAATACTTGCCAAGGGAGCGCGTTAGCGGGGTTGAACTACACGCGAATTCGGCGAATGTGGCGTCGGTCAAGGTCCGACTTAATCCTTCAGTGGATCGGGTAATTTCGGTCGCTGACTTCACGCATCGATGGCAGCGCAAGCTAGTTGAGATACCTGGCGTTCACGCGGTCACCGTCGCACACAGCAACGAGATTGCGGGTCAGCTGTCATTCGCGCTGACCCATCCAGACGCGCACGTCGTTCAATCGGCAGCTGAAGATTTTCAGGAAATGCTAGCTCATCGTGACGGTGTGACGAACGTTTCGAATTCGACAGCTATAGGGAAACGCAGTTTTGAAGTCGTACTGAACGACAGCGGCCGTGCAAGTGGACTGACCGCGGCGTCCGTAGCCACGCAATTACGAAATTCCTTTTACGGCGCAGAAGCACAACGCATTCAACGTGGTCGGGAAGAGCTGTTGGTCATGGTGCGCTATCCAGAGGATCGACGCACTCGGTATGCGGATCTCATGAATGAGCTCGTGTTTCTGCCGAATGGTCGGGAGCAAGTACCTCTCTTTGCGATCGCGGAGCTCAAGGAATCCAATACGTTCGCGGATCACATGCGCATCGATGGCAGAAGCGCGGTGGTGGTGACCGCGGATATCGGACGCACGGGGGCTTCGATCGGTTCAGCCGCAAAGATCGCAACGGAATTACTTCCGCAACTGCAACGTCGATATCCGGGGGTACACATCGAGCTACACGGGCAATCCAAAGATGCCGCTCGTGCGGCTTCGATCCTTCAGATATCGATTCCAATTGGATTGCTCGTGCTGTACGTGCTCATCTCGTCATTCCTGCGCAGTTTCGTACAGCCGTTACTTGCCCTGGCGGGTATTCCTATGGCGTTCGTCGGTGCGGTGGTCGGTCACTTTGTTCTCGGGTACGTATTCAGCTTCGCGTCCATATTGGGCTTTATCGCGGTATCGGGCGTAATCGTGAGCGATACGATCCTCTTACTTCACCGATTCAATCAAATCATGGCGGACTCGCAGACGCCAGCGATTGCTGCCATTACGGCGGCGACACGACAACGTGCACGTGCGGTGCTACTGACGAGCGTGACAACAGCGCTCAGTTTAACGCCCATGCTGTTCAGTGGCAGCGAAGCGATCCAATTCTTGATTCCGATGGTTGTGAGCATCACGTTTGGGCTCGTGTTCTCGGGCATTGGTCTTTTGTTCTTCTTACCGTCGGTAACGATGATCGCCGAGATAACGAAGGACTTTCTCACGCGTGCCCCGGCAAAAGCCGCGACATCGTAGTCGCGAAGTAAAAAGGGACTCTCCGACTTGCCTACTACCGAATCAGGAGCAACTAAACTCCGCTGGAAAGGACCGTTCGACTACATGGTTCACAACCACGTCGCGGTCACCGGCATCATGCTGCTATTGCTCGGTGTAGGCATCTTCGCTTTCTCAAGCGCGGTATTCGAGCGATATCCATTAATCGATCTTCGTACCATCGCGATCAACGTACCGTACGATGGAGCGACTCCACGAGAAGTCGAAGAGGACATCGTTCGTCGGATCGAGGAGCGTCTAGTATCGCTCGACGGAGTCGAACGGATCACTTCTAATGCATGGCGCGGTCGAGGTGAGATTCTGGTCGAACTAGAGCAATGGACTGACGTATCACAAAAGCTCGAATTCGTTAGAACGGCGGTACAGAGTATCGAGGATTTTCCACCGGCAGGTGCGGACGAACCGGAGATTGTCTTAAAAGAGATTCTGCGAAACGTGCTGTCTCTAGCAGTTACCTCGGCGACGCGGTCTGAAGTGGAACTTCGGGCTTACGCGGATTACGTACGGGAACAACTGTTGCTGCTTCCAAGCGTCCGCGTTGCCGACTTGGTCGGAGCGCGAGAACGAGAGATCCAGATCGAGGTAGACGAACGACAACTGATACAACATCAATTGACGATTCACGACGTTGCAGTCGCGATTCGCCAGTCGTCCGCGAATGTTTCAGGCGGCGAGCTGGCGACACAGTCGGGAAGCGTTGTGATTAGCGCACTGGACAAGCGCAATCGAGGTGAAGAATTCAAAGACATCGTGGTTCTGCATCGACCGGACGGAACGATCGTACGACTCTCGGATGTCGCAACGGTTCGCGATGGCTTCGTAGAAGATCCCATCATCAATACGATAAACGGTGTTCCGGCGGTCTTCATTGATGTCGCGGCGCCGCCAGGTATCGATCCGGTGACGGTCATGGACGAGGTCGATGAGTTCCTGGACGCACACGCACCGCCGCCAGGCATGAACGTCGAGCATTGGCTCGACCGCGTGTTTTCGGTCGAACGGCAGTTAACGACGATTGGAAACGGCGCACTGATCGGAGCCGTGCTCGTGTTCCTCGTACTGATCCTCGTATTCGACTTGCGAATCGGGTTCTGGATTACGGTCGGTATACCGACCGCGGTCATCGGTTCGTTCATTGCACTGCATGCTCTATCGGTCACGCTGAACGTTATGGTCGTGTTAGGTGTTGCGGTCGTGATCGGGATCGTTGTGGACGACGCAGTCATCGTTGGCGAGAGCATTGCGCGGCATCGCCGCAACGGGTTGTCGCGACTTGAAGCATCGATCGTGGGTGCACGCGAAGTGATGGTCCCGGTCGTCGTAGGTGTCGTCACAACGATGATCGCATTTGCTGCGTTGTTACCTCTCGACGGCAACATTGGTCAATTGATCAGCACGCTCGCACTCGTCGTGATTGTGGTGCTGTTCTTTTCACTCTTCGACGCGTTTTTCTTGTTACCCGCACACCTTTCGTCGAGCTGGCCACGCAGTCGTTGGCCACTGACTGCGGTTCAGGTTCGAACATCGGGACTGTTTGAGTCGTTGATCAACGATTGGTTGACACCACTGATTGCTGCTTGCACGCGTAGACCGATCGCGGCAATTACCGCATGTTCATTGGTCATTGGCGTAGCGGTCGCTCTTTTTATGACCAATATCGTGAAGTTCGACGCGGTCGGCGACAATCTAGACGAGAGGCAATTGCAGGTTGATCTCACCATGGCGATTGGATCGACGTTCGACGATACCGTACGAGCTACAGAACAGATCGTCTGGACAGCCTACGAGGCGAACGAAACGACGGGCGGCACGGCGGTGAATGCCATTAACGTCATTGCTGGGATGCACCGCCCAGTGGAAACGCTCCTGGGACTCGCTGAACCCGAACCTGCTCAAAATCGCGCGACCGTGCAGCTTCGATTGAACATTCCACCCGATCGTGACGTGTCCGTAGCCGAGCTAAAACAGACGTGGATTAACCACATGGAGGCGATTGAAGGGCTTGATCGCTTGGCGTTTCGGACGTCAACGCAGGCGACGGCCGCGGCCGTGGCATACGTCCTTTTGCATCCAGATGAAGAGGACGTTGTCGAAGCGGCTGAGAAGCTGAAGGCGCAGCTGGTTTCGTTACCGGCAGTCTACGCGGTGGAAGATACCTTGGAGTACGACAAAATCAACTTTGAAGTCGATGTAACGAACGCGGGTCGTGCATCAGGTTTGTCCGAAGCCGATGTGGCGCGTCAGCTAAGAAACCGATATTTCGGTGCAAAAGTCGACCGCATCGTTAGAAACTCCGACAACATTGACGTGATGGTTCGTTACCCGGTAGAGCGCAGGAGCAGTCACGCCGACCTTGAGAACGAACTCATCGCATTGCCCAACGGATCGGTGGCGGCTTTTTCCAGGGTAGCGGAGACGGTGCAACATCAAGATTTAGCGCAGCGTCAGCGCGTCGACGGTTGGCCAGCAGTCACGTTTACGGTGTACTACAACAACGCGATCTCGTCATCGGAAGAACTGGAAGACTTGATGAAGTCGGAGCTGCTGAGCGAGCTTGCACTCGAGTATCCGCGTCTGAACTACCTTCCGACCGGGTCGTCGCGCGACACGGTCAAGACGTTGAGCGGTCTGGCAGTGACGTTCCCCATCGCGCTGACCCTGATTTTTGCGATCGTCTCCATTCAGCTGCGAAGTCTTCTTCAGCCGCTGTATGTATTGGTTGGCATCCCGCTCGCGTTGGCTGGTGCGATTTACTTGCACTGGGCTTTGGGCTACCCGGTAAAACTCACTTCACTTTACGGGCTTGTTGCCGTATCGGGTGTCGTGGTGAACGACGCGCTCGTGCTACTTCACGCCTTTAACAAGATTCGGCGGGAAAACCCTGCCTCATCGGTTGCAGAGGCCGTATCTGCCGCCGCGCAATTGCGCGCGCGAGCGATCTTTATTACGACCGCTACCACGATTATTGGGCTACTACCCATCGTCTATAGCAAATCAGAATCGATCATGACGATTTTGCCACTATTCGTGAGCTTGATCGGAGGGATGGCGTTTGCCAGCCTCGGTCCATTGTTCCTGGTGCCAGCGATCATGACGTTAGTCGATCGGATCGCGAACGTTGGACGGCGTCGGACGCCGGCGTTGGCGACATGAGTTGATCTCGCCTGTGTTCGCGTAGGAACACGTTTTTCACAATCACGAAACAACAACACTTTTGATGTCGGAGGAGTGATGTTTTCTGGATGTATCGATAGGAACGCTTCGTTAAGCAAGACGTTGCGTATATCTCACGTACGGAGTTGCAACTGCCAGGTCAAAAACCTTGCAGGGGTTCTTTGCGTCGCTGGATTGATGCTTGCGCAGCAGAGCGTCTGGAGTCAAGCCGAGTCAGCGAATGATGACGCTGAGCAAGAAGGTCGAACCCTCGACGAGATTCTTGTGGTTGCACAGAAGGTCGAAGAGAACATCGAGGACGTTCCGTCGTCAGTGTCAGCGCTGGACGGGATTCAAATCGAAGCGCTGGGCGCGATAGATCTCACGGATCTGAATGGGCTGGTTCCGAATACGATCAAGCAGCGCGTGATGGTTGGTAACGGCGGAAGTTTTGCGATACGGGGGATTGGTTTTTACGAGACGGATCCTTTGTCCGATTCGAAGACGCAGGTCCTGGTAGACGGCGCGCCGCATGCGCGGAACACAGGCGTGCTGCATGACCAGATCGACGTTGAACGCGTCGAAATCCTACGCGGACCGCAGGGTCCACTATTTGGTCGTACCAGCCTTGCAGGTACGATCAACGTCATTACGAAGGACGCGAGCGACGAGCCAGGATTCATCAGTCGGTTATCACTCGCTGAATACGGAACTCGTCATTTACGCCTTTCGGCAGACTCAGGTAGTGTTTTTGATGGTAGCGTCCGCGCCCGGTTATCGGCTGGCTTCCGCAACTACGACGGTCACGTAAAGAATGATTACGACGACGAATTCCTAGGTGGGACTGATGCCACGAATTTCCGGTTCAAGGTCGATCATGATCTTGACAGAATTCATACGACGCTGACTGCATATCGATTGGACGAAGATGTCGACGGACTTCCGGTGACCAACTTCCAGCAGGATCCGCGCGGTACCGCGGACGGCGACGTCCATCTCGTGCGACAGGACGAACATGGGTTTGCGGAGTCGGCGGAGAAAGGTCTGACGCTGAGATCCGATTTCAGCATTGAACCTGGCACGCTAACGTTTCTTGCGAACACGCAAACTGCTGACTTCTTGTCTTGGTTTGATTTGGACGGGAGAGCGGGCACGGAACCACCTGTACGGGGTGGCGGGTTGATCATCAATCTCGGCTTCGGAATTGAGCACGAAGAGGATAGCTTGGAAATTCGTTTTCGTGACGCTCACAGTGAGCGCTGGGACTACACTGCGGGAGTATTTCTCTTCCAAGAAGAATCAACGCGTACTTCGTACCAGAACAATGGCGCACCATACTCGGATACTTATGGATTCGAAGACGCGTTCATTACGGTCGTAGCGAATCAAGAAACGAAGACGGTCGCCGCGTTTGGACAAGCGGACTATCACGTGTCCGATGCGTTTTCGCTCGTATTCGGCGGGAGACTTACGCAAGATGAAAAGACCGTACATATCCGCCATGACCCTCGACCGCCGCCTGCGGAACAAACGCCGCCACGCAGGTTAAGTCTGACCAATACGTGGGATCAACCAACTTGGAGAGTCGGCGGAATGTACGACGTTTCAGAGGCAACGATGATTTACCTCACATCGTCAACAGGCTTTAAACCAGGAGGGTTTAACGGTCGCGCGACGCGAGTGCAGAACATTGGTCCGTATGAAGCAGAGTATGTGACGAACCATGAATTTGGACTTAAATCTGAGCTGTTGGATCGCAGAGGCCGAATTTCTGCGGCGGCGTTCGTGATGGACTACGAGAAACTGGTGGGGTTAGTTCGACGACCAAACTTCACTGGGCGAGGTACGGAAGCGATCGCGATAAACCTCGGCGACGTCGGCATTCGAGGGATCGAAGTGGAGTCTGAATGGCTATTGAGCCCGAATCTCGCGATGAACTTATCGCTTGGCCATCTCAGCGCTTCGTGGGCCGAGTTCGTGGTTGACCTCAACAATGACGGCATTGAGACGGATAACTCACATCTCGACGTCATGATGGCGCCTCGATGGAGTGCATTTGGCAGCGTCCGGTATAGTCGGGATACGGATCGACTACCCGATTCGCGGCTCGAGTTCAGCCTCGATGCGCGCTACCAGTCTCGCTATAACGCGTACGGGCAAAGCAACGAAGACACCTATTACCGTTCAGCTGCGACGAAATGGAATGGTGCCGTTTCGTTCCTCTGGGGCGAAGGCAATAGTGTGTCGTTATTCGGCCGCAACCTGACGAACGAGGCCGCCATCGCCTTCGCGTACAACGCATTGGTCCCATGGGGTTCGTTCGACCCACCGCGCGTCGTCGGTATCGAGATTCAAATCACTAGATGACTTACGGCCCCTTAAGGGCATTCGTCGAGTCGTTTCTATTTAGACAATCCTGCGCATCTCAGATGATGGTGCGCGGGATCTATGTCGTGCTGGGCGCCGGGGCGATCATCGGCGCGGCGCTCTCGCATCCGGCAATCGTTGACGACGCGGCGATTGCCGACGTTAACAATAACGCTGAGTGGTTGACGTATGGTCGAAACCACAACGAGCAACGTTTTAGTCCACTTGACCAAATCAACAGCGAAAACGTCAAACATCTCACGCTCGATTGGTACTTGGAACTGCCCGATGCGGTAGGGCTTGTAGCCACTCCACTCGTAGCTGACGGCGTGATGTATTTCGTGTGCTCACGAAATATCGCACGTGCGGTTGACGCGAAAACTGGAAAGCTTCGATGGACCTACGACCCTAACGAGACGCCATTACCCGAACCACGCTCACGGATTGCTTTTCTGCATGGAAACCGTGGGATGGCGATGTGGGGAGAAAAGGTCTATTTCGCGACCGTCGACGGTCGACTCATCGCCCTTGATGCGCATACGGGAACGCACGTTTGGACGACGCTAACGATTGACCCTACCGAAGCGATGTATATCACAGGAGCACCCAAAGCATTCCGCGGGAAGGTCTTAATCGGGAATGGCGGTGCCGAACACGGACCCTCCCGCGGTTACGTGACGGCTTACGACGCAGAGTCTGGAGAGCAGGCATGGCGTTTCTACGTCGTTCCTGGGAATCCAGCTGACGGTTTCGAAAACGCCGCGATGGCGATGGCGGCGAAGACGTGGACGGGAGACTGGTGGAAATTCGGAGGTGGCGGCAATGTATGGCACGGCATGACGTACGACCCCGAATTCAATACGGTGTACATCGGTACGGGTAATGGATCTCCTTGGAATCGGAAGATCCGAAGTCCAGACGGCGGCGACAACCTGTTCCTGAGCTCCGTAATTGCTTTGGACGCCGATACCGGTGCGTATCGATGGCATTACCAGACAACGCCAGGCGAGACATGGGACTTCAACTCAAACATGGACATCGTACTCGCGGATCTTGAAATTAACGGTCGCGACGTGAAAGCCTTGCTGCACGCGCCAAAAAACGGCTTCTTCTATGTGCTCGACCGAAGTGATGGTTCATTGATCTCTGCTGAACCTTTCGTTGACGTGAATTGGGCAAGTCATGTAGACCTGAAGTCTGCCCGTCCTGTCGAGATATCCGGGACTCGCTATGAAGATGGCGGACCGGTCGAAATCACTCCTGGACCACCGGGAGGTCACAACTGGTCGCCAATGTCTTTCAATCCCGATCTCGGATTGGCGTACATCCCAACGGTCCACGAGACGTTTTCGTATTCAGACCATGAGATCGATATAGGAAGTTGGAAATCTCCAGAATGGCAGACACCCGTTCCAAAACGCGGATTTGGGGTCGACATCAAGCAAGTATTTCCGCATGGTCAATCAACTCCCGGTTCTCTTCAAGCCTGGGATCCTGTGCGTCAGCAACAGGTTTGGCAGGTGCCGTTAGCCGTAGCATGGAATCCAGGCACACTGACGACAGGAGGGAATTTAGTGTTCCAAGGCAAGGTAAAGGGTGACTTGAAGGCATACCATGCTGCAACGGGTAAGACCCTTTGGAGTTGGAAGCTCGGACTAGGTGTATCGGCTCCTCCTATTACCTATGAAATTAATGGACGTCAGTACATCGCGCTACTGGTTGGGTGGGGATCAACACCTGCAACAAGCGGCGGTGCTGACAACTACCAATTAGGGTGGCGATACGGGAAGCATCCTCGCCGGCTTTTCGCATTCTCCTTGGAAGGAACGCAATCGATGCCCGAAATACTCGATCCAGAACCACCGATGCCTCTTGACGACCCTAAATTCGAACTCGACGAGAGTCTTGTAATTCTTGGTGGCGAGGTATTTGGCAATTGCCGTATGTGCCACGGTGGAGGAGCTGTTTCTGGCGGTGGTGCTCCCGATCTACGGGCCTCGCCGATGATGCTAGCGGATGCGGTACTAGATGCGGTTGTGCGTAAAGGCACGCTAGTCAAACGAGGAATGCCGATGTTTTCTGACCTTTCGGATTTGCAGATGAAAGCACTGCAGCATTACGTCCGCAAACAGGCGAGGGTAGCTTTAGGTCTGATTGAACCTACGCCTGTCGACTTTGCTGAACCATGACCAATTTCGTCGTGAATTGAGATGCGTAGTTGATTACTGATCTCGTTACTGCTATTCACGTTTCAGATATTAAACTTCCTTTCGTTCTTACACGTAACCGACGGTCATTTTCTTGGCTGATATTCTGGACAACAAACCCGCATTCACAATTGTGATGGGATGCAATGGCTGTGGTAAAACGACCTGGAAACGCGCAAACAGAGATTCGCTAGCGGAGGTTCATATCGATTTAGATTCCATCGCGGAAGGCATCGGAAATTGGGATAGTGAGTCGAGCCGGGCAGAAGCGTTACGAATCGGTGAGGATAGGATTAGGAGAGCCATCGAGGAGCACGCCGCGTATGGAGTAGAAAGCACATACTCGGGTGAAAGAGGCGTCAATCAAGTAAACGAAGCTAGATTGCACGGTTATCGAATTCACGGTCATTATCTAGGTACAGATTCACCTCAGGTCAATATCGATCGTATTAGTCAACGCGTTCGAGAGCGAATGGGTCACCGCGTCGATCCTGAGTTAATACCGACTCGATGGCACTACTCGTTGTCGAACCTCCGTAAGACGGTGGAGTGGTTCGATGAGTTAACGATTTATGACAATAGCGGGGAGTACGACTTGGGGTGTCAGGATCCACCTAGACTTGCATTTTTTGAGTGTGGTCGAGTCTCTATGGTTGTCGCCGAGGAGCTACGCCCGGCGTGGTTCAGCGATTGGTATGCTGGTTGGGAAGAACGTCGAAAGTCATTAGAAAGGCAGGAACGAAAGCGTAAAAAGGCGCGAAACATGTCGCGTGATTGATACGGATACACGGTGCTTCGGTGCCGCGAGGTAGTTATCTTGCTAATACATGACGTTTCTCGGACAACGAATTGACGATTGCGGTTTGCGACGGAAAAGTACGGAAATCGCGACGAATATTCGTTGAACAGCTGCATATGTTGTTATCATTGTCTCGATACTTGGATTTTCCAAGACAGAAAGTCTGTGGGTATCAATCCTCACAGCGTTCCGACATCGACAGACTTTTCTAGGTTTATCGAAAGTGTCGGGTGCCCCGCTTCGGCGGGGCTCGTTATTTATGGACGTGTTATTTTCAGAGCCGCTAATACAGCATCTTGAATGTGAGTAAATTCCGTTGCAGATATTCGGAAATTCTGTTGTAATTGGCGATTACCACCTCTGTTACGTCCTGTCCTCCATCGAAAAAGACGGTCTAAGGACACTGCGTAAATCAGATCGCCCTTGACCCATCGTTGTCGGCGATCCCATTGAGCATCTTCCGATAGTAAGTGATGCCATTTTTGTATTGGATTTGGAGCTGTCGTGCTCAAAGGTACTACGATTGCTAACCCAGGTCTGGCGCGCGAGTAAGACAAGACGATTACGGGTCTGCGCTTGTTCATTTCTGGACTGATGAGTCCTCGGAAGTCGCAACCGAGCACCTCACGTGACTTTGGATAGTGTACGGGCATTATTAGATTTGATGGTTTGCCTAACGCGATTGGATGAATCGGCGAGTATGGAAGCTCACTAAGCTAGTCGATCAGAGCCGATTGAGACAACCAACGAAGCACTTCGCCCGTTCCAACGAACTGTGGTAATAGCCGATAGTTTTGTGTCTCTTGCCGGACCTTGTCCGCGACTAAAGCAGGATGAATCCGAAGCGTGTTTGCTAGATGCATGACGTTAGTCGGGGAGGGATGGTGTTTCACGTCACTCGCCTCCCAAACCGGTTGTGGGATAAGGGCGGATTCCGCCCATTCGTCTGCATCCCTCTCTTTCGAGTCTTCCTGTTCGCTCATTACTCTTCTTAACGACATGTCATCATAAAAGGCATCGTTTGTCTTGGTGTCGAGGTGTAAACCAACATGTGCTAGTTCATGTAGTAAGCAGAACCAAAAACTGTCGATTCGATCGTTTCGTAGTGTTAGGCCAACCACTGGTCGACTGTCGCTGAGTTTCAACGCCGCGCCGTCGAGATATAGCTTCGGAAGAGTTTGGACTACGACGAGAGGAATGCCGTGCTTCCCAAGTAAATCTCTCGCACGAATGGGTCCGTCCTCAAACCAGCTCTGACGTGCCACTTCCCTAAGAAAATCGAGAGTCACGATTCGAGGCGTAAATGGCTTGTCCGGTAGGTTCTCGTTCGCGGTCGCCATGACCTGCCAGCTCCAGGCCTGAAGTGCATACGGATCAGTTTTAGCGTTGGTGCGCTGACAGTTGCCCTCTTGGAGCGTTGCAGCAAGCGCGACGTCTGACCCGCCGGCACGTTCAATCAACTCACGAATGATTTCCTTGGCGCTTGGTGTAGGGCTTGGTTTCTTAGGGATCCACCCTCGATTCACCATCGCTTTGATTGGGAACCGGTCCCAATTCAGTTCCGATAGCGAATCCTTAAGTGTTACTCTTGGTTCTTGTATGAGAACATCAGACGGAATACCGAGATGTTCGTGGAGCGCACGCGCCATCGGCATCGTGATCGCTCGCTTTCCAGAGAGCACCTCCGAAACTTTCGAACGACTTCCAAGTATGGGTATCAGATCGCGCGGGCTCAGATTTGCCTGATCCATGTGAAACTCAATTGCGCCAATCGGACTAGGGTAACCTATTGGATAGTGTTTGTCCTCGTAGTGTTCAACAAGGTCCGCTAAAACATCGAGCTCGTCAAATTCCTCGCTGCCGGGCTCCGAATGCATCAAAGCGTATACCCGAGCTAGTGCATCTTCGTAGTCTTTTTCATTCCGAATCGGTTTGATTTTGTTGGTCGCCATATCACACTTCGGTAACGTTTATGGTGTCGTACTTCGCATGGGAGCCGATGAACCGCACGTAGACGATACCAGCTCGGTAGTCAATCTCTACCACGAGCCTGTATGCGTTGCCTTTAATCCTGAATACCACTCTGTTATTGGCTACGATGCTGGCGTTGCCGAATTTCTCCTTCACCTTCGCTGGCGTATCCCATTCCGCGCTTGTGAGCGAGCGGTACCAAGACCGTAACGGTTCCTCGGCAGTCGGGTTTTTCTCCCAGAACTCTCGTAGTGTCCTCTTTGCGATGATCCGCATCCCAAAGTTTACTTAAATCCTAATATAGGTTGAAGTATATTGCTCCCAAAATAGATCTAAGTATAAGATCAGGCTTGTCTTTACACAATCTAATATTCAATATCTACTATCCGTTCGGACAGTCGATTCGATCAGTGTAGATTTCAGATTGGATCGGCATAGCCAGTTGTCCATGCGTTCTTCTTTGAGCAAGCTGCGCGTGAAGAAGTGGAACGACGAATTCAAAGCAAAGGTCGATCGTCGCGCATCGGTATGCCGACCAGCCCGACATAAAGTTGGTTTTTGGTAACGCGAGTCGGGATAGTTCGCCCATCAGACATTCATGTCATGGGTTCGTAACGGCTAGTTCATGATTGGTTACAGCCGCGAACGCGTTCTTCAACTTTCACTGACGAATGGTTTGATTACCGGGTTATCAATTGACACAGCGTTTCTCTCTTGCGAAGATGCTGAGAACGACAATCTGATAGGAATTGATATCGGGTAATTTTCGACGTGGTTTTTAGAATGTGGCTGAGAGCTAGCTTGTCGATTTGTATTCAAAGTGTACGGCCATGTCCGTCTGGCTTTAATAAGGACTAATAGGTAGGGAGTTTCGTCACGCAGAATTTGAAGAAGATCGATTACCACGGCGGCTTCACGTTGGCTTACTATTGTCTCAACAGCAGTACGGCTATTAGAGTAATCTATACACAGTCGAAGTGTTGTTGAAATCTGCTGCTACCGTGAGCGAAGGGAGAAAGATGGGGAGACTCGTTACGGCAATAGTTGAGCGCGAAGGTGACGGATATGTTGCGCTATGTCCAGAGCTAGACGTTGCAAGTCAAGGTCAAAATGTTGCGGAAGCCCGTCGCAACCTACAGGAAGCACTCGAGCTCTTTTTCGAAACCGCTTCGCAAGAGGAGATAGAACGGCGCTTTCAGCAGGAAGTTTACGTGACTCACATTGAGGTTGCGGTTGGCTAAGTAGAGCGTTCACGACGCACTCGGATTTTCGAAAGTCAGGAGACTGGGAGCCACGTAGTAATGCGTCGGAAAGACAAAACCAGCACTATCACGGTGCCGATACCGGACCATCGTGAGTTACTCATCGGCACTCTTATGTCGATCATAGGTCCGTCCGGTGTGCCACGAGCAGAATTCGAAGAAGCGACTTAGGTAATTGTGATCGTCATTCGTAGTATGCCGCGAATAAACCTCATTGATACCGGATCGCGTCGTACACAGTAGTCGCTTCATCAGACCTAATCTTTTTTAGCAAAGTCACGAATATCCGGATGAACTGGTAGCTGAACGCCATGTTCTACGAGATATATAGCTATATACGCGTTTGATCGCTAGTCGGAAAATCAATACATAACGTGAATTGATTTTCACGGTAAATTTCGTGGCGATTCCGAGAATCGTCGGATGCACGCGCTTCGGTCGGCTTTTCTCGTTGTTCTAATCCTTTTCGCTCCGTTCGGCGAAGCGGAATCTCTATCGACTGCTCAGATCGTACAACGAACCCTTCATTCGATCTCTTCATGTCTGGACTGGCGTTGGGTTGGAAATTGTTTTTGGTCGCAGTGCGATTTATTAGGCTGCGAAGTTTCATCGTCGATGAAGGTTCGACACTATCTTCCGGATCTGCTCGTGACGGTTCAACGTGTGCCTACCGATACACCTTGGACTGAAATGCGACACGCTTTGAGCTCGACACAATCTGCGACCACGTCGAGCGTATTTCGCCCTCTCTCTCGACAACAATTTGTCGGGTCGGGCGCAGACGTCGCAGTATCGAGCGGTCACGAACGGAACGGTGACGTCAGGTTTTTCGAGGCGAGCGTCTTCGGACACCCGCTTGAGGCACTGCCGCTCGAAGTGGAAAGACTGCTCTGTCGATCGTCGATTCAAGCCGGAAAACCGTATTACCAATCCTCACTCGACGATTTCGCGTGGCGTTTCGCGCCACTCGAGTCAATTCATCCTGCGGCGCTCATACCTGGGCGACGAGAAATTGGAAGGACGGAAGAGGCGACGTGGGGAGCGGTCTACCCACGCTCTGGTTTCGTCACCCAGCAAAGTCCTGTGAAAGCGGCAGCCGTCATCGCCCAGCGCGCGTGCGACATCTTGATTGGACCGCGTGGACAGCATGTCGCGCTCGAATTAGAGAATCCCAAACCTTACACCAGTGTTCCGACGCACCTTGACGAACGCGACGCGGCAACCGGTCTCTGGCAGATGATCTCGCCCTTCGTTGATCCGACGTGCGATTTATTCGGTACTCAGAACCCGAACTGGGATTTCGGGCGAATCGACGAATCCCGCGCGTTCATCTGGAATCTCTGGCGACCGTACGAATGTTGCGAACCGCGTGGAAGCATCTACTTGGGAGCAGTTCATTTTTAGATTCTTAAGCAACGTCTGCCTTATTGCGTTTCTCGCGTTCTGCGTACCGTGTATATACGCGGCCGATCCACCGACAGAGGACAGTCTCTGGTACTACGAGATCGGCGGCGCTCAGGTTGTGCCGAAACCGCTCAACCCAACAAGACAATCGATGAATATCGCGGGTTCGGCTCAGTTAGGTCTGGGTTATAGCTGTGGGAAGTTCGACCCGGTCCTCGGCGTTGCTGAGACACTCAATCAGGTCAAATCCGGTGCTGAGGACATGCTGCGTGCCATGACACAAGCAGCAACAGGTGCCATCGCGTCGTTACCCGCTCTTATCCTGCAGCGTGCGAATCCTGGGCTCTATGAACTGATGCAAAACGCACTTGTGGGCGCGAAGTTAAGGGTTGATCTCGCCACCAAAGACTGCAGACAGATGGAAGCAGACATCGCACAAGGCAAGAACCCCTATTACGAACTCATTGTGCTCTCTAAAGGAAACGACTGGAAGCGGCAGATGAGCGTTGGCGGAAATAACGCCGTTTTTGCACAACAGCAGGTTGAATCCATCAACGGAGGGAACGGCATTCCTTGGATCCTTGGTCAATCTGCTGGTGGTCAAGGACAGTTACCTTTGCGCTTGACCGGCGATGTCGTGAAAGCTGGATACAACGTAACTCTAAACCGGAACGTAGGTCTGGTCGATTCAGCGCCGATAAGTACTGTTGGTCGGCTACATCAGATCTGGTCGACACCGCAAGCGGCGGCTGCATGGATCACGAACGTAGTTGGCGAGCATGAAGTCACAACGTGCGAAAACTGTCCTAAAACCGCCATGCCGGGGCAGGGTTTGTTGCCAAGTCTGTCAACGGAAACCATAGATCTCATAGCGAGACTTGACGCTGTGATCGCTTCACCTACTCCAACTGCGAGAGCAGCATTGGCGGAGCTTTCAGGGCCGAACATCGCGCTGACTCGCGAAGTGATCGACGCGATAGCTGAGTTGCCGAGCGGCGAGCAAGAAATTGTGAAAGCGCGCTTAGTAAACGATATCGCCGTAAGTCGTACGTTAGAAAAGGCGTTCTACGCGAGACGACTATTGCTAACAGGTAGCCAGATTCCTGAAGTCCTCAACAGCACCACGGCAACAGATCACGTCAACGACGCAGTCGCAACACTGGATGCAGAAATCGAACGACTACTCTTTGAATACCGGACACGTCAGGAAGTCGTATCTGACACCGTTCAACGGTTAATGAAGCGTGCGGCAGGCATCCGCGAGGTATCGCGTGGTATTCCTGAGATAGGACCGATTGATAAACGCCCTCTAACGGACAGCCGAATTCGCTATTGACGTTGGGTTCGTTCAGGCGAGCGTGTGTGTATGGTGGCGCATTCGTCGCGGCTCTGTTGCTAGTCATGCTTTACCAGGAAATGACCTCCACTATCTTCGCGTCGTTTCGAGTGGGTTTGATGGTGTTGCTTGTTGTGTTTTGGCGGCAGATCGTCGAGCTACTCATTTTGAACGAGTTCGTTCATACGATGCGCCGCGATGCTGCTCTTGCGTTCCGTTGGCGATTCGCGGTTCTAGTCGTCGTTCTTGAGCTTTTCGTCATTCAGCAAGTTCCTACCATGCTTCTCGATGTACTGAACGTTTGAACGTTGACAGTTATCTGGAAATCTTCACGACGCTGTTCGGGTGGATGTTCTATGGCGTACTATGGGATGTGCTCACTGAAACGGGGGTCGTGTATCTGCCGTTTCTCGGAATCTTGCTGGACAACTGGCGAGAACCCGCATCGGATGCACCCATCGGGTCCGCGGCCGCGATATCGCTTCGACGGATGGAGTTCGAGCTGTTCACGGCATTTCTGGTTGTCGTATTGGCAGCGCAACCGGCGTCACTGACGGCTTTTCGAGCGAACGCCATCCAATACACGCCACCGCCAACGCTGCGCGATCCTGATCCCGATCCGGTACACGTCAGTGTTAACGACAGCACGTTCGGTGTTTCGGGCTTCGTCGACTATGAGGCAATGGTTGAAACGCCTGGTTGGTGGTACGCAGTACTCGCTCTTTCATCGGGTTTGAACCATGCCATCATCGAAGGCCTGCCTCGTGGTGAAGATATCCGTCAAGCTGCGCATTACACGCGGATGGTCACGCTTCAGAATCCCAAATTGCGCCAGGAAGTCGCACAGTTCCATCACGACTGCTACATTCCTGCACGATCGAGGTTGTTTCGTCATAGCCTCTCATCTCGGACTATCGATCGTTTACTTGAGGAGTTTGGACAAGAGGACATTGAATGGATTGGTTCGCACGTGTTTCGAGATATACCGGGTTTCTACAACACTTACCGTGCGTCCACGCCGATTGAGGATTGGCCGTACGACGTCCATCGCGACACGGAATACGATCCACACGATCCGCCTGCGAACGGGCGCCCGTACTGCAAGCAGTGGTGGGAGCATGAGAGGATCGGACTGCGACAAAAGCTGATCGAAGTCGTGAACGTGCAGGCCGCAGGTTTACCAGCCGTTCTATTGAACTTTGGCTTCACTTTCAACAGCGAGCGATTCAAAGATATCGTCGCTCGGACTGCCTTGCTGAATCGGCCACCGAATTGGTCAAACAATGATCTGAAAGATCGCAATACGGCAACGACTGGTTGGTTGAGCGGCGTTGAATCTACGGTCAAATCGATCATATCGGGGGCCGGGATTATCGTAGCGGCAGGCGTAGCCAGTCTCACGATCACCGTGCTTCTGCAGCTCGTACCGATGCTACAGGCACTGATCTTGCTATGTATTTACGCGCTTCTGCCGATGTTATTGGTCCTAAGTCGCTATTCGCTCAATGTCATGATCGCTATGGGTATCACAATCTTCGGTATCAAGTTCTGGACGGTGCTCTGGTATCTCGCACAGTGGGTGGACCAGAATCTGATCACGGCAATGTATCCAGACACGAACGTTCTAGTCGCGAACTTCCTATTGGATCGAGAACACGGCACCAAGCGAATCTTGCTCAACACGGCGACGGGATTGATGTATATCGGGCTGCCAGTCTTATGGTCTTTGATTATGGGATGGGCTGGCGTAAAGGCAGCGCGATCAATCGAAAGCGCAGCTTCACCGTACGGGAAAATTGCCGGTGACGCTGGTCATCAAGGTGCATCCGCGGCGCGACGGGTCGTCTAGTGTTTCTGATTGCTTCGCGTACTTCCTCAGAGAGGTTCAGCAAATTTTGACCCCAACGAACTCGCCAAGTCGATTGAAACGCTTGCTATTTCTACAAAACAATCAATCGGCCTTTCGTTTTGACGGTCAAGCTGGCCATTCACTTCTACGAACGGGACGTAGTGGCGGATGTTCGCGATTTTGAGTAATTTACTAAGCGTCTCCTGCGCTAGGAACGAAGTATCCAACGCCTCGTTCATTACAAATGTACGTTGGTGTTGAGGCATCGTCGCCGAGTTTGTTACGCAGACGCTTGACGACCGCACGAACCGCCTTCGTATCGTCTGACGTCTGATTTCGCTTACCCCATACTTGGCGTAGTAAGATCGCGTAGTTCATTACTCGACCCGCGTTGGTTGAGAGGACGCGAAGTAACTCATATTCGGTTGCGGTCAACTCGACTGGTTTCGCGGAGACCTGTACTTTTCGATGCTCGTAATCGATTTGTAGTTCGCCGAGTACAAACGGCAGCGGGAGCACTTGCCTTCGAAGGGCGCCTCGTACTCGTGCAACTAGCTCAGACGGTGAAAACGGTTTGATGACGTAATCGTCTGCTCCCGCCTCGAGTGCAGTGACCACCGTTTCGTCCATACCGTCAGGCGCTAGGAAGATCAACGGAACGTCGAGATTACCAGCAAGCTGTGCGATCTTGTTATGAGGCGCAAATCCTTGTTGTTGCAGGTCCAGGATTACCAGTTCAGGATCAAACGACTCGATGATGTCGTCGAGCTGTTCGGCATCGCCAGAGAAATGCACTTCGAACTCCGCAGTCGATAACGACTCTCGAATGTACTGTTGCATTTGAGGATGAGCATCAATCACCAGAACTCGTTGTTTGCTTGCTTGTTCACGCCTTCGTGACGTCCTACTCGGCTGGCTGGGGATTTGCGCGGTAGACGTTCGCGTTTCATACGCCACCGGCAACGTGAATGAAATTGTTGCACCATCTATAGTCGCGTCCGACTCTGCCCAAATCCGGCCACCATTGGCTTCGACAAGTCCTCGGCAGATCGCGAGATCGATTCCTGCGATATTTGAAATGAAGCCATCTTCGCCGTTGTTGGGTGGACTGTAGCGTTGGAAAAGATGGGTGAATTGCTGTGGCGGTACATTCCAGCTTCGTGCCTTCAAACGTACCGCGACGTGAACGTCCTCGTGCGACGCTGAGACTTCAATTGGATCGAACGATTCCGAGAATCTAGATGTGAACGCCAGTAAATTGTCGATCGTCTGTTCGATTCGAGACGGATCGATATGTACATCAGGCAAATTCTCATTTATGTCGATCTTGATCGGTCGATTCTTGAATTCACTACGGAATTTCGCACATCCTTGCTCTACGATCGACTTAATGTCAACCGTGACGGGATTCATTTCTAACGTACCTGTCGCGATACGCCCGTACTCGAGTAGGTCGCGGATCAAAGCGCGCATCTGATCTGACTTCTCGTCAATGACGCGGAAATACTGCAGCATTTCGTGCTGGTCGGGACGCGGCTCGGCACTGAGCGCTGAGGCGCTCGCGCCTTTGATCGCAATCAAGGGCGTGCGTAGTTCATCGCTGACCTTACCGAGTATCTCTGCTCGTATGCGAGCGAGGTCTTCTAGTGGGGCGAGGTCTTGAAGAATCACTACCATCGACTCCACAGCGCCGTCGGCTGATCGAATCGGCGCGTTGTTTACAAGCAATGTGACATTGCGACCGTCTGGAACGGAAAGGATCATCTCCTCTGCGTGAATGGTCTCCGGATCGCTTAATTGACGCGACATCGGAAATTCCGCGAGCGATACATCACGACCATCTGCGCGCCGGCAAGTAATGTCATCCAGCAGTTCCTCGGGTGATTGTCCGGGTGTCTGCAGTTCACGTACGATCCTCGCTGCTTCTCGATTGAAAGATATCGGTTTCGCGGTTTTCCCGTCAAACACGACCACGCCGACGGGTGAAGTATCGATCAACGTTTCAAGGTCAGCGCGTGCACGTTGTTCGTTACGGTGTGTGCGGGCGTTCGCGATAGCTGTCGCAGCCTGTGACGCAAATGTCATCAGAATGTCTTCGTCAGCTGTCGTGAACTCTTGATCGTCTGCCTTTCCGGCAATAAAGAAGTTACCGACTGATACATCGCGGAAGTGAAGCGGCGTTCCTAGGAACGTTTTTGCCCGCATCAGTTGAGGCGAGAACCCACGATCCCGTACGTACGTCGGTAGATCAGAAAGCCGTATAGGCGCACGCAGGTCACGAAAGTGCTCAAAGAGGCGAGGGCCTTGAGACCATTCTGCCATTTGATCTTTTTCAGCACGCGTAAAGCCGGACGTTACGAATTCTTCAATTTCTCCATTCGGATCAACGGTCGTGATGATGCCGTAGTGAGCCGTCGTCAGGATGCGGGCGCTGTCGACGACCTCCTGCAATACCTTGTCCAGGTCAAGACTCGAATTTATGCGCAGCGCTGCTGCGCTCAATCGTGCGATGCGTTCTTCAAGTAGATCAACACGACTTTGGAGTTCGGCTGTATTTTCTGCCACGATGTCACCTTGCCTCGCTGACGAATATGAAAATTGAAGGCAGGTATCGACCTGTCACCTTGCTGTTACAATATCTTTCGTATGTCGCGAAACATGACATGGATATCGCGTATATGTCGCAATTTGGGATTACCTTTGGATTAAATTGTGACTTAGTACGTAGGGTTCTACGTCGAAATCGAGAACAGTCGATGCGACTCGCAGCGATGTTCAGAGCATTTGTGATGTGCATGTTATTGCGTCCAAGATGGGTCAGAATGGGTGTGGCTCGCCAAATACGAATGACCACAAAAATCGCCTTTTCTTGCTCAGGAAACATGCGTCTATCGCGATACATGTTTGGGTGCGAGCGGACGGAAGACTGTAAACGACAAAGTGTATTAGTTGCGAAGGTCGGCGCGACCGACTGTCGAAAGTTTCCGTTGCAAGAGACATTGCGCAGCTATTCACGTCTAACTGACGTTTCTCGTAACCAATACGAAGCGCCGGTGCCACCACCAGTTTCGGCCATGACCGACATCAAGCCATACGCTGGATAGGTCGGCACCGGCGTGTTGTTAATCCTAACGATACGAATCGTATCAAGTTCTATAGAACGATCCTGGAGTAAGCATGACGTAGAGCTGACCAGCGACGAGTCGCAGGAGGCGATGTGTAACGGTGATTCAACTTGTCTGGAGTGTTGATATGGTGATAAGAACAGTAAAGCGACATCGCAGGCATCTGAACTGTTATTACGAGTCGTCTGCTTCATGCTCAGAAGACGCCACATTCAATCATCGAAGGCTGGCTTCAATGCGAACATTTGCGCAATACACATTTTCGCTTCTGTGTTGTTTCGCGCGTCCTCTCTCGTTCGCAGGTTGCCTTGACCGCATAGTTCCGCGATTTTTATCGACGGTAGGGGGCCTCTTAGTAACGGGGTTCGTTGCACTCTTTAGTGTTCCAGTAGCTGCAGATGTGTTGGCGAGCAACATTGATCAAACGGAATCTAACACACACACGACAGTTGATCGAGCACAATCATTCACATCGGGTAGCGTCACGAGTACAGTAAGTAGTGTCGATGTTCGGTTTAGGAGTAATTCGGGAACGAGCGTAACCGTGAAACTAGCTTCGGGGACTCCAAATAACTTCATCGATGTTGCCACCATGACAAACCCGGCAACCTTTAGTTCCGGAATCCTGAGCTTCACTACACCTGAAAACACCACCATCACGTTATTAGCCGACACACAGTATTGGGTGCTAGTACAGAATCAAGGTGGAGTAGGTCTGACTGACTCACACAATGATGATGCAGCTACAAAGTCAGGCTGGAGCGTGACGGATGGAAGCTATTTCTGGTCGACAAGCGGGAGCGCGTGGCGGCCCTCAAGCGCAAAAAACGTGATGATTCGAATTAATGGTACGGAAACCGAATCGACGAACTCCCAAGCAACGGGGGCACCAACTATCTCGGGCTTTCCTCAGGTAGGCCAAACCTTAACTGCGGCGACCACTGGGATCTCCGATTCGGACGGCCTTACAAGCCCGACCTACAGCTATCAGTGGATCCGTGTTGATGGAACGAATGAGACGAACATCGCGTCGGCAACAGCTAGTACTTACGTGTTAGCTGCGGCTGATAGTGGCAAGACAATAAAGGTCAAAGTGTCGTTTCAGGATGATGATATGAACGACGAGGAGCTGACGAGTTCCGCAACTGGTACGGTGGTTGCTAAAGCTCCTGCATGTAGTAGTGGCAATGCGTGGTGCGCGACCTTAACGGTGGGCGCAAGTACAAAGGCGACCGGAAAGTCCAACGGCTTCTGCAAGTCTCTGACAGGCATCTGTGATACCACCTACGGAAGCCTGAGTGATAGTGATTTCATTCTGGACTCTACAACGTACAACGTCAATAGCATCAGGTGGGGCGCAGGTTCTGGTGGAACCAAACTCCACTTGACGTTGGGCAGCGCACTATCGGCTATTGAAGTGAACCGATTGACGCTGAACGTAGATTCTAATGCACTCGCCCTTTCTGACGCTACGGAAGGGAAGAAACAAGGAACACTTGCCAATAACTACAACTGGACTGCCCCCACTACTGTACGTGGGTACGCAGTCGGACGAAAAGTAACCGTCGAATTGATGAGAGCTGCGCTGCCTACCATCACGATATCTACGAGTGACACGTCCGTGACCGAAGGAACATCGGTGGATTTCACTGTTACTTCGAATCCGGCACCAAGCGCGAATCTGCGAGTCAGCCTAACGGTCGCCGACGTGTCGGGCAGCGATTTTTTGGCGACCGCGGCGGAAGGCACTCAAACGGTCACGATCAACGCCACCGAGACGACGGCGACGCATACTGTAGCGACACAAAGCGACACGACTCATGAGGCAAACGGGTCAATCACCGTAACTGTAGCTACAAATGATGCTTACACGGTGGGAGACAACAATTCCGCCAGTGTCACGGTGAACGACGACGACAACGCCACTCCGACCGGATCGGTGACGATCGACGGGACCGTTAAGCAGGGTCAAATATTGACTGCGAATACGAACGACGTAGCAGATGGAGACGGGTTAGGCGACTTTTCATATCAGTGGATCCGAGGGAGCACGAACATTACAGGTGCAACGTCTTCGACGTACACACTGGTATCGGCAGACGTTGGTGAAACGATTAAGGTGAAGGTATCCTGGACGGATGATGGCGGTACTGATGAGAGTCTGACGTCGGATGCAACGGCGGAGGTCGCACATATCAACGGCTCAGTGTCGATCACTGGCACACCAACTCAAGGTCAAACGCTATCGGCCGACACAAGCAATGTAGCGGACCCTGATGGACCGACTAACCTCACGTTTACTTACCAATGGATTCGTGGTAGCACAAACATTTCAGGAGCGACGTCGTCGACCTACCAATTAGTACAGGCAGACGTCGGTCAGGCGATCAAGGTGACCGTCTCGTGGACTGATTCAGGAAATAACGCTGAGAGCTTGACCTCAGATGCAACCTCAACGGTTGCGAATGTCAACGACCCACCGAGCGGATCAGTGTCGATCACAGGATCGGCGACAAAGGGTGAGACTCTAACCGCCGATACAAGCGGTATTTCGGATCCGGATGGACCAGCGAGTCTCACCTTTTCGTACCAATGGATTCGTAGTAGTACGGACATCACCGGCGCAACATCGTCGACTTACACATTGGTACAGGCTGACGTAGGTCAGACGATCAAGGTGAAGGTATCCTGGACTGACGCCGGTAATACGGCTGAGAGCTCAACGTCAGCGGCAACTGCGACGGTTGCCGATGTAGATGAGACGTCACCGACGATTTCGTCAGTAAAAATCAGTTCGACTCCCAGTGCAGACACGAACAGTGATAACACTGCTGATACCTATGTGATTGGCGATACGATCACGATCGACTTCACGTTCAACGAACCTGTCCAGTATGGCGGAAGCGATATTAGCCGGATTCGTATGCGCCTTGATCTCGGCGCGGACGATACAAACTACAACAACAGCGGTAAAGTGCTCAGGAGTCCCACAATTAGTGGCTCTAGGTTGCGCTTTTCCTATACCGTTGTTGCAGGAGACTTAGATGCCGATGGGATATGGATTCAGACCAATTCGGCAACATCAGAAATAGTGCTATTTGGTCCAGATCTTCATCTACTTACAGATTCGTCTAACAACGCCGTGCGTAAAACGTTTAGTGGCCTTGCAACAACAGGTGATACAAAGCACAAAGTGGATGGCGTTCGACCCGCGTTTTCCAGCGCAACGGTAAACGGATCAGCATTGGAAGTAACGTTTTCCAAGACGCTCGACTCATCAGGTGCAACGAAACCGGCGAGCAGCGTCTTTACAGTAACCGCGACAAAAAACAGTACCGATCGTACAGTGAACGGTTCGAGTACCGCCGTGACCATCAACGGTAAGGTCGTTTCTGCGACGCTCGCGTCCGCGGTAGCACATGATGAAACCGTGAAGGTCGACTACTCAGCGCCTTCCGCGAACCCTTTGGAAGACCTAGTAGGTAATGACGTCTCTGATTTCGATGACGAAGACGTAACGAACGATACTCCGTCACCGTCAAATCCCTCGATCACAATTTCCGGCGGAGCAGCGGTCACGGAAGGAACTGCAGCGCAGTTTACGGTGACAGCAAGCCCGGCACCAGCTGCAAATTTGACCGTCAATCTGTCAGTAAGCGATGCGTCGGGTAGTGATTTCGTCGCATCAGGGAATGAAGGAAACAAGACGGTAACAATCAACGCCAACACCACGTCTGCGACGTATTCCGTGACGACCCAAAGCGATACGACGGACGAACCAAATGGTGATGTGACCGTCACCGTTAAGACCGGGACAGGTTATACGGTTGGATCGACCAGTTCTGCGATGGTGACCGTCAATGACGACGACGATCCGGCGGTCACGATTACCGGTGGCAGTGCAGTGACCGAAGGTACTGCCGCTCAATTCACGGTCACGATCGCTACCGCGCCATCGTCCAACTTGACCGTAAATCTAACAGTGAGCGACGCATCGGGAAGTGACTTCCTCGCCTCTGGGGACGAAGGTTCCAAGACGGTGACGATTCAGGCGAATCAAACAACCGCTACGTATTCTGTGACGACCCAGAGCGATACGACAGATGAAGCGAGTGGATCAATCACGGTCGCTTTAGCGACGGGTACAGGCTACGCATTAGGCACACCCAATTCGGCGACGGTCACCGTCAACGACGACGACGAACCATCGGTCTCGATTAGCGGCGGAAGCGCCGTGACCGAAGGTACCGCTGCTGAATTTACCGTCACGATTACTACGGCACCGAGCGCTAATCTGACGGTTAATTTGACCGTGAGCGACCTAAGCGGCAGTGACTTCATTGCATCAACGGACGAAGGCTCCAAGTCCGTGACGATCATGGCTAACAACACGACCGCAACGTATTCCGTGACGACGCAAAGTGATAGCACGGACGAGGCCAGCGGTTCGATCACAGTCGAGCTCGCGACCGGTTCAGGTTACCAGATAGGCACACCGAATTCTGCGACGGTCACGGTGAATGACGATGATGATCCAGTAGTTACGATCTCAGGTGGTAGTGCTGTAACAGAAGGCACAGCTGCTGAATTTACCGTCACGATTACTACCGCACCAACTTCAGATCTGACGGTCAACCTTTCTGTGAGCGAGGCGGCCGGTAGCGATTTCGTCGCGTCCGGCGACGAAGGGAACAAAACGGTAACGATCAAAGCCAATAAAACCACTGCAACTTATTCAGTGACTACCCAAGCTGATACGACAGACGAACCAAACAGCAGTGTTACCGTAACGGTTGCAACGGGTACAGGCTACACCGTTGGTTCAGCGAATTCTGCTTCCGTGACCGTCAACGACGACGACGACGTTGGTCCTGCGATCACCATCACCGCTGGTACGTCACCAGTGACGGAAGGTACTGCCGCGGAATTTACGATCACTGCTAGCGAAGCACCGATGGCGGATCTAACAGTGAATCTGACGGTGGCTGACGTAACGGGTAGCGATTTTGTCGCGTCAGGTGATGAAGGTTCCAAGACGGTAACGATTACTAACGGTACGACGTCCGCGTCGTATTCCGTAACCACCCAAAGTGACACAGTCGACGAGGCGAGCGGTTCCGTCACGGTGACCGTTGCCGCGGGTACTGGTTACAACGTTGGTTCGTCTAACTCTGCGAGCGTTACGGTCAATGACGACGACCTTCCCGCGATAACTATTTCTGGCGGTGACGCCGTCACAGAAGGGACCGCAGCGGAATTCACTGTGACTGCGAGTACGGCTTCGACCACCAACTTAACCGTTAATTTGACCGTGGCCGACGCGTCGAACAGCGATTTCATCGCGTCTGGCAATGAAGGTTCGAAGACGGTCTCGATTTCCGCAAATAGCAAGTCAGCTACGTATTCGGTGGCCACAACGGCAGACTCTACTGATGAACCGAACGGCAGCATCAGTGTCACGGTGGGTACAGGCACTGGATACACCGTTGGTAGTCCGAGTTCTGCGACTGTAACCGTCAACGACGATGATGCCACAGCTAATCGTTCACCGGTTTTCACGAACCAAGCGAGCACTGCATCGGTAAATGAGAACAGTGCCGCAGATACAACCGTCGTGACGATCACTGCGACCGACCCGGAAGGCGATACGATCACTTACTCGCTGGATAGTACATCAGATGCCAAATTTGACATTGACAGTGGTGATGGCGAGATCACGGTTCAAGCAGATGACAGTCTTGATCATGAAGCGAATGCGACGATTACCGCAACCGTTACCGCGACGGACAGCAACAACAATGCGTCGTCCCATGATGTAGTGATTACGATCAATGATCAGAACGAACCTCCGGACGCACCCGGCGCGCCCTCCGTTTCAGCAACGTCAGGATCCACCACCAGTATCGATGTGAGCTGGACGGCTCCTAGCACGACTGGTAAACCAGATATCAATGATTATGACGTGCAATACAAGAAGTCGTCGGAGACCAATTGGACTGCACACTCGTTTACTGGTACAGGTACGAGTACATCGATCGCGAGTCTGGATGCTAATACGACGTACAACGTTCAAGTCATGGCGAAAAATCCCGAGGGTGACAGCTCCTGGTCACCGACAGGTAGCGCCATGACGAGTAATACGACGCCGACTTTTAGTAGTCAACCGACAACGGCGACAATCAACGAGAACAGTGCCGCTGGTACGACGGTGGTTACGGTTCTTGCAACGGACCCAGATAGCGGCGATACGGTTACTCATACGCTAGACAGTACCTCGGACGATTTGTTCAATATTGACGGCTCTACTGGCAAGATCACAGTCAAGGCGAATGACAGCCTAGACCACGAAGCCCGATCGAGTATCACGGCTACTGTGACGGCGACAGACAGCCAGAATGCCAACGCGACGCACAATGTCGCGATCACCATTGCAGACCAGAACGAACCACCAGCCGCTCCGGATGCGCCGAGTGTGTCGGGAGCGTCGACGACAAGTATCAGCGTGTCGTGGACTGCACCGACCAACACTGGGAAACCCGATATCAACGACTATGACGTACAGTTCAAGGAATCGTCAGTGAGTTCATGGACGGCACATGCATTCACTGGAACTGGAACGAGTACGACGATTTCGAACCTGAGTGCCGCGGTCTCGTACGACGTTCAAATAATGGCGAAGAACCCCGAAGGTGATAGCGCGTGGTCTGCGACAGGTAAAGGTACGACGAACAATACCGCACCGACTTTTAGTTCGCCGCCTACTTCGCTGAGCATAGCAGAGAACAGCGCTGATGGAACGGACGTAGGTACAGTCGCTGCCACGGATGCAGACGGTCACACGCTGACCTACTCGCTCGACACGACCACTGCTGGCTCGTTCGTCATCGACAGCGATGGCCTCATCGAAGTGAAATCAGGTGCCGACCTCGACCACGAGTCCAAGTCGAGTTTCTCCGCTACAGTGACCGTCAACGACGGCACGGTGGACGTTACTCACGATGTCACGATCAATGTCACAGACGAGCTTGAACCACCGGGAGTGCCTACGTCGGTAACCGTGTCGGCCACAGATAAATCTACTACCAGTATTGATGTGAGCTGGACGGCACCATCTACGTCGGGGATTCCAGCAATCTCCGACTATGACTTGCAGCATCGAGTATCAGGTGTTGAAGCCTGGACCGATAGCAGCATCGACACGACGAGCACGAGTGCTTCAATCGCCAGTTTACTTGCCGGTACCACCTACGAGGTTCAGGTGCGAGCCCACAATGCAGAGGGCACGAGCGATTGGTCATCGACAGGTAGTGGTGATACCAGCAACACAGCTCCGACCTTTTCGTCACCGCCGACGTCACTAAGCATCAATGAGAACAGTGCGGGCGGTACGAGCGTGGGTACGGTAGCGGCAACGGATGCGGATGGTCACACCTTGACGTACTCGCTGGATACGACGACCGCAGGTTCTTTCAGCATCAACAGCTCCGGCGCGATTACGGTCAAGTCAGGCGCTACGTTAGACCATGAGGCGAAATCGAGCTTTTCGACGACTGTGACGGTTTCGGACGGTCGTTCCGACGGAGAGGTAACACATAGCCTAACCATCAACATTGCCGACGTCGATGAGCCACCCGCAGCACCTGGCGCGCCAACCGTTACTGCTACCTCGGGCTCGACTACGAGCATCGACGTGAGCTGGACGGCACCTTCCACGACGGGCAAACCTGCGATTTCCGATTACGACGTACAGTATCGCGTATCTGGGGAGGACGACTGGATTGATGCGGAATACGACGGTACCACAGCAAGCACAGCGATCGGAAGCCTACTAGCAGGCACGACTTATGAGGTGCAGGTTAAAGCGCACAACAACGAAGGTGCGAGTGGGTGGTCGCTAACTGGTAGCGGCGACACGAACAACACGCCTCCAACATTCACCACGCCTCCAAGTTCACTAAGTGTGAACGAAAACAGTGCTGGCAATACGAATGTAGGGACCGTCGCGGCTACCGACGCCGATGGTCACACTTTGACGTACTCCCTCGACACAACAACCGACGGCTCATTCAATATCAGTTCGAGTGGCGTGATTACAGTACAGAGCGGCGCTGATCTCAATCACGAGGCCAAATCGAGTTTCTCGACGACAGTGACCGTCGCAGACGGTCGTTCGGACGGTACCGTAAGTCATAGCCTAACTATCAACATTGCCGATGTCCTTGAACCACCTGGCACGCCGCCCGGTACGCCTAGCGTTACCGGCGCGTCGACAACGAGTGTGACCGTGAGTTGGACTGCGCCTAACATGACAGGTAAGCCACCGATCAGCGACTATGACATTCAGCAACGCGTTCAAGGGACAACTGCGTGGACCGACGCAGGCGTTGATACAACAAACACGACCGCGACGATCTCAAGCTTACTACCAGGAACAACCTATGAGGTACAGGTTCAAGCTCACAACGATGAAGGTACTAGCAACTGGTCGGCGACGGGCAGTGGCGACACGCTGAATACGGCGCCCGTATTTACGTCAACACCGGCTTCGTTGACGATCAATGAGAACAGCGCCAGCGGCACCTCCGCCGGGACGGTCGGGGCTACGGATGCCGACGGCCATAGCTTGACGTATAGTCTGAACACAGCTGCTGACGCTGTATTCGATGTTAGTTCCAACGGTACGATCACACTCCAGAGCGGCGCGAATCTGGACTACGAGGCGACGACAAGCTATTCGACGACCGTGACGGTCAGTGACGGTCGATCGGATGGTATCGTAAGCCATGGCTTCACGATCAATGTCGGCGATCTAGACGAACCACCAGACGCACCCGCGACGCCAACAGTCGCTGCAGATTCGGACACCAGTGTGACCGTGACTTGGACGGCGCCAGACGTGGACGGTAAACCGCCGCTTACAGACTATGACGTGCGGTTCTACCGTGGGAGTTCCGACCCTGCGAATGACTCGGCGTGGGTATACGAAGGCGAAAGCGGTGGACATACCCACACCGGTACGGCAACGTCGACAACGATCACCGGTTTATTCGCAGGATATCCGTATCGCGTACAGGTGAGCGCGAAAAATGACGAAGGTACGAGTCCATGGTCTGCTAGCGGTAGCGGTACGACAAACACGGCAGGAAACGCAGCGCCACTGTTCTCCTCACCGCCGAGTTCGGTTGAAATTGCGGAAAACAGTGTTGGAGGCACAACGGTCGCGACCGTGACCGCAACCGACGGTGACGGTGATTCGTTGACATACTCCCTTGATAGCACATCAGATGCGACATTCGATATCAGTGGTAGCGGCGTCATTACGGTGCAATCTGATGCGACCGTCGACCACGAAGCGACGCCATCGATCACCGTGACGGTGATCGCCAACGATGGTACGGTAAATTCAACTCATGATTTGACGGTCAATATCACCGACGTAGACGAACCTCCCAATACCCCAGCTGCACCGACACTCGACATCGCAACTGGTGTTGGTGTGACTGTAACTTGGACTGCGCCCGCCTCGACCGGCCAACCCCCGCTCACGGACTACGATGTACGTTACTATCAGGGCAGCGCAGATCCTGAGGACGAAGCTGATTGGATTGAACCGGACGATGCCGGTGGTCATGATCACGTCGGCACGCAGACTAGCGCCGATATAACTGGGTTGGCTGCTGATACAGCGTACCGTATCCAGATACGGGCGCATAACGAAGAAGGGTCCAGCGGGTGGTCTGCGAGTGGCGATGCGGCGACGATTGAGCTAGCGACACCGATGATTAGCCGTATTGTGATTGTGTCAACACCGCCTGCCGATCAAAACAACACCTACATGCCTGGGGATACGGTTCGAGCACGAGTGACGTTTAGCAACCCCGTAGACGTCGTCGGTAGTCCGACTCTAACAATGCAGCTCGATTCGGCGGACGAAACGCGAAGCATGCTGCACGACGACTCGACCGAACAGACAAACACGACCGTTCTCGAATTTACGTACGACGTAGCCGAAGGTGATTTGTCGACGTTGGGAATTGCTTTTCCAGCGGATGCCGTCACATTGCCTGAAGGCGCGTCGATCCGTGCTGCGGGGTCATCGTCCGTAAATGCTGTTCTTGACTCGGACGCGGTAGATCCGGATGCCAATCATCGCGTGGACGGCGTGCCACCAATGCTTGTCGAGGACAACCCGATTCGAATTAGTTCATCGGCTGGCACAGATGAAGTCTATGCGATAGGTGACCACATCGAATTCACGGCGGAATTCACTGAGGCCGTAACGATTAGTGGCGCGAACGGCGAACCAAGCGACAATGGCGCAATTCGTATAGCGTACAGCACGGGTGTAGGTCCGCGGGTCGCGTTTCAGCTGGGCGACGAAACCAAGTATGCGATATATCATCGAACCGAGGGTAATCTCGTTATTTTCCGTTACACGATTTCTGAGGAAGACACAGACGCGGACAGTATTGTCATCGCCGAGGACGCACTTCAGCTGAATGGCGGCGCCATTGCCGACACGCAAGGCAATACTTCGGACGAGACTGAGCTCGAGAACGAGCCGATTGTCGTGTCAACGGGCCATGAAGTGGATGCGACTCCGCCTACGTTCGTGAGTGCCACGGTTAAAGGTACAACACTTCGGGTCGAGTTCAGTGAATCTCTGAATGCGTCCAATACGATGAAACCACCAAGTAGTGTGTTCATCGTAACGGTGTTGGAAGAAGACAACGCCACGCGCGCGATCGACGGCACCGACGATCCGGTGAGGATCAACGGTGAGTTGGTAACAGCGACACTTGTTGCGGAGGTAATGCACGGCGAAAACGTCAACGTTAGCTATGTGCTTCCTTCTAACAACGCTTTCACCGATGTCCCCGGAAACACAGCTGCGGCGTTTGGAAATCGGGTCGCGAGGAATACGACCTCAAGTTCAGGTATGAACACCGCGCCGCAATTTTCGGATCCTCCAAGCTCAATCGAGCTTCTGGAGAACAGTGCGCCCGGCACGACTGTCGTTACCGTGTCGGCGACTGACGCGGATGGTGATACATTGGCGTACAGTCTTGACAGCGTAGCTGACGAGGTATTCAACGTAGATGGCAGTGGCATCATCTGGGTGCAGCGTGGGGCGAGGATCGACTACGAGACCACCTCAAGTTATGCGGTAATCCTTACGGTCGATGATGGATCTGAGGAGATCACGCACGGTTTCACCATCAACGTGATCAACGAGGATGAGCCGCCTTTACCCCCAGGTGCTCCCGAGATACGAAGTGCTACCGCGACGAGTCTAACAGTGAGTTGGACAGCACCAGATGCGACGGGCAAGCCACCGATAACCGACTACGACGTGCGCTATCGTCTCGCCGAAACGACGACTTGGTCGGATGCTGATTTCGATAGTGTTGAAACGAGCACCACGCTTGAAGGTCTCGTCGAAAACGACAGGTATGACGTACAAGTCCGAGCGATCAACGCTGAAGGAGCTAGTAGCTGGTCTGCGACCGGAACGGGTACGGTACTCGATCCATCAAAAAACGCTCCACCGAACTTCGCTTCACCACCGGAATCACTTGAAGTCGCCGAGAACAGTGACGGGGGTACTTTAGTTGGGACCGTTTCGGCAGGAGATCCGGAAGGCGATACCTTGAGCTATAAGTTGGACGAGGAATCTGCAGATTCATTTTCGATCGACAATCGTGGTCGCATAACTGTGAACGAAGGTGCCGTGTTAGACCATGAAGCGACGCCGACTTTCACGATAACCGTGACGGTCACCGACGAGATTAACGACGTTAGCCATGACATCTTGATCAAACTAATCGATGAGAACGAACCACCCGGAACGACTTCAACTCCAGTTGTATCCGTGCTTTCGGATTTGAGTTTGATGGTGAGCTGGACGGTGTCGGACGACGTCGGAAAACCACCGATTGTGGCGTTCGACATTCAAATCCGAGAGGAAGGTACGACTGAATGGGTCGATGCTCAGTTCGAAGTTGAGGATACAAGCGCCGTGGTGACGGGACTGAATGCGAGTACGACGTACGAGGTCAGGGTGCGGGCGACCAACGACGAAGGCGATAGCGACTGGTCGCAGAGCGCTAGTGGAACAACGAACAAAGAAAACAGAGCGCCGGCATTCGATTCGCCACCTAGCTCGTTATCCGTAGCAGAGAACATCGCGAGCGGTTCCGAGATAGGGTCGGTTACAGCGACCGATGCGGAGAGTGATCCACTGACGTACTCGCTGGATAGCTCTTCTGACGAAGTATTTGACATCGACGGCAACGGTGTAATAGTGCTCGGGAGTGAAACCACGTTGGACTTCGAAACTAAGTCCCGCTACGCGCTGACCGTGACGGTAACGGACGGCAGAGCTGTCGCAACGCACAGTTTGGCGATTCAGGTGACGGATGTCAATGAAGCACCAGGTAAACCGTTACCGCCTGTTTTGAGTACGCCGTCAGTAAGTCCGCGGAGCAGTCTCGCTGCGAGTTGGCAAGCACCCCCTAACTCGGGTCCGGCGATCTTCGACTACGATCTTGAGTATCGTGACGCAGGAAGCTCGGTATGGACCGACGCGGTATTCATCGGTATCGGTACAAACACCACGATCACCGGCTTAGCGTCAGGTACAACATACGAAGTACGGGTGCGTGCGACAAATGAAGAAGGAACTGGCGCGTGGTCGGATGCAGCAAGCCACCAAGTGGCTGGGCTGACTACTGCGGATACTTCCCCGATCACCAAGGCGTGGTTGGCGCGGTTCGGACGTACTGTCACCGACGAGGTGAATAACGCGATCGCGATGCGACGCGAATCACCGACGGCCGGGCAAAACGATGTTGCCGTTGCAGGTCATTCCGTATCGTCATTCCTCCCCGGTCGTGACCACTTCTCAGGGCACTACAACGGGCGCTTCAGCGAAGTAAACGCGTCGCGCGCTCTTGCATCCGAAGGGATCGACGCTCATGACGGATTCTTTGATGCGCTCGAAACGGGTCAGTACTCGAGCTCTGAATCGAGCCCGTTCCATCCAAACACCCTGTCAGACACGTCATTCAATCTATCGGTGAATCCAACTGGTTCAGGTCGAGGTAGTACGGCGATTTGGGGCAAAGGCGGAGTGTCTAATTTCGACGGACGAGACGACGAACTTAGTTTAAGCGGTACGGTGAAAACCGGCTTTTTAGCCGCTGACTATTCGTCGAATGGGCTATCGAGTTCGGGTCCTAGACGATGGCAATTGGGTGTCGCAATTGGACATGCGCAAGGCACGGGCGACTTCGATAACCCCGATACTAGCGGGAATATTGAAACACGTCTTACCGGACTGTTTCCCTACGGATCGGTCTGGGTGAACGAACGGCTGTCGCTCTGGACGACTTTGGGAGTCGGATCAGGTGAGTTAACACTTGCGCCAGACGGATTTGCGCCATTGACGACCGACGTTTCGATGTCCACTGGATCGTTCGGCGTCCGTCGCGACGTTACCCAACGGACTGCTGATACGGGAATAGTGATCGCTGTCAAGAGCGACGCTCGCTTCACGCAAACCTCATCTGAAGCGGCGTCGAACGGTGGAATCAGTCTCGCATCAGTCGATGCAGAGACATGGTTGGCGCGACTCGGGTTTGAGGGGTCACGATCTATCGCATTTGCCGACGGTTCAACGCTCACACCTTTATTAGAGATCGCTTTGCGTTTTGATGGTGGCGATGCCGAGACGGGTTATGGCGCGGATGTTGGTGGTGGATTCAGTTTCACTGATTCAAGCAGGAAGGCTCGCGTTGATCTCAGAGGGCGCGGATTGTTGACACATGATGCCGCAGACTTCAAAGAGTGGGGCATGAGCGCGTCGTTTATGTGGGATCCTCAACCCCAGAACGATAGCGGTTTCTCATTCTCCCTGACCCAATCTTTAGGTGCGTCGCCTACCGTTGGGATGGATGCGCTGTGGTCGCGCGAGACCTTCGCTCAACTTGGAATGGACGGGCGACGCGATCGGTCAACGCGTATCGATCAGGACTTTGCGATTGATCGAGTACTCGAAGGCGAAATCAGTTATGCAATGCCGGTGTTCAAATTGGGCGTACAAAGCTCGCCGTACGTAGGTTTTGGTATATCTGAGATCGGACGCGATTGGCGAGTAGGTTGGCGTCTGATTTCCGGTGGTACACGCCGCGGCGACATGGTTTTCGATCTTGACGCCGTACATCGTGAGTTTCATCGTCGAGGTGTTCCGATCGAAGTTGGCGTCATGTTGCGAGCAAGCGTCCTTCTGTAATACGAAATAACAGGCCAGAACGTGCCATAAACAATCGATTGCGGCTACCGTTTCCCGTGCAGACTGCGACGGGTAGTCGCGATCGACTACATCTTTAAACGCTAGAGCCTTCGCGTCAATCTACACGATAGATTTCGTTTAACCTTAGTTGAGGGAACCACGAGTTGCTAAGAACACTTTTGTCGACCACCTCACTACTGCTCAATCAGTTCTAACGTTACTTGCTTAAGTTCTATCGCTGTGAGCTCGATCGCGCTTTCAGCGAAAGCGCGATGTCTATGCACATCTTCACGGATTCTGAAGTCGAGTTGTGAATCTCGAAAGCTGGCGTTTCCGCATGAATATATGCAATGTTTAAAAATTCGGGAGCTACTCTCTTACGGAGCACACCTCTCAAAACACATACTGTGTTCTTTTCTCAGCTCTTGATATCCGTGTCGATCGAAGTCTCTTTGGCGAGATCGGTTCATTGAACGTACTTTCTTATCAAGTGTGGACGAAACTCGATACACCTCTTTTTTGTTATTAACGTTATGAATAGAACATCTATAGTGCCGCCGAGCTGAGTCTACAGTTCGGTGCTCGTCAGGTTTAAACGCGAGTACTGCGGCTCAAGGTCTTTGGTTCTTCTACCGACGATGTAATTAGAGCCTTAGTCTCACGAGGTGATCAGTCGCATCGGACTACAAACAAAAACCCCGATGGTCGCGGACCATCGGGGTTGGAGAAGAGCTCTCCGAAGGACATTCTCCGTCTTCGCAGAGCTGGACTTCTTAGAAGACCACTGTTGTCGTCAAACCGATCTTCTCAGTCCCTACACCGGTGCTATTCACCACGTTGCCGATTACGAAATTAACGCCAAATCTGTTGGCATCGCCGATGACCGGATGTAGGTTTATGCCCAACAGCATTTCGCGTTGATCAACCTCAGTGACTTCGAGGTTGAGGAATGGCGTCAGTAGATATCGATCATTTGAGATCAACATACCGTAGGCGATATGAGTGTCGAGTGCCCGGTTAGACCGAGCGTGACCGAATCCTGCAAGCGGTCCGTACGACACAAAGGAATCCAAATCTAAGGTATCTTGCCAAAGTACATTACTACCTTGAGCGTCTGCTCCCCAACGAGGTGCGACGGTTACCGAAACGCCAGTTCCATTCGCGGCAGGATTCAGTTTCGCCATCAAGCTGAATCCAGATTCGCTGTATTCTTCTGCACCGTGTGTCGCGAGTGTACGACCTTGAGCTTCGAGGCTGAAAGAACTTCCAGAAATTCTTACGCCTCCGACGACTTCAATCCCAGTGCCCGTGTCCCCATCGCCACCATCCGACCTCAGGTTGATTTGACCGAACGGTTCCAGTATTCCACCTTGCCCAGTGTCAGTCGGTAAGGAGCCTTCTAGACCAACTCGTATACGGTTGACATCTGCGCTGAGCCCATCCGCGGCACCTTCGCCATCGTCGGTTTCAAGCGAAACTGACGCAGCATCGCCGCGCAATGCAAGGTTGAAGCGTCCGGAGGTCTTTATGTCCTGGCTTGCACCGATAAGTGCGAGTTGGGAACTTAGGTAACTACTGTGATCTGTGGTGCCGACAACGGTCGTATCTAGATCACCTGAGCCGAAGCCAGCAACTCCCCAAAACGATGTTCGTTCGTTGGGTCGATAGCTCAGATAGGGTAGCATCGTCGTAAGACCGAGCTCCATCGATTGAGTTGCGGAACCCCACGTATAGTCAGAATCACCCGTGTTACTCGATACCGCGACTCCGATGATCCAGCATTCCGCAACGGTAACGTCTGCACCAAGATAGACACTAGACGCCATTCCGTCGTACTCGTCACCCTCGTAGGATTGGAGATCTATGCTTCCCCAGACAGCCCAATTCGACGGATTGCCTGTTGATCCTAGATTAAGCGCGAAGCTATGGCCTAGCATTGATCTTAATGTCTCGATACCGCTCAAAACGTTAATAGGCGTGTTTGAAATGGGGCTAGTCGTACTGTCTCTACCCCAACTGACATCGCGTTGTTTCGGTTTGCTCATCACGGGACTGACGCTTTGCTGGTTTAACGGCATCCACGAATCGAGCGTGGTTTCTGAAGCGCGGTGGTCAAAAGAGAGGCGGGAACCTACGCTTGCAGAAACGCTAGCAATCAGAGCGCGACCGAAACTCGCCAAGGACTTCTCAGCCACCGCTTTAAGTTGGCTATCACCTACTGAGATCGCCCCAGATACGGTCACTCGAGCGCCGTGTGGGTCCATCGCTGAAACAACGAGCGTTGTAGACCCACGAGAAACAGGCGCAATACGGGCCGTTGCATCTGAGAGTGTCGCCTGAGCAATACTCGGATCGGCGATTGCTACACTGTACGTTAGTGGATCATCGTCGGTGAATAGCACAGCGATCGATTGCGTAGCAGCTTGACCACCGACTTCTAGATTGATTGGCGAGATCGTGCCAATCGCGACGGGAACGACGTTTTCGATAGTGGTTCTGAATGTGGTTTCCACTTCGCCACCATCGGCGTCCCTTGCTGTCACGTTTACGTTCGATACGCCAACGTCAAGTCCAACTATCGTCAAAGTCGTTCCATCCAAAACAACTTCGACGTAAGTGATGTCGTTAGCGACGACTGAGAGCGTCATCAGGTCGTTGTCGGCGTCAGGATCATCAAATGTCGAGCTCAAGTCCAGTTCGATAGGTTCAGCACGAGTCGTCGTTTGATCGGGTACAACCTCTACAACGATTGGGTCGATATTGATAACTGTTACGACGAACTCCGCCTCTGTATACGCATCGTTGTCGTCCGTTGCTGTCAATGTAACGGTCGTTGAACCTACCGCAAGTCCTTTAATCGTGATCATGTTGGTGTCGTCGACATCACTTGCGTCTACGACACCTTCATCCGCCACCGTGGCTGTAATCGATTGAATCTTGCCGTCTGAGTCCTCGAATACTCCGCCCACATCGAGAAGGAGTGGATCGATGCGATCAAGTTCCTGATCCTCGATTTCCTGAGCTACCATCGGTCCGATGTTTATTACTGTAGCGACGAAAGTCGATGTTGCCGATGCCCCATGTGGGTCCGTTGCGGTTAGTTGGATCTCGACGTCACCTGGCGTGGCACCCATAACACCTGATACTGTTAACTGGGTACCGGATACATTGAGTGTTACGCGACCCATACCTTCACCGATTTCTTCGGCGATGATGACGAGCTGGTCAACGGTGTGATCCGCGTCAGCAAATACGCCACTTACATCCACAACTTGCGGCGTCGTACGATCGAGCGTGATGGGATCCAACGGCGCCGTCTCGTGCGGAGCAGCGTTTACGATGATCTCGTTTTCGATTGACGTGACATTACCGCCTTTGTCCATTGCTGAAATTGTTAATGTAGCTGTGCCAGAAGACCGACCGACGAGTGTCGTTGTGTTGCCGTCGTCGGTCGGGATAGCGAGAAGTACGCGTTCGTTAGAACTGACAGACTTGACGGATGTAATTTCGTCCCCACTGTCTGGCTCGCTAAACATGCTGTCCATTTCAAGTGCGACAATCTCGGCGACGCCTAAGACGTTATTCTCAGGTAATTGCATGGCGACCGCTTCTTCGTTAACGATCGGGGGATTGTTAGGTCCAACTTTGACAACGAAAGAAAGATCCACGGATTCTCCATCAGGATCAATGGCGGTCAACGTGATTCTCGCTTCTCCTTCCTTCAACCCACTAAAGGTCACATGATCGAGTTCTGCGACTTCGACTTCGACGACTTGCTTGTTACTTGAAGTAGCGTTGACGCGCAGACGATCACCATCTTCATCCGTGAAATGATCACCTGCGACATATGTATCTGATCCGTGAACGACAATCGTCTGGTTTTCTATGCGTGCGCCCGAAGCGACAGTCGGTGCATCATTGCTGTCGTTAACGGAGACTTGAAACTCGATTGAGTCTGAAACCAACTCGGGTTGCCAAGCATCTCGTAACGCGAGAGACAGTTTGTAAAGTGGTCTGGCTTCAAAGTTCAGATCTTTATTACCGACAAGGATGGCTACGGAACCGGTTTGTTGCTCGCACCCCTTTGAGCCTTTCGAACAGATTTCACCGTTATTTACGTAAGGGTCAACAATGGCTTTGAATGTTGGTTCACCATTGAATACGGCAGTGGGTGCCGGATCGTCATCCATGTATTCAATGAGGGGTAGAAGAAGCTTCCCTGCGCTATCCGCTTCAAAAATATCTGCGCCAATGGCGAGGGTACCATCTTCTAGTAGATCGATGGTCGGTTTCTGATTCTCGTAACGAGTGGTTACATCGAATTCGAGTGGGACTGCCTCTAGTCCTTTACTGTCTGTTGCGAACAGAGTGACTCTGACTGAACTTTCGCCGCCTGCCCCTTTCGTTGCGTATCTACCATGGATTGTCAAAGTGTCGTCAGCGTTATCTACTTCTACGACGTCTGTATATTGATTTGTGTACGCCTCATACGTGATTTCGTCGCCTTCCGGATCGCTGTAAAACTCAGTTAGATCGATTTCGGTTGATAGACCATTGATGAGACGTTGATCATCGATCGGCTTCTTGATAACCAATTCGTTCACATCGAGCAGCTCAACGTGAATAGGTACGCGCACCGGATCAGACCACATATCGGTTACGTAGAGACCAATTTCGAACGACGTTTGGCCACTCTCGTAGTTCAGACCCCTTCCCATTAATGCGAGCGATAGGAGGAAGTCGGTTTCGGTGGCACTAGTAGCTGGATTGTCACCCGTGAGCTCTTTGAGAGCTATTGAACCACCAGCTACGCTCACGCTCTTCTTACCAGTCGGATCCAGACTATATACCAACGAGTCATGCGTCGTACCTTCAGCGTCTAGGTCACCGGCGACCCATGCTGGCATCGGATCGGTTTCGTCGTTACCCTCTTTGAGTATTACCGAGAAACCGGTCGCGCCTCCTGCGAACTGTGGAGGATTATTTGCTCCTACTTTGACGAGAACATTGACGATCGCAAATCCCGTCGACGACAGGGGTGGATCACTTGGCCCTGACCAAGCACGAACGAATACTCGCGCAGCATAGGTACCGCTACCACGGTCTGTTACTGTACCGTCCCCGTCGGTGTCATCGGCGAGACTATTCGCTGTAATTTCAAGTAACGGTCCTGTCGTCTTGGTCGTTACGACTCTATTGCCGCCCGAGCCACGTTCACCTGGATTCGGGTCAGGCGCAGGGGTTGCCGTCGGATTCGCTCTGTTTGATACGGAGCAATCTGCAGCGGCATCGCCACCTGTAAATGAGACTGCCGAACCCGGTCCTAGCGCTCGTGTTGGGATATCCGGCGCTTCTTCTAGTGTGAAATCACCCGCATTCGCGGTATCGCACACCCAAACGTCAGTGGAGACGTCTGAAAGGTCGAATTGGACGGGTGCGCCGTCTGGATCGCGAAACAGATCTGAAACCAGAAGCGTCACCGAGTCGTCAGGTTGCCAATAGTGAGTTTTTTATTGACTAGAAGGCTGGATTAAGAGAGGACGCTCGTTGTAGTCAGTCACGACTAAGGTTACTTCAAGTCTAGACTGTTCTTCGCCTGTAGCGTCGTATCCGGTGATCGTCAGAAGCTGCTTCGCACCTCGTTCGTAGTCAACATGTTGGCCGCTCTTCAAAGCGAGCCAATTCGGGCTGACACTTCGTTTTCCTGCTTTCGCAGAGCTATCTGCGGTTGCAGGTATTGAACACGAGGCAGAGGACGCATTAAATGTCAGGGCATTGGTTGGGGTGCCTGACAGTACGTAGCAAAGCGTCGTGTCGGTCGCGTCCGCCAGCGCATCGTCGACTCTTGTATTTAGGCTGTCCAATGATGCGCCACCGGTCGCACCTTCTAGTCCGTGTTGTTCGTTCCAGGCAACGTCAACTGATCTCGAGAAGTCAAACTGACCGTTCGTTTGGAACGCGAATAAAACCGCCAGCGCCAACAGCATCGTGCCTATTGGTCGCTGATTCAATGTCGTACGTTTAGGCATCCTGCCTTCTCTTAAAAACGTTGGTTTCGATGTGTGTTGGTGTGAAGCTGTCGGATAGCAACGCAGCGGTCCGCGAGAGAGCGTTGAGCATGCAGATATGCATATCGTTAGGGAGTACGTTCACGCAGGATCAACGCCCAATGGCGTTCCCGATGACCGCGGAGCTCGTACAAGTGATTCTTGGATATACGAACGGTAGAGGAGGCTGAGCTCGTCCGTTATTAACGAAATCGCAATCTCGATAGAGCGCACGCGTGCGGCTACCGCATCAAATGCACCAACGATGCGAAATTGGGGAATCGAGCAGCCTCTAAATGTCATGGCTGCGTGAGTGACTATTTGCGCCTAGCTAGTCAGATCAATCGCACTCGATGCGTTCCGTCGATGCGTTCGGTCGATGCGGTGGTATAGCACAGCGATTTGAAGCTAGAAATACCTACTACCGTGATAGACTCCGACATGCTTCTATCGGATGTCAATACACCGGATCGAATGAACTTAATTACCGGTAAATCCGTTAATGGATGGACGTCGTTCGACACGTGCCTACCTCGTGCGTGTTTCCTTTGTTAGAGCACGTAGGAGCCGACCGACACAGACTCATACTTATATCAATTCGGATTATATTTGGACAAAAGTCTTCATCTTGTTGCTTTGTATTGTTTTCTAGTAACGAGAATATCACGAAATCGAGATTTAAACGTGTGATTGGTGTCGTAAGTGTCTATTTCATCGCACGTGCTATCGATCGAGGCTACGACGTTCGTCGAGCAAAATGCTGTGCAACCGTACGCAAGAGTGACGGCGTTTAGCGAGCAACTCAATGTACCCCGCCTAAGTACCAGTCTGCTTCGATCGATTGCGATTTGTGATGTAGTGTATAGCCCAGTAGGAGGTCTGGATTTGTAGTAGAGTTATTCCGATCGCGAACGCTTCGATTTCATTGCGTCACGCTGCTTGGTCTCGCTATCGACTGCATGAATCTCACTTACTAGCTGTTGTGCCTTTGCAAGAAATTCCCTGAGTTCCTCGTCCCGAATTAGTTGAGAATTCCACTTCCAGCGCTCGAGCATCGATCCGGCCATGAGAAACTTATGGTCGTCGAGTTTGTCTCGATTCGATCGATGTCGCAACACCGCGAGCAATTTTTCAATTTCAACGTATATTGCGGCTTGAGTTGACGGAAGGCGTGCTTGTTCGGCCATTCGTCGAAACGCCAAAACAGAACCCTCTCGCTAAGATCAATCCATTCACGTGCACAATTCTCGAATTGCGCAACAATCGACCACACTTAGATATTCGCTTCTTTGTCTTCAAAGATGCGATTTAGCGGAGCGCCGTATGTACGTCGCACCTTTACACCTTCCGCTAACTACGACGTCCTCAGTTCAGGAACGCGTTAACGAATCTAGTGGTCAAAATATCACTATTCTGTAATGCCGCCGACTAAATCGTGACACTATAGCGACTTACATTGATACAGAGTAGCGATATAGTGACATTCTAACAGAAAGCGTTTTTACAGATCTTGGTGTATCTAATGTTCTATTTTCATAGTAAACTGAAACGCACTGACTTCTTGTTGCCGTAATAGTCGCGCGCGCAATCTTGAGTTTGCTTGAATTCGAACGGTTACGAACTCGGTCCGACTTCAGACGCATTCAGTTTGTTTTAGCTCGACAGGACGATAGTGACGTCGAGGAAGTCTTGTTCTTGGTCAGGGTGCTGAAGGAAGGCTTGATTTCGCAACATGCGTTTCAAACGCCCTTCTGGATCTCACGCATTCCGACGATGAAACCAAGATTGCAATCGCACATCAATTAGCCCACATATTGAATCAGAACGGGTCAAAGAGAATGCGAAACGAGATTATCGGAGGTGTCGTCGTCGGTGCGGCTATGACAGCATTGTTATTACCACTCGCATTCGCTGCCGCGTTAGGCGGAGAGAATGTTTAAATACTAGGTGACGTCGTCGAGGTCTCTGCAGCCGCATCAGGTAAGGTCGCTTCTAGCATGCTCGCCTTGCAACATGGGAAGGAAGCTGACTATCTAAGCCTTTATTTACTTGAGCGAGCAGGTATCGGGATTGACCAAGTATTACCTTTTTGGCGACACATGCCAGGGAACGAGACGTTCTCGGCGACACACTTCGATATTGAAGATCGTGTACCGAATATTGAAGCGACTATCGCTGAGATTCCGGCGAAACTTCAGTCGCGTCTCCCGCTTGTTCCAAATCAAGAGATCGAGCCAGTCAATGTAGCGGAACGAACACTGAATTTCAATATTCACACTTCGCTTGACCGGTCGTATTGAATAACGGCACTGCTGATTCGTTCTCGGTCAAGAGTTGCTCCCAAGTGAAATTCCTCGCGGTTAAATCGTCGCAGACGAAGTGGTCTCCAACACGATTGGCACATGAAGGTGGCAGTTCGCTAAGATCGAACGCCTTCGAATTGCCGGATACCAACTTCCCATCGACGAATGTCGCGACGACGTCGGAAACGCCGGACGACACCAGATCGTCATAGAGTTTATCGGACCTAGCTCGTAGTATCACCAAGTCTGCAGCAAAACCAGGCTCTAACGAACCGACAGATTGTTCCAGATTAAGTGCATAAGCACCGTTTTCGGTCGCCATCTGCCAGAGATTTTGCGCTGATAATCTACCGTGCCGCTGATTCTCGGCAACGTAGCGAGCACAACGAAACGATTCGAGCATGTTGTACGAACCTGAATATGACCAATCCGTGCTAAGCGCAACGCGTACATCGTTTTCGAATAAGTGAGATAAGTCCACAGTTGCGCCGTATAGTGATAGATTTGATCGGGGTGACCACACAAGCGTAACGTCAAGGGACTGCATTCTTGGCACACTTGAACTACTCAGACCAACGCCGTGGATCATTGCGTAACGACGCCCGGGGTTCTCCTCAACGAAGTCAAGGAAGAATTCCGCTTCGAGGCGCGAGATTTTGTCCGTTCCTTCCGCGATGTGCGGTACGTATGCGCTTGTTACGTCAGCACCGTCAGTGAGCTCCGGTTCAATTGACGGACCTTGATAAGGCCAAGGCAGCTTTTTGAACGCATCGATCGCTTGTGGAAAAGGGAACGTCTTCATATCGGCTTGATAAACGAACCCGTCGGTCTTATCGCCGGTACCTACGTTCTTCACTAGTCCAGGTACTGCTCCATTCCCTGCCATCGTGGTAGTACCGGCGAGTAGATGGCGTAACTCAACCCAATAAAGTTGCGCGTCGTTTTCAACACGTGAGAACGCAATTTCCTTGTACTGATCACCCGCTCTTCCTTGCCATTGATAGCGATTTTCGTACACGGGTAGAACGTTTGGACCAGGTTTGCCAGCGCTGTATGGGGGATGTTCGTGCGCGTTAACGAATCCTGGTGAGATGTAGCTATCTTTGCATTCAATCGTGCCCGCGCTCGGCGAGAGTGATCGCATTTCCGCGAAAGTACCTATCCGCCAAATTACACTACCTTTAATGAGGATCGCTCGATCAGTCGTGGTAGGGTTTCCTAACAGCCGACCGATCACAATAGTCTGATCGGAAGCGTGCGTTGATGCCGCGATGGAACATTCGTTCGGCTGTATAGTCGTAGGTTCGGCATCGACGTTTCCAAACGCGACTAAGCATGCGAGCCCTACGCTCGCACGTAATTGCTTTGATGTGGGATTTTTCGTAAGTCTCAATCTGTGAGTAAAAAAGGCCACCGTGTTACTCTGGTAACGACGCTAGATTGTTGATGACGAATGAAGTTAGGTGCAGGTACATTTTGGGTATCTATATTGGACCCGTGTGATATAAAGATTCTCGATAGTCTACTTGAAACGCACGGTCAATATTCCTAGTGGTGTGCTTAAGTTAAGACTAGAGTAGGCTCGTTTCCAGATTCATTCTTGGTAGCAAGATTAGTTGTTTACTAAAAAGCGGTTTATCATGAGAAATGACGCACTTTCGCGTCAATTGCGTCGCAGGCATTACACGCATTTCGTATTGCTGGTGATATGCCTCACCACCGTCGTCGGTTGTGCAGTAAATCCGGTATCCGGTATACGCGAAGTTTCATTGCTCTCGATTGCAGATGAAATCGCCCTCGGTGAAAGCCAATATGGACAAGTGCAACAGATGGTGGGCGGATTGTATGAAGTCGATGACCTCCCAGCGAAATACGTTAAAGCCGTGGGGCAGCGGCTTGTCGTACATAGTGACCGCAAACTACCGTATGAATTCGTCGTGGTTAACGACAGTACGCCGAATGCTTGGGCTTTGCCTGGCGGCAAGATTGGGATTCACCGGGGTCTGTTAGTTGAACTTGAAAATGGCGCAGAACTAGCGGCGATACTCGCTCACGAGATCGTTCATGCGGCGGCCAAGCACGGTGTGAACGAGATTCAACGAGAATTATTGATGGAATTACTGAGTCTCGGGGTAGAGTCTGCGGTCGACGATTCGAAGCACGAACGCGCGATAGTTGCTGCATCGAATGTCGGTCGATATTTGGCGAGTCGAAAATTTGACCGCGATGAAGAACGCGAGGCTGACTATTTCGGTATTAAGTACTTGCACAAGGCAGGCTACGACACCGCAGCTGCTGTTTCACTGCAGGAGAAATTCGTCGCGATGAATGCAGATCGACGAGTAAGTTGGTTAGGTGGACTCTTCGCGACTCATCCTCCTTCAGAGGAACGGGTAGTGAACAATCGCGCGGCTTTGCTTGAATACCCGCCAGGTGGCGATCTAGCGCAGGCGAGCTTTCAAGTGCACATGCGGTCACTATTCGACGACCGTGAAGCTTATGACCTTGCGGACCAAGCTCGTGAAAGCATGCGCACGAGTACATCAAATGCTCTGCATTTCATCGATCAAGCGATCGATCTCCAACCGCGTGAGTCCTTGTTCCATGGAATTCGAGGCGACATCTTGGCGAGCCAAGGTAAGCACTCAGAGGCCGTTCTATCCTACACTGTTGCGATTCATCGTAACGCGGACTATTTCGCTCACTATCTCGGCCGCGGATTGTCATTTGATGCGCTCGACGATTCAGGTCGCGCTCGAGACGACTTTCGTCAAAGTAATCGCTTGTATCAAACGCCAATCGCAAGCTACAAGCTAGGTGGCTTTGCTCTCGTGGAAGGTGACATATCTGAAGCAAAACGACATTTCGAGATTGCCAGTCAGGATGAAGGGGAGATTGGTAAAGCCGCGTTGCGTGCACTCACGCAACTTGCTTTAGTGGACGAATCGTGAAGTCGACCAATATACTGGAACGCTGCAACTAGGAATCTCGTCGTTGGAAGCGAACCGGGATATCCCGTATGAGGAATCGAGTGTCGGCCTAATCCGAGCACTCTCACCCGTTACCAGCGCCTAATGAAACTTGTAGAAATGCTAGCGAACGGGTAAGGTCGCGTTCATGAAAGCGAGGAAAGCGCCTTCCCAAAGGAGGCGAGACCCGGAGTGAAGGAGAAATCAGGTCAGTGTGTTTTCGCTGAACTCACTTGACACAAATGTTCCGAGTTGGAACTCAAGTATCCTTTTAATAACCACGACAGTGCGAACAGCCATACCATCAACATCTGTACGCAAAAAATAAGCGGCGTTCCTTTACTCCATTTTGTCAATACGAGTAACACGAGAACCCCGATCAGAAAAAACAAGAAATCGCCCAGCCTCTTGAAGATCACGCTTAGTCTTCGACGATCGGTTCGAGAAAATAGGTAGCGGGAATGACACGCCGCACCCAAGAAGAATATCGCAGCAGCAGGATAGTGCACCCATCGAGAAGCAAATAAGATCGTCGAATCGAAGCAATCGGTAGGTGTCACGCATACCTTCGTGGGGACTAGCGCTAGACAGATAACGGCTAGACCGTAGACGTTGCTAAGACGCCTTTCTGTTTTGTCGGCGCGATAGACGATTAATAGCGTTCCAATGGCGATCAAGAAGGCGACGAACACTGGTCTTACTGGCGTGTAGTAGTAAGCACTAAGTGAGTGAGGTATTTCGAGTCCTCTAATGCTCACTACGAGTAACAGCGCCAATGGGAAGGCAAACGCTAAGCAGCCGATCAGTCGTTGAATTCTTAGGTTCGACAAAAACTCAAACTACCATAGGACTAATTCGGTAAGAAACCAACGAATCTAGTTTTTGGCAGGTCATCAAACGCGCTTACCACACCGTGCCCCTATCAACCATCAACCGCTGTGCGCAGTTCAATCGCGTTCCGGCGATGCTTGAAAATCGTCGTGCAGGCGTTAGAAACTGATAGCTATGGATTTCGGGGTTTATTGAATTCCTGCATGCAAGGGTGTCGCGTCAACTGATATACAGAGCGACACACTCTCTCGTTAGCGAGGAGATTCCTCTCAAACGTAGTTAAACGATAAAGAATAACTTTAAAAATCAATAAATTATCCCCAATCTTGGGGATAAGAGAACCAAAATCACGGACGGTCTGTTTGATCTAATCCGGTATAGACGAACGTGACACACACTCGATTGGTCTGGCTATGTCTCGGTCGTGCACCGTGATCCGATCTTGGATAGGCGAAACTAGGTGGAAAGAACCACGATTACGAGTTAATTTGGTAGTTTAAATCTCGTTCGAGTGCGTTCCAGCGAGTCCGTGCCGACACGCAAGTCCGAATGGGCCGCTCATCGTGAACGAAAACAGCGAACGATGATTTTGTATCGTCCGTCTGTAATGCGCCGACGCAGAATGCAAGCGATTCCTGGTCTCAAATCAACGAAATTAGCGCTCACACTTTGATCAAAAAGTGTGGATAAAAATCGGTACACCTCATTGTTTCGAAATAGTGCTGCCGAATCTAGGAATCAAATAGTGGGATGTTAAGAGAGGTCGCAGCGGCACTCATTCGTAAATCGTAGGACGCGAGTGAAATTTCTTGACCAGCATTCCTCAGATATACACACGTTGCAATATGGATTGCATCCAACGTTCGCAAATTTACATCAATGGGAATTGAGTCCACAATCCAATCTAACGCGGCAGGCGTCATTTCAATAAGCGACACGCGACCTATCAGTAAACGCGCGGTGTCTCGATGCACTTCTTGTATGTCATAGACGTGCAGCCGGGTCCATAGCTCGTACGTTAGAAGACGACTTGACACTAACGATTCGTGCCAGAGGTTATCGGAAGGACGCCGGCTTTCCGCGAGTAATAAAGCTAACGCCACGGAGGTGTCGACGTAAATCACCGATCTTCCCGACTCTCGTCCAAATCCCGCATGACATCATCGAAACTTGCTACCGGTGGGGGTTTATCTAGTGGAGTCGTCGATGGCATCAATGGTGGTGTCATTACACCAGACCTTACCAAATCCGCTAAGAAGGCGTCCGCAAGGACGGGCGTTCGAGAAGGTTGTATCGGACCGAGTTCTGCAACGACGCGATCACGGTCAGTGATCAGTATCGTTTCACCAGATGCGGCCAGTTGGACGTATGCACTAAGTTTGCTGTTTAGGGCTTTGATCCCGACCGATCTCATGGCAACATAAGTAGCAACTAGTGGCTACTTTTAATAACGGTCTGAAATGCTACTCAGAAAAGTGTGAGTTCGCAATGTGTCTATTCAACGCGGAATCAAGGTAGTGTTGGGCGTGGAACAACACCACATAGGTGACCTCGTCTTCGAAGAGGAACAGGGACGTCAATATTCGGTCTTCCGATACCATGATTTGTAGCTTGAAAATCCTCTCAGTTTCGCTTTGACGCCATTCATGCCACGCCAATCAGGATGGCCCCCCTTTTCTGGCAAAGGGCGTTACGCTTTGAGAGATGAGTGCTCCCGTTAGTCGCGCCAACGAGGCTCTATAGGCAGGCTCGATATAACTAGAGAACGTCGTTAATGGTCGAAATACGGTTCTAACGCCGCCATCCAACATTTCGCGAATGCGTCGTGAAAAACGAGCAGCGATATGTGTGCAGTCAGAGAAATCAGGCATCGGTAGTGATTCATTACTACAATAATGTGACGTTTTTCGTTACTTTATGAGACTGATGTATGAATTACCTCGGGTTCGGGCGCATGACATCATCGTCGACTACGCTGCATATGGAAAGCACCACTTTACTTTCTCCGAATTTCGTGAGAATCTTAACGGAACGGCGGCAGCTGCACGTCAAGCATTAAGTCGATTAGCGAAGAAAGGGGAGATCGCAAGTCCTTCGCGAGGGTTCTATGTGATCCTGCCCCCAGAATTTCGGCATATCGGTTGCTTACCGGCGGATGAGTTTATCCCCGCGCTGATGGAGTATCGAAACATGCCCTACTACGTTGGGTTGCTATCCGCTGCGCAATATTTCGGTGCTGCACACCAGCGACCTCAGGAGTTCCAGGTTGTACTCGCTAAAAACCGAAATGAGATTGTGTGTGGTAACGTCAAGGTAGTATTTCTCGCGCGTAAAGACCTTCATGCCGTACCTACAGTTCGCTTCAATAATCCGCGTGGCTCGATAGTTGTCTCGAGTATCGAGGCGACGGTCTTCGATCTTGTTGGATACATGCATCGCGCTGGCGGTGTGGATCGGGTGGCGGGTCTACTCTCGGAACTGGCGGACGACTTGGATCCGGTGCGTCTTGTCGAAGCTTCACGGTCCGTACCCATTCGATGGGCGCAACGCTCAGGTTATTTACTTGAATCCATTGGGGCTGAGCAAAAAGTAACTCTACTAAAGAGGAACTTGCGCGGACGCGCGAGGAATTTCACCAGGCTCATACCTAGTATCAGTGGGAACCGCGCCCGTAGAGCAAACGATTGGCGTGTTTTAGTTAACGTGGATGTTGAACCGGAAATTTGATTCCTCGAGACTATGTCCTAGAGTGGCGACGACATGCACCATGGACTGAAAATTTTCAGATTGAACAAGATCTCGTGATATGTCGTGCGCTGGTGGAAATCTACTCGGATCCTCTTCTTGCGAGCAAGCTCGCGTTCCGAGGGGGAGCGGCGCTCAGCAAGCTGTATTTAACTCCGGCGGCTCGTTACTCAGAAGATATTGATTTAGTTCAAATCGAACCGGGAGCAGCCGGTCCGTTGATGACTCATATATGGAATGTATTGAGACCTTGGTTAGGTGAAGCCGCTTGGCGACAATCGCAAGGACGCGTTACGTTGGTATTTCGGTTTCTATCTGAAGATGTACCGGCAATGCGTCTTCGACTGAAAATAGAAATCAATTCGCGTGAACATTTCGCCGTACTGGGACTAGTCAGACGGTGCTTCACGGTAGATTCAAGGTGGTATAAGGGAAGTGCGGATATTGTCAGTTTCGAACTTGACGAATTATTGGCGACGAAACTTCGCGCGCTCTATCAACGACGCAAAGGACGAGACTTATTTGATCTAGCCATAGGGTTGAGCGACGAGCGCAGCGATGCTCGACGAATTGCGTCCGTTTTTCAACACTACATGAATCGAGAAGGGCGTTCAGTAACTCGTGCTATTTTCGAAGCGAATCTGGCAGACAAGCTGAATCATCCTGCGTTTAACGCAGATATGAACTCTCTCTCAAGGCTGGATTTTGAGTGGAGAATGGACGACGCGGCGCGACGAGTGACATCAGAACTTATTTCACTACTTCCGAACTAGATCAATAGAAGATCTAGCGCCATGATCCTGCTCCAATCCCGTGTTTTTGTGGAGGAAATCATCTGCAAATCGGTTCGATGAGAACGAACACACGGGTTCGAGATGTGCCACCTGTGCTTTCACGAAGATCAGATCTACCACGCACTTTTGGTTTTTTAGAGCAATGCAGCAAGCGGGATTCAGTTTTCGATTTCGTGTGAATCTTGCGTTCTCACCTTTTCTGCTCTACGTAGACCAGCTACTCTTTGCGTCAAGTTTCGCGTTAATGAAATCCGCGTGCGTTAGATAGAGCAATTCCGCGATCTTGCGGATCACACCCTCTTCGTAGTGAAAAGCGCTGCCATCGAAGGCATTCAGACGCCATAGACTCTCCAGCAAGCGTTTTCGCTCGTTTGTATCGAGTTGCTCATTGAGCGCTCGCGTGAACGGAAATATGCTTGAAATCTCCTGGTGTTCGAGTTTTGCTTCTGCGATCACTGCTTCGACTTGGGATTCGGAGATGTCATACAACGCAACCAGTGAACTGCGAATCAATGCGAGTTCACGTTCTTCGATTTCGTGATCGGCCCACGCGACTTCCAGTAACAACATCGCAGCTGCAAGCGCGATTTGCTGGTCATCCGTATCCGATTCGATCGAGTCATCTTCGACCCGTCGTGCAAAAGCAGCCTTGAATCGATCCAACATCTGGTAGCTCTGCGTCTACTCGTTATCCGGAATACGCCACCTGACGCGATTCCGATCTGCCGACAGTATCTGAGTTAGTGAGATGATCGACCGACAGAAGCGACAGCGCGTCGTCGAAGGTCTCAATGGTCGCGCCATTTTTGTTGGTATGTGTTGAAAGGTGTTGGCGAAAGTGTTTAGCGCCTTTCTCGCCATGAAATAAACTCAACATGTGGCGCGTCATTGCTCTCAGAGGTACGCCGATCGCGAGCTGCTCTACGACGTAATCACGATATCGCAGAGCGACATGCCAAGGCGAGTATTCATTCAATTCGTCATATATCGAAGCATGCATCGATGCAAGGACGTCTGGACGTTTTAGTGCGATTCTTCCTACCATGACCCGATCGATCCACGACTGAACCTGTTGAATAATCGAGAGGTCTGTCAATCCGCCATTGAGCGTGAAGTTGACTTCAGGGATGTCACATTGCAGCCTTTCGACCATATTCCAGTCAAGGGGTGGGACGTTAAGGTTGTACCGCGTTGAAGCGCCGCTTAGATTTGCGATCCGCGCATGGACGATGATCCCGTCGACGCCGCAATCTCGAAGGCCTTTAGCGAAACTGAATAACTGTTCATAGCCATTGATACGATCGGTTCCGAGTCGACACTTCACGGTTACCGGAAGTTTGGTTGCGTTCTTCATAGCGCGGACGATCGAGAAGACCTCGTACGGACGTTCCATGAGACACGCGCCAAAACCGCCATTTTTCACCCGTTTAGAGGGACATCCGACATTTAGATTCACAGCGTCGTAGCCGAACTCAGCGACGATTTGTGTCGCTTCACCCACGATTGAAGGATCTGCACCAGCGATTTGAGCGATCACGGGGTGTTCCTCCGGTGAAAACGTAAGAATTCGACGTGAATCACCATACACGACGGCTTGCGCGACGATCATTTCGGTGTAAAGCGTCGCTTTTGGCGCGATCAGTCGTAGCAAGCGTCGACAGTGGCGATCGGTATGGTCCACCATCGGCGCAATACTCAGAGAATTGAGGTGCGCAATAGCTTCATAATGTGTCAAATATGGAGAAAAATTCATTTTTTCTGCGAAATGTTCGTTTTTTCACCACTTTTCGGTAAAATTCCGGCGGTCGAAGTACATCAACGGATTGTCATTTTGCCCATGGATCGGGTCTATCAACAAACGATTGCAGACGACATTTATGTCGTCGGCAAAGGCGTTCATTCAGGCAAGTCCTGCGCGATGGTGATTCGGCCTGCAGGGCCGAACACGGGTATTCGCTTCCTTCGCACCGACACCAATCGCTCGGTGAAGGCGCACACCTACAACGTCATCGACACACAACTGTCGACATCGTTGAGCGGCAATCATAGTGAAGTCGACGTATCGACCGTTGAGCATTTGATGTTTGCACTGTGGGTCAGCAAGATCGACAATGCGTTGATTTCGTTGAACGGTGGCGAAGTACCGGTTCAAGACGGAAGTGCATCGGCCTACGTTGAAGCCATCAAGCAAGTTGGTACTGTTTCCAGTCATGTGCCTCGGAAATGGCTACGCGTCACACAGGCCACGAAAGTTACGTCCGAAGACGCCTATACGATCCTGAGACCGTACGACGGCTTCAAAATCTCCTATACCTTTGAGCACGACAGTCCTGTCTTCGACCCATTCCCACGTTACCTTGAACTTGATAGTCTCAAAGACGTAAATTTTGAGGCTGAGCTGGCATCCGCACGTACGTTTGGCGAGTTCAAAGATCTCGCCATGGCGAATCGAATTGGCAAGTGTTTGGGTTCCGATCTAACGAATTCTGTTGGCCTTGATGATCAAGGAATCATGAACGAGGAAGGCTTGCGCTTTGAGGACGAATTCGTCCGTCACAAGATGCTGGATGCGATTGGAGACCTCTACCTTTTAGGGATGCCCGTATTAGGTGAGTTCGTTGGCTATCGATCAGGTCACCATCTAAATTCTTTGCTCACGCGAACACTTCTCGATCATCCGCACCATTTCGAGATTGTTAACGACGATTTCAGGATCGCCGCCGTTTAGATAGTTCGCAGAACAAATGTTCTGCCAAATGTTGATCTGTAAGGAGCCCGAGAAAGGTCGATTTCACGTCGTTCGGTACTGATCCTTACAAACTTGAAAGCTATTGCCTAAATAGGATGGGATATCGCATAAAAATCACTCTACCTCTAAATGTTGTACGCGAGTAGATAATCTGTTAGTGTAACCTTCAATTTGTGTCGATACGGCGGTTGCGCATGAGCGGCATCCTAACTGGATATCGAAGGGTTTAAAAGGAGAACGAGATGAGTCGAAAAATCGCATGGTGGATCGCCGTTGGTGTTGTCGCGGCTTTGGTCCAATCATCCGTACTCGCATCAGGGTCTATTCGACCAGGTGGTTCCATTAGTCCGCGAGACGCCTACACGCAAGGGAAAGCTCTGACGTTTCAGAAACTCGTATGTGCGTCGTGCCCGATCGCGCAAGGTGAACTCAATCGCGAGCGTGCGATGAGTTTGAAGAACAGCTTAGAAGCGAGAGATGAGGCTGTTAAGCCCGGAACGCCGGATGATGATAACATCAAAGTGCTCAATCGAGATGAACAAGAGATGGTGCATTACTACTTGAAACGACGTTTCAAGCTGTAGGTGAGGGTAGGACGGAACAGAGATATGAAAGAACTTAAAACCGCCATTGCATTCTTAACAGCTTCTTGTATTACAAGTGCACCTTTCGCATTAGCTGATGGCTCGGTGTGGCTTCCCACACCCGGAACCGGCACGATGACAGTTTCGTACGTGTCGCAGTCTGCGGAGAATATGTGGGTTGGTAAGAATGGGCCGAACCCGATTCCATTCCGAGGTTTGGATCAGAGCACGCTTTCCATGAACGGTACGTATGGATTCTCTGACGCTGTTTCCGTCGATCTCAGTATCGGTAGATCTGAAGTTTCCCCCAAGAACGGTGGACCTATTCCGCTATCGACGGATGGTCTAACCGACACGGAACTCGGCGTTACCTGGCGATTCCTAGATGAGGTCGTGACAGGTGGGGCTAGCGCAGCCGTGCGGTTTGGCGCCATCTTCTCAGGAAACTACGATGTTGGTGGTTTTGGACCAGCTGAGGTGATGGGCGATCCGAATCGCGTTGGCGCTGGACCGACTGCAATCGGTGATGGTGCGAGCGGAATCGAGCTCTCTGGAATCATTGGCAAGATTTTTAATAATCGGATCGCGTTATCTGCGGAGCTAGGGATACGTAATCGCTCAGGCGAAGTCCCGCGAGAGACGTTTATGAACTTCGACGCGCACTTGATTGCAGGAGAGCGTCTTGTGCTGAGTGCTCAGTACCACATTCAAGCATCGTCAGGAGATATCGATATTGGTCCTCCGCCCGGACCGGGTGCACACGGCATGCACTGGGATCAGTTCCCATTTGTCGCGGAAGACGTAAACCGAGTTTCACTTGGTGGTACCGTGGTGTTAGAAAGCGTCGACATCGGTTTGCATTGGTTCAAAGTGCTCGATGGACGGAACACCGCGGAATTTAAGGCAGTTGGTGGGACGCTGACGTACAACTTCGGTCAATAGTCTAGAACATAAACTTAGTCGCGCTCGGTGACCAACGTTGTTACCGGGCGTTTTTTATAAGGAGTGCTGTTGCCGGCCGTGTAAAGCGCTGACATGAAACCGAGTCGAATCATTCTCTTCGTCACGATCGCGTTGGTGATCGCGGCGTTTTTCGTATTCGATCTGACGGAGTTTTTCACCGTCGATTTCTTCGAAACGCAACGGGACGCGATTGCTGAGTTTCAAAACGAAAACCCGTGGCTCGTTGTTTTCGTGTTCTTTCTGATCTATGTCTTGGTCACAGGCACGTCGTTACCTGGCGCCGCCATCCTCACGCTCGTCGCCGGCGCCTTGTTCGGTCTTGCACAAGGTGTGATTCTCGTGTCCTTCGCGAGCACAATCGGCGCAACGATGGCGTTCTCGATCACGCGTTTTCTTTTTCGTGATGCGGTACATAAAAGATTCGCTCGATACTTGACCGCGATCGACCGAGGCGTAGAAAGAGAAGGCGCGTTTTACCTCTTTGCGTTGCGGCTAGTTCCCGCTGTTCCTTTTTTCGTCGTCAACCTGGCGATGGCATTGACGCCGATCCCTACTTGGCGTTTTTATTGGGTCAGTCAGCTTGGAATGCTCTTTGGAACCATCGTCTATGTGAACGCAGGCTCTGAACTCGGGCAGATCGAGTCCCTTGGTGACGTTCTCTCGCCAGGACTATGGATCTCGTTCGTACTCCTTGGTTTGGCACCTTTGCTAGCCAAGAAACTACTTGATTTCATTAAATCTCACAAAGTCATGAGAAAGTTCAAAAAACCGAAACATTTCCAAAACAATCTGGTCGTCATTGGTGCGGGTTCAGGTGGATTGGTCGCAGCGCTGATTGCGGCTACCGTAAAAGCGAAGGTCACACTGGTCGAACGTCATCGGATGGGAGGCGATTGTCTCAACACGGGTTGTGTACCCAGCAAGACGTTATTGCGTTCCGCCAAGATGCTGTCCTATGCGGCACGTGCGAAGGAATTCGGCTTCGAGCGTGCAAACGTGACATTCGATTTCGCTGAAGTGATGAAACGCGTTCAGCGTGTTATTCAAAAGATTGAACCCAACGATTCTGTAGAGCGCTACACAGAGCTTGGCGTGAACTGTATCGAAGGGGACGCAACCATCACCTCGCCATACAGTGTTGATGTCGACGGACAGGAGATCACCACGAAGAACATTGTGATCGCCACCGGCGGCGCACCGTTGATACCCTCGATACCAGGATTGACCGATGGTGCCTATTTCACGTCGGACACGATTTGGGACCTGCGAATGGTTCCTCCGCGATTCGTAGTACTCGGTGGCGGACCGATTGGTAGTGAATTAGCGCAAGCCTTTTGTCGCTTCGGTTCTAAGGTGACCATAGTGGAACAAACGCCACACTTGCTTTCACGTGAGGATGAGGACATAAGCGAAGTGCTCCTCGAACAGTTCGAATCAGAAGGGATTCAGGTGTTATCGAACCACACGGCGTCGCGGGTCGAAGAGGACGGTGGAGAACGCGTGCTAGTTTGTGTCGCGGCTGATGAACTGGAACGCCGCGTTCCGTTCGATGCGATCTTGGTCGCGGTAGGAAGAAAACCGAATACGGATGGACTTGGTCTTGAGCATGTAGGTGTCGCCGTCGGTGAGAAAGGTGAAGTCGTCGTAGACGAGTATCTACGCACCAGCGTCCCGACGATTTACGCATGTGGCGACGCGATCGGACCCTATCAGTTCACCCATACTGCTTCTCACGAAGCTTGGTACGCATCCGTGAATCCACTATTTGGTCCGTTTAAACGCTTTAAGGCAGACTATTCGATCATTCCATGGACGACGTTCACTGATCCGGAAGTTGGTCGGGTAGGTTTGAACGAAAGGGACGCCTCGGAAAGCGGTATTGAATACGAAGTTACACGGTTTGAATTCGATGACCTAGATCGTGCGCTAGCAGACGAAGAAGGTCGCGGCTTTGTCAAAGTGCTAACACCACCAGGAAAAGACCGCATTCTTGGCGCGACCATTATCGGTCCGCACGCGGGGGACCTTCTTGCAGAATTTATCGCAGCGATGAAATGGGGCAAAGGTCTGAAGCAACTGATGGGAACGATTCACATTTATCCCACACTGGCGGAAGCGAATAAATTCGCAGCGAGTACGTGGCGCAAAAAACATGCACCGGAGAATCTACTCGCTTGGGTGAAGCGTTTTCACACTTTGCGCCGTGGTTTTGGACGCGAACAAGATGGTGCCGCGAAGGCGGCATGAAGCGGCGACTTAGGGTTGGTTTAGGTCCCAGTCGTATTCATAGTCAATTGCGCCATCGAAATTGTTGAGCTGTTCGGCTAAGTCGGGATTTGCGTATTTCAATAAATGCGCGATAACTCCTTCCTCCGAGTTACCGAAGTCGAACACCCACCAATCGTAAATGCTCGACAGTACGATAAAGTCCTCGTCAACGACATCGACGCCTCTTGGATGGTTAACGTATTCTCTTGCGCCAGAATTCAATAGTAATTCCATATTTTGTGCCGTATACGCTTCCGTTGCAAGGTTCGGGCAGCCAATACTCGCGCAGTTCACTGCATAGTGAATCCGATCGTCGTTCCAGATGGGTCTGAGAATTCCGTGTTCGATGTTATCGAGGGTCAGCTCCTGACCGGCTACTCTGGCGTGCACATCGCCCCATGGTCCGCTTCGAGGGATCCAGCTTTCGTGGATTTCCTTTATTGAATCAACGGGATACGAATCAACTACGACCTTGACGGTTAGCGAGTTGTAGAAGTTGATCCAATACGCCTTCTGTTCGGCGCGTGAATACTCACGCGGATCAATTGACTGAAGTTTGTTAAGGTACGAATTGAGTTTCGAGATATCAACCTCTGTCGACTTAAGACTACCGTAGTCGAACCGATTGATGCCTGAAGCATGTTGCTTGAGATAGGTATCGAGCACCGATTGCCACGCGTCATGTGCGATTGTCGCGTTGTTTTGTTCGTTGCTTCTATCCCAAAACGGAATTAGTTCGGGTTTCTGTGCTGCGAAACTAGGCAGCGCAAGAAATACGCACGTAAGAACGTAAATGTGTTTCCTCATTGATTACTCCGTACTCTTACCTTTGGCGATCGGTCGAAGCGCGAGTTTTGAGATCATGACGAGTATGCCGATGCTGGCGCCTATTACGCCGCGGACGGTGCCACCGATCTTCGACTTGCCATGGCGTCTCCGGAGCGTGTCGACAGGAACTTCGACGACTTTCATTCTTAGCTGTAGCGCCTTGATCTGCATCTCGACTGTCCAGCCGAAAGTCTCGTCTGCCATCTGAAGTTCGGTGAGCGCTGTTGCGCGAATTGCCCGGAATGGACCAAGATCTGTAGTTCGTTGTCGCCATAGTACGCGAATCAACAGACCCGCTATTCGGTTTCCGACAATTTGAGCGAGCGACAAGGCACCGGATTCCCTCTGCCCAAGACTCCTTGAACCGATCGCAAGATCAGCGCCTTGTGCGATGGCACTAAGTAACTCTCGAGCTTGGCCTAGATTACATGATTGATCGCCGTCGACAAACAGCACAGTATCAACGGGATTCAATGCAGCGATGGCGGATAGACACGCGATGCCGTAACCTGGTTTCGTTTGGCGTACGACCCTTGCACCTGCTGCTCTCGCTCGTTCAGCGGTTGTGTCATTTGAGTTGTTGTCACAGACGACGATGTCATCGATCAATCGACTACCAGACTCTTCCCTTAACGCCAGCAGTCCTTCGACAACTGGTGCGATGTTGTCTTCTTCATTCTGCGCAGGAATGACGGCGCCAACGGTTGGACCACGAATCATTTGCTAGTTTTCTTCACTTTCTATTTCGTTGGGACGATTTCGCTGCACATCCCAAACCAGTGCTAGCGCGATAACACCGAATTCCGTAAATCGGACCCATAAAGGTTGTGCGTAAGGCTGTAACTCGTAGTCACCGAGTTGTAAGCCTGTGATATACGTTAGTAGGAGCGCGACGGACGCGGTCCACGCCCAGCGGGAGGGGAAGATCGCTGCAAAAGGTAGCACCCACAACATATACCACGCGTTGAAGACTGGCGATAGCACGAATAATGAACCGAATAGCCAGTCGCCACGAGGAATTAGGTTGTTTACTCGTCCGTGTCTACGAAGCAAGTAGAGGACCAATATAAAGAACGCTACACCGAGAGTGAGTTTCGATATCGTCGCTGGTATGAACAAAGATAGGATCGCAAAGATGGATGAGTTGAACTCCCATTCTTGTGCAAACATTATCAGTGAATCGACGTCAGTTGCGCCGAAGAGTAAAAACGGCGCGTAAAGTGCACCGAGCGTTAGGAGGAAGTAAAGCCAGTATCGGTGCGGCGCTCGATAGAGCACAAAAGGTACTACGACGAGGGCGAACAGCTTTGCCCCGACAGCTAAACCGAGGCACACTGCGGCGAATCCATATCGATCCCGCCTCACTAGGACGATCGCCGCTAGGACCAAACAGACGCCGAGCGCGTCTGGATGTGCTGTGAATGCGATCTCCTTTATGACTAAAGGACACCATGCATATAGCATGGCATTCCGGATCGTCGTAAGCCGCGTTAGAAGGTAAATGATTGTTAGATCCACAATGATCAGTAGACCTTGGAGCGCATACACGCTACCGGCTTTCAATACGTAGCCGAGTAGAAACAAAAGTTGCGCAGTTGGTCCGTAAATCGTTGGTAGGTCCGGGTTGTTGATCTGATCAAGCGCTCCCTGAAGCGCTATCGGAACGCTTTGATCTACAAAGAACGCTTCTGGCGCCACCCCGTACGGTGTACCCGTTTTCCAAAATCGATAGCCGTCCCACAGATACCTGTAGAAGTCGTCCTCGTAGAACGGACCTCCTAGAAAACCGCAGAGACGAAACACGATCGCCCAGAGAAACAACCTAGATACGGGAAATGACTCTTCTCTACGGACAAGGTATAGAAAGAGGGCGAGGACTGGCGCGGCGGTCCAAACGACGATCCCGTAGTACACGAGCAAATCGGGTTCACCGATTTGTCGTGCGAGGTAGGCTAGGACTCCGTAGCCCGACGCGCAGAAGATGCCGATGGCGTCGACGAGCTTTTGTCTTGGTAGTAGATGAGGCTTTAAAAAGGACGAGTTCATAAATCAGCGAGCTCGCACGAATAAACCGGCGTAGATTCACGTGGGCAAGCCATAGCTTGCTTCTGACCTACCGAGTATTTTGGTGATTATGTCGCGAATCGAAAAAGCGGGTCGAGTCCTCGCGTACTATCAAGTAACGCAATCAGTAAGTACTAATAGTCTGGTAGATTTTCAAGGTTATTCGCCGACGACCCACCGGCGGACGTTGCCAGTCGCTTTATGCCGTCTTTATCCGTATATACGTGGATCTCCGAGCGATATCCCGCCTCGCTTACATAATAGGAGTGAACGCCTCTCTCAATGTGTTGAATCGCTTCGTTCTTATGTTCAAATAGCCAATACTCATCGCTGTTACATAACATGATGATGTCGCCTCCCTTGTCTTTGCCCGTCGTATTTACTCTACGATCCGCCATGAAATTCCCTTCATTGACATTGTGCGTAACAGATAGCGTCGGGGATTTTAATTAGTGATAAATATGGAACTAATATCACATGGATAGATACATCCTGCTTACTTGAGCGATTAATAGGTGATACGCATGACTATCAACACGATTACATGGCTGTCTAGTCACTATGTTATCGGCTCGAGCCGATATTTGGGCAAAGCATACGCTTCTGGAACTTCGCTTCAGAGGGGTAAATAGCTTTGTAGAAACGTAGTTGAGCTAAATTGTGTGAATTGTTCCTAAGAACAAGAAAGATCGTTGAAACAGCGCGTGAAGCAAGCGGTAACGCGCTAAGAAGCAACGAGGGATTGGTTTAGTGAATTATCCGCTGAACTGGATTGTGAGATGACGTCAGACAGCGCGTACGGCGATCTAATTTGACTCTCGCCAGTCGCTAAAACACCGTCAGAGACTCTTCGCACGACGCATTTGGTGCAAGCTGGTCAAAAGAAGGCATTGACGAGGGGACGCTCCGTGATCTTCTGTTCGGTCACCCGCGTATGTTGTTTACGCGAGCGGTTGTTGCGGGTGGCGCATATCGCGCAGTGTCGGCAACTGCACCACAGAGTCAGGACGTGGATCTTGATCAACGCGAAACCAAGGAATAAGTGTGGAAACTACGCAGACGTACATCAGCACCTAACGGATTTTTAGCGTAGCGATGTTAGCTGTGGTGTCGGTTGTATGAATCGGTATGTAAATCTCGAAAACAGGATGACAGAAGAGAAGGCATCCATTTGAGTGGATGAGCAGATTCCGACCGTTCGGTTTACGGCGAGGATCAATGTTTAGATTTGCATAAACAACTGTATAGTAATTACAGTTAGTGCGAAAATTATCAACGTATTCCACTCAACCTCTAGAAAACGAACTAGATGTCAGGAGTAGTACTCGCGATCACATTAGCTGTCTTGCGTTCTTTTTTCGATGCCCTAAAAGTCACCTCTATCAAGACGATAGAGTCGATGGCGGCGGTTACGCCAAAGACACTCAGATTGTCCGTTAGCTCGTTGAGAAATTTGTAAATGTCGGAATTGTTGTCGAATCGTCCTAAGTTCACCATTACGATGGGGTGCAATGGTGCCGGTAAGTCCGCGTGGAAGAGGATGCACTACGACGGTTTACCGAGTCGGTTCATCGATCAGGATAGCGTCGCCGGGGGATTTGGTGATTGGGACGATGTTCGCAATCGTGAACACACTCGTGAATTAGTCGATCGTGAAGTTGAGACCTAATATCGCGGATCGGCTTGATTTTGGTATGGACAGTACATGTTCGGGACGTCCTGGCGTCGCGATGATGGAGCGTGTTATCAATGAAGGATATCTTGTCAAGGGAATCTATATTGGCACTAATAATCCGGAGATTAACATCGCCCGGATCGCCTATCGTGTGAACATGAACCTCGGACATCGGGTTGATCCTGATCGAATTCCGGACCGATATCGACACTCACTCAGTAACTTGTGGAAGAAATTTGACCAGTTTGATGAATTGGAGCTAATAGACAATAGCGCCGACGATGAGCTACATCTACCGGTGCCTGTCCTTCAATGTGTGGTGATCAAGGGAGCTGTCGATGAACAACTACCTCGCAAGGACATGTCCGCTTGGTGCCGGACACTGCTTGATCGAATTGATCACGCGAGAGACATGCATGAGATGCGAGAAGCGCGATTAGAACGCAAGCAAGTTCGACGTAGTCAAACTAATTCGGACAGACAATCGGACTCGAGCTAGTTTTATACTGAGCTAAAGAACGCTGCGCCTAGTCCGAAGCCGCGAGGATCGCCTAACGCACCCGCTTCCATCTTGTTCATAACGTATGAGAAGCACGCTCGCGAATCCAAGTCAACGACAATCGAAGAGCCACCGTAGCCACCCCAAAAGCACGTATTCGGGTTTACACCAATCGGTGAACTTTCACTACGCAATCCGTAGCCTAATCCGAAGACCATCGGTACACCGAGAACGAGGTCCATACCGTTCGTTTGCTCTTCCATTACAGAAAAACAGGTATCTTTCGAGAGCAGGTCCACGCCGAACGCGCTACCGTGGTTCGCTAAAAGCGTTTGTACCTTGGCGACCGACCGAGCGTTACCGTGCCCGTTCGCTGCGGGTATTTCCGCTTGACGCCATCCGGCGGTTCTCGTTTGGTCGATGTTGCTGGACGGATTCATGAATGTGCGCATGCCGATGCTCTGAAGATCTGGTGCAGGTGCGTTGGGGTCAGGTTCGGCCTCTGGTGGCGGAATGAGCTCTGCGATACGACCGAAGTGTTTAGGATCGACTCCGATGTGAAAATCCGCATCGAGCGGTGTTGCGATTTCGTCCTTAAAGAAAGATCCAATGGACTTTCCTGTTATGCGTTTTACAACCTCACCTAGGAGATAACCTTGTGTAAGCGCATGGTAGCCACTTTGGGTGCCGGGTTCCCACCAAGGCGCTTGTGCCGCTAACAAACCGACGATTTTCTCCCAGTTATAGAGATCGTCCGGCTTAGTTCGTTCGTCTAGACCAGACAATCCGGCGCTATGGCTGAGAAAGTGACGGACTTCGATATCCTGTTTGCCGTTTTGTGCAAACTCGGGCCAGTATTTGGCGACTTTGTCAGTAACCGCAAGTTGCCCGCGTTCGACGAGAAGCAGGATGCAGAGGAACGTCATCGTCTTGGTTGTGGAATAGACATTGACGATCGTGTCGGCGTCCCAGGATTCGCTCTGCGCGGCGTCACGATGTCCACTATGGATGTCAAGGACGAATTCACCTTCAACCGTCGCACTGCAGCTTGCCCCAATCTCACCATATTCACTGAAGTTCTTAACAAAACGATCGACGACGGGCTGAAACTTGGTGTCGTAGTTACCGGTGAAGCTCATCTAAATACACTCCTAATGTACGCGATTGGTGTACGGCTAAAGGTCGCGGATTGTAGAAGGTGAGATTGCTTCTCCAGTCGCTCCGCATCTTGTGCGGCACCGATCTCATCGTGCCGTCGCTGTGCTCCACGTATGTTAGTACCGCCGTACCTCACGGGAATACCGCGCTGTTTCGGGACGTCATCGAGTTGCCCGACGGAACCTATCGTCAGCACTCGTATGAGATGGGTATACCTCGTATGGATATGACGCCATCGAATATAGCGACGACTATGAGTTTTTCCGGATAGCTTCGGCGATCGCTAGGACCTGTGGCGTTTCGGTGTCAGCAAGTTCGAACCAGGGCATACGACAGAGTATCCACGAGAAATCAGTTTCTGATACCGACGCTTTATCACCAACGAAGACAGGAATCAAGCGATTGCTGTAGTTCTTGGCACCGAGCGCGTAATCGATGCTACGCTGAACGGCATTCGAGCTCGCTGCAGCTGGCATGAGTAGAACGACCTTGGCCTGGGACTCTACTAAAGCGCGTGCGACGCCGCCCCCCCAGTTGTCACTACGTAAATAGTCACGCGCTGGATCAGACACTTCCAAACCAGTACGCGCAAGCGCGTCGCTGACGCGTCCCACTCACCGTGCAGGTTGGCACTCATCGCAACATCTATCTAACATGCTGCGGGAAGCTTAGCTCGCATCAACGCGTATGACAATGCATATGCGGAATATCGCTAAGTCTGAATCTCAGGTCGCACAAATATGCGATGTACGACTAAATCACTAGGTTTTGAGAGGTTCCCTAAAGTAATGGGTTATGCACCTTTAGCCCAGGGAACCGGCTAAAGTCACGATCAGCACTCCATAACTCAACTACACCATGTACACTACAAATTGCCGCTATTCGTGCGTCGTAGACCATTGGACCCTCAATGCGACCGTCGATTAAGAAACTGCGTAAATTCTGCCAATATCCGTCGGTTTCAGACAAACATTGCGAGACAGGTGACTCTAACCATGCATCGATCTGTTCTATTGCGTTAGCAGTCGTCGATGCTGGTTTGTAAATGCGAGGATGGGTAACGATCGCGAAAAACTCTGAAAGACAATGCCAAGGGAAGCCCCAGGACACATTTCCGTTGGCAAGCTCAGCAATGCAATTTTTCGCTCGATCGTGCCATTCTGCGTCAGCACGATGGGCATAGACCAGAATGTTGGTGTCAACAGCAATCACGAACCTCTGCCTTCGTAGATAAGCGATCGAATCTCTCCCCAATCTTTACCTTTCAATTCGGGGTTGAGTCCGTCACCATTCACACTAGCATCCCTTAACACGAATTTCGCCTTCGATTGATCGGCTCGCATCGCGAGCCATAAGCCTCGCTCGACCAATGCCCGAAAGGTGATCTTCTGTTCCGATGCATGTGCTTTCGCAGAACGCATCAATTCATCGGACAGCTCCACAGTCGTTTTCAATATGGGTCCCCATATCACTCAATATTGTCCTACATATTCTAGAGCAATTCCTTACCGCTTGCTTGAAATTAAGGGGACTTATAACCTTGACTACCTCGAGGGTATTGCGGGTTCGATTTGACGGATCATCGGATGACCTAACGGTTCAACCCTCTCGCGTCCAGCAGCGCCAGTCGCCGACGCCTGGATGTTCAATGCAGCGTCGATATCTGCGTTTGACTCGTGTCCACAGCGGACGCACTTGAAAATGGCCTGTGTTTTGCGACTGCGCTTGTCGAGATGCCCACAGACGTGGCAGCGTTGTGAGGTATATTTCGGATCAACCGTCACCAAGCGACCCATCTTGTACGCCAGCATCAAACGCAGCTGACCGCATCTAAATAGCTGCAGCAGTATCAATCGTGTAAGTCGTCATGGCTAAATCCTACTACACCAATAGGAATAACGCATTTACGAATACTGCGGCTTAGTTGTCGATTCAATTCCCACGCAACGCATAGGTCAATGAGGTTGTTAAAACGCGCTAAATCGCTAAACTTAACCGCCTGCAATCCCGCCTTCAGCTACTACTTACCGTTTTCCACACCTTTATTACGGCCGCAATCGCGGTTCGTTCATTCCTTTCTTATACCTTTCATCCTTGGCGACGAACCAGGGAAGGTGTATCTTGGTGTCGCGTGATACGTGAGTTTCAACCCATCTTTGGAGTTATATGAGCGAAAGTTTTGAACAGCTCTTGAATGAGAGTTTCCGAGAAGTCGAACAAGGTTCCATCATCAATGGCACTGTAGTCGACATGGACGACGAGAGCATTACCGTGAATGTCGGACTTAAGTCCGAAGGTGTGATCTCGAAAGATCAATTCATGTCGGCCGGCGAAAAAATGCCAGAACTAGGTGACATCGTGAAAGTGGCCATGGAGACCATCGACGACGGCTCTGGTGAAACAAGACTTTCGCGTGAGAAAGCCAAGCGTGCCGAAACTTGGGACATGCTTGAAGAGAGCTTTGATAGCAAGGAACCTGTAAAAGGCATTTTGAATGGGCGTGTGAAAGGTGGCTATACCGTCGATGTAAACGACGTTCGAGCATTTCTACCAGGGTCGCTCCTCGACATTCGACCGGTTCCGGATCCAACCGTATTGGAAGGTGAGACGCTCGAATTCCAGGTCATCAAACTTGATCAGAAGCGTAATAACGTGGTACTCTCGAGAAAGGCGATTCTTGAAGAGGCATTCAGCGAAGAACGCGAAGCGTTGCTGGCGTCGTTGCAGGAGGGTCAGGTTAAAGAAGGTATCGTCAAGAACCTTACCGAGTACGGTGCGTTTGTGGATCTTGGCGGGATCGACGGGTTGCTACATGTGACTGACATGGCATGGCGTCGCATCCGGCACCCGAGCGAGATGGTGCAAGTTGGCGACTCCATCGAGGTGAAGGTGCTTTCGTACGATCCAGAACGACAACGTGTATCGTTAGGCACCAAGCAACTTGGTGATGACCCTTGGGTTGATATCGTGCAGCGCTATCCTCGCGGTACACGCGTTCAAGCGCGGGTAACTAATATCACGGACTACGGCTGCTTCGCGGAACTCGAAGAAGGCGTCGAAGGTCTCGTGCACGTATCCGAAATGGACTGGGTGAACCACAGCGTGATTCCATCAAAGGTCGTGACCAAAGACGACGTCGTGGAAGTCATGGTGCTCGATATTGACGAAGAACGTCGACGTGTATCGCTTGGGATCAAGCAATGTCGCGAGAATCCTTGGGAACTCTTCCATGAGACCCATAAAGTAGGCGAAGCGATTAGTGGGACGATCAAGGCTATCACCGACTTTGGCATCTTTATCGGATTACCAGGCAACGTAGACGGACTCGTCCATGTAAGTGATTTGTCTTGGGATGAGAAGAACGAAGAAGTCATTCGTCGTTACAGTAAGGGCGAGGAAGTTGAAGCTCGAATCCTGCAGATTGATGCCGGTAAAGAACGTATCTCGCTTGGCATTAAGCAGCTTCAAGATGATGTCTTCGCAGATTACACCGCTGCGAATGGAAAGAACTCAGTCGTAACGGGTACGATCACAGAAGTAACGGCGAAGGATGCCATCGTTCAACTGGCCACGGGTGTGGACGGTACGATTCGTGCGAGCGAGGTCGGATTGGAGCCCGTAGAAGATGTTCGACATCACTTGAAGGTGGGTGACGAACTAACTGCGAAGATTGTTAACGTCGATCAACGTGGTCGTACGATCTCGCTATCCGTGAAAGCGCGCTTACAACAGGACGAGCGGGAAGCTCACGCGGAATACCAGCGCAAGCAAGACGAAGATTCCTCTCGAACGGAAACTGTAGGCGACCTCGTCAAGACGCAGCTCGAAGAAGGCAGTTCGTAGTGCCCAACCCCATTTGGGTTTGACACAATTACCTATGCCTCAAGACAACCGATCTATGCGCGACCGAGACGAAGGCGGTTTGATGTGACGAAAAGCGAATTGGTGAACTCGCTCGCTCAACAATACGAGTCGCTGCTCCCACCCGAGGATTTAGAACTCGCGGTTGATCTGATTCTCGATGAACTGAGTGAAGCGATCGCGGACGACCGCGGCGTAGAGATTCGCGGGTTCGGATCGTTTCGCAATCGCCATTGGAAGCCGCGTCGAGGGCGGAATCCAAAAACGGGCGCATCAGTTGAACTCGGAGTTCGGCGAATACCCTTTTTCAAACCGGGTCGCGAACTTCGCGAAGCGGTCGCGGATCAGCCCTGACACTGCGCCGGGGTCGAAACTACGATTTAGCTATTCGTGCTTGACCTACTAGCTGACGACAAACCATCATGAAAACATTTGGCCGTCTGCTGTTTTACCTCATTCTCGTCGTTGTCTTGCTATTCTGGACGGTTTTCACCGTCTATAACCCCGATCCATTGACGCTCAAATTCATTAAGTGGCAAACGATGTCATTGCCGATATCAGTTTGGTTACTTGGCGCTTTTACATTGGGAGGCATTGGCGGTATCCTGCTGTGTGCAGGAGGGTACTTCAAAGGTAAAGCCGCACAGAAAGATCTAAAGCTCGAACTTGAACGCCAGCAGGTAGAAGAAGAGCAATCGAGAGATCACTCGATTGTCGTAGAATCCACGAGAACACGACCGATGAGCGTTGCAGATTCGCCTTCGATCGAAGTGACGACCGAGTCAAAAAAGGACTAACTGATGAATTCACTGATCGCGATTTTCACTAACCCACGCGCAGTTTTTGATGAGCAGCGAGACGATCCAAAGTGGCTTTTGCCGGGTCTAGTGATTCTCGCGTTCACGATCATCGCCGGTGTTGCGGTCACGATGCTGGTTGATATGGAAGAAGTGACCAGGGCTCAGATTGAGCAGACGATCGAAACGCTAGAGAGGCAAGGTATGCCTCAAGCAGCCATTGACGAAGTACGAGCGTCTTCCGAACAACAAGTGACGATTACCGGAAATCCGATTGTCGCGATCGGTTCTTCCATCCTTGGTGCTGTCGTGATTTTCTTCATTCTTTCGCTGGTACATGCACTTTATTTCATGATCGTCGGCAAGATCATGAGCACAGGGCACGATTTCTCTGACTGGTTCGCTTTGTCAGTATGGGGTCGCATGCCTTGGATAGTTGCGGCCATCGTCACGGTTGTCGCAGCCTTAGTCATGAGTCCGCAGACCGATTTGTCAGCGTATAACCTTCTAGCACTTTCTTCGTGGATGAACATGCCAAATGAAAATCACATGATTTTTGGTACGCTGGTTAAGACTTTAGACCTAATGGTGATCTGGTCGATCGTGATCATGACAATCGGATTCGATAGCTGGACCGAAAAGGGAATCGGCGTTTCGCTAGCAGTAGTGGCCGTACCTTATGTCATCGTTTACGGCTTATTAATGGTGCTTTAGATTGAGGCGTTAGGCGGCGATCTAGCCGCCATGTAACGACAACATCGAAATCCGTCGTTTGACGTGAATTCACTCATGCGATCGGTGAACGCTACTTCCGGTAAGCGACATGCTCCACGTGATGTAGAGGTGACGTTGATCGGTTATTTCTCAAGCAAATCGAACTTGATCAATGAAGACGATTGAGGCATTCCGGAAGATCTTCTATCGGCCACGCGAGGTCTTTGCAGGATTTAAGTCGCAGCGGAATTGGCTTCCTGCCGCGTTGGTATTACTCGCAGTTGTCGTCGTTCAAAGTTCACTCGTTGGTTACTCGGTCTCTCGTGTGTACGCACAGTATGAACCTTCAGAAGCTGAACGAGAACGATACGAGGCGCTGATGGAGGAATACCGAGAGGAGATCGAAGCAGCTCAAGAGTCCGCGCGAGGTGGGATTGTGGACGTCGATGGTTGGGCGGGTGAGGCAACGAGCGAGAGAGCGGTTTTTGTCAGTGATCCAGGACGTGGAATCAGTCTCTTCAATGTGGCAATCGCTTTTTTTACGTTTTTAATCGCGTTAGGTATCGAGGTGGCATATTTCAGGTTTGTCGGATCCGAGATGGATCTTTCGTTCAAAACCTCAGACTGGATTTCGTTTACTGTCTGGAGCCGAATCCCAGGCGCTGTTCTCGCACTGGTAGGTGTTACTGTGGTTCTGTTGTTTTCCGGCTTCCAAGCCAATATGGCAAATTTCGAACCACTTTCCATTGTTCGGTGGATTCCGTTTCCAATTCGACCTGACCGAGGCGTGAATATCGTCAATATCGATGTCTATCACCTTGATGCTGCATTGATTTGGGTCATCGCGTTACAAACCATCGGGTTCCGCATTTGGACAGGAAGGAGTTTCGTTTTTTCACTAGCAGTCGTCGCACTGCCGACTCTGATTCTTTACGTTGCGGTGCTGTGGATGTCGATGGATGTTTTCTTCTGGTACCAGCTCTTCGGCTGATTCTCAGGATTTGACGAACTCAATCGGTTCTAGATGGTGCAAATCCAGATATCTACTACACCCGATCATTTGCCTAAACGGATACTAGCGTGACTATAGAAGCACTACGCAGATGAATACATGGCAGTCGCTGATCCACATTTTCTATCGTCCAGGCGACGTGTTTTCTGCACAGCGAGAGAAGCGTACGTGGGGATACATACTTTTGCTGTTGGTCGTGATATCGATCGCGACCACGCTGATAAGCAGTGGCTACCCAGGTGTTCTCGGGACTGTGTCCATCGTTTTCTTTATCTCTTTCGTACTACCTATCCTGATCTTAGCTCAAGCTCTCTATCTGAGAGCTGTCAGTGCGACCATGGATCTTGGACTGAAACTTGACTGCTGGTTAACTCTCTTAGTCTGGAGTATGGTCCCGGGTGTGGTCTGCGTTTTATTGATAACCATCACGATCGTATTGACATTCTGCTGGGCAAGCGAGTTGCTAGGGAGCAATTTTGATATGGTGCTGCGAATCTTGCATGGGGCAAACTACCCCTTCCCTTCGCTTGGATTTTTCCTCAACTATCGGTATGTTGGTGAAATATGGACCATCGTGCTAATGACGATCGGATTTCGACAATGGTCCGGGAAGGGTATTGCGGTTTCGTTTCTAATCGTGATTGTCCCAGTCGTGCTCATCCGGATTCTTGCGCAGTGGCTACTAAATTAACGCACAGATTGTCACATATCTCAGAGTTTAAAGGCGAATAAGTGGCAAGTCCGATTATGATTTCTGTAATTAGAACGTAGGTCGATTTTGAGCGAGACGTCAACAATATCCGACGACGCAAGAGACGTACTAAATACGCGGGATTTACTTCGCAAAATCTTCTACCGTCCGAGTGAAGTGTTCGCCGCGCAGATATTGCAACCGAAATGGGGACGCATACTGTTGCTGCTGGTCGCAATATCGTTCTTGTATACAGAGCTGCCTGATTTTTCGTCTTCCTTACAAGCGACTATCATCGAAAGTACCGAAGTTGGATCAGAATTTCCTGGGCATTCGTCATCAATTGAGCGTGAACAACCTGACATTGAATTCTCAACTGCATTCATACTCGTTCTCACGTTATTTGGCTTCCTGCTTTTACTGTTTGTCAAAGCGCTGTATTTAAGAGTTGTAAGTGCGATTTTGGGCTTGGGATTGAAACTCGACCAATGGATGGCAATCGTAGCATGGAGCCGTGTGCCAGCAGAAACACTTTTCTTATGTGTGACAGCTGTACTCGTAGTGACGTTGTTTGTCTCCAACGGATTATTTGGATATGAGCCACCTATATTGAAGGCGTTGCTTGACGGTTCGAGTTTCTCAGATAGTGTAATTAGCTACATCCTTGATTTTTGGCTGCTACCAGAAATATGGGTCATTGCACTACAGACGCTTGCATTTCGCAATTGTTCGGGAAAGAGTTTACCGTTCTCGTTCGCTATTGTTGTTTTTCCACTCATTTTGTTAAGTGCGTTCGGATGGTGGCTTATGAATGATCTTGCCTAAAAAACGAATAGTAACTTGAGTTGTGGAACGGGCAACCGTGGTGGTTCTCACGTGACGTTGTATAGCAAACGGTTTGATCGAAAGGTCGAGATTGAGATCGACTAATGAGCGCTTAACAGTGTGGTATTTGGCTTATAAAGGAACTCTTCTTATCTACTAAAGTACAGTGTGCATCAATTTTCGGCAAGCCTTGTTACTAATCTTCTATCGACCCAGAGACGTACTCGCGTCAAATTGGGAGCAGCGCAAGTGGATTTACGTCTTTGTGCTCTTGTTCTTGCTATCTTACGCCGATACGCTCATCGGATTCAGGGCTACGACGAGTACCAACGTCATTGTTGAAGTGATTCCGACCGTTATGTTCTTCGTTATTGTTCTGTTCTCATTGACGATCTTGATTTTGATTGACGTTCTGTATTTGAGAGCCGTCAGCGCCGTCTTCGGTCTCGAACAAAAACTCGATCACTGGTTGGGATTCGTGACATGGAGCGGAGTACCTGGCGCCGCATTCGTCCTAGTAATGACCACCGTTCTTTCATTGACACTGTTTTTATCTAGCGATGTGCTTGGTCGCGAATCAAGTGCATTGGCGAACATCATTTTCGGCTCTCGTTTTTCGAATCTCTCACAGAGCTCTTTTTTCCAATATCGCTTTATTGCTGACTTGTGGCTTGTCACGGTACAGGGAATTGGACTTCGAGAGTTGTCAGGAAAGAGTTTTTTGATTTGTTTTGCGATCGTAATCGTCCCGATTATTCTCGTCCACATCGTTATCCGCTGGAATTTTTTTTGAGAGGTGCGATTGCGATCGAATGCGTCGAAGAGTCAAGAGAGGCTAGTGCCGACGTTGCGAAAGCCACTTATAGTAATTGGTTGAAACTAGCAGGCTAGTTAGGTACATTGATGCAAACGAGAGAAGCTCTAATAAAGGTATTTACACAGCCCCGCTCTGTGTTTATCGCACTAAAGGGAGAGCGCACGTGGGTACCGGCGGTTGTTTTCATGGTTGCGCTTCTGGCGATCCATGGAGTCATTGCGTCGATTGGTACCCAATCGCCAGCACGAGTTGGGGGATCTATTAACTTGCAGTCGCCCATCACGTACTCGCAATTAAATTCGACTCTAGCCGAACCTAAGACGGAAGCTGGTGAGCTAGAACAAATTGATCTGGAACATTCTGATGACGCACGATCATTTGATAGTAGCGATCGTCGGGTAGGGAGTTTCATCCTATGGTTATCCGTTGCAATAGGCTCGTTACCTTTCGTGTTTGGAATTCTGTGTCTGATCAGTCTTATGGAAGCGATCTATTTCAGAATCGTTAGCGCATTGCTTAATTACTCGTTCACACTCGGCGATTGGTTTGTGCTGTCGGTCTGGAGTCGTGTTCCTGGAATCACATTGAGTGTTGTAGCGTTGATCATGGGCGTTTTGTTGCTCGGACGTCAACCGGAAACTGAGGATTTGGAGATACTGCGACTCACTAAATGGATGGATTTACCGGAAGTCTTTTATTCGGGTAGTAATTGGGGTATCGGCGTGAATTTTGACCATCTTGAGGCTCACCTCATTTGGATCATCGCGCTACAGGCGATTGGATTTAGCGAATGGACGGGTAAGAGTTTCGGATTCTCGTTGGGAATTGCTGTAGTTCCGACACTCATTTTGATCGCGTTCACAGTCATAACAATATCGATATTCTGAAGGTGATCCAAGTCCAGTTTGCGCTAGTGTATTAATCGGTGCAATGAACACTCGACTATGTTGCGGTGTTCGGACTAACGGAACGACACACTAATAGCGGTTGGCATTCGTGCTTGAAAGTTTGAACGAGCATTTACAAGCGGAAACTGATCATCTACGCTCGTTGGAGCGTTACCCGGCACGTTCGATCACAACACTTGCATATGGCGATTGCAAGATATCTCTTTATGTCTGGGGACGCTCGCCACAAATCGATTGTGAGTGCTCCTAGCGAATCGGTTCGCACCAGAGACTCGATGTGTATCTTCGCGTTGACTCAGGACGCTTTGGACCTTGGCTTCTTAATGGGCCGGTCTTTACGGTAGCCTCCGCTCACCGCTTTCTGCACCGCACACAGGCGCCCGACCGCGAGAATCGGGACGTAAATGTCTTGGTGGCAAATCAAAAAGGACTTGAATCGATACGCGGTGGTCACGTCAAATTTCAAAATACGGTCTTCGTCCTAGTGACTGCGGACGGACGAGGTTTGACTCTGGCGTTCTTCAATTGACTCCGCAAGCATCAATGTTGCAGGAAGTAGCAGCAGTATGCTCAAGCTCGCAATGACTAGCCCGAAAACCATGCTGACAATCATCGGCATAAACGGCAACGTGATGCTGCCGTTGAAATAAAGCATCGGCATTAGACCGACCACGGTCGTTACCGTCGTAAGCATGATCGGTCGAAACCGCTGGCGAGTGGCAGCGCTTACAGCCGCGACGGCCGGGACATCAGCTTGCGCACGAATCTTGCGATAACGGTCAAGCAATACCAACGTATCGTTGACGACGACGCCCGTCGCCGCAACGATTCCCATCACTGAAAACACGGTTAGGTCGTAGCTAAGAACAATGTGTCCCACTATCGCACCGACGAACACGAACGGAATACTCGAAAGCACTAGCATGGGCATCCAAAAGCTTCGAAAAAGAACCGCGATGATGATGTACATTGCGGCGATCGCGAACGGCACCGTGAATGCCAACGATCTAACGACATCATTGATTTCCTTTTGGGTTCCCGTCGTAACTAATCGCAACTCCGGGTACTTAGCTAGTAGAGTGTCCATCAAAGGGTCGATTTCTGCTTGAATTTCGGCAGCGGACGTCTGCATGCTATCGAAGAGAGCGCTGACTTCTGCAGCTCTCGTCCCGTCAACGCGCATTTGGGAATCAACGCCCTGCTTCTCAATGACGCTCGCCGCGAGAGCTAATGGGATATCACCACCTTCTGGGGTTGCGATGCGATCATCGGACAAGTCGTGCAGAGAGTGTCTTCGATGTTCAGGATACCGTACCACCACCTTAATTTCGTCATGTCCACGTTGAATGCGTTGCACGTCGACTCCGATGTAGCGTGCACGAAGTTCATTTGCGACGTCGCGAGGCGACAACCCGGCGGCGATTCCAGCTCGCGTTAACTCAATGTCGTAGTAGCGCTTCCCGCGTTTTGGGGAAACCTCTGTCGCACTGACTCCCGGTAAGGCGTCGAACCCAGCGCGAAGTGTTTCGATCACATCATCCAGCGCGTCGCTGCGCGAATGAGCGATCGCGTACGTCACGGCTTCCAGCGGCATGGCGTCACCATAACGAAATCGGATGCTCTCTAGCCCGGGTACGGGCACAAGATTTCTTCGCCAATGTTGCTCAACTTCAAACCCAAGTGGATAGATGCCGGTATCGGCATTGAGATGGACGACAACTGATGCAAGATGCGTCGTGGCGCGGGAAGAACTTGCGGGTTCCATGGCTGATAGTTGTGGCGCTAGTTCCATCGCGTCGCCTGTGACAACTGCGATCGAGCGTACCACTTCCGTTCGGGCTTCTTGATTAATGAGATTTGCTGCATCGGCTACTCGACTTGCAGCTTCAGCGGTAACGTCAAACGGCGTTCCGATTGGGAAGCGCAAGTCCGCACGAACGATCTGTGTGTTGATCAGATAGTCGCCGTAGAGGAACCGAATCGATCCACTTGCGACAACAGCTACACTTGCGGCTACGAGAGCAATGCTTACCAGGATCGTCAGAATAGGACGTCGAATGGCGACCGCGAGCCATTGGACGACGACGCGATCACGCAATCTATCAAGGCTCTGATTTGAACGGACTTGCAGTCGCGCAAGCACTCCTCGACTCCATGGTTCGGATCGCGAAAGGTGGGACGGCAGAATGAAAAACGCTTCCACCAACGACATCAGTAATACGAGAATGACGACGATTGCGAGGACTTGGATGTACTGCCCGAACGCCCCGTAGGTGAAAATGAGTGGAACAAAGGCAAGCATCGTCGTGATGACCCCAACGACAACAGGATCGCGCACTTCACGTGCGCCTGCAATCGCGCCTTCAATTCCAGGTTGTTGCTCTTGATGTAGCGTAATGCTCTCACCGACGACCACAGCGTCGTCAACAACGATCCCGGTGACAAGGAAGAACGCGAAGATCGGTATCGTGCCCATAAAAATGTCAAGGGACGGAAAGAGCAAGATCGCGCCCAGATAGGAAACGGGTACACCTAGCGCAACCCACACGGCAATTCGAAAATCAAATACAACCGCTAATGCGAAGAAGACAAGCGCGAAGCCGAGAAGACCGTTGAACAGCAACCCCCGTAAATTTCGCGTTAGATTGACGGTTGCGTCATGCCAGATTGAGACGTCGACACCTGACGGTATGTGGTAATTGGCCAGTAGCGTCTTAACGTCGTCGACGACGACGAGTGGTTCCCCTCGCTTTGATGCACGATTTACCGACAGAAATATCGCGGGGGTCCCATCGAGCGTACTTGTGATTGGACGATCAACGAAGCCATCAACGATTCGTGCGACATCGCCGATCCTAACGACCGACCCATCTTCATTGGAGCGGAGTACGATGTCTTCAAATTCTTTGCCGGTTACGCGTGTCGTCTGGGTACGCAGAACCAAGCCGCCCGATTCAGTGCGAAGCTCGCCGGAAGCAAGATCCAGCGACGAATCACTTATCACTGACGCAATACTGCGGATCGTGACGCCGTACTTTCGAAGTTGCTCCTCGCTAATCTCGACGGTGATTTGTCGATCGGGCGCTGCCACGAACGAGGCAACGTCGACTGAAGGCAAGCTGAGAATTTCGGATCGAAGTTTTTCCGCTTCAATCCGTAGAGTGGCATAGTCGAGCTCGTCTGACACGATAGCCAGCGTTAAGACCAAAGATTCAGGTTTCTGCAGGCGGATCTCAGGACGCTCCGCGAACGGCGGTGGAAAGTTCTCGATGCGCTCGACCGCAGTACGAATGTCATACCGGACTTCATCAGCGTTGACGAATGGTTCGATGTCCGCGTATACCAAAGCCATCCCTTCAGACGCTACAGCGGTAACGCCGCGAACGCCGGGCACTGCTAACAAGGAGGTTTCGAGTCTGCGATTAATGTCGACCTCGACCTCGCCTGGCATAGCGCCCGGGTAGGGAACCAGAATCTCGACCACTCGCGAGTCCACTTCGGGCAACGATTGAATCGGGATCGTCATGCTCACGACTAACCCGCCGACGATTAGTAGCAAGAGAACTAACTTGCCGAGTACGGGATTGCGCACGAAAGCGCCTATCCAACCGCCTGTCGGTCGAGGCTCGACGCTTGCTAGTCCAGCATCACTCATCGTACGTTTGATTCGACCTCGATTCCAGGTCTTACATCCGGATACGAACCCAACAGAATACCCTCACCGAAGTCAAACGCATCGACGAGCCATTCCGATGACGTGCGACCCTGAGTAGTAGGTTTCGTCGCAACGACTTTGGCATCTCGAACAATCCATACGTGGTCGTCTTGTTGACGGGCGGAATTTGGAAGAGAAAGCACACTCTCAAGAGTTTTGCCTTGAACGGTTACTTCCGCAAAGGAACCTGGTTGTAGTTCGATGTCCTTCATCGACGTTGTCGCGAACTTGAAAAAGACGGTCACAAGTCGGCTACTACGATCTCTCTCTGAGCCCATTCGATCCGCGAATAGTTCGAATCGTTTGCCGTCAACGATTGCGGATGCAGTTTGTCCCGAAATGTCTCCGAGTGCGTTCAATTCCGCAATGCTTAGTTGTGAACGGACTTCCAAGGCGTCATTCGTATACGCAGTAGCTAACGTCCCAGGCGGTCCGATTAGATCGCCAATGCTCACTTGCGAGCGTAAGACTTTGCCGGAAAACGGAAGCGAGAGTTTGGTGCGCGACAGGTCGAGCTCTGCCTGTTCAACCGCGGCTAGTGCGCCTCGAAGTCGAGCACTAAAACGCTCGATTTGTGGTTTATGTGCGATGATGTCAGGTACCGGTTTTCCCGGATTCGTCTTTCTAAACGCTTCACTCGCCATCTCACCTTCGAGTTCATGCTTGCGAATTCGAGCGCTTTGCGCATCAGCGAATGCGCGAGCGGTGTCCAATGCAAGTTCGAAATCGATTTGATCGATCGACACCAACGTCTCGCCGGCATTGAAAGCGCCGCCGTCATGCATCGCTGGAGAGACGAAGTTGACCCGACCCGACACCAGAGGACGGATTTCGAGCCTCTTCGACAATGAGACCTCACCCGTCAGTTCGATGCTGTGCGTATGAGATGTTTTGGACGGCCGCACAACAAAGACCTTTGGGATTGTTACTTCACCTCTGGAAGTACTAGGTAACGGTGGAGCGTGCGGAGCCTGCGCGAAATAGATTGCGATGATCAGGACGGCGACCACACCACCGAGTTGAATCCAACCCACCCATCCACGACTGCTAGATGGGCGCTCTTGCACGTCGCTCATGAAATGTTCCTTGCTGATTCGTGGATCCTAGGCAGTCCGATTGATGGCACGACCAGCGACGCTTCGACAATCAACCGAGCTACTCCTTAAGGAGACTTGACGAAGTCTGGTGTAGCAGCAATCGTAATTGTCGCTCTTATATAACGCATTGTCTTAAATGTATCGCTCGTTTGTCGAATCGAGTACTTGAGATGTTCCGGTCAATCGCGTTAGTTTACTGTCGCGGTTTTAATCTATCGTGTAATCCAACGCTTTAAACAAATCTATATATCGAGTCCCTATTGCGCTTTCCGCGTTTTGCACGCTCCAATTGAGAGAATTGACGAATCACAAGGCTGTTTCCGCTCATTGTCGCGTGCGTTGTGTGTCACACTCGAAGTCTGTGCGGTGTTTCTCCGTCGTGGAGACGACTTTTTACTCCGAAGTCGCGCTCAATCCCGCCTTTCGACCGAACACAGCGCCCGCCATCAGACCCGATCCACCAGGATAGTTGTGGAAATAGAGACCTCCGACCAACTCGCCGGCTGCATAGAGTCCTTCTATTTGATCACCTTGATCGTCCAGTACGGATGCTTCCGCATCCACTTGGAGGCCGCCGAAAGTAAATGTGATGCCACATGTAACGCCGTACGCCTCATACGGTGGCGAATCGATACGATTCGCCCAATTTGATTTGTTTACAGTTAAGCCGTTAGTGCAGCGTCCATCTTTGACGGTTGGGTTGAAAGGTATGGTCTCCTCAATGGCGTTGTTGTAGGCTTGAACTGTGCGAATAAACCCAGCCTGATCCACGCCGCCCATTCGATCCCCGAGCTCCTCGAGAGTATCTGCGCTTACTTTGGTAACCTCCTGAATACGGTATTCGTCACGTAACAGATGCAGAACTTTCTGGTCGAACACTTGCCAGGCGAGGTGGTTCGGTTGCTTGAGAATTTCGCTGCCGTACTTCGCATATGTGTAGTTTCGGAAGTCTGCGCCTTCATCGAGGAACCTTTCACCATTGGCATTAATCACGATTCCGAAGGGATAAGAGTGCTTCTGAAACCCATCGCCTACCGCAAGGTCGCCGAACATGGGCGCGTTCAGATCCCATGCGACTGCGTGACAGCCAGACCAATGCCCCACGGTGGCAGCGCCAAGTTCCTGCGCCATGCGAATACCGTCGCCTGTATTGAATTTGGTACCTCGCACTTTCGCGAGATCCCAATTCGGACCAAGATATCGAGCGCGCATCTCAGCGCTCGATTCAAAGCCGCCACACGCGAGTATCACACGATCGAATGACTGTGATTTATGTCCATTGATCCGGACGTTGTATTTTGATTCGTTTCGTTCGATTGCTGTGACGCGACTTTCGTAGTGAATCGTCACATCTAGCTTTGTTGCAATCTCGGTAAGTTGATCGATCAATCCTTGACCGCCACCCCACGCTTCGACCGTCAGACCACCCCAGAATCGCCTCTTCCCGTCGATTTCGAACGATTGCCGTCCGTACAAAGGTAGAAAACGGACCCCGTGTTCGCGTAACCAACGTAGAGTAGGAAAACTCTCTGTAATCAAGAGTTCAGCTAGATCCGGGTCTGTGCGATACTGGGTGACGCGACCGAGGTCGTCGAAGAAATCAGCTTCGGAATACTGACCGAAATCAGTGTTCGCGATCTCGTCGTCGGTGAGATCCGGCATTAACTCACGGATCTGTTCAACGCCGTCGTACGTTGTGCGAATCGCGCCAGCAGTAAATCGGGAGTTTCCGCCTCTCAAATCAAATGGCGCGCGTTCGAAAAGGACGACGTGAGCACCGTGCTCTCTTGCACTAATCGCAGCACATAGCGCGGCATTACCGCCGCCGACGATCGCTACGCGTCGGCTGGACAACTTACGACCTTATCTCGAATGAAGCAATCGATCGCTTCTGAGCTGTAACCGAGTTCTTTAAGAACCATGCGTGAATGTTGACCGAGGAGGGGAGGAGACTCCGCGGGTGTAGTTGGTGAGCCGTCAACCAAGAACCCGGCACCGAGGAAGCGCAGTGCTTCTGTCCTGCCGGGAACATTGTCGATACTCCCAATCGATTTCCGAAACGCGAGCTGCGCATGTTCGACCGTATCGGGCGGCGCTTTGAGCGTACCACTCGGAACACCAGCATCGGTAAGTACACGATCCCAATGTGCGGCCGGCTCTGTTTCAAAAATCGCGCCGAATATCGACCGTAGTTCTGCACTATTTATGCTCAGTTTTTGGATTGAGTCGAAACGTGGATCGTCAATCAGGTCCGCTCTACCAACAGCTTGCGCCATACGCGTGAAGGCTCGAAAGCTGTTGGCATTTACTAGCAACGTCCCTTCCGCACACTCCCATGTTCCTGCTGACCCTATCGATGCAAGCGGATTAGGTCCCGGTCTCGGATTCACGACGCCTGTTGCGAGGTAGTTGTAGTAGTTGAGCCCCATGACAGTCATTGCGCACTCCAGCATGGAAACGTCCAAGAACGCACCTTCGCCCGTACGTTGTGCGCGAAGTAATGCTGCATTGATCGCTGACGAGGCGATCACTGCGGTACTGGCGTCAACGATCGCAAAACCGACTCTTACAGGTTGCTCCGATGTGCCGGTTGCGAGGAACATTCCCGATTCGCCTTGCATGAGGTGATCCATGGCGGGACGACCGCTCTCGGGACCTTCTTGACCGTATCCTGATATCGCGCAGTAGACAATCGCTGGCTTGAGTTCACGACATGCATCGTAATCGATCCCTAGTCGTTCCATCGTGCCAGGACGCATATTCACAACGACGACGTCAGCTTTCGCGATGAGCTGTTTGATGACAGCTCGGCCATCGTCTGACTTTAGATCGATCGCGAGAGACCGCTTGTTCGCATTCTGCCCCATGAAGCCTGGTGACATGCCTGGCGGGTGTGATCGACCCATCTGGCGCATCTGATCGCCACCGTCGGGGGACTCGACTTTCAGGACAGATGCCCCCATCAATGCGAGCTGGTAAGTACAAAGTGGACCGGCGTGGACGTGCGTAAAATCCAAAACGCTCACGCCTTCTAGCAGATTAACCATGGATTTCCCTTGGGACTCGCACGAAGGTCATGCTACAGTATTCGGGACCTTCAATCATGACGCGATCCTCATATCTGACGGATGAAGAGAAGTTTCGATTTGATCTCCAAGGGTACCTCATCGTGGAAGGTGTCCTTTCCAAACAGGAGTGTCAAGAACTCTCAGACCTTGCGGATGAGGTATGGCCTCGAACGCAGGAGGATGGCACCTATCGGCGTACGGGCGAGATTTCACGTTGGCATCAACGCTTTCTCGATCTCGCAGATCATCCAAAGCTGCTTCCATACTTAATCGAACTGTTGGGGAGCCGCGTACGTCTAGACCATGATTACTGCATCTTTATGCAAAAAGAAGCGTCACGTACTCGACTCCACGGTGGTCCACGTATCCTCACAGATCACTGGTACCACTACAGCGACGGCATTATGAGAAACGGTTTGACCGTTGCAACATATGCTCTGACAGACGCCGCGGAAGGGGACGGTGGCTTTGCATGCGTACCGGGTAGTCACAAGACGAACTTTCTGAAGCTCTTTCCGGACGATGTCGCGTGGTTTAATCGCGAGGTCGATTACGTATATCAACCTGCCATGGAAGCCGGTGATGTGTTGATCTTCACTGAAGCGCTGATCCACGGCACTCAAACGTGGCGCGCGGATCACGAGCGTCGCGCGCTGCTCTACAAGTACAGTCCACCGCACTCGAGATGGGGACACGACGTGTACGAGCCAGCAGACTATCCAACGGCGACCCCTCAGCAGTTAAGACTCATGGCGCCGCCTTCGGTGCATGCGCATCCCCCTGTGATAGAAACGTCCGAAGCGAAGTGACCACGTAATCCGTACGACGCGACGGATTTATCGAACTTGCCTGTGTTATCGTTCTTACTTCCCGTACATGCTGCACGCAAAGAGGGTCTATGAACTCGATTACCGGGGAGGTGAATTACCACCCCATCGTGCAGTTAGATCGCGTCGATACGACGCGCGTTCTCATCGCATAAGTTTCTCCGATGTCCGCCTCTTACGTACGTCGATTCGAGCATACGAGGATGTCGAAGCGTGAGAGATTAAGACGTACTCAGGTCGGTATCGAGTATGCGTAGCTTCCTAGGTGCATTGTTTGAGTACATTCGTGCGTCATTTAGTCACTATATAGCTCAACCGACTACTAAATTCATCAACCGCCTGGTCGAGCGCCTGGACACTTGGGCTCGGCAAGAAACCGCGCGTGCACTCTCGGATGAGAACGAAGCGCCTGAAGTAACGGCAAAACGCATGGGAAGCGTGATTATTCGCTCCATACCCTTCATGCGGCCGATGTTCATCCACATCCTTGCGATCTTTCTGTTTGGGATGTTCCTGACGTTTCTGTTCACGTTTACCGGCATCTTGAGCAGCGACTTGTGGGACAACAAGATGATGGTGAATGACAAATTGCAGCCGGCGCAGGCATTTGTTCTATTTGTTGACAAAACCTATTTAAGAGAGGAGTTTTTAGACGAACAGGAACTTCAGGAAGTCAAAGCACTCGGATTTGAAGGCAACAAACTAACGAATGATCAGCGAAAGACCATCCGTAATCGAATGCTGGTCTGGTTCTTTGTGGGTGATATCTTCGGAATCATTCTTGCGTTCTTGCTTCGCTACTACCCCGCTTGGGTCTGGCAGAACGTCAACCACTATTTGCGCGTAGCGATGGTGGAAAAACTGGAGTATCTGTCCCTCTCGTTTCACCACACAAATCGGTCGGGTGACGCGATCTATCGAATCTATCAGGATAGTTCTATGGTCGTTAACGTACTTGACGAGGTAGTCGTTGGTCCGTTAAACGATATTCGCGACCTATTTATTGCCTTTTTATTCGTGTTCGCGTTTGATCCGATTCTCGGCGTTGTTTGCTTGCTCTCGTTTATTCCAATGGCTGTCATTACCGCGTATGCGACGCCGATCATCCGCAGGTTGGCTGTGCGTAATCGGGTCACCAATAGTAATCTGACGTCTCGTATTCAGGAGACGTTTGCCGCTCTAAAAGTGGTGAAGGCGAACAATGCCGAGTCGATCGTCGTTGATCGATTCGATGTCGACGCCCACAAAGCACTCGATGCTGCGTTGTATGTTAGATTTGGGATGGTGGCTTTGAGTTTCATCGTGGCGATCATAGGCGGACTAGTGGTCATCGGACTTGAGTATCTACTGCTGACGTGGGTGTTGGAAGAACGTGAGACGAACGTACCCGGTTGGGCTGTCGTCTTTGTCGGATTGATGGTTTGGAATCTAGCAGCGTTCAATTCCGCGAACGGTCGTGTCGGGCAGGTCGTAGGTACCGGTCGGGGTTTCGTGCGCTTATGGTGCATGTTGCAGGACTTGTTTATCGGCTTGGAACGTGCCTTTTATTTCCTTGATTTAGAACCGAAAGTCTTCGATCCAGACGATCCTTTGGAATTTCCAGAGCACATTGATTCGGTCGCTTGGGATGACGTGCATTTTCAGTACGACGATGGCACACAAGTGCTAAATGGTGTCAACCTTTCCGCTGAGGCTGGAAAGATAACTGCGATTGTCGGCGTGACCGGTTCCGGCAAATCAACGCTAATGTCACTCTTACTCCGGTTGTATGACCCATCGAGCGGAAGTGTCACGATAAACGACACGGACATTCGGGAGTTCCGAATAGATGACATTCGTAGCAATCATGCGATTGCGATGCAGAAAAACGTGCTGTTCACGGGAAAGGTCACGGATAACGTCGCATTTGGGCTTGAGGATGTTGAATTCGATAAAGTTAAGCAAGCGTGCGAAATTGCGTGTGCTGACGAATTCATCACGGCATTGAATGAAGGCTACGACACAAACTTAGGCGAACGCGGCGCGAAGCTGTCTGCGGGGCAGCGCCAACGACTAACGATCGCACGTGCGGTCATTCGAGATACCCCGATTCTGATACTTGATGAACCGACGGCGTCGCTGGATGCAAAAACAGAACATCGAGTGCTAGAAAATCTGTCGGAATGGGGGAGAGACAAAATCGTCTTCTTAATCACTCATCGACTCTCAACGATTCGAAATGCCGATAACATCGCATTTCTTGAAGACGGTAAGGTTGCTGAATCGGGTTCCCACGAAGAACTGCTCGAGCTCGCTCAAGGTCGTTACCGACGCTTTGTTGAAGCCGAGGAAGTTGGGTTAGTCGACTCTCAGGTTCGATGAGAGTTTAGCGACGTGATTCGCGAGTTCATTCAACGTCGAAAGGTCGACCAGACGACCGATACGACTCAGCAAGATCACACGATCATCAGTGGGTTCAAAGCTGGTGCTCAATTCGATGATCGCCTTGATATCGAGTCAGAGATATCTCACCTTGAATCGATGAAGATCGTGCTTCGTGGCTTCAAGTGGCTCAAGTACGTCAAGGCACTGTTCATCACGCGATGGGCGATGCGGACCGTGATCATCATCCCGGGATTGTTCCTTGGTTGGTTCGCGAAGATCGTTATCGATCACGTGATTCTGCAAGTACCGCTAGTTGCGGACGACGTTAATTTCCCTCCGCACATGTATTGGTTGCTAGAGATTCTCGAGGGGCGAGAACCTCTGAATATCGCACTGATTTTATTGACTATTTACGTATTTGGTCTGGTTCTCATAGGTACCCGTGCGGGAGGTACGGGCGCAGGTCTGTACACTGGTCGAGACGCGGCCAGCAGCGCGGAAAACGCGGTTAGTGGTGGCCAGGGCGGTGCGTTTACAGGTAGCGAAGCCGGTGGGATATGGGGCATTACGGAATGGTGGATTAGCGTTAGGCTGTCGCAACGCTACATTAATCGTTTACGGACGGATCTGTTCAAACGACTGGTTCGTGCACCGATGACGCGGATTGACGACCAAGCCGTCGGCGATTCGCTGTATCGCACGCTCTATGACACACCGATGGTGTTCACGAACATAACCGAGACGGTGTTCTCTCCTTTCTTTACGTTCGTTGGCCTCGGACTTACGTTCTACCAGCTGTGGTGGACATATGCGGAAGTATCAATGGCGATAGTGGGTCTGATGGCGTTGATGATTCCAATCACAATCTTCACAACGATCGCGCCGTCACGATGGATTCGTCGCATGACGCAGAACCAACGGGCAGCGGGCGCCGCGACGACGAACACACTTGAAGAGACGATGAACAACATCAGCGCGGTACAAAGTCTTGGTGCGATGAAAACTGAGAAGGAGCGTTTTGCAAAGCGTTCTGCTCACGCGTTTTGGCGTGCTCGCATTTCCATGTTTCCGTGGCTAGGCGTTGGAATCATTCTGCAGATCGTTGGCTGGCCGTTGGCTTTCTATCTTGCGTGGCATGTCACGAATCTGGTGATCGACGGGCAACTGACGGTTGGTGACTTCGGAGCGTTGTTCGGAATGTACATGGGATTGCAAGGCACGTTCCAAGGTTTAGGCCGACTGTGGTTGAACATTCAAGACCAGGCTGCAGCGGCACGACGTGTGTTCTTCTTTATGGATCTCGTCGCAGACGATGAAGAACACAAGCCAGGTAACGAACTAGGAACGATTACAGAAGGCGTTGAGATAGAAAACGTCGGATTTCAGTACCCCAACGGTTTTGTGGCATTACGTGACATCAACCTCCAATTGAATATTGGCGAAGTTGTCGCTTTGATCGGACCGACGGGTTGCGGGAAGACATCGTTAGCCTATCTCTTGCCCGCCTTCCTCAAACCGACAACCGGGCGTGTGCTAGTGGACGGTTTCGACGTTATGGATATCGATTTAGCATCATTGCGAAAACAGACTTCGTATATCTTTCAGGAACACTTCTTGCTGTCCGAGTCTATACGATCGAACTTGAACCTCGCGAATCCTGACGCGACCGAGGCGGACATGTTGAGAGCCCTAGAGGCGGCAAGTTGCATGGAGTTCATACGTGAGCTGCCTGATGGGATCGACACCGTGCTTGGACGGTCAGGCGATACGCTCTCGGTTGGACAGCAACAACGACTCAGCATCGCAAGGGGTCTGGTGAGAGATGCGAGGATCATCGTTCTTGATGAACCAACGGCGGCATTAGATCCGCAAACCGAGAGTGTGCTCGTTCGTTCGTTGCGTAGCGAAGCAGGGGATAGGCTCGTGGTTGTCATAGCACATCGTCTATCGACGATTCGTCAAGCCGACAAGATCGTTTTTCTAGACGAAGGTGAAATCAAGGAAGTCGGCAGTCATGATGAATTGATGTCGCACGAAGACGGTCCTTATCGGGAATTCGTCAACCTGCAGTCATCGACGCAGGCTGCATAGCCTGTTCCTCGTTAGTTATCCGCGAAAGCTGAGAAACCGTATAGATTAGCCGCGTTGTCGCATATTACTTTGCGTTTTACCGCGTCAGGAACGCCTTCAAATTCTCGTTCGATAAATTCCTGAGAGTCTGGCCAGACGCCGTCTGGGTGCGGAAAGTCGCTCCCCCACATGACGTTGTCCTCACCGAGAATGTCCAGTAAGCGCAGTCCCACTGGATCGCTCTGATAGGTGGCATAGCATTGGCGATGCCAGTAGGCGGAAGGTTTCATCGTCAACGTCAAATCCGCAAACTGATCCTCCCACTCTAAGTCCATATGCTCAAGGAGGTAGGGGATCCAGCCGATACCGGCTTCGCCGATGACGATCTTCAGGTCTGGATGTGCTTCGAGTACGCCGCCATAGACAACTTCCATAAGGACGGTCGCCATCGCGAGCTGGAACCCGGTGATATGAACTGCGAATGCCTGGCGCCGCTGTAACGGACCGAGCGTGGCATAATCGTAGTTCATTTTCGGGCCGATGGTATGGAAGTGCATCGGTAACCGGGCGTGCTCAATCGCCGCCCACAGCGGTTCCCAGTCAGGGTGAAAAAGTGGCAGTATGTCATGTGTGATCGCGACTTCAATGCCGCGAACTGCGCCTCGAGCAGCGACGCGCTCTACTTCGGCGACGGCCGCTTCGATTGACGCGCCGGTAATGCTCGCGATTCCCGCATATCGGTCTGGGTGGCACTCGCAGAAATCCGCCAACCATTCGTTATAGATGCGCACGAGCTCAATGGCGGCTTCATCGTCTTGCAGTCGCATGGATGCACCCAGAACGCCATAGAGCACCTCCGCTTGGATACCGTCACGTTCTTGGTCTTTTAGTCGAAGATCGGGGTCTGTGAGGCGCGGTATACCTTTTTCACCGTCTTCGTATAACCCTTGCGCGGCCATGCGGTCGGACCGATGAATCTCGCCTGGCACGTACCGTCTACCCGCCGACCCCATACCGTTTTGCAGGCCGAATCGTGCACCATTTTTGGACGTCCAAAAGCGTCCCGAAGAGGTCTCCTCGACGTAGGGCATGCGATCGCGTAGAGCTTCCGAACAACGAGTTTGAAACAGATCTTCGGGTAGCCAGGGAAAGTCGATGTGGCAGTCGGCAGAAATGACGTTGTATTTCATCTTCGAGAGCCTTGTTAGACGCGTTAAGTCAAGGTATACGGTACGGGATTCCCGCATTTTATGCGACGTGATTCTTCTTAAAATGCGTAACACAAAGCGAATTCATCGATTTTCTGCCTATGAAAAAGGTTTGGCTGATAGTTGTCAGCCTCGTCGTCTTGGGCGGCATTGCGGTCGGTACTGTCTATGCCATGCGCGACAACGGCGACTCATTCCAATACGAACAGAAAGCCATCGAGCTTGGCGATGTTGAGAGCGTCGTCAATGCAACCGGTGCGCTCGAACCGGTAAACACAGTGATTGTCGGTACTGAAGTTTCAGGTCAGATCTCAGAGTTATTGGTCGATTTCAACGACACCGTTGAGCAGGGCCAGGTCATTGCACGCCTCGATCCGCGAACGTTTGAAGCGCGACTTCTGCAGCGCGAAGCTGACGTTGAAGTGGCGAATGCGAACATCCAGAGTCGCAATGCGGAACTCACGCGAGCTCGGAGTAATCTGAAGCGTGCGCAACGCGAGCTTTCGCGTCGAGAGGAACTGTCTTTGGAAGGGCACGTCTCCGTTTCCGAACTCGAAACCGACAAAAACGCACTCGACCAGGCGATCGCTGCTGTTGAGATAGCCAATGCATCCGTTACGAACTCTCACGCAGGACTCACCCAATCGGAAGCAGCTCTGGCTCAGGCGAAACTTGACCTCGAACGAACTTTCATTCGTGCACCGATCTCAGGTACCGTCATCAATCGTGCGGTAGAGATCGGGCAGACGGTCGCCGCGAGTTTCTCAGCGCCGGAGCTTTTTGTGATCGCCCACGATCTCCACGAAATGAAGGTTGAAGCGAGCGTTGATGAAGCAGACGTCGGACGCTTACGCGAAGGTCTACCGGCGCGTTTCACTGTAGATGCTTATCCCAATCGAGATTTTGTTGGACGCGTGTCACAGATACGGAAGTCACCAACAGAGAACCAGAGCGTCGTTACATACAAAGTCATCGTGACTGCCCGGAACGACGATTTGTCGTTATTTCCGGGTATGACCGCGACTGTCGACATGGTACTCGGTAGCCGTCAAAACGTGCTTACTGTCCCGAACTCGGCACTGACCTACGCGCCGCGCGGTAGTCAACCCGAACCCCAATCCACCTCAGGACCTTCCGGTGGTGGCGGTGGACCAGGTGGTGGAAGACCAGGAGGCGGTGGTGGGTTCATGACGCCGGAACAGCGTGCCGAACAACTCTCAGAGCAACTTAATCTCACCGATGATCAAAAGTCGAAGGTCGCGGATATCTATCAGTCATCGATGCAACGTATGCAAGCGATGTTCGCCGGTGGCGGTGGCCGTGGTGGTCCGGGCGGCGGGGGAGACATGCGCCAACGGATGATGCGCCTCTTCAACGAAGTGAATGTAGAAATCGCAGAAATTCTCGAACCGGAACAACGAGCGAAGTTTGAAGAAATGAACGCGATGCGCGGCGGTAATCGTCAGTCGGTATATGTCCTGACGGAGACAGGTGAGGAAGAACGAAAGACCATCATGATCGGACTGCAAGACGATAACATGGCGGAAGTCGTCTCTGGACTAGAGGAAGGCGACATGGTGATCGTCCGAGCGAAACGAGTGACTTCGTAATGAAGGACATTATTAACTGCAAAAACCTAAGTAAGACGTATGTCTTAGGCGACGAGGAAGTACACGCACTGGACGACGTTTCGATTACGATGGCGCGCGGCGATTACGCAGCCGTGATGGGTCCGTCAGGTTCTGGTAAATCCACCTTTATGAACATCGTAGGTTGCTTGGACACGCCAGATACCGGCGATCTATGGATTGATGGCGAGGAAGTCAGTCAGATGTCCAGAAACGAGCTGGCCGGCGTAAGGAACAAGAAGATTGGTTTCGTATTCCAACAGTTTAATCTCCTCGGTCGCACATCAGCGTTGGACAACGTTGCGTTGCCATTGCTATATGCTGGCGTGAAACGCCATGAGCGACGTGAGCGAGCACATGCGGCGCTGGAACGTGTCGGTCTGAAAGATCGCGTCGGTCACCATCCGACGCAATTGTCCGGTGGCCAACAACAGCGCGTCGCGATCGCGCGAGCATTGGTCAATGAACCTGCGATCCTGCTTGCAGACGAGCCTACCGGTGCGCTGGATACACACACCGGTGAGGAGATCATGGATATCTTCGACGATCTGAACCAATCAGGATTGACGATCGTGCTTGTCACTCACGAATATCTGATCGCCGCTCACGCCCACCAAATGATCAGATTTTTGGACGGCAAGATCACAGGTGTTGAGCAACTGAAGGCGGAGGCAGCATAGGAATGGATGTCATTGAGCTACTTCGTGTAGCGTGGAGCTCGATTCGCGTCCACAAGATGCGCAGCTTTTTAACGATTCTTGGCATCATGATCGGCGTTGCTTGCGTGATTACGATGATGACGGTAACCGCGGGTGCCCAACACGATATAGATCGACAAATGCGCGAGATGGGTAGCAATCTCATGATGGTGTATGCGGGGAGTTGGCGTGGTCGTGGCGGCGTAAGAAGCGCGGCGGGAGCGAATGCAGTGCTGACTGAAGACGACTCGGACGCGATCAAGCGCGAAATTCCGGAGATCGTTGCGGCGGCGCCGACAATGCGTGGATACGCGCAAGTCGTCGTAGGGAATCGAAATTGGAACTCGTCTGTGTACGGTATCGACGAGGATTTTCTAGTCGTACGTAACTGGGGTGTCAATGAAGGCCGACTATTTGAACCCACAGAGTTGAGCCGAGGGTCACGTGTTGCCTTAATCGGCACCACCACAGCAACCGAACTCTTTGGCGAAGGGCAGGTACTCGGCCAGACGATTCGAGTCCAAAACGTGCAATTCACGGTTGTTGGACTTCTCGCGTCAAAAGGAATGGCCCCGGGATCCACATCGTTTGACCAGGATAGCGTAGTGTTGATACCACTCAAAACGGCTCGAACGCGACTGCTAGGACGGCAAGGTGTGGCAGGAAACGCGGTCGAGGGCATCTATATCTCGGTCGAGAATGAAGACGATATGTTGTACGTTGAAGAAGAAATTAAGAAGCTGCTGCATGCGCGACATCGAATTGACCCAGAGCGGGAAGCCTTTTCCGTTAACAATATGTCCGAATGGATCGAGTCCCGGTTAGAACAACAAAATACCTTCAACTCGTTGCTCTCCGTGATCGCAGCCGTGTCGTTGATCGTAGGCGGTATCGGCATCATGAACATCATGTTGGTTTCAGTGACAGAAAGAACGCGCGAAATTGGGCTTCGGATGGCCGTTGGTGCAAGAAACACTGACATCATGCAACAGTTTCTTGTTGAAGCGATTGCGCTTTGTATCGCTGGCGGTATTCTTGGGATCTTACTGGCAATCCTCGTTAGCACTGGTTCGTCGTACCTTGCCGGTTGGCCGATCTACTTCCAATGGTGGGTGCTGATGATGGCGGTCGTGTTCTCGGGTGTCATTGGCATCTTCTTCGGTTTTTATCCAGCCCGGAGCGCGGCGAATAAGGATCCGATCGAAGCATTACGAACCGAATAGCACCATAGTTAGAACAGTCGAAGAGACGTTGCATTGCCGAATGTAGTTCCACGATTCAAGAGCGTTGCGCTCGTGACCTCCATCGCGATTTCGGCGATGTGGGTCGTCAGCTGCGGTCCTGCAACAAGCTCACTAAGTTCGGTGGTTCCATTCGGCGTCGATCTCTCTGGAGTGTGGGTACTGGATGAGGCGCGAAGCGATGCGCCACCTGACAATGAGGCAGCTCTACAGCGGCTGAAAGCCGCTGAGATAGGAGGCAAGCGTTCCGATTCTTTCGGGTCGATCATTTACGCGACGCAAGATTTTCCTGTGATAGCAGCAGACCGTTTGTCAATCGACCAAGACAGCAGTTCGATCGGTATTTCCTATGGCGACGGGCAACATCGAGACTTGATTTGGGGTCTACAGACACGTGCAGAATGGAAAGTCGACGCGGGCTGGGAGCAATCACGGCTAGTCGTCAAATCTGTCGTTAGTCATACGTCAGGTATCGAACGATATCAGTTAGGTTCTAATGGTGAAACTTTATTAGTAGACATCTCCATCAGAGCAGGTCCGGATCGAAGGAGCTTTCACAGGACGTACACCCGGTCGCAATAGCCGGTAAAGCACGAGAGTGATTGTCGGGATTCGAAAATTGCTGGGCGTTACTAACTTAGCGGTATTGTGGGTGCACATATAGTTAAATAAGGTCGACCTTCGTCACACGTCGTGAGAGGTGCTAACGAGTATTAGCTACTATACCGTCAATCCGTTCGATCAGTCTAGACTAAATCTCAACCGGCGACCGAAGAAAATCCAATTCGATCCTCATCGATGATCGTGGTCGCGATCTTCCCTGATTAAATCTTCTGAGGGCGTTTGTTTCTTTCCATGAGTCATCCTTCGAAGGCGATCGGAAGTGATTAGGAATGCAGCACGTTTTTCATCGAAATCATCTGCCACCGATCGTTCGAGTACGCAACGTATCTCATCTTCTAGAGAGCGATTGTTTAGTGCAGCCCGTCGCTTCAGACGATCTATTAGCTCACTGTCAATCCCACGGAGTTCGATTGTCGTCAAAGGTCACCTACTAGATGAGCGAGTGGCGAGAAATCGTATATGTAATCGGATGGCAAGGCGAGGACGAATCACTCGTTTTCGATTATTGTTAGCCTCCGATTGTAGATTGAGAGTCGTTCTTGATGCATTCAATAATGTGCGTCAAGTCTGGATCAGCTTTAGATTCGCAACCTTGAATTCGGTAGTGATGTGTCTAGAGTATTTCGAGACTAACACACTTGCTCGTTTTATTACTTGAACGCACATTCTTATCTGCATGTTAGCGCGGTCGTTCCTATACTTGCAACTCATATTTTGGAGATGACGACCATGTCTGGAACGGGACAACATGTCGTACCGCGAGGTAATAAGTGGGCGATTCGAAAAGGCGGTGCAGAAAGAGTCACGCGTCGCTTTGACACGCAAGCTGAAGCAATATCTGCGGCTAGGGAGATTGCGAGAAAGCAACGAACGGAACTGTTGGTGCACGGACGCGATGGAAGAATCCGTGAACGAAACTCGTATGGACGTGACCGATATCCGCCACCAGGCTAATGTAAAACATGTCGCATAGTAATAACTTCGAACGCAATGCGTTCGTAAACTGCCCATTTGACAAGGAATACGAACCGCTTCTACAAGCAATTCTCTTTACCTTAGTACGGTTCGGACTCAGACCACGAATCTCCTCTGAAACTAACGACTCAGGTGAATCTCGATTGGAACGTATTCTTGAACTGATCCAGTCTTCTCGATTCGCTATTCACGATCTAAGTAGATTTAAGGCCAAACAGGAAGGCGAGATTTACCGTATGAACATGCCGTTCGAACTCGGACTAGATATTGGGTGTCGTCGCTTCGGCAGCGGTCGACTCGCACAAAAAAGAACATTGGTACTAGAAGAGCAACGGTATCAGTACCAGAAGTCGCTATCAGATTTAGCAGGATGTGATATTGACGCCCATGATGGAGACTTCATGATCGCAGTTAGAAAAGTTAGAAACTGGTTCTCTGGGATTGGCGGCTTTGAAGAGGTTGCGGCCGCACGAGTTCTCGCTGACTACGAGGACTTTCAACACTGGCATCTACGTCAGCAGAAAGGAATAGGATCCTCAGAAGATGACATATCGGACTATTCGACTTCGGAGCTCTTGAGGTCGATGTTCAAGTGGTCACGCGAACGCGAAAGCTAGATAATTTAGGAATCGAAGCCTATGCAGAACGATTAATCTCGGCGTCTGTTAGTTTACTTAGTTCGTTAAGTTCAATGCATTGTAGCTAGTGTACTGAAACCTTAATTCTTCTAGAGTTCACACGTATTGTGTCCTTCGCTGTACTCTGTTTTCTGTTAATCTGACCTGTACGCATCCAATTCCTCTAATGCATCGGATGCGCACAGTTGGTCGTTTACATTTACATTGTCGGTCTATTCACGCGAGGCTCGATTCTTCAGTCTCCCTCACGGCGTCATCATTCGCAGCATCAAGCTTGTCACCTTCGCTTTGCGCGATGATAGCGGTAATTGACAGGTCGCTTGTAACGTTCACTGCCGTTCGGCACATATCAAGGATTCGATCGACCGCTAACACGATGCCGATGAATTCCACTGGTAAGCCGACAGCGGTTAGGATCAACGTAATTGCGACCAAACTAGCAGCGGGTACACCGGCAACGCCAATTGACGTCAGTAATGCCAGAATCACGACGGTCAACTGTTGCATTAGCGTGAACTCAACACCGGCGGTCGTAGCGAGAATCTGAGCGATGAAGATCACCACCACACATTCATAAAGAGCGGTTCCATCCATGTTGACAGTCGCGCCTAGAGGTAGAACGAAACCGGTAACTCGATTCGATACACCCGCGTCTTCTGCACTACGAATCGTGACAGGCAATGTCGCTGAGGATGACGCGGTTGAGAATGCGGTCAGCTGTGCGCGTGATACTTTCGCGTAATAAGCAATTGGGTTAACGCCGCCAACGAATTTGAGCAGCAGAGGTAAAACCACAACGAAATGGAAGGCAAGTGCGAGAAGCACAGTGACGGCGAATGTCAGTAAGGGTTGAAACGCATCCCAACCGCTCCTGATCGCAACGACGCCGACCAGCGCGAGAACACCAACTGGTGCAAAACGCATGATCCAAAGCGTGATCATGATCATCACGTCATGAACGCCAGTCCAGAAATTAGTCATGGTGTCGGCGATCGAACCGGTTAACTTGGACATGAAATAGCCAAAGACCACGCCGACGAAGATCAGCGCGAGCAACTGTGTTTCAGATGCCGCTTGGAAGATGTTTGCTGGAATCGCGCGCTCGATGATCGCGATTAGATCGCCTGCCGTACGACCTTCTACCCGTTCCATCACACCACTCGTATCCCCAATTCCCGCGACCAACTGTGGTGCGTTATCGGTGACGCCAGGTTGAATGATGTTGACAAACAGTAAGCCTGAGATGACTGCCAGAATGCCCGTCAATAGATACAGTCCCACGGTCTTAGCCCCGACTCGCCCAAACGAGTCTTGCTTCGCCATGTTGCCGATCCCGAGGATGATCGTTGAAATGATGAGTGGCACGACGATCATCTTCAGTGCATTGAGGAACAACCCACCAACAAAGTCGAAGACGTCGAGCACCCCGTCGCCAATCGCGGTATTGGGTTCGAATATGAATCCGCAAATCGCGGCAAGCACGAGTGCGCCAAGGATTTGCCAATGCAGAGTCTTATCCATCTGCATCGCAGAATTTTCGTTTAACGCCATTTATCGTCTCCAATAACGAAAGCGTCCCCGTTGTAGCGCTGTCCTAAAGGTCTATGCGCAAGAACGATGGAACGAATTCGTGGTTATGCTACACAAAACGGATGTTAGCTAGTGTATGGCAACTCAAAGAAGCTCGTTGAGGTGTTCTTTAAATCAAGGATTTCGCGTGGATTCTTCCTTTACTACACATCTGAATATCCAAGAATCGCTTCCTGTCGACGTGTCAATTCGTAAGTCGGTAAGGCGATGCGTCGCTTCGGATCTGTGTCTTTAGCGGTCGTGTATTCGAAAACGAGCGAACGACGTTGATGAGGACCAAGCCAAGAGCTATCTCCGCGTAAAAGACTCGCCGTGATTACGACAGCTGATCCAGCAGGTGCGTACGGCGTGACGACAAGATCCGATCGGTGACACGTGTCGTACATCGAACTCGGAAAGCTACCTCTTACGTGGTGGCTTCCATCGATACAGCAGAATCCCCCGATTCCAGGACCAGCGTCAGTTATGTTCCAGATGACGCTGCAAGTTAAGCTAGTCTCTGTGCCTTCGTTCGCGTGAGCACGAAGTTCTTTGCCAAGCGGTTCACCGACGAATCTATCTTCATATATGCCGTAAATCGATCCTAGCGAGAAGAAGGGTCCGAGCAGAAATTGCAGGATGTTGATCACACTTTCATGATCTACGAGCGGTATAAACGAAGAATGCCATCCAAGAAAGCCAGATCCCAGCGGTGCGGTTCCGAATCGATTGTAGGTCGTGGGCGGGGGCAGTAATTGGTCGTCAATGATGAGATTTAGATTACCGATTTCGCTCTCCGAAAGAGCGTTTTCAATCACTATATACCCTTTTAAATCAATAAGATATCGTTGTAGTTCGCCAACACGTTGGGTCAACGGCTCGATATCCTCTTGCGCACGAGATGGCGGCACAGTCGAAGTCCTTTGTTAATTACGAGTCAACATAATTCACTACGAACTATAGCGAGCGATTGATATGCTCACGCGTTTGTGGCCCGGCGGATATCTGGTTCCTCGCCGCGAGGAGGCAGGAGTTGCGGCGCAAGAACTTGAACGTGATGGCGCGACTTTGGTCAAGGGCGTACTTTGTGGCGATGAGCTCGTCGAACTCCGTGAAGAGATCGAAGGTGTTTATACGAGCTACGGTCCTGACTATCGCGATGCTAAGAAAGAACGCGCTTGGTCAAATGACTTTCGCTATGAGATGTTTAACCGTTCTCCGCTAGCGCAGAAAGCCGCGGCGCACCGAGGTATCTTGGATGTCATTGAACCATTGCTCGGTGAAGATTGCCACATCATTGCGAATACGTGTTGGAGGAATCCTGCCGCGACCGGTTCAACGCATGGCGGCGGGAATTGGCACATTGACGCGGGTCCCCACATTCCTTTGCGGGAGGATCAACTTTGGCCGGACGATATACCGCATCCCGTCTTTGCGATTGGCGTCCACCTTTATTTGGAAGACTGCCCAATGTCGAGTGGTCCAACAGCCATCATTCCTGGAAGCCACAAGTCAGGTCGTCCGCCACCACAGGACCGTATTTCCGACGTCGAGCTCACGTGGAAAGACCAAGGCGCGCGGGCATTGGTCGCTGAAGCCGGCGACGTAGCATTTTTTGTATCAGATGTTTGGCATCGACGACTTCCGCCTGAGTCGGTACATCCTGGACGTTTTTTCTTGCAAGTCCACTACGGCCGTCGAGATATTGCTCAGCGAGTGAAGCCCACGCACGAACTGAATCACGTGGAAGAACCTGCAATGCAGAGGATTGAGTCCGATCGTGAACGACTTTTACTCGGTCTCCACCAACAAGGGTTCTACGACGGCTAGTCTCAAGATGGCTTTGGCGGTTTAGGATCGCGGACGACTTGTGTCCCAGATAACAGGTCCGACCAACTACGCCGTTCGCCATCGAACAGAATCCAAACGTAACCGAGAAAGAGACACGCTGCGCCTAGGAGCGCGCCGATAAAACGTAGAAGGACACGTCTTAGGCTCATCGGTTCTGTACTCACGATCCGCAATCGCCACGCCAGCATCCCGACGGTCTGACCTCGTTTTATCCAGAAATAGGTAAAGAAAGCGAACAGTTCGATAAATAGAAGGCTTTGAACCCAAGCGCCTATTACTGCATCGCCGCGGATCGTGACCAGGATCACAATCGTGAACACCCAGATCCCAAGTACGACCAACGCGTCATAGATCATCGCCATGACACGCACGATGAAACCGGCAGGCTGACTATTCATGAGCGATGGCTCGTGACGTTCGACGTATCTAGCTGGCAGTGACCATTTCGCCGTCGTTGTCGAGTCGCACGTCACGGCCGCAGAATTCACGCGTTTGCATTTCGTGCATCAGGTCGTGATCCGTTGTGTATCCCCAAGTACGCTTCCCATCCATCGTTAGGCAGGCAGCAACACCCCGAACGGGTGCTTCCCGATCATAAATCACCGTATAGCCTTCAACTCGAACCGGATCGGCCGGATTCTCTTCTGTGACTCGATCGCCTGATGTGTCGACGTGCGCTTGCACGTCGCGATGACGGAAGGGTCTTGATGGTGGCGTGCAGGAATAGATACCGTGGGCATGTTTCGTCAAGATTCCTCCGTTACCCGTAACCATGCCGATCTTGTCGGTCTGCGTACGCAACAGTTCGACCATACGTGCAATAGCGTGCATTACGTAGTTGTTTAGTGGTCCGCCACCAAACGTCAAACCACCTGTGACCGTAAGCGGCTGCTCAAGGTTCAAGCCGATCTCCTTTGCGGCAACTTGCACGGCTGACGGGAAGCAGCTGTAGAGGTCAAAGTGATCGATGTCGTTGAGATTCAAATCCGCGAGTTCGAGCGCGCTCTCAGCGACTTTCCTTAGGCCCGGCGCTTGCGTGAATTTCGCTCGATACGACAGCGTCTGGGTATCGTGCCCGTCGGTACCAGTCCACGGATAAACCCATTTGCTTCTTGGGATGCCCAGCTGTTTCGCCACGTTTACGGAACATAGCAGCAGGGCAGCGCCCTGATCGACGTTGTTATTCGCGTTCATCAGTTTGGGATACGGAAACGCGATGGGTCGGTTGGTCGCACCTTCGGTACGGATTTCCTCAGCACTGACGTTATGCTTGATCCACGCATTCGGATTGCGCTGCGCGACATCGTTGAAGCGTGACCACAACTCCGAAACTTTGACTTGGTGTATGTCAATCGTTTCGCCGCGGTCGTGACGTATTGCGTTCTCGATGACCGCATACATTTGCGAAGCACCACCGATCCCTCGTTCGGTTTCGAGGGAATCACGAACGCCAATGCCATATTCAATCGTCCAGTCAGGGGTACCTTGCAGTTCTCGCCACGTTAACGTTTGCCCAGAACGTCTGGCATTCGCTTGGGAATAGCCACATTCCGCACCCGTCAGGGCGATGACGTCGAACTTACCTTGCTGAATATCCAAACACGAAAGATTGACGGTAGTCTGTACCCCGTTGCCGCCAAACACGGTCTTACCTGTTTCGATACCGTTAAGACCCAGTTCGCCACCAAGATACTTGGCGGGATTTCCGTATCGCCATTGACCTTGACTGACGCGAATGGACCGAACTCGGTTGAGGATCGAGGGATTACTTGTATCTAATGCAGCCGCTCGTAACGCGTCGAGCATGAGATCAACGGGTTCCTTGGCGGTTTGAACGTCTTTCGTTCTCTGCTCGACTTGGGCGATACCGACGATGATTGGGGTCGTTGACTCACTCATGTGAAGAAGTTAATCTGGGTTGTTGTAGACATAGATGTAGCGAACAAGAATCAGTGCGTCTGATACTACGAGCGCGCTAGCTTACATATGAGGAAACTGGAGCGCACGTCAAATCACGCTGAACGTCCGGCGTTAAGGGATCCGGTGTCTATTGGATTGTCGCAGAGGAGGGGAACTGAGTCATCACGCTATCGATAGCATTTACGCCCCCTTTTCCATAGGTACCGCTGTATGTCCTCACGTGTCGATCGTCACGGTCTGCAAGTCGACTCCACGTTAGATTCCTTCATCGCCAATGAAGCGCTGCCAGAAACAGGCGTTGACCCTGAGAGGTTCTGGCAAGGCTTTGCTGATTTGGTCGTGGAACTCACACCTCGTAATACAGAACTGTTACGAATAAGAGACGAACTTCAGGAGAAGATCGACGATTGGCATCTCGAGCGCAAGGGATCGCAGATAGGACTTGACGATTACAAGGCGTTCCTGCACGAGATCGGATATCTCGTAGAAGAAGGCGAGGACTTTCAGATTTCGACAGAAAACGTCGATCCGGAAATCGCAACGATTGCTGGTCCCCAGTTAGTCGTACCCGTCCTTAACGCGCGATTCGCGCTAAATGCGGCGAATGCGCGGTGGGGAAGTGCTTACGACGCGTTTTATGGAACTGACATCATCCCGGAAGGACCTGGTACCGAAAAAGGGAATGCTTACAACCCTGCTCGAGGTGAATTAGTCATCGCCCGAGTTGCGGAGGAGCTTGATGCGATCTTGCCGCTAGCTGGTGCGAGCCATGCTGACGTTACATCGTATAGGGTCAACAGATCGGGCGAATCCGCAAACCTTGAAGCCAAATCCGACGCTGGTATCTTCCCGTTGCAGAATCCTGAACAGTTTGCGGGTTTTCTTGACGGCGAACTCGGCGAACCGCGTGCAGTGCTGCTAAAGAACAACGGTCTCCATATCGAAATCCAGATTGATCGTTCCCATAACGTCGGCGCTGTGCACAAAGCGGGCGTCAAAGACGTGATTTTCGAGTCGGCGGTCACGACGATTCAAGATTGCGAGGATTCAGTCGCTGCGGTCGATGCGGAAGACAAGACGGACGTATATCGCAATTGGCTAGGTTTGATGAAGGGGGACTTGGCAGAGTCGTTTGAGAAAGGTGGTGAGACCATCCATCGCGTACTCGAAGACGACCGGACGTTTATTGGTGTAGACGGTTCGGTGTTCACGTTACCGGGTCGCAGTTTGCTACTCGTCCGAAACGTAGGTCACTTGATGACGAACGACGCGATCTTGGACGCAAACGGTGATGAAATCTACGAAGGTATCATGGATGCGGTCGTAACCAGCCTCTGTGGGATACACGACCTGCAGCGTAATGGTCCGAAACAGAACTCAAAGACTGGCAGTATCTATATTGTCAAACCGAAAATGCATGGTCCAATTGAGACGCAGTTTACCTGCGATCTCTTTGACCGGGTTGAGGACGTGCTGGGACTCGACCGCAACGCGATCAAGGTCGGCATCATGGATGAAGAGCGGCGCACGAGCTTGAACTTGAAAGAATGCATCCGTGTCGCGAAAAATCGTGTTGTATTTATCAACACGGGATTCTTAGATCGCACGGGCGATGAAATCCATACAAGCATGCAAGCTGGCTTAATGGTTCGCAAGGAACCCATGAAACAGGAGACATGGATTCTTGCGTATGAGGACAGCAACGTTGATAACGGACTCGAAACGGGATTTGAAGGGAAAGCTCAGATTGGCAAAGGGATGTGGCCTAAGCCTGATGAGATGAAGGAAATGCTCGAAACCAAGCAGAACCATCCCACCGCGGGTGCGTCATGTGCATGGGTTCCTTCGCCGACGGCTGCGACACTCCACGCATTGCACTATCACAGAATCAGTGTGGCAAATCGACAAATCGAACTTCGGCAACGAACGAAGGCGAACATCGACGATATCTTGACGATTCCGCTAGCGCAAGGTGAAAACCTTTCAGTCGAGGAAGTGCAGAACGAACTGGAGAACAATGCGCAGGGGATTCTCGGTTACGTCGTCCGCTGGGTTGATCAGGGTATAGGTTGCTCAAAGGTCCCCGATATCAACAACATTGGTCTCATGGAAGACCGTGCGACGTGTCGAATTTCCAGTCAACACATCGTGAACTGGCTTCACCACGGATTGGTGTCGGAAGAACAGGTCCGTGAAACGATGCAGCGGATGGCAGCGGTTGTCGATGAACAGAACGCTGACGATGAGGCATACATGAATATGGCACCGAACTTTGAAGAGAGTCTCGCGTTTCAAGCCGCGTGCGACTTGGTCTTTAAGGGTCTCATCCAACCCAATGGCTATACCGAGCCCATCCTGCACAAACGACGTCGCGAGCTGAAGCAGAAGTTGGCGAATCAGAACGCCTCGTAGGAATGCGATTGCTCGAATGGCAGCACTTGCTCAGTCGGACGTGAATTAAGAGTGTCTTAGCGGTCGGTGGCAGAGGATCGAAGGCAGACCGTCACGTTGATGGACGGAAGCATGGGTGAGGAGCTCGCTGATCGAGGCTTCTCTACTCGAGATGGACTCTGGTCGGCGCGCGCCCTCGTTGATCATCCAGACGCGGTAACTGCGCTCCACAAGGAATACCTTTCAGCAGGCGCAGTCATCATCACGACCAACACATATTCGACGATCCCTTCTTACCTTGACAAAGCAGGAATGGGACATCGAGTTAGGGAATTTGCGACTTTAGCAGGGTCGTTAGCGCGAAAGGCGCTTGACGAATTTGGTATCTCCAATAGCTCGCGAATTGCAGGCTGCTTGCCACCGTTAGACGAAAGTTATCGACCTGATCTCGTACCCGCCGCGCATGAATCTATCCCGATTTACCGCGAATTGATTGACAGCTTGGCTCCATCGGTTGACCTGTTTCTTGCAGAGACGATGTCGTCGATTGATGAAGCACAGCATGTGGCGGAAGCACTGCGGTCGTTAGCCGACTCTGAAGGATTTGATTGGATCGTCTCGTTCACGTTGGATGACCGCGATGGAACGAAATTACGGAGCGGTGAAGCTGTAATCGACGCAGTGCAAACGTTGAGTAAGCAGGATCCTATCGCCATTCTCTTTAACTGCACCACACCACGATCGATTCTCGACGGAATCGGATGCGCTCACAAAGTTGCAACCTGTCGAGTAGGAGGATATCCGAACCGCTTCAAACCCGTTCCGGAAGACTGGACGCTTGATGATGATCAAGAGATCATTAGAGATGCTGGATTGACGCCCGAGACATTTGTAGACTGGTCAAACCGGTTTGTCGAAGCGGGTGCGACCTATTTAGGCGGCTGTTGCGGTATCGGACCGTCGTACATTCGCGCGCTCGCTCGAAATCTAGACGCTCGGTGGTTTTAGGACGCTAACCGAGAATATCGAAGCGACTGACTACAGTCGTCGAGTATTCGCTTCACGAGCTCAAGTCACGAGCGTCATCGATGAATGTCATATCGACGGCGCGGATGTCCTCTCCGAAACTGTTCATCCACCGTTTCAATTCAAGGCTCTCGCTTACTGTCGCGGTGACCCTAAGCCAACCGTCTTCGAGTTCTTCGATGTTTTGATCCTCAGAAAGGTGTGCTTCTTGAAGGTGCATGCCAGGACTACCACGGATCTCGAACGTCAGTTTGACGTGCTCCCCTTTACCAAACATGTGCCTACCTTCGGTCACATACTCGTTCAAGTCGAAGTCCACCGGTCGGTCGAACTTGTGACTTAGTTCCCTCGCTTTGATCATTCGGTGCGCCGCGTAGGTCCTAATTCGCCGATCGGCCTCAGCGACTCGCAAACTATCCGCGACGAGATAGAGGACTGGTGCACGATCAATCAATCCGTACGGATGGACAACGTACTCACTGACTTCCCCGCGTCGGTTTTGATACGTTAATGCCATTTCGAGATTGTTAAACAGGCAGTGCGTGACCGTTTCGATGATTTCCGGATCAATTTTGGGCGGAATCAAAGGCTGCGTGGGTGGGCTGAATCGGACCTTTTCGAGCCAATCCTTCGCGGACTGGTCGGTCGCGTGTGCTTTCAGCACCGCGTTCGCTTCAGAAAAATACGATTGAAGTGAGTTGTTTAGATCTTGCGGTAGGAAGTTACGAAGATAGTTCTGAGACATGACAAGCAGGAGCGCTTCAATCGATGACATACTCGGCAGCATGATCTTCGGAGCTTGAGTTCCCCACTTATAACCATATGGTTTCCGATCGGTATAGACCTCTAGTTGCGGATAAAAATCTGATAGCGTTTTGAGCATACGCTGTACCGAGCGCAAGTCACGATGTATCGAGTTCGCTTCGAGCTCATCGTGTATGTCCTTCGCTGTCTTGTGTAATCGATGTGGGATGAGCGCAAGAACGTCGAGCGCGAACTGAAGCGTATCTGTAATTTCTCGACGTGGTGTTGTCATCAGTGCGATGGGACTGAATATCGATCTATATATTAGATGGTAGCGTACGTTCCGTGGTTAATTCATTGACGAATTCACGCACCTAATATAGCTCATTGAACAATACTGAAGCATGGAGCGCTAGACAAAATAGGTCTGAGATATCGCTTTTGCGAGATCGAAATTTCGTAGCGCAACTCAGTTTCGAGGTTTAGCAGGAAGCGCGAAGCCCAACATGTATATCGAATGAACCGAGCGGACTGAGAGCCACGTTTCTCGCGAACGCCGAATCGTTCGTCAAATAACCTGCAATCAGCGTTCGCAGGCGTTACGGTCGTCATTGTTCATGACTGGATCGCTAATTCAACGGAATGATCCGCGTCCGAATGCGTTCGCAGGCGTTTACGCGCACTTTCAAAGCCGGAATTCGCAGAAGGCTGCTTCTACAACCGAGTATGTGTGATTGCAGTGCTATCACTTATAAAATTGTCTCATTGGTAAATTTCTGGATTGAGACATGGCGAGCATTACGGTTAGGAAACTTGAGGATGACGTAAAAAAGCGGTTAAGACTCAGAGCCGCGCTCAATGGGAATTCGATGGAGGAAGAAGCACGTCAGATCCTGTCGACCGCAGTTAATGATCCCGCGGTACCCTCGAAAGGTCTCGGTACAGCAATTCACAATCTCTTCAAACCGTTCGGCGGTTTGGAACTGGAACTACCCCCTCGTGATGCGATGCGAGAACCGCCAAAATTCGAGTGAGAGATAGCCTATGCTAGTTGTGGATACACCAATCCTATCAGAGCTAATCGGTCCTAATCCGAACAAGCGAGTATTAGATTGGTTCGACGCGAATCCTGCGTCAGATATGTACGTGACGACTATAACGGAAGCTGAGATCCGCATAGGCTTAGCGTATATGCCCGATGGCGCTCGTCGTCGGCGCATGAACGCTTTAGTTGAACGATTATTCGAGCGTTTTTTCACAGGGCGAATCCTCGCGTTCGATCGACCCGCGACTCGCACACTTGCGGAATTCGCGGCAATACGTCGATCGATTGGTCGTCCACTACCATTCGCTGACGGTCAGATTGCCGCAATTGCTCGTAGCCATGACATGATTGTGGCAACACGCAATGTCAAAGATTTCGATGGTCTCCAGCTGCAAATCGTAAATCCTTGGCGCGACTAAAAATCGCTCTCTCGGCGGCAGCATGGACAAGGGCTCGTAACAGTTCGCATAAATCTACTATAACTTTTTAAAATATGTGCTTATG
>JAPOXV010000028.1 GCA_026706935.1 Gammaproteobacteria bacterium | reverse complement strand
GTGTAGATTTCGCGAAAATCAGTAATTCGTTCGAGCGGCGGTCGATATGGCGCGGTATTCCGCTCGAACTCCATAAAGCCCGTTGTTTTGCCCACTTATCAGCTACACTTCCGCTGACGCTAGTTCGGCTTGTTCTGACAAGGATTCGAGAATTCGTTTGTAGTCTATCGGCATGACCTTGACGAATTCCCGCACCGAGGTCGCCCAGTTATCTAGTATCTGTTTCGCTACTGTAGATCCAGTGTAAATCGCGTGTTGGTCAATTAGCCGTTTTATTTCGTCGATCTCGTCTCGGTCAGTGAGTGACTCAAGTTCCACGAGCTCCATATTGCACTTCGGCGCAAACTGAACACCCGGATCCCAGACGTACGCGATGCCGCCGCTCATTCCTGCTGCAAAGTTGCGGCCAGTCGACCCGAGTACGATGACGCGCCCACCTGTCATATATTCGCAACCGTGGTCGCCGACGCCTTCCACGACCGCTGTCGCGCCACTATTTCGAACGCAGAAACGTTCGGCCGCGATACCTCTGAAGTAACACTCGCCACCGGTAGCACCATAGAGGACGACGTTGCCAATTAGAACCTCCTCTTCAGGCATGAAGGGCGAGTTCTTTGGTGGATAAATTACTAACCGACCGCCAGAGAGTCCCTTGCCGACGTAATCATTAGCGTCGCCTTCGACCTCAAGGGTAACGCCTTTCGCCAACCATGCGCCGAAACTTTGCCCAGCACTGCCTGTGAACTTGAAATGCACGGTATCGTCCGGCAGCATGGTAGGTCCGACGGCCTTGATGATGGCATTGGATAGCATGCCACCTACGACACGGTGTGTGTTGTGGATAGGGAGCGATTCACGTACGCGTTTGCCTTCGGTCAGCGCTGGTTGTGCAAGTGCGATTAGTTCATTGTCAAGTGCTGCATCGAGACCATGGTCCTGCTCGTGCTGTCGATACACGCCGAGGCAATCTTCCGGTTCAATGATTGGGTCCAAAATCTTCTGAAGATCCAGCGCTTTCGCTTTCCAATGATCCGTTGCTGCATCGATGCGTAAAAGATCGACGCGACCAACCATCTCATCTACTGTTCGTAAGCCATGCTCCGCCATGATCATGCGTAGCTCTTTTGCGACCATGAACAGGTAGTTCAAAACGTGCTCAGGTGTCCCCGTAAAGTGCTTTCGTAACGCGGGATCTTGAGTTGCGATTCCAACCGGACAGGTATTTAGGTGGCACTTCCGCATCATGATGCAGCCGAGGGACACCAGCGGAGCCGTCGCAAAGCCATATTCCTCCGCTCCTAGACACGTTGCGATTGCAACGTCGCGACCTGTTTTGAGTTGACCGTCGACCTGCAACGCGACCCTTGAACGCAGATTGTTCAATACGAGCGTTTGGTGGGTCTCGGACAGTCCGAGCTCCCATGGAATGCCTGCGTGTTTTATGGACGTTAGCGGGGAAGCGCCTGTGCCGCCAACGTCACCGGCAATGACAAGGTGGTCGGTACGCGCCTTGGTAACGCCGGCCGCGACCGTACCGACACCTACTTCGGAGCATAGTTTGACGCTTATCTCGGCATCAGGATTGGCATTCTTTAGGTCGTGAATGAGTTGGGCGATGTCCTCAATGGAGTAGATATCGTGGTGTGGCGGTGGACTGATGAGACCAACGCCTGGCGTTGAATGGCGAATCTTTGCGATGAAGTCATCGACTTTGGTACCAGGTAGTTCGCCTCCTTCTCCAGGCTTCGCACCTTGTACGATTTTGATCTGGAGTTGATCTGCATTCGTTAAGTAATCAATCGTGACGCCGAATCGACCGCTTGCAACTTGCTTGATCGCGGAACGACGCCAATCGCCGTTGCTATCGGGGTAAAACCGTGCCGAGTCCTCACCGCCTTCGCCAGAATTCGATTTGCCGCCGACTCGGTTCATCGCGATCGCTAACGCTTCGTGTGCCTCTGCGGAAATAGAACCGAAGCTCATCGCACCTGTGGCAAAGCGCTTCATGATTTGGCCTTCAGGTTCTACGTCATCCAGTGGAATGGCAACGTCGTCAGGTTGGCCAATGAATGTCAAGAGACCCCGAAGATTCGACTCACGCGTGTTAAGTTCGTTTACGTGACTGCTGAATCGCCAATAAGCGTCTTCACTGTTTTCTCGCGCGGCAAACTGTAGATCCGCGATTGCCTCGGGATCCCACATGTGCCGGTCGCCGCCTAAACGCCAATGGAAGTCACCAGGATTGGGAAGCACCGGGATGCGAACGACGTTGCGTCCAGGATAGCCAATTTCATGGCGACGACGCATCTCCTCGGTAACAACATCGAATCCGATACCCTCAACTCGGCTTGCTGTCCCAGCAAACGCGCGATCAGTGACTTCCTGGGCCAATCCGACTGCTTCGAAGATTTGCGCCCCTTTGTAGGATTGGAGCGTCGAGATACCCATCTTGGCCATGACTTTCATCATGCCTTTGGCAACTGCTTTTTTGTATGACGCGACGACGTCAATGTCGTTGTTTACATGATCTGCGTCGTCGAGATATCCGTCACGCCGTGCTTGCCAGAGAGCTTCAAACGCTAAGTACGGGTTAATAGCGTCAGCACCGTACCCGATAAGCAAACAGTGATGGTGAACTTCACGTGCTTCGCCAGTTTCAAGCACAAGACCAATCCGCGTTCGCGCGTGATGTCGGACTAGATGATGGTGGACTGTGCCTACTGCGAGTAATGCACTAATTGCCACTCGATCGTTACACATACGTCGATCCGAAAGCACGACTAGGCGATAGCCGTCTTCAATCGCTTGTAGGGATTCTTTGGATATTCGGTCGAGTGCTTCGATTAGACCGCTTTCGCCAGAACTAACAGCGAAAGTCGTATCGATAGTTTTTGCACGCCAGCCTTTGTGATCGATGTGCTGAACGGCTGCGAGCTCTTCGTTGCTCAGGATCGGATGGGGAATGCGCAACCGATTCGCGTGGGCCTCGGTGACTGAAAGCAGGTTTTCTTCAGGCCCAATGTAACACTCAAGCGCCATGATGATCTCTTCGCGAATCGAGTCGATCGCAGGATTCGTTACTTGCGCGAAGAGTTGCTTGAAATAGTCGTACAACATGCGCGGCTTATCGGACATGACGGCTAGAGCGGCATCGTTGCCCATTGACCCAAGCGGGTCACGAAGCTCTTTAACCATCGGTACGAGCATGAACTGCATCGTTTCCGTTGTATAGCCGTGCGCTTGCATGCGTTGAAGGAGAGATTCAGGATCGTATCCTGGTACATCAGCAGGGACAGGAAGCTGATCGAGCTCGATTCGTTGGTTATCCAACCATTCTCGAAATGGTAGCTTGGCGGACCATTCGGACTTGATCTCCTCGTCTGGGACCATCCGACCTTCAACAAAATCGATCAGAAACAGTTTGCCTGGTTGTAGCCGACCCTTTGTTACAACGGTTGCTGGGTCGACGTCAAGAACACCTACTTCCGATGCCATGATGCAGCGATCATCGGTCGTAATGTAGTACCTAGAGGGTCGAAGACCATTACGATCAAGTACAGCGCCGATGTAGTTACCGTCCGTGAAAGCGATAGAAGCTGGACCGTCCCAAGGTTCCATGAGACACGAGTTAAACTCGTAGAACGCTTTTCTTTGGTCCGACATCTCCTCGTGGTGCTGCCAAGCTTCCGGAATCATCATCAAGACCGACTCTTGGAGCGTTCGACCAGTCATCAGAAGGAACTCAAGAACATTGTCAAACGTGCCGGAATCCGAACAGTCAGGTTCGACGACGGGGAAAACTTTCTGTAGATCGTCGCCAAACAACTCCGACTCAGCCTCGCCTTCGCGCGCGTTCATCCAATTGGAGTTACCGAGTAGCGTATTGATTTCGCCGTTATGGCTCATGAATCGATTAGGTTGTGCGCGGTCCCAGGACGGAAACGTATTGGTTGAAAAACGTGAGTGCACCATCGCTAAGTGTGACTCGTAGTCCTCAGCCTGTAGATCCTTGAAGAAAGGAAACAGCTGTAGGGGTGTCAGCATGCCTTTGTAAACGATGACCTTGGTTGATAAGCTCGCGATATAAAAAAGCTTTTGTCTATCGCATGTTGGATCGGCTTTAATCCGGTGGGTCGCTAACTTTCGAATGATGTAGAGACGACGTTCTAACGCGTCTGCTGAATCGCAATCAACACCTGCAATGAAGCAGTGAGCCATATGTGGCATCGCACGCCGAGCTGCACTACCAATATCAGCGCTGTCGGGATCAATTGGTAAGTCTCGCCAGCCTAGTAACCTCTGACCTGCTTCCTTGATCGCATTTTCGACAACCTGCTTGCACGATTCGCGCTCATCCTCAGCTTGAGGTAGGGACACGATGCCAACCCCGTATTCACCATGCTCAGGCAGTTCATTCCCGTGTGATTCTCGATATATACGGCTGAAGAACTTATGTGGAATCGCTGTCAAAATTCCGGCACCGTCACCGGTGTTTTTCTCGTAACCTAATCCTCCTCGATGCACCATGCAGCAGTTCATGTGTTCTGCGTCTTCCATGATGCTTCGGCTTGCTCGACCTTTTATGTCGCAGACGAAGCCGACTCCGCAGGAATCCCGCTCGTTTCTAGGGTCGTAGAGTCCAGAACGGCCCACTGGCTGTTGGCGGAGAATTTGGCGGGGAGTAGTCATCTTGAATGGTGTCGCATTGTTGCGTTCATTGGTTATCAGCGAGTACTGAACTGATACATACTTTGTACAAGAACGCGAGCAAGCGAAAATCGCATGTTGTCTATCTGATTGTCATGTTGTTAAAGGTATAAAGGTCTTGTCGCGAGCGTTTTCTAACTCGACAGATACCCGAGCTCCCCTTTTTCCGCCGTGCCAGGCTCAGAAAATCAGGCTTAGCGCAACGACTAGGATTTTATCTTATGCGTAGCGATGAGTTCCTTTCTTCCATATTGGACCAAAACGCTGAAGTAGCGATGAATTCCGACGTGCGAGCGGGTGTATTAAATTCTAAATCATGGTCAGGAGTACAGTAGATATGGGTCGCCATGAGATAGTGGCGGTTATACATACGCTCGTATGGGACAATCACGGTCGGAACCTACTATTGCTAGAACGTGCGAACACGGGTCTCATGGATGGTCGACTCACCTTACCCGGCGGTCACCTTCAAGTCGGGGAGACGTTAGTTTATGCTGCCGCTCGAGAAGTCAGAGAAGAAGTAGGCATCGAGCTTGAACAGCTGTCGCCTTGCTGTGTTTTACCGTATGCGGGGGGTGTAAATTTCGTCTTTTCGAGTACCAAATGGCAAGGTTCCGTTCGAAATGTTGAGCCGGAATTCTGTGCCAGAGTGGGCTGGTTTGATCGAAATCAACTCCCAGAATCGACCGTACCTTGGCTAGCAAAGGCTTTAGAGCTGCACGATACGGGAGGTTGGTTCTATGACTTTAGCGAGCGTTAGAACAGGAAAAGTCTCATCTCCAACAGGCAGTTTGAACCTTGAATCTCGACAGGGCATTGAATTAAGCCAGCTACAATTCTGCCGCTTTTCACCCAGAGATTTACCGTGACTGATCCCGTTCGTATTGCCGTCACAGGCGCAGCCGGCCAGATCGGATACGCGCTGTTATTCAGAATCGCTTCTGGCGCGATGTTGGGAAAAGACCAACCGATTGAATTGAAATTGCTCGAAATTCCACCGGCGATGGACGCGTTACGTGGGGTGGTTATGGAAGTCGAAGATTGCGCGTTTCCACTGGTGAGGAATGTCGTAACGACGGATCAACCTGAAGTCGCGTTTGAAGGCGCGGATGTTGCCATGCTCGTTGGATCGCGACCGCGAGGACCCGGTATGGAACGAAAAGATCTGCTTGAAGCCAACGGTGCGATCTTTACGCAGCAAGGTAAAGCGCTCAATGATCACGCAGCGAAGCATGTCAAGGTACTCGTCGTGGGAAATCCCGCGAACACGAACTGTTTGATCGCACAGAACAACGCACCTGATTTGGATCCAGCGAACTTCACAGCCATGACCAAGCTCGACCACAATCGTGCGATCGCTCAGCTGGCGCGGCAAGTAGGTGGTGTAGTCGAAGACATCGATGGACTGGCGATCTGGGGTAACCACTCATCGACGATGTTTCCTGACTTAATCGGCGCGACCGTCAAGGGTAAGCCAGCTCTAGAAAACGTCAGTCAGTCTTGGTATGAAGACGAATACATACCATCGATTCAGCAACGCGGTGCTGCCATCATTGCTGCGAGAGGTTCCTCCAGTGCTGCAAGTGCTGCAAACGCTGCAGTTGAGCATGTTCGCGAATGGATCGCTGGATCAGATGCCGTCACGAGTATGGGTATACGCAGTAGCGGCCAGTACGGCATTGAGGAAGGAGTGATCTTCTCTTATCCTGTTACCGTCTCTAACGGCGCCTATAACGTAGCCGAAAATCGCGAGTTGAACGACTTTGCACGGAGCAAGATTGAAACAACAGAAGTAGAACTCATCAAAGAGCGAGATGCGGTCGCTCACCTACTGTAACGACACTCGGGCGGTAAAATCCCGCGCATCAGATAAAGCAGTGAGACCACAAATCCATGGCTAGTTTGGCAACCGGACAGCGTCTAAAGAGTGCGGTATGCAATACGGAAATCATGGTGATTAGTGCGCCCGACGGAGATCTTGAGCTCACCTGCGGTGGCGTGCCCATGGGCAGCGATGGGTCGAGTGAAAGCGGTACTGTAGACCCGAACTATGCAAACGGTACGACGATTGGCAAGCGATACGTCAATGATGACGGTGATCTCGAATTGCTATGTGTCAAACCGGGAGACGGTTCACTAGCAGTAAATGGGACTGAACTGAAAATAAAAGAATCGAAGAAGCTTCCGAAGACAGATTAGATAGCTAGTAGGTTCTCTAACCGGCAGACGTTAGCTGGTATTTAGCGTATGAATATTGCGTTGTTCTTGGAAATGGCGGCAGAAGCACGGGGCGATCGAGTCGCATTCAAAGACGCACTGACCGGCGAATCAATTTCCTTTGCCGGGCTCTATAAAGCCGCTCAAGCAAAGTCGCAGGTATTGCACGAATCTGGCGCTTCACATTGTGCCCTAATTGATACCTCAAACCTCACGATTCCAGTTGCGTTGTTTGCTAGCGGCTGGGCCGGAATCCCCTATGTCCCTATCAACTATCGCCTGACTTCTGACGAAATCGATGCATTGATCGATCGTGTCAAACCCGCGTTTGTTGTAACTGATGCAGAACGTCGCGAGGCGTGGACCGATCGAAGCGACTTGATTGTTCACGAGCGGCAGTCATTTAGGGAGGTGCACGCGAAATCCGAAGACGTCGCACATTGGTCCATGGATCCAGAGGGAGTCGCGGTTGTCTTGTTTACGAGCGGGACGACGGGCGCGCCGAAGGCTGCAATCATGCGGCATCGCCATTTAGTGTCCTATACGCTGATGATGGAATTCGATTCTGCGGACGAAGACGAAGCTGCGCTCGTAACAGTGCCACCGTATCACATAGCAGGCATCGCAGCGATTTTGACGTCCGTTTATCAATGTCGTCGCGTTGTCCAGCTTGCGACGTTTGAACCGGACAATTGGTTGAAGGTGGCGCGTGAAGAGGGCGTTACTTCAACGTTCGTTGTACCTACCATGCTTTCGCGGATCGTGGATTCCTTAGAAGGTCAACGCAATGCGGATCTTCCCAACTTGCAGGCGATTTCGTACGGCGGTGGCAAAATGCCTTTAAACGTCATTCGCCGGGCGATGGAGCTATTTCCAGATACCGAATTTACAAACGCTTACGGCCTCACAGAAACCAGCTCGACCATCACACTTTTGGGTCCAGAGGAGCACCGGACGGCGCTTGCCAGCATCGATCCAACTACGCAGAAACGTTTGACGTCGGTCGGATTACCAGTACCTGGGGTTGAAATTGCGATCCGAGATGACGAAGGTCGTAATCTGCCGACCAACGTACATGGCGAAATCTTCGTACGAGGCGAGCAAGTTTCGGGTGAATACGAAGGAATCGGTAGTCGCGTTGACGAAGATGGTTGGTTCCCTACCCGTGATGCAGGTTATGTTGACGACGATGGGTATTTATTTCTAGATGGTCGTGCAGATGATGTCATCGTTCGTGGCGGCGAGAACCTGTCGCCCGGTGAAATCGAAGACGTGTTGCGTGAACACGAATGCGTACACGACGCCGCAGTTGTAGGCATGCCGAGTCAGGAATGGGGAGAAGCTGTCGCCGCCGCTGTTGAGGTATCACGAGAGGTTTCCGTTGAAGCACTGCAGATGTGGGTAAGGGAGCACATGCGGTCTTCGCGCGTGCCAGAAAAGATTCAGTTTTGGGACGAACTGCCGTATAACGAGACAGGGAAATTGCTTAGACGAGTCGTCAAGGCGGCGTTCGTCGATAGCCCATAGATCAGCTCTCACGCGTTGTGCGATACGTCGCGGTCGTGAAGGAGCCGTTAACGCCTTCGGTTTTGATCTGCTCTAGCTGACTTTCTCAGCGATAGAGCGTGCGGAAGTTCCCCTCATAGAAGAGAGATTGGTCTTTTTCTGAACGCAGCTCAAGCGCAGAATCGAATCGCTTGATCGGATCACGTCCGCCTTCGGCATGAGGGTAGTCTGATGAAAACAGGTACAGCTCAGGACAGGACTCGCTCATCAATTGACCAACGTTCTCAAACGGGTAGGGAGTGAATCTCAATTGATCGTGGAACTGCTCTGATGGCTTGCGTTCGAACTCCGCCAAATGTGGTTCCGATCTCGCCCAAATGTCGACTGCGTGATCTAGTCGACGAATCGTATCGGGAACCCAGCCAGCGCCCAACTCAATGACGCCGCCTTTAAGATCGGGATGTCGTTCAAGTACGCCGTCAAGTACCATGACCGAGATGAATCGTTGCGCTGCTTGGAAAATAACGGTTAGATCCTTTGAACCAATGACTTCAGCGCCACCACGTGCAGTCTGTCGACCTTCGATGCCGTCATTCATCCAGGGATCAGGAATAGATAAAGTGCTGCTGCCGACGTGCTGAATAAACGGCACTTGGTTTTCTGAAAGTCTTCGCCAAAACGTATCGTGGTCCGGGTGACCTGGCGATCTCCCTCCAGGCGCTCGAGATGGAATCCATATTGCACGGAGTCCCAGTGCTAGAGCTTCATCAAGCAATCCGTGAGCACGCTCTACATCGTCCAAAGGCGCCATGCCCACACCGATAAGGCGTTCGTCGCATCCGCAAAACTCCGCCATCGATCGATTGTGCGCAGCCGCAGCCGCGTACATCGCGATTGGGTCCGAGGTCCCAAATATCTTGGTTGCACAGAACGAGGAAAACACGACCTGCTGACGAAAGCCTAAGAGATCGAGTGCAATTCCACGCTCCGTGCCATTGAACGCACCAAGTGCGCCATGCCATTTCGATCCGCGTGTCAAGTTGTCGCCCAACGCGACTAACTGTTCAACGGTATCTTCACTATGACCTTTGTGTCCCTGGAACTCTCGCATTTGAGTACCGATGTCAGCCAGACGAATGTCGTCCAATGATGGAATCCATGCGCTCATAGAGGACTCAACATTGCGAGCAAGGAAATCCGGCAGCTCCATAAGGTGGCTGTCGGCATCGCGCATAACTCGACTACCAGCGTAAGTCACGGTTTAGCCACCGATTCTGTGCCCCGAAACGCATCGATATCTGGTCGGCAAACGAATCGGATCTTGGGAAGGTGGATCGTCGTATTCGCACCCCAAGCAGTAACCGCATAGACGGGATCGATCCCTTCCCGTTGCCATACATGTGGAGCGAAATGATCAATCGTTGGGGTATAGCGTTCGGTCCTGTTGACTTCATAGCTGGGGTCGAATTGCACAAGACGTACGCCACTCGGTGTATTCGCTCCCTGCATCGACGCGAAGAGTTGCAAATCCGCGGTTGCAAGTGATTCTGGGTTGCGTAACTTGACGTCTAGCGCAAGTTGCTTATTCACAATCACGTTGAATTCGGCAGCATCGTAGCTTCTTACGAAGCTGATTTTCGCTTGCCGAGCAGCTAATCCCCAATTGTTTGATAGATTCTGTTGAGCTTCTTGGTTATCGATAAATGCGCCTAGAAGAAACGTACGCGGACGTGCGCCACTACGACACGACAGACGAAACTTCACGAGCTTAAAACTGCCCCACGGGGAGTCTGGTACTTCCCAGCACGACCAGTGACCTAAAGGGGGGATCGTTGGGTGCAAAGCGGGCGGTAAGAGTTGCTCGATATTGGTAGCTGCAAGCTCGAATTGCGCTTGGAGTATTTCTACACCGTCGAGGACCACTGGTTCAATGTCCCAGTTAGGAATGGTCGGAAGTTCCGATACGAGCTGTTCGAGCGGCGTAGTTCCGATTAGCACAGGTCTAATCCGACGCGGAGAACTTTGGAATTACGTGCTCGCCAAACAGCCGCAGACTGTTCAACACTCTCTCCTGCGGGATGCACTCAAGAGCATTGAGCATGAAGTTGACCTGATCCACGCCAAGTGACTCCCACTCGCGAATAACCTCAACAATGCGGTCTGGATCCCCAATCGCCATTCCTTCGGGAAGATTTACACTCTGACCTGGATTCGTTTCAGCGGGTGTCCGACGCCGACCACCCCCAGGCGAGATATTCGCTAACAGGCCATACGCACGAGTTGGATAGGCTTCACGCGTAAACAGGAGGTGCGAATTCGCTTGTCCGAACTGACCGATAAGGGCATTGCCGTACCGCGCTGCCTGTTCGAGGTCCTCGTCACAGTAGAGAAAGTTGAGCGTCGCTACTTGGTCATTGACGACAGATCCGACTGGGTCGCAAAGTTGGATGCGGCGTCGATACTCTTTTAGACGTCGTTCTTGTTCTTCAAATCCCGCGGTAGCCACGCCAAGTGCGCCCAATCCGCGATCCGCGGCATCGAGCTCCGTACCTGGCGATGTGACGGTTACCCACAAGGGCGGATGAGGTCGTTGTACGGGTTTCGGGAGCACAGCTCGCTCAGGCATCGAGAAACAGACACCTTGATGTGAAAATCGCTCCTCCGTCCACATCTTCGGAATGGTTCGAACGAATTCATCCCAAGTTTTTTTAGTGGTATCGGGGTCCGCTTCAAAGCCACCCAATTCGGTCCAGGTGGATGAACGTGCCGTGCCCAACTCGAGTCGACCATTCGAGAGGATGTCGAGTACTGCAGCTCGTTCCGCGACGCGAACCGGGTGATTCATCTCTGGAACACAAACGACGGCGCCGTGCCCGACGCGAATGCGTTCCGTACACATCGCCGCGGCAGTGAGGAAGAGCTCCGGTGCGGAACAGTGTGAGTATTCCTCTAGAAAGTGGTGTTCAACTGCCCATACGGTGTCGAATCCGACTTCATCCGCCAGTCGTATCTGAGCCAATGAGTCGTGGTACACCTTCGACTCTATGCCGTTCTCGAATGGACGAGGTACCGACAGTTCGTAAAAGATCCCGAACTTCATATCGTGACTTTAGTCGTTGGGTAAGGCTTACGGGTTAGAGTCTATAGTTCGATGACCGCGTGTCCCGGGCAGGTTGGTTCACCGTTGCTGTTAACGACGTTAACATCCAAACGGACTACGTTCTTCCCGTCGATGGTGTTCTTTTCGGTTACTTCACCGACAACAGTAAGTACGTCATCTTTCTGATTAATCGCTCGATATTGGCATCCGACTTCCTGAACACGTCCTTCGTCGCCGATCCAATCGTGCAGCGCGTTCACTATGTAGGCATAGCGGAGATTTCCCATGCCAAATGCACCTTGTTCATTACCGGCGCGTCGACCAGCTTCGTCATCCATATGGAATGGCACGAATTCCTCGTTCACCGCAGCGTAACGGTTCCACTCTGCAAAGCTCGTTTTGCGAGACCACGTTGGTAACTTGGTACCGATTTCTATTTCGTCAAATGTAACGCTCATAGTCGTTTCTCCTTAGTAGCGAATCGCGATTGACATACGGGTTTTGACGAGTTCATCACGTTGGTTTCGCCATTCTATTTCGGTGCGCACATACATGGTGTGACCCAAGCGACCTTCTCGCTCCTCCCAATCGACGAGTCTCGAACGAGCAGAAATGACATCGCCCGGTCGCATCGGGACGCCGTAGGTATCAGTTTGACCGCCGTTCATACCGGTGAGTGGTTTACCGTCAGGTTTAGCTCCTGATAGGCCGCGAGCTACGGTCGCAGGACGCTCTAGCGACCACGCAAAAGGATTGAAATCGGGCGGGGCGATGATCCCGCCATATTTCGATGATTTAGCGTACTCAATATCCCAATAAACTCGAGGTGGTTTCTCAGGATAGTAAGTCGCCATTGCCCATCGTCTGATATCCGTAGCGGTAATGGGGTACGACGTATGCGAAGGACCCCACACGCCTTTCGCTTCGTGCATTTCTTCCGTTACGTAAGAGACGTTGGCGTCGCTCATGTCTTCAAGACTGGTGTGTCAAGCCGCTTTCAATTTCCATAGCCTATTTTGCGCACCGCCTAAATCGCAGAAGCGTTTTTGCCCTACAAAAAAAGGTCCATCGAAGCACACACACATTTTTTTGTGTTTCAATCTCTTGATCACACGCTCGGTAATAAGTGTTTCGTGTCCAATCGAGCTATAATCAAAACGCAACAACCATCCGATTGATCGATATGTTACGGAGGACGAGATCTTGAGGATTCGGACTACTGCCGCTATAGTGCTAAGCACGTCACTAGCGTTTGTTTCGTCGCATGCGAACGCTGAACCAGGTGGTATTTATTACGGTGCTTCTGCTACGCTACAGCAGGCTGAAGTCCTTTACGAAAAAACAATCCGAAGCCGTTTTGACGCTCCCGACCGATCGGGCGGCGAGGTCAGTACAAGTGATGAAGTTTCCGACAAACCTCTACAGTGGGATGGGTTGATCGGGTTCCGTATTAATTTCGCGGAAGGTACTCAATTCCTTGCTCTTCAAGCTGAGCTTGCGCTTGCGGGTGATGACATCAGCGGTCGACTAAGCGGCGCAGGAACATCACCGAATAACGACCAAGTAGGCGATGCTTGGCCGGAGGATTGGTCACTAGAGACATCCCGCAGCATGGGTGCGATTGCTAAATACGGTATCACACGCTCCCTGCTTGGGACATTCGACGTTTCCGTGTATGGATTAGCTGGCGTGAGGCAAACTAAGATCGACTTTTTCTCGTCATTTCGTGGTTGTTTCGTCGCCATCGACTGCACTGAAGCAGATTTTCGAACAGCAACACAGAGCTTTGATCCAGAAGTCAATTTGCTAGTTGCTGGTGTTGGTTTAGAGACGGGGATTAATAGGAAAACAGCCTTACAGTTTGAAATTCGATATGTCGAAGATTTCAAAGATGAATGGGTCGCTGAATTCGGAGGAGAAGACTGGGATGTCAACGCACCAGGTGGCTTTACAGTTCAAAACACCGACTTCACCGTCAAGTTGATCAGATACCTCTAATCGGCGTTCCCTTACACATGATGAGAATCTAGGTTCGATCCTTCAAGACTCTCAGACGATTCGGGATCCAGTCTTACCCCAATACTCGTCCTTAAGCAGTCGTTTGTAGAGCTTGCCGGTCGGTAGTCTGGGTAACTCGTCGCGGAAATCGACGCTGCGTGGCGCTTTGTAGTGAGCAATATGGTCCCTCGTCCACGCCAGTAACGCTTCGGCTTCTTCTTCTGATGGTTCGATGCCGTCGACGAGCTGAACGACCGCTTTGACTTCCTCTCCCATCTCTTTGTTTGGTACTCCGATTACCGCAACATCAAGGACATGGTCGTGAACGACCATGACGTCCTCAATCTCCTGTGGATAGATGTTCACGCCACCGGAGATGATCATGAAAGTGGCACGATCCGTCAGAAATAAGTAACCATCTTCGTCTACATAACCGACATCGCCAAGTGCGGACCAATTCGCATGATCTGGATGCTGTGCATCCTTGGTTTTTTCTGCGTCCTTTAAGTACTCGAAAGGCATTTCAGGTAACTCGAAGTACACGATGCCCGGTTCGCCGGGTGCTAGTTCGTGACCGCCTTCATCGCAGACGTGAATGACACCTAAGATGGGCTTGCCAACGGTTCCCGGTTTTTCGAGCCACTCTTGAGGAGTAACGTGCGTGAGACCGTTTAGCTCCGTACCACCGTAGTACTCGTAAAGGATCGGACCCCACCAGTCCATCATGCGTTTCTTGATTTCGGTCGGGCACGGTGCCGCAGCATGAATCGCGACTTGATGAGACGAAAGGTCAAACTGAGTACGATCGTTTGCCGGAAGTTTCAACATCCTTGTAAACATGGTCGGCACCCACTGACTATGAGATACCTTGTATTTCTCAATCGCTTCCAGCGCGCCAATTTCGTCGAATCGTGGCATGATGACCGCAGTTCCGCCCATAGCTTGGATCGCTGTACAGAAACCAATCGGCGCAGAGTGGTACAAGGGAGCAGGCGACAGGTACACCGAATCTTCATTGACCTGCCACAACATCGCGAGTAGGGCGTTTTGCGGATTGATTTCAGTATCGATGTTACCTTCAGGTAAAGGGCGCAAAATGCCTTTCGGACGACCCGTCGTGCCGGACGAGTACAACATAAAACCACCCGATGGTTCGATCTCCAATCTAGAGGATGGGTATTCACCGATCGCGTCGTCAAACGCATCGTATCCAGGTATTTCTCCGTTGACCGCAAGGTAGGTATCGCACCTCGGAGTTAGCGGTGGAATCTCGCGTGCAACGTCGGATAGATTGCTTGCCACGATTAAGACGCGGCTCTCGGAGTTGTCGACGATGTACGCTGCTTCCTCCGCAGTCAGGTAGCGGTTCACGGTCGTCAGGTAAAGACCGGAGCGAAGTGCTGCCCAGGTAACAACAAAGTACGTCAGGTCGTTGTCCATGAACACTGACACATGATCGCCTCGTCGCAAACCACGAGCAAACATGAGCTGCGCGAGCCGATTGGACTGCTCGTCGAGTTCTCGATACGTGAGTGTTGCGCCGCTTGCGGAGTTGATCGCAGCGGGATGATCAGGTTTGTGTTTAACCCAATGACCTGGATACATGGTGATAGCTAACTTCAGATCGTGTGGGTTGCATTATCGATTTGAGCCATGCGTGTTTCATGCGTCGCGTGGCTTCTTCTCAAGGCTTAGACAGTTCACCTGTAGGCATGTGCTCGTGCGACCTCCTCATTGAGAACAACGCCGAGACCTGGTTCAGTCGGCGCGATGATGTATCCGTCTTCCCATTGGATGGGTTTTTCAAGGATTTCGGCGTGAAAACCATCGAATCTACCGATACTCTCCTGAATTAGACAGTTCGGTGAACAAACATCGACTTGGATGTTTGCTGCTGCTTCGATTGGACCGCAATATAAGTGAGGAGCGATTTGTGCGTAGTACGCTTCTGCCATCCCAGCGATCTTTTTGGCTTCAAGGATTCCGCCGACACGCCCCAGAGCCATCTGCAAGATTGCCGCGGCTTGCTTCTCAAGTAACTCGCGGAATTCAAACTTCGTCGCGAGCCGTTCGCCTGACGCGACCGGAATCGACGTCATTTGCGCGACGCGCGCCATCTCATCTCGATTCTCCGGTGGAACGGGTTCCTCAAACCAGAGTGGGTCGTATTTCTCAATCCGACGTGCAAATCGAATCGTTCCGGACGTAGTAGATTGACCGTGGGTGCCGATCAGGATGTCTGCCTTGTTTCCGACTGTCTCACGTACGGCGCGTACGACCGCTTCTGCATTGTCGAGTCGATCCAGCGGCGGTTCGCGAGGATCTTCGCTCCCCATAACGTCAATTAACGGGTCGAATTTGAGTGCGGTAAATCCTTCAGCGACATGTGCAGCGGCACTCGCACTCGCTGCTTCCGCGTCAGTGTGCGTCGGCCGTCGGGTGGTATCGCTCGGCGCGGGCCAGAGGTAGGTGTATGAACGAACTCGCTCGTTGTATTTACCACCTAGCAGGTTGTATACAGGTTGGTCTAGCGCTTTTCCGACAATGTCCCAACATGCCATCTCGATCGCGCTAAGCACGCCCATCACGGCATGATCGGGATGCTGATGGTGGTCATGCGACTCGTAGCCCTCGCCGTAGTACACGGACCGCCACAAACGCTCGATCTGAAACGGATCGGAATCAACGACGTAAGTCTCGCATACATCCTCGATCATGCGAGCGGCAGTCGTTGGGTGAAAAGGAATCTTGTATGCCTCGCCGATCCCTACGATGTCGTTATCGGTCGTTAGTTTCACGAAAACCCAGTACCTTCCTCCTCGATGTGGTCGAGGTGTACCGACGACAAACGTCTCCGCATTAGTGATTTTCAAGACTCACTCCTAGCTTCAACTGGACGATGGATAAAAATGAAAGTGGCCGACCACGTAATTAGCACCAGCCCGATGAGCGACTCAATTGCCGTGACAATTCGTACGGGACCGATCGGATAGAGATCGCCGAATCCGACTGTCGTGTACACGATCGACGAGTAATAGATGTAGTCGTAGCTCGACTCGATCGCAGCTATCTCACCAAATTCTGGTTCAAATGACATTAACCAGTAGACAAACGCGAAAATACCAATCTCCAACATGTGCAGAACCATGAGGCAGAGTAGCGTAATGAGGACGCGTAAGCGCCCTAGGAATCGCGATATCCTGCGATTGAGCGTTTCAAGTATTTCGTAATGTAGTCCGACACTGACGATCGACGCAACGAACGCGATGAGACAAGCGAGCGGATAGTAGCTGTCAAACACCTCTATACAACCTGCCACTCCGTGCGTCGATGGAAAGTGTGTCGAGGATCTGTAGATCTTCGTTCACCAGGGTGAAGTGGTCGTATAGGTTGATGGTCGGGTCACAATGAGGCGGCGTAATCAACATTTGTGTTCCGATCGCGATACTCTCCGTAGCGTCTTCGAAAACTAACCCCCCGTGTTCGTCTCCTTTGAAGACGTACGTGGCCTCTTTCTCGATACCGGCATGGATCTTTGGGCGTACGGAATCTGTTGAGAAGGCTTTGAGCCCGGCGTCCGTTGTGACATTTCCTGGTGTATTTGCTGAAACCACCGTTGTCAGCACGAATAAGGACGGCTCAAATGGCAGATTGCCTTCGTGGTCCCACTCGATGTTCATGTATTCAAGATCCATAAATGGATAGGAACCGGCCTGTAATTCCGTAGCTACACCGGCTTGCCAGTCGATATCGAAAGTCCCGGTTCCGCCGCCGGTAACGATCGGGCAAGGGATTCTTTGATTTTCAAGTTGACGTTTAAACGTTGCCACGCGCTCCCATAGCTCGTGCGAACGCCGTGTACGTTGCCCGATGCTCTCAACGTGCATGATGTTTCCTGCGTAACACTGCGCGCCTCTGAAGTTGAAGGACGGTGACTCGTACAAAGACCTCGCCAACGCAAAGGCTTTCACTCCTATCTCGATCCCGGTCCGATGCATATCCGGATCTAGGTCAACAAGCACGTCCAACGGGCGTGTAGCATCGAAGGTTTTCTCAAAATGCGGAATCATGGCTGGGCTATCAACAACACAGATCAGTTCCGCGACACGTTCTCGCAATGCACTGATACGTTCGACGTGCCGATGAAGCGCTAATGGGGAAGTAATAAGGATGCTGTTCACGGAATCGGCGAGATGTTCAGCTTCACTAATCGTCGCACAACAAATGCCGATAGCGCCATGGTCTATCTGCGCTTTTGCGATGGAACCAGATTTGTGGGTTTTCGCATGAGGACGTAGGGCGAAGTTGCTTGCTTCGCAATGCTTCGCCATTCTTGCCAGATTAGAACGGAAACGTGTGTCAATGAGGAGCAGACAAGGTGTTTGCAGCTCTTGTAGATGAGTTGGTAACTGAGGTTCGCTAGTTGTCATACGCGGAGCGTCCTAGCGCGCATGTGATCTATGAGACGCGATAAACTGAGAATCTACGACGTCGAGTCAATGGTTTTCTCGACTTATCGACACGTAATTGTCCACGTCTGAACGCGGAACGCGTTTGCGTTGTACTGGTAACGAGTATCCTTTAAGCAATAGCGCATTGACGAACGGAGCAATGGCAGCAGTATTACAGCCGATTGAGACTACCTCACTTGAAGCCGAACTGATGACCGGTCGTACCGGAGTTCGCATAACGGGGATTTCGATACCGGAGATGACCGACGAACAGACTGAGGAAGTGCGTCGTCTCGTAAGTGAGTATTGTGTTGGCATATTCCCAGATCAACATCTCACACCAATAGAGCAAAGAGATTTTCTTAGTCGACTCGGTAAGGTAACTGTTACGCCGGGTGTAAATATGCGCACTGAATACGAGATGGTGCACAAGGTTGCCAATCGCGGCGACGTTACCCATCCCGTTTCTGGAGGATTTCACACCGATACTTGCTTCGTCGAAAAGCCGCCTTCATTTTCATCTTTGAACGCCATTGAAGTTCCAAAACATGGTGGAGATACGATTTTTTGCAATCAGTATATGGCGTACGACTCGCTTTCCGACGTGATGAAAGGCTGGTTAAAAGGTCTGCGCCTGAAACACGTCGTGAGTGGAACCGATCGGCCGGAGGAATGTCCGGATCCGATTTGGCATCCCGCCGTTCGGACTCATCCGGTTACAGGTCGTAAAGCTCTTTACGTTACGTTTGCAGATCGCTGCATCGAGGCGGAAGGCATGACGCCCGTAGAAGGTCGGACTCTCATTGATTTTCTTTACAGGCACTCCTTGAAAGACCACGCAATGGTCCGGCATCGTTGGCGAGTCGGGGACTTCGTGATATGGGACAATCGTTGTGCACTACACGCGGCTGTATATGACCATGGTGATCAACCTCGTGTCCTGTATCGTGTCATGTGTGAGGGCGAAAAACCTTACGAGTAACGAGCGATCGTTCCGATCGAATCTGGCTCTGCGCACGTCATTCGCTAATTCCCGACTGAAGCGAATCCACCAATTGCTTGTAGTGTCTAAGTCACCATCTGTGCTTTAGCACAACCGTTATCCGAGCTGCTTACAGTAGTTCGCCCAGTATGCAAATGCGTCTTCGATCTCGTTCGTTCGAGCTTGTACGATCTGCGCGAAATCAGGATGAGAAAAGATGTAGAACTGATCGTTCTGGATCGCGTGCAACACCATGTCGCCTACGACATCTGGTTCAAGGATGTTTCGCATGACTTCGCTTTCAACAGCTTCTGAGTCCGTATCAGTACGCTCAAAATTCATTTCTTGGGTAGCAGGTAGAGACGATGGTCGATTCCGACTCGCAGTGAAGATATTCGTGTTGACGACACCTGGACACAGTACCGACACGCCGATACCATGTTCTTGCAGTTCTACACGCAACGCTTCTGAAATACCGACCACTGCGAACTTGCTCGCGGCATAAATTCCAAGCCGCGGAACAGCAATGTGCCCGGCAAGCGACGCTGTATTGACAACGTGTCCGCCTTCGTTGTGCGCGATCATGTCAGACAGAAACGCATTCAAACCGTTGTAAACACCATCTAAATTAACGTTCATGGTCCACCGCCAATCGTTCGGTTCGGCTTCCGCAAATGGTCCACCCGTTACGATGCCAGCGTTATTAACTAACACATGTATATTGCCAAAAGCTTCCTTCGTCTTTGCTGCTCCCTCGGCGACCGATTCAAGGTCAGACACATCCACGTTTAAGCCAATGACGGAGGCATTGGTCTCTTCAAACTCTTCGACGACCGCCTTTAGTGGTTCCTCTTCGATATCTGCTACGGCAACCTTCATTCCAGCACCGGCGAACGAGCGTACCATCGCTAGTCCCATGCCACTTGCACCGCCGGTTACGAAAGCTGTCTTTCCTGCAACATTTTTCACGTTCTTCTGTCCTATACGTTCGAATTACTCGGTGCCCAGCTATGCAGTCCTTCGCACCTTTCACAGATGCGACCATGGGCATGAGTAAGCTATTATCGGATTCACACAACGCAGGAGGATAGAGGGGACACTTATGCTGAAGGCAGTGGGATTGAGTCGGCATTACGGAACAGTCAAAGCCGCTGACAACGTTTCGTTTAGCGTTGAACCAGGTGAAATCGTCGGGCTTTTAGGTCACAACGGTGCTGGTAAGACGACGGTCATGAAGTTGCTGACCGGGTATATCGAACCTACATCTGGTGAGGCGTGGGTCAACGATGTTCTTGTTCAAGACGACCCAGTCGCGGCACAGGCACACATTGGGTACCTCCCCGAAAGCCAGCCGTTCTACGGCGAGATGTCTGTTGCCGACTATCTAATGTTTGCTGCGACCATGCGCGGAATACCTTTTGAGGAGCGAGCATCGAGTGTTCAGAAAGTGGTAGAGGACACAGATCTTGCGGAGCGTTTTCTCGACACTATCGACACCCTCTCGAGAGGCTTTCAACAGCGTGTATCCGTCGCACAAGCGATCCTTCATCAACCTCCGGTTTTGATTCTCGACGAGCCGACGAATGGACTTGATCCAACGCAAACGATTCAGATGCGTGAATTGATCCAACGCTTGGCTGAGGAATCAACGGTGATTCTGTCGACGCACATCATGCAAGAGGTGGACGCGATATGCGACCGCGTGCTGATCATGCGTGATGGCGAGCTCGTCGTCGACGAACGATTAGATGAATTGAGTCGTGCAGCGCGCGTAGCGATACGAAGCAGTGCGAGTCGGGAGCAACTGAACAATGTAACTGGGCTTCGCGTCGACAAAGGCAGTGAAGTCGATGAGTTCTTCTTTCACGTTGACGACGGCAAAGATGCACAGACTCAGATCAACGAAGTCGTGCCGAAACTGGTCGAGGCAAATATCTCGATCTATGGTGTACAGCCGGAACGCCAAGACTTAGAAACACTATTCGCACGTGTAAGTGAGGGTACCTATGCGTCGTAACGCAAGTCTCGACATCGCATGGAAAGAACTTGCGATGTTCTTCTCGTCTCCAATCGGATATTTATTCCTAGCCGCATATCTCGGAGTCACCCTCTTTGTCTTTTTCTGGGTTGAACAGTTCTTCGCCCGAAATATCGCAGACGTAAGACCAATGTTTGAGTGGCTACCCATACTGCTGATCTTCCTCGCCGCAACGTTGACGATGCGTTCTTGGAGTGATGAGCGACGCGTTGGCACCATCGAATTCCTTTCGACCATGCCTGTTCGCGATTGGGAGTTGGTGGCTGGGAAATTCCTCGCATGCCTGATGCTACTGATCGCCGCGCTCGGTATGACGCTTCCTATTCCAATTACCGTAGCCATGCTTGGCAACATGGACTGGGGTCCAGTTTTCGCTGGGTACGTTGCATCGATTCTGCTTGGCGCAGCCTACTTGAGTATCGGCGTTTTCATAAGTGCGCGAAGCGAAAACCAAATCGTCTCGTTGATCCTCTCGGTATTTGCGTGCAGTGTTTTCTACGCCATTGGCAGTCCATTCGTCACCGAGCTATTCACAAACGAGACGGCAGATGTCCTCCGGGGTATCGGTTCGGGATCGAGATTTGAGTCGATTACCCGAGGTGTGGTTGACTTTAGAGACCTGTACTTCTACGTATCCGTGACGCTTACGTTCCTCGTCCTAAATGTATACGCGCTCCGGAGTCTTGCTTGGAGTGATTCAGGTAACCGAGACAAGCACCGCGGTACCTTAGTGTTATTAGGTCTGTTGGTCGCAAACTTGCTGATCGCAAATGTGTGGTTGAACTATGTGAAAGTCCTACGTTGGGACGTAACTGAAGGTGACCAATATTCGATCTCTGACGTAACGAAGAACCAACTCGCGCAGCTTACCGAACCGCTCTTGATTCGCGGCTACTTCAGCGCGAAAACTCACCCACTACTTGCTCCGCTCGTGCCGCAGCTAAGCGACCTGCTTGCGGAATACGAGATATCTGGTCGAAATGTGGTGCGCGTTGAACTGGTCGACCCGACCACCAATCCGGAACTTGAAGACGAAGCGAATTCGAAATACGGAATTCGGCCAGTGCCGTTTCAAGTACGAGACCGACATGAAGCAAGCCTCGTCAACTCTTACTTCAACGTGTTGGTCATGTATGGCGACGACTACGAAGTACTTGGTTTTCAAGACCTCATAGAGGTAAAAGCGGAAAGCGAATTCGACTTAGATGTTCAGCTCAAGAATCCCGAATACCAAATCACCCGAAGCATCAAGAAGGTGCAATCGGGCTTTCGAAGTGGCGGATCACCGTTTGACTTCATCTCTCAGCCCGTGCGTTTTGAGGGGTATATTTCAAGCGCCGCAACGCTTCCTCCTGAACTTGAAGAAGGCCGTGCTCCGTTAGTCGACGCTCTTGAGGAACTTGAATCAGGTGCGAACGGTAGGTTCTCTTGGAGCATCGTAGACCCTGAAGCAGACGATGGTAGAGTCGCGGAGCGAATCGCCGTAGAGCTCGGACTACAACCGATGGCAGCGAGTTTGTTTGACGTCAACCGTTTTTACTACTACCTGACATTAACGGATGATCGTATCGTGGTGACGTTACCCATTCCTGAAGGTATGGACGTAGAAGGATTCAATCGGATTTTGGAGGAAGGGCTACAGCGTTTCGCGGCGGGTCTGCTCACATCTGTCGCGCTTTACAGTCCGACACCACCACCGCAGATGCCGCAAAACCCCTACATGCAGCAGCCACAACAGGTTGATGACTATCGCGAGATTTATGCGACATTGACTGAGGATTTCGACGTGCAGAAGGTCTCACTCGAAACTCCGGTCCCAACGGAAGCGGATTTGTTGATGGTCGTTGGACCCGATGCCCTGAGCAGGACAAAGCTGTTTCACGTTGATCAATTCTTGATGGCCGGTGGTACGGTCGTAGTTGCATCGAGTGCGTACACGACGACGCTGACGCAAGCAACTTGGACAGCTATTCCCACGAACACGGGTATGAGCGACTGGTTAGATCATCATGGCATCGAGATTGAGCAAGTCATGCTTATGGATACAAACAACTCGAAACTTCCAGTGCCTGTCACGCGTCAAGTTGGGCCAATCTCGATTCAAGAAGTGAGGATGTTCGACTATCCGTATTTCGTGGAGTTGCCGATTGATGGTTTGAACGCAGAAAATCCAATCACAAACAGCTTGAACCAACTAGCACTCCCTTGGAGTTCACCGGTCAATGTGGACGAGGAAATGCAGGATACGAGAGTCGTTACGACATTGCTGCACACGGGTAACACCGCCTGGCGGGATTCTGCGCCAGACATCAGACCTCAAGTAGGTGCAACTGGGGAATCGCCTTATCTTCCGAGCTCAGAGCAGCGGCAAGAAACGGTCGGTGTTCTCGTCGAAGGTCGATTCAGTTCCTTCTTTACGGAATCTCCTGTTTATGAAGAAGCTGTTGCAGCCGCACAGGAAGATTCGAAGGATGTCGAATCGGAAGAGGCGTCTATCGATGCGTTTGACCATATCCATGATCATGAACACGATCATGCTGTAGACGATTCCGTCGACCTGAGTGAACCCGAGGGTACGTTAGGTACGGTCGCAAGCGTGATTTCGCAATCGCCGGAATCCGCACGTCTGCTCGTGTTTGGATCTTCGGCATTTGTCGCCGACACGCCATTAGGGATGTTGGCGTCTGCACGCGGTCAGCGTTACACAGACAGTCTTCAACTGATGGCGAACATCGCGGATTGGTCGGTAGAGGACACTGCATTGATGACCATTCGTGGACGAGGTCACTTTACTCGAACCTTGCCACCGTTGAGCAACGTGGACAAACAAGTGTGGGAGTATGTGAACTATGCTCTTGCGCTTATGCTCATTGCGGCTACGTTCGGTGTATTTATGCTCACGCGAGCTCAAAGGAACCGTCGTTATCAAGAGATTTTTGGAGACGTAGCATGAATCGAGCGATGTTGGCGGGATTGCTCGCTCTACAGGTGTTGATCGTGGGTGCTGTACTTGCGTGGAACGTGCGCCCACCGGAGCAACCGGACGCGTTCTTCGATTTCAACCCCGACGAGATCACCGCTCTACAAATCCTCACGGAGGACGACACGATCGATGTACATAAAGTGGACGATACCTGGGAGTTAGGGGATGGAAAACCCGCGGACTCCGAAAAGGTCACGGATGTGTTAGACAAATTGGCGAACGCATCGACTGGCTGGCCCGTTGCGACAAGCGCATCGACCGCAGAGCGTTTTGAGGTGACGGAGGACAGTTTTCAGAAACGACTTACCTTGTATGCGGGTGAAGACGTCGTTGCTGACGCGTTTTTCGGTACGTCGCCCGGTTATCGCAAGGTACACGTCAGCGATGTGAGTGGAGGTCCTGTTTTCGCTGTCGAGTTTTCTAACTACGAGCTTGGATCGGACAACTCGTCATGGCTAAACAAGAGCTTGTTACGACCCGAAGGTGCACTCCGGCGCCTAGTGCACGACGGCGAATATGTACTCAACAAGGTTGAAGACGAGTGGGTAGCGGAAAATGGAACTGAGTTGGATAAGACGATAGTCGACAAGGTCATCGGTCGATTTGAAAATCTCAACGTTTACACGATCAGCGATGCATTACTACCGTCTGAACCGAAAGCGCTACTGACGTGGACCGACGACAGAGGAGATACGACGCTCTCGCTCTATCACTTCGAAGAAGAGGACGACTGGGTCGCGACGTCGGATCGGGTCGATGGCCAGTATGGCATTTCAACGTACATCGCTAAAGAAATGGCGATGACGCTGGAAGAGCTACTCCCAATGACCGATGAAAGTGAAGAGGGTGAAGCTGCGCCGGTAGATTAGCTTTGGCGCAGCTTCAGTGCGAATTACGCCTCGCGCTTAGCGATTCCTAGTTCTCCCAAGCGAGCGGCGATGTCTTCGGCTGCTGTTCCTGGATTGACTTCTGTATCCACTGCGAGTACGTTACCGTCAGTACCGATATATACGTTGTGACGGCTCGAAAATCCGTAAGGACTCATGACCCCGTATTCTTGTGCAACGGATTTGTCAGGATCTGCCAGGAGCGGAAAATCCGCCGACATCGATTCCGCGAACTTCGTGACATCTTCGAGCGGATCGACGCTGACCATGAAGTACGTCACAGCGTACTCGCGGATCAAATGCCCTTTCTCGGTGAGGGATTTGCATTCAATCGTGCAGCCTTTTGTGAACGCTTTAGGATACCACGCTAATACAACCGCGCCTTCTTCGAGAAGCTCAGAGAGCTGATAGGTCTTGCCGTCGCTCCCTTGCAGCGAGAAATCTGGGGCTTTGTCGCCGGTGGTAAGTCCTGTCGCAAATATGGCAGCTAGGGCTAATGACAAGGCTTGAACGAGTCTATTTCGAGCCATTAGACGAAAATCCTCTGTGTCTGTTCGTTGAATGCGAATTAGACACTTTCGAATCCAACGAGTTAACCGACTTTGCTGATGTGTGTTTCACTTCGTTGGAGCAACGAAAAGCATGCCACGGCGATGAGTGCACCGATCAGTTGTGCAAGCATGAATGGGGCAACGTCTGTCGGCGAGATTCCTGAAAATGACTCGGACAAACAGCGAGCTATAGTGACCGCAGGATTTGCGAATGATGTTGAGGCAGTAAACCAATAGGCGCCAGAAATATACAACCCTACGGTAGCGCCCACCCAAGGTGGATTCACCCTGAGCGTTCCGAGAATCGTCGCGACAAGACCGAAGGTTGCTACGATCTCCGCGATGAACGTTCCTACAGTAAGTCGAGAATTTGTGGATATCTGCAATATTTCCATATCAAACATCAGATGCGCTAGCCATGTACCACAGACGCCGCCGGTGATTTGCACAATGACGTAGGGCGCGACTAGCGAATGTGCTAGTTCCTTGCGTAACCAAAACGCTACTGATACGGCGGGATTAAAGTGTGCGCCCGAGAGTGAACGGATTACGGTGATTAACACAGTGAGTACGACGCCGGTAGCTAGCGTATTTCCCAATAGCGCTATCGCGTCGTTCCCGTCAGCGAGTCGTTCAGCCATGATGCCTGACCCGACAACGGAGACGACAAGAAATAGCGTCCCGAGAAACTCACCCGCGAGTTTCGTTGTCGTAGACTTCAACTCGGTGTCTCTTTGACTCACGTTGCGTGCGATTCTAAAAGCGAATGATCCATCTATATGACATCGATAGCTAAGTTAGGCAAGTCTCTAATCAGCGCCCTAGCTGTCGCTTCGCTGTTAGCGTGTAGTCCAAGAGTTCAGGACGACGTATGGTTCTTAGATGAAGCTACAGACCGAGGCATTCAGTTCCAACACGTATCTGGTTTCAAGGACCGACCCTACTTACCCGAAATCATGGGTGGCGGCGTAGCTCTAATTGATGTTGAAGGCGACGGAGACCTTGATATCTACTTCGTGCAGAGTGGGTGGCACCTTGGATCTGACGTTGATCCGTCGGATGTCCCACCTAATGAGCTCTATCTAAACGACGGCACAGCTCATTTCACTCGAGCATCGATTGACGAAGAACTGGCGCATCCAGCATACGGTATGGGTGTCGCCACAGGAGACTATGACAACGACGGCGATACGGATCTATATGTCACCAATTTAGGTGAAAACGCACTATTGCGCAATGACGGGCACGGCCGATTTCTTGACGTGACATCTGATGCCGGGGTTTCAGATTCCAGTTGGAGCACAGCGGCGACTTTTTCGGATTTTGACGCAGACGGTGACCTTGATTTGTTCGTCGCAAACAATTTGAAATGGTCGGCCGCTGATGAAATAAACTGTTATTCGAGAGGCATTCCGACGTATTGCCTACCAACGAACTATCAAGCGCCGGCGCGTGACTCGATGTTTCGCAACAATGGCGATGGCACGTTTACTGACGTGACGAGCGAAGCGGGTATTGAACTTGCATACGGAAATGGGCTTGGCACGGTGCCTGCTGATTTTGATGGAAACGGACTGTTGGACTTGTTCGTCGCAAATGACACGATGGTCAATCAGCTTTGGCTCAATCAAGGCGAATTTCGTTTCTTAAATCGTGCCGTTCATTGGGCATGCGCAGTTGACAACCACGGCTTTGCAAAGGCTGGCATGGGTGTCGACACAATCGACCTCGACGACGACTTGGATCATGATGTATTGGTCGTCAATTTAGAAGGCCAATCAGACTCCGTGTACATCAATCAAGGAACCTACTTTAGAGATCAAACTAGCCACGTAGGACTCGGAGCAGGTAGTCGTCGTTTTACGCGCTTCGGTATCGCCTTCGCAGATTTCGACAACGATAGTGTCGTTGACTTGCTGGAGGCGAATGGCAAAGTCGACGGTGATCCCAAGAACGAAATTGACGAGTTCGCTGAACCAAATATTCTGTTCAGAGGAGAGTTCATCGATGGTCTCGTTCGCTTCGAGCCGATGGAACGAATTGACGGGACAACGTCACCAGAGACACATACCAGTCGCGCCCTCGCAGTTGGGGATCTCGACCTTGACGGTGACATTGACGCGGTCATCGTCAATCGAGATTGGCGTCCCTATCTTCTCATCAATAAGGTGGGACAGGATCTCAATTGGATCCGATTTCGCGTACTAAACGAGCACGGTAGCGATGCAATTGGTGCGACGGTGACGCTTACAGTAGGAGACAAACGTCAACGCAGGTATGTAAAGGTCGCGGGTAGCTACCTTTCCGCTCACGATCCTCATGTTCATTTCGGTCTTGGTGAAATAGAGAGGGTCTCGGAAGTACTGGTGCGTTGGCCCACGGGTGAGGAGCGAAAACTCGGCGATTTTGAGGCGAATCAGATCGTTGTACTAACTCCGCACGATAGTTAGGCAAACTGAGTTGACAGGTCGTGCGTCAACTCAGTAATCTCATAGTCGCTCGAACGAATTCAATCATGTTCTGCTGAACGCGGTGTTCGTACGGAACTAACTTACCGACACCCCAAACGGGACCTGGCCATGCCTCATCGGTCTCCAACCTGCCTATAACGTGGACATGCAATTGCGGTACTTGATTACCTAGTGCTGCAACGTTGATCTTATCAGCATCAATCAACTCCTTCACGGCATTCGAAGCAGATTCGATTTCATTAAACAGCGAAGAGCGGTGTTCGACAGGTAATTCGTGAAGGTCTCGTAATCCATTGATTCGAGGTACGAGAATCAGCCATGGAAACCTCGAATCGTTCATTAGTAACACGCGACAAAGCACCGCGTCACCAACGTCGGTGCAATCGTTGAGAAGCTGGTGGTGAACTTCGAAGTCGCTCATAACGACTTGTACCCTCCTATCCAAACGGGACTCGCCCACGCAATCGCATCGTTCGTTAAGACTGCACGGACGTAGTAGTAATCTCCTTGTTGATTACCTTCGTCCGTCAGCTCGAATGAAACGTCGCGCGCACCGTCAGTGATGATGCGTCGTAAGCGAATGTGATCGACGTAGTCCGTCATGGGTACGTGACGGTGGGTAGATTCACCATGAGTTCCTTGTAACGACATCGTGATCGTTTGTTCTTCAAAAGGTTGGTGTTGACGAAAGGTCGGTGGTCCACCGCCGTATTCACGACCCGCGTTTAAGGCAATCGTGAGCGTAGCGTCATTGGAAATATCTGTTAGGGTGAGGTCAAAGGAACTTTCGTCACCACGCGTGAGCGTACTAAAACGGACTTCGTTATCCGCAGTGATACTGAGGTTCTGTGATTGCGTATTAGTAAAGTCAACGGGTTTTGCGTCAACTAACATCGCACCTTCGACTTTAACGGTACCGGCCCATTGTTTCCACCCGCGTGGGTTGTCGTGTTCGTGGTGAGGATGTGAATCGGAACCGAAACTCAACTTAAACGTGCCTTCGGTCGCAGCTTGCGTTCCTGGCGCAGTTATGTAGTCGCGATGCCAGATGGACTCACCGTTCTTCAGTATGACTATTTCAGCAATCGGCCAGGCGGCGATGACGCGTCCTCGTATCGTCCGCTCCGGGTTAAACGGTGCGCGTTTGCCCATCGACACGTCGTTGACACTGAAATCTAAGATAACTCGATCACCGGTCGTTGCGTAAGCGTTGATATTTTTCATTGCATCGAAGAGACTGTCGCGTGTTTTTTCAGATGCAATTAGCGCACCGAGACCACCCCTTTGACTCAGACCACCAGCTTTGGGCGCCGTGTAACCTGGTTGACTTAGATGGTTGTCACTTGCTGCGGTGAATCCAACCTCGTGCCCATGTTCTAGGTACTTCTGTCCAAACCACTCAAATGTGCCATGCTGCGACATGATTTCAACAAGTGGTTCCAAATCCGGGTCAACCAGTCGGTAGTTTCCAGGTTGGTGCGCATGCGGAATGACGACAACATCGTTCGGATCGTGGTACTTATGAAGTCCGCGATAGAGTTGAGATAAGGTACCGAACAGTTGAGCTGGTACCCGTTCGCGACCCTCAGCAGTACGGAAAAGCACATTGTGATGACCACCTAGGGATTTACTCCGGGTCCACTCATATCCAAGAAACGCGATAAAGTCTGAATCGCTGTATTTCTTCACGTTGTCGATGAGAACCTGCCACTCGAAGTCGTCCATCCAAATATCGTGCTCAGAGTGTGTGACATAGTCCAACGCCGCATCCTCTCTGGCCCAGCGCATAAACCGATCGGGGCTTCCGAGCCCTTCTGCGAATCCTGAATGACCATGTGTATCGCCCCAATAGATGTAGCGTTGAGGCTCGTCTTCGGCGAGGATTGCATTACCGTAACCTGAGAAAACGCCGTCTGCTGATTCAATGGTCAACTGGTACACGCCGGGATTCGGTACGCCATCAGTAATCTCAACACGTGAAACGGCGTTGTCCGACGGCTGAGTCGTTGCTACAGTTTCACCATTTAGTTTCACGACCCAGGTAGGAGAGAGATCAGAGGGTCGGTTGTAGAAACGATCGCGGGCGCGTACCGAGATTTGGAACGGATGACCCGTCTTTACGATCGATGGCGCAAAGCCATGAACACCGGCGATCGTGCTGCCGACGATAGACACTGGTTGAATAGGGAGGGCGACGTAATGATCGCGTGCGTCAAACGCCACATACAAAGGGAACACCATGAAGTCGGTCCCAATGTCAGGCATACGAAGCCCTTGACCGCCGTGGCTCGTATCACCGTAAACGATCGACACGCGGTCGCCTTGCGCAAGTGTTCCTTTAGAAACTCGAAATACAAGCGCACCAGTGGCGCCTCGAAAACCTCCATGCATTCCGCTCAGCGGCGTTGAGTCAATGGCGAACTCAACATTTGGATTAGACGAATCAATTGAAATGTAGTTGTCCGCGCTGGCGTCGTCGGTTTGGAACCGATAACCTGCCATAAAGTGACGACCAACCAAAAATCCACCACCGGTCTCAATATCCGCGGTGCCTACAACGAATGTTTGCGTTAGCGTACCGAAGGACGCAGCCGTGAAAGGACCGCCTTCTGCCTTAAGTGATCCAAGTCTTTGTGGATCCGCATCGATGAACGCGAGCTGATTGACGTAGCCATCGATTCGACGGTGCTGTGCGGGACGTGTTGGACCATCGATGCCCAGAATACCGGTGACTGCGGTTGTCAGATTCACAGGGACGAAGCGACCAGCTAATGACCACTTGTTCGTCCATCGCCAGAGGACATCGGCTCGTTGGCGAACGTTCGTGGCGTTGGTCGGTGAGGATTGGACGGATGCGAAAAGGTTTTCGACTTCCGTTCGCAACTCCTGATCCAGGTAGTCGGCGCCGTGCTGAATGCTGACGAAAAAAATAAAGCCAAAGATGATTGCAGGACGCAGTTTTACAAACATAGGGGATTAACCGAACGATGCCATGGTTTCGAGAAGGTCGCAGACACGATTTGAATAGCCCCACTCGTTGTCGTACCAAGAGAGTGACTTGAGGAAGCGACCGTTACTGATTTGAGTGAACGAAGCATCGAATATCGACGAGTGCGGATTGCCGATGATGTCGGACGATACGACAGGATCTTCGGTGAATTCAAGCACGTTTTCCAATCGTGGCGTCTGCGCGGCGTTGTAAATCGCTGTATGTAGGTCTTCGACGGTTGTGGCTTTTTCCAATTCGACGAACAAATCCACAACCGATCCGTCCGGAACGGGAACGCGTGAGGCAATGCCATCTAAGCGACCATCTAGTTCTGGCAGCACTTCCCCGACAGCCTTGGCGGCGCCTGTTGACGTGGGGATGATGTTCTCTGCAGCGGCTCGACTACGGCGCCAGTCAGAATGAGGTACGTCGGCAAGGCTTTGGTCGTTGGTGTAGGCGTGCACGGTGTTGATCACTCCTTCGCGGATGCCGAAGCTATCATGAAGAACCTTCGCGACTGGCGCGAGGCAATTCGTGGTGCAACTAGCATTTGAAACGATTCTGTGCTCGGGTCGAAGTCCTTCCTCGTTGACGCCGAGGACGACCGTGTAATCAATATCGTCCTTCGCGGGTACGGTCAATATGGCACGTTTAGCACCCGCTTCTAAGTGCATAGAGACTTCCGCTCGCGCGCGAAATACGCCAGTCGACTCTACCACGACATCGACGTCAAGTTCTTCCCAAGGTAAGCGGCGAGGATCTCTCTCGCATACCATACGAGCGTTAGTGTGTGGCGTCACTAGGACATCATCCTCGATTGCTACGCCACCTTCAAAACGCCCCATGACCGTGTCGTAAGTCAGCAAGTACGCGAGTGCGTCATTGTCGAAAAGATCATTAATCGCGACAACCTCGATCTGATCGTTACGTTCCGCGATCCTGAATACCGCACGTCCTATCCGGCCAAAACCGTTTATTGCGACACGCATCAGGTAACTCCTATGCTCTAAGGCTTTTCGAGGTTTGCATACATGGCAGCAAGGTCCAATATACGGTTCGCGTGACCGAGCGTCTCATGCCACGCCAATACCTTGATCATCTTCGACCCAGCCTTCAACGTACCATCGAGATCAACGAGGATCGACTGTGGACAACCCTTTACGTCAGAAGATACGATGGGATCTGCAGTTGCAGCTATCAGGCGCGGTTCTGCCGATGACACAGCGAGAAATAGATCGTTTACGGATTTGACCGAAACGTCTTCGTCGTCATACGCAACTGTCAAGTCAAGAAGCGAGCCGGCTTGAACAGGTACATTTAGGGCAAACCCACTTAGTTTTCCTGCCAAATTAGGCATCAAACGTTCTACCCATTGTGGTGCAGGCGTTTCATTCGGGATGATGTTCTCAGCACCGGACCTGCTACGACGGTAGTCCGGTCCAGCGTAATCCTGTAAGATCTGATCGCTAGTGTAAGAATGCACGGAGGTCATTGTTGCGTGCTGAATCTCACCTGCCTCGGACATGATCTTCAGCGCAAGCGCTAAAGCGGTGGTTGAAGCGGACCCCGCTGAAACGATTTGATCGTCCGCGTCGATAGAAGTCTGATTTATTCCGAACAATACAACCCGATCGATTTCTCCTTCTGGTACTGTCGACAATATGACCCGTTGTGCACCGTTCTTAACGTGTGGCTTTAGTGCTTGCTTTGAACGGAACGTGCCGGTTGTATCAATGATGACTTCGGCGTCAAGAATGTCCCAGGGAACGTCTGCAGGATTGTCGGCAGGGAGCAGCCGCGTTCGTTCTTCGAATTTGCGAGTCGCATCACGGTAAACGAGGTAATTTCCTTCAAGCCGGACTGGCAAGCGTGGCACAGTTGACTTTGTCAATAAGTGATGGAGTATCTCTGGCTGACCGATGTCGGAGACCGCGACAACCTCAAAACGTTCATCCATGAGTGAGAGGCTATAGATTTGTCGACCAACGCGCCCAAACCCCATCATGCCAATCTTTACTTTGTTCAATGGACGCCTATGCGTTGACAACCAATAACCTAACGAGTCGGCGCACCGCCGTTGTTCTACGCTAGTTCAGCGCAGAACATTTCTTTGCACCGTCGATGCTGACTTCTGTCAACGATTTTAGGATGCAGACGATTGGTACCACTGACGAAAACTAATGTGGAAGGATTAACAAGGATGCACCTCGTCGCGAGCAGCAATTGGAAGACGATGGCTTAGGCCATTCTGAATTGAAGGAGAGTTACATCTGCGTCATTAGTCACCCGCACGTTCGTTACGAGGATGACCGATGGTTCATTTCGATCGTGTTCGAAGGGAGATTTGCCCGGCATGCTATCGACACGATCTTCGATGACCGGCTTGGTTGGACGGTCACGCTCGTTACGGTTTTAACGCAAGTACAACGGTCATAGCCGCAAGTCAGATGGTGTTCGACTTCCAGCGCGTTCTCGGTGGGGATGCGGCATTCTGGAGGTGGATTTTTGGATATTCTCAGTTGCTCTGTCGTTAAAATCTGCGGAGGCTTGCCACGATCTAAAAAGGTAGGTGGGGTGTATCGCTCAACTTGCCAGCTAAGCCGGACCAGAACGCACTTAGAGCGGCATTGAGTCGCTAGGACTTTACCGGAAGTACGACGTACAAAATGGATCAACAGACACACAACGGCGCTGAATTCGAGCTGGATTTGGGTTGGATGGAAAAGCAAGGTGAGTGGAATACACACGCCGAACCAAGCAAAAACGGTTTAACACTCGCCGACATTCAAGTTGGTTTTTATGCGGATACGCCGGAGGAAAGTCGCAACCTAAGTGGACGGCCGCGCGGTGCCGTGCCGCGCCCGGGTAGCATGCCGATTGGCAACTACACGGTTCGAACGAAAAGCGAGATCTGGCTTGAGAACGCATCGTTTCTCTATGAAGAGGCGCTCCAGCGTCAGTGGAGTTCCGCAACGGATATCCCTTGGGACACGATTGAACCACTTCCAGACGACGTTGAACAAGCTCAGTGTCAGATGGCAACCTTTTTGACGGAAGTCGAATTCGTTGCTGGCGACGTTCCAAGCAGGTGGGTCTCAAAGACATCGCCTGATTTTTACGAAGCGCGAAATGTCTTAATGGCGCAAGTCATGGACGAATCTCGGCATATGGATGTTTTTCGAAAGCGCGCACTTGTCAACGGCGGCGGGCTCATGCGTGCGACCGGCGCTACTGCCGGTTTCGTGGGTGGCATCGATTTAGCTCGAGATTTCACTGAAATGTCCTCGCGGTTGCATCTGTCCGGTGAAGGCGCGGTACTGACGATTTTCCGTATGGGCGAATTGATGGCTTACAACGACGCAGAAAAAGCTATCTACCGACTTTGTGCACAAGATGAAGCCCGACACGTGGCGTTTGGCGTGATGCACATGCGCTACATGGCGGCGAATGCCCCGGAACGGCGTGAAGAGATTGAGTCGTATCTTGACGAAGCGGAAGCCGGTATGTTGACAGACGCCGCTAATCCAGCGGGTCAGCTCAATCAGACTTCGGAATCGCTCTCGATCATGCTTGGTGGCGGCCGGAAGTACTTTGACGAAGGTTTCCGGAAGCTGGTATCTATTCGTAAGCGTCAACTTCAGGAATACCAGAAGCGCGTGACATCCGCCGGATTCGGTGATCGATTCAAGAACGGACGATCACGTCTCGGTCAGATGATGGCGAACGTTGCCAACTAGACACACAAAGGTTTAGGAAATGGCAACTGCGAAAGACGCAGATCGCGTCAGACCGGCACTGACGCTCACAAAAGAAGAACTTGAGGTAGAGGTACCCGAACCACGCCTCAATTGGATGAATCAGTGGCGCGAATGGGGTGTTCGCGTCAGACCAGGAAATAAAGGTCTAACCCTTGGCAGCCTAAACGTCGGTCTCTATGGGGAGATTCCCATGAACTGGCCGGACCGATCTCGAAATCCCCGCGGTGCAATTGGCGTCACCGGGACACCGCCTGTCGCGATTCAGATAAAGGACAAGGTCGATCTTTGGGCGCCGTGCGCGGCCGATCTATACGAGGAAGCCATACAACGGCGTTGGGCGCCGGCAACCGATGTTGATTGGAAGGCAATCCACCCGTTGCCGGAGGACATCGAGCGCGCGATATGTCAAGTCTGTACGGAAATTTGTCAGTACGCGATCATCGATGTAGAGGTGATCACAAGCTGGCAACATCAAATGGCGTATGGCTATCACGAGGTTAAGCAGTTCCTCGCGACGACCACTTTAGACGCGACCCGAAGGCACGAAGCATTTCGCAAGCGTGCGCTAGTAAACGGTGGTGGTCTCGGCTACGAAGGTCCTTGTCAAGTTAGCCGGTTGCTGCTCGAAAGTAGCGGTGGTTGGACCGAAACCGTAACGGGGCTTATATTGATTCGAGCGTTGTTCACACAGGTGATGATTCGTTATCTGAACCGCTTCGCCTACAACGGTGTAGAGCGAAAGATTTACGAGTGTGTCACACAAGATTTCGCTCGGTTGATCACCTACGGTGTCGAACACATCAAGTATGCGTTGGCACACGCTCCGGATAAACAAGGATCTATTCTTACGACATTAGCGATCGGTTTCCGAATGTTCAATCGAGATTTACGCGATCCTGTTCTACGTGAAGCATTGGCGATAGTCTTCGGTGGAGGTATCGCGGGAGCGCGTAATGAAGGGATGCTGGTGTTTTACGAGATGCTCGACGAATACGTACAAGAGCTACTCGATGCGTGTCAGTACTTAAGACTGCCAGTTTCGATCGAGCAATTACCCAAGGTTTTTCAGAAAGACCAACGGCACTCAGCCGAAAACTAGATCGATGGCGAAATTCCCTTCCGTGGCGTGGTTCGACGCCGTACGTGATATTTACAACAAAGATGACGCAATGCATGGTGCGGGAAGTGGTACATGCAATTGTGTCGTCGGTGTGCAGGTTGGGCGAGAGTTATTCCGACTTACGTTTGAAGGATTCGAATGTAGCCAAGCTGAAATGATCACGAAAGCACAGCTCGACGATTGTGATTTTTACCTGCATATGGCCGCGAAGGACTGGCGCACCATGTTACAGAACATTCAAGAGCATGGACATGCGACCGACAACTTCACGCTAAATACGCTTGACTTGGGGCGAGTCGAAGGATTGTCGGCGTCGACCCACAATGATCAGTATCGTGAGGATCTGTTTTTTCGCTACAACCAAACTTTGCAGTTCTTTTTCGACGGCTCTGCGCGAATTCAAACTACGTTCTAGCTAGGGTTTAGTAATGGCAGTTTTTGACTGGATGCAGGGCGCACGAAGAAAGGCGAACAAAGATCCCGCATTTCGTGCATTAGGCAGTGCCGATGCAACCGTGTGCTTCCAATCGGGAAAGCATGGCCGGCGTGTGGTGTTTCAGGACTTCCAAGTCAACAGTGTCGCTGAAGCCGACGTTAACGATATTAAAGACGGTGACATTCTCATTGCGATGTCTACGCGTGAATGGAATTCATACCTGTATCGGCGACGTCTCGGTCGTGCGCCGAGTCTTTTGGGCTTAGATGCTGAAAAGCGTGATGTGATCCAGACGAAGGACTCGATTGCAAGGTTGCAGTTCGAACGGATTTCGCGTTCAGTTCAGGCGTTTGTTGACTATGGAGCAAGCGCAAGCGGCCGGTAATCGTGCCGTACTACGAATTCCGCTGTAAAAAATGTAGCAAAGTCACTACGATCTTTGCACACATCGACGATAAACCGACGACTGTTGGTTGTGAGCATGGTTGCGATGGTCGAGCGACAGCGATAGTTTCAAAACTAAACGTTAAGTTATCGAGCCAATCGAAAGTTGAGCGGCAAGACCCGAAGTACGACAAAATGGTCGATCAAGCGATGAATCGAAATCCTTTGTCCGATCCGATGCGGTATGTCAATCGGAAAGGCGATCCGGCCAAAGGCCGACCGGACTAGCTTTTCCTACAGAAACCCTAAGAAATCAAGCGCATAGGCAACCGCGAATACGCCGACAGCGCCGCCGACTCCGAGCACAACAATCATCACCGGTGTACTTATCGCTGGCTTATCGTCGCCGCTGACTGGTGGATTCCTACTACGCACGTACAGAAGAATGAGCACGAGGGTTATTGCAACGATAGGTATAACGTAATAGATTATGACTCGCAAGGCATCCGTCCCTAATTGCCTCGTGACGCGCTACTGCAATTGTAGAAAGCATACGTTTGAGCGTTAGTTCCTTCCTCACGGACCATTGGTTCGCAGTGGTGTTACTCCTTGGCTACAGCGCTATCCTTCTTTGGCACGCAAGGCTTGGATACAAGCGCAGTGGCACGATTGGGGGCTATCTCGTAGGTGGTCGTCATATGGGTGGGGTCATCATCGGCGTGTCCTTCTTCGCCACGTTCGCCAGTACGAATAGCTATCTTGGTTTAGCCGGGAAAGGCTACACCTATGGGGCACCATGGTTGATATTTCCATTGTTGATCGTTGCCGCGACATTTCTTTCGTGGCGGCTGGTTGCGCCGGAGCTGCGTCGTTTCACAGCGATGACGGATACTGTCACGGTACCCGAGTTTTTGGCCGTTCGTTTTTCAAGCCAGACGGTTCGAGTGATGACTGGTGTGATCATAGCGCTCGCAAGCATGCTATATCTCATCGCCATTTTCAAAGGCGCTGGCAATTTGTTCCAGGTATTTCTCGGCATCCCGTACGAAGCAGCTGTTGGCTTGATGTTCCTGGTTGTTCTTGTCTACACGTCAGTGGGTGGATTTGTTTCTGTCGTGCGAACGGACGTGATTCAGGGCGTGTTGATGCTGTTGGGATCGATGGTTCTGTTTGGCTTCATAACAACGCATATTGGCGGACCAGGGCGCATGTTCGATCTCATGACGCTTCCTGAGAAAGAGTATCTCTTTACATGGAACGCAGGCGCGCCAATATTGGTCGTTCTAGGTATTGCTCTCGCTGGGTCAATGAAGCTGTTGATCGACCCGCGCCAGATTTCGCGTTTTTACGGTTTGCGAGACGCCGCGAGCGTCTCGAGGGGAATCGGGTTTGCGATTGGCGGTTTGCTGATCATCCAGTTTTGTTTATTTCCACTTGGGATATATGCGCACTTCCTCATTGACGACATAGCGGACACCGATCTTATCGTCCCGCTGCTTATTCAAGATCCAGACATATTCCCGTTGCTCATCGCAGATTTTCTTGTCGTCGCGATCTTAGCGGCAGCGATGTCATCAATGGACAGCGTGTTGCTAGTTGCAGGCTCCGTCACCATGCGGGATGTCATAGGTGTTGTTGTTCCGATGAGCGAGGCACGCCAGACTTTCTACACACGCATTGGTGTCATCGCATGCGCTGCATTCGCTGCCGTGTTTGCGCTAAACCCCTTTGGTGATATCGTTGAGATTACGATACTCTCGGGCAGTCTATATGCAGTTTGCTTTTTACCCGCGATTATGGTCGGACTCCATTGGGCTCAGGGCAACGCCGCCGCCGTGATCTCGTCCTATGCGTGCGGGATTGCGACGATTCTTCTTTGGCGCAATCTTGGATTAAGCGCCTCGTTACACGAGGTACTACCCGCATTGTCGATCTCTATGGTGGCGTACTTGCTTGTGGCGTGGACGACGCCACGCGTAAGTACGATCAAAGTCACCGAGTTCTTTTTAACTAAGGACGAGTCGTCCGAACTCGAATCCGAAAGAGAATCACCCCAGCCCGTTCAGAAATCCGATTAGACCTTCGTTGACGGCATCAGGTGCTTCTTGTTGTGTCCAATGTCCTATGTCAGGTAATACGACGATATCTTTCAGATTCGGTAAGACCGCCAACATTGCGGACTTAGCGTTCTCACTGTACGGGACTACGTCACGTGTACCGGTCATGAAAAAAGCAGGCTGTTCGATCTTTCTCCCTTGAAGACTTCCGGAGAGTTCCCAATTTCGGTCGATGTTTCGATACCAATTTAGACCGCCTCGAAAACCAGCCTGCTCGAACTGACTGACGTAGTAATCGACATCCGCTTGAGTTAGCCAGTCGGGCAGATCGTCGCCTGGGTCAGGCATCCGCTCCAGCATAAACGCGCTGTCTGGAGGCGCTTCACCAGAACGTTCAAACATGTTGTTGCGATTGACGGATCCTGAAGCGCCAAACAACATTTTGCGCATCGTTTTTGGTATGTCGTTCTGAAGCTCGTGCTCCGCCACACCCGGCGTTTGAAAATAGAGTTGGTAGAAGAACCGATCGCCCATGAGCTCTTTTATTGCGACGAGTGGTGGCGTAGAACCACGAGGACCTATCGGGACAGAAAGTGAGGCGACCGCACGGAAGACATCTGGCCGCAGCATCGCACAGTTCCATGCGACGGGCGATCCCCAATCGTGACCGACTACAACTGCTTGCGTTTCACCTAACGCGCTTACTAAGCCGACGATATCGCCAACAAGGTGAAAAATCGTATAGTCGTCGATATTAGGTGGAGCGTCCGTACCTCCATAACCGCGCTGATCAGGCGCAACGACGTGATATCCCGCGTCCGACAATGCGCGCAATTGGTGACGCCACGAATACCACGACTCAGGGAATCCGTGGCATAACACGACGAGTGGACCTTCACCCGCCTCTGCGATGTGCATGTTGAGTCCATTCGATTGAATGTCGCGTTCAGTGATATCGCTCATAAGTTCTACCTTTAAGCCTTGTCGGTCTGAGAGTTTGGTAATCGTTCGCCGCCGTCGGGCGGGAGAGATTATCTGCTTGATAGGTTGTCAACTTCGCACGTACGGAAATCTTCATTGTCGAGGCAGAAACAATCTTGATTGGCGGAACCAAGTCATACGACGAGACGGATATAAATTGGCGCGTATTGCTGTCGCATCGATGTGCGTCGTGTTACCTTTCCTTAACTGAAATACAGACCCATTCGAAATAGTCATGTCCGGTCCACTTGACGGAATTCGTGTCGTAGATTTCACGACGATGATCGCGGGACCTTACGGTACGATGATTCTCGCAGACCAGGGCGCTGACGTCATCAAAGTCGAAGCCCCCGTTAACAGCGACCACGCGCGACGCGCCGGTTATGGTCAACGGCACTTCTCTGCTGCCTTTGTGAATAACAATCGCAACAAACGTTCAATCGCTATTGATGTAAAGCATCAAGACGGGCGCAAGCTGCTAATGAGACTTGTGGAGACCGCAGACGTTTTCGTCCAGAACTTTAGACCAGGTGTTATGAAGCGTCTAGGAATCGACTACGAAGACCTAAGAACCGTTAATCCCACTTTGATATATCTTTCGATGAGCGGATGGGGCGAAAGCGGTCCTTGGGCTCATAAGCCCGTATACGATCCGATCATACAAGCGTTGTCGGGCCTTGCATCTGTCCAAGGAGGAAGCGACGATGCGCGGCCGCGGTTGATACGAACGATTTTGCCTGACAAACTGACCGGTATTACTGCGGCACAAGCGGTTACATCAGCATTGTTCGCTCGAGAACGAACGGGTGAAGGACAGCATGTTCGGCTGTCGATGCTCGACTCGATCGTGGCATTTATGTGGTCGTCCGACATGGGTAGCCAGACATTTGTTGGGAAAGAGGTTGATGTCGCAGCGGCGGCAACGTTCATCGACTTGATCTATGAGACATCAACGGACTACATCAGCGTAAGCGTCATGACGAACGATCAATGGCGAAATCTATGTGTGGCGTTTAACAAACCTGAATGGCTTGACGACGACCGTTTTAAAACGCCAGCCGGAAGAGATCGTTACGCAAATGAACGACTGGAGCTGATCCAGAGTGTCCTCAGAACTGGGTCGGCTGAAGAATGGCTTGAAACCTTAGAGGAGGCTGGTGTGCCTTGTGCCCCTGTCCTCAAACGCCATGAAATGATCCACCACCCGCAAGTTGAGGCTACCGGTGTCGTCGTCGAAGTAGAACACGATCATGCCGGACAGCTGCGGCAAGCTCGTAACGCGGCACGGTTCGAAGGCACACCCGCAGAAATGCGGCGCGGTGCCCCGCACTTAGGCGAGCATTCCCGCAAACTAATGGACGAGCTCGGATACTCGCGGATTGATCAGGACCGCTTAATCGATTCAGGAGTGGTCGCTTCCGTAATTGATGATTAAGCTGCTCGCTCTGCTGCGACGAGATTGCGCGAATCTTTGGAGACTTGCAATAGCGCACCTTTCAAGCTGTCGCGCTCTTGAGGATTTAGTGCATCGGCACCAGCAGCATCGACTAACCTCTCGAATTGATCACTTAGTGTCTTCAGTGACCATTCTGTCGCGTCGTTGTCTTCGATCGCCGTGATCTCGTTCTTTCCGTAGACTTCAACATGGTAGTGCGGACTGTTATCGAAACAATCAAATCGAAGTAGCTCCCGATTCTCATCGGCCACGGGACCACTTACACGAATTGACAAGCCTTGGTCGCCGCGCATGCGGCGGTATGAAATGTCAAACTTGAAACGTCCAACTTCCTGAAGATAGGTTGTCATTGAAATCCTCCAATGCACGATAGAACGGTCATGAAAAACACGTTCGTTCCAGTGTGCTAATCGTAGTCGTTCAAGCATGACGTTCACGCCTTCAGAAGGAAATCTCTGCAACGACCTACCGTCCTTGCAGAGGTTCTTCGTTGAACATCACCCACTTTGCGTGATTACCGGAGCGGGGTGTAGCACGAATTCGGGGATATTCGACTATCGTGACGAGAACGGCAATTGGAAGCGACCGCAACCTGTATTACTCGACGAATTTTTCAGGTCTGTCGATGCGCGAAGGCGGTACTGGGCAAGGAGCATGCTGGGTTGGCAAGTGTTTTCAAAAGCGAGACCTAACAGTGCTCACATGTCGCTCAAACGCTTGGAAGATCGTGGATACGTTAGCAACGTGATTACACAAAATGTCGATGACCTGCACGAAGCGAGTGGACAGCAATCTGTTATTCCCCTACACGGTTCGCTTCGTACCGTGACATGTGTGGCTTGTCAAGAACGATTTGATCGAGACGACATTCAAAAACGACTTGAGGTAATGAATCCTAAGTTCGTATCAGCTGCCGTAATGCCAGACGCGGTTGGCGAAGGTTACTACTCAATGAGAATTGACGATTCGTTCGTAGTACCTCAGTGCAAGGTGTGCGGTGGCGTGTTGAAACCCGATGTTGTATTTTTCGGGGGAAGTATCCATTCGAATGTGAAAGAGAATGCGAATGAGGCGATTCGCAAGGCGCAAGGTGTACTCGTCGTTGGCTCGTCGTTGATGGTCTATTCAAGCTTTCGATTGGTAAAGTTAGCTTACGAATGCGGCATACCCATTGCGACTTTAGGCTTCGGCGTTACCCGAGGTGACGCGCTCGCATCACTGACGATCCGCGCAGAAATAGCGTCGACGCTTGAAGAACTGATTAGGCAGCTAAAGGTCTAACGAATTAGGTACGATTACAGTCGAACGAAGTCGTTTCACAAGGTCGCAATGCAACGATTGTGGAGCCGTCGAGAGGTCGCTATGCGAGCGATTTATAGGAAAAAGGGATGTTCGAGATGGGTAAAGATCTCCTTCATAGTGGCGCTCGTTCCTTTGCTTTTTCTTGGCGTGCGTGGTGAAGAAGGTGAAGTCGAGAATCAGACTACGGTCGAAGAACCGAAAGGTGAGGCTCCCGTAACGTTAGCGAGTATTCTGGATTCAACACCGGACCCGAAGGATTACCAGAAACGGACTCACTGCATTTCTAAGATCGCGATTCGCGATCACGAGGTACTTAGCAAACGTCACATCGTGTTTACGATGCGTGGTGAAGGACGCCCCAAATTTCTGGTTCAGTTTGGTCGGCATTGTTTCGGATTACATCGAAAAGCGATCCTTAATCTGGAGTCACGCGGCTCATCGCGGCTGTGCATCGGCGACTACGTCCGTACTGAAGTGTTTGAATTTGGACGTCGCACGTGGGGACCACGATGCACGATACCGGACTTTGAACCGATTACGGATTACCAATTAGCGCTACTTCGCGATGCGCTACAAACCGGACGCGTGGAATAGCGTACTAGCTGATTAAGTGGACGACATCAAGCGATCGCGTGCGTCCTGTTTGCAGAAATAGACCGGGGATATTCCATATGGCAGAAGCTTCGCCGAGCCCCTCGTTCAATTCGCATATTTGTTAGTTTGCAAAACAGAATTGGTTTGTAAAATCAGGTTTAGTGCAGTAGGCACATGGCGCAAGAAACATGGATGTTGACCGTAAGACGATTGACGGGTTTACGACTCGAGAAGTCTGCGGTAAGTCCGGGCTGAGCGAATATCAGCTCCAGCAGCTTCGCAAGAAGCGACTTCTCGAACCGGTTAAACACGATAACGCCAAGCTCGTCTACCGTTTTCAAGATATGGTGGTTGCCTGCGACATAGGGAAGCTTGTCGATGAAGGGACGAGTTTCGCAAAAGTCGTAGAGGCATATTCAACGGTTCGAGAAGCACGTAGTGAAGATCTAACTCACTCATCGGCAATCAAGTTCATTAAAAACTCGGGATTGGTCGGTGGTGATATTCTCGTTCAATCTGAGCACGGATTGCTCGATCCTGAGACTGGCGAACGCGCGTTCGATTTCAACGATGTGTTGCAACCTAAACGAGCTCAGTTGGTCAGGACACTTGAATCGCTACGTGTTGCTCAACGAGTTCGGTCTGATTCTCCTGACGCAGAGGATTGGTACCAGTACGCACTCGATTGTGAGGACGAGGAAAACGATGTGGAAGCACGACGCGCTTACGAAATCTGCATTAGCCATGACGAGAGCAACGCCGACGCCTGGGTCAATCTCGGTCGACTCCACTTCTTAAGCGGACGTCAGCTAGATTCAAGATACTGCTACGAGAAGGCGTTAGCGGTGGATTGCACGCACCAAATCGGCAACTACAACCTTGGGATTCTGTTTGAGATGTTTGAGTCCAATGAGTTGGCGATTGAGCACCTCAAGAGAGCGGACGGTATCCTAGAATCATTTCAGTGTTTGGCTCGCATCTATAAAAAGCTAGGAGACGCCAAACGCGCAGATGACTATATGACGAAGTTCTTTGAACTTTCCTTCAAAGAAACTTAAGCGGAGTAGCTAACGTACGAATCCTGCAGGATTCGAGATGTGGACGTAAATTGTTAACCCGCCGCGAAGAAGAGCGGTTCGGTCTTATTCTCGTCGCCTTTATGTAAATCGATGATCGCTTCGATGCTTGTCATGCATGAACCACAGCACCCGGCGGCACCAAGTTCTCGATTGATTGCGTTGACGGAGTCGTGCCCTTCATTAATGGCATCGACGATTTCGCTGTCAGTGACACCGAAGCAAATACACACATACATAGGCTTATTGTATTCGATAATGAGATTGATTACCAATTACATTAAATAAACGATTTTCCTAGTGAAGCATACTGTAATTTAACTGAATAGATATACAGGTAAAATTTACTAGAATTTGGTTGGGCATGATCAAGGAAGCGCCATGAATCCTCAAGATTCTCAGGTCATTCAACTGTTGAATGATGTGTTAAAAAACGAATTGACAGCCATCAACCAGTATTTCCTACATTCGCGAATGTTCAACAATTGGGGTTTGAAATACCTAGGTGAGCATGAGTATGAGGAATCGGTTGACGAAATGAAACACGCCGACACACTGGTCGAGCGGATTCTGTTCCTTGAAGGCTTACCGAATTTACAGGACTTAGGTCGCTTGTATGTCGGCGAAACACCGCAGGAAGCTTTAGAGTGTGATTTAAAGTTAGAGATGGAAGCAATGCCGAGTCTACGCAAAGGCATCGAGTATTGTGAGAACGTGCAGGATTACATTTCGCGAGAGATTCTCGAACGGATCCTGGAGTCAGAAGAAGAGCATGTTGATTGGCTAGAGACGCAGTTAGATCTAATTGAGCGCGTCACGTTGGAGAATTACCTACAACGACAAATGCGAGAGGATTAAATCCGATTGCCGCGAGTCGCATACAAGCCACTTTGCGATGCTATTCGTCAGGGTGACGTAGAGAAGCTTCAGCAACTAGCCCAAGACGATCCTGTCGCCACGCAGCACTGGAAGCCGATTATGGACGCTGCATTCACTGGCGACGCGGCATGTATAGACGTGCTCGTGCTTTATGGCGCGGACGTCAACGTCACGGCAGGTACAGGTGCTAAGCACACGCCGTTAACTCGACTGTGTCAATACCATCGAACGATTCCAAAGCATAACGGTCATCCAGCAGCGCTTGGTCGGTTGCTTGAGCACGGCGCGGACCCAACGGTAGCTGCAGGACCGCTCGCATTGACGCCTTTGGGTTACGCTGCAATGGGTCCGCTTGACGAACTAATGGACTTACTGGTTAGTGAACTGAGACCTCTGGATGTTTGGTCGGCGAGTTCGTTACTTGACTTATCTCGATTAAAGCTGCATGCGAAACAGCAATTGCTGAGTTCACTCGATCACGTAGAGCGGACGCCTTTGCACTATGTCTGCATGTCGGGTCTTCACAAAACCCTTGGAAATCAAGCAGCGATCGCGTGTGTTGATTTCATTCTGGACCAAGGGGTCGAAATTGATGCGATACAGCCAATTGCAGAAGGAGACGAAATCTTCAACGCGACTGCGCTTTGGTACGCGGTATCCTGGCAAGGAAATCTAGATTTGACGAAGCACTTGTTGTCTCGAGGTGCAAGTCCAAATCCTGCTGTATTCTCGTCGTTGTTTCACGGCGACGTGACGATTTGCGAGTTACTCGATGAGTATGGCGCAGACTGGAATTTGAAAGTTGGTGGAGCGACACCGTTGATCGATTTGATGAGATGGAATCGCAGCAAACTCGTGCCGTGGCTTTTAGAACGCGGTGCGGATCCCTCAATCAAAGACCACGATGGCTTGACGGCTCTCGACCATGCACGGAAACGAAAAATCCGCAAAGACGTCATCGACCTGTTGCTTGAGAACGGCGCGTGATCTTGTATTGAGTTCGGCGATCGAATCTTTGTAGTTTCGACATGGATTGCGCAAGCAATGTGAGTTTCGATTTGTTTTGGAAATAACGCTTAATACGAATCCGAAAAGATGGACTAAAACCAGAATCCCGTAGCTCAACTTAGGTGTTTAATAACAGACCGATATTGTCTTGACGAAACGGGGTTAGATGGGCATGTCAATAGCCTCACAATTACGCGCTGATCTAGGTCATCCCGTCATTGATGCGGATGGTCATTGGCTCGAGTATGGACCAGTTGTACGGTCCGCAATGGAAGCAATCGGCGGAAAAGCGGCGACACGCGCTATGGAAATGAATGGTGCGCGAGTCGGTAATAGTCTTCGCATGACAGTAGCGGAGAGACGTCGTGCGAATGTCGCGCAAGAAGCGTTTTGGGGCTCACCCACGAAGAACACGAAAGATCGCGCGACTGCGATGATGCCGAAGTTGCTGTACGAGCGCTTGGACGAGCTAGGGATCGATTTCGCCGTACTCTACCCAACGGCTGGTCTTGGCTTGCCACGAGTGAATGACGAAGAAGCACGCGTGGCTGCATGCAGAGCATTCAACATCTATTGCGCAGAGTTGTTTGAGCCATTCAAAGATCGTATGACACCTGCCGCGGTTATTCCAATGCACACACCAGAAGAAGCGCTAGCGGAGCTTGACCATGCTGTCGGGGAACTCGGACTCAAGGTTGTGATGTTAAACAGCCTAATAGATCGACCGATCGAAAAGATCGTCACGGAAAAACCCGACGCCTCAGATCTGGTGTCCTGGCTCGATACGTTCGGTATCGACAGTGCACACGATTATGACGTGGTATGGGCCAAGTGTCGCGAGCTCGGTGTGTCGCCAACATTTCATCGCGGTTCGCGTGGGAAGTTCTTCCGGCTTTCAGTTTCAAACTTCTGCTACAACCACATTGGACACTTCGCCGCCGCGTCAGAAGCGGTATGCAAATCGCTGTTTATGGGCGGCGTCACACGCAGATTCCCGGACCTCAATTTCGCTTTCCTCGAAGGTGGTGTTGGATTCGCCGTATTGTTGTACGCAGACCTCATTAATCACTGGGAGATTCGCAATGGCGAAGCGTTGAAGTTCACCGATCCGAGCGAGTTAGATCTGGAGCTTTTAAAGGAGCTAGCGGAGGAATACGCGAGTCCCGCAATGCAGGATGCTATTCTCGCAGGACGTGGATTAAGTACGAAGAACGGTCCGACTACGACCGGTGGTCTAAACCAACTCGACGACTACGCGGCGTGCGAGATCAGAGAGAAATCCGACTTCAAGACACTTTTTGCAGATCGATTCTATTTCGGATGTGAGGCAGACGACGCGACGAACGCACTCGCTTTCCAACGTCAGAATAATCCATTCAATACCGAAATCAAGACACTGTTTGGATCGGATATTGGGCACTTTGACGTACAGGATATGGCAGGTGTTCTGCCTGAAGCACACGAGCTTGTCGAAGATGGACGCATTACGACTGAAGATTTCCGACACTTCGTATTTGAAAACCCAGTGCGATTCTGGGGCGAGACGAATCCGAGTTTCTTCGAAGGTACTGTACTTGCAGATGCCGCAAAAGAGGTCTTAAAAACTTAGGAAGCTAAGCGACTTCTTCAATTCCGACACAGGTGTTGGCGCGCCCGCAGGGACTCGAACCCCGAACCCCCAGGTTCGAAGCCTGGTGCTCTATCCAGTTGAGCTACGAGCGCCGAACGGATGGATTATAAAAATGAACAGATCGGCTCAAAAGGTCGTTGGAGTCGCGATCCGTGGCGTATTTTTAAGCGTATTTTCGCGTTGGTTCGTGCGAAATCTAATCTCAATCACGCAATTTCCGTAAACGGGTATGAGCAAGACGAATCTCTCGAAACAGGAACAAACTAATTTCGTCAATGATGGTTTCGTGATTCTTCGCGATGTCATTCCGATGGAATTCGTTAGTCGTGCTCGTGCGTTGATATCGTCGGGTATGTCGTTGACGGAACGTCGCCTTCTACCACCTCGTGAATTAGCAACCCACCCAGATGTCGTGCGACTCTTCAAAGACACCTGTCTAGCGGAAATCATGCGGAATGCGATGGGTCCCTATCCAGAGGTCGTGAGTTGCCAAATCGCGATCACGCCTGGCGGGAATGAACTTGGTGGCCAACCTACGCCGCACGTTGACGGAAGTTGGGCGGGTCCCATCCCCACCGTTGCTTCGGAGATCGAGCCAACACGGGGTCGACCTATAGATTCGGAACGGTATTTTGGAAAGAACGATGAGAAGCGCGGAACGAATGATGGTCTGCTTTGGCAGGACCCTGATCGGCGTATCTCGTTGGGTAGCTACACGGCGCTTGTCGGCATCGCGTTAAACGATCAACTGGAACCCGGTCACGGTCAATTTGCTGTGTTAAAAGGAATGCATGAGGAAGTCGAAAGATCGTTTCAAATGCAGCGCGATGCGGGAGGCGTTATCGGCCCAGAAGGCGTGGGTTGGCCGCGTCTACGGGTTTCTGAGAAGGACGGTCGCGTGTTTCTAAATGGATTACCCAAATCCGTACGAGAGAAAATGTCTGATATCGCTAAAACGGCGAAACTGATCGACGGTTGGCCTTGGCCGGAATTGACGCCAGTTTGTTTGGGCGAAGGGGATGCGGTTATCGCGTTGCATGCATGTCCCCATACCGCGACACCAAATCTTGGACCGAATCCCCGCATGAATCTGTACTTTCGCATTCGCAGATTGCGAGAGAACAATCCATTCGAAGGCGTACGGAAAGTAGGACACGGTGTAAGCGACCATCCAGACCGAGGTTATTTTGGTCAGTTCTTGGACTATCCTGAGTCTTACGACGCGTGGCAGACCTCAATTGACAAGCTTTGTGACCATTGGTCTGAATGGGATTTCGTTGATGAGTCCTAAACCGCATCAAACTGATGCGGTGAATCTGAGGCGTCTTTGGTCACCTCTGAGCGTAGTGACCTTCAGATGGGCGACTAGAACTCGTGGATGCTCTGCATCAACCAATCGCGACTATGCCTACGTAAGCAACCGCTTGCATCTCACCCAAAGTGAGGTGCAGATCAGTCAGTTTAGCTCACATATGTCAGAGATGTCGCGAATATGTGCTATCGAGTCCGTACGTTAGGTGTCAAACTGAAACACTTCTTCGAGCGGTTTGCCGAAAACGTAGGCGATTTTGAACGCAACCTCGAGGGAAGGTGAGTACTTCCCACCTTCGATGGCATTGACTGTCTGACGGGTAACACCGATTTGGTCGGCGAGATGCTGTTGTGTCATTTCGCCGTGATGAAACCTTAGTTCCCGGATTTGATTGCGTATTCTCTCCCCTGAAGGACTCACATTAGATTCCGCTACGGTAGTAGACGACCTGCAACACGAGCTTGATGATTTCCGAACTGAACAAAGAGATAAGCAGCAGGTGAACCACCCAGAAATAGTGGACCGACAGAATCAACGCAATGATCGCGCCAATGACGCCAACACCCAAGATCCACGCCGATTGACTCTCTGCGCGACATCCAATTAGCTGGTCGCGCTCGTCACCTTCAACTGACCGGTTTTTGATTGCTACAGCCACGTGCCCTACGACATTAATGGCGACTATGACAACGATCGCCGCGACGAGGAAGGGTACGAAGGCGGGCAGAACATTAATGCCGTTTGACATCAATATACCGGCAAATGAAAGATAGCCACCTAAACCGATGACAAGACTGGCCAGTTGAATCCACGCGCTCTTTTCCTCGAAAGACGTATCCACGGAAACCTCCAATTACTTTCAATGACTAAAAATATTGACATGATGTAAATAATATTTGACAATCAAACGAATGTCAACTATTTTTGACACGATGTCAGGCTAAGGATTTCGATTCCGCTAGTAAGTCCTATCTTGCAAAATCGGATTTCTGCGTAACGGCACTCGACATTTCTTGTGCGTGCTGGCTCACGAGAACAACGTGTCGAGCTTGGCGCTTATCCGACGGTGGAGTTCTTGAGTCTCGTTCTTCCGCTCGGAGTAGGTCCCGATAGGTGACTTCGTAGACGGAGTGCGAAGCGAGAATTAAAATCGACGTCGTTATATACACGGCTGGTGACGGTCCGTGTTCCTACAAGAATGTCGACTACTGTAAGGAACAATTGACATGACCATTTCCGAGTCCGATATACCTTACCTTTCTCGTACCTTGCTATCGGCGTTTGTCTTGAGCGTTGTACTTTCCCTAATGGTGGCTTGTGCAGAAGAAGAGCCGAGTGGGGATCTTGCACAATCAACTGGTGAAGTAGATTTAGCACCAATGACGCTATTAGTTGATGATCCTTCGAATCCTGGCGTCTTCGACGATCGTGTAGTTTTTGGTCAGTCCGCCGCATTCGAAGGACCCGCCCAAGCATTAGGACAAGCGATGCGCTTAGGAATCGAAGTGGCATTCCAAGAACAGAATCAGGTCGGCGGCGTGTATGGTCGCATGCTCGAACTGGTGACTATGGATGACAGATACGAACCGGGCTTTGCTTATGCCAACACACGAGATTTAATCACGAAAGAGAAGGTGTTCGGTCTGATTGGGGGCGTTGGAACACCGACGTCGCGGTCCGCCGTACCTTTAGTTGAATCTCATGGAGTGCCGTTTCTCGCACCATTCACCGGTGCCGGTTTTCTTAGGAGTCCGGAATTGCGATCGGTTGTCAATCTACGGGCGTCCTACGCGCAGGAGACTGAATACATGGTCGAACGTCTCACGCAAGATCTCGGCGTTTCGAGAATCGCAGTCATGTACCAAAACGACTCGTACGGACAATCAGGATTAAGCGGTGTACTCGAAGCTCTTGAACGTCGTGAACTTGAACCAGTAGAGACGTGGTATTACGAGCGCAATTCAAGTGCTGTCAAAGCTGCTGTGTTTCATATTGCTGCCGCGAACCCTGAAGCCGTCATCATGATTGGCGCTTACCAGCCTGTGGCTAAAGCTATCTCACTCCTTCGGATGGATATCGATCCAATTTTTCTAGCCGTCTCGTTCGTCGGGAGTAATGCGCTAGCGCGTGAATTAGGGAGTGACGCAACGGGTGTATTCGTAACGCAGGTGGTACCCGTACCCGATGACGCTAATTCTCCAATCGTGTCGGAATACCTTGCAGCGCTCGAATCATTTGACGAGAGTGCGGTGCCAGGATTTGTTTCCCTTGAAGGATATATGGCAGGTCGAATAGCCATTGTTGGGCTTGAAGCGTGCGAAGATCTAACGCGTCGCTGTTTCTTGGATGCAATTCAATCCACGCAACCGATCAATCTCTCCGGTGTAGAGCTGCAATATGGTCCGGGTGACAACCAAGGCTCCGACGAAGTGATCATTACGGTAATAAACGAACTCGGTAAGTTCATCCCGATCACCAATCTTGCTGAGCGACCGTAATGATCAATATGGATATTACGGCTCGATTGGCGCGCGTGACGCTTCTCGGGCGTGGCATTGCGACTGCGATTACGCTTGCGTGTGGGTTTGCTGTCGGCAATACTGATTTTTCTCTTGAAGAGAATCCAGAATTACATGCGACTGTCACTGCGTTGTCGGTAGCCCGACATTCAAGATCCCTAGCTGATACGGCCTCAACGAGGACGTTCGCCGACATGTCCCCTGAGGAAATAAGGGAGTCCAGAACGAACGTCGATTCTGGTGCGGCAGAGATTCGCAGCCTACTTGACGTGTTGGCTAACACGAAACACGCTGATGCAGCGGAGCGAATACGTCAGTTGCTAGAGGAGTTGATCCTGAATGCATCGCAACTCGAAGACGGTCGGACTAGATTAGCAAGGAGTTTGAGTGACTCGCAGAAGAGTCGTCAGAAGCTTGTTGCAGATACCAGTTGGCAACTCCTTCCTGCAGCCGTTGCAAGCGAGGACGATCTATTCCATCGCGTTATTTCTCAGTCCAGTAGTCGAGATAGTCAGTCGGCGCATGTGCAGGAGTTTATATCGGTCGAAGACTTATTACTTTATGCACGCTTGGCTCTCCTGAAGCAACAGATTGATCAGGGCTACATAGCCTTAGAGGTAGCTACGAGACAAACGGATAGCGAGTTCATTGGCACGGTGGAGGAAGCCGTGAACTTGGCGATTTATCAGCTCCGCGAAAATGCCGCAGTGCTGTCCGATGAAGACTTCGAAGATCTAGATCCTACGCTCGTCCCCCTTGCGCTCAATTTGGTGGAGGCGGCATATGGCGAAACGAATTTGATCGATCAGATGAAGACTCGCTTGAGCCTAGACGAACAAGAAGCACAACTAGCTGCCAGCGTAGACGCTATCTCCTCCTCTCTTCAGCGCGAAGTTCACGCGCTTCTGGCGGACGCTATCGCTGAAATTGAGAGCGAAGCCACCGAGAGTGGCACTGCAATGGCGCTAAGTGCTGCAATGTTCGTAAGTCAACATGTATCGGAAGCGGCTTCGAGAATGTCAGAAGTAACCAGCGTTGATGCGCCGAATTCCGATGTGCCAAAGCTGCGGAATACCGTCAACGCACATATATCAGGCATTCGTGAAGGATTGCAGACATTAGACGATATCGGATACGTCAGCGAAAGCGAGCGCATGGCGTTGGCGGTCGATCGTATCCAGTCTACGACAGAGAGAATCCTGAATGGTCGTCCTGAATTGGCCGACGCGTTGCGATCGGCCGCGCAAGAACGTGCGCAGCTGCGAAGTTTCGTAGATTACCAACTTGAACCCGCGGTGGTTTCGAGCTTAGATAACCAGCTTTATTACATGCTGACAGGAAGGAGCGAGTCTAGAGAGGAGGTTGCCGTTGAATCGGATCGGTTGTCCCAAGCTGAGTTCTTACGTTACTGGCATCTAGCGTCGGTCAATGAATCGATATTCCGTACGTTTTCAGGATTGATCATCGCGATCATCATGACGGACGCGACTTGGATCGGGGTAGGAGAAGAACGTTTTATTACCGCTTCTCATCGGCTTGAGAAGAGTATCGACTTTCTAGAGCAAACCGGCGGCGCGGAAGTACGTTCGGAACTTGTTCCACTGGCACGGCAATTCATCCGATATGGAAATGGGGAGTCGAACGTGTTCGATTCGCTTCGACATAGATTGCCTCTCGTGGCGAACGAAAGAGAATTGATGCAGCTCAATCGCCAGGTTTTTGCTGAATTACAAATCGATATTAATGCGTTGATTGACTCAATTCTCCAGGATGCGACTACGTCAAGCTGACTTTCCAGCACTGTCTATTCGCTTGGATTAAGACTAGGCACCATCACTTCCCAAAGCACCGCCACCCTGGTGGTCATAGCCACCTCTCGTTATTTAAAGGAGACAATTTGAAGATCCGGCTCTCCACTCTAACCGCATTTCGTATCGTCATCATCGCAGCGTTGCTGATGTTGTGCATTGTTTCCGCATCGGCAGACGAGCAAGTGGGATTAGAGGAAATAATCGTTACCGCGCAAAAAGTAGAGCAAAATCTTGAGGATGTTCCAGTGTCGGTCTCAGTTCTTCCGGGTTCGCTCATCGAAGAATCCGGAGCTAACGACATTTCTGATTTAAACGGTACAGTGCCCAATGTCATATTGCAGGATATGGTGTTCATTGAAAACACAGCAAACATGGCCATCCGCGGTATCGGCTTCTTCGATACGGACCCATTTGCGGATCAGAAGACGCAGGTATTAATCGACGGAATTCCCCATGCCCGTGTTACGGGGCTAGGTCACGATCAGATTGATGTCGAAAGAGTGGAAGTGCAGCGTGGTCCTCAGGGAACCCTCTTCGGACGGAATAGTCTCGCGGGGACTGTCAACATTATTACCCGCGCCGCCGATCAGGAAGCTGGTTTAGCAGCTCGTGCGACGGTAGGTGAGTACGGTCTTTCGAAATATGTGATATCGGCCGAATCAGGCCAGATTTTGAACGATTCTCTCCGGTCGCGCTTGACTATTTCGAAGCGAGGATACGACGGTCACGTTACTAATGCATTCAATGGTAATCGGTTAGGCGTACAGGATTCCAACACGCTACGTCTCAAATTGGACCATATCGTCTCGAACGTGGCAACCACTCTCACGTACTATCAGGTCGAAGAGGAATCGGATGGAATCGCAACGTCGAACGTAATCCAAGATCCATATGGAACGGCAGATGGTGATGTCCATTTGGTCAATATGGATACGGACGGATTCAACAATTCCGACGAGAGCGGATTTACATTGCTATCGGAAATTGAGTTTGAACCTGGGACGATCTATGTCGCCGGCAATACACACGAAAGCAGTTTTCTTCTATACACCGATCTCGATGGTCGTGCGGGTGCACAGCCACCCGCCCTCGGTCCAAATCCGCGACTAAATGTGAATATTGGATTCGATATCGACCATGGACAGGATAGTCTGGAAATTCGATTCCATGATGCACATAGCACGCGCTGGGACTATGTTTTAGGCGTGTTCGCGTTCAAGGAAAACGCTCGACGTTTTTTCTATCAGAATATCGGGCCTCCTTTTTCCGCCACATATGAATTCGCAGACGCAGCACGAACCACGATAGCTAGGCAGCAAACTAATAGCTTCGCTGTATTCGCTCAGACCGATTTTCGATTGAATGAACAGTTCATTTTGATCGCAGGAGGAAGAATTACGGAGGATAAAAAGGAAGTCACGGTGAGCAACTTCGGTCTTCCCGCTCCTGCTCCGCAACGACCTCCGATCGTACTAGACGCCGAGACGACCTGGGATCAACCGACTTGGAAACTAGGAGCTAAGTATGAATATTCGGAATCAATCATGGGCTATGCAACAATCTCTACCGGTTACAAGTCTGGCGGATTCACTAGTAGGGCAACAGTTCCGGAAAATGTCGGACCATACGACGCCGAATATGTAACGAATTACGAGACTGGAATGAAAGCGAATTTATTTCAGAATCATCTACGGCTATCTGCAGCGTTGTTCTATGCGGACTACGAGGATCTCGTAGGGTTTGTACGACGCACTAATTCGACGGGTAGAGGAAACGAACCCATCAACGAGAACCTCGGCAATGTGGACATCAAAGGGCTTGAGTTCGAGTCCGATTGGTTGGTGCAGCCAAACCTCAGTATTGATTTTGCAATCGGCTTGTTGGATGCACAGTGGGATACGTTTCTAGTTGACCTCAATAACGACGGGATCGTCACTGACAATTCACATCTCGATGTATTAATGGCACCTCATCTGTCCGTATCTAACGCGATTAATTACACGTCATATCTCGGACAAAATACGCTAGATTTCCGCCTTGAGGCTCGATATCAATCGCGCTACAACTCCTTTGGTGAGAGTAACGACGAGATTTACTATCGACCAGCTACCACGTTAATTAACGGCTCAATAAAGTGGGCTTGGGGCGCGCGTGGCAACAGCGTATCCGTTTTCGGCCGGAATCTGACGGACAAAGGCGTTCAGAAACTAACAATTGGCGCGTCCATATTTCCGGTTGCTGTTTACGAAGCGCCTCGACTGCTGGGATTGGAATTACGACTGAATCTCTAAATATCTGCGAAACGAGCGCCTACACCCTTAGCCGTTTTCAGATTCGTATTGGCGATCGGATTGATAGTGAGTCGCCTTCGACGCGACGCCGTATTTAGTTAGTTAAGTGCTAGGTCTGAAGACCCGAGCGATGAATTCGCTAGGAGGTCTGAATGGACGTCCGTGATTTAGTATCGCGTCCATGCGTACTTTCGCTTGGTTGTAGATGTGACCCGGATCCTCTTCAGCTTCCGCAAGAATGTAGAAATCACCTGACTGAATCGCATTGAACACCATTTCTGCACAACGACTTGGAGGCATACCGAAATTTTTAAATCTCTCCACGAGCGCCTCTGTCGCTGATGACGCTGGTGTTGGTCCACCGAATCGTTCGGGTCGATGCGTGCCAGACCGCACGATGTTGGTTCCTACGACATTCGGGCAAAGCACATGCACGGAGAGACGCCCTCGTAGCTCCTGATATAGCGCTTCGCATAGGGCTACGCACGCATGTTTTGTCACACCGTAAACGCCTTGCGCTGCACATAAACCGTCCTGAGATGACGTCGCGACAAAGGAACCAGGTGCATTCTGTTCAAGCATTTTTGGTACAAAGTGCCTGACGAAATGTGCAACACCTTTGACGTTCACGCCCAAAACGAAATCCCAGTCAATGTCCCGTGCACCGATGACACCGCCGCCTGCGCCAACGCCTGCATTACAGACTAATAATGAAATCGGAACACCGGGCATCTGATCTTCGATCGTGTTTCGAAGAGATAAAACGCTTTCCTCACTTGAAACGTCGACTTCGATACCGCTTACACGTAGCTCGTTGCTATCAGCTATACGCTTAAGTTTCGCTTCCGCGACTTTAATCGCTTCAGCGTCGATATCAACTATAACTGGATGCAGACCGTGGGTGACTGCAGCTTCCAAAATGGCATGTCCGATCCCCGACGCACCGCCGGTGACGATTGCTAGTCCACCTGCTAGTTTCGATATGTCTGGATGAGCGTTATTGTCGGTTGCGTGTTCGTTCGCCACGTCTAAATTACTCCGCTTTAATCAGCCAGCGGATTGTTGTGCCTCCATGTCCGCGACAACCTCACGCATCCCTTCCCACTCATGCCACATATTGCAGATGGCGTATTTCGATCGCTCCCACGGATTGTTGCCTTCTTCGTATTCGAGCCATTCGCCGCGCTGGCCTCTGTCAGGATGATCTGACACCCCATTCACCGTGTGCTTCGGCTGGCGACTCTTATTACGGATTCGGAAAATGATGTTCTTCCGTGATTCCGTACCGTGTTCGTTTCGCGTTCCAGAATGCGGCATATTGAATAGAGTAATGCACGCGTCGCCGGGTTCCATAAGAGCTTGCGTGGGTCGTGGCCACTTGACGCCATCTGGCGTAGACTCCGATGTATCATCGATGAACTTTTCGCGCACGGACGCGGGTAGGTAGGTGTGCCCACAACCGTTCGGCGCATCGTAGTTCAAGCGCGGCCAACCTGGTCCCTCTGGTCCGATGTGCCCGTTGGTTGCATACTGCCAGCGGAAGAACTCTTGAGTGATATGGTGTGCGCCTTTCAAGAGCGCGGTTTGGCCACATCCTTCGCGTGTTTGATCGTTCAAGCACACGAACACGAAGGAGGTGAATGAACCCATGCCCAATGTCATGTCCGGATCTTCGAAAAGTGGTACCGAGTTGTGACCCATTACGTCTGGACTGCGACCGATGTCACCTTTAGGTCCACTTGAGATATACATCTTGTAGATCTCTGCATCGGTCCCTTCTACGGGTTTTTGCGGTACGCCAATCGTGCATAACCCGTCCATGTGAGATTCGGCCCCGTAGTACGGCATGTCGCGATCCCGGTAGCCAAGATTATTGAAGTGGTCACCGGGCTCACGGCGCTTAAGGACGCCTACTTGGCAAGTAACCGGTGGGTCGAAATAACCCATCGCTTCGTGCAGAATTGGGGTAACGTCCGAAGCATTCACAAGGTTGATAAGGTGTTCCGAAGAACCCACGTACTCGCCTTTCTTTGCTGTACGCATTCGGTTTAGTGCTTTTTCAACAAGCTCTTCTGAGACCGCGTTTTTGACGATCACGTAGCCGTCTCGATAAAGGTCCTGCTTCTGTTCGAGGGTCAGAGTTCGTGCGTTTGCCAACCTGCTAGCCCGTATCTACGTATTGAGTCGGATGGGCATTTTAAAAGGATGGTTAGCCTTACTTAGGTGAACCAGCAGTCGTTGAAATGTCGTCATTCGCTTAAGCCCGGTGCACTAACGGTATAAATCCGCGCAATTCTCAAACGACATCAAAGCGAAGAATATTTGGAGGACCAAGATCGCAACGGTTCTGCCAGATTTGTCGTGAGTCACACAGAAATGTCAAACGATCAGCATCAACCCCTAACGGGACTCACCGTACTCGACATGGGACAGATCTACAACGGTCCCTATTGCGGATACCTTCTTGCCATGGCGGGCGCTCGCGTGATCAAGATCGAATCGCCGATCGGCGAGACCCTCCGTGGTGCTGAACGGGCTACTGGCGAGGGTTATCCGTTCATCATGCTGAACGGTAACAAAGAGACGATTACTTTGAATCTGAAGAGCGAACGTGGCCAGGAATTGCTTAAAGCGCTAGTCCAACACGCTGATGTGCTGCTTGAGAACTACGCACCCGGTACGATGGCGAAATACGGCGTCGGTGGCGACGATCTCACAGCGATTAACCCAAGACTAATTTACGCAGCGGCTACGGGATTTGGACAACAGGGTCCTCACTCGGACTATCGTGCGATGGACGTGACCGTGCAGGCGATGAGCGGCGTTGTGGCAATTACGGGTTACGAAGACGAGCCGCCTCTCAAATCTGGACCAGCACTATGCGATATTTTGGGTGGGGTGCACCTTTATTCTGCGATCGTAACAGCTTTGCTTCGTCGAGCAACGACGGGGGAAGGGGCGGTTCTTGATGTCTCGATGCAGGACTCTGTCATTCCAACTCTTTGTTCGGCACTAGGTGCGTATTACCGCTTCGGCGACGACCCGCCGCGAGTAGGAAATCACCATCAAGCAAAGGCGGTGGCACCGTACAACATCTATGCGACGCGTGATGGCCACGTTGCCATCATCTGCATTCGTGAAGGTCACTGGCGAAAACTGCTAAAGGCTATGAAAAGGCAAGATCTTGCGGACGACGAAAGGTTCGCGAACATGGCGACACGTTCTGAGAACATGGAACTGACAGATCACGTCGTGGAGAGTTGGTCCAGAACGTTGAACACGAGCGAAGTATTCGAGATATGTCAGGCGCACGAGGTGATTTGCGCACCGGTGCAGTCAATATCGGACGTTCTTTCGGATCAACACCTAATTTCTCGAGGTGCGCTGCAAAAACTAGAGCATCCCGAACTAGGTCCCTTGATGATCCCAAGTACGCCGCTGCGCTTTCAAGGTCTTCACCCGCCAGCCGTTCAGCTTCCGCGCGCTATAGGTGAGGACAATGAAGCTGTTTATGGTGAGCTACTTGGCATAGGTGCTGACGACGTCAAAGCGCTGAAGCAAGCTTCTGCGATCTAACCTAATTGCAGCGACAGTGCCAGGAAACTCTGAGGCGGTAGTTCGACGTGTGCCTGACCATTCACTAACTTTACGTCGCTTAACGGTTTTGAGACTACGTGCGTTGGACTCTCCCACGTATTCGTGGCGTTCAAGTCGGTGTCGGATAGCAACTCGCCGTCATTGAACGCACTGCTTGGCCTGTCTGCACACGCAATCGTCAAATCCATCGCTTCTGTTAGATTGCGATTCACCGCAAAGAATTTGAGTTCGTCGCCATTGATGATTGCAGCACTGTCGAGGTACGGTACCTCACCGTGAGACGTGCTCGTATATGAGTCGCAGGAAATCGCTTGACGCAACGCCTGACCGCCTTTACGTGATGACACCATTCGAAAGGCGTGATAGATGCTTTGTTTTAGCACGCCATCTGAATTCGTCTTGATCGGTCCAATGACGTTGACGAGTTGTGCTATGTTCGCGATCTTGACGACGTCCGCATGGCGGATGAAACTCATTAGGAACATCGCAACGACGAGCGCGTCCTCGAAGTTGTAGGTTTCATCAAGTAATGGCGGCGCGAATTTACCTGCGCCATCGACATCTTTTCGAGTTCTCGCACGGTACCACACATTCCATTCGTCGAAACACAGGTATGTACGACGACCGGTGTCCTGCCGTGCGGCAACCGTTCTGGCAGCTGCGTCAATGCTCTCAATCTGTTGTTCGACTGATTTAGTAATCGCGAGGTAGTCCTCAGAGTCACCTTCTGAATTGCCGACGTAGCGATGTAGGCTGATGAAATCAGCCAAATCAGGACCGAGTCGTCGCATCACATGCTGGTCCCACTCGACATAGGTCGGCATGCGTGGTGCTGAGGATCCACAAGCGACCAATTCGATACTCGGGTCGCAATCTTTCATCATTTTTGCGGCCATCTGGGCGCGATTACAGTATTCGTCGACGGGTACGTGTCCAAGTTGCCACGGCCCGTCCATTTCGTTTCCTAAACACCATACCGGGACTTGAAGCGGTGCCTCGTCGCCGTTTTGTACGCGCTGATCGGCGTAATACGTACCTGCGTCCAAGTTGCAGTACTCAACCCAGTTGCGGGCTTCCTCCGGCGATCCGGTACCAAGATTTACGGCCAACATCGGTTGCCAATTCAGCTTTTTACAGAGGTGGACGAACTCATTGGTTCCAAAGTGATTGGTTTCAGTACTTTGCCAAGCGAGCTCTCGTACTGTTGGTCTGGAGCTGCGATCGCCTACACCGTTTTCCCAGTGATAGCCTGACGCGAAGTTTCCGCCAGGATAGCGAGCGATCGTTACTCCGAGTTCGTTGAGGGCATCGCGCAAATCACTTCGTAATCCGTCGTTATCACTAAGAGGGTGATCAGGTTCGTATACCCCTTTGTAAATATGGCGCCCGAGGTGTTCAAGAAAGCCACCAAAAATACGGTCATCGACTGTACCAATTTGGAACTTCGTATGTAAGTTGACGGTCGCTTTGGTCAAATCGTTCTCCAAACCAATATGCGCTGAAAACGCCACGCCAAACGGAAATCACTCCAGCGATTAGCGCGTCGCGCACGATTTTTACTAAAACGAGCCATTCTAATTTGTGTACATATCGTTTATTTCGTTAAGGTTTAGTGTCGCGCAGTAATTCAGGCACATCCATGTCATACGTATGTCGTGTGTATACCGTCCTTTACGCTTGGTCGAAGTCCGTTCGACGGTAAGACGTCGCTACAATCAAGCAGGCGGCGCAGGAATTCTCTGCTTGCCGCTATCTGGACGAATCACACACAGGAATAAAGCATGGCTCTTACGCTATACGACGCTACCGTTGGGACTTACAGCCAGATACTCAGCTCGATTGAAGGTGTTCTGAATAAGGGGCGAGAACATTGTGAAGCAAATGGGATCGACTTGAATGACGTCGTCGAGACCAAACTGATCGATGACATGTTGCCGTTCCGATTTCAGGTTATCTCCGTGGCTCACCATTCCTTAGGTGCGATGAAGGGCGTCGACGCTGGTGAATTCGGACCCCCGAATATGGCCGATCAGGATTACGGTGCGCTGCAGTCCTTGGTCGCCGATGCGTTGGCAGGCTTAGATGACTATTCGGAAGACAAAGTGAACGGCTTCTTAGGCAAAAAAATGGTTTTCAAGATGGGTTCAATGTCTATGCCGTTTATTGCTGAGGACTTTCTACTCACGTTCTCGTTGCCAAATTTCTACTTCCATGCGACGACGACATATGACATGATTCGTATGCAAGGCACGTCGATTGGTAAACGTGACTTTCTCGGTCGTATGCGGCTCAATATGTAGTAACTCGGTTCTACGTTTCGCCGAATAGCCAATACTTTGAATACCGAACGGATCCTGGACGACGTCGAAGACGCCATCGATGCGATTGCACGAGGTGAGCTTATCGTGGTTGTCGATGACGAAGACCGCGAAAACGAAGGCGACCTCATCATGGCGGCGTCCAAAGCATCGCCAGAAGACGTCGCGTTTATGGTTCGATACACGAGCGGCATCTTGTGTACACCGATCACGGAAGATATTGCGGAGCGGCTCAAGCTCGATCCCATGGTACCGAAAAACAACGCACCGCTATCGACGGCATTCACAGTTAGTGTTGATTACACGCAAGGTATGTCGACTGGCATATCGGCCGAAGAGCGGGCGAATACGGCGCAAGCACTCGCGAACAACAATACGCAAGCCGATGATTTCGTACGTCCGGGTCATATCTTCCCGTTGATCGGTCGGCAGGGCGGCGTACTGGTTCGGTCAGGTCATACCGAGGCAGCGATCGATCTAGCAGAAGCGGCAGGTTGCCCTCCTGTTGGGTTGTTGGCAGAAATCGTTAACGATCAGGGTACCGTAAAGCGGTTACCCGAGCTCCTAGCATTCGCAAAGGAACACGATCTAAAGATCATTTCTATTGAAGATCTGATTGCATGGCGGCAACGACGAGAAAAACTCGTCTATCGTGTGAGTGAGTTTCAAGTCCGAACACGCATTGGACCGGCAAAGGCTTATTCATATCGCACCAAATTCGAACAAGCAGAGCATCTCGCGATCGTATTCGGGAACGTCAACGCGATGGATGCTGTGCCAGTTCGCATCCACCGAGAAAAACTCATCGAGGATGTTTTTGGATCGCAGTCGAATCACCCGAATCGCCTCATTGACGTTGCGCTTGACAAGCTCGAGATACTAGAGGGAGGCGTGTTCATCTACTTACGCAGTGGGTTCGCGGGCGTACCTTTAGACTTACTCGATACACAACATACGAGCGCTAGTAAGCGTGCGAACCAGTGGCTTGAAGTAGGTATCGGTGCGCAAATACTCCGAGATCTTGGTGTCCGCGACATTCGCATAGTAGCGGGTCGCGAAGTGGATTTGGTTGGTATTGAAGGGTTCGGTCTTCGCGTTGTGGCTAGTGAAGTGCTGTGACCTCGACAAAACCACGCATTGGGATCACGCTCGGTGATCCAGCGGGAATCGGCCCCGAAATCCTTGTCAAAGCACTACCTGCGATCGTTGATCGATGTCATCCGGTGCTATTCGGTCCGCGTTGGGCATTCGAAGATGGCTTAGAAGTCGCAAACGTGACACTCGGCGACGAGCCAGAGTTCACGGAGCTCGACCTAGCACGACCAGATGATTTCGCGTTTGGTCGCGTATCGGCAGGAAACGGCGAGGCTGCGATAGAGGCAGTAATTGCCGCTGCCCACGAATGTCTCAACGGAACCGTCGACGCGATGATGACGTGTCCATTGAATAAAGAAGCGATTCATGCAGCTGGGTCGGAGCATATTGGTCATCAGGAAATGCTCGCAGCAGTTGCGGGTATTCCGAGCGCCGCAACTATGCTGATGACGCCCGGATTAAGGGTCGTGCATTTATCGACGCATAAATCGCTAGGTAAGGCGGTCGAATTCGTTACTCAAGATAACGTCCTCGCCAAACTCCAACTAACGCACAGTTCATTTACCACGTGGGGGCTGCAAGCACCTCGAATTGCCGTAGCGGCACTTAATCCACATGGCGGTGAAGGCGGATTACTAGGGCGCGAGGAGATTGAAGAGTTAGGACCGGCCGTTGAAGTAGCGCGCAATGAAGGGATCGATGCGACCGGACCGTTACCAGCTGATTCGGTATTCAATCGTGCAATCGACGGTGAGTTTGACGTTGTGTTAGCCCTATATCACGATCAGGGGCACATTGCCATCAAGGTCCACAATCTTCACGAGAGCGTTTCAGCTACACTTGGATTGCCGTTCATTCGCACCTCTGTTGACCACGGTACGGCTTTCGACATCGCTGGTAAAGGTGTAGCCAATGAACGAAGTACGATCTCGGCAATCGACGCTGCAGTCACATTGGCAAATGGCGAACTCCGATAGCTAGGAACTCGCTACGAAACCCGATTAACATAAACTCTTCTTACCTTTTGACCAAGTTCGCAAGGAGATCTTTCGGATGAAAGCAGCCGTATTTCGCGAAGTCAACCAACCGATGGAAATCGAGGAAGTAGAGCTCGCCGATCCTGGACCACGCGAAGTCGTCGTTAGAACGAAGGCTGCGGGAGTTTGCCATTCGGATCTCCATTTCTATAACGGTACGTATCCTGGGCAGACGCCAGTGGTGCTAGGTCACGAATCTGCAGGCATCGTCGAAGAGGTAGGTCGCGACGTGACGTATGTCAAACCGGGTGACCATGTGATTACCTGCTTGTCGGTGTTTTGTGGACATTGTGAACACTGCTTAACGGGTCATATGTCGTTATGTGGTTCGTCCGAGACTCGTCGAGGGCACGACGATATTCCGCGTTTGAGCCAAGCTGGTGGCGTCGTCCATCAATTCGCTAGTCTGAGTTCATTCGCTGAACGGATGCTCGTGCACGAACATGCAGTCGCGAAGATCCGTGACGATATGCCCATGGATCGCGCAGCGCTTATCGGTTGCGGCGTAACAACTGGGGTCGGTGCGGTGATCCACACGGCCACCGTAGAACCTGGTTCAACCGTTGCAGTGATTGGATGTGGTGGTGTCGGATTGTCGTGTATTAATGGCGCTGCGCTTGCTGGAGCTGGAAAAGTAATCGCTGTCGATCAAGTCGCATCGAAACTCGAACTGGCGCGCAAGTTCGGCGCAACAGACACCATTGACGCATCTGAAAGTGATCCGGTTGACAGCGTGCGGCAATTGACGGATGGCGGTGTACATTACGCCTTCGAGGCGATCGGTTTGAAGATCACGGCTGAACAGGCGTTTCGAATGCTTCGTCGTGGTGGCACTGCGACTGTGATCGGCATGATCCCGCCAGGTGAAATGGTCACTCTACATGGTCCAGACTTCCTCCAGGAAAAGACGATTCAAGGCTCGATGATGGGATCGAATCGATTCAGACTCGACATGCCTCGATTCGTTGATTTCTACCTTCAAGGGAAATTGCATTTAGACGACATGATCTCTAGTCGAATCGGACTGGAGGACATCAACGATGCGATGGCACAATTAGAGACTGGCGAGATTGCCCGAAACGTGATTGTTTTTGATTAAGGAACTCTCTGCATGCGCTGGATTTCATTTCGTCAGGAAGGTGTGGAAACGTTTGGTTATCTCAACGCAGATGATCAAATTGTCTGTGTGGGTGCGGATAGTCCATACTCCACTCTAAAGGAAGCACTTACTGCAGGGGCGCTTAAAGAGCTGGCGCTTCAGACCGCTGAAAAAGAAAACGTAACGTTAGACGATATTGAGTATCTGCCGACCATCACCAATCCTGACAAGATCCTCTGCGTTGGGCTAAATTACCGTGATCACCAGGCCGAAACCGGTCGAGGAGGGGAGGACAATCCGACGATTTTCGTTCGATTTGCGGCTGCCCAAGTTGGACATCTTGAGAACATGGTTCGACCGTTCGAGTCAAGAGCGCTGGACTATGAAGGCGAGATTGCGATGATCATCGGTCGCCACGCACGACGCGTCGCTGCAGAGGATTGGCTTGACTACGTAGCTGGCTTTAGCTGTTACAACGACGGGAGTGTTCGCGACTACCAACGTCATACGAGTCAGTTCACCCCGGGGAAGAATTTCACCGGTACGGGTGGATTCGGCCCTTGGATGATGACACCAGACGAAGTCGGCGATCTCGACGAAATGGAGATCACAACTCGATTAAACGGGAATGTGATGCAGAACGCGAAGTCGAAACAGCTTGTATTTGGATTCGCTGATCTATTAGCCTACTGTTCAACGTTTACGGATTTAATGCCTGGCGACGTTATCGTAACGGGAACGCCAGGCGGCGTCGGTGCCGCACGAAACCCGCCGATATTCATGGACGAGGGTGACGTCATTGAAATAACAGTCGAACCGATCGGTAAACTGCGGAACAACGTCATCGTTGGATGAAAGCAGCGTCTTTCTGTGTTGACTAGGATCGCCGAATTAGCGGACCTAGCGAATCACGCGCTTAGCGCTTCGAGTACTTTTTGTGGGTGGTCTGCGGCGCGAGGAACGCGACGCCAGTGTTTGGCAACTCTTCCGTCTTTTCCGATCCATACCGTTGAACGAATCACTCCCATACGGATTTTGCCATACATCATCTTTTCGCCGTATGCCTCGTATTTCTCCATAACTTTGTGATTTGCGTCAGTAAGGAGATCGAAGCGCAATCCGTAGTCCTTGCGAAACCTCTTGTGAGATTCCGCATCGTCCATGGATACCCCTAACACAACGACGCCTCGCCTCGCTTTGCGAATATCTGGAAGGAGCGCTTGAAAACCAGAAGCTTCTTTTGTACAGCCCGGTGTGTGATCTTTGGGGTAGAAAAAGAGGATGACATCTTTGCCTAATAGATCACGTAGCGCTATCTTCTTGCCCGATTGGTTGGGCAATGTGAACATCGGCGGTTTTTTTCCTTCTTCGATCGCCATGAGTTTTCCCAGTGAAATCGACTAAGTAGTATATTTGCTAAATCTCGTCGAATTCATGCTCGTACATGTTAGGCTGATAATATCAATGGAAAGTCAAGCGGTAATGGAATATTGGTCTGCTTAAACTCGAGACATCGTCCACTCTACATAGTTATCGGCATTGCTGCGGCGACCTTCATCGCACTCTCCGCGTGCGTTTCTACGTCTACACCGAGTAACACTGAGAACATTTGTCAGATTTTCGACGAAAAGCGATCTTGGTATCGATCTGCGGCGCGTAGCGAGAGGAAATGGGGAATTCCGATTTCAATCATGATGGCGGTAATCTACAAGGAGTCCAGCTTTCGAGCAACTGTACGTCCGCCACGGCAGAAGATTCTCGGGTTTATTCCAGGTAGAAGAAAATCTTCATCATTAGGGTATTCGCAAGCGAAAGAAGAGACGTGGAACGACTACGTTCAAGCAACGAAGAACCGTACCGCGAGTCGAACGAATTTCGCTGATAGCATTGACTTTGTCGGCTGGTATCTAAACCGAGCAGTGAAACATCTCGGTGTCGCGCCATCGAACACGGAAGCGTTGTATGCTAGTTATCACGTCGGTTTAAGCGGATACCAATCTGGCGCATGGCGCAATTCGCCTTCGATTCGGAATTCTGTCGCGACATTTCAGCGCCAGGTACAACGGTACGAGCAGCAGCTGCGCACGTGTACTGTTAGAAACAGAGGTCGACATCGTTAGTCCGTGTTACCAGAGTAGGTGACACGATATACCGTGCCGTTTTGGTCGTCGCTAATTAGCAGACTACCATCGCGAAGCACCAACACATCATTGGGTCGACCTTCAACTTTCCCATCGACTAGCCATTGGTCCGCGAACGCGTCATAGCGAAGTCCGTTTTGAGTCTCTCGAATGACGGATACTCGGTATCCGCGAGGTGCGCCAGGCGCATGGTTCCAAGACCCATGTTCGGCGACGAATAGCGCGTTCTCGTAATCGGCCGGAAAATGATCCCCTGTATAGAACGCAATGCCTAACGCGGCGGCATGGGCGCGGATGTAGAACACCGGCTTTGTATAGTCATCTGGGTCCTTATCGGCGCCAAACGTCGGATCCTTAACGACACCTGCATGGATAAACGGATACCCGAAATGTTCGCCAGGTGTTGTAACGACGTTTATTTCTTCTAACGGCACCTCCGGACCCATCCAGTCCCCACCGTTATCGGAAAACCACATCTTACCTGTGATCGGATGCCACGCGAAACCCACGCTGTTTCGCACCCCGCGCGCGTAGATGGTCGTAGCTCCGGTCATTAGATTCATACGTAGGATGCTGGCAAACCTCTCGTCGTCGGATAAACAAATATTGCAGGGCGCTCCTACATTGAGGTAGAGGAACCCTTCAGAATCATGATCAAGGTATTTCCAGCCATGATGAGTTCTGTCGGGTAAATCATCGGTGATCAATTCGAGCGACGGTTCGTCAGCGTAGACGTCATCGATGTCTCGAATGCGCCACACCTGATTTAAGGCGCCGATGATGAGGTCGCCATTAACGATGGTAAGACCAGACGGCATAGGTAAGTCAGACGCGATGACATACACCTCTGCGTCAGTCTTGGCATCGTTCGGAACGACGGCGTATACATCGCCAACGCGTCTTGTACCGACATAGATATTGCCCGATGCGGACTCAACCATTTGTCGAGCATTTGGCACGTCGTCCGATAGAACTCTTAGGTCGAAACCATCTGGCAATGCCCACGCCCAGCTAGACCCTAAACTTACCGCCACGCTGAATAGGACGGACTGGTAGGTCTTAAACCTTAATTGCATGTCTGAATCCGAGTTGCTTTTCGAAGAAGCCAAGCGCGTTTATGAAGCTTGGTTAAGTGATCAAGGTTACACAGCGCGTCAAGGTCAGCTGGACATGATGCGGTTCATTGCACAGTCTTTGACACGAAAACAGCGTCGGATCGGTGTCGTCGAAGCAGGTACTGGCACTGGGAAGACCGTTGCGTACTGTATCCCGGCGGCCATCGAAGCGCGGCGACAAGGCAAAACACTCGTGATTGTCACGTCAACGGTATTGTTGCAGCAACAGCTGCTCCATGCCGAATTACAGCAGCTGGCAGACCTATTCTCACCGAAGCTGACGTTTGGCATCATCAAGGGTCGTCGTCGATACGCATGTATCGATCGGTTGGACAAGAATGTCAATTCTCACGGTGACGAATCGGTGGATCTGTTCGGTTCCGAAAACCCGTCACGCGATGATCGTCGAATCGCGGGTGACTTGCTTGATCGATTCAACACTCGACAATGGGACGGCGATATGGATGCCGTACCTATCGCGCTGGCACAACGTCACCGAAGCTCCTTCACCACAGACGCGATTGGGTGCCATCGCCAGTCATGTGAGTATTCGAAGCCATGCCCTTATTTTCGAGCTCGTAACAGAATTACGTCACTCGATGTCGTTGTAACGAACTACAGCTTGCTAATGGCTGCGGGTCGGGAAGGCATCGACATGCTCCCCGCGCCGGAGGACTGTGTATACGTTTTTGACGAAGTACATCGATTGGCTGATATTGTCATGAGTTCAGGTACGGTCAGCACGACTACATCCGGCGTTGTCGAGTTCGTTCAGAAAGTCGAGGACTTTATTAATCGATTGATGAACAATGTGGAAGAAGGTCATCCGCTTTCGAGTGGACAACAGGACATTCTGGACACCGTACCGCGTGTAGAGACGTTGGTCGACCAGCTTCGCGAACACTTCTCACAACTGTCAATTACCACCACAGTCGAACCGGATTCACAACGGAGTGTGTTCCGTTTCGTCGCCGGTCGTGTAGACGAAAGCACGAGTGATCACGCGCGTGTCTTAGCGAATGTAGTCGGAGGATTGTTTGTTGCCTTAAACGAACTGTACACGACACTCGATGATGCGCGAGCAAATCTTCCTTTGTGGATCAACACCGACGTTCTTGGTCGCGCTGTTCGTTCCGTAACCGAGCTTCTAACTACGGTTCGCGACATCAAGTCCTTGTTTGAGGACTGGGGTTCTGATAGTCCGGTCGCATCTGCTCGCTGGTTATCGCCAGATGGGAATGAATGGCGCATGCACACTGTCCCAATTGCGGTCGAAGAAATTCTCGATAGCGCAATTTGGTCACAAGCACATAGTGTGATTTGCACCTCAGCGACAATTTATTCGAGTCAGGAATTTGATCAGTTTAAACAGGAAGTTGGCTTAAATCTATCGGACGAGCACTTCAGACGAATCGCCAGCCCTTTCGACTTTCGACGCAACGTTAGATTTCAGGTTGCGAACATTGGGTTCAGTGCACCAGGCGGAGAGGCGTTCAACAATGCAGCTGCAGCTTATCTCCCTCAACTGTTAGCGAAGAACCGCAGTGGATTGGTGCTGTTCACTTCGCGTGCGGATATGGTGAAGGTGTACAAGCAAATGCCTGACGATTTTCGTTCGCTCTGCCTTATGCAAGACGCGTTATCCATGGCTGAAACGATCAGAAAGCATCGACGGACAATCGATACCGGTGGGCAGAGCTTCATATTTGGCTTGGTGTCGTATCGAGAAGGTGTAGACCTCCCCGGCGACTACTGTCAGCATGTCGTGATCATGCGTATCCCGTTTAACGTCCCAGATGACCCAGTCATCAAGTCGCAGAAAGAGTTACTGGGGTTTGAGAACGCATTTATGCAGTACGACGTACCACAAGCGTCATTGCGATTGTTTCAAGCGTGTGGAAGACTTCTCCGTAGCGAAACAGACCGTGGTTCCATTACCGTGCTGGATCGACGGATCATCGAGAAGACACAGTATTGCAACGAGCTCATTCGCCCATTGCCTGATTTTGAGATCGTAGACCTAAAGAATCCTGTCAATCCGGCTGCTTGAAGATCGTCGGATCAGTGATCGCGACGCCTTGTGTCAACGTCGAGCCTTTCTGACCTGGGCTGAAAACCTCAAGACGTCGCGGGCTGTCTAGATCGAGAAGTCGGTCGTACGCTACTCGGAAGTCGTCTAGTGTGATGTCTCTAATCGCATTAGCCAACTGTTCGCGGGTGTCAAAAGAAGGATTCTGGATAACGAGGTCGTTTAGATACCGCCCCGACTTTTGGCTAAGGTTCCTGTCCTTCTCTAGAAGACTCGTTAATAATCCATCCTTGTAACCGTCAAATTCCTCTTGGGTCATCGAATCGAGTTCGATTCGTCGTTTCGCAATGAATTGGTTAGTCGCTGTTTGGATGTGCGGGACATCTGCAACCGGAGATTGCACGACAAATACCATCGAGGGGAATGTAAACAGTTCCGCAAATTGAGCGATCGTAGCGTAACCAAGCTGTTGCTCAGTTCGCAAGTCGTTAAAGTACGCTGTTGATACCACTGAAGCGATGAGTCGCATCACGGCTCGCTCCGCGATGGAGTTCTCCTCACCTTGGAAACTAACCAAGTAGACTGCGTCGTTGTGCTCAATGTCGAGGTTTCGCGTATGGAGTTCAGACAAGCGGTGAACTGAAGGTACGCGACGCTCGCTCGCTTCAAGATTCAAACTGTCCGCTATCGTTTTTCCTATTCCCTTTCCAGCTTCTGCGGTCACATTACCAACGATGAGCACGGTTGCTGCAACCTGGTCAAGACGCTCGGCCATCCATTCGGAGAGCGATTCGCTAGTTACGCCACTCACTTCTGCTGCGAGTACGCTCGGCGCCCATGCTGAACTCATCAACGTGTGAGAAATCGTGCTAAAAGCTTGTTGAAATGGACGTACGTCTTTGAAGTCGCTGTATTGCTTGGCAAGTTCGACCTTCTGGTTTTCGAGTTGCGCCTCGTCAACTTCAAAATCGTTCAGTAGCTTCAACATGTCACCAAGCAAAAGACTTTGCTTGTCGTCATAGCCGTTTACAGTGATAGATAGTCCTTCAGAATGTGTTCCAAAATTACCGTAAAGTCCTGCGATGACTGCGGGATAGGACCGAGCATTGAATTTGATGTTCAGTAGTCTTGAGAGTAGTACGTTGTTGACGACCTCGCGCGGACGTGATAGTGGTTCTGCATACTGCAGCCTTACGGTGATATAAGCCCTTGGGACTTTGAACTCCGTATTTGGTGCGTGCCAGACCTCCAGTCCATCCGCGTCATGGACTATGGATGGTATGGCGTCGTGCAAGCCATCAAGCACGGACGTTTCGTCTGGGATATACACATTCGGTTCTGGGAGTTCGAACGAATGTTCGACGACGTGGTTGGTATTGATATCAGGCGTCAACGTATACGGGACACTAAACCATTTCTCCGTCTTGTCGGTTTCGATGTCCGGTGCGGCAATGCGCGTTATCGCATTTTCTCGCGTTAGATAACTTAGGTAATCGCGGATCACCCTCGACTCGAATTTCGTCATCAAGTACGGACCCCGTAGTAGATCTTCGGGTTCGAATATCTGCGCGTTATTTACGATTTGGTTCGCTGTGCCGATGGAAGAGGTCTGCTCTACAAAACGAAAGTTCAAATCAGCGATCGTGGCTTGCTCGTGGTAACGCCACTCCTCAATTGGATTTGCACGCAGTGTTTCGATGTACGCGTAGACGAGCCCGAGTATTTCATCGAGATGTTCCCATCCGCTATCAGTCACACCGACGGAGACCCCAAATTCCGAATTCCCGCGATCGGATCTAAATCCTCCCGCCGAAAGTGAGTTGATCCAGCCACGATTTTGAAGTAACTGGTGCAAGCTGCCTTCACCTTCATGCCCGATCAAATTACCTAGGTAATTCAGCGGTTTCGTTCGAAGATAAGGTGTGTAGTCTGGAACTGGCCACTCAATCGAGATCGAACGGTTTGACATGATGGTCTGATAGCCGTACGCGAATGGCAATGAATCGTCTCGATAGGCGAGCGGTGGAATCGGCGCGTCTCCTAACCTTCTGTTGGGTACGTCGCCGAATAGTTCGCGTACGAGTGCTTCCTGATCGTCTAGGCTTCGCTCGCTGACTACAACGAGTACCATCTGATCGGCGGAGTAGTTTTGCTCGTAGAAGTCCTTGACGAGATCTCTATCGACATCTGCGAGCGTCTCATTACTGCCGATATTGAACTTCGACATCGGATGATCTGGGTTCATGACAGTTTTTGAGACTGACATACCCCGCCATGTGTCACTACGCAGCTGCATCTGGTATTCGGAATGTACGGCGTTCTTCTCTCGTTCTACATAGGTGTCATCCAGCAACGGTGCGGTAAAAAACTGTGCAAATCGATCTAATGCTTCCGGGAATTGCTGTTCGTCGATATCGAAGTAATAGTTTGTGAGCTCCGACGCTGTATATGCATTGCGGTTTCCACCGTGTTTAGAAATAAACTCCGAATACCCATCTGGACCGGGATACTTTTCGGTGCCCAGGAACAACATATGCTCAAGAAAGTGGGCAATTCCTTCGTATTCAGGCCAATCGTGGTTTGAACCTCGGGCTACCCCAAGTGCCGCGCCTGCTTTGCCTTCCTCCGTCCGATGAACCAAGATTGCCGTTAGTTCATTGTCAAGTTTTAAGTAACGGTAGGATCGACTGTCATTCGGACTCTTGGTGATAGTGACTTCGTCAGACGTTGCCATCGGTTCTGGCGATTCTGTCGTCGCGCAGCCGAGTAACCACAGAATGAGGGCGCTAGATATGAAAATCAGCTTAGCGAAACTTGACGAAGGCATTTAGACGCTCCTTAAAAAATGATGGGATTGAGGGAAAGGTGCTTGTGAGGTCGAAGTTCAAGTACGTCAACGGTCAAAGATTAACAGCTATGTTTCAAAAACTATCGATACATTCGAGCAAGTCGGCAGTAAAGAGTGCGGGTTGCTCAAACGCTGCGAAGTGACCGCCGCGATCCTGTATCCGATAGTGTTTTAGATTCTTGAAACGTCTCCGCACCCAGCGCTCGGACGCTCGAAAAATCTCCTTCGGGTAGATCGTTACGCCTGATGGGATGGTGACATCCTTCGCACGTCCTCCGCGACCGAAACTCTCCCAATAAAGCCGTGCACTCGATGCGCCACTCCCCGATAGCCAATACAACATCACGTTGTCAAGTAACTGATCGCGTGTGAGCACATTTTCTGGGTGTCCATCACAGTCGGTCCATTGGTAGAACTTCTCGAGTATCCATGCCGCTTGACCGATCGGAGAATCCACGAGCCCATAGCCTAACGTCTGCGGTCTTGTGCTCTGTTGTTTCGAGTACCCGGAATCCCAATCCTGATAGAACTGACTGCCCTTGAGTGCTTCTTGTTCCATTTCGGTTAAGTCGTCCATGGTGTCTCGATCTGGCCCGACGGTCGGCATGTTGGTGTGCATCCCTACACAATGATCGTCGTGATTGGTGGCGAGCGCAGTCGTAACCGCAGCACCCCAATCCCCACCCTGTGCAAGGTATTTGTCGTATCCAAGGCGTAGCATGATCGTGTTCCAGGCGTTCGCGACCTTTTCGACATTCCAACCATGATGGGTAGGTTTGGCGGAGAAACCGTACCCGGGTAGGCAAGGGATAACTAAGTGAAGGGTCTTTCTCAATGGTTCGATTACGTCAAGGAATTCAACGATCGAACCTGGCCAACCATGCGTAAGTACGAGCGCTTGAGCATCTGACGACTCACTTTGAATGTGCATACAGTGAATATCCAGACCGAAGACTTCTGTGGTAAATTGGTCGTACTGATTAAGCCGAGATTCACATCGTCGCCAGTCGTATTCATTCTGCCAGTACGTCTTGATTTCGCGCATGTAATCGAGCGGGACACCTTGTGTCCAGTCGTCTACCGTCTCGGCCTCAGGCAAACGAGTGAGTTCCAGTTTTGACTTCAGTGATACTAGGTCACTATCAGCTATATCAACTTCGTAAGGCGTAATTTCAAACATAGGATGCTTCAAAAAGTAGGGTTTGAACCAACTAGCATATCCAACAACGTTTGCGTAGGAACGAGTGTTGCCGTCGGTCTTTGATCTAGCAGGTGCGACTTATAAGACCGATGTTACGCTCACTAGTTTTGAGAAACTGGATGCCAGCGCGCCGTACGACTATCGCGAACTCGCCGTTATCTTGGCATATCACTGGCAATTGCGCGACCATGAGATCATTGGGTTAGGTGGCGGTCAAGGTGCTGGGAAGAGTACGTTAAGCGATCTGGTCAAGGCAGCAGCGCACGAACTCGGCGAACGTATCATCGTTCTAAGTCTCGACGACTTCTATCTCACGCGAACTGAGCGTGAACAGTTGGCGAACGAAAAACATGCGTTGTTTGCCACACGTGGTCCGCCAGGTACTCACGATATGAAGGCGCTCTTACACGTAACCAACGAGTTAATGGCGGGACGTTCGGTAGAGATCCCGCAGTTTGACAAGGGAAGTGACGAGCGATCCGGTACTCGAAAGGTCGATCCGCCATGTCATCGTTTACTCGTCGAAGGGTGGTGTGTGGGCGCAAGACCACAAGATGAGTCTGCACTTACGGTTCCGATTAACGCGCTTGAACGCAAGTACGACCTAGATGGCGTATGGCGACGGGAAGTGAATACAGAACTAGCTGATTCATACGCACAATTGCTTGCGCGTCTGGATAGTCTCGTCTACTTACGCGTTCCAGACCTCGATAGCGTTAAGAGATGGCGATTACAGCAAGAGGAAGACCGAGCGCCTGGACAGCGTAAAGACAGCGAGTGGGTAGCTCGATTCGTACAGCACTATCAACGGATTACGGAATGGATGTTTAACGACACGGCGGATCGTGCGGATGTCCTTGTCGAGCTGGATCAAAACCACCGAGTGGCGGCTTTGACGTTGCGCTAATCGCCGAGACGATTGAGCAATACGTCCATCGCACTATTGAATCGTTCGCGCATCGGTTGTTCCCCGTGAGCGACCGCAACCCAATCGCGGATTAGCCCTTCGGCGATGTCTTTCCGCGACGCTTCGCTTCGACCCATCGTGGTCGCGAGGTCACCTACGCGTAATTGAAGTCGACGCTCTTCATCCTCTGTATTCGCAGGTTCGATTTCAGCTTGGATCTCTGCTCGAAGCACGATGTCTCTTAGCTTCGAATCGTCGCTTAGTGGCGTCCGCGACTCGAAAAGTACCATGTCATTTTGGACGGCGTCGTACCATTCAACAGGAATGGGAGAATCGCTAGTTTCGTAGCCGGCTAACTCTGCATCCTTCTCGAGAAGGAGCTTCAGCCGTTCGCTAGCTTCCATCTGTAACGCAGCTAACTTGCGGTCTGCAAGAATGTCATCAACTTGAGCGAGCTTCCGATCTAGATCTTTTTTGATTCGAGCGGGTAGAACGAGTTCCGCAAGTTGCTCTTCAACTTCGTGGACCGCGTTAATGTCGAATTGTTGTTTACCACCACGTGCTCGACGCAGCAACTTTTCGACCATATCTTTCGCTTGATCGATATTCTTCGAGATCGTTTCCTTACGCTCTTCACGTTGAACTCGACGTGTCTCAAATACAGAGTTGCAGAGGGTACGAAACTCGTTCCACAGTCGCTCTTCTGCTTTATGGAACGTCGGACCGACCGCTTTCCATTCAGCCTGCAACCCCTTGATGGCGTTGATACGCTCTTGATCATCGAGTTCTTCCTGGTTGCATATTTCTTTAGCTTGCTCGATCAGCGCTTCTTTCGCTTTGCTAGTTTCCTGACGGTGCTTAATCAGTCGATCACGAATGGTCTGATATGCAGAAAAAAAGCGCTTGTTGACCGTCCGACTACGTGAACGATCAGTTTCCCCTACGTCCTTGAACTGTTTAAGGTGTTGACTGAGTACGTGTTGCACCTCTCGCCAATCCGGCGCGTCCCAGTCTGTGTCTTCGATAAGGTTCTCTAGCTCTCTCGCCAAGGTTTCCTTACGGTTTGCGTTTTCGATACGGTGCTGTTTTTGTTCTTCAAACCAATCTGCACATATCTGCCAGGCGCCCTCCGCGGCATCATCGTAGCGCTTCTGTAGCGAGACCTCGTCACGATTACTTGGTGGACCGAGTGCGTTCCAATCGGCGCGCAAGGCACGTACCTGGTCAAACTGTTGTTGCGGAGGCAAAGGCGTATCACGTAACGTCTCGATCTTGCTGCATAGTTCCTCACGTTTAGGGAGCGTAGCGAACGCCTTCCAGTTCAGTAATTGCTTGAGTTCTGCGGCGTGTGGTGCTAGCAGGTCGAATTGGTGTTTGCGCGCACCCTCTGGTAACCGAAGAATCAGATTGCGAGCGTGGCGTTCCGTATTGATTGCCTGTTGCAACGCACCTTCCTGAATCTTCTCATGAAGCGTGGGAAGCGTTTCGTCGATACCTTTCAGAGTTTCTTCGAAGAGTTGATCGGCGCGTTGAACAATGTTCTCACAGTGGTCGGTAACCTCAGTAAGTCGCTGACGCCACCGACCTTGAGTCTCCGAATCTAGCGCTATGAAATCGCGATGTTTTGCGAATCGCTCAACATTCTGGCGATGGTCTTTCGCTAATTTACTGGTATGCCAGACCTTCGCCCAGTTCTCTTTTACCTTGAGGTCAGGAATCGCCAGTTCGACTGATGTGAGCTTGTCGAAACGCTCGGTGAGCCTATCGCGAGCAACGTCGTGTTTTTGCTCCGAACGGATTTGGGCTGTCAACTCGAAAAACTGATTGGATAGCTCCATAGGCACTTTCTGAACCCTCAGTGCTTCAAGCCAAGCTTTTTCAGCATCTACAAGCGCTTCGGTTTGGTTTTCTGCTTGCTTCAGTTTCGCGATGATTGCGGTGAAGCGCTCTGGATCTTCGGCGTTCTCGTCGATTGATTTGACTCGTCGTGGGAAACGAGTTCGCAGCATGTCGAGGTCGAGTTTCTCTACCCCGAACTCGTGCAATCGCGCATTTAGCTCGGCCAATTCATCAAGAATGGCGTTCCAGCTGTTTTCTTGCGCCTCTCGCAAAGATGCGTAATGCGCGTCCGCAGCCGTGGTACGGGTCGCTGATTCAATTAGCTGCTCAGCGCGTGAAAGAGTCTCATCGCGACTACCTTGAAGACGCTTGACTTCGCTAAGTCGATCACGGATGAATCGATTGACCGATTTATCTTTGTTTCTTGAGATTCTTTCGCAGTGACTAAGCACATCGACGTTTGCAATCAACGCGACGGCTTCGTGCCGGACAGATGCCGAACTAGCGAGAAAGATAGTCTCCGCAAAATCTTGCGTCGAAGCTTGTTGTTGTGCAATGTCCACGAGTTCCGAGCCACTCTCGATATGCTCGAGCATGTAGTTGCGGACGTTTTCCCGGCTCAGTAATGGATGTTTGGAATCGATTTGAGCACAGACTAGCTGCACGGCATCATCCGCCAAGTCTTGATCGTCCAGGAACTTGGACAGAGCTTCTACGGAAGTTAGGCGCTTTAATGCAGCGTTTCTGACCTTGACGTCGCCGTCGTCGCTTGCTAGAGAAAGAATCGTGTCTTGGTCTGAATCGGCTAGCGTAGCCAATGCTTCCAATCGCTTGTCGGCGTTCGGATGGTCTAATCTCGGTTTTCGATTAAAAAAGCGACTAAGCACGATACGTTTTGTTACATATTCGCAAAGGCACTAAGTGTTCCTACGACTAAGAAATCTTGTGCGTTCAATGCGACGTGGGTTCATAATGATATTTGGCATCGGAAAAAGGTGAAGGTACGTTTGATGTGTGCCTGGCTACCGATCTGTGTTCTAATCGAATAGGATAGGTCGAAGTGAAAAGAGGTCCCGACAATGGCTCGATGGGATAAATCGACGACGGACAGTATTCCAGATTGGTTTTGGACGAGTGTTGAGACGACGGCAGAGCAGTCCACCGTAGAAATTGAGGATTGTGATGTCGCGTATCAGTGTTGGGGGAATCGCGGCGAAGGGAAGGGAATCCTTCTCATCCACGGGATGAACGCACACAAACACTGGTGGGATTTCATCGCACCGCAGTTCCTGCCCGAATACTACGTTGTGGCGATGGACCTGACGGGCATGGGTGACTCGGATTTCCGCTACGAGTACGACGCGGAAACGTACGCGGCGGAAATCGTTGGCGTCTGTGATGCGGCGGGATTAGACGATCAGATGGTTCTCGTAGGGCACAGTTTCGGCGGTCGTATGGCGACCAAAGTGGCTGGTGTGAGACCTGAACGATTTGGTTCACTGGTGCTTGTTGATTCGGGGATTCGACACCCAGATGAACCTGAACCAGATTATCCGATGATGGGAGGTGGTCGTGCAAAGGTCTACCCGAGTCGCGAAGCTGCGGAGGCGAGATTTCGTTTATTTCCACCCCAACCATGTGCGAACGAATATCTGCTGACTTACATTGCGAGGAAGTCACTACTGTACCTTGACGGCGGCTGGGGTTGGAAATTCGATGAAGAACTACCGTTAGTACTGAAGGATGCAGATGCGACGCCTGAGGACTTCACGGGTCTGCAACTGCCGGTGGCTCTAATTTATGGTGCTAACAGCTTGTCGTTCACGGAACAGACAGCGAGCTACGTCGCTTCACTCGTGCCGAATTTAGTTGCTACAGAATGTGTGGAAGAAGCTCAACACCACGTGTTCTTGGATCAACCGTTGGCGTTTGTTGACGCGCTACGTCGTGTGCTCAATTTGATCACAGCGTGACTATAGTCGATGCGAGACTGTTAACGTGTGAAATGCCTAGAGCAGACTTGCAAACGGCCTAGAAAGAACTGCCTGTACGTAGGACCTTGTCTTCTACTTCACTCGCTCGCGCAACAAGCTCAAGCGACAACAAGACTCACCAGTCGCCTTTATCCCACTGAATACCACCTCCGATTTGATAGTCGGCGACGTTTTGCTCAAAGAATGCGACCTGCTTTTGCTGATCGATCGTTCGCGTCATCCAAGGGAACGGATTCGTCGGCGCATCGTACTGTTCAGGTAGCTGAAGAGAAGCGAATCGACGGTTGGCGATGTACTGTAAATAAGCGGTCATTAGTTCGACATTCATGCCCTGAATGCCGCTTGGCATCGTGTCGTGGGCAAACGCTACTTCAAGCTCAAGTCCTTCCTTGATCATCCGAATTGCGGTGTTCTGCATTTCCGCGTCCCAAAGATGTGGATTCTCTTGCTTGATTTGATTGATCATGTCGAGACCGAAGTTGATGTGCATCGATTCGTCACGCATGATCATCTCGAACTGTTTTGCCGTATTGATCATCTTGCCTTCGCGCGCCATCGACAAAATGAGCGCGAAACCACAATAGAAGAAGATTCCTTCGACGACGCAGTAGTAGGCGATAAGGTTTTCTAAGAGTAGTCGATCTGACGCCAGCGTACCCGTGTTGAAGTGCGGATCCGTGAGCAGGCTTGTTTGTTTGAGAGCCCACGCGGATTTGTCGCCGACCGACTTAATTTCTCGGTACATGTTGAAGAGCTCACTCTCTTCCATACCGAGTGACTCGATGCAGTATTGGTATGCATGAGTATGTAGTGCCTCTTCACTCGCCTGCAAGAGCAGATAGTTTCGACATTCCGGATTCGTAATTAATCGATATACGCCGAGGACAATGTTGTTTGCGACTAAAGAATCGGCGGTTGCGAAGAAACCAAGGCTACGTTTTACTACTTGACGCTCCTCTTCGGACAATATGCCCTCGCTCTTCCATTGCGTGATGTCGTCCTGCATTGGGATTTCATCCGGCATCCAGTGGTTTTTACGTGCCAAAAGATACTTTTCCCAAGCCCAAACGTATTTGAATGGGATGAGTTGATTGAGATCCGCGCGACAATTGATCATCGCCTTTTCGTCTACCTGGACTCGCTGAGTTGTCGCGAACGCATTCGCAAGATCATCGCCCATTCCTAGATTTGGGCGATCGTCTCTGCTAGATTCGTCAACCCTAACGGGTGCCGGTTTAAGAGCAGCTGGCGCAGGAGTCTCCGGCAAGATAGGAGTAGGTTTGACGACGGATTCTTGTCGTTTTTCTACATTAAGGACTGTATTTTCTTCCGTGTCCCAGTTTGCCAACCGCATGCGTTTCCGCTCCATCAAGTATGTCTTGGTCGCCTTTTTTCGTCGAATTTCATTTCAAAGTAGCAAGGCTCCGCCATTGTTAGCATGAAGCTAACATGCGAACTATAGCAGTTTATGACGCGAATAGAGAGCAAGTTTTTCGCGTTGAAGCGACGTAGTGCGACGAACGTTTGCAGCAAATGGAATAGCTAACTTACAAAGTCAGCCAGCACAAGACTCGCACGTAGGATCGTCGATATCGCAGAATTCATAGTCCTCTTCATCATCCTCGACGACTACGGGAGCGACTGAAGCGTTACCAACCGTAGGCGCTTCACTCCCCGTCTTAACGAATTGCAGCCTGGAATCAACTGACGATGTTTTCTCCACGCTCGTTGCGCTACGAGAATGCAGGTAATAGGTTGTTTTAAGGCCAAGTTTCCACGCATTTAAGTACCAAAGCTTCACTTCACGGGGTGATACGCCACGACTAGGATCAACGTAAAGATTCAGGGATTGACTTTGGTCGATCCATTTCTGTCGTCGAGCAGCACACTCGATGAGTGCGGGATTACCGACTTCAAACGCTGATTTATAGAGATCTTTGAGATCCTGTGGAATCGACTCTATTTCACTTATATCGCCATCTAGATCCATGATCTGGTCATACAGATCGGCTGACCATAGACCGATCGCCTTCAGGTCGGCAGTCAGATATGGATTGATAACCTGGAACTCACCCGACATGTTCTGCTTCACGAAAGTGTTCATGAAAAACGGTTCTATCGACGCGACTGAACCGACGATATTCGCGATCGTAGCTGTCGGCGCGATCGCCATCACGTTGGAATTGCGGATTCCGTGTTGCTTTAGCTTTTCTCGCAGTTCGTCCCAGGGCATGGTGTGTGAAAAGTCCAGTAACGTGTAATGCGATCCGCGCTCTTCCTCCAGGAGTTTAAGCGAGTCGATAGGCAGGATCCCTTGCTGCCAAAGTGATCCTTCGTATGTAGGGTATGGTCCGCGTTCGCGGGATAGATCGCTTGAGGCTTCGATTGCGTAGTAGGAAACCCACTCCATAGAACGATCGGCGAACTCGATCGCTTCATTTGAGTCGTAAGGTGCTCGACGACGGTAAAGCACGTCTTGGAATCCCATTAGCCCTAGACCAATGGGTCGGTGGCGTTCGTTGGAATTCGCGGCCTTGTCGACAGCGTAAAAGTTGATATCGATCACGTTGTCCAGCATGCGAATACCAGTACGCACGGTTCCGCGTAGTGCTTCGAGATCAATTTCGCCGGCTTCATCAACATGCTTGATGAGATTAATCGAACCAAGATTGCATACGGCGATCTCGTCTCGCGATGTGTTTAACGTAATTTCAGTGCATAGATTCGAGGAATGCACGCGACCGACGTGACGTTGTGGGGATCGAATGTTGCAGGGATCTTTAAATGTGATCCATGGGTGACCCGTTTCTGCGAGTGCCCGGAGCATCGACTTCCAAAGGTCGTTCGCCTTCACGCGCTTAAAGAGCCTGAGTTTACCAGTCTTGGTGGCGTTTTCATACTCGACATATCGCTCTTCGAACGCTCGACCATATAAATCGTGCAGGTCGGGGACGTCGCTCGGAGAGAACAATGTCCACTCGTCGTCCTGTTCGACGCGCTTCATGAACAAGTCCGGAATCCAATTAGCGGTGTTCATATTGGGCGTGCGTCGCATCGTATCGCCCGTGTTCTTGCGAAGATCCAAGAACTCTTCGATATCAAGGTGCCACGTTTCTAGGTAGCTACAAACGGCACCGGCGCGCTTGCCGCCTTGATTGACCGCTTTTGCCGTCGCATCAACAACTTTGATGAAGGGTACGACACCGTCGGATTTACCGTTTGTTCCTTTAATCTCGGAACCCATCGCTCTGACTGGTGTCCAGTCGTTCCCCATACCGCCAGCCCACTTTTGGAGCATCGCATTGCCGTAGATCTGAGCACCAAAGATGGATTCGAGATCGTCTTCTACGGTAGATATATAGCAGGACGAAAGCTGCGGGTGGCACGTACCAGCATTGAATAACGTTGGCGTTGATGAGATGAATCGAAATGATGAGAGTGCATCATAGAACTCAATCGCTCGGTCTTCTCGATCGTCTTCCTCGATTGCGAGAAACATCGCCACACGCATCCAAAACACTTGAGGCATTTCAAATCGAATGCCGTCTGACTGCAGCACGTAGCGATCGTAGATCACTTGCAGTCCGTGGAAATCAAACTGCCGATCTCGGTCAGCAACAAGTGCCCGACCTAGCTTGGTTAGGTCATAACTGAGTAAGCGCGGGTCGATGAGTTCCTTCTCAACACCGAACTCGAGTGTTCGCTGCAGCACGACCGTATACGCGTCATCCAAATCAGAATGATTCACCGGTATGAACGACCGACCACCGATTGGTATGTCGAGTAACTTCAGACACTCTTCCCGAAGCTGAATGAGTAGAAAGTGCGCAGCAATCGTGTCGTAGTTTGGGTCGACTTTGATCATATCAGTCGCGGTATCGACCATGGCTTGACGCAATTCATGCTCTGGCATGCCTTCGCGGATATTGCGTCTGATGTTTTCTACGATGAGGTTGTCGTCAATATCAAGGACGCCTTCACAGGCTTCATCAACCTGCTGGTGCAATCGAATCCAATCTACAGGGACCCGGTCACCGTCGCTTGTAATGACGTGGACAAGAGGTTCACTCTCCGTCTGCATTAACGCCTGATTGTCGCGGTCTTCTTTCCGTTGCTGTCGGTACTTTGAGTAGCACTCGGCAACCGCTCTTTGTTCTGCGTCGATTAATCGCGCTATGACGTTGTCTTGAATCTCTTCAATATGAATATGCCCGCCTTGCGGGTAGCGAGAAATAAGGCTTTCGTGGACGTTACTCGTGATACGATCGACGAGCTCTTGAATACTCGGCGTTTTCGTCGTTTCCGACCCTATTTCGCTGATGTATGCCTTCTCAATTGCGTTAAAAATACGTTGTCGGTCGAACGGGATAGTCTGATGATTACGTTTGATAACGTTCCATACACCGGGAGGAGAAATTTCTGGTTGTTGTGCGCTACCGTTACTTGTCATAGCGCTTCCATTAGTTTGAGCGGATCGTAAATTAGGTGCAGATTGCGCTTGAAGTTCCTCTGGCATCGCAACTCCCGTTGTGAACTACTGATTATATAATCAGTAGTTACAACTGATATATACAGTACTCTTTGATTGATTAATCGATTGGGCTCGGACGTCCATTTCATGAGCCGGTCACATTTGCGTCATCCGTGACGCTTCGCATTCTAACAACTAGCGTTAGCTTATTCAAGAAGCGTACATTCGACGATCAAACGCCACTGATCGTTGACATTTCGGCGCTGATTTTTGCGCTTCTTCTCGGCAATCCACAAGCTAGGAAAAAATCAGTCTTTCGCGCATTGACCCGATAGCGTTACAGGGAAAAGACTTGGGTTTCGTAAATATGTCAATTGACGCTCAATCGCCACTACATTCACCTTATATTGATTTTTATATAGTGATTGAGTGAATTAAGGTGTTGACTTAGGGTACACAGTATCGCGCGTATGAATGGGCTATGACGCTACGGTATCGTTTTGAATAATCTGACATGAAACGTTAAGAAGCACGTTTTCTTTGGGTCAGGCGTCTCGCCGAACGATAGCTAGACGCTGGAAGGTGTTCAAACTATGGCTAATCAGATTTCCACAGCAGTCGCGTTTGAGTCTCTAACTCAAACAGCACTCGATTTGCATGCACAAGCAAATCAACGGCGAATTGGTGCACTCGCCCGGTTACGCCGATGTTTTGGTGAGACGATTGAGATTCCAATTGAAATACAAACCGCTCAAGACTGCGTCGCAAATGAATGGGGCTACGACGATTGGGAATCGTTGTACCTTCACTTGGCAGAACCACCAACTGAACCGTTAGCAGCAGCTCGTTGGCTTTTATTTCATATATTCAACGACGACACCGAACACATTGATTTCGGCAGTCCTTCAATCGACAAGATCGTCGCCGATTTTGTCGCGGTTCGGCTGGCACTGCTTGATTCAAGAGTATCGATAGGTCAGTTGGTTAAGCAAGGTGTCGACGTACCGTTGCCACCGTTTGATGCCCCGGCGCTCGTCTACGTTTGTTGTTCAAAGTATGGTGCGACGAATACGAGCCTGCGCACGCTTCGTCGCGAATGGGTTGACCAGCTGCTACAGAACGACGCTGACCCGAATGCAGGAATGAAAGAACGTGAAACCATTCGCGGGTTCCGGACGTGCTTGGGTGGCGCGATCGGATTCGCACGAGACCTTGTACTAGCGAAACAGCTACTCGACGCGGGTGCCGATATCAATGATGGACCGACACTCTACGAAGGTAGCGCGATGTGGGAAGCCGTTCGCCTACGCGACCATGAAGCGCTGACCGTCCTGATCGATGCGGAACCACCAGAGTGGCATCTTTGCCATGCGCTTACCCATTGCATGCAATTCCACGACGCGCGAATCATCGAGAAATTGCTAGTGAGTGGGGCGGATCCAAATTGGAACCAAACCATCTTTGGCATGAGAGGTAATGCACTCCACGAAGCTGTGCAATGTGAAACACCCATCAGTACGATCGAATTACTTCTAGATCACGGCGCGAGACTCGATGCGACAGACAATGGTGATCGAACACCGTTGGCGATCGCCGTAGCGCGCGGTCGGGAAGACATCGTTACAGCTTTGGAGAAACGAGGCGCAGAGCGTAGTGAAGCGGGTGATATAGAACGATTCGTAGGTGCGTGTTTTCGGGCGAGTAAGGCGGAAGCGGAGGAAATCAGGACAGGAACTGGGATCACGGGCGTCGAGTCGTATCACGACCAACTCTGGTTGCATGAAGCGATTAATCGCGGTTCTCACGAAGCACTCAATCTCTTGCTTACTGTCGATTTCGAACCTGACACCATTGACTATCAAGGCGAGACGGCTCTGCATCGTGCGGTTTTGGCGGCAGATGAACATGCGCTCGAGTTGCTACTCGATTTAGGCGCGTCGACGTCTGATATGAACTTCAACGGTGACACCGTCGTTGAGTTGACATTGAGGTCCGCTTCTCAAACCAATTCACACGTGATTGATGTGCTTGCTCGCTCACTTACACAAGAGCAATTCAACGCTCAAGGATCGCGCCTTCGTCCTCAAGACGTTGAGTCGTTTGAACTTGCTGCAGACTCGATTGCTAACGGCAACACTGAGCAATTGAAGGACTTACTTGGCGCACATCCTTACTTCCGTACCGCACGCTCCGAACGACCGCATCATTGCGCTTTGATGAACTACATCGGCGTCAACGGCTTCGAGGGTGAACGCCAGAAATCCCCTGATAACGCCGTGCAAATCATCGAAATACTGCTAGATGCGGGGTGCGATGCCGATGTTCTGTGCTATACCTATCGCGGTGGACCAGGCGAAAACACACTCGGTTTACTACTGTCGAGTGGTGTCGTTGAATCGCCGAAGCAGCAGATGGCTATGACGCGAGCATTGGTAAGCGGTGGTGCGACCATAGGGGAGGAGTATCTCCTTCTGTTCTCTCTACTTGACGCAAAAGAGTCAGATTCTGTCATTGAGGTAGTCAGTTCGATCGACATCAGTAGCACCGCCGCACGAGATGTCTTTTTCGCACTCGCTGGAAATCGTGAACTCTCGTTAATGGGAGCACTATTAGATGCGGGACTCGATGTGAACGTAACCAACGATTTGAAGCAAACAGCCCTTCATTGGGCGGCGTTCAACGGAGATGAAACGGTCGTCGATTGGTTACTGGAACGGGGCGCAGACCACTCGTTGCAGGAATTGCAATTCGACGGAAACTGTGCGGGATGGGCCGATGCAGGTGGCCACCCGGATTTAGCGAAGCGGTTAGCTCGTTTGGATGAGGATCGGGTGTAAGACCTATCGGAGCAGAAACTCGATTAGCGCCTTTTGTGAATGAAGCCGGTTACCACTTTCCTCCCAGACCAGCGAACGCGGATCATCCAGAACAGATTCGTCGACTTCTTCGCCGCGATGTGCGGGTAGACAGTGAAGCAAAATGGCTGATTGGTCTGCTTGATCGAGCAACTTAGACGTAATCTGAAAGCCGTCGAATGCCTTGGTTCGGTCCGCTTCATCTTCATGTCCCATGGACGACCAAACGTCCGTGACGACAACGTCCGAGTTCCTCACCGCATCTACTGGTGATTCAACAAATTCAACATTGTTGTACGCACAGTACTTAGTGCTCGGACGGTAGTCCGGCGGCGTAGCGATCTTTAGATGAAAGCCGAAAATGCCCGATGCTTCAATGAACGACTGACACATGTTGTAACCGTCGCCAACAAACGCGATTTTTTGACCTTCGATTTCACCTTGTGCCTCAACGATCGTCATGATGTCTGCTAGCAGCTGACACGGATGCAGTTCGTCGCTCATGCCGTTGATGACCGGTATGTCGGAATACGTAGCAAATTCATCAATGGTCGACTGATCCTTCGCACGAATCATGACGATGTCAACCATCTTGGCGAGAACGCGCGCGGTATCTTTGATGGGCTCACCGCGACCGAGTTGTGTGTCTCTTGGGCTCAAGAAAATCGATTGACCACCAAGTTGAGCCATCCCGGCTTCAAATGCGACCCTCGTTCGCGTGGAACTTAGTTCAAAGATCATCGCAAGCGTTTTATTCGCACACGTTTGGTGTGGAGATCCGTCTTGTATCAATCGTTTGAGCTCGATTGCTCGCTCGATCAGACTGTTCAGCTCATCGACAGATAAATCGCTCAGTCGTAAGAAATGGCGAGACATCACACGTGGTTCTTTATCAAATCGGTCACGATCTCGACCATCTGGTCCGCCTCGTCTGACGTAATGTTCAAGGGTGGTAGCAGGCGAACAACTGTGTCTGTCGTGACATTCATAAGAAGACCTTTGTCCATTGCCTGCAGTACCAATTCCACGCATGGTTCGGTTAGTTCGATTCCGATCATCATGCCTTTGCCACGGATTTCCTTGACGTTGTTGGAATCCGCAAGGTTCTTCGCGAATGCGTCTCGCATAGCTTGTCCAGTTTCGGCACCTTGTTCGATCACTCCATTCTGTAGTTCGGCGATCGTTGCGTTGGCGGCTGCGCATGCCAGTGGATTTCCCCCGAACGTACTCGCGTGAGTTCCAGCGACAAGCGTTTCTGCTGCAACGCCACGCGCGAGGCAGGCACCGATTGGTACGCCATTGGCCAATCCTTTCGCAAGCGTGACTACATCCGGCAGTATGGAACTGTGTTGAAACGCGAAGTACTTCCCAGTACGGCCGTTGCCGGTTTGTACTTCATCAAGCATGAGCAACATATCGTTCGCATCGCAGACGCGGCGCAGTTCTTCCAGATAGTTGTCCGCAGGTACGTGAACGCCACCTTCACCGAGAATAGGTTCGACGAGAATGGCAACGACATTGGGATCTTGAGCTCGTTCTTCAACTGCGGCGACATCGTTAAAGGGAATGTGCTCAAAACCCTGCGGAAGTGGATCAAAGCCGGCGCGTACCTTCTCCTGTCCGGTCGCGGTTAGGGTAGCAAGGGTACGACCATGGAAGCTACCTTCGATGACAAGCGTGGTTGGAACTGCGACGCCTCGGTCATTACCGTATTTACGCGCGAGTTTTAACGCGGCCTCATTCGACTCTGCACCTGAGTTACAGAAAAACACGTTGTCCATGCCGCTGATTTCGCACAACGTCGAAGCCAGTTTCTCCTGCTCGGGAATACCGTAGAGATTCGAAGTGTGAATCAAGGTGCGAGCTTGCGTCGCAAGCGCTGCCGCAACCTTGGGATGTGCATGACCTAACACACAAACAGCGATGCCTGACAAGCCATCGAGGAACCGTCGCCCGTCATCAGCCGTCAAGTAAGTACCTTCGCCACTCACGAACGTGACGGGATAGCGGTTGTAGGTTGGCATGATGC
>JAPOXV010000008.1 GCA_026706935.1 Gammaproteobacteria bacterium | reverse complement strand
CCTCACCCCCAGGGAAACGTTTGGTGGTGAGGGTCGCTTTCCGTTGCGTTGCCCGTCCCGAGGGCGACCGCATCCCGGAGAAGGTGTAGGCAACTGCCCTCACCCCAACCCCTCTCCCTGAGGGAGAGGGGCCATTCAATGCTGCCATCCTGACAGTGCTATACTGACCTCCCGCCCAGGTGGGCAGGAGAGGGCATCATGAAGCTGGACATCAAGAACTTCCGCTCAATCAGGGACCAGAGCGTCGAGCTGGCGCCCATCACCGTGCTCTATGGTCCCAATGGATCAGGCAAGTCGAGTCTGCTTTATTCCCTGCTGGTGATGAAAAGTTTGGCGCTGTGTTTTGAAAGCAGATCAACCAGTTTGTTTGACCTAGGTTTTGTGAATCTAGGTGATTTTCGCGCGGTCATCCATGACCACCGAATTAGAGACAAAATCCGATTTCGGTTATTGACAACTGAAGACGTATATCCTGTCACGTGGGATCTATCATTTGGTTTTCCTACTGTAGAGTTCGGACTAAGAGTTGCCAGTCCTGATGAGGAGCAAGATATTTTTAGTCAACGACATTGGACCGACCCACCGTTTGAACTGGCGGGAACCGTTGTTGCAAACGCCACGTTCGGTGATTTGATCTTTGAAGTTCATTGGAATGGCATTTGCGCAACAGCGAAACCAGAATACCACGAAGCCGCCAACCAGATTGATTCCATCCTAAACGGGCCAGTTGATCTCATACGCAGTATTGCGATTGCTCCTTTGCAAATGGCCTTCTCTAGAGGAGAGTACTCAGTTGCAAGAGTGGGTTCATCACTCAATTCAACCTTGTTTTTTGGCGAAGATGAAGTTGGCACACTACTGGCAACCCGTCGTTACCTCCAATCACCGGTCAGTAAGTATCTGGAAGAAATCACGAACAGAACCTTGAGAGTTTTTTCGCCTCCTGACAACCAAAACTTTTCAATTGACGTCGAAGACCGCAGCACTGGATTGGAAACCGAACTCGTAAACGACGGCTATGGCGTAAATCGGGTTGCCTGGTTACTTGCCTTGACGCTTCACGACGAGACCAGGTTGATGTGCATAGAGGAACCGGAGACGCACTTGCATCCCACGTCGATTCGGAAACTTGTAAAGACTTTCGTCAATATCATGCACAACGAAAACAAGCGCTTCCTTTTCACGACCCACAGCGAGGCATTTGCGCTTGCCATTCTGTCCGAAGTCGCGCGCGGCCACCTCAAACCAGACGACGTGGCCTTCTACCTGACGTCCAAGGACGGCAAGGAAACCAAATTCGAACGCCAGGAAATCAACAAGCACGGTCAGGTTGAAGGCGGCCTGACCAGTTTTATGGAAGGCGAACTGGAGGACCTCGCCGTACTTTATGGCGAAACCAGCTAGACAACGCCATGGCCTCGCGCTGGTTCATCATCAACGAATGGCTGTTCTCCAACCTCTCCGGCGAAAGGGACTCCGATCAGGATGATCCCGAAATTCTGAAACAGGCAAAGGAGGATAGCGTCCGCTTTCTGGAGCTTCTGTTTGACAGAATTGAAGATGGAATCGTTGTCCCCAGGGATTGTCCCTGGATCAGAAAAGCGTATCAGTGGGCGGACAGGGCGAACAAGTCGGGAGGCCGGGAACGGAACCTGAGCAAACGTTTTTTCAGAGAAGTCCTGCTTCAGCCATCAAGAAGAATTGAATTGGAAAGAGATGACCTGAAAGAGTTGCCGCCTGAACTTCGTCGCCTGATCAGAACCCACAAGGACGACAAAATAGAAGAGTACATCAACGACGAGGATGAATACCTGTTGCTGACCTGGCTTTCTTCTCCAGTCAGAATCGAATTCATCGTCACCACCGACACCGCACTACAGGACGCCCTGGCCAGGCACTATCCGGCCATCAAAACCCGCCACCGCGACGACTTCCTCGCCGAATACCTCAGTCCCCCGGCGCAGTAACCCTTACTCCAGATGCGACCAGCGGGGGAGCGCCAGCACCTCCGGGTTGACCACGTC
>JAPOXV010000003.1 GCA_026706935.1 Gammaproteobacteria bacterium | reverse complement strand
TGGCCGACACCGAAGACCTGGTCGATACGCCGCTTGCTTTTCTGGATGATGCCGAACTGCGTCCGCCGAAGCAGGCGCTGGATGGCGTGATGCGGAGTCTGATGGTGGGTTAGCCGACATTTACAGCCCCTCGCCGTACTTGAGGGCGGGATGCATGCTGACACTCTACTTCTCTAAAGCAGCGCTAAGCTTCGGGTATCAATGGATTTGCTTGAGAGTCTCGGATACCGTTTTGCTTCGTCGACGGGTTTGAAGTAAGATGGGAGATTTGCGTACAATTGATATAGAGCAGCTTCGCAATGGCGTCGGCTGCCTAGACGTCGATCATTGCATCGGGACCTGTGGCGCTGCGCAAGTAGCCCTTACAGAGGCTGGTCATCCGATCTCAGTCAATTGCGAGGTTACCGATCAAGGCACACCGCGCTTCATGGTCGAACTTCGCAGGGCCGAGATGGAGCCGCCCTCAAAAAAGCGCTCGTGGAGGCAGCGTCAACGTCTTGGCGAATGGGCAGCTGAAGGCATTGCCTTCTTGATGATTGAAGCATTCACTCCGTTTACAGTAGTTGACCAGTCGGAAGTCATTACCACACCTGGCGGGGGTACAGGTATCGACTATTATCTGGGTATCAAGGAAGACCTTGACTGTGACGATGAGGATGATTTCCCAGAACACTTAGGAAGACTAGAAGTTTCTGGCATCTTGGCGTCATCCAGCAGTTCCTTGAATGCGCGCGTTAACGAGAAAATTGAGCAGTCAAAAAAGTCTGACGACGAGGGAACACCTGCCTATATCATTGTAGTAGAGTTCAAGACACCAGTGGTGAACTTTACACGAAGGATGCCTGAAAATGACGGCAAAACCGTATCTCAAGAAGAGCGTTAGACTTCACCGCGAAGCATCTGCGCTTGCTAACAGAGCGCGAATTGCACAGTTTGATGGTGATGAATCGGAATATTTGGATCTTACTCAACAGGCGTTCCGCAAAGAGTTCGAGTCGGCCAAGCAACTTCGCGAAGACCCATCTCATCATATGTTTACGATCTTGCACCGCAGCGCCGCTACCTTGGCATACCGTTGCGGGGAGTACGAGTACGCCGAGGACTTAGTGCTTTATGGATTGAAACGAAGTACGGGCAGCCACTTACGAGATGAACTGTATAGCCTCTTGGATAGAGTCCGTCTCGCACAGAAATATGGAATGAGTGCTGATGAACTTGAAGTCGAAGATCTGGTAATGACTTTGCGGGGGATTGAAGCAAACAGAACCTTAATTGAGCCATCTTCGCTGACGCGGCGAATTAACAATTTTTCTACTCTAATTCGAAACACAATCGGAAGCATAAATAATTACAGCTTTCGAGAACGTGGCAAAGTAAATCGAAACTATGGAGTATTTGCAACTGTGCCGTCCTTGGGAAGTTACAAGATCGGTATGACCATGACCTACCTTGGCACAAAGCGGTTTCCGGATATATCGTACTTTGATGGCGTACGGCAAAAGTTCTTGGAGAATCTCAGACTCTTCAATAACGGCGATCTAGAACGACTGAGAAACGACTTTGAAGATGAACGATATTTCCTAAATATGGTCGGGCTGGCAAAAGAACTGGCACCAGATGGAAGACTAATAACCTCGGTTGGAATAGAAGCCGACATTGAAGGGCAGCGCAAAAGGTTATTATTCGACAGCACGCGAGATGAATTGAATCAATTGATCCTGCCGCTAGACGAACAATCGGTCTCAGATGATTACAGGATTACTGATGAGACAGACACCGCGGTCGGCGTGCTGCATTACGCGGATGCCGTAAAGAATGTAATTAAACTGCATCCTGACAGTGGCAAGCCATGGCATATCGTTGTGCCAGAAGGTTTGGCCGAAGATGTAGTGAAACCGTATTTTGGCGACCGCGTTCGAGTCGTTGGACGTCACATGATAAGGAAGAAAAAGGCAAGACGGCTCTACTTGCAAGACATACGCGCGGCCGGTGAGACCGAGGAAATTCTTCCTCATTTTCAGGCAACAACCAATCTCCTGGAAGCTTAGTACTTTGGCATCGCCGGATCAATCTCGTCGGCCCATGCCAAGATGCCGCCCTCGACGTTGTACATCTTTTCCAGGTCGTAGCCGACTTCCGACAAG
>JAPOXV010000005.1 GCA_026706935.1 Gammaproteobacteria bacterium | reverse complement strand
CGATCTTGCAGGATGGCCTGGAGCGGATGAGGGCGGCGGTGGAGCGGTTGCTGGCTTAAGCCTCATCCGGATATTCCCGCTGCAAGCGGGCGGCGCGGCGCAGTTCCGCCTGGGCGGTTTGGATATCGCTGGCATGTTTCAAGAGCACGTTGAGGGTGGCCTGGAGCGTGCTTAGAGGTGTGTTGATGTTACAATGGGTGTGGAAACTGTCATCCGGAGGATCGAAGAGATGCAATTCACTCGAATCCGGTTGGAAAACTGGCGTAACTTCGGCAAAGTTGATGTGCCGGTCGATAGGCGTGTCTTTCTGGTTGGCGCCAATGCAAGCGGAAAATCAAATTTATTGGATGCGCTACGTTTCCTTCGAGATTTGGTTAAGACGGGAGGTGGCTTTCAAAGTGCAATAGAGAGTCGCGGTGGTGTATCAAAAATCCGCAATCTAGCCGCACGTAAAATAACACAGATAACTCTGGATGTTGATTTGGGAGAAGGTAGGCATCGGTTATGGCGTTACCGCCTTGTGTTCAATCAAGATAACAATCGCCGTCCAGTTTTGAAAGAAGAGAAAGCCTGGGACTCGTGCGACAAGCTAGTTTTGTGCAGACCAGACGAAGATGACAAAAGGGATGATGTTCGTCTACGACAGACGCAGCTAGAACAAGTCTTTGCCAACGAAAAATTTCGGGACATTGCCGATTTTTTTAGGTCAATCAGCTATTCACATATCGTTCCTCAGCTCGTTCGTGATCCAGATAGAAACACTGGGCAGACAAATGATCCTTTCGGTAGCGATTTTCTGGAACAGATTGCAATTGCAGATAAGAGGAATCAAGGAGCAAATCTTCGTAGGATCCAAGATGTAGTACGGAAGGTAATTCAGCAGCTGTCAGACTTAGAACTTTGGCGGGATGAGCGAGGCTCACCACACTTAAGAATCAAGTATGAACACTGGCGTCCAAAAGGTGCCTGGCAAAATGAGACCGATCTCTCAGATGGTACCTTACGCTTAATCGGTTTTCTTTGGGCCTTACAGGAAGGTCGAGGGCCGCTGCTCCTTGAAGAGCCGGAGTTGTCTTTGCATCCCGCTCTTGTTCGTTACTTACCACAATTGATGAATGAGATTCAACGAGTGAGACGAAAGGCTCTCCGACAAGTGATCCTGAGCACGCACAGTCCCGAATTGCTGATGGATGAGGGGATCGGTGCGCATGAGGTCTTGCTCATTCGACCAGCAATGGAGGGATCTGATGTAATTCTGGGTGCTGACAATCGTGACATCAGGAACGAATTGCGACACGGTCTGCCTATGAGTGAGATCGTCATGGCACGAACCCAGCCATCGTCTCTGGAGCAATTATTGTTGCTAGGGTAAAGTTTCGTTGAACAGAATCCAACCAAAAGCTCATTTGATTGTAGAAGGTCTTTCAGATTCCCTCGTGCTAAATGGCCTCCTTAAGTATGCTGATATGAAAAATGTAGAAATGAGATGGCTTGGCGGAAAATCTAAGATTCTGCCCAACCTCGCTAATTACAACGAGGCTGCAAAATACAGCACTCGATGGTTGGTTGTCCTGGACCTCGATCATGATGCTGCTTGTGCACCTGAGTATGTGAATCACATCTTACCAATGCCATCGAGAAACATGGAGCTCCGGATCGCCGTGCGAAGTATTGAGGCATGGCTGATGGCTGATCGTGTAAAGATGGCAAATTTCCTGGGAATCCCGGTCGAAAACTTTCCGGGAAATCCTGATAATGAGAGTGATCCGAAAAGATTTCTCATCGATTTGATTCGTAGGAAGTGCCACCAAAGGCGAATTCGAGAGGATATGATTCCGGCCGAGAGGAGCGGTCGCAAGGTCGGGCCCGGGTACAGCTCCCAGATCGCAAAATACGTTGAAGGCTGCTGGCGCCCCGAAGTTGCTGCTCAGAGCTCGGATAGTCTTGCCCGCTGTATGCTTGCGCTCAAGAATTGGTCGGCGCTTGGAGAGTAGATATGGAAGCTACGTGCGCCTGACCTTCGCCACACCACGAGCGATCTTGCAGGATGGCCTGGAGCGGATGAGGGCGGCGGTGGAGCGGTTGTTGGCTTAAGCCTCATCCGGATATCCCCGTCGCCAGGGGCGGCGGCAACACCGCAGAGAACATCCAGATCCTCTGTGGAGGGTGCAACCGCCAGA
>JAPOXV010000030.1 GCA_026706935.1 Gammaproteobacteria bacterium | reverse complement strand
TCGAGGATCAGGACGCGGTGGCGATGCGCCCGCATCCCTACGAGTTCGAGTTGTATTTCAGCATTTAATCGCTTGCAATACAGACGTGAAAGCCGCCCAATTCGGGCGGCTAGTTGTTCTTCTCCAGCACAAACACGTTTACCCTCAGCTTTTAATCAAGGCCGGTGGACAAGTTGTCCGTGCGTCTCGACGAATGTGACCGGGATCTTGGGATTATTGATGTCCCTTTCGGTCGCATACCACTTTGATTCCCACTTACTGAAATACTGCTCTTCTAATTGGTCCGGGGTCATGCGGTAGATTGCAGTTAGTACAATGTTTCTGTAAATTGAGAAAATCCAAATCGTTTGGCGGTATTTCTCCAGGATCGTGGGATTCAAATGATGATGAGTAGAGAAGCTCCTAGTCAATTCTATATTCACCGACTTCAATTCGTATTCAACACCATCTTCATCAACTGCATCGTTTCCGAGCCTTCCCGGCAGGCTCTGTAATCCTGTTATCAAGAGGACCTCAAGTAGTTTTCCGCCGTTGTCCTGAAATATGTCGTTAATGCCGTGCTTTGTAGCAAGAGCCTGATATTCACGAATGAATGGTAGCAGCCGATCTAACTGTTCTCGATCTTTATGTGGCTTCATCGCAATCATTCAAGAGATCGATTAGACTTACTTTGAGTGCTGTAGCAAGCCGCTCCATATTGTCAATGGAAATGTTTCTCTCTTTGCGCTCAACGGAACCGATGTAAGTACGATGAAGGCCGGATTTCAGAGCCAGATCTTCTTGTGATAGCTCTTGTAAATGTCGAATTCGGCGCAGGTTCTTTGCGAAAATGCACCGATATTGTTTAGTGCGCTTTGTCATAGCGGCAAAATACTGATATTATGACTTTACGTCTACAGATTATGAGTAGCAGATGAATGATAGAGTCCATTAGACCTGCGTACCGAACTGAACTCGGCGTCGCGTATTGTGAAGACTCGCTGAAGGCACTTAGGGAGATGTCCGAAGCGTCGGTGAACTTGGTTTTTACCAGTCCTCCTTTCGCCCTGCTACGGCAAAAGGAATATGGAAACGAATCACAGACCACATATATAGACTGGCTCTTACAATTTGCTAGGCTTGTATATCCAATTCTTACCGATGATGGGAGCTTCGTTATTGACTTGGGCGGAGCATATAAGCAGGGAGTACCGGTTCGAAGCCTTTATAATTTCCGGTTCATGATCCGTATGTGCGATGAGGTAGGATTCCATCTAGCCGAAGACTTTTACTGGCACAACCCTTCCAAATTGCCTTCCCCGATTGAATGGGTAAACAAGCGAAAAATGCGTGCGAAAGACAGCGTAAATACTGTTTGGTGGTTCAGTAAAACGGAGTATCCAAAGGCGGACGTGAGAAAGGTACTGACAGCGTATAGTGACCGAATGAAGAAGCTCCTAAAGGCCCCCAAGAAATACTATGAACCCAAAGATCGACCCTCTGGACATAAAATTAGTAACAGCTTTGGGAAAAATAACGGTGGCGCGATACCGTCGAATATGCTTCAAATCCCAAACTCAGAATCTGCAACTCATTATTTGCAGGCTTGCCGCAATGTCGGCATCAAGGCCCATCCAGCGAGGTTTCCGGCCAAGCTTCCTCAGTTCTTTATTCGTTTCCTTACCGAGCCAAATGATTTAGTTGTTGATATTTTCTCTGGTTCTAATACTACTGGCATGGTTGCGGAAAACGAGAAGCGGAGGTGGATATCCATCGAAAAAGACCTGAAATATACGGCTAGTTCCGCCTTTAGATTTGTAGACAAAAATACCGCGCCCGCCGAAGTCCAGACTCTCTATAACCGCCTTATGATGGGCGAAACAGTAGACATGACCGACACTCTATTTCAGCCAAAGCTGCTATAGGTATCCGAGACGATTTGCCTCAACGTTTGACTTTCCTGCGAAACATCAGAAACGAATGCAAGGACTCGGCTAAAACTTCTGCGCGGCGAAGGGCGAGTTGGTCCAGTCCGTGTGCTCGTAACCCGGCTCGGCATGACCGCCGATGGTATTCCAGGGCAGCGCCCGCTCTTTCATCCAGTCTATCTTTGAAGCGTAAGCGTAGCCGATCCGCTCCATCAACTCGATTTCCGCGCGCGAACTGCTGCCCAGCGCCAGCCTGGCCGGATCGATATCGCCGCAAT
>JAPOXV010000010.1 GCA_026706935.1 Gammaproteobacteria bacterium | reverse complement strand
TTGCCTCAGTCGTTCTGGCCTGAGGGTGGAGAACCTGTCCCATAATGCTTCCTTTTCGCACTTCGTAATGACACCATGATAACCCGATACTATACAGCTAGACAACGCGTCACGCCTCGCCCACTTGGGTATGGTAAAAGTGCGGGGTCATTTAGTCCTCCGCTCTGCATGTGTGTGCAAAACTATATTAGCCGATTATCACGAATTTAAAAACCATCACTGTCCTGCCGAGGGAATGAAGAGTCAAATAAGCCGAAACAGCGTAGATAGTTTCTCCACTCCCAGGGCCATAATCGGATAGAAAGGCATGTCCAAATCAGCATCTAAGACAAGCCAAGGGCCTGGAGAGTCATCAGAAAGTGGCGAAAAGTGTGGTGGTTGAACCTTCGTTAAGCTAGCCGATTCAGAAGGCGCTCCTAGCTGGAAAGGCGGCAAGCCGTGAAATAGCGAAACATATTCTGTGTCCAGCCCACCGAGAAGACCGTCAGATTCGGCGGCTGAAGCTCAGCGATTAAGTCCTGCGTGTATTCCAGGATTTCGTCGTCCGGAATAAGGTGGATCGTGTTTCCTGATATTTTGGTCTCTATACAACCGATTCAGTTTCGTTTCATTTGCGGTCCAGGTCTTATGATATCCCGCCGTCCGCTCCGAAATCGACATTACGGATCGGCTCCGTAGAAGTGCAGATGTCGGCTTATTTCCGACGCGGTAAACGACGCCGGCTTACAGCGCTGTCCGGACACCATTGTATGTTTAGCTCACCAAAGTGGACACAAAGCAGTTACGCATGTAGATGAATCGCAGTATTATCCACCGGAGGATAAATGAGTCGTGAAGACATTTTACGTGCGATTGCCCAATTGAATTTGGAGGAGCGTCAGCAGTTACGGAGCTATCTAAACCAAGTACCTCAGAAGGCATCCCTGTTAACCCCTGAAGAGAGGACACAGCGATTAAATGCCGCGCAGGATGCAATGGGGGAGGGTCTCAGTCAAATTGTGCTTGACGATATGACCACAGCGATGACCGAGAACCACATCGAACCCCTCAGTGATATGTGGTGAATTCGAGCGCCGAAAAGCGTCAAACATTGCGCGGATTGGTCAACTCCGAAACCCCAAAATCCCTTTAAGAGTCCAGTGAATCCCATTCTATTCCGCATGTGAAAGCGCTGAAACCCGCGCCATCATTGGGATAGTACCCGTTTATGGTCTCGCTCGCGTGTGCGCGCGCCGAGATTAGCCGTAATTAGACCACACCTGATTCAGGGAATGACAGCGCCTATAAAGGAGCCAGATTCAGACCACCCTCAGAAGTCAGGGCAATTGGACTAACCCCCAAGTCAGTAACTCGCCTGGTCGCAACGTCTTGGACAAATATACTGACATGACTGCAACGTGTAAATTCGTCCATATAGATTGAGCCGCCTACAGTTTATATTTATACACTAAAATGATGCAGTTGACGACAGGGTGAAATCCATCATGACCGTTAAAACAGCTTCAAGCTCGAATTCAAAGAAGCGCCGTACGTACGAGCAAGAGCTGATAGATAAAGCAAGAAACACGCAGGAAGCACCTGATTTTGAGATTTCCTCCCTGCAAAACATCCTGAACGACGCCTTGTCTCAGGATGCCTATCTCGATTGGGACAGCATGGAAAGGTCGCCGCTCGATATTCCATTCAAAAACGAACCCAAGTTGAAGGACTATGTGCCCGAAACCCCTGGCGACCTGGACAATATGCCCCACATTCGGAAAATGTACTTTGAGGAGCAATACGACCACGGAGAGAGTAGATATTTGGCAGACAAAGCGGATTATGATACACGCGTCAACACTTGCCGCGAGAAAGTGAATCGTCGTAACCGGAAAAATGAGCGACTGAAGCAATCATTCCATAACGGCCAACCAAGAGCTATCAAGAGCTTTTTCAATAAGGTGCTGCATGCCAGCGAGTACCCCCTCGTCATTTCCGAAAAAGTATAGCCTGGATTATATGGCGGATTCGCGGCATCTGATTGTGGAGTACGAACTACCTGGCATGGACATCGTGCCCCCAGTCAAAGAACACCGTTACGCGAGAAAGCTCAACATAATAACCCAGACACCGATGGCGAAAATACTCCGCACACAGTTAACCGAATGCGTCATTGCCCAGATTGCGTTGCGCACGATTCACGAAATCTTCCAAGCCGATAGGACCGAAAAGGTAGACCTTATCTGGTTCAAAGGATATGTAAAGGTGACTGATCAAATCACGGGAGTGTCTATATTTTGGATATGTCATACTAAAGGGATGAGCCAATGTCCTTACTGTCAAGCGACAG
>JAPOXV010000016.1 GCA_026706935.1 Gammaproteobacteria bacterium | reverse complement strand
GATGTATCGCATGGCCAAATCTCCTTAGTTATGACTATTTGTTCATTGTAGCGCAAATTGCCATTCAGGTAGAGAATCGAAGTCGATGTCTGGCTGTATCGTCAACCCTGCCAATGGCGCTCTCAGGGTTCCCGACAAAGTCAGGCAAGCTGTCAAGATTGCGGCAGTCAGCGCGCCGGGCCTGCGAACAGTTCACGCCAGGTCTGCCGGAAGACTGCGCGAAGGTCGCCGCCGAACTGGAGCGGCTCGACCGGGAGCGACTGGGAAAGTTGGGGCAAACGAGGTAAGCGAAAGGGCCGGGTGAATCGTGGGACGAATAATTTATTCGTCAATTCATTCCGACATGGATTCTGTTTAATATGGAGGAACTGACTATTGATCACATTTCGCCAAGAGGATTCCAAATGACAGCTGAGACAAAGATTGTAGAAATCCTTGGTGATGCAAATCTGTCTAGAGAAGAAGCGATCACATTAGCTCTTGAGACTACAGTTTCCAAATTGCCGAGAGATCAACGACCAACACTCAAAACAGTCAAGACTTTTGCGCTCCATGAAGGCCCAATCGTGACCAAGGTCGTACACTTTTGGGACATCCGTGACAGTAACACTGGAGAAGTCAAACGTAGCACTTTTAAATTCCAATCATTGAGAAGGACAAACGATCGTGGTTGGGAATTAGAACATCATCACTCCTTTTCACCAGGTGGCGAGAATCTGCCTGATTCTGGAGACAATCCATACAGATTCTTGTCGTCCATGAATTCAGTGAAGGATGTTCGTGGCTACATCGTTCTTGACTCCGAAGGAATTGATTTGGAAAGGCTCAGTGATGTACTAGCAATTGTGTCTAGCACTGGAAAGCAAGGCGAATTGCTGTCTAGGATTTTCAAGTGGATTCATGAAGACCCTCAAGCCCATTCACGGCTAACACAGCTTTCGTCTGACGATTTGCCTGGCAGCCAATCTTTGGCCGCCGCCATAAACTATGTGCGCTATGCCGAAGCACTGAATCGCTTCAAAGGGATGGTTGAACGCAATGCACCTGAACAAGACTTTCAGACATTCTTGGAGGAAAATCACTGGTTGTTTGGTAGTGAGTACAGCGAACTTATAGACAAGAGAACGTTGGTTGTCGGGCAACAGCTAGACTTTTTGCTACGCAAAACTGTAGACGGATATTTGGAGGTAATCGAAATCAAAACACCTCTAGATGGTGCATCTGGACTTGTCAAGGATACCTCTCACGGCATTTATTGCCTTGGAAGCGAAACTAACAAGAGTGCACAGCAGGTGCTGAACTATTTGTCAACTCATGAAGCAGAGCTTCACCAAATCAAGTCAAAGGAGAACCTCGATGTATCAAGAATTCGAGGAAAACTGATTATTGGCAGAGATGGTTGCGAAGCAGAACAAAATGCTCGCAGATTGTACAACGCCAACAGTCACATGGTTGAGGTGATTAGTTTCGATAGCCTGATTCGCATGGGGCAGCGCATTCTCGACATAATGGTCGAACAAAATCCGGGACTGCTTGAAATGGATTCGCCAATCAATTCAATTGACAGATTCAATCCGGACGACCTGCATTTCTGAGTTTAGGTGAAGGTTCTTTAGGCCAGCAGCGGCAACCCCGCCAGCCCGTCCACGATCTTCACCGTCTCCACGCTGACCGTGATGACCCGCCCGACCAGGTTGACGATGTACTGCTCGTCCTGGCTCCAAGCGTTGGGGTCGCTGACGATGCCTGAGCGCTTGTCCGTCTTGACCCGGTACTGGTCGATGACCCACTCCAGCGCCGAGCGCGTGCCGAGACGATAGCGGAAGGCCTCCGCCGGGATACCGCGCAGGGTCAGCGTGTCGTTGTACTCCAGCGAGTCGAAGATCTTGTAGTCCGCGTCCTCTGACTGCACGCGCTTGAGCGGTTTATCCCTGGAGCGGCGAAGCGGAAGAGGCCGCATCTTCTCGACGCGGTAATTGAGCGGCCGCTCCCCGTCGACCTCCCACTCCAGCGGCCAGGGCGTGACGCTCTCGTAGCCAAGGTGCAGCGCGGCGAGGGCGCGACCGGCCTCGGCGTAGGGCCAGAAGACGGGGGCCAGGGGGATGCGCGGCAGCTCCCGCTTGAGGCAATCGGCGTAGCGCTCGCGGTAGAGCGGGTGATGCAGCAGGCCATAGACGTAGAAAAAGATGTCGCGCTTTTCGATGTTGCGCTCTCGCCCCCCCCCGTTGCGTATCGTGCAATAGTTGGTGTTGAAGTGCGCCAGCACCCAGTCGGTGACGTTCTCGCGCCGGTTCGTCCCGTCCGCGTCGTAGGTGTAGAGGGGGAAGCATTGGGAACCGCTCT
>JAPOXV010000034.1 GCA_026706935.1 Gammaproteobacteria bacterium | reverse complement strand
CGCTGGCTGCTGCTGGATACGCCGGTGACGCTGTCCGCCGCGCAGATTGCGGCCTACACCGCGATCTACGCCAACAACGCCCGCCCGGTCCAGCCCCTCGGCGACCGCGACCTGCTGCGGGACAGCGAGCAGACTTGATTTCAAAGGCAGGTTGAGACGGTTTGTCGGACAGAGATTTCACTCAGCCAGGGCGGTCTGTTCCACGAAGTGTTTGAATTCTGCCAATGTGGTGAAGTAACGAAAGCCATACTGTTGAGCGGCGTTGCGAGTCCCATCATCTTCGTCGATAAGCAACGCAACCGGTTGACCTAATCCCTCCTGCACGCCATCGGGCCACGCCAGGTCCAAGACGGCAAGCGGTTCGCTATTGGACTCATCAACCAGTTCGTGCGCTGATTTACCGCGGGGGAGACTGTTTCGTTCCATCCATTCCTGACACTCTTCAAGTTCTCGTTCTTCCTCATCACTCGATATATGGGCGGCGCGTACACTACGCACGGATTCGGCAGGTCTGGCGACAAATGAACCAGGTTGCGGTTGATGACCTTTGCCCAAACTATCCAACATCGCATTAGCGGCAGCAGCAAGCAATTCACGGCGCGCACTCAGGAATTCGTCATAGTTCTCCAGTTCCCACAGGCGTGGATCATCAGGAATCCACTGGGAGGCGAGTACGCCTGGATTCAATTCTTCGCATTCCGCAAGATAATCTCGCGGCAAGCTCCACCCGATTGAACGGTTGGACTCTGAGGTGAGAAAGGCAAAGTTGGCAAGCGTGTTTACATCTCGACGGTTGCGACCCAGGTCGTAAAGATGACGTTTGGGGAAGATGTGATGCAACTCAAGCGGGTTGCCAATCAGATTCATGCTGAGCGGGATGTTCTTCATCAGGTCGCGCGCGCGGCCGACACGAGTCAGCAGGTACAGCAAGGGATAAAAGCGGTTGTTTCGCCACGAGCCGTAAAAGTCCTGCGATGTGAGTGTCAATGTGCCTCGCTCACTACGCAGTGATTCTATCAGCCCTGAGATCTGTCCTTCCCAGGCCCCACTATCCTGCAAGACTGCCAGATCCTGATTGAGTCGTCCTTCTACTGAAACGGAATAGCGTCCCCAAAGCACACAGTGAATGTACCAGAACAGGAGGCGTGCAATTTCCGCTTCACCCTGCCGCAGGCCTCCGTTCAGTTTGAGATACCGTGCCAACACCAGCAAGGCGAACTCACTGCGCAATACGCTGCTGTTATCGAGCCCAAGGTTGGCACGAATTTGCAAAAGCAAGTCATCAATGTGATTGCTGAATTGCCGCAGTCCTTCACCAAAGCTTTCCGCATCCACCTTTTCCAGCGCGCTGTATCGCGCATCCCCAAAAACCTGAATGGTGATGCCGCGCAACAACCAGTTGAAACTGAAGTCGTAGCCACTATTGCGCCACTTTTGCAGACAGACTTCCATCTCCTTTCTGGCGGAGGAGCGCAACACACTGACTTTGGCCATGGCCAGATCGGCGGAGCTGAGTTTCGTGCCGCCGCTGTTGACCTCGTTGAAGATATTGACGACCTCATCAAGGCCGCGCCCAGTAATTGTCTCGGCGTGAAACTCCTTCTCCAGTACGCGGTCCAACCGGTTCAGATTGGCAATATCCGCCGGAAGTAACAGACCCGCGGCAATTCTTTCTTCAAAAAACCTGCCGGACCCTTTCTGCAGGACTTCCGTCACGCTCACCCAACGCGGGTTGTTCTTCATCCTCACCGGGCCGTAGAACTCGAACTCTTCGCCCTTTTCCGCATCCAGATGGAAGTACAAATCGCGAAAACTGCCAGCATTGCCGATGAAGAAGGGGGGTGCCTCGCCACGCACGATGCCATAGAGGGTCGTGAGCCGTTGCTGACCATCGACGATGAGTTTTATGTTGCCGGCGGGAGATTTGCTGCCCTTGCGAACATCAGTCGCCTCATGGGGTACCCAGATGAGCAGGCTGCCCACCGGGTTGCGATGATACAGCGACGACATGAATCGTCGCACTTGATGGCGGCTCCAGACGTAACCGCGCTGGAATTTCGGCAGCCCGTATTCACCGGCATCAATCAAATTCAGAATCGTCGCAACGTCCATGACAAGCCTTTCTCAACGCGCTCCAGTATACACACATTCATTTGTCGTCTGCGTTCAAGGTCTGCATGTGTTCCGCACTTTCGGGTCCAGCTCTTAAGAAACCATTGGACTCGACAAGTATCGCAACCAGGCCAGCCTCTGCGACGTACAAGACTTCACAGGCAGAAACGCTGTGCTACAATGGTCGCCCTTCCAGCCACCAGGAGAACCCGTGTCCCGCAATACAGGCGAGTTCAGCGT
>JAPOXV010000020.1 GCA_026706935.1 Gammaproteobacteria bacterium | reverse complement strand
CAGATCGGCACCGGCGACCGCTCGGAGAAGATCCGCACCTACAACTACCCGCAGAACCGCGTCACCGACCACCGCATCGGGCTCAGCAGCCACAACCTGCCGGCCGTGCTCAACGGGCGCCTGGATGAATTCATCGACGAGCTCGCCACCCGCGACCAGGCGCAGAAGCTGGCCGCCAGCGAATTGGGCTAAACAACATTCAACAGGATAACGGCAAGACCAGACTTTCCTCGCTGACAGCCGGGCGGGTGCTGGACATCGGACTGCTATTCTTGCTGGCGGTCTGCCTCGGTATCGTGTTGCTGACCTACACGCTGCTGCGCGAGCCCTTCCAGGTCAACGAGGTGATCCGCATCCCGCTGATCGAGTACGGCTTGGTGTTTGTGTTCTACGGGATCTGGTGGTCCGTCGCCCGCGTCACGGGCCGACTGAATGCCGCCGGTGCGCGCTGAGGGGCGCGGACCGACGCGGGTGGTGCGCATGCGTGTCCGCGCGCGGAACCTGGCCGCGGGTGAGTTTGGGTGGTGTGGGTGACAAATTGGGAATCGCAGCGGTGGCTTCTAAATTCTGTCCATAGAATTGTACAGGTTTTCGAGTTCTAGCTCATAAAGAATCCTCTTCGCGATCTCCTGGCTGGCATTTCTGCTATGTAAAGACTGTTCTTTCGGAGGCTTAAAGGGGATCTCCATTTCAATGAAGTACCCGGGATTATCAGCCACTCGAAGCAAAGATCGACGAAGAATCACCAGAGCGTCACCAGTGTCCCTAAAGTCACTTTCATCAAACATGTCTGGATCCGCGTAAATCATTCCTGTGCCAGAGAGGACAAATATCGTCGCTGTTTTCAGATTTCGCTTTCCCTGACCTAGCTTGTTGAGCAATCGAACTGAACTGCTCTTCGCGAATTCACCTTTCACAGACAGCATCTTGTTGCCAGGGAGAATGATGTCTCCTGCGTCTGTTTCTTCTCCGTACATGCGGGCAGGAATTCCGGTAGACCGCAATAGAGCGACTGTAAAGACTTCCGTCGCGCCGCCAGCAATGAATCGATTTTCGCGGATAGTTGTGTTGTACTGGTTAAGGAGAGCGCTCATTGCACTCTCAAACTCTACTTTGACTTCTGCAGACAGGTTTGCCTTCAGATTCGCAAAATATCTACGCTCCGACGTGAACGCCATTATCTACAGGCACCTTTTCGAATGAAGGAACTAGGTTGAACTTTCGGACAGGTTCTTCACTCAACCTTTGGTACGAAAGGTTGATGTACGCAGGCTCTATGTCGTAGCCAACAATGCGTCGATTGTGCCTCAAGGCCACCCTTGCCGTTTGACCACTTCCCAGGAAGGGGTCAAGTACTTCATCGCTTTCGTGGGAATACAGCAACACCAGTCTTCTGACCAGCTCATCAGGGAAAGGACAAGGATGGTCTATCGTCCGTGGTGGCACCGGAGCAATGTGCCAAATGTTGTTGGCGATGTCCTTTGTAAACACATCATCGATAGGCAATGCAGCCTCAGAGTCGTAGCGTTTCTTGCCTTCCTTGCGGAAAACCAGGATGTACTCCGTCATGATGTTTGGGTAGAAATATCCGGCGTTCGGACGCTGAATGAAACTTCCAGCCCGTTTCACCCCACCCGTTACCTTGTTCCAGATTATGTCTTGGTGAAACAACCAGCCGGAAGAAGTCATTTTTTCTGTGATGTGAAAGGGAGCCGGGTAGTGATCACCATTTTGGAGAATGGTCCCAATTACAATTGCGCAAAATCCTCCAGGCAAGGTGACACGCCATACCTCCCGGAAAACCGTGTCAATGCGCTCCAGATAATCTTCGTAGGTACTCCCGAATTGACTATATTCGCGCTGCCTGTACCAGACATCGTCCCCATTCTTGGAGTGCAAGTCATAGTCGATGCTGTTCCAGTACGGGGGTGAGGTCACAGTAAGTGCAATGGTGTCGTCCTTGCATTCGCTCATCTTGTCGGATGACTTTGCAAAAAAACGCCATCCTTTTCCCTCAATCCGAGTTACTGGATGTTCGCTCATTTCAGTCCCCCAGAGATCCGGGTGGTTCATGTTGATCCGATTTTCGAAATGTAGCACGGAGAGGTCGATCCAAATCGCACATATGTTCATTTTACATTGGTCACCGTCCCTGTGCAAGCACAGCATCCGCAGTGATGTGCAAAACCTCCCAGTCCTGCCCGAAAGCCCCGCGTACCTTACCCCTGCGCCGGGTGATTGGGGCCGATCCAGACGGTCTCTGACTCCTCGGCGGGTGCGATGTCCAGGTTGACCACCACCGCTTCCTGGTCGCTGCGCACGAGGATGCAGTGCAGCGGCTCCTCCGGGCTGGCGTTGA
>JAPOXV010000002.1 GCA_026706935.1 Gammaproteobacteria bacterium | reverse complement strand
GGATTCGGATCGTGGAGCGTATTGTAACGTAAGGAGGTCAGAATGGCAGGCGCGGAGCGGCGGCGTAGGTGTTGTGAGACTGATTATTGAGAATTCTCATGACACTCCCAATATTTTTTTGTCTCACAAGAATGAGAATCGACGGCGGGGCGGACGCGATATGGAGTTGTTAAGCGGCGGTCTGTGGACATGGAAGTGTGAGTGGGGCGGGATGGGGTGAGTGGATGGTCGCGGTTTTGGTTTCTTACCACCAAAGACACCGAGTCCTAATGAGAATACCGAGTTGGTTTGCTGCCGAGGCGGGGAGGGGCATGGTTTTTCTTTTAGCACAATGGTATGAAGGGTGATCAGCAACTGTTGCGAGCTAGTAAATAATGAGTTAATGTAGCGCAGGTCGAAGCACTGACCTGTCGAGGAGACGCCTTGATGACGGAAAGAGAGAATTCAAGATTTCGGCGAATTGCGAGTCGCCTACTTCGATTTCTGTTTCTGATTTTACTTCTTACTATAGCCGTAGTCATAGGTTCAATGCTTGATCCCTTGACACAGATTGTTGGCGAGATAATCACGACATCAACACACACGCCGACCAATACACCGACGAGCACAAGTACACCGACAAACACTCCCACAAGGCTTGCAAATGATAGCGCAAAGCTTTCCTACAAAGTACTTGCTCCAGAAAGTGCTGAGCTTGAATATGATGCGGCGACCGGCCGAGGCACAGTCAATTGGGACCACTCGTACTGGATGCCCACCGAACCCGCAGGAACTGCTGAGATTCGTTATGAATTATCCCTTACTTATCCCGAATTTGTTTTGGGGCCATTCATCATTGATGAAGAGAATTCATATACGTTTACCGCGTTGGACGCTCATCGTTATGAAACAGTTATTGTTTCCCTACGCGCGGTAGGCACACTACAAATTGATAAACATGATTATGAATTTGGCTCCGATATCGTAGAAATAGTTTGGATTAACCCTACCGCAACGCCTTCGTTTACGCCGTCCAATACCTTTACGCCGACCCTAACCTACAGGCCGACAGGCACTCCTACGGCGACCAGTACGCCGACTGCAACCAATACACCTTCAGCGACTCACACCTACACGTCTACAGCCACTTCCACAAATACGTCTACGAATACACCTACGCCTACTCATACGTTTACACCTAGCGATACGCCAACTCCAACTAGTACAGATACTCCCAGTAGGACACCAACACCGACCCTATCGTTTACTCCATCCGATACAAATACTCCGACTTACACATACACTCCGAGTACGACCCCAACACACACACTTACACCTACAGAAACGTTCACGCCTAGCGATACGCCTACTTCTACTGATACACCCACGGAGACAATGACATTCACTCCGAGCGCAACATTTACGCCCGACATAAACAGAATGGATGTGCAATTTGAGGTGATCACCGACGGAGTTGTAAATATCAGAAGATGTCCCGGTACGACATGTAATCCGCGTCTGGGTGTTTCCCGGCGGGGTCAGGTGTTTGAAGTCTTTGGACGTGTTGATGGTACAGACGGCGAGTGGTATCTCATTCGATTCGAGAATCGTCCAGCGTATCTTGCGGGTTGGCTGACGACGAGGACGTCGGATGCTACTGCAACTTCGCGAGCGGCAACTGCTACTTCCCGTGCAGCGACTTCCCAGGCGCAGTCAACAACAAGAGCCAGGAACTCAAGAGCGACCTCTACTGCACGTGCTCGCAAAACAGAGAGTGCGTTGTCCGAGCAAGCAATTGAGACAGATGGAAGAATCAGTGTACAGTTTCGGGATCTTTCAAGTACGCTTTGTATCGTCAGCCCGACTGTTAACGAAATTGGCAGCAATCTGGTCATAATTGCTGGCGACAGAAAATACTCCGCCGAGCTAAAGATCATACCACCTGGACGCACCGATTCATTGGAGACAACTAGAGAGCAGGTTGGTGAAATTGCTGAAGCCGGATCGGCAAGATTTGTTTTTCTGAATGATGCGCCTTACCAACCTGGTATCTATACATTAAGGCTGGAGATGGCTGGTACTTATTACAGCACAATCTACTGGAGAGTTCGCAGATCAAGCAATTACACGGTCGTAGCTGCATGCGGTACATGACAGATTGAGCGCACATAAGCAGCATTTACATTTTCACGGTTCGACAGATTCCGCCGCTACAATGATTGAGGGATTTATGCCAATACAACCGATGGCACTTTTCCCAAATGCCCCCACCAACCCATCCACCGCGCCGTCATTTGCCCGACCGTCACGCCGGTGATGGCGATGCTGGCGAGCGGCAAAATCATCCCCGCTTGATTGTCTCAATTCGGGAGTGGTAAATATCAATGATATAAGAACTCCATCGGATAGAGGGTGTACTGTGGATACTTCTGGCGA
>JAPOXV010000035.1 GCA_026706935.1 Gammaproteobacteria bacterium | reverse complement strand
GCGTCAGAATGTATGGATAAATGCCCTTCTGATTGCTTACGTCATCATCAAGGATTAAACGCGCCGTTTCCGCCTCAATCGCAGCGGGGTCTTGAGGCTCGTCCTTGTATGCGTTATAGAGAATGCCCCAATCGACGCCCTTCATGATTTTCGTTCGCTTCTTCGTAAATGTGGATTCTATCCAGTCAATTACATCCATATAGTATCCCCACAAGGGCACCGCGCTTTCATCGTGCTGATGGATTCCCATGTAATCTTCAATGTCCGTATCGTCGGCGTCGCTCCGCCACTTGATGACCGTTTCAAGGTAGTCTTGACGGATAGGCGACCCGCTCATGTAATCGCCGCCCAAGCCCGCTGCCGCGCAGCCCGTTCTGCTGAAGTAACGCTTTGCGTCCGACACCCATGACCCGGAGTAAACCGCGTTGCGCAGTTCTTGGTCGTAAAGTTTTTCGCCAGCGATATTGACCGTCTGGAATCAATCCAGCTTGTCCCTGTGCGTTCCCGTACAGACGTAGACCATCAGCTTGTAGTTGTCTACTGGTTCTTTTTCTTCAAGCGTGAGGTTGTGATAGTAGCGCCCGTCTACCGAGAACTCACTGTTGACAAATTGGGCGATAGAAATGGTTCGCTGCTGACCATCGATGATTTCGTATTTGTCGTTTCCTCGATCAGCCCAATACATGACATTCAGCGGGAAACCTCGAAGAATGGATTTTATGACTGCTTCGCGCTGCTTGCCCTTGTAGATGAACTCGCGCTGGAATGGCGGGCGAATATCAAGCCTTCCGCCGTAGCCACGTACGCCGCCTTCACTCTCGCTGTCGTCTTCATAGCCGTCGACGAGCTCGCGAACGGTGAGGTCTTTGAGTTCGACTTTCATGGTTACAAACCTTTCTATTCAAACGTGGCATCAATGAGAAGTTGATCTATTCGATTGATGGCTCTTGCCACCCACTGTTGAAGGTCAATTGTTATAACTGATTCTGACTTATAAACAACGGGATGGTTTGAAAACGATAAATGCACCCGCCACACATTCTGCCCAGGACGAAGAAATCCGCCATGCTTTAGAGAGTTGTAAAAGTTTGCCAGTAAGCGAAGGTCGTCTTCTGATGGATTATCATCGCTGTTGTTGTAGAAGATAAATTCTACAACCTCTTTTGCCGTATATTTCCTTGACAGAGAAGCGGGCTTGTTGCGAAAGGTGTCATAACCAAAATGAGAAATGGCGTAACACCCGTCCATCCATGGAACACAAAGCATACACGCGCAAAGATAGATCTCGTGGTTTCCGCCAGTGATGATTGTTCTAATTGTTGGGCGATATTCGATAAACCACGCATCCTTCATTGACGTGTTTTCTAGCCCATGGTAGGGAACATCATTCTGAATTGATAAGTTCATGTGTTTAGCGTCTACGATTGTGATATTTCTTTCCGACGGATAACAATCCGAAAGTATTTGGGTTTGCCGTCAATTGCACCATCTTTGTCCTTGATTAAGCCGTGTTTCTTGACAGGGACTCCTTCATGTAACCTAATGTCATTGGCACTAATTATCTCAAACTGATCTGGATTGTGTTTATCCAAAAAGCTAATCGGTACACCGATTGCCCCATCATAATCGTAGGGAATTTCTTTGGTTACATCGACATTAATTGCATCATATTTGTCATACTTCGGGTATTCCTCTACTGAATAGCGTTTGTACAAAATCAAATCCTCGTGTCTCTGACGGTAGTCAAGATTGGTAAACCATCTGACTCCCTTTACTCTTATGAATCTGTTGCCTTTGTCGTCAACCCGTGTCGTTGCTGCTTCCAACGGGTAGTGCTTTGGAACGCCAAACTCTCGATCACCGCTCTTTATGCTCGCGCCGTACCAAATCTTGTTCTGTTGAAATAGCGGAAATATCTCTTTGTACGTGGTGGCGTTCATATTGCCGATGATGAGAAACTGCTTGTTGTATTTCATCAGTTGCGCGACATACTCGCGAAACAGCGAGAATGGTGGGTTTGTTACCACAATATCAGCTTCCTTTAGCAATTCTTTACACTCGGCGCTCCGAAAATCACCGTCGCCTTCAAGCGCGAATTCATCAGGCAGCAAACTCGCGCCGTCATACCTTAGACCAATGGAAGTATCCGTGTCGTGCTGGCTGAACATTTCTCGATTCTGGCTTTTGTAGCAAGTGGTAACCAATTGCTTGAGTCCGAGAAAGTGGAAGTTCTGAAGAAAGAAATAATTGAAGTTGCTGACCGTAGGATCATCACAGTTGCAGTAAACAATTTTGTCACGAAAATGATCTCGGTAATATTTGAGTTCAAGCTCAATGTCCTCAAGCTGAGTATAAAACTCGTCCTTCTTGGCCTTGCTTGCCGCTATCAAATCTTTGTTCTTGGCCACAATCTGCCTCGCTTGTGATTAGACTGTTACATAGCGTCACATTATAGCATATTTGTTTTA
>JAPOXV010000037.1 GCA_026706935.1 Gammaproteobacteria bacterium | reverse complement strand
CATGCACAGCATCCAACAGTCTACGGCAATTCACGCAACTATTCAAGTGCGAATTCTCAAGGCGCTCAATAAGTCGCGCGCCAGCGCAGACTTCAACGTATGCTGAGAAATGCTGAGGAGAACCCAAACGACCGCTTCTTGATCGTTGCTTTCAGAAAAATGGACTAAAATGATTTGCACTTTCTGGTCTATTGAGTCCAGAATATACGGAGAGCAGAGTATGAAACAGATTATTCGCACAGCCCTTGAGCAACCCCTTTATCCTTGGCTGGTGGGAATTAGTCCCATTCTTCATCTCTATAAAGAGAATCTCGGACTGGTGATCGACTCGGAGGTGATACCCAGCATCCTGCTCATGCTGCTCAGCACTAGCATCGTCTTCTACATTATCAATCGTCTGGTTCAAAGCATGCACCTGACGGGCTTTATCACGAGCCTGTGCAGTCTCGTCTTCTCGCTTAGCGGACACGTCTATGTTCTGGTCTTTATGCCGAAATCGCTGGGCATCTGGACGATGATGGTATTTGCAGGGCTCGCCTATGTCATATTCGCGCTGCGAAAAAAGCGATCAAAGGATTTCTTCGCCAAAGCAACTCCCAGCTTTAATGTGATCGCGCTTGCACTGCTTGTTCTTCAACTCGCCGGTATAGTCGACGCATGGGGCGAGACGTCGAAATTCGTCCAGATATATGCTGATAACATTCCCAATTCTCTTCCTGGTGTGATTGCCCCAAAAGCAATGGACTCGGATACGAAACCAGACATCTATTACATCATACCTGACGGCTACCCCAGCGACGCCTGGCTGCGGTCGACAGAGAATTACGACAACTCCGAGTTCACCAGAGCACTGCAAGATCGAGGGTTCACAGTCGTCGGCCATGCGCAGAGCAACTACGCGAACACGATTCTGTCACTGCCTTCAGTTCTGAATGGGCAATATTATCACTCCAATCCGTCACCCTATAGCGACTATGATTATTTGCGCGTTGAAGCGGCAAACAGCAAGGTTGCGCGATTTCTGTCGGACATGGGCTACACCTATATACAGTTGCTTTCCGGCTCATTTCTTCCCAGCCCGATGGCGGACATCATCAGGGACTTCACGCCACAAGGTACGATTGAAATTGAAGTTGATATCACCACCATATCGGAAGGAATCTTAACCGGGGATGTGCCAAACATCGCCGAACCCGCACGGATTGAACGCTCTTACAAGCGTTCCTTTTACGAAGCCTACATGAATACGACGCTGTTGAGGCTGGCGCGCTCTCGGCTGGGGAAGCTGCTTCAAAACGCGCTTAGTCTGCCACATCATACCTCGGCGCCCGAGCGCTTCCTGGAAACAATCGATGAAGTTGTCAAGATCAGCGCTATGCCTGAGGCAACTTTCACCATTGTACATCTCTTGAAACCGCATAGACCCGTCGTGTTTAACGAGGATGGCGAGCCGATACCTTGGATCCATCGGCCGAATCCCGAAGAGTTCTTTGCCGAGCTGCGATTTATCAACTCGAGATTCCTGCATCTGATAGACTCGATTCTGGAAAGATCAAAGCATCCCCCGGTTATCATTTTTCAAGCGGACCACGGCAGCGTACGGGGAATGGGGCCGGCGCCCGGACGAAATACGCTGTTTGACATTTATGCGGCTTACCACCTGCCATCGCAGTTCTCGGTTGCCTTTCCGAAGCCATTTACGACAGTCAACACCTTTAGACTAGTCTTGAACTCAATCTTCGGTTCCGGATACGAGCTTCAAACCGACAAGCTGTTTGAATTGCCGAGACGCTACAAAGCGCTATTTCAGTGGCTGGACGTCACAGATGAATTCTTGAAAACCCCCTCGTTGCCTGTGCACTGACACGGAGAGCCAGAACAGACGTCCCAGACTCCGCCATTTTGGTTTCCCGAAGATCGATTTTCAGCTACAGTTGACTGTACAGTGATCAGCTTGTAGGTTGCGGCGTCAGTTCTTCGTTTGCAGGTTGCAGGTGAAACCTTCTTGAGAATTCGGATATTGGCACGCAGATCTCTGCTATTGACCGCTAACTTTCGCGGGCCGGTCGCGTACCTTGACCCCGCTTCCAGCAGTCTAATCGTACAGATTCTCGTCGCTATGCATCGCGGGCGCACTCGCGACGTTTCTCCTTTGGCAGACCCGACTGCGTTCACTGATCGGCGTCAAGCAGGAGATGGACGATTACGATGAAGTTGACGAACGGAGATAAAGACCGGGCTTGGCTTATGAAGAGGCCCTTGCTGTTGAAGCCGGAGCCAGACGAAGCCTGCTGCAATCCATGTGGAGATAAGGGGACTCGAACCCCTGACCTCGTCAGTGCGATTGACGCGCTCTCCCAACTGAGCTATATCCCCTTGTGGAGACAAGGGGACTCGAACCCCTGACCTCCTCGGTGCAAACGAGGCGCTCTCCCAACTGAGCTACGTCCCCTACTTGCCTGTGGGGCAAGCAAGACTTGAACTTGCGACCTCACGCTTATCAGGCGTGCGCTCTAACCAGCTG
>JAPOXV010000036.1 GCA_026706935.1 Gammaproteobacteria bacterium | reverse complement strand
GCGGCCAGCAGCTGGTCGGCGAGGGGCAGGTCGGCGCCGATGCGCGCCAGGTGCTTGCGGAACTGCTCGCTGCGGCGCAGGCGCGCGACGCGGGTGATGCGCTCGGCGGACATGGCGTGGCCTTCGGGTGCTTAAGTGCGCGGGAGTATAGCGTGTGGGGGCGACGTCAGGTTGTGGCTGTTTGTTCAGGTGCAACTGTTTCACGTTTCTCTGGCCACGGCCTTTGCCAAAGGCCAGAGAAATTTGCCTGTTCAAATGCCTGTATGATCACGTCTTTTGAAATGTTGAGTCTTCGGTACAAAAAATACGCTATGAAGGGGATGAGACGAGAAATAGCATCATCCAGTTCCGTGTCGATCATCGCCTTGTCTTTGCCATCAGAATTGTAATGGGAGTAGTAATTCCTAGAATCTTTTACTCTCGTTAAGAATTCAGTAGTCAAATCTATGCTCTCGGAAAGGCTAGCGGGGAAGTTTTCGTTGAGTTCCTTGAGACGGTCCATCAAAGTTGGGCCATCCTTATTGACCTCACCATTCTCCTTCTTGTACTTCCCTTCGCTAACCCCAGGTTCTTCATAATAGAGGCGGTGATAACTCTCCAAGGCCTGGACCAAGGCTAGGAACTCGAATGTTGAATAGGCGCAGTCGTCGTTAATTACGTCTAGACAAAGACTATACGGAACCAGTTCATCTTCACTCCACTCGAACCAAGTTGGAAACACGTCTGAGACTTGCCTATTCAATCGTGCAAGCGGGAAAACCATATCGTGTTCATGAGTATCTTCTATTGGCTGAATGCAATGGGATATACTTACAAATTGCGACTCCCAGACTTGGCCAAGATCGGTTGGAGTAGACATTTTCTTGCTAGCAATTGGACTTCCAACGAGAAGAGCTAGCAAGTTGCGAAGACTGTCAATCACTTCGCAATACCAATCCAGTCCTTGGTCAGCATCAGGTACGATTTCAATGTAACTTTCTTGAGGCGCAGGGTAGCTTTGCGGCGCATTGAACAACACGATTTCTGCTTTCGTCTTCTTGAAAGTAACCGAAACTTTCCAAGGTCTCCGTATCCTATTGATAACTGACGCCATCCAACTTCCGAGACTTGAGTAGATTACTTCCACTGATTTGAAGGTGATTTCTTCCTTCTTTTCATAATGGTTTCCCAGCAAAAGAAACTCTGCACCAAGAGGAACGTAAAACATTCTTGATGTACGGGAAGGAGAGAATTTCTTGAATAGCACAGACACATTCAACAGGGTGATCCTGTGAGGATACTGTCCCACTTCCCCCTGCATGATTTCAACACTTGCCACATTGTTTAGGGACGGTTCGAACCAGATATCTTCCCGCTTTGCTACCAGTTCCAACTCCACACCGATGCCGGGTCTATAAGAGACGACGCCTGACCATTTGTCTTGCTTATTGCTAGGCAACCACCAAGTTCCAAGATAGCTGAAATCGTCATACATAGTTGCTTATGCTTTGTCTCCCCATCCATCTACAGGTGTTGGACATCGATGTTGGATGTCCTCGCTAGGGTGGAAGGCGGCGACTCCGGCTCATTTTGCTGCGCTTAGCATGGCGCAGCCTACAAGTGTATGTGTTTGAAACTAGGTTCTGCCTAAAGAAAAAAACAATCTCTGCAAGGCAGTGCTGTAGCCTTCTGCGTTCTCTTTGGGGACTTCAATACGCTGAAATTCATTCAATTCTGGAGGGTAGCTGTCTCCTGTGTATCCATGATGCCAAATCGGGACAATGCGGCAATTTAGATTCTCCATTGCCCATTGGACTTCCATTTGCACCATTTGCGATTCAGGTGTGGTCGGCCCAAAGAGGCAGATAAAGACATCGCTGTTTCGGATTTCTTGCTCAATGCGCTCCAACCAGACGTCACCGGCCCTAATGTCCTTGTCGACAAAAACGTGAATCCCCGGAATAACGGCCTCCAATTGCGCCTCAATGAGAGATGCAAATTCACTACTTTCATCCTGTTTGTGTGAGATGAACACCTTAAGTGACACTGCGGACGTTTTTTCGTCAATGAGGGCGAAGGCCTTTTGAGTTAAGAGATAGGCTGGCTGATACTGAACAGGGCGCACGGAATCATTGGGTTCAAAGTATCCAAAGGATTGCAGCATATCGCTTTCTGGGAACTCGCCCTGCCACTTGTCAATGCGGAGGGTGTGCAAATTCGTTTGGTCCTCTCTAGAAGATGACGCAGACAACGACAACCACATTTCTCCCCCAGCATACCGGGCAACGCGGAACCCCGGTCCCCACAGCCCCTGTGCTGCACCCCACGCAAGGTCACGCGCGAAGGCGTGGACGCGGGCGATTGGTTCTTCGGGGGCGGCTTGTTCGAGTGGATTATCCATGCGTGTTACCGTTCTTACCCGGCGATACGGACGGGTGACTGTTCAGCGTATGCAATTCATTAAGCGGGCGTTCAGATTATAGCACAGTCACAGTAGCCGGCCCTGCGCATCGCGCTGCTCGGGGGCGCGGGGGGCCTGGCGGAAGGTGCCGTGTTGAGTCGG
>JAPOXV010000009.1 GCA_026706935.1 Gammaproteobacteria bacterium | reverse complement strand
TGCGGCGCTCGCTCCAGCCGCGTCCCTTGAGGCCATCGCTGAAGGCCCGGTTCATATCAATCGGAGAATACAGCAATCTCTCGGATCGGGTCTTCTCCCTGGACCTTTTTGTACGGCAGGCAGCCGCATCGACGCCTGCAATGACGTCCTGCACTTCCTGCCACAATTGCCTGCGATGGACGAGCAGGTACTCCTCACCGTTCAGGTGAGAGTAGCGAGCCCTGATTTGCATCAATGGCCGCCGTTTGCTTTGGTCGGGTCATACACGGGCTTGCCCATCGGCCGTGTACGCAAGATACCGGCGTGGAGTTGCCGCACCCGCTCACGCGCGATCTCCACGTAATCGGCGACGATGTCACAGCCCCAGGCCATGCGCCTGTGCATCAGGGCAGCGATGATTGCGGATCCGACGCCCATGTAGGGGTCGAGAACTGCATCCCCTTCGTCCGTCATGGAGAGCACCAGGCGCTCCACGAGTTCAACCGGGAACTGGCAGGGGTGAATGGTCTTCTCGACATGGTTGCTCTTCACGTTCGGGAATTCCCAGACGTCACTCGGGTTCTTGCCCATTGGATTTCCGGAGAGTTGACCAATCTTTGGCCCCTTGAAATGCCGCTTTTGGGGATACTTCGATGGAACCCGGATCGGATCCAGATTCCAGGTGTAGTCGTCGCCCTTCGTCCACCAGTTGATGGTTTCGTAGCGGCCGGACAGTCTCTTGGAGGAGTGCAACCCATGTCCGAAGTGCCAGACGATGCGGTTGCGCAGGCGTAGCCCGGCGTTGCGAAACAGGGGGTAGAGCACTGCATCCAGCGGGACGATTTCTCCGCGGTTGACATAGTTGCCCACCTGCCAGCAGATTGACCCTTGGGGATGCAGGAGGCGGACGCACTCGCGAATCACGCGTTCCTGGTCCTCCAGATATTCATCCAGCGGGCTGCGAGTCTCGTATTCCTTGCCAAGGTTGTAAGGCGGTGAGGTGACGATCAGCTTGAAAATGCTGTCGGGCAGGCCACGCATGAAGACCAGGTTGTCCTCACAGGCAATGATCGGTACCTCAAAGGAGGCGGCTCGGTCAGGGTGGACACATTCGGACGAAGCCGGCTCTTGTTCGCCCTCAAAATGTTGCGATGTGGCTATGTTGCCTGCCTCGTGATCCATGCTCACCACTTCGTCTCCGCGCTGTCGGAACCGAGAAATTCCTGACCAGACAAGACCGCGGTACATTCAACGCGACAACCAATGCTGGAATTCTGCCTAAAGCACGGGCCGGAAATAGTCGTTTACCTCTTAAGAATTCAAATCAACGGGTGGTGGCTTCAGGTTTTTCTTGTAGTCTCGGAGACTTTGTTCGGCAGCAACAATGCTCTGCTGGTGCTCTTGAAGTTCTTCGTCCAACAAGGTTCTTGCGTTCCACTTATCTTTCTCATCCTTTTCCAAGACCGCAACTTGTGGAGGCCCCCCAACACCCATCATGGCGTTGGCATCTATTACGTGATGCAAAGTCCAAAGAACCCCAAACACTCCGTCACTAATTGTTGGAGGTGGCTTACCTTTCCAGAAAATCTTGTCGATGAATTTCAGGAAGGGATACGCCATTGGTGCTCCGGACCCCAATGCTTGAAAATAGATTTCCTCATTTTTTTCCTCAACGGCTTTCTGATGGTCAAACTCCAACAGAACAGGACCAGTACGAAGAGGAGCTGCCACCATTAGTGCCGTTATCAAGCTGTCGTCAATCCGTCCATTGTGAAACGCTCGTGAACGTTCAATATAAGGTTGCGTCACTTTAAACGTAGTGTCGGCAATGAACTGCTTGGCCGCATTTTTGTCTCTTCGGAGGACACTCGAGTGCCACTGTCCTTGAAGGCTGTCCAATTGCAGTTGGCACATGCCTACAGATCCGGAAACGCCTACAATCACCTTGCTGTCGTAGATGTGCACTTTTGTACTGTATTGCTGGATGTTAACTGATCGATTTATGGGGTCAGTGGTGGTTGCCATGCTGTCGGAGCCAATCACGACGCCATCACCACAATTGATGCCGATGACAAGTGTCACTTTCTAATCCTGAAACACGCTTTTCTTGCTGAAATGGGGGTAGTCCCTATAGACTTCCCTGAGCAGTTCATTGAAACTCAATGCCCTTACATGATCCACAGTGTCTACCAGTGTGTTGAACGCTTGCTCATTTACTTTGGTCCGTATTTCCTCGGCTTTTTCACTTCCTTCGGGCGTAATACGATACTCCTTCCAGCGACCACTCATGATCTGATGAATTGAAACAAGACCTTTACTCTCGAGTTCTTCGGCATCGCGATACAAATCCACACAAAATGGACCATATGCATAGGGCACGAATTTGTAGAAGCCTTTACCTTTACCTACTTCCTTCCGCTCTTTCTCACCTAAGAGAAACATCGACTTTTGCAATTGAACAGGTGAAAGCGTATCACCTCCCGCTGCTGCAATTGTCAATAGTAGCCAGTTCTTCCTGTTCATCTTCCTTCTCCGCTCATATGTTCTATTATCTCTTATTCAGCCATTTTGGCAAATGCTGAATTTCACCGCAAGAAATCAGAAGCGGCAAATATCCATTCAATTCACTCCGGCAGGACCTCGCGGGGTTTACTGCCGTCCTGGGCCGGGCCGATGACGCCCTCGTCCTCCATCATGTCGATCAGGCGCGCGGCGC
>JAPOXV010000014.1 GCA_026706935.1 Gammaproteobacteria bacterium | reverse complement strand
GGGACTACCCGCTGGGTTACGAGCAGGTGCAGTTCTCCTTCAACGCGGAGGAGATCATGAAGCACAAGCCCTTCGCGAAAGACTAGGCTAGGACAGCAAGACTCACATGATGAAAACAACAATCGACAAAAGGTGTGAGTGATGCAACTGCAATTTGCTTTTCCGGATGTTCAGAATGAAATTGAAGACCCTGGATTTCTTACCCGTCAGCTTGTTACATGCATTGGAAATAAGCGGTCGCGACTGAAGGATATTGGATCGGCGGTAAAGCACGCAAAACGTAGATTGGGAAAAGATCGCCTTCGCACCTTTGATGTATTCAGCGGCTCTGGCGTAGTTTCCCGTTTCTTGAAAGCCCACTCGTCTTTCCATGTAGCTAACGACATTGAAGATTATGCTTCTGTTGTTGCACGTTGTTACTTATCCAATCGAAGCCAGATCGACTATCAGAATTTGGAACAAATCGTCAATGAAATGAACGTACAGGTAAGAGGCACATCACCTTTTGCCACGACCGGTTTTGTCCGTGAACTCTACTCCCCAAAAGATGATGACAACATCACTCAAGAAGACCGAGTTTTTTATACAAATGAAAACGCTCGTCGATTGGACGATTATCGTCGACTTATTGATTCCGCACCAAGCGAGTATCGTGATTTACTTCTTGGCCCGCTATTGGGCAAAGCGTCAGTTCATGCCAACACGGCCGGCGTATTTAAAGGCTTTTACAAAGACGGCAAAACAGGGGTCGGCAAGTTTGGTGGAAGTGGGAGTGATGCACTCCTACGAATTCTGGGTCAAATTGTGATGGAGGCACCAATTCTCAGTCGTTTCGAGTGTGAACACTCTGTAACGCAGGTAGACGCAAACAGAGCTGCGAGAGAGACAAAGGGATTTGACCTTGCATATTTGGATCCGCCTTACAACCAACATCCTTACGGCTCAAATTATTTCATGCTCAACCTTCTGGTCAGTTATAACCGACCCGAAAAATTAAGTCGTGTTTCGGGGATACCGACGAATTGGAAACGATCTGGGTATTACGTCAAATCCAAATCGCTACCTCTCATGGAAGATCTCGTAAGCGAGATTGATGCACGTTTCGTGATTGTGTCGTTCAACAATGAAGGTTTCATCAAGCCTGACGAAATGCGCAGAATGTTGCAAAGGCATGGAAAACTTGAAGTTTTCGAGACGCCATACAATGCTTATCGTGGTAGTCGAAATTTCAACAATCGGTCCGTTCATGTACTCGAACAACTGTTTCTCTTGGAAAAGAGTTGATGCATGGCGCGTAAAGGGCAATTGCGTGTTCAACGCGCAAACACAGTAATCAATGTAACTTCAAGGAGACAAGAACAGGATATCTATAGGGCCCTTCAAAACGTTGTCAACACTCTTGACAGCAGGTACGGCGAGGAGGTGACTTTCAGTCACAACGTGCAGTGGTACCTGAAGGACATAGTCTCTTTGCTACAAACAAGCTTTCCTGAAGACAAGTTCCACTATCACTTTGACACAAGCAGCATTCGGCCCGATGGGGGCATTTTATGTGTCTTGGGAGTTGACAATGAGGCTTATCCAATCCTGATTTCTGAAGTCAAGAACCAAGGAACAAACGATTTAAGGCTAAAGGAAGGGAAACCCAAACAAGCTCGTGGGAACGCAATTGAAAGGCTTGGCAAGAACCTAATTGGTCTCAGAGCTGCGTTGATGCGTGAAAGCATTTTCCCGTTTGTCTGTTTTGGATACGGTTGCGATTTTGAAGAAGACTCTTCGATTCTGGACAGAGTTTCTACCATGGCCATCTTTGGAGAACTGAATAAGATATGCCTTCATAACAAGCTGGATGGCAGACTAAACCGAGGCAGTTTCTATTTCAGGCCTGAACGTTGGCAAGTTACCGAAATGACAAGGGTCATGACCGAAATTGCTGAACGGGCATTGCTTTACTATTTTTCAAAATATGGCAGAAGCCATTTTTACACAGTTCCCTTAGAGCATTTAGCAGAGGAGTCCAAAGGCTGAGCATGGCAGTCGTCGAGACGCCAACCGGTGCCCCTGAAGCGTACCGTTGGGAAGGCAACATCGAGGAATTGCGCGGCCTGGTCTCGGAGCGGGCTTTCACCGGCGAGACCATGCTGCTGAACATGGGGCCGCACCATCCAAGCACCCATGGCGTGTTGCGCGTCCTGCTGGAACTGGACGGCGAGCAGATCGTCAACGCCGTGCCGGACGTGGGCTTTTTGCACACCGGCATCGAAAAGACGATCGAATCCAAGACCTACGAGAAGGGCGTCACGGCCACGGACCGCATGGACTACCTGTCGCCGCTTTCCAACAACATGGCCTTTTGCCTGGCGGTTGAGAAGCTGGTGGACCTGGACGTGCCGCCGCGCGCACAATTGATTCGCGTGATTTGCCTTGAGTTGCAACGCATCGCCAGTCACATGGTCTGGCTGGGGACGCACGCCATCGATCTTGGCGCCATGAGCGTACTGCTTTACGCGTTTCGCGAGCGCGAAAAGGTGCTGGACATGCTGGAGATGCTGTCCGGGCAGCGCATGATGGGCAGTTACTTTCGGCCGGGCGGCGTCTGGCGCGACATTACGTCCGACTTCAAGCCAACCCTGACGAAGTTCCTTGGCGAATTCCCGCGCGCCGTGGAGGACTACCAGCGATTGCTTGAGAAGAACCCCATCTGGGTGGATCGCACGCAGGGCGTGGGGGTCATTGAGCCGGAGCGGGCGCTGGCCTGGGGCATGACCGGACCCACATTGCGTGGCAGCGGCGTCAACTGGGACCTGCGCAAGTCGATGCCCTACAGCGGCTACGAAC
>JAPOXV010000017.1 GCA_026706935.1 Gammaproteobacteria bacterium | reverse complement strand
TGCCAAGAATGATGTGCGCTTCAGGCATGTTGTGTGTGATGTAAACAGCAATCCAATCCGGGCCTTGAGCGCCGCCTTTTCGCGTCAGTGGCGTCATGATTCATGGTTCATGCTGAAAAACTCCTGTGCAAGTGATGTCCAGGACATGCGTCTCGACCACTACTCGCCGACTTTATATAGTCTATAATACGAAGCTGATTTATTGTCGTTGGAGCAATCCGTCCACCAGAGGACTGCAGCTGATGAGAAAGATAATCGGCTCGCTTCGCGATCATCGCCATTTCTTGGTGACGATTTCCCTACTGATAGTCGTAATGACCTTCCCCACTATCGCCTACGTCTTCAATACTGAAGTCTTCTGGGTTCCTACCGGAAACCACCCGGACACTTGGATGAAATTCTGGGATGCCTGGTTTGGAAAAATGATTTTCTCTGGCCGCGCCGACTATTACTACACCGACCAATTCTATCACCCGCGAGGAATATCACTGTTATATCACAACTTTAGCATCCCCCACATGCTGGTGTTCGGCGGCTTGCAGGCTCTCATGCCGGCCTCAAACGCTTACAGCCTGGCATTTCTACTTTTCGTTGCGTCGGTAGCTTGTTCCGCGTACCTGTACATGCTGTACCTGTTCAAGGACAAGTGGATAGCGCTGCTCGGCGCCGTCGTTATCGGCATGAGCCCCTATGTCGTTGGGTATCCGGAACACCCAGAGCTGCGTTTTATGACGCCGCTGCTGCTCGCAGTCTATTTCTTCCACCGCGGCATCGCCGAGCGACGATGCAAGCTGGCGGTAATTGCCGCAATCCTTACTGGAGCGACAGCGTACACAAGCATGCATACCTTCGTTTGTCTTGTCATCACCTTGACAATGTACACGCTATATTTTGCCTGCTCCAGATGGAAAGAAAGAGCATTTTGGGTTTTCTTGGGGCTCTTCGCTGTGACTGCGGCGATAGCAAGTTCGCCGCGTCTATATCCCATGCTGCAAGACTCACAGTCTCTTGCGGAAGCCATAAACTCAAGGAGGGGTCAGGAGGTAGGCAATGACCTGCTAGAGTACTTTGTCAACGCTCGACATCCGATAGTCAAATCGATATTTCAGCAGCCTTTTACTTGGGGATTGAAGAGCATAGACATTCGCTACTCGTCATACATCGGTTTTACAGCGCTTGCTCTCGTTGGATTTGGACTCTTGCGCAAGCCATACCGCCGAAAAATGATTCCCTGGCTGCTCTTGGCTTTTCCCTTTCTAGTGCTGCGTCTTGGCTCAACACTCACCATTGACGGTGTGCCATATCCAAACATTGTCTTGCCCAAGCATTTTCTGGATGATCTGATTCCGGAAGTTACCGCGGGTTTCACCTTGACGTCTTGCTTCTATGCCGGGGCCTTAATCCCGCTGGCGGCGCTCGTATGTTTCGGCTACAAGGCGCTAGACAACGCAATCCCGAACAATCGTCGACCCATTGTGGCGCTGATCCTGGTAGGGATTCTGTCGTTCGAATACTACCAGCCAGTTCGGCCTGGCTTCGTCACCGAACAGGAACTGGCGTTTCTAAATTGGCTGGAGACGGAACCCGCTGATGCACGCCTGATAAACCTGCCTGCATCTGGCCAATCCAACCGAGCCTTGTATTCATTTCATCAAACGCGGAATGGCTTTCCGCACGCCGCTGGCTTGGTTGCGCGCGAAAAACGTGACGTGTTTGACTATTGGGACCAGAATTTCTTGCTCCATTCATGGCGACATTATGTAGCCGTTACCTGCGGATGGCGGACGAAAGAAGAGTATATCTCCGCGCTAGACCAGTTAGTAGCGGATGGATTTACCCATGTTATCCTGCATCGAACGCTGTCGCGGTCGGGCAGTTTGGCGGCTAGCTTTGCGGCTGCTCAACCGTCTTATGCCGATGACTACGTCTGGATCTTCCGATTGGAGGACTTGCGCGCGCCCTGCGAGAAAGATTTCGTGGCAGCAATCGTGGCAGCTTCGCCATATTCGGACGCCTATCTTTCGCCATCAGTCATTTACAGGCGGCACGGAGTTGTATTGAGCTTTCACCAGACGCAACCGGTCCATCCCGAGTTCTTGCATTACTTTTCTCACAATTCGTTCGATCAGAAAAGCTCGGTTCATATTTCATATGACCAGCAGGGTGCGCTGGTCTTGCAGAGCAGCAATGACTCATTTACTAACCTCGACATAATCTCAGGCCTCAACAGCGGACTGTGGCTGATTAACGGCAAGCCAGACGCCGACCTTACACAGATACCTGCCTACGAAGGCTGGCTCAAAAAATATTTCAAATTCTGCCACAGGCATATGGACCGGGACGAAGCGAGTATTGACCTTTACCTGAAGTCAAACATTCCCTGCGAGGCAGTATCAGATCAGTCAAAGTTTGAGGTACGTTTTGACGGTGGAGCGCGACTGCATAATTTATCGTATGATTTGTTTTCAGATCGGATAATCTTCTATTTGTCATGGACAAATGGACCTGAGAATCGCTACTCCTTTTCATTACAATTCTTTGATGAGCGAGGCGAGAAAGCGCATCAATATGACAGCGTTATTTTGCGTGAACCGGTCTCGGTTTACAGTGTGGACATGTCCAGCTTGCGTCACGGTTCCTACAATACCAAGCTTATTGTGTACGATTATGAGACTGGAGCCAGCGTGAGCGGCACAGTGATCGAGACAAGGCAACGCTTTGAGCGCGAACTCGAAATCGCGACGTTTGAGCGCAGCTAACGCTTCGGTGGATTGTCGCAGCTGGAAATACAAAGGACACCCAGCAGGGGAGTAAAGCGTTGGCGGCGGCATACTCTCCCACATCGTCTCCAAT
>JAPOXV010000027.1 GCA_026706935.1 Gammaproteobacteria bacterium | reverse complement strand
TACCTTGTCAGTCGGCCCTGGCCGGGGCGGGGCGGGACACCACCAGGATTTCCGTAGCGCCAGGTCTTCTGACGTCCGGCCCTCGAAGCGACCATCCGCATCCTGCGGCACGTGTTCCAGCACCGCGCGGGACAGGTGGACGTCGATGCTGCGGTCGGCCAGATCGAGCGCGGCGGCGTCCGCCGGCGCCCGGTAGTCGATGCGGCAGAGCTGCAAAACCTCCGCCAGCACCTTGGCGGGCGGACGCTCAAGGTCCAGCGCCAGCAGGCCGGCTAGACGCCCGGAGGTCAGACTCGCCTCACCGGTGAGGGGCGCCAGCTGCGCCTTCAGCCAGGCCTGGTTGGCGCGCAGGTAGGCCAGGTCCGCGCGCAGGATCTCCGGCCGCAGGTAGCGGTTCAGGTCGACCGTGAGTACTCGTTCCGCGCCCAGCAGCCACATCAAAACGGGGATGGCCAGCGAGCGTCCGCTGCCGACCTCCAGGACGCGCGCGCCGATCACAGGACGTTGCGCCTGAATGGCCGCGGCCAGGCGGCAGCCTGCATGGATCTGCTTGACCGGTGTCGGGTTGCGCAGGCCGCCTGCCAGGCGCTGCATCCGGTAGTAGCAGAAGTCCGCCAGCGGCCCCGGGCAAGGCGGCGATCAGGTTCTGGATGCGAGCTCTGGTGGTCCATTTCATGCCGAGTCAATTCCTATAAGCAAGAAGATGTGTTGCTGATTGATTGTAACGCTGCTCCAAAATGCCTTGTTCCGTCATCGAAAGCCAATCTGCGAGTCTTGGTTTGCTCTCTTGGCAGACGGCAAGGTTGCTTCTACGGAGATGTTTTCCGGGCTCAGATCAAAGCGAATCCAACGACAACACGCCCGTGAAAGAAACGTGGAATCTCTGCTTTAACCGTCATTCCCGCGTCTTTCGCGTAAAATTTGCATCAACTTCGCTCCCGCAATAGGGTGCGGTCGGTTTGGCCCAAGTTCATTCATGAATTCCGACGCTATAGTTCTAGCATACCCATTGGAATCTTGATGAAACCTTACCCTCATATTGTGGGCTAAACCTTTTGGAATCCACAGGACACTTGAAAGTACCAAGAACCTTCGCGCACGTGTTATGGCGACATAGAAGAGTCGTCTTTGCTCTTCAAGTACCTTTTGGCTTTCTTCGGCAGATGCAAAGTCTGGCAAGTTCGGAATTAGACTTTCAATACATCCAACGACGAAAACTAAATCGGCGGTTAGCCCCTTCGATTTGTGTAGGCTCATTACGCGGACAAATTCTACATCTGTCGGAAGTTCTGGCTGAGTAATGCATGTCTGCAACTTATCAAGAATCGATTTGGCATCTTCATCATCTTCTATGTCATTTGTCATGACATCTCTAATTTGTACGAAATCAGGGTCGTCTCGAGGGAACAACTTGTCAAATAGATCTTGTCCCTGGAGTGATGACAACTCATCCAACAACTCTCTCAAATGTTGCAATCGTTCTGTTATCTGCCTTCCATGGGAAAGTCTTCGTTTGCCATTCTCGATATCCTCAATGGCTTGACGAAGCGAAATGTCATTTGTTGTGCACAATCTGCGAAGTCGATTCCACGCGCCAGCCCGAAAGTCAGAACTGCCAAACCCACACCAGCAGCGAAGCGCGACATGATCATCAGGATTCGCAACCAGAGTCAACAAGGTGAATGCTTGCTGTGCCCGACTTTCCAGCAATTCTTTTGGATTCCCGTCTAGCTCCTGTTCTTTGAAAAAACTGTGAGCTGGAGTACCCAAACTTTTCAGTGCATCGCGAACTTCATATCCAAACTGTTTTCGTGGTGCGAGAATGAGAACACGACCGGGCTCAACTAGCCCTTGGTCAATCAGTTCTTTCGTAATCCCAGCAATTCCAATGCATTCTTGTTCCATGGTAGGCCACTGTACAATATGAATCTCGGCAAGTTTATTGTCCGGATGAGCACGTAACTTTCTCTTGGTCAATTGCCTGTTGTGGGAAATGAGTGCATTTGCCATTTCGACGATATTGCTGGGGCATCGCCAGCAGACATCCAGCGTAATATCAGTTGTCTCACGGTGTCTGTCACCGAAATCAATAATCCCTTCTGGATGTGCATGTTTGAAGGAATATATCGATTGATTTTCATCGCCAATTGCTGTTAGTTTGCCATTTTCTGAAATGATATTGATGAATTCTTGCTCGGAAACATTTAGGTCTTGGTACTCATCGACCAGAATGTGAGAATAAGCGGTGCGCTCGGCACTTAAAGGGTTGTTTCGCAAATATCGCAGGGCGACAGGGACGAGTTCTTCAATCAACATCGCTTTATGAAACGCAAGCCAGTCCATGAGAGAAATCTCAAAGCGCTTGTCCAATCGTGAATTCGGCCAACCGGCTTTATCCTGTTGGTTTCTAGCCCAAGCAGCGGCAAATGCTAATAGGCGTTTCTTAAGGTCATTTACGTTGCCCAATTTTGCATGTTTTAGATCTTCCATCATGAACCGCTTTTCAAAATCCAACAAAGGTCGCGGGACACGCCTGGTTGCCTGAAACACACTTTCCCTATTGAGAATCCGAAAACAAAGTGAATGAACGGTAGTGGAATGCACCAATGATGCAGCCGGAACATTCATCTCTTGCAGGGCTTTCTTGAGGTCACCAGCAGCAGTCCGCGTAAATGTGGTTGCCAATATGGTTTTGGGCGGCACACCGTTGTTCAGCAAAAGCGCAACTTTTTTCTTCAGTGCATGAGTTTTCCCGGTTCCTGGACCAGATAGAACCCTAAGAGGAGAAGCTTCGGTTTCAGCTATACGCGTGGAAGGATCGCCAAATGCTTCTTCGTTTGACACGGAGGTAACCTCTATGGATTTCAAGTGCAAGTTTACGTGATACAAATGGACACAAGAATTGTGCGAAATTTTTGAAAGTACAGATCGATGAATTAGTCCCTTGGCAGGTTATATGAAATCGACGCCAAGGGCGATGCACAGACCTGCTCCACAGCCTGGACTCGAACCAGGAACCTACCGGTTAACAGCCGGTTG
>JAPOXV010000038.1 GCA_026706935.1 Gammaproteobacteria bacterium | reverse complement strand
TACTCCTCATGGTCCTCCCACCGCCTCCTGCGCTCCTTTCCCCGGCGAGCCTCGGCCCGCGACCCAAACCACGGAATGCAGATCCCAATTACCGCAACCTCGCCCACCGACGTCTGCGTAACGCCCGACACAAATCGTCCCGGCGGCACCGAATCGCTCCCCAGAACATCGACCTGCTTCCACGGCTCCCTCGACCAGAGCAACACCTTACGCCGGTTCTTCTGCAACCCATATCCATAGTCCGCCCCCGAGCAAATCGCATATCCACCCTGGGCTAGCAGCCCGTCATTCGTCTCGGTCAAACAGACAATCTCGGGCTCATGCCGATTGATCCGGCCTAGTATTTCAGGCGTTCGCCACGACCTCGTCGTAGCAAACTGAACATTCCAGTTGAATATGCAAAGAGACACAATTAGCCGGTCGTTGGGTTACGAGGATAAGTCGGACCATTCGGGTCGATAGTTTCGGCGATGCACTCCAACTTGGCGACTATGGCCTTTAGGGTAGACTCGCAGTCGGCACCCGCTGGCAAGTCAATGGGTACACAGATATCCTTGGGAAGCCACTCCAATCCCGGTTCGGCCAATGGGCCCAATCTGGCGCGAACTTCTTCCCCACTGACCTGTAGACTGGGATTGCTGCCATTCCAGAACCGCAGCCACAGCGGCTTGTTCATTTTCTTCTTGGCCTTGTAATCAATGCGCAGGCCGGCCGCTGCACCCGCCAAACGAAAGAACTTCACGTAGTAAACACCTTCCAATTTACTTGCCCCCCTCCCGACGGTGTTTGCCCAGCCCGACTCCTTCAGTTGCGTGACCGCGTTGTCAATCAACCGCTTCAGATTGGCGTCTCTTACAGGGTCGTCATTTTTGATAGCGTCGACAGCAAGACCGCGCAGTTCGGCTAATTCGAAGCACGCCTGAGCATCTTCGTCTTCCTTGCACCTCTCCACCAGGCTGTCGAGCAACACGTTCCAACTGGTTAGCATCAGCCGACGTTGACCGTCTTCGGACATTGCTGTTAGCAGGCCTTCCGACTCTCGCCGATCGACGGATACTAGGTCGTGACCGGCTCGGTTTAGCCGATCCACCAATTGGTGCCACATCCAGCCTTTATCAATACGAGCCATGCGAGCGGCTGGTGCCACGAAGAGCAGGACGGCCGGTCGGTCATCGGCAAGCTTGGTCCAATAGGTAACGGGCTGGTGGTATGTGAGCGTCGCCCAGAATTTGGACTCGACAAATGCCACGCGCTTGTCATCTTTGTCGAAGCAGACCATGTCCGGAAACGCTCCGGCCGTGAAAAACTGTGTGCCAAAGCTAGTGATAGGCAGTGGATCACCGTTATCGCCAAGAAACTCGGAAAGCGAGCGTGTCGCTGAATCCGAGCGGGACACGATCGAACACAAAGCCTCCGTAGCCGCGTCCTCCCGCCCCGCGGCATACCCCCGCGCAATCAAACTCAGCAGACTCTTAGCGTCAGCCATCGTTTGGAACCTCCGTTAACTCTCCACCGACACCGTCGACTCGTTCGAGCCGACTTTCTCCTCAACTCGAGCGGTCGGAACTGGCCTACAGAGCGGTTTCTGTTGTCGCAAGGCTAACAATAGCAGGCAGCGGACTGGAAGTCATTACGACTACCCTTCCACGTCAGAGAAGGCAGTGATAGCCACATCGCCTCTCGGAATCTCCGCGTCGATCTTGAGTCTGCTTCCCACAGCGTCAATGTAGGACTGCAGGATTGACACACAACCACGGCCTGCCTCGGGATGCATTGCGGAAGACTACAATGGAACTGATTCGTGTATCACTCGAGAACTAGTCTTCCTTTGGCAGGCTCACACCCAGATCGATACGGTTTCGATAGTCCACTCGCCATTTGCATGCGCGGAGGATCTGACAATCACATAGACTTGGAAACTGGTGGACACTTGGTACGAGATATCTATACGGTTGTATTGAGACTCTATCAACTGGTCATTGCGGCTGTAGACGCCGGCGCGACCCGATTTCTCGACAACAAACTGATAGCTCTCCCCACGCTGTTCTTCAATGATGAGACAGCCCGAGCCTACGTTCACGCGAAGGCCGGGCGCACAACGCTCAGAAGTGTCTGGGAGGGACGCAGGGGCAGTAAGAGTCGGCGGTGCTGACTGATTCTGTCGGTTGTCTCCCCAACAGACGATCAATCCGTCTTCGAGGATTCCGCAGCCGTGTGATAGGCCCGTGGAGACGTCGATGAACACATGGCTTGTGGGAATCCGGTCGAGCGTGATTTCACGACCCAGCGGAGTAGACCAACATATCGCCGAGCCGTCCGAATCAAGCCCGCATCGATACGCTTCCGAACCGTGACTGACATGGCTGCCAAGTTGAGAAAGTTTGAGATTTGGAAGTGGGTAGTTAATTTCTTCGAGAAATCTGCTCCAACAAGCCACAACGCCGTCAACAGTCAAGCCGCAGGTAATGTCGAATCCGCCACTTATAGATATAAACCGTTCTTGTTGATACATGACAGTCTGATCTTTGACATTGCCCCAGCATAAAGCGGACTTGTCCTGTCGAATACCGCAGGTGTAGTCGAAGCTCGCAGTGATTGCGACGAACGTTTCGCCTGGTGGAACCGATGTCTGGCCTGCCCAGTTGGCGCCCCAGCAAACCGCTGAACCATCCGCTCGGAGACCGCACGCATGGCTGTCGCCGCTACTAATGGCGGTGAACTTCTCGTCGTGCGGAGGACTGTCCAGGGGTTGTGGGTGGCCGAGGATCGGGCCGTTCGTCGTAGGACGTCCTCCCCAGCATGCTGCGGAGCCATCCGTGCGGAGTGCGCATACGTGATCGGCGCCGCTACTGACCGCGATGAACTTCTCGTCGTGCGGAGGCGTCGGCTGGCCATAGTGGCCGTCTCCCCAGCACACGACCGTTCCGTTGGCTCGAAGCGCGCAGGTATGTAAGTGCCCGCTTGAAATTGCAGTGAAGCGGTCAGCGTCACTCGATCGGATGGCAAGGCCCTCCGGCTGAGGAGCTGCGAGACCAAACGCCCAACCGAACACGCCGCGTACGTCCCCCCGGTGATCGTTTCGGCAGGCCGCTTCGGCCTGGTCGCCAAACACTCGCTGGTA
>JAPOXV010000032.1 GCA_026706935.1 Gammaproteobacteria bacterium | reverse complement strand
GTGGAATGCCCGTGCAGGTTGCCGCGGTAGAAGCGGCCCGGCTGGGCGAAGGGGACGGAGGTGGGGGTGAGTAGGGTTGGTGGGTTCAAGTTAGACTAGCCCGTTGATCAGTGTACAAGTGTCGCCCATGTATCATGCACGCCAGTTAGGCTGACGGACGGTCTGTTACGGGAGAGGTTGGGCTCGTGTCACTCCCAAGTCCTATTCATTGCTTGCCTTGACAGGCAGTTCCGGAGGCGTTGACGGCTTGTCAAGGGCTTCACGCATGTTACGCAATTCGTTACGGCTGCTTCGATGACCGTATAGAAACACTCCAGCCAGCGAGACTATGGATGTTGCTATGAGTCCAAATCCTACTAAGTCCGATCCCAAATAGATTGCCACGCCACTCAATACCATAAGAAAAATAGCTAGAATAAAGCCACGGTCTATGGCTCGCTTTTCGCGTTGAAACGCACCCTTTTGATGCTGCTCTTCCATTTTGAATCGGTGGCGCTGCTGTTCCTCAGCCATCGTTAGGATACGATCAGCACTTCCCGGCAAAAACCTTTCATAGCCAGCAATAATTCGTGGATGCGCAATAGGACCCGAATACTCTTCGCGCAACACTAGACTGCGAACAAGTTCATTCCGCCGTTTTTCAGGGATATACTCAATCAAGTCCGGTTCTAGCGGACTCTCTTCTTGTCTCTCGTCTGCTGGCGGTTCGCTATGCTTGTCCGATTCGCTTTCAATCAACGATCGGTCATTTACGTTGTCGTCTTCGCCCACTTGTTCGTTCTCACAATATCATCATGCTGTAAAATGATAGCTTCTGCAATGTAGTCGCCTACAGCTAGCCAATCAGAACGCAGAGCATCGTAATCAGCTTTCGCGTCCGAAGGGGAAAAATTGTACATGTTCAATGTCCCATATACATCGATCATGCTTCCAAGACCTGTCCATGTGGTTGGTGTTGGAAACAGGTGCAACCGACTGATCTTAGGATCATAAGTTTTCATGGTGTTCCTCACTAGGTGTAAGCTATCCCACGCTATCTGTACCGATATGTTATATCGCCTTTTGAAAGACTGTCAATATATCAATACTACCACTTCAATGTAGTCTTATTTCTGACAATGTCCTCGTATCTCTACAGAGTATACGTAACATTAATTCAGAAGTCTCAGAAGTTCGGACGTGTTCCGATACGATGTTGGGATAGAATGCTCTAAACTAGTGTGACGAAATAGACTCTTATACTGCTTTATTCAAATGAATTATTGGAATTTGTGAATGAACCGCCAGAATTCCAAATATCCTTTTCACGTTTTGACGAGTTATCGGTGAACTTTGTGTCCTTGACAATAAGGCTTCCATCTGAATTCCAGATTGCGCCTCCTGCTAGTCCGGCTGAATTGTCAGAAAATATACTAGACTTAATTGTCACACTTCCCTCAAGGCTATAGATCGCGCCGCCATAATCAGCTGAGTTGTTAGAGAATTCTCCTTTCGTAATTCTAAGTCTTGAATTTTCACTCGCCATAATCGCACCGCCGCCGTCGGCCGAGTTACCTGTGAATTCACTATTCTCGACCGTAAGCAACGCTTCCATCGCGATTCCAATAGCTCCTCCACCCCTTCCTCCGGCGTTATCTATGAAGCTACTATTCTGAATGGAAAGCATGCCACCGCCGCTGGCTATCGTACTTCCTTGAGCCGTGTTTTCTGAAAAAGTGCTGTTGGAAATACTGACCGTTGCCGCTTTGCTGAATATAACGCTGCCAAATTCCTTAGCAGAATTGCCATTAACATTGCTATCATCTATGGTTACAGTACCACCATTTGCGCTGTGAATTACGCCACCATTATCGGCGGAGTTATTGTTGAGTTGACTTTTACTGATTATCAAGGTCCCCGAAGCTTGCAATATAGCGGCGACGCCACCTGTGTCTGCGGAGTTGTCTCTAATGTTACTGTCGCTGATTGTCACATGTCCTTCCGCAATTCCGATTGCCCCTGCCGCATCGTCCGCAGAATTATTGTAAATGTGTGTATTGTCGGAGATTTCCATTTTGCCGCCATAAACTACAATTGCACCCCCCGAATGGGCGGCATTGTCCCTGATGGTAGCCGTCTTAATGATTGTAATTCCGTCGGCAGTGAATTTTTTCCCTGCGAATACAGCTCCTCCAACTTCAGCTGAATTGCCATCGAGTTCTACCGTATCTAGAACCAGCGTTCCTTCATAGTTGTAGATCGCGCCTCCGCCGCCCGCGGAATTGGTTCTAAACGTACTAGCGTTAACATTCACTTCGCCTTCGAAATTAGCTATTGCACCGCCATTCTGGGTTGCTATGTTAGACTCGAAGTGGCTATTCGCTATGCCAATGTTTCCGGCCCTGTTGTAAATCACACCGCCAGACTCATCCGTAGAATTGTTTCTAAACGTACATCCAGAAATCGTTAAGTCGCCTTCAAAGTTAAAGATGGCCCCACCATCTGTCGCCATTCCGTCAACTATGGTCAAATCTTCGATAGTTAGTTTTCCATTACTGACGTCAAAGATTCGAAAGCGACTACTACCGTCGATCGAAAAACTATCACCTTTAATGAAGATTTCAGAAGTAATCTTGGGAAGGGTTCCGCCAAGAGAAATGTCGCCACCGAAGCGTATCGTGGTTACTTCTGTTTCAGTCTGGTTGGCAGTTCTTATTGCATCAGACAGACCGCTATGTGAATGCACAACAATTTCTGAAGGCGGTGGAGTGGGAATCAATTGCTGAAACAAACGAGAGATATTTTCCAAGTCCGCGCCAATCGCGACTGCAATCAAAAGCAGAATTGCCAAGGAAGCACATTTGACGAAAGCAGACCGGATCCTTCGTGGATTCCGCTTATTCTTGTCGATCATGTCTTTCACCCTATGGACTTAAATGTGGTCACAGTAACAATCAGTGAAGATTCTAATTCGTCCGATATTGTAGCCTACGAGGTCGGCTACTTCAACAAACAGCAACATGATCGGCATGTATCGTTGCGTTTCGACTTTTGCGGATCACCCCTTCACCGCGCCCAGCGTCAGACCGCGAATGAAATAGCGCTGGAAGAACACAAAGATGAACAGCGTCGGCAGCGACCCGATCAAACTCGCCGCCGCCTGGCCGCCCC
>JAPOXV010000021.1 GCA_026706935.1 Gammaproteobacteria bacterium | reverse complement strand
GCTGCGCGAGGAAGATTGGCCCTGGCTGGACGAGACGGCCAACGCCAGCGAGTGGTTGCTGCGCCAGGCCACCCAGGTCAAGAACACCTGGCTGCCGGCGGGGGCGTAAGATTAGTCGTCAGTGCTTATCTAGTTATTTAAGAGTTGCCGTATATGTTGGTCGAAGTGGTTGCGAACAACATCCACATCATGAACATTCTTCCAAAGCAACACATGAGCCTCGATGCCTCGGAACCAGTGCATGATCTCTTGCCTATAATATTTGTCGTTCGCGATTCCATCTGTAAATATCCACCAAAAGGGAATAATTTCAGCAGGTTGGTTTGCGTGTTGACGCAATGAGTTTAAAATCCCAGGCGTAAAATATTTACACGCACGTTCATGTGCGTTCCCTTGCGCTCGCTGTCTCTTGATTTCAACATAAATTGATCTGCCAGATGTCTTTGACGTAATTGCATACTCAGGATGAATTCCATGCGGTGAAACTCTGCCTCGTTTGTCTTTACGCTCCCCGTATATTCCCTTTAGATCTTTCGGTTTATGCACAGTCAGAAAATCAGTGTGCTCTAAATGCATTTTCATTATTGTGTGAAATACATCTTCAGCACCATGCCCGCGTGCTGCACTTTTACCTTGCCAATTGTCTCTTTCGGATAAGGACTTACGCCCCATTAATTTCAAGTCCCCATGAATACCAGTCTTGAACAGCTTCTCTAGCAAATAGTTCAATCTTACGCTGTTCGGGAAACATTTTATTTATTCGCACTCGAACGACATTTGGTTTTTCAGAGTGACGGCCCCGCTTCTCACTTACAAGTTGGTGAATATTACGAGCTCCACGTGGTCTAGGTATACGCCCACGCTTGAAGACTAGACACAGTTCGCAACGGCTAAGTGTATAGTGTCCTGGATTTGTGCGTTTCTTGTCCCATACGAATGCGACTGTAGCCCATTTAAACCCCCAAAATTTCCCGAGGTCTATTGCCTGGTCAAGATGTGGATTTGTAGCCCATAAGAATAAGAGACAGTCTTTGGCAGCGATGCTTGCCACATCAAGGTTTTTAAGAGTATCTAATGTTACTGTTGGATAGTGTCGGATCGCCCCACCTGTATCTATGCCCCCAGGTCCGTTGTGTTGCAATTGACCTTTGTAATCCCATGGCGGATCGGCGTAAATTATCTCAAATTCACCATCAGGCAGGGGAGGGAATAACTCTGTACTTAGACCGTTTGTGTGCATGGGCGGACACTCAAACTGCTTAAGCTATTATGATAACCTGATCATTATAGCATGATTATAATCACCTCAACGTAGTAATGCTAGTAATGTTTGTAAAGCTGCTATATTCAACGACAAACTGTATTCTCCACATCAAACCCATCCCCTAGCAACACCGAACGCGCACCCAGGCCTTCCCCAGCTCGATCGCCTGATCCAAATGCGGACTCGTCGCCCAGAGGAAGAGCAGGCAATCCGCCGCCGCCAACCCCGCCACCGGCAAAACTTGCAAATCCCGCAGCGTCACCGTCGGGTAATGGCGGATCGCCCCGCCGGTATCGCCGCTGCTCCGGCCGGCGTGCTGCAACTGCCCGCGGTAATCCCAGGGCGGGTCCGCATAGAGGATCGCGTAGGGGCCCGGTGGCAAAGGGGGGAAAAGTTTTGGCATTCCCGTCGATCGTTGCTGTGAGATCAACTGGGGAAAGTGCTCAGCAAACCCTCTGCCTGAATATCTTGCAGGATTTGGCGAGCTACGGCCGTGCTGGCTTTATGGCTGAAGCCAGTCATTTCGGTAGGCGGTTTTCTTAGGATTTCCATTTCCAACACATTCATCGGATTCTCGGATAGAAGCCTCATCCCTGCTGCTGTGATTTGTGTTCCATCGCTCACATCTTGGATGTGTTCATCAGCTACCAGATCTGGGTTGCCGTAAATGATCCCGACCTCGGCAACCACAAACAACGTCGCGGTTGTCCATTCCCTTCTGCCACCACCCAGTTTGTTGATGAGCTTAACGCTTTTAATTCCACCTACAAAGGAACCTTTTACGGACAATTTTCGATCATTGGGTAGCAGAATATCCCCATATTTTGCTTGATCTGCGTATAAAGTGCAGTCTATTCCTACTGATCGTAGTAACGCGCATGTGAAAACTTCCACTGCACCACCGACGACAAAACGATTTTCATGAATGGTGGTGTTGTAGCGCTCCAATAAAGCGGCAATGGATAATTCGTATTCTTCCTTCGCTTGAGTTGAGAGATCTTCCCTGAGACGGTCGAAAACCCGCCTTTCTTGCCGGTACTGACTCATCCAACGGCAATCTTTTCAAATGAGGGCACTAGGTTGTATTTTCTTAACTTGGGATTGGGTGCAGATATTCGTCCCTCGGCGTATTCCAAGTAGGTCGCTTCAATGTCATACCCCACGCAAAGTCGCCCTTCCCGTAGGGCCACAATGGCCGTCTGCCCGCTCCCCAAAAATGGGTCAAGGATTTCATCCCCTTCTTGGGAGTAGAGCACGACCAGACGCCTCACCAACTCCTCCGGAAAGGGACATGGATGATCGATTGTGCGTGGTGGAATGGGTGCAATATGCCAGATGTTATTCGCGATATCGCGCTTGAATAAATCATCAATATCCAGTGCTTTCTTTTTCCCGCGCCGAAATTCACCGGGCTTGCGAAAAACAAGAATGTATTCTGTCATGATGTTTGGGTAAAAATATCCAGCCTGTGGGCGCTGAATGAACAAACCTGCTCGTTTCACGCCCCCGGTAACCTTATTCCAGATGATATCCTGGTGAAATTCCCAACCGATTCTCAGCATGCGCTCCGTAACCATCATCGGCGCGGGATAATGTTTGCGCCTGTGCAATATCGTCCCCACCACAATCGCGCAAAAACCTCCTGCGAGCGTTACGCGATATACCTCGCTGAAAATCCGTTCAATCTGGTCAAGGAAATCCTCAAAACTCTCGCCGAAAGCTTCATAGTTCCGCTCTCGGTACCATATCTCACTCCCTTGTCGACTGTGGATATCGTAATCAATCGCGTTCCAATAAGGCGGCGAGGTTACCGTGAGTGCGACGGAACTATCTGCACATTGGTGCATGTTCTCTGAAGACTGGCAGTAGAAACGGTAACCTTCAACTGAATTCTCGATCATGATCAGAATTTACACAATTATTGAACGGAGAATCTACCAAATACGCATGAGGAAACCAATAGGGAAGCTCCTTCATTACCAACCAATGCACGGTTAGAAAAAATATAGCATAAATGTGCTAAAATAACAAATTAACGGCGGGGATCAATACTGTCTTCTCGGCAACTCGCCAGGTACTCATCCTCACTTTCTGCGAACTTGTGGTAGACTACAAAGCAAGTCCTCGCAGCGAGGTCA
>JAPOXV010000022.1 GCA_026706935.1 Gammaproteobacteria bacterium | reverse complement strand
GCGCGATGGCGAGATCTTGCAGATTGAGGTGACGCTGAGAGTGGCGAGCAAGTAAGCCGCTGATAGCTGGAAGATTCAGAAGCCCCTGTCAGATGGCAGGGGCTTTTTCTTGAGAGCACCTTTTCATTCTAGGTCGAGATCGAATACCTTACCAATGATTTCGCGTAATTGGGAAGAATCAAATCCACCGTTTTCGTCATCCTCTGTCGTTACCAAAATATCAGATGCACCATCATCATTTTCGTAAGGCAATACGCCTCGTTCGAAATACCATTGGCGTTTTGCTTCCCATTTCTGCCTATAATGAGGGACCTGAAGCATACCCAAATGTTCCCAATAAACAGTCCGCCCTAAGTCATAGTCCTCAATAGTAAAATCCGGGTATCGTCCATCAAACGGCCGTTCATATTCCCACTCTAGACCTTGACTATCAAACGTCTCCGCAAGGATCAATTCTGACTTGGAACGCACACGCACACCACTAGATGTCGTATGAATAAGTCCCTGCTCCATGTAAATTGGTTCGTCGGTGTCACCACGTTGAACTTCTTGCATGTTCGGTGTTCGGAAAAGATTAGTTGTCCGCCGCAAAATGCTCGAATGCAGCGGATTGGTGAACGTCTGCAATTCTGTAAAATCACCTTGATGAAGCAGAATTATCCGATCCTTTTGGCGTGTAAGTGCTGTATAAAGCAGTTCACGCGAAAGTACGGGGCTTGCTTTTGGCAAAACGAGGAATACCGCACCAAATTCACTCCCTTGCGCTTTATGTATTGTAAGAGCGTAGGCAAGCTGGAGCGGAGGCGTACCATGTTCACTAAATTCCCATAATTCATACTTGTACGAATAACCTTGTTGAGATGCAAATTCCACTTCAAGATCTTCCGGAATCCAATCTCTTCTTTTCGTTCTTCGGTGACCTATTACCAAACCGATCTCGCCATTTGCGACGTATTCTAGACCGCCTGTAGGGTAGACTGCATATTGTGAACCACCGGGCGTATCGGGAGTATTATCTCGCCAATGGTTGACAACATTGATTACTTTATCACCGTAAAGTATTTCTTCATTGCCTATCGGTAGTGGAAACTTGCGATAGTATTTGTTTGTGTGCCTTATGTGATCTCGGACCTTCTGTTGAAATAAATGTTGAATTGCACGATTAATTGCCTTGACGCCATAAGGCTCACCACGCACGGGCGACAAAATCTGCCAGCTTTCTACTCTTTCACCAACATAGCCACGATTAAAGAATGGATAAGGACTTTTCTCATATTTGGTCCCGCCAAGTGAATATGCGAAGCGCTCAAATTCATTCTCAGGCTGAATTTCGACACTGAATTCAAGCCCAACTAGATATTCACGGATTGAATCAAATAGGATTGACTGTAATTCGTGCGGCTCTTCCCATTTTATTGCCTGGATATGACGTGATTCTCCGCTAACGATTTTCTGCCAAATATCATCTTCACCAGCCGGAATTCCCCCACTGCCGAACCAGTTGGCAAGAGCTAAATCATCTCGATTTCCTCCTTGCTGCCGTCGACTGATTTTCAACTCGCAAAACGCATCGTAATGGTTTTCCTTTATGTACTCGGCAATATCGACGAAGGGGCGCCCGGTGCCTATCGGCGGTAACTGTTGCGGATCTCCGACCAAGATAATTCTATAGGCTCTATTCACGACGCTCAACAACGAGGCCAATTGTGGCTCGGTGAGCATCGAGCACTCATCAACAATTACTGTGTTGGGAATCTCGTCGAATCGCTGGCCTCTTTCCGCAAGAGAATAGCGATCCTTTACACCATCATATAGCTTTCGCTTGAATAGAAACTGGGAAATTGTTTGCGCTCGTGTTACGCCTATTTCGCTCTCCATACGAACTCGCGCTTTACCTGTGGGAGCAAGAAGTAGAACACTTCCCTTTATATCATCAGCCGAGTTGCACAGAACTTTCAACACAGTGGTCTTGCCTGTTCCAGCCCCACCTACGAGAACAGAAAATCTGCCGCGGTAGAGCTTTTCCAAAACCTCGGACTTTTCTTTTCGGGATAAGGTCTCTAGCTCCTGTTCCTCCGACGAACCATTTTTCTCTCCAAACTCCTCATCAAGAAGCCTTTGCCAATCATGATGTCCTACGTGCGGTCTACTTCTTTCCAGCTTACGTCTGAGTCGTTGAATTTGAGCTACACATTCAGCAATGTGTAAAAGTTGATAGAATTTATCGCCTCCAAGCAGGAGGGTCTTTATCGCTTCAGCAAAATAACGTTCGGCCAGATCCAATACGACGTCACTCACGATAAGCGGTGTCGTCGTAATGTCAGTTTCTCTCAGACGTCCCATCAACAGATCACGTGACAACAAGCTATGCCCATCTACCTTTGCAGCTTCTTCAAGGTAGTAGACACAGAATGCTCGGACACGACGAGGATCGGTCGGCCCTTCCATGTTTGCGGGCTCTGGAAGAGGGTATTTTTCTTGAATATTGGTATCGGGGTAAAGGCCACGGTCAATCGTCCGCAAAGAAATACCATCACTCTCAAATCGATCTCGTTCATACAATAGATATGGATTTGCCATGATGGCATACGATTGCTTGCGATCTATGTACTTTGTGACTTGTTCCCGACTGATACTAAAGCGTGACAACAATTTGTAGCACTTGCGATCTGTATCTGTTGTTGCTTGCCACAATTCGTGCTGATGACGACCTAAATGGCGCCTCCCGCTTGAAATGATTTCAGGATTACCTACCGCTTGCTCAAATATATCCCATGGATCTTGACTATACTCTGTGGCAGATTCCTGCTGCATCTTGTTAATTTCATAAGCAATGAGTGTGCCATTTTCTATTCCAAATGCGCTTAACACTGAGCCCATGCCAGGATAAGGTCCGCGCATTTTCCATAGTCGATTTAGCTGCTCGTCAATCCAGTTGATGCAGAGGTTCCACTTTCCCTTTATATCTACTCTGTCATTTGTGAGGCGTTCAAAAACACCTCTGCACTCCAAAAGCACGCTAATGGCGGTGTCATGCGAAATATGCTCAGACGCATATGAAAAGCTGTCCCAGGCTTCCTCCGAAGTGAATACAACATACCTTTCCGGGTCGATTGAGGAACTGTTCCTGGTCAGCTCGAGAATTTCTTGGTATGGCAACAAGAAGCCACCAGTAAAGCCCTTAGCGTCATCTGGACGGATTGTGTGCCCGATGTTTCGTTCCCATGCATAACCGCTAAGTCTTTCCCTATCTGTTGAAGGGTATTGTTTCAATTCACCAATAAACTTCACTTGTCCAATACCCACAATTGCTCGACGGGGATCGGTCGTTAGTGGTACATCTTTGGCGTAGAAGAATACCAATGAATCTTTCACTTTGATCGCGCTCGCGAAGGCATCAAGCATCAGGCGTTGGTTCTTAGGATGTTCGATCCACTTAATGTTTTTCCCATCAGATCGCTCAATATCTCGATCGAATGGGATTCCGTACCAATCAATTGGGTCAAAATGACCTCCCTCATTCTGATTATCACTTGGCATCATTTTGATATGACGTTTGTTCATCCATCGGAAGGGAACCGATACGGCAGAGTATTCGGATACTTTCATTGGTGCAGGATCAAAGTGTTGCTCATCATAGGGATGTCTGATAGGGTATCGATACTCAAACGGGGCCATAAAAGCCCCATTTTCCCCTGCGTAACATCCTACCTTTTGAGCTTCAATCTCTTTCCACATTTTGCCAGCATGGTGTTCTTCGAAATCGTCATCACGACGCTTTGAGATACGATCCAAAACCAGGCAAGAGGTATTAGCCAGCGGATTGCAACATACTGTGCCATTCCAGCCGTTATCATGCCAGGGCACGCGGATTGACAAGTGCTTTGTTGGAAGCGTTGGATTCGACACGTATGACTCCCTCTGCAAATTAGCCCCCTACTTCGCGTACTCCACCCGCCGCGTCTCGCGGATGACGTGCACCTTAATCT
>JAPOXV010000019.1 GCA_026706935.1 Gammaproteobacteria bacterium | reverse complement strand
GTACCTTCGCCACTCACGAACGTGACGGGATAGCGGTTGTAGGTTGGCATGATGCTAGTCATTGGACGATACCTTTACAGTCCTTGTACACGCAAAAACAAAAAAGTAGCCGTGCGGCTACTTTATGAAGCGGGATAGTTTAAGCAGATATCGCGAAAGGTCAAAGCGCTAATCTGCAACGGGCGCACAGGCCGATGCGGCTTCGAGGCGACTGATCCCTCGTTTTAGAACAGATTGTGGGGTGGCGAAATTGAAGCGGATAAATCCAGACGCGCCGAACTCGACACCGTCGGAGAAGCCGAGACCGTGTGACTCGAAGTAGGCAGCGTGGTCTCGGACGGGTATTTGACGAGCGTCAATCCACGCGAGATGCGTCCCTTCGACAGTAGCCATGGAGAGATTAGGTAACCTGCTAACGACACTTGTCAGCACGTCGCGATTTGACCGAAGGTAAGCCTGCAGCTCGTCAAGCCACATTGAATCGTCGCTGTATGCAGCTATTGCAGCGGAGTAGGCGAGTGGCGATACGCTACCCATCCAGCCGCTCTTGGCGGCTTCGAACTGTTCACGGATCGCCGGATTGCGTATCACGGCGAATGCGCTTTGCAGTCCAGCGATGTTGTAGCTCTTCGTATGGGATATCAGCGTGATCGTGTTCTCGTCGACTTCGTCACCGAGCGTCGCTAGAGGGATGTGCTCTAAGTCCGGTTCTAGGCAAATCCCCCAATGGATTTCATCGCTCACGATGACGGTGTTCGAACGCAAACAGATTTCCGCGAGCGTTTGTAGTTCGTCGCGTGTGTAGATACGACCGGTTGGGTTTTGGGGATTGCTGAGCATGACCGTACGAGCCGATGAGTCGCGAGTCTTAAGCTCGATGTCGTCAAAATCCATAACCCATCGATCATCGTGCAACTGCAGCGGTGACCGGATTTGCTCACGGTGATTGTTCGCTGCGGTTTTGAGAAATGGCGGATAGATGGGCGTCATGACAACTGAGCCATCGCCGTCGTCACCGACGCAACGAACAGCCACATTTAAACCAGGTACTAGAGATGTGATGGGGATGAGCCAGTCGGGATGAATGCGCCATGCGTAGCGTCGTTCAGCCCAATCGATAAATGCGCCGATTAACTCCTCCGGGAGTTCGGTGTACCCGATGACTGGATGTTCGAGACGCGTGCGAATCGCGTCGAGAATGAAATCGGGGGTCGCAAAGTCCATATCTGCCACCCAGAACGGCAAGACATCCCGTTCGCCGTATTTCACCCACTTGGAACTAGCAGTGACGCGTCGGTCGTAGACTGTATCAAAATCGAATATACGCATCGATTAATTCTTTGAGCAAGTATTCAATTGGAAAAGTCTGAAAGGTCTGGTTTAAGCATGACTACGGCTTTGTGACACATGCATTTGCGATTCGTTTCGTGTCGCCTATGGGAGTACAAGTCGAATTGCGCGCAGACATCCCGCAACGCATAGAAAAAGCTAGTTAGCGAGTCGTTCGTCGAGTGTGCCTGTAAGGTCCTGATCGACAAGATTCCGATATGTAGCCTCGTCCATCCCTAACTCGTTTGCAAAGATTTCCTGGCTGTGTTGACCTACACAAGGTGCGGGTCGGATCGGGGGTGTGCCTAAAGTAGAGAAGCGAAATGGTCGTCCAGGCATCCAGTTGATGCCGGCTTCCGGATGATGCACTTCGTTAATAAACCCTGAGTCTCGAAGGGCTTTATCGGGTTTGCTATAGAGTTCGATAAGTGGTACCACCCGCGATGCACAAATGCCAACATCGCGCAACTTTGTCGCGAGTTCCTCTGCATCTTGTTCATGAACCCAATCCGATAGTACGTCGTCGATCTCAGACTCTCTCGATTTCCTGTTCGCTTCTTCTTGCAAAGCAGAATCCGTAAGGCGACTGTCACCAATTTCCCGGATCAGCGCTGTCCACATGTCATCGGTTTCAACCGCGATCGCGATCCAATCCTCCTCCGCCGCCTTATACATGTTGTGCGGGGCGTGTTTTAGGTGCCGATTTCCCCCTGGCGAAGGTACTTCGCCACGAGCGTCATACTCAATGACAGCGTCGCCGATCACAGAGGAGACTGCTTCCATCATAGACAAGTCAACCCGTTGCGGTTCGCCTGTGTGATCCCGATGTTGAAGGGCTGCCATGATCGTTGCGACAAGGAAATAACCGCTAATGGGATCTGGATACAGTCCGCCAGTATTCATGCCCGAATCGCCGTCGTAACCGTGTAGCGATGATAGACCAGCCATGGGTTCGGTTGTCGCGCCATTTGCGGGATAGTGGCTATAGGGTCCAGATTCGCCGTACCCGGAGATGGACGCCCAAATCATGCCAGGTTTCACTTCGTGGAGTCGTTCAAGCGTAACGCCCCAACGAGGTAGAACAGTGGGGCGGAAATTGTCGATGAGCATATCGAACTTGGGTATTAACTCCCAGAGAATCTGCTGACCTTTCGGGTGAGTCAAGTCGAGATCAATCTCTCGCTTATGGAGATTTACTGAGTTGTAGTGTCCTTGCGTATTCGGCACATGCTGGGAAAGCGTCTCATCTCGCACACCAGCAGGTACTACGTTGCTAATGCGCCGAAATGCATCGGGGTGTTTGATTGAGGCAACTTGCACAACATCCGCGCCCAGTAACGCTAATAGTTCCGTCGCGAACGTACCGGACCAAGCTTGTCCGAAACTCAATACGCGGACACCAGTGAGTGGACCTTCAGAATACGATCGAGTAGCTTGGGATCGAGGCGACTCGTCTCGAGTTCGCTCAATGTCGGTTAGCGAATGAGCGCCTAATCGAGGGGCGGGACTGTGAACCGCCCATGGCGACGGATGTAACTTTGCTGGAGCACCGGCTACTCTCACTTTCTTATCTGCGATCGTGGTCTCAGCGAAATAGTCCCGGGCGAGCAGATGTTCGTTTGATACTAGATCTTCGATGTTTTGTACAACACCAATGACACAGCGCAACTCAGCTAATGCGTGAAAAACTGGCCAACGTTGTAACTTAGGTAGCGATTCGGCGAGCCCATGCACGACATCTCGAAGGTCTTGTGAGTGACGACCGACGTCAGGAATGAGTTCGGGCCTTTTCCCTTGCTCCGGGAGACCACAGACGTTCATTGCTTCAGTCCAGTTATGAAAATCCGCCAAGCCTAGATTCATACGCCCGTCAGCTAGATTCCACAGCGGTCCAGATGAACCGCGAGGTCTACCACCGCCAGGACCACGATTTGCAGTTCGGCCGTGATAAACACCAGCGACACCCCAGGGGTGAACTGTCAACGCATATGCCGCAAGTTCGCTGACGTCGACCCGTTCCAGCGCAGAGTGTGAATCGCGACACCTAAGCGCAGATGCTGCGGCGATATAGCCCATGACGCCGCCGACGATCCCGTTTTGGTTGCGCGACATTGCTAGAGGAGGTTCGTCTCGGTAGCCGTTGATCGACGCCCAACCGCTATGTGAACTAAGCGTAAGGTTGTTTCCCTGTTTTCCTTGTAAGGGACCGTGCAAGCCGTACGCAGTAACGCAGAGATGGACTGCGTCATTCTGCATTGCTGCTTCTATATCGGTGAGGTACTCGGTGTCGAACGAAGTCGTTACGACTATGTCTGCAGCTCGGAGTAATTCGTTACGTTCTTCGTCAGTAGTTACAACAACTGACCGCTTGTTCCAATTTACGAACGCGTGGATAACGCTACTTTCGGAACGATCTGAGGTGTTGGTGAACGGAGGTTCGCTCCGACATGGGTGCCCCTCTGGCGGCTCAGCAAGTATGACGTCGGCACCGAAGTCCCCGAACAACCTTGCCGCGAATGCCCCTGAAAACCTAGTCGATAGATCGACTACACGCAGTCCGTCGAATGGTTTTGAGTGCATAAATCAGAGTTCGCTTCTTAACAGGAACATTCGTTTGATTATCGCACGGGAGTATGTGTACGCTCGCTAAAGTCACTGTGTCGCGAGATCACAGACACAGTGTGCGGATTCGTATCTGATGGTAAACGAACACGGTCTCGAATTTCCTTAAAGGTAGTGCCTCAGTAAATCTGACGCGAGCTTGCAGTGCGTCGAGGTTACGTAACCGATAGCAAAATACAAAAAGGATAAGCGTTTGTCGTCGCACTCCGAGACATTTTTGCGTACCGGACTAGACCAAAAAGCATGAATTCTGATACCCGCGTTGGGAGACCATTAATCAGATTAGGTGGGATATCGTCTGTACTTCTCGACGCATTTCGGTTTAAAGTGCTCGAGATGAAGCGAGCGTCGTTCCAATTCGGGTCCGTGAAGAAACCCCAACATCCCAGTCTCGAGCAAATCGGTCCCAGTCAGCTACCGCTGAAGCGACGCGTTCGATTACGGTCGCGGACGCTACGTTTTCCAGATCGGCGCTCTTCCCGAGGGTTAATAAATCCTCATAAGCAATATGCCTACCACGTCCTAATATTGACGTTGAGTGTTCGCCACCTGGTCCTGGTGAAAACGTAAGATCGTAGGCGGGCGCAAGCTTCCATTCGCCACTTGGCGACATTAAAAAAGAGAATTGACGCGCATGGTCGTCTCGATTGTGGGCGAGGGCATTGAATACCGCCAGCGTGAACATTGCGACAACCTCTCGATGATCGCGTGTGAGCGCTCGCGTAAGCGCAATTAAATCTCGGTAATCCAGTGACGGTAAGCGAAAGTCAGCGTAAAGTAACCCGCTCGCGGAGTGCGTATGTACGCGTTCCGAACCAACGCGATCGAATCGCTGGGAAACGAAGTAGTGCGAGCCTTTTACGTCCGAAATGAGTCGTGTAACGGGTACGTTCACACCAGCAGCCCCGGCCATCTCCGCGTAGGCTTTTTCGATATTGGCAGCATCGATCGGATCTTCTGCACCTCTGAATTTCACGAGGTAGTGTTGAAATTTATCGTCAGCTTTGGTCGGTCCGTAGATGGCACCATCGTTCGTATCGATTGCGATCATCGCTTTCGGTCGAGCCCCGCCTGGTGATCCACCTAGTTGCCCAAGTTCTGCGATCACGTCCGACGCCTTACCATCCAACACAGCGCGAGCATCGCTAGCTAAGAGATTCAAATCTAATGCGGAATGACTCTCGTTCCAAACATCGATCGCAGGTTCGTAGCACAGAGCGCCAATCCCTCGATTCCCGACCCACGCGAGTCGGTCTATAGGCGTCAAAGACGCAGGATTAATTCCGAGCTCACGGGCGCGTCGGTCTACAAGTAGCCGACCCCAACTGTCAGGTAGGCTGTCGTGAAACACACCATGAAGACCTTCGAATATCCCGATGTCGTATGGAGGTATCGTTGCCGAACCTGCTGGGACTCGATGGCGGATAGGGGAAATCTCCAATCCAGCAGATCGGAAATCATCGTTGTATTCGAAATGAGCAACTCTGTTGATATACCCGAGTCGGCCCACAGGTTGAACGTTGTTCTTATCCCAACTTAGTGTCACGCGCAGTAGCTCGCTTCGAGGCACTAACTCTGTCAAGTGAGTCGACCCCGCTCGCGTAATTTCGGCTTGGACACGAGCTGATCAAGGGTTGCATCCTGGACGTTCGGATCCAGCAACCGTTCTAATCCGGCCTCCTCGTCAAGTGCGACCAATAAGCGGATAAACGAAACGAGTGATATTGAGCCCGAAAGTTCGAATTTCTTGAGTGTTCCGAATGACACGCCAGAACGCGCTGCTAATCCAGCTTGAGTCAAGTTTCTCCCCAATCGCCGCTGTCTCACACGTTTCGCGAGATCTACAGCCACTTCTTGAGGCGATAAAATAGTGTATACATTCATATCTATTAACGTCAAAAAATTGATATAACAGATACTATTATAGTCATTGTTGGAATCTAAGGAATGCAATCTAGACGATCGAAAACTCCTGATTTCCTGGAAATGCGCAGTAAGAGCAATCCACAACGTATGATGATCGAGCGCCTGGTTGAATACTCGGGAATATCAGATGGCGAAGCGTGAAAGTACGAGGCGCGAATGAACCCAATCGCACAGCCGCCACCATCGAGCATACCTTCGTTCCTTCGCCTCTCCGGAAGCAAGTTCACTCTTACGGACTGTATTGATCGTTAATCTCTTCCAAAAGAACTGTCTTGGAACGTCCTTCTTGGATTTCGCACCAACGTGACTCGGCAAGAATGAGATCTTCACACTCGTCTAAATAGCGGTAGATAGCTTGAGTTACGAGGTAGGTCTTAGTTCTACGTGTAGCACCGGCTAATTGATTTAGTCGTTCGATTACTTCGTCCGGTAGACGAAACGACAAAGATCCCAATGTGATTCCTCGCGTCAAATCACTTCAAGTATCGCAAAGGTTGACACTTTCCGCGGGGGTGTGTCGCCTTGTCGGCGTACGTGGAAGCCGATGCTATGGCTACAACGATAGAAGATGCGATATCGATGACGAGGTGTCACTTTCGTATTTGATCGCTATTCAACCGAGAATGAATGCCATCTGTGCGAATGCGAGCGCATTAGTAAGCGCATGCATAGCGATAGGAACCAGAAGCGATCCACTCTTGTACCTTGCGATTCCGAGCAATAATCCGAGTACAAGCACCTGTCCTAAGTCAAATAGGTCGTATTGCGCATGTAGTGCAGTGAAGAACACTGCCGTGAGAATGACTGTGCCTGTAACGCCCAGTTTGGATTGAGACCAACCTGTGAACAGAAACCCGCGAAAGAGGGATTCCTCAAATAATGGTGCTGCGATGACTGCAAGAAGGAGCAAAGGAACGATGGCCGAAGCCTTATATAAGTCAGCCCACTGCTCTTGTACAGCGGGTCGATCGAGCAACATACCAAGTAAACCCAGCAGAATAACCGTCGCGACCGTAATACCCAACCAGATGAACAAATCCTTCGCTATTGGCCGATGAACTGAAAGATATTCCTTCCACGACGACGCTTTGCGTCTCCCCGCAATGAAGAGGATTAGCAGGCCACTGATTACTGCCGAGATGAGCGTCGAGACTACGATGGCGTTTTGATTTGAGCCCAATGTTTCGACTGTTACGGATTCCGCGCTTTCGCCGCTGAACGCAATACTCAGAGGAATGACAGTTAACCCGGAAAGCACCAAGTACACAATCAATACAACGAGTCCTAATCCAGCTGTCGCCCAGAATCCCCAGGGTTGCCAGCTCACCTGTTGTTCATCGGGTAGCTCTGATTGCGTCATCGCGTGATTCCTTTTCAGTTGAGGATGTTTCTACGGATCCGAGAAGTGCTTTGGCATCGACTAATCTCTATACGACGGTACCGCAAGTTAATCTGTCCGATCGATACTTTATATCGCCACTATTCGACCGAGTTCGTACGTTCGTGAACGCTTTCGAGTATGGTTGAGTTTTCAGGGGCCTATTTTCGCATCCGCTCATATCGATCAAATTCGCGTTTTGGACTCATTTCGTCAGAATACTGACCCCAATCGCTAAACTTTCCACTCTCAATAAAGCACCGCCAGTCAGGGAAGCCATGAGCGAAGCGAGCGTTGAAGACACGATCCGTGGTCAGATTAACGACAACCCGATTCTCTTATATATGAAGGGATCTCCTTCGGCTCCGCAGTGTGGCTTTTCGTTACGTACGGTACAGTGCCTGATCGATTGCGGACAGCGTTTCGCATACGTAGATGTGCTAAGCAATCCCGATATACGAGCGACGTTGCCGCAGATCGCTGACTGGCCGACGTTCCCGCAGCTGTACGTGGAAGGTGAACTCGTCGGAGGTTGTGATATCGTCTCAGAAATGCATGAGAACGGTGAACTTAAGCCTTTGCTAGAAGACGCGACATCTAACGCTCAAGCGTCGGCAGAGTAGTTCGACTGGTTCACAATCGCGCAGAATACTCTTGCTGTGATCTCGGCGTCGTAGCTCGCTGAGTGCGCGGCGTCTTTGTCAAAATCCATGCCGATTCGCCTCGCGGCTTCATGTAAGACTGTATGACCTAGCGCGACCGCGCTGAGGGAAGCCGTATCGATTACGGTAAACGGATGAAAGGGATTTCGTCCTACTTTGTTCCGCGCGGCTGCTTCCATGATAAAACGATGGTCGAAATGGGCATTGTGACCCGTTAACACGGCGCGCTTACAGTCCGCGTCCTTCACTGCTTTTCGAATAATGCGGAAGCTCTCGCGTAATGCGGTTTCTTCGTCAACGCTACCCCGGTCTGCGTCAGCGGGATCGATTTGAGTGAGTTCGATGGACTTCTCAGTAACGATAGTAGCGGGATGTGGCTCGATGTTCCAGGTGTGGATCGCGTCTGGTGACAGACGATCGTTCTCCCACCGAAGCAATACAACAGCGAGCTCAAGCAATGCGTGTTGAGTAGGATCGACGCCTCCTGTTTCAACATCAACGACGACCGGAAGAAAAGCGCGGAATCGATCGTTTAAGTTCACGCTACGCGACGCTCGTGAGAGGAATTGTGCGTTAGATGTGAAACAGTTGTCTTTTCAGTTCGCCTATGCGCTCCACAGAAATGACAAGCAAGTCTCAGAGGAACACGCACTATCGAAGCATACTTAGATTTATGTGACCTTGAACGCTCAGTGAACTTGCCAAGTATCGGGCGTGAAGGTTAGAGCAATTCGATAATTTACGCTTCGCTATACGAAGCCTACTAATGGAAAAGGTAGTTCTCGCTTATTCTGGCGGATTGGACACGTCCGTGATTTGCCGATGGCTTCAGGAAGAACGGCAGGTTGAGGTCATCACGTTTACAGCTGACATTGGACAGGGCGAAGAACTTGAGCCGGCGCGAACAAAAGCTGAAGCCATGGGCGTGTCCGAAATCCACATTGAGGACCTGCAGGAGGACTTCGTACGCGACTATGTGTTCCCAATGTTTCGAGCGAATACCGTCTATGAAGGTGAGTACTTACTCGGTACGAGCATCGCACGTCCACTGATCGCCAAACGACTCGTCGAGATTGCGAAATCCAGTGGCGCAACTGGAATCGCGCATGGCGCAACAGGTAAGGGAAACGATCAAGTTCGATTTGAGCTAGGTGCAATGGCATTAGCGCCGGATATTAAGGTGATCGCGCCGCATCGAGAGTGGGACCTAAATACGCGCGTTTCGATGATGGATTACTGTGAGAAGCATCAGATACCCGTCGAATTCACACGTGGCGAAGAATCACCGTATTCCATGGACGCGAATCTACTGCACATATCGTACGAAGGAGGGGAATTGGAAGATCCAGGTGTAGAGCCGTCTGAATCGATGTGGCGCCGAACTGCATCGTTACTTGACGCACCCAACGAACCTGAGTACGTAGAAATTGATTTCAGGTGTGGTGATCCCGAGGAGTTGAACGGAGAGAAACTGACACCCGCACAGATGCTCACACGTTTGAACGAACTAGGTGGTGCACACGGTATTGGACGTCTCGACATGGTCGAGAACCGATTCGTAGGTATGAAATCGCGTGGGTGCTATGAGACACCTGGTGGCACAATTCTGTTGACTGCACATCGCGCCATGGAATCCATCACACTCGACCGCGAGGTAACTCATCTTCGGGACGAACTGATGCCTAAGTACGCGAAGATCATCTACAACGGATATTGGTGGTCACCTGAACGACTTGCACTGCAAACATTCATCGACGAGACACAGAAACCGGTCAGTGGCCGAGTGCGAATGAAGCTCCATAAAGGCACGGTAACCACTGTTGGTCGTTGGTCGGAACTAACCAGCTTGTACGACGAGGCGACGGTAACGTTTGACGAGGACGAAGGTGCGTATAACCAAGCTGACGCCACAGGATTTATCAGACTGAACGCGCTTCGATTGAAAACAGCGGCACGAAAGGGGCGTAGTAATGAAACCGGTACTGTTGGATGGCCTAGATAGGGGCTGAACGTGTTCGTGTGGAAACTACGCGTTGAGATAGTTCGTACAGTTGTGTCTTGTTACTTGCACTAATGTTCGGTCAAACCTGCGTTGAAACAGCATCCGTATTGGTGACTTCGCACTAGCGATCGGGAGATTACTGTTGGTCTAGTTCACTGCTTAACGTTTCAACTAACGGCAGCAAGTCTGGGATTTCGTTCGTCAAAACTTCCCAAACGATTGCATGATTAACATTAAAGTACTCATGAATCAACCTGTTTCTCAACCCCGTCATCTGATGCCATGGAATCCGACCATACTTATCTTTGAATTCGTCGGATAGATTTCCACTCGCTTCACCCAAAACCATAAGATCGTATAAGCAAGATCGCTGGAGTCTGCCATCATTTAGATAAATTGGAAAAGAAATACCATCAGTTTCGGCAACAATTCTTCGCATTACATGGAGCATATCGATGATCCACGCCGCATCGCTATGGTGCGTCATAGATAGTTTCAGTACGCTCTAAGATTGAGTTCTTCCGAATTTGGTTATAGTGCGACTCAATTGACGATCGCCAAACTAGATCTACTTTTCGCCCAAAAATCTCAGCTAGATCGTCACACATAGTCACTTCATCAAACAGTGAAATGCGCACCCGTGGCGGGTTGGGTCTACTTAGCATCAGATCTATATCGCTCGTCTCGGGGTCGAAATCATCGCGTATGGCAGATCCGAAAACCTCAATCCGTGAGACTCCCCATTTTTCACAAAACGCCTTAATTTCGTCGTACGGGACGTTTATTTTCAGACGTGAATTGCTCTCGGTCATCAGAGTGTGTCTTACTAAATCTTGAGTGCACAGTTAATCGTCAATTCTAAATTCGCATGAGTATTGGCGCATGCGAGCGATTTTGGTTAGTCGCTCGCACGAGCGCGCTTCTTACTAACGTCGAGGTATCGTGTCTCCCGCAGATGAGAACATTGAACTCAAGTGACGCGAACGGGTTCAAGAAGGTTGATGCAACGTGTCAGACTCATGCTTCGAAGAGATTTATCTAGCCTATTGGTGCATTAGTCGATATCGTCGTTTTTGTGCCGATATTCACACAGTTCATTGATGACGCAACGACCACAGAGCGGGCGTCTCGCTTTGCACACGTACCTGCCGTGCAGGATTAGCCAGTGATGGGCACCCTGTTGAAATTCTTCGGGAACTAAACGAACGAGACGATCTTCAACCTCGCGCGGCGTTTTGCCGTGTGCAATCTTCGTCCGGTTACCGACACGGAAGATGTGCGTATCCACCGCAATCGTTGGCATCCCGAAGGCTGTATTCAGCACAACATTGGCAGTTTTTCGCCCGACTCCGGGTAGCGTCTCAAGCTGCTCTCGGTCTCTAGGAATCTCGCCGTTGAATTGCTCGATGAGGATTCGACTCGTCGCGATGATGTTCTTCGCCTTTCCGCGAAAAAGACCGATGGTCCGAATGTAATCCTGTAGTTTTTCTTCACCAAGCTCAAGCATTTTGTCGGGCGTGTTCGCGACCTTGAACAGTTTGGCGGTTGCCGCATTTACCGAGACATCCGTCGCTTGAGCCGACAGGATTACAGAGATAAGTAACTCGAACGGCGATCCGAAATCGAGCTCGGTTGTTGGGTCTGGGTCCACGGCACGAAGACGTTCGAAAATCGCTGTGCGTTTCGCGCGGTTCAAAGAGCTTCCGCTTGAGATACGATGTTGGGTGGAGTGCGGTCTTCTATACGACGATCCACAAATTGGTATCCAGCAAGCAACAACCCAAAGATGAGGAAAGCACCTGTCGGGTCTAGTGCAAGTGGCAGAGCGAGGGAAGTCAGTTCGCGTACGGCTCCAAACCCGATTAACACGATGGCAAATCCAACGCTAGTCGTTACCGCATCGAGAACAGCTACACCCAGTTTCTCTTTACTAGCAACTTGATTAATCCGTCCAAGGATCATGCAATTTGTAACGATGATCTGCATAAACAGTGCGATTTGCATGTAGAGCGAGAAAGCGAACGCTTCCATGATCAGTACGACGATCGTTGTGAAGGTCGCGATGACTAGTACGAACATCGGAAGTCGTACGACATCTGGAATCAACCGCCTCAGTAATGAAATCAGGGTGGCGGATCCGATAAGTACAAAGGCGCTAGCGATCGCTAAACCACTGGCGTTAGCGACGGAATTGCTGACTGCGAGTAACGGACAGAGTCCGAGCAGCTGGACTGCCGCGACGTTCTGAGACCAAAGATTGCGTTTTAAGAACTGCTTCAGCACGAGTTTTCTTAGATTGCTCCTAGATTTCGTTCGATTAGCTATTCCGCGGAAAACCGAGATCGACAGAGCTTTCTTCTAACGAGGACCATCGCGATGTCACAACTTTAGGGCGAGTAAAGAAGCGTACGCCGTCTGGTCCATACATGCTGGTATCGCCGAATAATGAGTCGTTCCATCCCCCAAAGCTGTGGTATCCCACAGGCACTGGTATCGGTACGTTGATGCCCACCATTCCGGCTTCGACCTCGTCCTGAAAAGCACGAGCTGCGCCGCCGTGTCGGGTGAAGATCGCCGCACCATTCCCCCATCGATTGTCCTGAATGAGCTGAAGCGCTTCTTCGTACGTATCCGTTCGAACGACACTAAGAACCGGACCAAATATCTCGTCTGTGTAAACCGACATGTCGGTCGTGACGTGGTCGATCAGCGTCGGCGCGAGGAAGTAGCCATCACCTTTGAAGTTCTGGTTTCGTCCATCAACAACAACGGAGGCGCCATCATCTGCGCCTTGTGCGATGTATCCCGATACACGCGACCGATGATCTTCAGTTACAAGCGGTCCCATTTCAGAAGAAGCATCTGTGCCGTCACCGACTTTGAGCTTGGCTATGCGATCTCGGATAGCTTCGATCACGTCATCGGCGATTGAACCCACTGCGACGAGAACCGATATAGCCATACATCGCTCGCCAGCGGAACCGTATGCTGCCGAGACCGCTGCGTCGGCAGCGACGTCCAAGTCAGCGTCTGGCAGAACGACCATGTGGTTTTTGGCTCCTGCGAGCGCTTGAACACGCTTGCCATTTTTTGTGCCAGTTTCGTAGACGTGCTGAGCGACGGGGGTGGATCCTACGAATGAAATCGCTTGGATCGTTGGATGCTGAAGCAGGCAGTCAACTGCGACTTTGTCACCCTGAATGACGTTAAGGACACCATTCGGAAATCCTGCTTCATGAAATAACTCCGCCAACAACAACGCTGCTGATGGATCGCGCTCGGACGGTTTGAGTACGTAAGTATTACCCGCCGCGATGGCATTAGGTATCGTCCACAGAGGTACCATCACGGGAAAGTTGAACGGCGTAATTGCAGCGACGACGCCTAGTGGTTGACGAAGCGTGTATACGTTAACGCCGGTCGCGGCCGCTTCGTTGTATGACCCTTTTAGATGTTGCGCAATGCCACATGCAAATTCGATGTTCTCCAGACCTCGCGCTACTTCTCCTGCCGCGTCGCTGAGCACCTTGCCATGTTCAAGCGTGATGGCGCGTGCGAGATCGTCTGTGTGATCTTCGACGAGATTGCGGAATCGGAACATCAGTTTAGTCCGAGTCGCTATCGACTCTTGACGCCATTCGACAAAGGCTTGTGCCGCCGCTGCAACTGCAGCATCTACATCTTCGGCGGAAGCAAGACTGACATTCGCGGTTTGCTGACCCGTGGCCGGATTGAACACGGGGCTTGTGCGGTTTGAGGTGGCGATCTCACTCACGCCGTTAATCAGATGGTTGATCTGTTTCATGGGTGTGTCTCCGTAGGAGTTGTGTCGCGTAGCGTCAATGGTGATTCAAAGCAGATGATCTGAAGACGGGTGGCGCTGGAGAGGAAGGTCATCAAATTAACCTGACAGGACAGGTATGACACCCGTTTCATAGGCTCCGAGAGTCTCCTCTTGAGCATCGTGCATCAAGTAGATCGCAAATTGGTCGACGCCTGTGTTTTTCAGATCTTTGAGTTTAGAGATGTGATCTTCGACCGTGCCTAAGACACAGAATCGGTCCACGATCTCGTCTGGTACGAAATCAGTAGAGGGGTTTCCGGCGCGCCCATGGTGCGAGTAATCGTATGCGCCTCGCGCCTTGATGTAGTCAGTCAGCGCTCTTGGAACATCGCTACCTTCAGCACCGTAGCGACTCACAATATCTGCGACATGATTGCCGACCATGCCACCAAACCAACGCAATTGATCACGTTGATGCTCCATGTCGTCACCCACGTACGCAGGTGCTGCAACACACGTCGCGATCGAACTAATGGATCGATTAGCTGCCATTGCGGATTGTCGTACCGTGCTTAAGGTCCATTCGAGAATCTGGGGATCTGCTAGTTGCAGAATGAACCCATCGCAGTGTCGCCCAATGCAGTCGAGAGCTCGTGGTCCATAACCACTACCCCACATGGGCAAGTCCCACCCATCATCGACCCAATTGAAGTGCACTTCCGTTCCGTTCAGAAGCGCAGTCTCACCAGCGACCAAGCGTTTCACAACGTCCATGCACTCGGTCATCTCTCGAAGTGTTCTGGGTTTTCGACCGATGTAGCGAAGTGCTGAATCGCCGCGTCCCATACCACATATGGTGCGTGGTCCGTAAGCGTCGTTCAGTGTGGCGAAGAGCGAGGCAAGCACCGACCAATCGCGTGAACCAGGATTCGTCACCATCGGACCTACGATGATGCGTTCGGTTTCGGCAAGAACGCGTGAAAAGATGATGAATGGTTCTTGCCAGAGAACGGGCGAGTCGTAGAGCCAGACATGTGTTAACCCGCTTGCCTCCGCGCGTTGAGCAAGCTCTACGATCCGCCGGGCAGGTGGGTCAGGTTGAAGAACGAGTCCGAAGTCCAATGGTGTTTCTTGTTGTTATAGGAATTTACGTTTCGTCATTAGCACACGCAGCATACTCGAATGAATGTACACGTTGGCGTGAAGGACGTGTTTTAGCTACCTGGGGTTTCGTCATGTTGTTGCGAACTGACTTAGCAGCAGGATGCGAGAAAAGAGACAGGCAGTAGCACATGTATATCGGAAATCTCGGCGCCTAATGTATTGTTGAATGACTTAGCGATTTAGCGTAATTCGCTCAGTAAACAGACTCACGAATTTCGACAATCGCGGCCTCATATAGATTCGGTCTGCGATAAATCCATGGACACATGCATAGCCGCGCATTAATCAACCGATCGTTCGCAATGTGCCGGTGGCGGTTCGACACCGTTTAAACGCCAGTTGTAGTAATGATTAAAGTCGCGTACGACCCGTTCTACCGATAGCAGCTGACCCGGCACGAAATCACCTGTCATGCCGCGTTGAACACGCTCGCAGATTTCTTTGTCTTCGGGCAAGAAATCCGGAATTGCAGTCGCTTCAATCGTATTGGAAAGCCATTCCCCGATATCTCTAAGTGTGTTGCGATTTTCGCTAGTCGCGAACGCACCACCGGTACGAATCTGACAACTGAGAGGTCCCGTTGGATAAGTCGCTAACCACAGCAAACTCCCTTCTGACAGCACGCCGACGAACCCTGGCGGAATGCTGACGAGGCGGTAATCCTTACGTTTCGTATACGCTCCACCTGTCACGCTTGAACGTGCGGAACCTGCAACATAGTATGAGCCTTTTGTGGGAGAGTATGGTTCAAGCGAATTCGGATGGACTTTGAATAAGTGGTAACTCTCCATGGCATTCATGATCGCAATCTTCCAGTTGCATTGCCATTCGTCGATCGATTCAAGGTCCGTACGGTGGCGTAGCTCATCGATCCCAGAAGCCACGACATACGGTTCGATTGTTTCTAACCTAGATGACAGAGCTTCGACCTCAACATTCAAACTAACGAAGATGAGCCCATGCCAGCTTTCTACGCGATATTCAGGTAGAGAGTGTTTTGACTTATCGATAACGTCGTCTCTTTGAAACGGCAGAATGATCAATCGACCTGAATCGTCGTACGTCCAAGCATGGTACGGACACTGAATGCGGATACCGTTGGTCGGTTTGTCCACGAGCAATGTGCCCCGATGGGCGCACAGATTCGACAGTGCCTTCAGTTCACCGCGTTGATCGCGTAACAACAACACCGGTTGTCCGCATAAGTCAATAGGGAGCTGATCACCGGGCGTTTGAAGTGCGTCTTCGGTCGCAACAAAGACCCAGTCATCGCGCCAGATCCGGTTGATCTCCGCATCCATCCACGCTTGGTCGCGATAGGTAATGGCGGGTAACGCACGAGTCGGATCAGACCTGAAAGTCGTTGACGACATTTGGTTCCCTAATGATTGATCGGTTGAAGTGACACTCTATGATCTAGTTTAAGCTGGTAGGAACCTCGTTCAATCAATCGTTAGCGAACTGTAGGGCGCATCCCCTGCGATTCGACCTTACATCGAATCAGCGATCCCAAATTCCGTCGCGCAATTGTTCAATCAGAGTGCGGTCGTTCAGCATGGCGCACTGGTTGACGACTCGACTCTTGCATTGCGAACTACGTGTCAGACAAACAAGCCTCGATCAAGTCGATTTGTTGTGCTTCGCGCCGTCTTACGGTGTCAAGGACCGTTCGTGTTGTGATTGTCGCTCGACTTACCACATCAATAGCGGCAGTTGGGCGCTCTCCGAATGTACTGATCCAGTCTGATGGATTCAGCGCTTCGGCAAATCCCGGCGTTTCTCGATGAGAGATAACCCGAACGCCCACAAGCGACGATCCTAGATACGCCATCGCGATTGTCATGTCGCCACCGTAGCCACGCGTAGTAACTTTCGCAAGCTCGATTTGATAGCTGCAACTTTCGAGTTGACGCTGAGAGAGGTCTAGTTCCACAATTCGTGCGTTGAGAAGAACCCATAGCTCTTTCAGTTCTGTCTCTTCAGCTCTGATTCGGTTTTCCTCGATCTTTGGCGTTGTATAGTGTGCGGTAGTCGCTAAAAGGCTACCTAGTATGGCGGCCACCACTGTGAGTACAAGGATCGGTAACAGCGATTTCATGCTGCGGAGACGCGAGCTCGTCCGATCCGTTCGAGGAGCGGCACGAAGCAATTCGCTAACAATACCGAGAAAGCGAAACCGTCGGGCCAGCTCGAGTATTTTCGAATGAGCATCGCGAGGGCGCCAATACCAAGCGCGTAAATCACGATACCTGCACGATTCGAAGGCGACGTTACAGGGTCGGTCGCAACGAAGAACGCCGTCAACATCGTGCCACCCGCGAACCAGTTGAACAGCGGCGATCCATGGCTACTTGAACTCCCGCCATCGTCGAGTATGAATGCAGTCACACCTATGCCAGCGATAACGCAGAACGGTAGAAGCGGTGAAATCACTCGTACGACAATGAGATACAGACCACCGACGAAGAAGGCGAGGTTGATCCATTCATGCGTGGCGGCGCCGAAAGCGCCAAACGCGGATGAACCCGTTATTTCGTCGATCGTCGTAGATCCACGGTGCGCGAGCTGCTCAAGCGCAGTCGCACCACTGACGGTATCGAATTCGACAACAAGTGCAGGATAGGCAAGGAGAGCCGCAGCGTAGCCTGCCATCGCTGGATTGAAGACGTTGTTGCCGAGTCCACCGAACGCGTGTTTCGCGATGGCCACGGCGATGATCGATGCGACCAAACAAACGAACCACGGAGTCGTTGCTGGTAGGCATAGACCGATTAACAATCCTGTGACTGCAGCACTACCGTCGGATAAATCGCGTGTCGAGCGTGTGCAAACGATCTCCGTGAGGAGTGCCCCGATTGTCGAAACGCCGATGACAACCAAGGTTCGCCAATCGCCCAGCAATACCTGAACGACCATTCCCGGTAGCAGAGCGACCATGACGTGAACCATGACGCTCGTAGTGGTTTGTCGACTCCGGTCAATCACCATTCGCGATGCGATTGAATGCGCGCTTCGCGGGCGGACGATTCTTCGGAAAAACGTTCGGAAATCCGATCGTTACGTCGCTCAAAGCGCTTGTTCGCTTGTTCCTTAAGACGCTCTGCGCTAGCTTCCACTTTCCCTTGTCGAATCCAGTCTAGTAGAGGGATTGCACTTGGACACGCAACTACACACGCGCCACACTCAAAACAGGCGTCATAGTCTGTAGCTAAATCGATTCCACGGCGATGGGATTGTTGTGCTCGCAACATGGTTTCGACCGGTAGTGATCGGGGACAAACGTCGTCACACCATCCGCAGTGGATGCATGCTCGCGTCAGCTCGCGACGGTCGAGCGCGACAGCATTGGTCGTGAGCGTGATAGCGGAATCCGCCGAAGCCGTCGTACCGGTTGCAATGCTCCCGAGTCGTACTGGCGCAGGCACGTCCTGCAATTCACGAATTGGTGTATCTAAATCGACCCAGCGCTCTTCATCGAATACCGTTACAACTCGATCGGCGGGGCGGTATCCATCACGCACCGCCTCGCAAACCGCGAATAGCGTTGCAACATTGAGCACGACAAATCCGTGCTGCGAGGGGTATTCAGATATTGGAATCGAGTGATCGAACAGCGTTCTAATCAGCACGCGTTCTTCGCCGTTTGCGGGGTTGTCGCTGACGATTTCGCACGACACATCGTTGATGTCGCTCTCGTGAAATGATCGATACGTTGCGTTATCTGAAACTGCGAGCGTCAGTTGATCACAATCAAGACATCGCCCGACGATGCGTAAGCCCTCAAGAATGTCACCGAGGGATCGGCGCATGAGTGCGCGGTCCGCATTAACGCCGGGTTCACATTCGACGCCATTTGCGATCACGTACTGCGTTCCGTAATGCAGTCCGGAGGCTAACTTCGCTGCTGCTGGATAGCCTGCACCACCCATACCGACGATACCGGCTTCCTTGACGCGTGCCAGGATCGTCGAGGAGGTCGACTTAGACCAATCGATAGGTTCGAATTCCGGTTTAGTTCGTGACGACCGTTCAAGCATGAGCGACTTTGGGATTCAGGTCGATGCAGTCAACCGGACAGACGGGCACACACAACTCACAGCCTGTACACTGATCGATGATGACGGTATGCGCGAATCGTTCAGCTCCAACGATCGCGTCTACTGGGCATTCGCTGATACAGAGGGCACATCCCACGCATCTAGACTCATTGATGTAGGCGACGGTGTCAGTAGCCATCATCTCCGCTGGTTCGACGATCGGTCGACCGAGGAGTTCCGCGAGCGCGACCGCGGTTTCGCGTCCTCCCGGCGGACAAAGATCTGTGCGTTCTCCATCGACGACGGCCTCCGCATAAGGGAGACACCCGGGATAGCCGCACTTGGCACATTGAATCTGCGGTAGTAGTTCGTTTATGCGATCGGCAAGTCGATTGACGGGTCGTTTCGAAGCTGCCCAACTTGCTAACAGCAGAATCCCGCCTCCAAAGACAACGCCAAGCAATGCGAGGGTCAATCCAACACGAAGTACTTCGTGGAGAACGACGGACACTAACCCATTCCCCGAAATCCAGCGAATGCGAGTGCCATAAACCCGGCGGCAAGCAACGCTACAGGGGTACCGCGGAACGCGCGCGGAATCGCTTCGGATTGCAATCGCTCTCGAAGGCTGGCAAACGCAACCAGAACGATACCGAACCCAATCGCGCCGCCGGTCGCATAGACCAATGCTTCGTGCAATGGAAGTTCGGCGATGGTAAGTGCCAGTCCGAGAATCGCGCAATTGCTGGTGATCAGAGGAAGGTAGATTCCCAAGAGTTGATGCAGCACAGGACTGATCTGACGAATGTAGATTTCAGTCATCTGAACGACCGACGCAATCGCGAAGATGAACGCGATGATGCGTAAGTATTCGAGACCCAACGGTACAAGTAAGAAGTTGTACAACGTATGGGTCAAAAGTGTGGTTAGAACCATGACGAAAGCTGTTGCCAAGGTCATGGGGATCGCGGTTTCTAATCTTTGGGACGTGCCGACATAGGGACACAGCCCAAGAAACTGCACTAGGACGAAGTTGTTTACCAGCGCTATCCCGATGAACAACGCGAGTAAGTCAGTCATTTCCTTGGTTTAGGTGACGCGCATTCCCGGTTCTGCGCCGTCATCAGGTGTTAGCAAAAAGATATCCGAACCGCCCGGACCGGCTGCCAGAACCATGCCTTCGCTCACACCAAATTTCATTTTTCGCGGTTGTAGGTTAGCGACCACCACCGTACTTCGTCCGATGAGTTCGTCGGGCTTGTATGCAGAGCGAATGCCTGATAAGACCGTTCGCTCATGGTCACCTACGTCGAGTCTGAGGCGCAGCAACTTATCAGCACCATCGACGACTTCGGCTTGAACGATGCGAGCAACACGAAGGTCGACCTTTAAGAAATCGTCGATCTGTATGTCCTTTGACTCACTCGCCGGTTCAGCAGTATCCTCCGTTGACGGCTTTTCTGCGCCCGCCTCAATCATCTTATTGAAGGTTTTGAGGTCGATGCGATTCAGCAGCCGGCCGAACTTGCCTAGGCGATGCGATAGAAGCGGCTGCGTCTGATTCTCCCACGTCAGCGGACCTGCGCTAAGGAATTCTTCGGAGCGTTCCGTCAGACCGGGTACGATGGGTTTAAGGAAACCGATGAGCGTCCGGTAGAGGTTTATTCCCATCGAGCAGATGCTTTGGACCTCATCTCTACGATCCGCGTCTTTGATGAGTTGCCAAGGTGCCTTGTTCGCTAAGTACTGATTGCATCGATCGGCGAGCTCCATAACGCGGCGCACGACGCGACGCGTATCGCCTTCCTCATACCAAGTGGCAATGGATTCTGCTTCGTCTACGAACTCCTGCCATAACTCTGGCTCTGGGAGTTCGCTCGACAGCTGATTGTCAAAGTTCTTTGCGAGAAATCCTTCACTGCGTGCAGCAATATTCACGAGTTTTCCGACCAAATCACCGTTCACACGGGTTACGAAGTCTTCGCTACCAAAATCGATATCGCTCGAATTAGAAGTCAGGCGAGCACCGAGGTAGTACCGCAGATAGTCAGGATCGAAAAAGTCCAAATATGTTCGCGCGAGTACGAACGTGCCGCGAGACTTTGACATCGCGACACCATCCATGGTGAGCATCCCATGGACATGCACCCTTAGCGGGGTACGAAATTCTGAGTGATGGAGAACCGACGGCCAAAACAAGCAATGGAAATTGATGATGTCCTTACCGATAAAGTGATGGACTTCACAATCGCTGTCGGGACGCCAAAAATCGTCGAAATCGACGTCATTTTTCGTACACCAGTTTTTAAAACTCGCGAGGTAACCGATGGGTGCGTCCATCCAGACATAGAAGTACTTGTCTACCGTGTCGGGAATTGGAAACCCGAAGTACGGTGCATCACGACTGATGTCCCAGCCTCGAAGTCCGCCGTCGATCCACTCGGTTAGCTTGTTGGCGATTTCCGTTTGTTGTGATCCACTGTGAATGTACTGTCGGAGAAACTCGGTGAATTTCGGTAAGTCAACGAAGTAGTGCTCCGAGTTGCGAAGAATCGGCGTTGAGTCAGAGAGTGCGGATACAGGATTCTTCAGTTCACGCGCGTCGTAAGTAGCACCGCAACTATCGCAGTTGTCACCGGGTTGATCCGGCGCCCCGCATCGAGGGCACTCGCCACGTACGTTGCGATCAGCCAAGAACATTTTTCGTTCAGGATCAAACAACTGTTCTACGTTGTCAGTGTAGATGTAACCGCGATCCCGTAGACGTGTGTAGATTAAGTTCGAGTAATGCTGATTTTCGTCGGAATGCGTGCTGTAGTAGTTGTCGTGACTGATATGAAATCGTTTGAAGTCTTCAACATGCTCTGCGTGAAGACGCTCGATGAGTTCTTCTTCGCTGACGCCTTCCTGTTCAGCGAGCAGCATCGTTGCGGTACCGTGCGTGTCGTCGGCGCAGACGTAGATACATTGGTGGCCACGCATACGTTGGAAACGCACCCAAATATCAGTTTGGATGTGTTCGAGTAGATGACCCAAGTGAACCGAACCGTTTGCGTACGGTAATGCACTTGTGACGAGGATTCGTCGCATGGATAAACCGGGTTTTGAAATGTAGGACTACGTCTGGCAGGCGCCAGAGAAAAGCAACTATACAATAGAAAATCGTCTGAGAGCGACATATTTCCTTGGCGCGCCCACTAGAAGAGTTTCCTGATCCCATCCTTGACGTTGAATGGGGAGAGCTAGGCGCCGTTCGTCACGCGGCTAAGCTAGACCGAGTTTGGCACGCTGACATCGCGCTCGGTTATCCAATTGAGGGTCTACAGGACGACTACCGCAAACGAGCAGCGGCGTGGCTTGGTGAGTCGGACGTCGTGCTGGACCTTCTGTTCAAACCACCTCAGCGCAATGCGCTTGCTGGTGCGAACAACGTTATCGCCGTTGCATCGGGCAAAGGCGGCGTCGGCAAGTCGACGACTGCGGTCAACATAGCGCTCGCGCTCGCTGACATTGGAGCGAAGGTCGGTATTTTGGATGCGGATATTTATGGTCCAAGCCTAGGATTGATGCTCGGTGTACCACCAAATAGACGACCAGAGGTACGGGACGGCAAGTTCTTTGTACCCATTCGAGCTCACGGCATTGAGACTATCTCGATGAGTATGCTCGTGAACGATCGCACCCCGATGGTCTGGCGCGGACCGATGGCATCGGGCGCTCTGCAACAGTTACTCCGGCAGACGCTCTGGTCAGATGTGGATTACCTGATCGTCGATATGCCGCCTGGAACGGGAGATATACAACTGACACTTTCGCAGCAAGTTGCCGTAAGCGGCGCCGTGATCGTTACCACGCCACAAAATATCGCGCTCGCAGATGCGATCAAGGGGATCGAGATGTTCCAGAAGGTCAATATCCCCATCTTGGGCATCGTCGAGAACATGAGCTACTTCGCGTGCGATGAGTGTGGGAAGCGTCATGAAATCTTCGATAACGCCGGTGGAAAGACAGTTGCTAAGGACTATACAACGCGTTTGCTGGGTGAGTTTCCACTGCATCCTATGATCCGTTCGAACACAGACGACGGACACCCACCCGTCGTATCCGATCCAGACAGTGAGATTGCCGAACTTTTCCGTCGAGCAGCGCGTCTAACGGCGGCGTCGTTGTGGGAGACAGCAGGTCAACAGGCCGAGGCACCTACTATCGCGATTGATAACGAATGAGCATCAAACCCGATACCTGGATCCGTGAGATGGCGGTCAATCACGGCATGATCACGCCCTTTGAAACTGGGCAGATTAGACGTACCGAAGCTGGGGAGCGCCTCATTAGCTATGGAACCTCGTCCTACGGTTATGACGTCCGTTGTGATCGTGACTTCAAGGTGTTCACAAATATCAACTCCACGATCGTTGATCCAAAGAACTTTGACCCGAAGGGTTTTCACGATCTCAAGGACGTGGACGAGTGTGTGATTCCACCTAATTCCTTCGCACTAGCGAGTACGGTAGAGACCTTTCGAATCCCGGCGGATGTGTTAGTGCTTTGTGTTGGGAAATCGACGTATGCCCGTTGCGGCATCATCGTAAATGTGACACCGCTTGAGCCAGAATGGGTAGGTCAGGTTACGCTTGAGTTCTCGAATACAACGAGCTTGCCAGCGAAGATCTATGCAGGTGAAGGTGTGGCGCAACTGTTGTTCTTTCAGTCTGATCAGCCATGTGAGACGACGTACAAAGATCGGGAAGGCAAATACCAGAATCAGCGCGGCGTGACACTGCCTAAGGCGTAGTTCACACCAATTCGAAGCGGTCTCTACTCACGACGAGAGTACCAGCTTGAGCATTACTCTCCTGCGGGTGCACCTGTCCAATTAAGTAAGGTGTTTCACCGGCTTGAGCCAGCTCATCGCTGACTGTCGCGCTGTTGGTCGGGTCAACAAAAAGCACCATCCCAATACCGCAGTTGAATGTCTCCAACATCTCTAGACGGGAAATCGATAGTTGGTCCTGAAGCCAGCTGAATATGTAAGGCTTTAACCAACCCGGGTCGATGTGAGCTTCCAACGTATTGGAGAACGCACGTGGTAGGTTGTCTTTGAAACCGCCTCCGGTGATGTGAGCCATCGCCCGAATTCGCGGCATGAGCGGGAGCAACGATTTTGCGTAGATACGCGTTGGTGCAAGCAGTGCGGACAGTATCTTTGGGCTGGGTGTCACTTCAAGCTCGCTAAGGAGCTTGCGAATAAGCGAGAATCCGTTGCTATGCGGACCAGACGACGCCAAGCCGATGATGGCGTCACCTGCTTGAACGCGTTCCGGTTTCAGGATTTCATCCTCTTCGACCCAACCGACACAGAACCCAGCTAAGTCGAATTTACCATCAGGATAGAACCCCGGCATCTCTGCAGTTTCTCCACCCACCAGCGCGCATCCTGCGATGTCACATGCCTCAGCAATGCTCTTGATGACGGTTTCTGCTTCATCGACGTCCAGCTTTTCCGTTGCGTAGTAGTCCAAGAACAACGTAGGCTCGGCACCATATACGAGCACGTCATTGGCACACATTGCAACCAAGTCCTGTCCAACCGTGTCTAGCTGATCATGTTGTAGGAGAAGATCAAGTTTGGTCCCGACCCCATCCGTGCCCAACACCATCACGGGTCTTGTAAATTTCTCCGGCACCCTACACAGCGCCGCAAAACCGCCTAAACCGCTCAACATGTCTGATGTGCGATTACTGCCTAACGCAGGTTTAATGCGGTCAACGAGCTCGTTTCCAGCGTCGATGTTGACGCCTGAGCGTTTGTATGCGTCTGCCATATCAGAAAAGAGCGGACTTAGTAGTGAGGCAACACGGTTAGATAGTGGATTATCGGGGAGAGGACTGCGACAATTGCATCAAGGATGTATTCGTCGTGCCGATGATCTCAGAAATGCGTTTTTTATGAACTACGAAGAAGTGAGAATTGGCGTGAAGGAGATTCCGTCGTATACGCTTTGTTGTCCTCGAATGCGAATTTTTCTGAAACTTGTCGATGATCTGCGTCGATAAGAGGCGTTGCCGCCGACAAGCGCCACGAGTCAATGACGAAAGGAAAAAGGAGCATTTCCCAATTCAGCTGATCAAAGAAATCATGTCCGTATGGCTGCGACGACTCGCTTGGTTGGGTTTATCGTGCACCAGTTTCGCGATGCAAGCCGCCAATCTTGATTGGCTATACGACGTTGAGTTTTCAGTTTCCGATCAATCCGAACAAGAAAGATTGGTTGCGCTTCAAGACGGGCTTGAGATCGTATTGATCCGCATAACAGGGCTTCGTAAATTACCGGACTCGCCTTTGATCGACGAGGCGTTTAACAATTTAGATGCGTATCAACTGCAGTTTCGTTATGAGCAAGAACGAGCTCTTGATGATGAAGATGTCGGAATGCGATTGATCATTAACTACGATGAGAACGCAGTACGAGCTCTGATTCGGGATGCTGAACTCCCGGTTTGGTCTTCCCAACGACCTCGTGTTTTGTTCCTCATTTCCGTTGTGGACGGTCGACACCGAACAGTGTTAAACGAAGCTGACAGAAGTGAGCTGCAGAGCATCATCCGAGCAACTGCCTTGCGACGTGGCGTTGCATACAGTCAACCCTTAATGGACTTCGCCGATCGCACCATTCTTCGAGAAGGTGCGATTGCCTTCAACTTTGTCACATCGGCTGCACCTTTGAAGCGTCGAGTTCAGGCGGACGTAGTCTCTGTGGTGAGGGTCGACCCGCTCGTTTTCAATCAACATCGTGTTTGGTTGTCGATTCATGACGCAACCGGTCAACGCACACAGGTTTTCGACAGCGGCGATCTAAAAACAACCGTGGTTGAAATCGTCGATCGGTCGGCTGATTACCTTGCAACACGCTATGCTGTGACGGCAGGTGAGGCATCGGCGCTTCATCTTGCCGTGACGGGTATTACAGATATCGTCCAATACAAGGCTGTACTCGACTATCTATCGAAATGGGAATTTATTGATCGCGTCTTACTGAGCGCCGTTGTGCACGATCGCATTGAATTTGAACTTCGTACGGCTTCGACATGGGAGCAGCTCTCGATTTATTTCGACGAGGACGGTTTTCTTATACGTCATCCTGTCGCCAGCCAGTCTAGCGATCGGATTGCCGAATTCGAATGGCAGGATCCAAAATAAAATCTCACAATACTGTCCATCAAAGCCGCCACCGCGCGTAAAGGAAGCACTAACGACGGGCTTGGACCCATCCACGACGAATTAACTGATGAGTCTCCTACCGAACACACTGACCGTCATTCGAATCCTGATGGTGTTACCGATTGCGTGGACGCTGTGGACAGGTCAATTCGGAACGTGCCTCGTCCTCTTGATCATCGCTGGGATATCAGATCTGTTGGACGGATTTCTCGCACGTCGATTCAATTCGACTTCGCGATTCGGGGAATTAGCGGATCCGATCGCAGACAAGCTGCTCGCGTTGGTGGTCGTATCCGTGATGTTGCTCACGGGATTGTTACCGCTTTGGGCTTCGTCAATCATCATTGGTCGGGAAGTTGTGATTCTTGGCGGGGCAATCGCTTTCCGCTCGATCGTACAGCGATTAGACATCGAACCGCTGATGATCAGCCGCATCAATACATCAGTGCTCATCGTTGTGCTTTGTGCGATCATCGCTGCGCAGACCGATGTGCCGCAACTAGCGAGTCTTACCGCTCGATTTGTAGACCCAGTTGGTGTCTACCTGATGGTCCTGTTCGCGGTCGTGTCGGGAATCGCATATGTGTATACGTGGTCTGTGCGTCTTAAGGAACATCTCGCCGTATCCGAAGAACAGGCCAATACAACCAACCCTTGAACGAGAAAGTCGGTCTGGGTCTGACGACCGCGTCGGAAGCCTCATTTGAGACGTTTTTCGTCGGTCAGAATGAAATTGCACTTAATCGTGTGCGCCAAGGTGAACGAGTGTGGTTGTTTGGGGAAGGAGCAACAGGGAAGTCTCACGTACTACGGTCATTGGCGCGGGAATTGTCGGAAGCGCGCTACATCACGGAACATCCACCGAGCCTCGACGAAGATCTGGTAACGCCGTTGTTGTTAATTGACGACATCGACCAACTTTGTGGCGTTGAAGAGAATGAATACGCGCTCTTTGCAGTGTATGAAGCAACCGATTTCACCAAGACTCGATGGGTCGTGAGTGCACATAGTGCACCCAATGAAGTGTCATTTCTTTATCGAGATCTGGCGTCGCGAATGAGTCTCTTTGAACGTGTGGAACTAATGCCGGTGCCGGAGTCGGCGAGGGCGAACTTGCTGAAATTCTGGGCGAATGATCGGGCAATCGGTATTACTGATGACGTCATCCAGTTTCTACTCGATCGCATTCCGCGAACGCAGGAGAGTCTTTGGGATTCATTACAGAAGCTCGATCGCTCTTCGATGCTTGAGAATCGAACGCTGACCATTCCTTTTGTGCGCGAAGTCATGGGTTTTGACAAGAGTTAAACACATCGTCGTCACGGGCGGTGGTACGGCTGGTCACGTGATCCCGTCGATTCCGATCATTCAACGATTGCTAGACGATGGTTTGGAAGTCTCATTTGTCGGATCCACGAGCGGGTTAGAGGAACTCCTGATTGAAGGTCTTGATATACCGTTTTATGGCATCACGACGGGAAAGTTGCGGCGATATTTTTCGCTTGAAAATCTTGTTGACGCTTTTCGCGTTTTTAAGGGAATTTCGCAAGCCTTCTCGTTAATGAGACGAGTTAAACCGGTCGTCGTTTTTTCGAAGGGCGGTTACGTTGCATTCCCGGTCGTATTTGCTGCGTGGCTTAATCGGGTACCCGTTGTAGCACACGAATCGGATCTAACGCCTGGATTGGCGAATCGACTATGTCTACCGTTCATCAAATCGTTGTGCTTGAACTTCCCTGAAACTTCTGTTCGAACACGAAACGTTCTTGTCACCGGTACTGCCGTTCGACCTGATTTACTAAACGGTGATGCAGAACGAGGTCGGAAGTGGTTGGCTGCGCCACCAGATTCACGAATACTCGTCGTAGTGGGGGGTAGCCTTGGTGCCGCAGCGATCAATGCGGTTGTTCGAGAGTCACTCGCTCGACTCTGTGAAGCGTATTTCGTCGTGCACGTCTGTGGCGCAAATCAAATCGACAACACTTACGATCGGCCCAACTATGCTCAATACGAATACGTCTCTGAAGAGTGGGGAGATGTGCTTGCAGCGGCAGATTTGGTGATTTCAAGATCAGGCGCGAACGCGTTGTATGAGTTGCTCGCGTTGAAGAAGATCAACATTTTGATCCCACTTTCGAGGCGCGCGAGTCGAGGCGATCAGATAGAGAACGCTACGATGGCTGAACGCCGCGGTTGGAGTTTCGTGGTACCTGAGGAAACCCTCAATTCGGTCTCTCTCCTAAACGCGGTGGAGTTCGTCGAGCGTGACCGCGACTACTGGCTGACGAATCTCCAAACGTTTGAAGTGAGGGATAGCGTCACGTTGATTTATGAAGAGCTCGCAAGGGTTGCTCGGCGTTAATCGTCAATTGCAAGCATTGAGCGCAATTCAATCGACATGGTTAGCGTAATCGGCTTGTTTGCATCGAGAGTGGCAATTCTCGGGTATGTTCGTCGCAATGTGGCGCTACATCGATGGCAGGTTTGGACGTGTGGGTTCGTCGAGTTCGTATGTATTGGCGCCGTGCCCGGTCAGGCTCTTTAATACCCATGCGCTTCGCCCGGTCGATCGAATGGGGTTTGTGACGCGAGTGCAGATAAAACCTTCTGCGTAGAAATACGTAGGTTTTATAGAACAGCAGATTGTGTCAGTCGAAAGCGTAGCGCATAGTCGTGGCTTAAGAAAAGAGAAGCTTCTTGACGTACTCGTCATCGAGCTCTGTGATACACATACTGAAGAGCTCAACGAAGATTCGTGATTCGTGCAAGTACGGCTTCCTTTAGCACGCGATCGAGAAACTCATAGGATTGTCGTACTCCGGCGACTCCGGAAGTCAGGAACTCGGTCCGGTTCGAAAACCTCGCGTAAGCGGATTCGGTCGACGTTGCTGACGGATTCGAAAACGATCGGGAGACACCAATTGTTCCATTCTCGTGGAGCCAGGGGTGATCTCGTTTACGATCGCACTCGCGACAAGCTCAGCGGCAAACGGCGCTGTAATCGTGCCACCACTACCGTGCGCCCAACTTACCCACGAACGTTTTGCTGTTGCCCCTACGATAGGAAGTCGATCGGACGATACGACCCGGTTCGCGCGGAATACGGACTTGTGCTCAAGACGAGCGTTTGATATGAGCGGTTCTATGCGAGCTTTGTTCGTTCGTGTTGCTTCGCCTTCGGGCCATGGACTGTATTCATACGTCGACCCTGCATAGAGCGTCCCGCTTTGAGGCGCTACGTAGCCATTGTGTGCAACGATATGCTGGAAAGCACCGTCATTTCGTGAGAGTGTAAATCCATCCACTTGTCCCGGAATGACGATCGTCTCCATAGGCATCGAGTCGATCTCGATCGGGATATCACATCCCGTTGCACACACCGTTTCAATATCGTCGTGGCGACTGGGGAAGTCGTACTCGCGAGCCGTTACCACTTGGATTCGATCATGCGCAACCAATTCATCACAAAGCTGCGCACCGTTCACGATCGCTGATCTCGGAAACCATGCACCGTCTATTGATTGATTAGTCAAGTCATGGGTACCGTGGGAATCAAGAAGAGTCATCCAGTCGTTCCCTAAGAGCTCGGCAACGTCAGTGAGTCGCGCCAAGGACATACCATCATCTGGAAGGTGAACAGCGCCAATCGTTGAGACGGCGTCGTAACCATTCAATAGCGATCGTGCGTGCGCGTATGCGTGGATGCGAAACGACGCAAGAAGTGTGTCGGCTGCTGATAGTCGTGGGTGTTGTATTGCGGCAGGAATCGAGGAGGTCTTGGTGCCAATGCTGTGTTCCCTTTCGAGCAGCTCGACTTCCACGCCCTTTCTCGCAAGTGTTTGAGCAACCGTCGTCCCTGCCAACCCGCCACCTATAACGCGGACTCGCTTTGGTAGAGTCGCGGGAGTGAACCCTTTGTCTTCGATTGTCGCCAGCGTGGTATGACGTTTCTGAGATTCCTGACCTTCAATGCGCCTTGTTCTAAATCCTGCCGTCTGTAGTGAGTTTCGCACACGACCTGCAGCAGAAAATGTCGTGACCGTTCCGCCATGCTTCGTAACGGAGCGCATCTTTTCGAAGAGTTCGGGTTCCCACATGTCGGCATTGCGGTTAGGCGCGAAGCCGTCGAGGAACCAAGCGTCTATCCCGCTCTCATCGGTAGCAACAAAGTCCTGAAGCGCCGTCGCTACGTCGCTATAGCACAGCGAGAGTTCCACGTCAGGGTTGAAGAAATATCGTTTATGCCAACCAGGAACCCGTGGTGGCAAATGACTGAGCAACGCGTCTGTTAGATCGAGATCGTCATTAAAGGGCTTTAACGCACGCGCAATATCTGTCGAATTGAGCGGATAGTTGTCGACGCTAATGTAGCGTACGCGAGAACGGACCCGATGGTCTTTCAACATCCGGGCGAGCGTTAGGAAATTGAGACCTGTTCCGAAACCGAACTCCATAATGGAGAACATCTCTTGGTTGTGAATTCGCTCGATCAGATTTGCGGGTTCGATAAATACCCGACGGGTCTCGGCAGGACCATCGAGCGCGAAGTAGATGTCGCGAAATCGCTTTGAGTACAACCGTTCGCCGATCCATTCAATTTCGGGATCGGGCATCGATGCGAGAAATCTGCTCAATCTAGAATAACGCTGATTTTCACTTGGTCACAACCACATGTCCGTTGTTATCGATTGCGATTCGCATGTTATGGAACCACCTGATCTTTGGCAGAACTATCTTGAGTCAAAGTACCAGGATCGTGCGATTCGAATCGAAGAAAACGATGGCGTGGAACAGTTGATTATCGGTGAGCAAGTCGTCCTTCAAGGCGTCTTGGCTGGACTTGGTGGCGCGAATCTAAAACCCGCTGAACTGTTCACGCAAGGGGCTAAGTACGTGGACGGCTGTCCCCCAGCAAGCTACGACCCACACGAACGTGCGAAGATGTTGGATGAATGGGGTGTGGACCGCGGCGTTTTGTTCCCCACAATCGGCATTCTGCCATTTCCAACCGATGATGTGAATCTTGCGTCGGCATACTGTCGCGCCTATAACCGGTGGCAAACCGATTTCTTTAAGGAAGTACCTGATCGCGTCGTACCAATCGCCGCATTGAATTGGCTTGATGTCGACGAGGCAGTTCGTGAATTACAGGTTTGTATAGATGCGGGTTTTAGAGGTCTATTCATTCCACCCGAAGTGTGTGGCGGTCATCGACCTGGCGAGGCACACTTTGATCCGATCTGGCAGCTTTGTAGCGAAGCAGACATTCCGGGGTGTTTTCACGTCATCGTCCGATTTTCCGGAACGGCATCCGCGTTTGGTGCGTGGTCCAGCGGCGGCAAGAACTTGGGTGGCGTATTTACGTTTGGAATGGGTGCGACGGGTCAGTTGATCCCAGCAATGGCGACGGTCGTACTCGACGGTTTATTCGATCGCTTTCCTTCTCTGAAAATCGTGAGCGTTGAGGCCGGTTGTGGGTATGCGGCGTACCTAATGGATCGGCTTGATGAGAAATTCCATTTCTTTGGATTTGCCAGCGGATTAGAGATGAAACCGAGTGACTATTTCAAACGGAATTGCTATTTCGTCGCCGAACCGGAGGAGCGGACAATCGACGCAATGTGCGACCTTGTTGGGGAGGAACACATTCTGTGGGGTAGCGACTATCCGCACATCGATTCACGGTTGGATGCGCGAGAATTGATCGACGTTTCGGTCGCGGATTTAGCGCCCGCACGACGTGCCAAAGTACTCGGTGAAAACGCGGTTTCATTGTTCGGTATCTGAGCATTTCACCGTAAAATAACAACCCGTTTCACGGTCCCGTTTATGACGAGATCGTTTTCTTTGTCGCACGGTTTGTGCGTCTCAAATTTCCTCCAATGTCGGTAGAGGTTTCGCATTGCCAAACTTGATGGATTGGTTATTCGGTGTCGTCGGGCTCTCGATATGGGTGCCTATCGTTTTTACGCTTGTAATGACGCATCTGACGTTTGTTGCGATTACGGTCTACCTTCATCGACACGCCGCGCATCGCGCGCTTGAGCTGCATCCCGCGCTGAAGCACGTCTTTAGATTTTGGTTGTGGGTAACGACTGGCATGTCCACGAAGGAGTGGGTGGCAGTCCATCGAAAGCACCATGCGTTTACTGAAACGAAAGAGGATCCGCATAGTCCGGTCATCGAAGGACTAGGTGAGATCGTGTTCAAAGGCGTGAAGCACTATCGGAAAGGCATCACACCGGAGACTTTACGTGTTTACGGTAAAGGAACTCCAGACGACTGGCTTGAACGTAATGTGTATGTGACCCGTGAGTTTACCGGTATCGGTGCGTTCTTGGTTCTCGATCTGATTTTGTTTGGCGTTTCGGGCCTACTCGTGTGGTTCGTACAGATGTTGTGGGTACCGTTCTGGGCAGCTGGCGTGATAAACGGTATCGGTCACGCGTGGGGTTATCGAAATTTTGAATGCCCCGATCATGCAAAGAACATCGTCCCGTGGGGGATCCTAATCTGTGGTGAGGAACTTCACAACAATCACCACACCTATCCTAATTCGCCGAAGTTGTCCGTAAAGTCATGGGAGTTGGATGTCGGTTGGGGATGGATTCGCTTGTTCGAATTGTTTGGACTCGCAAAGCCGAATCGGGTTGGTCCGGTTGCGACGAAGGACTTGTCGAAGCAGGAGCTTGACCTAGACGCCGTGATCGCCCTTGCCAACGACCGCTTCAACGTGATGGCAAAGTTCGGATCGAAGGTTGTCTCGCCACTCGTTCGCGCGCAGTACCAGACGAATCTCGCCAATCGGTCTCGACGCCTACTTCGACGCGCGAAGGCCGTGATTTGTCGGAACGAGAGAGCATTGAGTGTGTCCGAACAGCGATGCTTGGAAGAGATTAAGAGTCGTTTTCCGACACTTGAGACGGTGTATGCGTTACGCGTTCGACTCTCGGAAGTTTGGTCAAAACGTACGGGGAATAAAGCTGACGTTTATGAAGCGCTTCGAGAATGGTGTCAACAGGCTGAAAGCAAGTTGCGCGACCTTGGCCACGTTCAAGAACTTCAGTCGTTTATAAACGAACTCAAGTACTACGCGACGCCTCAGACGTCGACTGCGTAAATCACCAATTAGGCACACATCGGCGGTCTAAGACGGATCGATCGCGACTCGCGTTACATACGGTCCAGCACTTGTATTCCAAGTGCACCTAATCCAGTTTCTAACGTCTCGGCGGTGCGTCGGCACAACGTTAACCGACCATCTCTGATCGATGCTTCCTCGCTGAGAATAGGGCACTGCTCATAGAAACGCATAAACCGAACCGTCAAATCGTATAGGTAGCTGCAGAGGTAATGTGGCTTTGCGTCCGCGACGACTTGCTCGATGACCTCTTGAAATCTCAACAGGTGGACAGCCAACTGGCGTTCGACTTCCGAATCGAGACGAGTCGGCGCATTGCACTGAGCAATGTCGATGTCGCCCTTTTCGAATATACCGGAAATTCGGGCATACGCGTATTGGAGATAAGGCGCTGTGTTTCCGTCGAAAGCGAGCATTTCATCCCAATCGAACGTATAGTCATGTAAACGATTCTTGGAGAGGTCGGCGTACTTCACCGCGCCAATCGCAACGGTTCGGGCGATATGGTCGCGCTGTGCGTCGGCAAGGTCAGGATTCTTCTCGACGATCAACGACGTTGCGCGCTCAATCGCTTCGTCTATCAGATCTCGAAGGAGAATGTTGTCGCCTGAACGTGATTTGAACGGTTTCCCGTCTGTCCCGAGAATCTTTCCGAACGGGTGATGCTCAAGCATTACGCTTGGATTTGCAATGTTGGCAAGTCGGCTCGCGGCAAAGAGCATTTCAAAATGCAGAATCTGACGAGCGTCCGTGAAATAGAGAACACGATCTGCGAGGAGCACCTCTTGGCGATAACACAGTGCAGCAAGGTCCGTCGTGTGGTAGAGGTACCCGCCGTCAGACTTCTGTACGATCATCGGCTGGACTTCGCCGTCTTTGTTCTTGAACTGAGGCATGAAGATGCAAAGCGCGCCATCTGACTCTACCAGAACATCGTCCTGCTTCTGCAGGTCTTTGATCATCGGTCCTATGTCCGCGTTGTAAGTACTCTCGCCACGTGTATCTTGAGGTTGAAGCGAGATATCCAATCGAGAGTAGATATCACTCATGTGCTCCTGCGCGAGCACCATGAAGTTCTGCCACTTCGTAATGGCGTGCGGTTCATGAGCCTGTAACGCCAACACCATCGCACGCGATCTGTCTGCGAAAGCGGCATCCGATTCGAACTTTTGACTCGCTTCAACGTAAAGTGCTTCGATGTCGCGTAGCTCTGCGTTTTGTGTCGCTTCATCGCCGACATCATCTAGATAAGCGAGAAGTCGACCGAACGCCGTGCCCCAGTCACCAATGTGGTTTTGTCGTATGACGGTATGGCCGACGAGTTCCAGCGTGCGAGCGACAGCGTCACCGATGACAGTACTTCGCAAGTGACCAACATGCATTTCCTTGGCGAGATTCGGCGACGAGTAGTCGACGACGACTCGTTTCGGATTCTTCGTATTCTCGAGGAGTGGCGACTCTGTAAGTTGCTCGCTGAGGAACGACGGTTTCAGTCGAATGTTGAGGAAACCAGGTCCGGCGATTTCGATCGATTCTGCTATGTCTCCGAGCTTTAATTCGGCAACTACATTGGCCGCGAGCTCTCTGGGATTCGTGCGAATGCGCTTCGCTGCTCCCATGATGCCATTAACTTGGTAGTCACCGAATTCCGGTCGCCCGGCCGGTACTACGACGGCTGACGGCTCTCCGTCGACGAATTTATGGAGAGAAGACTCAACTCGATCGTTGAGTGTGCTTTGTAGATTGATGGTGAGTTTTGGGTTGGTTTACTGGGACGATTCGCGGCGCCCTAGCACGTTAACGATACTCAATACACCGCAGATGACCACGAAAACGATAGCAAACAACAGACGATGGTTGATGAGTGGCTCGGGGCTCAACGGGTCGATCGGCAGTAGAAAATGAACGCTCATCACCGTGATGAAACTACCCAGCAACCCAAGTCCGATTATGAGTGCTAGTTGACGCAGTCGAGTCAATGCAGCGATCTCATTTCCGTTCGATGCTGTGAATTACAGTCTTCTCAATGGGTACATCGCCATGTCCCGCCTCGTTCGCTGTTTCAGACTCCTCAATATCGCGTACGACTTCCATCCCACGCGTCACTTTGCCAAATACAGCGTATCCGGCTTGATCACCTTTCGCATCTAAAAAATCGTTGTCTGCGACATTAATGTAGAACTGTGCGCTCGCTGAATCTGGGTCATTCGTTCGAGCCATCGCAATCGTCCCGGTTGCATTGCTTACTTGGTTAAAGGACTCATTCTTGATCGTCTTCATTGCGGTTTTCTGGTTCATATTGCGATCGAATCCACCGGCTTGGATCATGAATCCATCGATTACGCGGTGAAATATCAAACCGTCGTAATGATCCTTATCTACGAGCTCAAGGAAGTTAGTCGCAGTGATCGGTGATTTATCGGCATATATCTCTAATTCAATCGCTCCGCGATTGGTATCGATGACGACGGTTGGGTTAGATTCCTCTGACATGGATGTGGCTCCGAGAACGAGTAAGAGAGTAGCAACACCGTACTGGATGACGGCTCTCATCGTAAGTACCAATTCAGCGCTTCCCAAGGTGTGGATAAGGCGCGAATTATGCGAACGAAATCTCACGAGCGGGATTTGGCTAGCTTTATGTAACGCGCTTTGAAATAGGTCAGCGATCTAGCGCCGCAAGATATCTCTTAACGGTCGTGCTTAGTCCGTCGTCGAGTGCGTCTGATACCAAGGCGTGGCCGATCGAAACTTCGGCAATATCCGCAATTGCACAGAATTTCGCGACATTGGATTGGTTGAGGTCGTGACCCGCGTTTACGCCAAGACCTAGTTCGATTGCGCGGTCAGCGGCTGCTTTATATGCGGCGAGACGCTCGTTTGCGATGTCCGAATCAAGCCCAAAGTCTTCAGTTGTGTCGACCCATGGACCCGTGTAGAGCTCGATGCGATCGGCGCCAAGTTCACTTGCACGTTTAACTTGGTTGAGATCCGGGTCAAGAAAAAGGCTGGTTCGAACCCCGAGGTCTTGATAGCGACGGACATGGGCAGCAGCTGATTGGAATGTACGCTCGTCCTTCAGGTCCCAACCATGATCTGACGTTAGTTGGTCTTCGCTATCAGGCACCAATGTGCATTGATGGGGACGAGTCGTTTCGATCAAGGTCGTGAAGCCGGGATATCCGTTGTCGGCTTTACCCGCATTTGGATTTCCTTCGATATTGAATTCGATATCGGGATGGTCGGTTAGGAATTCGTGAATCCTGGTGACGTCGTCGGGAACAATGTGGCGTTGGTCGGGACGTGGGTGAACTGTAATGCCATGTGCACCGGCCCTGAGAATCGTCGCGCAACTGGCAACTAGGTCAGGTCTTGAACCGCCACGTGCGTTACGTAACCAAGCGATTTTGTTGACATTAACGGAGAGTCTTGTCATAGTAATCGACGGCCACTGAATCGTTTACCGATTGCGAATCCGATGCCGAGGAAGATTAACGCGACTATCGCACCAAGACCAAACAGCTGAATCTCGTTTCGACGCTCAGATTCGCGATACTCGCGCGCAAGTAGCTCAACTTCTCGTCGTAGCTGCTCATTCACAATCGCGAGCGCTTCGGCGCCGTATGCCTCCTCTAGTTCTGCCTCGGTGCTTGGTTGCCGTTGGTTTGTCGATTCAGAATCTACTACGGGTACCGTTCTGATGGATGTCTCGACCTCACGTGTATCGACGAATTCGGCAGGTGAGGTTTGTTCACCAACCTCTTGCGCGTCTGCAAGCAAGCACGACGAGATCAGCATTAATGTACTTGTAAAAAATAACGAACGTTTCGGAAGTGACTTCACGATTGCTCTGTCGCTTTCAATGCGTCGCCAAATTCTGGACGTTGCTTGGTAACGACTAAATAGAGAATCACCAAACCAAAACTCACGCCAACAACGATGAACCCGCTGACCGCTCGGTATCCCATCCACATGTCATCTGAAATTTGCCAGTTGATACCGGGCACTAGATTCGCGAGAAAGAGATTTAATCCAGCATTTAAGAAAACTGGTACGCTCCAAAGCAACGTGATCATGTTCCACGTCTTACGCGGAAACACGATCATTTTCCCGAGCATGAGTTCTAGTACGTTTTTCTTGATCAATACTGAACCTACAAAGAAGCAACCGATCAAAAACCCCGATACACTCGACCGAATCTTGATGAAATCTGGATCGCGAAATACAAGTGTCATCGCGGCGAATACCAATGCGACTACGGTCAAGATCTTCATCCATTTAGGTATCGGTTGATGAATCAACTTGTAGATCACGAGTTGAAGAAGCAACCCAACTAGAAGCCCCGAGGTCGCGAGAATCATGTCGCGCCCGAGTATGAGGAATACGCCGAAGAAGCCGATCATTGGCAACAGGTCCGCAAGCGTTTTTAGTCGACGTTTGGAAGCCGTAGCTGGAAGGTCGGGATTATGGAACGCTTGTCTAGGTTCGTTCACGCGACTTCCTCGGTGATTAGTTGCACGTCGTTATCGCTCGCGGCCGTTGAAACAACCACAAGCGCTGAATCCTTGCTACGCGCTATGATGACCGCTTTGTCGCCGGTTTGCGTTTGAACTTGATCCCCGACGGCAAGGTTGTTGCCGTGATAGGAAGCTAGACGGAGACGTCGCTTTACTTGGCCACGATGTTGAGCCCTTGCAACGACTTCCTGACCGAGATAGCATCCTTTCGTGAAACTAACGGCATCGAATTCAGTGACGTTGAGCATTTGCGGTAGGAATTGCCCACTCGTCGCTTCGTTGACGAGTGCATAACCCGTGTCAACCTGAAATTGTTCTAAGTCGAAAGCGCCATCTTCGCTATGGGTGTAGCCATATTGCTCATCATTCACCGAAAATTTCGGTAATCCTTTAGTAGGCGTTTTAGTGACATAGAAGGGCTTTGAATCGACCGACAATTCGCAACGTGCAAATCGCATATAAGGTAGTAGATGTTGGTGCACAATGTTTACAACTGATGCGTGTACGAAAAGTAGGAGATTCCCTGAATCTTCACTTACCCAACCATTTGCTACGACACGACCTTTGATCTCAGTAATTGCCATGGGCATGGCGATACCGGCTTGAAGATCGTCTAAGTCACACGTGATATATCCTTGAAGGAATGATCGAAGATTCGGACCACTCAATTTCGATTGTGCTAGATGATGGTCGGACATGTGTCGCTGCAAAACTCTTATCGATCACGATACGGACGTGATTTCTCAAATTTTAGGTTGGGACTCTCAAGTGAAGACACTATCGATATCCCTGCGAAGTACTCTAGCTCGTCATGTCGACGCGTAGTGAGCAACTTAGTAATTAGTAGGAATCAAGCGGTATGGCGGTCTCGCCGGGGACTGCTAGAACTTGATCTGTATTTAACACCGTTCGCTGAGTCTTGTTTCGATGAACTATCGTCGGATCTGAAGCAACAATACGGCGAGTTACTCGAGTGCGAAGATCCTGAGATATTGAAGTGGTTGAAAGAAGACGCCGAAGTGCCGTCTGAGTATGCGTCGATCGTTACCAAGATCGTTGAGTCTGTGCGACAACGACGCGATTCCGATAGAACCACGTGAATTCAGTTGATCGACGATGAATTGGGACGTGTTTGCTTAGGCCAATAGCCCGATGGGTCAGTACCTCGACATATCACTGAGTTTTTGATCCAGTTTGCGTAGCGTTCGTCAATCGGACGAACATCCGACGGTACATAACGTAGCGTCAATTCACATCGTCTTTTATTCGAGTTATTTAGCGTTGAACCGTGTACGAGAAGATCCGTATGCAATGAGAATTAAGCAGCATTCATCAAAAGTGGGTGAGGTACGCCGAATCTTGCGTAGTCGGGTAATGCATCAGTTTGCCTTTTTAGGAAGCTCCAAGCTAGTGTCTCTACGCTCTGATTCATTAGGTTTATCACGATTCGGACGCTCACTTCTTCGAGGTGTTCTTTCACTATTACCTATCCTCGTGGGTCGAAGAAAACTGGTTATTACTCTCCACCACGCCATAACTTTATACTCTCGCTCTGAATCTACAACAGTATATCCCTGTTTAACTCCGAAAAGCAACACTAGGTCTTACTGAAATATGGAAAACGGGACGGAAAGTGATTCCCCATCAATTCACCTAGTGAGCTACGCGACCATACTGACTTATTCCGATCAGAGCTACGTAAGCTGCCCTAGAACATAACTACCTAAATCGTAGGTCCCCGCCAATGCGGGGACCTTCTCTGGTTAAGGTTGCGACTAGCTCTCGCTCAAATCCTGATCGGATTTCAACTGATTCTCTGGCTTAGACCCCCAGCTCGACAATTTACCGTAGTAAATGAAGAGGACTAGAGAGAGCAGTCCGTAAGTAGCAACAAGCCACAACGAACTACCAGCAAAGAGATACAGTAAGGCGAGAACTCCTGTTGCCACTGCACCGATTAGGGTCGCCCATGCGTAAGCGCTCCAAACCCAAGGCTTCATGCGTGGCGGTGTTTGGTATTTCCCGATATTGAATTTCATGGTTATGCCTCGTGGAGTATGTAACAATAGATACCAAAACCTATTGCCACAGCGACAACTGCAAGCCCAACTCGGCCCGTTATCTTACCTAGTTTAGGATATCTTAACGAGACTAAGATCACCTGAACTGCCACAAGATTCAAAATCATCGAGATAGCCCAACAGGCATCCGAACCCACATAAGGTGTCGAACAAACTCCCGGGGTCAATGGGCAAGGATCTATGCAGTCGTTCTCACCGTCCATGTCACTGTCGCGAGCGCACGGATCGCCCGTTCCCGGATCGGGTCCGATTATTGTGTCTGCATAGGCCGTGGTATTCGCCGTTATCACATCAGGCATGAGCCCCGGTGGTAAGATCAATGTTGCGGTGATCAGTCCGGTTAGAACTCCCAGCTGAACCTGACGCAGATTAGCCAGGACTACCCGCGCTAAACTCTTACGGTGACCAGTTTCAGTGTCAAAACGAAACAGCATTAGAGATTTACATCTCTCGTCGAATAGGTCCCTGCAGTGATGCGAGACCTCTTGCATTAGGTTTCTCATCGGTCCCTCCTTTTGCGTAGAAAATTCCGATGATTCCCTAATACTAGCAATATCTTTCCTGACAGAGGGATTATCTGTGGAAAATATTTCTGTCCGAAATTGGATTGATTTGACGGTTCCAGACGTATACTTATTAGTTTATATTGATGAAATTCAGCTAGCCTAAAGAGCTGCATAGCTGTCTTCTTAATACTGTATATGAACCCTCCAACTAACGGGGCGCAGTATGACAGTACTGCGCCCCATAGATCAACAAACGAAGTTAGGTGTGCTATGACTTATAACTCCGCAGGCCAATCAATTGGTCATAAATGCTACTTGGATTCTGGATTCAACTCGTACCGTGCTCATCTTATTCAAGCACAGCACTGGCAATCGGACATCCGACCTCCGTTTTTCAAGCTCGGTTACCACCACTCGTTCGAGGGCACAATTCTAGTTGCACGGATCCTGTTCCCATACGCAACACTCGGTATTCACCTCGGTTGCATTGATACCGGTACCGACGTCGGCTCATTCAACGTTACACAGTGGAACATCGATCTCAACGAACTTAATGCGCTACCCGTAGTCCTCAACTTCAAGTTCGAGTACCACGTTCTCCGTACGTTGTTGCCACTCTAGCTTGCCGTGTCGATGGTGTCCGGGCAGAAAACACTTAGGATCCATGTCGAGCGTGACATCGCCCACCGCAAGCCATACAGTCACTGTTTTGAAGGGTCGGAAAGGCCAATAGGTCGCGTCTTGGTGGAAAGGTACTTCGCGGTCATCGGACGGCAGCTTGCAGAAGTAGTGACTGCCCCAGAGCACGATATCTGGGCCAAGCAGGTCTTCAACATGATCTGAAAGTAATGGGTGGGTCGCGATATTCCAGATGAAGTCAATGCGTGTCTGGTAGCCGTTGATTGCGTACGCGTCTCGCGATCTTTATTGAAATTCGACCAATTGTGTGTCGAAACGACACCGGTGTTCGTCCGCTTCCATTTGGTCGTACAGATGCAGCTTCTCGATGAAACAGTACTCGTTGAAGTGTGCAAGCTGTGCTAACGAGAGCGTTTTGGGTGCTCGATTGAAAATCTGTTGAAACCGATGTGGCTGTTCTTCATCGATTGACCAGTAATCGGGTTGCGTTTTGCGGTACGTGAGCCTTACTTTTCACACCAGTCGTCGGCGTCCGATTACTAGTCTAGGAATATGAAGTGCGGTATATCGCCGTGGCATTTATAAATAAGGTACAGAGCGCTATTTCGTTCAGTCGAATAGCGAAACTCTGTCTATAGTTGAATCACGCGCAACGAGACCAAATCCAGCATAGTTTTGACTCGTAATTAGCTAGACGTCATTGCGTCTCCGCCTCAGTGCAGCGCAATTAACAGATAACTACGCATCGCAATATCGCGAGTAACGAACGGCGTAGATCTTAACGGGACGGCAAGAAACATAGTGGGGCCGCCTCTGGTGAGAGTCCCGGTCTTGTCAAATCGGAAGGCGCGGGGTCGATTCCCGCCGGCTCCACTATATCACGAATTCTAAGCAACTACATGACTTCACGCCACATTCACCTCAACGGCTGGAAAACGTGTACGTGCTGCACCGTTTAAAAGATCGGGCTTGTCGCTAAGTCAACTGCACGGTCGTTTAGATTTCCTCTTCGTACGAAGAGCGTATCGATCGACGCGACAAAGAATCTGATTGCGATTTGACTAGACGCATCGTGGGAGGATGGAGAGAGATGAATGTAAAACGTCGTTCCGATTAAATTCTGAAAAACCTCGACAGCGTGTGACTTGATTCTCGTGTCGCTTAGATGGGTGCGGAACTATGCTACACAACTATTTTCGATTGGCGTAGTGAGTACGTGATAACCCGGTTATCAAACGATCTCCCTCAGCGCTTCCGCCTTAGCTTTTGCTGACGCGCACCCGGACTTGCTCTAACGCAACGTAGTCCGAGAGCTGCTGAAGCTCGTTGAGGAGCCATTTTGAATCGAGTCGTATTTGAGTTGCCCAGCTTGAGGAATCTACGATCAGTGTCATGGTCCTCGGCGTACAGCTGACGTAAACGCAGTGTTCACCACAATCCTGAGGTAGCATCGAGCGAATGATCTGCAGATGTTGACGATTTGCCTCGATTTTGAGCATCAAGGGGCGCAACCCGACGTAAGACGAGGTCGGGTGATTAGGATCAAGGGCGTCTTTGAGTGTATATCCCCGAATGCGGCGTGAGATGCGGTTAGCTCCTATTGATAGACGAAATCGTACCCGAAAGAAGAGACGAATTGGCGAATATCTCCGTGGCGACGAACGAGCTGCAATAAGGAATGGTCCGATTGCGTAGGAAAAGCCGATAATTGCGTGAGCGGCTCAAGCCGATTTCTATTCTTATGCCAGTAAATTTCTTTCAAAAGATCTTCGGAAACCACAACGCCCGTGAACTGAAACGGATGTCGAAGGTCGTCGAACGGATCAACGAACTTGAGCCTGAAGTCAGTGCACTCTCTGCTGAAGATATCGTGGTGCGCACGGATGATCTGAGGGCGCGTTATCAAGAGTCACAGGATCTAGATTCGCTATTGCCCGAAGCGTTTGCGCTTGCTCGGGAAGCTGCCAATCGAACGCTTGAAATGCGACCATTTGATGTCCAGCTGATCGGCGGCATGGTTTTGCACGAAGGGTGCATTGCCGAGATGAGAACCGGGGAAGGTAAGACGCTCGTTGCGATCCTCGCTGCGTATCTAAATGCGCTTACGGGCAGAGGCGTACATATCGTAACGGTGAATGACTACCTTGCTCGGCGCGATGCGGAATGGATGGGTCCAGCCTATGAAGCACTAGGTCTTACAGTGGGCGTGATCCAATCAGGTCAAGAACACAGTGAGAAACAATCGGCATATCAAGCGGACGTCACCTACGGCACGAACCATGAATTCGGTTTCGACTATCTGCGCGACAACATGGCGTTCCGGCTTGAGGATAAGGTGCAGCGCGATTTGCACTTTGCGATAGTAGACGAGGTTGATTCGATTCTCATCGACGAAGCCCGAACGCCATTACTAATTGCTGGACCCGCATCTGAGTCGGTCGATCTATATACCAAGATCAACCGGATTCCACCGAAGCTCGTTCGGCAGGAGAAAGTCGAAAACACCTTGCCCGCGGTTCTAGGTGGCGAAGAGCCAGAAGACACCGGCGACTACTACATCGATGAACAGAATCGGCAAGTCGAGTTGACGGAACGGGGTCACGCGACCGTCGAAGCAGAACTACAAAAGCTGGAACTCCTAGAAGCGGGTGACAGCCTCTACGATGCGTCGAATCTAACGTTGCTGCATCACGTGCTCGCGGCATTGAAGGCACACTGCATCTACAAGCGTGACGTGGACTATATGTTGCGCGATGGCGAAGTCGTGATCATCGACGAGCATACCGGGCGAGCGATGGAAGGTCGGCGCTGGTCAGAGGGTATCCATCAGGCGGTTGAAGCGAAAGAAGGCGTGTCGATCCGGCAAGAAACGCAGACGATGGCGTCGACGACTTATCAGAACTATTTCCGTCTATACCCACACTTGGCGGGGATGACGGGTACTGCGGACACGGAAGCGTTTGAGTTTCGGCAGACGTATGGATTAACCGTCATCGTTGTGCCAACGCATCTGCCGATGGTTCGTGAGGACCATAACGACCTCGTGTACATGTCGTTGGAAGAAAAGTATGAAGCCATCATTGATGACATACGTGACTGCCAAGAACGACATCAACCCGTTTTGATCGGGACGGCTTCTATCGAAGCGTCAGAACTCATCTCGAAGGAACTAGCCAAGCACAAAATCGCACATAACGTACTCAACGCGAAGCAACACGAACGGGAAGCGGATGTCATCGCGCAAGCTGGGAGTCCTGGCATGGTGACGATCGCCACCAACATGGCGGGTCGTGGAACGGACATCATGCTTGGCGGTAACTGGCAGGCAGAGATCGATGCTCTGGGGGATGCTGCTACGTCCGACATTGTTGAGAAAGTTAGAGATGAATGGCAGAAGCGGCACGACCAGGTATTGGACGCAGGCGGACTTCACATTGTCGGCACTGAACGTCATGAATCGCGACGTATCGACAATCAGTTACGCGGTCGTGCAGGAAGACAAGGAGATCCAGGATCCTCCCGTTTTTATCTTTCGTTAGAGGACGATCTCCTACGGTTATTCGCGACACCGCGTTGGCAATCTACGATGAAATCTATCGGCTTAGAGCGTGGCGAAGCCATTGAAGCTAAGATGGTCAATACGTCGATCGAACGTGCCCAGAAGAAAATCGAGGGGCGGAACTTCGACATCCGCAAGAATCTGCTCGAATACGACGACGTGGCGAATGACCAGCGTCAAATCATCTATCAACAGCGCAACGAGCTGATGTCGTCTGGCGATGTATCGGGCATGATTGAGGACATGCGCGAGACTGTCGTGCAGAACATCATCTTCGATCACTTGCCACCGCAATCAATTCCCGAGCAATGGAATATTGAAGGTCTAGGCGCTTCACTACGCCGGGAAATGGGTATTCAACTTTCGTTGGAATCGTGGCTCGAAGGTGAGAACGCTATCGAACACTCGGACGCACTCGGAGATCGGATTCTCGAAGAGATCACATCAGCTTATCGAGCGAAGCGAGAGGGCTGGCAATCAGCAGGATTTGACGTCGAAGCAGTTGAGCACCAGGTGTTGCTGCAGATTTTGGACAGTCGGTGGAAAGAGCATCTTTTGGCTATGGACCATCTAAGGCAGGGTATCCATCTTCGGGCGTATGCACAGAAGCAACCGAAGCAGGAATACAAGCGTGAATCGTTTGAACTGTTCCAGGAGATGCTCGCGGATGTCCAACGAACTGCTACAAGCACGCTCTGTCGCATGCAAATCGAGAGCGACGAACAAGCTCGTGCTCAAGAGCGAGAGCGTCGTCGACGCGAGGAACTAAGCCGACGTCTGAGATATCAGCACCAGGGGGCAAACGGAGAGCAGCAGGCCGAACCGAGGCGCGTGCAGACGGTTCGTCGTGAGGAACCGAAAGTTGGTCGCAACGAGCAGTGTCCATGTGGCAGCGGGAAGAAATACAAGCACTGTTGCGGTAAAGCAGCTTAAGCCAAACATACGCTTGCGTGCACACGCACAACGTACAAACCCGCGGGGTCATTGCTTGTCCATGCTACTAAAGCCGTTTTCGAATTTGACGAGAGCGACTTGCTTAGGCGTCTAGCTAAGCGCATGCTGTACACCGAGACTGCTGGTTCACGATACTCGTCGACGAACCTCCAAAGTGATGGCATTTGAATCCATTCGTGCCGTCAAACGGGACGATCTAACAGCCATCGAAAATCTCTCTTCGGACGTCGCATGTGTTCGTTGGGGTGGTATACCGCATCTCAACGAGCTACTGATTGCTGATCGTTGGAAAAAGCCTTCTTTTACGAGAGAGTTTATTCAAGTCTTTGAGACTGATAGAGGTCTTCAAGGCTATTCGGATGTCTATCAAATTACTCCTAAACTTTCTCGAATTCACGGTATAGCTAGTAACGTAGAAGTAGCTACGTCGTTGATCGACTGGATGTGCGAGAGAGCCACAACTCTGTGTATGACCATGCAAACCAGTCTCGCTGGCAAGGAAGATGGACAAACGCTCGTTTCAAGCATGTTAGACCATCCGTTGCACTCGTTACTAGCAAATCGAGGGTTTCGCCCTTTTTCGACAACACGAGTGATGCGCCTTCTACCTGACAGCGAATTAACGCAACGATCCCTGCCTCATCCCTATCGATGGGTGGATTACGACGAGTCGCTACTTCCCGCTTTGATGTCTACCTATTACGCGTCGTGGCCGAAAGACTACTACGAAAATGAAGACCATGACTCGATTGCTGAGATATTTCGGGAAGCTAGTCGCGACGATCTTCGTCTCATCAGCTCAGAATTAGAAGATGTTGTAGGTTACGTTCTTGTGAGTCGGACAACCGAACAAGGTGTGATCGACGAAGTCGTCGTACACCCGGCCTACCGAGGTAAGGGACTCGGTCAGATACTCACTCAATGGGCGATCGACGAATTAGGAGAACGGACGATCACGCTTGTCGTGATGGATGAAAATCCAGCCCGTTTCCTATACGAAAAGCTGGGTTTTATTGTCTGGGAAGAGAGGTTTGACCTGGCGTCCACGCCTCGTTAACGCATTCGCCGTAAGGTGCGTATAGTGAACATATGGACAAGCGGTTTTCGCGTAGAGTCGTTGGTCCTCGGATGGAACACTCGAGCGATTGTGTGTGACGCCTCGAGAATACATATCTAGACGTGTTCACGAGCATCTAATTAGCCAAGAAACTGGGTTGCTGGTCGTCTCTATCGAAAGCGAATCACCATACATTCGACATGCGAACGGCATTATCGAACATATCCCGCAGTCGCTTAACTTTCTAGCGACTGCGATTAGCTTGGTGCGTCGTCAAACGAAGCCGGGATCCTTCCTTGCTCCCTGGTCAATCGACTCACGCACCTCTAAAATCCCGTCCGCATTGCGAGACCGACTCAGATCCCGTAGTGCACTGTTACTAACGAGCTGAACGTCTGAATATGGCAGTCAACTTACCGAATATAGGCACACTCAAACCCATCGATGGGATCGAACTCGGTGTAGCGATAGCGAATATCCGGTACAAAGGTCGACTTGATCTAGCGGTCATGACGTGTGTTCCCGGTACTACGACAGGTGGCGTTTTCACACAAAACAGCTACCGTGCCGCACCCGTCATCGTCGCCGAAGCGAACTGCGGTTCGGTCCGAGGCCTAGTCGTCAATAGTGGTAATGCGAACGCCGCGACAGGTGACGTTGGCATGTGCGACGCGGAGCAAATGTGCGCTTTACTAGGCGAGCATATCGGCTGCGCGGCGGAAGACGTGCTACCGTTTTCGACTGGTGTAATCGGTGAAGCACTGCCGATGGATCGCATGGCCAACGGTATCGCGGCCGCATTCGAAGATTGTCGCCCAGATGGATGGAATTCGGCTGCTGAAGCGATCATGACGACGGATACTGCACCGAAAGGTCTCTCGGTTGAGTTTGATGTTAACGGTCACAAGATAACGGCGACGGGCATCGTCAAAGGTTCCGGCATGATCCGCCCTGATATGGCGACGATGCTTGCCTTTCTTGGCACCGATGCCGCGATGTCGAATGACGTGGCGAAGCAACTCGCGTTAGATCTGGCTGAGCGAAGTTTCAATCGCCTCACTATCGACGGTGACACGTCAACGAACGATGCGTTTGTCGTTGTCGCTTCTGGTCAAGCGACGATGCCGGTTGTTACCGATATTCGATCTAGCGCATACGCCCGACTCCGAGAAGGTTTACGACCTCTTGTGCAGGAATTGGCGATCCGCACCGTTCGTGATGGTGAAGGTGCCACGAAGTTCGTTACAGTCTTAGCGGAAGGTGGTCGTACCGAACGTGAATGCCTGGATGTGGCGTATACGGTTGCTCATTCGCCGCTTGTAAAGACAGCGATTTTTGCTGGTGACCCGAATTGGGGTCGCTTTTGCATGGCGATCGGGCGCTCCGGTATCGTGGACCTAGAACCATACAGAGTCTCATTGCACCTGGACGATGTCTGTGTGGCAACAGACGGCAAAATCGATCCTGGTTACGTCGAAGCGACAGCGGCAGAAGTGATGGCTCGAGATGAGTTCACGGTTCGAATTAACTTAGGTCGAGGTAACGCGTCCGCGCAAGTGTGGACGAGTGATCTTTCGTACGACTACGTCAAGATCAACGCTGAATATCGGACGTGAGTCGACTCGACTTTCTCAATCGCTAATCGTTGCGCGACGGATCGGGTTCGAGTTCGTCCATGCCTTCTTCTCCTGGTATGCGGTGCTCTTCGTCAAGCCACTTTCCAAGATCGATCATTTGGCATCGCTTGGAACAGAACGGACGCGCCGGATTGTTCGTGTCCCAGATTACTGCTTTTCGACATCTGGGACAAGGTACTAGTCTTTCAGGTTTAGGCATCGCTTCTGCGAATATGTGACTCGGTCACGTCAACGTCGATTCGTGAAATATATGCGAGTCGTGATTTGATGCTCATTCAAACAGCCATGACGAGATAACGTCGGTGTAGTCGGTCAACTTGCTCGTCAACAAAATCGACTTCGCCATCGTTCACGATCACGTCGTCGGCCAGTCGTAGTCGAATTTCCCGAGATGCTTGCGACGCCACCATTTTTTGTGCTAACTCACGGTTCATACCGTCTCGCTGCATGGCACGTTCGATTTGTACTTCTACCGGTGTATCGACTACCACAAAGCGATCATATTGAGGCTGGCGCGTGTGCAGTAACGGATTGACGACAATCGCATAACGAGATGGTGCGTTATGCATATGGAAGAGGGTGCGTTGTCCGATGAGGGGATGCAGGAGGCGTTCAAGCCAAGTCTTATCAGTACTGTTACTGAAGATTCGTTGACGAACTTTAGATCGATTCAGCGTGCCTTCTTCGTTAAGAATGTCGTTCCCGAAGTACTCGACGATTTGATCGAGTGCTGGTTCTCCCGGTTCCACGACCTCGCGCGATACGTCGTCTTGTTCGACAATCGTGATGCCACGCTTTGCGAAACACGAAGCCGCAAGACTCTTCCCACTGCCGATGCCGCCCGTTAAGACGACGAACCAAGCAGACATTAGACGCACTCTTCCCTTTAAGTGACGTGCGATTTATATTGAACGTTCGTGGGCAATCAACCACTAAGGTACATCGGCAACATACCTAGGTCGTGAACCAACAGCAATCCGATTCCTGCAACACTCAAGAACGGCGCGAAACGGATACCAACATCGCTTTGATATTTGCCTGCGACGACCATGTATATACCGAACACGAACGCAATCAACGCGGCAGAGAGAAGGTTCAGTGGTAGTAGAACCCACCCCAACCATGCGCCGAGTGCCGCGACCAATTTGAAGTCGCCGTACCCTAAACCGTTACGACCGGTCAGACTACGGTAGACGAAATTCAGTAACCAAAACAATCCGTATCCTGCGACTGCGCCAATGATCGCGTCCGTGGGACCGAGCGCGCCTGGTTGAGACTCATTTACAGCGCTAAAGAGAAGTCCGGCACCGATGAGAGGAATCGTTGCGATGTCCGGTAACCATCCCGTTTCCCAATCCATGTAGGCGACCGCGATAAGTCCTAGACAAAAGATCGCCTTAAAACAGAACTCGAGTGACGGTCCATAGCTCATGAAAAGGACGAGAAGCAGTAGCGCAGAGGTGGCTTCAACAAACGGATAACGGACAGAAATTGGTTGCTGGCAAGTCGCACAGCGCCCACGCAACAAGAACCAACTCAACACAGGTACGTTGTGTCGCCATCGTATGGACGCTCTGCAACTAGGGCAGAAAGAACGAGGCCACGCAAGATTCAGTGAGGTAACCTGTGGTGGTTCAATGTTGAGTTGCTGCAGACTTAGGTGTCGTTCGTCGCGTTCTACCATCAGCGGTAAACGCGTAATCACGACGTTTAAGAAGCTACCGATCGCTAAACCGATGATGACGACGAAGATGTGGCCCAGTGGCGTCGTAAGCCAGTAGGTGAGATCAAAGACCACTTGGAAGGTATTCTCGGAGATCGAAACAAGGCTGTTTCGCAGGATATAGCCTACAGAGCGACGGTCCGTCCCTTGATGTCGCTGTGACCTTGAACGCGTTCGTTCCAATCACATCCGCAACATAGCGATTAGAGTCGGTTACGCTCGGATGCCAATCAATCAATTTGGCTAGGGATAGATCATTTTGAGCGCGATCGAAGGTGCCGACTGCGTATCGCTCATGCTCCTCGCGGTAGCGTTCCTGAAAAGGCAACATCGAGTCCATGACCCGAAATGTGACTTGCTGCCAAGACGCGCTCTTGGCTTCGACGTAATCTTGATAGACAAGGACAAAGAGCCCAAAAATCACGACACCGAGGCTACAGATTGCCAAGGGCTGGATTAATCGGCTTCTTTTCATTACGTCGAATAGAGATTACAAAGACACGCGCGAAATGCAGCACATAGCCAAGAATTGCGGCGCGTTGTCACAAGGTGTCATGGGTGACCCAATCCTATAATTTCGCGCGCGCCGGGATAGCTCAGCCGGTAGAGCAACTGTTTCGTAAACAGTAGGTCCGCAGTTCGAGTCTGCGTCTCGGCACCAGTCATTTTTACTATTAAACTCCAGCTTTTACTGTACGCTTGTTCCCGTAAATCGCAAGGACAAGTCTAGTGCGATGACATTTTTGGTGATTGCACCCACTGATACATAGTCGACGCCAGTCTCCGCTATTTCGCGGATATTCTCGAGAGTTACTCCTCCAGACGCCTCTAGTTCGATCCGGTCACCGAAATTGTTTACGGCTTTCCGTGTTTCATCGAGCGAAAAGTTATCTAGTAGCGCACGGGGGACACCTATCGCAACGCACTCTGACAGTTGGTCGAGGGTTTCGACTTCAACTTCGAGCGGCAGCTCAGGGTGTTCATTACGCGCCTCGCGCACGGCATCGTGAATTGATCCTGCTGCCGCGATGTGGTTCTCCTTAATAAGGAAAGCGTCAAACAAGCCCATCCTGTGGTTTTTCCCACCGCCTACGGAAACAGCGTATTTTTGAGCGATACGGAGACCAGGTAGTGTTTTTCGCGTGTCAAGAAGCTGCGTTTTTGTATGACTGATGCGATCGCAATAAGCCTTCGTTAGCGTTGCCGTACCTGAGAGTAATTGCAGAAAGTTGATCATGACACGCTCGGCGCTTAGGATCGAGCGACTTTGACCCCGGAGTTGTGCCAATTCCTGACTAGGCTGAACCGTATCACCTTCATTAATCTGCCAATCGATGGTGAAACCGCCAATCTGCTCTGCTGTTTCATCTGCCCACGGTTTACCGCAAAAAACACCGGCTGATCGAGTCATCAGCACCGCAAGTGATTGGTTTTCTGGCGGTATTAGTGATGCATTAACGTCACCTTCGCCAACATCCTCATCGATAGATTGCGAGACATTTTGTTCGATGACTCGTTGAATCTGATCCTGTCTCATTCTCACAATGTGATAGGTCGAATTTCGATTCATCAGGTTAGCACTGACCTAATCGACAGGCTTCCGTTTAACCAACTAAGTAACTAAATCAGTGTTAAGAAACTTCCTATCGTGTCTTACGTGAGTTAGGTAGCGGACTGCAACGCAGATGAGGATACCTGACAGGATCGAAGCGATATATATAGCGAGATTTTTGTACATCCACGAAGCAAAAGAATGGTAGATGACAATGCCGCCTATGATGATTAAGACGAAATTGAGACAAAATCGAGCCGATGGACCCGACGAGCTTGTGTGTCGTGCGAATGGTAAGTCTGGGTTAATGATGGACTTTAGATTGATGGCAAAGTACGCAAGCCACCCCAGCGATGTTACGTGCATGAGAGCATTAATAGGTGTTTGCCAATGAAAACTAAAAAAGACAAAGAGTAAAAGGAGGACTGGCACAACAAACACAAAGAATATCCAGTCGACGACCATTGCACCAAATCGTGTCAGCTTCGATGGCGACACGAAAAATATCCAACATGCAGGTGAATACGTACTAGATCTGACGGCTTCGAAAAGCCCGAACACGAACAGAAATAGCATGCAACACGTATAAACGAGTAGCCAACGCGCATCGGGATCAGGTGATTGGAATGGGTCGCCGAACAGCTCGGGGCGATCTTCACCTCCAATAAAGATTACGACCCAAACGAAGAACAGTGTGAAATATAGAGTAACTGTACTTCTAAATATAGAGTCATATCTCATGTGTGAGAACGCCAATTTCCACACTGCAACTCGCTCGTATCCGAGCGAACCAAACTTCAGCGACCGAAATAGAGCGATTGCAAATGGTGAGCTGTGTGTTTCATTAATATGGAATGTCGGATCATTCAACGCTGCCAAAAACGCAGCATCGACTCTCTTGAATAAGTAAAAACCGATCGGAATACTGCCGAACGCCGCAAGCAACGTCCCGACAAATATTGTCGTACTCGATTGTCCGTCTAAAAAGAGCAATAGGGCGACATACCAGTAAGGTGGAAATAGCAGCAGGAGTGGATTGTCTGTTAGATTCCAGGATTCTCCTAGCCGCCCAAGTTCGTAATCACGCAACATAGCGATGAAAACCAGTCCGACTACGATCAAAGAAAAAACTGTCCCTAAGATCGACCAGACATAGCGCAATTTGCTACCAGCAAATATCCGAACTGACAGTGAATGTGTCCATATCGCAGCGAAACACAGGAACCAGATGCAGACAGCAATACTGACGACCCAGCTCACACCCGCGAACAATCCATCAGTTAAGAGAATCACGAAGAACGCTGGAACAGCGACCCCGCCACATACGAGAGAGTAGTACGTGATCGAGCCAGTGACCTTTGACGCAAGGTGAGTTGATGCACTGATTGGCAGAGCTCCAAAAACGTGTTGCTCTTTCTTCGTAAATAACACGCTAGAACATTGTCCCGAGACTCCAGCGAAAACAAGTAGGGACAAAAAGGAGATTGCGATGAGTTCGCCAACAGGGTATTGCAGCCTGTATACAAGGCTTGCGACGACGAGACTCATGACACCAAAACTGAGTAACGACCATAGGAACCCCAACATTTCATCGCGTTGTGGAACCGCCTCGGATCTTCGGTCCAGACGCATCGCACCTGACGAACGCATCATGTTCTTGAAGCATTGTGAGTGCATCACCCGCCATTGTGCTCTGTCAATGTCGAACATGCGTCACTACTTTGCACCCGGCGAGAATGGAGTGCTCATTTGAGTGCATCCAATATGCCTGCCGTGACGCGGCTGCGATTTCGTGTACCGGTCAATATCGCGAAAGCTGATTCCAACGAGTCCGCACGCGCAAGCGAGATTATTTCATCTGCGGTTCCATCAACGATAAGTTTGCCACCGTTGATGATCACGAGGCGCTGACACATTCGCTCAACCATCTCAAGCACATGCGTACACATGAGGATGGTTCGTCCTTGTGTTGCAAGTTCGGTGAGTAAGTCCTTCACGATTAGCGCTGTCGTCGCGTCCAATCCTTCTAGCGGTTCGTCAAGCAACAGGACTTCCGGATTGCTTAGTAACGCCGCACAGATGACGACACGCTGCCTTAATCCCTTCGAAAACGTGTGCATCCGTTTTTCTCGATTTTCGAATAAACTGAATAGCCGAAGAAACTTCTCAATTCTCGCTGCGGCTTCCTCGTCATTCAACTTATGGAGGGTGGCGACAAGATCTAAATACTCTTTCGCCGAGAGATGTTCAAAGAGAGCTCCCGTTTCTGGGACGTAACCAACTCGTTTTTTGACCTCGACGGGATCGCTAACAACATCGTATCCAGCTATCTTTGCTGAACCTGATGTTGGTTGGATCATGCCCGTCAACAATCGAAGCGTCGTCGTTTTCCCTGCTCCGTTTGGACCTAGAAGACCAACGATCTCACCGGGTTGAATGTTCAATTCCAAAGATTGGATGGCGAGAACCGAACCAAATTTCTTTTCGAGTTGATGAGTTTCAATCATGGTCTCAATTCAGATTTCGGGACTAGACTCAATCCGACGTGATACGTCGCTCCGTTCAAATGTTTGGTAGGGAACAAAAGTAACACCGCCATTCGTTTAGATTATGGTTGGTGCAAGTTTGAATCGGCGTCCATATTAGAAAATGGTATTCGCATGAGTCATTTATCTAACCTGCTAATTCGCGAGATTACTCGAGGACGCTTGAACCGGTCTAAGGTTTAGCGAATATATGGAGATGAAGATATCCAAGTTCATATTGCTGTAAAAATGCGCACATGAAGGTTTCAGAGACGCACCGCATAGAACCTGCTACGCACGTACAGAGTCCGAATTCTGACGGGCGTCCGATCGATACCGAAGCTACGACGGTGGTTATCCACTGCATCTCGTTACCTCGAGGCTATTTCGGCACGGGATTACCAACGCAACTGTTTCTGAATGCAATTGATTTCGAGCAATATCCAGATCTGGCGGAATTACAGGACTACCGAGTTTCGGCACATCTACTTATCGAAAGAACTGGAGTTGTGACTCAATTTGTGCCTTTCAACATGCGTGCGTGGCATGCTGGGGAATCGGAATGGCAGGGACGAAAGGACTGTAATGATTTCTCGATAGGAATTGAACTTGAAGGTACAGATGAGGGTTTATTTGAGGACGCACAATACGACGTTTTAGCTGACACGCTCGTTGCACTACTTCGAAGATATCCAACACTCTCGTTGGGGAATGTCGTTGGTCATAGCGAAATAGCACCGGGACGAAAGACTGATCCAGGTGCGGGATTTGACTGGCAACATGTGTTCAATGCCGTTAGAACTCGGTTGCGTAACGGAACACAAACGTAGAGAAAGTAGCACGACTTATGCACCGAATTGGTATTGATTTAGGCGGGACCAAGATTGAGGGAATCTTGATGGACGCTAACGGTGAAATCGTGGAGACGATGCGTGTGCCCACGCCAGACAGCTATTTCGAAACGGTTAAAGCGATTCACGAGATGACTTTGCAGCTCGACGGTATCGTCGATAACGTCTGCCCAGTCGGTCTTGGTACCCCTGGCGCGTGGGTTGCGCAAAGCGGTACGATGAAGAACTGTAATAGCACAGTCTTGAATGGTAAGCCGTTTCTACACGACTTACAACGACTGCTAAATCGCCCGATTCGAATCGCGAATGATGCGAACTGCATGGTACTCTCTGAGGCGGTTGACGGTGCAGGTGCAGGCGCACGCTGCGTGTTCGGCGTGATTCTCGGTACCGGCGTCGGTGGTGGGTGCGTCGTAAACAAGGACGTCTTAGCTGGACCGAATCTTCTAGCGGGGGAGTGGGGACACAATCGGTTTCCAGACATTCCGGCCGAAGCGAAGTTAGAAGTGAATCCGAGTGTGCGGCCTCGGACTTGCTACTGCGGTCAGACAAACTGTGTTGAAACGTTTCTCTCCGGTCGAGGATTGGAGAGGACGCACTTGGAGCTTCACGGTGAGCGGATGACGGCACCGGAAATTGGGCGCGGTGAGACGGACCATACCAAACGTACGGTTGACGAGTACATACAGCAACTAGCGATCGCTCTTGCCGTCGTCGTGAACATTTTGGATCCCGATGTGGTGGTTATCGGTGGTGGTTTATCAAATATCTCGCGGATTTACGACAAACTGCCTGAATTGCTAAAAAAGTACGCCTTTTCTTCGGAAGGCGCGACTAAGGTAGTTCCGGCAAAATACGGTGATTCCAGCGGTCGACGAGGTGCTGCCTGGTTGTTCCCTGCGGAAACCTAATTTCTACTCGAATAGTCACTGTTGAAACCACAAGGCTTTAGAGATCAGGTTCTCAATGCGCTGCTCTCGGAAGACGCTGAAAAGCTACGTAAGCTTGTTAATGCGTACGAACCGCTTCGTAGCGTGTCACCGGATAGTGCAGAGAACGCAGCGCTCGTAGCGATCGGTAAATTTGGCTGTTCTGGACGCACAGATCGTTACAAGCCTCTCGTTGAAACGCTTCTTGAGAAAGGACTTCAACCTGATCTGATCACCTGCGCCTACTTTGGTTTGGTCGGTAGTGCAGAAGCACTCGTCGCACGAGACTCGGATATAGCGAATGCGTTGAACGGAGAAGGTATTACGCCACTCCATGCCGCGGCTGAGCGAGGTGATTTGGCGATGGTCTCGTGGTTGTGTGGAGCCGGCGCTGATCCTAATAGGCTCTCCTCTGATGGTGAGTTGCCGATCGTACGCGCGTTACATGCCGGACCATGGAAAGGGACACGCGCGTTGGATGTCGTGGATTTTCTGGCGCCATTGTGTGGATTGGACCAACATCTATGGTTCGCCGCCGGTCGTGGTGATGTTGAACACGTTAGGTCGATTTTGAGCGAAGCTAGTGTTGAAGTCGACGAACCTGACGCTTCGGGCGAAACCCCGCTCTTTCATGCGTGTCACAATAACCAATCGGAAATCGTCCGTTTGTTACTCGATGCGGGTGCTGACGCAAATCGCGCAACCCGTGCCGGAGACACCCCGTTAGCTACGGCTTGTCTGCACTCACTGTCGCAAGAGTGTGATCCGTCGATCATCGCCATGTTGCTTGAAGCTGGTGCAAAAGAGACGATCGAAGCCGCTGTCGTTGGAGAGAACATTGAGTTCATTCGTTCATATGTGCAAGAACATCCAGATGTGTTGGCATCTAACGCAACTTTCAATCCTATGTATTACGCGGTTCACACTGGACGTGCTCGATCGCTTGAGATTCTTGTCGAATTGGGTGCGCAACCGGACGACAAACTTTGGGAGAACGCGCTCCGAATCTTCGTGGACGATGATCGTTTACTACGACGTCTCAAAGAAGCGACCGGGAGGAGAGAGACAGAAGCGGACTGAGAAGCTGTGCGGCGGAGAACGGTCACGAGTTGCTGACCGGTGCTCTCGTCGCGGGAACAGCTCGATTCGTGGCGGCCGTCCACTTGTTTATATCGTAATCGGTTTGTCTATCTTCACATCGCATGTGAATGGTGAAACGCAAGATGAAGTAAGTACTGATCCTACTCGCGCCGTTGCTCTAGAAGGTGATCAGTACGAACGGGTTGACCGAGAGGTCGTTCCCGTGAATTTGGTCGAGCGGTTGCGTGATATATGGCGCGCTGAAGCTTTCGCTGGTACAAGCGATGCTCGATTGAGTGAGGAGCATCGCACATTGCTGGTGGATGCGCTAAGCCGGGTGAATTGGACTCCTTTCTGCTCGTATACCGAAGAGTCCATCGTACCTGACGCGAAAGAAGCACGCATTAGACGTCACACATTTGAGTTCAATCAACACTCGCTTGAAGAGTTAATCGAACAAGCAGCAGAATCGAGCACCGACTTCGATGCCGGAACGGATGGTTTCGGATCGGGTGGCTTCGAATCGTCATTAGATGAGTTCGCGGGAATGCGCGAAGATTTGGCAGCGGCGAAGGTAGTTGATTCGTCCGACCTAACGGTGATATATGAGCTACCTGTGCCTAATGAGTTGCTCGAAGAAGACGCCTCTGCAGAGGGTTTAGAAGCTAGGTTTATGAAGAGGCTCATGAAGAACCTGCGAGTTCACTTTACGGTCGACGCGAAAAATCGCGGACCGAAGGAAATCCGTATCGAATTATTGAAACCGGTTCGTGCTATTCCGGGTGTAAAGATGAAGAAAATGAACTTCACGACTAACTTTCGATTCCTTGAAGACGTTCAAGAGTTCGCTGCGGATCGAAACGCATCGGAAATGAGCATTCGCGCGTTCTTAGTAGCAGGCTTCAATGAGGAAGAGTCCAAGACACTATCTGACTTTCGTTGCATCCAGAAAGGTTGAACGAGAATCGAATCGTCTTCACGAACTCGATGTACGGTGTAGTTTTTCTACGACGAATAGCGATGACAGCGTTGAGGTGGCAAAAGGATGATGACACCCAGAATACAGACATAATCTCGGTCGTTTTGGTGCGGAATCTGACGCCAAATCACGCGTTCGGCAAGGCGCAGTCCACCATATGAAAGCCCTAAAACGCCTTCTATAATCGTTTCGATACCCTGATTTACGTACGAGATGCCTGCTGATCGGGCGAATAACGATAGCAATCCCGAAGAGACCGCCGAATGGGTCGATTCGCTTGATTATGTTCTAAAACACGAAGGTTCCGAGCGCGCCGCATATCTGCTCCGAGAACTTTCGTCACAGCTGACCAGGAACGGTTCACAACTGCCGTTGCCGGTCACGACGCCTTACCGCAACACGATCCCTGCGCATCTCGAGGCGAATATCCCAGGCGATCTCCACATTGAACGACGAATCCGGAGCATGATGCGATGGAATGCACTGGCGATGGTGGTTCGGGCTAATCGCAAGGACGGTGATTTGGGTGGACACATTTCGACGTTCGCGTCCTCGGCAACCCTCTATGACGTCGGTTTCAACCACTTTTTTCGAGGACCTGAGGACGAGACGGCTGGCGACCTAATCTACTTTCAAGGACATAGTGCACCAGGAATTTATGCGCGTTCTTATTTAGAGGGCCGTTTAGATGAGGAGGATCTGGACAGCTTCCGTCAAGAGACCGATGGCACCGGACTTTCGTCATATCCGCATCCGAAGCTGATGCCAGAATACTGGCAATTCCCGACCGTATCCATGGGTCTTGGACCCATGCAAGCGGTCTACCAAGCGCACATCATGAAGTATCTCGACGCCCGAGGGTTGATCCCGATGCGCGATCGGAAAGTTTGGGCTTTTCTTGGGGATGGTGAATGTGACGAACCTGAAACGATGGGCGCGCTGTCATTGGCAGGGCGCGAGCGCCTAGACAATCTCATTTTCGTCGTCAATTGCAATTTACAGCGATTGGATGGGCCCGTACGCGGCAACGGTAAGATCATTCAGGAGCTTGAAGGCGCGTTTCGAGGTGCTGGGTGGAACGTAATCAAGGTCGTATGGGGTCGTCTGTGGGATCCGTTGCTGGCGAACGACATGAAAGGCTTGCTGCAGCAACGTATGGACGAAACCGTTGACGGGGAATACCAGAACTACAAGGCGAAAGGCGGTGGCTACACGCGTACGGAGTTTTTTGGCAAGTATCCCGAAACACTGGAACTCGTTAAAGACCTGAGCGACGATCAAATCATGCGCCTTAATCGCGGCGGACACGATCCGCAGAAAGTCTATGCCGCGTACCATGCCGCCGTTCACCACGAAGGCCAGCCAACGGTCATCATGGCAAAGACCGTCAAGGGCTACGGCATGGGAGATGCAGGTGAGTCGGAAAACACCACGCATCAAGTTAAGAAACTGACGTTCGATGAACTTAAGCACTTCCGCGATCGATTTGATATCCCGCTTACTGACGTCGAAGTGGAATCGGTTCCATACTACCGTCCACCTAAAGACCATGCGGAGATGGTGTATTTGCGACACCGGCGCGAACAGCTCGGCGGTCCAATACCGCACCGGATTGAGGTTAAAGCGCGATTCGAGGTGCCGGAGCTCTCGATCATGAAAGCGCAACTCGAAGGATCTCGAAATCGAGAGATATCGACGACGATGGCATTTGTACGCATCTTGGGTGCACTATTACGAGACAAGGACATCAAAGATCGGATCGTGCCAATCATTCCAGATGAGGCTCGTACGTTTGGGATGGAAGGACTGTTTCGTCAGCTTGGGATCTATTCGTCTGAAGGTCAACTGTATGAACCGGTTGACGCGGGAGAACTAGCCGCGTATCGCGAGACCAAGGATGGTCAGGTACTTGAAGAAGGTATCAACGAAGCGGGCGCTTTCGCAGCTTGGATCGCGGCTGCTACCTCGTATAGCACCCACGGTTTCACTCTAATCCCGTTCTACATCTTCTATTCCATGTTCGGGTTCCAGCGTGTAGGGGATTTCGCTTGGGCTGCAGGTGATATGCAAGCTCGGGGCTTTCTCCTCGGCGCGACGGCTGGACGCACAACACTCAATGGCGAAGGACTCCAGCATGCCGATGGGCATAGTCATGTCTTGTCCGCCACGATACCAAATTGTGTGTCATATGACCCATGCTACGCGTATGAATTGGCCGTAATCGTCCATAGCGGTCTACAAAGAATGTACGCTAACGACGAGCACGTGTTTTTCTACATCACGTTAATGAATGAGAACTACGTGCAACCGCCATTACCGGAAGGCATAGAGAACGACATCCTTAAGGGAATGTATTTGCTTTCGACGTACGGTGATGAGGAACGCCAATCCGGTCGGATTGTCAATCTACTCGGCGGCGGTACGATATTGCGCGAAGTCATCAAGGCGGCAGAACGCCTTGCGTCAACCTATGGCGTCACATGTCGTGTTTGGAGTGTGACCAGTTTCAGCGAACTGGCGCGGGAAGGACTTGACGTTGCACGATGGAACATGCTGCATCCGGACCAACCGCAGCGCGAGTCATTCGTTGCGGCGAAATTGAACGGTGAAATACCTGTAATCGCGGCAAGCGACTACATGAAAATGCATGCGGAATCGATTCGATCCTCCTTCAGTGCGCCTTATCGTGTACTAGGAACGGACGGTTTTGGACGTAGCGATACACGTATGGCGTTGCGTAGCCATTTTGAAATTGATGAACGCTACATCACACTCGCGGCGCTCAAGGAACTCGCAGACGCACAAGTGCTCTCTGATGCGGACGTTGCGAAGGCGCTAGACGATATGGGTATCGATTCCGAAAAGCCTGAGCCTCGCCACGCATGAGCGACTTTAATGTCGTCATTCCTGATGTCGGCGAAGCACAGGATGTCGAAGTCATTGAGATTTGCGTAGAAATCGGCCAGCAGGTCGAGATTGATGATGCTCTGCTGGTCATCGAATCCGATAAGGCTTCGATGGAAGTTCCGTCCCCTCGAGCCGGGAAGGTGAAATCGATTGACGTCAAACTTGGCGACATCATTGATACAGGTGACCTGGTCGCGGTACTTGAGGTTGCTGCAACAGAAGAAGTAGAAGCTGAGGGATCGGACGTGCCAGTTGCCGTCGATGCCCGAGATGATCCCGCACCTGTGAAACCGGCAGAGCCAACCGATGAAATCGAAAGGGCGGCTCAAGCAGCAACGGTTGATGGTCACGATGAACGGTTTGAAATTCGGCTACCCGAGTTGGGCGATGTTGAAGATGTAGAAGTCATCGAGGTTCTCGTCGAAGTCGGCCAGAACGTGTCCACCGAGCAAGCACTGATCGTACTTGAATCCGATAAAGCCACCATGGAAATCCCTTCTACGGTCGCGGGCATCCTCGAGAGTCTAGAGGTTGCGGTTGGCGATAAGGTAGTTGACCACACCCTCGTTGCGACCATCAGAGTTCCAGCTGCTCATTCGGAAACGCGTGCGCCCCGTCAAGCGACTACCGAAACGCTAGCTGTTCCCGAACGCGTGGCAGCGTCCGAACCATCCGCGCAGGTAGGAGCCGAACAGCTATCGACTCAAGACGGAACAGCAAGGAACCGGGGATCTTCTGTTTACGCAGGACCGGCAGTGAGACGACTAGCCCGTGAACTTGGAGTCGATCTCGCCTTGGTTGAAGGATCGGGTGTACGTGGTCGCATCGTCAAAGACGACGTGAAGCTACATGTCAAAACGGCGATGCTCAAACCAGCGCTTGCGGACACTTCGAGTGGATTTCCCGAAGTCGAATACCCTGACTTTTCGCGATTTGGTGAGACCGAGGAAGTTCCGCTGACACGGATGCAGTCTCGAGGCGCAGAGAATCTAGTTCGTAGTTGGTTAAACGTGGTGCACGTTACTCAGCATGACGAAGCGGACGTAACGGAGCTTGAGGAGTTCCGGGTAGAGTTAAATGAACAGCGCCAACTTGGCGATCAGCGCCTAACCGCGTTACCGTTCATTCTTAAAGCTTGTGCGTCGACCCTTCGCGAGCACCCGCGATTCAATGCATCGATTAACCCTACGCTCAAGACACTCATCCTGAAGAAGTACATCCATGTCGGAGTGGCGGTCGACACATCTGAGGGTCTGGTCGTACCGGTGATCCGCGATGTGCTGGACAAAGGACTACGCGATATCGCGACGGAACTCGAAGCACTTAGTACCGCGGCAAGGGAGAAGAAACTAACCCCCGATCAGATTAGCGGCGCTAGTTTCACTGTTTCGAGTTTAGGGAGGATCGGCGGCACCGGATTCACTCCGATTATTAATGCACCGGAGGTCGCAATTCTTGGTGTGGCTAGGCTGGCGACGAATCCCGTCTGGGACGGTTCGACATTCGAACCTCGCAAGATTCTGCCGCTCTCACTTTCGTACGACCACCGAGCGATCAACGGCGCGGAAGGAGGGCGGTTCATGCAATCATTGGTCGAGAAACTAGGCGACGTTCGGAGGCTAATTCTCTAGCGAGTGAGCGAGAAGGTCTGAATCCCCGGATTCGGTATGCCGGAAGGATCGAATCCACGATTGATATTAGGACCAACAGCCGAACGCGTGAATACGGCAATTCGGTCCACATTCAAAGCAGGTCATATCTCGATTAATGGATACACACTTACGATCTGAATCGTCGCTCGTCGACCAATTGAACATAGATGACAGTCCGCTCAAGAGTCGGGGGCTCATCGGAGCTTGTCGTTATCGACGAAAGCTGGCGTGTGTCAATAGACCGATAATAGGTTCGTTTCTTGAGTGGCCGAACCAAACCTATGCTTGTGCGGCGACTAATGCACGCTGACGGAGAAACGTAGCGATCCCGTCGGCGGCAACGACTGTCGCAGGGAGAAAGAACAACAGTCCAATGCTCCCGAATCCGAGTCCACCGATCAGACTAACGAAGATAGGTAGTAAAAGCACGACCGATTCTGCTTTCATGTAGATCAGGGGCATCAATCCGACGATCGTCGTGAGCGATGTGATCAGAACAGGTCGGGCACGTAGGCGAGCGGACCTGACAATTGCCTCGCGGACCGAGAGCTCCGGTTCTTCACGGCGTAGATTATTAAACATGTCGAGCAACACTAATGCGTCGTTAATGACGACACCGCAAACTGCAACGATGCCGAAATAAGAGCTGAGCCCCGCAAGATAGCCAAGAATCGCATGTAGGTAAAGCGCACCAGCGATCGCGATTGGGATGCACAGGAATACAAGAAGAGGTTGTAGGAAACTGCGTAATTGCACTGTGACGAGTACGAAAATGATGACGAGTGCAATTGGGAACGTAACTGCTAATGAGCCAAACGACTTCGCGTTCTCACGTGAGGATCCGGCAGGTATATACGTTAGTCCTGGATACAGCGAGGCGAGTTCTGTGAACCATTCACCGATGACGACCTCACTCAATTCGCCAGTCGTCGTCATTTTCTGGTTGTAGTACGCGGCAAACGTCGCCGCCGGTAAGCCGTTGATTCGCTGTCGCTGCGCGTAGTTCTGGGTCTGTTCAATCGTCGCGACCGTTCCGAGCGCGACGAATTCACCATTCGGTAATAAGATCAACTCGTCGGCCAAATCTCGTTGACTCAGCGTTCGTTCAAGCGGATAACGCGTCATTACCTCGATTTCGGTCTGGTCGCGTACGACTTGATCTACCTCGATACCGTAATATCGGTGCTTCAGTTGCAGCGCAAGCATGGCGGGTGTGAGGCGAGCGGACTTTCCTGCTTCGGTTAGCGTAATCTCATTGCGAATCTTGCCGCGTTCGAGTGTATCTTCAATTTCGTAGACATACGGGTGTGCATTTAGACGCTCCTTCAATTCTGAAGCGGCAGCCAAGAGCGAAGTTTCATCAGGATGCATGAAGGAAAACGAGAGATTGGCGGCGGTACCTTCGTACGAAGACGTAAACTCAAGCCTCGACGCACCTGGTACAACGCCAATCTTCTCTAACCATACTTGCTTGAATTCTTCGACGGAGATATCGCGAATATCGGACGGATTGAGTCTTAGCTGCACGGTAGATTGATGTTGTAACGCATCTCCCACGTCTAGACCAACGATGCTCTCAACGGCACGGAATTGACCGATCGTGACGTTGGTACCATCAATCGCCTTGCCGCCAGTTGCATCGTCGGCCTCGAATGCAGCTAGCAAAACCTGCTGTGTTGCTGCTTGGGTTTCCTCAAATGGCGTACCGACCGCCATAGTTAGGTCAACTTGCAATTGACGCTCATCGAGCGGGGTCCCGGTCGCTTCGAACTTAATCAAGCCTATGAAAACTAATGCCGGAATGCAGAGGATCACTAAAGCCGTCGCTCCGATCGTGACCCATGGATGACGTGCAGCCGCATCGAGAACGCGCGTGAATCGAACATTAATGAATTGCTGAAACGCGCTACTGGTTTTCTGCTGCACGGTCGACAACGGCCAGTAGCCATTCGGCCACGAACTTGAAAGGTGACCGGGCAAAAGGAAGAACGCATCGAAAAGCGAAAGTATCAGTACGATCACCACCATGACGCCTAACGCACTAAACATCTGACCGAGTGTGCCGTCTAGCGGGATGAGCGCGGCAAATGCAACCATGGTGGTGACGACACCAACGATCACAGGTCCCATTACCTCTCGAGCACCACGAATAGCCGCGGGCAAGCGCGCTTCACCTTGTTCTTGATGCCGTGCGATGTTTTCACCAACGACGATGGCATCGTCCACGACGATTCCAATGACGGCTGAGATGCCGAGAATGACCATCACGTTGATGCTTAGTCCGAGCAGGTGCATAACGACACATGCACCGAGCAGGGTCGTTGGAATCCCGAGCGTAACCCAGAAACTTACTCGAAAGTCAAAGAGCAGTATCAGAGTGATAAATACCAGAACACCGCCTAAAACAGCGCCCTTCGCGATCGTCGCAAGTTGTGTGTGAACCGAATAGACCCTATCCAACCAGTGTTGGATATGGATTCCTGCGGGTGGCTCATGATTTGCCAGAAATGTCTCGACCTCATCGATGACAACTCTAGGATCATCGGTTGGCTGAGCGGTAACGTCGATCAATATCGCCGGTTCGCCATTGACGAAGCTAACGAGGGGATCGTCAACAAAACTGTCGCGTAATGTGGCGATATCGCCCAAGTGGACGAGCGAACCGTCGGCACGGCTAATGATGACGATGTCGTTGAATTGTTCTGCCGTGACGCGTTGATCTAGCACGCTGATAACAACGTCACCCGAAGCGCTGCGAATTTCCCCGCCCGAGACATTTACGGACACGCTTGCGATGCGACGTGCCACGTCTTGCACACTTAAGCCAAATTGTTGTAGTTGGTGTTCGTCGAGATCCACCTGGATTTCGCGTACGCGCGCACCCGCAAGATCCACAATGCTCACGGATGGTAGGAGTAACAAGCTCGCGCGTACGTCGTCAGCGTACTTCCGCAGTTCCTGTTCACTGACAGTACTTGAGGAGATAGCGAGAGTTAGCACATTGCGCAATATGGTCTTGATCGCGACTTCTGGTTCATCGGCGCCCGGCGGTGGAAAGTCCTCGATGCTATCAACCGCTGTACGCAGGACGTCCAGTTTGTCGATCATGTCGGTAAATTGTTTGAATTCGACGAGTACCTCCGCACGCTCGTCCCAAGCATTCGACGTTAATAGAACAATGCCGTCGATCGCAACGAGGCTCTTCTCGATCTGCCGTAGGATGTCTTCCTCCACCTCGTACGGCGTCGCATCTGGATATGGAACATTGATTGAAATGGTGTGCAGGTTAAAAGGTGGATACCGTTCAACCGTGATGTTCAAGACTGAAATGACCCCGATAAGAAGGATCGAAACAGTTATGAGCGTGACGCCAATATGGTTTCTCGCCATCGCCGCGAACGGCGAATTGGACTGAATGTTCGGCTGGTCGATCACGCTCGGTCGGTATCGACGCCCGGAAGATTCCATGCTGACCGTATCAGCTCAGTGAGCATCGTTACGGCCGGGAGAAAGAACAGTAGCCCAATGCCCGCAAACGTCAACCCAAATGTGATGCTGACGACGAGTGGAATTAGGAACTCGATCGATTCGTGCTTCGTAAATAGCATCGGTAATAAGCCAAGCACGGTGCTCGCGCTGGCTAGCAGGATTGCGCGGGCACGTTGGCGCGATGCTGCGGAGATCGCGGCGATTACTGGAACATTCGACTCGATTAGAATCCGATTGTGACGGGCGAGAAGCAAGATGGTGTCATTGACAACGACACCGCATACTGCAATGAGCCCGAAGAACGAGGTATAGCTGAACTCATAGCCGAGAATCAGATGCCCTATCACTGCACCTACGAATGCCATTGGAATGCCTGCCAACGCGAGTAAGGGTTGCAGGAAACTGTGTAAATAAGACGCAATCAGGCAATAGATGACTAGCAACGCAATGGGGATCGAGTACCAGAGAATGTTGCCGGCGCGTTCAACATTTCTTGTGACCCCCGAAGGTTCGATCTCAAGGCCGGGGTGCTGTTGGGTCAGTGTTGGCAAAATCTCGTTTTCTATGACGTTTGCAACGGCAGACTCTGTCGCGAGTTGAGGATCGATTTTGATGGCAAGGATGACACTCGGTCGCCCATCGATACGCATTCGGTTGCCGATGCTGTACGACTCCTCCAGACGTGCGACCGTAGCGAGCGGCGCTTGTCCGGGGGTGCCAGGTAGGTTGATTCGTTCGTCGAGCAGCTCAGCGTACCTCGTTCGTCGTTCTTCGGGATAACGAACCATCACTAGGATCTCTTCGCGGCCGCGTTGAATTCGTTGCACTTCGGCACCATAAAAGGAATTGCGTAGTTGGGTCGCGATACCCGCGGGTGTCAATCCTGCTGCTTGACCTGCTTCGGTCAAATCAACATCAAGACGACGTTTACCAATTCCGAACGAATCACGAATCTCCATCACGCCATGCACCGTGGCGATTTCGGTCCGCAGTTGCGTTGTGGCGTCTATGAGAGCGTTCGCGTCGACATGTGAAACGGCGTACCAACGCTCACCAGACGCGTACGTCTGACGTGACGGAAAGTGCATAAGCTCCACGTCTGGGGCGTCTCGTAGCGCTTGCTGCCATCGTTGCCTGAGCTCATCGACAGTTATGTCTCGCATTGACGACGGGTAGAGACGAAGCTGAACGCTCGCTTGATTGCCATGGTATAGGTTGGACTCGATACCTTCAAACGATTCGGTTGGAAAATGGTGCCCGACGATGGATGCAACAGAATGAATTGCGTTGCCTCCGACGATTCGATTCAAATCATGGGCTGCACGTTTAACGTGCGTAACGGCGCGTTCCACATCACTGGGTCGTGCATCTGGCGAGAACGTCAAATCGACTTGTAGTGACTGTTCGTCGACGATACGAAGACTTCGGTCGTAGGGGACGACGTTGAAGATAAGTAGCAATGCGGCGAACAGAACGCTAGCTGCGACGATTACAGGTGGCCAGTGCGGCTTACGAACCGACCAAGAAATGATCGGGACGATGCGGGAATCAATCGTGGCGCTCAATGAACGCTGTAGCTTGGCTTGAACGATCGACAACGGCCACAAACTCCATTGGTGCTGCCGCGCCAAGTGGCCAGGCAAGACCATGTATGCTTCGAAGAGCGATAACAACAATACGGCGATGGCAATAGCGGGAATCGCGGCAAACAGTTGCCCCACCAAACCATCGAGTGGTAGCAGTGCGCCAAACGCAACCATCGTCGTTAGTGCACCAATGACGACCGGGCCGATGACTGCACGCGTGCCTTGAATCGCTGCGTCCACACCGGTTATACCTTGCTCGCGTTGCGACGCAACGCTTTCGCCAATAATGATAGAGTCGTCCACGACCAAGCCAATCAGCACGAAGAATCCGAAGAGTGTGATCACATTGATCGAAATGTCGATCACTGGAAAGACGACAAGCACACCCATAAAGACCGCAGGTACGCCGGCGGTAATCCAGATGGCAATCCGAAGATCGAATAAAAGCAGAAGTGTTAGGAAAACCAGGATGATGCCAAGAACGCCATTGCGCACAATGAGATATATGCGATCTTCGCCGTTCCAAGTTTCATCTTGCCATATGGATACGTCCACTTCTTCGGGAAAGGTTGCCGATGCTAGGTATTCATGAACATCCGCGCTAGCGCGTTGGGCGAATGAATCCCCTGACACCTTAATCTGCAAAAACACAGTTGGTACATCGTCGATCGTTGATAACGCGCTGTGCTCAAGCAGTCCATCGCGCAGGGTCGCGATATCGCCGAGGCGTATGAGCGAACCGTCTGGCCGCGCGACGACGACAATATCCGAGAATTCCTTGGCAAAGTCACGTTTATCCAACGTGCTCATCACGATCTCACCGGCTTGTGTACGTAGATCACCTCCGGTGACATTCACCGATGAATGACGGATGAGTAGCACGAGTTCGGTGATGGATAGCCCATGTTCTCGAAGCTGTTCTTCGCTGACTTCGATTTGGATTTCCTGGTCTCTGGTACCGACTAATTCCCCAATGGCGATGGTTGGATATAGGAGCAGCTGATCGCGTATCGACTCAGCCGCCTTTCGCAGGTCATAGGCGTCAAGCGTGTGTGAACTGATGGCGAGCGTCACTGCGACTCGATTGACATCTACTAATTCAATTTCGGGTTGATCGGAGAAAAGCGGTGGGAAGTCTTCGATTCGTTCGATCGCCGTTCGTACGTGATTAAGGGTCTCAACTGCATTCGCGCCTGGTTCGATTTCGACATCTACGGTGGCGACTGCGTGTTGTGAACTTGAGATCGTCCGTTCGACGCCTATGGTGCCCACGAGACTCTCTTCGATACGTTCGACGATGTCTCTTTCGACTTCGAGAGGGATAGCGCCAGGGTACGGTACTTTCACGCGGATTGTGCGTGGGTCGTACGTTGGGAATGTCTCCAGACGAATGAAATCGGTCGCGATAAGACCACCGACGACAAGGAGTGCGAACAGAACATTCGCGGCGACGTAGTTCTGGCTAAAGTACGTCACGACCGATCCCTGTCGATTCAAGTCTCTGCCATCGAGCGTATCGGTTTCGCTCACGTTTTAATCGAACTCACGCTTTTACGAACACCAACAACGAGAACGTCACCTCGTTGAACGGTCACTGATTTATGTCGACTGCTGTGACGCGCATTCCTTCCCGTGCGCCAGGTACTTTACCGACGACAACACCTTCCTTAGTGTCGAATGCGGAGACTAGCCAACCACGATCCGAAAAACCTAACGACTCGGGTTCGAACATAGTTAAAGCGCCGTCTTCGACCAACCAAACCGTTCCGTTAATCTGCATCGAGCCTTCGGACAATACATAGACGTTATCACGAAGAGGTCCTTCAATCGTCACGTTAGCAAACGTACCTGGAGGCGGCAAGACAGCCAGATTAGGCTGATCAATCAAGTTTAGGAACAGACTTGCCATACGCGTTTCTAGGTCCACGACCTTCGATACACGGGCAACCTCTGTTTCATAAACAATCCCATCCACGCGCGCTAACGCAGGTCGACCAATGACGGGTTGAAGCGTGCGGAGATCGAATGTTGATATGCGCGCGCGAACTTCGAGCTGGTGTTTGGCGAAGACCTGGCCAAGTTCAGAGCTGAGTGCGTTTACGACCTGTCCTTCAGTTAACGCCGTTGCCATCACAAAGCCATCGAAAGGTACGCTGATGCGGGTGTCGCCCTGATAGACCTTCGCTTGTTTGAGATTGGTGCGAGCAACGTCAACGAGTGCTTCCGCGTGTTCAACTTCGCCGTCTCTTGCGAGCCAGGGATGTAGTTCTTCATCGGGGTATCGTGCTCGAAATTGTTCGGCTCTTGCCTCGCCGTCAAGCTTTTCCCGCAGATTCGCGAGCGCCACAGCGAGTCCAAACTCTGCGCTTTCAACCGCGAGATCGAATAGCTCCGTATCGATTTGCGCGAGTCGTTCCCCTGCTTTGAATTCCCCGCCAGTTTTAAAGTTCTCGGCAACCCAGACAATTTCCCCGCTGACTTCCGGGACGACGGATACGTTGCCAAGGGTCGTTACTGTTCCAGTTAACGCCAAGCTATGTGACGCCGTGGTTGCTGTTGGATGTACGACGGACGCGGGTGGATCAATTCGCGTAGAAGTCGTCGTGGGATCGACTTCAAGAAATTCCCGACTCGGTGCACGCGCGAAGTAGATCGCGACGGCGATTACTGCAAGAATGAGAACGATCTGGACGATCCCGCGCCATCGACGCTGATCTGGAGGCGATCCAGTTCCTTGTACATCCGGTTCGGCCATGGATTTCTCCTAGTTAATTAGAGATTGATATACAAGAGCTGATTAGTGCGATGTGATCACGAACCCGACAATTCGCACTATCTATTAAACGCAAAAAAGTGTAGATATAGGAGCATCACGTTTTCTCTCCAATCGCCAAGGTATTCGCAGGTACTCATTTGATCTATTCTGCGGTCGTAATACATGCATTGAATAGCCGTGGTAAGCGAACGATATGACGGAGCGCCCGTCCTCAATCTAAGCTGTCAATCTACGGCACGACGAAAAGACATAGCGAGTGTAGACCTACTTCTACGATTGATTGAGGCGAATCGAACGTGGACCGACGCAGAGGTGTCGCCGTTGTTGTCCGACTCATGGAGACCTTGGACGATTCCGCTCCACAGTACTCGAAACATAGATCTGCCTTGAAGTTTAAAAACCAGGCTTTCAAATTTCGAGATAGCTCAGACGTTGGAGTGAGCTGATTCGCGCTGCTGAGTGGGTATTCCATTGCCACATAGCAACGTGCTGACGAATTCCACTATTGCTCGTCGGTCGTTGTACCAGCTGATTGACTCTAGTGGCTGAAAGCTACTTATGCTGCGTACATAGCAAACACTTGCTGGGTCCTGATTGACTAACGACACGAGAGCGATCGATCTACCTAGTGACCATTGCGTTAGACGGGCGAAAATCGACGGTATGCGTCCTCTATGCTTCGCAGCATAGCCATATGGAAGGACGCTCATATCGTGGCGTTTGAACAAATCACTGCCGACCGAGACGGACGAGTCGGCGTTCTAACCTTAAACCGACCGGAGCGCTTAAACGCTTGGACCGATACGATGTCGTCAGAGCTGATGGCTCAGATTGGTGAATGGAACGAAGACGATTCCATTGGGGCGATTCTCGTAACCGGTGCGGGAAGAGCGTTTTGCGCTGGTGCAGATCTAAACGTATTCGCGGAGAGAGTAGAAACCAACAAATCCGGGCAAGGCGAATCACTTCGTCGGGGCGGGGCGAATTTCACACACTTCATTCGCAACTCGAAGCCTACTGTCGCGGCCATTAATGGCTATGCAGTCGGCGTAGGACTGACGATGATCCTGCCGTTCGACGTCCGTATCGCGTCCACGGCAGCGAATCTAAGTATCCGCTTCATCAAGATGGGCTTGATGCCGGAACTTGGCTCGACACGTCTGCTCGCGAACCTAATCGGACTCGGACCTGCGACAGACATGTGCCTAACTGGAAGGATGGTGCCCGGTGATGAAGCGTTGCGACTTGGTTTAGTCAGTGCCGTCGCCGAACCCGATGATCTGATGGACGTCGCGATGACGAAAGCGCAAGAAATCGCTAATAATCCAACGCAAGCCGTCATGATGATTAAGGAACTGCTTAGTCGAAATCCGATGGACGCTGATCTTGAAGCAGTCATGGAACGCGAGGGCATCCGAGACCAGATTGCACGGCGTCTTCCCGATCACGCTGAAGCGGTATCTGCATTTCTGGCTAAGCGTGATCCTAACTTCAATCAGAGCTGAGTGAAGCTTCGAAATAACAGGAACGATTGAAATGGGCAGATTAGACGGCAAAGTAGCGGTTATCACAGGCGCAACGAGTGGAATCGGTGAAGCAACCGTCGACGCTTACTGCGCAGAAGGCGCTAAAGTCGTTTTTTGTGGGCGCAATGAAGAACTCGGCAAGGCGGTCGAGGCACGACAGCCAAGCGGTACGGCCGTTTTCGTACGAGCGGATGTGCTGCACGAGGACGAAATTGCGAAGGTGATTAATACGGCGGTCGAGCAATGGGGTCGGATCGACGTCTTATTCAACAACGCAGGCGGGTCCTCCGCAATACCTGGTCGACCACACGCATTCAATATCGAAGACGTGAATGAAGAGAGTTTCAAGTACGCTCAGTGGTACCTTCTAGGTACGTGCATGGTTGCGACGAAACTCGTGTCACCGATCATGCGAAAACAGCATTCAGGCTCCATCATTAACAATTCTTCAAAAGGTGCTCACCAAGCTGAAGTCGCGGCGGATCCCTTATATTCTGCTGCTAAGGCTGGCTTGTCCAACTACACGAAAGCGGCAGCGATGCAGCTTGGCCCGTTAGGGATACGTGTGAATGCCGTGAGTCCTGGCGCGATCGCTACACCGATTTTTTGGGGTGGACATACACATGGACAGCAAATCACACCTGAACATAAGAAGAACCGCCTCGCAAGATTTATACGTAACGTGAGCGGTGGTTTGATGCCACTGACGGGACCGGGAGGTGAAGCGATTGACATCGCCTATGCGTGCGTGTACTTAGGGAGTGATGAAAGTCGTTGGGTCACGGGGATCGATCTTGTGGTTGATGGCGGTATGCTGGCAGTAAAAGGCGATCATGTTGGCACAGCAAAACAGATGCGGGAGATGTGGAAAAAGCGCGACGAAGAAGTATCGTCGTCGTAGAAAACTGTGCGACTCTATCGGGGTTGTTAGCTGCGCAATAGCTGCCTACAAAACGGGAGAAAGCGGTCGAGAACTAAGTAGTGAGACGCAGTTTCAACTAAGGAAATCTACACTATTGATTGGGCAGTTGAACACTCTATCTGACGTAATCTGTGTGAACCGCATCGCACATCAGACATGACAATTTGTTGAGGGATTAGGCACGAACCTAAGCCAAGTGTGTACGCAATGGTTGTCGCGTTCCCTATGCAGTAGGTTTTCGCGAACGCATACGACGGACAGCGGCATCGAGTTCAGGCAAATTTTGCTCTACCACTTCCCACACGATGTCGAGGTTTACCGTTAGATATCCGTGCGTTAGTCGGTTTCGAAACGCCTTGATCTCCGACCACGGAACCTCTGTTTCAGATGACTTGATGGATTCACTGAGGCGTGAGGTAGATTCCGCAAGAACCTGTAGGTTGCGTACGACAGCGTCCTGGATCAGCTCGGAGTTCATGAAGCGCTCTCTTGAACCGCCCGTATGGGCGGCGATTCGAGTAATGCACTCCGCCACATGTTCGAGGAGAACTATGTCGTTGTCGGGGCGACTCACAGAGGAATGGCTTCACGAATAGCCCATACGCGTATAGACGGATAGAGACATTGCTCGGTGACAACGTCGACAGGTCTCGCGAGGAGCTGCTCAGCATCAATGGACAGACCACATAACGCTAATGCGGAAGTTCCGGGTGGCGCGTCAACGAGAAGGTCCACGTCGCTACCGTCATGGTAGTCGCCGCGAACCATCGAACCAAATACTCTTACATTGTGCAAACCTCGACGCTTGGCCAGCGCTAGCAACTCGTCTCGGTGCTCGAGAAGCAACGGCGGTAATGCACCCGACGCTGATTCAGAAGTCTGCTTCATGGTCCACCAATTCTAGATTTGGATGATGTCGTTGACGATTCTCAAATGAATGAAAACACACAACTCTCAGATTGCGGGTCGAGATCGTTTTTCGTTCAAACGACAGTTGGTGTTCGAGAAATGATCCAGATCGGTTTTCTGAGGCGGTGAGATTTCTCGAGAATTTGTTTACTTCAAAGACTGCGTTCAGGTGGGAGCGTTCACCGGTTTGAGCGATAGCTTGTCTTGTTCGGGTGATTTGGAATAGCGGCGTCTCCGAGGGGGAGCAAGCGATTTGACCCTCAAGGTACTAGAACCAACGATCATGAATGGTTTGGTATCGTCCATCGACCTGCAACTTAAGTAGCGCAGTATTTAGCGATTCCCGTAACGGCGAGGATTCTTGCAACGCGATTCCTAAGTAGTGAGGCGAGAATGTAGGACCCGTGACAACAAGATCATCGCTGCGCTGCACTAGGTGTTTTATAGCGAGTGTATCGTGCATGATCACGTCCACGGTTCCAGCGCGCATCGCTTCTGTCGCAGTCGCAAGATCTACGTACTCCTCAGTCTCAACGCCGAGCTCGCTTAGGTAGTACGCCGCGGCGGTGTGTGCTTTCGTACCAACAACGTAGGTTCGAAGGTCACTAGTCACTTCAACCGGTTTTGCCGCGCGTTGCCCAAGCGCATCTGCTGCGAATTGACCGAAGATCACGCCGAACGCAGTCACGCCCGTCAAGATTAGGAGAGCTGCGCTGATGCGACCGAGCCATCGTTGTGGCGCTATATCGCCGTACCCTACCGTTGACATCGTTACCAAACTAAACCAGATCGATTGAAAGACACCCGGAAAGTAACGATCGCTGATCGAGCTTTGACCATGTTCGGACCACCACATCAAGTGTGCGAAAAATATGACGAACAGCAGCAACAGAAGGAGCATCTTTAGACTCTCGTCGCTGAAATTTGGGATCAGACTCGCTTCGATCAAGCTCGCAGCGGTGAATCCGTTCGTGGTTACGGCATGCGTGAAGTCCATGTCGCGCTCACGGTCGGCGGACACAGTGATGCAACCAATTGCGACATCAGCGTTCCTTGTTTTTATTGCATCAAGCTTTTCGTCGAATGCTAGAAGCTGGAGTTCATAGTCGAGCTTAAGCTCATCGGATATGGCTTCCCAAAGCTCGATTGAGAAGCCGCTTAACTCTTCACCTACAAACACACAAGGTGGAAGCTCGCTCGCGACGACGCGAATGGTCTCAGTCGCAACGGCGAGCGAACTGATGATGGTGAATGCTACGGTGAGTACGACTCGAGCAATCAACTACGTAACCAACGAAGCAGGCTTTTACTTACTCAGGCGTCGACGCAAAAACATAAACACAACGACGATCGCGACGGTGAGAGCGATGATCGTCAAGAGGCTGGTCAGCCAACCGAGAACAAAGTAAAGTAAAGCCCCAATCACCACCACGCCGACGATGTACCAAAGTGCGTTTTTCACTTCAAGTTATCCGCTTGTTGTAGAGGTTAACGTGCGTTCGGTCGTCATTTAAAGCTTGTCGGGAAGATCCGGTGCGGGAGGCTTCGCGGCTTCGTCCACACCTGCGAGTACCGCTGCGACATCAGCGTCTTCAAACGCTGGATCTTTCTTTTCGCGTGCGTCGCCTAACAGCTCGGCTCGACGATTCGCGGCGTTCGCAGCTTGGCGAGATTTCTCTGCTTGTTCTTGCATGACGCGAGACGCAACACCTAGGTTCGTATTGCCGCTCCGAATACCGGCCAAACGCTCCTGGTGCTGAGCGCGCTTATTCGCGCGACCTTCAGCGCGCTTTGCACGCTCCATCTCAGCTTGCGCTTTCTTAAGGTTTGACTCAAGCATCTTGATGGTTTCTGCCATTTCTTCCTGAATCGCTTCCACCTCGTCGAGATCTTGTTTCGCCATTTCGGCTTCTTCGATCTCGGTCCGAGCACTGGCCAGCAGCTCTGCCGCTTCCGCTTTAAGTTTGTCGGCAGCAAGGCTGAGTTTGTCTGACTTATCCGGATTCGCCCCAGCGGCATCTTCAAGTGCGCGGATTTGGTCCATCTTTTTGTTGTACGCAGCACGTGCCGCTTCCGCTTCCGCGGCTTCACGGTTGTAGGTCACACGATAGTCTTCGACCTCGAGCGCGAATTTCTCGAATTTCTCTCGCTCCGCGGCGATTTCCGCTTTTGAAGTGCCCTCCGGGTCGAGTTTAACCATACCAGTAAGAATGGCATCACCGGCATCGGCCAGTTTGCCTTCACCATAGTTTTTCCAGAATGCGAGTTTGTCTAGCACGTTTGCATCCTCCTTGTGTGCAAGTTGATTGAAATAAACAGGGTGTTAGATTGCATCGGGTAGATCGATATCGGCGGCTGCGAGCGGTAGACCTACCCAAATCCGAACGCGAAACCCGTCATTGTCACGTTCAACGGTCGGCAGTAGATATTCCTGCGTTTCGACGCCACCAAGGCCGTCAAATGCTCGTGCGAACAGCATGGTACCAAGGTGTTCGACCTCTGTTGTTCCTTCACCGTACGGATCAAGGATGATCGTTTCGTTCAGAGAAGTAGGTTTCAACCAGATGTCTTGGTCATGTTCCCAAAGTCGTTCGTATACCAACTCATCAGGCGTGTGAAACAGCGGCATTCCGAGAATGCCTTCATCTTTTGCGAGCCAGAAATCGACGGCCGACGTCTCATCCTCATGTTCCGGGACGTCGTTCACTGCGACGTGATAGAGTGGGAGTTCGTACTGCTCGTGAAACACATAGCGCTCGTCAACGCGTTCACCTTTGTCGTCCATCAACAGCATTAACATCGCGCTCTCCTCAGGATCGTCGCGGGAATCGAGATAGAGTCGGTATGTCTTCATTCCGCCGAGTTCAACTTCACTGAACGCGGCGAGCAAGGTCTCGGCACCCGGGTAAAGCACGTGGGTCGCATCACCAGCGAGTAAGAACGGTGCTTCGGCAAATTGAACGCGGGATCCTATTCTCAAGTTCATCGGCAGTTCGTCATCGATCCGGACTTTGTCCTTGCCATCCCCTGACCAGCGATCTTTTGCTGCTTGAACCTTTAGCCGCAGGTATTGTTTCATCGACATAACTGATATCTCGACCGTTTATTCGGCGATTCGAGTCGATTCCTAATGTTCGCGAGTAAGGTCGTCGATCGATGGCTGCGAATCGAGTACCGCTCCCAGTAGCGAGTCATAGGCTTGGGTATTCTCGTCCCGCCAGCCCAAGCTGGCGACCATATCGACCGGTACGGTCAATGTCTCGACTTCAGAGAAAATCAGTCCGTCCTGGATGCTTGGATATTGATCATCAGGAATGTCGAGAAACACGTAGATGTCTTCACCAGACGGATCTTTATGACCTTGAAACAGCTTGCCGTGTCCGTATTCCATGTCATTGAAATCCCAGTCGTTTACGGGTACGAGCTTTACGTCGTCACCGAGCGTGTTGGCACGTTGAAGTAACTGCGTGTTGAGTGATGCAACGAAGAGCATGCAATCGGACTCACCAGTCGCGACTCGGTTCAGTGCCGATGTCCCGCCGACGTGATCGGTTTGGACATTTGAGTAGGTGTCGTCCATGTATACGAAATCACTCCAGGTTAGTTCCGTTCCGGAACCAACGACATCGACCAACAGCGTTTTGCCAGGTAGATCACCGACATCATCGATCTCACTATTTCGATTGCAGATCATGTGTGCGAATTCGACGGCTGGCGTCGATACACGCTCGAAGTTGAAACCGCTCGACGGATTACGTTCGGCATAGACCCCAAAAGCGTTACGTTGCACAAAAGCGCCGTCACATTTACCGTTCTGCATGTATTCAAGGTTCTGCATGGAACCATTGGTATTCACAAGCTTGATCAGGACGTTGTCACCGACCTGCTGTTTGATGATTTCGCCGAATCGTTGATAGTTACCTTCAGTCCTCGCGGTACACAACTTGAAGGTCGGAGCGAGAGACTGGGCAACATCCGGGGCGAGTACCATGTCAGGATCGACGCCTACTGGAAGGTAGGCCGGATCGATTGGCGTACCTTCAAGTTTCGCCATCTCCGCTTTAAGCGCGTCGAGCTGAGCCTTGATCTCAGCATTTTCGGTCGCTTGGCTTTCCATCTCCGCCATCCATTGCTTCATACCTGGATCGTTTTGATGGTGATAGGCAAACGCTGAATAGCGTGGCGTGAATGCGTGGCCGAGCATGTAGCCTAAGAACAGTCCATCGAACATGCCGTAACGTGGTGCGCCCATGTAGACGTAGTTCGGCGTATCCCATCCGCCGTAGAAGCCGTCGCGACGCTGCCAATAGTCGTTTCGGGTTTGACCAGAATTTTGCGACGCGCGTTGATAGAGCGGCGACGACGATGCCGCACTTCCAGTACCGCGCGTAGTACCTTGGAACTTACTTTGGTGTTGCGATTGGTAATTTCGGTAAGCGTTTTGCTGGCGTGTACTTCTGAAGTTGTTGGTTGGTGCTCGTGCGAAGCGCGACGATGCGGACGCTCGACTTGCCGCACCCGATGTTGAACTTGCGCGGGTTGCCCCACCGAAGCCACCGGATCGAGGACGAGATGTTGCCGCCTGTGAAGTTGGACGGCTCGCGGTTGCTCTCGGTCGCGGCGTCGTCTTGCGAGAGAAGCTCTTGTACGCTGGTGCTTTGTAGCTTCTCGCGCTACTGAATTTAAAGGATCCGCCGAAACGTCGAGCATCGGCGTCGTACGCGACTCCTACGACCAAAATCGTAGTGAACAGACCGGCGATTAAGGTCTTTAACATGTGGCGAGCTCCTGTTGCGATGCGTCGTAGTCGCTATGATACATTTTGACCAATTGTGATGTCTCTTGGTTACAGTTTTATTAATGATGTCGCTGTATTATTGTAATTAGCTACATCATGTGCAATGGTGTTAATGTATCGAGAGCGGATTGATGGACCTAAAAACGATTCTGACGACGGAGATCGATGCCAATCGCCATGCGATCGGGAAGCCACTTGTCTATCGCGTACATCGGTCGGTGAAAGGCGGCAATCTTGCCGATATGGAAGCGAAACCGCTAGCGTGGGCTGTGGCGATTCCTATTGACGGCGCTATGCATTCGCTGGTCAGCGTCAGAAAAAATCGTCGTGAATGGCAGGACCTCAATCGCCTCGCACGCGAAATGCGCCAACTTGGCTTTATCGAATATGAGGTCCGCGACAACCTGAGTTCAACCTAGCTCCTCAACCTAATCCTTGAGTGGTTGCCAAATGACCTCATCGTCACAGACGGTCCGTGAGGCGACGAATAGGAAATCAGATAGTCGGTTGAGAAATGTGCCGATCGACGCTTCGATGAGTGCTTCATCATTGAGCCGCCAAAACACGCGCTCGCATCGACGGGTCTTTGCCCGTGCGACGTGAAGCCGCGCGTTTGCTTCATTACCCCCAGGTAACACGAACTCAGCCAAGGGTTCGAGCTTCGAGTTCAGTTCTTCGGTCGCGCTTGTAAGGTGTTGGGTTTCACGGCGCCAGAAAGGTTGTGGTTGGCCGGTCGCGACGGCGGCGCCGATATCGAAAACGCGTGCCTGAATCGAGCGGATTTGCTCGAGAAGCGAACCGTCGAGCATGAGTGAAGCGATCCCTAGTTCACAGTTGAGTTCATCCAACGCCCCAATGAGCTCTATGCGCGGACTTCCTTTGTCATGGCGCTTACCGTCAGCCAGACTGGTTTCTCCACTGTCGCCTCCCGTCGTCGTTACGCGATCGATGCGTGGTCGTTCATCTGCCATAGGGTCCAGTTCCTAAATCTGCATCAAGTAACTGTACTACGCGACATCATTCGTTTTTTATCCAGCACAACATGTCGTAAACGGCTCTATCGTTCAATGTATCGCGAACTGAGCGATAGAAAGCTGCTTCGAAACCGACGAATTCGGGAACAAGCCGGGTTGCCAAATTTCTGTTACGCAGACGGTAACCGAAATTCGACTTCAGACATGATTCGAATTGACGTGCAGTCAGTCCGACTGGAGCACCATGAAATAATGATCTTCAACCGCGATGTCCCCCGACGCATCGCGCCACGAACAAAAGCCGGAGAGCGACCAACCGGCTAGTGTCCGAACCAACAGATCGAGGTGCCACGGCGCATCATTACGACCGGTCCAGTCATCCCTGGTCGTAATCGTTTTGTCATCATCCACAATGCGGGTATGCATCACGAGTCGTGACGTCCCGTCTACCCAGTTCCCGGGAAAACTCTCGTGCCAAATGGCGATCTGCTGATCGCCGACTTGAACGGTTTTGTCCCCCCACCGATAGTAGTCAATGCCGACGCCATGACGCTTAGCATCGACATCGACGATGTAGAGGCCCTTCGGCCTTAACGCACGTCGCACGCTCGCGAAGTGCGACACCAGATCCTGATATCGGTGAATCATCGGGAATGTCTCGGACATGAAAATCGCTGCGTCGAAATCACCGCCGAGATCGAAATCAACGACGTCCCCTTCAACAACCTTCATCTCAACATCGCAGCGTTTCGCTCGACGCTGTGAAGCCTCCAACATCGCGACCGATGCATCCAGGCCGACCACCTCGATCCCTTTCTGCGCAAGCTCTACCGAATGAACGCCCGTACCGCAGGCTAAATCGAGCACTCGGCCCCCTGTCATTCCGTGCCGTTCCAAGAGATCCAAAATCGTGGCCACTTCCGTTTTTACAACTTCGTCCGAGTGACACAAGATCGCATCGTAGACTTCGGGATAGTCGAATATGCTCGCGCTCATGCGTCAAATCTCCTTGATGCTCTGCCGCGCCGATAACGGATTCATCTTACACAACTCCATCGGCTCGTTCATCACAAATCTGTTGAACCACTCCGAATATGACCTCAACCTCGCAATGCAATCAGCGTGCTTATCTTTGTGGTTGGCTGGTCGCCACGGCGGCGCCTATATTCTACACCCGCGCCTAAACTGAGCGTATTTACTCGAGCAGCGAACCTTCGAGCGTGATTGCAGCGATCCCTAGTTCACACTTGAGTTCACCCACGCCCCAATGAGCTCTATGCGCGAACTTGCTTGGTCATGTCGCTTTCCGTCAGCCAGACTGGTTTCACTATTGTCGCCTCCCATCGGCCTACGCGATCGATGGGTGGTCGTTCATTCGCCATAGGGTCCAGTTCCTAAATCTGCACTAAGTAACTGTATTGTGCGACACAACGTGTCGTAGGTCTCTCTATCTTTGCAACCGTAATGCGTGACATGAGAAACGAAATGTTGAGAAACCGACGAATGCGAGACCTCGCTGGCTTACCGAGTTTTTGCTATGCAGACGGAAAGCTAAGCGGCGCATCACAGAACAGTCGCATTGATATCGAATTCGATAGTGGTATTCGTGCGGTTGTGATTGATCTCGACGTCAGTTACGACGAAGCTCGACGATTTATCGAATTGGAGATACCTTCGGCAACCGTCAAAAACGAAGGTGTCCCCAGTGGGTGGATGGCGAAGTTTCTCGAGTACGCTGGATACATCAAAGCGCCTCAACCTACTTCAACACTCTCTTTGCGAAACGTGCACTCAATGTTGGGGACAGATCACCGGGTCATGCTTGAGATCAATGATTCGCGTTATGTTCCGCTAGTCGATAGTGTGTTGTACGACGTCAAAGACTGGCGGGACGACATGTCCTATCAGATCACAGGTTACTGGGTTTTCCGCCAGCGTCGCATTGTTTGGTCCGGGACACTGACTGGACGAGTTTCCGACGCAAGCGGCTGCGTTGTTGAGACATTCGAGGACTCGGATGTTCTGGTTCGTGATCCAGTCGAACTTGCGGGCTATGCATTCCATACACGCCGATTTGACAACGCTTGGGAACCTGACGAATCAGGATCCTGCAACTTTGAGGCAACGTTCGCGGCGACACTTCAGCATTCGCAAGAGCCGTTACTCATCCATGCTCAATCAATGCGGTGCTCGCCGAAGTACCTGCGCGCATTTGACGATGAAACGTCATCCGTTCGAGATTCAGCTGTCCGAAAGCAGCAGATGGCGAAGCACGCGATGACCGACGCACGACGATTACTTGATGCGTGCGATCTGGATTATGAGCTCAAAGGCAACGGTACGCTCAGACTTGGGAATGCACTGGGGTATCGACCACAGACCGGGGAGGTCTTCAGCGCGCGGGAACGTCGAGTGAAAGTCGCGCGGGGCTTTAAGACACTGCTGCGAACGTTGTAACGAGCATGACGCGTGCAACGTCCTCGTTGTCTTCTTGTCTAAAAGTGTATAAACTTACAGGTATTGGGAGGGATTTAACATGAACGGGCGTAAGAAGGAAGTGTTTTCGATTGGTCACTCGAATATGAGTTATCGATCATTCGCATCCCTGCTTAGGAAGTGGTCAATTGAACAGGTCGTTGATGTTCGTTCAATTCCGTTCAGTCGCCACGTACCACACTTCAATTATGAAGCCATTCAACGCAAACTTCGACAATCCGGCTTCGACTACGAATACCTCGGTAACCAGCTTGGCTCACACAACTTGCGCATGCGCAACAGCTGTGAGAGTCTTTCTGACTATCGTCGCCAGATTGCTTGTGATGCATTCAGCGATGGTATGGCACAGCTGCTTGAGAGAGCGGATGTTCATCGAATTGCAATCATGTGCGTCGAGAGTGATCCGTATCGGTGCCACCGTCACACCATTCTCGCGGGTGAACTGGCAAAACTCGGTGTGACGATTCAGCACATACTCAAGAACGGTCAAGTTCGAAATGCGTTTGACGCGCCGATGGAAAAGGACGTCGTGGACGAGCGTTGGATTCAGCGCAGTCTATTTGAAGTTGTGGATGCTGAACCTCTTTCTACGGGTTTGAGTACTAACGAAGCGTTACCGCGCGTTGCCTAGCTATCGTTCTCACTAACAACCGCTGAACGACCGATCCACCAAAGGATCGCTAACGCTGGTGATACCATCACTGCGGTCAAGACAAAGAACGTCATCCAGTCGCCGCCCAACCAATCGACAAGAATTCCGCTAGAAGCAGCAAGAAGTGTACGACCGGCGTTACCTAGCGATGCTAATGCGCCATACTGTGTTGCAGCGTGTAAGTGACTCGTGAAATACGTAATAAATGCGACGAATGCAACCGTGGATAACGCACTTGTGATTCCGTCCGCAACGAGAGCGAAAACGAGCAAGGATTTGTCGGGTCCGACAGTTGCTAACCACGCAAACAAAAGATTGGTCGCCGCCATACCTATACCGGCTAGCATAAGGCCTTTCACAGTTCCGAAATAGCTTGTAAAGAAGCCCGCCGCGATCGCGCAAGTGATGGTGATTACCAACCCAAGTCCTTTTGAGTAAACGCCAATATCAGCGTTGGTGAAGCCGATTTCTTTGTAAAAGACAACGACCATGCGACCGAGAAATGCTTCCCCTAGTTTGAATACGAATATAAAAACCAAGAGGCCTAACGCTAAACGTATGCCGTTTCGATGAAAGAACTCGGCGACCGCAGCAACGTACGTTCGATCAAAGAACTGGATACGCGTAACGCGCGATACTGTATTTGGTTCTATAACGCGTGGCGGTTCTTTCACACCGAGCAAAACTCCAACTATTAATACGACGAGGATTCCCGTGAGTCCAAAGTAAACTGCATTCCAGCCGTATTGGTCCGCCAAGATGAATGCAAACGCGCCAGGCAGACTTAAGCCTGTCCACCAACCACAAGTCGCCATCGCCGCAGCGTGCCCGATCATGTGCTCTTCATGCTCTTCGATGACTGTGACGCGATAGGCATCGATTGCAAGATCTTGTGTTGCAGAAACGATAGCGATACCGAGACACAGCGCTGCAGTAAGTAATAAGCTAAAGGATGGTCCAGTTGCGGCAAGTACTAATGCTTGCACGATCAGTAGGAGCATGCACAGAACAATCCATGACCTTCGGTGACCGAGCCGACGGAAACCAGGTAGGGGTAAGTGATCGATTAGTGGTGCCCATAGAAAGTTAACTGTGTAAGCCACGAATACAGCGCCGAATAGACCAATTGCACTTCTCGAAAGCTCTACGTCAGCTAGCCATGCAGTCATTTCCGAGCCAATAAATACCCACGGAAACCCACTAATTGTTCCGAGCAGGAATATGCGCCAAAGTCGCGGATCGCGATAGACTGAAATTCGGTCGATTAAAGACTGTTCGACGGTTGTATCAGTCACGCTATTCGTTGTCCTTTTACACTAATTGCGGTAGTTCTTAAACTGCAGTGGCATAGGCAGGTCCAGATCACGAAGCGCGGCAATGATTTGCTGGAGTTCGTCGCGCTTTTTGCCGGAAATACGGACGTGATAGCCTTGTACTTGGACCTGCAATTTCTTATTCAGGTCTTTCACACGCTTACTGATTAATCTCGTGGTAGCCCTGTCGATTCCTTCGACCAGATTTACCACCTGTCGCTTCGTTTTTCCGGATGGTGTGACCTCGCCGGGTTGGAGTACCTTAATATCGACTTTCCGACTCACGAATTTAGTTTTGAGGATTTCCAGTAATTGTTGTAGCTGGAATTCTTCTTCAGCATGGATCTGGATCGACTTTTCGGCGAGTTCGATTCCGGCGTCAACGTGGCGAAAATCGAAGCGAGTGCCGAGCTCGCGTTTTGATTGATCAACAGCGTTGCGCACCTCCTGCCAATCGATTTCTGATACGACATCGAAACTAGGCACGAATAGGCGGCTCGCTGGGGACTGGATTCAAAGCGTCATATCCTGAGACCAAGAAGTGCGACTTTCGTCCCGTATCTGTGTCCAGTCGCCACATATGGCTCGATATCGTGGATCACACGTTGAGCTACTGACCAAATGGCGTCTCCAATTGGAGATAGAAGAGAGAACCTTGCCACGGTACGATCGAGTCACTTCTGTAGATTCGTCCGCAACACGACTCGAATTGCCCTCGTGCAGGATAGTTATCAAACACGTTCTCGACACCGAATTCGAGCTGCATTCCGTTGTTGAAACTGATCGTGCTCGCAACATCAACGAAGTACTCAGCATTGAATGACTGAATCTCCTGTAAAGTTGGGTTGTTCGCGTTTTTATAAGGTCCATATTCGCGCACTCGAATTAGGAAATCGAAAATGCGCCACGTATTGGTCGCAGTAACGGTCGTTCGACGCGATGGCGTGCCATTCTCAATGTCAAAAACCCCTTCGTCATCGATGAAAGTGCCACGACGTGTTATTTCGGTTTGATTGAAATTCGTAAGCCACGATAGCGAAGTCGTACCAAATCGCGTATCGAATTGAAAATACCCTGTCAAATCCACTCCAGTCGTTCGAGTATTCACATCGTTCGTGAAGAACGACACTCGTCCAATATCGAGCGCGCCAGGAACGGCTAGCTCAACGAGTTGTACGCGTTCGGCAGGACCGACTTCGAATCCCGACGCTAAGATCAATCGATCGTCGATATCCGTAGAGTATGTATCCAGCGTGATGTCGCCAAATCTTGACGAGTTGATCGTAACGCCTAACGTAAACGATGTTGATCGCTCGGGTAAGAGCGCGTTGCTGCCGAATAACATGGACGCTGGATGCGTTGCAGGAAACAGACCGACTGCTTCGGGCGATCCATCAGGAGCAATCCGGGTGGAAACGTTCGTGGTCGAAAGCTGACCAGTACTGGGCGCACGGAAACCTGTCCCCATCGAACCTCGTAGATTTATCGCTCTGCTGGCTTGAAATTTGGCGGCTAGTTTCCAGACCACTATATCACCAAAATCCTCAAAGTTCTCGAAACGTAACGCGCCATTAACCAGCAAGTCCGCTGTCAGACTCGATTCTCCGTCGAGGTAGAGTCCGTAGCTATTTCTTGATTGAACCGTTGCATATAGCGGTGAGTAACCTGGAAAACCATTCGAGCCGATCGGTAACGTATTGTTGATCGGATCGCCTTTGGGACATAGAGAACCTGTCGTCCGTAAACCTGGGATTCGGCATTCGAGCATTGTGAGGGTGTCGGTCGGATCAGCATCAACCTCTGCTTGGGTAATCTCGAAATTGAACGGATCACGCGAACCAAACGGACCTAGTTCATATGATGCTGGATCACCGGCTTTGATTTCATATTGCTCGGCTCTACGTTCGATGCCTAAGGCAAGACTGACGGGATCGATTGATCCGAGTTGAATTGTGCCCGTGAAATCTGCATTTAACGTGACCTCTTGATTTGCTAAGTCTCCGGGGCGAAAGCTTGTGGGTGACTGGGGACCGAGTGAAGGATTGAGGGTATTCGCAATGCTGTATTCGATCAAGCTCCGACCTGAATTGAGGGATAGATCGACGGCCCAATCAGTGCCTAATTCACGTTGTACGCCAACCGAAAATGCTGCCTCCTTCGAAAATCCCGAGAACTGAGGCGTAAATCCAGCAGGATAAAACGACTGACGTACGTCGAAAATCGAACCATCCTGCAAACGCACTGGGCGGAACACGCTAATTCCTGGTCGCCGATAGAAAAAGCCGCCCGTTTGATCTTTTGTGGTGTAGTTCGCGAATCCGTAGATATCCCAATGACCGACATCGTTTAGACCGAAATTGACTAACGACGCGTGCTGTCGACGGGTCGGGCGTCCCCAAATCTGAGCGGGACTCTTTATCAGTCGATTCCCTCCTACCGACTCAAAATGATCTCGGTAGCTGGTGTCGAGATCGTCGGGAACGCCGTCGGGTTCCAACGTAACGCCAATTAGCGTACCGTTACTGTCATAAACGTAGGTGTACGCGTCTGGTCCGTAGTAGGTTCTATCTTCGTCGATGAGTATTGCATCGACGGCTTCGTGAGGTAGTACGCCTGTTCCTGCGATGCTGATATCGTAGTGTTGCGAACGACTCGTTGGTTCAGCGTCTGCAAGTTGAAAGCTCGCCGTGATGTATCCATTCGAGGTTACATCACGACCAATGTAACCCTCAAGTATGGTTTCTGTCCCGTCGCCGACTCCGTATTGGCCGAGGCGAGCTCTGAGCATGGACTCTCCGATACTTTCGCGCAGATTGAAGTTGATCACACCGGCAATCGCATCTGAACCGTATTGTGCCGCTGCTCCATCTCGTAGGATTTCAACAGATTTGATTGCGATACTAGGTAATGCACCGATATCGCTCCCGTGCGCACCCCATCCGCCGACTTGCATGAACGCGGCCTTATGTCTACGTTTGTGATTGACGAGTACCAGCGTGTGATGTGGTTCTAGGTTTCGGACGTGAGTAGGTCTAACAAACGACGCGCCATCTGAAATAGGGTGCCGCCGAACCGAGAACGAAGGGACGATGTGTGACAGAACTTCGATCATGTCTGACGAGTGCACTGAATCAAGGTCGTTCTCCGTAAATGAATCCACAGGGACGACGCTTTCCGTATGAGAACGCGACTGGTGTCGTGTGCCAACAGCGATGAGTTCCTCGATGTGTTCGTACGTTGGTTCCGACTCGCCATCGGTGTGTTCGGTGTCAGATGCTCCGCTTGCTAAATGCCACGAAGCGATCGCAAACGAAAGTAAGGAGCGAATAACGTGTCGGCTAGGACGTTTGGTGTGCATCGAGTTGGTCGTTTTGCTTAAGGTGTATTAATTCAGCCGATGAAACTTCGTAGCATCGAATTCTGGGATGAGAATCCAATAGCGCGATTTTTAAGCGACAAATTATCGATTCGACGTGTGCTTCTATAACGTCTACGCTTGCCACTGATACTTCGATAGGTTCACTTTACCGTCCACAACAGCGACGCCTTCCGCGCGAAGTCGTTCCATCTGTAGGTGTGCCGATGGTCGAGGCGCGATTCGACCATCTGCTCTAATGACACGATGCCAAGGTAGACAATCTGAGTCGTCGGACGTGCTCAGAACTCGCGCGACAAGGCGTGCCCTTCGAGGAAGACCTGCCAATTCAGCTATCTGCCCATACGTCGCTACGGTTCGACAAGGGATCGACTCGATGATCCACTTGATCGTATTTGTTGCTTCTTCGTCCAATTCATCACCAATTGTTAGCAATCATGATCTTTAACTGCCAAAAATTAGCAGTCTTAGTATTCGAGTGCTAAAATATGCGCGCTTAGTTGCTGCGATGCACTAAGTAGGGAACACAAACTTTATCAACCATTGAGGATATCGATGAATATTCGACCCCTTCATGATCGTGTCGTCGTGACACGTGACGAGGACGAGGCCGTATCCGCCGGTGGCATCGTTTTGCCGGACACAGCGAACGAAAAACCGTCACAAGGCACGGTACAGGCTGTCGGACCTGGAAAGATCCTGGATAGTGGCGACGTTCGACCGCTTGACGTCAAGGTCGGCGACAAAGTCATCTTTGGGCAGTATGGTGGAAGCACCGTCAAAATCCAAGAAGAAGAGTATTTGATTCTCTCCGAATCTGAAATTTTCGGCGTCATTGAATAACTGCGGTTTGAGGGAAAAACAACAATGAGTGCAAAAGAAGTCCAATTCTCTGATGATGCCCGTTCGAGTTTGCTTGACGGCGTCAACATCTTGGCAAACGCCGTAAAGGTAACGCTAGGTCCGAAAGGTCGGAACGTAATTCTCGACAAGTCTTTCGGCGCCCCGACTGTTACGAAGGACGGTGTATCAGTCGCGAAGGAAATTGAACTTAAGGATAAGTTCGAAAACATGGGCGCGCAGATGGTGAAAGAAGTCGCCAGTCAAACGTCCGACGAAGCTGGCGACGGTACCACAACGGCAACCGTGTTGGCACAGAGCATCCTGATGGAAGGGCTCAAGTCTGTTGCGGCAGGTATGAATCCAATGGATCTCAAACGCGGTATCGATAAAGCCGTTGCGGCGGCGGTAGGAGAACTCGAAGGTATGTCCACGCCTTGCGAGGACTCAACGTCGATCGCGCAAGTAGGGACGGTTTCTGCGAACAATGATCCAGCAGTGGGTCAGATCATCGCGGAAGCAATGGAAAAGGTTGGAAAAGAGGGTGTGATCACCGTCGAAGAAGGCAGCGGCCTTGAAAACGAACTTGATGTTGTGGAAGGCATGCAGTTCGATCGCGGTTACTTGTCGCCTTACTTCATTAACAACCAAGACTCGATGTCCGCTGATCTTGAAGAACCTTACATCCTTCTCTGCGACAAGAAGATCTCGAATATTCGCGATCTACTACCAGTCCTTGAGAACGTTGCGAAGGCAAGCAAGCCGTTGATGGTCATTGCTGAGGACATCGAAGGTGAAGCACTTGCGACGTTGGTGGTTAACAACATGCGTGGTATCGTGAAAATCGCCGCTGCTAAGGCGCCTGGATTTGGTGATCGTCGAAAAGCAATGCTGCAAGATATCGCTACGCTCACAGGTGCGACCGTGATTTCCGAGGAAGTCGGTCTGACGCTTGAAGGTGCGACGCTTGATGATTTGGGTACTGCGAAGCGAATCTCAAGCAGCAAGGAAAACACCACCATTGTTGATGGCGCAGGTGAAAAAGCTGAGATTGAAGGTCGGATCAAGCAAATCCGTCAAGAAATTGAAGACACAACAAGCGACTACGACCGAGAAAAACTTCAAGAGCGCTTGGCGAAACTCGCCGGTGGCGTCGCCGTGATCAAGGTAGGTGCGCCTACCGAGATCGAGATGAAAGAGAAGAAAGCACGCGTCGAAGATGCGTTGCATTCAACTCGTGCCGCAGTTGAGGAAGGCATCGTACCTGGTGGTGGTGTCGCACTTATCCGCGCGCTTCAGAGCATTGAAGGTCTGTCTGGCGACAACGAAGACCAGAATGTCGGTATCTCTATCGCGCTTCGTGCGATGACCCATCCACTCCGACAAATCGCGGAAAACGCCGGTGATGAACCCGCGGTCGTTGTGGACAAAGTACGTTCACTCGAAGGTAACCACGGGTACAACGGTGCAACTAGCGAGTATGGTGACATGATCGCACAAGGGATTCCAGATCCTGCGAAAGTGACTCGAACCGCATTGCAGGCTGCTGCGTCGGTTGCCGGTCTGATGATCACAACTGAAGCGATGGTTGCGGAAGCACCTGAAGACAATCCACCGCCAATGCCTGGTGGAGGCGGAATGCCGGACATGGGTGGCATGATGTAGATTAAGTGACTTGGTCGCTTGATTTGATCTAAGTGAGTGTTCCGACCAGAACACTTCGCTACAGAAGAAAGGGCTCGTGAAAGCGAGCCCTTTTTTTATGTTCCTATCTTGTCATTGTCGCGAGATAAAACAGCAAGTTCATGGTAGCTGATACAACACCAAAAAGCCGCAAATCGTCACAATAAAATCAGTAGAAATGACCGAAGCGTTGAATAGTTAGATGAGCCAAGTCGAAATCCAAGCACTCTACGAGGAGATCTCAGAGTCCATTGGTAAGCTAAATGAGCTTCTGGCGTCGACCGAACCCGAAGAAGTCGCGAACCACGTTTTCGAGACAGAGAATGGAACGATCACATTGAGCGACCTCTTCGGCAATAAAGACAAGCTCTTTGTCATTCACAACATGGGTGAAGGGTGTCGATACTGTACCGTGTGGGCAGACGGACTGAACGGCTTCATCGGCCACTTGGAGGACGCAATGGGAGTCGTCCTCGTGTCGGGAGATGATCCAGACACACAACGGAAGTTTGCGAACTCACGCGGATGGCGGTTCAAGCTCGCGTCGCACAGAAACAGCGACTACATGAACGAGCACAACGTTTCCGCCGAATATGAAAACTGTCCTGGCGCTTCGATGTACGAACGCAGAGAAGGCAAAATCTATAAGAAAAACAACTGTGTGTTCGGTCCGGGAGATATTTACTGTTCACTCTGGCATGTTTTGGCGTTAGCGGGATTGAATGAGGAGAACTGGACGCCGCAGTTCCGATATTGGTCGCCTCCTGAGCGACTATCTGACGGTGGAAAAAATGTCGTGGACTGACTTCATTCGTCAGACTTTGGACATTCATATACGTGTAGAGCTTGCCGAAGCGTTCGGACTGTGAGAAGCGCGCTCGGAACTGAATGCTATAAGCGCTAAATGCCAATCTATTGCGTAGGGAAGGACATTGTGGTCGAAATTCGGGATGCGCGGATTACCCTTTCGAAACACATCCTTGCGCCGAGTACGAGTGATCGAATACAAGTCGAAGACGGACTAGAGTCGCTGACTATCTGCGCTATGCCACTGGTACAATCTTGACGCCGGTCGGGTAGTGCCCGGAAGACTAATCGTTCGAGTGGGGTGCTCTTCGGACTCGGTGACGTTGACATTCCCAAGTAGTCGAATAGTCTGCTTAACGTAGTAAAGACGGAGAAGTTCATGGATCGCATCAAGCTCTACCACAACCCCGGGTGAGGCAAATCGCGCGGAGCGTTGGATATTCTGCGTGCGCGAGACGTCGAGTTCGATGTCATTACCTATCTCGAGACCCCACTGGATGAGGAAACTCTCCGTTGGATAGCCGACAGGGTCGATGTAGTACCGGCAGGTTTAGTCCGCAAGGACAAGAACTTCAAGGATCTCGGTCTTGATGCAGCGAACTACACTACCGTTGATGCCGTTGTGAAGCTACTTGTCGAGCATCCGCGTCTGATGCAGCGACCAATCGCTGTGCGCGGCGAGCGAGCGGTCATTGGGCGACCGTCGGAAAAGGTCGAGGAGCTACTCTAACAGGGTTACGCGTCAAGCGAGAAGGCAAGTATGGGCACGGACGCTTACAGGGAAGGTATTTTTCAAGCTTGGCAGGGTGAGCTATGGGGTAAGGCGTTCTTTGAGCGGTTGGCCGTAGCGACGGATGATTCTGATGAACAGGCTAAGTGGCAGGTGCTCGCCGAGCTCGAAGAGGTCACCGGAAACCGGATTGCGCCTTTGGTCGCCGATACCACCCATCCACCCTTAGCAAGCAGCCATCGGTCTTTAGACTCGGCGCTCGAGCTATATGAAGCGCTTCCCTGGCGCGAGGCGATGGAGCGGATGATGGGCATACTTGATCCAGCCATCGAGCGCTTTCGGGACTTGCTGGCGCAAGCGCCGGCGGCGGAGCGCGACGCTGTGCAAATCCTGGTTGACCACGAGATAGCGCTGAAGCTATTCGCGGAACGGGAAATCGCGGGTGATGGCGTTTCATCCCTCGATCCAGTACGCGCGGTGATCAACAGAGCCCGGTAAAAGGTCCTCACGGCCATAGAGACCCAATATGAAAGGGAGTTTTTCTAGCCGGTGTGAATATCGCCAACTTGCTGTACGACTAGAAAGTACGCAGTTTCAATCGCAACGGACCTAACGCTTACTTAGTTTGGCTTCCGACTCACAGTTTTCACAACGCGGTCAATGAATGGGTTCCGATTGTTCGGGGACGTATTCAGATTCGATACTTCATCACCAAAACGAGCAGCTTCGATTTCAGTCGATCTGCGGAAGATTTAGAACACTCTACTGCCAAGTTCCTTAAGTAAGCCAAATTGACTTTGTGCAGTCGTTTCTACGGTTCTGAGTTATCTGACATTTGCCAAATCCAAGCATCGTCTTGCACAAAGCACCGGCTTTATGTAATTGCTACCGACATCTGATCTGCAATCTCGATTGCGAAGAGTCGAGTCACCAACGTATTCGCTGCATTACGTATCGATTCGCTATGTAAGGCAGCTTGTCTTGATGTAGGAACTGAACATCAAAATACAATGAGTCGAGATCAACTTTACGATTGGAGTGACATGAGAGACCGCTTGATCGCAGGGACACTAACGCTCTTAGTCTCCATTGGCGGAACGGCACAAGATGTGACGTCGGACGAGACTGCAATGAACCTCGAGCAGCTCCAAGAAGCGTTTTCTTGGGATTTCGATACGCCAATCGAAGTGCAAACAGTTGCGGACGGTTTGCATGTGTTCTTTGGAATCGGCGGCAATATTGCTGTTTCGATCGGAAAGAGCGGTGTGTTAGTCGTCGACGATCAGTTCCCTGAGATGATTCCGAAAGTCAACGATGCTATTGCAGAGCTAGGTGGTGGTGCGATCGATTTCGCGATCAACACACATTGGCATTTCGATCACGCTGATGGTAACAAAGCGCTAGGACCGGCAGGTAGCTGGATCGTCGCGCATGAACATTCTGCTGAGATGATGGCAAAGGACAACATCATCAACTTGGTCATCGCGAAGTACAAGCAAGAAGCGTATCCTCCGGATGCGCTACCGGTGATTTCATTCGGTGACCGCATGACGTTTCACTTCAATGGCGGCGATATCGAGCTAATCCACGCAGGTGCCGCCCACACGGCTGGTGATGTCGCTGTTATTTTCCGAAAGCAAAATGCAGTGCATTTCGGTGATGTGTACAACAAACTAGGCTATCCGTTTGTTGACGTGGATAGTGGCGGTTCGATTGACGGGATGATCCGATTCTGTGAAACCGTGTACGCTGAGTTGAACGAAGACACGATCGTGATTCCTGGACATGGAGAAGTCACGGATATGGCGGACGTCGCGGCGTATATAGAAATGTTGAAGTTCGTGCGCCAACGCGTGAAGGCATTGATAGACGAAGGTAAAACGATGCAGGAAGTACTTGCGGTAAACGTTACGGAAGATCTCGACGAATCCTTCGGAGATGTTTCTCAATCACTCGGGTTTATCAATCGCGTCTATACGAGTCTGACCAAGTAGTACACAGTCTCATGGTTAACGCCAATATTTGAGGTGTGTCGTCAGTTTCTACAAGAACGAAAAATTGAGTTTGGATGACTAAATGAAGATTACCGACATTACGCTTACACCGCTAAAAATCAGGAAAACGCTGGTACGAATCCAAACTGACTCCGGCGTTGAAGGTTGGAGTGAAGTATTCGGTGCGAGCTCGCCGAGTTCCGGGAGGACATCGGTCTTCGAAGCCTATCTAGAGAACATCATTAAGCCTGTTCTCATCGGCGAAGATCCATTGCAGATCGAGCGACATTGGGAGACACTGACGTTCGGCCACGAAGACCGCATGTATCGTGTCCCCGCCAACGTCGTAGGCGTCATCGACGTGGCACTTTGGGACCTGTTCGGCAAGGAGACTGGTCTACCTGTTTATACGTTGATGGGCGGCGCGGCGCGGACACGAATCCCGCTCTACTGGTCCGTGGGATCGGGTTGGCGCATGCAACCTGAAGACATGCTCGAGAAGGTCAAGGAAGGTTGGGATGCATCGTATCGCGCGTTCAAAATTCGAATGGATTGGAAAGGATGGCGTCAGGACGCAGATCCGATTAAGGATTTCGCGATGTTCAAACTCGTTCGCGAGTTTCTACCCCCGGAGGTGTATCTGGGTTTCGATGCGAACAACGGTTATTCCGTCTCTACGGCGATTCAGCAAGGGAGGAAGTTCGAAAAGCTAGGTATTGACCACTTCGAAGAACCGATCCCGCACAACGACTTACCAGGTCTAAAACAGATTGCGGATGCACTGGATGTTGCGGTTTCCGCAGGTGAACAGGATGCCTATCGTTGGTGGTTTGAGCACTTAGTGTTGCTTGGCAATCCAGACATCCTTCAGCCCGACATTCTTAGCGCTGGTGGACCATCCGAAGTGAAAAGAATCTTCGACATGGCAACCGTGCTCGACAAACCAGTGATGCCACATAGTCCGCAAGCTGGGATTAATAGTATGGCATCGATGCACGTCTACGCGACGGTACAAAACGCGACGCGACCGCATGAATTCTCGATCGAGTTTTCCGGTCCTCTAGATGACATCGCGGCGATCTATGGTGAGCACGTCGTTCCGCAGAACGGTGAAGTCAATCTCACGGATCGACCCGGACTTGGAATCGACCTTGATGAAGCGAAGGTAGAGGAATTCAGACTTAAGTAGCAGCTGGGTCTATCGCGACGCGTGTTCGGCCGAGCCGACGCAGCTGGATACCGAGGTTGTCCAAAAGTAGATAGAGACACGGTAACACCAATAGTGATCCGATCGTAGAGGTAATGATTCCGCCGATGATGGTCAATGCCATTGGCTGACGAAGGACTGCACCTTCACCGCCTCCGAACAGTAGTGGGGTCAGCGCAAGGGCAGTTGTAAGGGTTGTCATAGTAATCGGACGCAGTCGAATGCCAGCCGCGCGATACAGGGCTTCGATCCGTTCAACACCGCTCGCCATTAGCTGTCGTGCGGTGGTTAGTAGCAATACCGCGTCGTTAACGGCAACACCTGCGAGAACGATCAAGCCCAACATGGACATGACGCCGATTGGATTCCCCAGTGGTACGACTGCAATGGCAACCCCAACAATCGCTAGAGGAATTGAAGCCAATACGGTGATCGGTTGCAAAACGGATTCGAACGTTCCGGCGAGCACCATAAATACGAGCGCGATCGCTAGTAAACCTGCAAGCTGCAATTCGCCAAACGTCTTCGCGCGTTCAACCTCTTCACCTCGAATCTTGACCTGAACTCCTCCAGGTAGTACCGCTTCGTCAAGTACGGCTTGCACATCACTCGTAGCTTGTGGTAGTCCGTACCCTTCTGCTACTTGTGCGGTAACCTGTGCAGTGCGGCGCTGATCACGTCGGAAGATCTCTCTTGCACCTTCGATTTCGTGGAAGTTTGCGACTTCACCGATTGATATCTGCCGGCCGTTCGGCAAACTCAGCACGATATTTGCGAGTTCGTCTCGAAAGGGCGTATCGCTACGGATGACGATCGGATATTCCTCGTCACCAATCGCGATTTGAGTGACGGGACGACCGTCTAGACTGGATTGCAGTGTGCCTGAGATCTGATTTAGATTTACCCCAGCAGCGTCGGCTAGTGACCGGTCTAGTTCGACATGAAGTTCTGGTGGGCCACCTTCGAATGAACTACGCACATTCCACAATGAAGGAAGTTCTGCGAGTTGCGATTGGATCGCAGAGGTCGCGAGACGAATGTCCTCTAACGCCGTTCCGGATATCTCAACTAGGACCGGAATCCCACTGCTACCGAGCGCATCGCTGAGTGCACTTCGATTGATTTCCCAATCGAGCGTGGTCTCTTCAAATTCGACCACATCAGCAAGTGCTAACGCAACGTCGCGACCTGTCGGTCCTGTATCGGCTACTCGCACAATGACGCGCGCGGTATGCTCATCAGACATTTCTTGACGGATGACGCGATCGTCGTCGGGAATGCGACCAACCTCTGAGAGGGTAGCCGCGACTTGATCGTTGGTTGCTTCTCGAATGACAGCTTCTAACCCTTCAACCATACGCGCAGTCGACTCAACACGTTGACCCGCTGGGCCGACGACGCGAACAGAGAACTGTTTTGGGTCTGACGGAGGTAATAACTCGGTACCGAGACGCAACAGGAAAAAGAGTGCGGTCGCGATGAAACCTGAAGCGATAAGTACGACTAAGAACGGGTGGTTCAGCAATCGCTGGACGAAACTCTCTAATCCTCGTCTAACAGTGCCTGTGGCAGTTTCATTTGCGTCCGGTAGGTTAGTGATCCGCGGGAGAAACCACTGACCTAAGGCAGGAATTAGAAATACTGCGACGAACAGGGATGCGATTAGTGAGACCACGACAGTGAATGCAATACCGTCGATAAGTCGAACCGCTAATCCCTGAACGAAGAAGACGGGTAAGAACACCACGCAAGTCGTCAGCGTACTGGCTGTAATAGCGCCTGCGACCTGTCCAGTTCCGACCTGCGCTGCGAGTTTCGGCTCGTCGCCAGCTTGAAGGCGTCTGAACATCGATTCGACAACCACGATCGCATTGTCCACGAGCATGCCGGCACCTAGTGCCAACCCTCCAAGCGTGACGATGTTCAGACTGTAGTCACCCAAATGCATGAAAAACAGAGCGGTACAAATTGAGACTGGCACAGCCGTACCAACGATCAAGGTTGCGCCCGCTGAACGTAGGAAGACGACTAAGACGATCACCGCTAGCACGATGCCGATCCCTGCTGCGACTTGCAGATCATCGAGTGCATCCACGACCAGCTTCGCGTTGTCGCTTACTTCGTGAATCTCAATACCAGGCAGGTCATCTGCCACGTTCGCGATCGCTTCACGTATTGTTTGAGAAACTTCGACCGTGTTTTCGCCAGCTTCTTTGTAAATCGAAAGCCCGATGCCTTCGCGTCCATTTACTAGAACAAGATGATCGATTTCCTGCGCTTCTTCTGTAACTGTCGCGATGTCATGGACGCGGATGGCTTTGGATGCGCCTCCGGGAGTCTGGATATAACGAAGTACGACATTTGCAACGTCATCAGCGTTTTCGTATCGCGCACGACCGCGTAGCTGGAAGACGCGGTTGTTTTCCTCAACAGTACCTGCGGAGATGTCGATGTTCTGCGAATTGATTGAACTTGCAAGCGAGTCGATAGTGATCTCGTATGCGTCCATCAGATATCGATCGACGGTGACCCTGATCTCTTTTGCACGTCCCCCAAGTACGTGAACATCAGCAACGCCGTCTAGTTGCTCAAGATTGGTACCGAGCTGGCGGCGTGCAATCTGTCGCAATTCCAGGAGCGAATGCCGATCGTCGGTCGAGAGCAAACCCAATTCAAGAATCGGATCCTGCCTTGGATCAAATCGACGGACAAGCACTTCGTCCACGGATGGGTCGGCTTCGATACTACCGACTGCTTTTTGGACATCGATCAACCCGATGTCGATGTCAGCGTCCCAGTCAAAGAGAACGGTTGCGACGAGTCTACCGGTGCGAGAAACCTGTTCGACTTCGCGAATGCCGCGAACAGTGAACAGCTGCTGTTCTAGTCGCTCACCGAATAGGCGTTCGATTTCTAACGGTGGTCGGTCACCCGCGCGAACCGAGACCACGATAGTGGGGCTTTGTAGGTCCGGGAGAAGATCAATCGGTCTTCGTTCCCATGACAAGTAACCGATTAGCGCGATCGCGAGCGCGATCACAGAAATGGATACTGGGCGTCGGGTAGCGAGCCCAGCTAAGGTTTCAAAAAAACTCACTTACGAGCCGATAACGCGAATCCGTGTGCCGTCTGTGAGGGTTTCAAGTCCACGCACAACAACCTGGTCACCGGCCTTAATTCCGTCGATGACTTCGTACTTTTCGTCGTCGCTGAGACCTAAGCGAACGTCGCGTCGATTTGCACGTTGTCCGCTCACGACGAACACGACATTGGCGTTTCCACGACGGGTGACCGCTTCACGAGGAACGACAGGGACTTCTGAACGCTTCGCGGCGATGATGTTCACTTCGACGAACATACCGGGGCGGAAATGGTCGTTGGAGTTATCCACCTCGACTTCGATACGAAAGGTGTGGGTCGTTGGGTCGAGTCTGGGTGCGATGCGTAATACGCGACCAGGGTTCGGGTCTTCGTATGCGAAATGCCGAACCCGAACCGGCATCCCAACCTCTACCTGCGACAGTTCCGGACCAACGAGGTCGACGTCAGCGATCAACGGATTTAGCGGCGCAATTTCAGCGACTTTGAAACCGGGTTCTACCAGCTGGCCATCTGCGACGGGCAATTGATCGGCGTTTCGCGCTAAAGTCAGTATGACGCCCTCGATAGGCGAGGCGAGTTCACCTTTCGACGCATTGAGTCTGCTGCGTTCATACTCAAGCAGTGCGCTTTCGTGTGCGACTTCTTGCTGACGTAAGTCCGTTTCAGCGATTAACCCTTGTTCGAATAAGTTTCGACGTCGATCTAGCTCGTTCTTTTCGTTCTCGAGTGCAACGCGCCTCGCTTCGATACCCGCATGAAGGCGAGCGTCTTCTCCAGTAATTTCTGCAATCGGTTGCCCAACCGTTACGGTATCACCTTCAACCAAACGCTCTCCATCGCTGTTTCTGCTAATGTAGAGCACGCCAGGTACTTCGTTGTTGAGTGTTGCCAATGAGCGTGGACGCAACGTACCGGTTGCGGCGATGATGCGTTCCACATCGTCATTGGCGACAGCTTCGGTTTCGACGGGAATTCTGAATTCAACTTGAACGTCGGGTGGTTCACGTCCGCAACCGAGGAGACCTAATGCGATTAAGGTGGTAATTCCAAGACGAATGGGATGCATGTAATACTCTTGATTAACGAAACTATCGCGATCAGCTGGCTGGCGACCAACGGACAGCATCTGCGATTACGGATCCTCGGGTCGTGTCCGTCGAAACACTTACGGTTACGAGTGGATTTTCCAGGTCGAATTCACCAAGTAGATTCCAGCCTTCATCGATCGACTCACCGTCAAATTCGATTGGCAAAACGCGTTCGCCATCGGTGACCCACATATCGAAATCACCCCATCGTTCACGATTTCTCCGCGATCCAATCTCGACGTTGATTGCGAAACCAAGACCGCCGGTAGTGCGAAGGGATTGGACAGCTGGAACGTGATACTCTAGTTTCCAATTCCCACTCGTCGGAAGGCTGGCTTGAAAATGTACGTTAGCCTCGGTGGAACCTTGAAACGCACGCGCTAGCGTCCGTCGGTATTTTCCATAGGCTTGATCAAGTTGCTGACGCGACCATTCGCCGAACGCACCGACGGAGATGTTTAAACCAGTTGAACCGTATGAATTCAACCCTTGATCTTTCGCACTTTCTCCGAATGCGAGCTGAGTAAATCGAAGAAACCAAGGTAAATTCGCTGAATTGTCGTTCGATTGGTCGACTGAAAATCCCGGGTCGAGATCGTCAACGACGACACTGTTCCCCGGTTCGTATTTCCAGGATGCTGGTTGTACGAACGGTTTCTCTCTACGTTCGACTAGATCGTAGTTCCGACGATAAGGAATCTCCAACGAGAACTCCGTACGGTTATAGCTTAAATAGGGGTTAACACGAACAATATTGATAGGCTCTTCTGACGTCAACGCGATCTGTACTGAACTATGACCCTGAATCTTGATTGGTGCTGTAACTTCGCCGCTACGGCCATCGGACATATTCTGCTCTGTGCCGTATTCGACTGTGACTAGCCCAGGCACAGGTTCGGCGTTTTCAAGATAAAAACTGCTTTCGTACAGCGGGACGCCGTAAGCTTGGTCCGGGAGACGGACGGTGGAAACTTGGCTCGCGCGGAAACCTGCGAAATCGGTCGTAGTCAGCCAGTCACCAAAGATCGGTGTGATATCAACACCAACGTCCGCCGCTACGGTAACCAAGTCTTCGTAGGTGTAGTTCCGTCCTGCATATCGGGTGCGCAATTCCGCTAGCAATACGCCGAGCTGCTCATCTCCGAGCCAATCTCGGATAAGGTGACCCATCGCGCGACCCCAGAGATGGAGGGCATGCAAATTAGCTTTGGACTTCGTCAATTCAGCATAGTCAACTTTACCTAGCGGTTGAGCCATCATCGCTTCCCAGACATTGGGTTGATTGATATGCATGTTGTAGTAGAACCGATTAAGTGTGAGTGCATCTGGATTGTTAGCAATAACTGCAATGCCTATATTGGAGGTCGCTTGCGAAGCTGGGGCCATCGAAACGTGAGCGGAGTAGAAACCTTCCAAGTCTGTCGCGACACGCTTCGTCAGATAGTTCATTAGGTAACTAAGCGGTATTGCGCCAGGTCCGGTCGCATCCGTTTGGTACTGCATCAGATTGTTCGATGCGGCAATGTAGATGTTGCCTCCGTTCACGTCGTTCTTGAAATAACCCGTCAGAAGTGCCAGGATCTTCTCCAGTTTTTCTTCGTCAGTTATTTCCGTGTCGTCTTCCAGTCCATCGAGTGACGGTTTGAAGGCAGCTTCTAGAAACGAACCTTCACGGATGGTAAATACACCAGGGAACGACTGCGCCGTATCCATACGCCAACCGCCACCATAGGCGCGAAGATTGATTGGTGTTTCGACGATCGTGAAAGTACGATATGGATAGCTCAACCCGGATTCCGCTGCTGCCACCAGCATTTCTTGAATGTGAGCCTTCAATTCGTCAAACACAGGTTTGAAGATGTCAACATTGGACATGCTGTTAGGTGTGACCAGTAATTCGAATTCGACGCCTTCAATTTCAGTTGTGCGACGCTCGAAAGCGGCTGCGAGCAGCGCGATTTCGTGAACTGGGGCTGAGGGATTTAGTCGGACTAACCTCGAATCACCCACGTCGATGATTTCACTTTGACCGGGTCCTGCCACATGCCAATCGTCCGGAACGGCTATTTCAAAGTCCATCTCAAAGAAGTCGCGCGGTCGAATGTGTTTTAGGTCTCGATTGAAGTGTGCACCGGGTAGGGGATACCACCCTAAATCTGGTACAAGCGCGACATAGCGTGAAGAGTTGATATACGCGTCTGCTCCTTGGATTAACAATCCAAACGCTTGATACACGTCAGATGACAACATATCGACCGCTGTGTCGAGGTAGGCGAACTCCTGGTTCAAGTCTCCCTGCACTGTGATCGAGAGTTCGATTCTTTTCGAACGGTCGATTGGTATCGGAACCTTAATTACTAGCAATCCGTCTTCAAAACGAAAGTCTGTGTTTTGCCCGTTCAGCTCTAATGATCGAATTTCGTAACCTGGATTTAGCGAAATGAGGATTTCTTCGTCGGTCTCGAATCGCTCCAACGAGGTCATCTGTACATTGAATTCACCGTGAGTCGAGCTACCTGGGCGTAATTCAATGCGTCCGGTCAAAGCCTCGAAGTCAACCTGATGCCAGTCCGCGTGAGGTTGGTGCGTCGCTGCCATTTCCTGACGGATCGTGTATTCACCTTGAAACTGCAAATGGACGAACCAGAAGGAAATTGCACCGAGGCAAACTAGGGTGAATCCTGCGATTAGTAAACGCGGTTTGTTTCCCTTATCGAGTCTAGGGTAAAGTGCGGCAGCAAAGCACAGAAACGCAAAGCTCAAGAACATCATCGCCAACCGGTGAGGAATGATCTCTAGGTTCGTGAAGGTTGGTGAAACGAAGGACGGCAGGAAATGCGCTGCTGTGTACGAGTTGACGAAGTTGAGTGCGTAAATAGGTAACGTGTTTTGCGCCCAAACTGTTAAGCCGAGCAACCCGAGCGCGATCGCAGCTGCGATAACGCGTAATCGGACGATTAGCGTAATCATCATGACCAGCGCGACCCAGAACAAGATATTGGGTACCAAGTCGATCAATAGGCTCGCGAGCGTTACATAAAGTTCCGGCTCTCTGAGCCCTTCGCCTGGCAAGCTAAGTCTCAACGCAAATCCTGTGATCCAGTAGAGCGCGATTAACCCTACGATCGGAATCATCATCAATACCGTAATACCAGTTGCGCGCCCTAACACGAGCTCAAGATTCGAAACAGGCAACACACCGATCACTTCATCGAGTCGATCGCGTTTATCCCTTGAACGGACATCGAATGCCAAGAAAATGACCCAGATGGCAAAGAAGCTGATCAACATTGGGTAGAGCTGATACGGGATCATCAACGGCGAGTTCAATACAGTTGCAGAGCTGATCGGCGATTGAGCGACGTATGTGACGAATCCGTTGATCAGAATGCCGATAGAGAAAAACAAGGTCACCACGATGAACAGCCAAGTCCTCACGAGTCGACGATTCATCCGCATCTCGGCCGCAGCGACGGACCAAATTGCAGTGAGATTCATGACTTACGTTCCTTCTTACTGCGGCGCGATTTCTTCTTCCCAGATTGTTCTGCTTGAATGTCCGCCTCTTCATCGGCTCTAACCGCTGCGAACTTGCCAATCGAGCCCATGAAAGCGAGATACGCTTCTTCTAAGGTGGAGGAATCAACGGGCAATGCACCATCAGGAGCTGACGTGTCGCGATCAATGACGAGCCTGAGTTTCACTTGCTCGCCTACGGTTTCGCGAGAGACGATTTCGTAAGTTTCCTCGATCTGCATTGATGTCTCCAGGTCAACTAGCATTTCGAAGACACGCCCTTTCGCTTGGTTAATAAAAGCGTCAGGAGAGTCTTGGAATGCGATTTTCCCGTCATCTAAGAGTGCGATCTCTTTGCAACCGCTGCCTAAATCACTGACGATGTGAGTAGAGCAGAGGATCGTTCTGTTCTGACCAAGCTCAGCCATGAGATGTCGAAATCGAATCCGCTCCTCTGGATCCAGTCCAACTGTAGGCTCATCAACTACGAGAACGCCTGGGTCGTGAACAAGCGATTGTGCAACACCTAGCCGACGTACCATGCCACCAGATAGCTTCTTTACTTTGCGATCCGCGACTTGATCGAGTCCGACCTCTTCAAGCACCTGTTGAACACGTAGTTTTCGGAGACGTTTATCAGTTACACCAGACATTCGCGCAAGCGCGTCTAGAACCTCTTCGGTTCGGTAGAGTCGCCACGCGTTGAATGATTGCGGTAAATAACCGATTTGACCACGAATCGTTAAACAGTCTTTGATGGTATCCAGCCCGTTTACTCGTACCGTTCCTTTCTTAGGTTCGAGAAGCGTGCAGATGATCCTCATCAACGTGCTCTTCCCCGCGCCATTTACACCGAGGAGCCCGTAGAAACCAGTCTTGAGGTTTAGATTTATGTCGTCGAGCACGGTTGGACCGGATTTACTGAAGAAGTGCGTAACACTTTCTACATCAATCGATGTCTCTCCGGCTCTGAGAGAAAAATGTGTGAGAGGAACCGTATCGGTCATGGGATCACGTCCTCATGCCAAGCGGAAATGAAAAAAGAATCGACGTCGAATAGTTGAATGACGTCACGCTGGATGCAGCGTCGGGCATTATAGATTTGCCTTTGTTTTGGCATGTATAAACAAAAATGAAACTACACCTCTAGATTGCAAGAGGGCATCGCTTGTGCATTCTCCGATGCGGTCACGCAAGAAATTCGAATATCTGACACGAAAAGCAATCATTAGTCTCGTTTTCTACAAATCAGCACAAAACGTGCCAGTCCCGATCATTCCAGTAACGTATTGATTTAAAACCAATATTTGACATATGTCTTTAGCCTGCAAATTACTTGATCGGGGTTTTCACTACATAATGTGAAATCTCACTAGCTCTTCGCAGATGTCATTTACTGAGTATTGCGTCGATGATTTTCGGCGGGACGTGGTTCGGTATTTGAGTTAGTAGACCGACGCAGCCGCTTGACGTTGTTCACGAGCGCGCTGAGTGAGTTCTTCGTCGGTGGTGATAGCAAATAATCCTGCTGGTCCCGCGATCTTGTGAACCATCAGTTTTTCGATTTCTTTCCGCACGCGTTCCGAAACTTGCTTGTATGCATCGCTCGCTAGGAAACTTTTAAAGGTCTGGCTCGTATCCATGAATGGAATGATGTATCCGGGAACGATTGCCTGGATGATTGCACCGCGTCGGTGGTCTGTCATGTTCATTCCTGCGCGATGCCAAGTACGCGCGTCGTACAGAATGATGGTGCCTGCAGGCGCCTCGATGAGGTCAGATTCCTCGCCTCCGTAAGGTAACCCGAAGTTGGCACGAAATCCTTTCCGGTACGTTTGATTCGAGATACCCCACTCCTCCGGCGGCGCTTCGCTTGATGCGTGTGTACCAAGCTTGAAGATGGTCGCACCGTTTTCCTTAGTGAAGTCGGACACACAAACATTCCGTTGCATGCCCAGCACGAGATCTCCTGAAGGGACGGGAATGCGATCACCGGTTCCCCAAAGATAGGGGAAATCTGTATGCCAACCTTGTACCTCACGAATGCCATCATCGCGTGTCAGCGCTGAGATCCCAGGCGAATGACCCAATCGAATGTCATTAGTCTGCATATATTCCCGCGTCAACCATAGCGAGATGGGTTCGGCGGATACTTGTGCAACCGCGGGATCTTGCGCGAGTGGCGCTTGACGTACGGGTGTTCGACCTTCGTATCCGTCCACGCACCCGACGCGTTGGAGCCCATCGACAACCTGATCAGGTAGGATGCATGTGATTGACACCCATCCTTGCTCTTTGAGCGTTTCCAGATAGGTCGATGGCAGAATTTCGGGTCCGTGTTCGATCGTGAATTCATCGACCGTATCGGCGCCTTCTGACACTGCGACGCGCTCTCCCGCGCATGAGAGTGTGCACTTTGAATTGAGTTCGGTTGTGTTCGCTGTTAGTTCGAGACCCGATACGCCGTGCTTAAAACCAACATCTGTTACGTCCCAGATTACTGCGTCATCTACATGGCCAAACACTTTTAACGACTCACCGTCGTCGGTACCAAGCCAATCTCCGGACGGCGTGTTCAGATAGCGGAAGTGCTTTTTAGGACGTGGAATTGTGATGATGTTAGGACAGAATTCATCGGAAGGTACCGTTCCTAAGCGTTTAATCGCAGGCATTCAATGACAGGACATAGAAAAAACGGACTGCGCAAGTTTACCGTTTAGCGGTTGGCTGTTGCGTCAAGGATTGTTCAGTGGACATCGATATGAAAGTTCACGTAAGCCGTCCTCGCCGCGTTGTTCATAATGAGACACATCGCAGAATAGTCACTGAATATGGCGAAGCCATTGCATTTAGGGATGACCCCGTGGTCGCTTCGTGACACGCACACGGCGCAATCGCTAGGGCGTCAAGCCCAACTTGGCGAATCGTGGGGTTACCAATCGTTTTGGTTGCCTGAACACCACTTCACGCGTGGAAGTGCGATCCCCGATCCCTTATTGCTCCTCGCGAGTGTTGCCGCTCTTACAACCAAGATTAGACTAGGTACGACTTCTTATCTGTTGCCGTTAAGACAACCTCTACTTGCAGCAGAACAGGTAGCCGTTCTGGACCAGCTCTCTGGCGGTCGGCTCACACTCGGGATTGGTAGAGGCTATGCGCCACAGTTGTTCGATGCGTTTGGGGTCGAGAGATCGCGTAAGCGACTCCTTTTAAAAAACTGTCTTGATGTGATGAAGGATGCATGGGCTGGCAACGAGGTTGGTGATGGAGAGTCGAAGACGACTATCGCACCGTTGCCGTTCCAGCAACCACATCCTCCGATCTGGGTAGCAGCGTTTGGACCGCTCGCTTTAAAACAAGCAGGGTCTTTGGGCTGTCCATACATTGCGTCGCCGATGGAGACCATCGAGCGGCTGTGTTCGAATCTCGAAATTCACGAGGCGGCATGTCGCGACGCCAATCTTGAAATCCCTGAGGAAGTACCCATCATGCGAACGGTGTATTGCTCCCAAGACGCGAAGCGAGTTGTGGAGGTACGAAGCCGTCTTGAGGCAGAATCACGTAACGTGGCACGAGGCGCTGATGGAACGCAGCAAGAGACAACGATTGATGATTGGTCGATTGTCGGTGAACCTGCTTTTGTGCGGGATGTTGTGCAGCAATACCGAGAAGATTTGGGTGTCACACATCTTGTTGTGACACGATTACGAGTTGGCGGTTTGCCGTCAACCGATCTCGAGAAATCGGTCGCGCTCGTAGCAGAGACTTTAGAAAGTTAACTTGTTCAATCGTGATTCTCAAGAAGACGCGTCGACGTCCACGACCATTTGTGTTTCCGCGAAGTCGGAAGGATCGATTTCCTCTCCTTTTTTCAATCCGAGGAATGGGCGTAAGAAGTAAACAGCGGCATAGATCGGACCGGTGTCTACAAGCGCGACGGTGAGTTTGAATACATAGCCCGAGTAAATAAATACGAGGAGTTGTTGGACGATCGGTTCGTCCAGATTGACTGGTAGTGCATTTGCATAGTAATGCGTGATCAAAATAACGGCGACGGTGTCAACAAGCTGACTGACCACAGTTGATCCGTTGTTTCGAATCCAGAGATACTTCCCGTTTGTTATCCGCTTCCAAAAGTGAAATAGACGTACATCACAGTACTGAGCAGTGAGATAGGCGATCATTGATGCGGCTACCGTGCCAAAAGTTAAGAGCTGAATCTCGAAGAAGAGTGGTTGTCGACCAGCTTCGTCTATGAGTACCTCACCGGTTGTCGGATCAACGCCTGTACCGGGCAACGCACCACCGAGCCAAAGGAAGAACACGATCCATATATTGACCACTAATCCGACGAATACCATGTCGGTTGCACGTTTACGACCGTAAAGCTCACTGATCAGGTCCGTGCACAAAAACGTCACCGGATAGGGCAAGACACCGACCGCTAGCAACATAGGAACTTCAAACAAACCGAAGAATGAGAAAGAGAAGTCGAGAAACCGTGTTACCCCGAGGATATTGAGCACCCCTAAGGTGCCAAGAAATATCCCGCTGAAAAGAAGGAACACGCGTTGTCGACGAAGCCTGTAATTCGGCTCAATAAAGGTTTGGGTCATGTCTCGTATTTAAAGGTTTACTGTTCGATTTGTCCTAAATTGGCGTGGATTACGCTTCCATTTAGTACGGGATTTTCGGTCGCCCACACAATGGTTTCGGCGATCTCGTCTGGTTCGATCAGTCGACCGAAAGCAGACATGGCGGCAACATCATCCATCGCTTCATCCGGTACATGTGCGCGCAGCATTTCAGTGTCCGTGAAACCTGGACAGACCATTAGGGTGTGGATACCGCGCCCTACGAGATCCTGACACAACGCACGCATCAAGCCGACCTGCGCGTGCTTTGAAGTAGCGTACGAGAAACAGCCGGACACTGCTTTTTCAGCTAAGGTCGATCCGACCACCACGATACTAGAACCCGGATTCATGTAGGGCAGTAGTTGCCTATTTAGTGTATTTGGCGCAACCACATTGGTTTGAAAAACGCTGGTAAGCGATTCATCTGAAGTATCAAGCGCTGAATCATGAAGGTATCGCGCCGCATTGTGAATTAGGTGAAGGATCTCTGCCCCTTCGACGTGTGACGTGAGCTCATCACCGATAGCGTCGAAAAATCCATGCTGTGAAAGGTCGGCTGTAATACTGACAACCTCAGGATTAGGACACGGTCGGCGCGAGAGATTGACGATCTTGTATCCGCACGAAACAAACTTATAGGTTGCAGCCAGACCTATTCCAGCGCTTGCACCCGTGATGACAACGACTTTCAGGATAAGTCCCTCAACACGACACCCCATTGGCCGGATCCAGATGCGACTCTAAGCTCCATTTTTGTGACCCCGAGATTTTGGAAAGTCACGTCTGCAATGAGCCGATCAGCCATCCACCCAGCGAGTTCTTCTACGGTGATGTTTCGCAAAGGCAGGACGAGAACGTCGTGTTCTGGCAATGACATCGTTTCGCCGTTAAACGATACATGCGCTCGACCGTCAGACGTTTCAATCTGAAGATGAGGCGAGTTAGCAGGTACTAAAAACCGCTCATCCAGTTCATCACACAGTACTTGAAGCAAGTCTTTGACTTCGCCGTAGTCGAAACATAGCCCGTCGTCGTTCACATCTCCTTCGAACACTCCGTTCAGTTGAAAGTTATGACCGTGTAGGTTTTCCCTTTCAGTTGCGGAAAAGATCGTGAAATGCGCGGCCGAGAAGTGCAACGACTCACGAACCACTTCGATAACGACTTTGGACACGCGGGTCGGATTACAGGATTTGATTCGGATGGGAATGTTAAGAGGTCTCGTTCCTCGTTAACATTTTCGATGTCAAACCAAGGGATTTCTGATGACCGCACTTGATGGTATGCGTGTCTTAGACATGACGCAATTCGAGGCAGGTACCTGCTGCACTCAATCGCTTGCGTTTCTAGGCGCAGACGTAGTGAAGGTAGAACGACCAGATATCGGGGACCCAGGTCGAGGTCGCGCGCGTGGTGAGTCGATCGACGCCGAGTACTTCGTTAATTGGAATAGTAATAAGCGGAGCGTCACACTAGATCTCAGTCAACCTGAAGGACGAGAACTGCTGCTGAGGATGGTTCGTAACTACGATGTGTTTGTGGAAAACTATGGTCCGGGAGTCATCGAAAAACTCGGTATAGGTTACGACGTGATGCGGCGTGAGAATCCCGAACTCATCTACGCTCGAATCAAGGGCTTTGGAACAAGCGGACCTCGTGCCGACTACAAATGTATGGATATGGTCGCTCAAGCGGCAGCTGGCGCGATGTCAATTACAGGTAATCCTGACGGACCGCCGATGCGACCAGGACCAACGACTGGCGATGCAGGGACCGGTATGCAAGCCGCATTAGCGATTACGGCAGCGTATGTTCAGCGTCTTCGCACGGGCGAAGGTCAGCTGATCGAATTGGCAATGCAAGAGGCAATGACTTATTACTTACGAACCGCGGTATCACGCACCCGTTTCGGTACCGTACCAAGTCGTCGTAGCGCCAACGGCGAAAACCCGTTTATGGCTATGTATCCATGTAGCCCGGGTGGACCGAATGACTATGTTTACATCATGGCTGTGAATCAGCGCATGTGGGACGCTGTCGGATTAGCGATTGGTATACCAGAATTGATGAAAGACGAGCGCTTTGCGACGCCCCGAATACGTCACGAGAATCGCCAAGCATTGTTTGACACGATCGCGACGTGGACACGTACGAAAACGAAACAGGAAGCTTCGACGATATTTTCGGAAGCTGGCGTTTGTGCGAGTCCAGTAAATGAAACGACGGAACTATTCACAGACGAGCACTTGCTGGAACGAGATTTCATAAAGGAAATCGACCATAGAGACCATGGTCGCGTAAGAATTCTTGGTTGGCCTTCACGTTTATCTAAGAGTTCAGTAGAACCTGTCGCCGCTCCTTTATTAGGTGAACACACGGATGAGGTCTTACAGCAGGACCTTAATTTGTCGCTGGAAGAGGTATCGGATTTACATCGGCGAAATGTGATCGGCAACGAAGAACTGGGGCGAACGGAGATCGAGGCGGCGGCGAGTTAAATCGGTCAAAGGTTGACATGGACGCTACAGTACGTGACTACCACGCGCAACTAGGCATATCGCCGCATTACGCAGAAAAGACGAATCTGCGGTTTCACGCGTCCCCGGGCAATCTCGTCGATATCGGTCTCGATTGCTATGGCCGACCTCAGCGTCTGCGTGAAGACGCGGCTGCTGCTTGGATGGGTATGCGAGAAGCAGCTAGCGCGGCGTCGATCGAACTCCTGGTGGTTTCAGCGTATCGCTCAGCGGAATACCAAGTTGAAGTGATTCAACGTCAGTTAGCGACAGGCAAGAAAATCGAGGATATCTTGACAAGAGTTGCGGCACCGGGATTTAGTGAGCACCATAGTGGATGCGCTCTCGATCTAACTACGCCAGGATATGAAGCCGTTGAAGAAGCGTTCGAAGATTCCGATGCATTTACATGGTTAGTAGCAAATGCGCCAACGCATGGATTTCATTTGAGCTATCCGCGTGACAATCCGTATGGCGTGATCTACGAGCCGTGGCACTGGTGCTTTTCTAACTAGGTGCCTTGAACGATCGCGACGGCCGGTTGAAGAACGTCTAAGGGATCCTCGGGTGGATATTGAATACTGGGTTGGGCATCTCGCAACTGTTCGGGATAGTCCAGTGTGTAGTGCAAACCGCGTGATTCTTTACGCCATTGTGCCCCGCGGACGATGGCTTCGGCAACGTTTATGAGGTTGCGCAGCTCGATCAAATCGCTGTTGATGCGATAGTGTGAGTAGAACTCGTGAACCTCCCGTTTGAGTAGATTGATGCGATTCGCGGCGCGTTCGAGTCGATTGTCAGTGCGAACGATCCCGACGTAGTCCCACATAAATCGGCGCAATTCCATCCAGTTATGAGTTAGAACGACGTTCTCATCAGAGTTCGTTACGCGGGATTCATCCCACTCCTTGATATCGGACTCTAACGGGAGTGTGTTAGCTAACGATTCGGCAATGTGATGAGCCACCGACTTCGCGTAGACGAGACATTCGAGAAGTGAGTTGCTTGCAAGTCGATTCGCACCATGAACGCCGGTACATGCAACTTCACCGACGGCGTAGAGCGCATCAACGTCTGTCCGTCCGTGGCGGTCAACGAGTACACCACCGCACGTATAGTGTGCGGCAGGAACGACTGGTATCGGTTCTTTTCGAATGTCAACACCGATATCGAGCAATCGCTGCAGAATCGTCGGAAAATGCGTTTCGATAGATGACGTCGAAAGATCAGTCAAGTCGAGGTAAACGCACTCAATGCCGAGTCGTTTGATCTCGTAGTCAATCGCTCGTGCGACGATATCGCGTGACGCTAGTTCCTGTCTCTTGTCGAAGCGATGCATGAAGGTAGATCCATCCGGTAAGCGCAATTTCCCACCTTCGCCACGGACCGCTTCCGATATCAGAAACGACCTTGCTTCTGGGTGATAGAGACACGTTGGATGGAACTGATTGAATTCCATATTTGACAGTCGGCAACCTGCGCGCCACGCCATCGCGATACCGTCCCCGGTGCAGGTGTCCGGATTACTGGTGTATAGATAGACCTTGCTCGCACCACCGGTGGCGAGCACAACCGATCTTGCACGGATACACTCGACACGGTCCGTATTTGGGTCATATACGTACGCGCCAACGACACGCTTTGCTTTTTCATCAGCTTGATGCGTTATCAGTTCAACCGCGATACGGTCGTTCATAAACTCGATACTCGATCGATTTCTGGCTTCTTCTATGAGCGTTGATGCAATTGCACGTCCTGTAGCGTCAGCCACATGCAGAACTCGTCGGTGACTGTGCCCACCTTCGTTGGTACGATGTAATTCCGACTTCTGGCGGTCAAACTGAAGACCCATCTCGATAAGGTCATTCACGGCTGAAGCGCCGTTTTGTACGACGAATCGGACAGCATTAGGGTCGCACAAACCCGCGCCCGCCATTAGAGTGTCCGTGTAATGAGAATCAGTCGAATCGTCCTCGTCGGTAACTGCCGCAATACCGCCTTGCGCCCGGTTCGTCGATCCGGCGGTCATATCTTCCTTCGATATCACCAACACGTTTACGTGCGGTGGAAGATTGATCGCCGACGCAAGTCCGGCAGCACCACTGCCGATTACGAGTACGTCGGTTTCGTATCGGAGCGTCATCAATCGTGCGCTTGAAATAGGCTAATAGCGCTTCGATTATAGAATCAGGAAATGTATACTCGTGTACAGTAAAAAGCTGTCAGAGAAGTTGACCAGGGGACGCTTAGCAGATAAAGGGTAAATCGTGACTTGCATCCGGCGCTGAAACTAGCCATGGAACGCGCTGTCTAATCAACTGGAATGATGCGTCAATGTGTGCAACTAAACCAACACGATCTAACAGCTAGAGTCTTCAATTGAGCGTCGCTTTTTATAATCCAACGATTACTCTGACCGGCTCACACGCTGACACGCGTAGTGAACCCGTTGCCTGGAATACGGATGAATCTCCTGTGGAAACGACGGATCTCGAGCTGGTCAATAGGATTCTGGATGATGGCGGTAAGCAACGTGAACTAGCGTTCGCTGCACTCTACACACGTCATCGCACAACTGTATTTAATGTCGCGATGCGTGTCGTGAACTCACCCGAAGATGCAGAAAACGTCGTACAAGAGACGTTCATTAAGGTGAACAAGAATCTACGCGGTTTTCGAGGGAAGAGCCAGTTCTCCACATGGTTGCACACCGTAGCGAAGAACACTGCGCTAAATTACAAAGCACACGAACAACGTCGCCCTCAGTCCTCTGGAATGGATCCAACCGATCTTAGTGAGATCGCCACGAGCTCACCGCAGTCCGATTTCGAGCACGAAGAACTGAAAGACTCGCTTGATCGTGCGCTCGCGTCGCTCAACGACGAACTAAAACAGACCTTATTACTCGTAGTTAACTCGGGCTTAAGTTACGAGCAAGTTGCCGAAATCACCAACGTACCAGTTGGTACCGTTAGGTCCCGCGTATTTCGCGCGAGGCAAGGAATTGACAAATTCCTCCTCGAAAACTTGCCTGGATACGAGCAAAACGCGAAATAAGACTCCACAGACGTAAATAATGCGAGGAACTTTTGCAAGGAATTCATGTCGAATAGAAAATTGCGTGAATGTTTCTTTCGCACTTATATTGATGGTCGACGTTTCTTTGATCACTACTGGAGTGAGTAACGTTGACAATCGTTAGTCCACAAGTACGTTTCGAAACGTCACGCTTAACCACAGCCATCCAAATCAGACACTTGGTGCGGCAAGGATGCCAACATAGCGTACGATCGAAACTCGTCAGGCTCAAGATACTGCGAATCATTCGACAAATGCTCAAGTGCTACTGGTCATGTATGACTTTTCAAGGCTGTTTCGGACAAGAGGCAAAGAGTAGGAGGTTTTCATAGTCCTCATGGATCAAAGTGGCCACGAATCAAACGAATTTTTGGATCAAGATTTATCTGCAGCAATCGACAATGAACTAAGTGCAGATGACTTCCCTGAGCTTATCGAGCATTTGGGGCAAGAGCCAGAAATGCAAAGAAAATGGGAACGGCATCACACTATCAATGCATTGCTTCGCGGAGAGCAGGTCGGTGCCAAGAATCAGCTTCCGTGGGAGCGCATTCACGCGAGTTTTGAAGTTAAGAAACCACAACGTGCTGCCGCGGGTATCGTCATCGACTTTGCTAGTTTCAAAGAGCGTCATTTACCCAAGGTTGTTGGTGGTATGGCGATGGCGGCGTCCGTAGTACTGGCCGTTTCGCTATTTGTTACGATGCAGAGTCCTATTCAAAACATCCAGGCACCGCTCGCCGCCGAAAGCAGTCAGCCTAGCGAGCAGAGTAAGATGCTCGTGGCTACAGAGAACGAGCAATCGAATCAAGCAGTTGAACCGGATTTGCGGCTTCCGCCGACGAATCAATCGGATTTGTACTTAGCTTCTGACGGACAAACACGCCAATCGCCGATTCCGACATCAGACTCTCAAAGGCAAAGTCGCGCATTCCCGACAGATCAACCTAAACCAAGTAGTGACCTAATTCACTTGGTGTCAGATTAGTCAAGAAGCGGGTATTCTGAAAGCGCTCCTGGCACCCTAAGACCCACACGTCGGTGGCGTCTGCCTATGTTTGGTCACTTTTCCTACGTTCACGCGAATTAACGCGTGGCATTACGCACCTGCGGCACCGTCGTTCGGAAAGAGCGAGACCGTGTCATCGTTCGTGTCGAACAAGAACGATGTGCTAACTGCACAGGTTGCATTCGATTTAACGTAATAAAGGACATTCGCGCGATCGGGAATCAAGCTGTTGGTGAACGTGTAACAGTTCAAACTTCGGCGACTCAGCTCTCACTCGCTTCAATAGTTGTATTTGGTGTACCAGTTCTGTCTCTGGCTCTTGTGGTGTTCGTTTGGGACTCGCTTTTGATCGCGACGTTCGCACTGACGGTAAGTATTTTCGTGATATTTATCGGCACGCGCTTTTCACGTTTGCGCGAATTCTTCAAGGTGCACGCAGAATCAATCTGAGAGTTGGATTGGGAGTCGCTTAAGCGCTTTCGATTGAGACGTTTCGCGGTTTGCGAACGCCTAATTTGGTGAACCAGAAGAATACCGGTGCGGTGAGAACGAAAAACGCTGCAAGCATCAGAACCACTTCAAAGGGCCAAACGTCGCCAACTAATGCAATCATGCTCGTCCCAATGGTTGTAGAGAGATTGGCGATCGACATATAGATAGCGAATTGCGATGCGGCGATTTTCGGTGTCACCAATTCCATGCATGACGAGATGATCAAGACAGCGAACAGATGTTGCGAAAGCCAAAAACCAAGCATGAAAATGTGCCAACCCAACCCTTCCTGTAAAAATGGAACCGACACGAACGCAACGATTCCCGCCGCCGTGATTGCGCATAGAACGATCATGCAATTGCGTTGTCCGTAGTAATCGAAAACGGGGCTCAGCAACAATCCGGTCCCTGCGGTGATCAAGCCGATAGTTCCGAACCAAGCGTTGTATGCACCATCGTCCCAACCTAAGTCGATAACTGAAAAGGACGGGAGATAGGCACCTAAAAGTCCTCCCGCCACGCTATCGCAGAAAAACGCAACGATGAAGAAAAGGCTGATTGGCGCAGCCAGTTTTTTAAGTATGTCAAAGAGCATTAAGAAAAAGGCATCAACTTTCAATGCCAAGATTTCCGGTGCGATTTGTCCTTCTTCTGACCATGGAAAGCGTTTCTCAATGGAACGTTCTTTTAGCATGACGGGTAATAACAGCAATAGGAACACTGTCAATGACGCCGCGACGCAAGCAGCACTAATCCCGAATGCGCCGAGTAAGAATCCACCACCGACCATCCCAGCAAACCTGCCGATACTCTGACTGCCAAACATGAGCGCAGTTGCTTTCGAGCGTTCACCTTCTTTTAGGACGCCGATTGCTAACCCATCGACGGCAACATCCTGTGTAGAAGCAAACACGTTGAGTACGAAACCGCATCCAGCTAGAACGAGAAGATCCGGTTCGCCGACACTAGCGACGACAGCACTCGTTGCGAACGTGATCATGAGACCGATCTGCGCAATCACCACCCATGGACGACGATGGCCGTAGATGAGAAACGACACGCGATCCATTAACGGTCCTGCCAGGAACTTAAATGCCCATGGGAGCCCTATGATGGCAAGAAACGTCGCGATTTCCGATTTGGTAAACCCAATTTCGGCTAGGTGGGTTGGAAACGCTACACCGAATAAACCGAGCGGTAGTCCCTGCGAGAAATACATGAATCCGATGACGGTAAACCGAAGATAGACATTGCCAACTAGGCTCACATCAGTCGGTCTGCGTTCGGCTACTTCTGCCATGGATTCATCCGCTGAGCTGTTTGATAGATGGGTATTTTCACGTTTGACCTATTTAGTGAAAATCTGTTCAGATAGACGAGTAGATGTAGACTCAGTTTATGGACCTGTTGTTATCCTTGAGTTGTTGAAAGGCGATATAAAGAAACCGTGAACCAGGCATACGCGCAACTCGAACGAAAAATCTCCGAGATTAAGGCGCTTGACCACATGATGGATTTGTCCAATTGGGATGAGTCCACGAACATGAAACCTGCTAGTGCGTCGAATCGTGCTGAGATGGTCGCGACGACTGCGGCACTACGACAACGATTGATCGCGGACGAGTCATTTGGTGAGCTACTTGAAATTGCAGGGGAAGGTGAGCTATCCGACATGCAAGCGGCGAATGTTCGCGTTGCCGAACAAACGCGTAAGCAAGCGATTGCGATCCCAGAGGACTTGCTAAAGGAATCCAAACGAGTCCAATCAGAGTGTCAGATGGTATGGGAGCGAAATCGACCACTGAACGACTGGAACAACACATTGCCGTATCTCGAATCCGCGATTCGGGTATCGGTCGAAATGAGCCAGTGTCTAGCGGATGCATTTCAGCTCACTCCGTACGACGCGCTTATGAATCAGTATGAAACTGGAAGTCGTCAAGCAGATATCGATCCCGTTTTTGACGAGATAAAGGCGTTTCTTCTTAACGAAGTCCCACGTGTCGAATCGAGTCAGACCGCACCACTGCCAATTCACGAGTCGTTCTCAGAAACGGATCAACTCAAGCTGGCGGAGTTTTCAATGCGAGAGCTGGGGTTTGATTTCGACCGAGGTCGATTGGACCAGAGTGCACACCCGTTTTCGTGCGGCTCCGCAAACGACGCCCGTCTAACTACCCGATTGAGTGCGGACGACTTCACTCATTCACTGTTCGCGGTTTTTCACGAAACAGGACATGCTCGCTATACCCAGAACCAACCCGTTGAGTGGGTCATGCAGTTCGTCGGGGAACCAACCGGGATGGCGGTACATGAGAGCCAGTCGCTCTTCATGGAAATGCAAATCTGTCGAAGTGATGCGTTTCTAGAGTACATCCACCCAATAATCAGATTGCTTCTTCGCCGAAAGGGCACGGATGACGCATGGTCGCTCGAAAACTTCAAACGCACGGTACGACATGTCAATCGTGACTTGATTCGCGTCTACTCAGACGAGATGACTTACCCGTTCCATATTTTTCTGCGTTACGATATTGAAAAACAGTTGTGCATCGGGAACTTGAAGGTTCGGGACCTACCCGACGCCTGGAATGAAGGCATGATGAATTTGCTAGGTATCGATACTCGAGACGACTTCGAGAATGGCTGCATGCAAGACATTCACTGGTATGCGGGACTGTTCGGATACTTTCCGTGTTACCTACTAGGTGCGATTTTTGCCGCACAGCTCTATCTTGCGTGTGTTCGTAAAATTGGTGACCCTACAGAAAGCGTCCGGCAAGGCGACTTTAGCGCGATTTCGGCTTGGTTAGCAGAGAATATCCACTCTAAAGGTAGCCTTCTAGAAGGTCAGACGTTGATCCGTACCGTGACGGGAGAAGAACTGTCCGCCACGTCCTATCTATCCCATCTAAAACGACGTTACGTCAATCCTTAATCGTTCTGCCATGGGCAGCCACATAGACCATATTCGTAATTTCTCGATCATTGCACATATTGATCACGGGAAATCTACGCTTGCCGATCGCTTGATTCAACGGTGCGGCGGGTTACAAGAACGTGAGATGTCGGAGCAAGTTCTCGACTCGATGGATCTTGAACGTGAGCGCGGTATCACGATTAAGTCACAAAGTGTCCGCTTGAGCTACGAGGCAGCTGACGGTGAGACGTACGAGCTAAACCTCATAGACACGCCCGGTCATGTGGATTTCAGTTACGAGGTATCACGTTCGTTGTCTGCATGCGATGGCGCATTGCTTGTCGTAGACGCCGCCCAAGGTGTAGAAGCACAGTCAGTTGCGACGTGCTACAGTGCAATCGACTTGGGAGTCGAAGTATTGCCTGTTCTCAACAAGATGGATTTACCGACTGCCGATCCCGAGAGAGTCGCGACTGAAGTTGAGGAGATCATCGGTCTATCAACGAACGAGATTCTGAAGATCAGTGCGAAGACAGGCGACGGTATTGACGATCTACTCGAACAGATCGTTGAGCGCATTCCTGCTCCCGAAATCTCGGAGGTCGAAGGCTCGCAAGCACTCATCGTAGATTCTTGGTTCGACAACTACCTTGGCGTCGTGTCCCTCGTTCGCGTGTTTGCTGGCGAAGTTCGTAAAGGTGACCGCATGGTTGCCTACTCGGTCGGTCAGACTCATACGATCGATGACGTCGGCATCTTCACGCCGCGTCGTGAGAAAGTGGAAGTGCTTCGTTGTGGTGAAGTAGGGTACGTTGTCGCGGGTATCAAGGAAATTCACGGCGCACCGGTAGGGGATACGTTGGTACTCGCGAACAGCGAAACACCTGCCTTACCTGGATTCGCGAAGGCGAAACCACAAATTTTTGCCGGGTTGTATCCATCCAATTCAGATGATTTTGATGCGATGCGAGTCGCATTAGAAAAGCTCTGTTTGAATGATGCGGCGCTGCACTTTGAAGTCGAGACATCGGATGCGTTAGGCTTTGGTTTTCGCTGCGGTTTTCTTGGAATGCTCCACATGGAAATCGTGCAAGAACGTTTAGAGCGCGAGTATGACCTTGATTTGATCACGTCTGCGCCCTCAGTGGTGTATGAGGTTGTTGATCGCGAAGGCGAACCGATTCAAATCGACAACCCCTCGCAACTTGATGATTCTGGGCGTTTCGTTGAAATCCGCGAACCGATCGCCGAAGTCAACATCCTGGTGCCGCATGACTATCTAGGAAACGTCATCGAACTCTGTATCGGCCGACGAGGCGTGCAGAAAAGCATGCTGTTTACCGGTGGACAAGTCTCGCTTCGATTCGACATCCCAATGAGTGAGGTCGTACTGGATTTCTTCGACAGACTCAAATCGGTAAGCCGTGGTTACGCTTCTCTTGACTATTCCTTCGACCGCTTCGAAGCTGCACCCCTTGTCAAGGTGGACATCTTGATCAATGGCACGAAAATCGATAGTCTCGCGATGATCGTCCATCGAGACCGCGCGAACGCACGGGGTAGGGAGATGGCGTCTTCCATGAAAGCGTTGATCCCGCGACAGATGTTCGATGTTGCGATTCAAGCCGCAATCGGACGACAGGTTATTGCCCGAACGACCGTCAAGGCGTATCGGAAAAACGTTACCGCGAAGTGCTATGGCGGCGATGTGACGAGAAAGAAGAAATTACTGGAGAAGCAGAAGGAAGGTAAGAAAAGGATGAAGCAAGTTGGTAAGGTGGATATTCCACAAGAAGCCTTTCTTGCCGCGCTCAGCGTGGATCGATGAAGTTACGACTTTACGATGCGGTACTCGGGATTTTTCGACATTGGCGTCTTCAAACTCGAATCGGATACCGCTTCAAAGACCTTACTCGTCTTGACGAAGCGTTGACGCACGCTAGCGTGGACCGCGTTAACAACGAGCGACTTGAGTTTCTCGGGGATTCGGTCCTCGAATTGATCGTATCAGAGTATTTATTCAGACAGTATCCAGATATCGACGAAGGTACGTTAACGCAGCTAAAGATCATGAGCGTCAATAACGTCCATCTGCAGTCAGTCGCCCTCAATCTCGGACTTGATGAACAGCTATTTATTGGTAAAGGTCTCTACAACGTCGAAAACCGCGGCGTAAAAATGTACGCGGATGTCGTAGAAGCACTGATCGGTGCCATCTACATCGACGGTGGTCTTCGCCCTGCACGGAAGTTCATCGATAAATACGTAATTCAGACCTTGCCTACGCTCGAAGAAACGCAAATGCATCCCAAGACAGCGCTTCAGAATTGGGTATCGAAACAAGGTATGGAATATCCTGAGTATGACGTCGTCCAAGATCCACAGCGATCGGGCGGAATGAACTGGCATGTCAAGTGCACTATCAAACGACTGGCGATTACTCGAACCGCAGCTGCGAAGTCGCGAAAGGCGGCAGAAACAGAGGCGGCCCGTCAGATATTGGATTCGTTAGGCATCATGGCAAACGGCGCTTGACGCGCCTTGCATTAATTCTTGATTCTTCATGAACGACAAAGATCTAGATGCATTTCAGACTGCACTTGGCTATCGCTTTAACGATGTCACTAGTCTCGAGCGCGCATTGGTGCACGCGAGTGCAGACGTTGAGCATAACGAGCGTCTAGAGTTTCTAGGCGACGGAGCTCTCGGTTACGCGGTTAGTGCGGCACTATATCAACGCATGCCACACGAGTCGGTAGGCGTTTTGGCAGAGCGAAAGGCAACGCTTGTCAGCAACAAGCGGCTAGCACAGCTCGCAGTCGAATTAGGGATCGATCGCCTCATTAGACTCGGTGGAAGCGTCGCGAACGATCGCTTCCAACCTCGCAAGATATATGCAGACGCACTTGAAGCGGTAGTTGGTGCTATTGCGGTCGACGGCGGCATCGACGCGGTTAGGAACTTCGTGAATGAACATATCTATCCACGAGCATACGATACCGTTGATTTCGAGCGCCATGCAAAGACAAAACTACAGGAATGGGCCGATGGCGAGGGATTTGGTGCACCAGACTACGTAGTCGTAAACCAGGAAACGGACAGAGTGGGCGAACTTTGGTACGTGAAATGCACGATCAAGGATCTTGAGCACAGCGGCGAAGGTGTCGCGCGAACAAAACGGGAAGCGGAACGTTATGCCGCTGAAGCGATTCTGGCCAAGGTAGGCGGGAAATGAGCGCTTCTACCAAGTCCGGCTATATCACGATTATTGGACGTCCAAATGTAGGCAAGTCCACACTGCTGAATCATTGTCTCGATATGAAACTGAGCATTACCTCACGTAAACCACAAACAACGAGACATCAGCTACTTGGAGTACTAACGAGAGGTGCATGTCAGTTCATGTTCTTAGACACGCCTGGTATTAATGCTGGACGTAAACGAACAGGCAACTCGATTGAGCGTTACATGAACCGACAAGCATTGAGCACGCTGAATGATGTGGATGTGATTTTGTTTCTAGTCGAAGGTACTGGGTGGCGAGACGGCGATGCGACGGTATTGAAACACCTCGCCCGTACCGATGTGCCGGTCATATGCGTACTCACCAAAGTTGATCGAGTCCGTAACAAATCGCAGCTATTACCTCTTATCGAAAAGGTGTCAAAGAAGAGTAAATTTCGGGCTATCGTCCCTGTTGCAGCACTGCGCAATGAAGGATTGGATATGCTGCTTGACGCGATCGAAACGGAACTGTCAGAAGGACCGCATCTATATAGCGCGGATGAAATCACCGACCGCTCGACATCGTTCTTCGTAGGTGAGTTGATTCGTGAGCAAGTTGTTCGACAGTTGGGTGCTGAATTACCTCATCGGAGCACGGTTCTTGTGGAACGCTTTGAAGAAACCGACGAACGGACTACGATCTTCGCGGCTATTTGCATTGAACGCGATAGCCAGAAGCGAATCGTTATAGGAAAAGGCGGTAGCAGACTTAAGTCGATCGGTGAAGCAGCACGTCACAACATCGCGGACTTTCTGAACAAGAACATCGAGTTGCGCCTGCACGTGCGAGTACGGTCAGGTTGGACAGAAAGCCGGAAGTACCTCGCTGAGCTCGGTTACCGGTGATCGATTGATGCTCTACGAATCTTGTTACGTGCTTCGACGAAGGCCTTATAGCGAAACAAGCCTCCTTCTCGAACTACTCACAAGTGAGTCCCGATATGTGCACGCCCTCTATCGGGGCGCAAAAAGGAAAGGTGCCACGCCGATCGATTTGTTCGCAGAGTACGCGATGAGCTGGCGACCTCGAGTTGGATTAGTTACGGTCCGAACATGCGAGCTCAAAGGTCTCTCAAACTTGACGGGCGACGCACTCTATGCCGGACTCTACGTTAATGAGCTTGTACGTCGTGGTATGCACGAAAACCAGGTCATTGAAGATATCCAGCCAGCGTACCAAACGACTGTGCAGCAACTCGAGGACGGAAATACAGATATGGACGTCGCATTGCGTACATTCGAGAAACGATTCCTTAAGGCATTGGGTTTCGAGTTGGAATTCCATCGTGAGCAAGCGACGGGTGAAGTAATCTCGTCAAATGCTCTCTATCTTTTCGACCCGCTAGACGGTTTTAGGAAATCTGAGGATGTTGACCAAGCGACATATCCAGGACATGTCCTGTTGAATATATCGGTCGATCGTTTTGAGCGTCCCGAAACGCGCCAGGCGGCCAAATTAATACTGCGAGACGCACTCTATCATCACCTCGGGGAACGCGCAATAAAGGCAAGATCGCTACTAACTGCTAAGCAGTATCGTGATGCAGCCAATGGAGCGGTCGTAAATGACTGAGCTGGCGAACAGTCCGGACGTAAATTCGAGCTGGTTTTTGACGAAAACTCGCAGACGAATTGAGTTGACCGAGACGAATCGCAAATTGATCGAACACATCGAGAGCGCTCTCACAACGGCCGATCTTCAAGAACAAGCCAATCTTCTAATCGATCAGCTTTTGCTCCTACCGGTTGATTCGCCGACACTTATTGCGGGACTAGCGTTCTTCGCAGTTACTGACGGTGATTTGGACTTGAAGGCGATTGGTGGTGGCGATGCGGGGAAACTGCTTGCTACCTTGGTACGACTTTCGAGTGCGGATTCGGCTGCGACTACCAGCGCATTGCTTCAAGTCCGCCGTAATCGACGACAGTCGGATAACGTGCGGCGCATGCTTGTAGCAATGATTGATGATCCGCGTGTGGTCGTCCTGAAGATGGTTGAGCGGTTAGTGCGGTTGCATCCGAAGCGCTTCGACGAATCCGATGCAAGCAGGCGAGCTGCACGTGAGGTCTTGCACTTTTACGCACCGCTAGCGAGTCGTCTTGGGATTTGGCAATTGAAATGGGTTCTGGAGGACTTTGCGTTTCGTTGTCTCCAACCGGATGACTACTTGGACATTGCTTCTCGGTTCAAAGAACGCCGATCACAACGTGAGGACCTTGTATCGAAGATTCAGTCGGATTTGCGCTGGCGATTGAACGAAATTGGAATCCACGCAGAAATCCTCGGTCGTGCCAAAAACATCTATGGAATCTATCGAAAAATGCGCGAAAAAGACATCGCGTTTAACGATGTGCACGACGTGCTCGCGATCCGAGTGATTGTGGATTCTGTGCCTGAGTGTTACCAGGTTCTCGGCGTCGTGCATACATCGTGGCCATACATTGGTGAGGAATTTGACGATTACATCGCCAATCCCAAATCCAATGGCTATCGCTCATTGCATACTGCGGTCTACGGGCCACAGGGTAGAGTGTTAGAGGTACAGATACGAACCCAAGAAATGCACGTCGATTCTGAGCTGGGCGTGTGTTCACACTGGAGCTACAAAGGAGAGAATGACGCGACGCTGGAAGATGAATCGATCGACTGGATGCGAGAAGTGCTGAACTGGCATGCAGCGCTGGATCCAATTGAGGCTTCTGATGCTGGGAGTCGAGAGAACAGCGATGCTGAACGGGTGACGTACGTTTCGACCCCGCAAGGACATATCGTTGATCTCGCAGCAGGATCGACCGCATTGGATTTTGCGTTCAAGGTGCACACCGATATCGGATTGCACTGCATTGGCGCGCTTGTTGACGGCGAGGAAGTGGCGTTAAACACGGTATTGAAGACTGGACAAGCCGTCGAAATCCTGACGCAACCGCGTGCGACGCCGCAACGTACTTGGCTCGACCCCGACCTGCAGTACTTCAAGACCTCGAAGACACGCGAATTGCTTCGCGGTTACTTCCAAGTTTTCGACCGTACACACAACGCTAAGGCAGGGCGTGATTGGGTACAGCAGGAGATCGATCGGTTAAACCTGAAGCTAACGCCGGAAGAGGCAGCACGAGCTTTGGACTTCAGTTCACCTGACGACCTCTTTATCGAAGTGGCGCTAGGCTCAATGAAGGCACGCCAGATGCTGGTTGAAATCGCACAACTTCAAGCGGAAGTGAGTGAATTGTTGAAGACCGACGACGCTTCAAAGGTCACGATGCAGATACATTTGTCAGCCCAAGATCGGAAAAACCTCATTCGCGATATCACGCGTGAGATTGCTGAGCTCAATGTGAACATCGTCAACCTGAAACTCGGTGCGCCGAAACTTGGCGAGGAGGCGACAGCAGACATTTGGGTTCAAGTTAGTGGGTTAGGCGAAGCGTCGTTGGTGATTGTGAGCTTGCGACGACTACACCGTGTCAGCGACGTTCGATTGGTCGGCTCCAATTAGACGGTAGTCTGTAAGGACTACTCGTTACTTGGTATGGCTAATGTCCAGCTGATTCAAGTAGGGGAGCGAGCAGGTCAGCGGCTTGATAACTTTCTATTGGGTCATTTGAAGGGGGTACCACGCAGTCGTGTCTATCGAATGATCCGTTCAGGCGAAGTTCGAGTTAATGGATCACGACGTCGGCCGAATTCTCGGCTTGAAATTAACGATCAAGTAAGAATCCCACCGATTCAAATAGATGAGCGACGTGAGTCGGCGGACGCCCCACGTGCGTGGCTTGAGAAGATCAAAAACTCAGTATTGCACGAAGATAGCGATCTGATCGTACTCAACAAACCGGTTGGGGTGGCAGTTCACGGTGGTACTGGTGAGCCATTCGGTGTCGCTGAAACACTTGAGCAGGCGTTTGGCGATGCAAACATGCAGCTCGCACATCGATTGGACAAGGCAACCTCAGGTTGCTTGGTCATTACGAAAAACCGACGGACTCTAGAAAGGTTTCACAGCGCATTTCGTAACAACGAAATCGGTAAGACGTACGACGCATATGTACAAGGTGAGTGGCCGAAGGGGAAATCGATGGTTGAAGCCAGCGTCGAGAGATTTCACTTAGCGAATGGCGAACGGCGGGTTCGGATTAGTGAATCAGGTCAACCGTCGCGAACTTTGTTTGAGGTCGTAGCGCGCTGCACCGAGGCAACATGGCTATGCGTGCGTCCCCGGACGGGACGTACGCACCAGATACGTATCCATACTCAGTTCGTGGGACATCCGATTCTTGGCGACCGTAAATACGGAAATCGAAAGTTCCTGCCAAGAGCACCGCGAATGATGCTCCATGCTCGGGCATTGGAGTTGCCAGACATTGGTGAAATCGCCGCACCAATACCGTCAGAGATGGTCAGCTATTGGGAGCAGCTTCGCTAAGCGGATTGATCCCAAATTCTCGAAGTGCCGCTGACAACTGAATTAGGGGCAGTCCGATGAGTGCGCTTGGATCATCGGAGGTCACGCGTTGAAATAGTAGAGAACCGCGTTGTTCAGACTTTATCGCACCAGCCGAATCCAGTGGTGAATCCAACGCAACATAGTTCTCTATCTCTTCTATTGTTAAATCTCGCAGCACGACCTCTGTCGGAACGACGAACTGTTTCGCATGATTAGCAGATAACACAGCAACAGCGCTATGGAATGTCACCGCTCGGTTGGTCATAGCTTGAAGCTGCTTGATCGCAGCGTCGTTGGTACCCGGTTTGCCTAATGCTTGATCATTGAGTGCACACACTTGGTCACTACCGACTACAACCGCGTTTGGGCGAAGCGTCAGTACAGCGATCGCCTTTTCATATGCGAGGCGCTTTGCAAGCTCGAGAGGCGACTCATTGGAACTCATTGATTCGTCGATGTTCGGCGGTTGCACCTCAAATTCATAACCAGCATTTGTGAGTTGCCCCCTCCGGTAAAGTGAACCGGACGCAAGGATCAGTCTAGGTTGCGCCATCGCGAATCCCTAGGTAAAGTGAATGACACTTGTGTAAAGCTGGTGAAAGTGCACCTAGATGGTGTTTCCCAACATTGATTTGAATACTATTTTGTCGCTTTCTTATTCATGATCGTTCGTTGTGAAGGTTTCGCCACGCGAATACGCCCGAAATAACCGTAGCTGGCGCGGAGAAATACCGGTCACCACGTTCGATCGGCTCGTGAGCGAGATCTCGGCGGATACGGAGTCCGTTGAGGTTCAACTCGCATTTTCGTGCGACGAGAATGACCATGTACGAATGCAAGGACACGCATCCGTAATTGCAGAAGTCGCGTGTCATCGGTGCAGTGAATCAGTATCAACCACGATTCGTGCCGATATCGATGCACGAATCGTACGGTCTGAAGACATAGCAAGTAATCTGGCTCAGGACACCGATGTTATTGTCGTGACGGACAATCCTGTATCGGTTACTGAGTTAGTAGAAGATGACTTGATTATGAGTATTCCGTGGCGAGTCTGTCAGCAACCAGAGGATTGTCCTAATCTCGGCGATGGCGAAACCGGAGAAATTGAAGACGGAGACTCTGATGACGCCACACAGAGACCTTTCGCGAATCTGCGTCAGCTACTCAACGATCGTTGATAATTACGCGCTTTCAAATTCACACCCCACGGGGCTGAGCTATGGCGGTCCAACAGAACCGCAAGACGCGGTCAAAGCGCGACAAACGGCGTACTCACCAGAAAATCAAGAAACCGGCTATTTCGATGGATCCTCTTACAGGAGACATCCATTTACGACACCATGTTAGTCCTGATGGCATCTATCGGGGTGAGCAAGTCGTTGGCGTCGAACCCGAACTAGACGACGATTAACGTCCACGCAGATCGAAGTCTGCGACCATGTCCCGTCCTTGTCGGATCGCGGTCGATCTACTAGGCGCTGAGCTGCCTGCAGCTGACTTGCTAAACGGGGCAACTGACGCGCTTAAACAGCATCCTAACTGTGAGCTGACGTTCATTTGCGACCAACGAACGCTCAACGAAAGCGTATCGTCCTCTCAGCGGATCATTCATTGTGAACATTGGGTGCGCGAGCAGGATACGTTGCGCGAAGTATTAAGCGAACGAAGAACAAGCTCAATGCACATTGGAATGCACTTGTTGAAAGAGGCGGCTGTAGATGGGTTCGTGAGTGTAGGTAGTACCGGTGCGCTAATGGCACTTGGTCGGTTCTTGCTACATACGCCTCAGGGCATCGATCGACCTGCTGTGATCAAGGAATTCGACGGTCGACAACGATCGTTTTGGATGCTTGATCTTGGCGCGAATATCGTGCGGAAACCTTCGACGTTGCACCAATTTGCGAGATTGGGTATGGCATACGCAAGCCAAGTTGGAAAGGTAAAAAAACCACGCGTTGCGTTGTTGAATATTGGTATTGAGGAACGAAAAGGTCCAGCGCTACTTCGTGATGCGGCTGAAATGCTTGAGCAGACGCGTAAACTGGACTTCGTCGGGTTCGTAGAACCAAATCGAATATTCGATGACATCGCAGACGTTGTGGTCACAGATGGGTATGCCGGAAATATCGCCTTAAAGTCTGTTGAAGGTACAGTGAACTTTATCCGTGACGAGTTCCTCAACGAATTAGCGGAAGATAGCGACGATGATGCGGCGAAGCTTGTACGTAAATCCGCACGGAAGCGTTTTCGCCGGTTAATGAAAAAACTCGACTCACAGCGGCACAACGGCGCAAGTTTCGTAGGTCTCAACCGGGTCGTCGTGAAGAGTCATAACAGTACAACCGAAGCGGGTATGACTGCAGCGGTTGATCAAGCCGTACGGGAGGTCGAGTTGCGAGTACCGGACAAGATCGAGAAGTTCTTCAATAAGGAGTAAGTAAGTTGCAGATTGGCTACGTATTTCCAGGACAAGGCGCACAAGCTGTCGGCATGTTGGCCGACCTTCGAGCAAACTTCGCTCACTTAGACGAGCGTTTGAATCAGGCTTCTAAGATCATCGACGAGGACTTAGTGGGTCTTGTAACGAATGGTCCGGAAGAGCGATTGAACGAGACGGAAATCACTCAACCCGTGATGCTGGCGACATCCGTGGCTTTATTCGAAGTATGGCGTGAATCTGGTGGTGCTGCGCCGAGCGCAGTAGCAGGTCACAGCCTAGGTGAATATTCGGCGCTAACTGCGGCAGGTGTCTTTGATTACGACGATGCCATTGCGCTGGTCCATGAACGAGGTAAGCTCATGCAAGCAGCTGTGCCGAAGGGTGAGGGCGCAATGGCGGCCGTTCTAGGATTGGAGCTTGATGAACTAGCCGCGATGTGCGCTGATGTCGAAGGCGTTGTGACACCGGCGAACATTAATTCGCCAGGTCAGGTTGTCATTGCGGGTGACGCGAAGTCGGTTCAGATTGTCGTCGATCGTGTACTCGCTGAAGGAGACAAACGCAAACGAGTGGTTCCGCTCGACGTGAGTGTACCATCGCACTGTGAATTGATGAAGCCAGCTGCGGACGGCGTTGAGCGGTTGCTAAGTGACGTGACAATGCATGAACCTTCTTGCCCAATATTCCAGAACGTTGACGCACTGTCAACACGAACTGTGACCGAAATCCGCGACCGGTTGATACGCCAATTGACTTCCCCGGTACGTTGGGCGGATTGCGCGTCGGCGATGGTCGCAAGTGGTTGTGAAATGCTGATCGAGTGTGGTCCAGGAAAGGTCCTTACAGGTCTTGCTCGGCGCATTGATCGGAGTATGAACTGTAAAGCGATCGGATCCGTTGACGACTTCGATGCTGTTTTAGAGGCGATTGTTTAATGGCGGATCGAGTCGCACTCGTGACGGGTGCTAGTAGAGGCATTGGCGCAGCGATCGCATCGCGCCTGGCGAGCGATGAGATCTACGTGTTTGGAACCGCTACAACTTCAGATGGTGCCTCACGCGTAAGCGATGCGCTCGGAAACGACGGAACTGGAATCGAGTTGAGAATCAACGAGCCTGATTCCGTTTCGGCGGCATTCGATCAGGTTACGAGCGAACGATCTGTTTCGATACTGGTAAACAACGCGGGTATCACGAACGATACTCTGTTTTTACGAATGTCAGATAGTGATTGGACCGACGTCATAGAGACCAACCTAATTTCACTCCATCGGATGTGCAAACCATTCTTACGCGGAATGATGCGCGAACGCTGGGGGCGAATCATTAATGTTGGATCCGTGGTTGGACGCATGGGTAATCCCGGGCAAGCGAACTACGCTGCGGCGAAAGCTGGAATAGAGGGATTCACACGCAGTCTAGCACAGGAATTGGGAAGCAGGGGGATCACCGTCAACTGTGTTGCGCCCGGATTTATTGATACCGACATGACGGCAGAATTGGGCGAGAAAGTCACCGACCAATTAGTAACACGCATTCCGTTGGGTCGTGTGGGTACGCCCGATGAAGTGGCAGAGACGGTCGCATTTCTCGCAAGTGAAGGAAGCTCGTACATAACTGGTCAGACCATCGCCGTAAACGGCGGTATGTTGTCTTACTAGCGACGGGTCTGAGAAACACGAGAGATGGCGTCTTAGGCTGCCGTCGAATATGTCACCTCAACTATAAAATACGCGTCTTCACGGACTGCGCACTATGCTCAGTCTTTTGTTCGCACGACGTTAGCCGTTCTGCCGGTGTTTTCTAAACGAGCGTCGTACAAGTCCTTGGCTATGGAGTGAATTCAACCCATGAGTTCATTAATGGAACGCATCAAGAGCATTGTGGCTAAGCAGCTGAAAGTCGAAATCGACGAGATCAAGGACGAGTCTTCGCTCGAGGAAGATCTTGGCGCCGACTCGCTAGACCGCGTTGAACTCGTGATGGCATTCGAAGAGGAATTCCAGATCGAAATCGTCGATGAGGACGCGGAAAATATCACGACGGTCGCAGAAGCACACAGTTACATTAAGAGTGTAGTCGGCGACGAATAGAGCTATATTCCTCGCAGTCTCTTTCATGTACCTAAATCTCCAGTTCAACTAGACGTTTGGCGAATGAGTAGACGTCGCGTTGTAGTAACCGGCATCGGTCTGATTACCCCGATTGGTCTGGATACAACAACGTCGTGGCAGAGCGCAATTGAGGGTGTAAGTGGCGGCAATCGGCTCGAATCGTTCGATGCCAGCAACCATCGCGTACAGATTGGTGCGAGTCTCAAAGGATTCGACGTTAGCCTCTACATGGACCCGCGTGAAGCGCGCCGCCTCGATTTGTTTCTACAAATCGGTATAGCGGTTGTTGATCAAGCCGTGGCCAATGCAGGAATAGGTGACCCACCTGACCCTGAGAGAATCGGCGTTGCAATGGGTTCCGGGATTGGCGGCATTACAACGATCGAAGATACCCACTCTGTCTTGCTCGACCGCGGACCTAAACGCGTATCTCCCTTCTTCGTACCTTCTAGTGTGATCAACATGATTGCCGGGAATGCATCCATCAAGCATGGCTTCAGAGGTCCGAACATCGCGATCGTTACTGCATGTACGACGGGAACACACAATATTGGTTATGGCGCACGAATGATCCAATATGGAGAAGCGGATGTCATGGTAGTGGGGGGTTCAGAATGGTCAACGACACCGTTGACGGTCGCCGGGTTTTCATCGATGCGAGCCTTGTCGACCCGAAACGATGAACCCGAAAAGGCGAGCAGACCTTGGGATATTGAGCGCGATGGCTTCTTGCTAGGAGACGGCGCTGGTGCGCTCGTTATTGAGGAATACGAGCACGCCAAGCAGCGTGATGCCGACATCATCTGCGAAGTAACCGGTTTTGGCGTGAGCGCTGATGCTTATCACATCACGAGTCCGCCAGATAGTGGACAGGGCGCTGTTTCGTCAATGCGAAATGCCCTCAAAGATGCAGATCTCGCACCGGAGGACGTACAGTACGTGAACGCACACGGAACTTCCACGCCGCAGGGCGACATTGCAGAGACGGTGGCGATCAAGGAAGTATTTGGCTCAGACACGAATGTTGCGGTGAGTTCGTCGAAGTCGATGATTGGACACTTGCTAGGTGCTGCGGGTGCTGTTGAAGCGGGGTTTTGTGCACTATCGATCAGAGACCAACGTGTTCACCCAACGATCAATCTCGATAATCCTGATCCTGCTTGTGATTTAGATTATGTGCCACATACAGCGCGAGATATTCAACTTGATCATGTTCTCTCGAATTCGTTTGGTTTCGGTGGGACAAACGGCAGCCTAATCTTCAGTCGAGTATAGCTTTTCTCAGTTATGCGGTGGTTCGTTCTAACCGCAACGATATTAGTTCTGATCGCACTGCTAGCAGGCGGCGCCGCGTTTTACAGCTATAGCTACGTAACTGATCCGACACGTTTGTCGGTTGAACCAGTCGAGATACTAATTCAACACGGTGATTCATTACCCGTTGTCGCAAACGAACTTCAACAGGCTGGCGTCATCAAGCGCGCATGGCCATTTGAATGGCTTGCCAGATATCAAGAAAAGGATGACAAAATCAAGGCGGGCGAGTACCACTTTGAAGGAAACGTGTCACTGATTGAGATTCTTGATAAGTTAGTAGAAGGGTCTGTGGTCACGTATGAAGTGCAATTACGAGAGGGAGCGAGACTCGAGGAATATCTCGTCTTGCTTCGCAATACCGACAAATTGGTGAACGATTTATCGGACGTGACCCCAGTGAATGTCCTCGAACGTTTGCAGCTGCGATCTACCGCGACGCACGGCGAAGGTTTGTTTTACCCCGATACGTACCAGTATCGTCGCGGCGAGTCAGCTTCCTCTGTGCTGAACCAGGCTTTTGATTTGATGAATCAGGAATTGAGCCTAGCTTGGTTCTCTCAATCCGAGCTTGTTCAAGTCGATACGAAGTACGAATTGCTGATTGTGGCGTCGATGATTGAGCGTGAATCACACATTCAGGCTGATCGTGAACGTGTCTCCGGCGTGATCCATCGAAGACTAGCTTTAGACATGTTCCTACAAATCGATCCGACAGTGATTTATGCACTCGGTGAGGATTTTCGAGGTCGCCTATGGCGAAGAGACCTACGAATTGATAGTCCATATAACACGTATCGGGTAAAAGGTCTGCCACCGTCGCCAATCTGTGCATCGAGTCGAGAGGCGATAAGAGCCGCAGCGAATCCGGCACCTGGAAAGGACCTTTTCTTCGTTTCGAGAGGAGATGGTACGAGCCAATTCAGCGAAACGCTCGAGGAACATAATCGGGCAGTAGCGCGTTACATCCGAAATCGATAAATTGACCATGTCTGTTCATATAAAGGTTGAGTGAGGTTTTAGGTACTTTGGTGAAGGGGCGTTTTATTACGTTTGAGGGAGTCGAAGGCAGCGGTAAGAGCACGAACATCGCATGGGCTGCTGACTACCTTCGTTCAGCTGGAATCGAAGTTTTGCAAACGCACGAACCGGGACGCACCAAAATTGGCGAAGAGTTACGCACCGTTTTGTTGCGCACACGCGACGAGCGTCTGATGCCGATGACTGAGCTGTTCCTCATGTTCGCGTCTCGCATGCAGCTTCTTGAGGAAGTCATCATTCCTGCGCTGATACGCGGTACTTGGGTGTTATGCGATCGATACGTCGATTCATCTATTGCATATCAAGGTGGCGGACGTGCGCTGGGTGTTGAACGCGTTAAAACACTAATCCGAGCGATGGGTGACCGCTACGCTGAACCGGATTTGACCGTGCTCCTTGATATACCCCCTATCGTCATCCCGGATAGATTGGCAGATCGACCACTAGATCGGTTCGAAAGTGAAGAAACTTCGTTCTTCGAACGAATCCGGCAAACTTACTTGGAGCTAGCAGCTGAAGAGCCTCGTATCGAAGTCATCGATGCCACGCTTCCTCTCAAAAGTATCCAAGAACAGATTGCTGTACTTTTGGACGTTTTGGTGAACGAATCAAGTAACGAGTGACTACAACACTACTACCGTCTTGGCTGCAAGTAGTGCAGGATGCAATCGAACGCAGCATCGAAACAGCACGGGTTCCTCACGCGATCCTGCTCGAGTCTGCGCCGGGTTGGGGAGTGTTTGATCTCGCAGACCGATTGGCGGCAACATTACTAAGCGTCGATGCAAGCTACGATCTAAGTCGTCATCTTGACTATCTTCACATCGAGCTCGAAGGGCGCTCAAGTCTGATCTCAATTAATCAGATTCGCGATGCGATCGACTTCCTAAGTACGACGGCGCGAGAAGGCGAGCGAAAACTCGTACTCGTCAAAGAAGCTGATAGGTTGAGTATTCCAGCATCGCAAGCACTGTTAAAAGTACTGGAAGAACCGCCGCTCAACAAACACCTACTGTTAGCAACTACCAATAGTGCCGCGCTATTGCCGACGATCCGTAGTCGTTGTGCGAAGTTCGTCGTACAGAACGGTACTAAAGAGCAGGTTATCGAGTTTCTGGAAGCGCGTGATGGCGATACCGCAGACGTAAACGAATTTCTCCGGGACTATGGCGGTGCACCTTATGCCGCGCTTGCGGCTTTCGAACAGAAACGGATAAATCTGACAGCGGCACTAACTCGATTTGCTCGTGAGCAAATAGCTCTTACCGAGCTTGCGCGTGAACTGAGACAGGAGGAAGCGGATGACATTTTGCTTCGTTGGCAATACATCACGTTACGGGTCGCTCGCAATAGCGCGAGCGTTCAATCCGTCGCGACGTTTTATGACGAGTTAAGCGACATCAGACGGCAGTTTCGAGAAGTGCCAGGACTTGACCGTGAACGTCAGCTAATTAGGTTATTGATCAAATGGCGGGAGTTACTCGCTAAACACCAGCGCTTACAGCGCTAAACGCTCTTCGTGTTAGGTTAATCGGACCGGCCGGCGAAACGAAGACGTTATCTTCAACACGAACGCCACCGTATTTCATGAACTGATCAACTTTGCCCCAATTAACGTCCGGATGACCTTGCCACTTGGCCAATAGTGATGGGATGAAGTAGATTCCAGGTTCGATCGTGAACACCATATTCGCTTCAATGACGCGCATTAACCGCAGACTTTCGTATCGATTGTGAGGGGGAACTTCGTGTCCGTTTTCGCCGACTATTCGTCCGCCAACGTCGTGCGTCTGCAATCCAAGTAAATGTCCTAATCCATGCGGAAAGAAGGCATCTACCAGCTCTGATTCGTACGCTGCACTCGCCGAACAATTCAGAAATTGGTGGTTCGTCAAGATTTCGGCGATTTTCTGATTCACTACCTCGTGTAGATCCAAGTACGACTTACCGACGGCAATTTCTTCAATGGTCGCTTGTTGTGCTTGGTCGACATCGCCAATCAAGCCCGCAAACTCGTCATTTCCCTTCGCAGCATATGTGCGCGTAATGTCTGAGTGATAGCAATGTGCCTTTGCCCCGGCATCGATAAGGAGACTGTAGATTTCGGAAGCTGGTTTGCGATCGTATTTCTGGTAATGTAAGGTGGCTGCATGCGTATTCATAGCGACGATGCTGGGATAAGGCAATTCGGCTTCGTGCTGGGAACTCGCATGCAGGAAAGCAAGATGGATTTGGTATTCACTTTCACCGTTTGCGAACGCGCGAGCGGCCGCGTGATGTCCCGACACGCCGCGATTGGTTGCGTCTTCGGTGCATCGAAGTTCGAACTCTGTTTTGAAGGCTCGTCGGTAATCAAGCTGTCGAACTAGCTTTTGATTGGATTCTGTTTGTCGAATCTGCTCACCGGATGAAGATGGCTTCCCAATATGCGCCACGTTCGCTTGCGATCGTAAGAACACCCGTAAGGTCCGTTGAAGTTCGCTTAGGTCCGCAAACGTTTGAACCATGAACGATTCGTTGCAAAATTCCGGCGCTTCGCTAGGAAGATACCAGTAATCGGATGGCGCATACCAAAGAAGCACCGGTTTATCGACTAAGTTCACCGTGAGAACAGCGTGCTCGCAATCGTTCTCGGGAACCCATCGCAGAAAATGACCGTAAGCGTGGAATGGCGGTTCTTGGTCGTCACCGTAATACGTCTGGTTTTCGCCAGCGTAGACGACAGCTGCATCAAACCCGTTCTCGCTCATCAATTGGCGCCATTCTGCCGTTAGGTAGTCAATGTGTACAAGGTAAGCGTCTAAGTGCATCGCAACCAGATTAATGATGACTTCAATCGCGCCTCAGAATTCACTTCGCGTTCATAACAAGTGCGCAGCCGAATGGTATAAATTCCCGCTCAAATTCCTAGAAAAAAGGGGCATTCCATGGGCGACTATGCGTATGCTGCGCCCGCGACCGTCGACAGCACAGTCGAGCTACTGTCAAGTAGCGCAAGTAGCGGGACGCGTACTCAAGTCTTAGCCGGGGGTACTGACGTACTTGTGCAGATGCGGTCAATCGATCGTGGACCCCGTCTGATCGTTGATGTCAAGCAGTTAGCAGAGACAAATGTGCTCTCTATTGGCGAGGACGAAATTTACATCGGTGCAGCTATTCCATCGGCGATCTTGAATGAAAACGCTGAATTGAAAAGCAAGCTGCCTGGACTTATCGAATCCGCTGATCTGATTGGCTCAACTCAGATCCAAGGTCGTGCCTCGATCGGAGGCAATCTATGCAACTCCTCACCGGCTGGTGACACGATTCCCGCCCTTATAGCAAATAGCGCCGTCTGCCATATCGTCGGCGCCGATGGCGAACGAGATGTCCCGGTAGAGGACTTCGTTACCGGCGTTGGTACCAACTGCATGGCGGACCACGAGTTTTTACTTGGGTTACGCGTTCCTGCGCCGAAAGGAAATACAGGTGATGCGTACCTTCGATTTATTCCTCGGACTGAGATGGATATCGCAGTCGCGGGTGCGGGTGTACGTTTGACGCTCGACGACAGCGGTACGTGCACAGCTGCACGAGTTGGAATTGGCGCCGTAGCCCCAACGGCATTGCTAGTTTCGGAAGCGGGTGATGCGCTAATCGGTACACAGGTTGACGATGACGCGCTCAATGCCGCGGCAGCAGCATGCTCAGCGGCGGCGTCACCAATTTCCGATAAACGCGGAACGGTTGAGTACCGAATCAAGGTAGTCGGTGTTTTATGCAAGCGTGCAGGTGCAATTGCTCGCGACCGCGCCAAAGGGTCATAGAGAGAAGGTAACGGAGAAGCAAAAATGGCAAAAGTACATGTATCAACCACCGTCAACGGGCAACCGATGGACGTATTGGTTGAGCCAAACGATTCGTTGCTAGATACCTTGCGCGATGGCTTGGGACTGACAGGCACGAAGGAAGGATGTGCAACCGGTGATTGCGGTGCGTGTTCGGTGATGCTAGACGGACGTCTTGTGTGTTCGTGCTTGGTACTAGGTGCCGAGGCTGAAGGTAAGACGATTGACACGATTGAAGGTGTCGCAGATGGCGATGGTCTTCATATCATTCAGCAGAAGTTCCTAGAACACGCGGCATTGCAGTGTGGCATCTGCACACCAGGCTTTATCGTCGCAGCGAAAGCGCTCTTAGAGAGAGAGCCGAATCCGGATGAAACGACGATTCGATATTGGCTGGCGGGAAATCTGTGCCGTTGCACCGGTTATGACAAAATCGTGCGCGCCGTACAAGACGCCGCTAATGAACTAGCGTCACCCGCTTAATTTACGGAGAGATACGATGGCGGAAGCAGTAGATCTAAAAGCAATCGGTACGAGACCGGTGCGACCTGATGGGGTCGAGAAAGTAACGGGCCGAGCCAACTTTGGCGCAGATTTGAATTTGCCAGGCATGCTCCATGGCAAGATTCTTCGTAGTCCTCACGCACATGCTCGCATAAAGAGTATCGACCTCTCTGGTGCTTTGGCGGTGGACGGCGTATTGGCGGCTATATCCGGTGAAGACATACCGGGTGGTGGCGACCTCGGCGACAACGTACTTGCGAATGAAAAGGTTTTGTATCACGGTCACGCGGTGGCTGCAGTCGCTGCAACGTCGGCGTACATCGCTGAACAGGCTCTCGATCAGATTCAGGTTGAGTACGAGGTCCTCAATCCAGTGTTGTCGATTGACGATGCGATCGCTGACGGGGCGACGCTCGTGAATGAATCGCAACATACGAACGGCGATACGTCACAACCTGCTAGCAATATTGCGGCGATTACCAAATTCGAGCGCGGCGATATTGACAAGGGTTTCGCAGAAGCGGCTGTTGTCGCGGAAGGTGAATTCCGTGTACCTACAGCTCATCAAGGGTACATTGAACCTCACGCTTGTACCGCGACGATTAATGAAGAAGGCAAGGCGACAGTCTGGTGTTGCACACAAGGTCAGTTTGACGTACGCAGTATGACCGCGAACTGCCTAGATAAGCAGGTAAGTGACATTCGCGTCATTCCTTCTGAGATTGGGGGAGGTTTCGGAGGAAAAACGACGATTTATCTCGAACCCGTTGCCGTCAAACTCTCTGAGATCAGTGGTCGTCCTGTCAAGATGGTGATGTCGCGAGAGGAAGTTTTCCGTGCTACCGGTCCCACGTCTGCAACACTTTGTCGTGTGAAAGTCGGTGCAAAGAGTGATGGAACGATCACTGCAGCGACCGCTTGGCTTGCGTACGAAGCCGGCGCGTACCCAGGGGCTCCTGTAGGACCTGGTTGTATGTCGGTACTAGCACCTTATGAGCTTGAGAACTTCAAAATCGAAGGCCATGACGTCCTTGTTAATAAGCCGAAGGTTGCGGCATATCGTGCGCCTGGTGCGCCACAATCCATGCACGCCATGGAATGTGCGATCGACGACCTCGCTCGCAAGTTAGAAATGGACCCCATCGAGCTGCGTCTCAAGAACGCTGCCGATGAAGGTACGATCGCGCCTTATGGCCCGCAGTTTCCTGCTATTGGATTGCGAGCTTGTTTGGAAGCGGCCAAAGTGCACCCGAACTACACGACGCCTCCAGCCGAAGGTCAAGGACGAGGCGTGGCGGTTGGCTTCTGGTTCAACATCGGTATGCAGTCAAGTGCAGAAATTAGAATCGCGGAGAATGGCGCGGTGACCATCATGGAAGGTAGTCCTGACATTGGTGGTTCACGAGCTTCGATGTGCTTAATGGCTGCGGAAACGTTAGGTATTCCGTATGAGAACATCAACGCGCACGTCGGCGATACTGAAGCGACGGGGTATTGCAATACCACTGGAGGGAGCCGGACGACGTTCGCAACGGGTATGGCGGTCATCGAAGCGTGCGAGGACATCATCGCGCAATGCAAGGAACGTGCAGCGCTGACGTGGGATCTCGATGTAAACCAAGTTGACTGGGAAGACGGACAAGCCGTACCGAAACCAGGCGTAAATGCGGATGTCAAGCCTTTGAGCTTGGCCGATATCGCGCGTTCGGCCGGTCGAACGGGTGGTCCGTTACTTGGTCGAGCCAGCTTGAACGCACAAGGACCGGGCGCTTCGTTCTCGGTGAACTGGACGGACGTTGAAGTGGACCGCGAAACGGGTAAAGTCGATGTAATGGCATTCACCGGCGTACAAGACGCGGGTCGAGCAATACATCCTTCTTACGTTGAGGGTCAAATGCAAGGCGGTGCAGTGCAAGGTCTTGGCTGGGCGCTCAATGAGGAGTACATCTATGACGCGAACGGCGTTATGGAAAACGCGGGTTTCCTTGACTATCGTGTACCAGTTACCTCCGACATGCCCATGATCGACACGCAGATCGTAGAAGTCCCGAATCCTTCGCATCCATACGGTGTGAGAGGGGTCGGTGAGACGCCGATTGTGGCTCCACTCGCGGCGACGTCAAATGCTGTTCGGGATGCACTTGGTTTTCGAATCAACGACCTACCGTTATCACCGCCACGAGTTTTGGCGGCGATAGACGAAAACGAATAGTTCGTCGACTAATCCAAAAAAGACCAGCCAATCGGCTGGTCTTTTTTTATTACTATTCAACTACTAGTAGGTGGATTGCAAGAATGAGATATGGTGCTACAAGTGAGGTCAACCGAACGTTGTTAACGCGCGATCTTTGAGGTTCCAGCGATTAACCACTTGTCGTGTTGCTTCCCGACAACCACGATTCCCGATTCTCTCTCACCGTCGTTGAATTCGGTTACTACCTCCACCACGGCACCACGAGTACCTGTCTGGACGGCTTTGGCACGCTTAAGGTTTATGCCTCGACCGCTGTAGCTCCGGAGCAATTCAACTATGTCTGATTCGCTCGTCGCAGTGATCACGTTGCCAATATGTACAACGGTCAAAGGCAAGCGGCATAGCTTCGCACAAGCCGTCAAATCACCCTCTGCTACATGCGTAACGAACTGCTTCGCTAATCGCTCTGTCGCTACTGTTGTTTCTTCGATCTCGTGTCCCGCGTATGAGTCGACGCCGAACCTAGCCTGAATTCCCCACGAACCATCTAAACGGGTAAGGATGTAGGTTACCCGATTTTCTAGGATTGGATCGCCGTCTACATTGAAACGCGTCCAGCCCCCAAGTAGATGCACCTTGTCGACGGATTCGTGAAGGCGTCGAGGTGGTACTCCTTCGGACCTTACCCAACCGGTCGCTTCTCGAGACGTCCAGTCGGCTGCGTCTGCGTACGCATTAGGCGTCTCATATCGAGACATATTGCCGGATGCTGATACTCTTACGTGTGGGTAGCTCATAACTGCTGCCCAAGCGGGTGCGTTCTTCGCGCTGTCCGCACGAAAGAACCCCTCATATGCATCTTCGGGCTGGTCGAATCTATCGGGAAATTCATCCACGCTTCGTTTCTCCGGTCGGTTTTGTGTAGTTGCGACGTACTCGACAGCGCTCATGCATTAGCTGAGTGGGAAACAATTCAGCTGTATGGCGGACGCGTTATGTCACGACCTGAAATATACTTGTAATTCGTTCCGAATTAACAACAATGAAGGTGCCTCCGAATCCGATCGGATTTGGCGCGTAGTCGAAGGAAGAGTAAGCGTACCTTGAAAGAGCAGAATGATCAAATCGACAATGAAGTCGTAAATTCGTCGTCAAATCGGACGATGCAGGATGTGGTGAGGGTAGCTGCAAGTCGACGGAAGGTAATCCAAGGCGGGATGTCGCTTGCAGCCGGGTTCATGGCTTCGAAATCTGCGTTAGGGCAGCGGACACCGATCGTCCCATATACGCCCGGACTAATCGACTTCACCCCGTTGAGTCGTGCTGAAGCAACAGGATCGTGGCCGACTATTTCAAGTGATTATCAGTTTCAAGTGTTGATTCCTTGGGGTGACCCGGTTGTACCTGACGGTCCCGCGTTTTCGCATCCACCGAGTGCCCAAAACCAAATAAGGCAAATTGGAATAGGTCACGATGGATTGTGGTTCTTCCCTGATGATGACGACCCAGAAGCCGGTAATCGAAAAGGGATGCTGTGTGTTAACCATGAATTTGGTGGAAATTCTCACGTCTTAGGGAAGGATGATCCTGAAACGATGGCAGATGTGCGCTGTTCACAGCACGCACATGGTGTATCTGTCGTTGGTATTGAGCGAGAGGAAGGGATTTGGAAGGTATACGACGCGGGTAGCGCACGACGCATTCACGTAAATTCTGCTGTCACGTTTAGCGGTCCAGCAGCGGGAAGTGAATTTCTGCAGACTACTTTAGGCAACTCGCCGCAGGGCACATTAAACAACTGTGGTTGCGGTGTTACACCTTGGGGTACCTATTTGACTTGTGAAGAGAATTTCCAAGGTTATTTCGGAGCCGCTGGGAGGACGGTATGGCAAGCCTCTGACGCGCAAGAACGATATGGCTTTAGTGAAAACGGCTTTGGGTACGGTTGGCATTTATTTGATGGTCGATTCAATCTTGCATTTGGGGGGTATCGTAACGAAGAGAACAGGTTTGGCTGGGTCGTAGAAATCGATCCTTACAACGCAGCAAACCCGCCAGTAAAGCGTACAGCATTAGGACGCTTCAAGCATGAGAGTGTTGCTGTTGTTGTCGGTAAGGATCGGCGCGTTGTCGCGTATATGGGTGACGATCAACAGTTCGATTACATATATAAGTTCGTGAGTTCAGAAGATCACGTTCAGTTACGAAATGAAGGTGAATCGCCGTTGGATCACGGAACCCTCTACGTGGCTAAATTCAACGATGACTTCACAGGCGAGTGGCTTGAACTGTCAATGGACAATGCAGCCCTCAGCTCGAGCTTCTCAAGTCAAGCAGAAATTGTGACATTCGCCAGGCTGGCTGCTGACGAAGTAGGCGCGACGCAAATGGATCGACCGGAGTGGACAACTGCGGGTCCAGATGGCACGATCTACTGCGCTTGCACGAACAACAGTTCACGTACCGTTGCTAATGCGGCGAACCCTCAAGCACCTAACGCCGATGGTCATATCATAAGTTGGGTTGATGATGACATGCATGTGGGGACGACATTTGAATGGGAGATATTTAAACGGTCCAGTGATACCCATGGAACTGAGGAATCGTTCAGCGATCCCGATTCGATCTACGTTGATCCCGACGGGCGTTTGTTCATTGGGACAGACGGTGGTCAACAGGACGGTATGAACAATCAGTTGCTCGTGGCAGACACGGTTACCGGAACCGTGAAGCGACTCTTTGCGGGTGTCGCGGGTGACGAAGTTACTGGAATTACTATGACCCCCAATCGCCGTACGATGTTCGTTAACCTACAGCATGTGGGTGGAGGTAGCATCAGCCAAACGAATTTCCCTGGACTAGGGAACCATAATGTTCCGAGAGATGCTACGATTGTGATCACACGCAAAGACGGTGGAATCATCGGTTCGTAAGCGATCTCGAAATATATAAAACCAAAGAGTTCTTAAGCAAATAAGGTTGCCGAAATCTTTCACGCAATTTTCTTATATATGTTCTTCAGAAACATATGCAGCATAATGTCAGATCGGAATCGAATTTAGTAAGTACTGAATGGTGAGTGAACTTGCTTTTGCGAGTTCGAAAGGGTCGTGAAAGATGATTTCGACTCGATGGCTGAGTAAATTGTGTCATGAAGAAGTGAATCGAGACATTAACTACCTTAGGCTCTAGTTTTTTAATGACACAGATCTTAGTAGCCGAGTAGCTTAGATTTCTATCGACAGTCTCAGAAGATACCGATACTTTCGTGGTTATTACGCTGGCTTAAGTATGAACGCTAGAATTCGAGCTGACGTTAAATTGAGCCAGGACAGATATCGTGGCGCGTGTTGTATTCCCTGATCATCTTCGGCAACATACGAACGGCACGGAGGAGCTGACGGTCACATGTGATTCTTTTCGTTCATTGGTTAGGGAACTCGATTCCGAGTTTCCTGGAATTGAAGAGATTCTGATGAAGACGGCGGTAGCAATTGACGGTCAGATTTACCAGGATGCATGGCTTGAACCGATTCAACCGAATAGTGAAGTGTTTTTTATGCATCGAATCGAAGGTGGCTGACTCGACTCTTCGTTTAAGGAAGATTTCATATGCCTAAATTGGTGAACTTGGGGTCGTTAGGCATCGATCATGTATATGGCGTCGATCATATAACAACACCGGGGGAGACCATATCGAGTTATTCGCACGATGTCTTCCCAGGCGGTAAAGGGTCAAATCAATCCATTGCGGCCGCTAAAGCTGGTGCAGAAGTCGTCCATGTTGGGTGTATTGGACCCGATGGCGATATGTTGCTCGATGTACTGAGCGAAGTAAATGTCGACGTTAAGAACGTTCGCGTTAGCGAGACCGCAACTCAACACGCGGTCATTCAGGTGGATCGCCAGGGACAGAACGCGATCGTAATTTTTGGTGGTGCGAACCGCACACTTAACCAGCACGACCGAGATGTCGCGTTGTCAAGAGTCGAACCGGGAGATTGGTTGCTGTTGCAAAACGAAGTCAACGATCTCGAAGAGATTCTCGACCAGGCAGGTGAACGGAACGTATCGGTAGCCTTCAATGTAGCGCCTGTTGATGGTCGCGAGAAAGACTATGACTATTCACGGGTAGGGCTTTTGATCGTAAACGAAGTTGAAGCTGCGGCACTTGCGGCTGAGGATGATCCGAACCGCGCATTTGACATCCTAACATCACGATTTCCAGACATGATCGTTTTGTTAACACTCGGCAGGGACGGAGGGATGTATGGCGGTGGCGGATATCCACGCGTCGTGTATGAATCTCATGTCGTTGATGCGGTTGATGAAACAGCTGCAGGGGACACCTTTATCGGATACTTCATGGCGGAATGGTTAAAAAGCCAGGACCTTGCAAAAGCTGTGGAGGATGCGAGTGCCGCAGGTGCGATTGCCGTTACCAAACCTGGTGCTGCATCGTCGATCCCTAGTCGAGCAGAGGTCGACGCGTTTAAGGAATCCGTTACTAATTAGTCGAATCGCAGACCAGTTGCTTCCTCAAGTTCACGAATTGCGTCGTCAGGATCGACTACCTTAATCGTTGTCATGCCCATAGCACGTGCGGGTTTTAGATTGATGCCCAGATCATCAAGGAAGACACAACCGTTCGGTTCGACCCCGAGACGTTCACACGCGATTTCGTAAATCCGTGGGTTCGGCTTACGAACACCTTCGATGGATGATTCGATGATCACATCAAACATCGCCATGATGGGTCCAGTCTCGGTGAACTGACGCGTGGCAGGTGTGTTTTGTGAAGGATCTGCAGGTTTTATATTGTTCGTGATACAGCCAACTTTGAAGTGCTGTTTGCAGGTCTCTAGAACACTCACCATTCGTGGACGAAGCTTACCTGCTAGTAAAGTGAGTACGTCACGACCACGAACGCCATGACCCATTGCGCAGCTTTCGTCGTGGAATAAACCGTCGAACTCTTCTCGACTTATCGCGTTAGCTTCAAGCTTAGCCCATGCATTGGACTCTGGATTCGTGGAGTTGACTGTACGAATGAAGTCCTTTGGAAGACCTCGTTCTTCTTCGAATCGATTGAACGCTTCGAAAGGACTACTCGTGAATACGCCGCCGAAATCCCATAGTACGGCGTGAATGTCTGGGTTCGGGAATCCCATTTTCTCTGAAACATGGCTCTTCGACTCGTAAGTGCGCAATTATTAAGGAGCGTAGATGAATCGTCGCAAGTAACATATCGGAAACTTGAGAGGACGCTTTTCGCGTCGTTTCAATCCTTGTGAATCAGAAAATGCGAACGCAGGAATAGACCGATATGACCTACAACAACATTGAATACGAGGAAGATGACCGACTCGCGTACGTCACCCTCAATCGGCCTGAAAAACTGAATGCCCTCAGTCACGCGCTACGTGGTGAGGTGTATGACGCGATGAAAGAGGCAGAAGCCAATCCAGATGTTGGCATCATCATTCTTCGTGGCAACGGTCGTGCATTCAGCGCTGGGTACGACTTAGCACCAGACCCGACTGAAGAAAGTGAATTCACGTCTGATCGTTCGAGTATGCCTGATACCGGGACAACTCATCCGCAACACTACGATTGGTCCCGCCATGCACTGATGGGCCACTGGGTTATCTGGGAATTGGCAAAACCGGTGATTTGCCAGATTCATGGATATTGCTTAGCGGGTGGTACTGAACTTGCTTCGATGTGCGATCTCCGGATCGTCGCTGAAGACGCTTTAATCGGATATCCTCCAGTCCGTGCGATGGGCACGATGGACATGATGTGGGCGCCGTGGTTTATGCCACCGGTCAAAGCCCGCGAGTTCGCGTATACGGGCGACTCGTTTACTGGTGCAGAGATGGCGCAGTACGGTTGGGCGAATTACGCGCTACCGAAAGATGACCTAGACGAGTTTGTCGAGAAGTTCGCGCGCCGACTAGGGTTCATTGATAACGACCAACTCAACTACAACAAGCGTGCTGTTAACCGTCAGTACGAGATTATGGGTATGAGGACTGGCTTAATGGTTGGTACTGACGTCGAAGCGATGTCAAAGCATCGACCTGCTGCACCTGAATTCGGTCGTCGCGTACGTGAAGAAGGTCTGAAAGCCGCGCTCGAATGGCGCGATGGACCGTTTCGTGACTTTCGCGGTGCGTATTCTGATAAACACGCAAACAGAGCGCTTGCGGGAAGTGAAAAGAGTCGGGGGAATCAGGGTGATGCTGATTACAGTAAGAATGACTAGCTCGCTCTAGCTTTTTGGGCTGTTGTGACTTCGCGGCAGCCCGATATACCCCTCGCTCATTTGGAGTAGTTCCTTTATGGATATGCAGAACGGTGTCGCTATCGTCACGGGCTCTTCCTCTGGCGTCGGCGCAGCATGCGCACGCCAGCTCGCAGAACTTGGTGCGCATGTAGTAATCAACTATTCACGAAATGAAGCAGGCGCTCGAGAAACGGAAGCGGCGTGTAACGATTTGGGTGCAGAAACGCTAGTCGTTCAGGCTGATGTTTCGGATGACGAACAATGTCGAGCACTCGCGCAAGCAGCCGAAGATCGATGGGGGCGAATCGATGCGCTTGTGAATAACGCTGGGACAACCAAATTCGTCGCACATGGCGATCTGGAAGGATTGTCGAGCGACGACTTTTTGCGGATATATGCAGTTAATACGTTGGGTCCCTTTATGATGTCGCGTGCTGTCGTTCCAGCGATGCAGCGTGGGCAACGAGGTAGTATCGTAAATGTCTCGTCAGTGGCAGGTGTAATGGGTGTAGGCTCATCTATTGCCTACGCTGCGTCGAAGGGTGCGTTGAACACCATGACGCTTTCATTGGCGCGAGCTTTGGGTCCTTACATCCGCGTTAACACAATCTGCCCAGGTTTTATTCAGGGTGACTGGTTACGGGGCGGATTGGGCGATGATGCCTATGAAGCATCAAAGCGGCGAGTAGAAGAAACTTCGCCTTTGAACGTTGCCTCAACGCCCGACGATATAGCGGCGGGCGTGCTCTACTTTATCGTAGGCGCCGATGTAATAACGGGCGAGACGTTGATCATGGATGGCGGTAGCCACCTTTCAACTGCAGGACTCAGTAAGCGGTAGCAGACGCTCACTCAGGTATGTTTGGGTGGCGCACGTCGGTACCGCGCACCGAATAGACAGTGTTTTCGGCGATGTTCTTCGCATGGTCACCGATTCTCTCGAGGGATCGAGCGACCCAGATGACCGCCATGTATTCGTCGACGTGCGTTGGGTTTCGTGTCATGCCTTCGCTACATGAGTCGATCACGGTGTTGTACACCTTGTCGACTTCAGCATCCGCAGCGATTGTCGCGGTCGCGCCGGACTCGTCCTTCCGAGCGAATTGATTGAGAGACTCACGAAGCATCTGACTAGCCAAGCTCTCCAGTGTCGCAACATCCTCACGAATTGCCATTAAATCCTCGAGCGGCGGACTCGCTGGTTCGGTGTTGATCGTGACTTTAGCGATCCGGTCTGCTTCGTCACCAATTCGTTCAAGGTCTGTACTGCTTTTCAACAACCCCACGAGGAGCCGTAAATCGCTTGCCGTTGGTTGCCGACGTGCGAGGATCGTGGTGGTTTCCTGATCGATCTCCATCTCAAACTGGTTGACTTGGGTTTCGCGTTCACGCACGGACTGAGCGAGGGAAAGGTCGATTGTTTTGAACGCACTCATCGCCGAGCGTACTTGCTCTTCAATAAGTCCGCCCATCGCTGCGAATTTGCCTTGTAGTGTCTGTAACTCAGCCTCGAATTGCGCTGAAATGTGTCGATGTTCATTCATGGTTGTCGTCCGTTAGATGGTTCGACGATGGGTCATCGTTAGCCGTACCTACCGGTGATGTAGTCTTCAGTTTGCTTTTCAGATGGATTCGTAAAGATGGTGTTGGTGGTGTCATACTCAACCAGCTTGCCAAGATATAGGAAACCGGTATAGTCGGAAACTCGCGCTGCCTGTTGCATGTTGTGCGTTACGATCAGTATCGTATAGTCTTGTTTGAGTTGGTGAATCAGTTCTTCGATTTTTAGTGTCGAAATCGGATCAAGCGCTGATGCTGGTTCGTCCAGCAACAGAACATCAGGCTGTACAGCGATGGCGCGGGCAATTACGAGTCGTTGTTGTTGGCCGCCCGAGAGTCCGAGAGCTGTCTCGTTCAATCGGTCACTCACTTCTTCCCAAAGCGCAGCGTTTTTCAGAGCCCATTCGACGCGGTCGTCGAGTTCGCTCTTGGGTAATCTACCTTGAAGACGCAAACCGTAGGCTACGTTTTCATAGATTGACTTAGGAAACGGATTCGGTCGCTGAAATACCATGCCGACACGACGCCGTAGTTGAGCGATATCAACGGTGGTGCGATGAATCTCCATGCCATTGAGTTCAATCTCGCCGGTGATTCGAACGTTGTCTATAAGGTCGTTCATTCGATTGAAGCATCGTAACAAAGTTGACTTTCCACAACCTGACGGCCCGATCAACGCCGTGACTCGTTGACGTGCGACACTCATTGAGATATCAGAAAGCGCTTCGTTGTCGCCGTAATACAGATAGAGTTCGGATACCGTGAGACAGATATCTTCCTCCGCCCAATCATCCGGGGAAAGCGCTTCCGCGATCGACGATGCGGGCGTCGGGACCTCAGGGGCGGTATTCAATTCGAAATTACCGTCTACTCGCTCGTCCGCCATTAATTAACGCTCACTCTATACCGTGCCTCAAGACGGTTGCGAAGGGTTATCGCAGTTAGATTCAAGACGATGATGATTAAAACCAAGAGCAAAGCAGTCGCGAACACAAGCGGTCTGGCCGCATCGACATTTGGACTCTGAAAACCAACATCATAGATATGGAATCCAAGATGCATAAATTTGCGTTCGAGGTGAAGATAAGGGAAGTTTCCATCGATTGGTAGCGTTGGCGCAAGTTTGACAACGCCTACAAGCATCAGGGGTGCGACTTCACCGGCCGCTCGTGCTACGGCCAATATCATGCCGGTTAAGATCGATGGACTCGCCATCGGTAAAACCACCTTGAAGATGGTTTCAGCTTTGGTCGCACCGAGCGCTAAGCTGCCTTCACGGACCTCACGCGGAATGCGTGTCAATCCTTCTTCGGTAGATACGATCACGACGGGTACGGTCAACAAGGCGAGTGTCAGTGATGCCCAAATTAGCCCTGGGGTGCCAAACGTCGGCGCAGGTTTAGCTTCGGGAAAGAACAGATCGTCGATCGTACCCCCGATCAGATAAACAAAGAAACCGAGTCCGAAAACCCCATAGACGATAGATGGTACACCAGCAAGGTTATTGACAGCGATACGTATCAGTTGTACCAAGGGACCTTGTTTGGCATACTCACGGAGATACAGAGCTGCGATAACTCCAAATGGGGTGACCAAAGCTGACATCAGCAATACCATAAGTACGGTACCGAATAACGCAGGATAAACGCCACCCTCCGTATTGGCTTCGCGCGGGTCTTCGGTCAAGAAATTCCACAGATTTTTGAAATAGAGCCCGAGTTTTTGCCATATAGACATGCTGTTGGGCATCCACGCTTGGATGATCGTGCTAATCGGTATATCTATAACGCGACCGTCGGCGAGAGCAAGACTCGCGGTGTCACGTTCTAGTTCGCTCGTCAGGTCAAACACCTGATTCTCGACGACCGCGTAATCGGCTCGTAAGGCGCTCTCTCTGGCTTCAAGATCACTGAATTCATGATGGGCGTCGAGTTGTCGTCGACGCTTCTCCAGTCGGATGGATTCAAGTTCGTAGTTAATTCCGTTGATACTGCCTTCCTGGAGCTCGTCAATGCCCTCTCGGATTGATGCTGTTCGTTCAATGCGTGCCTGGAACTCTTCCCAAAGGTCTCCGGGTTCGACAGGTTCGCCGGCCGCCTTGATACCAACTAAGTGTCCGAACGCATCGCCCCATTCGGTGCGTTCGATTACGACGACACTCGTGGGCACACTACTCTCGATGACGTCATGTGCGTACAGCCAACGGAAATCGGGAGGATTCGCCTGCCGATTGCCCGTCTTGATCAACCACCGTTCGACCGTCGTCGGGAGGTCTCTGTCGTAGCCTGGATTCGCTTCCAAGAACTGGTATCGACCTATGGACTCACGTTCGCTGAGTTCGCCAAAAATCGTTGTCGTTGTACCAAATCGTTCGTACTCGATGGACAGTACCTGAGACGGCCAAAAGTGTGCTAACCCATTGACCGCCAGCAAACCAATCAAACCTAGTACCGCGGCAACGCTCGCAGCGACCGCCGTAGAGGTGAGCCATATCCACGGATCACCAGATCGCCACCATGTGAGTAACGATTGTCTTTGGAGACTTAAATCCTGAGAGACGCTGTCAGAGGTTGCCATAGCGCGTCCTTAGGCGATTACGTACGATCTCTGCAAGCGTGTTGAACATAAACGTAATGACGAACAACACCAGCGCTGTTAAGAAGAGGATTCGGAAATGTGTGGAATTCGCTTCAGACTCAGGCATTTCTACGGCGATATTCGCAGCAAAGGTACGCATGCCTTGAAACAGATTGAGATCCATGATGGGCGTATTACCTGTTGCCATCAAGACGATCATAGTCTCACCGACTGCACGGCCGAACCCGATCATGATCGCAGAGAATATCCCCGGACTCGCCGTGAGTAGAACGACTCGGACGAGCGTTTGCCAACGCGTGGCGCCAAGTGCGAGTGACCCGTGAACGAGGTGTTGAGGAACCCCGTAGATTGCATCTTCTGAGATCGCGAAAATCGTAGGAATGACCGCCAACCCCATCGCGATACCGATGATGAGTGCATTGCGTTGGTCGTACTCGAGTCCGAGTTTCTCATACATCCAAGCCTTCGCATCACCGTCGAAAAACAGATCTGCGAGCGGTTGATCGAATTCGAGTGTGACCCACGTAAGGAAAACAAGCACGGGAATCGCGATCGCGGCGAACCATCCATCGCATGCACTATGCACGCGACTCGGTAACCTTGACCAAATCGTTGCGAACAACAGCATTCCAATCGGGAGTACGATCCCGCACAACAAGACAGAGGTAAGGTGGTCCTCGACAATCGGGGCTAACCACAATCCTGCAAGGAAACCAATGATGACGGTCGGCAATGCCGCCATGATCTCGATACCAGGTTTCACCCACGCACGCATCCCGGGAGACATGAAATTAGCCGTGTAGATAGCACCGGCCACTGCGATCGGTGTCGCGAAGATCATTGCATAAAAGGCTGCCTTGAGAGTGCCGAATAGAAGCGGCGTCAATGAGAACTTTGGTTCGAAGTCAGTATCGGCTGAGGAACTCTGCCAACTGAACACAGGTTCTTCATAACCTTCATACCAAACCTTGCTCCATAGCGAACCCCACGAAATCTCAGGGTGAGCGTTCTCGATTGCGTAGGTTCGGATCTCGGTACCTTGATACGTGACGAGCCGATCCGATCGTGGCGAAAACACGAGCTGCGTTGGGATCGCGCCAAGGTCAATGGACGCGAGTAATCGGTCGGATGTCGTGTACGCCAAATGCGCATTGTTCTGCGCATCTACTGCGACGAAGCCTTTGCGACGTTGTTCGCTCGCCAATGCTGAGATTGGTGTGCCGAACGTCATCGTCCGAATCGGCTTTAGAATCGTACCGACTTCGGATGGGGACAACGACCACTGACGAACCGATCCTGTACGGTGACCCACAAGAAGCGAGTACCGACCAAGAAGAGGTTCCACGGCGGTTGGCGCGTCGCCGTTTTCGGCGAATGACGATTCCTGCAGAACTCTCGGTCTTAGTACCGACGGTACTAATATGAGCTGAAATTCTCCTGTTTCCTGATTTACGTTGTAGAGGAAGCGACTTCGAGGACCAAAGAATGTGCGATACGGGCCGATGGGTCCTGGCATCGTGTTTTCGTCTGGGAACTCCAGTTCGAATTCGTCGTCTATGTCTTCGAATTCAACGAGCAGGAGTGAACCGTCGTCCAATCGGGCGACGATGCGGAGGTCTTCGTCACTTCGGTACACGTCAAAGTCCGTGGCGTTCGGTGGCAGCTGATAAGCCGATCCGAGGAATAACGGCGTTATGCTCTGCTGTAAAGTGCGTTCGTCGTTGATGTATCGAACTTGATGGACAATACGAAAGAACCGGATTTCGTCTCCGACATCCCGAGCCGCGTACGTGTCCGTTGTAGGGAAGACCGGCGTGACGTCACGCCAAGACGCGGAACTTACTTCAATAGCGTTTTCGATATCGAATGTCGAAGCATTTCGAAACTCGACGTCGCCATTCCCGCGAATCAACGTGACGATTTCGAAACTGTCGTCGGATCCGATCGCAAGCACATCATCAGGTAATTGCGATACGTTATCGAGAGGTTCGATCGTCGTGGGTGCGAAAATCGGCAAGATGACCCAAAACAGGTACCCCATGATCAGTACGATCGCTGCAATAACTGCAATGCCTCCAGCGCCGATCACCTTTGCGGTAATCGTGTTTGTCCACTTGCGCCGGTTCGAGATCTTCGGCAAGTCGTAGGTCGTCATAGCGTGTTAGTTGGTCAACCGGTTCAGCTCGCGATTGACCATGCGAGCAGACAGTGGTACGTAGCCATCTTTCTCGACGACCTCCTGACCGGTCTCAGAGAGGACCATACGTAAGAATTCAAACTCGAGAGGGTTGAGCGGCGTATCTGGCTTCTTGTTCACGTAGATATACAGGTAGCGACGCAGAGGGTAGCTGCCGTCAAGTGCAGTTTCGGTCGTGACAACCACAGGGGGCATCGCGGAGTCCTCCGCGATCGGGACAGCACGTACGCCGGATGTGACATAGCCGACGCCGGAATAGCCAATTCCGTTTAGGGACGCGGTAACTGATTGCACGACGGACGCTGATCCAGGTTGCTCGTTCACGGTATTCTTAAAATCACCCGAGCACAAACCCACTTGCTTGAAATAACCGTACGTACCCGATACAGAATTTCGACCGTAGAGTTGCAATGGGCGGTTTACCCAGCTCCCGTCTAGACCTAAATCTCCCCACGTACGTACGTTGCGTGTTCCTCCACATCGTCGCGTTGTTGAGAATACGGCATCTACCTGCTGAATCGTGAGTGATTCGATCGGGTTGTCCTTGTGTACATAGATTGCCAGCGCATCGATGGCGACTCGTACGCCAAGTGGCTTATACCCGTAGTGCTTCTCGAATGCTTCGATTTCCTTGTCCTTCATTTTGCGGCTCATGGGTCCGAAATTCGATACGCCTTCCGTTAGAGCTGGCGGTGCTGTTGACGAACCTGCCGCTTGGACCTGAATGTTGACGTTTGGGTAGTCTTTCTCGAACGCCTCCGCCCATAGCGTCATTAAGTTAGCGAGCGTATCCGAACCCACGCTTGACAGATTGCCAGACACGCCGCTTACACGTTCGTAGCTTGGTAGTTCCTCCGCGATAACCCAACTCGCGACTGACATGCACACGATCACGATCAGAGCGGGAAATCGAATGTTCTTCATTGAATAACGCGACTCTCGATCTGTGCACAGGAGGTCAATGGCAAATCGAAGAAAAACTGACTGCCTTTCCCAACCGTGCTTCTTATCTGCAGTTCAGATTGATGACGTCTGAGAACGTGTTTGACGATCGCAAGCCCGAGGCCGGTGCCGCCGCGTGCTCTACTGACTTTCATATCAACACGGTAGAAACGTTCAGTGAGTCGAGAGATCGACTCAGGAGGGATGCCGACGCCTTGATCCTCAACTTCGAATCGAGCGTATTCACCTTCACGATGTAAGCGGATCGTTATTTCTCCACCGTCTGGGCTATAACGAATAGCATTCGTAACAAGATTCAGGAATGCGCTATGGATCTCAGACGGTACGCATTCAATGTACAAGTCCGGATCCACTTCGAGCTTGAGAAGGTGATCGGGTGTGGTGAGCGAACGTGCCTCATCGATAACGGATGCGATCTCACCTTGACCGTTGATTGATTGGATCTCGTCGTCTGTAGGTAGCGGCGCAGACTCAAGCTGCGTTAGCGTTAGCAGATCATCAACCATAAAGCGCATCCGATCGACCGGCGTAACAAGACGCTTAGCCAGCTCGCGAAGGGTCTCTTCACTCAGCTCATCATTCGTCATGGATTCAACATACCCGAGCATCACTGTCAGCGGTGTTCGCAACTCATGGGATACATTGGCGATAAAGTCTTGGCGCATCGTAAGGAGGCGATTGAGTTCTGAGATATCGCGCGCGATGACGAGCTGGCGGCTTTGGTCGAGTTCAACGACACGAATCTCAAGGCGTTTGGCATCGTCAATCGGCGAAGCGATTTCGACGATTTCGACGGCATCCTCAGTCAAGAGGCGATTAAGACTTGGGTGACGAATCAAGGTTGTCAGATCGGCTCCGATATCCGACGGCTTGATGCCGAGGAGATTCTGAGCGGATAGGTTAAACGTCTCAATCTCGTGCTGTTGGTGCAACGTAATCCATGCGTCTGGCAAATAGTCAGATGTTGAACGAATCCGCTTGAGTGCTTGCAGGAGTGTGTGCGATCGACCGCGGGAATGCTCGATAGATCGGGTAACTTGCTTTGCTGCGTCTTCCCAGGCTGCGGATTTCAACGGCATCGGTTGAAGGGGGTTGTTCAGCCACTTTCTTACTTCCTGTCCACGGACGAGGACGTAAATGAGAAAACCTCCAAGCAAACACACGAACGCCCAGCCGGTTAACCCGGTCGACAGCTCGAGCACAAGCGCCGCGAGTCCGAATCCAACTGCTATTAGGATTCTTGACCAGCGTGATTTCACGCACTTCCGAAAGTAGGATTCAGACGATAACCGACGCCATGTACCGTCTGTACTAGGGTATCCAGTTCATATTCGTGTAACGCTTTTCTAAGGCGTAATACATGCACGTCAACTGTTCGCTTATCGACGTAGACGCTACGTCCCCAAACTAAATCCAGCAGCTGACTACGGCTAAACGCGCGCTTAGGGTGCCGAAGAAATAGTTCCAGAAGGCGGAACTCAGTAGGTCTCAAGTGGACGTTGGACCCGTTTACGCAAACGCTGTGCGCGACCGTGTCTAGCGTCAGATTTCCGACCAACAACTGTCTCCCTTCCGCATCACCGGAACGACGTAGCAGCGCTCTAATCCGTGCGTTTAGCTCACGGGGTGAAAACGGCTTCGTCACGTAGTCGTCTACACCAGCATCGAAGCTCTTGAGTTTGTCGACTTCCTCACCGCGAGCGGTCAACATGATGAGCGGGATGTCTTTCGTGTACTGGTCGTGTCGAATCCGACGTGCTAATTCGATCCCGTTCATGCGTGGCAACATCCAGTCGATTAGGATCAGATCTGGCGCTTCATTCTTTAGTTGATCGAGGGCAGATTCGGCGTCTGGAACCACGGTCACGGCGTAGCCGGATCGCCCGATAGAGTACTGTAGCAATTCTCGTATTTCTTGCTCGTCTTCAACTACCAGAACGTGGTGCGAGGTCATTGTGATTTGTTAGTAGAAATCCAATAGGAATAGGATGGAATTAGATATGACACTTTCGTGAATTTCGTAACGAAATGAAGCTTAGCTTGTTATTGCGGATCTGGGATTTGGCAAGCTTACAATGCGGCGCTTCGATATCGGTGACTGACGTAGTTCCGGATCGCGCGAGGTCCAACTGAAGACACGAGTGTTACATCCGGAGATATCGAGAAAATCGAACGTGACGACTTATAGAAAGGCTTAAATAGCATGGGCGAGCAGCGTCAATTACATGCAGAAGATGGGTTCACATTAGGCGCGTATGAGGCAATACCCGACGATGATCCAAAAGGTGGAATCGTGGTCATCCAAGAAATTTTTGGTGTCAATTCTCATATACGTGAAGTCGTTGATGGCTATGCTGCGGAGGGCTACGCGGTCATCGCACCTCAGATTTTCGACCGGGCTAAGCGCAATATCGAACTCGGATATGAGGGAGATGACATGGCTGAGGGCATGAAGTTCGCGTTCCAGGACACCGATCGCGCAAAAACACTAGCGGATATTCAGGCGGCCGTCGAGGAAATCGGAAAATGGGGCAAGGTGGCTGTCATCGGATACTGCTACGGCGGTCTATTAACCTGGTTGTCGGCATGTCAACTTCGAGGAATCGCGTGTGCTGCGCCGTTCTATGGAGGTGGAATTGCCGCCGAAAAAGATCAGGTTGCTCGATGTCCGGTCATGATGCATTTTGGCGAACTTGATCAGATGATTCCCATGTCAGATGTTGAAGATATAAAGGCGGCTCAGCCCGACGCGACGGTATTCACCTATCCCGCCGACCATGGGTTTAATTGCGACCATCGCGCTTCTTACAATGCGGAAGCCGCGGCGCTCGCGAAGCAACGAACCGTAGGATTCTTAGCTGAGCACATTGGCTGAGCGATGCGACAGAGTCTGCTAATCGCGATAGCATATAAATGACGTGGTGGAACTATCCGCATCGCGCTTGAAAGTTGCTCCTCGAAACAGTCTGTCGACTGTGACGAGACCAGTGCAAATGCAAGGCGCAGGATGGATGGGTGAAACCGTTTCGACAACGAAACCGAGTAGAAACGGTTGCGAGCCGTTGCTCAAGGGTTAAGTTAACGACTCGAAAGGTCGTAGGATGAATGAAGGAAGGGGGTACTCGAATTCACATGAGTATTTTTCTTAGGAAATCAAGTAGGCTGCTTTGCGCTGGTCTGCTGATCAGCGTCGCTGGCGCAGTAGCGGTGCCGATCACAGCTGAGACCACGTTAGATGATGTCTACGCCGTAGCCGAAGCGATCAACGAAGATGCGCGTGCATCTCAAGCGAAGATCAACGACGTTGCGGAAGAAACCAACGATCTGCTTAACCAATACAAGGCGGTTCTAAAGGTCAACGATGGACTGCGTGTTTACAACCGACAGCTCGAACGTCAGATCGCAAATCAAGAACGCCAGATTGCGACGTTAAACAAGTCGATCGATGACGTCACGGTGATCCAACGCCAGATTGTGCCGCTTATGTGGCGAATGATCGATGGCCTAGAGCAGTTCGTTCAGCTGGACCTTCCATTTTTGCTGGACGAGCGACGCGACCGGGTCGATCGGCTCAAGGACCTGATGGAGCGAGCAGACGTGGCGGTCTCCGAACAATTCAGTCAAGTATTGCGAGCGTACCAAATCGAAAATGAATACGGCCGTACATTAACCCCCTATACGGGCGAAATCGAAGTCGAAGGTCAGACTCGCATCGTCGATATCCTCCAAGTTGGGCGTGTCGCACTTCTCTATCAAACGACTGACGCCTCCGAAACGGGTTTCTGGAACAAGGAAACGCGGCAATGGGAAGTACTTGACGATTCCTTCACAACGCCGACCCGTAATGGTCTAAAGATGGCGAGAAAACAGCTGACGAGTGGCTTGTTCGTTGTCCCTGTCCACGCACCGGAGGGCTCGTAGATGAAACCGAATTGGTTAAGAATTAGCGTAGCGAGTCTCCTATGCGTACTCGGTTCCTATCTCTTCGCGCAAGAGGAGAGCATTCTCGAGGAAGCTGGACTTGAGGTCGTAAAAGCGAACACACTCGATGAGCTATTGCAGAACATACAAGATCGGCGGATTGTCGAAAACCGTGAGCATGCGCAGAGAGAAGCGGAGTTTCTCGCGAGTCAGGCAAATCAGCAACGTCTCTTAAACGAAGCGAACGCTGAACAAGCACGGCTTGAGCGGCGAAGCAATCAACTTGACACACAGTACGAATCGAATGAGGTCCGTATAGGTGACTTGCAGGAGCTTCTCGATGACCGACTAGGTTCACTTAGGGAACTGTTCGGGGTTCTCCAGCAAGTCGCAGGTGATGCACGCGGTAACTTCGAAGGTTCCATCATCAGTTTGGAAATTCAGGGTCGCGAACAGTTCCTGGCTGATTTCGCAGCACGTATGGGAACGGCCAGCGAGCTTGCTTCCATTTACGAGATGGAAGAAATTTGGTCAATGCTCCAACAGCAAATGATCGAATCGTCAAACGTGTCAAAGTTCTCAACTTCGGTCAACATGCTGTCCGGGGCTCAAGTAGCAACGGACATCATTCGCATTGGTGAATTCAACATGGTTGGACCCGATGGCTATGTGAATTTTGACGTGGATCTAAAGGCTCTGACCGAGCTTTCACGGCAACCGTCGGCCGAGTTTACAGGTTCGGCGAGACGGCTCTATGACGCGGATCCAGGCGAATTGGTAGGGTTTGCATTGGACCCGACGCGTGGTTCGCTGCTCAGCCTTGAGATTCAACGAGCGACGCTCGGAGAGATGGTCGGTACGCCGTTTGGCGGTTTTGCGACAGGTAAGTGTTACTGGCTGTTCTGTGATGGCCAAGGCGGATATGTCGGATCGGTCATCATCACGGTCGGTCTCATCGGTGTTATTCTGGCGTTGGAGCGTTTGATTGCATTGTTTTTCACGGCGCGGAAAGTTAACGCACAAAGGCAGAATCCAGGTGAACCAGATTCCGGTAACCCACTAGGTCGGGTCATTGGCGTGTATCACAATAACCGAGAGGTCGACGTCGAAACGCTACAACTGAAGATGGGTGAGGCGGTGTTGCAAGAAACACCGAAGATATCGAGGAACATTGCGATCGTGCAAGTGATCTCGGTCGTTGCCCCCCTGATGGGTCTTTTGGGTACCGTGATCGGGATGATCCAAACGTTCCAAGCTATCACCTTGTACGGAACCGGCGATCCGAAGATCATGGCAAGTGGTATTTCAACCGCTCTAATGACCACGGTACTCGGTCTTTGTGTAGCGATTCCAACGGTATTGCTGCATGCGCTCGCACATCAGCGAAGTCGTTCGTTGATCCACGTGCTCGATGAGCAATCAGAAGGTATCATCGCGCAGCACGCGGAAGATACAGGTCAAAAAATAGGGTAATAGACAATGGATATCTACATATCTATTGTTCGGTTTTTCGAGATGGGCGGTGATGTTATTTATCTCATCGCCCTCACGATGTTCCTGATGTGGATGCTCATGTTTGAAAGAGCGTGGTACTTCCTTCGAGAGCATCGCGGAGTAATTCGCGATGCGGTTGAAGCGTGGGAGTCGCGCGACGAGCGAAGATCTTGGAGTGCTCGCGCAGTACGTGAGCGATTGATTTCGGAAACGACAGCACAAATTCGCGGATCGATGCCCATCATTTTGACGTGCATTACTTTGTGTCCCTTACTAGGATTACTAGGTACCGTGACCGGAATGATTCAGGTATTTGACGCGATGGCCACACAAGGCGGCAACGCGCGATCAATGGCGGCTGGTGTATCTGCTGCGACTATCCCGACGATGTCTGGCATGATCGCGTCTCTCTCCGGCATCATGGGTTCGACGTTCTTGCGACGACGGATCGATACCGAGAGCGAACTGCTAGAAGACCACTTGACGTTGGATCACTAATGGCTATTGGTAAGCGTCGTGCGAGCGACGATGACTCTGACATTAACTTGACGCCAATGCTCGATGTGGTGTTCATCATGTTGATCTTCTTCATTGTGACGGCCACATTTATCAAACAGGCAGGGATCGACGTCACTCGACCTGATGCGGATACCGATTCGCCGAAACCATTGGTAAGTGTGTTGATCGCTATCGGTCCAAGTGGCGACATTTGGATCGATAAAAATCGAGTCGACGAAAACACGATTCGAGCGCACATCGAACGATTGATCGCTGAGAACCCGAAAGGTGGGATCGTGATTCAGGCTGACAAATTAGCGTCGTATAAGAAACTGAAAGCTACGCTGGACGCCGCTCGAGGCGCAGGCGTACAAGAGGTGGCGATAGCGACCACGGATTGAGGGAGGGCAATTCCATGCCTTACACGTTGACCTTACGATATGCGATCGGTCTGGTCGGTGGCATATTCGTCACTATCGCGTTGCTGTATCTGATGCAGGCGCTTATTTCCTCGGACGAGAATCCACTCAACGAAGCACCGTCAATTACGCTCCTTGAGTTCCACCGTGTCCTAGAGGACGAGGTGGTTGAAGTCAAGGATCTCAAGCCGAAGCCGCCGCCTCCACCGGACGAGAAACCGCCGGATATGCCGACACCAGACTTCGACGCCACGACCAACATGGGCGTTGATATCGGATCGATCAATCCGGAAGTAGACATCGACATGAGTGGCGGTGGATTCTCATCGGATGGTGAATACCTACCGATCGTCAAAGTGCTGCCAATCTATCCGAGACGCGCACTGTCACGTGGTATCGAAGGCTATGTGATCGTTGAGTTCTGTGTAACGGCACAAGGGACGGTACGGGATCCAGTCGTCGTAGAAGCGGATCCATCTTCAATATTCGATCGTGCTGCAATTAATGCAGCCTTGAAATTTAAGTACAAGCCTAAGGTGGTCAACGAAGAAGCCGTGGAAGTGTGCGGCGTACCCAACAAAATTACATTTGAAATGGAGGACGGCTGATCTAGGCGTTGGTGCCTTGAAAGCTGGCGAGGCGTATGTCAAAGCTAAAAGAAACGTCGATGTCGATGCTGTCGAAACTGGGGGTGGTCACGTTGACGATAGGGTTGGGCTGGTTTGCGCTTTTTGCGACGGTTGAACCGATCGTCGGCGGGATATCGTTTTCGGCGTTTGGTGAGGTACAAGCTCAGAACTGCATAAGGGACCCCGAAGATGATCGTGCGGATCGACGCGTCCCGAATATGACGCTCACGACCGCTGACAAACTCGGTGAGGTACAAGAACTTATCGATACGGAAAACAACCCGCAAGCCGGCATCGCAGAGTTAGACCGGATGATTGCACGAGGAACACGGCGATACAACGGTAACGAACTAGCCAATATTTACAAGATGCTGGCATACGCATATTTCATCCTCGATGATATGCCGAACACCATCGTTTATAACGAGAAGATTCTAGAGCACTGTGAGGATGTTCGCCTCGGAATGCTGTCGACAACGATGTTCACACTCTCGCAGTTGTATTACTCGGAAGAAAGATTCGACGAAGCGCTCGCGATGATTGAGGACTGGTTACTGATTGCGGGAGACCCAGGACCGAATCCATACTACTTTGTCGCGACTATCTATTACCAGCAAGGTAATTACGATCGAGCGATCGAATATGTTGAACTGGCGATTGACATGGCGACAGAACGGGGCCTACTGCCGATCAAGAAGTCGTGGTACGGCATGCTGCGCTTCCTCTATTTTGAGAAAGAGAACTTCCCGAAAGTGATCGAAATTTTGGAGATCATGGTCAAGGAATACCCAGAACGGAGCTCATGGATACAGCTAGCGGGTATGTATGGTGAGCAGGGGTTTGAGAAGAAGCAGCTATACGCGATGGAAGCCGCCAATGTACTCGGATTTTTTGATCGTGAATCGGACTACCTGCAGTATCAAGGCGTATTAATGAATGCTGATGTCGCGATTCGTAGTGCGTGGTATCTCCAGGAAGGTTTTGACAAGGAAATCGTGGAGCCGAGTTATCGTTCACTAAATGCTCTAGGCCAGTCCTACCAAGCGTCACTTGAGGACGATGAAGCAATTGAACAGTTCGAAGCAGCAACTGAGTTCGCGGAGGACGGGCGAATATTCAAGCGACTTGCGCAGCTCTACCTTGGTAAAGAGAAATTCGAAAGATGTACCGAGCGTGCGGAGGAAGCAATCAAGCGAGGTGGAATCGATCGTGTTTGGGACCTGCGAATTCTGGAAGGGATGTGCGAATACAACCGAGAGCGCTTGACCAGAGCATTAGAGATTTTCCAGGACGCACGGAGACAGGCGAGAGACGCTCGCGCAGCCAGTGCAGAAAAGTCCGCTCGAGATTGGATTCGTTACATCGAAAACGAACGGAACCGTCTACGTCAGCTTGCGGCTGCGGACGCTACATAGTATTTAAGGTGACGTGAGTCGAATTCACTTCGACTCGCGTACCCGATCGGGCGCCTCTGCTCGGTATGTCGCAAATTTAGATCACGTTCCGCGCACTCGGCTTCCTAGTTTCAGCTAATTTGAACTCAACAAGAGCTCGCATTCATGTACACAGGAATTGCGCACGGAAAGTACCGCGTCACCGTATGTAAAAAGGGAAACGGAGCCCTTAAACTTACGATCGATCTCGGTTCGTATGGACGGGATTTAGAGCTTGGTGCTTCAGTTGCTGTAAATGGTGTCTGTTTAACGGTCGTATCGAAGTCCGATGGTGTTTCAAGCTTCGACGTCGTTAGCGAGACAGCTCGAATCAGTAACTTAGGAGAACTAGATTCTGATTCGTATGTGAACGTGGAACGTTCATTCCGGGTAGGTGACGAAGTCGGTGGTCATATCTTGTCGGGTCATGTTGCGGACGTAGCCATAGTCGAAAGCATTGAGCTACGTGGTCCGGAGGCACTATTGAAGTTCGCCGTCCCGGAAGCGTGGCGGCAATACGTGATGCCAAAGGGCTTTGTTGCGCTCAATGGGTGTAGCCTCACAGTCGCCGAATTCGATCGTGAGACCGGTGTCGGATCGATCAATCTGATACCGGAGACGCTGCAACGAACGACATTCGGAACCGTTAAAAAGGGCGATCGCTTGAATTTAGAGCTGGACTCACAAACTCAAGCGATAGTAGATACCGTTCGTGCCGTGATGTCAGACAAGAGTTGGATTAAGTCGATTAAATGACGGACGCGCACAGCTTTCGCGAAAAGGTTGAACTTGCGTGGCAGCGGTCAGAGTCACTACTTTGCGTTGGTCTCGATCCCCGGCTTGAGCTACTGCCCGCGCCATTCGAAAAGGATCGAGACAGTGTTCTCGAATTCTGTAAGACGATTGTTGATGCGACAAGCGAATACGCGTGTGCATTCAAACCTAATCATGCGTTTTACGCGGCACTCGGATTGGAGGACGAACTCGCAGACCTCGTCGAGTACATCCACAATCGTTATCCGGTTACACCCGTGGTTCTTGACGCAAAACGCGGAGACATTGATTCAACGGCAGAGCAATACGCTGTCGAAGCATTCGAGCGGTACAACGTTGATGCGGTAACCGTCAATCCATTCTTGGGTTGGGATACGGTGGAACCGTTTCTCGCTTGGGAGAATAGGGGTGTATTCGTGCTGTGCAGGACGAGTAATAAAGGCAGCGCTTGGCTTCAAACGCAACCTGATATTGATCCCGTATATGAGCAGATCGCGGAACGCGTGGATGCTTTGAATAACCCGAATGTCGGTTTAGTCGTCGGTGCGACCAATTTAGAGGAACTTCGTGAAATTCGTGACTACGCACCTGAAACATTGCTGTTGATCCCGGGTGTCGGTATTCAAGGCGCTCAAGCAGTAGACGTTCTCGAAACGGGTTGCGCGGATGATGGCCGTGAAGTGTTAATCAACGTATCGAGAGGGATCATTCACCAGGATCAATCGACGAATTACCTCGATTCGGTAACCGCAAACGCGCGGGAGTATGCCTCTCAAATGACAATCTCGAGCTAAACGTCTGGATTCTCGTATAGTTTTGACGAACAGAAACTGGTAAAGACATGACACCACCTTCGGTCGTACTTACGATCGGTGGGTTCGACGGATCAGGCGGCGCGGGAACTTTAGCAGATGCGCGTGCGATACAGCTAAATGGTGGCTATCCGTGTGCCATCGTCACAGCGGTTACGGCTCAGAACACAAAGCATGTAGAACGCGTACAACCCGTATCGTCTGAGTTGCTCCGACACCAATTGCACTGTGTTGTTGACGATTTCGCGATTGATGCGATCAAAATTGGGTTATTGCCCAATGTTGAATGTGTAGATACAGTAACTCAGCATCTCGGCACAGGACGATTGCGTTGCCCGGTCGTGGTCGATCCCGTAATGTGTGCCACCAGCGGTACTCGGCTGATCGACGACGACGTACTCGACGGATTGATGGATAGACTGGTACCACACGCCACACTAATGACTCCAAACATAGCTGAGGCTACTACGCTGACAAGTCGATCGATCAAGACCATTGAAGATGCCGTCGAGGCGGGTCGTCAACTCGTGGACATGGGCTGTAAAAACGTACTCGTTAAAGGCGGCCACCTGGATGCCGACCGAGGCACTGACGTATGGTGTTACGACGAGGGGTTTGAGACTTTTGAACCCGCTGCACGTCTGGAGCACTCCGTTCGTGGAACTGGATGCATGCTTTCGTCGTCCATTGCGTGCAATCTAGCTCAGGCAAAATCGATGCGTGAAGCAATTCTGTCTTCGAAGGAGTTTGTTCTCCGCGCGATTTCAAATCGTCATTCCTTAGGACAAGGAACGCCGTTAACGACCCTGGGTATTCAGGTCTAGAAAGCTTGAAGCTATCGATTCCGCGATTGCATGTGATAACGGATGAAAGACTGCAATCTCATTACTCGCACATCGAGCTTGCGCGAATCTGTGTCGATGCTGGTGCGGATGGCATCCAATACAGAGAAAAACGAGAAAAGTCACAGATCGAACACCTTCAATCTGTCACCGCGATGCGCCATATCTGCGACGAAGCAAGAGCGCAGTTAATCATTAACGACTTCGTAAACGTTGCGATAGAAGCTAAAGTAACAGCGGTTCACTTAGGCCGCGATGACATATCGATTCCGACTGCAAGAGCGATGCTTCCTGACGATACGATGATCGGCGGTACTGCGAATTCGCTGCGTGAAGCATTATTGGTTGCAGAGCTCGATGTCGACTACTTGGGCGTTGGTCCAGTGTTCGGCACCTCGTCGAAAGCCTCACCAGCCCCTACTCTTGGTGTCGCTGCATTGCGCGAGATTTGCGAACGGGTCGATAAGCCGGTGATAGCGATCGGCAATATCCAACTACACAGTGTCGCTTCGGTCATCGAGGCGGGTGCACACGGTGTTGCCGTCCTTTCCGCGATATGTTGTGCAGGAGACGTCGCTCAGGCTACAAGCGACTTTTGCGAGATCCTTTCTGCGTGAAATCAACAGTGGTTCTACCTCCGGAAGTCGTCGCAATCGTTGACCTTGAATATGCACATGACTTTGAACACTGGATTCAGACCATTCGTCGATTGAGTGACCTACCGTGCGATCCGACACTGTGCGTCCAGATTCGCGCTAAATCCGTGCCTCCAAATGAGGTTGAGGCAATAGCGAGACTCGCTCGTGAATCGTTCAAAAACAGTTCGATAAAACTGAGTTGGAACGGCGATCCTGCTATTGCTTCGACCTGTGGTTTCGACGCCTGTCACCAGCCGCAAGCGAATATTTGCGAGCTACCGAAAGAGTCTGCGCACCTCATACACAGTGCATCGGTTCACGATGACGTTTCGTTAGGGAGAGCAGAATCATGCGGCGCAGATTTCGTCGTATTCGGATCGGTATTTGATCCTCATTGGAAAAACGTGCAAGTACAGGGACTAGACGAATTAACACGATTAGCATCGTCGACGAAGCTTCCGGTTTTGGCGATCGGTGGCGTCAACTTAGACACCGTATCAAGGGTCTCGCGGACTGACGCTCGTGGGATTGCATGTCTATCCGGAGTGATGGACGCGCCAAATCCTGTTGAGGCGGTTGTTTCTCTCCAAAAGCGATGGCGCCATTTTCGAGGCACTTAACATTGTGGACAACCGTCTCTCGATAGCGAAACAGTGCGCGAAACGATTCTTTGAGAAGATTCATCGGCTATCGACGTCCGAGGAGTGGTCTACGGATACGGCTTGCGCCGAACTTCGACGTAGAGGGTGTTGCAGGCGTGTTTGAAACTAGTGAGCTAGATTGAGACCTGACTTAGGATATCGTCCTGCTTCATATAATCTCCGAGTCGGGGTACCTCCTTCGGTTGAGACGCGATCGCGAACCCGTAGAACCTGATCCGGTTAATACCGGCGTAGGGAAACAAACCCCGATATCGACAACACCGATAGTCGGGGTTTTTTATGTCAGAACAATTCGACCTTAACGCTTCAGCGGGCATCGACGCAAACCTACTCGAACCTCTTACAGGTTCGCGCAAGATTCACGTTGAAGGCGACCATGGGATCCGCGTTGGTATGCGTGAGATTTCGCTTGCGCCAACACCTAGTCACGACGAGGAAAACAAGAGCAAGCTCGAAGTCAATCCCTCGTTAAGGGTTTATGACACGTCGGGTCCTTACACGGATCCAGCAATCGACGTGGATGTACGACAAGGCATTCCACGAACGCGTGAAGCCTGGATTGAAGCACGTGACGACACTGAACTGTTAGACGCATTTACGTCTTCGTTCACAAGAGTGCGTAATAGCGACATCAGACTAGACTCACTGCGCTTTTCGCACGTGCGTACGCCACGTCGTGCGAAGTCTGGTCGCAACGTGACTCAACTTCACTATGCGCGCCAAGGGATTGTTACACCAGAGATGGAATATATCGCAATCCGCGAAAACCTGGCGCGCGCGAATCCGGACTATCGGGACGACATCCAACATACCGGGAAGGATTTCGGCGCCAACATCCCTCAAGAGATCACGCCAGAATTCGTACGCGATGAAGTTGCTCGTGGTCGCGCGATTATCCCGAGCAATATCAATCACCCCGAGTCCGAACCCATGATCATCGGACGCAATTTCCTAGTGAAGATCAACGGAAATATCGGAAACAGTGCCGTGACCTCGAGCATTGAAGAAGAGGTCGTCAAGATGGTCTGGGCGACCCGTTGGGGTTCGGACACCGTGATGGATCTTTCTACCGGAAAAAACATCCATGAAACACGTGAATGGATCATCCGCAACTCGCCTGTACCGATTGGAACGGTGCCAATCTATCAAGCCTTAGAAAAGACGAGAGGCGTTGCGGAGGATTTGACTTGGGAGTTGTTTCGCGACACTCTCATTGAGCAAGCGGAACAAGGCGTCGATTACTTCACCATTCACGCAGGCGTGCGTCTACCTTATGTTCCACTAACTGCTAAACGAACGACCGGGATTGTCAGTCGCGGCGGCTCAATCATGGCTAAGTGGTGTCTGGCGCATCACAAAGAGAGCTTCTTGTACGAGCATTTCGAAGATATCTGCGAAATCATGAAGCAGTACGACGTCGCGTTTTCACTTGGCGATGGTCTACGTCCAGGGTCCATCGCAGATGCCAACGACGAAGCGCAGTTTGCAGAACTTGAAACGCTAGGCGAACTCACGCGGATCGCGTGGAAACACGACGTCCAGACCATGATCGAAGGTCCAGGTCATGTGCCGATGCAGATGATCAAAGAAAACATGGATAAGCAGCTTGAATGCTGCGATGAAGCACCGTTCTATACACTCGGTCCGTTAACGACTGATATTGCACCTGGGTATGACCACATCACGTCGGCAATTGGCGCTGCCATGATTGGATGGTACGGTTGTGCGATGTTGTGTTACGTAACGCCGAAAGAACATCTTGGATTGCCCGATCGAGAAGATGTACGTGATGGGATCATTACATACAAGATTGCCGCACATGCTGCCGACTTGGCGAAAGGACATCCTGGCGCACAAACGCGCGATAACGTGCTCTCAAAGGCGCGATTCGAATTCCGTTGGGAAGACCAGTTCAACCTTGGCTTGGATCCTGATAGGGCTAAAGAGTTTCACGACGAAACGCTACCAAAGGACTCTGCCAAGGTCGCGCACTTCTGCTCCATGTGCGGTCCGAAGTTCTGCTCGATGAAAATCACCCAAGAGATTCGAGATGCGGCAGGCAAGCTGCACGATGAAGTGAAGATGATCGACGTTGAAGCGGAGATGGCAGAAAAAGCGCGTCAATTCCGCGAGAGTGGAAGCGAGATTTACCAGCGAGTCTAGTCGTATTGGACATTGCCATCGCCGGAGCAGGCTTGATTGGGCGATTGCTCGGCTGGCAGCTTGGTCGCGAAGGGCACTCTGTCACGATATACGAACGTGAACCTCGAGACCAATTGACAAGCAGTTCGTATGTGGCTGCTGCGATGCTAGCGCCGTTGAGTGAATATCCGGATTGTGAGCCTGCGATCTGGGAAATGGCACAAGCGAGTCTCAAGGTATGGCCAGCGATACTGAGAGAGCTTGATGTTCCTCATGGGTTCGACGGATCTCTCGTTGTTGCGCACACGCAAGATGCATCGCTGTTAGCGAAATTTCGACGTAGGTTAGCACGAGCTCAATTGAAGGGCGTCCAGGAACTATCTGCTCACATGCTAGCAGACCTTGAACCAGAACTTGCGGGTCGTTTTACGATGGGTCTTCATCTCGCCGATGAAGGCTGGTTAGACAATCGTGTGTTGCTCGGTGCGTTAGAACGTGAATGCGGTCAGATCCACTTTGGTTCTCCAGTCGACCCTGAACGATTGTCTGGTGATATCAGTGTTGACTGTAGAGGCAAAGACGCCGCCGACCCGGATCTTCGCGGCGTTCGGGGTGAAGCAATTCGGGTCTTTGCGCCTGACGTACGATTGAGTCGACCTGTTCGACTAATGCACCCTAAGTATCAGCTATATATCTCTCCAAGACCAGAGCGCGTGTACGTGATCGGCGCTACTCAGATAGAAAGTGATGCTACTTCGCCTATGACAGTGCGCAGCGCACTTGAGCTACTGTCAGCCGCATACACGTTGCATGCTGGATTCGCTGAAGCGGAAATCTTGGAATTGAATGTCGGAGTGCGTCCAGCATATCCGGACAACCTACCTCGTGTCCAGTGGCACAATGGGGTGTTGCGAGTGAACGGTTTGTATCGACATGGATACCTTGTAGCGCCTGTCGTCGCGCAAACTGCAATAGCCGAGATCGAGGCGGTATGCGAGTATTCGTCAACGGCGAACCAGTAAAGGTTAGACCGGGTCGGCTGAGTGACGTACTTGTGTCCTTGGGATACGAGTGCGAGAAAATCGCGGTTGCGGTGAACGAGACATTTGTGCCGCGTCCGACGTGGGACTCATGTGAACTGAAGACCGACGATCGCGTGGACGTGCTCGCTGCAATACAAGGCGGATAGATGTCGAAAGTCTGTTGGTCGGTTTATGGCACCCAACTATCGAGCCGCTTATTTCTTGGTACTGCGCGCTATCCATCGCCCGCGGTTGTTGAACAGGCGATCGTTGCATCTAAAACGGATGTCATTACGACTGGTCTACGCCGACAGGCACCGCGCGAAGGCGGTGGCGACGCGTTTTGGGAGTTCCTGAAGCGACAGAAATGCCATCTGCTTCCAAATACGGCGGGGTGCCAAACGGCAAAAGAAGCCATCACGCTAGCAGAGATGAGTCGTGAGATCTTTGAAACGGATTGGATAAAACTCGAGGTAACTGGGGACGAATACAACCTTCAACCAGACCCATATGAACTCTTGAGAGCTACGCAGGAACTCATCAATCTTGGATTCAAGGTCTTCCCATACACCACCGACGATTTAGTTGTGTGCACTCGATTAGCTGAGCTGGGATGTGAAGTCATCATGCCATGGGGATCGCCAATCGGCACAGGCAAAGGCTTGATTAACCCGTATGCGCTTGCCACGCTACGAGACCGTTTACCTACGATCAAATTGGTTGTAGATGCGGGAATCGGATTGCCGTCGCACGCAGCGCAAGCGTTGGAACTCGGTTTCGACGGGGTGCTGCTAAATACAGCTGTGGCAAAGGCTGACGATCCGGTTCAGATGGCACGAGCGATGGCACTCGCCATCGAAGCGGGACGTGCGGCGTTCGAAGCCGGCGCGATGCCTGTGAGTGAAACTGCTACGGCGTCGACACCGATTGTTGGCCGTCCTTTCTGGCACACTAAATAGCCAAATCACAAGAAATTACTACGGAACGAATTAAGGAAAGTCAATGCCGACACCGCCATTCAATTGGGCAGATCCATTCAACCTAGACGACCAGCTATCTGAAGAAGAGCGTACGGTTCGTGACTCGGTTCATGAGTTTGCACAAGATCGATTGATGACCCGCGTCATCGAAGCGAATCGAAATGAATTCTTCGATCGTGAGATCATGAATGAGATGGGAGCGATTGGAATTCTCGGTTCGACGTTATCGGAGAAATACGGTTGTGCGAATTTGAGTTATGTTTGCTATGGTCTAGCCGCGCGTGAGGTCGAACGTGTCGACTCAGGTTATCGATCGGCGATGAGCGTGCAATCGTCGCTGGTTATGCATCCTATCAACGAATACGGAACGGAAGAACAGCGGCAGCGATATCTACCGAAATTGGCGACTGGTGAATGGGTCGGCTGCTTCGGTCTCACAGAACCTGATCACGGTTCAGATCCGGGAAGTATGAAGACTGTCGCGACCGACGCAGGCGACCACTACGTTCTAAATGGCACGAAAACGTGGATTACGAATGCGCCAATCGCCGACGTTGCGGTGATTTGGGCGAAACTCGATGGCGACATCCGAGGATTTGTCGTTGAAAGAGGTGCCGATGGTTTCTCAACACCTCGAATTGAAGGGAAAATGAGTCTCCGCAGTTCCGTGACAGGACAGATCGTACTCGACGACGTACATGTGCCAAAGGACGCAATGTTCCCGACCGTCCGAGGACTTGCAGGTCCGTTTGGGTGCTTAAACCGCGCTAGGTATGGGATTGCGTGGGGTTCAATGGGCGCCGCGGAGTTTTGCTTACAAGCGGCGCGGCAATATACGCTTGACAGAACGCAATTCGGTCGACCGCTCGCTGCAAATCAGCTCGTTCAGAAGAAGCTCGCCGACATGCAAACGGATATCGCGCTCGGTCTGCAAGGCGCACTTCGCATCGGTCGCCTTATGGACGAAGGCAACTGCCCGGTTGAAGCGATTTCGATTATGAAACGCAATAATTGCGGAAGAGCGTTGGATGCGGCGCGCGTTGCCCGCGATATGCATGGTGGTAACGGAATCTCAGATGAGTACCACGTGATTCGGCATGTCATGAACTTAGAGACTGTCAATACGTACGAAGGTACACATGACATTCATGCACTGATTCTGGGACGAGCGATCACCGGTATCCAAGCTTTCCAGTAAGCAATTCGATGGTCGACAATGCACCCGATCGGAGCTTCGACTATGAGTCGATGCTCCAGTCGCTACCGACCAAGTGCGGTGTATATCGTATGCTCGACGCCAACGGAAAAGTTCTCTACGTTGGTAAAGCGCGAAACCTGAAGGCTCGAGTTTCTAGCTATTTCCGATCTGGAGGTCTAGCCTCCAAGACCATCGCACTAATGAATAAGACGTGCGATGTGCAGGTCACTGCTCTGCAGAGCGAAGTTGAGGCATTAATTCTCGAACAGACGTTTATCAAGAGCGAACGCCCACCGTACAACGTCATTTTGCGAGACGACAAGTCCTATCCGTTCATTCTGTTTAGTGACCACGACTATCCGCGCATCAGTTTACACCGGGGTGCAAAGCGCCACAAGGGAGAGTATTTCGGACCGTACCCTAGCGCCAAAGCGACCCGGGACACCATTCAGATCCTGCAGAAACTCTTCAAACTTCGAACGTGTGATGACACGTTCTTTAAGAATCGAACACGACCTTGCTTGCAATATCAGATCAACCGGTGTAGCGGCTCTTGTGTCATGGATGTGGACAAGGAGGAATACCAAGCCGACCTGCGTCTCGCGGAGATGTTTCTACGAGGGAAGAGCGAGGATCTTCTCAACGAGTTCAAGGAGGAAATGAACAAAGCTTCAGCCGAACTAGAGTTTGAACGCGCGGCGAAGTTACGGGATCAGATCATGGATTTGGTTCGAGTGCAACAATCCCAATACGTGGAGACGAGTACGGGAAGCGCGGATGTCTTTGGGATTGCGTCGAGCGGTCGATATGTCTGCGTCCAAGGCATGTTCATCCGCGATGGTCGGATGCTTGGTCATCGCACTTGGTATCCACGAAACGAATTGAGTCAGGACGACCATGAAATGCTCGCCGCTTTCCTCGCACAGTATTACTTCGGGGGTGTAACGCGCGATTTGCCGCGGGAGGTTCTAACGTCGATTCCGATTGAAGATGAACACACGGTCGAAAAAGCGCTGACTGACCTCGCACATCATCGGATAGTACTGAGTTCGCACGGCATCACACAACGAGCCCGATGGCTCAAGCTAATTCGCGAAAACAGTGAGCTAGCGCTAAGTACGTATATGGCGAAGCGGAAGAACGTGTTCGAACGTTATTCTGAACTGCAGGATGTGCTGGAACTCGATGAGGTCCCGCAAAGAATGGAATGCTTCGACATTAGCCATTCCCAAGGTGAAGCGACGGTTGCCTCGTGCGTGGTGTTCGACACTGAAGGTCCCGTTTCCTCCGATTACAGAAGGTTCAACATCAAGGCGCCCGTTGGCGGCGATGACTATGCCGCTATGGCGGAAGCCGTTGAGCGACACTACACGCGCTTGAAATCGAATGAAGCGAATCTTCCCGACATTCTGCTCATCGACGGGGGACGTGGTCAGCTCAATCGTGTTCTAGAGGTCTTGGCAGAGTTACAGATTGATTCGATCATGGTACTGGGGATTTCGAAAGGAGAAGGTCGTCGTCCCGAATACGACAACGTATGGGTAGAAGGTAACGCTAAACTTGATCTCCCGCCAAACAGCGCTGCCCTTCACCTTTTGCAACAGCTTCGGGATGAGGCACATCGATTTGCGATCACTGGACATCGCAATCGTCGACAGAAACAACGGCGGAGATCGGAAATCGACGAAATCGAGGGAGTAGGTCCTAAACGCAAGCGAGAACTCTTGACGCATTTTGGATCGGTTGCCGCGATAAAGGGAGCGTCTGCTGAAGAATTGGCGAAGGTACCGGGGATCAGTACGAAATTAGCACAAGAGATATATGGCGTTTTCCATGAGGGCTGAAGCGTAGCGGAGATAGCCTCGTTATCTGCCTTTTCGACATGGTGTCTCTCAGACGTACCGCATCGGATTAAGTAAACTGTGAACGATGGGACGCTCTTTGAGCTTTCGTTTTTTAATCTCGTTGTAGAACCTCGCTAATCCGTCGTGACGAGCTCTACATCTAGCTAATTCGCTTTTTTCGATATCACCCGTTCAGATGAAGTGGATTGAATCTTCTTATTAGTACCAATATGACTCGTTGTTACTTGCGGTGATAGGCCTCGCTACATCATTTGCGTCAGACCCGACAGACGTCTCACATTTGAAAATGCGGTCGTCGTTTACTAGTCGGGTTCGAGCTGCCCTGATCGCAAGTTGATCGAGTGGGTACATAGCGTAAAACCTTCTCAATCCCTTTTGAGTCCCTTTTGCAGGTCGAATTTCTCTAAATCCAAGCTAAGCATACGCTGGACCGAGCTTTTGAATATGGGTATATCTTCAGTTGCCGTCTGCCACAGAGTGCTTAAGTCAATTGCATCGTATTCATGGCGCAATACGTTACCCATATCTTCAATCTGGCGCCGTGGTATATCGGGTTCGGTGTCTTTCAACCCGTCTGGTAAACCGCGTCGGACTGCTTCAGAGATTTTCTCAATATTCCTTTCGATACCGTCCCGAATTCGGTAGTCCTCATTCAAATCGGCGATTTCTACGCCTTCAAGATATTGCTCAATCCGCGATATAGATGTCTGAATGTCTTCAATATACGCGAGTACGCTCTTGCGTTTCTTCACTATTCAAAAAATTGGTATCAAGTCTTCGTTTGCGGACTCCAAGCGAATGGGAGAGAGTTCAGATAGAAACGCTAGATCCACCTCGGCGCCAAACTGTTCCTTTGCGAACAAACGGGCATCACATAATCCAAATAGTCCTATTTTTCCGTTAGTGGTCACGGCGAGATCGACGTCGCTGTGCTCGGTTGCTTCATCCCTCGCTATCGACCCGAACAGACCTACGGATGTGATGCCTCTGGCCTCAAATTCAGGCTTCATTTCTAAAAGTTGCTTGCATACAAAATCTCGTCGAAGCAATTTCGGGGATTGATTATTGGATTCGTCATTCATGCGTTTAAGTATAGATCGCGCTTGCGACCAACCGGAAGTCGTTCGCTACTGAAAGCGTGACGGAAATGACACACGCCAAGCGTTGGATGGAAGGTGTCGTTGATCTAGCTACCTAGTGGTCGCGTTGGCTTGATTCAATTGAGAAACTTAAAGCGGAGAACAGTTAAGACTCGTGTAGAAACCTCTCTCTTTGGCGTTTTGTTTTGCTTCTTCACATCTTGCGATAAGGTTGGCCGCTCTAATCGAACGCTTAATTCGTTTGTCACTAGCCCTTGGATGGGGTGGTGTGAGCATTACGGGCACCCATTCTCCACGCGGATCCTCATCGAGACCTCGATCAGCCAGCGCTACCTGCAGTGTGGTGTAAGACGATGAGGACACGATCGTAAAACCACCTAGATCATGTTTCATCGGGAAGTTAGATGGATCTAGATCCAAGACCGCCTTGCGCAATTTTCGGCCTGTCCTCAGTCCGGCTTTGAATGTGACAGAATGTTTGTCTACACAAACATTCTCAGTCTCAACTCCACTTAGTCCTAAATGAAACCCGTTCTGGCCAGAACAGTATTGAGCATTGCCTTGATTCAGTCCGGCTTCGTAAGCAAGTCGATCAAATACCAACGATTGGTGATCGCATGTTCGTTCGTATTCGTTGGCGGCTCTCGGCGATATACCCCGCAATCCGTCCCTAACGCCTAATCCGTGCCAACTGTGCGGTTCGCAATTAACGTACGTAAGTTGAGAACAAGAAGCAACCGCGAATAGCAGAGTTATAGCAGTAATACAGCGGAATCGAGTGTTAGCTAACCATAGATATCCGCGCATATTCTCGCTTAACATCACACGAACTTTATTTGGCAATAATAAGTAAGACATCATGGATTCCGACACTTGTACGCCTCTCGAACTGGGCTATCGTTGACTGGTGAATTTGGAATGAAATTAACAAAGTTGAAGGAATCGAACCAAGGCGAAAAGGTGAACCGTCTGCGCACTTCGAGGTCTTGCGATTAGAAAAGTGCGTTACGCGAAAGGGCGAACGAAGGTAGTCGGTCTTCCAGTAAATCATGCTCGCCGGATTTATGGTGATTTCCTCGATGAGTAGTTCGATGGTCAGTTACATTCCAAATGCGCTGACGCTCTTACGGATTGCATGTATTCCCTTATTCGTACTCATCTACGTTTTGACCGAGGAGTGGCATTGGGTAGCTGGACTATTGTTTGGTTTCGCTGCAGCAACCGATTGGCTTGATGGTTTTATCGCTCGTCGTTGGGACTTGCACTCACGATTTGGCGCATTCCTGGATCCGGTTGCCGACAAGCTGATCGTTATTACCGCGCTCGTATTACTGGTCGGCACATTTGCATCCATATGGATTACCCTTCCGGCCATTGTTATTTGTGCTCGAGAACTATTTGTGTCCGCGTTGCGGGAGTGGATGGCGGAGATGAACCGTCGTTCCGTCGTCAACGTTACCTTGGTTGGTAAAGTAAAGACGGCGATTCAGATGTTCGCAATCTTCGTTTTGTTGTGCAATCCCGTAGATATAGGTTTACCTCTTGTAATCGCAGGCGTTGCCCTGTTATATGCAGCAACGTTCATGACGATATGGTCGATGATCGTGTTGTTGCGAGCTGCGTGGCCGGATCTCTCACCAAAACGTGACTAGGTCAAAGTAGAACGTCTTTGCTATGATTGGCGCGCTTCTATATTGCGGCAAACGGGCTGGGTGGCAGAGTGGCCATGCTGCAGACTGCAACTCTGTTTACGCCGGTTCGATTCCGACCCCAGCCTCCATTTCTTATATCCGATTGACTCGACGTATCGACAACTCGGCTCTATGATGCAGCATGTCGTTCGATCGTTCGGTGTTGATATACACGGTGTCCGGGTAGACCGGAAGACTGGGTGCTCACACTACCGATCAGAGCTTGACGTTGTTGCGATTCGGCATCATTGTTGCGGCGAGTGGTACGCGTGCAATGAATGTCATACGGAACTTGCTGATCATGAACCCTCGGTTTGGCCTCAACTGGATTTCGATGAAAGAGCAATCTTCTGCGGAATCTGCGGTAGCCAATTTACGATTACCGCATATCTAGCGCATCCCGATGGCTGTGCCACGTGTGGCGCGCGATTTAATCCAGGTTGCAGAGACCACCACCACCTTTACTTTGAGAAATAGACTAGCAATCGATATCGGTGGTACGTTTACCGATGTCGTTCTCGAATCCGGCGATGCGCAATTCGCGCGAAAGGTGCTCACGTCTCATGTTCAACCGGCGGACGCCGTATTGCGAGGAATACAGGAACTCTTCAGTGAGCAGGACATCGCGCCGGACTCAATCTCGCTTGTCCTGCACGGCACAACATTGGCAACCAATGCGATCATCGAACGTCGAGGCGCGAAAACCGCCCTACTAACGACCGAAGGTCACCGTGACGTCCTCGCGATGGCGTTCGAAAACCGATTTGAACAGTATGACGTCAATATAGAACGGCCGGAACCTCTAATTCCTCGAAATTTACGGATTCCTATACACGAGCGTATGAGTGCAGAAGGTAACGCTCTGCGCTTATTGGACGAAGAGTCAGTAAATCAAGCAATTGATACGCTACGACGCGAGAATGTCGAAAGCGTAGCGATAGGGTTTCTTCATTCGTTTACAAATAGCGCACACGAAGAAGCGGTCGCAACCGACGTGGCGTCGGCTCTTCCCAACGTCGCGGTAAGTTTGTCGTCTCAAGTTTGCCCCGAAATCCGAGAATACGAACGCTTTTCGACGACGTGTGCAAACGCGTACGTACTGCCGCTAATGTCAGCATACCTCAATGATCTTGCGAATCGATTGGAGGCATTAGGAATCCGTTGTCCGTTCCTCGTTATGACATCGAATGGCGGCTTGACCACACTCGCGACAGCCGTCAAGTTTCCAATCCGCTTGGTCGAGTCTGGCCCCGCAGGTGGGGCAGTACTAGCAGCGTGGAAAGCAAGGGAACTTGGTGTCACAGAAGCGCTTTCATTTGACATGGGTGGCACTACGGCGAAGATCTGCATGATCGAAGGCGGTGCGCCGTTGCGGTCGCGTTCGTTTGAGGTTGATCGGCGCTATCGTTTTAAAAAGGGAAGTGGCTTACCAGTCCGCATTCCGGTTATCGAGATGGTTGAAATAGGCGCCGGTGGCGGATCGATAGCGCGAGTTGATCAGTTAAAACGGATTCGTGTAGGTCCTGAGAGTGCAGGATCGGAACCAGGTCCTGCGTGCTACGGCCTCGGTGGTGAATTGCCAACCGTTACGGATGCGGACACGGTAATGGGCCGGTTAGAAGCAGCACGTTTCGCCGAAGGCCAAATGGCTCTTGATCTAGATGCGGGGAAGCAAGCGATCGCATCTAACCTATTGAGCGATTCGGACGCCAATCCTCGTGATGCGGCTCGAGCAATCGCGGAAGTGGTCGATGAGAACATGGCTTCGGCGGCTCGAGGTCACGCGAGCGAATGGGGTAAAACGGTTGCTGGAAGGGTTCTGATCGCATACGGAGGCGCCGCCCCCCTTCATGCGACGCGACTCTTGAGCAAACTGAACTGTGACTATGCGCTCATTCCAGTCGGGGCGGGTGTCGGTTCAGCGCTCGGATTTTTACGGTCGCCGATCGCATATGAAGTCGTTCTTAGCAAATACATGCGATTGTCAACCTACGATCGGGATGATATTGAACGCGTGATTGAGTTAATGCATGCTGAAGCGGAGACGGTGATGTCTGAAGCAGTCAGCGAACTCGACGTGCAAGTGTCCGCAACGGCTTACATGCGTTATGTTGGCCAAGGTTACGAGATCAGCGTACCGTTAGATCTGGACAACCTATCGCTCGATCACCTACGGTTAGCCTTCGAAACCGCATACGAGAGTCTCTATGGGCGCCTGCTCCCGAAGTCAGACATCGAGGTAATGAGCTGGACGTTGACCCTGGCGACAGAGACGGAGAATCCAACAAGATTGGATTCAACGAATGACACTGCGCAATACGACGATGTTTGTCGCGAACAACCTTTAGTAGAACTTGATAAGGAATCGGTTGCTCGTTGTATCGATCGAGAGAATCTGAAACCTGGTCACTACGTGCTAGGACCCGCTTTGATTAGTGAACGACACACGACAACGTTGATCCCAACTGGATTTGAGATGCTTGTGAATAGCGCACATGATTTGATCGTAAGGCGCTGCGTTTCGTGAGCGCACTTACAGCCCTGCAACGGCAGCTCGTGTGGGATAGATTGTTGGCGGTTGTTGAAGAGCAAGCACAAACGCTCATGCGCACGGCGTTTTCTACGGTAGTGCGTGAAGCGGGTGATCTTTCAGCCGGTGTATTCGACACGCAAGGCAGGATGGTCGCCCAAGCAGTTACTGGTACGCCGGGGCACGTCAACGCGATGGCCGCGTCGGTGGGTCACTTTTTAGAGCGATTTCCAGTGGAGAGTCTCCATGCTGGTGACGTGTTAATGACGAATGACCCGTGGTTGGCGACTGGGCACTTGAACGACTTTACGGTTGTCTCGCCAGTCTACTTTCAGGACCAACCAATCGCCCTATTCGCGTCTACCAGTCATATTGCGGATGTTGGGGGACGCGGTTTTGGTCCGGATGCAAACGATGTGTTCGAAGAAGGCATACGCGTGCCCGTGATGTATTTGTTCAAGGATGGCAAGCGAAACGACACGCTGATGGAGATCTTAGAGGCAAATGTGCGTGATCCCGTCGTTGCGGAAGGTGACCTCTATTCTCTCACTGCATGTAACCATCACGGTAGTCGTCAGCTCGTTGACATGATGGTCGAGTTTGAACTAAATTCGCTTGACGAAGTCGGCGAGGAGTTACTGCAACTCTCCCAAGAGGCAGTCGAGAAAGAAATCAAAGCACTGCCCAACGGGACGTACCACCAAAGTATGAGAGTAGACGGTTACGACGAACCCGTCGACATCAAGTGTGCGCTGACGGTTGATAACGGTTCAATTGATATCGACTTCGCTGGCTCTTCGCCGGTCTCTCGACACGGTATCAATGTACCACTTACCTATGCGCAGGCGTACGGGTCGTTTGGCGTTAGGTGCTTAATCGGTAACGATGTGCCAAATAATGCCGGATCACTGAAACCGATATCAGTGCGTGCGCCCGAAGGTTCGATTCTTAACGCGCAACCTCCTGCGGCAGTATCGGCGCGTCATGCACTTGGTCAAATGCTACCCGATGTGGTAATCGGTGCGCTTGCACAGGTCCTTGACAACGTAGTACCCGCAGAAGGGGCTTCATGTATCTGGAATCCTGTGTTGATGAACACCAATTTACGGGACGGGAACGAGCCGGATTCAAGCTTCGTAATCAACCCGATTTTCAATGGTGGTACAGGTGCGCGAGCGACGAAGGATGGTCTCTCGACCACTGCGTTTCCATCAGGAGTCCGTACTACACCGACTGAAATCAATGAGGTCACTTCACCTTTGATCTTCTGGAAGCGCGAGTTCAAACCGGATTCCGGCGGAGCGGGTCGTTTACGAGGTGGTCTTGGTCAGACCATTGAGATCGAACACGCTCACGGTGCGGAGTTTTCAATCTCGAAGATGTTTGAGCGGGTCATTCACCCAGCTCAAGGCCGCGATGGCGGTCACGACGGTGCCCGCGGTCGAGTGGGGATAAAAGAAGGAACGGAGTTTCGAGGTAAAGGCAAAGAATCGATTCCGGCAGGTACGACATTGATCATGGAAACGCCGGGTGGTGCAGGGATTGGATCTCCGTTGGACCGGGATCCAGCGCTTGTAGATGCAGACTTACGCGAAGGCGTGATATCTTCTAGTGTTGCAGAATCGATATACCGAAGAAAGTCCGATTGAATATTGGTGCCCGAGGCCGGAGTCGAACCGGCACGGATTAACTCCGAGGGATTTTCGTACCACTACGACTTTCGCCGCCGATCAATTTCGTTTGTGGTCTGGACTTTCTCTTCACCATAGTTTGGAACCTTAGGTGGAGGCCGTCAAGTCTCTACACTTCTCGCTCGACTGAGCGCTTTAGCTCGGGATTGCCAGTCAATTGACGAAGGTTTCCCCGAATTTGACCTCATTCACTACAACAGTTTCCCATCGTGTGCTCAAGCTTGTTAAGTCCCTTGCGTCTACCAATTTCGCCACTCGGGCACGCGGCGTAATTATCGTAAAGAACGCGGGAACGGAATGAACGTCCGCCCGATTCTGCTTTCGACTAAACAGGCATATCGGACCTATCCCCGATGCGTCGCCGATTTACCACATATAAGCCCATAAAAATCAAGCATATTCCGACAAAAGCCGTGTAGTGAATCGACTCGTCGAGTATGGTGTAGATCAATATGAGAGAGATCATTGGTGATAGAAATATCAACTGACTTAGCTTCGCCACGCTAGATGTCGAGGAGATGGCTCGTTGCCAGAGTAGAAATGCAAATCCCATTTCAAGCAGGCCGATCCAGGCACCATAGGCAAAGTTCGTCAGACTCGGACTTGGAAAACCTACCGTAAAGTAACAGAGAACGGTTAATAAGGGAACGGCAACGGTAAAGCCATACCACATGAACCACCACGGATCTAAACGTATCGACACGCTCCAAATCCAGTAGATAGCCCAGATTAACGTACTTCCGAGCGCTAGGCCAACGCCCAGTGGATTAAAACTAAGTGAACCCGAAAACTGACCTTTGGTGACAAGAAGGAGTACCCCACAGTAGCCGATCAAAATGCCAATAAACGTGGTGCGATTGAGCTTCTGTCCCAACAAAGGAATCGCGAGTAGTGCCGTCACAATAGCCCAGGTGTAGTTCAGTGGCTGCGCAACGTGGGCGGGTAGTAAGTCGTATGCGGTAAGTAGAACGATGTAATAGAGTAGTGGGTTTAGAAGCCCAAGAACGCACGCTCTTATGACATGTGTCGTCTCCCTCGGTTTAGAACGGAACACCACGCAACATAGAGAGAACAAGACCCATGAAAAGCAACTGCCGATCCACAACAGTTGAATCGGGTCCATGCTGCGCAAGCCAAGCTTGAAGCCCACGGCGACGGTCGACCACATTAGTACGGCTGTAAGCCCCAATAGCGTGGGTCTACTAATGAGTGCCGGCATGGCAAGTCAAGTCAACAATGGCAAAAAACTCGAAAGTAGAATCTTCGCTCCGCGAATGTCCCGTGTGAGCGTTCATAGCTGGGCGTGTCCTAACGAGCGGCATTCTGAATCTGATTCACAATTCAAGAGGACTCCATGAGTATTTCGCAAGGCGATGCAGTGCCTGATGTAACGGTGCAAATGATGAGAGACGGTCGTCCCGGACCCGTATCGTTACGAGATTTGACGTCAGGAAAAAAGGTTGTCTTATTCGCCGTACCAGGCGCATTTACGCCGACGTGTTCGCTGCAACACCTTCCAGGATTTGTTGATAAGGCTGATGAAATTAAAGCGAAAGGTGTCGATGAGATCATTTGTACTGCCGTGAACGACGCCTTTGTAATGGATGCATGGGGCAAGTCGGCATCCGCAGACGCGATCAGCATGGTCGCGGATGGAAACGGTGATCTGGCAAGTGCGTTGGGATTGGAGATGGACGGCAGTGGGTTCGGTTTGGGTACCCGCTCGCAACGATACGCAATGGTGATTGACGATGGCGTCATAACGAAGCTCTCGGTTGAAGCACCTGGTCAATTTGAGGTCAGTAGCGCGGAAGCGATTCTCGCGGACCTGTAGCTCCAAACGATTTAGGTTTAAGTGAGGCATCGCTTAATCCACCCTTCAGTTCGCTCGAGAATCGTCACTATCGTGCGGCCATTTGTGTTCGTCGTCGGTTACGGTTCTAGCTCAAAGTAATTCAAGGATCTAAGTAATGAGTCTAGAGATATTCGGGTACAGTCAAAGTCGGGCATTTCGCGCGCTTTGGATGGCAGAGGAAATCAAATTGGCGAAAGGCGTGGACTTCGAACACACAAATTCAAGTCCGATGCCTGGACCGGAACTTGACGCGCTGCTAGCGCTAAACCCAATGGGTCAAGTGCCTGTTATCCGTGATGATGGGCTAGTCTTGCGTGAATCGATGGCGATCAATCTCTATCTCGCAAAGAAGTATGGCGTGCTGTCCCTGAGCACGCTTGAAGAAGAGGCTTTGGCATGGCAATGGTCGTTCTGGGTGATGACAGCTGTTGAATCCCATACGCTGGAAGCGCTGAAGTACAAAATCGGAATGATGGGCGTCGAACAGAACGACGAAAAAGTTGATGTTGAGATGGAGGCGCTTAGCCGACCGCTAAGTGTTCTCGAGAAGCATTTGAGCTCTCAGTCCCACTTGATTAACGGATCTTTTAGCGTTGCGGACTTGAACGTCGCATCGGTCTTAATGTGGCTTCGCATGGGACAGATTGATACCACTTCGTATGACGTAGTGAATAAGTGGCTAGATAGTAGCCTTGAGCGTGAAGCCGTAACGGCTGCCCGACAACATTAAGCGGACAGCCGTTCACGTTCTAGACTTAGTTAATCTGGACGTCGCGGATTGACCTGACCGTTCGAATATAGGGTTCGTCTATTCCGTATGTGCTGGTGAGCATCTGGCTTTGTGCAGACGCGAGTTGCTTACTCTCGAATGTTCCTGCGAGCACTATATAGAACGTCTTGCCTTTTGATTGCGTCTTGACGCGCATTAGATCAAGTGACGGATAAGAGCTCAAGAAATCAGAAGATAGACCGTAGTTTGTAAATGCGGCAAGTTGAACGGCATAGTCGTAATCACCGCCCAATCCGTCGAGCGGTACGTCAGGATTTGCCGGTGAAGTGACGCGTCGAGCAGTCGAAGTTTGACGCGAATTAGGTAGTGGAACTTGAACGACTGCTACCGGTTGATTGACGCTAGTGGCGGGATTTGTTGAAACCGTATTCGGACGTTGATTAACCGACTGACGAGACGGCGTATCTACCGGCTTCGCGCTCAATCGTTCACTTGGTCGTGTACTAATAGAAACGAGAGGCGCCGCGGATGCAGTCGTACCGGTCGAAGTCGACGCTGGGCTTGTTTCGACGACACGCGCAGGCTTCGACTCGACTACTTCAGGTTCTGGTGTCGCTGACGATGAGGCATCGCGGCCGCGTAAACGAATATTGAAAAAGCCTCGGCGTTCGCGCTTTGGTGCCTCGGCTTTAGCAACAGTACGAGTTTCCTGCTTTGGCTCTTCAGTTTGAGCTACTGCACGACGTTGGCGCCGCTCATTGGTCGCTACTGTTGTCTCGTTGCGTCTTGTGCGATTGGAAGTCTCGTCACCACGCGTACGGATACTCCACCAGGAGGAATTCGAGCGTGTTGATGCGTTAGCTTGTCTGGGTTCCTCGACGTCCGCAGGAGTGCTCGAAAGTGTCGGTTCAATCGCTGACTCGGATCCCTGGGCTCGACACTCCCAAGAGGTATCGCCGGCCTCGCACTCGTAGGTCGTGCCGGTTGTTTTTGCCGTTACAGGCGCACTCGAGGAAGCTGCGCAGCCCCCGATTAACAAAGCGAGTCCCGTAACGCACACGCATTGTGTGTAAGTGTTTTTGAGTAACTTCATGTCACCACCGAAAGCAATCCGTTGCGTTTCTGCCACACATTCTAGTCATTACGAGGCGATTTTCGTCAACTTCCGATATGTGATGAATTCGTAAAAAAGCCTTTAGAAAGAACAACTAAGGACGAATATATAAGTTAGATTTCGTTTCAAAACAAAGTTTGCATGGGATCATCGAGTTGTTAGCGAGATGGTTTCAATCTGGATTAAATTTTCGCATCGCGCTTGAATGTCCTTATGATTCACGCGCAAGAACGCTGTTCGAGATAACAAACTAAGGAACTTTTCGTGCTCGCGACGCTTGACCAATTCGTACGAATTCCCCGAATTTTGCGATTGGACATTGCAGGACAACCATTGAACTGGATCACGTGGCAGGATGCAGTCTGTCTCTATGCGCGCGAATTGGTCGTTTGGAGTCTAGGCGATTTAGCGCTTCGTATCTACGGTGGTATCTGTGCGGCGAGTGGACAACGTAGCATGATCGACGTTCACAGCATTATTGCCTGTAGTGGTCGCATCCATGCAGAATCGTATTCCGCGACCCCTCCGTTGAGCAACAAAGCACTTTTCGCGCGCGACCGCAACTTCTGCATGTATTGCGGCATGAAATACAGCGATAGCCAATTGACGCGAGATCATGTTGTTCCAATTTCGCGAGGCGGTGCGGACGAATGGACGAATGTCGCGGCCGCTTGCCGCCGCTGCAATATTCACAAAGGCGATAGCCTTCTGCACGAATGCAAGATGGAGCTGCTGGCATTGCCATACACACCAAATGTCGCGGAGTATTTGGCGCTAACCAACAGTGGACGCATCTTGGGTGATCAGCTGAATTTCCTGGAGTCTCGCTTCAATACGATCTTGTCGGAACGCAAGGATTTTGGCCACGAGTTCGTTAATCCGTTGCCGCGATAAATTCACCGGCATCCGCTAGTACGGATGCCATACACGCGGTAACGCTCTTCCCAGTCGGGATATCTAGAAACTCATTTGGCCCATGGGCATTGGAGTGCGGACCTAATACTCCGGTCACGACGAACTGACAATCGGGGAACTTCTGTTCGAGCATACCTAGAAATGGGATCGTACCGCCGCAGCCGATTTGCCGAAGGGGTTTACCGAAAAATTCGTTAGAAGCACGATCAAGTGCAGCCGTTAGTGAATGTGAGAGCGGTTTGGCGAACCAGCCGGTTTCCGCCGCGTCGACTTCAAATCTAACTGACGCATCACAAGGTGGGTGTGACTCCAAAGCATCCACAACCGCCTCGGAAGCTCGCGTAGCGTCAACGTTCGGTGGTAGTCGGAATACCAATTTCGCGCTCGTACCGGGTCTTAAAGTATTGCCAGCATTCGCAGGATCGGGGGCGCCGCCTAGGCCAACAGTAGCTAGTGACGGTTCCCAGGTATTACGTACGATGAGTTGGGCGATATCGTCGGAGTCTGACCGCGTTTGGTCGTGCCAAGGGTAACGATCTATCACCGTAGACCCGAGCGTTTCGGCTGCAGATGCCGCTTCAGTTGCAACGTAATCCGGAATCGCACCATGAAGCGCGTCGAGTAGTTGACCTGTTTGTGGATCTTCGATTCGGTTCAGCTGTGCACGCATGACACGAAAGCTAGAGGGTACGATCCCACCGGCTGCGCCTGAATGAATGCCTTCAGTGAGAACATCGACGTGCAGTGTTCCACTAACTAGACCTCGAAGCGACGTCGTGAGCCAGAGTTGGTCGTAGTTGCCACATTCTGCGTCGAGGCAGATAAGTAAATCTGGCTTACCAATGACGTCGCGCAACGCATCGATGTAGAAGGGGAGGTCGAAGCTCCCGCTTTCTTCACAGCCTTCAATAAGCACGCAGCATCTTGGGTGTCCGATATCCTGCTCGTCAAGTGCACTGATCGCAGCAAGTGTCGCGAAAATCGCATAACCATCGTCAGCGCCGCCGCGCCCGTAGAGTCGGTTGTCGCGTAGGACAGGCTTCCAAGGACCTAATCCTTCTTCCCATCCGGTGAATTCCGGTTGTTTGTCGTAGTGCCCATAGCAGAGCACGTTACCGGTGCACCCGTGTGTGGCGGGGATGTCGAGAAGAATGACCGGTGTTCGCTCTGGGAGCTTGAAAATCTTGGATTCGCCATTTTTGACAGGAATCCGAGGGATCGATTCAAGTAACAGTTCCGCCGCAGCTTGCATATAGCCATTGCTTTCCCAATCGCCGTCAAAGGCAGGAGACTTGTTAGGAATTTCTATGTACTTGACGAGTGTCGGGACGATTTCATTGTCCCAAGTCGCGTCTACATATTGACGAATCTTCGCTTTATTCAAAATTCAGCTCTCGCGCCGATGCTAAATGTTCGTCCTGGCGTCCGATAGCCGTAGACGTGTTCATATTCGGTATCCAGTAAATTCTCGAGCCGACCGTGGAGTGTTAATTTCGGCATGACGTCGTATTCAAGTGACGTCGTCGCAAGAAGATGATCATTCAACGTAACGACGCTCGCTGGAAATGTGGAGAAATCTCGGTCGAGTTGCTCACCCACGTAGTGAAGGGTGCTTCGCGATCTCAGCCGGTCGTTAAGAACATAGTGAATGCCAAGATGCGCAAGGTGCTTAGGGCGTCGTATCTCCGGTTCTCTGTTCTCTTCACTCTTAACGTACGCGTAATTCGTCTCGATTTCCAGACTCTTAAGTCTTCGAGTGTAACGGATTTCTCCTCCGCGTCGACGACTGTCAGTTTCTAGATTTGCGGCGGTGAATTGATTCATTTCTGCGTTGAACGAGAATCCATTAATCTCGTCCTCTAACGCGCTCGAGTACATTGCGATTTTTAGCGACTGATGTTCCTGTTCCCACTGCAAGGCCAATTGGTGTTGAAGTGCACGTTCAGGTTTTATATCTGGGTTTCCTAAGAACGTATCAGGCGTGAAGCCAAACCGTTCGATAAAGGTAGGATTCTTGATACCTACGCCGATAGTGTATGACCAACGGAACGCATCGCGGCGCAACAGCATGCTGGTCTGCCAAGCGGTGGAGTTGCCGAACTCACTGTTTTGTTCGCGACGTATCGATGAATGCCATTGCAGTCGATTGGAAGAAACAAGGTATTCGGCAGCAACACCCGTTGTTGCCATCGACTCGTCGTAGTTTGGATCGCCAAAAAAACTCGCTGAGCCTTGCTGTTCGAAATCCTCCGCTGTGTGGTCGACTACGAAGCTCATATCCTGCGCTTGTGTTAGAGAAATCAAACCTTCAACGGATATGCGCGTCAGATTCCCATCGGATGAGTTGGTTTGATTGCCATCGCCAAAGTTGCGCAACTTCGATCGGGTGATGCTGCCGTTCGCAGAAAGTTGGAAGTCTTCATGTGCTTGCCACGTAAACCGCTGTGCAAGTATCCGATCTGTGAGATCAAGTCGACGGTCTCCGTCACGGGGAATTGGGTCGTAGTCAGATGAACTATCGGTGCTTCGGAGGAAACCGCTCAATTGAAAGTCTGTTCCGACCTTTTGATAGCTGGTATGCAGTGCGTCTTGACGGAAGCCGTCCTGCTCATCCCCGTCATAGGAGACGTTCGTACCATCGGTGTCGTACTTACTGTAATGAAGGGCCACGGGTACTCCCGCAAATCTCATTCCGAGATTCGTACCAAATAACCATGCTTGATTCGAACCTCGATCCACGTAAAACCGGTTAGATGGCATTGGATTGGTAGTTAGACTGACAATACCTGCGAGCGCGTCCGAACCCCAGACTGAGCTCCGCGGACCGTTGAGGGCATCGATCCGCGAGATACCTGTGGGAGCGATCGCTGAAAGATTCAGGTTCACGGTCGAAGGATTTCCAAGCGGCACGCCATCCATGAGCACCTTGAGATGGTCGGCTTCGGCGCCACGTACTCGCATCTGCGTCAACGAGCCTACATTACCAGACTGAGATACAGCTATGCTAGATAACGATTGCATTGCTGAGGTCAGGGTCTGTGGGGTTTGATCACTAAGATCGATCGTCTCAAGACCGATTGAGTCGATGTTAAGTCGGCTACCCACAACGATCATTTCCTCGATTCGATCGTTGTCTCCCTCGACGGTCCGAGGCTGAGCTTGGACATTCGGTTCAGTTCCGTCTTCCTCGCTTTCCCCTGCAGTGATGAAGCCACTTAGAGTGAGTATTGCAAGGGTGCTCACGATTTGTATTACGGCGCGCATATAGAAACCTCAGTATTTCGTAAGTGTTTGGAAGTCGATGACAGGCTAATAGCCGCTCGCGTCTTGAAGGTGGGCTAACTGCGTGTAGGCCTCGGGCTTGTGTCCGAAGTTGCAGAGTTCAGGATGAAGGATTTCTGCAGCGATTTCAGCCGATTCGGTTACTCGCGGTCCAGGTCGATTGAAATAGTGGTTCCCGTTGATCAGATAAACGTCGTGATTGCGTACTGCGGACAAGGTTGACCACAAAGGCTCCTTCGTGAGAGGTATCAGTTCTTTTAGGCTGCGATCGATGTCAAAACCGCACGGCATGATCAAAATGTAGTCGGGATCCTTTTGCACCAGATCTATGAATTTGAAGTAACCTGAATGCATGCCGGCTTGACCTTGGGTCACTTGACCACCAGCAATCGTGATGAGTTCAGGTACCCAGTTAGCTGCATACATTAACGGGTCGATCCATTCGATACACGCCACCGTTGGCGTACTGTCCCGCAAGTTGGTCTGATGTGCGATTGCCTCAAGGCGTTCTTGTAGTAGCTCAACTAGGCTATGCCCGCGCAATGAGACATCGCCGACCGTCGCGACGCTGTGAATATCGCGCCAGATATCCGCTAAGGTCATCGGTTCGAGCGCGGTCACGGTTGGTGCCGATTGAAGATGCTCGAGAGCGCGGTTCACTTCGTCTAACGTCACAGCACAGACTTCGCACTGAGTCTGAGTCAGAATGTGGGTGGGCGCGAGATCGTTAAGCAACGCATAGTCCACTCTATAAATCGAGAGCGCATCACGCACCATCGACCGAACTTGTTGGTCGATCTCGTTACTCGTGGCGTTTTTGTCAATGTGTGAGGAAGAACACGCTGGTAGCGTCATGACCGAAGCTGGGTAATCGCACTCGTGCGATCGGCCAACGAGGTTCCGCTGCAATCCTAAGGCGGCAACGATTTCCGTCGCGCTTGCGATCAGCGATACGAGCCGAAGGTCGGTCATCGGTCTAGCTAGTTTGTAAACGAGGTCGCGTGACCTGCTTGAGCGTCACTTTGCTGAAGAGGATCGGGAGAAACACCACCATACTGAGCAACGTGTGACGGAAGAACGGAATAGCTAGCGTGTAGCACTCGATCAAGCCTTCCCAGGTATGGGGATACCACACGTACCAGCTTCCTAGATTCGATATGACGAAGAACGAAATTGCACCTCCGAGACCAGTCCCGGCGATTCGCCAGAGGGATCGCTTGTTTCGTAATAACAAGCCCCAGAAAGTCACACCAATCACTGCCAGGTACACGATCGGCTGCGTTGGATAGAACGCCCATTCTGCGTGACCGGTTATTAACCAGATTCCCAAATCACCGATGAAGTAAATCGCCAGCGGTATGACATACACCAGCGACCGAGATTGGTAACACGCTGCACCAAAGATACAGAGCGGTAGGATCGGAGAGATATTCCACGGATAGACCGTTGAGCTTGCAGGATCGATCGGTAACCCGATGATGTAAAGTAGGTACGGCGTTAACCGAAAAAGAAGTGCGACTCCCGCGAGGATCAGTATCGTTGAAATTCGAATATTCACCATAACGCTTACCTATGGAAACTTTGGTTATTCCGTACGTTGTTAATGTGTTTCAAGTACGTACATCGGTTGTTGACTGTCGCGATAAGGATTCGACTTGCTAGGCGACCGAGACATCTGTTGTCGCTTGGCTGGCTGAACCGACGAACGAAGCATGCTCGATCGAGTCTGTTGATTTCGAATCCTGTATGAAGCCCCTTCATTGTTTGACGACTTTCCATACAGTACCTTCTCGAGTGTCCTCGATGGCGATGCCCTTCGCGCGCAATTCAGCGCGGATTTCATCGGCGCGGTCGTATTGCTTAGCGGCTTTTGCCTCGGCGCGTTCATCGATTAGTCGGTTGATTTCCACCTCGCCCACTGACGCATCTTGCGTGAAGAACTCGCTAACGCTACGTGTGAGTAAGCCTAGAAGCCAACCGCCGCCGAGTAATTTGTCCCGGAGTGACTGTGCCTCCTTCACATCCGTACTAACGTTCAGTTTTGAAGCGAGTTCGTGCATTCCTGCTAGTGCTCGCGGCGTATTGAGATCGTCACTAAGTGGCGCAAGCACTTCGTCTGGGAGATCTGCAATCTTGGTTTGAGCGTACGCCTCACTCGTAGGTGACTCACCGGCGACTCGTTCAGCATTACGCAACGCTTGGTAGAGCGAAGTCAGGCTTCGGTCTGACTGTGCAATCAACTCGTCGTCCCATTTCAGATTCTGCCGATAGTGCCCTGACAGGATTGCGTAACGTAACGTTTCACCTGGATGCTCATGCAAGAGCTCTTGGACCGTCTGAATGTTGCCAAGACTCTTCGACATTTTTTGGGAACCGAGATTGAGCATGCCGTTATGCATCCAATACTTGACATAGTCCGGGTTATCGTTGAAGCAACCACTCTGAGCCATTTCGTTCTCATGATGTGGAAACGCTAGGTCAGTTCCACCGCCATGGATGTCAATCTCGTCGCCGAGATGCTCACGAATCATCGCCGAGCATTCAATATGCCAACCGGGCCGACCACGACCCCATGGACTTTTCCAACCTGGGAGTTCCGGTGATGAAGGTTTCCAAAGCACAAAGTCTTTTGGATCTCTCTTGTAAGGAGCGACTTCGACGCGAGCGCCATCAATCAAGTCTTTGAGTGACTTATTCGTTAATGAACCGTAGTTAGGGTCACTTGGGACGTAGAACAGGACGTGCCCTTCCGCTTCATACGCATGACCTTGCTGGATGAGCGACGAGATCATCGTGGTGATCTCCTTGATGTGACCGGTCGCTTTAGGTTCTACATCTGGTAGTAGAACACCAAGTGCGTCGAAATCTTCATGCATGGCGTCGGTACATTCACGCGCCAGCTCGTCGATGGGCACGCCGAGTTCGAGTGCACGAGCGTTGATCTTGTCGTCGATATCGGTCACGTTTCGCACATACGTCACGTTTGGAAATACAGTGCGTAAGATGCGTACGAAAACGTCGAAAACGACCGCCGAAAGCCCATTACCGATATGCACGCGGTCATACACGGTCGGACCGCAGACGTAGATCGTCACATGGTTTTCGTCAAGCGGTTCAAAACGACGTTTCTTTCGTCGCTTCGTGTCGTAGATATGGATATCCATCGTCGATCGTGAACTTGCGCTGCTGAATCGTTGTGCGGCTATCGCTTGAATGACTGCTCAAGATAACGATAGGTGGCACGCAGTCCCATCGCTTCTCCGCCGATCGGATGAGCGGGACGGGACTTCGAATTGAATGCATTGATGTCGTAATGCACCCAACGTGTTGTGTCAACAAATGCTTCGAGGAAAAGCGCTGCCGTTATTGCGCCGCCTTCGGGAAAGTTCGCGATATTGCACAGATCCGCAACGGGGCTTCGAAGTCCAGGACGGTAGCCTTTATAAAGTGGCAAGCGGCAGACCGGATCGTCGAGTTCCTTCGCAGCATCCTCAATGCCTGATGCTACGGCGTCGTTATTCGCGAACATTGCGGAAATCTCTGTACCTACCGCGCTACGGGCGGCTCCGGTCAGTGTTGCGAAGTCGACCATGAGTTCTGGTTTCTCTTCGCTTGCTAGAGCGAGTGCGTCGCAGAGGATGAGGCGACCTTCCGCGTCGGTATTTCCGACCTCGACCGAAAGCCCTTTATATGTGCGAATGACGTCGCCAGGTCGATATGCGTTACCGGATACTGCGTTTTCAACGGCTGGAATTAACAATCGCAAGCGTACAGGCAACTGTCGCCGCATAACGAGATCGGCCAATCCCAACGCCGTCGCCGCACCCCCCATATCTTTCTTCATGCTGCGCATGCCGGTGGCCGTTTTCAGGTCTAAACCGCCTGAATCGAAACACACACCTTTGCCCAGAATGGTGAGTTTAGGATCGTTTTCGTTTCCCCACGTGAGATCCATCAATCGTGGTTCAGACGCACTGGCTTGCCCCACAGTGTAAATCGTTCGAAAGCCCCGTTTCAGTAGTTCCTTGTCGAGTACAACATTCAGATCGGCGCGATGGCGGTTCGCAACTCGACGGACTTCCGCTTCGAGATGATGTGGAAGCATGTCCGACGCGGGTGTATTGATAAGGTCCCGAACGAGCCCGATCGTGTCGACTTCGTCCTGTACAGATTGATGCGAAGAGTCGAGGTGTAGGACCCGTGGATCAGATTGATCATTTGGACGATACGTCGTGAACCGGTACGATCCTAGTCCCCAACCGAGTGCGAGCTCGTAGATGCCCTCGGAAGGTGGATGCTCGATCGTATAGGCACCGTGAGGAAGGGCGTTGGGTAGTGCGCCGAGACTTTTATGAGTTGGCTCGTTGCCGATTCCGGCGATCACGCGTTCTAAACGACCGGCTTCATCTGTTATCTCAATGTAACGATTGGCCGCACCGCTAAATTCCGCGCGTTCAACAAGGTTACGCACTTTCTCGGGCTGGTGCGTTGACCATCCTGAAAAGTCTGTTTTATATACTAGCTCGATGGGCGTTGCGTTTGCGTTTTTCTCAAAACTCAGCATTTTTGACTCCAACCTTATCAGTTCGCGCCTGCTTTACCAATTGATCAGCGCGATAGCTCGAACGTACGAGGGGACCGGAAGACACCTCCAGGAACCCATAACGCAAACCCCACTCACGATAGGTATCGAATTCTTCGGGAGTGACCCATCGTTGTACGGGCAGGTGATTCTTCGTCGGTCGAAGGTACTGTCCGAGCGTAAGAAGGTCGACATCATTTTCTCGAAGGTCAACCATCGTTTGACGCAGTTCGTTCTCAGTTTCTCCTAAGCCCAACATAAGACCACTCTTCGTAAGTTCAGCGCCTGCGTGTTTTGCAAATGCGAGCACACGAAGTGATTGTTCGTAATTCGCTCGCGGATCTCGCACTCTCGGCGAAAGACGGCTGACCGTTTCGATATTGTGTGCGAACACGTCGAGCTCGCTGTCGACCACGACTTGAATGGCTTCTTCGTCACCTTGAAAATCTGGTGTCAGCGCTTCCACCGTCGTGCTCCGGTTCATCTCTCGAATGGAACGGACGCAATCGGCGTAGTGCGAAGCGCCTCCTAGTGGTAGATCGTCGCGATCAACCGACGTTAGCACAACATACCGCAATTTCATCAGGCGAACTGCGTTTGCGGCGGCAACTGGTTCGTTTGCATCCAGCCAACCTTTCGGATTACCCGTATCCACAGCGCAGAACCGGCACGCACGTGTGCAGACGTCGCCCATGAGCATCAAAGTGGCCGTGCCATGACTCCAGCATTCGCCAATGTTCGGGCAGTGAGATTCCTCACATACGGTTGCGAGGCTATTCGCTCTTACGATCTCTTGAACTCGTTTAAAGCGTCGTCCAGCAGGAAGGCGGACGCGAATCCATGCAGGCTTGCGATCGCGCGTCGTATCTACCACAGGGAGCAACTTCGACGGACGTTTGATGCCGTCTTTGATTACCACGTGACCGCGCCGATGCTGGTACTTCGTACCGCTTCGCACGGTCATAGTGGCGTTTCCGTCGGCTTTTGTATCGCCGATCGAAGGAGCAGACATCTCAGTACAAACTTGCTTTGCTATTGGTTATGACGGCAGTGTTACTTCAGTGATGGCGACATCGTCAAGGATGGTTCTCATGACACTTTCGGAGTGCCGGACACGACGACTCGGTTTAAGACCGTGATATGCAGCGTCCCCTGGAAAATGTTCAAGGTAGGACCTGAAGATCTGTAGCTTCGTGTCGGCGTCTGTTTCTAAAACGATCGCCCGACACTTTATCGATTTCCCCCTTATCGTAACCGAAACATCAGCACCACCACGGAGATTTTTCCACCAACTCGCCTGAGGCGAGCTAAACAATCGGACGGTGTTGTCTTCTCTTAGATAGCGAACGGGGGTCGTAAATCTACGACCTGTTTTTCGCCCCTGGAATGTGATCAACAGTATATGGGAGCTGACAACGAAGTGCAGTGGCGAACGCAAGAGTAGCTTCATCATGAAGTTGATAAACGGGAATAGGAAGTCAGGGATGCGCATCGGTAGATTTCAAAAACTGCGACATAAGGCTAGCACGCGTTTGATAACTTTGCGTAAAGTAAGCGAATTTTCTTTGATACAGGGTTCTAACGAAATGAACGATGGTTCGTCTTCCGGTAACGAAACAAGCTTAGCTGATCTTGTCGCCCATTCGAAATCGCATATATGACCCGATCCGCATTAGTACAGCGTGAGTACCGTACGACACAACAGACGCTCCACTTCTTCACCATACTGGCTACGTCGTTAAATCAACGCTCTTCTGTAGTTAATTGTGGTTTTGAGTTCGTACGTATGTATCTCGTCGCTTAAGTTATTGATCTAATTTCGTATTCAGGCAAGGCGGTCTTCTCGTCGAGAGGACAATTTCTTTTGCGCGATCGCGTCATCCAGCTTACGCTTTGACGGTGATTACGTATACCTACAAGGCGAAGCTGAACGCCCACACGCATCGAAACCTCGCCGAGTTTCTCACGCAGCAACGGCTGCTCTACAACGGTGCTCTGCAGGAACGCATCGACTGCTATCAGAAAACCGGGGAGAGCATCAGCCTCTTTGATCAACGTGGTTCACTGACGACGATTCGCCACTCCGATGAATGGTTCCGCAAGTTCGACCGGTGGTGTCAGGATTCGGCGTTGGTCCGGGTTGACAGAGCGTTCAAGCGGTTCTTCCGGGAAGGTCGCGGGTTTCCGCGCTTCAAGTCCGCGAAGCGCGGCGTGATGTCGTTTGAGACGCTCCAGAAAAAGCCCATCTTCAACGGCAAGTACGGAATGGTGAAGCTCAAGGGGCTTGGACGGTTCCGCTGGCGGCAGGACGCCCGTTGTGGTGATCGCGACACGGTGAAGCTCTTACGGGTGGTGCAACGCCCGACCGGGGTCTTCATCCAGTTGGTGTGCGACGTTGCGATCCAACGCTTTGGGTTGAATCGTGCCATCGGCATCGATGTCGGGGTCCACGTGAGTGCGGCGTTGTCGGATGGCACGGTGATTCCACGCCATACCCCGGACCGTGCCGAGATCCGGCGCAAGCAACGTGCCCTGAGTCGCTGCAAGCCAGGGTCTAAGCGACGTCAGAAACGACGCCAGGAGCTTACGCGTGCGTGTTATCGGGCACGTGTGCGTCGTCACAACGCCATTCATCGTCTCACGAACGACATCGTTAAAAAGCATGGCAAGTGGATCGCGGTGGAAGCTCTCGATATCCAAGCGATGACGGCATCCGCGAAGGGTACGGCGGAATGTCCGGGACGTCAGGTCAAGCCGAAGACCGGTTTGAATCGTTCGATCCTCGACCAGAACTGGGGTACGTTCATCAGTCAACTGGACTACAAGGCTGCAAGCGCCGGTGGTCAGTTGGTGCGCGTCGATCCCAAATACACCACGCAACGCTGTTCGAATTGCGGTGGTTTACCGGTCAAGTCATTGACGCTAAAGGATCGTTGGTATCACTGCACCTATTGTGGGTATGGTGACGACCGCGACGTGAACGCGTCGAAGAATGTGTTGCTCAAGGGGCTTGCGCTCTTTGATGCGGGTGGCGCTATCCCCGCAGTGTCGGCAACTGAAAACGGAATCAGGACATGGGTCTTGATCGACACGGAACCGTGTAATGAGTGTGAAAACCACACAGAAGTACATAAGCGCCTAAATCGATATCGCGACGCTAAACCTTAAATACGCCTACTATCTGAAACGCACCGAATGAATTGAATGCAACGAATGCAACAATAGACTAGAATTATCAGCAGATGTGCTGAACTGTTCACGAAATGACGAAGCGTCGAGCTACGCAAATTGATTCAAGCTTAGCGCTGAAAGCTTGTATAGAGGAATTGAACGAAGTTGAACCGTTTCAGCGGCGCCTCGCATTGACCGCACTTTTGGCGTCCAGCATTGATCGCATCCGACTACTTGAATCGAACGACGACGGCGTGTCTACTGCGACAGAGTGCGATTTTCCGACAGGAGTCGGAATTGGTGAATTCTGGGATAAACTAAGCCGTGTAGCTAGTTTCCCGAAATTGTCTCTAGATGTCCTTCGTGCATTGTCAAGCAACGAAATCGTCGACGGAGCGCTGGTTCCGAACATTGAGTTTCTAAAGGATGAATCTGGGAACGTAGCTGTCACTATCGCTAATGTATCGTCCCTTGACGGAGAGAACTTGCACACACTTCGCGAAAAGGGCTCCGATCAATCGAGAGACCTCGTACCTTCGGACGTTAGAGATAGGTCGTTCTTGTCCGCGCAACGTGCGGCGACATTTCTTGGCGTATCGAAGTCAACGGTGACGCGTCGCATTAACAGGAACGAGCTGATAGGTTTCCATACGTTCACAAACGCGCTTCGAATTCCAAAAGAACAATTCATTGACGGATCCGTGATTCCAGGTATTTCCGAGATACTCGCTATGTTTTCCGAGGAATTACCGGATGGAGGGACATATACGAATCACAAAGGTGCGTGGAACTTTTTAAGTACCGTTGTTTTTTCGGGTGACACCAAGCCACGACCGATCGACAGATTGAAGGCAGTCGCGTGGCATCAGCGTGGATCTGAAGTATTAGCGGAACTACGTGATGTCAAGGAGAGCCTTGACTATGGCGACCATATTTGAACTCCTCTGAGCTCTCGTCGCTTAACCGAGATCGGCGAGAAGCGATTACGCATTTATTTAGTGGGCTCTTGGTTATTAGGTCCTTCTCCGATTTCGTTCGAATATTGCACGCACAGTACGAAGATGATTCACTAGGTTTGAGTTCCGGTCCGAGTCGTTTTGGTCCGATCACTTCTACAAGTGGTATCGTAAAAGCTCCCGCATTTCGAGTCCTATATATGGCAGCAGACCTTGCGACGGCGGCATATGAAACCTTGATACGTGATCGCTACGACCTCGAACCGTCGCGTACTCTCTCGCCGTGGGACTATCGCACACGTATTGCGGTGAATATATCGACTTCATTTGGTGAGACTGTCACGTTAGTGGATCTTACGGATGGCAACGCAATTCGTCATGGCGTACCTAGTGACGTAACTAGCTATTCAAACCACACAGATGGACAACACTTTGCGACGTTTGTCCACGCGAATATATCCGTCGTAGACGGACTGCTATATCGAAGTCGTTTTACGAACAAACGTAATGTCGCAATTTTCGATCGCGCAATCGGTCGACTTGCATTCGGCGAGCGATTGCCGTTGAGTCGAGAGCTCCTGCGACCGGCATTGCGATCATGGAGAGTCGAGGTGACTTGATGACTGAGAGGAATTTCTAGATCTATAGGTAGTGTTGATTCGGGTTCAATCAAGATGAGCTGTGCCTGTTGAATCGGGTATTCACCGGCGTGATCTACGGATAGTCGCGTGTAGTCACGCGCTAGGGCAATGACCCATCTCCGAAAATCAACCCGCTGCTAGATTCTCGACTTTTGTGGAAAGTCTGTCGCAGCCTAAGAAATGTTTGTTCTGTCGTCAACTTGTCGTTAGTAGCTTCAGAACGAAGCGTTTTTCGGAACGCGTGGAAATGGAATCACGTCGCGAATGTTCTCCATCCCTGACATATACATGAGCAAGCGTTCAAATCCGGCGCCGAATCCAGCGTGTGGAACGGTGCCGTACCGTCGCAGGTCACGGTACCACCAAAGTTCGTCGCGCTGTTCTTGGCTCATTCGACTTTCTAGTTGTTCGAGACGTTCTTCTCGCTGACTACCGCCAACAATCTCACCCACTCCTGGTACCAACACATCCATCGCCGCAACTGTCTTCTCGTCATCATTTAACCGCATGTAAAACGGTTTGATAATCTTCGGATAGTTCATGACTACCACGGGCGCTTTAAACACAGTTTCCGTTAGAAATCGTTCGTGTTCAGATTGCAAATCTGCGCCCCATTCGACCGGAAACTCGAACTTGTGAGATGTGTTCTGTAACTCGTTTACGGCGTTGGTGTAGTCAAGGTGAACGAACTTGCTTTCGACGACACTCTCGAGTCTCTCAATAGCCTGTTTATCGATACGCTGCGCAAAGAACGCCATGTCTTCCGCGCACTGTTCGAGCGTTTCACGAAAGACCACCTTGAGAAAGTCCTCCGCTAACGTCGCGTTATCGCCCAGGTCCGCAAACGCGATTTCTGGTTCGATCATCCAAAATTCGGCTAAATGCCGACTGGTGTTCGAGTTTTCAGCGCGGAACGTCGGTCCAAAGGTATAGACGTTCTTTAGCGCCAGACAGAACGCCTCGACATTCAGCTGCCCGGATACGGCTAGATATGTTTCCTCGCCGAAAAAATCCTCACTGTAATCGTTGCAGTTCTGGTTCACCAGATCCAACGTACTGACGCGAAACAACTCACCTGCACCTTCACAATCGCTCGCAGTAATGATCGGTGTGTTTACCCAAACGAATCCACGCTCACTGAAGTATTGGTGTACCGAAAGCGCGACTTGATGTCGCAAACGCGAGATTGCGCCGAACGTGTTCGTGCGCGGCCGTAAATGGGCGACGCTTCGTAAGTACTCGAAGGTATGTCGTTTCTTTGCGATGGGGTAGGCTTCAGGATCGTCGATATCACCAACACATGCCACTTCAGATGCTTGAATTTCGACTGCTTGACCCTTGCCCTGCGATTCAACTAAAGTGCCCATGACGCTAACCGCTGCACCAGTCGTTAGCTTCGTCAGTTTTTCGTAATTAGGTAAGTCTCGGTTCGCTACGACCTGGATCGGTTCGAAACAGGAACCATCATGTACGGAAAGGAACGAGAACCCTCCCTTGGATACACGAATGGAACGAAGCCAACCCTCGATTTGGGCATCGGAGTTGATCGGAATTGAGCCGGAAAGGATTGACTTCACCGATGTGACTTGATTCGTCGGATCTATAGGCACTGTTCGTCTCGATTCATTAGCCAGAAAGGCGAACTGGTCTTACTAGCGCTCAAGCACGGTCTTGAATGGCGAATGTGTACGTACATATTCGATATCGCTCTTGACATAGCTTTGTTCTCGCTGGAGAAAGTCCGCGACGGCTTGTTTAAAGCTCTCGTTTGCTAGCCAGTGTGCGGAGTAGGTTTCGCGTGCCAAGTAACCGCGCGCGATCTTATGCGAACCTTGTGCGCCGGCTTCAACGCACAGGAGCTTGTTCGCGATCGCGTAGTCGATCGCCTGGTAGTAGCAGACTTCAAAGTGCAGGAATGGGTGGTGTTCGATGCAGCCCCAGTTGCGCCCGAACAACGTATCTTCACCGATGAAATTGATTGCACCTGCAATATAGCGATTCTCGCGCTTCGCCAGAATCAATAGGATCTGGTTCGGCATCGTTTCGTTAATCAAACTGAAGAACTCACGAGTTAGGTAGTTTGATCCCCACTTCCGATAGGTGGTATCCATATAGAAATCGAAAAAAGCATCCCAATGGTGCTCTCTCAAATCACTGCCAGTGACCCATTCGATTTCGACGCCGTTTTGGCACGCTTCTCGCCGTTCGCGACGAATGTTCTTACGTTTTTTGGACGACAGCTCATTTTGGAATTGTTCGAAATCTTCGTATTCATGGTTGTACCAATGAAACTGAGTGTCCAGCCGCTGCAGTAATCCGCACGATCCAGCCAGTTTCCATTCGTCTTCTGGCATAAAAGTGATGTGCATTGAACTGATGTTTGTTTTCTGTGCTAGTTGAGTTGCGACCTCAAGAAGCTGGCGTTGCCACTCGGATTGATACTGACCAGGCTTTGCCAGCAGGCGTGGACCGGTCGCCGGCGTGAATGGCACACTCGACTGCAACTTTGGGTAGTAGCGGCCACCTGCTTGGTGCCAGGCGTTCGCCCAGCTGCCATCGAAAACATACTCGCCGCGAGAGTGAGACTTTAGGTACATCGGCATAAGCGCAACGGTTTCGCGTTCAGATTCGAGACTAATATGAAAGGGTGCCCAGCCCGTATCGGCGCAAGCGCTGTTGCTCTCTTCCAATGCACGCAGAAATCGATAGTCGACGAATGGGTTGTATCGTTGAGACTGACTACAAGCGTCCCACTTTGCTTGCTCAATCTCTCGGATGTCGTAATGAACGCGACCTACGAGTGTTTTAGATTCCTGCGTGGCAGAATCAGGCACGGTCAGCTTTGTCTATTTAGTGGTCTAAGCATATTCAAGACAGTCTGAGCGCAAATCCGATTATGCTAGCTTCACTAGAGACAGTGTGCAACACTTAACATTGGCAGCGCATATGTCCTCCTACGTCTCGATTCGAAACGATCAGAGTGTGTAGATTTTCGCGCATACCTCAACTTTCTAAGCCAAACTCAATCCCAACTCCATGTCTGACGATCGAACGGCCGATCTTCAAAACCTCAGCATAGATCGCTCGGAACGACCACGCTCGAAGTGGCGTATTCTCGTTTGGATGGTCCTTCTCGCAGCGATCGGTGGTGCTTCGTTTATCGGTTATTTCGTCTATTTCGTTGATGACACACTGCAAGTGAGTTCTACACTCGCGGTGTCTGCTGCGCGGGACTCGCAAACTGAGAGTGTGTTAGACGCAACGGGTTTTGTAGTTGCACGACGTCAGGCATCCGTTAGCTCGAAAGTACCTGGAAAAGTTACGTCCGTACTAATTGAAGAAGGGATGAGAGTTGAAGAAGGTCAGTTACTTGCGACCTTAGATGACTCGATCACCCGTGCCCAGTTAGCGCTTGCCCAATCCCAGCTCGAAGCGACGCGTTCCCAGTTGTCGGAACTCAAGCTTCGTTACGAACAGGCAACGCTTGATAGCGAGCGAAATGGGCGGTTAGCAGAGGAAGGCTTAATCAGCGCGAACGAGCTTGAGCAAAGTCAATTAAGCAGAGAGACGCTTCAAAGCGCAATCAACGTCTCAGCGGAAAACGTCGCCGTAAGCGAACGCACTGTTGAACTACAGGAAAAATATGTGGCCGACATGGAAATCCGCGCACCATTCGCAGGAATCGTGATTTCGAAGACCGCCCAGCCAGGCGAAATGATCGCACCTGTTGCGGGCGGCGGCGGCTTTACACGTACAGGGATCTGCACGATCGTCGATATGGACTCGCTTGAAGTGCAGATTGACGTTAACGAGTCCTATATCAATCGAGTTCAACCAGGACAGCAAGTCACAGTTCAACTCACGGCGTATCCGGATGTCAGGATGCCTGCCGAAGTAATCGCGATCATTCCTACTGCCGATCGTGCGCGATCGACCGTCAAGGTAAGAGTTGGCTTCAAGCAGAGAGACGACCGAGTACTTCCCGATATGGCAGTCAAAGTGTCATTCCTAGAAGAAGGTGAGATCGCGGAGATGCAGGAAGTGCCAACAGGTGTTGTTGTTCCCATGTCCGCAATCGATACAGTAGGTGGCAATAACCAAGTATGGGTGATCAAAGACGACGTCGTCGGGAGCAGACGGGTTCGTCTTGGTGACGAGGTCGAGAACGACAGTGTGCAGATTCTCGATGGTCTAAGAAGTGGTGAGCGCGTCGTTACGAGACTCAGTCCGGAACTCAAGCGTGGGCTCGTCGACGGAAGAGCGGTCACGACTATTTAACGAAGAGAAAAGGCAGAACAATGGCTTTTATTGAATTGACGAGAGTAGTCAAGAACTACGAAAAAGGTAGTGAGGTTGTGCATGTTCTGCAGGACTTGAACTTGACGTTGCACGAAGGTGATTTTCTTGCGTTGATGGGTCCTAGTGGGAGCGGCAAGAGCACACTGCTCAATCTGATCGGTGGAATAGACCAACCGACGGCAGGAAATGTGTCAGTCGACGGTGCTAATCTGGGGAACATGTCAGGTTCTCAGCTAGCGAAGTGGCGCTCGGCGACAATCGGATTCGTGTTTCAGTTTTACAACTTGCTACCGTTCCTGACGGCGGAGCGTAATGTCGAATTACCCTTACTGCTTACAAACCTACGAGGTTCACAACGAAAAGAGAACGCACTAACTGCGTTACGGACCGTATCTCTCGAGGATCGTGCGAAGCACAAGCCAGGCGAATTAAGCGGCGGTCAACAACAGCGTGTCGCGATCGCCCGTGCAATCGTTGCAGATCCAAAGATCTTGGTGTGCGATGAGCCTACCGGAGACCTTGACCGACAGAGTGCGCAGGAAATTCTCGCGCTGCTTGAGACGCTGAACGATCGATTTGGGAAGACCATCATCATGGTGACTCACGACCCGCTGGCAGCAGAACATGCCAAGACCGTACTACACCTTGACAAAGGTGTACTCGTAGAAAGTGAACAAGCGGAGGTTTCGGCATGACTAGCGTTGGCTTCGTGTGGAAAAACCTCTATCGCAAGAAGACGCGTACGTTTCTTACGTTTTTCTGCCTTTTCATCGCGTTCCTGTTATATGTCGCATTAGGTTCGATTGCCGTCGTGTTCTCAATAGATACGGTTAGCGGCGAATTGGGCGCGAATCGACTTCAAACGAGTGCCAAGTACTCCATGATCGATGACATCCCAAAACGCTACGTTGACGAAATATCGCAACTAGATGGCGTTGAGCTTGTAACGCACATGTCTTGGTTCGGCGGTTACTACCAGGAACCGAGCAATATGTTGGTCACGTTTCCGGTTAATCCGAGCACTTTTTTCCGAGTGTATCCCGAGTATGAGATTAGTGACGAACACCTTAGCGCGTTTATTGAGACACGACGAGGAATGGTCGCACCGTTATCTATCGTCGAACAATATCAATGGAATGTAGGCGACATCGTGCCGATCGGCTCTCAGATCTATCCACAGAAAGATGGCAACTATACGTGGGAATTTGAACTCGTTGGTTATTACGTACCTGAACAGGAAGGTCAGACGGCCGTGTTGTTGCAGTATGACTACTTCGATGAAGCGAATGCGTTTGGTCCGGGAAGTGTGGGTTGGCTCGCGATCCAGATCACGGATCCGCAATTAGGACCGGAGATTGCCCAGAAGATCGACAGCATGTACATCAACTCGTCGGATCCTGTACGTACCGCTACCGAAAGTGAGGCGAATCGGCAATTCCTTGCACAGTATGGCAACATCACACTCATGATGAGTGGTATCCTCATAGCCGTGTTTTTCACCATACTTCTTGTGTGTGCAAACACGATGGCGCAGGCGTTTCGCGAACGTATCGCGGAACTGGGTGTGCTGAAGACGATTGGTTTTAATGATTACAAACTAGGTCTTTGGATGCTCAGCGAAGCAATCTTGTTAAGTGTCCTTCCTGCGATCTTTGGCGTGATCATTGGCATGGGTCTGCTCGTCGGGGTTGGCTCCTCGGGGGCTGCGGCTATGTTCTTGCCGACACCGCCGATGTCGGTGGTGTTCTCAACCGCGATTTCGTCGCTCGCGCTCGCCGGTGCGCTCGGAGTGCTTGTGGGTGCGATTCCCGCTCTGACGACAACGCGTATGTCGATCGTCGACGCGATGCACGCGTGAGCCTGAGGATACGCGATGCTTAAGCAAATCTTCAAAATTTCGCTAATGAACTTGCGCAATCTGCCTTCGCGCTTCGGGATTTCATCGGTAGTCGTTGTTGGGATTGGTGGCGTCGTTGGCGTATTAGTCGCGATTCTGGCGATGGCGTCAGGATTCGAATCAGCGCTCGCGAGCGGCGCGTCGAGTGATCGCGTAATTCTGTTACGCGATGGTTCGACCGATGAGATGGCGAGTTCGATTAGTCAATCGGAAGTCGCTTTGATCGGGACATTACCGGGCGTTGCGGCATTAAGTCCGGAGCTCTACACTGTTGTGGACGTCCCCAAAATGGATACGGGCACCTATGCGAATTTGATTGCGCGCGGCGTCGGAACGGGCGCGTTCGAAGTGCGCCCGGAAGTTGAGATCGTCGAAGGAAGGAACTTCGTCCCCGGTCGTACTGAAATCATTGCGGGTGTAAAGGCAGCGAGTGAATTTCGAGGCCTAGATGTCGGTTCAAATGTTTCGTTACGTGACTCTACATGGCAGGTGGTAGGTCATTTTGAAGCTGCAGGATCTGCGTATGAATCGGAGATTTGGCTTGATTTCCCAGCGGCGCTCAGTGCCTTCAGACGCAATTCAGCGACTTCGCTACGAATTCGATTGGACTCACCTGCCGCGTTCGATGAACTCTCGCAAGCTATCGCGAACGACCCTCGTTTGCAGGTGCAAGTGATTTCGGAACCATCATTCATCGAAGGTCAATCTGCGACGTTGCGCCAAGTCATAAGGTCATTCGGCTATGCCGTCGCGGTGATCATGGCGATTGGCGCGTTGTTCGCCGCACTCAATACCATGTATACGGCCGTATCGACTCGAACGATTGAAATAGCGACGTTGCGTGCAATCGGTTTCTCTAGCGTTCCGATCGTCGTGTCGGTGATGATCGAAGCGGTCATTCTGGCTGTACTTGGCGGTGCATTAGGTGCGCTGTTTTCTTATCTGTTTTTTAACGGGTTTACCGTTGCAACCTTAAATCCAGCTGCTTTTTCGCAAGTGGCATTTGACTTCAACGTTTCAACTGAAATCGTCTATCTCGGCATGACGTGGGCGATCGTTATCGGGTTCTTCGGCGGATTACTTCCTGCCATTAGCGCAGCGTACATTCCGATTACCTCTGCATTACGAGGCGAATAACGAAACCCGTCCAATCCAGACTGCGTCAAGCGTGACGACGTGACTGACACCGACGTTCAGGCTTCAGATCAGCGGCGCGCACGTCAGCGCTTCGGTGATACGAATACGAGCTTGCTTGACGGTTCGATTCCCCGACAACTGTTTCGATTGACGGTGCCCATGTTGCTGGGCTTCTCGTCGATGATGATCGCATCGTTAATCGACACGTATTACGTCGGTCAGATTGGCACGATTGAACTTGCTGCCGTGACCTTGACATTCCCGCTTGTCATGGGATTCTCAAGTCTGTCCATGGGATTCGGGATCGGCGCGACGTCGATCATCTCAAGGACCGTGGGAGCAGGTGATTGGGCAACCGCGCAGCGTATTGCGACCCACACGCTGATTCTCGTGATTGGATTTGTGTCGATTCTCTCCGTCGTGGGTTTCGTATTTGCGGAGTCAATCTTCGTGATGCTTAACGCTAGCGAGGAGCTCTTCCCAATCGCAGTGAAGTACACCTACATCACGCTGCTCGGAGTACCGGTTCTAGCGGTACCAATGGTCGGTAGCATGATGTTGAGGTCGTTTAACGATGTTCGCTCTCCCGCCATCATCATGGTCGCTGGTGCGGTCATTCAAGTGATTATTGCCCCAGCACTCATCTGGGGAATCGGGTCGTGGGAAGGCTACGGCGTGTTCGGTTCAGCGTGGTCGTTCGTGATCTCCAGAGTGATCGTCGCAGTTTATGCGATTGGATTATTCCGTCGTCGCGGTTTTATCCAACATCCGGGTTCATTCGAGCAATTTCGAACTTCCGTTCGTGAAGTCATGCGTCTGGCGATTCCCTCGATGGCCAGTCAAGTTTTGATGCCGGTTTCAATGTATCTGATCATGATGCTCATCGCTTTATATGACAACCATGTCGTTGCTGCGTATGGTGTCGCGACGAGGATAGAGTCGATGACCATGATCGTGATCATGGCGATGAGCTCGAGTATGGGACCTTTCGTCGGACAAAACTTTGGCGCACGGCGATTCGACCGAATACAAAGCGCATTAAAAATGAGCTATATCTTCTGTTTGACGTACGGACTCGTCGTCACTGTGATCTTGGTATTACTTGGAGGCGCGATATCAGGGCTGTTTAGGGACGACTCGGCGGTTGTCGCGGTTGCGACTGAATTTTTCTACATTGTCCCAATCACAATCGGCATCATGAGTGTCGCGATGATCGCAGGTAGCACGTTTGTAGCGTATGGTGAACCCATACCATCCTTCGTTCTATCGATGTTTCGCATGTTTGTGGTGTTATTACCGCTCTGCTACTTGCTGAACTGGCTCTTCGGATACATTGGGATTTTCATCGCGATCTCTGTCACAAACGGATCGGTCGGCTTGATCGCGATCGTGTGGCTATACGCGATGACGAATCGTTTTAAGCGCGAGTTATCGCCTCAAGCCGCGACATAACGCTACTCCAAAGGCGTTCCTGCCTTACTAGTAGATTCCCGCTTCTAGTCCCGCCGCCATCGCAAGACCCAATTCCCGACAAGCTTCGATTTGTTCGGGTGTCGCGACGCCCTTCACGATGATCGGCTCCTGAACTTCGATGAACGGATAGCCTTTGCCAATTCGTCGAATTGCGGTCAATGCACCAGTTCCGTCGTTACCTGCACTGATGAAAATGCCGCACGGTAGCGGCTTGATTTTCCCTTCAACCTCGTAAAACGTTCGATCCAGAAAGTCCTTCATACCGCCAGACATGTATCCGAAATTTTCGGGCGTGCCTAGGATCAAGCCGTCTGCTGCCAGTAGATCCGTTGCGTCCGCCTCAAGGGCTTGCTTTATCACGACGTTGATCGATTCGATCTCATCGTCCGTCGCACCAGCGTGTACTGCATCCGCCATACGTTGCGTCTGACCTGATTTCGAGTGATAGACGATCAGAAGTTGTGGCAAAAGGGGAGTGACGCTTCAGTGAAAAGGTTCATTATTGTGATTGACGGCTATCTTAGGGTGCACAGGTGTCGGTCGCCGACGCGTGGTCATTCGCATGTTTGTGGACGTGTATCCTGCTTTTTTAGATATGCAAAATCGACATTAAGGAGCTTTGTGCATGGAACTGAATAACGAAACGCTACTAGACATCCATCGCCGAATGGTGCGAATTCGTACGTTCGAGACTGAAGCGGGTAGATTGGCAGAGGCTGGCAAAATCCCAGGTGCGCTTCATCTCTACGTCGGTCAGGAAGCGGTTGCATCCGGGATCATGTCGCATCTTTCGAACGAGGACTGGATTACGAGCACTCACCGAGGTCACGGACATCTGATCGCAAAAGGCGGCGAATTCGGCAAGATGTTCGCGGAACTGTTCGGACGTGCGACGGGCTACTGCAAAGGAAAAGGTGGCAGCATGCACATTTCAAATATGGAACTAGGCATGCTTGGTGCGAACGGAATTGTCGGTGCGGGCCCGCCAATCGCGGTCGGCGCGGCATTCTCAATCAAATATCGGAATACACAGAACGTTGCAGTTACTTTCTTCGGCGATGGCGCTAGTAACGAAGGCTCGTTTCATGAAGCAGCAAACATGGCGGCGTTGTACAAGTTGCCGATGTTGTTCGTCTGTGAAAACAACGGTTATGGCGAATACACGCCACAAGCGAACCATCAAGCAATCGTTGACGTTGCCGATCGTGCAGCCGGATACGGTATGCCGGGCGTCGTCGTCGATGGGATGGATGCAGTTGCGGTGTATGAAGCTGCGGACGCCGCGATTGAACGCGCGAAAGCCGGTGATGGGCCGTCGTTGCTTGAGTGCAAGACGTATCGCTTCTTCGACCACGTCGGGGTACGAGGTATGGGCTTGAGCTATCGAACGGATGAAGAACTTGCAGAGTGGCAGAAACGAGATCCGATTCACATGTTCGAATCGCGACTCGCGGAACTCGATGTGCTTACGAAAGATGCGGCAGTTAAAGTCCACGAGAAAGTCTTGGCAGATGTACAAGCGGGAATCGAATTCGCGGAAAGTAGCCCAATGCCCGACCCGGCAACGCTTCTAGAGGATGTATACGCCTAGCGGCTTATCGAGAGATGGACGATTGGATGAATCATGGCTGATGAACGTGAATTGACGTATATCGGTGCCGTCGCGGAGGCTTCGCGCACCGTACTGCTCGAACAGGAGAACGCATTCATTGCGGGGGAAGACGTGGCAGGCGCTGGCGGTGTCTTCGGCTCGTATCGAGGCATCCTCGACGAATTCGGTGATCAACGGATCGTCGATACTCCGATATCTGAAGAAGGCATCATCGGTTTAGGCGTCGGTGCCGCGGCGACGGGTCTGCGACCCATCGTTGACATCATGTTCATGGATTTCATGGGCGAATGCATGGATGAAATCGCGAACCAGATGGCGAAGATGCGTTACATGTTCGGCGGTTCTGCGTCGCTGCCGATCACGGTTATCACGATGTCGGGTGGCGGTATCAACATGGCGGCACAGCATTCCCAGAGCCTTGAGGCGTGGATTTGCCATTTGCCGGGTTTGAAAGTCGTAGCTCCTGCAACCCCGTACGATGTGAAAGGCTTGATCATCAGCGCGTCCCGTGATGACAATCCAGTGTTCGTCGTGTTGAACAAACTCTCGTTACGAAATCGAGGACACGTGCCCGAAGAAAGTTACACCGTGCCACTCGGTGAAGCGAAAGTCGTTCGTGAAGGCTCAGACGTCTCGATCGTGACATACAGCCGGATGGTCGGCGAATCGCTGACAGCAGCAAATACACTAAGCGAGAACGGAATCGAAGCCGAGGTTTTGGATTTGCGCTCATTACAACCGATGGACACAGACGCGATCGTCGAATCGGTTAAGAAAACACAGCGCGTCGTCGTCGTACACGAAGCGGTACGCTTTGGCGGTCTCGGCGGTGAGATTGCTGCACAGATTCAGGAAGATGCATTTGACTATCTCGACGCGCCCGTTGCCCGAGTTGGTGCGCCGTTTAGCCCAGTGCCGTTCAGCCCGGTGCTCGAGCAAGCGTATATCCCAAATGCCGGCCGAATCGTCACTGAAGTGAACGAGCTTCTTAACGCAGCGTAACGCATAAACATGGACATTGGCGTCATTGCCAATCCTGCTTCAGGTAAAGACATCAGACGACTTACGGCACGGGCGTCGGTGTTCGACAATCAGGAAAAGTCTGCGATCGTGCGGCGTTGCATAGCTGGTATCGAAGGATTGTGCCCTACCGCGCACATTTATTACTACCCCGATTCTCATCACATCACAGAAGCTGCACTCACTCAGTGCCAAATGTGGAGTCAGCCGATTGATGCCGAATTCGCTGCAACGGCAGATGATTCGACCTTAGCTGGCTATCACCTTCGAGCCATGGATGTCGTGATTTCGTTAGGAGGCGACGGAACGAACCGGGCGATCGGGAAATCCTTGGGTGACGTACCGTTAATCGCGCTGTCGACTGGCACGAACAATGCATTTCCGGTGTTTTGTGAAGCGACTACTGCCGGTATGGCAGCTGCACTCATAGCGACTGGGAAACTACCTGTCGACATAGTTGCACCACGGACCAAAGCGTTGCACATAACGTTTGAGAATGGCGAGACTGACTATGCACTGATCGACGTTGTGGGAACTCACGACGTTTTCCACGGTACCCGAGCGATATTGGACCCGTCGAAGTTCGTCTTCGCAGTATTGAGCGTCGCAGATCCTAGTAAAGTTGGAATGACGGCGATTGGTGGTATGGCACGGGTTGTCACTGACGAACAAGATATCGGACTTGCGCTAACGTTTTCACACGATCACGCCGACCCCGAGCATGAGGTCCAAGCACCCATTGCACCTGGCATGGTACGTACCGTCAGATTCACAGAAATCAGAAAAATCTGCTTAGGCGAGACTGGTAATTTCACTGGGGCAACCATGCTTGCGTTTGACGGTGAACGTGAACGTGTTTTAGCACCAGACGAGAACGTAACCATATGTGTGGAACGTGACGGACCTCGTCGTGTAGACGTTAAAGCGTGCATGCAACTTGCCACGTGTCCGGATTCTGTAATGCCTCATCAACAACGAGCTTAGAAACATGCCAACTGAAATTTACCTTGTTAAGGTCGGGATGACTATGACGGAAGGGATTGTTGACGAGTGGTACGTGGCGGATGGTGATTCAGTTGAACAAGGTGAACCGGTGTATCGCCTCGAGACCGAAAAGGTGAACATGGATGTCGAGGCGGACGTATCAGGTGTCGTGAAACACATCGCACAAGTCGGTGAGACGTTAGAACCAGGTGATGTCGTTGGATGGATATTCGCCGCTGACGAGACAATACCCGATGTACTACCAACACCTAAGGCTAATCCGAACATCGCAGCGTTGGATGAAGGAGGGGATCAACCAAGCATCAAAGCGGTGAAGGTTGCATCCGAAGGCAAGCCGACCGATGCACGAATCAAAGCGTCTCCAGCCGCGCGTCGGTTAGCGGAGGAGTTAAACGTTGAGCTTGCTCACATTTCGGGCACTGGACCGAACGGTCGGATTACCAAGGACGACGTAACGGCTGCAGCGGCAGAACCTGTCGTTGCAAGCGCGCAGGGCGGAGCGGATGAGATTCCGCTAAGCGGAATGCGAAAGGTCATCGCGGATCGTATGTATCAAAGCTTGCAGACGTCCGCACAGTTGACCATCGAAATGGAAGTGTGTATGGATGATGCGATCAAGCTGCGGACCGCATTACTCGATGAGTGGGAATCAAGCGCTATTCGTGTCACGTACACTGATTTGGTCGTTGCCGCCTGTGTCAAATCGCTTCAAAATCACCCGACGATGAACGCGACTCTGATCGAGGGCGCCATTCGCTCGAACGCATCGGTACACATCGGGATCGCTGTTGCACTGGACGAAGGCTTAATCGTTCCGGTATTGCACGACGCTGAAGGCAAGTCTCTGAAGGAACTTGCGGTAGAAGCGGTAGATTTGGCTGAACGAGCACGATCGGGCAAACTCACGCTGGATGATGTCAATGGTGGTACGTTTACGGTGACGTCCTTGGGAATGTACGGTGTTGATACGTTTACCCCGATCCTCAATGCGCCACAGACCGGCATCCTCGGTGTTGGCAGGATTTACGACAGCGTTCGCTGGGTCGAGGAGCGTGCAACGCGAACGCAATGCTTGCGCCTGTCGTTGACGTGGGACCATCGGGTCATCGATGGCGCACCTGCGGCTGAGTTTCTACGGGATGTGAAAAGCCACCTTGAATCGCCATACCGCTTGATACTCTAAATCAGGACTTAGTGAACCTCACCTGTCGGTACTCACTATAAGATTGATGTGGCAACACGTGCCGTCTCTAATCACGAAAAAGCTCGCATGTCCAATAGTGATTCAATCGTCGATCTGAATTTCATTCGACGCGTACGTGTGCAGATCAGCCCCCATGTCGTCCAGACACCGCTTACTCGCTCCACGACGTTGTCTGACGTTCTACACAGGGACATCTATCTCAAACTAGAGAACTTTCAATTCACCAGCTCGTTCAAGGAACGTGGCGCTCTTGCGAAACTAAATTCACTTACGGACGAGCAACGTGCGAAAGGCGTAATCGCTATGTCAGCTGGCAATCACGCTCAGGCACTCGCGTACCATGCACGGCGGTTGGGGATTCGCGCAACTATCGTGATGCCGCGAACGACACCGGTGGCAAAGATTGACAAGACGCGACACTTTCAACCAGAGATTGTGCTCCAGGGGGTGACATTCGACGAAACCATCGAGTATGTCGAGGATCGTCGAAATAGAGAGGGCTCCACACTCATTCATCCATTCGACGACGTAACCGTGATAGCAGGACAAGGTTCTATTGGACTCGAAATTCTTGAGCAGTTAGGGGAAGTGGACACGATCGTCGTACCGGTTGGCGGAGGCGGTTTGATATCAGGCATCGGACTAGCGGTGAAGTCACTGAAACCCTCGGTGAGAGTGATCGGCGTACAGTCTGCCCACTATTGTCCTGTTTACGCAAAGTTCAAACAGGAAGCTTGGCGATCGGAGCGAAGCCAACTATCCATTGCGGAAGGAATTGCGGTGAAGCGTCCTGGGAAGCTAACGATGCCGATTCTTGAGAGCGTGGTCGATGATATGGTGGTCGTGTCGGAGTCGGCAATTGAGACCGCGATGTTCCGGTTTTTAGATATTGAAAAATTCGTGGTTGAGGGTGCAGGAGCGGCATCGCTGGCTGCGGTCGACGCCTTCCCAGATATAGCCAAAGGTAACACGGTTTGTGTCGTGAGTGGCGGGAACGTCGATCCGGCGGTTGTCGGAGACATCATTCAGCGAACGTTGGTGCGTACCGAGCGTATCGTGCGCTTGCACTCGACAGTTCAGGATATTCCTGGTTCACTCTCGAAGCTCACAAACGACATTAGTACCACGGACAGCAACATCGTCGATATTTACCATCGTCGATCGTATGGTAGCTCATCGCTAGATGCAACTGTCGTCGAATTGATCGTACAGCTACGTGGCGAAGATGACAAAGCGTCGTTGATTAAGAAACTACGTGACCTCGGTCATACGGTGACTGATCCAGATCAAACCGTAAACTGAGCATCGGGTAGTAGCACGATCCGTCGTTGAAACGGCGAGTTGTCGATCGGCGGAAAACCATTACTTTTCGAACAAGGAGATCGCGTTGACAAACCGATTTTGATCACAGGTATGAGCGGATTGATCGGCTTCGCCAATCGACGTCACGAATATCGCCAAGGTCGATCTTCAGGACGATCGGCGATTCGCGCGGTTGCGCCGCGAGTTCGTATGTCGTCGAATCGCATCTCGCCGAGGGGTCCGAACTAGCCATACCTTCGTGTGACTAATCGCTCGCACGGCGTTTTCGCGAGGGCTTAACATACAGCTACCGAACCAGATATGAATCCGAATGTCTGAACACAATTGGGAAAACCGTACTATCTGGACAGACGACAACCTGCCGATCATGCGTGGCATGAATTCGGAGTCGATTGATTTGATCTACCTCGATCCACCGTTCAACTCGAACGCGAACTACGCTGCGCCGATTGGAAGCGAAGCTGCCGGTGCCGCATTTAAAGACACCTGGACACTCGATGACGTGGATATTGCGTGGTTAGACCTCATCGAGGCGAAGCATCCAAAGTTAAACCGCGTCATTCACGCGGCGATGTCGAAATCTGATAAGTCGTATCTGATCTATATGGCGGTGCGGCTGCTCGAAATGAAGAGGCTTCTAAAGCCGACAGGTTCGATCTATCTGCATTGCGACCCGACGATGAGCCACTATCTCAAGTTGATGATGGATGCGGTGTTTGGGCGTAGGAACTTTCGGAATGAGATCGTGTGGTGCTACACTGGACCAGGTTCACCAAAAATGAAGCAATTCAACCGCAAGCATGACACGATATTTTGGTACTCAAATTCGGAGACCTGGACTTTTAACGCAGACTCGGTCCGAATACGCCACCACGCAAAGACGAAAGGGAATTTCAAGGAGGGTTTGCGAGGATCAGGTTTTATCGCCGATACCTATGATTTAGCGGAAGGCGGAAAAGTTCCAGAATCTTGGTGGGCACAAGAAAAAGGGAATGGCTTTGCTATCGCCGCTCGACACAAAAACCAATACGTTGGCTACCCTACCCAAAAACCACTCGCCCTACTAGACAGAATTATCAAAGCTAGCAGCAACGAAGGAGACGTTGTATTCGACCCATTTTGCGGGTGCGCGACAACCTGCGTCTCAGCGGAGTTGCTTACACGGCAATGGGTTGGCATTGACATTTCGCCTAAAGCTGCTGTCTTGGTGGAATCACGCCTTAAAGGAAATCTCAAAGGCGATCTAGGTGTAGTAAATACCATCGTCCGTCGCACTGACATACCGCAACGTAACGATCTAGGCGACCTGCCGCCCTACAACTCACCTAAACTCAAAAACGCACTCTACGGAGAACAAGGAGGTGACTGCAACGGCTGTGGAACGCACTTCCAGAAGCAGCACCTCACCATCGACCACATCATCGCGCAATCGAAGGGCGGAACAGACCACATCGAGAACCTACAGCTGCTCTGCGGACATTGCAACTCAGTCAAGGGCGATCGCGGACAGGAATATCTACTGGCGAAATTAGCGGCTTGATTTGGCGTTCGGATGAACGTAACGGTTGTAGTACCACTCATCATACGCCGTATAGTCCCAATACGCATACCAACCTTGCCACGAGTCACTAAACATCCCATATTTATTGCACCAGAAGTCGAATCCACGTGAATTCCCTTCGTCATCACGCTCCATCTCGCCTACAAACCCACGAATAAACCCGCCGCCATCTTCAATTTCTTCGATTTTCACATCCCGATAAGAAAGTCGTAATCCCAATCTTCGATTTACATCAACTATCATCTTCTGTATGCATTCCTCTCTGGATTCAGCATCGTCAAAAGTTACTTCAGAATAAGGGTTTGGCTCAGGCCCTTTGTATACGAACAAGAACCACCCGAGTGCGCACACTGCAAGTAGCGAAAACACCCAATACTTAATCTTCATCTGTCTCCCATTAGCACGGACAGTCGGTGTATCAATTTTCCTCAAAGTAAATAAAACGGTCTTTTACAGTCAAGCGCACGTTTTTTTGTACTAAACCAGACAATGCGTTAATGCAAAATAAATGGATTAACTGGAATAGTCACTATGAATATACAGATTCGCACAACCATTTTTTCTATCGCGGTTGCGACATTCGCGGGGTTCTGGGTTACAGCTTGCGGAGACTATGTTTCGGATACAGAAAAGGCAGGATGCGACCCTGACGTTTACGGGTTTCAATGGGAACGCAATTCAAAGCAAGCATGTATTGATCATGCAATCGCGATCGTGAAACAGCAGACAGGCAAGGATGTGTCAGACCTTGAAAATTGGGACGTATTTAGAAACACGCTGGATCGTTTTACCGCTCAGCTTGATACAGAACCGTTATCGCAAAACACACAATTACGAAACTACACCGACTGCACACGCACAAACATATCCCCGCCAGTTTGGGAAGGTCAGGTATTCGTCTGTGTTCAAAGCGAAGTCTGAGTTCGTCAATGTGATCGAAAGGAGTTAACCGCGAAGGCGGTAGAGGAATACGGTTTGATTAAGTGAGCAGCCAAAGAACTAGCCCAGCAATCAACCCGAGTACTGCAATCGTGCATAGCGCGTTTACGAGAATAGCAAGAAATAGATTCTCAATCACCAGTTTGGCGTTAATTTCCCAGAATGAATCCAAGCCTTTCTGAAGCAGTTTGAATAGCTTCAACAGCGCTGTCATTCCGATTTCTTCGATGTTGCTGTTTCGTCAACTCGTGAGATTATTATCTCGGATAAAACGGCTTTAGGTCATCTGTATGTGTAATGTAATCAAGGTACGATGTTCCGGATCTTAGATGTTGAAAATTCGTTGTTGAGGGTGCGGGTGCAGTGTCGCTTGCTGCGGTCGACGCGTTTCCAGAAATAGCGAAGGGAAACACGGTTTGTGTCGTAAGCGGTGGGAATGTCGATTGAGCGGTTGTAGGAGACATCATTCAACGAATATTAGTGCGTACCGAGCGTATCGTGCGACTACACTCGACAGTACGGGATATTCCAGAATCGCTTTCAAAGCTCACAAACGATATCAGCAATACGGACAGTAACATCGTCGATATTTACCACCGTCGATCGTTTGGTAGCTCGACTCTCGACGCAACTGTCGTCGAATTGATCGTACAGCTACGTGGTGAAGATGACAAAGCGTCGTTGATTGAGAAACTACGTGACCTCGGTCATACGGTGACTGATCCAGATCAAACCGTAAACTGAGCATCGGGTAGTAGCACGATCCGTCGTTGAAACGGCGAGTTGTCGATCGGCGGAAAACCACTACTTTTCGAACAAGGAGATCGCGTTGGACAAACCGATTTTGATCACAGGTATGAGCGGATTGATCGGCTCTGCCGTCAGGAATGCTATGTCCTCGGACTATGAGCTGCGCGCTTTGAATCGACGAGAGGTCGATGGTGTACTGACGACAAGCGCAGATCTAGTTAATCTGGAGGCAATTCGACCCGCTTTTGAAGGTGTTGGTACCGTCATCCACCTCGCGGCGAAAGCAGGAGAGCGATTTACGTGGAAAGAACTGCTCGACACAAACGTAACGGGTACACGCAACGTCTATCAAGCGGCTACTGACGCTGGCTGCCGTCGCGTCATATTCGCGAGTAGCGGCGCTACGGTGTCCGGATATGAACAGATTGAACCTTACAAATCGCTCGTGGAGGCGCGGTACGAGGATGCACCAAATTCGTGGACATTGATCACTGCGGATATGCCTACGCGACCAACCGGAGTCTACGGCAGCACGAAAGTATGGGGCGAGGCACTGGGGCGGCACTTCGCCGATACCACTGATTTATCGGTGATCTGTCTACGAATAGGCTTCGTCAATCGTCAGGATCGTCCGTCGCGTCCTCGTGACTACTCGATTTGGTGCAGTCAGCGCGACATTGTTGACTTGATCGTCAAGAGCGTACACATTGACGAATCGATCAAGTATGACGTGCTCTTCGGAACGTCAGTGAATCGGTACGGATATCGCGACCTGTCGAGAGCGCGTAACACCGCCGGATTTGATCCTCAGGACAGTGCCGACGATTTTCGGTAGCGCAGTTGTACTAGCCTCAGCTCCCACAGACGAGTTTACATCTATTTCTTGAGATCGTTAACGACCGCCGCGTAACGATCTAGATAGGGCAATACGGTTTCACGATCTTCGGACGGCACATTAAAGATGAACTCGTCGAAACCTTGTTCTGCGCGTCCTTGAATCTGCTCTGCGTCCGGGAACATTCCGAACAACGCTAACGTAAGGTCTTTGAGATCGCGTCCGTGGGCATCCATCGCTGCCTTGAGACGTTCCATGTTGCCCGAACCGAGACCACCGATCGGCATCCAACCGTCAGCGTACTCTGCAACTCGGTCGAACACCCACTTCGAGTTTGCACCGATCCAGATCGGCGGTCCACCTTCCTGAACCGGCTTTGGATACGACCAGATCGGGTCGAAGTTAACGTGCTCACCGTGGTACTCGGCTTCTTCTTCAGTCCAAATCGCGCGCATTGCGGCAACTTTTTCTCGAACGATTGCCCACCGATTCTTGTAGTTCGCACCATGGTTTTCCATCTCTTCACGATTCCACCCAGCGCCGATTCCGACGATTGCCCGACCGTTGGAAATCATGTCGAGTGATGCGATGACTTTAGCCGTGGTAATTGGATCGCGCTCGATGATGAGGCAAATCCCAGTGCCGAGACGGATGCGTTCCGTAACAGCCGCGCAAGCTGACAACGCGACAAATGGGTCATGTGCATGCCAGTATTGCTTGGGTAGTTCACCGCCTCCTGGAAACGGAGTTGCACGGCTGGCAGGAATATGGGTATGTTCCGGGAAGAACAGGCTATCAAAGCCTCGATCTTCTACGGCTTGTGCAAGCGACGCCGGTTGGATTGAGTAGTCCGTTGGAAACGTTGAGATTCCGAATTTCGCGTTTTCCAATCCTGCAAAAGCCATCGATCGCTCCTTAAGCGTGGAAGCTGTAAATACCACTACGGATTTTTATGATACAAGGAGAGTTTGCAGTTTTGAGTACCACCTATGGCGACGCCTACATCGACGGGCGCCATCGCACCCGATACGAAAGGTCAGAATTTCTTTATGAACGATCGCACGCTACAGGACCTAGCTCGACTGTATCTTGACGACACACTTTGCGACGCAATTTGGCCTCAACTAAAGGAACTAGGGCAACGAGTAGCGAACGATCTTGACGATCATGCGATGCTAGCGAACCGCCACCCACCGGTGCTCCATCAGCGTGATAAGTACGGCCGGGATCGACAATGGATCGAATATCACTCTAGTTACCGGACATTAGAACAAGCAGCGTTTGGCGACTTCGCTCTGCATGCGATGTCTCACCGACCAACGTTGGCGAACTGGGACCAACCTCTACCTGTCTTCGCAAAACATCTGTTCACGTTTCTTTTCAATCAAGCGGAGTTCGGCTTAGGTTGCCCGATCAATGTGACCGATTCAGCTGCACACGTGATTCGGCTCTTCGGTAGCGAAGAGCTAAAACAAAGACTTTTACCGCGCATGCTCTCGGCTGATTTGGACGAACTTTGGCAAGGCGCACAGTTCATAACGGAGCAAGCAGGTGGCTCGGATGTTGGGCAAGTTACGACGCGTGCAGTGCTCGATCAAGGTGAATGGCGGCTATATGGCGACAAGTGGTTTTGCTCCAACGCTGACGCGGATATCGCGATGATCCTGGCACGACCTCACGGTGCTGAGGAGGGAATCCGTGGGTTAGCGCTATTCGCCATGCCACGAAATCTCGAAAACGGTGACCCGAATCACATTCGCATTGTGCGCCTCAAAGAAAAGTTCGGTACGCGCTCGATGGCAAGCGGCGAACTGCGTATGGACGGTGCGCTGGCGTATCTTGTAGGTGAGGAAAACGAGGGGTTGAAGCAAATGCTTGAGATGATCAACTGGTCGCGGTTGAGCAACGGCGTGAAGTCCGCTGCTCTGATGCGTCGAGCGGTTCATGATGCGAATACGGTGTCGAAACACCGTGTGGTGTTCGGAAAGACCCTCATGGAACTTCCGCTAGCTCGACGGCAGTTACTGAAACTGTGTCTAGCTTCGGAACAGTCGATGTCGATGTGGGCGTTCGTAGCGAACCAACTCGATGTTGCTGAGCGCGGTGGGATTGGGTCAAACCGAGCGAATTCAATCGCCCGACTCGCAACACCCATCCTGAAGATGCGTGGTACCCGTGACGCTCGGCAAGTCTGCGGTGACGCGATGGAAGTCCGTGGCGGATGCGGTTACGTCGAGGATTTCGTGAATCCACGATTGGTACGCGACGCGCACCTTGGGTCGATTTGGGAAGGCACCTCGAACATCATCGCGATCGATGCTGTTCGAAGGGCGATCAATCAAAACAGCTGTCTGCCGCCGCTCGTCGCAGCGCTACAGGAGCGGATCGAGGATATCGAAAGCGCTGCACCGTCAATCGCAATGGAGTTACGAGAGTGCTTAGGTAGGGTAGAGCAAGCAGCCTTCGAAGTCGCTGAAAAGGACCAGGAAACACGATTTCGGAGCATATCCACTGCGTTGTATCACGTCTGTTCAGCGATTCTCATGGCGTGGGAGGGTGTTGAAATTGAACGTCTAAGCGGCGATGCGTCTCGACTGCTTTGGGCGCGACTCGCGATCGATCACAAAGTCGTCGCACAAGATCCGTTGAATCCAGCACCAGAACGCGCTGACCTGTGTGATTTGTTACTGAAAGAAAAACCTGTGCCGCTAACGCGAGCGCGAGAATTGGTCGCATGATTTGGGAATTACATCGAGAACTTGACAGAGCGAGAAAACACTTGATACACGCCTAATATCGCGTCTATTGCTAGATCTCTATGTGAGGCGCGATCTTGTTGATTTGGTCGCGGAGACGGCTCAACTCTTCTTTCACCGAATCACGCTCGGCCAGAAGGTTTAGGATTTCCTCGCCAGTCAGCAAGTCGTCGAACCGCGTTTGGTTCCGTCGATCGAGACCGTCATTGAGCAAACATTCAATCGCAAGCGCGACGTTTCCGAGCAAGCCTTTCTGCCGTTCGAGTTTGACGTTGAGGCAGTTAAACGCTTTAGTTTTCTCGTCAAACTCTTTAACCAATTCACCAAGCATGTGCGTGATGTCTTCGTCGGTCATGGAGATCGATTATAGGAAGCTTGACTGAATACACATGTTAGGTACGCTTATCCCTGTATCTGAACGTAGTGAAGATACAGGAGATAAGCATGACCCGAAAGGCCCCTGGCAAGTACCGACGCACCGGCATTTCGCTGATGCAACTGGCTGAAATGTTCCCCGATGAAGAGGCTGCCACGAAGTGGTTCGAGTTCATCTACTGGGAAAGCGGACGACGGTGCGGACACTGCCAATCGAAGAACACGAAGGAAGTTCCCAACGCCAAGCCGATGCCGTACTGGTGTACGGACTGCCGCAGTTACTTCAGCGTTCGGACAGGAACGGTGTTGCAATGCACCCGCGTTCCGCTTCGGAAGTGGGCGTTCGCCATCTACTTGTACGTGACGAACCTGAAAGGCATATCGTCGATGAAGTTGCACCGTGAGATCCACGTCACACAGCGCACGGCGTGGTATATGCTCCACCGCATCCGTACTTCATGGGAGCAGACAGGCTTGTGCGATACGCTTGGTCCGATGGAAGCTGATGAAACCTACGTAGGTGGGTTGGAAGGCAACAAGCATGCGTCGAAGAAGTTACATGCGGGTCGTGGTGCCGTTGGCAAAACCCCCGTCGCTGGCGTCAAGAGCCGCCAAACAAATCGGGTTGTCGCCAAGGTCGTCGAGGATACGACGAGCGAGTCCCTGCTCGATGACTTCCTGTTCGATCATATCCGTAAAGGCTCGACGATCTACACGGACGAAGCCAAGGCGTACAAGCGACTCGATACCTACGATCTAATCCACGAAGCCGTCAGCCATAGCGATGGTGAGTACGTCCGCGAAGAAGACATTCACACGAACGGGATCGAATCGTTTTGGTCGGTACTGAAACGCGCCCATCAAGGCACGTTCCACCGGATGAGCAAGAAACACCTGCAACGATACGTCACCGAGTTCGTCACCAAACACAACATGCGTGAGTTTGATACCGACGAACAGATGGCGTCGATCGTTGCAGGTCTAGCCGGTCATCGGCTCATGTACGAGAGTCTGGTTCTTTAACCGGCCGTCTACGCTTCGCGCGTCGCTGGACGTCGGCGTGCGCATACTTCAACGCCTCGGCAAGAATGTCCTTCTTCGGCGGTTCTTTCGATTTTTTCATGTCGCTAGTTTCCAGTCAGGGTAAGGGATTCGGACCAATGGACAATCATTGTCCATCGGTCTCTTTGACCCACGGCTTCAACAGGTACGTCAACAACAACAGCGTTGCGCCTACCGAGTATGTCCATAGATACAAGACGGGCCAGAAGCCTTCGTAGTGCAGATGAATGAACGGATAGAAAAGTACGCCTGGACCGAAGATCGTTAACACAGCATAGATAGGCGACCAATCGCGTCCACCTACCGGTATCGAGCCTCGGTTGTAATTGAATTCGAGCCAGAAGCCAGGAGCAATTAGGAATGACCCAATGACACCTATGGGTTGGTTGAACCATTCGGTCATGTTGAACATCAGCACACCAAATAGGATGACACCAACGAGCATCCTTGACTGTTCTACCAGCGACACACAGGTCGCCAGTTTCACTAGCGATCAAACGGGAATGGGGCAACCTCAGTGGACCACGTGTAGCCCGTGCAGTACGTGCCGTAGTCACTCTCTTTCGTACCAGTACAACTCGCCGTCACAATAAGAGCGTAGACGCCCCCTTCCGGACCGGCCATTTCATCATAGAGTAAACCGGACACGACGGGTTTCGGATCGGCGTCCGTCCAGTTCTTCGGCTTGTTCTCGAATTCCGCAAGCGGAACGATCTTCCAATAGGCAGAAAGAGTTTCTTGGTTTCGGTTTTGTGCGTGAACAACAAAAGCGAGAAAGATGGTCGCAATCAGAATCGCGACAAAAGATAGGACTTTCCTCATGTCGCCACCTCGCGTGGCTGATCCCCGACAGCGTAGGTGCCGGGCCGTTGTAACCGCATGAGGAATGAGATCCCTGTCTATTCACCCAGCCGGGGTAATTACGCCTGGCTTTTGACGGGCTGTTGTGTTCAACAGGCAGCCCGACTCGGGCGTCCTGCATACGGTTACAAGCCCCATTATGCACCCCTACAATACGCGAAAGCGAGGGACGGGCCTTGTAACACCGTCCCTCAGCCACCAGCACTACCGCATGAGGAACAAGCATGAGTGCCAATGACGAAGTATTCAAGAGGGTTCGCGACTACGTCGAGAAAGTGAAGGACACTAATTCAGCCGTTATGGGGCTGATTGAGATTCTCGAAGACAACGTAGACCGTCGATCAATTGCTCGCGACATACCGCGAGTTCACGCAAACTGGATCGAGCACGAGCTAAGAGAAATTCGCGACGTGCTTTATAACCTTGAGGAAGATCACTCCCGAATGCTTGAAGTCCTGGACACCTCTTCCCAGGGATAGGATCGCTCATTTTTTTGACTCCTGTCAAGTTCTCGATGTAATTCCCCATGATTTACTTGGCAGCCAATCCGTGAATACTCGGTACTTGAATCGTTGGTAGTCCGAGGCGACGTTGAAAACCAAACGTCCTAGTGTTCACACCAGAAGCGAACTTTTCCGACTTGAAGGCAATCGACTAAGGGGAACTAGATCTCGATTCTCGACTGAGATCATTTTCGGTTGGTCACTACTGACCTTCTGATTCAGCTCCTACGAAACCTTCTCCCATGATCTGTTCAAAAATGTCGAGCTTCGCCTTCCTGAAGTCTGTGACGACGTGTGGTGATTCTTCAATAGCGAGCGTTTGGTTTGTTGACGCTATATAGCGTGGCCACTCAGTTAGTCCTTCGCCGTTTGGATCACCTGTTTTGGCGAAATTTACCCAGTACTGCCGCATCATGCTCGCTACTTTTCGATCGGAATTGTCCCAAAGGACGGGTAACCCATCGTCGGCGTTTTCTCCAACATGCGACTGGAATACGTACTGAATTTCACCACCGTGGAACGCACCGAGCGAACGACCAAACTCACCAATTGGCGGTGCATGATTGAAAACGTAGACGAAGGCACTCTTACCTTGGTTCTCAACATGCTGCGCCCACGTTCTCATCTCAGACGTGAAGATCGCATCTGACATGATCTCTTGAGTTGCCGTTCTCGTCGATTTTTGGGCGTCCGCCGTATACGCTGCAAGTAAATTCTCAGCGTATTTCGGCACGTTCGTTTGAATGCCCGATTGCCATTCTTCAAGCGACGTCTCAGGGATCTGTGACCAAAGCATCACGCCTTCATCCTTCGTCGAACCGACGATAGTGTTGACGCTACTCGCACCTCCATTTGACATCAATAAACGCATTTGGGTTGGGAACATGACGCCGTCGACATAGATCGATCGCCAGGGGACGACGACTTGCTGCTCTAGAAGTTTCGCCGCAATATCCTCAGGTGCCAATTCGCGCATCTTCGCGATCACATCCGTGTCATCCGTTGTAGTGATGAGCGCTTCTGCGACGGCTTTCCCCACACCGTAGCCAGACGTGTCCGTCAAGCCAGGAGTCGCGAGTAGCGCGAACTCCTCGACGCTGTCAGTCAGTGTGGGATGCTTTGCGAAACACCCACCCGACTGGCCGATTGCTTTTTGGAATAGACCTTTTGCGAGTGGAGTTGCGACCAGGTAGCACACACTAATTGAACCGGCCGATTCTCCGAATATGGTCACGTTTTCAGGGTCACCGCCGAATCGTGCGATGTTGTCCTGTACCCACTGTAGCGCGGCGATTTGATCGTACAAACCCTGATTGCCCGACGCGCCCGATTCAGATTCCTCGCTTAGGGACGGATGCGCGAAGAATCCCATTAGTCCCAATCGATAGTTCACCGTGACGACAACGACACCATCCTGTGCGAGTCTGTCGCCCTGATAAAGCGCTTCCGAACCGGATCCCACGATGAATGCGCCACCGTGAATCCACACCATGACGGGGAGCTTGGCGTCGTTCGATGATGCGCCGGTCCACACGTTTAGATAAAGGCAATCTTCACTGGTTGGTTGTGGATCCATCGAGTAGAAACCCTCTTCGAGAGTCTGTTGATAGCAGCGCGAACCGAACGCCGTGGCATCTCTCACTTTCGACCAAGCAGTAACGGGCTGAGGGGTGCGCCATCGCAGTTCACCAACCGGAGGTGCTGCGAACGGTATGCCTTTGAATGCTCTTATTTCGGATGCAACGTTGCTGAATCCACCTTGAATCGGACCGTCAACTGTTTGAACGACCAATTGGGCTTCACTCTCTGCTTTATCGGTTGAATCGCTTGCCGAAATGAATGAGACAGCAGCACAAAAACATAAAGCGACGGTGAATGAGACGAACTTAGTACGCATTGGGAAGTTCTGCAAATCAACAGGGGTGAACGCGCCATTATCTCAACGCGTTTTCGGTGCGGTTTATTCTTGCATCTGATTCCGATGTCGTGACGGATCAGTACATTCCTCTGACTCTGATAACATTTACGTCGGCGAACGTGCTAAACCACAGCGATGTGGCGCTGAGCACAGTGAGTATTCGGATTTCACGGAATTGCAGTCGCTATTTGTAGAGTCAGATTACCTAAAGAAGCATGACGGACTTGCGCCCGTGAGGAACAGTTAAGTGATGGAACGAATCCGGTGAAAGTAATTCACGGCATCGTAGCAGTCTTGCTGATCGGGCTGGCGTATTGCGTAAGGGTAGATACGTTATTAGTCATTGCATTACTTACGACTGCCGTGCTTACGTTATTGACGCTAATACCCTCGCTACGCGAGGTATTTATTCGGGGATTTGCCCTCATCAATACGATATTTATGTTTTTTTATTTCTATCGATTCTTCTCCGCGGTACCCGTACTTCACCATCAATGGTATGCCGAGATCGAGTATTTCCCGATCTGGATTGTTTTGATTGGCGCATTTGCCTCAATGCACGTGTTGGCTGATAACAGTTGTTGCTTAAAGCGGGAGCTCGAAGATCCGGTACAGCTGACTATTCCTCGATTTTGGGCTAGTTCTCGATAGCTGCGATCGTCAACCTATTTCGCGGCTGGCGATTGGATCGAATTAACCGATCTGTAAGCCGATACGAATCGAATGCTATTTACCACTCGCCAATGTTTTCCATCGAAGCCCACGGTTCCTGAGCAGGTAACGGACCGCCGTTTTGGAGAATTTCAACACTGATATTGTCCGGTGACCGAACGAACGCCATATAGCCGTCCCGCGGTGGGCGATTAATCGTGATACCACCGTCTTGCAGTCGTTGACATGTGTCATAGATATTCTCGACTTGGTACGCCAAATGGCCAAAGTTACGGCCTCCTTGAAGCGGTTCGGGATCCCAGTTGTGGGTCAACTCGACCTGTGCGGATTCATCGCCGGGTGCCGCGAGAAAAACTAATGTGAATCGACCGGCTTCATTGTCGATTCGACGCAGCTCCTTTAAACCCAGAAGGTCGCAATAGAAATTAAGCGACGCGTCAATGTCGTTGACGCGAACCATCGTGTGTAAGTACTTCATGGTGCTACAGCTAGTTCCTCATAGGCAGACACTTAATTAAACGCCTTCATAATGCGCTGTCGCAGAACAACGGATTGCCCGTATGGACCTACAGGGAAAAAATTGCATCGTCACCGGCGGCGCGAGTGGAATCGGTGCAGCTTGTAGTAGAGCATTCGCCGCACTAGACGCGAATGTTGTCATTGCAGACGTTAACGATGAAGGCGCACAATCGGTCGCCGGAGAATTTAACGGCCGTGCGGTTCATTGTGATGTCGGTGACGAGAAGGACATTTATGCAGCGGTCGCAGCTGCTGAAGAAGCGTTCGGTCCTGTGGATCTATTCTTTAGTAACGCGGGGGTCGCGACCGGAGGCGATCCACTAGAGACGGATATCCAAGACTGGCACGATCAATGGGATACTAACGTGATGGCACATGTCTATGCCATTCGAGCTGTCCTGCCACAGATGTTAGATCGTGGAAGCGGTTATTTCGTACATACCGCATCGATGGCAGGAATCTTGACAACTCACGGAAATGTGCTTTACGCAGCAACCAAGCATGCCGTCGTCGCGATAGCTGAATGGATGTCCATCACATACCATGATCAGGGTATTCACACCTCTTTACTTGCACCACTAGGTGTAAATACACCGATGCTAGGAAACAGTGGGACGCCCTTCGCACGAACTGCAGCGGGACCGATTAAGGAACCTGAAGAAGTAGCAGAAATGGTGACCGACGCGATACAGAATGAACGTTTTCTGATCCTCACGGACGAAATCGCGCAAACTTGGATGGATCGTAAGAACAGCGATCTAGAGCGCTGGTTGAATGGAATGCGTCGCCTTCAGCGTAAGATTGATGATGCGAAGCAGAAAGGTGTGTAAATGGTCGGAGTGACTGGATTTGAACCAGCGACCCCCGCCTCCCGAAGACGATGCTCTACCAGTCTGAGCTACACTCCGACAGATGGGAAATACCGGCGCATCGCGGAAACCGAACGCCGAGAACGGGTGTTTAGGCGGCAAATTCTAGTTCGTGAGATCAGTCCTTAGTATCTTCGTAAATCAGTCTTAAACATCGCTTATTTCGTTACTGGATTCGCTCTAGAGCAATGTCCGCGAGATGGTTTAATCCGTCGCGGTAACGACTCGGCGGTAAACGAAACAGAGCGCTCTTCGCGAGATGCGTTTGAGCCAGTGCATTTGCGCGAGTGTAGCCTAAGGCTCCCGATAGTTTAACGATAGCCATGATCTCCGCGGTATCGTCAGCTGACTGATCACGAATCGCGCGACGAATAAGTTTTGCGTTCTCGTCTGAACTGTAGCGCATGGCAAATATGAGAGGGAGCGTCGGTTTCCCTTCTCGTAAATCATCGCCTACGTTTTTCCCTAACTGATCGCTGTCACCCGCGTAGTCGAGTAAGTCGTCCATGAGTTGATATGCTAGACCGAAATGCAGTCCGAATAGCCGTGCCGCTTCTATCTCATCCAAACTTGCGTTCGCAAGAGTAGCCCCAGTTTCTGCTGCTGCTTGAAAAAGAAGCGCGCTTTTGCACCGAATGATCTCCATGTAGTCTGCTTCGGCCAGATCTGGATCCCGTACGTGCTCAAGTTGCTTAACCTCACCCGCGGCGATTAGATTAGTTGCTTCACTAATTACCGACATGATGTCCATCCGTCCTAGCTGGACCATGAGTTGGAACGAACGTGAGTAAAGGAAATCGCCAACCAGTACACTCGGCGCATTACCCCACAGCATGTTGACAGTTTTACGTCCGCGACGACGTTGCGATCGATCGACAACATCGTCATGCAATAGCGTGGCAGTGTGGAGAAACTCAAGCAGTACCGCAAGTGTGACGACGTCGTCATCCCGGTGTCCGAGGGCGCGCGCGACGAGGATCGCCGTCATTGGTCTTAAACGCTTCCCTCCGGAATTAACAATATACTCGCCGATCGACGCGACCGTCGCAACATCACTTTTTAGATTACTCTGAATCAGTTTCTCCGCAGCGCTGAGTTCCAATTGAACGAGCTGCGTCACTTCGCTTAACGAAGCGGGTAAATGAGGTTCAATGACTGGTAGGGGGTAACTCACTGGATGCGAATAGAGGTTCGTTTTACTTAGACGTTCGCGAGATCGTTATTCGATTAAGCGCGCAACGCAGGATTTTGCGATTAGGTAAAATTCTAGTTGCGACATTGACATATAAACGCGTGTGTCAGTGTATTCTGCGCTTATCTTTCGACTAAATCTAGTTCAGATTTAGCTTAGCGTTTCCCTAAACACGATTTCTAGAGTTGCTGGCATGTTTGCAGTCATTGAAACTGGTGGTAAGCAGTATCGCGTTGAGGAAGGCGCACAAGTTTCAATTGAAAAACTTGACGCGGAAGTTGGTGCGGAAGTCGAGTTCGATCGCGTCTTGATGGTCTCGAATGGCGAATCGGTAGCAATCGGAACGCCACTTGTAGAAGGTGCCCGTGTTACAGCTAAGGTTCTGGAACAAGGACGTCGTGACAAGATTCGGGTCATCAAGTTCAAGCGTAGGAAACACTATCTGCGGCGCGCAGGTCATCGACAAAAGTTCACGGCCGTGCAGATCGTAGGAATTACGCATTAGGTAGTCGACATGGCACATAAGAAAGCGGGTGGCAGTACACGTAACGGGCGCGACTCCGAGTCGAAACGCTTAGGGATAAAGCACTTCGGAGGCGAGCAGGTTCAACCCGGCAACATCTTGATTCGTCAGCGCGGCACGAAATTTCATGCCGGCGAAAACGTTGGTTGTGGTCGCGATCACACGCTCTTTGCCACGGCAGCCGGAACGGTTGTCTTTCGCAAACACGGTGAATATCAACGCACCTACGTCAGCGTAACGACGAGCTAACCTCCCAATCTAATCGACGACGGGATCTATCTCTGTCCCACGTCTCATGCTTTTCGTCGATGAAGTCACACTAGACGTGACCGCCGGTCGGGGTGGGGATGGTTGCATGAGCTTCCATCGCGGTCCCAATCTACCGAAAGGCGGTCCCGACGGCGGAAATGGTGGCAAAGGCGGCGACGTTGTTTTTCGAGGAGATGGGTCGCTGAACACCCTCGTAGATTTCAAATACCGCCCGATCCTTAAGTCAGCGAACGGTCGACAAGGTGGAAGCAAGGTAAAAACCGGTGCGAGCGGTCATGATCTCGTGGTGGATGTTCCATGCGGAACAAGCGTTGTCGACGACGCAACGCTCGAGTACGTGGCGGACATCACAACACCAGGAGAGGAGGTGGTTGTTGCGCGCGGTGGGCTAGGAGGACGCGGGAATCACTCATACCGTTCAAGTACGAATCGAGCGCCTCGTGAGTTTGAACGCGGTCTACCGGGCGAAACCAAGCGTCTCCGGCTACACCTTAAAGTACTCGCGGACGTCGGATTATTAGGCAAACCTAACGCCGGGAAATCGACGCTACTTAGTGTCGTTTCGTCTTCAAGACCTGCAATCGCCGACTACCCATTTACAACGCTTGTTCCTAATCTCGGGGTGGTTCAAGTCGATCCGGCTCGGAGTTTCGTGATGGCGGACATCCCTGGCTTGATTGAAGGTGCGGCATCCGGTCACGGTTTAGGGACTCGTTTTCTGAAACATCTAAGCCGCACACATCTCTTGTTGCACTTGGTAGAAGTCGCGCCCGCTGATGGGAGTGACCCTTCTGAAAATCTGACGAAAATTGAGCGGGAAGTGGAGGCATTCAGCCAGGCACTCGCAGATCGCGAAGTGTGGACCGTCGTAACAAAAACCGACATTACTACCTCCGATGAAGTCGGCGCCGTCACCGAGACTCTACGCGCTCTTCGCCCAGACCGACCAATCTATGAGATTTCAGCCGTCACACACGACGGTATACGTGAGCTGACTTTCGCACTAATGGATGCGGTCGATAACAAACCGAAGATCGATACACACGAAACTTCGGTGCTAGATCGAGATGTGCTCGATGACATTTTGAATCGGACGAAACCAATTACATCTTCTGATTCAGAAGAAGATGAGCAAGTTGAAGTGATATATCGGCGTGACTAACAGTAAACAAGCACCCGGAATCGAAGGCTCTACTTGGGTGCTAAAAATCGGCAGTTCACTGGTCGCGGATGGCTCGGGATTATCCGAACATCGCCTTGACACACTTTGTGATCAGATCACCGAATTGAGTCGGTCTGGGATAAACGTTGTGATCGTCTCAAGTGGGTCAATTTCCGAAGGCATGCATCGACTCGGTTTAGCCCAACGACCACACGATTTGCCAATGCTTCAAACTGCGGCGGCGGTTGGGCAGATGGGTTTGATTCATGCTTACGCCAAGCGATTTCAGGAAGACGGTTTCTCCACTGGTATGGTATTGCTTACCCACGACGATCTAAAGGATCGTGAGCGTTACCTTAACGCACGATCGACCATTGAAACGTGTCTCAAACACGACGTTATTCCAGTCATCAACGAGAATGACTCTGTATCGACAGAGGAAATCCGTTTTGGAGACAACGACACATTAGCGGCTCGAGTTGCAGCACTGATCCAGGCGGACGCACTTGTCGTTTTGACGGACCAGGAAGGTTTGTGTGAAGCAGACCCGAGGGTCCGACCTAACGCAAAACTCATCAAACGAGAATCACCTTTTAATGGTTCGCTAGAAAAAATGGTCAATAGTGAGCCGGGTCCATATGGACGCGGTGGGATGCTCACGAAACTCGAAGCGGCTCGTTTCGCGGCGAAATCGGGTTGTGACACTTGGATAGTCGATGGACGGCAAACGGATACGTTGGTTCGTCTTCTACGCGGCGAAGAGGTTGGTACTCACCTTACAGCGGACATTACGCCAGTCGACGCGCGTAAACAGTGGATTGCGGGTCAATTGAGAAGTCGCGGTGAACTGACGATTGATGAAGGTGCGGCGCAAGCACTTGTGAACAATGGCGTTAGCTTGTTACCAATCGGCGTGAAAGAGGTAACGGGACATTTCCATCGCGGCGATGTCGTGACCGTATTGGATATCGAAGGCAATGAAATTGCTAGGGGATTGTCGAATTACAGTGATCAGGAAGCGCGCGCAATTAGCGGACACGCATCAAGTGAGATAGAAGGATTGCTAGGCTATATGGATGAACCTGAGATGATCCATCGCGACAACTTGGCTTTGATTTAGCTCGCCAGCGCCTTTACTTTAGCGTTCAATCGTGATTTGTGGCGAGCGGCCTTGTTTTTATGGATCAAACCCTTGTGAGAATAGCGATCGAGAATGCTCGATACGGTATTGAGTGCTTCCTGAGCCTTCTCTTTGTCGCCGGCTTCAATTGCAGATACAGTTTTCTTAATCGCGGTGCGCATCGTGCTACGCTTCGCAGAATTTCGCGCATTACGGCGTGCATTCTGACGGACGCGTTTCTTCGCAGATAGAGTATGTGCCAAATTGCTGTCTCAGGAGGCGTATGCCAATATTTGAAGGCGGCAATTTTAGTCACCGCAGAGCAAAATCTGAGTTCGTCGATCGGTCACATCAATTCAAATGTCTAAGAGTCTGACTTGACGGACGACGAAGCTGCACCGCATCAAAGCGAAACAACAAGCCTGACCGGAAAGGGTCTGGTAGTAGCGTCCTTAACCGGGATGTCGCGGGTTGGTGGATTAGCACGAGATGTGGTCGTCTCGTACTTCCTCGGCGCGGGTCCGATCGCGGATGCCTTTTTTATCGCATTCAAGATACCTAATTTCTTTCGTCGATTGTTCGCCGAAGGCGCTTTCCAACAGGCATTTATCCCGGTGCTCGCTGATTATCGAGAGAACAACACGCAGTCGGACCTCATCGATTTCGTCAGAACCGTAGCCGGTAGCTTCGCTGTCGTGTTGCTGGGGTTGTCATTTGTTGGTGTGGTACTCGCTCAACCGCTGATTGATCTATTCACGTTGCGGAATTGGGTAGGCGAACCGCGTTATCAAGCCGCGATCGACATGCTCCGCGTGATGTTCCCATATTTGGGTCTCATCTCATTGACTGCGTTCGCTGGATCAGTCCTCAACAGTTACCAGCGTTTTTCGATTACTGCCGGTGCACCGTTGCTGTTGAGCGTATGTGTTATCGTCGCGGCGGTATGGGCAGCGATGTTGTCAGGTCACGTCGCATACGCGATGGCGTGGGGCGTACTAACAGCAGGTTTCTTGCAGCTCTTGGTCCATATCCCGTCGTTGCGGCGGCTAGGTTTACTACAGTGGCCGAGAGTGAATTTCCGCGACGAAGGCGTGCGTCGCATCCTCAAGCTCATCATCCCGGGTGTATATGCGGCTTCCGCTGGACAGATCAACATTCTGGTAGGCACGATTCTGTGTGCACAGCTCACGGTCGGTACGGTATCTTGGTTTTATTACGCCGATCGGCTCATCCAGTTACCGATGGCTTTGTTGGCGATCGCAATGCAAACGATTCTGCTTCCAAACCTGTCACGTCTGCACCGTAAAGGTGACCGCGAGCTGTTTAGCGAAACGCTTGATTGGGGCGTTCGCATTGGTGTATTACTTGGACTTCCAGCAACTGTCGCACTTTACTATCTAGCAAAGCCGATACTTGCGACAGTCTTTCTGCGCGGTGCCTTCGAAGTTGCGGATGTTGAGATGACCGCAGTGGCACTCCAGGCATTTGCGATTGGTTTGGTCCCCATGGTGCTCACACGAGTTCTAGGACCCGGGTATTTCTCCCGCGAGGACATGCACACGCCTTTTGTTTACGCCACAATTGGCGTTGGTGTAAATATCGCGATTAGCTTGAGCTTGTTCTGGTGGTTAGGATTGTTGGGCATCGCATTTGCTACGACCGTAGCGGCGTTTGTGAATTGTTATCTCTTGATGCGTGGATTAATTCTTGGAGGTCAGTACCATCCACAGAGATCACTGTGGCGCTTCGGGATCGCGAGTTTTGTAGGTTGTGTCGTCATGGTTGCTTGTTTAGTTTGGTTGAATTTTGATTTCGAGACTTGGGCGAGCGTGTCGGAAATTCGTAGGGTAGGTCAAATGGCGTTAATGGTGGTCTGTGGCATTGGCGTCTACAGCGCGACGCTGTTGATTTGCGGCGTACGCCCTCAACATTTGATACATCGAGTCTAAGAATTAGCGTGGAGCTTATTCGCGGTCTGCACAACGTTCGAGAGCGACACCGTAATGGTGTCATAACAATCGGTACGTTCGATGGGATTCATCACGGCCATCAAATGCTCCTCTCGCATCTCTCCGCGAAAGCACAGGAATTGCATTGCAAGAGCATGCTTGTGACGTTCGAACCGCAACCGCGCGAGTATTTCCGAGGCGAAGTGGTACCCGCTCGACTTACTCGATTCCGGGAAAAAATAACCATCTTGCGTGATTTCGATTTGGATTACGTTCTCTGTATCCCTTTCAATGAAAGAACTAGCTCAACGTCGGCGGACGCGGTAATCGAGGAATTTCTCGTCCGCATCCTCGGAGTGAGATATTTGGTTGTCGGTGATGACTTCCGATTCGGTAGAAATGCGGAAGGCGACTACACGATGCTGCAGTCTGCTGGTGATCAATTGGGATTTGGTGTTACGCACCTAGGTACGATGGTCTTCGATCATGGACGTGTTTCTAGTAGCCGTATCCGCGAAGCACTAACTGACGGGGACTTTCAATTAGCCGAGACGTTACTCGGTCGAAAATACTTCATGATGGGTACGGTCGTTATCGGCCAACGTATGGGTACACAACTAGGTACGCCGACGGCGAATATCCGCCTACAGCGCTACCGATCGGCGGTAGAGGGAATATTTGCCGTGACGGTAACGGGGTTGGATCGAACGTATGAAGGTTCTGCATATGTCGGTACGCGTCCGACGGTCGATGGTACGGAACCTCTATTAGAAGTGCACCTGTTTGACTTTGACCAAGATATCTATGGCAAACTGATCACGGTTACGTTCCATCATAAATTTCGAGATGACGTGCGTTTCGATGGATTGGACGCATTAAAAACTCAAATTGCAGAGGATTTGGCAATGACGCGAAGCTGGTTCGAGGAGCATCGTGCAGAACTCAGCTAACGTTAATCCTCGATGGTGGTGGGCATTTGTTGGTGCTGTGCTTGTCATTGTCCTGGATCAGATCACCAAGTACATTGCAACGGCTGAACTGCTGGATGGCCCCGTTTCTGTGTTACCGTTCCTTACGTTTCGCTACTTCTGCAACACTGGTGCCGCATTCAGCATTCTGCAAGGCTATACGCATTTTCTAACCTTCGTCGGTATCGCGTTCGTTATTTACTTCAGTTGGGAGATCTGGCGCTTGCGACGCATTCAGGATCCACCTGTCCTCTTCGCGATCGCGTTGACGTTGATACTAGCTGGGGCAGGGGGTAACTTAATTGATCGGGCTACACAAGGATGTGTGGTTGACTTTATCCATGTGCATTACAACCCGATCGGTTTCAACTTTCCGATTTTTAATATTGCAGATTCCGCCGTGTGCATCGGGGCTGCAAGTTGGATCCTTGCCGCGATCCTTCACCGTGAGCGTTCTGATAACAAAATAGCTGAGGATCCAGATCAAACCGCGAGGCCGTAGACTAATCTTTTTCTCTGAAGTCGCCCGATGGACTTGAAGCAGTGCGCAAAGTTGCGCGAACTACAGACTCTCTTCGTGCGCCTCAGCGGTTCGAGGAGATTCAGGGATGTGTATCTCAAGCGGTGGTGGCACCGCGGGTCGGTCCAACACTCCAAATGTCATGATGTTTGCCAAGCTACGATCGCGGTTTTTGATCGCATCCCGTAGCACGAGCTTACCTTCTTCATTGAATCCATCGTAGTCAGGGAAGTTCAGTGCAAGGACGCGCAACGCGTCGTTGGCCGGTTTTTCAAGACCCAAGCGATAGTTTGCTTCGACTACGATCGAGAGTGCCTCCGGAACTGAAGAGCTAGAAGGAAAGTCCTCTACGATACCAGCTGCCCGGTTCGCTGCTGCGACCCAAGTATCGTGGTTGAGGTAAAACTGAGCGATCATAAGTTCGTGCTCTGCAATGATGTTCCGAAGGTGTACCATCCTTGCTTTCGCGTCCTTCGCATACAGACTGTTAGGGAAGTGCTCCAACAGTTCATTGAACTCAATAAAAGCTTCCTTAGCGGCGGTTACGTCGCGAGACGCTTGTGGTGAGCCGAGAAAACGATCGAAGAAGCCTCGATTCTTTTCATAGCTGGCTAAACCTCGCATGTAATAGGCATAGTCAGCGCGAGGGTGCTTGGGATGAAGTTCAATGAAACGAGTCGCCGCTACCGTAGCGGCTTCGAAATCGCTTTTCATGAAATTCGCGTAGATCAGTTCAAGCTGAGCTTGTTCCGCATACTGCCCAAAAGGGAAGTGTGTCTCTATCGACTCAAGACGACTGATACCAACGGTGTAATTTCCTGATCGTATCGAAGACTGCGCAGCTTCGTATAGTTTTTGTTCACTGGTCAGCTCAAGTTCTTCTTTTGTTTTGATGTTCGAAAAACCAAGCGAACTACAACCCGCGACGAACCACGTCACCAGCACGCCGATCAGGAAGACGCGAATATCTTTCAATGCAATGCCTCAGTGCGAATGCCGTATTTTAGGTAGACAAGTAGATGCCGGATAAGTCGCTTCACTACCGAAAATCTCTGCGAATTGTGAAATCGAATGCGGGTGAACGCTTAGACCGCGTCCTGGCACAGCACTTTCATGATGTCTCTCGGTCTCAATTGACCAAGTGGATCAAGGAGGGTGCGATAACGGTCGATGGTGAATTGCGAAAGCCGAACTACAAGCTGATTGGTGGCGAGTCCATCGAGATCGATGGTACGTTTCAACCCAAGCAAGACTGGGACACTGCGACTGAACTTGAGCTGCAGATCGTCTTCCAAGATGACGACATACTCGTTATTGACAAGCCAGCGGGATTGGTGGTGCATCCAGGAGCGGCGACAGTTGCGCCGACACTAGCGAATGGTTTATTAGCACTTAGACCGGAACTCAATCAGCTACCACGTGCGGGCATCGTACATCGCTTGGACAAGGACACAACAGGTCTCTTAGTCGTCGCTACTTCGGAACTGGCTAGAGTGCGCTTGATCGCCGCATTAGCAAAGCGTCAGGTATCGCGATCGTACCTCGCGGTTGTAGAGGGTCTGCTAGAAAGAGCACGCGAAATCGATCTGCCGTTGGGTCGAAGTTCGCGCGACCGCACTCGTCAAACTGTTCGGAAAGACGGTCGCGAAGCGCTAACTTTGTTGACACCGCTCGTGGCGTTCCGGGCACATACCTTGGTTCGAGCGGAATTGCGAACGGGAAGAACGCATCAGATCCGAGTCCATGCCGCGCGAGTCGGACTTCCTTTAGTAGGCGACCTAAAGTACGGTGCTAAACGCCGTATTCCACTGAATGCCACAGCGGAGCTTTGTGAGCTGCTCCGTGGGATGCAGCGCCAAGCACTTCACGCGTATCAACTAGCGTTTGAGCACCCTCGAACTTCGCAGCAATTGAACTTCGAAGCTCCTTTGCCTCCCGATCTAAGATCACTTGTCGAAGCACTGCGGCATGACATTGAGGGGCATGCTTAACGGCACGTGTCCGGTAAGCACCTGCGCCATTCCTGACAAAATAGGCTCGCGGGACTAAAATTACCCGCCCTCCGCGAGTGTCACTCGTAATCAGCTAACGCTCGTTCCCGCCATCTGCTTCCTTCACAGCGATATTCGCTGAGCTCGCGAAAGTAGAGGGCGTAAATCGACCACCTTCAACGTTAACGCATACCCGAATCCCATGACTGAAATGCTCTCCGGAGGCGAAATCTTGATTCGCGCGTTGCAGGATGAAGGTGTCGAGCGGATCTTCGGCTACCCAGGCGGCGCAGCACTACATATCTACGACGCGATATTCAAGCAGCAGCGCGTCGAACATATCCTCGTACGGCACGAGCAAGCCGCGACGCATATGGCCGACGGCTATGCACGAGCTACAGGGAATCCTGGAGTAGTACTCGTAACTTCGGGTCCAGGTGCGACCAATGCGATCACGGGCATTGCGACTGCCTACATGGATTCGATTCCGATGATCGTGATTTCGGCGCAAGTACCGCACGAAGTGATCGGCACCGACGCCTTTCAGGAAACGGACATGATCGGGATATCGCGCCCGATCGTCAAACACAGTTTTATTGTTCGAACCGCGAGCGAAATCCCGTGGCTTGTGAAGCAAGCGTTTTATATTTCGACGACAGGTCGTCCGGGTCCCATCGTCATCGATATTCCTAAGGACACGACGGACCCGAATGAGCTATTTGAGTATTCATACCCAGACAGCGTTAGTTTGAGGTCGTATAAGCCTGCTCTGAAAGGACACTCTGGTCAGATTCGCAAAGCTGCAGTGACAATGCTGAAAGCGAAGCGACCCGTTATCTATGCAGGTGGCGGTGTTGTGCAAGGTGGTGCTGACGAGGAACTGGTAAAAGTCGCACGACTTACCGGTTTCCCGATCACAAATACGCTGATGGGTCTTGGTTCTTTTCCGGGCGATGATCCTCAGTTTCTCGGCATGCTCGGCATGCATGGCACCTTTGAATCGAACAATGCGATGCACCATTCCGATTTGATCATCGCTGTGGGTGCACGCTTCGATGACCGCGTAACGAACAATCCGGCGAAATTCTGTCCTGGGGCGACAATCATTCATATCGACATTGACCCCGCATCAATTTCGAAGGTCATTCCAGCGGATATTCCGATCGTGGGTCCTGCAAAACCGGTTTTAGCGGAACTACATGTCGCGCTTGAGACTGAAATGGCCAAACATCCGATTGACCAATTGAGTCTAGACGAATGGTGGCGTCGCATCGCACTATGGCGTCAAGAACACGGATTGGACCATGATCAACACGACCGTAAGAGCGAGAGCGGGCAGCTATTGCCTCAGCAGGTGATCCAAGCGGTTTATCGTGCGACTGAAGGAAACGCGTTCGTTACTAGCGATGTAGGTCAGCATCAAATGTTCGCCGCGCAGTACTACAAATTCCGGAAAGGTCGCCAATGGATCAACTCCGGTGGTCTTGGTACGATGGGTTTTGGCTTGCCAGCAGCTATGGGAGTGCAGTTCGCCGTCCCTGACGCAACCGTTGTGTGTATCACAGGCGAGGGAAGTTTCATGATGAATATGCAGGAACTATCGACTTGCATGCAGTATGCGTTGCCAATCAAAATCGTCAATCTAAACAACGAGGCGCTTGGTATGGTGAAACAGTGGCAGGATATGCAATACGGTGGGCGTTACTCCCACAGTACGTATAGCGACGCGCTTCCTGATTTTGAGCAGTTGATCAGATCATTTGGACACCACAGCTTCACCGCAAGCTCGATTGATGAACTCGATTCCGTTGTTGACGAAGCGTTTAGTCCTAAGTTGAAAGACAAGCTAGTGTTCATAAACGCATATGTGGATCCAGACGAGCACGTCTATCCGATGTTTGTCAAAGGCGGTTCACTTGAGGATATGGTGCTCTCCAAAGGACTAGCGTAATGCGACGGTTACTAGCGGTTCTGCTTGAGAACGAAGCTGGCGCACTTTCACGCGTGATCGGGCTTTTCGCTCAACGAAACTACAACATCGAGTCACTAACGGTTGCGCCGACCGAGGACCCAACACTATCTCGTTTGACGCTTCTGACAGAAGGTGACGACGAGAAGATTGAACAGGTTACCAAGCACTTGAATCGGCTCATCGAAGTCGTTAAGGTGAATGATCTGACGGACGGGGCGCATATTGAGCGCGAGCTGATGTTGATAAAAATCCGTGCGGAAGGAAATGTTCATCGTGAGGAAATCTTTCGCACATGTGAGATTTTTCGTGGCGATGTGGTCGATGTCACGCAGGAGTCGTACACCGTTCAGCTGACCGGTCCAACGAAGAAGCTTTTTGCATTCATGCGTGCGATCGGAGAAACATCCATTTTGGAGGTCGTACGTACAGGTGTTTCCGGCATCGGTCGCGGCGACAAAATACTTGAACTTTAAGGTAGCTAAGACAGGAATCTAAATGCAGGTCTATTACGACAAGGATGCAGATCTATCGCTGATCCAGAACATGCAGGTGGTTGTGGTGGGCTACGGCTCACAGGGTCACGCCCATGCAAACAATCTACGAGATAGCGGTGTATCCAACATCACGATTGCCTTGAGAGATGGCTCGGGGTCAGCGGTCAAAGCCCAGAATGCGAATTTCGTGACCAACCCAACGAGTGAAGCCGTCAGAGACGCTGATCTTGTGATGATCTTGACGCCAGATGAGCATCAACGTGAAATCTACGCGAATGAGATCGAACCCAACATCAAGGAAGGCGCTGCGATTGCGTTCGCCCATGGCTTCAACATTCATTTTGAGTTGATTCAGGCACGTAGCGACCTTGACGTGATCATGATTGCGCCTAAAGGTCCAGGCCACACCGTACGTTCGACGTATACCGAAGGCGGTGGCGTGCCTGCTCTTATTGCTATAGGGCAAGACGCGAGCGGTCAAGCCAAAGAGACAGCGCTTTCGTACGCGATGGCGATTGGCGCAGGGCGTGCAGGAATCATTGAAACGACGTTCCGTGAGGAAACGGAGACTGACCTATTTGGCGAGCAAGCCGTGTTATGCGGCGGTGCTGCGGCGTTAGTTCAAGCGGGGTTTGAGACGTTAGTCGAAGCCGGCTATGCGCCTGAAATGGCGTATTTCGAGTGTCTGCACGAACTAAAGCTGATCGTCGACTTCTTCTATGAAGGTGGTATTTCGAATATGTGGTACACCGTTTCTAACACAGCTGAATACGGTGGACTGACACGGGGAACTAGAGTCGTCAACGAAGAGACTAAAAAGGAGATGAAACGAATTCTCGATGAGATTCAAAGCGGTAAATTCGCTCGAGAGTTCGTAACCGAAAACCAGGCAGGAGCGACGACGATCAAAGCTATGCGCCGGCTAAGTCAGGATCACCAGATCGAGCAAGTCGGTGCGAGACTCCGGGCTATGATGCCATGGATAGAAGAAAACAAACTGGTCGACAAATCTCGAAATTAACGCAATGACCAAAAAACGACGCGAGTTCTCCGTCGTCAACAAGACTAGAAACATCGCATCTCAGAACCGTCGTCGCGGCGTATTTCTGTTACCTAATGCGATCACGACCGGTGCGATGTTTTCAGGTTTTTTCGCGATTGTCGCGGCGACTGAAGGCAAGTTTCTTTTCGCTGGTATTGCACTACTAGCTGCGATGATCTTAGACGCTCTCGATGGACGTGTCGCGCGCGCGATGAAGGCCGAGAGCGATTTCGGCAAGCAGTTCGATTCACTGTCAGACATGGTCGCGTTCGGCGTTGCACCTGGCGTGCTCGCTTTCGAATGGGGTCTGAATACGCTGAGCCAGATCGGTTGGGCAATTACCTTCCTCTATATGGCGTGCGCGGCGTTGCGACTGGCGCGATTCAACATCGCGGGGGACAGTTCGTCGTTCACTGGATTGCCATCACCGATGGCGTGCGGTGTTGTCGCTTCGGCAGCTTGGTTGTGGGGCGACATGTTCCAGACGACACCACACATCTCGGTTGTAATCGTGATGGCTGCACTCGTGGTCGGAATCGCCTTACTGATGGTATCGAATATTCGTTATTACTCGCCTAAGCTCTTCCGAATTCGAGGAAGGATTCCGTACGTTTCGTTCGTTGTGCTAGTACTGGTGCTCACGGTGATTTTCGTCAATCCGCCATTGGTGTTCTTTATCTGCACGATGGCTTACGCGTTATCTGGACCCGGCGAATACGTCTGGCGTAGGTTCAAGAAACCTGCACCAGTCGAGGAAGTTGAAGAAATTGACGAAGAGCAAAAGGTTGAATGATTTGAGCACTTGTCTATAGATGATCAACAATATAGAACTTCCCGCTGGGCTGCGGTTCTAATGTGAAAGGGAGGAAGACGCGATGCTGATCCGAGTTCCAAGAAAGAACGATCCAAGACCATCAGAGATTACACCTGAACGTATCTACCGTGCGCGAAGAGAGATTCTGAAGGGTACCGGCGCGATTGCTGCACTTTCCGCCGTGCACGCGAGCGGTCTCCCGTCAGACTGGATCGAATCTCGAGGTTACGCTAAACATGAACCCGTACCCGATCTAGAAATAACGCCTTCACCGTACACGACTCAATACAACAACTTCTATGAGTTCGGTACCGATAAAGACGACCCAATGCGTTATGCCGATGAGATGACGATAGACCCCTGGTCGGTCGAAGTTTCGGGTCTTGTCGCAAAGCCGGGTAAATTCTCGCTTGAGGATGTATTGGCTGGTGTCGATTTAGAGGAACGAATCTATCGGTTAAGGTGTGTTGAAGCCTGGTCGGCAGTCATCCCTTGGGTAGGTTTTCCGGTCAAGAAAATCCTCGATAAATACGAGCCACTCGGTTCCGCGAAGTACGTAAAGTTCACGACGCATCTCAATCGAGATGAAATGCGCGGCACACGAAGTTTCTTCAGCAGTATTGATTTCCCGTATATCGAGGGACTGAGACTAGATGAAGCGAATCATGATCTAGCGATATTTGCAGTCGGTATGTATGGCGATGAGTTGCTTAATCAGAACGGCGCGCCGTTTAGGCTGGTCGTGCCGTGGAAATACGGTTTCAAGAGCATCAAGTCCATCGTCAAGATCGAGCTGATGGAACGGCAACCTCCTACAACGTGGAACCTCAGCGCACCGCAGGAATATGGTTTCTATTCCAACGTTAATCCGGAAGTCGATCATCCTCGTTGGTCACAAGCAAGCGAACGCGTGCTTGGATCCGGTCTGTTCGCGCGGAATCAGCCGACTCTCATGCTCAATGGTTACGCCGATCAAGTAGCCTCACTTTACGAAGGAATGAACCTACGGCGAAACTAATAGATTTACTGAACAGTCAATCGAAAGTACGTTAGCTAGATTCGTCGCTTGATACCAGTGTTAGCGAGACGGACGCTCATCGCATAGCACTGCGACGCGATGGAGTTCTCGCTCCTCGTAGCCGTAGTCGGGTGGCGCGCAGTGTTGAACACAGCGGTTGTCCCAAATCGACAAAGTACCCACTTCATAACGTACACGCGCTTGATAACGTACTCGCGTACAGTGTTCGTTCAACATACTCAGGATGCCCTTGCTCTCGTAATGTGATAGCCCGGTAACGCGACGAGTGAATCCAGCATTGACGTATAGCGCTTTGCGACCGGTCTCTGGATGTGTGAGAACGACGGGATGTTGTGCGGGTTTCTTGATGAGGTCGATATCGAAGTTTCGGCCATCGTGTTCGGCGTCAAGTTTTTCGAGCAGCTCTTTCATGGGATCAGACAGATCTTCGTACGCTTTGTACTGAGATGCGTATACCGTATCGCCACCGATTGAAGGCACCTTTCGTGCAAGTAGCATCGAGATTTTCGGTGGAATGTCCTTCCAACTAACGTCCGAGTGCCAACCTTCCGCGCTGGCTCGACCTTTTGGACCAGAACGGATGTTCAACATATCGTCGAAACCCGCGACGGTAGGCGAATAGCCATGTACGTCAAGTTCGCCCCACATCAAGCCAAAATTTCGTAGATCCTCATCCGTCAAATGTGCTTGTCCGTGAACGGCGAGAACTGAATACTGCATCAGCAGCGAATGAACCGTTTCAAACCCGTCGGAATTGAGATCTTTGAGGTCAAGACCACGCACCTCTGCTCCTAGTGCGCCGCTTAACGGACGAATATCTAGATCGAGATCTGTGTTGTTTTTAGTGTCATACAACGGTTCCGCCATGACATAACCTCCGTGAAGCGCTCAGGTACGTTGTTTACTGGGGTTGTCGAATGTTGCTCTTGACTAGGAAGTACATGACACACAAGCGAGAGTCGGAAAGCAGACATTCGAAGCCGCGTACATTTTATGTGGAGTCTGCGCCATAAGAAATGCGGAAAAAACGATAAGTGCAACTAATAGGAGACTGGGATTTATGTCCTTTAGCGCCGAAACCTAGGTGAACACCAATATGAAATGAAAAGCGCTCAACGACGGCAAACTCAAGGGAAGGTGTCGCTGATACGGCGCGACAAAGGAGGGTATGCTGAGCACGATTGCCGCTGCTGAGCGCTGTATGTGGTCGCGTTTTACGCTTTTTGCGTCTCCTCGACTAAAATACCTTGGAAGAAAGGACTGGCCATTCCTTAAGCAATCCAAATACGACAGCGAGTCGTTGCTTTTGACCGTGTGGTTGGGCACGCGGCGGAATTTGCATCCGTGCGAACCAGTCCATAGAGCACGACACTCGGAACATGGCAGCATGAACTGTCATCTTCTCCTCGTTCCTGTGCGCGTGCAATTTCTTCACAAGGCATTTGTTGATGTTTTGTCTGGTTAGCATATACCTATTGTTGACCTTTGTCAAGTCTACGTTTCATTAAGTGTATGCTGAGTCGATTCGCGGACGAATAACAGACACTGCCCAAGATCTGCGTGAACGGTACGAAGTTGCTTAACCAATTGCGTCGCAAGGGTGTCGTTCGGGGTTGGTTGCTGAGCAACCTCTCGATGTGCTAAGCCGCACATATCTTCGATATGTTGGTATAGATTCACGAGATCTGTGACCGCAACACCAGCGATCCGGTGGTTAGAGCGAGCAAGTCGTGCTAGTTCTCCTGACGAAAGCGTCGAAGGCGAAGCATCTGTCGCTTGATTGCGCATGGCGAGGACACTCTTGATCTCACTTAGCACCGCATCCCACGCTAGGTTATCGCCGTCTAGCAGTGAAACCCCCTTCTGCTTTGCTTCTTTCTGATATCGATGAAACGAGGCGGGATTATTAAGGAAAGACACCGCGATAACATCGCAATCGGAGTGATTGAGATCATCGATTTGGTCGCGTAACGCGTGAATGTAGTCCAAGTCCCATCCGGAAGGCAGTTCGATGATTGCAATATCTAGACCCGCGTGATCGAGCCGCTTCAGATACTTTAGAAACGCTTCGACATCGTCAAGATTCGGTGCAACCGTTCGATGCTGATCTTCTTCAATCGTCGTATCGCGCAGCTCTACAACTCGCCATCCCGCCACAACGACTTTTGCGTTTTCGTTGGATTCAGGTATGACGTGGAGGCCAGGAGATGCATGTAATTCCGATACTAGCTGGTGCAGTTCGTTGTCACTCTTGAGGCACAGTTCGCCGATTGTGTAGCCGATGCCAGATTGAATGAGCGTATTCAGCGCTTTCATGCGTTCTACTTGCTCAGTCGTGTAGTAACGCGTGTTGCCAACTCGTTGTGTAGGTTCGAGCTGTCCACGTTTATCCCATGCTCTGAGCGTTTCAACTCGGATACCTGAAAGATGACTTGCGGTGCTAATCTTGACGAGGTTTTGTCGGGTCTCTAGTGCAGTCATGATGCTTCGTGTTTAGCTTTTCTAATCTTGTGGACCCGATTGTAAAGTAATTGTTCACCCTACGCAAGTTATGTTTAGTGATAATGTGTATAGTTAAAAGGCGAATCTTCTGATGCGTTTACACATTGTTTAGTCTCTAATTAGAGAAATCTAGCAAAAAATATCTAATTGTTAGTGCTTGTTTAGTTTCATGCTGTATGTTCGCTGACGAGCGATGTATTGGCAAATATCATTGAAGCTACTTGGTAAAAGAACCTAACGATGTATACGAGAATCGGCGATTTGTTAGAACGTCGTGCGCACCTTTCACCACAACGTATCGGTTATATCGATGAGACGGGCGAACGTCTCACGTTCAAGGAACTCGATGACCGAAGTAATCGAATCGCGAATGCATTTGTCGCCGATGACATTGCCGCCGGGGATCGAGTTGCATTACTGCTGATGAACTGTAGTGAGTTCGTCGAATTGTTTTTCGCGCTTGGAAAGATTGGCTGTGTGGTTGTACCACTCAATTGGCGTCTAGTCGCGGATGAACTTGAGTTCATACTCAAAGATAGCGGCGCGACCAAATTAGTGTTCAGCGATGAGTTTGCAGAAACGGTTACAGAACTACATAGTCGAGGCGACCGAACTGACATTTCGGAGTGGTTACACGTTACGGACGGAGATTGTCTGCCATTCGCGAGCGATTACCGCGCTTTCCGTGATAAGGCTCCTACTGCGGCGCCAACCGCCGATGTGTCACTGGACGACATGCTATACATCATGTATACGTCAGGAACGACGGGATTACCAAAAGGTGTCGTTCATACGCATCGCACCTCATTTGCTGGTACTTTGACCATCGCTGCGACTACGTACTTCCGGGAAGACGACGCATTTCTTTCACCGCTTCCAATGTTTCACGTCGGTGCGCTGACGCCATTGACGTTGTCAATATACCGCGGTATACCAGCGGTGGTGATGCGCAGTTTTGATCCGGTATCTGCATGGCAAATGATCGATCGCGAACGAGTAACCGTTGGGTTGCTCGTACCCGCAATGATGAATTTCATGCTGCAGGTGCCTGAACTCGAGCGATTCAACATTGATCAGTTTCGCTGGGTCATGACTGGCGCGGCACCAGTTCCTTATGCTGCAATCGAAGCGTTTACCAATCTAGGTGTTGATGTCATGCAGGTCTACGGATTGACTGAATCGTGCGGTCCCGCGTGTCTTTGTTCAGGAGCAGAATCACTCGAGCGGATTGGGACAACAGGTAGGTCGTTCTACCATACCGACGTAAAAGTCATTCGTAGCGATGGATCGACCTGTGAACCCGATGAAGCGGGTGAAGTGCTCGTTCGCGGTGATCATGTTATGCGCGAATATTGGAATCGTCCTGTGGCAACTGCAGAAACGATCGTTGATGGTTGGCTGCGTACCGGTGACATCGGGACGATGGACGCTGACGGGTTCGTTTACATTCAAGATCGCCTTAAAGACATGATTATTTCGGGTGGGGAAAACGTCTATCCAGCAGAGATTGAAAACCTGCTCATGACACTCGAAGGCGTGAAGGACTGTGGCGTGATTGGCCAACCTAGCGAACGTTGGGGAGAAAGTCCGTTTGCACTGATCGTGCCACAGGAAGGAGTCTTAACGGAAGCATCCGTGATGCAGTTTCTCGACGGCAAACTCGCTCGATTCAAAATGCCATGTGGCGTTGCATTCGTCGACGAAATCCCACGTAATCCAAGCGGTAAGATCTTGAAACGTATTTTGCGAGATCAGTATCCAGGCCCGGCGCCGGTTTAGTCACGTGACACTAGAAGAGCTTGGCGAACGCCTCGTTCCGTTCTGCAAGGCACATTTTGAAGAGAAGGTCATCTCCGTTGACAACGTGAGAAACATGCCTGGTCACGCAGGTTTTTCGTACGGCTTTGATGTGTCAACTGAGAAAGGTCTCTCGCGCTGGTATATTCGTGTGCCTCCGCCGAATGTGAATTGGCGCGGAACGGCGGACGTACTACGCCAAGTCGAAGTACTGAACGCACTCGATGGGACATCGGTCCCTCACTGCTCCGTGCAATGGTCCGGAGACGATCTAAGTTGGTTTGATTGCCCGTACTTTGTCGTGCCGTTTCTAGACGGCGATACCCTCAAGGTTTCCCCCGGTGAATGGGCTAGCGAATTGAGCGATTCAAAACTAGCTGATCTAGGACGTGAGGTCATGGGCGCGTTAGCAGGCGTTCATCGGGTCGATCCATTCAAAGTGCCGTACCTTGGTGACCCCGTTCCCTTCGACGAGGACGTTAAGCGATGGGACCGGTTTTATGAACGGTCTGCAGATCCACATCTGCTGGCGCGTGTCCCCGAGTGCCGGGAACGGCTCCTAGATACCCTCCCACACGATGCACCGGTCGGCATTTTTCACGGTGACTTCCAGACATCGAATCTGTTGTGCTCTTTAGATGGCAAGCTGCGCGCGGTTATCGATTGGGAACTAACGGGTGTGGGCGCAACACTGAACGATGTCGGTTGGATATGCACGTTCAGCGATCCAGATGCGTGGTCCAAGGATCAAGGAGGCCGACCGATGTTCTTGGATCCACAGACGCTCTCAGATTACTACGTCGATGCTTATGGTGCAGAGCTGCCAGATATCCGATGGTTTCGAGCGTTAGCCGCCTACAAGTTCGCCATCATCACAGGTTTTAATCTGAGTTTGCATCGACGAGGAAAGCGGCCCGATCCCAGTTGGGAACAGACCGCCCTCTCGATGAAACCGTTGATAGATCGCGCGCTTGACTTGCTAGGTTAAGCCACTATGAACGTGCTTTCTTCCTCAAGCAAATTCAAGGATTGAACGACCAGCAATCTTCCCTTGTTCTAGCGCTGTCGTTGCTTCATTGATGTCTTCGATCTGATAACGCTCTGTTACCAGGGATTCGAGATCTAGTTCCCCGGATTGGTGCCAGTCGAGGAAGAGCGGGAAATCCCGGTCAGGACAACAGGACCCGCCTATCGAACCACGGAACTGTTTCTCAGAACCTAGGATTTCGCCTGCGTTGAGTTCTACGGTTGTTTGTGGTACGCCGACAAGGACTGCAGTTCCCCCTTGACGTGCGCCGAATCGACCTGGACGTACAGCCGGTACGATTTGCTCCATCGTTACCTTGAGTCCGATGCAGTCAAATGCGAAATCGACTCCTGTAATCGGCCGCCCACCAATCGCGAATCCTTCGTGTGATGTCATCTCGTGGATGGCTTCGACGGGATTGACCTCGGATGCGTTGATGCCGTGCGTCGCGCCAAATCCCTTCGCAAACTCAAGTTTCTCTTCGTCCAGATCGATCGCAATGATGGGATTCGCGCCGCGAAATTTCGCACCGACAATCGCTGAAAGACCCACACCTCCAACGCCAAAAACCGCAACGGAGTCACCCGGTCTTATATCAACAGTATTGATTGCTGCCCCCGCACCCGTCATGACGGCACACCCGATGATTGATGTGACGTCCTTTGCAATCTCCGGATCGGCTTTGACGACATATTGTTGATCTGCGATCGTGTGATCCGCCCATGTGAAGACGTTTTGTGAGACCGCGTCGCCAAGCGACGTTGAAAGCGTAGCCGCTGCGGGTCTCGCATCGATCATTTCGGAGTTGCGAGGTACCCACGTGACCAAGACCGTGTCCCCCTCCTCAACGTGAGTGACGTCAGATCCTGCTTGTAGGACGATTCCGGTGGATTCGTGACCGAGCAGTGTCGGACCACGTCGAGGATTGTGCATCTGGTGCAGTTGTGAATGACAGATTCCGGACGCATATTGCTTGACGACGACTTGTGTCGGTCCTGGATCTGGAATGGTGATTTCTTCGACGTTTAGCGGCGCTTGTTCTTGAGGTAATACAACGACACGTGCTGATGTGGGCATGAGCTTTCTCGAATGTAGTAGATCCGGTTCGTTAATGCTATCGCAGTCATTCACTCCACTCAGGTGGCACGAATTCTCATCGGACTATGGTTTTACATAGACGTCGTCCAGCTCCCCGTCTTGTGCACGATTTGTGACCCACTGTATTGCGTTAGCACGTAATGATCGGTCCCCGATCGCACGTCCGTATGCAATCTGCTCAAGCGAATAACACAGCCCGTGTATACGAATCTGTGCGAAATCCTCAAGACTGGGTTCAACGTAGTAATGGTCAAGAGTTGCAGCTAGCGCGGGATTTCCACCCCATGCCCAAATGCCAGCGAAATCCACAAATCCATTAGCTGTCGCACAGTCTGCCCAATCGATCAGTGCAGCAACTCTCTCACGATCCTGCATCAAGATGTGTTCAACACCAAGGTCGTTATGAGTCGTGACTTGATGATCCGTACGTTCTCGAAAGCGATATGACGACAACGCGCGCCGAACTTGATGTTCGATCTCGCTAGACAAATCAGGTTTCGCATTTGTAACGATATCGTCAAAGCCTTCAGTCCACAGTGTCAGCGGATCAGCCGGAACGCGAGGCGGGGTTAGGGATTGTTGGTGAAGGTCGGTTAGTACCTCGCCTATGCACTGTCCGATCATCGCGAGATTGCACGAATCACCTTCGAAATGGACAAGCGGGGTACCAGGTAGATAGGGATACCCGGCGAATGGCTTATGGAAATCCGTAGGACGGTCGACCCAAAACTCAAATCGAGGCGTCTCAATTGATAGCTCCAATCGACTCAAGATTCGTCGCTCGTGGACCAAAGTATCGATGTCGCTGTGGCGTTTTGGAAATCGGAACACCCAGCGATCATTGACGAGCCAGTTGTAGAAATCCCATCCCTCACCGAGAAAGGCGACTTCCGATACCGTTAGGTTTGTGTTCTTAGAAATAATCGAATCGACTTGATCGGTATCAAGTTCATATTCGGCGGACCACGGTGATTGAACCGTCATTGAAGTTGGCACGTAGCCGGAAATGAACGCAGTTTAGCCATTTTCGCGCCACACCGATAGTAGATTCTCACGCTCAGTAAATCTAGCGTCGCTTGTGGATAATCGGGTATTCAACTCATAAGTGCGCTAGGAACGAACACCGTGGAATTTGATCGCGTCACGTTGGATTTGGACGAAGGCGTTGCGACACTAACCTTTAACGATCCAGAGGTTTTGAACGCGATTGGACCGGCGATGCTGTCGGGGATTCAATTAGCGCTGCGCCATATTCAATCCCCTAAAAACCACGTACGATGTCTTCTTATCACCGGCGCAGGACGAGGCTTTTGCTCCGGTGCGAACTTAGCCGGCGACGGTAGCTCTACCGACGAGAGTGGCGCTAACGTCGGCTCGTCGTTAAGAGGTGGTTATCACCCGTTGTTGCTATCTCTACGAGACTTGGATATTCCGATCGTGACTGCAGTAAACGGTGCCGCGGCAGGTGTCGGTATGAGTTTCGCATTGATTGGCGATATTGTCTGTGCATCAAAGAATGCTTTCTTTCTGCAGGCGTTCGCCAACATAGGCTTGGTACCTGATGGCGGTGCGACGTTTATGTTGCCGCGTCTTATCGGCTGGTCTAGAGCAGTCGAATTGTCGTTGCTCGCAGAGCGACTTCCGGCTGAACGGGCTCTTGAGTGGGGGTTAATCAATCGTGTCTACGACGACAACGAGTCTCTGATGGCAGGTGCAGAGGAGATCGCTCGAAAGCTCGCGGCGGGACCTAAGTCGCTAGGCATGATTCGAAAGATGTATTGGGATACTTGGCACAACGCATACGAACAACAGCTGGACCTTGAAGCACGAATGCAGGCAAGTGCCGGTGCGACGGCGGATTCCGCGGAAGGGCGGACCGCGTTTCTCGAGAAGCGGCAACCAAATTTCAAAGGCGCGTGAACATTGATCTGAGCGACCGCGTTGCATTGGTTTCCGGTGGCGGTCGCGGTATCGGAAAGGCGATTTCGACCACACTTGCGTCGTACGGTGCTACGGTCGTTGTTAACTACCGCGTTGATGTGAGGGCCGCAGAAGCAACCGTCAATGAAATCCGAGACGCAGGGAGTGACGCAATTGCGATCCAAGCAGACGTCTCGAGTTTCGAGGAAGTCAGCGAGTTAGTCAAGCAAGCGGAGGAAATGTTTTCCGCCATTGGCATCTTAGTCAACAACGCAGGGCTGCCGAGTCGAGGTTTGTCAGTTGCGGACACCGATCCACGAGAACTACAGCGGGTCATGAATACGCAAGCGAACGGTGCTCATTACCTAAGCAAGTTGGTCATCCCAAAGATGCGGGAATTACATCGAGGCGACATCGTGATGATCTCAAGTGCCGCAACGAAAGATTTTTCGGCAAAAGGTGCTCCATACAGCATGTCTAAAGCAGCGCTCGAAGCGCTGGCTGCAACGTTGTATAAAGAGGAACGTGAGAACGGAATCCGGGTCAACACCGTCGCACCTGGACTTGTCGAAACGGAGATGGGTCGCCGATTTGTTCGCGCGAGTACGGGAATCGTGAACATGCGCGATATCGATAGCCGAATGCCGTTTGGCCACGTTTGTCAGCCCCAAGATATCGCTGACCTGATTGCGTTTTTGGTGTCTGATGCAAACGTTTACATCACGGGTGAGAAAATCTACTGCGACGGCGGCGGCGAGATCAGCACCTATTAACCTCTAGTATCGCCGCTCCTCAAAACCTGATGTGTTTTGACCGCTCCTAAAAATCTACTCTAATCTCAGAATAGACTTCTTCGCGCCGGTCTTTGTCGGTGGTGCGCTGAGGCTCAAGCTCATGCTTCTGATCCATCTCCAACGCGCATTTAAGGTCCGCCGGAAGCGTGTGCAGACCGTAAGCTTCATGTTCCAGATTGTCCGCCGCGTTCTCGTCCCGATCTTGCCGGTGACCGCATACATCACAGGCATACATGCGATCTTTCAACGTCAGGTCGTCGTTCACCGCACCGCAGTTAGCACAGGTCTTCGACGAGGCGAAGTAGCGTGGCACCACGATGAGGTGGACGCCCCGTAACGCCGCCTTGTAGGTCAGCTGTCGTCGGAACTCGCCCCAGCCGCTGTCCATCACGGCACGTGCCATACGCCGATTGCGACTCAGGTTCATCACCGCCAGATCCTCGATCACGATCGTGCCGAACCGCCGGGTAAGGTCGTCGCTCGTCTCATGCAGCATGGCGTTGCGCTGGTCGCTGACCCGCAGGTGCAGACGCGCCACGCGTCGTTTCGCTAGCTCGTACCGTCGACTGCCTTTTTCCTTGCGGGACAACTGACGCTGTAACCGCCGTAGACGTTTCAGGGACGCTTTCAGTTTCTGGTTCGCGGGGATATGTTCGTAGCCGCCGCCTTGCGAGAGCACCGCAAACGACGTCAAGCCGAGATCCACACCGGTGACGCTTGGTTCTCGCGTCGCGGCATGGGTCGCGTAGTCGTGCGTGTCCACCACAATGGCCGCGAAGAACTTACCCGCCTTATGACTGATGGTGACCGAATGCGGGGTACCACGCCACCGGAGCTCCTCGCGCAGCTTGATCAGACCAGGTGCTTTCTCCAGTCGGAGGCGGCGACCGTCCACCCGAAACTTGGGCTTTTCCCGCAGGGCAAAGCGGTCATGCTGACCGCGTTTCTGAAACTTCGGATAGCCGTAGGGGCGTTTCCCCGCCTTAACCCTGCGAAAGAACCCTTCGTACGCACGATGCAGATCGTCGATGGCATTCCGTGGTGCGCGACTGGTTATGTCCGCCATCCATGGCTGACGCACCGTGGTCATGAACACCTCATACGCTGCCCGCTTCGACCATTTCACGCCATCCTGACTGAAATGCGCCAACAACGCGTTGTAGGCATAGCGTCTGGCGCCCATGCACTGGTGCAGATACTGTGCCTGTGCGGCGCTGGGATACAGTTGGATCTTATGGGCGAGCAACATCTTGCAGCGCGTCCATTGTCTTCTGATGTTGGTGTGAGCGTGCACCGTACAGTCGCGCGCTGAAGACTGTGATGATCTCCAGGACGTCCTGGGCGAGTTCCTCCTCGAAGCTAGGTTGCTCACCCTGATTGATCACCACAATCTCGATCCCTTGATGCTCACACAACGTGAACACCAGTTCCGCCCCAAACTGCAACAACCGATCCTTGTGGGTCAGTACCAGCCGGCATAGCTGCTTGCGCAGGATCATCTCCAGGAGACGCTTTAAGCCTTTCTTCCCATAATTCATCCCTGAACCGAGATCGCTAATGAGCTCGAAACGCCACCCATGCTTGGCGCAGTACGCCGCTAGCAATTCGCCCTGACGGGTCAGGTCGTCTTTCTGATCATGACTGGACACCCGTGCGTAGGCGATCGTGGGAACGTCCTGATGTTCAAGACCCATGAGACTCGCGGCATCATAGTAACGGGTGCCGCCCTTGGTTTTTCGAGTCGGCAGCAGTTCACCCGTTTCTTCCCATTTCCGCAGCGTGCCCGGTGTCGTGCCGAGGATCCGGGCGGCTTTGCCGATCTTGATGAGTCGTGGTTCGTACATAAGCACATATTTTAATAATTTATAGTAGATTTATGCGAACTGTTACGAGCCCGTGCTCAGGATTCTGTCGTTTTATTAGCTCACGATCGTTTAGAAGAGATCTGAGTGGACAGTCTGCGATGGCATGCGAGAAAGTTAGGCAACGTTTTCGGTTGCATCGAGTTATGCTAGGTTGTTCGCGACACGCCTCAGTCGCACGATTTAGAACGTCTGCTGCCGAAAACAGACTCCAAAGTCTATTGCCGAATATTTCTTGAGTCTCAAGATCGGCGAGAATTTCAGAAAATGAATCAAAACCGCGAGAGCATCCGCCGACCGATACGGTAACAGACTTCGCATCGCGTCCGTTCGCCCACCGAAAGAAACGATGTCCGCCTGTAAGTTCCTCGGCCGCGTGCAGTGCGGTCCTCGAAAGCCCCCTTGACTTCCGTTGCGTAGCCAAGAGACTAGATGGGTTGGTTTACGTACACCGAACATAGATAGAGAACGAGGGTACCACGATGGTCCGATATGAACTAAAAACCGCGTTCAATACGGACTCGGCGCCGCCTCTCGCGGGTCCAAAAGTAGAGGGACTGGAATGGACCATAAGTGTGCTACCAAGCAGACCTAAGCGGTCTGCTGCCGATGCGATGCTGTCCTCGGTAACTTACATCGCTAACCGCTACATAGGCTGAACACTCTCGATTCGATTCTATGAAATATCAAAAAATCCTCTAGCTTGAGATCTCCGCTTCAGACGATCAGCGTTGCGCATCTGCCAGGCCCAGACCCTCGTACGTCACTCTCATGAAGTCGAGGTACGACGTACTCTGCATCGGATTGCCAATTTGCCGGCCCCATTTCCGCCAATGCGCGGTTTAACTTCCCGTTCAACCCCAGTATTGAGTCGGCGAGAGACACGATTCGTCGGTTTGGCCATGCATAGGGAGCCGCTCTTCGTAAGTCCATTACGGATCGGTGCACATCGTTGGTTTTTAGTACGTGCGCGATTAGCCCAACAGCGGTTGATCGGCTAACGCCGGCCATGCAATGAATCAATAGACCAGTGTGAGTATCCCAAGAGTGGAGGAACTCGATCAGCTCAGCGATGTGCTCAGATTGCGGCACAGTATGTCCTGGTCGCGATTCGACGATGTCATCCACGCTGCATCGATGATGCCGATCTGAACTAATTTCAGGCGGCGTAGGGGGTTGTGCCTCGGCATTGATGACCGAGACAAGATCTCGTACGTCGAATTGCCTTACAAGCTTCGGCATGGAAGCGAGACCGGAAATGTAAATCGGCATGTATCCTCCGCTTTCTGCTTAAACGATGGTTTTAAGTGGTGTAATCAACTTAGTACAGGCAACGTTTTCAAAACTCACTCCGGTAGGTAATTACCGTCGAATCCTGCGTAACCCGAGCTGGAATAATCTTAGATTAGATGGTTTTAATCGCCAATTTCCTAACGATCGACCGCCGAGTAGTTAAACCAGAACGTACCGGATCGTGCGAAGGAGGATGGTAAAGGTAAAGATCGATTAGATTAGAGACGTGCTACCAAGAGGAAAATCAGTTCGCACACAATATGTTCGATGACCCGAGTTAGCGGGCGACTAGATAAGCGAAACCAGTGAAATGCGAATAAGAGCCAGTTGATGTTCTACAATCTCGTGGTCCACCCGGGCGTTTTTAAGCAAGAGCATCGCGGCCGTAAACTAGCCCTCGAAGCGTTCATTGAGGTCCTAATCGTTTAGACCATGTCACAGAACGCTTTAGCCACATTCCACCCTCAGCTGCGGGATTGGTTTCGCGACGCGTTCGAAGAGCCTACTGAGGTGCAGTCCGCGAGCTGGCCGCGCATCCGTAGTGGCGAACATCTTTTAATCACTGCGCCGACGGGTAGCGGTAAAACGCTTACCGCATTCCTCGCCGCGATCGACTCATTCATAACCGACGAATTGCCGCTGGGTCGGACGTCTGTGCTTTATGTTTCGCCATTAAAAGCGCTCAATAACGACATTCAACGCAATTTACAAGGACCACTCGCGGCTTTACGTCGTCGATTTGAGGACGCGGGTAAAGAATGGCCCGATGTTCGTACGGCCGTTCGGAGCGGCGACACACCTCAGAGCGAACGACAGAGGATGCTGCGCAACCGACCTGAAATTCTCATAACGACGCCCGAGAGTCTTGCTCTACTGCTCACCTCGGCACGTTCGGCGCAGATGTTGGCAACAGTCCAAACCGTGATTTTGGACGAGATACACGCGGTTCTTGACAGTCGACGCGGTGCACACTTGATGGTGTCGCTCGAACGTCTGGTAGAAGTCGCAGGTGAATTCCAGCGGATCGCTTTGTCCGCAACCATCAATCCGCTAGAGGATGTTGCAAGTTATGTAGGCGGTACGGATGTGGATGGACGTCCTCGGGAAGTCGGTATCGTGCGCGCTGCGATTGAGAAGAAGATCGACTTGCAGATTCGCTTTCCTCCTTCAGTACGCGATCTTGCGGAGACTGGTGAATCGGTTTGGCCGGCGATGATTGAGGAACTCAGTGAGCATCTTCAAAACAATGAATCAACTCTGATTTTCTCAGAGTCCCGTCGTCAATGCGAACGGACGACCTATTTGTTGAATGAACATGCCGAGGAGACCGTTGCGTACGCTCATCACGGTTCTCTGTCCCGCGAAATTCGCACCGAAGTTGAATCGCGCTTGAAAAAAGGCGAGCTCAAAGGCATCGTAGCGACGAGCTCGTTGGAACTCGGGATCGATATTGGAGAGTTAGATGAAGTACTCCTCCTGAGGGCGCCTGATTCTGTTGCGGCGGCAATGCAACGAATCGGTCGTGCTGGTCACAATGTCGGTGACGTCAGTCGCGCCACGTTCTATCCGATGTTCGCGCGCGACTTCCTTGATGTCGCCGTGATCGCGAAAGCTGTCGAGGAAGCTGACATCGAACCGGTATCGATCCTTGAAGAACCGTTAGACCTACTCGCTCAGACGCTCGTTTCGATGGTGGCCTCCGACGAATGGCACGTTGATGACATCTTCACGGTAATAACACGCGCGGCGCCCTATCGCAACCTTTCACGTCGGCTGTTTGATCTGGTCGTTGAAATGCTCACCGGGAAGTACGAGCGTACGCGGCTTCGTGACCTTCGACCGCGCGTCGCGCTGGACGAGGAAACACAGAGTTTGTCGATCCGTAAAGGTGCGTTAATGGCGCTGTACGCAAATGGTGGCACGATTCCAGATCGTGGCTATTACAAGATGAAGCACGCGGATACCAACGTCGTGATCGGAGAACTGGATGAAGAATTCGTTTGGGAGTCATCGAAAGGTGAACAGTTCGCATTCGGCACCCAGCAATGGGTCGTAACGGACATCACGCACAACGATGTCTATGTACGGGCATCGAGCTCGAACGAAGCGCTCCCACCGTTCTACAAGTCCGAGTTTATCAATCGAAGTTTCTACTTCTCAAAGCAGGTCGCGGAGTTCTTAGATCAAGCGAATCGTGCGCTCGAACGAAATCAAGGAAACTTGATCATTTCCGACTTGCGTAACCGAGGCTTTGACGAAAACGCGGCAGCTGAGCTCGTTCGTTACCTATCTGAACAACGCGAAGCTACAGGTTGCGATTTACCGCATTCGAGGCACTTGGTCGCGGAGGTCGTTGAAGTAGGACCGGGCGGATATACGTCGAGTGGTCACGCCCATCAATTGATCCTCCATACTGGTTGGGGCGGGAAGGTAAATCGACCAATAGCGTTGTGCCTTGAAGCTGCATGGGAGGAGCAGTTTGCCACCGTACCTGATATCGTCGTTGATAACCAGGTTATCGCAATCCAAATGAAGCAAGAAGTCAGCGTCGCTGAGATCATCAACATGCTGTCGCCTGACGACCTGTTACCAAAGATTAGACGCTCATTGGAGAAATCGGGTTTCTTTGGCGCTCGTTTTCGCGAATGTGCGGGTCGAGCGCTGCTGCTATCGAAACAACGTTTCGATCGTCGCATGCCGCTTTGGTTGACCCGAATGCAGGCTAAAGACCTACTGAATTCGATATCTGGTTATGACGACTTTCCGATACTGCTTGAGACTTGGCGGTCATGCTTTCGAGACGAATTCGATATCGATGCAACTCGGCAAGTCTTAAACGAGCTCGAGTCTGGTACGATCGAGATTAGCGAATGCAAGACTGAGGTACCAAGTCCTTTTGCTGCAACGCTCGCTCATGATCAACTGAATCGGTATGTCTACGCTGATGATCAACCGGTGGGTGGTGGACGTACCTCTTCACTAAGCGACGAACTGATCGCGCATGCTTTGCGCGATGCGGCGTTACGACCTGCCATTTCGCGATCGGTTATTGAGCGCTTCGAAGCAAAGCTGCAACGTCGGGACCCCGGTTACGCCCCCACGAGTGAGAGCGAGCTAATGGAGTGGGTGAAAGAGCGTGTTTGGATTCGAGAATCTGAGTGGTTCGATGACATCGTCGTTCCAGAAGCTATCGAAAAAGTGACCAAAGATGAATCAGTCTGGTACGCGCATACGAGCAGCATCAGGTTAACCGAGTCAGATGAGATCACTGCAATCACTAACGCAATGCAGTTCTATGGACCGCATTCACGAGCGGAGTGGCTAGATCTTCTACCTCTACCCGCAGAAAACATCTCGATCGCGCTCGAGGATTTGATCTCGACTGGGTTATTGGTCCCGGACGTCAGCATTGAAGATAGCACAGAACTATGCATCTGTGACGAGCGAAACCTATCGATCTTACTGAGATTTCAACGCCTTCATAGCCGACCCACCGTTGAGGCACAGTCCGTACGCCTGTTACCGAATTTCCTCGCCACGTGGCATCAATTTGGACGTGAACGCACGGAGAATACGGTGCTTGACGTCTTAGAACGCATGCGAGGGTTTGTTGCGCCTGTACGCGTGTGGCTTGATGTTCTTTGGCGTCCACGTGTCGGAGCGAGTGACCTAAGCCAGTTGTCCGCGATATGTGAGCGCTTCGAGGTGAACTGGCGAGGTCGTGGTAAACAACGGATTGCCTTAGGGATTGAAGCAGATTTTGACGATAGCGCGAGTCCGAAGGTAGACGATTCCGTTATTCAGGGGTCGTTTCGCGATTCGTTAGGTAGTTACACCTACTTACAGTTGCATCAAGCGTCGAAACTGAATATAGAGGACTTCAACGAGAAATTCTGGTCCGCGGTTTGGAATGGTGCTATCACAAGTGACGCGATCACGGCGCTCGCTCACGCGGACGAGACCAGCTATAGCGTACAGGGAGCGATGGTTGCTCAGATTCAACGTACGCGTGGCAGATTGAGAAGTCGAATGCGTTCAGAACGTCCTATGGGGATGTGGCGTCGGCTCACGGTTCCAACCAGGAACGACGATGAGCTTGAGCAACTTGAAGATGCAAAAGAACGAGTTCGGACATTGATTGGCAGATACGGTTTCTTGTGTCGAGAGCTGTGTAATCGGGAAGGGGGACTGTACCGGTGGTCACAAGTATTCCGAGGCGTACGGATGATGGAGTTGTCAGGCGAGCTAGTGTCGGGGTTATTTTTTGAAGAACTAAGCGGACCTCAATTTATACAGCCTACGGCTCTGGATACGTTTATGAATCACGCAGATAGCTCAACTGCTTTTTGGATCAACTCCTACGATCCCGTTTCGCCGTGCGGACTCGGGCTCAAATGGGAGGAGCTACCTACTCGTAATGTAGGCAGCATGCTTGCCTTCAACAAAGGAGAGTTGGTTATCACCAGCCGAAGCTATGGCAAGCAACTTGAATTTCTGTTTCCTGACGACGACACGCGACTCGACGAGGTATGTCAGTCGATGCACCTGGCCGTCACGAATCGAACCCGTATGACGATAAGCACGATAAATGGCATTCGAGCGCTCGATAGCCCGTATTTACAGGTGCTTGGTCGACATATGAAGATTCAGCGGGGCGTCCAAGATGTCTACGTGGATGCGATGATAAGGTGAAGAGTCGCGCTCCGAAATACTCGGGTGGTATATCGATTCTTCTAGTCCGTATCGAGTGATCTTTGGGTGGTCCGTTTTAAAGTGCGATCAGCCATACTGTGAATATACCGGTGGTGATACCGGACAGCGTCGCTAGCAGACGCAGGCCAGCTTGCGCAGTCGCATACGACCAACGAGGTTTCCCTTCGTCGGTCTTGATACTCAGATTTCGGGCGAGCAGGCGTAACCCAATCGCATTAACGCTTGCCCAGACGATCACTCCGGTAACTAACGCAACTAGTACGTGAATCGTGTCTATTTGATTGGTGAGTTCAACGAGGTCCATCTTTTGGCTTGGGACTTTTTCTTTACGCTTTTACTATCGCTGTAGCAGAAATGGCCGATACCAAGGTAACATCCATATTGTGGTATTTGGATAGTCGGGTAGTTCATTTAAAAAAGCTTGATCAATCGCTTCGAGTGACCCACGAAGATTCGACAAGACTGCTTTGCCATACCGCTTTTGCCATTGAGATTCGATCTCTGTGAGTTGAAATGCGTAAGCATCGCGTGAGAGCCGCGTTTTCTGAGTTGGGTAAACGATTCGTTTGCCGTCACTCGGCTTTCCGGGCTCAATTGCGATAGACAGGTGACGTTCATGCAAGGACTTTCCGTTTCCTGATATTGGTTGAAACTGCCTCGCGTCCTTCAAACTCATACCCGCGTCGGGAAGGTGCTGGAAGAACAATGCGGTTAGTCCAAGTCTGCCACGTCTTTCGGCTTCGTAGTCAATGACGAATTGCATTAACGTCTGGCTGAGTAACGAAGGAAACGAGAGTGATCGATTTCGCGACTTCACTTGGCGCTCGACCACTGGCCACTCAGCGCCACGACTTGGAATTCTGGGAGGTCCTTCTTCGGCTGGGAGGTATTCACCACCGGTAAGTGATTCATCAGCTGGACCGTAACCTGTAATGTAGTGTGGAAATTCAAGCTCGAAGTTGATTGCTAGCGCTTCGAGGCTGGACTTCAGCTTTTCAAAATGAGATTCGTGGCGTTTAGCCCAAAGCAATTCGACGCGTTTTATGCGACGCATCCCGGTTCGTCGATTCTTTTCTCCCTCTTCCGTCAAATTGATGACAGTACTCCCATTGCCGGAGAGTTTTTTAAGGTTCAGCCATCCAAGATCGACGCAATGACGTACAACTACCCGTGCCGTTCTTGTTGCTAGAACGGCGCGTCGTTCGAATTCCTTTTGCGTAATGCCTTCTTTTGGCACCGCTCTGAGAACATTCGACAACACTTCAAGTCCGGGCATCCCATGTCGAGAAACGTTACGCTCGTATTCTCGCGTAAACTGGATTAAAGCATGAGTTAAGAGTACGGAGAGAGGTGTTTTCGTGTGCGGCGTTGACAGTGGCGGCGTAGCCATTGACAGTGTAGCCGCGTAGGCGAGATATCGGCCGAAATTCTTCGCTTTTTCTTCGTCGCATCTATAGCAAACACTTGCGGGGCGCCCGTCCGAAGGATTGCATGTTTTAGCGCCAATTCGTTTAGCAATGAAGTCGACGGTTAGAGCATCAATCCTGTCGAGTAGCGAAGCGTTGAATTTGAATGCGAGCTCGAAAGAGTCACCATTTTTGATAAGACGGCTGCGTCGACGTTTCGTCGCAGAACATGGATAAGCCTTGAGCGTCTCACTCAGACGGTCAAGCCATTCAGTAGACCCGTGGATCACCGCACGTAGCTGATTCCGCGCTTAGATTGGTTCAACACAGCAAAGCTGACAGCTGAGTATCTCGTTCGACCTCTTGAGACTGTCGAGGGTCTAGTCAGGTAACCCTAATACTCGTTTCGCGATGATGTTGCGCTGGATCTCATTACTGCCGCTATAGATTGACGCTGCGCGGTTCGCCAAGAACGCACGTGTGTCGCCGATCTGGCGTTGTGTAAAGCCTTCGCCACTCCATCCTAAACCGCTAAATCCTCGCATTTCGACGAACAAGGATGAATTGTCTTGTTGGAGCTCCGTACCGTACATCTTGAAAATCGACGTCGCCGGTCCTGGCGTACTGCCGTCGGACGACTCTTCAACAGTGCGGCGTTGGGTCAGCTGGTACGAGGCAGCGTTGATGTTGTGTTGAATGATTCGGTTGCGTAACGATTCGTCGGCAATACGACCGTCTTCCTCACCTGCGAAGTTCTTTGCTTCTTGAACTAAGGACGGACCTTGGACTCTTGAGGCACCACCGCCTACAAGAGACGCCATGCTACCGCGTTCATGCTGTAGAAGACGTTTGCCTACGGTCCAACCTTTGTTTAGCTCTCCCACTAGGTCATCTTTCTGCGCGATCGCATTGTCGAAAAACGTCTGGCAGAACGGCGATTCACCGGATATCAGTCTGATGGGTTTGACAGTGATGCCTTCCTGCGCCATATCCATCAAGACAAAGCTAATTCCTTCATGTTTCGGAACATCTGGATCTGTTCGAACGAGAGCGAAAATCCAATCAGCCCATTGCGCCCCTGACGTCCAGATTTTTGAACCATTGACTAGGAAATGGTCACCTTTGTCTTCGGCGCGCGTACTTAATGAAGCTAGATCGGAACCAGCACCGGGTTCGCTATAGCCTTGACACCAGGCAACTTCAGCACGAACGATCCGTGGAATGTGACGTTGCTTCTGCTCATCAGTACCGTATTCCAACAGAGTAGGTCCAATTAATGAAGTACCCATGCCAGCGAGAGGGGTCCGCGCACCGATACGCCGCATCTCTTGAATGAGGGTCATGTATTCATCGGTATTTAATCCGCCGCCACCGTATTCGGTTGGCCATGTCGGCGCGGTCCAGCCTTTCTCGATCATGCGATCCAACCAGAGCCGCGTATCTTCATGGGTAAGCGGAATCTTCGAGCTGCCAGAGGTGATTGGACCCGGTCCTCGTGCGCCTGGTGGACAGTTTTCTTCCAACCATGCTCTAGTTTCGAGACGGAACTCTTCTGCAGTGGACATGACGCGTAATATGGTGACTTCAAGAAGACGGAGTATGTTACTTTCCGGATAGTCCGATAATCTGTATCCGTATTCTGGACGTATGAATTCAAATGTGCGGTCGATTCAATGTAACGTCTGACCCAATGACTGAGCTGTTTATGGATTTCGTTGGACAACCGTATCAAGGAACCACGAATTTCAACGTCGCTCCACGTCAGCAAGCGTGGATCATCCGCCAGGAGGAATCCAACGAGAGGAGTTCCGCACGGGCTCAGTGGTGGCTAATTCCCAACTGGGTCAAGGAGGAGTCTTACAAATACAGCATGTTCAATGCTCGTAGCGAGAACGCGGCTAAATCACCCGCGTTTCGAGGACCATTCCGTTCACAACGATGTGTCGTACCAATTACCGGTTTCTACGAATGGGTGAATCGGAACGGTCAAAAGCAACCATATTTCGTCCACGCGCCATCGGAAAACGGCTTGTTGCTTGCCGGATTGTGGGATCGATGGTACAACCCAAACACGAATGACCCGCTTGACAGTTTCACGATACTCACGACTGATGTCGTTCAGGATCTGAAGTTCCTGCACCATCGACAACCCGTCATGTTGAGTAAGGACGATGCTAGAACTTGGCTCAATCGAGAGACGTCCGTATCGTCGTTACAGGAGCTGTGTCGTTCTAATCTGCCCTACGATATGCTCGCCTCGCCGGTCTCGCCTTACGTCAATAACGTGCGTAACGGTGGCGAAGAGTGCGTTGAAATCATCGGCGACACAGTCGCGCTTCCGGCAACCCAGAACTAGCGTTTCTCCGCCAGATCTAACCAAGCGATATCCGTGTCGCTGAGTTCAACCTCGAGCGCTTGAAGGCTACTTGACGTCTCCCACAGAAATCGAGGTCCGATCAACGGGAATGTCCTGAACGGTTGTGCTAGAACATACGCGAGTGCGACGTTTATTAGTTCCACACCTTTCTGATCGGCGATGTCCATGGCGCGGTCGCGGCGATCGAAATTCTCCTCTGAAAACCAACAACGCTTCATCTCAGCATCGCCTGGCTGATTCCAACTATCTCGAAATGCCGAACTTTCACCCGCACGAATACTGTCGTACCGTGGTGTGAAAAAACCTCGCGCCTGCGAGGACCATGGAAACAGCGCAATATCCTGCTCTGACAGAAACGCGCGGAAATCATCCGTATTGGCAGAAATGCATCCCGGCCAGACAGGACTCAGCATCTTCGCCAGACTGAACTGATTTGAAACAACGGAGAATCGTTGTTTACCGTTTTCAGCGGCGTATCGATTCGCTGCTTCAATTCGTGCTATTTCCCAGTTCGATCCCCCGAATACGTGAATGAGACCTTCGGCGTAAAGTTCATTGAGAGCGCCGACCCATTCACCCACGTCGACATCGGTATTGTCACGGTGAAGGAAGTAGATATCCAAGTGGTCTGTTTGAAGGCGTTCAAGGGTTTCTGTCAATTGAGGACGGCAGTACTCGGGGCGATTGAGCGGCGTATGTGCTCCCTTTCCGATGATCGCGACTTCTTTACGTATTGAGCGCGCTTTTAGCCATTGCCCTAGAAGTGTTTCTATCTGTCCGCCGCCGTAGATATAGGCTGTATCAAAAACATTGCCACCTTGCTCGATGAAGTGATCGAACATAACCGCAGCGTGGGGTAGGTTGGGTTGATTGTCGCAGCCCATCACGACCCGAGAGAGGCTCTTGCCAACACCGGCGATCGTGTCTCGTGGCATTGTCGTGTTGGCGGTATTGAGTGGACGACCATAGACTGGCTGCGCCAGCGTCTCGGCCGTTTCCTGTGGGTACTTGATTTCAAGCGCAGCGCGCCACTTGTCCAGCACCAGCGCGTTGCCGATTGAGTCTTCCCACGTCATCGCGGGTGACTCAACTAATCCCGACTGGAGACAACGATCCACTTCGTCAATCTGATATACGTAGGCACTTTCAGATGTACCTGTAAACTCCTCAGTTTCCCCTCCGCGAGACATCGTCACACGCCAATCCGCGGGGCACTGCCAAGGCCAGGCGACGTGAATCGAACCTCGGGTTCCGAATATCGCGACTGAGTTTTCAAGCTGTTGACCGACACCGGTTGCAATATGAGCGCCGACACCACCTTCAAAGGAAAGAAGCGCAGAGGTATAGAGGTCGACACCCGTACGCGCCAACATACCGGTTGCGGCCAAGTCCGTGGGTTCGGATCCTGCGATCATCCGTGCCATCGAGACGGGATAACAGCCAACATCCATGATGCCGCCGCCACCAAGCTCTGCTGCGTACAAACGACTAGTCTCAGAGAACGGAGCGTTGAACGCAAACGTAGCGTGAATGTGTCGGAGCTCGCCGATCGCTTCCTCGGTTAGCAGATCACGAATCTGTTGGGTTTGTGGATGCATTCGATACATGAATGCTTCCAGTAGAAAACAGTGGTTTTCCCGCGCAGCATGCACCATCGACATAACCTCTGCATGATTTAGACCCATTGGTTTCTCGCAGAGTACGGCTTTACCAGCATCGAGTACTTTGATTGTCCACTCGACGTGCTGAGGATGTGGCGTGGAGACGTACACAGCATCGACGTTCGGATCAGCTAGCAGGTCTTCGTACGTGCCATGTGCCTTAATATCGTCATATTCTGCGGCGAATTTATCTGCTTTCTCCTGCGTTCGGCTCCCGACAGCAACCAACTCTGCGGTAGCTGAAACGTTGATCGCACTTGCCAAGGTGTGCGCAATACGGCCGGTCGCGAGGATTCCCCAGCGAGTGGTCATGATTCGGATGTTATGTAGGTTCGAGACACCGACGATAGTATCCGCTCGCTCAATACAAAAACGCGCGGTGCCATCGCGGATTGGACTTTCATGCGGCGTCTAAAGACTAGACGTATCACAAGAATCGCAGATCGTTTTAATCTCCTGCGTTGATCTCCCACGTCTTTTCGTCGGGAACCGCGAGACCGCGCTTTGACTCGTCGGCGGCCGTTAACATCTTTTGAATGTACTCGAGGTGTCCGAGATCCTGCCTTACTTTCTTAATGGCTTCCGCGAAAATCATGTCATTGACAAAGAGGATACGGAAAGCGCGACGAACGTCTCTGATCTGTTCCTCACTGTAGCCGGCACGTTCCATGCCGACCCGATTTACGACACGCATGCGAGCGGCGGGTGTACCGTCCGCGATCGTATAAGGCAATACATCTTGAATAACTTTGGCGAATCCGGCGACCATCGCCACTTCACCGACCGTGCAGAACTGGTGTACGGCACAAAGACCGCCTAGGTTTGCGTAATCACCCACACGAACATGCCCACCAACTGTCGCGAGATGGCTTAAGACGACATGGTCTCCGATTTTGCAGTTGTGGGCTACATGAGCGTGTGCCAGAAATGCATTGTGATTACCAACGACTGTTGTCGTCCCTTCTTCGGTGCCACTATGGATCGATACGAATTCGCGGAAGACGTTGTCGCTGCCGATCTCACAATAGGTGACAGTACCAGGTACGTATTTCTGATCCTGAGACTGCACACCGATCGTCGCGAACGGAAAGATTGAGCAGTTTGAACCGATCGTGGTGTGGCCATCCACCACAACGTGTGAGACGAGTTTTGTGCCGTCTGCGATCTTGACATTCGGACCGATCGTACAGAAGGGACCTATTTCACAGTTCTCACCGATTTCTGCTTTCGAATCGACAACCGCTTGTTCGTGGATCTTGACTGTCATAGCGAATCTTCGCTCATCTCGTTCTCATAGGGTTTCATGTCCATATCTGGATATCGATTTGACACGCCTTCGAGCGTTTCTGGCGTCCAATATGAATGGCCTGGTTCGGGAAATCCGAGCAACGTACGTTCCTCCGGCGTCGCATGCGAAACCCACGTTTTGAACTCAGGTCGAATAGCCTGTGCTGACCAGCCAACGATCCCCAACCACTTCCATGCGGCTGGCGCGTAGGTGACGAACATTCCAATTCTGCCGCCTTCAGCAAGGAACGGCGTGCCTCGATGGAAGGTCCTCATGCTGTAGATGAGCATCCCTCCAGCTGGAACCGTGACTTTTACCTCATTTTCGTAAATGTCTGGACGCTCTGTCCGCGTGTAATGCATCGGGTAGCGGATCTTGTCTGGGTAATGTGTCCATGAGCAGACGGCAGTAGGTGCGTGATCTATTGTGACTTCCGTAAAGTAAAGTAAATACGCCGTTTGCCAATATTCTGGTAAGTCGGGCGGATAGGCTAATGTGTGGTTCCCGTAGTCGCAATGCATGCCTTGATCGACATCGCCAGCATGACCTTTATGTTTGTAGGAAAGATGACTTTGTTCGCAATACATGTCGGACCCACCTGCGAAGTGCTTCGCGAAGGTGTGTAGGTCGTCGCGCAATGTGATTTCGTTCAACATTGAACCGGGATACGGGAACTGAAGACGACTTGCGCGTCGATACGGAAATGGTTTATCACCAGGCTTTTCGTCAGTTTCGCCAAGACAATATTCGACACACCCAGGAAGACATTCGCGTAATTCTTCGTAGGCTGATGCAAGCGCTTCTCCTGACAGTAAATCAGGGACGATTGCATACCCGTGCTCCGTGTAATGATCGTAATGTTCCTGTCGGATGCCCATGGTCGAAGGTATGGAAATTCGCGTAAATTATCCCATCGCTTTTCCATCCTTGGCTTAGCGTGAAAAACCTGATACATGAACTCGCAAGTCAGGTCGGTTAACGTTCTTTTGATGTTCGATAGGTCGAAGGCATGTTGCTGAATTAGAATGCTCGATTCGCCTAGCTCACCCGAATGTCAATTGACCCATCGTTTCATTAGTGCGGTATGCGCAGCGTGCTTGATTTGCTTAACGGGAGCTGGTGCTACTTCCGAAATTACTGCTGAAGACCTCATTGCACGGATGATCGATCAGTCTCGCGGCCTGAGTTCTTACTCTGAGCTGAGTATGACTGTAAATCGGCCGCAATGGCAGAGAACGTCGTCTTTCAACGTACTAACTCGTGGTCGGGAGGACGCGTTGATTCGCTTCACGGCGCCAGCAAAAGACGCTGGTAATGCGACGCTAAAAGTAGGTGACACGATGTGGACTTACTCACCTAAGATCAGGCGCGCAGTGAGACTACCGAAGAGCATGATGTCTCAGGAATGGGCTGGTTCGGATTTCTCCTATAACGATTTGGCACGATCTGACAAATTGCTTGCGTATTACCGCCACGACATCGTTGATCAAACTGAAGAGGACGGACTCATCACGTATACGATCGAATCAGTCCCTAACGAAAACGCACCGGTAGTCTGGGGTAAGGAACGGATCGTTTTCCGGAGTGATAACGTGCTTCTTGAACAGACTTTTTTCGATCAAGCGATGCAACCGGTGAAAGCGATGCATGCGTTTGAGATTCAGGAGCTTGGAGGGCGGATGTTGGCAAAGCGAATGCGGATGAGTGATCTCGAAAGACCGGATCGATGGACGGAAGTCGAATACGAGACTATTGAGTTTGACGTTGCGATCGACGACCGTAGTTTCACTCAATTCGCCTTGCGTGGTGAGTGAACCAGAGCCAACCCACTTGAAAGGTCAATCACACAAAGCGTCGCATGGCGCTCTATTCTTACCAGTCGCGTGGCGCAATCTCTGGCGTAATCGGCGTCGAACGTTTCTAACCGTCGCTGCAATCGCTTTTGGGATGCTCATCGTGCAGCTTGTGATGTCGATCCAAAGTGGTAGTTATGGACCGATGATCGCGTTAGGTACGCGCATGGGCAGTGGACATATTCAGATTCTGCACGAGTCCTTTCATGACGAACCGCGAATCGAGTACGCCATCGCGAACATTAACCAACGTTTGAATGAGCTCGACAGTGCGCCTGAGCTTAAAGCCGTGACAGCTCGTGCTGAGGCGTTTGCGTTGGTGTCAAACGATCCGCATACCACCGCGGCTCTCGTGAACGGCGTGATTCCCGAACGTGAACTCGCGGTGTCGGATTGGCCGACGAAGGTGGTCAAAGGCAATTACCCGACGGGAGACAACCAGGCAGTAATAGGGGCGGTTCTTGCGAGAAATTTGCACCTCGATGTTGGTGGCGAGATTGTCATTCTCGGAACCAACGCTGATGGTGGGATCGGCGCGGTAGTTGCGGAAATAAGCGGGATTTTTGAGGCAACCACTGAACTAGAGAGAGCACTGATTCAGATCAGCCTGAGCACATTTCAGGAAGGATTTGATATGCCCGATGAGGCACACAGGATTGTGGCTCTAGTGGAGGATCCGATGAGCATGGATGACGGGCTAACCGCACTGGAACGCGTCCGTCTAGGTAGCGAAGTGCTGATGGATTGGACTGAACTCATGCCGGAGATCAGTGAAGGGATTGAGATCGACATCGTAAGTAATGCGGTCCTTCAGTTTGTGCTCATTTTGATCGTTGTCCTATCGATCATGAATACGTTTGTGATGACGCTCTTTGAGCGCACACGGGAATACGGCGTGATGTTTGCAATCGGCACAAAGCGAATACTTGCTTACCGGATGACTTTGATTGAAGTCGTCCTGCTGTGGGTAGTTGGTGTGGTCTGCGGTGGATTGTTGACCTGTCTGCTTGTGATCCCACTGATGTATACAGGGATCGTGATACCAGCATCAGAGGATGCTCTTCAGAGTCAGTTTGCCTTCATGCCGACGGTAATCTATCCTGACTTTAGTTGGTGGGTCGTCATTACGGCCCCAGCCGCAATCGGTGTTGGGGCGGTTGTTTCTGTTTCGTTGGTCGCGATTCGGCTCGCGAAACTCGATATCACAGAAGCGCTGAGGAGCGAGTAGATGTATCTAGTGCTGCAGCTCGCACTAAGAAACATTTGGCGACAACGGCGTCGGAACGGCCTCGTACTCTTTGCGATCGTCGTGTCCGTAGGTGGCGTGTTCGTCATGAATTCGCTCGCTCGAGGTATGGAGCAGGACTTCCTCCGTTTTTCGATAGAAAACCTGCGTGGTCATATCAAGATTCTTGCACCTAATCAGCTAGATGAGCCGGGACTGCAATACTCGATTCCGATAGATACAGATTTGTCCTTACTCGCGAGACCGGAGATCGAAAGTTGGACGCCGCGGTTGCGTTCTCCTGCGGTCATCATGAGTGAGCGCGAAACACGGGGCGTTGAGATCATTGGTATAGATCCAACTCGCGAATCCCACTCATTTATCGAAGATCTTGTTGTCGAAGGGGAAGCAATCACCGATACGGACGACCAACACTTGCTGATCGGTAGAAGCCTAGCGGACGAACTTAAAACCGGACTTGGTCGACGTCTTGTCGTACTAATGACGGGTCCCGACGATAACGCAATCGAAATTGGTTTCAGGGTACTCGGCATTTTTAAGTCAACGACGAGTCGGTATGAAGACGCGTATGCGCTTACCGGGTTAAGTTCGCTTCAAGCGATTACTGGCGTCGATGGCTTTACGGATGTTTCCGTATATCTGGAAGATCTTGCGACAACGAGCGAAGTGCAAGCCACGCTCGCTTCTCAGATTCCTGAACTGAACGTCGTTACGTGGGAGCAACTAGATCCATTTACCAGCGAGATGTATCGCTTCATCGGATTTACTGTATACATCTTGATCGTTGTTTTCCTAGGTACGCTTGTATTTGGCTTGATCAACGCGCTGGTTACCGCGGTGTTGGTTCGGATCAGAGAATTTGGGATGCTGCGGGTGGTTGGTATGAAGAGCCGTCTGGTGGTCATGCAAGTCGTCATCGAGTGCGTGATCATCATGCTTCTGGCGTTAGCCATTGGGCTTGCTGCTGGTCTCCTAGTCATATGGTGGATCGGGGATGGCATCGATCTAACCGCATTCGCGGCTGGGGTGGAGGCCTTTGGGATGGGCGCTCGTATGGCGCCGCATCTGGTGGTAGACGACTTTGTGATATTAGGCGTGGCAAGTGTCATTCTTGGCTTGATTGCAAGCTACTTCCCAGCGCGTCGCGTTATTAAGGCATCGATTCTTCAGTCACTACGTGATGGTTAGGTGAGACTTTCGTATGAGTGAATTGGCAGTACAGACGACCGACGTGACACGTATCTACGGCAGTGAAGCGGTGCCGGTTTACGCGCTGAGAGGCGTTTCGCTTTCCATTGAAGTAGGCGAGTTTGTGAGCATCGTCGGTCCATCAGGTTCTGGAAAGTCGACGCTCTTGCATGTGATCGGGGGATTAGAACGTCCCACAGAAGGCGAGATCACCGTTGGCGACACTGTTCTGGGATCTTGTTCGGATAGCGAATTGACGGATGTTCGCCTCTACAAGATGGGGTTCGTTTTCCAGGCTTACAACCTGATCCCCGTTTTGTCAGCTGTTGAGAACGTGGAGTTCATTCTTCAATTGCAGGGCATTGGCAAAAGAGAACGGCGAGAACATGCGCAAGAGGCGCTCCGTGCGTTTGGTCTCGAAGGCTTATTCGATAGACGCCCGAGCGAAATGTCGGGAGGTCAGCAGCAACGCGTCGCAATTGCGCGAGCAGTCGTTTCAAAACCCGATGTCTTGCTCGCTGATGAACCAAGCGCAAACTTGGATTCAGAAACGACTAAAGAGTTTTGCGAATATCTACAACATGCGAACGAAGAGCGCGGTGTCACGATACTCACTGCCACGCATGATCCACTAGTAATGGGTTATACGAAACGTCAAATCAGACTAGTTGACGGTCAGATCGCGACGTAGCTTCGTCCATTGATCGATTTCGGAACACCGGAGAAGTCTCGGAGTCTGATTTTCACACTAGATAGCTAGACAAAACGGCCATTAGGCTGATAATCACAGCAAGTAAATTTCCGCTATTTCGGGGTTTTCGTGAGCTATAGATTTCTTTTTGTTTCTATGTCGGTGTTGATTGCCGCCTTCAGCTTGGCACAAGATGGTGAGGCGGATGCGGATGACGAAGACAGTAAGTACATTGAAACCATCATCGTGCAAGGTGAGCGTGGTGATGTCAACGCCATGGAAATGCCGATGACAGGCACCGGCTTCAATGAGGCAATGGTTGACCAACTCGGCATCAACAACAACAACGATCTTGAAGCACTGGTGCCGGGGCTTCAAATGGGACATCGAGGTCAAGGCTCCGGTAAGAACGAAGACGACCATATATACATTCGCGGAATCGGTTCGCAGCGAACCGTCAACTTTTTCAGCGATGTAGCAGTAGCGACATATGTTGACGGAATCTATACGGACAACCAATATGCGCTTGAACCTAGCAATATGTTCGACGTGGAACGGATTGAGGTCGCAAGAGGACCTCAGGGAACAACGGGTGGCAAACCCGCGATCGCAGGGGCTATTTCATACTACACCAAGAAACCCACAGACACGTTTGATCTGAGGTTCATGAATGAATTTACGGATCAATTTACGCAACGCTACAACTTAGCGTTCGGTGGACCTATTGGGGATTCGGGCTTTGCGTATCGTCTGACTGGACTTTACTGGGACGGAGACGGCGCGCAGAAAAACATAGGGACGGGTGGGGACTACGATGCACCCGACCAAGTGAGCTATACGCCGCAGTTACGGTATAAGAACGATCGATGGGATATCAACCTCCGATACAACAGCACAACCGATAAGGGTACGACCAAAACATCAGTTGAACTTTTCGGACGAGATACGACAACGGCTTGTCTTTTAGAAGGCACCAATGCTGCGGGCGAACCCGTCTGCTTAGCGGAAAACCCCTATTACGGAGCGGAGAACCAGTCTCCGTCCGTGCGTGATTGTGATCTCAATGATCCGAACTCGATCATCTGTGATGGTAATGACCTTCGAAATGAAATCGACTACAACACACCTGGCACTATGGATAGCTTCGCAACCCAGTGGAGTTTCGAGACTCTATTCAAGGTTACTGACAGTCACGTCATTCGTTATCGCTTTGGCAAACGTGAGCACCGCGAAGATGCTCTAAACGATACCGACGGCACCTCGCGGATCGGAGGTGGCATCAATCCTGAAACCGGTGCGGCGGATCGTTTCTATGCGATGGACGGCAAGCAGGGCGGTGTTTACTCGGACGCTGCCACTTGGGTTGTGCGCGAGTCTTGGCAGGATTCGCACGAAATTTCGCTGTATTCAGACTATGGCGGACCGTTCGAGTTCGTAGTCGGCGCTATGACGTCTGACGGTGACGATCCCTATGCGTTTCATAGTCTGGATTGGGCAAATCCACTCTTTAACACGCCGCAGAACTGCACCACCGAAATGTTGCAATCCTTGCCGTTTTGGTTCCCATCAGGAGATACCAACGGCGACGGCGAAGTTTCAGCGGCAGAGATTTCTGCCGCCGGTGGAAATGCGTTCTACACGTGCCCGGGTGCGTTGCCGAATTACTCTAACACAAGCACGACCACCTCAACGACGAACAACATGATGGGGAATTTCTTCACCTTCTATGGCGACGCCGCATGGCAATCTGAAGGTTACTACTTCAATGCCGAGTATTCACTCAGTGATGTATGGCAGCTCTTTGGTGGTGTTCGATACGACAAAGACAGCAAGCAACATTTACAAAATGGATTTCGATACGGTGCCACTTGGACACCCTTCTTAACTGAGTTCTGGCAGCTTCGAGATGGCAGCGTTGATATTGCAGTAGATGGCATCTGCGATGCTTGTGGATACGACGCGAAAAAGAACTCTGATTGGGATGCCGTTACCTGGAACTTCGGTCTGGAATACAAGCCGCGAGAAGACCTGATGCTTTACAGCAGGATATCGAAAGGTTATCGAGCTGGTGGATTTGCAGGGTTTGGTGCGGCACAGACGGCTGCACAGGAAGGGCGATTTGAGGACATCGCCTTCGACGCAGAGGAACTCATAAATTACGAAGTAGGTGCTAAAGGACTCTACTTAGACAACGATCTGCAACTCTCAGTCAGCCTATTCCTGAATGACTTTGACACGTATTGGATGCACGGTAGTGAGCTTATTCCGCAAGAAGAGCGGATTCAAGGTGAGTCGCCGTTCCGTGGGGACATCTCCGGTATTCCCGGTGTTTGGATCAGAGGTATCGAGGTTGAAGGCGCATTCCGCCTGACTGATCGCGTCACGTTGCGCGGTTTTTATAACTATCTGGATTCCCACATTAGTTCGTTCGAGACGATCTACTGGGGTTGGGATCAGTCGCTCAATACAACGCCGATCACGTTGACAGACAGAGAAGGCAACACGTACACAGAAAACTACGCCTTCGTCAATCTTGAAGGTAATCGGTTGCCGAATCAACCGAAACATAAATGGTCGGGTACCGTACTCTACAAGCCACAGCAAACGCTCATAGTCGGCGACGTCACGTTGTTGACGACAGTCACCCACACGGGCGAGAAGGATGCTGACTACGTTAATTTGCCCGAATATCGACTTCCGTCTTACACACGGTGGGACGCGAGGGCGATTTGGGATTCACCCGATAACAAATGGTCGGTGTCACTATTCGCCAAGAACTTGCTTGATCAAATCGCTGTTCAGGCTTGGTTCCCACTTGAATCAGGTGGCAGTGCCCCGCGCGGTACGTTAACCGATGAGCGGGAACTTGGTATTCAGGTTCTCTGGCAAGGAATGTAGATAGAGTTGCTATTGAACTCAAGGTTACATTCTCAACGGAAGCAGTTACGTTAGCGTTTGCTTAAAAGGAGAGGCGGTGAAGATCTACCAAACCTGATTGGTGGGTCACTGCTTCTCCTTTTTCTTAGTTTTTGATCGTCCTAATTCGCTCTTGTTGAATTAGCGTGGTCCGTGCAAATCGACCAGCCTGAATATTGGACCACGCCGCTAATTCACTTCTCGACATGCTGTTACGTCGCAACCCACGATTCGTTCTACCAGAACCGTGGATGCGAACCTGTCGCCAGTGGATAGTACCGCTACTTACCGTCTGCGGAATGTGTGTTTCTGCCGCTGACTTTTCGGGTCGAATAAAGGCGTTTACGAGTGCTTCGGAGTTAGCGAACACCGACGTTCTTGAACCGACCGTAGAAAGTCCATTGACGGATTTCAGGCTTGACTTACGCCTGATGGTTAAGCACTCGAAAGGTCCGATACGTTTTGAATTCGATCCGACATTGACTTGGACAGGTGGGGATGCCGTTAAGGTGCTGCGCTCGACAGGATTACCTCTCGATCAGTTACCCGGGAACGACAGCATTCGATATTTCGACTGGTCTGACGAAATCGTGAGCGATGGAGAACATCGCTTAGTCTCTCGCATTGATCGCCTTTCAGTCGCCTATCGACGAGCGAGTTGGTCGTTACAGATCGGACGACAGGCTGTCTCATGGGGTAGTGGACTGGTTTTCCAACCGTTAGACCTGTTTAGTCCGTTTGCGCCGACCACTATTGATCGCGAGTTCAAGCCGGGTGTCGACTCGGTGTTATTCGAGACACTTGTTGGCGGATCAAACGAACTACAGTTGTTGTGGATTGGTCGTCAAGCCGATCTACTACGCCCAGATCCCAATACCGTAGCGTTGAAATGGAATTCGGAAATAGGCGAATTTGCGCTGGACTTAATCGTCGCAGAACACATCGGAGACGGGTTTACCGCTTTCTCACTTTCGCTGCCTGTAGCCGGTTCGTTATTGAGAATTGAGACGTCAAGGTTGTGTAGCGATACGTCTTGCACGGTAAGCGGCCTTGCAAATGTCGACTATACGTTTTCGGTTGGTCCCACGCTGCTGTACGCATTTGGCGAGTTCTACCACAATGGTTTCGGACTGGCGCGGATTACGGACCACGTTCCAGATGCAGTGAATGAACGGCTCGCTCGTGGCGAGCTATTCACACTAATGAAGAATTACGGTAGTCTGGGATTGAATGTCACTTGGCACCCTTTGTGGAGCCAATCGCTAATTTACCTAAGTAACTTAGAAGATCAGAGTGGTCTGGTCCAAACGGCTGTGAACTACGAGCCGGGTGACGCATCACGGATGCAGTTCGGTATCTCGATGCCATTTGGTGACGCGAACACTGAATTCGGAAAGCGTGAACTTAGTGATGACGTCACGACCGGCGGTGGTGCAACGTTGTTTCTGTCGTTGGCTTACTACTTTTGAGGACAAGGAGGTCAAACTAGTGATTTGCTTACAAGACTGCTTTACCGGTGTTAGTAAGAATGCCACGTTCATGGTAGCGAACTTACGGGCAGCGTTCTGTCGTTACCTCACTGTGACGATCCTTGTGCTAGGTGTCGTGGCAACGACAAGCGTCAAAAGTAACACGGTCGTCGTCGAAAACGCTGCAGTTTCTTCTCGTTCGATGTTGGCAAGCGAAGCCGGTGTTGAAGCGATGCGAAACGGAGGGAACGCTGTCGATGCGGCAGTATCAACGGCGTTTACTTTGGCGGTCACTTACCCTTCTGCGGGTAACTTGGGCGGTGGCGGTTTCGCGGTTATTCGAATGCCCGATGGCAAAGTATTCACTAACGATCATCGGGAACGCGCACCGAAAAATGCCACAAGAGATATGTTCCTGGATGAAGCGGGCGAATATGTCGCCGAAAGAGCTTTGCGTTCACATCTTGCATCTGGCGTTCCCGGTTCCGTAGCCGGTTTGCTCGCGATCCACGAACGATTTGGCGTACTTTCACGTGAGTCCGTAGTCGCTCCTGCGATTGAGCTTGCTCGAGAGGGATTTGAACTACCGGCTGATATCGCTCGGCAGTTCAGCTCGCGTCACGAGTGGTTTCAACATATCGATTCGACGCGAAAGGTCTTCTACAAGGAAGACGGCTCGTTCTATCAAGCGGGAGAACTTTTTAAACAACCCGATCTTGCAGCAACGCTTTCTCGTGTCAGTGAGCAAGGTAGGGATGGTTTCTACAAGGGTGAGACGGCAGATCTAATTGAAGCAGAAATGTCGCGTGGTGGCGGCTTGATATCGAAATCCGATCTCGAGGCCTACGAATCGGTGTGGAGAGAGCCGATTCATGGTCGATATCGAGGGTACGACATTCACTCCATGCCACCGCCGTCGTCTGGCGGCGTGCTGGTTGTGCAGTTGCTCAACATGCTTGAACCATTCGAATTGGGCGAATTAGGATTTCACACGGCGCCGTCTATGCATCTAATGATCGAAGCGGAAAGGCGTGCCTATGCCGATCGTGCGCTTCATCTAGGTGATCCTGATTTCTATCCCGTACCGCTCGACACGTTGCTGTCGAAACGCTATGCAAGGAGCCGCATTGAGAATATCGGCGCTACGGCAACGACGTCTGATGACGTGGACGCTGGTTCGATTCCAAAAGAACCGTTTGAAACGACGCATTTTTCAGTTATCGACGCCGATGGTATGGCGGTGGCGTTCACGACGACGATCAACGGCGGTTACGGGAGTGGAATCATTGTCGAAGGCGCTGGTTTTCTGCTAAATAACGAAATGGATGACTTCAGCGCAAAGCCAGGTACGCCGAATATGTTCGGTTTGATCGGTGGTGAAGCGAACGCTATTGAGCCGGGTAAACGGATGCTGAGTTCGATGACTCCAACCATCGTGTCGAAAGGAAATCGCTTCATACTGATCACCGGAAGTCCGGGTGGCTCAACGATCATCACGACTACGCTTCAGGTAATTCTGAATGTAATCGATCACGGTTTCGAATTGGAAGAAGCGGTAAACGCGCCACGATTTCATCATCAATGGCGACCCAACAGCGTGAGGTTTGAAGCCGGGATAGAACAAGACGTAATCGACGAGCTAAGCGCCATGGGGCACACGGATTTGAACAGGCTCCCTGAACGATTCGCTATAGGTGATGCCAACTCAATTCTGAAGTTTCGAGGCTCGATAACGACGACGAGCGATGGGCGGAATGAAGGTGGTGCGGTAGGTTTCTAACTCCCGCGGCTTGCATCTTCGGCTTGGGATTCTTCAGATAATTCACAGCGTCCAGAATCAGATCATGTCTACTCTTTATGTCTGAAGCAGTAACGCTAGAGTCAGTCACTGCCTTTCAACAGATAGTTGACGAAGAACAGAAGCGAGTTTTTGACGAACGAGGGATTATCAAAGTCAAGGCTGCGTTCGATGCCAAGATTGCGGCCGATCTTGAAGACGAATTGTGGCGTCGTTTCGAGAATTGGGGAATTAAGCGCGGAAATCCGGCTTCGTGGGAGTCATTAGAAGAACCCACGATCAGAAAAGTGATGAAGGGCACGCGTCGAGTTCGCGGACTCGAATCGATCTATAACGCTCGTTCAGATCAAATCGCAACCGCGCTCGCTGGCGAAACAGAGTTCGAAAAACAGAAAGCACTTCTGTTGCTTACGTTCTCTCGACAACATCAATATATCGAGGACGAAGTAGTACCGAGTTCGATCTGGCATTCAGATACGCCAAATATCCCAGGCGAAGGACTTTCGGGCGTGATCGTATTGGGATTCATTAACCACGTGCGACCACGTGGCGGGGGCACGATGGTGATAACTGGGTCTCATCGCTTATTCGAAACGTCCACGTCTGCCATCACATCTAAGATGGCGAAACGACGTTTGAAGAAGTACCCCTATTTCCGAGAGTTACTCTCTAAGAAAACGACAGATCGAGAGCGATTTCTCAATGAACCAGGCTTTGTGAACGACATTGAATTGCAGGTCGTTGAGTTAACAGGCGAACCTGGCGATGCCTACTTTGTAAACGGCAGCGTGCTACACACCTTAACGCGAAACTATCAACCTGATCCACGTATGATGGTAAGGGGTTTCTACGGTGCACCGAAGCTCGCGACACACTACAAAGAACTGTTCGCTTCGAGAGCAGAGAAAAAACAGACCGCTACGGCTGCGTCTTAGTAGCTCCACGATATCCATATCGAGCAGCTGCGATCGCACCTAAACTGTGCAGCGAGCTAGACTCGGTAAAAAATCGAGTTGCAACGTCTGTGAAACTCGCTAAATCTAAAGTATCGTGACGCGAGTTACGTGCTAGCGAGATTCAGACGATGTCTGAACTATCGTCAAGGAGTGCCAAAACTAGGAATCGCTAAGAAGCGTTGGGAAACTGCGTTGGACGAATACAGGCAGAATGGGTTCAATCAATTGCCTCGTCTTATTCCACGCGGCGGCGATGAGTAGCAACATGACACCCATAGTGAGTCCCGCTACAGCCATGTCCGCTACTGTGAATAGCGTTGCTAACACCCAAACCATAGCGCCGATCAGTAGCGCACGTCGATTGATTACTAGCGCGAAAAGAAGCAATAGTAGGAACAGTACGCCTCCGAAAATAACCTCTGTTGTGGGATTCCAAGCGAGTGATTGAGCCCACCAAAACAGCGGTTGAATCAGAAAAGGAGCAGCGACGACGTGGACCCAGAATGCCGTATCGGTGGCAACTGTCTGCCGTTCTGGGTCTTTAACGTCCCACCAGATTGCGTACGCTTCGGTAAAACAGCCACAGATAAAAACTGTAATCAAGATTGGGAGCGTGCGCAGTAATTCAGATTGAGTCAACGGTTCGACGACGAACGTTTCGTTTATCTCAGATCCAGGTACGTTCACTTTTGCTAAATCTAGCTGAAAACCTAGAACGATTACTAGAACCGTCAAGAGAATTGCGGCGATTCCGGCCGCATGAGCGAAAGGTACGCTTGCAAAGCGCCAATAGCTGAAAGAAAAAGCAGCAGAGACTAGAAGTGCGACGGTATACGGAAGAAGGATGGGTAAGTGAATCGCAGATTCTTCTATGTCGTTCGGAAGAAATTCAATGCCAGGCAGAGGGGTGTTGATAACGTTTCCACTGATGAAAAACTCAATACCGAGAATCAATCCTGAAATCGCCACAGCGATCGCTACGACAATGCCTGTAAGTCGCATTCTCTGCCGACGTACGAAGTACCAAGCCAAGCCGAAAGCAGCACCTATTACGAGGAGTTGGTCCAGATACTTCGCTTCGACGAGCGTCGTCAAGGAGACGAACGTGATGATGCAGGCGATACTTACGAAAATATCGTTGTAGCCGCTGACAAGGCGCAGCTGTTCCTGTTCGAACGAGACGTTTCTTGGTTCTTCAGTCAATGTGTGACTCCTTGCCTGCGGGAGTATCTCGCTCCGCTATGGAACTCTCAGAAAGATACCGAACGCCGCATGTCTATGCAACGTGTAAGACCGACTGAGTGCGAACATGTTCACCTAAGTTCCATTCGACATCTGCTATAGTGCTTGGTAAGGTCGTTCGTAGATCGCACATCGTAGCTATTTCAAGTTGAAAGTCTTCCCTCGTCATCTGCCAATGTGATTTGAGTCGGTAATTCCGGACCGAATCGCCACAGCACGAGATTGAGATCTGATTCGGCTGCTCTGTAAGCGAAACTCTTGACCAGAATTCCTGCGTAACCTGATTGCATAAGGCGTTCGGCAAACGATCGTGTAACCGACGTCTCGCCAGCAAAGTTCTCAGCTCGTCAAGTTGGACAAGCTAAGTCGGTGAACGACAGCCCTTTGCGAGCCAGTTTCACGGCGTCTGTGGCATCAAATATTGGGCGGACGTTCACTTCGTATGCACATAGCGTGGTAGGTTGAAGTTGAATACCGAAAGGAGCAGCTTCTTTTAGTGCGCCTAGGACTATCAGCGACGTGTAAAGTGCGGGTGTTCCTATCCTGTTGAATCGACCTCCGTTCCGACGTGCACCTTCGTCCGATAACGGATTCCACACCCATTCGGAATGGTGTGCGGGAAAACAGTACCAACGAAACCACCGTCGGATTGGACGCCTTCTTGATTACTCAAACTGCTCGCGAAGGACTAGGTTTCATCTTTAAGCATAGCCACCGTCGTCTACCTCGTCGAGATAGGTACGAACCGCATCTATTTTGCCTTCGCGAACTAAACGATCTGCAGTCATACCGCCAAATCCAGGTATAGGCACGCCTCGGTACGAGGCATAGGCCACCAATGGTGAACCTGTCTTCGTCTCGACACGTGACAGAATCTCGAGCATTCCCCGTAATAAACTCTGAATCTTTTTCGATTGCACACGGGTGGCTCGTGTCAATGCTTCATTCCTTACGCCTAGTGTACGAGTAACTATAGTTAGTCGAAACTGAACTCTCACTCGCGACGTCGTTTCGTGTTGACCTGGGCGCTAAAGTTAGGTCTACTAGTAGTTTTGCGAAACCTTAACAGAAATATAGACTCTTTAGTATCCTATCGCTTACGTCAGTCTAGTAAACCGAGCGGCAAACCTAATCGATATTGGGTGCGCTGTCAGCGGAGATACAACGGTGTTAACGGTGCCGCGTTGAACCACCTACGACTGGTACGTGCTAAGCGCTATAAGCCCGTCCCAATCCAACTCAAAAACATATAAAGTGATCTTGAGGAAAAAATACTCCAGTAAATTTGTGCAGCTTAAGCGACTACAAATGTGATTTAGGCCTCGGATATATATCTTTTCATAGTGCAGACCTCAAGGCATCGTTAATCAAGTAGAAAGTGAACTTCCAGTTAATCGTATACAGAAAGATTATCGATCGTCTTAAAATCTTGTGAATATCGCAGATTTGGGACCTCGTCTGCATAGCTGTAAATCTATTATTTCAATTGAATCGATCGTTCCTCAGAGACGACCGCTACTTTCATATCTGAATCGGACGTTCAATGCATTCGTAAGTAGAGTTCGATATATCGATCGATATAGGACTAGCGCAAGGTCAGGCGACCATCGAAATTGCTCAACTAAATTACCGCATATAAATCTCCGAGTTCGTAAAATTCGCGCGCCTCCCAATCCGCACGCTGCATTGACCATCGACAGTGAGTGCGTGAATTCAAGAATTCCAAAGGATATCGAGTGAGTGTTAACTCCTTCAATAGTCGTTCAACGCTCGTAGTAGACGATCGGGAGTACGACTATTTTGATTTAAACATTGCAGCTAAGAATGGTGCGGGTGATGTATCGAAGATGCCGATTTCACTGAAAGTTCTGTTCGAAAACCTCCTTCGCTTTGAAGATGGAAACTCCGTTACGCAATTAGATATCGAGAAACTTGGACATTGGAGTTCTCACGACGCGGAGGCGACTGAAATCGCGTATCAACCAGCACGAGTGCTAATGCAGGACTTCACTGGTGTACCAGCGGTTGCTGATCTCGCGGCAATGAGAGGAGCTACCGTCACAGCGGGAACTGATCCTGAAAAAATCAACCCGTTATCTCCAGTCGACTTAGTGATTGACCACTCAGTTATGGTCGACCATTTCGGTACAGAAGGCGCTTTTGCCGCAAATGTTGCGGCGGAAATGGATCGCAACGGTGAGCGATATCGGTTCTTACGTTGGGGGCAACAGGCGTTTGACAACTTTCGTGTGGTACCACCAGGCACGGGGATTTGTCATCAGGTCAACTTGGAGTACTTAGCTCGCGTTGTCTGGACGAGAGAGGAGGATGGCAGAACGATTGCATATCCGGACACGCTGGTTGGTACCGATAGCCATACGACCATGGTCAATGGCTTAGGCGTATTAGGTTGGGGAGTGGGTGGTATCGAAGCCGAAGCGGCGATGTTAGGTCAACCGATTTCGATGCTCGTTCCGACAGTCGTTGGCGTACGTCTTACCGGTGAACTCGCAGAAGGTGTCACAGCTACCGACCTTGTATTACGCGTAGTGGAGTTACTTCGTGCACATGGCGTAGTTGGTAAATTCGTCGAGTTTTTTGGACCGTCCGTCAAACACCTGTCGCTTGCTGATCGAGCGACGATTGCGAATATGGCGCCGGAGTACGGTGCAACTTGCGGCTTCTTTCCGGTTGACCAAGAAACGATTCGTTATTTAGAGCTTTCGTCTCGTCCTGCCGAGACCATTGCTTTGGCGGAAGCGTACACGAAACAACAAGGTATGTGGCTAGACGAATCAAATGAACCGGACTATTCTGAGTTGTTGCACCTTGACCTATCGGAGGTCGTGCCTTCGCTCGCAGGGCCGAAGCGCCCGCAGGACCGCGTCTCACTTGCTGGAATTCGTGGTGCGTTCGACGACGCACTCGACTTGACGAGTGGTACGGAGGAAGTTGCAGTCGACGGAGAGGACTATGCATTAAGAAACGGTGATGTGGTGATTGCAGCGATTACGTCCTGCACGAATACGTCAAATCCCGCAGTGATGCTCGCGGCAGGTTTGGTCGCGCAAAATGCCTTAGACCGAGGATTGCACGTTAAACCGTGGGTTAAAACTTCGCTAGCACCCGGATCGAAGGTAGTAACGGAATACCTCGAGGAAACCGGTTTACAGTCAGCATTGGATCAAGTTGGTTTTAACTTAGTCGGTTACGGTTGTACGACTTGCATTGGAAATTCCGGTCCTTTGCCAGACGCAATATCGAAAGCGATCGCGGACGGTAACTTGACGGTATCTGCTGTACTGTCTGGCAATCGTAACTTCGAAGGTCGCGTCCACCAGGAAGTTCGAGCAAATTGGCTGGCTTCGCCTCCTTTGGTCGTCGCGTTCGCGATTGCCGGAACGACGCGGATCGATTTGACGACTGAAGCGCTGGGGCAGGATACGCACGGCAACGACGTCTTCCTTAGGGATATTTGGCCCAGCTCTAAGGATGTCGACGACGTCGTGGATCGAGTAACAGCATCAATGTTCTCGCGTCAATACTCCGACGTTTTTACGGGACCGGAAGCTTGGCGCGAAATCTCCGTTGACGAAGCCAGTACGTACGGATGGGAGGAATCCACGTATATCAAGCAACCACCGTTTTTCTCCGTCGGCGGCGACTTGGACCAGACTGTCGTTATCGACAAAGCGCGTGTATTGGCGATTCTTGGCGATTCGGTAACGACGGACCACATTTCTCCTGCTGGCGCGATCCAGCCAGCAAGTCCTGCTGGTGAGTACTTACAACAGAACGGCGTTCAAGTAATTGACTTTAACTCATACGGATCGCGTAGAGGTAATCATGAAGTCATGATGCGTGGTACTTTCGCGAACATCAGAATCAGAAATGAGATGCTCTCTGATGTCGAAGGCGGTTATACGAAGCACGTTCCTACGGGAGATCAAATCTCGATCTATGATGCTGCCATGCGTTACGAACGTGAAGGAACGCCCTTGGTCGTCTTTGCCGGAAAGGAATACGGTACCGGCTCGAGCCGAGATTGGGCGGCGAAAGGCACGCGATTACTAGGTGTGAAGGCAGTCATCGCAGAGAGTTTCGAACGAATTCACCGGTCTAATCTCGTGGGTATGGGTGTTCTTCCTCTTCTGTTTACGAACGGTGAATCTCGTACCACGCTCCGCCTCGATGGATCGGAGCGAGTCTCTATCGACTTCGCTGACGGACAGAGAGAGATTTCGCCTCGACAGGAACTGAGAATGGTCATCACGCGAGCGGATGGTTCAACCGACGCACATCGTGTGTTGAGTTGCCTTGATACGGATAACGAGATCGAGTATTTCCGCTGTGGCGGAATCCTTCAGTACGTGTTGAACAACATAACCAAAGACGCGGCTTGATCGCGCAATCTCTTCAGGAGCTAACCCGTGCCCTTAGAACATTCAGGTGAAATCGACGCTGATGCTAGCGACGATCTATACCGCATACGTCATAGCTTGGCGCACGTTCTTGCACAAGCTGTATTGGAGATGCGAGAGGGCGCTACATTAGGGTTTGGACCGCCGATTCAGGATGGGTTCTACTACGACTTCGTATTGCCGAAACCGATAACCGAAGCCGACTTTCCAGATCTTGAACGTCGGATGCGTCGGATACTCAAGAAAGGACAACGGTTCTATCAAGAGGAACTTCCGAAGGCTGAAGCATTTGCACGCATCGATGAGATGGGTGAGCCTTATAAACGTGAATACGCCGAAGAGCTGTGCGAGAAAAACGGTCTAGAGTCACTCTCGTTCTATCGAAACGGACCATTCTTGGACATGTGTGAAGGTCCGCACGTAGACACAGCGAAGGACATTCCACGAGACGCCTTCAAGATAAGAAGCGTTGCTGGAGCGTACTGGCGCGGTGATTCCAGAAACACCATGATGACGCGCATCTATGCGTGGGCGTTTGAGGACAAAGCCACGCTGGATGCTCATATACAAGCCTATGAACTTGCACAGGAACGCGACCATAAAAAGCTTGGCAGAGAGCTCGACATATTTACGATCGATAACGAAATTGGACGTGGTCTGCCGCTGTGGCTGCCGAACGGAACCGTTATTCGAGACGAGCTCGAGAAATTAGCAACGGAGTTGGAATTCGCGGACGGATACCAGCGTGTAGCGACACCGCATATCGCAAAACAGGATTTGTTCTATCGGACGGGCCACTTACCGTATTACGCAGACGACATGTATCCACCGATCGAGGTGCTTGAGGAGACCGAGCACGGCGACGTCGTGAAGGAAGCGTATGTGCTCAAACCGATGAACTGCCCGCACCATCACAAGATCTTCTCGTCGTCGTTACGAAGCTATCGTGAGTTACCTTTGCGTCTAGCGGAATATGGTCACGTTTATAGGTTTGAAGACTCCGGTGCCGTGGGTGGATTGCTCAGAGTCAGAGGCATGTGCATGAATGACGCACATATTTACTGCACCGAGGAGCAAATCGCCAGCGAATTTCGAAACGTCATTGCACTCTATGATCGTGCGTATTCGATCCTTGGATTGAAGGACTACTCCCTGCGGTTGAGCTGTTGGGACCCTGAGGATCCGCAAGGCAAGAACAAGTACGTCGACGAACCGGAAGCTTGGGAATCCTCTCAAGCAGTGTTGCGCGATATTCTGAATGAACTCGATCTTGACTACGTTGAAGCCAAAGGTGAAGCCGCTTTCTACGGACCTAAGATTGACGTGCAGTTCCCTACTGTCACGGGACGTGAGGAGTCAGTTAGCACGGTCCAGCTTGACTTCGCTATTCCAAAGCGACTGGACTTGAAATACGTTGGACCGGATGGCGAAGAACACGTACCGTATTGCATTCACCGTGCGCCATTCTCGACCCATGAACGCTTCGTTGCTTTTCTGATCGAGCACTTTGGCGGCGCGTTTCCAACTTGGCTTGCACCGGTGCAAGTCAGGGTGCTCACGGTGTCAGAGCAGTTTGACGTTTACGCTCAGCGGATTGTTAACGAACTGCGCGCGGACTTCGTTCGAGCAGAACTCGGGTCAACCAGCGATACGGTTTCGAAGAAAATTCGCGAAGGAACGACGCGAAAGATTCCGAACCTTCTGATCGTGGGCGAACGCGAAATGGAAGCGAATGAAGTGACGCTAAGACGCTACGGTATTCGCGAACAGACGACTATGCCGTTCGAAACATTCAAGGAGAAGCTGCGCGAGACAATTGATACTCGCGCACTATCGTTCGCCCTTTAAGGTCCTATTGCTGCAGCGGCAGACGCTTCGCGATAGGCTAACGTCGGATTAGAGTTGATGTAGTCCAGCAGGATGCGACCTGATTCTTCAACCATACCATCGACCTGCTCCGCTCGTTTCCTCGGAAGCTCACGCATGATGTCATCGAGCTCATCAATGGATTCGGCGGGCTCCTCACCTAGCGCCCTCAAGTAGTCGTTCTCTGTCTTTAAGCGCCACGTCGCACTTTCCTCTCGACGCGCACGGCGTTCATCTTCATTGAGCGACACGTGCGTGATGTTGCGGTTGAAATTGATACGCTCCGCAAAGCGGCGGTAATAATCGAAGTGAGGATCGTTTCTGGTGCGTTCCTCGTGCCTTTTCGTCAGATCGCTAATCAACCCATCGATATCCGCGATCACTTCGTACTCTGCAGGTTCGATGACGTCAAGCGCAAGTGCATTCGAATACGAGCTCTCACCAACAGCCTCCGGATCTATCAGTTCAGGAAACTCGATGTCGGGCTTTACTCCACTATGTTGAGTGGTTTCGCCGGTAATTCGGTAGTACTTTCCTTGAGTGATCTTAAGTTGACCGTGGTTCAGCGAGAGAATGGATTGAATCGAGCCTTTACCGTAAGTCCGCGTACCCAGCACTAAACCACGACCGTAGTCCTGAATCGCACCTGCAAAGATCTCGGAAGCGGATGCCGAGCTTCGATTGACAAGGACTGCGAGAGGTCCGTCGTATGCAACGTAAGGATCGTTGTCTTTCATAGCCTGTTGACGTCGTCCGAGTCCTTTCACCAGGACAGTGGGTCCGGTCTCAATGAACAAGCCGACGAGTTTGTGGGCTTCCGGAAGTGATCCGCCACCGTTGTTGCGGAGATCCAGGACTAACCCGTCGATGTCTTCTTCCTTAAGTTCGCCGATCAGTTTCTCGACATCGCGCGTCGCACTGCGGTAGTCCTCTTCACCGCGTTGCTCGCCAGCCAGATCAGCGTACATCTTCGGCAACTCGATCACGCCGATTTTGCGTTCAATACCCTTGTCTTCGAGAGTGAACACTTTCTTTTTCGCGGCTGTTTCTTCGAGCTTTACCTTGTCGCGAGTGATCGCGATCACCTTCGATGCACCACCAGAACTCACGGGTTCGAGAACTTCCAATCGAACGACCGTGCCTCTTGGGCCTCGAATCAAGTCAACGACGTCTTGAATCCTGCGACCCACCACGTCAATCATTGGTCCGTTGGGGTCTTGCCCAACCGCCACGATTCGGTCAGCGGCCTTCAGTTCGCCATCCAGTTCTGCAGGTCCACCCTTTACTAGGCTGATTACTCTGACGTATTCGTCCTCGATTCCTAGTAATGCACCAATGCCTTCGAGTGACATGCGCATGGACATGTGGAAGTCTTCTGCGTCTCGGGGTGAGAAATAGACCGTGTGCGGGTCATAGATATGGGTGAACGAATTTATGTAGTCGGCAAAGGCTTCTTCAGACGTAAACTGGCGGTTCTGATTGCGACGATTGGTGTAGCGCTTCGTGAGCAGATTGAGAATCTCCTCGGGTTCGCGCTGATTCAAACGCATATGGATGATGGCGTCCGTTAGATTGTGTTCCCAACGCAGGTCTGCATCGGCTTTATCCCGCGGCCACGCCAGGTCATCAGCATCCAGTGGCAATTGCACACTGGTTGCTAGATCGAAAGATTCAATTCCAGGCTCAAGTCGCTCGAGAATCCAGTCGTATCGGGCATCACGTCGAGATTGGAGTCGATTGACCATTTTGTAAGCAAGTTCTAAGCGACCTCGTTTGAGTGCGTCGTCAAACTGATATCTGAAGGTTTCGAATTCCTCGATGTCACTAGCGAGATAAAACTGCTTGCGGCGGTCGAGTACTTCAAGGTAGCGGTCTAATATTTGAGAAGAGGCGTCGTCGTCCAGCGGCGCATTCCGGATTAGATGGTTGCTCCGTACTTGGTCGACTATGAAGCGTGCAGCGCGAGGATGAACTGGTAATGGTTCGAGGGTGGGTAGAAACGCTGTCTCGACTTCGGCTACGAGGGAGCTGGTGAGTGAGACGACGCAAACGCCGACCAGTAAGCGGATTAATCGAGGCAAGGATTCGTCCTAATCGTGTAACACTGCGGCAGGTTAGACCGCTGCCGTCATCAAAATGTTACCGATTTTGGGTAAGCAGTGAACTACTCAAGGTCCGTGAAGAAGCGACTCGGACGTGGCATGTAGTACTTGCTAGTGTCAACCGAGAAGGCAATCGCATAAGCCCGACCGAGAACTCGGTCACGTTCAAGAAACCCGAATTCTCGAGAGTCCTTACTGTTGTCTCGATTGTCGCCCATGACGAAAAATGATTCAGCGGGGACTTCAACAGGACCGAATGAACGTGTCATCGGATTCCCTCGTCGTCGCGATTCCATGATGATCCTGGTACTTCCTAGGATCGTCTCCTCAAGCAGTCGATGGGTCCTCAGACTACGCTGATGAAGTTGAGACGACAGTCTGTCGGCAAGATCGCCGTCAAGTTGCTGATACGTAGCCCTTTCACCGTTAATGATTAGCCGGTTGTTTCGCATTTCAACAGTATCGCCAGGTACGGCGATCAGGCGTTTTACGTAGACCTCGTCGTCGCGTGGATTGGGGAACGTGATGACATCGCCTCGTTGTGGATCGCTCCACTGGTGGATACGTGTCAGCGTGAACGGGACGCGCAGGTCATAACTGATCTTGTCAACGACAATGCGATCCCCAACCATGATGTTGGGTTCCATGCTACCCGAAGGTACTTGATTCCAGTCCGCGATAACCGATCGAAACAGGATCATGGCGATTACGAAGTAGACGAAGCCTCGCCATTCGCGCCAAAACTTCGTCAGTCGACCGACGCGATCGCTAGTCTGCTTGGATTCTGACATCTATGGAATATCGGATCAGTGGTGATCCGGTTGTTGCGCTCGTTTAGCCAGTTGCTCCGGCGTCGCCTCGAGTTGGTACTTTTCTTTCCACTCGGCGTACGGCATACCGTAGACACGTTCGCGAGCACTCTCGTAATCGAGTTCTTCTCCCGCTTCCTCAGCCGCCGCGACGTACCACTTTGCTAAGCAATTGCGACAAAATCCCGCTAGGTTCATCAACTCGATATTTTGGACCTCTTTATGCTCGTCGAGATGGTCGATTAGTCGCCTAAATACGGCTGCTTCAAGAGATTCAGGAGTTGCCATTTTCGTCATGCGGGGGTGTTCGTCGGCGAAATGAGATTATAAAAACGGTATTCGAAGGCGAGTGTTTAGTCCGCCTAACCGTAGGAGGTATGTGTCGATGGAGTTCGCGTTGAGCTATGAGATTGTGGCAGCGTTTGTGACGCTGACGGCGATCGAAATCGTGTTAGGAGTCGATAACATCGTTTTTATATCGATCACGACGAACCAGCTACCAGCAAATCAGCGACAAAGTGCTCGGACGATCGGACTTGCGCTCGCAATGCTGATGCGCATTCTGCTGTTATTAACGTTGAGTTGGATCATTGGACTTACCGCAGACCTTTTCCATGTTCTCGGACACGGAGTTTCAGGCAGAGATCTGATTTTGTTCTTCGGCGGCGCTTTTCTAGTTTTTAAAGCGACCTTAGAGATTCACAATTCGCTTGGTGTGGTCGAGGAAACCACCCGACTTCGCAAAACCGCAACATTTGGTTGGGTCTTGGCGCAAATCGCACTCATTGACATCGTGTTCTCGCTTGATTCCGTGATTACTGCCGTCGGTTTGGTGGACAACGTCGTCGTGATGATCGCCGCGATCGTGACGGCGGTGATCGTGATGATGTTCACAGCAGGACCAATCAGTCGCTTCGTTGAGGATCATCCCTCGCTTAAAGTGTTAGCGCTTGCGTTCTTGGTTCTAATCGGTTTTGCACTGATCGTTGAGTCGTGGGGGATCCACGTACCGAAGGGGCTAATTTACGCGTCGATGGCTTTTGCGTTTTGCGTAGAGTTGCTGAATATGGCGAGAACTCGTCGTCGAGGTGGCGCTCGAGGGGCAATCAAGCTACGAAAGGCGCAATTTCACGATTTGTTTCCTGCAGATTCGAACGTGAGCTAACCGTTGGCGGAAGAATTTGACTGCGACTTGACTCGAGCCGTCGCAGACATGCCATCTGTCGGTTTCGAACAGCAGGTTCATTTTTGTGTCGGTGCTCAAGCGGTCAAAGATGTAGATGTGGTGACTAAAGTTGAGAACGATCTAAGTGTTTTTCTGTCAAAGGAGCCGTTAGACGATCGCGCTGGTCTGACCGCTGAACTATCGCTTCTCAACTAAGCGGATCGGGCGATCAAGTTTTACGGTCGGCGCGACATTGGATATAGCGATATTAGGAATAAAGGAGCATCGTGGATCGTATTCGTTCGCTGACAAGCCGATATTTACAAGCTACGTTGACGACGCTACTTTCGTTAGCAACTCCGTTCGTACAAGCGGATGAGATAGACCCGCTTTACGCGAAATTCCTCGAAGCGAATCTTTCTCAAGATCACGTCGCTTGTTCCTATATGACGACTCATTCGTCGAAAGAGTCAGGAGAGCGCGTTGAGAAATTCTCTCCTGAAACACTGTGGCAATTAGTAACTGTTGATGGTCTTCAGCCGACCAAGCGGGAACTGGCCGACTACGCGGAAGATGCGGACGAGCGATCGCGGCGTAGAAATTACCCTACTGACCTTGAATTCCTGAAAATGGTTGTAGCCGATACTGTACGTGTCGTTCAGGAAAATGACGAGACGATTGAGTTCGTCTTTCTGCCTGAGATGGGCGATGAGATTCCGGACCGGATGGAGGAAAAGATGACCGGAATCCTGATCGTAACTAAAGACGGATTCCGACCATTGAGGTTCTCAATCTCACTTACTGAACCGGCATCACCGATTAGAGGCGTCAAAATGCGGAAGCTCGAGCAAGAAACAACGTTTACCTCGGATCGTGCGACGGGGGTATCCTTGACAAAATCAATGAGCTTTGAAGCGGCCGGTCGAGCGTTCTTTGTCACGAAGATTGATCAAAACGAGCATATCGAGTTTAGTGACTTTGACTGCAAGGTAGTTGCAGCGCAAACCGCAGGGCCATAGAGTCTCCGACTCCATGGCGTATTGAGCATAGATTAGGATCTTACGCTTTCTTAGCCTGAGCTGGGATCGGTTCGTCTCGTGTAAATACCAGTTTGGTCTTGCTTGATCGATCCTTATTGAATTGATAGCCGTTGGACGAAAATCGTTTCAATCCGGCGAGATTGTCTATCTTCTGTGTAACGATGTGTCTTGCCATTAATCCTCGAGCCCGTTTGCCATAGTAGCTCATGAATCGATAGTTGTCTCGAAATTTATCTAAGAATTGACATTGCACAATCGGATGGTCGATTCGCGATGTATCAATCGCTTTAAAGTACTCGTCGGAGGCGAGATTGACCAAGATTGGATTGCGGTGCTGACTTAACTCTTCGTTGAGACGGTCGGCTATTCGAGCTCCCCAGAATTGGTAAAGGTTCTCAAAGCCATTCGATTGAATTGGGAGACCCATTTCCAATCGGTAGGGATGAATTCGGTCCATCGGTCGTAAAAGTCCGTATAGACCAGATAGGATGCGAATTCGTCGTTGTGCGGATGTCAAATCTCCTTCAGCGAGTGTCGGAGCGTCGAGTCCAAGATAGACATCGCCCCGAAATGCAAGGACCGCCGGTTTCGTGCCGCGCAAATCGGTGTCCCAACTATGAAAGCGTTCCTCGTTCAAGTTCGCGAGCTCATCATTGATGTTCATCAGCGATTTGATGTCGTCCGCACCCATCTGTCGCATCGTGTCAACGAGCTCTGCAGCCTGATTCAGAAATATCGGTTCTGTTTTCTTTCGAGACGTGGCGCGAGATTTGAAATCGAGATTTTTCGATGGGGAGATGACGCTTAGCATCGGAACAGAACGGACGAACCGCCGCGACAAAATGGTGCTTTGGATTATAGATTTGGGTCGAACATTTCGTTCGAATCACCTGTTAGGTAGTTAGCACTTTGCGCGTCGCGTTGGATTGGAATCTAATTTTGCGTTTCGATTGGACGTAGGTGATCTTTCAACTGGACGTTCACTTTATCGTCTCGTTTTCTTCAAGGTAAGTCGGTCCATGTTTCGCCTCAGGTAGGCGATTCGGAGCATTCAGCAACTTGCCGTTATTGAGATATGGTGGGCAGTCTTTCAATCAGACACTTTCTCACTTTCAATTGGCCGAAAATGGATCTGGACCTAATCAAGGGTAATTGCTTAGGCTAGATAACGCCAGCGTGCGACAGAATGTGTGCAGGTTCGTACCTCGTCCGATCCATTGTCACCCGATCTCTCGTATCAATCCGCTATGGGCACCTCCGTTGCATAAGCGTGCAACGTTTTAGACGAGAAGACGAACGTTCGGCAGTCAGACTGCGGATTCTGAGTTTCGACTGTGGCGTCTACTAGTACGATAAACTGACTTAAGAATCGCAAAATACGCACTAAGTAGGCGGAATTCCAAGTATTGTGACGATACTTGACACAACCACCGAAGTGCGATTGAAATTCGATTTTCTACTACGAGCATCTCGCGATTGATATTGGTCGGAAAGACATGGAAAGGACGCGTCCGCTCACGTAATGAGGATGTTTATTGGACACGTCCCGACCTGCAACTCTGTGGCGTTGCAGACGGAATGGGTGGGCTAGATGCCGGTCATATTGCCGCCCGTATGGCAGCGGATGAAGTCACCCAACGCATACGTGATTTGGGTTCCGACAACATGGATCGCGAATCCCTCGAGACAATCATCAAGGATGCCAATCGTGAAATTCACGCTCGTGCACGTTCACTTCCAGACGTTCGAGCGATGGGTGCGACGCTTGTCATGCTGCAGCTAGTTGCGGATCTAGGCTTCATTTGTCACGCTGGCGATTCGCGTGCCTATCTTTTGAGGGGCGAGGAATTTACTCAAATGACGAGGGACCACAACGTTATAAATGAGAAAATTGATCAAGGCGAAATCACGGAAGAGGAAGCTGAGACGTCGCCTGTTGACAATCGCGTGCTCCAATGTATCGGTCCCAGTCAGGTCGTAAAACCAACGATTACCGAGTTCGAAGTTCAGCCTAAGGATCTCTTCATGCTCTGTAGTGATGGCCTATCCGGCTTCGTTACTAACGACGCGTTGTCGTTGGTCATGCACGAATATCGTTCAAACATTAATCTTCTGCTTGACAAGCTGATCGACGCTGCCGGAGATCACGGAAGCACCGACAACATCACGGTAGTACTTGCTGAGATAAATTGATGACCGTTCAAGAAACGATTGAAACGAAACTCACATCGCTGGACCCACTGCATTTAGAGGTCGTCAATGAGAGTGGCAATCACAATGTGGCGCCGGGATCAGAGTCGCATTTCAAAGTCACAATCGTGAGTACCCAGTTCGAGGGGATGCGATTGTTGGATCGACACCGCATGATCAACGACCTGCTTGCGACCGAATTGTCAGGACCTGTCCACGCACTCGCAATACACGCATACACCGAAGCAAATTGGAAAAGCAGATTTGGCAAGGCACCGATGTCGCCTCCTTGTCTAGGCGGCTCGAAGGCAGATTGAGTTTGAAATGAACGTCGTTTCGTTCTATCGATTTTTTGAGGTCGCAGATCCGGAAAGTGCGGCAAGCCACCTACGTACGCAGCTTGGCAAATTAGAGCTCGTCGGTACATTGCTGATCGCGAGTGAGGGGGTGAATGCAAGTCTTGCACATCAGGATCTTGACTTGCTGAGGTGTGCCGTACAGCTCGTGGAAACCTCGACAGGTGCGAGCTCGCTACGAGCGAAATATTCAACCGCTAGACCAGACAATCCGGTTTTTTACCGTTTAAAAGTGAAGGTTCGAGACGAGATCATTCAGTTTGGCAAACCACTGACTTCATCAGACCCACTAGGTGTCCACGTCCAAGTAAATGAATGGAACGAGCTGTTGGATGACCCAGACGTCTTAGTACTTGACATCCGAAATGACTATGAGATTGAGGCTGGCGCTTTTGATAACGCCGTGCCGGTCGGAATAGAGAGATTCGCGGAATTTGAAAGCCGCATTGAAAATCTAATTGAGGTCCATGGCAAGTCGACTATCGCTATGTATTGCACAGGTGGTATACGCTGTGAGAAAGCGTCGAACGCATTACTAGCAAGTGGTTGCGAAGCCGTCCATCAATTAGACGGTGGCGTTCTAGGCTACTTAGAAATGGTCAAGCCGAGCGAAAGTAGGTGGCACGGTGAGTGTTTCGTTTTCGACCAGCGCGTTTCTGTTGACGCCAAGCTCTCCCAGGGTAGCTACGACCAATGCCACGCCTGTCGTAGAGCCATCAGTGAGACCGACAAGGAATCGAGTCTTTACGTCAAGAGCGTGAGTTGTCCATATTGCTTCCACGAGACCAGCGAGCGGCAGAAAGCACAGTTCGCGGAGCGCGCGAAACAAGAAGCACTGGCTAACGCACGCGGTGAACGCCATGTGGGCGTTCTTCAGACTTAATCGACAGTTTCGCTGATTTCGTTGATATGTTTTTGTACTACGGGCCATGCATTTGCAAGTAAACCGGGTTGTCCCTCAGCTTTCGGGTGCAAACCGTCGTCCTGCATTAGCTCGTCGACCGCCGCGACGCCGTCCATGAGAAACGGAATAAGACCGGTGTTCTTTGTTTTCGCTAGCTCTTCATACATTTCTTTGAACGGACCTACGTACCTGTGACCATAGTTTGGCGGCAGTTGCATTCCCGCAAGAATCACGAAGGCACCATCTGATTGCGCACGATCAATGAGGTCGATCAAGTTTTCTCGTATCGACTCGACGGGATACCCGCGCAAACCGTCGTTCGCGCCTAACTCTAAAATCATGATCTGCGGACTGATTTCGTCCAGTAATGCGTCAATTCGCGTTAGCCCGTCAAGGGTCGTATCGCCGCTGACGCTCGCATTAACGACTCGCCAATCGGAACCTTCAGTTTCTAACTTGCGTTGTAAGAGAGACACCCATCCCGATTCAGTGTCTATTCGGTAAGCCGCACTGATACTGTCGCCGAGCACCAAGATGGTGCGTTGCTCGGATTGAACGGTTTCCGCGCTCAAACTCGTACAAATACACAAGAAACCGACAAGGAATAACTTGACCACGACAACGAACGACAGCGATGCCATACTTCGAGCGGAAGACCTTACGAAGGAAGTCGAGTTTGAAGGGGCGTCGTTAACCATTCTGCGCGATGTAGATATTTCGATTGCTCGAGGTGAAGCGGTAGCGATCGTTGGAGAGTCTGGGTCGGGTAAGACTACTTTATTGGGTTTATTAGCAGGATTAGATGTACCCACGCGCGGTCGTGTTTGGCTTGATGGCGACGAGATCTCCGCGTTCAACGAAGATGAACGAGCACAAGTACGAGCTCGTACTGTTGGCTTCGTGTTTCAGACATTCCAACTCATCGATAGTTTGACCGCATTGGAAAACGTGATGTTGCCCGCAGAGCTTCGTGGTGAACGGACTGCCCGAGAAGATGCTATAAGGTACCTTGAGAGAGTAGGCTTGGGCAGTCGACTGAAGCACTACCCACGACAGTTGTCGGGTGGCGAACAGCAACGAGTGGCCATTGCTCGGGCGTTCTGCTCTGAACCTTTGGTGTTGTTTGCTGACGAACCGACGGGTAACCTTGATACTAAGACGGGTCATCGAATTGCAGATTTACTATTTGAGCTCAATCACGAAAACCAGACGACGCTTGTACTCGTCACACATGATCGGAGCTTAGCCGATCGATGTCAGTCCAGTACTGAACTTGCGGCCGGCGCGGTGATTGCATGAATTTACGTCTCATTCTGAATTTCATTCTCAGCGATTGGCGTTCGGGTGAACTGCATCTACTGCTAATCGCGCTCGCGATCGCGGTAGGGACGGTTTCATCGATTACGCTAACCGTCGACCGATTGCAGAAAGCGATGACGAAAGAAGCGTCGGTATTTCTCGGGGCGGATCGCAGCATCAATTCGCGGAAGCCTATCCCGGACCAATTCATTCAAGAAGCAACAGATCGGGGCTTGACCACCAGCTCGATGGTCGTGTTCAACTCAATGGTCTTATCGAGTGAAGATAACACCAAATCGCAACTCGCTAGTGTCAAGGCAGTTGAAGGCAACTACCCACTTCGAGGTAAGTTGCGCGTCGCGGAAGAGCCATTTGGCGCGACGACTGAAACGACCGAGATTCCTCGACCAGGCGAGATCTGGATGAACTCCAGACTGCTCTACATATTGGATGTCGAGCTGGGCGATCAAGTCGATGTCGGCTATGCGCCACTCACGGTTTCGGGGATTATCGAAGCGGAACCTGACCGCGGGTTCAGCATGCTCGATTTGTCGCCTCGAGTGCTGATGCGCATGGAAGATATCGATGCTACGCAGGTCATCCAACCTGGTAGCCAGATCGATTACCGACTATTGCTCGTGGGTGACGATTCGACGTTTCGCGAGCTCTATCGAGCTATCGAAGAAGACTTGGAAGGCTATCGATGGCGAAACGTGAGAGATGCGGATGCGCGCATCGGACGTGCGCTAGAACGAGCGGAGAGTTTCTTCCTGATCGGCGGCTCAATGGCGGTGTTGTTGGCTGGCGTAGCGATCGCACTAAGCGCGAACCGGTATGCGAGGCGTCATTTCGATCATGTGGGCATCTTGAAAACTCTCGGAGCGCGACCGCGAGCGGTCTTGTGGGGGTGCTTAGGTCTTCTTTTGCTCATAGGACTGTTCGGTATTGCGGGCGGTCTAATTGCGGGTGCGGCGATTCACTTCGGGCTAGTTTGGTATCTGACGGAGCACTTACTAACGAATGTCACCCAAGTACCACCGGCAAGTATTACCCCCGTTCTAACTGGCATTGTCACAGGGTTTATTTGCCTATTTGCTTTCGCGTTGCCTCCGTTCCTGGATCTGATTAGTGTGTCGCCGTTACGTGTGATTCGGCGCGATTTCAGACGCGCCGGCGTGTCGTCGCTCGTTACCTACACATGTGCGATTACCGGTATTCTGGGACTCCTTATCTGGTACAGTGGAAGTTGGTCGTTCACACTTTGGTTGCTGCTCGGTATCGTTGCCGTGACGGTCACTTTCGGTGCGGTCGCGATCGTGTTGTTGCGCGGGGGACGCCTTCTTGGTATGCAAGCAGGTAGCGTTTGGCGACTCGCGCTGAGTGGACTGCAGCGCCGAAACGTTGAGAACACGGGTCAGATTGTGGTATTCAGTCTGGTCATCATGTTGCTGATGATCCTGTATCTCGTCCGATCATCACTCGTCGAAGAGTGGCAAGCGCAACTACCACAGGACACGCCGAACCACGTCCTCTTCAACATCTCACAAGCCCAGCGGGATGACGTTGCACAGTTCATTGATCGATATGCATCGGACGGTGATCTGGCTGCTTTCTACGATGGGCGCGTCGTAGCCGTGAACGGCGAACCGGTCAGAGAATACCAGCGTCGCCGACCCAACATGCCCGGACCGCGACTCTCGTCGGGTAGGCAGTTGACATGGTCGGACGAAGTTCCGGAAAACAATGAAGTGGTCGTCGGTGAGTGGTGGTCCCCTGGCACAGAAGAGAGTCTTGTGTCGGTCGAGAGCGATTATGCGAGGGCGTGGGGACTTGACGTCGGCGACGAATTGTCTTTCCGCGTTCAAGGTCAGGTGTTTGACGTACGAATCGCAAGTTTGCGCGCCCTTGAATGGAATGAGAACGCACAGTTCAATTTCTTCTTCGTTTTTCCGCCAAAAGTGTTCGATGACATACCATCAAGTTATCGCGCGATGATCTACGTTCCCGACGAAAATCGTTCGGAGCTTACCCAGCTGATCGCACGTAATCCGACGATGACCGTTATCGATGTAGACTCGATTATCAAGCAAGTTCAATCAGTGATCGATCGCGTGACAATGGCTGTCGAGTGGATTTTGATCTTGGTTTTGACATCCGGCGCACTCGTGTTACTAGCTTCGATCCAAGCGAGTCGTGACAGTCGAATTAAAGAACACGCTCTTCTTCGGTCGATGGGTGGTACGAAGAAATTGATACTGGGTTCGCTCACAGCTGAGTTTCTGTTGCTGGGTCTAATGGCAGGTCTTGTTGCGATCGTCGGTGCTGAACTTTCGCTCTATCTGATAGAAGAGCAGTTGCTAGAGTTTGAGTACGCGACGCGACCGGAGATCTGGATCGCGGGATTCCTCCTTGGCGGGAGCATCATCGCGAGTGTTGGTTACCTGTCAACGCGGAAATTGGTTCGACTGCCGCCCGTCACAATACTGCGTGATGCTGGTTGAGTGGTACTGAGCGCGTCATTGAGATGTCTTCAACGGTAACGCAAGCTCGAAAAGACGAGCTCGAGCGAAACAAGCTGCGGAAGAAACTACGTCGGCTAGTCGGTCGTGCGATCAGCGACTATCAGATGATTGGGCAAGACGATCGCGTGATGGTATGTCTATCAGGCGGGAAAGACTCTTACACCATGCTAGAGATCCTTCTGTCGCTAAAACGGAACGCACCGATTGAGTTCTCGCTTTTCGCGGTTAACGTAGATCAGAAGCAACCGGGGTTTCCACCGGACGTTCTGCCTTCATATGCAGCATCTAAAGGCGTGGAATTTCATGCGGTCGAGGAAGACACATACTCGATTGTTATGGAGAAGACACCAGAAGGTAAGACGTATTGTCCGATCTGTTCGCGTCTCAGGAGAGGCATCCTTTACTCAACGGCAAAGCGACTTGGTGCAACAAAGATTGCGCTGGGTCACCATCTTGACGACGTGGTTGAGACGCTGTTCCTCAATATGTTCCACGGTGGTCGTCTGAAGGCCATGCCGCCACGTCTCTTATCCGATGACGGACTTCATCATGTTATACGTCCCCTCTACTACCTGCGCGAGAAAGACATCGAACGTTATTCCAAGGTGGAAGCTCATCCGATCATCCCATGCGATCTCTGTGGATCCCAGGAGAATCTACAGCGGCAAGTCATCAAATCCATGCTGCGCGAGTGGGAGGCTATTCAGCCCGGACGAATTGAGAACATAGCCAGAGCGATCCGTACGGTAGTTCCCACGCACTTGGCGGATTCTGAGCTATTCGATTTCAGTGCACTCGAAGGGTCGGTTGACTTGGATCCGATTCGGCAACTCGTCATCTAGTGACCGTGCCATCGTGCACGCTGACGCTGTAACGGTTACCGTGCTGCAACTGAATTCGTCATCAGCCTCACAAAAACCGGAATACGTTTGAAGGTTTCGCACAAACTACTATCCACAGACGCACTGCAAGCTTTGCTAGACGAGTTTATTACGCGGGATAGCGTTGTCTGGGATGGAACGCTAGCTCAAAAACGCAAACGCTTGCTCGACGCGCTCGAGAATGAGAGGGCTTTCATCGTGTTTGACGAAGATTCGAGTTCGACCCACATCCTTACTGCTGAAGAGTTTGCATCAAATCAAGCTCAATCAGACGAACGATAGACGAGTGTCGTCGATTGACCCAAGTTAACTCGTCAACGTTGCTCCAGGTATCGGGGCTTGAGGTGGAGGTCGCAGAGCGACCTTTGCTCACAGACTTCAATCTGAGCGTAAACCCAGGTGCATTGATCGAAATCAAAGGTCCGAACGGTAGTGGGAAGACTACGCTCTTGAGATATTTGGCAGGAATCCGTCGCGCTCATAGAGGATCGATCGATTTAAGATCTCACAGCTTTGCGTATGTAGGTCAGAAATCGGGCTTGAATGCTGCCTTGACGGCGTATGAGAACCTTCGTTGGCTCACACAGAACGCAGACCAGAATACATCAGAAACTGAACTTATGCGCGTCTTGTCAGAGCTCGGTCTCAAGTCGTGCAGGGATATGCCCGTTGGCTCATTGTCCGCAGGTCAAGTAAGAAGGTGTGGGCTCGCGAGCTTGCTTGCACTCAAGGCAAGGATCTGGTTACTCGACGAACCACTGACATCGTTAGACGAGTCAGCAATCGACTGGCTCAAAGGAGCAATTACGTCTCATCGTGCCAGTGGTGGTGGGGCCGTAGTTGCAACTCACGCGACGCTAGGGTTACCCGATACTGAAACTATCGATCTCAATGTGTCATGAATGCGTTTGTAATCGCTTTCAATCGGACGTTTCGAATCGGCTGGCGACACCCACTCGATAGCCTTAACCCGATGGCATTCTTCATCATTGTCACATCCTTGATCTCGATTACTTTTGAAGGTGGTTCACTCGCAACGGGAGATGGCCTCGCGATAGCGGTGCTTTGGGTGGTCCTTCTGCTTTCGACCATGATGGCATCGGGTGGCGCTTACGCGCAAGACTATGAGGATGGGTCGCTTGAGCAAGTGATCGCACAAAATCAATCGTTGTACGTGAGCGTGCACGGATCGGTCGCTGCTCGTTGGTTTCTCTGTGCGGTACCTATCGTTGCTCTCGTACCGTTGGGTGCATGGATGCTGAACATCGATACGGAAGTGTGGTGGATTTTGTTCATTACCTTGATACCAGGATCGATCGTCTTTACGCTGTTTGGTGTTTTAGGCGCAACGCTAACTCTCGGGGTCGGCAGAAACGGTGTCTTACTTGCGCTTCTGGTTTTACCACTGTACGTTCCTGTTTTGTTGCTTGGCGTTGGTGCATGTCAACGCAGTGCAAATCAGGAACCGTTTGAATTCGCATTGATCGGCATCCTAGCGATTGCTATGGGGGCGATCACATTTTTGCCGTTTGCGATCGCGGCACTGTTACGTGTGAGCCAGGAGTATTGATTTGAACTGGTTCACGCGGATATTCCACAAAATGGGTTCTCCCCCGTTTTTTTACCGAGGTGCGAAGGTATGGGTTTCCTGGCTGTACGTAATCGGCTTTGTTTCATTGATTGTCGGTACCGTGTGGGGGCTTGCATTCGCACCGGCAGATCGTTTACAAGGAGATAGTTTCCGAATCATCTATCTACATGTTCCGACCGCCCATCTGTCACAGCTAATCTACATCGCGATCGCCGTTGCGGGTTTCGTGTATTTAGTCTGGCGTATGAAAATGGCAGATGTGTTCATCGTATCCGCCGTTTGGCTCGGAGCTTGGCTTACTGCATTTGCGCTATTCAGTGGCATTGTTTGGGGGATTCCAACGTGGGGCACAGGCTGGGTCTGGGACGCGCGTACGACCTCGGTGTTAGTTCAGCTGTTTTTGTTTCTAGGTTTGATAGCGCTGAGAACTGCGATTCCGAATTCGCAACGCGGTGCATTGGCGGTCGCGGTACTAGCGATCGTAGGTGTGATCAACATTCCGATCATCAAGTATTCTGTTGACTGGTTTACGACGCTGCATCAACCTGCCTCTATCCAGATCGGCAATCCGGTTAGCATCGATCCATCGATGCTTTGGCCGTTGCTAGTCAATACGATTGGTTTGTATGCGCTCGCGGCCGGAGTCATCCTGTATTACATGCGTATCAACGTGCTGCGTCGCGAGCGAAATAGCGAGTGGGTGCGTGACATCGTTGATAGTAACTAACGAGGTAAGTTAGCATGATGGAATGGTTGGAAATGGGAGGCTACGCGGCGTACGTGTGGCCAGTATTTGGTATCGCGCTCATATTTGTAATTGTCGTCGCACTTACGCCTCGATTTCAGCATAAACGCCTGATTGAAGCACTTAGGATAGAACTGGAGATCGAATCGGAGAACTAGGTGCTGTGCTGCGAGTTCAGTTTTCCCTCTTTTGCTTCCTTTTGAACGGCTTGGCGATGTTCATAGATTCGTCGGGTTGGTGAGAAAAGATAGTCGATCGGTTGATCAGTGTAGTTCGCATTCGAATCCACTGAATGTCCTTCAAGTGCGTCTTCGCATCCTCTCTGAAAATCTAGTTTCCCACCAACCGGGAGACGCCCGTCGCTCACGATCAATGCGATCATGTGACGCGGTCGTCTCGATCGATTTGGAACGCCGCGATGCCAGAGTCTCGTGTCACGAATGAGTACGTCGCCGACGCAAGTTTCTGCTTGAATCGGACCTTCAATTGCTCGGCGCTTAGCTTCTAATTCTTCCGGCACACGTGGACCACCTTCAGGTGGGCGTACAAGATGTGATCCAGGCCATATTTCGATCGCGCCATTTCCCTTGTTCATCGGACCAGGTGGTATATCGACGACGACACTGGAGATTGGTGAAACGGGGTCCGGTTCGAGTGTTGCATGTCGACCATCCATATGCAGCCTTTGCATTGTGCTGCCGGGACAATTGGTGTTGCCGTTGTAGAACGTCAGTCTTGGTCTGTGGTCGAAAAGTCGGTTACAGACCCGATTGACGAATCCGTTCATTGCTATGTCCGCGAACACATAGTCCTTCGAGACAGGCGGACCCTGCTGAAGGTGGCCTAACTCCCGAGGGTTACCGCCTATGGATTCGCAGTATGCGAGCAGTTCTTCGGTGTCGCGATCCATGCGTTCGCGTAGTACCTTCAAAGGTTCACTGGCGACCGCTTCTTCTAGGATCACGAAGCCGCATTCGCGTAACGCGTTGACTGCGGCTTCGCTCTCTGCCGCCTGAACGCGAGTACTAGTAGTCAAATTGCTATGTAGAGTTGTTGATCAAGGAAGTCTACGGTTTAGTACGCTCTTACTTCTCGTCCGAAGCATGCTTCGAGAGTAGTCGTGATTATGAGTACAGCGAGAATTTGATCGATCAGAACCGACACACGGCTACGCTTGGTCGTTTCTAATTTGTGTCGCATTGCGTATTTTGATACGTGTGTTTTAGTTTTGGCCTTCATGTAAACGCTTTCTACGATAGCAACGTATTTGTCAGATTATTCTTTCGTAGCGTTGCTTAGGACTTAGGTTGGGCAGAATATAGATATGCGGCAGTTGATCGAAACCTATTGAGGTTCCCCATGGGGGTTAGCATACGATTGCTTGTTCTTCGTAGGGCGGGTAGGCGCGATATTCGGTGCAGGCGTGGCGTTCTTTAGACTTAAGAGAGTGATGGACTCGATTCAGAACGTGATGAAGATGCTAGAAGATCAAGATCAGCGGATGTCCCATCTTTTGCTGTCGATCAGCAACTCTATTCTCACATTGATGAACAAAAGGTAACTAGCATGAGAACCTGGGGACAAATTGTCCGAGAGATCGATGAGATTGATAATAGGATGAAAAGGCGACATCAGAATCAGATGAAAATCCTAAGGGAACTGAATGCGAAGGGAGAGAGTAAAGAGCTAGATTCCAAAGATATAAAGAAAGCGCTTGACTCGCTTGCTAAGACTGTTGAGACCTGAGCTTGAACGCTAAATGGACTCGAAGGTGAATTTGGCCATCCCTATCTGGAGAAGTTTCGATAAGAGGCGTTAGCGCACACCTCTGATCGTCTATTTCGAGATTTGAGAAGGCGATACATACGTGATCTTATCAAGCGACCTTCGTTTTGACCTCCATATAAGAAGAAGCTACATCGACGGAACGGTAACCAACGTTCGTGCTCATTACGTATCTGCCGAAGAATTGTGGGGAGCAGGTCTAATCATGATTACGTATAACCGCGTTTGTGGCAGAGCTCGAGTGGGCTGCAGAACCGCTATCATGCGCACATTCTTAAAGCACCTTTACGTCTATTCGCCACGTTGTGCGTACACGTGTGTTCTTCTTCAATCAATGGTGCCCTAACGGAGTACTCGCGCCCGTAGTTCTAAGGGAGACAGAGGAAGGTCTGTCAGCGAACGAGGAGCCATTTGACGTCACGATTTTTGCATGATTTACCTTCGCAGTTCGATGAGGCGTAAGCAAGGTAGCCTCAAACACACGGCTCCTCCGTATTTCAACATTCATTCAGGTGAATCGACGAGTGAATCGCGTTAGAAAACGACGCTTAGGTGTCGTACTTTTTGTGTTCGTTGGGTCAAGTACGACGCTGGGATTGGCGTTTTACGCCATGCAACAGAATCTAGAGTTCTTCTATCTTCCAGACCGCGTCGTCAATGGTGAAGCGCCGACCGGAAAGGCCATTCGGGCAGGTGGCATGGTCGTCGCAGGGAGCATTCATCGTAGCGACGAGGATCTATCCGTTCAGTTCGAATTAAGTGATATGGCAGGATCGAGTTTCCCTGTTGTCTACGAAGGGCTGCTGCCGAACCTATTTGTTGAAGGACAGGGCGCCATCGTCTCCGGCACACTCGACCAGAGCGGCTTGTTCTATGCTGATCAGGTACTCGCCAAACACGACGAGAACTACATGCCACCTGAACTCGCTGATCTTCACACTACAGAATGATTCCAGAACTCGCGCACTTTTTCTGCGTACTGGCATTCACATCTGCGGTTGCGCTCGCCTTTGCGGGATTCTTCGGTGCAAAACAGCGCCAACCAGTCTGGGTAAAAGCGGCGAAACAGATCGCGATAGCCCAATTCCTATTTCTTCTTTGTTCTTTCGTATTACTTGATATTGCGTTTCTACTCGACGATTTCACGGTTCAGTATGTCGCGGATAACTCGCACACGTTGTTGCCTTGGTACTACAAAGCAAGCGCAATGTGGGGAGACCATGAAGGTTCGTTCTTATTGTGGACGTTAGTCATGGCAGGTTGGACGGGCGCTGTTGCGCTTCGTAGCGAATCACTCAGCTACGACATGCGCGGTTATGTGTTGTCCGTTCTAGGTCTCATCAATGTCGCATTTCTCCTGTTTTTGCTCAGTGCCAGTAGTCCATTCGTTCGAGCCTTTCCACTTGAAGTCACTACCGGTTCTGACATGAACGCGATCCTGCAGGATTTTGGGCACTTGGTGCATCCGCCGTTTCTGTACCTGGGTTACGTTGGATTCTCGGTCGCTTTTTCATTCGCGGTCGCTGCGTTGCTGACAGGTCGGATCGACGCGGCATGGGCACGGTGGTCACGACCATGGACGAACACTGCATGGGCGTTGCTGACAGTGGGGATTGCTCTCGGTTCTTGGTGGGCTTACTACGAGCTCGGTTGGGGTGGCTGGTGGTTTTGGGATCCCGTCGAAAACGCCTCATTCATGCCGTGGTTGGCTGGGACCGCATTGATTCACTCTCTAGCCGTGACGGAAAAACGTGGCGCGTTCAAGTCCTGGACGGTCTTGCTTGCGCTTCTGACGTTCACTTTATGTCTCGTAGGCGCATTTCTCGTTCGATCCGGCGTACTTACGAGTGTGCATGCGTTCGCGATTGACCCCGAGAGAGGTATGTACTTGGCGACAATCGTTGCGTTGGTCGCATGTCTCTCACTGTCGCTGTACGCGTTTCGAGCCGCTCGCTTGCGTTCACGTATTTCTTACCACGGGATTTCGCGGGAACTATTGCTGTTGGCGAACAACGTGTTACTCACGCTAGCGTTGGCCGTCATTTTTCTGTACACGCTATATCCATTGTTCTACGAATGGTTCACCGACGGTGGGCGCGTCTCACTCGGTCCCCCGTATTTCAATCGAGCGTTCGTACCACTGATGATGCTCTTGGCGGGTTGTTTAGCGCTTGTCCCGATCTCTCGTTGGAAGCGAACGCCGTTACAGCTCTTTCGTCCATCCCTTTACATTTTGGGTGGCGCTTTCGTGCTCGGTCTGTTTGTTCCGTTGATCTTATCGGGTGCGCTTCACATCGGTGTGACCGTTTGTGTTGCCGTCGCTATATGGATCCTAAGTACCCATCTCGCCGACCTATATCGCAGTCGACGTAGTTTGATATTGAGTTTTCTTGGGATGTCAATCGCACATATGGGATTCGCGATAACGGTAATCGGCGTCACGATAACGTCAGGCTTTTCTGTAAGCCAGGACTTGCGGCTGGCCGTCGGCGATGAAGTCCGCGTCGGCGACCGGACCTATGTGTTCGAGGATCTCCGCGTCGTCCATGGTCCAAACTACGTAGCTCATCAAGCTCAATTCTCCGTTGGGGATGTCCGGCTCTTACCAGAAAGACGGCAATACACAACACGTAACACAGTGACCACCGAAGCCGCGATTCGACCTGGATTCACGAACGACTTGCTAGTTTCGTTAGGCGAACCGGTCGGGGAAGGTGCTTGGGCAGTCCGAATTCAAGAGAAGCCACTGATTCGATGGATTTGGCTAGGCGCCTTCATCGCTGCGATAGCTGGCTTCCTCGCAGTGTTTGACGTGAGGTATCGTCGCCTAAAGCATCGGGAAGCGCGCCTCGTACAGGAACCTCAGCTTGGCAGCGGATAAAAGCGTTTTCGCGCCACTTCGTATGGCGCTCTGGCTACCTTTGATTGCGTTTATCGGTCTATGTGTCGTTTTCTTCGCTAGCCTGAAGTTTTCGCCGAGGACAGAATTACCTTCGCCATTGATTGACAGACCGATTCCGACATTTTCACTACCCGAGCTACGCACTGCGGCCGTGCGAACAAGCGCCGATTTACCGGAGGAAGCGTTTCTTTTGAACGTTTGGGCGACATGGTGTTTTCCATGCCGCGAGGAGCATCCAGTGTTAATGGACATTGCTGCAGACGGCATCCCAATCGTCGGGCTGAATTACAAAGACGACGATTCTAAAGCCATTGAATGGCTGAACAGCATAGGTGACCCATATCGTTTGAATCTAGTCGATCGTGAAGGTGATTTTGGAATCGACCTAGGCGTATACGGTGTTCCGGCCACTTATCTGATCGATAGTGCACGCACAATCCGATACAAACATATCGGACCAATTAGTCGCGTTCAGTGGCGGGAAGAGCTTGCTCCAATTCTTCGATCGCTGCAAGGTAACGATGAGCAAGTGTGATAGCGTGATGCGCATTCGTCTTCACGCTAGGATTCTGTGGACCGTAGTCGTTTTGGCGCTATGTGTACCGTCGTGGGCGGAGTCGAAAGGAGAGGTCGATCTTCCTCCCGCGCTGATGGAAAGGTACGAGGTATTAATCGCTGAGCTCCGTTGTCCGAAGTGCCTAAATATCAACATCGCCGACTCGAATGCACCGATCGCGACCGACCTTCGGATGTTCGTTAGAGACCAGTTATTAGATGGCAAATCGAATTCGGAGATAAAAGCGCATTTGCGTGAAAGGTATGGCGATTTCATTGATTACAACCCGCCACTAAGTCCGGCAACGTTAGTGCTTTGGGCAATCCCGATCGTCCTATTGATATGTGCAGCACTGATCTTTACGTTTGTCGGTTCACGACGCGACAAGGTAGTACTCACTGACGAGGAAAGAGCTCGCCTTCAACGACTGAAGGCACAACGACCGTCTTGACTGAAATATTGTTACTGCTGGCCGCAATCGGTGTGGTCGTAGCAGGAGCGTTAGCTTTCGTTCTCTTTCACGTGACGCGGCATCGCCATACCGAAAATGTAGATAGGAACGCAGTCAATGTAGCGATCGCCGACGACAATCGTGAGATGCTCACTTCGTCATTGGGTTCTTCGGCATCCGATGAAGCTGATGCCGAAGTCGATATCGCGCTACTCGATGACGTTTCTCAAGTAAGTACACCGGAAGTCCAACCTACAAACAGATGGCCGCTACTCGTTCCGAGCATTCTGATCCCGATAGTTGCGATCGGTCTCTACTGGTATGTCTGGGGCACACCTGGAACGGTGTTGCTCGAGGAAGCAGCGACGTATCTCGAGGGCGAGGTAAGCGAAGCTAATTCAAGGAGGGTCGTAGAGCACCTCCAGGAATACGTTTCAGCACATCCGAAGGACGAGCGAGCCTGGTTAAGCCTAATGTCCTTTCAGTGGCTCCTTGGCGACCGCGATGCGTTTCGTGAAACCCATAAAGCGGCGGAACTTGAAGGACATATCTCGCCGTTTGGGGATTCGCTCTACCTGCTCGAGGCGTTTCGTCTGCGCCGTCTTGAATTGACTCAGTACGACCAGTTAGTACGTGATCGTCTTCGGCGCGTCGATCAAACCGCTCAAGTAGTGGCGATGTTAGATGCGATCGAGCAGACGGCTCGCGGTGATCTTCGCGCGGCAAATAGGGCATGGGAAGACGTGCTGAGTCAACGGGACGTCTTCGAACTTCACCAAATGGCAAGCATCGGACAACGCGCGACTCGCATGCGATTAGAGGAACCTTCATTCCCAAAGATCAACGTAAGTGTTTCACTTGAAGAAACGTTCCCGAATAAACGCTGGTTATTCGTGTATGCGAAAGCTGATGAAGATCAACCGCCTCTAGCGGTCGTTAAACGTCCGCTGAACGGACAACGGCGATTCAACCTGACGCTAGACGATTCCGTTGCGATGACACCAAATTCCCCTTTGTCAGAAGCGCAAGGGGTGTTTATCTCGGGTCGACTATCGTCATCCGAGGATGTTCTGACACAGTCAGACGATATGGAATTGACACGCGGTCCTGTCGACTCGCGCAATCAGCCACATGTAGACCTTGAATTCGGTCCTAAAAAACCAATTGTGACTGTCAAGCTCAGTGTCGATGACACGATGTCACCTATTGAATCTGTCTTTATAATCGTGCGAAAGCGAGTTGTTAGTGCTCCGCCCATCGCGGTACGTCGCGTCTTCGGACCACTCCCTCGTCAAGCTATCGAAGTCACCTTGGCGGATGTCATGATTCCGACTGCTTCCACTTCTTCGATGGACGAACTGGAGATATCCGCTCGTCTTTCTCGAACTGGCTCTGCGATTGCGAGGTCGGGTGATCTTGAGAGCGTGAGCGTACCTTTCGAACTCGGCGCATCGGTTGAACTGACGCTCGATCAGCCCGTTGGCGCCGAAATTCGTAACTGATCCTTGCATCTAAACTCTATAAAAATCGCGGGTTTTAAATCTTTCGTTGATGCAACGACCATCACCCTTGACCCAGAGGTTAGCGTTATCGTTGGACCGAATGGGTGCGGGAAGTCGAATATCCTCGACGCAGTCCGCTGGGCGATCGGTGAAAGTGCGGCGCAACGCCTACGTGTCGAACTAAACCAAGATTTCATCTTTAACGGAACGGAAACGCGCCCTGCCGCATCTCGCGCCAGTGTAGAGCTGGTCTTCGACAATCAAGACGGACGAATTGGCGGCGACTATGCCTCGTATTCTGAATTCGCGGTGCGACGTGAAGTGCGTAGCGGGGACCAAGCGAGTTCCGATTACTACCTCAATGGTCAGCGGTGTCGGCGACGGGACATACGAGACGTATTTCTAGGTACCGGATTTGGTACACGTGGCTATTCAATCATCCAACAAGATCGGATCACACAGCTAATCAATTCAGATCCCGAAACGCTTCGCGAGCATCTTGAGGAAGCTGCAGGCGTATCGAGATATCGCGCGCGCCGTCACGAGACTCTTAATAAGTTAAACCTTACGAATCAGAATCTAGAGCAAGTCCGGTTAAGGCAGACCGAACTAGCACGGGAAATTCGGCAACTAAAAACTCAGGCGACAAGAGCGAGACGATACGAGGAAATTACGGAATCTCTCAATCGTCTGAGGACACGGCTACTTCGTCGCAAGATTCAAGCCAAAGAAGATGAGCAACGAGAGGTCCTAGAGCAGTTGCATGAAGTTGAGGAGTCGCTTACGCAAATCGATGGTCGATACAGCGCTTCCGCGGAAAACCAGCTTCGGCTTGAGACGTTATTGGCGACTCAACAGGACGACCAATCTCGTGTGGCGGACTCTCGAATCGACGCGCAGACGCTAGTTAACTCCCTGAGCCATCAAATTGAGCAACTCGACAGTATTCGTAATTCAACCGTCGCAAGTATTGAGTTGAAGTGTGATCAACTTAATGATTCCTTAATTACGTTAGAGGCCGATGCGACTGAACTGAATGAATTAAAAACGGAACACCGTGCACTGCAAGTGCGGTCAGACGAACTTGCCAGTGACAAACGAGCCGCTGACAAGAATTTAGGTCTCGCACGTCACGATGTTGACTCGGCGAATGCGCAGACGCAGTCGCTATCGGAGAGAGCTTCCGAATTTGCTCTTGAGATAGCTGATCTAGAGTCTAAACGTCGCATTGATGAAGCAGCGATCGCGAACCTTTCCCAGCTGCTCGATGTCGTTGAAACGCCCGATGTCGAACTAGATGGGCTTGAGACCAGCATCAAGGACGCGACAGGTCGAGTTGCGAAAGGTGAACATGCTGAAAGTGAACTGCTTGCTCAATTGGCTCGACTTGATCAGTCGCTCGAAAAAGATACAAGCGATCGCCGCGACATCGACGCACAACTAGCTGAACGGCGATCCGCGTTGCAGGACTTACGCGATGAGCTACTTAGTCTAAGGACGCTACAGGAAGCGTCATTAGGCGAAGAGTCAACCACAGATGAACTGGACAGATGGATTTCGACAGCAGGATTGGAACCCAGCAAGCGTCTAGGCGAGATGCTTCAGGTTGATAGCGGTTGGGAATCTGCACTGGAAATCGTTCTCGGTTCAAGGATTCAGGCGATCGCTACCGATCAGTTCCAACGTCATCGAACGCAAGTAGATACGTTGAAAACAAGCGATGTTGCGCTGTTCGACATCGAGTTTGAACCCGATGCGAATACAGAACCAGGATTAGCGCCTTCTTTAGCTTCACGACTCAAAGGACCTAATGCCCAGAAATTCGCGTCGCTTCTCGAAGGCATCTACACCTGCGAAACTTTTGGTGAAGCCGTATCTCTGGTTGATCGTCTTGATCAATCGCATAGTGTCGTTACGGCGGATGGTGCATGGTTGGGTAAGCACTGGGTACGTTTGTTTCGATCTGAGGATCGCGCGATTGGAGTCATCGAGCGAAGCAGACGAAGCAACGAGCTTTTGGAAGAAATCTCGGGAATCGAGCAAGAGATTAGCACTCTAAGCGAAAACCAGGAGCGTCTGGCGAGCGAAATCAAGAATGCATCAGAGCATCGCGAAACAACGCAGGCAAAGTTGAGCGACATTTCCGCCCAGCTCGTCGAGAGTCGGACGTTATTAGGTCAATTTACGACACGTCGTGATGAAAAGTTCGAAGCACTAGCTGTCCAGCAACAGAGCAATACGGACCGGCGTGCTGATATCGATGGATTACGCAATACCGTGGTCGCTGCAGAAGTGAAGCTAGGCGCGCTACGAAAGGAACAAGATCGAACAGTAAAGGAACTCGAAGAAGCACAATCCGTTGCAGTACGTATGGAGTCGACGTTTGATCAGAAACAAGAAGCGATCGATGACATAGTTCAGCAAATTCACCAAGCTGAACAAGAACAGTCGCAGCTAGATGTCAAAGTTGACTTTCTTGATCGGTCACAATCCCGTCAAGAGATCGTAGTAAATAGGCTGATAGCCGACATAGTCACACTAATCTCTCAAGGTGAGCGTGCTAAGGCTGAACTTCCAGAGTTGACTAAAAAACGCAAAGCAGGCCAACGTGTCCTCTCGGAGATCGAACAAGAACTTAATACGAAGAGCACAGAGTTAGCCGCGACGCAACAAGAGATCGCCGACGTGCGCAAGTCACAAAGTGACCTTACAGCGGAAAAGGATGAACTCACTGAGTTGCTGACGCAACACAAGTCGCAACAGACCCGACTTTCGATTGAACTTGAGCAACTGAATACGGAGGTCGGCCAACTTAACACCACGCTTGAAGATGCGGATGGCGAATCAGAGGCTAACGAATCCGTTATCGAAGAGGAGATAACAGTCTTAACTGGCCGGCTGGAACGACTCGGATTGATTAACCAACGAGCAAGCACCGATTTGGAGGAACGTATTGTCGAAAAAGAGGAACTCGATCAGCACGTACTCGACCTTGAGGCGACGATGACTGAGATTCGAAAGGCTATAGAACGAATCGATACCGAGACTAAACGAAGTCTACGTAGTACGTTTGACGCAGTTAATGAGAATTTGGCGAGGGTATTTGAGTCACTGTTTGGCGGCGGTACTGCTTCACTTGAATTCACCGAAGAGGACATCCTTCAGGCCGGAGTGATCGTACGAGCTCGTCCGCCTGGGAAACGGAATACGACTATCAGCATGTTATCGGGGGGCGAAAAAGCAATGACCGCTATCGCGTTCGTTTTCGCACTTTTCGAACTAAATCCGAGTCCAGTCTGCATCTTAGATGAGGTAGATGCGCCTCTTGATGAGAACAACGTTGGGAAATTCGCCGAGCTTCTGGCGCGGATGAGTACTGACACACAATTTGTTGTTATCACCCACAATCCGGCAACGATGGAAATGGCCGGTAACCTACTTGGCGTCACGATGGAGGAAGCGGGTGTGTCGCGACTCGTCGCGGTAAACCTCGAGGATGCATACGCTCTAGCTGCCCAACAGTAGGTCACTTATCACTTCTTACTTATCACGTCACAGTTCGCAAGTATTTACGATCATCGTATCTAGCTAGGATGCTGACCGGCCCGGTCACCTGGCTAAACAGACTCTTGCAGTATGTGAACTTGGTCAGTCTGGGTTGATTCCGGTCACCAAGAATTGTGGAAGCGCGAATAAGTACGCGCCGTTTTCAACTGCACTTTCGGCTTCGGTAAGGAGCTTATCCACCTCGCGCGGATCCATCGAGTCGTATTTAGTCGCATAGCTTGCCATGTTGCGAAGAACAGATAGACTGCCACCCGTTGTGTCCACGCCTGCTTGAATTTGTACTTCAACATCGTCGAATCCTGCGTTCAGCAACTCAGACCGCAAAACCCTACCGATCTCCGATGTTTTGAACGCTACAGACGCTGCGTCAAAGAAACGCGCAGTGCGTTCTGCGCCCCATGGTTCCACCACCACAAATCGCCAATCGCTATCGATTGCGAGCACACGCCCACCGGGCACAAGGAGTCGACGGATTTCTGCTAACGTTGAGGAAACACTCGGTACGTATTCAAGCACGTTTTTGCACAGGGCGCGATCGACCGAATTGTTAGCCAATGGGACGCTGCCATCCTGAATTGCGTGAAACGAAACTTGAGGGGTCTTTACGGCGCGTTTTGATGCAGCGAGCACGAACTGCTTATTAAGGTCAACGCCGTAGACATGACCCGTCGATCGGACAATGTTTGCCATTCCAAGACTCACGAATCCTGGGCCACAACCGAAGTCGAGAACGCGAGAACCAATGCGAAGATCGAGTGGTTCCAACAACGTCGCGTGACTGTCCCGCCAAACAAACATCTGTTCGTATCGCGACACGCGCTCCTCTTCAATGTGTTGCCAATGATCTGTGTAAAACGTCGCTCTTGTCATCTCTTTCCGCTCGTACGCCTTAGTTGGTTTCAATATCCAACGAGTACGAATACACCGTTGGGAATCGCTTGGTGAATTGAAGCAGTCGGCATTCTTGATTGATATTGCTGTTTTTGCTCATTCGAGGACCGTTAGTTAATTTTCGGATTCATCACATTTCGCACGAATTGTCCTTCGAATATCGCCGGAAATAAGTGAAACATAAGTTAACTAAATATGTTCTTTTGCAGCAACCATAATTCTCTTGTCGATATGTACGCAAGAGTCTAACAAGAAGATATTGAATCATTTTCGACATGTATTTCGAGTGGATTTACACTTGTTAGCGATTGGTTTCGAGATGATCCGTTGCCCATAAATGTCACTAAACAGTCGGTGAAGAGACGCAATAATAACTATACAATCGTATATATTATCAAAAAATTCCCTTTTATATCAAGTCCTTTACTTTAGTTCTTAATTTTGCTAAACTGATGGCAGGTCAAACGGAATTGACCTTGCTGAGACACGGAGGTCTCTATGGAATTCTTAAGCGTAGACGCTGTTTCCTTCAATCAGCTGATCGTAACAGTCGCCCTTGGGCTTTTTGTTACGATGATTTTTTTCAGCATATATATTCGGATCCAACGGCAATATAGAGGCAGGAATACGCTGCCAAACCATGCCCAGAAAAAAAGGGTATTTGGCAAAGTAAGAACGAGAGATTCCAACCTACCGTCTATACCAACCGAAAACCGCGAGGTGGTTACAGGTGCTCGTCCGAAAGCACCTGTCAAAGACGAGTTTGAGGGTTTTCAGTTCGATTTTGACGTTCCGGAGAGACCCGTTGGTCCCATTGAGCATGTTGCGATTCGGCAAACTGAGGAATCTGCTCCCTTCGACGGATGGGGAGAACCGGCTGAAGCTTCCGTTGGCGCACTCAGAGAAGCTAATGGCGACGATACCGATCGACCCGAAGAATACGATGTGCGATTTGACGATGAAAGTGATCTTGTTCCCGAAGTTTCCTATCCAATAAATAGCGAAGCGAACGGGAACGGACTAGATGACAACCAGAATGACCTTGATTCCAATGGGCAACATACTGTTATTTGGGATAGTAGCGACGACGATGAATTCCTCGACAATGGCACGGACGAAATCTATGAGGAAGGCGATACAGCTGAAGACCTGACGACTACGGAGTTTGTGCAGGATGACTATCAGGACTACGGCTATGAGTTTGGAGATGAGGTAGAGCAGTCGTATACCTATGACGACGAAATGCCACCTCAAGAAACGCTAGACGCCGATGAGCTGCCTGTCGGAAACGATGAGAATTCAGACGTAGAGGAACCAATTGAAGATGAGCCGGAAGACGATGTCGTGCCGTTTGATCTACGTACCGTTGAGGCTAAACGTGTAGGTACCCCACCTGAAGAGACGAACCGAAGTCTCTCCGTTGTATCCGTATGTCTCATCAGCGACGATGAGCAACAGATCTATCGAGATATTCGTGGCGAGTATCTGGACGCGTTCCTAAACAAGCGTGGGTTCATCTATCTTGACGAGGAATACCACCTGAAGCACAAATCTACAGTAGATAGAGGTGCGATTCGTGTTCGCAACTATGAAGCGATGCCAATCGGTACATTGGTGAAAGAGAATCAGGAAACGTGCGGTTTTCGACTGTACTTTAGGCCTCGCGACTGCGCCGATGCACTAGCGACATTGAACGAGATGTTGAAAATCGCGAATTTGGCGAAAGGTTTCTTCGGCGACGTTTGCGAGAAACCGCTCCGAATTTATGACGGTCGCAAAGATAGTACTGGATATATCTCGCCGTTCACACAAGAGGACTACAACCAACTGAAACTAGACCTCAACGAAGCGTATCCGAAGAGCCCCGAAACCGCATCGAAGCGCACTGCAGTCACGCGAAATGAATACGCACCAAGCGAAGATCTGCCTACGCGAGCCGAGCAATATTGACTCGGATCAAAGCGATTTATTCAATATAACTAACGTGCGTGAATAACAATGTAAATCGTTGCAACAGTTGATCGATGACCTGGAGAAGATTCGGGAAGCCCTACGTTACCATGCACATCGGTACTACGTTTTGGATGACCCGGAGGTCAGCGACTCGGAATACGACGAGTTATTCGATCGCCTGTTAGCAATAGAAGGCGAGAATCCGGAACTAATCACTCCGGATTCCCCTTCCCAACGCGTCGGCGGTGCACCTGTCGAGGCTTTTCGATCCGTTGAGCATCGGGCGCCGATGCTTTCTCTTGGTAAATGCACGAGCATCGAAGAACTCGACGCTTGGTTACAACGCTGTAACTCAGATCTGGATAGAGAAGTCGGAAGTCTGATTTGTGAGCCGAAATTCGATGGTGTAGCAGTCAACTTACTCTATGAAAACGGCGTTCTCACTCAAGCTGCGACACGTGGAGACGGTTCCAACGGCGAGTTAATCACAGCCAACGTAAAGACGATTAATTCGGTACCACTGAAGCTGTTGAGTAACGACGTTCCCGCGTGGGTGGAGATTCGAGGCGAGATATACATCACGATTGAGGATTTTGAAGCGTACAACAAAACCGCAGCAGCACGGGGTGAAAAGCTATTTGTTTCGCCTCGAAATAGTGCCGCGGGAAGTTTGCGTCAGAAAGATCCGGACATGACTGCGAAACGCCCGCTCTCGATGTTCTGTTATTCGATCGGTGCGCACAGTGACGACTATCAACCACAGAGCCATCTTGATGCGATAAACGATTTGCGCAAATGGGGTTGTCGCGTGAACGACTATGCAAAAAGGTGTGTCGATGGTGCCGCTTGCGCGGACTACATCAACAAACTCGGAGAAAAACGCGACTCTCTGCCGTACGAGATCGACGGCGTCGTGATCAAAGTTGATGACTTAGCTACCCAACGAGACCTAGGGTTCTACATTCGGCAACCAAGGTGGGCAATTGCATTCAAATACCCGCCGGTGGACGCAAGTACAACGTTGCTTGACGTTGAGTATCAAGTTGGTCGGACCGGTGCGGTTACACCAGTTGCTCGATTGGAACCGGTACGAGTCGATCGCGTTACTGTGAGTAATGCGACACTTCATAATCAAGATGAGATCGAGCGGTTAGGTATTCGTAAAGGTTCAACCGTGCTCCTGCGTCGTGCCGGTGATGTGATTCCCAAGATCGTGAAAGTCGTCGATGCCGGGAAAGGTGCGCTAATCGCCGCGCCAAGCGTGTGTCCTTCTTGCGGTACTGAACTTGCACGCGGTGAAGACGAGGCCATCCTGCGATGTCCGGCTCAGCTATCGTGTCCAGCGCAAGTTCAGAACACCGTTATCTACTTTTGCTCTCGTGAGTGTCTGGATATAAGGGGGATGGGAACGCAACGCGTAGAGCAACTCCTTAAAGAAGGTCTCATCAATCGAAACTCAGATATATTCACGTTGACGCAAGAGTCGCTGGTCGAGCTCGAAAGAATGGGCGAAAAGAGTGCGCAGTCGCTAATAGAAGCGATCGAGAGTGCCAAGGAAACGACCTATCCCCGATTTATTAATAGTCTTGGAATCCGGAATATCGGCGAAGATACCTCCACGATACTAGCTGAGCGGTTTCCAACGCTCGAAGAGTTGATTAATGCCGATTTCGATACGCTCCTTGAAGTCGACAATATCGCTGAGACGATTGCGCGAAACGTAGTTGATTTTTTCACCATAGAGGCAAACCGAGAAGAAGCTAGACGGCTAGTTGATCTCGGTGTGCACTGGCCGTCGCCAAAAAGTCCGGTAGATTCGAGCTTAGAAGGTCAGATTTGGGTTCTGACGGGCAAAACTTCGCGACCGCGTACCGAAGTCAAAGCGCTGCTCACGGCACGCGGTGCAAAGGTGAGTGGTTCTGTATCAAAAAACACGACACATGTTTTTGCGGGTGAGAATGCAGGATCAAAGCTCGACAAGGCTCAAGAACTTGGCATCCAGATCTTGGATGAGACCGAATTTGACGCGCTTGTCAGTTAGACAACCGTAGCTAATTCTCTAATCGACCTTCGCCACTTATTCGATCATCGCGGAAATGATGCAATGATCGGGGCTTTCGCGGATGCGCGGATGTTCAACAATCGAGTCGCGATTGATACGTTCGACTAACGTGTTTGATACGAGAATGTGGTCAATTAGATCGGGATAACGAGCGTCACACCAATCAGCTTGCTCGACGCCTTCACGCAAATTCGCTGTGACAAGCGTTGTGTTGTGATCTGGATCAAGTAACTGTGCGGCCGCCCAATCATCTGTTGTTGCTAGCCGTCGATTGAAGTCTCCCAGAATGACGAAGGCTTCGTTATTCGCATCTCGCTGCTTTATCCACTCAGCTAGGCGTGCAACCTGACCGCGCAAAGTGGTACAGATATTCGAGCGGTCACTGTCGACATCTTGCTCCGCGCCCCAACAACCCGACGCAAGGTGCACCGAGAGCACTCTAAATGTGAGGTTTCCCGTGTGTATCGTCACATCGGTTCCCCATCGTTGGTTTGGGTTGTCACCCGCTAAATGTGCATATGATGGATTGGTGTCGAACTTAATACCACGGCGAATCGCGATCCCTGTGGCTTGATGACGCAGTCGCTTATCTTCGGTCCCCCAACAAATCGCTCCACTATCGCTACCTCGGTTGTTAGGACGGTCTGACATGACGATGAGCCATTCGGACTCAGGAAATACTCGATAGGCTGCCGTCGCGCTCTCAACTTCCTGAATTGCGACCACATCTGCGTTTAGGTCAGCGATCCGTCCGGCAATGTAGTCGTAATCGTCATCTGTTCGGGGAATACAACCCGCATCGTTGTCTTCGTTTAGATGCTCGACATTCCAAGCCGCGATATGAATTGATTCTGCCGAAATAGACGATACAAGCGCAATCGCGAATGAGATTGCCAGTGAGAAAAGACGTTTAGTGTTCATTACTAATCCAATCCTGTGGGATTACCCGAGCGAGAACTAAGTGGATAGGTCGCGACGGGAGGCATTGAAACGACGATCACGAGTCTTCGAATTTGACGTCGAGTAAGCGTGCCGAGTCACTATCCCTTCCGATTAAAACTCAAAGTGACGTATAGCAATATACTTATGGCGTACTCCAATCACTAGCGTTATGCGACTGAATTACACTCAAGAAGAGCTTTTAACGGAGCACGATTTCGCTGAATTGCACGTCATTGACGGTCAACGTCTGCACGGCGGTTTCGATGCGGAAGGTCAATATCTCCCACCACGATCAAAGATTCGACCAGAAGCAATCGCGAATTGGACGTTTGCATTACGTGATCGTGGCGGAGATTTGTTGGATGCCGACTCATCGCTTCTGAGCGGTCCACGCGTTCCTAATTTCGAACAGCAGTGCCTCTTGATTGGTAATGGACTAGCACGGGTATTCTGGAACAGCCTAACGGTTACGGGCAAAATCGAAGGTCGTGGTCGCATGCTCGCAACGACGCCGTTCCCCGATCTGCAACCGCTAGTCGTTGAGGATATCAGCGATATGGCTATTGGGCACCTAAATAAAGGACTCCTAATCGCACATGGCATTGATGAAGGTGGGATACCGGAAGAAGGCATCGGTGGACACGACGTGATGTGGTTTATTGCGCGGGATCTCGCGTTCGGAAAAGATGCATACCCCGATGCTGAGCCGCCCGGACGCATTGCAAGAGAGGAGGAAGGGAGTCGGCGCATGCCTGAAATTCCTTTCCCTTACGAAGGCTTTCTAAGTTTCTTGATGAACCTCTTACTGATCGAATTCAGGGCGGAGATTGGTTTTGCGTCGAGTCAACGTATATTCCGGACGACCGAGTTGTTTCCGGGACGTGAGGATCAGGCACTCGAAGCGGCCGAGATCATCGAGCGAATTCGAACGGATGAATTGATCCACGTTGAATCGCTACGGCTCTACCTTGGCGAACTTCGCTCTTTGACTTTACGTCGAGAGGACGGTGGCACCATACCTGGACAGGAAATCGTGGATCCGTTTTGGGATAACCTAGTGGGTTGGTCAGTTGGGGAGCAACCTAGATTAGTCGCGACGCAGACACATGCGTCCATTGCCGACATGATCGACGCTCAAGCCGATGCTTCGACGGTCAGACAGAGATTCGACGAACTGCGGGACGAAGGGTACGAATTAGCTGCCGCCTAGATCTAGACTAGCCGTAGCTCACGTTCATTCCATCACGGACGTCGTTATTCACCCCATATTGAGGGATTGGATAGCGTAGACCATTGCGCGACAGGTTCCGCAGTCCTTCGATGACGCCCGGTAAGTACGAAGGTGGAATCGCCATTAGTAGCTCGTCTTCCATGACGCCGCCGTAGCGACGCTCCGCAAAGCACGGAATTGAAAGACTCGGTTCGCCTGATGCCAGCGCACGGCCCCAGCTATCCGCACAAGCGCTTTCCCCGACGCAACCCCATTCGAGTTTTCGATACCCAGTCCATTGCAGACCATTGATGAACAAGATCATCTGCGCGGGGGTCGCATAGATGAGTGCGATATCAGGAGGGTTTAGTCTCCCTGATGCGAGCGGGCTGACAACCATTGCTTCGTATTTACCGTAAGGGACGACGTCCATCGCTGCCTGATGTTTGGCAGATTCTTCTAGGTTTTCGTACCAAACCCCCGCCATGTTTTTGCCGGAAAGCCACTCTTCCGATCGAGGCGCTAGTCCGATCACAGTTTGGCATTGCGCGCCGACGAGGTCTTGTGCGGTGATACCCACGGTCCAGCCATTGCGGGATGCTTGGCCGACGATCTGATCCGTTGTGTGAATGTGCTTCGGTCGTCTAATCCGTTCGATTTCGTCGATGTCGGATGCACTTTCGAACAGTTTCATTCCGATCGGCGTCGTTCGCAGACGTAAAAACTGATTTAAGCCGGCAACGATCTCAGTCCAATCGAGATTCTGTGACTCTGACGCGATGATTGCCATATCGATACGCCTATTCGGAGCCGACTCGATTGAACTGCGGTGGACGCTTCTGAACGAATGAATCGACACCTTCCTTAAAGTCACCTCGAGCAAGGCTTTCATCCATCCACGTATTGGATTCGACCATCGCGGGATGTAGTTCTTTGTTTAGGTGCTTATAGACCTGACGTTTCATATACATAAGGGAGTTTGGTGCGTTCGTTTCATTGATTTCGTTCAGAAAGCTAATCGCGTCGTTTACACATTCACCGTCCTCGCATAGGCGGTTCGCGTAACCTAGTCGGAACGCCTCCTCGCCATTGATCTTGCGCGATGTCCAGAATAGATCCAATGCGTTCGCGGGACCGATTAATCGCGGGAGCATCCAACTGGTACCGTGTTCGGCAATCAACCCTCGTTGTGCGAATGACGTGGTAATCCGGGCGTTTCGGTCGATGAACCTCAGATCACAGAAAGTCGCCCAACTGAACCCGAGCCCGGCACACGCGCCGTTGATCGCCGCGATGAGCGGTTTACTTAGCCCCAAGAAATATGCGGCGCCAATTTCAAAGTTCGGGTCATTGTCCGGATTACCTGGATCTGCTGCAAGATGACCATAGGTGTTTCCTAAACGACGCCCTGCTTCGCTCATCTTGCCGAGTGCGTTCATATCGACTCCGGAACAAAACCCTCGTCCTTCACCTGTTAAAACGTTTCCAAGGATGTCCGGATTTTTCTCTGAACGTTCAAGCGCATGCCTCACTTCCGCTTGAGTCAGGTCTGTCAACGCATTCAATGTCTCGGGGCGATTGAGCGTGATGACAGCGGTCGCACCATCGACTTCGTAGCGTATTTCTTCGTATTCAAACTGTTCAGTTGTTTTCGCCATTTCTATGTACCTAACTGAGTGCCTTTGTGTGCTTCAATTTTGCACGAGCCAATGCGCACTCTTTCTTGCTGCATAGCCCGGTGTAGATTAAGTGGTCGTCCATAAAATCGTGCGACTTCCACACTGGATCAGGTGCCTATGTCTGCACTGACGTCGTACCGCATTGTCGAACTAGGGAACGGTCCCGTAACGGGGATCGCGGGGATGATCATGGCGGACTTTGGCGCGGATGTGATCAAGGTGTCGCCGATTGAAGGTGATCCGTTTCAATCGATGCCGTCGTACCCAATGTGGATGCGCGGAAAAACCGAGGTCCGACTTGATTTGAGCGACCAGCACGCAATCTCGAAACTCTGCGAGTTGATCAAGGATGGTGCAGACGCTTTCGTGACAACATTGAAGCCCGATACCTTGAGTCGCTTGGGTCTGGACGAAGAAACGATGCGGCAAAACCGACCTACACTCGTATGCGGATACGTTTCAGGATTTGGCTCGAGTGGCCCGTATCGCGACTACCCAGGGTACGAAGGTGTGGTCGCTGCTAAATCCGGTCGCATGCTCAATTTCGCGGGTGTCGCTGATCGAGAAGGTCCGAATTACTCGGCGTTGCAAGTAGGTGTTCACGCGACCTCCCAAAGCGTTGCTGCTGCAGTCATGGCAGGACTCGACAATCGCGAACGCACGGGTCATGGTACGGTGTTCAACACTTCACTCTTGCGTGGCATGATGCCTTATGAAATGGGCGTCATTAGCATGGCGCAACTACAGGATAAAGGGATCCTGCCACGACCCAAAGTCCAACGTGACCGTACCAAGTCGATGCCAACGCTGAACTACCACCCTGTGCGAACGAAGGACGGGAAGTGGTTGCAGCTTGGTAATCTGTTACCTCACTTGTTAGATAACTTCCTGCGCTCGGCGGGATTCGACATGGTCTTCAAGGAAGAGAAGTACCGCGGCGATCCGATGAGATGGGATCGCGATGTCCTCGAAGAGTTTCGAGACCAACTACTCGAACACATGCAGACAAAAACGCTCGAGGAATGGACCGACCACTTTGTCAACGACGGCGGCGTGGTGTCGCATGCGTACCAAAGCACGCAGGACGCGCTCAACGATCCCGACGTAGTTGCTAATGGACACTCTCAACGCGTGAATGGTGGTGTCCAGCTTGGCTTGGTGGCGAACCTTACAGAATCGCCGGGCAAAGTCGGTGATCCTCACAAGGGTGTAACGGTCGAGCAGCTAAAAACGCGATCGGTCACATCAACTCCGATCGCCCGTGGAGATTCACCTCAACGACCATTAGAAGGCGTGACGATCGTCGAAAGCGCTACGATCATTGCTGCACCACTTGGCGCGGCCACGCTCGCAGATATGGGTGCGCGTGTGATTAAGTTAGAACCGATTGCTGGCGACCCATTTAGAAACATGATGAGTTCGCTCGGTGCTAGCAAGTGCAATACGGGGAAGGAATCCATTTGTCTTGATCTGAAGAGTCCAGAAGGACAAGCCATTGCGCAGGAGCTTGCGAAAAAGGCCGATGTTTGGATTCACAACTACCGTGTCGGCGTACCTGAAAAACTCGGGATCGGTTATGACGAACTTTCCGCACTGAATCCACAGCTCGTTTACATTTCTGCGAACGGCTACGGTCCGCATGGCCCAGGTGCGAAACGACCATCCACGCATCCGATTCCTGGCGCTGCTTTAGGTGGTGTCGTTTGGCAGATCGGCGGATTGCCTGACGAGGACGAACCCGCCGACAATGAATCACTACGAGAAACTGCGAGAAAACTGCTTCGTGCGAACGAAGTCAATCCCGATCCCAATACGTCCATGGTGGTCGCGACGACAGCCGTTTTGGGGCTACATGCTCGCCGCGCAAACGGGAAAGGTCAGAAGATCTATATCGATATGTTCGGCGCAAACGCGTACGCTAACTGGGACGACTTCCTCTCATACGAGGGGAAAGCTGCGCGTCCACCGGTAGATAAAGACGGCTACGGATTGAATGCGCTCTATCGCCTGTATCGTTGTGCCGAAGGATGGGTGTTCCTTGGTGTAGTCAACGCGAGCGAAAAATCGAAGTTGCAGGCAGCACTTGCGATCAATGTTGATTCTCCAGATTTAGAAGCATCGTTAGAAACAAAGTTCCTCGAGAAATCGTCAGAAGAATGGGAAGCGGAATTGACACCTCTTGGTATTGGTTGTGTGGTTGCGGATGACTCAGCACCGCCAGTATGGTTTCTCAAGGATGAGCACGTGAAAGCGGAACGCTTACTCGTACGCGCTCGGCATCCCGAATGGGGTGATTACTACAGACTCGGACCGATGGTCGAGTTTGATTCGTCCGTTGGCTATGCGGGAACAGAGCTAGCGGGTGGTAGTACCGTCTCGTTATTAAAGGAGCTGAGCTTTAATGACGAGAGCATCAAAAAGTTAGTAACGGACGGCATTGTGCGTGCCGCCTGAGTCGGAATCGAAGGAGGGCTCGTGGGGTTTCCGGAGTTTCCTTCTATTCGTCGCAGTACTCATCATCGCGTTTATCGGATGGCTCGTTTGGGCGATGGTAGAGTTCACGCCAACGGTCGAACGAGACATCGCAAAATCGTTACTCGCATCGCCTCTATTCCAGCGGGGTGATTTCGCAGTAACGAATCAGCCTTCGCGCTGCCGCACCGGTGACGAGCTTAAGGGGAAAATCTCTGCGGGGTTGTACCAGTCGTTTCAAACCGCTAACAACACGGATAGCGGAAACCTCCAACTTCATCGATTTCAAAAAGAGCTTCAGGTTCTGGATGAATCGCGTACACCGTCACAGTGGTTCCGAGAAATTAAGCGACCTGTCATGGCAATTTCTAACGTCGGTGTTTACGACACCCAGGCTCTCGTTTGTCTGGAGCTATACGCGGCAAGCAGCAGAGGAATGTTCGTCACACTTGAACACGCCGGTGCGGATTACTGGCGCATGATCGCAAACGAGCAAACGTGGGAAGATATTGATGAGAAACCGGAGGAAATTCCGGAGCTGGCTATCCCAAGCGTTGATTGACTAAGAGCGACCTAAGGCGAGTCGTTCAGTCGTCAGGAACTCGTAGCTTCGACGTATCGCTTCAAGCATGTCGGAATCGCAAGCGTCGAGCTCCACGATCACCCACTCTAAAACGGCTGGATCTGCGGCGTTAATGATGTCGGCGATCTCAAGGACTCCGTCACCGACCGCAACATGCGCTTTTCCCTGCTCATTCGGACCGTCCTTGATATGTAATAAAGGTGCACGGTCCTTAACGTTTGCGACTTCTTGAGCCGGATCACACGCCCCGAAATTCGCAGCCCAATATGTATCTACTTCAAATTCCACGTCTGGACAGTTCTTGTAGAACGAGTGATATGGCAGTTCACCATCGACCGGCACGAATTCCCAATAGTGGTTGTGAAGAAATAAACGCAAGCCGTGCGGCGCCAATGACTCGGTAAGTGAATTGATGGCATCAACGGTTCGTTTGACACTATCTGCATCCTTCACGTCGTCAGGTCCATATCCAGCTGCGATCCGGTTTAGCCCCAACGCTTGCACCGTTTCGATCGCCTCGTTGATTTCTGTCCGATTAGCCCAAGGATGGTGGCTAGAAGAGATCTGCATACCAAGGTCTTCGACTTGCCGCTTAAACGCTTCTGGAGACTTACCGAAAAGGTGGAATGGCTCCACACCTCGATATCCGATATTTGCGATGTCGTTTAGAACTTTGTCGAAATCGGTTTGGCTCTGCTCGCGAAGCGCGTAGAGTTGAACGGAAATTGGTTTCATCGGACGATATGCGATCAGCTGGTGAAGTTTGTCGGGTCGGATTCTACGGTGGCAAAAACCTTGACTGCGCGATTTGGCGTCGGTCAAGCGCTTGAGTAGCGGAAGATCGGTGCGCGTTATTAAAGGTTGATTCGATAGCGAACGTAATAAACACGACCAGTCGGGTCGTGCGTGTAGTAGTCGTATGCACCATCAACGTTCACCCAAGGTGGATCCACGTTGAGGAGGTTCTTGATACCGAGTGCTAGTTCCGACCCGAAGTATTCCGATAGATTCAAACGGTATTGGACGTTGATCGTGGTCATACTGTCAATCGTCTCCCAATATCCGATGTATGACGCGAGGAAATCGCTTTGCGGACCTTCGTCCTCGTATTCGGCGACGGTGAATGAGCTAACGTTTACGCCGTGGCGTCCTAGCGTCCAGTCAAATGAGTTTCGTACTCGATATATCGGCATCGAACGGCCGATCGAGTTCGTGATGTTCCTTTGTCCAAGTCCATCGATTGCAGTCCCGTCCTCAAGCGTGATGGTGTAGTCGGTCGCATAGTTGATTTCACTAGCGATTTGAAACCTACCGAGTCCATACAGATTCCACGAATAACGGAACGAAGCGTCGAACCCGGTTGCCGCTAGACTGGGTGCATTGAAGAATGAAGCGATGGTATGTACCAGATAGCCGTCTTCGCGACGAATGACCTTGTCAGGGATACCTACCCCAATGGAAAAAACCGAGGCTACCCCATCGCCGTCATGGTCATAAACACCACAAAGTGGTCCCGAGTTTACGTCGTGATTGATACCCGACGGGCAACGAAGACTGTTGTCGAGATCGACCAGACTTTGGTGCCGTTCTCGCGTAATGAGGTTTTCGTATTCGTATCGGTAGTAATCGAGCGTTACCTGAAGACCTGGAATTGCTATGGATTCCCAGTTCACGCCGATATTAAAGGCATCAGCAACTTCTGGTTCGAGATTCGGGTTGCCATCGCCGAGCGAGGATCGATAGGCTAGGGAAGGCGCGTTAGAAAAAGGATCGTGCGTGTTTTCGAAAAGCGTCAGACTACCCCCACTCTGAAGTAGCGATGCGATTTTGTAGGAAGTTCCCCACGAGCTACGAATCGAGACAGACGGCGTCGCGGAAACGAGCACACTCACTTTTGGATCAAAGGTGTCTGCTCCGCCAACACTGAACTTCTCATACCGTCCTGCGACACGCAATTCAACATTCTCGTGCACAGCCGCGGAACTTTCGGCGAAAAGTGCCCACGAGCTCACACTGCTTACCCAGTCCGCATTACCGGTCAAGAAGGAAAGGTTGAATCGGTTTGAGTTCCGATCGAAGTCGAAATCGGCAGTCTCCTTACGGTATTGTGCGCCAATCGCGATGCCTAGTGCACCGTATCCGAGGTCCAGACCTTCACCCGTTAGCATGACATCCATCACGGTCTGGTCTAACACTGCGTCTCTTGTTCGTGTGCCATGCAGCCAGTCTAGTAACGATATTGGATTCTGGTATTTCCTTGCGGCGTCAGCAACTGAGATCTCTGGATCTGCGGCCCATGGGCGGACGTCGTTTGAGTTCCATGGTTCGCCCGTTAAAGGATCGAAAACGCTGGTCTGAAAACTGTTGTAGTAGTAGCAACCGCCGGTACCGAGATTCCCCGAACCTGGCGTATCGAGCACGGGATTGCAGTTAGGTCCACCAAGACCTCGAAATGCGAGATTCATGCGATCGGAACGTACGTCGGTTGGTAGTACTTGAGTACCGTCGAATCGAGATCTGCTGAGACCGGTGGTCAACAACCATGCCTTGTCGTTGATCACGATCTCTGACCTGGATCCGATTTCGAGTCGAGATCTATACGAAGTCGTGACTGAATCCGTATTCAATGGTCGAGCTCGGGTCGAAGTGCTTGCAGTTCCACCAAGTAAACGTTGTAAAGCTTGATACTCGACTGGTTCAAACCCACGTCGCGCAGCATCCAACTGTAATCCAAAATGGTTCGGTTGAATGATCCGATAGGTCACGTCCGGATAAAGTGAATTACCGCGATACGATTCGTGATCCGCGACGCTCCAGCTCGCCCTCAACGTCGTCGTTGGTGAGGCGATGTAGCTTCCTTCGACATGCAGCTTGAGACTTTCCGTTGGTCGGACGATGTGAAAGAAGCTCGAGTAGTCGTACACGCAGATGTTTGAGAAGCGGGGGTGAATTCCGAGTGTTCCCATACCGCCGTCTGCGATTGCGACTTTCTCACAGTCGAGATCTGGCAGGCTACCGGAGAAAGACGTTACATCCGGTCCGCCATTAGGATGCCAGTAGTTTGATTCGACTGGCGTTCCCGAACCACCTTGATGCAATGGAATGTATCTTCCTGGTTGTCCGAAACTCGAGAGGCCGGATCGCCCGTAGCGCTCGAAACGGTCTGCGATCTGAAGTCCCCCGCGATCCAGATAACTTCCAGCGACAAGAAATTCGCCACGGTCAAGAGAGCGTCCAAATTTGGTTGAGAATAATGTGTCCTGCTGTGTTCCCGTATCGTGATCTGAACTAAACTCGAGTTCGGTTTCCCATCCGTGGAAGCTGGAGGACGTGAGAAAGTTAACAACGCCAGCTACGGCGTCTGAACCATATAGCGCCGAGCTGCCATCACGAAGGACTTCCACTCGATCCAATACGTTGTTTGGAAGGAGCGACCTGATATTCACGTAGCTACTCCCTGTCGCGTCAAAGTTGTCGCGTAGGAGTCTTCTGCCATTGAGCAGGACCAACGTTGCGCCGCTTCCCAAATTGCGGAGATTCACGCTTGCTTGACCTTCGCTATTGTCGCCGCCGACCCAGTTCGAAGCCGAATTACCCAATGATGCGGTATTCGCGGTCATCTGTGCGATGAATTCCTGAGTGTCGGTTGCGCCGACCGCGTCCATCGCCTCTCTGTCAAGAATGGTCAATGGCGAATGTGAATGACTCGTCGACGATTTGAGATAAGAGCCTGTAACGATCAACTCCTCGACTTGCTCGTACGTTGCTTCGTTCGCCCGTTCCTCGCCTTCATCTGCGTTTGCAACAGTCACGAGACAGGTAACTAGCAAACAAACACAGAAGCGGCTGCACATCATGAAGTTAACTCGTTGTACTTTATGAAGTTGCGAATCCAACATAAGCCGCGCCAACTTCGCGATGAGGAGATTGTCCATTGCCTCTCTAACACTTCACGCCGACTGAAGATGTGTGCCGATATTCACAGCGGTAATTACGTGATTTAACGCTGATCAGATATGTCCGAAATAAAATCGTTATGGGATCGTATTAGCGTCAGATGCCTTTCGAAATATACCGATATGACGCTAGGAATGTGAGGTTTAGAAGACGGCATGGCGAAGTTACGAATGGGGATGATCGGCGGTGGGGAAGGGTCGTTTATCGGCGCCGTACACCGTATCGCAGCCGAACTTGATGGCGAGATTGAGCTAGTTGGCGGCGCTTTCTCCAGTGACCCGGAACGATCAAAGCGATCGGGTGAATCGTTATATGGATTGACGCCTGAGCGCTGCTATGCGTCCTTCGATGAGTTATTAACGAGCGAAACGTCTCGCTCACGCGATGAGAGGATGCACTTCGTCGTCATTGCAACGCCCAATAACGTTCATTACGCCCATGCAAAAGGTGCTTTGGAAGCTGGGTTCCATGTAATGTCTGATAAACCCATGACGTATAGCTTGGACGAGGCACTTGATTTACGTGAAACCGTGGCGCGTACGGGCAAAGTGTTTGGGTTGACGCATAACTACACCGGCTATCCAATGATCAAAGAAGCTCGGCATCTAGTTCAAGGTGGGGCTTTTGGAAATGTCCGTCGAATCAATATTGAATACATACAAGGATGGTTGGCTACACCTGAAGAAACGGGTGGTAATAAGCAAGCAGAGTGGCGAACAGATCCGGCTCGCTCTGGTGCAGCGGGATGTATCGGTGATATCGGTACACACGGTGAGAATCTTGCGGAATACGTGACGGGGCTTCGTATCGAATCGCTCTGTGCAGATCTGACTACGTTTGTTCCCGGACGTCGACTTGACGACGATGCCAACGTACTGTTGCGTTTCGAAGGTGGTGCACGAGGAGTTCTCTCCGCAAGTCAAATCGCGGTTGGCGTAGAGAACGGCTTGACGTTACGCGTCTATGGTGAGTTGGGTGGATTGGAGTGGTCGCAGATGGAGCCTAATTCGCTGATCGTACGATGGCCGGACCGCCCATATGAGGTTCGGCGCACGGGGGCTGCCGGTGTGTCCCAAGCATCGGTAGCCGCAAGTCGGATTCCTCCGGGACACCCAGAGGGATTTCTCGAAGCTTTTGCGCTGCTGTATAGAAACTTTGCGACAGCGGTTCGTGACGCGGAAATGGGTAAGGGTGTCAAAACGGAAGACTACGACATTCCTAGCGTGAACGACGGTGTCAGAGGAATGCAATTCATAGAAACGGTGGTTGCAAGCTCGAATCAAGGTTCGACGTGGCTTGAGTTTCCCAAGGATGACACGTCGAGCGGAAAATAAGCGTTAGCGTATAGAGCAAGTTGACTCTCTAAACTTGGATGTGGATTGTGATCCTCCTCGCTGCACCTGTAATTAATCTCACTATTGATCGAGTTTCTCGAATCGGAGTAATTGCAGCGATTGCAATCACTCTTTCGTTTTCCACTTGGGCGGTGTACGGCCAGAGTGCGGGTGTTGAACAAGATCGAGAAGCACTAATCGCACTATATGAAGCGACGGATGGTCCAAATTGGCGCTATAACACGAACTGGGCAACCGATGCACCTCTTGGTGATTGGTACGGCGTAAATACCGACCGGGCGGGCCGCGTAGTTAGTGTTTATCTCAAAGGCACACCTGGGAGTTTTTTCCGTGGACAGACGACGCACGGACTCTCAGGTCAGCTACCGCCTGAGCTAGGCAATCTTTCCTATTTGACGACTTTGAACCTCGGTATTAATGAGATTAGCGGTTCGATTCCGAAAGAACTCGGCAGACTAAGCAAATTAACACAGCTGAATTTAGAAGACAACAGTCTAACTGGCTCAATTCCAAAGGAACTTGGTGATCTTACGAGTCTGACGTCGGTTCGACTTGCGAACAACCAGTTAAGCGGTCCAATTCCCTCCGAGATCGGCACTCTTGAGAGGTTAACTGCACTTGACCTCAGTGGTAATCAACTATCCGGTCCGATTCCAATCGAATTGGGTGAACTGACCCTTCTGACGATCTTGTTACTCGCCGAGAACCATTTGATCGGCGAGTTACCGGAGGAAATCCGAAATCTCACGAGATTGCAACGCTTTACACTGGATGGGAATAACCTGTCAGGACGGATTTCCGAGTGGATCGGTGAGCTAACAGCCCTAACGTTTCTATCTGCTGTCGATAACAACTTTAGCGGCAAGATTCCGGCAACGATAGGCAATCTGACCGATTTGAGGGAGCTAAACCTCTCATGGAATTTCCTATCGGGCTCACTACCCGACGAAATCAATCGACTCGCGGAGTTGGAGTATCTAAATGTGAGTCGAAATGAACTTAGTGGGCGGATAAACCCGCAGCTTACAAAACTCACTCGTCTCACGTACCTGAACCTAAGTGATAACCATCTCGTCGGACCTGTGCTTTCGGGATTTCGTCATATTTCGAGCTTACAGTTTCTTTATTTAAGTAACAACAATCTCAGTGGACCCATACCGACGCGATTCGTCGATGCACGAAATATCTTGTTTTTCAGCATCGCCGGAAATCAAGTCTGTGTCCCCGGTACGCACAGTTTTATCTTCTGGTTGGACAGTGTTCTGGTTCACGATGTCTTTTCGCTGACGTTCTGCAACGCGACGGATCGATCCGTCTTGGAGCGCCTTTTCGAAGACACCAACGGAGAGGAATGGGTGAATTCAAACGGATGGGGAGACGAAGAGATTGCGTTAGAGCGCTGGTACGGCGTCGAAACCGACGCACTCGGGCATGTTGTTGCTATCGATCTCGGTAACAACGGGCTGATGGGCACACTACCGGTCGGATTAGGTTATCTCGCTCAACTCAGAAGCTTGAGTCTCGAAGACAACCAACTGGTAGGTCGCTTACCACTGTCCTTGCGAAGACTCGATTTACGTGATTTTCGGTTTGCGAATACGGAACTTTGCGTCCCGCAGGAATTGGAATTCCAGACTTGGCTAGTCGAGATCGTTGATTATGTCGGTACACGTCTATTGTGTGAGCCGTTAACTGAACGCGAAGTCATGACGGTATTTTTCGATGAGACGCAAGGGAACACGTGGATCGACTCTACAAACTGGCTTTCGTCAGCGCCACTAGGTGATTGGCACGGCGTGGAAGTGGACGACAATGGACATGTTACGTCTATTGAAATAATCGCAAACAACCTTGCTGGTAGCATCCCGCTTGAGCTCGTACGATTGTCGCAGCTCAAGACTCTCAACTTAGAAGCAAATGCGCTTGCTGGATCGATACCGCCCGAGCTGGGCAACCTCACAAGCTTGACTTCGCTCGATCTGGGTTTAAACAACCTCCTAGGCGAAATACCAACCGAACTCAGCGAACTAGAAAATCTTTCAGATCTAGACCTTTCGTTTAACAGACTGACGGGTAGTATCCCAGCCGAGTTAGGAAATCTGTCAAATCTCAAGTCCTTAAAGCTTTCTGGTAATGGTCTTACGGGTGTCATTCCTGCGGAAATCGGAAATCTGACTGAGCTTTCAATGCTCAGTCTCTCCTACAATCAACTCCATGGGAGGATTCCGCAGGAACTGGGTGATCTTCACGAGCTCGTTACGCTAGAGCTGCAAACAAACGCATTGAGTGGAGAAATTCCGTCGGCGCTAGGCAATCTCACAAATCTCGAGAGTTTGTGGCTGTACTTCAATGATTTCACAGGAGAGATTCCGCGAGAGATTGGTAACCTCGCTAAGCTCAGTGTGTTAAACGTACAGTTCAATCGATTAAGAGGCGAGATTCCTCCAGAGCTCGCTAGTTTAGGACAGTTGAACGGTCTCTATCTGACTTTCAATCGGTTGGAAGGGAAGATCCCAGCAATACTTGGCAACTTGACCATGTTGCGGCAACTTTGGCTCGACGGTAATCGCTTCACCGGCGATATTCCGAGCCAACTCGGCGATCTTAGGGAGCTAACGGCGCTGCAACTTCAAGGGAACGACCTCACTGGTGCCATTCCATCCGAGCTAGGAAATCTAGAGAAGCTCATCACACTTGATTTAAACGGAAACGATTTGTTCGGTCAACTTCCGGCGAAGCTCGGTCGAATGACCGAGCTTGAGAGCTTATATCTACACGACAATGAGTTTACGGGGTCAATACCATCCGAGTTCGGCAATCTAAAGCAACTTCGATATTTGACGCTGAGCGGAAATCGTGGTTTGGCAGGACCAATACCAATTGAGTTAACCGAATTGAACCAGATCGAAGTTTTTCTCACAGTAGGAACGGATATCTGTCTTCCAACGGATCCGGCATTTAACGAATGGCTTATTCGAGTGTATCAGCGCCGCATTCGAAGTTGCGCATCGAGTGGTCCACTATTGGCTTTTCTCACTCAAGCCGTTCAATCTCACGAGTTTCCAGTACCCCTGCTTGCTGGTGAACGAACTCTCTTACGCGTATTCCCTATCAACAACGAGAGTGCTGAACTGGCAATTCCTGAAGCGAAAGCACGCTTTTATATCGACGACCAGGAAATCCACTTAGTGAACATCCCGTCAAGGGTCGTAGCTGGGTCAACCTTGACAGATCCTGGGAACTTAGCAAGTTCTGTGAACGTTGAGATACCTGCATCGGTGATTCGGTCGGGACTAGAGCTCATACTAGAAGTTGAATCAGACGGATCTGCGGACGCCAACGAAGATCAGATCGTAAAAACCTCTACGACCACTCGCTTGGCCGTTGAGGTACATGAGTTGCCTGCGTTCGAATTGACGCTAATTCCGTTCGTCGAAGAGCGATCCCCCGATCATTCGATCGTCGATTTGGTCAATGCAATGGCGACGAATCCACAAGAGCACTCGATGTTTCACGATACCCGGACCTTGCTGCCGATTGCGACCTTCGACGTTACGGCACACGAACCGGTCGTTACGACCAGTGATGAGGCGTACGAACTATTGCTCGAAACCAGGGTGATTCGAGCGACAGAAGGTGGCACTGGATATTACATGGGTATGAAATCAGAGGTGACGGGTCCAGTGATAGGTGTCGCGTATGTATCCGGACGCGACAGCTTTTCTTTGCCTCGTCCAAACACAATCGCTCATGAACTTGGTCACAATCTCAGCTTGCGGCACGCGCCATGCGGAGGTCCAGCTAATGTCGATGGATCCTATCCCTACGGGGATGGTTCTGTAGGGTCCTGGGGATACGACTTTCGTCTGGGTGGGGTCGTAATACGTCCCTCCACGCCGGACCTAATGTCGTATTGTGACCCAAGTTGGATCAGTGACTACCACTTCACTAATGCACTCCGATATCGCTTGTTTATAGCGCATCAAGAGGAGAGAACGATTGCGGCGGCTAGACCGTCGTTGCTAGTCTGGGGTGGGCAGTACCTCGAAAACGAGCTAGTGCTAAACCCAACATTTCTTGTCCATGCGCCTCCAAAACTCCCTGAGACCCACGGAGAATACGAGATCAGTGGTCGTAGAGATGGTGGAGATCCGTTGTTTACGCTGACGTTCGATATGCAAGTCGTGGCAGACAGCGAAAGTCATAAGAGCTTCGTTTTCGTGATTCCCATTGAACCAAATTGGGAATATGAACTTGACTCGATTTCGTTAGAGAGCCGGAATGGCGGGATAGCGGTTGATGTAGGTAGTCCAGAGTCAATGGCAGTACTACGCAATCCAACTACGCGTCAGATTAGACGCATTCTTCGTACTCCGAGGAACGCACCCTCCGGACGAGTCGAAGAGATCGTCGAACGCGCTTCAGAGCAAGGATTGGAGGTATTGTTTAGCCGAGGGTCCGGCGAAGCGGCTATCTGGAATCCTTAGAGCACCAAAAAGCGATCCCTGCGCATCGACTCGTCCAAATAACCTAGTCATTGGAAGGAGTCACCGCTTTCTATCGCTACCGCTTTTGTGAATGCGTCAACAATGCGATGCGTGATAGAGCTGATGTCTTCTAACCAATCTTGTATCGGTCGATCGCGCAATCCGATAATTCCCCTCTATCTGTAGGGGGCAGCTTGGCATGAAGACACTTCGAGGTCCAGCGATATTTCTCGCGCAATTTATGGCTGACGAAGAACCGTTCGACAACATTGAATCAATGGCGTCGTGGGCAAGTAATCTCGGTTTTAAAGGGATTCAGGTACCGATTGGGAACCCAAGTTTCATTGACGTTGCCAAAGCAGCGGAAAGCAAGGACTATTGCGATGAGCTCCGTGGTAAAGTCGCAGAACACGGTGTTGAGATTACTGAGCTATCGACGCACTTAGAAGGTCAGCTCGTAGCTGTTCATCCGGTATATGACGAGCTGTTCGATGGTTTTGCGCCTGAGGCGATGCGAAAGAACCCTAAAGCGCGGACGGAATGGGCAATCAATCAAGTCAAACTTGCGGCAAAAGCGAGCCAGAATCTCGGATTGACAGCACATGTGACGTTCTCTGGCGCTTTCTTATGGCCTATGGTCTATCCGTGGCCTCAGCGTCCGGCTGGACTCGTCGATGCGGGATTCGAAGAAATCGCTAAGCGTTGGCGCCCAATACTGGACGAATTCGAGGAGTGCGGCGTCGATTGTTGTTACGAGATACACCCAGGTGAAGATCTACACGATGGTGTGACGTTTGAGCGTTTCCTTGCTGAAGTCGACGATCACCCGCGTGCGAACATCCTCTACGACCCAAGCCACTTCGTGTTGCAACAACTTGACTATCTAGCGTTCATTGATATCTACCACGAACGCATAAAGATGTTCCACGTAAAAGATGCTGAATTCAATGCATCTGGAAAGCAGGGTGTCTATGGTGGCTATCAGGATTGGGTCGATCGCGCGGGACGTTTTAGATCGTTAGGCGACGGTCAAGTGGACTTTAAGTCGATTTTTTCGAAGTTTGCAGCCTATGACTTCGATGGATGGGCGGTACTTGAGTGGGAGTGCTGCCTAAAGCACCAAGAAGACGGCGCTCGGGAAGGGGCGGAATTCATCAACGAACACATCATCCGTGTCACCGAGAAAGCGTTCGATGACTTCGCGTCGTCCGGAACGGACGAACACGCCAATCGACGTGTGCTCGGTCTCGGCTAAATCACATTTTCATATTTAGTTTGATTCCCGGATGACGGAACTCGCTGTAGCTAGCTCACGCCTACAAGACTTCATCTCGATAACGAAGCCGCGCGTGATTCTCTTGATGCTTGTGTGTGCGCTTGTAGGTATGCTGATGGCGACACCACCGATGCCGTCGATTTCATTAATCGTTCTTGGCATTCTTGGCATCGCCCTTGTCGCAGGATCGGCGGCAGTCGTCAATCACGTTGCGGATGCTCAGATTGATCGCACGATGGCGCGTACGGACATGCGACCGATTGCTACAGGACGAATCCGCACTAGAGAAGGGCTTTTATTCGCAGCGATACTTGGCGCGGCTGGACTGGTAATTCTGTTTTTCTTCGTTAATCCGCTGTCCGCGTGGCTGAACTTCGCCTCCTGGATTGGCTATGCCGTTGTCTACACGATGTATCTCAAGCATGCGACGTCGCAAAACATCGTTCTGGGCGGATTGTTTGGCGCGGCGCCGCCACTCTTGGGTTGGACCGCGATAACGAACTCGATCTCATTGGATCCGATATTGTTGGTTTTGATCATCTTCGTTTGGACGCCACCTCACTTCTGGGCATTAGCGCTCGATCGTAGAGATGAATACGCAAGAGCGCGAGTACCGATGCTACCAAACACTCATGGCGTTGAACACACGACGAAGCAAATCGTTGGCTATACCGTAGTACTGGTTATTGTGAGTGCTACGCCAAGTCTGTTGGGTTCGAGCGGCTTGGTATATCTGTGCGCTGCTGCGCTATTGGGTGGCGCATTTCTAGCGTATGCGGTGGCATTGTTTAGGCGACCCGATTCCGCACTGACTCGACAGACGTTTAGATTCTCGATCCTCTATCTAAACCTATTGTTCTGTGCCATCCTTTTGGACCACTACTTACTCGTCTCAGCGATCTAAAGTAGAGAGCTCGTGGTTGACTCGCGCATTGCGTATGACAAGCCGTCCGCGAGAAGCTGAGTGATTAGCCGACGGCCGATAACGGCTTCAGCGGCTGATCAGACGACCAACGACCTCGTCGGGTCGAATGTTCATAGATTCACCCCGTTCCTCTTGAATCTCCACGTTTCCTTGTTTTAGTCCTCGTTCGCCAATAGTCACACGATACGGTATGCCTATGAGTTCAGCGTCGTTGAATTTCACACCCGGTCGTTCATCCCGGTCATCCCAAAAGACTTCAATTCCAGCGCGTTGACATTCGCGATAGACATCCGACGCTACCTGTTCCACGGAGCTCGAGCGATGTTGATTAATGGTCACAATGTGCAGTAGAGCTGGCGCAACACTTCTCGGCCATAGGATTCCTTTGTCGTCGTGACACTGTTCTACCACGGCCGCAACGAGTCGCGACACGCCCAAACCGTAGCAACCCATCGTCGGAAACAGATCGTCGCCATCTGACGTTTGAACGGTTACATTCATGGCTTCAGTGTACTTTCTACCGAGCTTGAATATGTGCCCGACTTCGATACCTCGAGTAAAAGAGAGAGGTCCGCTTCCGTCCGGCGCTTGGTCGCCCGGTTCAACGTTCCTGAGATCTTCGACGCGACCCTGTGGCGCATCACGCACCCAATTCACACCCGTCAGGTGGAAACCATTCTCATTGGCGCCGCAGACGAAATCGGAAAGCACGTCGGCGCTTCGATCAACGATGTACGGTACGCCTAGATCCACAGGACCAATCGAACCCGGATCTACGTTCAGCGACGAACTGATCTCGTCGTCTGTTGCGAATCGAAGGGGAGCTACGACACCATCAAGGTGAGCGGCTTTGATTTCGTTGAGTTGGTGGTCTCCACGAAGGATCAACGCGATCAAGGAATCTGTGCCATGCACCATCAAGGTTTTCACGCACCTAGTCGCAGGAATATCCAGTAGCGCACTGACGTCTTCGATAGTTTTGGCATTAGGCGTTTCAACTCGTGTCAACGACACTTGTGGCTCAGCACGTTCGTGAAGGATGAGTGCTTCAGCCCGTTCGACATTTGCGCCGTAGCCGCTATTAGGAGAATAGGCGATAAGGTCTTCGCCGGAATCAGCGAGGACGTGAAATTCCTCGCTATCGCTACCACCCATCATGCCTGAATCCGCCTGGACGGATCGATAGAGCAAGCCAATTCGATCGAGGATGCCGGAATAAGCGCCATGGATAGCTTGATAGGTTTCGTCGAGCGATGCATCATCCACATGAAACGAATAACCGTCCTTCATGATGAATTCACGCGCGCGCATCAAGCCAAATCTTGGGCGAATTTCGTCACGGAACTTCGTGTTGATCTGATAAAGATTCAGTGGCAAATCGCGATAGCTATCGATCGTTTGGCGAAGTACGTCGGTAACTACCTCTTCGTGCGTAGGACTGAAGCAATAGTGCCTTTCATGTCGGTCGATGATGCGCAAGAGTTCAGGTCCCATCGCCGCCCAACGGCCGCTTTCTTCCCATATTTCAGCCGGTTGAACAACAGGCATGAGGACCTCTTGAGCTCCGGTACGGTTCAGCTCTTCGCGCACAATCTTTTCTACGTTATGTATGACGCGAAGACCAAGCGGTAACCAGGTGAAAAGTCCCGAGCCAAGTTGACGTATAAACCCAGCACGTAACAGTAGCTTATGGGAAACTACATCCGCGTTGGCTGGATCGTCGCGCAATGTCGGCGCGAGTACTTGCGTGGCAAGCACAACTAATTACAGATTTCTTGTCAGGTGATGGATGGTCTACGCGGGACGTCGGTTTAGCCGTTGCGCACCGACGTGATGTGAAGCTGGCTAGTCTGCGTGCTTTGTAGAGACGCCGCCGCGCAACGAGAGCCGCAGCGGCGTGTCAGTTAAGTGTTGGTTAGCCGCCTACCATACTCTTGAGCTTAGTGAGTTTCTTAACCTTGACCGCGTTCTGAGCGGGTTTGGCAGGAATCTCGATAGGTTCATTGGTCTTCAGATTGCGTCCAACGCGTTTCTTTGTTGCTTTTCGACGGTAACGTTCGAATTTCACCAGGCTGCCGTCTTGAAATACGCCGATGCTTCGAGGCTTGAGGGCTCGCTCGATAATCTCTTCTCGTTTTTCGAGAACCTTTCGAACCTGGTCTTTAGGTACTTCGGTCTCGCCAGAAATCAGGTTAATCACATCATTCTTGCGAAGTTTTGTCCGAATGACAGGACCGATCTTCTTAGCCGGTGCGGCTTTCTTTGCTGGTTTTCTAGATCGGGTTTTGGCCGATTTTGCGGGAGCTCTCCTCGAAGCTGTTTTTTTCGCTGGCGCTTTCGCGCGTGACCTAGCTGCCATTTACCTTAACCTTATTGAAAAGTAGAACTGCTCAGACTAACGCGAACTGTTATACCGAGCCGATTGAGATTTTACGAATAGATACGTTCCGACCTATCAAAATGCGTGTTATTGTGTTTCATGTTGAAGGACTCATAGTGAAACACTTGTGACGATGCGTGTCGACTTGCTTGAGTTCGAGTTAATACGAGAGCCTAGCAAGTTTTTTCGTGAAGTGCGTTTGATGATTGGATTGTTCTTGAGCAAGCGCCTGTGCGCTATGAATTCCGAGACGCGTTTGTAGAATTTCGCGCCATTCCCTTCAACGTGTACGGATTAATCTGTGCCGATTTACGAATATCAGTGCCAAGCATGTGGCTACGAATTCGAAACAATCCAGAAGATGAGCGATCCCAAGCTCACCGACTGCCCGAAGTGTGAGACCGCATCGCTAGTTAAAAAGATCTCCGCAGTCGCTTTTCGATTAAAGGGTTCAGGCTGGTACGAGACGGACTTCAAGTCAGGTCAAAAACGCCAGCTACATGAAGATTCAAGTAATGGCGAATCTAAATCAAGCGCCAGCGGTGACGGTAATTCCAAGGGGACAGACTCGACGTCAGAGAAATCTGAATCGAAATCCTCTAATTCGTCGGACTCGTCGAAGTCAACATCGTCTTCTGAAACATCGACTTCGCCTTAAGTCGCCTTTCGTCGCGTCAGACTATTTGGCGTGACTAACTCCCACGATACTAAACCAATGCGAACACACTATTGCGGCGTCCTTAGGACGGACCATATCGATCAACGCGTCGAGCTTTGCGGCTGGGTGCATCGTCGTCGCGACCATGGTGGCGTGATCTTCTTAGATCTACGTGACCATCGAGGACTCGTCCAAGTCGTGTTCAATCCTGACACGGTTGCAGCGTTTGATACGGCAGACGAAGTACGAAGTGAGTTTGTCGTACAGCTACAAGGACGCGTTCGAGCGCGGCTTGACGGCGCAACTAACCCGGATCTGGCGACTGGTGAAATTGAGGTTCTCGGCGACACGATCACGATTCTTAACCGATCGCGCACCATTCCTTTTCCGTTAAACGAATACTCACAACCGGGTGAGGACATCCGCCTTAGGTATCGCTACGTCGATTTGCGGCGCCCAGAGATGCAATCCAAACTGAGATTGCGGAGTCGTGTTACCTCCTATATTCGACGATTCCTAGAAGGTGAGGATTTCGTCGACGTCGAGACACCGACGCTGACGAAATCTACGCCCGAAGGTGCTCGCGATTTTCTTGTACCGAGTCGTACACAGCAAGGTCGGTTCTTCGCGTTGCCTCAGTCACCACAGCTCTTCAAGCAAATGCTCATGATGGCAGGTATCGATCGGTATTACCAGATTGCGCGTTGTTACCGCGACGAAGATCTCCGACACGACCGACAACCTGAATTTACACAGGTTGATATTGAGGCTTCATTTGTCGAACCTTCAGATGTGATGGCGATTACCGAGCGCATGCTCGTAGGCTTGTTCAAGGAAACGCTTGACGTGGAGTTAGGCCAATTTCCTGTGTTGACCTATGCGGCGGCGCTCGAACGTTTCGGCTCGGACAAGCCAGATTTGCGGAATCCTCTTGAATTGATCAACGTTGACGATATCGTGAAGGACTGTGAATTCGCGGTGTTCAAGAATCCAGCGAACGATCCAGATGGACGAGTCGCGGCAATCAATGTATCTGGTGCCGTTGACGCCTTATCGAGAAAACAACTAGACGACCTCGTCGAATTCGTGCAGGATCACGGTGCGAAGGGACTCGCATACATCAAGGTGAATGAACTTAATCGCGGTGTCGATGGGCTTCAATCGCCGATTCTCAAGTTTCTTGAACAGGACACAATCTTCAAGACACTCGAACGCGTCGGCGCGCAACAGGGCGATATCGTGTTTTTCGGTGCTGATCGCAACGAAGTCGTGAATGAATCACTCGGACTATTTCGAAATCACGTAGCCGATCTGGTCGGTATTGAACGCGAGGGTTTTCAACCGTGTTGGGTTGTTGATTGGCCGATGTTTGAAAAGGATGGAAAGAACCTCACGCCAGCACACCATCCCTTTACCCAACCCGCTTGCGCACTTTCAGATTTGCGAGACAATCCAGCGGACCAACTCGCTCACGCTTACGATATCGTTGTTAACGGTTATGAGTTGGGCGGTGGGTCGATCCGGATCCACGATCCCGAGATGCAAAGTGCAGTATTCGACGTACTCAAGATGGGGCAGGAAGCGACCGCGAAGTTCGGCTTTCTCTTGGAAGCGCTCGAACTTGGTTGCCCTCCGCACGGTGGCATCGCGTTAGGGCTCGATAGACTCATCATGATCATGATTGGGACTGATTCGATTCGAGATGTCGTAGCGTTTCCGAAGACGCAATCCGTTACGTGTCTGCTAACGAGTGCGCCCAATGAGGTCGACAGGCTTCAGCTCCGCGAACTAGGACTTCAGACGAGGTAGTCCTGTTGGCAGGTCACTCAAAGTGGGCGAACATCAAGCACCGCAAGGCTCGGCAGGATGCTAAACGCGCAAAGATCTGGACCAAGCTGATTCGGGAATTAACTGTCGCGGCGCGCCTGGGTGGTGGAACGCCTGAGGACAACCCGAGGTTACGTGCTGCCGTCGATGGCGCGTTGGGTGCGAATATGCCGCGTGATACGATCGATCGCGCTATCGCTCGTGGCGCCGGCGGCGGCGAAGAAGGTCATCTCGATGAAGTGACCTACGAAGGTTACGGGCCAGGAGGCGTTGCATTTCTCGTCGAAGTAATGACTGACAATAGAAATCGGACCGTTGCTGAAGTGAGACATGCGTTTAGCAAGTACAACGGTAATCTTGGTACAGACGGGTCGGTGGCTTATATGTTTGAGAGACGGGGCGTCTTACAGTTTGAACCAGGCACAGATGAAGATACGGTTATGGAGGTTGCACTAGAAGCAGGTGCAGACGACATTGAGACAGAAGATGATGGCAGCATTACCGTACTAACGTCGTTCGAGCAATTCGGCTCAGTGCTCGATGTGTTTCGTGCAAGCGAACTGGAACCTCACCATAACGAAGTCGCGATGGTTCCAGATAACTCTGTGACATGTGATTCTGAACTCACGGAAAAAATCCACACGCTGATGGAAGCATTGGAGGATCTTGACGACGTTCAAAACGTTTATACAAACGGGACGTTCGTGATCGAAGACAGCTAGCGATGGCAACCGTTCTCGGCATTGACCCTGGTTCCCGATTCACGGGATGGGGGATTGTTAGGGCGAGCGGGAATGAGTTACACCACATTGCCCACGGTGTGTTAAAGCTCGGCAACAAAGCCATGGAATTGCGCTTGCGGGAAATTCATATAGGCGTGTCAAATCTGATTACCGAGAACGAAGTCGATCGTTTTGCTATCGAGTCCTCTTTTGTTTCCGACAATCCTCAGACCGCAATCAAGCTCGGTCAAGCACGTGGTGTCGCGATTGCTGCGGCTGCTGTACAAGACCTGACCGTCGCCGAATATGCACCACGAGAGATCAAACAGGCGACGGTAGGATCTGGACGAGCAACGAAAGAGCAGGTGCAATATATGGTGAAAGTGCTCTTAAACCTAAAAGAAGCGCCAGACGCTGATAGTGCAGACGCACTAGCGGTCGCAATTTGCGATCTACACGCAAGTCGATACCAGTCCTCCATCGACCGAGGATTGCAGCCCCGATAATTCACTGTCATGATCGGCCGATTAAGTGGCGTATTAGCAGCCCTTGATGACAATCTCGCGTTGGTGGACGTCAACGGTGTTGGGTATGACGTCGTGATCCCACGACGGCTTTGTGATCGAGTAACGCTGGGTGATCCTATCGTCCTGCACACTCATTTATCGGTCGTCAACGACGTTCAGCAACTTTACGGTTTCGAGACGATCGTTGATCGAATGGTCTTCAGAAAACTGCTTGGTGTGAACAGGCTGGGACCTAAGTCTGCCGCAGCGCTCTGTTCTGAACTGAGCGGACGTGAGATCGCGCGAGCTATCGATAGTCGGGATCATCAAACGCTCACGGTCGCACAAGGCATCGGTTCGAAAGCTGCTGAATCTATAGTTTTCGCTTTACGTGAAGACGTTCCAAAGTGGGGGCTCTCAACCGAGGTCGCAGACGGTGAGACCGATACAGGATCTGTAATAAGTGTCTCCGTCGCGTCTCAAGCTATTACGGCTCTCCGTCAACTAGGATTTCAACGTCTTGAAGCCGAAGATGCGGTTTCACAAGCGTACGAGGACGGTTTAGACGTGGGTGACGTCATACAACGAGCACTGCGCTTGATAGGAACAAAAGTTTGAGTCCGAGCGACGTGGATGGTTCTCCGGTAAGTAGCGTAAGTAGCGACGAGGACAAACGCTATGAAACGATGCTTCGACCTTCAGTATTCAAGGAGTTTATTGGTCAAGATCATGTAAAGGATCAACTGTCAATCGCGATCAAGGCCGCAGAAAAACGTAAGGAGGCGTTAGAGCACGTTCTTATCTATGGTCCGCCTGGATTAGGTAAGACCACGATCGCAAGGATCATTGCGAATGAGCGTGGCGTAGCGTTTCGGCAGACGTCGGGTCCTGTAATCGAACGGCGCGGCGACGTCGCTGCACTTCTGACCCAACTAGAACCATATTCGGTCCTATTCATCGACGAGATACATCGGTTACCTTCACATATCGAGGAGATCCTCTACCCGGCGATGGAGGATTTGATGTTCGATATATTGATAGGCGAAGGGCCAGGTGCCAAGGCAGTGCGTATCGGATTGCAACCGTTTACGTTGATTGGTGCGACGACTCGAGCAGGCATGCTTACTTCACCGCTTCGGGATCGATTTGGTCATCAAGTCAAGCTGGCGTATTACGATGACAAGGCACTAACTCACATCGTACGTGTCTCAGCTTCGAAACTCCAATTCGAAATTGATGACAGTACTTCAAAGGAGATCGCGTGTCGCGCGCGCGGAACACCGCGAATTGCGAATCGGTTATTACGACGGGTACGCGACTTCGCTGAGGTAGAAGGCGACGGTCGTGGTGAAATCGATACTGCACGCGAAGCACTCGCGAGGCTGGGTGTCGATTCGATCGGTCTTGATACTTTAGACACTCAATATCTAACGATGCTGATAGAGAAGTTTGGCGGGACAGCGGGGCTTGAAACCATGGCCGCGGCACTTGGCGAAGAGACGGTAACACTCGAAGATGTTGTTGAACCGTTCCTGATTCAACGCGGGTTTATTATGAAAACACCACGTGGTCGTACCATCACAGACCTTGGCGTTCGTCATCTCGATCTGGACTTACCTAAGACCGACGGAGATTTGTTCTAACTCAAGTGAAACTAACACGTAGAATCGCACCGCATGAATGAACCCCTATCTGTCTATTCGCTGATCGCCGGTGCGTCCTGGCCGGTCCTAGCGATCATCATCGGTCTTATGTTGGCTTCACTCGTCTCATGGACCATGATCGTGCAGCGGTGGCTAGCACTAAGCAGGGCATTACGGGACCTGCAATCGTTTGAGGATTTCTTCTGGAGCGGACGGAATTTACGCGATATCTTCAGCGACATATCAAACGAGGCGGAACCTACTGGAATCGAGTCAGTGTTTCTAGCCGGATTCAGCGAATTCGAACGTCTGAGCGAGCAAAACGCCGACGCTGACGCGATCATGACGGGCGTACAACGAGCGACACGAGTCGCCGTAACGAGAGAGGAAATGAACCTCGAGTTGCATCTTGGATTTCTAGCGACTTTGGGGTCAACAGCGCCTTACATCGGTTTGTTTGGCACGGTTATTGGCATCATTAATTCGTTTCGCTCGCTAGTGAATCTCAGTCAAGCGACGCTAGCTTCGGTTGCGCCAGGAATCTCCGAGGCGCTGATCGCAACGGCGATTGGCTTGTTTGTCGCGATTCCTGCGGTCATCGCGTTTAACCGATTTTCAGCGCGCGTTGAAGTGTTGACAAAAGGTTATGAGTCATTCGTCGACGAATTGATATCAATTCTCTTCCGAGCGTCACAAGCCAGGAGTCCTTAAATGCCTGCAGCAAGACGAAGGCCGATGTCCGAAATCAACGTCGTGCCCTATATTGACGTGATGTTGGTATTGCTAGTGATTTTTATGGCGGCTGCGCCGATGCTCGCGCAAGGCATCCAACTCGATTTACCGAAAGAACCGTCGGAGCCGTTGGAGCGGAGTGAGCAGGATCCGTTGATCGTGAGTATTCAGCGTGATGGCTCAATGTACCTTAACGTCGGTGGCGACGACAGTGAAGACGAGAGTATTTCGCAGACCGAATTACAGGATCGTGCCATGAGAGTACTGCGAGCGCGACCGGACGTTCCTGTGTTTGTACGCGGGGACACTGAACTGCCGTACGGTACGATCGTAAGCGTCATGACGATATTGCAGCAAGCTGGTGCGGAAAGCGTGGGGTTGCTGACCGAACCGCCATCCTTGTGACCAGCACTATTGCGTACGTAAGACGCTATGCGATCGCTTTCGCGGTGGCGTTGCTGCTTCACGTGACGTTGTTTGTATCTTTGCAGGCAGCGATTGAGACACTAGCACCAGAAGCCGATCGAACGATCCTGGAACCTAGACCTCTCAAAGCTCGATTGATTCGCATGCGACCTCAAGTAGCTGTGCCTGCTGTATCAAGTGATGTAATCGCACCGCAGACATCTGAAGCAGACGACGAGAAAAAAGCGTCGGATGCGATTGACCTCGAAGACGAATTAACACAGTTGGAACGATTGAAAAAGGAGCGTGAAGCGCGATTAGCTGAATTGCGAAGCCGTGCCTTTCGGGATGCAATCGGTGAAGAGTTGACAGCGGAAACTTTAGAAGCGATCGAAGATGTTTCTCAGGTCTATATCACGGAGATATATCTGGCGATCGTTCAGAATTGGTCAAGACCTCCGAGTGCACGCAATGACATGTCGGCGATCGTACTCGTTGAGCTGTTCCCGACAGGTGACTTGAATTCGGTGGGCGTAATAGAGTCGAGTGGCGACGCCGCGTTCGATCGTTCAGCATTGAATGCGGTTAGACGTGCCGCACCATTTGCTGTTCCGGACGATCTAGCCTTGTTCGAGGCAAGTTTTCGGTCCTTCACATTGAACTTCAAACCTCAGGACTTACTACGTTGAAGCGATTGCTGATCGCGGCTTTTTTAGTCGTTGCAGGCATTTCATACCCGTTCGAGATTGTGATTGACCGGGGTGTGGATACGCTCGCGCCGATTGCGATCGTGCCTTTCAGGATCTACGAAAACGCGATTGATATCACTCCGATCGTAAACTCCGATCTCAGTAGCAGTGGTCAGTTTCGGCCCATTGACGAGGCGAACATGCTCTCGTTGCCAAGTAGCGCTGAGGAAGTCCAGTACCACGATTGGCGCGTTCTAGGTACGGACTATGTAGTCGTTGGCTCCGTTTTCGTTGATGGTCTGGGATTGCTCGTTGCTGAATTCGAAGTCATCGATGTCAATCAAGAGCAGGTTTTGCAGTCCGGTCAAGTAAAAGGTCACGTGGAAGATCCACGTTCGCTTGCGCACCATGTGTCAGACGAGGTATTTCGCGCAATGACAGGGATTTCTGGCGCATTCTCGACACGTGTTGCGTACGTTTTGGTTGAAAACCGAACGCAAGTAGACGAAAGACATACGCTGATGGTTGCGGATTTCGATGGCGAACGTGAAACACCCGTTCTAATTTCTGATCAACCCATACTCTCACCTGCTTGGTCGTCGGACGGCAAGCAATTGGCGTACGTTTCGTTCGAAGCAGGCTCGTCAGCCATTCACATCCTTAACCTCGAGACAGGTCAGTCGCGTCTGCTCGCGAATTTTGAGGGTATCAATAGCGCACCCGCTTTTTCACCCGACGGATCACACATCGCGATGGTTCTTTCACGTGATGGAAATCCAGATATCTACACGATTGAAGTCGCGTCCAACGTCATTCGTCGAATCACGAATCATCGTGCAATTGACACGGAACCCGTATGGGAATTGAACGGTGAGAGTCTGCTATTTACGTCTGATCGAGGCGGTTCTCCCCAAGTTTACCGCGTAAACGTCGATTCACTTCGCGTGACGCGCTTAACTTTCGAGGGGACGTATAACGCACGGCCTCGCGTGATGCCGGATAACACGCACTTTATCTTCGTTCACCGATCTGGAACGGGATTTCATATTGCATGGCGTGATATAGAAGGCAATCGTGCGGCGCGAATCTTGTCATCAAACGTACTCGATGAATCGCCATCGGTCGCGCCGAACGGCGTTATGATGATGTATTCAACTAAATCAAATAGAAAAGGTATACTATCCATCGTGTCGGTCAGCGGTGAAGTTGAGTACAAACTCACCTCGCCGGCCGGTGACGTAATTGAACCTGCGTGGTCGCCTTACTTGCCGCTAACTACAACATTCGTCGAGCGCTAGGCGAAGTGAAATACGGAGAGACATAGATGTCCCACTTGAAGAATGGCGCATGGATCGCCTTGTTGTTGGTCTGCGGTCTATTGACTGCATGTGCCAGCCAGACTGGTTGCGGTACGCCTGAGGAAGAACCGGTAGTCGTCGACGAACGACCTGAAGCGCCAGAACCTGCCCCCGTCCCAGAACCTGAAGTCGAGGAGATTCCCGATTTCATGGAATTGCCTGATGGGTCAGTGGTAGCAGTTGATTCTGATGGTAGCGTGATTCGTTCAGTTTTTAATTTCGAGTTCGACGAATCGGAAATCGGGAGTGGTGATTTCCGTGTATTGCAACAACACGCTGATCGACTTACCCGTAATCGTGATCAATCGGTGACCATCGAAGGGCACTGTGACGAACGCGGAACACGGGAATACAACCTTGCTCTTGGCGAGCGTCGCGCCATGGCAGTCCAAGACTTTCTCCTTGCGAATGGAGTAAGACCTTCACAGATGTCAGCGCGGAGTTTTGGAGAAGAACGCCCGGTTGACACTGGCTCGGATGAAGCGGCTTGGGCGAAAAACCGACGCGTAGAGCTGAAGTACGAGTGAAGCGCACCGGAAACGGATAACGATCTAGTGAGGTTGACGTAAGCCGCTTCCAGTCAGCTTTAGCAGCATTCGTGGTTCTCGCCGGACTTATATCGTCCGGCGAGAATCACGACTCACAAACCTCCGATCCACTTGAGCCTTACACCGACGAAGCCCAATCTCAAGAGGTCGACGCGCGCGAGATTCTAGAAACGGATGCTGGTCGTCTTAATGAAGATATACAACGACCGGTAGACCAATCAGCTGATGAACGTCTACTGACGTTATTTACGCGTATTCAAACCTTAGAACGCGAATATTCGATTCTTCATGGAAGAGTCGAGGAACTTGAGCACTTGTACCAGGAAGAGCGGCACATGAATCGTCGCCGATTCTTGGACATCGATCGACGGCTGCGAGAGCAACTTGGTAGTGAACTCGCACCTGAAGATGCTCTGACCACCGAAGACATCAATTCGGAAACTGGCATGTATCGCCGCGGAATGGCGTTCGTTGACGCCGAAGAGTACATACAAGCGCTGGAGCTCTTCCAACAGATCGTTGATACATTCCCGAACGGGGAGCGTGTGCCGGATGCGATGTATTGGTTAGCAGAGATATATAGAAACGTCGATCCTACGGATTTGGAAAAGTCTCGACAGTTTTTTGTACAGATGGTAACGTTGTATTCAGACCATGCGCGAATTCCGGAAGCGTTAGCGAAGCTTGGAATGGTTTACCACGAGTTAGGAAACGTGACGCGTGCGTTGGAGTATTTAGACCGCGTAATCGCTGAATTTCCTGACCATGATGCTGCACGCCTCGCTGAAACGTATGCGCAAGAGCTGAGGTAGACGTCGCACTAGCTTGACTCTCGATTGTCGTTCCAGAACGTGAAATCTCGATTCCGCTAACCGAGTCGTTGGAGATCAAACACCTTAAATTGCGGTTTCAGCGGATTTAAGCGTAACGGATGTCCCAAGAAAGGACCCGGAGTGCACTGGTGGGTCGTCTGGGATTCGAACCCAGGACCAACAGGTTAAAAGCCTGGTGCTCTACCAACTGAGCTAACGACCCCGATTTTGAGGTGCGGATTTTAAGTTTTAATAACGACAAGTGCATATTTCCGTGTCGTTTATCTTGACTGGCGTTAAATACCGTGATCTTCCTCCCATTCACTTATTTGAGTATCAAATCTAATGTCGTTGTCCACGCTAAGTCGCTCTATTGAAGGTAAAGTCGCACTCGTTACGGGCGCTGCGAGTGGCATGGGTCAAGCGACAGCTGAATTGTTTGCGGAACAAGGCGCGAAAGTCGCACTGACGGACGTATCGATCGAAGCACAGGAGCAAGTAGTTGAACGCATCACTTCCGCAGGATACGTCGCCAGAGGCTGGTATCTGGATGTGATGGAACCGTCAGAGATTGATGCGCGGGTAGTCGAGATAGCTGAGCACTTCGGTGGTTTAGACATTTTGGTGAATAACGCGGGGATCGGCGCAGGCGCTCCCATTGACGCAGAAGATTTTGAGGTTGTCTGGGAACGTGGAATCAACACGATGCTCACAGCACATGTGCGGATGATTCGCGCCGCTCTGCCGTATTTGAGACGATCAGACAGTGCCCGTATCGTCAACATTGCATCGACTGAAGGACTTGGCGCGACGAAGCGAATTAGCCCGTACACCACCGCAAAAACAGGCGTCATCGGATTGACGCGATCGCTTGCGGTTGAATTCGGAACAGAAGGGATCACGGTCAACTGTATTTGCCCAGGACCTATTCGTACGGGGATGACTGCGAGCATCGAGGAAGCGGACAAGCGCGAATACGCTCGACGTCGCGTTGCGTTAAAACGGTACGCGATCCCAGAAGAGGTCGCACATATGACGTTGAGTTTGGTACTTCCGGCGGCGTCGTTTGTTACTGGCGTTGCGCTACCGGTGGACGGTGGTTTGACGATCAAAAACGCATAGGTCGAGTATGAAGTGGCAGATTGGCGACGTTACCGTAACTAAAGTCGTTGAGCTAACGTCAGCGAGTCTGGGAGAGTACATTCTGCCGGACGCGACGGCTGACGAATTGCACAAAATCCAGTGGATTGGTCCATTTATAGATTCGGATTCACGTATGGTGTTGTCGTTTCATAGTTTGATCGTTCAGACGGGTGAACGTCTATTGATTGTTGACACCTGTATCGGTAACGACAAGATTCGCAACTACCCACGCTGGAATCGAATGCAGACCAGTTTTCGGACGGATCTTGAGGATGCAGGATTCCAATTAGATGCATTCGATACAGTTTTATGTACGCACATGCACGTTGATCATGTCGGCTGGAACACTTACCGCCAAGACGACCAGTGGCTTCCAACATTTACAAATGCTCGCTATCTATACGCTCGTGAGGAGTGGAATCACTGGCAGCTGGAGAGCCAAGAAGAGTACGGTCCGGTGATCGAGGACTCAGTGCAGCCTATCTTTGACCTTGGGCTAGCTGATCTTGTCGACTCAACGCATCACGTTAGTGACGAGATTCAGTTAGTTCCGACTCCCGGACATACGCCTGGCCACGTTAGTGTAGCCATCAAATCCCGTGGTGAGGAAGCCATCATCACGGGGGACATCTTCCATCACCCTTGTCAAATCGCTCATCCAACATGGTGCGCGACCGCAGACAGCGATCAAAAAGCCGCGATGAGAACTCGACAAGCGTTTCTAGCGGAATATGCCGACCGTCCTGTACTTTGTATCGGCACACATTTCGCGGGTGTGACAGCTGGCAAGTTGGTGAGTGATGGCGATACCTACCGACTGGACTACTGACTAGTGAGTCAAGATTCGTTGTAGAGCGTCCGACAGGTCTCGAGGGTAAGCACCTAGAAAATGATCCGCGTCGTCGACCACATGTAGGGTCCGATTGGTTCTTGCTTGCGTCCACGCCGTGAGAACAGCGAGCGAACTAATGGGGTCGTTGTCTCCGACGATTAAGTCAACTTTGTTCTTTAAGTCGGGTAACGAATCCTGCGTGGGCGGCGCGAAAAGCACCGCATCGTAATTTACGGTCGCTTGCGAAATATAAGAGAGAACGATCCGACTGCCAAACGAATAACCGCTCAAGATTAACCGCTCCCAATGTGGCATAAATTCGTTTACGATCGCCGTGAGATCGGCCACCTCGCCGATTCCCTCATCGTAAGAACCGGCACTCGCACCGACACCTCGAAAGTTGAATCGAACTGTTGAAACGTCGCCTTCTTTTGCGACGCGTGAAGCAACTTCTAAGACACCGTCTAACATCGATCCACCGTAAAGTGGGTGAGGGTGGCAGAGGACCATCCCCGTCGCTGACGAAGCAGGTTCAAACATCCATTCGATGTCACCCGCATCTCCTTGCGTTATACCGAATTCCATACGCCACCCAGTTCCTGATCTAGGGCGCAACTTTAACGAACACGCCCGTTACGATTCGTTAGGCTAGCTCGGCGTCCTCATATAACGGTCGTTGCGGTTTCAGTGTAGACGAACAATCAGATATCTGGCGTTTCTCTAGAATGTCGCATCCTGTTGGCGTAGTCATCGTCGTACGCCTTCAGATGGCTTGGAGACTTGGTATTGGCTACAAAAATCGGTTTAGTGTCCGACACTCACATCCCGGAGAGTCGAAAGGAGCTATGGCCTCAGGTATATGACGCGTTCCAAGGTGTGGATTTCATCTTTCATGGCGGGGATATTCACGATGTCGCTTTGTTGGACACATTTGAACAGGTCGCGCCGATCTACTGTGCGAGAGGGAATGGCGAAGATGGTAGTGGCGGTCGTCCAGTACAGCCTGAAGATCCTCGCGTTAAGTACTCTTGGACGCTAGAAATAGAAGAGCTGACGGTTGGACTCACCCACTACATTTCACTATTGCCGGGCGATGACACGTTCTCATTTCAGAAATCGATTGAGCGTTATTTCCCCGAGAAGAGACCTGACGTCATCGTATTTGGCGACACACACACCGAACTGATCGAGGAAGTCGAAGGTGTTCTGTGCGTTAACCCAGGCTCACCGACGTACCCACACAACTACGATACCCAATACGGCACAATCGGATTTCTTGAGATAGACGGCCGTCAATCTCAAGCATCAGTTTGGCTAATCAACGACGACGGAATTGAACCGTTTCAGTGGGATGAAGCGCCGCCTTGGAAGCGACGCTAATCCTGGATTACTACCACTGAGTAGGCATTACTCAGTTGTATGTGACGTTCTTTAAACGATCCCTCGCATCGGATTGATCGGCGGCCAAGCGTCTTTCGTCGCGAGAATCGCCTCTCCGACTTCCGCAACATCCCAAGGTCCTTCGGATTCGTCCTGCCGAGCGATTTCTTGAAGGTTCCAGGAGAGCATTGATACCCGATTACCTGCGACCAACCAAGTTCTGCCTGTTACTTCCTTCGCGTCGTCGGAGCATAACCAAACAACCATCGGCGACACGCGCTCAGGTGGAAAATTGTCCTTCACCTGATCTGGAAAGATGTCGTCCGTGAGGCGTGAGAGGGCTGTCGGTGCGAGTATGTTGACCGTGATACCGTATTTCATGCCTTCTAGGTAAAGGCAGCGCGCCATACCCGCGATCCCGGCTTTGGCTGCACCGTAGTTGGTTTGTCCGAAATTACCCAGCAGACCAGATGTCGAACTGGTAACGACGATTCGACCGCCTGATTCCTGCGCCAACATTTGATCGTACGCAGCTTTCGTCGTTAAGTAGGTTCCTTTTAGGTGAACGTTTACGACGACATCCCACATGTCATCGCTCATATTCTTGAACGATTTGTCTCTCAGAATGCCTGCATTCGCAATGCAAACATCTAGCTTGCCGAAGTTATCTACGGCCGTTTGCGTCATCGCTTTCGCGTCTTCAGGTACAGAAACGTTTCCGTAATCTGCGACCGCACTTCCACCCGCTGCTTTGATCTCGTTGACGACTTCATCCGCCATGCTGTGACCGGAGCCGGTTCCGTCGCGAGCGCCTCCTAAATCGTTTACCACGACACTAGCACCTTCTTGCGCGAGTAGCAGCGCGTGCGCTCGACCTAAGCCGCCTCCTGCGCCAGTGACCAAGGCAACCTTTCCGTCAAGTAGTCCCATGAGATATCCCTGATTTAGATTTGACAGTGAAATTTAGGCGCACGATTTTAGTTTTGGCTAGGGTGTAGAAATAAGGTTTTTGCGTGGGTCCTTTCAAACCGACGCCTAGGTAACTACAGCTTCGATAATCCGCACATCACGAACGGAGAAAACGATGGATGAACTGTTTCGCTTCGATGGCAAAGTAGCAGTCATTACGGGCGGTAGTAGAGGTCTAGGCAGATCGATGGCATTAGCACTAGCCGAACGTGGCGCTGACGTTGTCGTTGCCAGTAGAAAGCTAGAGAACTGCGAGACCGTTGCTGACGAGATTCGAGCGCTAGGACAACGTGCTCTAGCGAAGGGGTGCCATGTTGGTCGTTGGGCAGAACTCGATCAGTTGGTCGAAGACGTTTACGCTGAGTTTGGCAAAGTGGACATCCTCATCAACAATGCAGGAATGTCGCCTCTTTATCCTAAATTGTCGGCTGTCACAGAGGACCTGTTTGACAAGGTTGTCGGAGTGAATCTGAAAGGTCCATATCGTCTTTCAGCATTGATCGGTGAGCGCATGATGGAGGAAGAAGATGGCGGTTGTATCATCAATGTGAGTAGCAATGCTGCGACTCACCCGTCGCCAAATGCAGAACCATACGGCGCTTGTAAGGCCGGGATTAACTCGCTAACGTTGTCATTGGCACACGCTTTCGCACCAAAAGTCAGAGTGAACTGCATACAACCGGGACCATTCCTTACGGACATATCAAAGGCATGGGATCTTGAGGCGTTTAACCGTGGTGCGAAGACGAATATCGCACTTCAGCGTGGCGGCGACCCGGACGAGATTGTGGGTGCAGCGCTATATCTTGCCGGACCGACAGGTTCATACACGACGGGTGCGGTGATTCCCATCGACGGTGGTAGTAAGAACTAGCTAGAAGAATTCTCAAAGAGCGAGGGGAGTTTGTCCGCGAGATTCTCACCCGTCAAGTTTTCCATCGTCTGGAACCAACCAGGATTGACAAAGTTGACATCGAGAAGGTACGGATACGCGATATCAATCGCGCATGCTCGTATTCCTACATCGACGAGTTCGTTAGCAATTGATCGAACCATGTCGCGCTCTTGATCCGTCGGATCGCACATGACTGCAGACGATCTTGCGCCAATATTGCCTCGAAGTTCGGTCTTTTCCTTTTGATATGCGCCGAGTAAAGAGCCCATGGCGACGAACCACCTTTGTTCCCTTGCAGTCGACACCCGTTCTTGCAGGATAGCGTAGTCACTACGTGTGAGATGCTCAAGGATCTGTATAAGGTTTGGGTCGTCTGCCTGAAGCTCGAAGACATCACGACCGAAACTACCCGCTGTCGGTTTGGCGATCCAGTGTCCGCCACAACGAACACGCTCAACCAGATCGCCGACGTTTGCGGAAACGACAGTAATCGGCGTGTACTTACTCAGTGTTGTCATGGCAAGCGTCGCTTTATTTTGGAACAGTAGGTATGCATCGATTGAATTGACGAATCTACTTTGGTCTCCCGCGGTGTGCAGGAGCTGCATACGATCGAGAAAGGTCGATCTAGCGCCAAATCCAAGCACCCAGATCCAGTCAAACGAATTTACATTGGCAATCTCGTCGCGGTTCCGTAAGTACCGCAATTGACCACGATCTAGCATAAGTTGGTCGTGTGAGACGACTGCAACTTCCCAACCGCTAGCCAGGAAGGCGCTCTCGAAGCGATGTAGGTTGTCGGTGTGAGATTCCCGCTCTGCACCTATGAGAAGCAAGCTCGACACTGGAATAAGGACGACGTGAATATGCCTGCGAAGTCTATTTGCTAGCAGATTGACTCGAAATCGTCAGCGTTCAATCAGTATCGAAACGACGCTGCGTTTTCAGGTTTCATTAAACTTTGGTTCGTTGAGATAATCAGAAAAGGAAGGTAGAAACGATTACTACAAATACAGTTATTGAACGCAACTACGGGTTAGACCCGCAGGAAGTTCCACTATATCTACCTCGAAAAGTAAATAACACCGAGCGCGCGCAGCTCAAGGCGGAAATTAGAGGGTTGCTTGAGGAGCTCGACGCGGTACTAATCTCACACTACTACGTCGACGCAGACGTTCAAGATCTCGCTCTGGAAACGGGTGGATGTGTGTCGGATTCTCTGGAGATGGCTCGATTCGGTCGCGATCACGATGCTTCTACCCTCGTCGTCGCCGGCGTACGCTTCATGGGAGAAACCGCGAAAATCCTCTCGCCGGAAAAACGCGTCCTTATGCCAACGCTAAAAGCGGAATGTTCGCTTGATCTCGGCTGTCCGCCTGAGGACTTCAAAGCGTTTTGCGACGAACATCCGCACCGTACCGTTGTCGTCTACGCGAATACCTCGGTGGAAGTAAAAGCACTATCGGACTGGATCGTTACCTCAAGCGTTGGGCTTCAGATCGCTTCGTATCTGACAGGAAAGGGAGAGAAACTGATCTGGGCACCCGATCGTCACTTAGGCGCATATATCCAACAACGGACGGGTGCGGACATGATCCTTTGGTCCGGTGCATGTGTTGTCCACGAAGAGTTCAAATACCAGGCGCTACTTGACATGAAGGCGATTTATCCTGACGCGGGTGTGCTTGTGCACCCTGAGTCACCCGCCGCCGTTATTGGTATCGCTGATTGTGTTGGATCTACGAGTCAAATTCTCAAAGCCGCAACAGAGCTGCCGATGAATAAGTTCATTGTTGCGACGGACCGCGGCTTGTTTCATCAATTAAGACGTAGAAATCCTGGTAAGACGTTCTTCGAGGCTCCGACTGCAGGGGATGGTGCGACGTGTCGGAGTTGTGCTCACTGCCCCTGGATGGCGATGAATGAACTGCATGTATTGCGTGATTCACTCACTAGTCAGTCCAACGAAATACTCGTTGACCCGGAGATTGGTGCGCGTGCTATGAAACCGTTGCAGCGGATGTTGGACTTTCCACGAGATTAACTCTCCTGCGCCCGTTCAGCCTCTGCCCTAACGTCTAGCAATCGCTGATCCAGGCTCTGAGAAAGGCGATTCTCTTCACTAACACGTTCGCGTGCTAAACGAAGCTGAGTCATTGCACTCTCGTAGTTCCCGCGCAATCTAAAAAACTCCGCCCGTGCTCGGTGGACGTCGACGAGGTTCTTCGCTAGACCTGCGGTTTCAGCGAGTTGATACCAGATGTCTTGATCTTCCGGGTGAAGTTTCACCTGATCCCAAAGATGTGTGACGGCTTCTTCGTGTCGACCATTCCTTGAGAGTGCGTGTGCGAGAAATAGCGTAAGTGGTTGGTTGTTAGGGAAATTACGGAGCTTTGTCGTCAGCAGTTCGATTGCTTGCTCGGTTTGGTCCGCTTCGATTAGTACGTCAGCGTAACTGCCGATTACGATGATGCTATCGGGTAAGCGTTCATATATCTCTTCCATGATCGCTATTGCTTGCTCATGTTGCGAGCTCATCGACAATGCGATCGCCTGTAGATATGGCTTCTCCTGAGCGTCTGCTTCACGAGCCGACTCTTTTGCATTCGTGATAAAGCGACTTTCTACGCGTTGCCGCATGAGCTGATATTCGTTTGAAACCGGATAGATGCCACGAGGTTTTTTTGACGCCTGGCTTCGCATATCTGAGATACGGTTCTGTGTAATAGGGTGGGTGCTGACGTACTCGGGTATTTCTCGACGGTATCGTGCTGATTGTTGCATGTGTTCGAACATGCGTGCTGCACCATGCGGATCAAAACCAGCACGCGATAACGTATTAAGACCAACGCGGTCTGCTTCACGTTCTTGTGCCCGTGAATAACCCAGACTTGCTGCCTCCGCGAGTGCTGTTGAACCGAATATGGTCGCTAATCCAGCATCTGTTGCGCCGGAGGCAAGGATCGCAACCGAAGTGAGATAGCCAACGAGGTTGCGGAAGGTTGCCATCTTTTGCTTTTCAAGGCGTCGAGCGTAGTGTCGCTGGCTGAGGTGCGCTAACTCGTGGGCGATCACGGATGCAAATTCGTGAATGTCACGGGCCATCGTGAATAGACCTAGGTTGATGCCAATCACGCCTCCGGGCGCCGCAAACGCGTTAAATTGCGGAGACTTGATGACGATCGGGCGAAGGTGAACGATCTCCAGATCTGAGTTTTCAGCGACACGAAAACAGTACTTTTCTACGAAGTACTTGATCAAGGGATCACTCTCCAGCGGTACTACGCTACGAATTTGCTGGAGTATTAGCTTGCCGAGTTCGTCCTCCTCATGTGGCGCAAGGATCGACGAGCTACTATCACCCAAGGAGGGAAGTCGCGGTGCATCGGCTAGCGCCCACGTTGCGAGCGCTACGATGACAATTCGGTACACTGCACGTAAGTGTCTTCGGAACTTGGTCATCTTGTTTTGAAACACGTAGACTTGCTTATTAGATTCCAGGCTAATGCAAACCCGATGGATAGCTTAGCGATAAGACAGGTATTACACCCGAGGAATTGCATGCTGTCGTGCGAAAATTGCTTCTATGGCTGATCCCAATGAGACGTTTCTAGACGTCAAAGGTCTCAACTGTCCGATGCCGTTGTTGAAGGCGAAGCGGACGTTGAACGGGATGGAAGTTGGCGAACGACTGCGCGTCGTAGCAACCGATCCCGGTTCAATGAAAGATTTCACCGTTTTCGCGAAGCAGGCTGGTCACGACTTATTAGAAGCATACGAAGATCAAGGGGTTTTTAACTACCTGCTTGTAAAACACCCTCACGCCTAATGTCGATCGTCGACATTGTTCGAGATTGGTCAAATCGAGTCTTTGGCCATGCGGAAGGACTGGTATTACTCGGTCTGATCACTATCGGGCTGGCGATATTGCTCACGGTTGGCTTCTATCTTGCGCCTGTAATCGCCGGCCTGGTCGTCGCATTCGCTTTACACGGTATCGTGAAGAAACTGACAGCATGGCGGGTACCAAGACTCGTGGCCATCGTTGGTGTTCTCGTGCTTTTCATCGGCGCAGTTATCGCGTTGTTTATCGTGATCTTGCCACTTGTGTGGGCTCAACTCCAAAATCTGGTTACGCAGTTACCGCAGGTAGCAACAGCTCTTCAAGTCATTGTTGCTGAATTCGCAAGCGACTACCCTCAGTTAGTTCCGGACGCGTTTTTAGATTCACTCAGTGTCACTGCACAGGCACAGTTGACCAATCTCGGCGGTCAGATTGTGCAGCAGATCGTGCAGCAGCTCCCGAATCTGGTATGGATTCTCATTTTCGTCCTTCTCGTACCCATCTCATTGTTTTTCTTCTTAAAAGACCATCAACAGATGGTTGACTATCTAAGGGCTCTGCTACCAAAGAATCGCCCGCTCTTGGACGAAGTAGGTCGTGAGACGATTGCACAGATGGGAAGCTACGTCAGAGGCAAGTTGCTAGAGATATTTATTGTTGGGTGCGTTTGTTACGTAGTGTTTTCCCTCTTCGGGTTACAGTTCGCTGCTCTTTTAAGTCTGCTCGTCGGACTGTCTGTAATCATTCCATTCGTCGGTGCAGCGGTTGTAACGGTACCGGTCGTGATCGTGGCGCTGGTGCAGTTCGGATGGACGTGGGATTTCTTCTTCGTCGTGCTTGCCTACTCAATCATTCAGGTACTTGACGGTAACGTGCTGGTGCCGCTCTTGTTCACAAAAGCGAACGATCTTCATCCGGTTGTCATCATCGTGGCAGTTTTAGTGTTCGGTGGCTTATGGGGGATTTGGGGAGTTTTCTTCGCGATCCCATTAGCGACGTTCATCCGAGCAGTCATAAACGCATGGCCAACTAAAATTTCGGCCGATGGCGATGACCCGGAATCGCCACCTTCGTCCGAATCAGCGAGCGCTCAATAGATGAGTCAGATCGACCTTAAAGGTAGTTTGGTCGCATTAGTGACACCGATGAAACCTACTGGGGAGGTCGACGACGGCGCTCTCGACGCGCTTATCGATTGGCACCTTGAATCCGGTACCCATGGTGTGGTTCCGGTCGGTACAACGGGTGAATCGGCGACGCTCAACGTGCGAGAGCATCTCCACGTGATCGAACACACCTTGCGTCGTGTCGATGGTCGGGTACCAGTTGTTGCGGGTACAGGGGCGAATGCGACCGCGGAAGCAATCGATTTAACGCGAGACGCGAAAGTGGTTGGCGCCGATGCATGTCTATTGGTTACGCCTTACTACAACAAGCCAACCCAGGAAGGTTTGTACCAACACTATTGCGCGGTTGCAGAAAGTGTCGACATCCCGATGGTGCTCTATAACGTTCCGCCACGCACAGCTTGTGATATGTCGGCCGAAACGGTTGCTCGTTTAGCTCCCGTGCCGCAAATCGTTGGAATAAAAGAGGCGTGTGGTGATGCGGATCGGGTTCGAGAGATACGTGCATTAGTTCCAGATGATTTCATCATTCTTTCAGGAGAAGATGCGCAGACGCTGACGATGTTTGGATTCGGCGCCGCTGGTACGATCTCCGTGACTGCGAACGTGTTACCAGAATTAATGTCGAAGTTTTGCGAGAGTTACCTCAATGGCGATGTTGCAACCGCAGAGGAACTTGATGAGCAACTCCAACCTATACACGAGATCCTGTTCTGCGAAACGAGTCCTATTCCCACAAAGTGGGCGTTGAATCAATTGGGTCGAATACCGGAAGGCATACGGCTGCCTTTAGTATCCCTATCCGAGCCACATCACGCGGAGATGTGCAAGCGTTTGCGAGCTGTTGGCGCACTATGAGACACGTTGCGCTTGCGAGCCTCGCTGCCTTCTGTGTTTCAGCTACGCTGACGGGGTGCGGGTTGCTTCGGCAATCGGTAGGGCTAATGGTGAATGAGCGTGATAACTACCTAGAAGCGGCTGAAGCGGAAACAATTAGTGTTCCCTCGGATTTGGAAGGCGAACGAATTGCGGATATTTGGGAGATTCCCGATATCGAGGAAATTCCGGCGGCGAAGTACTATGCGAATGCGGCACCGCGACCAATCTCAATCGTTGGGGATGCGGACCCCAACCTGATTCGAATTCAGAAGTTAGGTGAACGTAGCTGGATGGTCGTCCAACGCAAACCCGATACAGTATGGCCTTTGGTTCGTCAGTTTTTGACGTTCAACGGCGCAGAGGTTGCGACTGAAGACCCGACCGAAGGTGTCATCGTTACCGAGCCACTCTCCGTCACATCAACGCGAAGCACGAGCATGCTTCATACAACGATTCGCGCAGAAAATCCTGAAGCTTCCGACGATGATTTCTTGGTATTCAGGGTTGAGCAAGGAATGCGTCGAGGGTCTTCAGAGGTACATCTGAAATACCTCGATGACGCGAATCAACTTAAATACGTCGACTGGAGTTTACCTTCAGCTCATAGTGAGGTCACGAATTCGATCCTTCGGCAAATCGCACAGTTCGAAGTGGACGACGTAAGCGATGAAGCGGTTTCTCGGGTAGGGCAGGAAGTTGCGGTTGTCCCCAAAATCGAGCTTGTTCGAAACGACGTAGGTTTTCCGTCCCTACGGTTCAATGTTGACTTCGAGCGTACGTGGGCGACTGTACTTTCCGCCATCGAACGAAGTCCGTATGATGTTGCGACGAGGGAACGGACCGATCGATTAATCGAGTTGGTGATTGACGAATCAAAACTCGACCGGAATCAACGGGAATCGTTAGGCCAACTTCTGTTGGACATAAGAAAAAGCGAGTCAACCGAAGCGCCACTTGCGATCCAGCTCCGCGTAAGTCCATATCAGCAAGTAAACGAGATCGAACTCCAACGATCCGACGGAAACGACCTGACTCTCGAACTGGCTGAGCATTTTCTAGTAATGATTCAGCAGTTCTCCTCCTAGCAGCGAGGCATCCAGATTGGCGAGAATGGAGTTCACGTCTCTCGGGAGCGGAAGCGGCGGAAATTGCACTGTAATCCGCGCTGGCGATACAACAGTTTTGATCGACTGTGGTTTTTCAAGAACAGAACTGAAAAATCGACTAACTCGCCGTGGTCTCGATATCGATCGGCTCGATGCGATCCTGGTGACCCATGAACACGGAGATCATCTCAAAGGCGTACCGGTTGTGGCGAGGACGCACCAAGTTCCAGTGTATGCGTCCCGTGGCACGATCGACGCGATGCGTCATCGTGTTACGCGGTTTGAGACGATCGAGAATTTGGTAAATGAGATCGAACCGGACAGGATATTCCAAGTGAACGATGTTGAAGTACATCCGATCGATGTACCGCACGACGTGAGGGAACCCATCCAGTTCGTGTGTCGTTTTAATGGCGTCGGCGTCGGCGTACTAACCGATTGCGGGAGCTACACCGAACAAATGGTCGCGCACTACTCGCGACTCAATGGTCTCCTACTTGAGACGAACCACGATTCAGAAATGCTCGCAACAGGTCCTTATCCTGAGCAACTAAAGCGAAGGGTTGGAGGGGATTTCGGACATCTGAACAATCGCCAATCGCGTGAATTTGCGCAGCGGATACACCACGTAAACCTTCAGCAACTGGTCTTGGGACACATTAGTCAACACAACAATTTACGTTCGCTCATTGAACGTGAATTTGACGATTTTCCTAGCGGTACGTCTGTTTCCTACGCGACTCAAGCGGGCGGAACCGAATGGTTGAGCGTGACGGCAGGCAGTGTGTAACTTGATTTTGAAATCGCGAGATCGAGCGACACGCTTTCGTGCAGGTCTTCTGTTTCTATTCGTATGCGTTTGGAGTGTGTCATTACCCGCTCAAGAATGCGATGAACTTGAGGGTGACGATCTGACCGTGTGCCTGACGTTGATGGTCTGCATGGCGCTCGATGAAGCCAAAGCGAGAAATCAGTGCCTAGAGGTGGCGCGACAGGTACTCGATCAGCACGACGCGCAGAAAGAAGCCAGTAAGCAAGTCGAACAGGTCATCGAAGACGAAGATACGGTTACTACCGCGCGCGCTACTGAAGAAACAACACCAGTCTTAATGGAAGAGCCGGTTCAGGACCAGCCCATGGACAAGCAGCTCTTACCCACGACAGCAGAAACGTCACAGTCTGTTCAGTCTGCTACCTCGAGAACTGAAGCAACACGAGGTAGTCGAGTGGGGCGTTTATTCTCGTGGATGCGGCGTGGCGACAGAAACAATGCGGAAGAGATCGATCAGGAAGATGCAGGTTTAACGAAGGATGGGGTACCGAAGCAGTTCGCGGCTACTGTCGTAGCGGTATCACAAGCCGGTTACAACGACGCCTTGGTCGTGTTAAGCAATCGATATGTTTTTGTCGTCAGTCGAGCTCGCCAAAGTCGCATCGGACCTGGCGATGTCATCGTTGCTCGAAAGAAGGAAGGATTAAGCGGACGATTGAGTTTCTTGTTTTACGGACGTGGCGCGAGTGTGGATGCGCACCGAGTCGAATGCGGTCACGTAGACCCATCTCGACAAACAAGACGGCGTTGTGAATTCGCGGCAAGGCATTTAGGAACCGAACCACTGTAGCCAATCTAGAATTGGTGCCACGGAGAGGTGCCAGAGTTGGTCGAATGGGCTTGACTCGAAATCAAGAGTGTCCTTTTGGGCACCCAGGGTTCGAATCCCTGCCTCTCCGCCAGTTACTCAAGCATTCTTTCTTACGACGTTCTACGCGCGTTCTCTCTACGACGTGCATTTCAGCACGACGAAATAACACGCACTCATTACGGCGACTCTGCATCCTGTTCTGACGATAGACTGACGTCAACGCAAGAACAACTCCACCGCAGGATTGCCGGTCTCCTCCCAATAGCGATAGCCAATTCGCTCAAGATAGGTGGTGAGATTTGAACGGTCTTCAGCGTGTGCCTCAAAGCCGACAAGCACGCGTCCCCAAGCGGCACCGTGATTGCGATAGTGAAACATGGTGATGTTCCATCGGCTACCGAGTCCGTTTAGAAATCGTAAGAGTGCGCCTGGTCGTTCGGGGAACTCGAACCGATAGAGTAGCTCTGGCTTTCTTCCGGAAACGCGACCACCGACCATGTGGCGTACATGCAATTTCGCTGCCTCATTGTCGGTCATGTCAGTTACTTGATATCCGGCTGCTACGAGACCCCTTGCAACGTCGTTCCGCGTCTCATCCGTACCGATCTGTAAGCCTACATACACGTGCGCTTCATCGTCAGACGAGTACCGATAGTTGAATTCGGTCACCGCACGTTTGCCACACGCGCGACAGAATCTTCTGAAGCTGCCTTTCTTTTCGTCAATCGCAACACCGAAGATAGCTTCTCGATGCTCACCGAGCTCGGCGCGTTCCGAAATGTGACGAAGTCGATCGAAGTCGACATTCGCGCCACTCACTACTGCGACGTATCGCTTTCCTGACACTCGTGGATTCATTGAGACGAAATTCTTGAGTCCCGCTACGGCGAGTGCCCCTGATGGTTCTGCGATAGAGCGCGTGTCATCGAATACGTCTTTGACTGCAGCACAGATTTCGTCTGTCGTCGCGGTAACGACTTCATCCACGTAGTCCTTCGCGAACGCAAAAGGCAGTTTACCGACCTGGCCGACGGATACGCCGTCCGCAAAGACGTCCAACGCGTCGACTGGCAAGCGCACACGACGGCCAGCTTTGAGAGCCGCAGCGAGGCAGGCTGACCCTTCGGCTTCCACGCCGATGATCTTTGTTCTAGGCCGCAAGTTCTTTACGTACGCGGAGATCCCGGCGATCAATCCGCCACCACCAACGGGTACGAAGATCGCGTCCCAATCTGGATCGTGGTTCATGATCTCCATACCCACGGTTCCTTGACCCGCAATGACGTCTAAGTCATCGTAAGGATGCACCAAGACATAACCTCGCCTTTTCGAAAGCTCATGGGCGTGGTCCGCCGCTTGCTGGTATGTGTCGCCTTCGAAGATCACGCGCGCACCGAGTTTTCGAACGGCATCGACCTTGATATTGGGCGTATTGCGACCCATAACGATGTGAGCCTTGATACCCAGTTTGCGCGCGGCGAGTGCGACGCCTTGAGCGTGGTTTCCTGCAGACGCGGCTACTACGTTTGCGGCACGCGCTTTTGCAGACAAATGCGCCATTTTGTTGTAAGCGCCACGTATCTTGAACGAGAAAACTGGCTGCAGGTCTTCTCGTTTCAGTACCACCCGATGATCTAGCCGTGTGGATAGATTCGGCGCGTCTTGTAACGGCGTTTCGACTGCTATGTCGTAGACGCGGGAAGTGAGTATTTTTTTAAGGACTTGCTCAAGCATGGAGGAAATTCGCTCTCGTTCTCCACAAGTGGAATGAAGCCAACGCTATGAAATCTCAATCAGTAACTCACGGCAGAAATTGCCTATTTCGTCGCGAATGCGACAAAACACGTCGCGGAATTCCGTCGCGGACATGTGCGGATAGTCAGGATCTTCGAACGCATGGTGTGTCGTTCGTCTCGCACCCGGAATGACAGGGCACAATTCCTTCGCTGTGTCACAGACGGTCAGCACCAGGTCGTACTCGCTGTTGATGTATTTGTTCACCGGATCTGATGTGTGATCTGAGATGTCGATGCCAATCTCTGCCATAACATCTACGGCGAGCGGATGCACGCCTTTGGGCTCGATCCCAGCGCTGTCGACTACTAATTGACTGCCGCCGAGATGACGCAGCCAACCGTGTGCCATCTGGGAGCGCGCTCGATTTCCGGTGCAGTTGCCTAGCATGCGGAAAGGTTCTTGTGACATGTGGGTTTGATCTCCAGCAAATATGCGGAAATAAGAACGACTCGTTGGAATTTGCTACACGCCACTCTTGTCGAAGCTGTCAATTGCGCTTCCAGCACTCAATCTGGTAGCGCTTCAAAGGCGCGGATGTGTGTTTATTCGATGCGCAGCTTTAAAAACCAATCTTAAGGTGACAGTAATGAAGTGACATTTTCCACGAATTGTTTGACATATCGCATTTGTAAATCGGTAAGTAGGGTGACGTTCGAACCCGTCAATTGTGTTGAGCTGGGATAAGCAAGTTCGAGAAACGAGATGGACTTCTAGCGATCACGAGGTGACCCGCTTCATATTGATATGCTATGGGTTAGCTCCGGTTGGATACGAATGCGATGACTGACAATCGAAAGGAAGACGATCAATTTCGCGTGTGCGGAACAAAGTTCCTAATATCGGCACAAGATATGGACAGAGCGATACGCTTCTATCGTGATACGATCGGACTAGCAGTCGAGGTAACGTCGCCGTACTGGAGCGAACTTTCGTTCGGCACTGCGGTCGTGGCTCTCCACGCGGGTGGAAACGGTGAGTTTCAATCGACGGGTCTTTCATTTACTGTCGATAACATCGACCATGCGTGTGAGGCAGTCATCGAGGGCGGCGGTAGCGTGCGTAAAAGCCCCGAAGACCGAGGCGACGAAGGAATCTTCCTGGCCGCTCTCGTAGATACCGAAGGCAATGGGTTCATGATGAGTCAAGACAAGGATTAATAGGTCATCCAATTGCTTCAATGAGCTTGATCCGATGGTTCAACTTCGTAGGCTTCGACTTCACTTTTTAGGATCGAGTCGATCAAATCCCTAGGACCTGCTACATACGATGAAATGCCGCTATAGAGGATAGCCAGAAACCAACTTCTGTCCTCTGGCCAAATAACGTGCGGCATATGAGAGCTCCGTTCGTATGAATCCGGTTGTTTCAACCAAGTTATCACTTCTTCGAAACGACACGACCATATGTAGTAGCTCCACCCAGGAAAAGAAAGATGTACTTTCGAGTCCCAATCCGATCCTCCTTCCCATTTACCACACAGACATCGATCATTGGGTGACGTCCAGCGAGAGAGCAAGTCAGCTAAGACGACGACGGCAGATTGCTCGATGTTCTGCTCTTGCGGTGCCCATGTCCAGTTCTGAGTTGGTGACTGCGCTCTTTGTCCGTGTCCCGCAAATGTTCCACAGATTTCGTGCCATCGAGATTTTCGATCCATTCGTTGACCGTTTGCCGCGGCGACTTCAGACCATTTGACTGGTATGGCCATGAGCGTTGCTTCCTGATCGTTGGAATCGAACTCGATCGCACCGTCGTGGTTCGGCTCGACCCATTTCCACGCAGGATTCGGTAGCCAAACGTAGGACTGGTAGCCGAGTGGAACAACGCCATCAACACCACGACCAACAGGATGAATCTCAAAACCTTCGACGTCGCTCGGCTTCGCTGGCTTGTAGAAGGAAGGTGGACCCGGTTCGTGCATCATGAATGGTGCGTGCCTTCCATGACGCCAACGTTCGTAAAGCAATCTCATCCCAAGACCGAACGGAATCCGATTGCCTTGAAACTGAGACACGGCGAAATGGGCAGTACGACGTCGACGGCGCTCTTTTCTGGTAAATCTCATGACGGTTGGAGTCTGATCTTTGATGTGTTTAAGGGCGTAGCGTCAGCGGGATGAGGTGGTGATGTTTCTCCGCGTCTACCCTAGATATAACAACACTGAGTTTACGGCGCAACTCGATGCAACACTAAGGCTTTCTATTGCTTAATGTAACTTTAAGCTCGAATCACTTTTCAAGAACGGATTTATGGTCGCAAGAGCTCTGTCGTAATGGATTGCTAGGCGATGTGTAGTGAATAGACGGGAATTGATAACTACTGCGGTCGCGACGGTCGCCGTTAGTCCACATAAGACGGTTCATCCGCAATCAAGAACGAAAATCGTTAGAGATTACTCAGCTATTACGTCGGTACCGGTCGCGAGGGAGATACGTCCCAATTCCTCTGCTGAGGTGAGTGACGCAATTCGCGACTGGTCTGGACCAATATCCCTAGGCGGCGGTCGATTCAGTATGGGCGGTCAGGTTGCTTCACCTGATTCGCTTCATCTGGATATGCGGGGGATGAATCGAGTATTGAACGTGGAGCCGCAGCAACGAGTCGCGAGGATACAGGCCGGCGCAACATGGCGGGATCTTCAGGATGCGATAGACGAGCATGGCTTGTCCGTCAGCATCATGCAGAGCTTTAGTAACTTCACCGTGGGCGGATCGGTATCGGTGAATTGCCATGGCCGATACGTGAATAAAGGACCTATCGTGAATTCAGTTCGAGCGATTCAGCTTGTTGGTGCAGATGGACGCGCTCACGAGTTAACGCCGGAATCTCCTTTGTTCAGAGGCGTGTGTGGTGGATACGGTGGCCTTGGCGTCGTGACGGAAGTGGAATTGAATCTCGAACAAAACAGTCGAATGCGCCGCGTGGTGGAGAAGGTCGAAATCGAGTCATATCCTGACTACTTCAACGACACGATCGCGCAGGACGGGAGTGTTGTGCTGCACAACGCTGACCTTCGACCTCCGCGATTCGACCAACCTCGATTAATTACTTGGGTTACAACCGATGAAGCTGTGACTATACCGGAGCGCTTGATCCCTCGAGATCGGGACTACAGTCGTAATAGGGAACTGATTTGGGCTGTATCGGAGCTGCCAGGTGGTAAACGCTTACGGCGACGAATCGAGGATCGCTTGTTCGAGAAGAGAGCCGTAGTTTGGCGTAACTACGAGGCTAGTCTAGATACAGACTCACTCGAACCACGAACGCGCTTGTTTTCAACATACCTACTTCAGGAGTACTTCGTTCCGACCGACAATTTCATTCCATTCGCGCGTTCGATGGCGGATGTCTTACGTCGCAACGACGTGAACGCTCTCAATGTATCGGTCCGACATTCCCCTCGCGATCAACTATCGATGTTGAAATGGGCACCAACTGACGTTTTCTCGTTCGTACTCTACTACAAACAGCGCAATACGAATCGAGCTCGCAGAGACGCAGAAGCATGGACACGCGAGTTGATCGACGTGGTATTAGCCAATGGCGGACGTTATTACCTGCCTTATCGTCTGCACGCGACACGTGATCAATTTGAACGGGCATACCCAGAAGTCGAACAATTCATTGCTCTAAAGAAGCAAGTTGACCCAGAAGGTAAGTTCCAGAACTTGCTGTGGGAAAAGTACCTCTAATACCTAATTTCGCAATAACGTCATCGTCTCAAGTATGAGTAGTCCCAAGACGCTAATCGCTGCCTTCAGTCTATTGTGCTGGGGTATTTCCATTTCTGGTCAGCAGACAGGTGGTATTGAAGGCGTCGTTACTGCGTCAGAGATTGAGAACGTAAAAGGCATACTCGTCACAGCGGACGGTGACGCGATGCCGAAGATTCGTGAAACTCGTACCGACGCAGAGGGTCGTTTCGAATTTCTCCGACTACTGCCCGGAACCTATCAGCTAGTAGTTAGCACGAACGACGGTATGTCACGTGCGCTTGAAGTGATCGTCGTACTCAACCAAACGACGGCGTTACGAATCGACTTGCCACAGAACGCTTCGTCAACGGTGGAAGAGTTGGTTGTATATGGCCAGAGATCAAGCGAAACGGGTCGCGCGGGGATTGCAGATGGACTCGATGCGACGACGGTTCGAGGCGTACCCTCAGGACGTGACTATCGCGATCTTGTGAAGTTGGCGCCAGGGGTGCAATACACACAAGACGCTGTTCGAGGACCGTCCAGTGGCGGAAACGGTCAAGACAACGTTTATCGGTTCGACGGCGTCGATGTAACTCTTCCGATGTTCGGTACGCTCGCTGCGGAACCGTCGAGTCATGATATTGAGCAACTGACGTTTGAACGTGGCGCCGCAGGCGCTGTGGGCTTTAATCGAAGCGGTGGTTTCGTAATGGACTCTACCGCTCGAACCGGCACCGATGAGTTTCAAGCGAACATTGAATACGTTGTTGTGCCGAAAAAAGCGCGAGCGAAAGCAGAAGAGGATTCCTCGTCTCGCGAAACTGACCAACGTTGGATCACTGCGAGTAGCGGTGGACCGATCGTACCCGAACTTCTGTACTTCTATGGATCCTTCTTCTCACCCTATGAAGGACGATCCAACCAAGCTACAGCATACGGTAACGTCAAGGACTTCACCAACTCACGACACGAGTACTTCGGCAAACTCACTTACGCACCAACTGATACGCTCTTGCTCAACGCGAGCTACCGAACGTCAAGTCGTACAGAAAATGGCGTGTCTGTTGGGTTACTCGACGCAGATTCGGTCTCCGTCGGCGGTCGTGCCGAGCAAGATGTCAAGAACATTTCGGGTTCGTGGTCGTTTACACGAGATTCAACGATTGGATTTCAATATGACGAGTATTACTTACACGGTTCCTCGGTTCCAGACGTTTTACTAAACGCTGTTCCTTCGCTCGACGAAATACTCGATGTCTCGAGACTCGATCGCATGGGTTATTTGCGGGTACCCGCACTCGTACCAGGTGCAGATGAGTTCAATGCTGCTATCTCACCGATCGTTCAACGGTACGGTTCAGTCGACTCATCTGGTAATCGACAAGGTGGTGGGGGTGTTGGCGCGCATCCCGAGATCAACGAACAAGCGTTTGAACGTCGAGGGATCGAATTGACATTCGATCATAGTTTTAAATGGGGGTCAACTCCGCATGTGCTTCACCTTGGCCTCCGTCGAAGCGATGCCCAGGAAACTCTCCTGCGGACATCGAACGGTTGGGGTTCGATCGAAGTTCCTGGTGGTATTGATCAGGCTGCTGATGGCACGCCTGTCTTCTATATCGCGAGTGTTCAACAAATGAGCATTCGCAAACCAGACGGCACGTTGGTCGCTCCAATACATTCATATACAAGGTCGATTTCGTTTGAGATTAACGACACAATTCGGCTCGGGGATCTGAGTCTCGATCTTGGAATGCTCGTTAGTCAAGATGTGCTTTATGGTCAGGGACTACGGAGCGCTTCAGGAACGTACTCAGGCTACATTGTCCATCCTGGAACGAAGTACAGGATGCACACGATTGACTGGCAGGACATGGTTCAGCCTAGGATCGGTATGACCTACGAACTGAGTGATGATTCGTCGGTGTTCTTGAATTTCGCACGGTACAACCCAGCAGTGAGTTCACTCGCACGCGCCGCGTCGTGGGACCGGAATACACGGGCACGGATCCGCGTCTTATTCGACGAAACCGGCAAGATAATCGAACACGAACCTTATCCAGGTTCGTCGGGCAAGATCTTTCAGCAAGACATGACCCCTCGCCGTATCGACGAATGGGTTGCTGGTGTTAGGCACGAGTTAGCGACGGGACTGACCATGAAAGCTCATATCCGTCAACGTGAAGGGTCGCATTACTGGGAAGATACTTGGAACGGTTCGCGTAACTATGACAATGCACCGCCTGACGTTGCGTCGAAAGGTCTCTACGTTCCTGACCTGCCTGAAGTAAGAGCTGAGATCGGAGGCTCTAGTTATGTCATTGCCAAACTAGACGGAGCGTACACGCGACATCGTGACGCAACGTTGGAACTTGAGTGGCGAGGCGATAGAAGGTACGCAAACGCGTCCTATGTCCGTAGTAGATATACGGGTAATTTCGATCAAGACAACACGAGCGGCGTCAACGACGCAAACCGATTTATTGGCTCGTCGAATATAGCGGATGGCTATGGTCGCCAACTCTGGGATAACAAAGACGGTGTACTGCGCGGTGATCGTCCACATCTATTCAAGGCGTTCGGATATATCGACTTCGCCTGGCGAGGACGCACTGGAATCTTCCTTGTATATCAGTCAGGTCAACCCTGGGAAGCATGGGACTCCGTTGCGTACGGACTGCCTACTTACTTTTCCTCAACCGTCCGATTCGCGGAACCTGCAGGTAGTCGACGAAGTGTGAGTCATTGGCAACTCGACCTTAGTTACGAACAGTTTTTTACGCTAACGCCGTATCTCAAATCGAATCTGCGGTTAGATCTCTTTAACGTATTCGATCGGCAGACGGGATATAACATCGATCCGTATGTCCGTAACGTCACGTTTGGACAACCACGAAGTTACTTTCATCCGCGTCAGATACAGTTAACGATAGGTTTCGAGATTTAATCGACCCGACCTGCTAGAGCGGGACAGTTAGGAACGCTTAGTACAATCGTTCGCCCTTCGCCTAAATCCCACGAAATGGACGAACAACTGTCCGTAGTCGACGTTTCCGTCGAGAACTTCCGGGAAGTTGTAGACCAATCAAACGACCAGTTGGTGGTCTTGCTCTTCTGGGCAGATCAGATAGAACCTTCCGCAGTAACTAAAGACTATCTGATCAGCGTAGCGCCTTCGTATGCAGGTAAGGTAGTTTTCGGTTTAGTCGATGTTGCTGCACATCCTCAGATCGCGCAACAGCTTCAAATCCAAGCCCTGCCAAGCATTCGTGCGATCAAGGAAGGTCAGATCGCAGGTCAACTTGACGGACCCCAAACCGAACAAGGACTCCGTGAGTTCCTGGACCCGTTTACGTTGTCAAGTGCAGATGTGCTCAAACAGAATATCGCGAGTAGTATCGAAAACGAAGACTGGGAGACCGCGCTGCAAATCTTGCAGGAAGCGATCACGGAAGAACCGACCAATCATTCATTCCGCGTTGAATGTGCGGACGTCATGATTCTCAAGGGGGATTTGGAAGCTGCAAAACAGATCCTCGCCACGATACCAGAGGACTTCACTGATCGCGCAAGGCCAGCTACGCGCATCGAGATCGCGCAGGAAGCGGCGGCTATGGGGTCGTTGCACGAATTAGAAAGCGCGGTCGAATCCGACGCTAATGACTTGGCGAATCGCTATGCTTACAGCATAGTTTTAGCGTCGCTAAGACGATACGAGGACGCTCTTGAACAGGCTATGTTTATCCTGCGACAAGACCGCAGCTTTAGAGACGATATTGGTCGAGAAACGATGGTTCGAATTCTGAATCTACTTGGTTCAGATTCGCCGATTGCGAAGCGGTACCGTCGACAAATGTTTGCGTTCATGCACTGAGAAGAGAGATGTTTGCAACGGGCTCTAGGTTATTGGTTTTAATCGGATTCGTTTTTATTTCGGCGCTTGGTTGTGCGGCTACCGAATCTAAAGCGACCGCGAACACAATGAAAATCGCTCCTGGAGTGTACGAAGCTACGATATCCGGTTCGCGAAAAGCAAGGATAACTGTAGACGAAGCTTTAGGTTATCGATACATTGAAGATAGCACGAGGAATGGTCTTATACGGCAAGTTCAGCGCAAAGGTACGCTTCGATTTACGACTTGGCGCAAAGCCAAAGCGGGAAACATCAGACTAGAGTGGGTTAGTCAAGACACGATTAAAGTCGTTTCGCCTTTTAGCTCGACGATAGGAAACGGCAATAATGAAGGGAACATGGCATACTCAAGTGGTCCGTTCCTTACGGGAATGCCGAGTCATACGTTTTACATGAATCGTATCTCTGCTGAATAGATTCATTAACAATTGCGCCACATCGCCATCCTTCAGACGGATGAAGTAGACGACGTATTCCAGCCTCGCTTCGGCACGCTCCCAAAGATGATGCAGGCGATGCTCGACACGTCTGAAAAATGGAATTTTCAAACGACGGCGTTCGAGATACACAAGGGCATTGAGCCAACGGATTTGAATGCGTTCGACGGATACCTATTAACGGGTAGCCGTCGCGGTGTCTATGACGAAGATCCCTGGATCGGGCGTCTCCTTAATCTCATCAGACGGCTATACAAATTACGGATCAAAACCGTCGGTATCTGTTTTGGGCATCAGGCGATCGCCCAAGCGTTAGGCGGTCGCGTGGTTAACTGGTCGAAGGGCTGGGGTGTCGGCGTTCATACCTATGAAGTATCGTGGCGGCAGCGTCTTGGAGAAGCGCCGACTAACGGGCAGGTCGCCCTACCGTGTTGTCATCAAGATCAGGTTGCTGAACTACCGCCGGGTGCTCAGCGCATCTTAACTAGTGAGTTCTGTGAAAACGCTGGCTTTGCGATCGATGACCACATTCTTGCGCTACAACCTCATCCGGAATTTTCGGTACGCTACCTTGAATGCATTCTCCGAGTGATCGAGGATCGAGTTGGTGAACGATCGCAACAGGCGTTTGAGAGCTTAGCGAGAGATACCGACAATGCACGAATTGCTGAGTTAATTGCTAGCTTCTTCGTCGATGACAGTAGCACAAACTTTGTTGCTGGCTAGCGCCACCGTAGCGCACGAGGAACGCTCGCCTGAGCGCGAGCGTCTAGATCGTTTCTTCGTCGGAGTCGATGAAGAACCTTGCGACAACGTAGACAACGACCGTTACCAATGGCCAGAAGTAAGCGCATGCGAGCACGGCGATGCGTAACACGGCGACCGGTATCCCAAGTCGACTGGCTAAATAAGCACAGACGCCTAGAAGGACCGCATCAGTTGTCGTGAATCGTTCTTGAGTGGCTTGCCACAGGCTTTGCAGCCGATCTTCCCAATTTAGCATGTTCGCTGGCCTTACGAGCAGATTGTTAGCATATCAAACAGCGAAGCTGCTTGTGCGTGAACGTGAAGAGGTTCAACTGTCTCACTTGGCACGCCCCATACGCTCAATGCGAGGCAAATGGTCAGCATCACGATACTGAGTAGCAAGACGCTACGTTCGCTGAACCTATGGATCGAAAACCTTTTCATTGTTCCCAAAAACTTGATAAATTCACATTCAATGAGACAAAATTCGTGCCAAAAGTTGCATGTGCATTGAACGACTTAACTTGTTGAAATAAATAGCTTTATTTTTCGAATTCAAGTCCTCAAAGATGAGCATTTAGTGCATAGAAGTGAGAATCACCATATCATGGTGAAATTGACTATCCGGATAAATAGTGTACCGCTTCGGCGTGCTTATGAGGGTCTCGGTCAATTAGGATAATCCGCTTCTTTTGTGAGGGGGTGGCATGGCTCTACATTTCGCCAACGCATGGGAAGCGGTCGCACAAGATCAGCCTAATCAAACTGCCTTAATCTGTGGCGACCGTGAAGTCACATGGGCGGATTACGACCGACGTGCAGCTTGTCTTGCTGACCTGCTATCTGCACACGGATTAGGTCATAACTCCAAAGTAGGAATCTACGCTCACAACTCAAACGAGTACGTTGAAGCACAGTATGCCGTTTTTAAGATCGGTGGCTGCCCGATCAACGTGAACTACCGCTACAAAGCCGAAGAGCTCATCTATCTTCTCGATAACTCAGATGCGGAAGCAGTGTTTTTCCAAGGTTGCTACGCAGCGCGCATCTGGGAAATTCGCAGAGACTTGCCAAAAGTGAAGCTCTTTATTCAGATCGACGATGGAACCGAATCGCTTCTGGACGACTCGATTGAATACGAAAGAGGTATTCGTGAAGCGTCACCGATGGCGGTCAAGGCGCACTCGCCAGATGACATCTATATGCTCTATACGGGTGGCACTACCGGTATGCCAAAAGGTGTCATGTATAGTCACGGACAGTTCATTGGTGCGATGCTCACGGGTCTCAGAGCATTAGATCTGCCGAACCCGTCTACACCGGATGAACTCTTGGCGATTACTCGCGAAATGAGGGAACGTGAGCTAACGCCAGTCTGCCTCCCTGCGTGTCCATTGATGCATGGCACAGGGATGTGGCTTGGCACGTTGGTGCCGCTGCTACAAGGCGGTACGGTCGTCACGATTTCGAAGCTTGGTTTGGATCCACATCTGTTGTGGAGTGAAGTTGAACAACATAAGGTGTCGACGTTAGTCATCGTCGGGGATGCATTTGCACGACCGATGTTGGAAGCGTTGAACGACGCGAAAGCTGCCGATCGGGCTTATGACATCTCATCTCTAAAGCAAATTACGTCAAGTGGCGTCATGTGGAGTCAGGAGGTCAAACAAGGCATGCTTGAGCACCAGGACATGACATTGCTCGATGCTATGGGTTCGACGGAAGGTGGTATGGGTTCGTCGGTCGCAACTCGCGACGCTCCTGCGGAAACGGCGAAATTTAAGCTGCAGCCCGGTGTGAAGGTGTTCGACGACAACGACCATGAAATCGAACCAGGAAGTGGAGAAGTCGGTAAGTTGGCGACGAGCGGCCTAGTACCGCTCGGTTATTACAAAGATCCGGAAAAATCGGCGGCAACATTCCGTACGGTGAACGGCGTGCGATACAGTTTCCCGGGAGATTTTGCGACGATTGAAGCTGATGGTTCCATTACGTTGCTTGGGCGTGGGAGTAACTGCATTAACACGGCCGGCGAAAAGGTCTATCCAGAGGAAGTCGAAGAAGCCCTCAAAAAGCACCCGGCAGTAGATGACTGCCTTGTGGTCGGTGTCGCTGATCCTCGGTTTGGACAGCGCATCGTTGCGTTGGCGTCATTACGTGAAGGCGAAGAGGTTGAAGAAGACACGTTGATTGACTTCTCGCGCGAGCATTTGGCGGGTTACAAATTACCAAAGCAACTCCTGCTCCTCGACGAAGTCCGGCGTGCGCCAAATGGGAAAGCCGACTATAAGTGGGCTCGCCAGACGGCCGAATCTCAACTCAACGCAGCAAGCAGCTAGACCCTACAACCGCGAGATCAAACTATGGGTATGCAACGCACTCCGCTTTTGATGTCACGTCTGATCGAACGTGGCGCAACGATTTCACCGCACAGCGAAATCGTGACCGCGACGACGACGGGCACGCGACGACAGACGTACGCTGAGACGAGCGCGCGCGCGCATCAACTAGCGGGAGCTTTAGGCGACGCCGGAATAGGAATTGGCGATCGTATCGGCACGTTTATGTGGAATAGTTCACAGCACGTTGAGGCGTATCACGCAACTGCGGGGATGGGCGCTGTACTTCACACGGTGAATACGCGTTTGTCCGAAAAGGACCTTGAATACATCATTAACCATGCGGCCGATCGACTCATACTCGTTGACGAGGACCTCGTTCCGATCATGGAATCGCTTCAGCCAAAACTACCTTCAGTCGAGCGATTCGTCATCGTTGAAGAGTCGGAGTTTGATGTCGGCACGACGTCGTTGCCAAATGCGGTAACGTACGAAGAATTCATTCGAGGTCACTCGACCGATATCGATTGGCCGGAGCTCGACGAGTATGCACCCCTTGGATTGTGCTACACGAGCGGTACGACCGGGAATCCAAAAGGTGTCGAATACGAACATCGGGCTCAATACCTTCACACCATGACGATCGCACTAACAGATTCGATGAATCTGTCAGCTTCGGATACCTTATGCGGCATCGTACCGATGTTCCACGCCATGGGATGGGGATTACCATGGGCAGCGCTTATGTTGGGATGCAAGCAAGTACTTCCTCACCGCTTCATGCAACCGGAACGCCTCGCACGATTGATCGCAGACGAAGGCGTGACTCTCTCGGCGGGCGTTCCAACGATCTGGCAAGGTTTAAGAGCTGCAATCGAAGCGGAGCCCGACAAGTACGATCTCTCGAATCTTCAGCGCCTCACATGCGGTGGCTCCGCCCCACCGGTTTCATTGATCCAGTGGTATTGGGAGACCCTCGGGGTGGAAATCATCCAAGGATGGGGTATGACCGAAATGAGTCCGCTCGGGACGCTCTCGCGTCGCATCGCGAAACACGGCGACGAAGTTCGGTTCATGGACGAACGCTTTGTTGACATGGGCAAGGCTGGATTGCTCATGCCGGGTTTGGAGTTGGACGTATTCGACGATAACCATCAACCACTACCACACGATGGTGAACAGATTGGTGAGATCTACGTCCGTGGGCCATGGATCTGCAATGAGTACTTTCACGATCCTCAACCGGAAAAGTTTCACGGCGATTGGCTCATAACCGGCGATGTCGGCAAGATCGACGCTGGCGAATACCTGATCATCGCCGATCGATCGAAAGACTTGATTAAGAGCGGCGGCGAATGGATTTCTTCGGTGGATCTTGAGAACACGATTGTTTCGATCGATGGAATCCAGCAAGCCTGCGTCGTGGCTCAACCTCATCCGCGCTGGGATGAGCGACCTGTCGCACTCGTGATACTTGGACCCGGTGCCGAAGTAACAAGCCAAGAGATCATCGATCACTGTGCTAATACGTTTGCGAAATGGCAACTTCCAGACGAAATCCTCTTCGTCGATGAGATTCCACTCACTTCGACAGGGAAGATGGACAAGAAGACGGTACGAGCGAACCTTCAGGCGGATGGGTACGTTTTACCTGAGCTGAGGGAAACAGAAAGCGCGGCGTAGCCGTAAACACGACGGGCGATTGACTCGCCTGATTGAGTGCTCACATGCCCCAAATTCTGGTCGAAGGACTCAGCAAGACCTTTCGTATTGCTGAGCGGAAAGCCGGTTTACTCGGTGCATTTGGCGGACTAATTCGTCGTCAATACCGTAGCGTGGATGCGTTGCGTGACGTATCGTTTTCCATCGCCGAAGGTGAGCTAGTAGGGTACATAGGACCCAACGGCGCAGGTAAATCAACGACGATCAAGATTCTCTCAGGGATTCTCGTCCCCAGTACCGGTCGTTGCGAAGTAAATGGTCGTATCCCGTGGAAGCAACGGCGGGAACATGTCGCGTCAATTGGCGTTGTGTTTGGACAGCGGACGCAACTCTGGTGGGACCTCCCGGTGATCGAGTCGTTCGACCTACTTCGCGATATCTATCGAGTACCAAGCTCGGTCTATGAACGTCGTAGGGATGAACTGATTGAGATGTTGGACCTTAACCGTTTGTTGGACACGCCGGTGCGACAACTCAGTCTAGGACAGAGGGTCCGTTGTGACATTGCAGCAGCATTACTTCACGAACCGAAAATCCTGTTTCTTGATGAACCAACGATTGGACTCGATGCTGTATCGCAGTTGAATGTACGAGCATTCATCAAGCAACTGAGCCGCGAACAAAAAGTAACTGTACTTCTTACGACGCACGATCTTGATGACATCGAAGCGCTTTGCGACCGGATACTTGTATTGAGTGACGGACGCCTCCTCATGGATGGGTCCATTGGTGATCTTCGTCAGCGCTATGGAGACGGCAGATACGTGGCTATTGAGCTTGAGTCATTTACTACGGTTACACCGGAGCACGAGAATCTAGTAGTAGAGCGCTCAGAATCACACATCCTGTTTAGTGTTGAGTCCGATGTTCCTTCGTTCATCGACGATGTATTGGGGCACTATCCAGTGAAGGATCTCCTCATCACGCATCCACCGATTGAGCGTGTCGTTGCTACGATGTATGAAGCCGAAAAAATCGAACGTTAAAGCGATCACGAACCACGAGCGCTTGAGAAATCTCAGGATGGATGGTCTAGTTACTGCGTTTACACGTAGCTATGCGGCAGTGGTCGTTGCTCGATTTCGCATGCTCCTGCAGTATCGGGCAGCGGCTCTTGCTGGTATTGCGACGCAGATCTTCTGGGGTTGCATCAAGCTCATGGTGCTTGGCGCGTTTTATGCCGTTGCAGTAACGACGCCTCCGATGACCTTCACCGCAATCGTTGCGTACGTTTGGTTAGGTCAAGTCTTGATTGGCTTGCTACCGTGGAACCATGACCCGGAGCTTCAGGAGCTATTCACGAGTGGCGGCGTTGCATACGAGCTGCTGCGACCCTTGGATCTGTATTGGTTCTGGTTCGCACGCACGCTCGCGTATAGGACGGCTCCAACATTGTTGAGGATGGTGCCGGGCATCGTCTTCGCTGCCTTGATCTTGCCGCTGATTGGATTACCCGAATGGGCATTGCCGGCGCCAGCTAGCATGAATCACGGATTGATGTTCGCGTTGTCTTTCGTGGTCACGGTGATGCTGTCGTGCGCTATCACAATACTGATCACGATTTCCATGTTCTGGTTGATTGAGGCTCGTGGTCTTTCGACATTTATGTACGGTGTCGTACCGGTGTTTTCTGGCATGATCGTACCTTTGCCGCTCTTTCCAGAATGGATGCAACCGTTTCTGCAGTGGCAACCATTCAGAGGTTTGTGCGATGTCCCGTTTCGGATTTACTCAGGCGATATCCCGCTGACCATGGCGTCACAAGAAATTGCACTGCAATTCGCTTGGACCACTATCTTGATCCTGTTTGGGTACGGCTTGATCACACGAGCACGTACTCGATTGGTGGTACAAGGCGGATGATCGCGGGCGTACAACTATTCTGTCGCCTGATGATGACCGCGATCCGGGGTCAGATGCAATACCGCGGCGCATTCCTGCTCATGGTGTTAGGTAGTTTCTTAACGAGCATGGTGCAAGCAATCGGGATTTGGGCATTGTTCGATCGATTTGGAAATCTGGGCATCTGGTCGGTCGCGCATGTTGCATTTCTCTACGGCACGATCAACATCGTTTTCGCAAGCGTCGATATTACGGCACGAGGCTTCGATACGTTCGGCTCTTCCCTTATTCGAACAGGTCAGTTCGATCGCGTATTGGTTCGGCCAGCAAGTACCGTGATCCTTGTCGCTGCACGCGAGGTTGCACTGCACAAGTTAGGTCAATTACTTCAAGGTATTTTGGTACTGATCTACGCATTGGTCGCTCTCGATATTGACTGGACGCTAGGTCGCTTGGCACTTTATATATTCGCAGTCTCTAGCATGTATGCGTTTTTCTATGCGATCCAGATCGTGCGTGCGACCATGAGTTTTTGGACGATCGAAACGCTCGAAATACTGAATACGATCTCACATGGCGGCATGGAAACCGCTCAGTATCCGATGTCGATCTACAAAGAGTCGTTTACGAATTTCTTCACTTATGTTGTACCGCTTGCATGTGTGGCTTACTTTCCAATTGTGGGCGTTCTTGATATGCCAGATCCACTAGGAAGTACACTCTTGACTCAGTCTCTTGCACCGCTAGCTGGCTTTGTGTTCTTCGCGGTGTGCCTGTCATTCTGGTTCTTCGGCATGAAGCGATATCAATCGACGGGCTCTTAGATAACGACTTCACTTCCAAATAGCGATAAAGGACTTCCTCAATGTTCCCATCAGAACAAGAATTCGATCACCTTCGATTCGATCCGTCACAAGGGACTGTAATTCGCGATCCGCCAGGTCAGGGATACGGGTATTGGGCTGGCGGACACAAGGTCACTTTCGATGAACGTACCAACGAGTTCGTTCTTTTCTATCGCGAAAGAACGCCGCTGGAGAAGGGTCGAGGTGGTCGTTGTGCGCTTGCCACTAGTTCGGACGGCGTCGAATTTGAAGACATCTGGGTTGCGACGAAAGAGGATTTCGCTTCATCGTCAATCGAGGTTGGACATTGTGTGCGTGGACTCGACGGCCGCTGGAAGCTCTACGTCTCTTACGAAGTGGAAGCTGGCAGGTATTGGCGTGTAGATTTACTCGAGTCGGAGGAATTGCGTGCGATGGAATCACAGTCGCGACGAACGGTCATTCAACCTCAGGCGTTTGGTCAGAGATCCCTTAAAGATCCGGTGGTGTATGTTCGCGACGATGGTTACACGATGTTCATCGCAGGTGGGAGCACCAATGCACCACGTCAGGAAGGCGACACGACTTACGTCGGTGGAGGTGACGCGACATTTTTGACGACGTCGACGGACGGTAAGTACTTCACATCTATTCGTCGCGTGTTTGAACCGCCGAACAGCGACACATGGCACGGTCGTCGAGCGCGGATCAATTCAGTCATCCAAGAAAAGGACGGCTGGCTGGCGTTCTACGACGGCGGCCAAAATGTCTATGACACGTATGAAGAGTGGTGCGGACTAGCGTGGAGTTCGGACGGTGTGAATTTTGAACGTTTAGATCAGGAGCAACCGTGGGTGGAATCGCCGTTTGGCTGCGTGCGTTACGTCTATGCTCAAGACGCAGGAGAGCGCGTGTTTTTCTATTACGAATACACACGGCAAGACGGCTCACACGACCTGCGTGTAAGCGTAGTCAATCGGCGTTAACCGGATCGTTCGTACGTCAGTGCTTGACCTTGCGGCGTATCGATAACGTCAGTTCCGTCAAACACTAAGGTGCCATTCACAAACGTGTTTGTAACTCTGGATGCGAACGTGATTCCGGCGAATGGCGACCACCCACATTTCGCTAAGATCGGTTCGTCGTCGATCGACGTACTTTGCGCACTATCGACTACCACGATGTCTGCGAAGTAGCCCTCTCGGAGATAGCCACGTTCTGCGACGTCATAGAGTTCAGCTGGCGCATGTGACGTTTTTCGAACTAAGGTAGGTACATCGAAAATGCCCTCGATTGCATGTTCGAACAACGCAAGTAACGCATGTTGAACGAGCGGTAGACCGGCAGGCGCTAACGCGAAGGGTTGCTGTTTCTCGGCAATAGTGTGAGGTGCGTGATCGGTCGCGATCACATCGATTCGATCTTCGAGAAGCGCTTTGCGGAGCGCGAGCTGGTCAGCGCGTCGTTTGATCGCAGGATTGCACTTGATCCATGCCCCCTTCGATTCGTACCAAGCATCGTTGAAGAACAAATGATGTACGCAAACCTCTGCAGTGATACGTTTCGTACTTATGGGACCGGGCTCGAACAGCACCATCTCGTCAGCGGTCGTAAGGTGCAGAATGTGCAGTTTCGAGCCGTGCTCTTTCGCGAGGGAAACAGCGATTTCAGAGGATTTGAAACATGCTTCACGCGATCGGATGAGGGGATGCTGACTCGGCGGCATATCTTCGCCGAATTCGGCGAGTGCCGCGCGTTCATTCTCGATAATCGTAGGTGTGTGCTCACAGTGCGTCGCGATAAGAATTGGGCATGAAGCAAAAATGCCGTTCAGCGTTTCTTCATCGTCGACGAGCATATTGCCGGTCGATGCGCCCATGAACACCTTGACCCCACAAGCAAGGTTTGGATCGACCGATTTGATTGCCTCAAGATTGTCATTTGTCGCACCCAGGTAGAACCCGTAGTTTGCATGTGAAACATCTTTAGCACGCGCGATTTTTGCACGTAATCTGTCTTCATTGATCGTCTGAGGTACACAGTTCGGCATTTCCATATAGCTAGTGATACCACCCGCGACAGCGGCTCTAGATTCGGTGGCGATTTCACCTTTATGTTCAAAACCAGGTTCACGGAAATGAACTTGATCGTCGATCATTCCAGGAATAACCCATGCACCGTTAACGTCAATTTCGGTCTGACCTTCTGCCGTGCCGCCGACCTGAGAAATCCTCTGTCCGTCGATCGCTAAGTCACCTTCGAATGCTCGGCCTTCATTTACCAAAGTCCCATTTTTTAAAACTACTGAATGTGGCAAGAGTTAGTCCTAGAACCATTGATGAATCGTTCAGCAATTTCGCATCGACGCGAAGCGCTGACTCGACCCTATGTATGATATTTCGATGCGAGAAGCTCAACCAGTTCAATACATGGAACGCACGCGTCTCTATTACGAGGCGCAAGGATTCGATCGCGCGTATCAGTGGGCGCAGCACGACGACGTGCCGTTTACACCGCTCAAGAAACCGCTACGCGAGTCGCGAATCGCGGTGGTTACCACCGGCGCGCGTTATGACCGATTGATGACGGATCCTCGCTTCGTCGACTCCGGAGATATCGACGAGTTACCGTCCCACTTATTCGCTCGCGACCTAGCGTGGGATAAACAGGCGACTCACCTGAACGATTTAGGTTCGTATCTCCCGGTGAGAACACTTCAATCGCTCGCTGAGGATGGCACGATAGGTAGCGTCGCGTCGCGATTTCATTGCTTGCCTACCGAATACAGTCAACGTCGAACGCGAGAAACGGATGCGCCGGAAGTCCTCAAAAGATGTCAGGAGGACCGAGCGGAATTAGCACTGCTCGTGCCGTTGTGACCGGTTTGTCATCAGTCCGTTGGACTGACAGCTCGTCATCTAGAAGCGAATGGGATTCCAACGGTGATTCTTGGTTCGGCAATCGATATCGTCGAACACTGTGGCGTCCCACGGTTCTATTTTGTTGATTTTCCACTCGGGAATCCTTGCGGAAAACCCTACGATCAGGACATGCAGCGGAGTATCGTTTTAGAGGCGTTAAAACTGTTTAACACGGCTTCGGAAGCGCGCTCCGTCGTCAAAGACCGGAATCTCTGGGGCAGTAATGAGTGGCGACAACAGTATATGGAGATCAAGCCCGAGGATCGTGAGAGAATGCTACAACAAGGCGAGGAACGACGCCGAAAGCGACAGCACTTGCGAGACATCGGTCACACTCGCAACGACTAGCTTGGCTCGTAGCACGCGGTCTAGTCGCTTTACAAACGTCATGAATAAGCTGATGAATGATGTCGCTTGAATTTGCGATTGAACTCATCAAATCGACATTGCCTAGGGATTGTGTACTCACCGATCCTTCCGCGACCGCTCCGTTTGAAACAGATGGGCTAACTGCCTACCGTCGACGACCACCCGTTGTAGCGCTTCCTCGCGACACAAACGATGTTCGTCAAGTCCTTCGGATTTGCCACGAAACGGGGATTCCCGTCGTGACCAGAGGCGCGGGAACGGGTTTGTCGGGTGGCGCGTTGCCCCACGAGAAAGGCGTATTGCTCGTGCTATCCAAAATGAATCGCATCCTCTCGATCGATGAAGAAGGGTGTACGGCGACCGTGCAACCTGGCGTCACCAATCTCTCGATCTCGCAGGCGGTTGCAGACATGGGACTTTATTACGCGCCAGACCCTTCGTCTCAGATCGCGTGCAGCATCGGTGGCAATGTCGCTGAGAATGCTGGTGGCGTACACTGTTTGAAGTACGGTCTCACTCTCCATAACGTTCTCGGCTTGAAAGTGCAGACGATCGAAGGGGACGAGCTCGTTTTGGGAGGCGACGGTTACGAAAGCTCAGGCGTTGAGCTGATTCCGTTGTTCGTCGGTTCTGAAGGCATGCTTGGTGTGGTCACTGAGATCACGGTCAAGCTGCTACCGACACCCCCTTGCAAGGAAGTGTTACTCGGCGCCTTTAACGAATTGGAATCAGCGGGGGAGTGTGTGGCCGCCATCATCGCTCGTGGGATTGTGCCCGCGGGACTGGAAATGATGGATGCGCTAGCAATTCAAGCTGCTGAAGACTATGTCCACGCAGGCTATCCACGCGATGCGTCGACGATTCTCATTTGCGAGGTCGACGGTACGGCCGAGCAGGTAAGAAGCGACGCAGACCTGATCGGCGAATTGATGGTAGCTCATGGTGCAGACAACATTCGAAGCGCGACCGAGCCGGAAGAACGTGACCGTTTATGGCAAGGGAGGAAGGCGGCTTTCCCTGCAGTAGGTCGAATTTCGCCGGATTACTACTGCATGGATGGAACCATTCCTCGACGATATCTAAGCAAGGTGTTGACGAGTATCGCGACACTAGCAGAGAAACACGGATTGCGTGTCGCGAACGTGTTTCATGCGGGAGATGGAAATCTACATCCACTAATCCTGTACGATGCGAGCGACGATGAGCAGCTGGATCGAGCGGAACGCCTTGGGGTTGAGATTCTTGAACTATGCGTAAGCGTTGGTGGTACCGTGACAGGTGAACACGGCGTTGGCGTGGAGAAGCTCGATCCGATGTGCTCGCAGTTCTCGGCACCAGAACTTGAGCAGTTCTTCCGTCTCAAGGAAGTATTCGATGCGAGTGGCTTAATGAATCCCGGCAAAGCCATTCCAACACTTGCGCATTGTTCCGAAGTGAAAGGGATGCATGTACACGGCGGCGAGCTACCGTTTCCGGAACTCGATCGGTTTTGACTCGATCTTTCGATGATGCACAACGACTGATTGATTCAGTCAATTACGCAGTAGCGCATACGAAGCAACTGTCCATCTTGGGACAAGGTACGAAAGCGCACTATGCGCGATCAACTCAAGGAGATGCATTACAAACCAGGGACCATGTCGGCGTCATTGAATACCGACCTGATGAGTTAACCATTTCAGTAAGAGCTGGTACACCATTAACTGAAATCAAGAATGTGCTCAACGAGCATGATCAGATGTTGGCCTGTGACCCGCCTGAATTTCTGGGTGGGGGTACGATCGGCGGCGCTGTTGCTTGTGGACTGAGTGGTCCTGGTAGACCTTGGTACGGCAATCTTCGAGATGCTGTTCTTGGCATTGAGATCGTAAACGGGCTTGGTGAATGTTTGAGATTTGGCGGTTCCGTGATGAAAAACGTTGCTGGATTCGACGTATCTCGATTGATGGTAGGATCACTTGGGATATTCGGATTGATTCTGAGTGTCAATCTGCGTGTTCATCCCAAGCCTGAACTGGAGCGTACGATCAAGATTGATCTGCAATGGGACGACGCATGGAGGATTCACGGCGATGCCATCTCAAAGCCATCTGCCGTTTCCGCGACGTGCTATTGGTCAGGTTCTTTGTATTTACGACTCAGTGGGAATCGTGCGAGCGTCGATGAAACTCGCATGAGTTATCCAGATGGCGCGGAATTCGAAAACGAACTATGGAAGAGCGTGCGTGACCACGATCACCCATTCTTCCATCGACGGGAGAAGCTACGACGCACGTGGCTCGGTCGCGGCGCGCATCCAGAGCTCACCGACGCTAGGAACCAGTTGGTGGAGTGGGCGGGCGCTCAAGTCTGGTCCCATAGTGCTTCGACGGATTCATTTGCGGCCGACGCGAACGACGCTAGTGAACCTTTCGATCGCAGAAGTGCGAATCCCGAAACAGAATCAAAGTACGTGAAACGACTACGTCGCGCGTTTGATCCTCATCTCTTATTTAACAGTGATCTGCGTCTTTAGCGATGCGTGTTGAACTTGCTCAGGCTTTGGTTGAGACAGAGGAAGGTCATCGCGCTGAGGAGATCCTACGGAAATGCGTACATTGCGGGTTCTGCAACGCGACCTGTCCAACGTACAACCTCTTAGGCGATGAACTCGACGGTCCGCGAGGACGAATCTACCTAATCAAAGGCATGTTCGAATCTAATGAGGTTGATGAGCACGCACGCTTTCACCTTGATCGGTGCTTGACGTGTCGAAATTGTGAGACCACGTGCCCGTCAGGTGTCGAATATGGCGAGTTGCTTGAAATAGGTCGAAACTACATTCACGAGAGTTCCCCTGCGCCTAAGCTACTTGAACGACTGCTTCTTTGGGTTGTCCCGTACCATCGACGCCTTTCGCTTTTGGTTCGATTCGGTCGACTCTTTCGGTGGTTTGCGCCAAAGTCGTTAAAGCGCATGATGCAACCGGTTCGTTCTGTTCGCACGGAAGACGACGGCGAGGATGCTTCGGTTACATTGCTTCAAGGTTGTGCGCAAAGAGCGATGACTCCGGAAGTCAATCGACATATCGCGGAATTGCTCCGTGCGCGGAACGTATCGGTCCAACTACGCTCATCTGAACAGTGTTGCGGCGGCTTGCATTTGCATCTTGGTCGCCACGAACAAGCTCTGCGCAAAATGGCGGCTAACGTTGAGGCGTTGTTCGACGACGCGACCAGTGCTTACCTTTCTTCGGCGTCAGGATGTGGCGTTACTGTCAAAGACTACGGGCGGCTCCTCAACACACCTAAAGCAAAGGCACTAGCTGAACGCACGCAAGATATCGCCGAGTTTCTACAGCAATTTACGTTCGAAACACACCCGAATATTCAGCGCGTCGCGCTGCATATTCCATGCACGCTACAACATGGGCAGAGAATCCAAGGGTTGATAGAACAAATACTCGAACGTACGGGATATGAGCTTATGCCGGTACGAGACGCTCACCTTTGCTGTGGTTCCGCCGGCTCGTATTCGTTGCTGCAACCAGAACTTTCAGAACAGCTTCTTGAACGAAAACTCGCCTGTCTCGAAGAACAGACTCCCGACGTCATCGCGACTGCGAATGTAGGCTGTCACTTACATCTCAAATCCGGTACAAACACACGCGTCGTGCACTGGGTAACGCTTCTGCACTAGCTCGTTTCATCTGTTGTTTCGGAGGAATCGGCATCTGAGTCTGTCGTACTTGGGTCCTCAGCTTGGACACTTGGATCACGACCGGCTTGAATCTCTTCAACCAGCCAATCCGCGGTTGCGAGCATTTGACGGTTGCCACCTCGGGCGGTCACTTGGTATTTATTCGCAATTAGTAGCGCCGGCACACCGAGCGTTCTGGTATCGATCGCAAGCTGGCGATTTGACTCAACGGATCTTGAGACAAATCGACCGTTCAAAGCGGACAGGAAACGATCGCTCTCGATACCCCGACCGTGCATGAATTCAGCAAGTTGCTGGTCGTTTAGAAACGTGATGTTTCGTTCGTGAATAGCGTCAAAGATCCGCCGGTGATTCTGCTCAAGCAAGTCTTGCGACTCAAGCACAAGGTAAGTTCGTGCGAGTCGCGTCGTTAAGGTGTCGATGGCGATATGGACTCGCTTGAATTCGACGTTCTCACCTAATCCAGCAACCCAGCCATCCAACATCGGTTCCAGATTCGCACAGTGGGGACAAGCGTAACTGAAAAACTCAACGACTTCGATAGGCTCGGTTTTTTTCGGTCGATCAAGTGTGATGAAACTACGTTCGGTGCTTGTACCCCAACCGGGTACCAGATTGAGTGCGTAGAGCGTGCTATACCCAATCACCACGACCAAAATTGCGCCGAGGGTGCTGAGTAGTGCGATTCGAACTCTTTCTACTTTGGTCATCGTTTTCTGAACTCAGATTGCCACAATATACTAGCAAGTAGCCATATAACTCATTTGAAGATATCTAGCGTAACGTTGAACATCACTCTCTATCAAGATCCGATTTGCCCTTTTTGCATGCGTGTCAAGAGTTTCCTCTCAACGCACGAGATCGAGATTCCGATGCGCAATACCGTTATGGACATTTCGGCGTACAAAGAGTTAGTAACGGGTGGTGGTCGAGCCACGGTGCCATGTCTACGAATAGAGCGGGACGATGGCCAGGTCGAGTGGCTGTATGAATCACTCGACATCATGCGCTTCATCGACGAAGTCAAAGATCAGCTGACCTAGTCAAAGATTGACATCGAAACTGAGCGTCGATCCATTCCGCTTATTGAATAGAGAGTTTTAGGCGACAGCACCGATTCGCTGCAACTGAGTCGTGACTAGATAACCAACGACTCCCGTATCCTCACTGCGACAAGGGAAGCTTGTTACAAACGCTCTGATCTTCGTACTGCTATGAACCGAATTGATTAAACGACCTCTTAAATGAGGTTAACTTGACCTCGTTAGTTATTACTGAATTGCTCGACGAGTTGCCAAGCAAGCTCTGAGCGCTTTCGTGCGACACCTTCATATTCGAGGGCCGTCTCTGAACTTGCGTTTCCGTCCAGGCCTCGTTTGTAAACACCTTGAATAATCCCTGCCGATCGGAACAGGTTGTATATGACGTAAAAAAGCCAGTTGTCAATCGTTTCGCTCCCGTAATAGTGACAGTAAGTCTGGATGACCTCCTGTTCGTTCGGAATTCCAATCGTCGCTAAATCGACGCCAGCGATGCCTCCTGGTTTTTCACTTTGTTCACCGTAATACTCTTGACACCAATACCCCAAGTCAGCCAAGCCATCACCAAGTGTCGAAAGCTCCCAATCGAGCACGGCGATTACTTTAGGTTCCGTTTCGTGAAGCAGCACGTTACCTAACCGAAAGTCACCATGCACGATCACCGGCGGCGTCTCGTCTGGCAGATGAGCTGGTAACCAGTCGATCAGTTGATTCATCGCTTCGATCGACTCTGTCTCTGACGCTTGGTACTGACGACTCCAGCGCGAAACTTGCCTTGCGAAGTAATTCCCAGGACGGCCGAATGTTTCTAGACCGACTGCGATTGGGTCGACGCGATGAAGACTAGCAAGGATGCGTGCCATATCGTGATATACGACGGAGCGTTCTTCTATCGGTAGAGCGGGTAGCGCAGTCTTGGTATAGAGCCGTCCTTCCACCATTGACATGATGTAGAACTTAGTACCAATTACGTCTGTATCTTCGCAGAGCGCGAGCATTTCAGGGACAGGCACCTCAGTTTTGTGTAGCGCCGCCATGACACTATACTCGCGATCGACCGCGTGCGCAGATGGAAGGAGTTCTCCGGGCGGTTGCTTCCGCAATACATAGCGTCGGGAAGGCGTTTCCAACAGGAACGTAGGATTGCTCTGACCCCCTTCGAACTGTAGAACTGAAAACGGTCCGCGATAGCCTGAGACGTGTTCACGCATGTATCGATCGACACGAGAGATATCGAACTCGTGGCCGGGTCGGATCGGCGTTAGTTCAACTTCACTCATATTCAAAGTCACTCGAAGGTCTTGTTTCATTCTAGCTGCGCATTCGTCGGTATTTAGCGCATCGCAAGTCAAACTACTCATCTCGCAAAACGCGTTGAATGTCAAAACCGTTTTCTTATCATTCGCACCTTCAAAATTCTGGTACGGAAGTCTCGTGAGGACGGAAAGCGCGCGGCAGCAAGATGTTGTGCGTGAGTGGCTCGTTGTTGACGCCTCGGAACACAATCTCGGTCGACTCGCATCGGTCGTCGCGCAACGATTGCGCGGAAAGCACAAAGTAATGTATACACCCCATGTGGACATGGGCGATTACGTTGTTGTTATCAATGCGGAACGTGTTCGAGTCACAGGTCGTAAAGAAACGGACAAGCTCTATCACCGCTACACGGGTTACCCTGGGGGAATCAAGACATCCTCGCTAGGTGAGATGAGGGACCGTCGTCCAGAGGAAGTCATACGACTGGCGGTCAAGCGGATGTTGCCACGCAATCCGCTCGGCCGAAGTATGTTGAGGAAGCTCAAGGTCTACCGAGGACCGGAGCACCCACACGGCGCACAGCTGCCAAAAGAACTCGAAATTTAGTCCGATTGGCAACTTGCGTACCATCCAATTGCGGATGGAATCACATGTTTAGGAGTAGTTAGTGGTAGGCGATTACAGCTACGGCACTGGGCGGCGCAAGGTGTCAACGGCACGTGTGTTTCTAAGTACCGGTGTCGGTCAGATCATTGTCAACGGCAAGCCACTGGACGAGTACTTTGGGCGCGAAACCGCACGGATGGTAGTGCGTCAACCGCTTGAAACCACAGGTATGACTGAGCGGGTGAACTTGAAGGTTTCCGTTCGTGGCGGCGGGGGTTCAGGTCAAGCTGGTGCAATTCGACATGGCATCGCACGAGCGTTAGTCGACTACGACGAAACGCTCAAACCACAACTGCGTGCAGCCGGATTCTTGACGCGAGATGCACGCCAAGTCGAACGTAAGAAAGTAGGTTTGCGTAAGGCGCGGAAACGTCCGCAGTATTCGAAGCGGTAGCGACAAGCCATTCGGAAACACTTACCGCAATCGCAGTTAAAAAAAGCTAGACAGGCAGAGGTCATTTGAGCGAGGAAACTGTAAATACGAATCGTCGTTATTTGCTCTTAGCGACGACTGGTGTTGCGGCAGTAGGCGCCGTCGGCGCGGCGATTCCGTTTGTGCAATCATGGCAACCGAGCGCACGTGCTCGAGCACTCGGCGCACCTATTAAAGTCAATATCGCAAAACTCAATCCGGGCGAGCTTCTTGGTCCACTACCGGCATGGCGTGGTCAGCCGATTTTCGTGGTTAAGCGGACACCAGAAGCACTCGCAATTCTTGAAAATGAACTTGAGAATCTGGCAGACCCCAGTTCGCTAGACAGTGATCAACCGGATTACGCTGAAAACGCACATCGTTCTCGTAATCCGGAGATTGGGGTATATCTCGGGTTGTGCACGCACTTGGGCTGTTCACCGAAGTACTACGGCGCGGTCCAACCTGAGGCGTTCGAAAGCAACTGGAAGGGAGGGTTTTTCTGCCCTTGTCATGGCTCGAAGTTCGATCTTGCGGGTCGTGTTGAGAAGAACCTCCCGGCACCGACAAATTTGACGGTACCACCGCACTACTATGAGTCGGATACGACTTTGGTTATTGGATTAGACGGGCAGATTGCATAGTGTCTGAAGTTACCGAAAGAGGTCGTTGGGTATCACGCGCTATGCAGTGGATTGACGATCGAATCCCGATTACCTCGACATTTAAAGATCACGCTTCGGAGTACTACGCGCCAAAGAACTTCAACGTCTGGTATGCCATGGGTGCATTGGCATTGGTCGTTTTAGTCATTCAAATCCTGACTGGTATCTGGCTCACGATGGCGTACGTACCTACAGCTGAAGGTGCGTTTGCGAGCGTGGAATACATCATGCGAGATATCGATTTCGGCTATCTGATCCGCTACATACACTCAACGGGTGCATCGGCGTTTTTCGTTGTCGTATACCTGCACATGTTTCGAGGCTTCGCATACGGTTCGTATCGCAAGCCACGAGAACTCCTGTGGCTGATCGGCATGGCGATCTACCTCGTGCTGATGGCAGAAGGATTCTTCGGATATCTACTACCATGGGGCAACATGTCATACTGGGGTGCACAAGTGATTGTTTCGTTAATCGGTGCGATCCCTTACTTCGGTACTGACTTGATGGAGTGGGTACGTGGCGACTTCGTCATGTCCGGCATCACGCTTAACCGCTTCTTCGCACTGCACGTTGTTGCTCTACCGCTTGCCTTGGTGGGCTTGGTGTTCTTGCACATCGTTGCACTTCATCACGTAGGCTCGAGTAACCCAGACGGAATCGAAATCAAGGCAAATAAAGACGAGAACGGAGTTCCGTTGGACGGTATTCCGTTTCATCCATACTACTCGACAAAAGACTTCGTCGCAATCGTCGTGTTCTTGATCCTATTCTGTGCGGTGGTGTTCTATGCGCCGGAGATGGGCGGCTACTTCATCGAGAAACCGAACTTTGAGGAAGCGAATCCGCTCGCAACCCCAGAGCATATTGCACCTGTTTGGTACTACACACCTTTCTATGCAATGCTTCGTGCGGCTACGTTCCCGTTCCTCGGGATCGATGCTAAGTTTTGGGGACTGATCATCATGGCAGGTGCGATCTTGATTCCAGCCGCATTACCTTGGCTTGATCGCAGCAAAGTTAGTTCGATGCGATACAAGGGATGGTTCTCGAAAATCGCGCTCATGAATTTCGTGGCCGCCTTCTTGGTACTCGGTTACCTAGGTACGATCCCGCCGTCGCCAATCGCAACGGCATCAGCGCAGATCATGACACTTGTCTACTTTGGGTATTTCGTGTTGATGCCCTGGTATACAACGATCGAAAAAACCAAACCCGAGCCAGAACGGGTTACGCACTGAGGAGCCGTATAGCAATGAGTAATCGAGCTCTCAGAGCGATGCGAGCTTTTTTGATAGGGGTGCTAACTCTAGGAATTGGTCTTCCCATCTTCGCCGCGGATTCAGATTGGATCACGAAGCCGATGTCGCCAGATCTCGACAACACGGCTTCGCTGCAACGCGGAGCAAATCTCTATGTGAATTTCTGTTTGGGGTGCCATTCGCTTGAGCATCAACGTTACGAGCGAACGGCAGATGACCTTGGCGAGATACCTCACGATTTGATGGAAGCGAATGTCATCTTCACTGATCAGAAGATCGGGGAGCATATGCAGTCTTCCATGTCGAAAGAAGACGCAAAAGCATGGTTTGGTGCGGCACCCCCAGATCTGACGATGGTGACGCGCGTACGCAGCCCTGAATGGGTCTACAACTTTCTATTGACGTTCTACGAGGATCCATCGCGACGGTTCGGCGTCAACAACAAGATGTTTCCGAACGTCGGTATGCCACACGCCATGTTAACACTGCAGGGTATTCAAGAAGAGGTCTGCTTCGGTAATCGACCGATTGATTTACTTGACGTGCAACCGGCGCTCGAGCAGGATCGTGTTGATTCGCTCAAAGACGGTGGTGCGGAAAATTGCAGCGAACTTTCACTAATTCCGGGATCAGGCGTGTTCAGTACTGAAGAGTACGATCAGGCTGCCTTTGATATCGCGAATTTCCTACACTATGTTGGTGATCCAACACGGGCGGAGCGCGAGGCACTTGGCAAGTACGTTATCGGTTTCTTGTTGATCCTTCTTGTGCTTGCATATTTCTTAAATCGCAACTACTGGACAGACGTTAAAAAGAATTGAAGCGACACGCTCTCGCCTCTCAATCGTTTCGTTCGGTGTTTCTTTTCTTGTAGGTTAGGGACAACATGAGTCTTTCGTCACGCCATACGCCTTTAAAACTTTATTCTGATCCAGGCTCTCAGTACAGTCACCGCGTACGTATCGCGCTCGCTGAGAAGGATCTGGATGTGGATATCTATGATGTTCTAGATCCGGTGAAGGAAGAGGATTTACTACTCATAAATCCCTCATTGTCACTTCCGACCCTACAGGATCGCGGTACAGTTCTCAACAACAGCTCGGTGATCATGGAGTATCTCGACGAGAGATATCCGCATCCTCCGTTGTTTCCCATCTATCCGGTCGACAAGGCGAGAAGCCGATCGATCATGCGTGAGGTCGACGATCATCTTGCCTCGTTCGTTGATGTGGTCAGCGCTGGCGGTAAACCCAATACGCAGCAAAAGAACAAGGCGCGTGACGCGTTGAAGGGAAATTTGATCGCTTTTCAAGCACATTACTTGCGTGACGGTGAGCACTTTGGCGGCGAGGAATTCTCCCTGGTCGACTGCACCGTGTTGCCGATACTATGGCGGCTTGAGTTGATGCAGATTAAACTACCGGATCGTCAAACGAGGGGTCTACGTCGTTACATGAATCGACTGTTTGATCGAGAAGGTTTTCGAACTAGCCTTTCTGAAGAAGAGAAAGAGATGCGCTAGATCGAGTCATGAATTCCTCACGCTCGTATATTGTCAACGCGATGATCGATTGGATTGTCGATAACGGTTGTACACCGCACGTCGTACTCGACATAGCCTGCGAAGGTGTGGTAGCTCCAACCGAATTCGCCAATGACGATCGATTAGTTTTAAACGTCTCCGGTACAGCGGTAAGGAACTTCAAACTCGACCCCGATGGGCTTGAATTCGATGCTCGATTCAATGGTGAGTCGCGTCACGTCAGTTCCCCAACAGGCGCGATCGTTGGGATTTTCGCGCGTGAAAACGGCGAAGGCATGGCGTTCAAAGTACAAAGTGAAGAACAGTCGACCTTGGACGACGAAGCGAGCGCCGACGGCGAATCCCCGAAGTTACCCTCGCACCTACGATTAGTAAAAGACTAGCGATTTCGAGAAATTCGGACTTAGCTAATCGAGATAGTCAATCAAAAGGACAACAGTCTTAACGCCGCGTACGTATTTGACGACGTCAGCCGCGGCGGCTCCCACTGAACGTGGCGTAATGCCAATCAGATAAACCGAACCTTTATGGGTGTATAGATTGAATTCTTGGGCTCGGGTTCGGGGATCGTTCAACAGTGCAAGACGGGCAGACGTCGCTATCGTACGGTCGCCATTCGCTTCGCCGACTTTTCGCAGTTCGCCGACGTGCAGTTCGTTTTGAACGCTTCGCACGTGTCGAAAGTCGCTAGCAATATCCGATACTAGGTCTTTGTGAGATTGTTCTTGGACTGAACCGATTAGGAACACGCGACCGTCAAGCACCAAGGTATTGACTTGGTGCGGGAGGTCCTTACTGCGGAATTCGTCGCGAATCGCCACTCGAATGGCTTCCGTCAATAGTTCGTCGTCAAGTATTTGTCCCGGCGTCAGACGCGACTCGATGTTTGGTGAGCTTGTGTTGCATCCAGTTAATAGAGCGCACAACGCGACACATGTCGTTACAAGCGCACTTCTGACTCGAAAGTTCATAGGTATGGATTTCTGGTTTGCTGTTGCTGTATGTCGCGAAGCGGGGTCAATTTCTGGTTGTGAACGACTCCCCAAAACGGGAGTCTCCTGAAATTACCTGTGGATTCCAGTCGGTATCTGCTGCCGTTGCCCGCAATGGTTTTCGACACTTTCACTTGATTCCAAAGGTTGCTAAATCGATATGCATCGATTCCCAATGCATAAAAAGATGCCATATTCGGATTCGTGTCAAAATACTCGCTCACTGTATTAGCGAATTCTGAATCGAAAATTCGCCACGTATCAGTGGTGAATTGAACACCGTTTGCCAAATCCGTAAGTTTTCCTCGAACGGCGGAATCCGTTACATAGACGTCCAGTGGTCGATCTGCATGAAAACGCAACGATTCAAGCACCGCTTCTAATTGGCTTGAATCGATGAACGCGACGATGCTGTTTATCTCTTTGTTCATCCGAGGTTGAAACTCGAGCGGAAACTGCACGAGTGATTCAATCTCTTCGCGTCTTTGCTCACTCTCTTCGATGCCGATCGTCGCACCGATATCCTCGGTCAATTGCTCGAATTCGTTGATTCGATTGACGGCGATGACATGCGTTGGCGACGCGATATTAAGTTCGAATTCTGCTCGTGCACGAATCATCCAAGGTTCATTGCCATAGACTATGACGCAGCGTACTTGATCGCGTTTTGACAATGATTGCGCCATCTTCAGCGCTTCGTCTTCAATCGTCCATGCCAGATAGCGTACCGAGTCTGGACGCGAGTTGCCGAACGAGTTCGGTACGTTAAGCATCAATATTGACCCAGGTAGTGCGCCAGTAAGACGAACTGAATTCACAGCGTCTTTGGAGAGCGGTCCAACGACATGATCTGCGCCGTTTTCAAATGCGTCGAGAATCAACTGCTCGCGGTCCTTCCCGACAGTGTCGTAAAACTCGAATTCAGGTAATGAGTCTTGGCCAACTCGTCGTTTGTCAACCATATATGCAAGCATCCAACCGTCGCGGATCCCACGCGCGGCTTGTGCATACGCATCAGTCCCCGACTGCGGTAAGAGAATCGCGATGCGTTTGGGGTTTTGATTTACTTCCTGAGCATGACTTTGTAGCCAATCGACGCCTTCGTGTCGCGGGTGCTGTTGCGCCCAATCGTCAAACGCGAGTCGCCAAGACGCATAACTCAGGCTATTGTTAAACAGGCTAGCTATCTCGATCCATCCTCGAAGCTCTGGATCGTCGATTCGATTCTGGAGCTCGGCTAAATGCTGATACGGCATGCCGCCTAGTAGATCCCATAGCTGACCATTCAATCGGGACTGACGGAATGGGTCCGTAGTTCTGGCTAGTTTTTTGGCTGCTATTAACGCAGTGATCGACGCTTCGTCACGGTCTGTATGCTGAAGAAAACGAGACCACAATTCGAGCGCGTCGAGACGCTGCAGTGTGGAGTTTGGTTGTAAATCGTGGACGAGCTGATCCGCATCACGGCCAATATCTAGCGCGAATTGAGCGCTGAGAAGCGCAAGTAGAAATCGACCGTCACCTGACAGCATTTCGAGTTCGTCAGGATGGTCGCGAACGATGTTGACGATCTCACGTGCGATGTCGATCTCGCCTGAACGGTAGTGTTCGAGTGCAAGTGTTAAGTGACGGTCAGGGTCCTGAAGGATCGCGGTCACGTCAAATGGATCTGACGATGGCGGCGGAACCTGGGTTGGCGGACGCTCGGTAACTTCAGGCGCAAGTTCGCTACAGTTCGTAACGCTCAATACAATCAAACATGCTATACACAGCCGCAGCGTAATGAGCAGCCAAGGAACTCTGTTCGTCGTGGCGACACCTATCGGAAATGTCGGCGACATAACCGAGCGAGCGCGAGCAGTTCTCAACAAGACGGATTTCATTGCATGTGAAGACACTCGCCGTGCGAGCAAATTGCTGCGTCTACTCTCGATAGATCCAAAGAGCAAGTCGCTTCACAGCTTCAATGCGCTGAACGAAAACGAACTTACCGCGAAAATCATAGCTAGTCTAACGAGTGGTCAAGATGTTGCCCTCATTTCCGATGCGGGTACACCCGTACTCTCAGACCCCGGATTACCGTTGCTTAGGGCGGCAATTGACCGGGGCGTGGTAGTAGTGCCTGTACCAGGTCCTAGCGCGTTGACCGCGTGCCTTTCAGTATGTCCATTGCCGATGCACGACTTTCGTTTCATCGGGTTTATCGATCGGAAAAGAAAGCAGAAAAAAGCGCTCATCAGCGAATTGCTTCAGCAGTCGATTCCCGTGGTATGTTTTGAATCGCCCAATCGTTTGCTTGACTCGCTGCGGCTGATGAGCGAACTCGGTGCCGGTGGACGCATGCTATTTGTTGCACGAGAACTCACGAAACTTCATGAGGAGAAGTGCTTCGATTCGGTGGACAGCTTGATAGCGAACTTCGAAGCGCGTGAACGAATACTCGGGGAATTTGTGCTTGTCATCGCACCTTCAGAGGAATCGAAACGAATTGACGTCGACCATTTGGTCGAATTCTTGTCAAAGGAACGCATTCCCACAAGCTCGTCTGCACGATTGCTTGCGAAACTTAGTGGGATTACGCGGCAAGAAGCGTATCGGCGACTGACCTCAAGTGCACAGCAAGATGACTAGCATTAGTGAGGGGAGCCAACCAAGCAATCGCCGGCGCCACATGGCGCGGGAGGAAAGTCCGGGCACTACAGGACACGGTGCCAGATAACCCCTGGGGAGCGCAAGCTCACGGCTAGTGCAACAGAAAATATACCGCTCAATTCTTTGAGTAAGGGTGAAAAGGTGCGGTAAGAGCGCACCGCGAGACTGGTAACAGGATCGGCAAGGTAAACCCCACCGAGTGCAAGGCTGAATAGGAACCTACGACGTGGTCCGCGTCGGTTCGGGTAAGCTGCTAAAGGAAGCGCGCGGCGACGTGCGTTCTAGATGAATGATTGCTCTCGACAGAACCCGGCTTATCGGTTGGCTCCCTTTTATGTATGTGAATATGCTCCTTCCTTAACCTCTGCTGAGAAAGGCGATTCTCGAATTTGCTTTAACTATATGATCTTATTACCTATTTTCAACACAGATCCTCAAGAATAACGTAAATCGACAATTGCTTAGCACAGTTAAATTCATCGTATAATCAAATTTGCATGAAGCTTCTTGCGGAAGCGAGAATCTAGTGCGTCGTATGCCTATCCATGGAGGGAGGGTTAAACCGCGGCGTTCGTGTTGGAGGCCGTGCGTACGGACTCAAGAATGGAGTCGAGAGCGTCCGCGACGTCTGCGGACTCCGATGGTCGTTCGCGTTTTATTCAGCGAAACGACAAGGTACCGTGCCGCGTACCGTCTAAACACCAACACGCCGTAGCCAGTCCCCGCCTATCTCTCCTTGCTGGGTTCTCGACGCCGAATCCGATACGTGTCGTGAATAAGCCACAGCCACAAGAAACTCACGAACCTGTCCTCGCACAGGATCTGGCGCAATCCGTCGTCACCGATGCGAACGGTATCTACGTCGACGCGACATTTGGCAGAGGAGGGCACTCGAAGGCAATTCTGGAGCAATTGAGTGAGACTGCCAGGCTTATCGGAATTGATCGCGATACCGACGCAGTACACTCGGCTATTACGCTCGAACAACGTGATTCACGTTTCAAGTTCGTCAATTCGAGATTTAGTGAGCTGCGTAATGTGCTTGACTCGATGAACATTGGCAGCATTGATGGAATCTGCTTCGATGTCGGCGTCTCGACGCCACAACTTAAAAACGCTGAGCGAGGATTTGCATTTGACCTTGATGGACCTCTCGACATGCGTATGGCGCAAGAAACGGGGTCACCTGCGTCGGACTGGATCAATAAAGCGTCGGTCGAGGATCTGACGCAAGTTTTGAAGCTCTATGGCGACGTTAGATCGGCGCGATCTATCGCTCGCCAGATTGTGTCGCGACGACCTTTGGAAACAACATTTGACTTAGTTAATGCGATAAGAGCCGCAACGCCATCAGGTGCTACCTCAGCAAAGGTCCTTTCACAGGTTTTTCAAGCGGTCCGAATCTTTGTCAACGACGAGTTAAACGAGCTCAAGGCTGGGCTATCAGAAGGCTTTGACGCGCTCGCCATTGGTGGTCGGCTCGCGGTTATTTCGTTTCATAGCATCGAACATCGTCTCGTTCGCGATGCGATTCGACAGTGGATTCGCCCTTCTGCGCCTCGTGGACTACCAGTTCGTGATGAGGCGCCGCGCGCTCGAGTTGTCTTAAAAAATGTCAGACCGCAGTACTTAGAGCAGCGATCTAATCCAGCGTCCAGAAGCGCGATGCTGCAAACCACCGAGAAATTGAGGTAATCGCGCGTGGCGAAGAAAAAACCGACGCGCGCTAGTAGCTACGGTCGTCACATGTTGATAGTCACATTGATTGTGGCAACTTTGATCAGCGGGTTACTGATCGTTCGTCAGTCGTTTCTACGCCTCGACACTTACACACAGTTAACGGAGTTACGTCTACAGCAAGATCGAGAACTTAGTGAACATTCCCGATTGTTGATTGAGAAGGAAAGCATCTCCTCGTACGCTCTAGTACAAAACGAAGCACAATCTGACGGAATGGTGTATCCCGAAGAACTGGTTAAACCAGATTCGAGCAGTGCACCATGAACGAACGACGTCATCGAACAGCGATTGTCTGTTTTGCTTTGGTTACCGCGCTACTGGTCGGACAGATGTCGTATATCGCCGTGGTTGAGCGGTATTTTCTTCAGGACCAGAGCAAGATGCAGTCTGAACGGCTGCAAAAGATCCCGGTGCATCGCGGCATGATCTATGACCGTCTAGGCGAACCGATGGCAATCAGTACACCCGTTATTGCGGTTACTGTGAATCCGTCAAGAGTTAATTGGTCAGAAAACGAAATCGCTTCGGTCGCTGAGATTCTCGACAGCGATGCATCTGAACTACGTGCCAAACTGGAAAGCAATCGATCGCGCGCCTTTCTTTACCTCGCACGACGTCAGACGCCACAAAAGGCTCTTGCACTCCAGCAGCTTGAGCTAAATGGTTTGGACATTCAAACCGAATACCGTCGTTATTACCCATTGGGTGAAGTTTCCGCACACCTGACGGGTTTTACGGATATCGATGAGCGTGGGCTCGAGGGACTAGAACGAGCTTTCGATTCGCACCTTGACGGCGAGGTCGGTACGCGACGAGTCGTACGAGACCGCGTGGGGCGATTGATTCGTGATGTTCGGTACGAGAGCTTGCCTAAATACGGAAAGGACTTGGTAACTTCAATCGATAGCCGATTGCAGTTTCTCGCGTACAGCGAGCTCCAGAATGTAGTTGAGGAATATCGTGCAGAGTCTGCTTCACTGATTCTGCTCGATGTCCCGACGGGAGGCGTACTCGCACTGGCAAACGTCCCATCGTATAACCCAAACAACACGTCGAATCTTCAATGGGAGAACGTGCGAAACCGCGCGGTCACCGATCTTGTTGAACCCGGTTCAACGTTCAAGCCGTTCGTCGCATTAGCAGCACTGGAGAGTGGTCGCTATAGCGTTGACACCGAAATTGATACCAATCCGGGCTGGACAGTCGTTCGATCGAAAACGATCGAGGACCCGCGTAACTACGGTGTTCTTTCGCTGAGAAACGTACTCGTCAAATCGAGTCAAGTTGGGTCCACTCGAATCGCATTGGACTTAGACGAACAAGCTTTATTGAAGGTACACGAGCGCGTCGGATTTCATGACTACGTTCTACTCGGACTGCCTGGCGAAAGGATTGGTCAGTTGTCGGGGGACGACATCTCGAAACCACTTACGAGAGCGACGATGTCGTATGGCTACGGCTTTTCAGTGACGCTCGCCCAACTTGCACGGTCATACCTAACGATCGCGACCGGAGGATTGCAGCGCCAGATCTCGATCCTCTTGAGAGATGAATATCGCGAACCAGATTTTCGAGTATTTGATCAGCGACATGCGCTGCAAGTGCTCGACATGCTCACCGGCGTGGTCGGACCCACGGGTACGGCCAGCAAGTCGTCGATTCCAGGCTTTCAAGTGGTTGGAAAAACGGGTACTGTCAGAAAGATCACAGATAGCGGCTATTCAGACCAACACCACGTAACCTTGTTTGTAGGCATCGTACCGATGAAGAATCCTCAGTTCTTGGGACTGGTGATGGTCGACGGACCGAAGCCGAAGGTCGAAGGCGAAAAAGTCTCCGGTGGCTCTGTATCCGCACCGGTATTCAAGCGAATCGCCACTCGGGCACTGCAACTTCGTGGCGTTCATTCTCGTGGAACCGTAGCTGGCGGCATAGGACGCGACGATGCTGCTTAACCTTCTATTGAGCCGGCCGGATCTTCCCAGCGTCGAAGTAACGGGAATGACAGCGGACTCACGCAATGTAAAGGCTGGCGACCTCTTTGTTGCCGTTCTAGGCAATGACCACGACGGGCACAGGTTCATCGATGAAGCAATCGCGAGAGGAGCACGAGGGATTCTGACTTCGCGACCTGTGGAACGAGTAGACGACGAAGTCGTTGTGATTTGTGACGCGTCTCTCGTCGAGAAGCGGAATCAACTTGCGGCACACTTGTACGGTGATCCGAGCCAGGATTTGGCATGTATTGGCGTTACAGGTACGAACGGAAAGACTAGTGTCGCCTTCGGCTTGGCGGGTTTGTTACGCGCAACGGGATTTGCCGGAACGCCCGGTTGGGGGATGTTGCCGACGTTGACTCATACGGGTCTGACAACCATGGACGGCATTGAACTGCAAGCATGCATGGCAGCAATGCGAGACCAAGGTGCACAGCGCGTCGCCATGGAGGTGAGTTCTCATGCACTGAGCCAAGAACGCCTTAGCGACGTTCGACTACAGGTTGCGATCTATACCAATATCTCGCGTGATCACCTTGATTACCACAAATCGATGTCGGCGTATAAAGCCGCGAAGCGAAGGTTGTTCGAGGACTTTGATCTTGATCGCGCCGTAATCAATAGCGACGACGCATTCGGTCAAGAACTGAAGCAGTTGTGTTTGGACCGACGCATTCCGGTGACGACCTACGGCACCACGAGTTCCGCAGATCTGACTTGCGAATTGAACTCGCTTACGCTCGACGGTGCACGTGGATTGTGGCGGACGAAATGGGGAAGTACGCCAATGCAATTGCCTCTTCGGAGTGAGTTTGGTATCGCGAATGCTGCGGCGATCTTAGCGACCTTGGTGCACTTCGGAACCGATTTGGAGTGCGCTTCGCGTCAGCTAGCTAAAGTGCAATCACCACCGGGTCGATTTGAGTTCGTGAACCTCAGTTCAAAGAGGTACGCCGTTATCGATTTCGCACATACCCCTGACGCACTGCGTAAGACATTAGTCGCTCTACGTGCTTTGGAACCAAGTGACCTTACTTGTGTGTTTGGGTGTGGGGGCGATCGGGACACGGGCAAGCGACCGTTGATGGGAGAAGCTGCAGAAGAACTCGCAGACCGCGTCGTCGTGACGAACGACAATCCACGTACGGAGTCGCCGCAGACGATTGCTGACGGGGTATTGTGTGGGATGAAGAACCCAAGTCGCGCTCACGTCGAACTAGATCGCGAACGTGCAATTCGAACCGCGATAGGCGAAGCACCACCAGGTGGCATCGTTCTTATTGCTGGAAAAGGCGCAGAGGAATACCAAGACGTGATGGGTGTCAAACATCCATTCAGCGACCGAGAATTGGTCGAATGCGTGCGTCTGGGAGGCTGAAGTGCTACTTTGGATCACTGAGTGGCTCGCCGAACATATTTCGGTATTCAACGTATTTAGTTACATCACATTTCGCACACTAGTTGCAACAGCAACAGCGCTATTTATCAGTTTATTAGTTGGCCCTTTCATGATCCGTTGGCTTGAACGTCGACAGATCGGTGACGTGATAAGAGAAGACGGACCGGAAGGTCACTTCGAGAAGGAAGGCACCCCGACGATGGGTGGTCTCCTGATTCTTGTGAGCATTTTTATATCCGCTCTCTGCTGGATTGAGCTCGATAACCGACAAGCTTGGATTGTGCTGGCAGTGCTGTTTAGTTTTGGTGCGATCGGGTTCCTCGACGACTACCTGAAGCTTGCTAAACGGGAAAAAGGTGGGTTGTCCGCGAAGGTCAAGTTCTCACTCCAAATCTTGTGCGCGCTCAGTGTCGCTGTTGTGTTGTATCAGACTGCTACAAACCCCGCAGAGACCGCACTGCTGGTACCGTTTTTTAAGGAACTTTCGATTCCACTTGGGTGGGGATTCGTCATTCTTACAGTACTCATGATCGTAGGCATGAGTAATGCAGTCAATCTGACGGATGGTCTCGACGGTCTCGCAACTCTTCCCACTGTCATGGTCGTAGGTGCGCTGGCGTTATTCGCGTATATCGTCGGTCATTACGAATTCGCCAGCTATATTCAGATCCCCTACATCGAAGGTATGGGTGAAGTCGCAATCGTCTGCGGGGCGATTGTTGGCGCGGGCTTGGGTTTTCTTTGGTACAACACGTTTCCAGCTCAGATGATCATGGGGGATATTGGCGCACTGCCTCTCGGAGCTGCGCTCGGTGTCATCGGCGTGCTGGTACGTCAAGAAATCGTTTTGCTGATTATGAGCGGTCTATTCGTTCTAGAAACAGCATCGGTGATTGCCCAGGTTGGGAGTTTCAAACTGCGCGGGAAGCGCGTTCTAAGGATGGCGCCGATTCATCATCATTTTGAATTGAAGGGGTGGCCAGAACCGAAAGTCACTGTGCGCTTCTGGATCATCACGTTCCTTCTCGTCATGATCGGACTCGCCACATTGAAACTGCGATGATCCCAGATCGCGCACTCGTAGTCGGGATTGGTGCCACCGGCGGCTCATGCACACGATTTCTACACGGTCGCACGGAGCTATTCGTGACAGATACGCGAGTTGGACAGAGCGGACCGATCACGAATCAATTTGAAGATCTTCGAAGGGTATACGCCGATGCCGAATTCGTTAAGCCGGAAGACGCTACGAAAGTGCTTGATTCAAACACCGTCGTGTTCGCGAGTCCGGGTATTCCACTCCACGACCCTGTTCTCAATGCAGTACAAACTTCTGGTGCGCGTATTTCGTGCGATGTCGAGCTCTTCTGTGACCTAGCAGACGCGCCATTGATCGGCGTCACGGGCACCAACGGTAAAACAACCACTACCGAGTTAATCACGCAGATGCTGCGATCGAAGGGGTTCGTTTCCGGCGGCAATATCGGCAAGCCGGTATTGGACCTGCTGGAAAGCCGTAGCGCAGGTTACGTCTTGGAAATCTCGAGCTTTCAACTCGAAAAGATGAAACCGCCGCATCTTTTCGGGGCGACCATCCTGAATATCACTGAAGATCATTTGGACCATCATCGGTCGTTCGACGAATACGCGAGGACTAAGACTCGGATTTACGAGCAGTGCGATGTCGCGGTGTACAACACGAGCGACCCCAGCACAAAACCGAAGACGAAAAAGTCGGAGATTCCAATCAACGGGACGAAAGATTGGTGCGTTGACGATCACGAAATTGTGATCGCAGGTAAGTCCGTGCCGCGCGAGAGTCTTCAATTGAAAGGCGCGCAGAACCATCTCAACGTAGTGATTGCAGCCGCTCTTGCATACGCTAGTGGTGTGCAAGTGGAAGAGCTTGTTGAAACTGCGACGACGTACGAGGGTTTGCCGCATCGAATGCAGCTAGTCGCGGAAGTCGAAGGGGTACGTTACGTCAACGACTCAAAAGCGACCAATGTTGCTGCGACGCGCGCCGCCCTCGAGTCACTCAGCAACGGTATACCAAACATCGTGCTGCTTGCGGGCGGAGAAGGGAAAGGCGCGAATTTTGAAGCACTTTCAGATCCCCTGCGACATCATGCGAAAGCTGTGATTTTGTTTGGTCGCGATGCCTCACGCATTGCCACAGCGGTCGGTGATGCTACGAAGTACGTGCTATCAGACTCATTGGAAGCGGCCGTGATGGAAGCCCGGGAATTAGCCAAACGTGGTGACGTTGTGCTTCTATCACCTGCGTGCGCGAGTTTTGACATGTTTTCCGACTATATCGAACGCGGGAATCAATTCATTTCGACCGTTAGAGCAATGGCATCGTGATCTCTGATCGGCCGTTAACGGTCTTATATCTATGGTCCATACTGATCGGCTTTGGCGTCATTGCTGTCGCCAGCGTAAGTGTTCACTTGGCGGATGCGTGGATCAATTCCATGCTCATCAGGCATCTTGGCTACGCCATCGTGAGCGGGGCCGCACTGGTATTGGCTTACTTAATTCCGACGAAACGATATAGCCAGTTCCACCGCCTAGCTTGGATACTAGCGCTCCTGATAGCAGGTCTGGTGCTGATTCCAGGTATTGGCATTGAGTCCGGTGGCGGAAGAAGGTGGATTTCGCTCCACTTTTTCACGTTACAGGCTTCGGAAGTCGTAAAACCACTGCTACTGATATATATTGCGGGGTATGTGGCGAACAATTTCGAAAGAACTCAGCGATCGATAGCGCCACTTCTGACCGTTCTCGGTGCAGTCGGTTTGGTACTTGGTCTCGTATTTCTCGAACCTGACTACGGTACTGTGGCGATCATGGGAACTGTGACCGTGGGCGTGCTGTTCCTAGCGAAGGCAAGACTATCGCACTTGTTCGTTCTTGGCAGTTTTGCTATCTCGGGTATCGCGGCCCTTCTATATCTCGAGCCTTACCGAGTGAGTCGTCTAGCGACCTTGTTTTCGCCTTGGGAAGAAGGTGTAAAACTCAACGAAGGCTATCAACTAACGAATTCTCTTATCAGTTTTGGCCGAGGTGAGTTAACGGGTACGGGTTTAGGAACGGGCTTACAGAAAACATTCACGCCAGCATCCCATAACGATTTCATTTTTGCGACGATCGCAGAAGAAGCAGGAGTGATCGGCGCTTCGCTAGTACTTTTCTTGTTGATGGCATTGGTTTATCGGATAAGCAACATAGCACGCGAATCACTGCGTGAAGATCGTTGCTTCGATAGCATGTTGTGCTACGGAGTGGCGTTACTAATTGGTTTTCAGGCATTGATTCACGTCGGTGTGAATGCGGGGATTTTTCCGACGAAAGGCTTGACGTTGCCGTTCATTAGCTACGGCGGAAATAGTCTCGTGGTGCTAAGTGCATTGATTGGCATGGTCTTACGAATCGATCGTACGAACCGGTTGAAAGACGCGTAATGAGACCCGATGATTTGGCGACATGTCCATCGCAAGCTATGCGTCACGTACGTCATATCCATTTCGTAGGTATCGGTGGCGCTGGAATGTGTGGAATTGCTGAAGTCATGGCAAATCTCGGTTACACGGTCTCTGGGTCGGATATCGTCCCTTCACCTGTGACGTCAAGGCTTGAATCGCTTGGCATCGCCGTCTCAACACAGCACTTAGCGTCAAACATCAAAGACGCAGATGTTGTTGTCACGTCAAGTGCAATTGCGGATGACAATCCTGAGGTCGTTAGCGCTCACGCACTACACAAGCCAGTGGTGCCGAGAGCCGAAATGCTCGGTGAACTTATGCGGCATCGCTATGGTATCGCTGTCGCAGGAAGCCATGGAAAAACGACCGCGACGAGCTTCATCGCGGATATTTTTCAAGCGGCAAACATGGACCCGACCTATGTGATAGGTGGTTTGCTGAAAAGTGATAACCGGAACGCAAAACTCGGATCGAGCCGCTATATCATCGCCGAAGCTGACGAAAGCGACGCATCGTTTCTCTACCTACATCCGATGCTCGCGGTCATTACCAATATCGACCACGACCATCTCGGTACTTACGGTCAAGATTTCGAGCAGCTAAGAAGCGCATTTCGAGACTTCGTATCGAAGCTACCGTTTTACGGCGCCGTGATTCTCTGTATCGACGACGAAGAGTGCCGACGTTTCGCGGATGAAATCACGAGACCAGTAATCACGTATGGCTTGCACGACGATGCCGACTATCAAGCCGTTGACATTGAGGTAACGGGTGTCGAGTGGCGATTCAAAGTAAAACGACCTAATGATCAGACGTTATTGCCAATCGAAATCCAATTGCCTGGTATACAAAACGTGCAGAACGCACTCGCTGCAATCGCTGTTGCAAGCGACGAGGGTATTGCAGACACACACATTCAGGAAGGTATACGACGATTTATCGGCGTCGGGCGACGGTTTGAGGTATCTGAGATCAGACTGAACGACCATCATTTACCCTTGGTTGACGACTATGGGCATCACCCAACAGAACTAGCGTGCACATTAGAGACCGTCAAACGTGTTTGGCCGTCCAAACGACAGCTGATGGTGTACCAACCCCACAGATTCACACGTACTCGTGATTTGTTCGATGACTTTACCAATGTACTACGGAAGCCGGATGATTTGATCATTCTGGATACGTATGCGGCGAGTGAACAAGCGATCGACGGTGCGAGTGCACTCGACCTTTGCGATGCGATCAACGAAGGAGACACGACTCACGTAGCGTTCGCGGCACATGTGGAGGAGGTCGTGGAGTGGATAAATCACACCGCAGAAGCGGATCACGTCGTGATGGTGCAAGGCGCAGGCGACGTAAGTAGAGTTTCAGATTTGCTCAAGTCAAGTTAAAATGCGGAGGTGGACATGGATGTCTGCCTGCACAACATGGATTGTTGAACGCGATGAATCGATTCATCAGCTTCCTGACAGGCTTCGCACTGACCTTCTTGTGCGGTAGTCTGCTCGTCATTCAATATCGACCCGAATTAACCAATCTTGATGAACTGGTCGATACGGATGTATTCGAGCGCGCCTCCGATGTAGCAGTCGTCGATGACCAACTCACAAAGGCTGTCGAGTTATTCGACGCGACAAAGGCGAAGCTAACCGAGTCCATTCGTGAGTGGGAAGGGATCGATGTCTCCAAATACCTCAATGGAACTCAATCCGACGAAGCGTCGTTCGTAGACCTCTTAGCGCGAGATCAGGAACGCGTCTATGCCGACATTTCCGCAATCGTCCTAGGTCACGGGATGGTCGTAGCAGACGTAAAGTTCGACGAAAACGCAGGCTGGATGCTTAAGTTAGATAGCGGCGAGCAGGTCATTCTTGGCGACCAAGATGTGGGAACTAGGCTACGTCGCGTATTGAGCATGCTTGACTCCTTACCCGAGGTTTCAGAAGACCAGAGAAAACTCGTCGATGCTCGCTATTCGAATGGCATTGCCTTTGCCCAAACCGAACGACCTGTGGTGGCAATGGAATGACACAAGCCAAAACACCTAATCTATTTGCGGCGATCGATGTCGGTTCGAGCAAGATTGCGGTATGTATCGGCTACGTTAGGTCCGATGGGCATCTGGAGGTCGTCAGTTGTGCTCGTAGTCCGTCGACAGGCGTTCATCAAGGCATTGTCGTTGATATAGATCGAACGGTAGGTGAAGTTGAATCCACGCTTCAGGTTGCAAAGCAACCGTTTGGAAAGTTGCAGATTGACGATGCAGTTGCTAATCTAAATGGCATTCATCTATCGTGCTTAAATGCAACAGGTTCTTCCGTAACACACAAAGGGGAAGTGTCGGAAAAACACATCAGACAAGCATTACATACTGCCCAAGCAGTCAATTTAGGTGCTGCAAACGTAATGTTGCATGTATTACCGCAACAATACATCGTGGACAATCAAGTAGGTATTGTTCAGCCGCTTGGTCAAGCTGGGAAACGACTCGATGCGGACGTTCACATGATCATGGCGTCAAGTAATGCGGAACAGAATCTGACGAAATGTGTTACGAGATGTAATTTACACAATCTGCAATTGATCGCTTCGCCTTTAGCTAGTGCGAATGCGGTATTAGACGATGCTTCTCGCGAACTAGGTGTCTGTGTCATTGACATCGGGCATGAAACAACTGGTGTCGCGCTGTTTGTTGCAGGCGAGATAAGACACACAGGGGTATTGCCTTGGGGTGGTCGTCAGGTCAATCAAGACATAGCCAAATCTCTGTTTACGCCACCACAAGCCGCGGAACAGCTAAAGGAGCTGCATGGGAGCGTCGTGGGACACGAGCTGGACGAGAATGAAATCACGGTTCCTGGGGTTAATGGTCGCCCTGATACTCGACCGCCGAAGAGTCTGTTTTCGCAGATTGTTCGAGCGGTATACGAACGGATTTTTCATGAAGTCGCTGCTGAATTCGAACGACACGACTTGTCGAGTGAGTTTGGATCTACGCGAATCGTGCTTACTGGCGGTGGTTCAAAGATTGAGAACCTTGATTACTTAGCGTCGGAAGTGCTAGGTCTCGAGGCGTACGTAGATCATCCAAAAATATGTCCAGCACCTAGCCCTGATGCGAACGGCAATTCGGTGCACGACCAGATCTATGTCGCAGATGGTGTGGATGCGACAGAATTAAATGATCCAGCCATGGCAACAGTCGTGGGATTACTCAGAAGACGGGTAGTCGGTAGAATAAAAACGCACCAAGCAAGGACAGCGAAAACGCGAGGCGTAACGAGCACGGCTGCACGCTCAGTCTATCGATGGTTGGGTGGTAATGTCTGATCGCTTGCTCAAGTGGGGTTCAGCTAGGGAGTGGCAACCATGATGACTGAGACGCGAAGTCGAAAGATCGGGGTAGGCGAACGGGTGGTGAAACCACTTGGTATTGGTGTCGTCGGAGTCGGCGGCGGCGGTGGCAACATTGTCAGTCATCTAGCCAAACGTGGTATCCAAAACGTCGATTTCTATGCAATCAACACCGATAAGCAGGCGCTCGATGAATTAGACGCTGGTCTTGAGACGATTCAGATTGGTGCACGGATTTGCGACGGAGAAGGCGCAGGTGGTGACCCGGAAGTTGGTCGAAGCGCAGCTCAGGAAGACACACAGCTTCTCATGTCGAAATTCAATGGCAAGCGGCTGTTATTCATCGTTTCTTGTATGGGCGGCGGAACAGGAACAGGAGCCAGTCCGGTCATCGCTAATCACGCGTCTCACGAAAATCCTGGGCTTCTGACAGTTTCGATTCTGACGACGCCGGATGGCGGTAGTGGCGATCAGACGGTCGCGCTCGCTTCGGAGGGTATTCGAGCGATGCGCGATGAAGTCGACGCACTAATGGTCGTCCCGAACAACAAACCAGGCATCGGTATGCGCAAGCGCCATCGCGAAGTCAATGAGCTTGTCTATGAAAAGATAAACGCAATTGCACGGTTGTTGGTTGACACTCAGATCCCGAATGTCGATATGGCAGATCTGAAAGCGACGTTGTCGAAACTAGATGGCGAAGCCGTGGACATGTTTATTGGTACGGCATCGATTGAACCCGAAGAAATGCGAGAAGAGGTACACCAAACCCAGGATAGTCAAGCGAGATTCAAGGGTCTATTGGCACAAGCGCTCGATACTGATTGGCTCACAATCGATTTCAACGCCCCCATCGAGGAAGGTCGTGGCGTTTTGAGCTTCACACTCGGCGGCGATGAAGACGACGAGGACATTGACGACATCACGGATGAATCTTCCATCAAGCACTCTGTTGAGGAAATGCAAGCAGGCGCGAAGACATCTAACCTGAAAGTCGCGTCGTACATCGACGATAAACTGCCTAAAGGTGCGATGGTCGCCACGGTTGTACTACGAGCTGCGTACAGTAGTAGCGAGGTTACTGTTGATGACGCGGCGACAACCGATATGGAAATCGGTTATGACGATGAACCGGAATTCGATCCCGCCAGTTTACCGAAGGACAAAAAGGCGGTGACCTTGACGGAAAGTGCTGAAGAGTTTGACGATTTCATTGAGGACCAAGACGAAATCGCCCCACCTAACTCGTCGCTCGATTTTACGGCAAATGAGGACGCGACGACCGAGTTTACGCGGAAGAATCCAAGCTAACAAGTTGGGTTAAGGTCGATAGGTCAACGTTCGAAGGTCTCGGCGAAATCAGCTAGACTCTCGAATTCCCACACAGGATTTGCATTAACGCCTTGTACAGCGGAAGCATGCTCACTGCTTCGGTTAATCCAAACCGTATTTAGTCCGAGTTCGCTCGCGGGTAGGATGTCGTGGTACTTGCTCTGCGCAACGTGGAGTATTCGTTTACCGCGTTGACGAATCTGGTCGAACGCACTCCGCATCATCTCCCGGTTAGGCTTGTACGCACCCAGTTCCTGAGCGGTTAAAACGGTGCTGAATTCCGTGGGTATCGACTGAAGTGTTTGCTGTATTAGGTCCTCATCCGTATTCGAGATGATCGCGAGGCTAAAGTGCTGTGCTAGTTTCGTAAGTGCATCAGTCGTATCTTCAAATGGGTTTGAGCTGGCGATCGCGTTGACGAATCCTTCGGTTTCTTTGGCTGTAGGTGTGAAGCCCAACCTTGCACCGTAGCGGGTCATAACACGGCTCAGAACATCCCGATACGTTCCGCCTGCATCCTGCTCCAGAGGCTCCCACTCAGCGTAGAACTCAAGGATTGTGCCATCAAATACATGCACGTCGTGAGATAGAAGGACGGGTTGAAGGTATTGAATGATCGCGGTCTCCCAATCAACGAGAGTCCCGTAGCAATCGAAGGAAAGAACGTCGTAATCGTCTGCTCGCAGGTCGGGCATGCGTGTATCGGATAAAAAGTCGCGCGAATTAAACGGAACGTGTTTTAACTGATTCTGTCTCGATCTATTCGATGTGAATCGCGTCTGAGCGGATACCGAAGAAACTATCCGCGCCGTGAAAAAACCAACCTAAATGCTGGTTGCATGCTTCGCAGTAAAGGTATTGCCAAACGCAACCTGGAAACCAGCTGTGAGCACTTTCATCGGGTCCTTCGACGGCACACCCTAACGCCTCGCTAAAGCAACGGAACTCAAAGGTGTTTCCGTATGGGTTAGTTTTGACGTGCCGATGATTGCCTGCAACGCTGATTGCAGTATCAGCATGAGTGAGAACGTGGAGACAATTCGCGCACTTGACGAACTGGTCCGAGCGTTCCTCTAGGGTTTCCTGATAGTCTTCAAGAAGTGTTTGAAGCTTCGAATCCTTCTCTTTTACGATCGTGTCAGACACTGGCTCAGCAAAATCCTAGATTGCTTCAAGAGTAGTTTATCGCGTTCGCCTGGAGCGTTTTATTACGACTTCCCGATTTAGACAGCTTCCTGCTTGAAAAACGGCCTGTCGCCCTGGACGGTCACCCGGATACCGCTTCGAGTCTCGGGGTAGTAGTCCCAGATCGCTAGGTGTTGGACACACCGGTTGTCCCACATGGCAATCGAGTTGGCTTCCCATTGAAAGCGACAGTGAAACCTAGGGTTCGTCACGTGTTTAAACAACATCTCAAGGAGCGCGTCGCTTTCGAGTCGAGACATTCCTCGAATGCGTTTCGTGAATCCAGAATTGACGAACAACGCTCGGCGCCCCGTGACAGGGTGGGTTCGTACGACTGGATGTACGGCTCTTGGATATTCGCGTTGTGGCTTATGGTCACCATATTGATTCGTGTAGTCCGAAACATGGTGTGCTTCTAAGCCAATCAGCAGATTCTGAATCGATGGACTCAGCGCCTCATATGCAGCGTACATATTCGCGAACAGCGTGTCGCCACCGTTCGGTGGAACGCGATGCAGATGCAGAATCGAGCCTAAAGGCGGCTCTTCGTCTGCAGAAACGTCCGAATGCCAAGCCGCACCGTTTTGAATGTGTGAGTCCTTGTCCGTGTGAACCCTCATTAGTTCAGGATTGTCGTGTAAATAAGGTGCTGCGGGATGGATATGCAAGTTACCAAACCGTCGGCCGAACGCTAAGTGCTGCTCAGGTGTGATCTGTTGGTCTCGAAAGAACAGCACCAAGTGGTTCATCCATGCGTCATGGATGTGATCGAACATCTCATCCGAAAGTGGTTGAGCTAAGTCCACCCCGACGATTTCTGCGCCGATCGTCGGTGTGAGAGGATTGACTTCGAGGGCTTGGGACATTCGCGTTTCCGGATGTTTGAGTGTGGTGGATTGGATCGCAAGCGTGAAATATATGCGAAGCGTAGATGAAAATGACTTCAGTTGGGTCGATTAACGAGACATCGACCAGAGAATTGCCTCATTCGAGGTCGGTTCCGATAGTGAATCAGTTGTGCGTCTAAGCGTTTCCCTATACTGAACCAAGTGACATGAAGTCGCGTTCTTGGTTAAAACGAAGGATGAATGATGGCTGCGTTAGACGGCATGCGCATCTTGGATATGACGCAATACGAAGCTGGTACGTCATGTACACAGGCGTTAGCGTGGATGGGTGCGGATGTCGTGAAGGTTGAAGCGCCGGGACGAGGAGATCCGGGAAGAGGACCAAACGGGAATGCGGAGTACTTCATCGTGTGGAATTCCAACAAACGTAGCGTCGCGATCGATCTAAAGTCCCCAAAAGGTCGTGAGCTGTTCTTGGATTTAGTTCCGAAGTTCGATGTTTTCGTCGAGAACTATGGACCCGGTGTAATCGAGAAACTAGACCTTACCTACGATGTCATGCGTACTCGCAAACCTGACATCATCTATGCGCGCTTGAAGGGGTTTGGTTTAGACGGACCGTGGTCCGATTTCAAGTGCTATGACATGGTGGCTCAAGCGGCCGCCGGCGCGTTTTCAATCACTGGAGAAGTGGACGGACCACCGATGCGTCCCGGACCAACGATGGGAGACGCCGGTACTGGCGTGCAAATGGCGTTAGCCATTTGTGGTGCGTACATTCAGAAATTACGAACGGGGAAGGGTCAGTTTATCGAGTTGTCGATGCAAGAAGCGATGACGTACTACCTTCGTACCGCAACCTCAGGTGGACGGTTTGGAGAGCGACCAGCGGGCAGATCCGGTAACGGCGGCGGTCCCTATTCAAACCTGTATCCGTGTAAGGGCGATGGACCCAATGATTACCTATTCGTGATGGCGGTCACGGGAAAGATGGCGGAAGCTCTCTTAGGTGTTGTCGGCGGTATTGAGGACGATGCTTCTACTGGCGAACGGACTCGAGAAGAAACAATGGCATTGATTCGCGAGAAGGTCACGACATGGACGCGGGAACGGAAGAAATACGACGCAATGCGAGAACTCGCTGAGGCGGGTGTCCCCGCTAGTGCCGTACTGACGACGCAGGACCTGTACACAAATCCTCATCTGGTGGAGCGCGGATTTGTGCATGAAGTAGAGCATCCGATCCACGGTATGATCAAACTGCTTCGTTGGCCGGTGAAGATGTCCGAGAGCGACGTATCAGTTAAACCTGCGCCGCAATTAGGTGAGCATACGAGTTCTGTTCTTGCGGCGGACTTGGGGCTGACCGATAAGGCTATTGATCAGCTCGCACAAGCCGGGATTGTCAATGCGTGAGATTCGCGCTCTTGTCGATGCCGCGAAATCACGGATGCGCGGCTAACACCGCGTCCCATACCACCTCAGACGCTAACGTCCCTAGTCCTGGACCGGACCACGGTTCTATATCGATTTCGCCTGTCGAAACGAACCACAGCGTATCGCCATCAGTGTCGGTTTGGAATGGTTGTATCGCACGTGCCATCGAACTATGAACTTGTCGAGCGAGTTGATCCATATTGAAGCGTGTGGTGGATTGATTGGTTATGACGACGGCAAGTGTGGTGTTGCCTGGCGGTGCACTCAGTCTTGCTTCGGCATCCGCAATTTGCTGTTCGATCGCAGCCATGAAGCTAATACGATCACCAGTTTCCGGGTCAAGATGCCCACGTACAACTTGACCTTCACGGTCTACGACGGCACCGACAGCGTTCAATACAACGCACGCAAATACCTTAATCCCGCCGGTCTCAACAAACGCCGCGCCTTGACCGGCGTTTTCCAGCCGATCAAAACCTAGCATTTTCCCAACCGTAGCGGAAATGCCCGCGCCTCTTGCGCCTAACGGGAATCGGTTGGGTTGGGCGTTCTCAAACGCCGCGCGACCTAGGCGTTTGTCCGGATAGATGCTGTTGTCCCGTGGACCGAAGTCGAAAATGATCCCGCCGCTCACGAGTGGAATCGCTTCCCAGTTCGCTGTGTAGCCGTTCCTGGCGAGTATTCCGGAAGCGACACCGCTCGCCGCTTCGAGCCCAAGCAACGATCCACCCGCGAGACTGATCGCATGCACAAAGCCGTAGTCTCCTATGAAACCGGGTGCGCCACCACGTATGTCTACTGCAGCTCGCGCACCTTCTGGGAAGTGGAATACTGTTGTGCCGGTCGGTCCATCCGAATATTCAGCAATCCCGACGTTGAATGAATCAAAGTCGTACTCGAGAATCCGATCCCCATAGTCGGTACTGATTTGCAGGTTCGGGTCATCGTTTGTCATTTCGACAGTGTCGCCTAGTGCTGTTGGTGTAGCAATATAGCTCAACGCTACGAGCAATACAACGAACAGATATCCAGGGCGTAAGCGCACTGTATCAATTTGGGTTGCTGAATTCGTCGATTGAGTATTTACCTCGTAGATCGGATTTTCCGTAGTAATCATTAAGGAATTCCTATGAATAGGTTCGCACTTTCGCACTCGCGCTCTAGTTAACAGAGCTTGTTATCGATCGATATTTTCGAAGTGTTCCGAAACTCTACAGCAACGAGCGCAAATCAACTAACGGATCACCAAGGGCTTCTCGGTCAACCGACTTACCGCAGAGCTGGCGAGCGGCCATGAAATCTCGCGGTGAATTGATCGCATCTGCACCGACCAATACACCATCTTTGACGTGGAAGTCTGCAAATGCGTTTGAGTCACGGTTCCCACGCGTAACGGTCTCGTCGCGGTCGCTCGCGAAGCCGACCATTTGAAGCTTCAAGTCGTATTGGTCGGACCAGAACCAAGGAAAACTCGCGTACGTCGTAGGTGTACCTGCGATGTTGGCAGCCGCAACGCGCGCTTGTTCCATTGCGTTAGGTACAGATTCGAGGCGCAGACGACGATCGATTAGTGGGTTTGGGTGGTTAGTACAGTCACCGATCGCATATATATCGGCATCTTCTGTTTGGCAGTGCTCGTTGACTCTGATTCCGTTTTCGACAGAGAGTCCTGCTTCAGACGCGAGTTCGGTGTTCGGACGAATACCTACCCCGACGATCACTAAGTTCAGGTCGATATTGGCACCATCGGATACTTTCAATGATGAAACCCATCCATCTCCATCTCCGCAGATTTCGGTTACTTGGGAATTTAGATGGATATCCACCCCATGTTGGCGGTGTAGATTTGCATAGAACGATGCGAGCTCCTCGGTCGCGACGCGCTTCAATAGTCGATCTTCCATTTCGATGACCGATGCATCCATACCTAGATGACGAAATGAAGCGGCAGCTTCCAAACCAATGTACCCACCACCGATGATGCCAATCGTCGGCGACGGCTTTAGTTCGTTCACGATAGCGTCGACGTCTTTGATCGTTCGCAAGAGATGCACACCATCAAGATTCGCGCCCGGAATCGGTGGCAAAATCGGTGTGGAACCGGTTGCTAGTACGAGCTTGTCGTATGCGAGCTCGTCCTCCCCGTCCAACTCAACAATCTTCTTGTCGCGGTCGATCGCTCGGACTTCACGTCCAAGCATGAGTGCAACGTTGTTTTTCTCGTAAAACGCTTCCGGTCTTAGTGTAACTCGATCCAATCCTTGCTCGCCTCGAAGATATTCCTTCGTTAGCGGGGGACGCTGATACGGTACGTAGCTTTCAGATCCGACTAGTGTGATAGGTCCTTCGTACTTAAGTTGACGAAGACTTGCGGCGGCTTGGCCACCTGCATGACCTCCGCCAACGATGACGACTGACATTATTCGGGATATTTAAATCGGCAAGTTAATGAATGAGTGTCTAACGCGTAGGTCTCTCACGGGTGGGAAATTGATGGATTAAAGTACCGTCGCTCTCCGTTATTTTCGCCTCGCCAACTTCCTTAACTTCATCAATTCTTTCAATGTTCGCGATCGGAATGAAGACTCGTTTTACCGATTCAAACTCGTTGCGTAACTTATCTTCGGTTGGATCAATTACCATCGATGTTGGGTTGGAAAACACGAAGTCCTGTAGTTCGAGAAAACCGAATAACTCAGCTCGTCCCACGCTACGTACGAACACGTCGAAAATCTTTCCTTGATTGTGGAACAAGACGCGATACACGCGATCTTGTGTTTCAGCCATTGAGGTTCGTCGTTGGATGGGATTCGGACGCGCTTATTGTAGTGTCGTTTGGATATGCGGCACGAATCGAATTGGCTGTTCTAGTCTATCGTTCATCGAGCTGGTTCGAATCGACGACCATATTCCTGGTAGCGTACATCAAACCTGCGATAAGGATGACAAGTAAGAGGCTACCGATCAGAAGCGCATAGTCGGTAGATGCGAGACAAATATAGAGCGCCGCGTAGACGCTAAATAAGAGAGCCGCAAGACTCCCAACGAACTTTTTCTCATGCGTGCTAACCCAGGCGTATCCGACTATCAATGAGATCAGCACAACACTAGCGACAATATAGGACGCGACGAAACCGATGTGCTCGGCGAAGGACAACAGCAGCAGATAGAAAAGCGCGAGTGCGGCGCCGACGATCGCATACTGAATCACGTGGATCTTCGCTGACGTGACCATTTCGAGACAGAATATTGAAAGTAGCGTTAAGCCGACCACGAAAAAGCCGTATTTGACGGCACGCGTGACCATCCGATACAACGAACTAGGTTCATGAAATGAGAACCCAACCACACTCTCGTCAGTAATCGCTAGCCACTCATTTTCGTCAAGTTCTGAAGCGAACCCACGCGCCAGCGCGTTTGAGGTCCAGTCTGCTTTAAAGCCCGTTGAAGCTACGTTGTAGCTATCTGGTAGTTGCCGCCCTTCAAAACTAGGGTGCGGCCATGAGGCATCCATCGCTAATGTACTTTCGTCCCCAACCATAGCGATTGAGTGCCGGTTTGAGCCTCGTGCGACGAGACTCAGTTGGAAAGTGCCACCACTACATTCCGAGCTATTGAGTTCCGCTTGAATGGGTTCACCGTGCCATCCCAAACGTTGGGACGACGGTTCGAAATCTAACTCACGCCCACCAAACTGTCCGTCGAGTGAACGGATGATTTGCGAGTACGAGAGCGCCAGCTGAATCGAGCAGCCCTCGATGTTCGCGATGTCGACGTTACGGCGCCCTGCAAACGCGGTCAAGTCATTGTTGAAGGATCCCTCCACTACGATGGTCGAGACATACACCGGCTTCTTAAAGATCCCCTTCTTCCGCTCTTCGTGCTGGGCGACGGACTTAACGGACCAGGATCGCGGCGTGAAGAAATAACTCTGTATTTGGTCGTCTCCTGTCGACACGTCTGCCATTGCACTAGCCGGCGGGCGAACTTTTAGCCGCAGAAAAGGACCGATGATTACTTGCTCATCGCCCCATCCTCGCGAGATTTCGGCTGAGACTTCCTGTTCGTACTCAAAGCGAACTTCTACGACGAGCCAAACGAGTGCAATCGGTACCGCGAGTGCGACCGCGAACGCAAGAACCGTAAACAACCTGAAGGTGGGTGACGAGTCAAAACTTGGGAATTGCATCGAGTAGGCGAGTCAATGAGCGTTGAGACGAAGGCGCGCGTAAGTGGATCGTGTTTTCGCGTTTGACACGAGATACTCGTGGGAATTGCGCGAGCTAGTTTAGTCGACGAGATATTTATCACGATACACGTTGGTGTAAGGGTGGCGAGATAGGGCGGTTCATAGGTACACTTGCGGCTTCTTACATCAATGAACCTTCATGGCATGAATCTCTTCATCAAGACACACGGATGTCAGATGAACGAGTACGACTCGGATCGCATGGGCGATTTGCTCAAGGAGAGCCATGATGCGACGCTCGTTGATGATGTTTCCCAAGCAGACGTCATACTGCTCAACACCTGCTCCATCCGCGAGAAAGCGCAGGAAAAGGTCTTCCATGAATTAGGTCGGTGGCGTCGTCTCAAGGACGCGAATCCGAACATACTGATTGGCGTCGGTGGTTGCGTCGCGAGTCAAGAAGGTTCTGCAATCACGGAGCGTGCGCCGTATGTCGACATGGTGTTCGGTCCACAAACGCTACACCGACTACCCGAAATGATCGATGAAGCGACTAAACGATCGCTCCCGGTCGTCGACATCAGCTTTCCGGAGATTGAAAAGTTCGACCGGCTACCCACACCGAACGCGACTGGGGTGTCCGCATACGTCACGATCATGGAAGGATGTAGCAAGTATTGCTCGTTTTGTGTCGTGCCGTATACGCGAGGACCGGAAGTAAGCCGTGCCGTGAGTGACGTGATGCGTGAGGTTGTGAGTCTCGCGCAGCAGGGCGTGCGCGAAATCAATCTGCTGGGTCAGAACGTCAATTCTTACCGAGGAGATCTTGACGGTGCTCAGGTTGATCTAGCTGAACTGATCCATTACGTCGCGCAAATCGAAGGTATCGAGCGCATCCGCTTCACGACTTCTCACCCTATCGATTTCGGTGACCATCTTATCGACGCGTTTGCGAATGAAGCGAAACTGGTCAATCATCTTCACCTACCCGTGCAGTCTGGATCAGATCGCGTGCTGAGTGCGATGAAACGCAATCACACGATACTTGAGTACAAGTCGAAGATTCGAAATCTGCAGAAAGTACGCCCAACGATCGCGCTCTCATCTGATTTCATCGTCGGATTTCCAGGTGAAACCGAAGAGGACTTCCAGAAGACCATGGATCTGGTCGAGGAGCTCGACTTCGATACGTCCTTCAGCTTCGTGTATAGCGCACGACCTGGGACGCCCGCCGCCGACCTCGCCGATGAAACCTCTCTTGACGTAAAGAAAGAGCGACTGCAGCAGCTCCAAGATCGCCTTCGTATGCAAGCTGAACGGCACGGCGAACGGCTGCAAGGTACCGTACAAACCGTACTCGTTCATGGTCCCTCAAAACGTGATCCGAACTTCTGGCAAGGTCGCACGGAATGTAATCGCGTTGTGAACTTCGCCGGTAAGCCCAACGGTGATTTTGTAGAGGTACGAATCGACGAAGCGCTGCCGAATTCGCTACGAGGCACACTGGTTTAAGAAGTCATCCCAGTCTGACACCTCGAATCACGTATGGACTGTGAGTTCTAGTCGAATATGCTTATCGAACGTCATATCTCGATGAGTCTTCTGATGTTCAAATCGGTCTTTGTTGTTTGCACATTAATGTGGGCGACGTTTACGTTCGCAGACGAGGAATGTGTCCCTTCAAAGTGGGGCGAGGACGATCAGATCGGTAATCTCAACTTGATGAGCACAGAGTCAGTTCTCGCAGCTGCCAGTCTCATCAAAGAAGGGAAGGTCTACAGTCTTGGCATTACGATCGATAGTACGACACCTGCATTCCCACCACGCGGTATGAACGTATATGTCGTCCAGCCGGGTCAGCAGCATGAAGGTCAACCGTACCCGAACATGACCTACAACGATGACATCATTTCCGGCTGGTTTGGTATTGGTTCACAGATCGACGGTCTCGGGCACATTGGCGATGCTGACGGTGTCTACTACAACTGCAATAAGTCGACCGATATTGCGACCATGACTGGTTTAACGCGACTCGGCATTGAGACCATTCCTCCTATCGTGGCTCGTGGCATCGTCCTCGATATGGCAGGTCACTTCGGTGTTGAAGCGATGGAAGCCGGGCAATATTTCACGGTCGAAGACGTACAAGCAGTTGAAGAAAAACAAGGCACGCCAATTCAAGAAGGCGATGTCGTTTTGTTTCACACGGGTTGGACCGACGCGAAGCTTGAAGCGGAACCGGAAGTTTGGGTTGCAGCAGAACCTGGCCAAAGTGAAGAGGTAGCTAGCTACCTAGTTACAAAGAACGTAGTTGCGGCAGGCGCAGACACTTGGGGTTTAGACGTTGTGCCGCCTCAGCATGAAAATCGTCCGTTTCAAGGTCACGTGATACTGCTGCAAGAAAACGGGATCTTCATCCTCGAAACGATGAATACCGGTCTCTTGGTACGAGAAGGTGTCCACGAGTTCTTGTTCATTTTGGGTCAAGCCAAAGTGCGTGGTGCCGTCCAGATGTACATCAATCCCGTGGCCATTCGCTGAGAACACCTAGCACGCGACTAGTCGCACGATACGAATTGCCACTGTTTTTCAGTAACGTATCTACGATAATTCGCACTTCGAAAGTACATAGGAGTACAAACGCTTTTTGAGCGACGATTCACTCGAATCAAGGTCAACCAAAACACTCAACCTACAACCTAGCGATGCAGGACGGCTCGCGACCTTGTGCGGGCCACTCGATAGAAATATCCGGCAGCTGGAACAGCGGTTAGGCATACATATCAAGAACCGCGGTCACGACTTCCAGCTAGAAGGTCCGCACGAAGGCGTGCGGAAAGGCGAAGCGCTACTCACCCACCTATACGCGCAGATCGGCGGCGGGGCAACGCTCGACGCAAAGACGCTCCATTTGTATCTGCAGGAAGCGGGTGTCAACGAGCTGGTCGATGGCTCGTTGCAAAACGGCGGTAGTGGTGAGAGGGATGGCGCTGGTTCGCAACTCAAACTCTGGCAAAAAACCGTGCGACCACGTGGTCCGCGACAGACGCAATTCGTACGCGATCTGCAATCGGACGACATCGATGTTAATTTCGCGATTGGACCTGCGGGTACTGGCAAGACCTATTTAGCAGTTGCGTGTGCAGTGCAGGCACTTGCCGCCGACCGTGTAAAACGGATCTTCTTGGTAAGACCTGCCGTAGAAGTTGGGGAAAAACTCGGGTTTCTCCCGGGCGACCTGACGCAGAAGATCGACCCGTACATCCAACCTTTATATGACGCACTGTTTGAAATGGTGGGTAACGAACGCGTCGAACGCCTGATTGATCGTAAAGTCATCGAGATCGCACCGCTCGCTTACATGCGAGGACGAACCCTTAATGAAGCGTTCATCATCTTGGACGAAAGTCAGAACACGACCATTGCGCAAATGAAGATGTTCTTGACGCGGATCGGCTTCGGGTCGAAGGTGGCGATAACCGGTGACCTGACGCAGATCGATCTTGGCGGCAGTCATCAAGGACAACGTTCGGGACTACAACACGTTCTACCGTTACTAAAAGACATACCTGGCATCCACATAACGCGGTTCAATTCGCGTGACGTTGTGCGACATCCGATCGTGCAGCGCATTGTTGATGCCTATGATCAAGAGGATCGTCAACAGCAGTAATATGGTGACATCAGTTCAAGCGGAAACTGCTTCACGCGAAATCGTGATCGATCTTGCGAACAATCCGGATATTCCAAGCAAGAAGACGATTCACACATGGGTCGAGCTGGCTAGTGAAGCGAGCGACGGCGATGTGTTCTTAAATTTCGTCGACATTCACGAAAGCCGTCGATTGAATCAAGCGTTCCGAGACATCGACGAACCGACCAACGTTCTGTCGTTTCCTGCACAACGCGAAGATGTACTTGGCGATGTCGCGATCTGTGTCGACGTCGCGAAAGCGGAAGCGGAGGTACAAGACAAGAGCTTGGATTCACACCTGGCTCATTTAGTCATACACGGCGTACTTCATCTACGTGGCTTCGATCACGTGAACGAGCAGGACGCGGACGATATGGAACGCACAGAGGTCGCGTTACTTGAGTCGATTGGCGTGGCAAACCCTTATGAGTGAGAACGAACAACGCACGTCATACGTGAAGCGGGTACAAAATCTGTTTCGTGGTGCGGTTCGCAAGGGCGTTGACTTAACGTTCGAACGAAAGTTCCGCAGTCTTGTCGATGAGGTATTCGAAATCGGCGACGACTTCGACCAAGAGGTTGTTCCGTTGATCGGCAACCTGCTGGAAACGTCGACGAAAAACGCACACGACATCATGGTCCCACGATCTCGTGTCGTCTCGCTATCGAAAGATATGAGCCTCGAGGATGTGCTGGACGTCATCAAGGCGACCGGGCATTCTCGTTATCCGTTAATAGGCGATGATCCTGATTCGATGATAGGACTCGTCTATGTGAAAGACCTCCTCGCATCTCTGCCCGCAGGTAACTCAGACGGCAGCTTTGACATCAATGCACTGCGTCGAGACGTAAAAGTCGTACCGCAGGATCAAGGCATCGTTGCACTCTTGGAAGAATTCCGAAGAGAGCGCGTACATCTAGCGGTTGTAGAGAACGAATACGCCCAAATCGTCGGTCTCGTGACGATGGAGGATGTATTTGAGGAGTTCTTCGGCGACATTCAGGACGAACACGATCATGGAGATGAAGCCGATTCGCTGATGGTTCATGACAACGGTGGCGCAGGGCCTGAACATAACGGTCACTCAGATGTCAGTGCAGACTTGTCGATCGATGAATTCAATACATTCTTCGAGACCAACCTATCGAACGATCTAAATAACACGATCGGTGGATATCTCGCGACCAAACTTGGTCACGTACCGGTGACGGGAGAGAAAACCAAAGAAGGCGATGTGCGCTTCGAGGTCCTTGAAGCAACAGAACGCCGCATCGTCAAGATACGCGTTACGAGGAACGGCCAATAAGCGGATCGAAACTCTCGTTTCTTCTGCCTCTGGCATGCGGAGCAATCTATCCGCTCGGTTACGCTCCTTTCGAGTATTACCCGGTCACCATTCTCGCGCTTGCGGGACTCTTCTACAGTCTAAATCGCGTTCGTAGCTATCGTGCCGCTTTTTTCTACGCGTGGTGCTTCGGCGTTGCAAAGTTCGGCGTAGGGGTTTCGTGGGTCTACGTGTCCATCCAGCAGTATGGTGACGTTCACTGGTTGACTGCAGGTGGCTTTGTCGCGCTCTTCGTTTGTCTTATCGCTCTGTTGACGGGGTTTGTCGGTGTTGCGACGTATTTACCTGCCAGAACACGAGAGCGATATCCTACGCTCGATACCGCTCTGTATCGTTGTTTTCAATTCGCGGTCGTTTGGCTCGTCTACGAGTGGCTCAGAAGCTCCTTGATGACGGGTTTTCCGGTACTCGACGCTGGCTACGTTTTGATCAGTACGCCATTTGATGGGTTGGCACCGATACTCGGTGTAAAAGGGATCAGCTTCGCCATCGCGTTCGTTGCGGCAACCTTGGTGTCAGGATGGGTCGCGTTGACGGCTGGCGTCGTCGTTGTGCTTATCTGCGCTGGATTAGCGCTATTCGATTACACCGAACGTCTGGAACCGAGGCAGGTTGGCATCGCGCAAGTCAACATTCCGTTGACAGAGAAGTTCCAGATGGCACGACGAGGCGAGACATTTCGACTGTACTCGCGTTTAACGGAATCGTTGAGTCCAAAAGACTTGGTGTTGTGGAGTGAAGCCGCATTTGTGACTGGTCAAGCCACCATGCTTGAAGCGCTAGAAATCGCCCGAACCTCCGCCGGTCACAAGTACGTAGCGACAGGATACGTCGAAATTGAAAACGAACGTCGATTCAATTCGTTGTTAATTTCCGGGAAAGATTCCGCAAACTATCGCAAGCTGAGACTGGTGCCTTTCGGCGAATACGTCCCGTTACGTTCCATGCTGCAACCGATCCTTGGTATTGCGAACGTACCCTATTCAGACCTTCAAGTAGGTGATCGTGAAGATCGATCTTTGAACGTCTCAGGACTTAGGCTCGTTCCTGCCATTTGCTACGAGGCAAGTTTTGAGAACGACGTCAGGGATGCCATACATCAAAGCGACGCGGATGCTATTGTGGTGGTCAGTGAGGATGCCTGGTTTGGCGATTCATTTGCGCCGCATCAGAACTTTGAAATGGCGCGTATGCGTGCTCGTGAGCATGGTCGCTACCTCGTGCGCGCAGCCAATAGCGGTATCTCAGGAATCGTAGGTCCCGACGGCGAAGTGATCGCTCAAGCCGATCAGTTCGTACGTACGACTGTCGAAGGGCAGATCTTTACGATGGCAGGCAATACGCCGTATACTAAATTTGGTGCGTTACTACTGAACTCGCTTCTGATCTTCGGTGTCTTCTGGATTACGGTGAATCGATTGATCGGGTGGCGTCAAGCGGTCAAGAAGCTACCGTATTGAGAAAATCGCGTGTCTTGACGCGTGATAACCTCAATAACAGTCACACGACCTTCGGCATTCTCCCGTTGCGCTTTTTCTAATGCGGGAACAAGCTCACGGGGATCTTCTACTTTAATACCCGTCGCTCCCATCGCCTTACCGAGATCGGCGTAGTCCCCGGTTTGGTTACCAGCGCCGTACTTCTCCATCGCGACAGGCATCTTCGTGTCGTATCCACCCATCGTTCCGTTGTTAATCACGACGGTCGTAATCGGTACTTCTGCGCGTACCGCGGTTTCGATTTCGGTGCCAGTATGTCCGAAGGCGAGGTCGCCCATGAAGTTCATGCAGTACTTCTCTGGCGATGCGAGCTTCGCGCCGATCGCAAGTGGGATACCGTAACCGAGGTGGGTCGTCTTACCCCAACCAATATATCCTCGAGGCAGCGTCGCCTTGTAGAACGGCATGATCTGATCGCGTGGGTTTCCAGCGTCGTGAGTAACGATGGAGTTCTCGTGGTCAACGATATTGTTAATTTCATGGATCACGCGATACGGATTAACCGGTGCCTCGTCCGAAGTAAGCAGAGGCGCCCATTCGCTCAACCACTCGGCTTTCGTATTGGCTATGTCAGACTGAAGGGTCGTATTGGTTTCCCGCCCGTTATCACCGACTTGCGCTTTCACTTCATCGATCATCGCGTCAAGTGTCAGTTTGGCATCGCCGACAAGACCGAGATCAACATCGTAGTCCTTGTTGATGTCTTCCGCTGAAATGGTCGAGTGGATCAACACCTTGTTATTCGGGATTTCCAATCCGAATCCCGTTCGCGTTAAGCCAGATCCGATCGCAAACAGCACATCTGATTCGCCGAGCCATTTGTATACAGCCTTCGGTGCCGTGCGGTTGGCAGATCCTAGTGCCAACGGGTGGTCATCGGGAAAGGCGCTCTTGCCTTCCATCGTGGTAATGACCGGAATCTGAGCGAGTTCTGCTAACGATCGCAGTTCATTGGTTGCGTCTGCGTACAGTACACCTTGACCCACCCAAAGTACGGGGTTTTCTGCGTTCAGAAGCGTCTTGACGGCATCTTTGACGTCGCTTGCATTTGGCGCAGTTCGCATCACTTTGGTCGGTCGATAAGGTGGCGCATCCGCTGGAACTTCCTTACCAAGGACATCGCCGTGCATTTCGACAACGACCGGACCGGGGCGACCATGCTTCAGTGCATGAAACGCTCGACGCATTTCTCGGCTCGTTTGACCGATTTGATCGATAGAAATAGCGAGTTTTGAGACGTGCGCGTAGTTCTTGACCGCCGAAAAGTTCGGCGCGATGTCGTAGCTACCAGTACCCGAACCACCGGGCAAGAACAGCAACGGAACGGCTTCTCCCCATGCTTGTGCGATACCACCAAAGGAGTTCTCGACACCCGGACCAGATTGGGATGCGAACACACCAACTTGCTTACCAGCCATTGTCCGTGCGTAGCCATCGGCTGCATTGATTCCACCTCTCTCCTGACGAAAGACGATCGGGCGGATGCCAACGCGTGCCGCCGCTTCGATAAGTGAATTGGCAGGGAAACACGCCATCCACTCGACGCCTTCAGCTTTCAAACATTGTGCAATTAGGTCAAATCCGTTCATTTTTCTAATCTCTTGATCTTCAGTTTGGTCCAGGTGAGCTCAACATTTTCACCGCGTATTGAATTGCATGTCTGAGAGAATCAATGCGTGCAATCCCTTTCCACGCGATGTCGAAGGCTGTGCCGTGGTCTACAGAGGTTCGGATGATAGGCAAACCCAATGTGACGTTCACGGCGCGGTCGAACGCATAGAGCTTCATCGGAGCGTGACCTTGGTCGTGATACATGCAAATCAAAGCGTCGAAACGATCAAGTTCGATAGCCTGCCGGAATACCGTATCGGCAGGATAGGGTCCACTTACGTCGATACCACGCGATTTCAGTTCACGAAGTACGGGCTCGATGATACGCTGTTCTTCTGTGCCGAACATACCGCTTTCGCCAGCATGGGGATTGAGTCCACAGACACCAATCCGCGGGCTCGCTTTGAAGCATTGGAGCGCGCTGTCGGTCAACTCGATTGTTCGACTCAAACGTTGAGGCGTTAGACGTTCGATTGCTTCACGTAGTGATACATGAGTGCTTACATGGCTTACGGCGACTTCGTCAGTGGCAAGCATCATCACGACATCGTCGACTTCGCAAAGTTCTGCAAGCAGCTCTGTATGACCGGTGAATGTGGGGTGGCTTCGCTGCGTCGCTTCCTTATTCATCGGGAGAGTGACAACCGCAGAAACGTCGCCGCGGAGAGCGGCTTGCGTCGCGAGCGTCACATATCGATGCGCGGCATCACCCGCGAATTCGCTGAGTACTCCTGGAATTAGGTGCGACGCCTTCAAGCACCCGCAGTCCCATAGATTGAGATGGTTTTCTTTGATATCGTCGAGACTTGAAAGGCAGTTAATCGCGACCTCTATTCCTAATTGCACAGAACCAGTTTCCAGAACGTCGTGATCGCCAAACACCACAATTCCGGCTGGTAACAGCCCTGCTGAGAATGACCTTAGCAGAATCTCGGGTCCGACGCCGGACGCGTCACCCATCGTGATTGCGATAGGTGGGTCGTTAGCGGATGTCTTCATGAAAACTTGCCATTTTTTTGACCATGCGTCAAAAGTAGCGCTAACCTAAACAAAAGCGCAGGAACCTCGATTCGTCGAGCAAATTCGACCTACGAAGAATCCAATCGGTAGTTTAATTGTCGTTGTACGGAAGAGACTCGGTTTCTGCGGAGGACGAAATCGTGAACAAGAGAAATACTGGACGCCCTTCTTTACGTTCTCTTATATTCATGAGTGCCTTCGCTGCTTTGCTTGTCTCTGCATCAGTAGTCGCGTCTGGTAATTTCCTAGGCTTGCTTCAAATACGGGAGATACCAGTCGAGCAAGATGGTCAAGCCAAAGTCAAGCAACTATTCTCTCGATCGTCAGCGGGGATATCACTTACTGAGTCGCAATCATTTTCTGCGACGATCACTCTCGGTGATATGAGTTTTGGCAAGACTACGTTCTTGCAGCCGACAGGATTTGACGGGTTTTACGAATTACTACCTTTTGAATGGCATGTAGTTTCTGATAAACCTCTTTTACATGTACTACCCGAGTTCATCGACTATTCGACGACTCGGGAAATAGAGTTTGTAGACCTGTTGCGTATATTCAACATCGAAGTGCTTGTAGCACCTCCGCACGAATTCGATTATCCTGACAACGCGACATTGGTTTTCAAGATTCGAAGTCTCGAGAAAGCGATCCAAGTTGACCTTCCGATGCACCTAGATTTGATTCAGTCCAGCTATTTCATTTCAAATCCAGATCAAGTCGCACGAGAATTGAGTTTTGAGCTCGAGAGGTTTGAAGCCGTCAACGAACGTCCCGGCCAAATTAAACCTTGGCTCAGCATCGTTGAGTTCAAGGGATTTGGCTTGCCCGAGCGAGACGATGATCAAGATAACGCCACCGTTATACCCGTTGCCTACCAATTACGATTTGGCTCGTTTTCAGTTGATTCGGGATTCCAAAAACTCGGTGGGACAGATGCATCGAATTCACACTTCCCGTTTAAACCGCTACTTACGAACTAATTCGTAGGACGTTTCCTCAAAGTTGGCGTTGAGACGAGTCAGTCAATTTGGCTACGCTCATTTCGGTGAGTCGAAGTATGAAGGACTGTGGAAGTCGACTCAGAAACACTATCTCTCGGTGGTTATCGAGCGAGTGCAGTACCTTATTGGAATCTTTGCTGTAAGCATCTCACGCCGATTGTGTTGTGAAGGAAGACGGATATTCGAATGGCTACCGAGCTAGAAAACAAACTCGGCACTGCTTCCGAGAAAATAGATTGTCGAATGGCAGCTTTACAAGCCTATCTTCCCTCTTGCGATCGGTGAAATGCAGCAGACGAAAGAGTAAGGATCTGCACTCACCATTGGCCGACGCTACCCGAGATACACACGCGTAATTTCGATGCGGTTGTGACCTAGTTCACGGCTGATTTTCATCCGCACTTTTTGATCGGTGGTTTGTTGCGTTGTGGTGAGTTCCGAGTACTTCGGACCTCCTGCGTAAGGAGAGTACCAGCCCGTGAGTCGCAGATAGCGACGTTGGGCGTACCCGTGACGTAGTCCGTGTAAATTTTTTAGTTCGGCTTTCTCGATGTAGTGGTCGTACCGTTTGAGTTGGTGTTTGTAGAGACACTCGGGTGGTATCAGCGAGCCGGATCCGGCGAATTCACGAACTTGATCAAGCAGCTCGCGTTGCAACGGCTCGTCGATGGGGATGTCGCGCGGTCGTCCGCCCTTGGTCCACGAGCCTTTGAGACGGATGAACGTCTCCTGGTCTGCGTAACTCGGTCTAAATTTGATCGATTCTTCGCGTCGTAAGCCAAATGCTTGCTGCAACCGTACGCTCATGCGTACGTAGTCGTCGTTGATGCGGAGGAATACCTCCTCACTAAGGAATTGCGCCTTGTCTCTCGGCAAATGGTCTCTGGATGGGATGCCATAGTGTTCGTTGGAAGGGTGCATGATATGGGACTTGCCGACTTTCTCCGCCCACCAGCGGATATCGGTCATGTAGTTCTGCAAGGTACCGGCGGAATTCCCGTTCGCGATCCAATGTTCGACCAGTGCCGTCACGTGCTTCGGTTTTAGCGAAGTTGCATGCATGTGGTAGAAGCCGAGTTCGTAGAGGGTGTTCGCATGCCGTTGCATGCGAGCGTATCGTTGACCGCGCGTGGAATAGCTGCCGTCGCGGTTGCGACGGCAGAGGATCGACAGCTCGTAGTTCAGATCTTTCACGGCGCAGGTGCATTGGTGAGTGGTAATGACATCATTGGGCTTCCTTCCTGCAATGATCGCGACAAGCGCGGTACGTCATGGGACGCCAACCCCCGATCTGAACGGTCCTGGCTTGGACGGTACGCCGTGTTCCTGTTGGCACAACGGACGTACGGGTTTCGCCGTACGCAGCGGTATTCACCGAAGCGCGAATGAAGACGCCAACTGTGGTTGGACCTTGCCGAATGGCGCCGTAGAAGTTGAGTTCACGTGGTTACCACGCAACAGCTTGAGGAACTCTTGGCTGCTCTCGCTGCAGGTGACCGTGCAGCTCGGTTAATTCGTTCACGCGAGCAAGGGTAGGGATTGGGCGCGCGTGACGTACGGAAAACCATGTCAAGGGTTGAATTGGTTTTCGTGAACTTTTGGCGTATTCGGAGCTCTAGGATTGGGGAGCTTCGTTACGCATATCCCGGAGTAGCAACTTGATAACCGGGTTATCAATTTGACCGAACGGGATGCGGGTTAGGTTGTGCTACGAATCGGTTTGAGATTGCTTGTCCTGCGACTTCGATCGACTGTTGTTAGAAATGTTCCAAGTGAACCATGTCAATCGAAATTTGCCGAGGATGTATCCAGCACGTTCGGTCACCTTTGATTAGCCGTGCTTCTTCCGACAGATGTCATCTCGCAAGCGTTGAATCAATCGGAATCGAGATCGACGAATTATCGAACTTCGTAGTTCAAAGTCAGAACGGGCGGATACTCCGGATATGTATGAATCTCAGTAGGCTTTGCGCTTCCACCGGCGTATAGAGGTCTAAATTCCCGTGTGCTCGTGCTCCCCAATATCATCATCTCCCTAGTCAGAGCACCGTACAGGTAAGGGTAACAAATGTTGCATACGGTAAATCAGAACCGAGTCGCAACGCGTACACCTGATGCCACCAGGCTAGTTGAGCTTTCGCAGCAAATTCATCAGAGGCGAACAGTTCTAGAAACTTCGTACCAGCGATATCATCGCGGCATCGGGTGTCGACTAATCGAACCATAGTAAGGTCCTGTTTCTGACCAGTGTCGTATCAGGATCTTCTAAATCATACGACAATTTGTGACGTATGTTCGTGTTTTAATCTTCCGCGAACTATCCTCAATATTAGGGATTTATCGATTTTTCATCGAATATAACATTTACAGATAAATGAGTTATCTAATTATGTGATCCGTGAGATACTCAAGATTGCAACCGTTCGCAAAACATACTTTGTTATTGACTTCGATTGTGTACAACTTCGCAATTTTCGCGTACTCACAATTAGGGGATTTAGATGGCGATTCGCGTGCCGATCTTCTTTATAGGCACGATGGTGGAAGTTTTGCTTGTAAACTAGAAATAACACCAAATGAACAATTTTCAAACTATTCAATTCCCGGAATTGAAAGAGATAAGACCTGGCATGTAGCGATTCAAGCAGATCTTGATGGAGACGGTAAATCGGATCTTCTTCTTCGTAATACCGAAGGTATGTGGGAATACATTCCGATGGATGGCTGCGAATTGAGAGGCGAGGATCGTTCGATCATTCCCCCCTTAGCAGAACATCACTGGCGAATCGTTGTAGCTTTAGATATTGACGACGATGGTCACGATGAACTTTTCTGGCGGAACGAAGATGGTCAATGGATGATTCAATACATGGATGGTGGTGTTGTCCGTGTCGTAGTTGAAGGTCCCGAGGGACTTCCGCCAAACTCGGATTGGCAATTCGTTGGAAGCGGATATCTCGATTCTGATGAATTTGTCGACCTCGTGCTACGTCATCGAGATGGAACTTGGTTACGAACCTGGCCCGTTCTTGGCGAAGAAGTGACCTTTTCTTCAAAGAAGGAACCTTTCATAATCGATCCAAGTTGGCGTGAGGAAGTAATCGCAGATTTCGATGGGGACGACATAGATGAACTACTTCTGCGACACGCGGACGGGACGTGGAAAGTTCAATCGCTAAGTTCAGACGAAGATATGGGTATCCTTCAATGGGACGTCGCTACTCTCCCGACATCGTGGAAATGGCAAATCGAAGGGATTGGGGATCTTGACGGCGACAACGAATCTGAGCTGCTCATTCGCGGACCATTAAACGAATGGTTAATCGCGCCGGTACGACGCTCTGAAACGGAAGACAATTCGGTAGAGCTAGGAACCGACCCGCAGAGACATTGGCAGATTCCGAATCCACCAATTTACATTCCAGACAAGATATTAAGACAATCGATCGAATCAGCGTTGCGTCTATCGGATGATACGTGGATCTTCCGAGAAAACATGCTTTCGCTAGTCCGATTGTCAAATGTAAATAGCTTCAATCAAACTGCATCTTTAAAAATCTCAAACTTGCGAGGACTGCACTACGCCCGTCGTCTAAACAATCTAAACCTACTGAACCACGGAATCATAAACCTCTCTCCACTGATTGGATTGGAGAGCATAACCTCAGTAACACTAGGCGGCAATGAAATTCACGATTTTTCACCTCTTGCCTATCTTACAACCCTTACAAGCTTATTTCTTGACAACAATCAGATCGATGATGTCTCTTCACTCAGCCACTTAATAAACCTTAGAACACTGAGATTGAGCCGAAACCAGATTTCTGATATATCAGGTGTAGAAACGCTAATCAACGTAACTAGCTTAAGTTTGTTCGATAATCGCATTACAGACCTATCACCATTGAAGAATCTTGTTAATCTGCGTACGCTATTTTTAGGTACGAATGCAATAATCGATATCTCAACACTCGAACACCTAACCAATTTACAAGAATTGACGTTGTACGCAAATCAAATATCAGAACTTCGGCCACTCGGAAAATTGACTGAATTAAAGATTTTGCAGGCTCAAATAAATGAAATTTCAAGTTTGGTAGGACTCGAGGAATTAACGAATCTTGAGCGTTTGTATATATTTCGAAACAAGATTTCGGATTTATCACCATTAGAAAATCTAACTAACCTGACTGTACTAAATCTTGGTGAAAATCAGATTACAGATGTCCAGAGCCTCAGTTCCTTGATAAATTTAACTACATTGTATTTAAATACAAATCAGATCACGGATATATCTCCATTGGTAGATCTAAAGAGTCTGCAAGTTCTCGGCATTGGATCGAATGATATTACCGATATATCGACTCTGAAATCGCTTGAACAGTTGCGGGTGGCGAATGTGAGTCGAAATAGCGTTAAAGTGATCGAAGATCTTGGGGATCTCCCGAACTTAAGGCTTCTTAATTTATCTAACAACCAGATAACAGATATCACCGGTTTATCTGATCTAGTAAGTCTTCAATCTCTTGATTTATCGCAGAATCTGATCGAAGATGTGTCACCGCTGCGAGGGTTAACCAATCTTAACGAACTCAATTTGCGTGGAAATCTCATTAAGGAAATCGCTTCTCTAGATGGGATGATAGACCTGGACGAATTGGATTTGAGTTTTAATCCGTTAGCGGGTAGCGCGAATGTCGTCCTTGAAAAGATTGCATCTTACGATACAGACATTAAAGCAATGATCTTTCAGTCATTCACTGACTCTAGAGCGACGAACACTGACTTTGCGTACGTATTTGGTACAGTGTCAGACGATCCGAATGGTGTGCTAGTTTTTTTTCATGGGAACGATCCTGGCACGAGGTGGCGGATGGTTGAACGATTGATTTCCTCAGTCAATGCGCTAGCGTCTAAACACGGGCTTGTAGGCGTCCTTGTTACGTCGCCGGAAGGTGGAAATACGTTGACGCCTTGGCAGGAACCAAAAAGCAGTGGTGATGGGATTCGGTATTTCAACTATCACGAAGACATTGACCTTTTACATGAGCTGCTTCAAAGTGATTTCGACGGGCTAATAAAGGTAGATACGGACCGCGTATTCCTTTACGGAAAGTCACAAGGCACGTGCTTCCTAAACAGATTCGTATCAAGATGGGGAAGCTACTATGGCGGCGGATTGTTAGCAGATTGTGGCTGTTCTGAAGGATTAGATCCGTTGTTGCGTGCGAATCCGGACGACTTTGCTCGAATGCGAGTGTTTGTGCGTGCACCCACAGGAGACTTTTTACACAATCTTTCGCGACAGGCGTACGGTTATTACAAGTATGTGGTGGGACTTGACACGAGAAGTGATTTAAAAACGTCTGGAGGTCACTGTAGTCGAGGCGGAATAAGTGACGACGACGCGCTCAGCTGGTTACGTGGAGTGGGGACAATTGACGAGCCAGTAAATAAAGCTCACGTAACTCGAGTTGCTTCGTTTGACCGAATCGTAGGTTTAGCGTCCGATGTAAACGGCGGAATATGGGTTGTTCAGCAACGTACTGGACCGGAACCACTCGCGTCTTTGTGGCGGAGTGTAGACCGTGGCGATTCGTTTGAGTACGTGAGAATGCTCGAACATGCAGTTTTCGACTTAGATATCGTTGAAGACCGGCTGTTTCTCACGACATCCGATGGACCAATCCTTCGATCTGAAGATTTAGGTCAAACGTTCCAATCGCTAGACCTCGATCAATCTGTCGCGAACGGATTGATTGCGTTACCTTCACTTAATGAATCATTAGGTCGTTTGCACGCGTTGAGGACACCCGCTTTGCTGGGCACGCACGGCGGAAGACTCTTGGTCTTGCCACGAGATGAGGATCAATCTCGTATATACATGAGCACCGACCTCGGCGCCACGTGGACTGAACACGACGTGCCTTCGACAAGGTGGCGAAGCCTATATCCCGACCCAATAAATCTCGATGCCGATGAGTGGTATTTAACAATGGGTCGGCCTCCGCTTTGGCTCACCGAAGATGACGAGTTTTCGTGGCACCCAGTCAATAGCCCACCAAATGAAGAGGAAGACGATCCGCTTCGTTCAACTGCTTGGAGCGGTACTGAATTACTGGCAAATACAGTTGGCTATGGTTCGTTGTGGTCATCTTCAGATCTTGGTCATCGATGGCAAGAGAAGACTCTGCCTGAATCCGCTCAATTACGGTTCGGCGCAATCGCGTCAGCGGACTTGACTTCAGTAATGCACGGTGACGTGCTACTCGTGGGTGGGGGTAGGGACGCACATATTTACAACGGTCAAATCAATGCGTGGACCCACATTTACGGTTCCGGGGGAATTGGAATAACTTCTGGGTACCTTCCGCTACCTCACAAGGTCGCGGTTGATCCAGTCCGACGTGATATTTACATCACTGATAGCAGAGGTTTATTCCGCATCGACGCCCGTTTTCGCCCGAGTGAATCAGGTGAACCAGTATTTGACGACGTAGATGACGATGGAATACCAGATGCTCTCGATCGGTTTCCAGAAGATTCATCTGAATACCTCGACACAGATTCGGACGGAATTGGTAACTCAGCGGATGAAGACGACGACGGCGACGGGACGGAGGACTCTCTCGACGGCTCCCCTCTCGACCTTTCGGAGAATTCAGATCTCGATGGCGATGGCATTGGAGACCGACACGACAACGATAGCGACGGGGATAAAGTTGCTGACGTGCTCGATCAATTTCCGTCGGGTTTCAGCGAGTCACTAGATCAGGATGGCGACGGAATCGGAAACTGGGAAGACTTGGATGACGATAACGACGGCGTTGACGACAGAGTCGATGCGTTTCCGTTGTATCCGGGAGAATCCGCCGACACGGACGGCGATCTAGTTGGCGATAACATCGACCCTGATGTAAATGAGTCGACCTTTGATTCGATAAATCATCTTTCACCTGCGAGTGGATCGTGGGGGCGCATCTCGGCTAAGTCAATTGCCATGACGTTGTCGAAACCACCTGAACTGCATGTTCCCGAATACGGTGGGGGTACGTCTTTCTATGGCTCTTTAGCGCTAGGGAACGCAGATCAATCGCCTATACAGTTGATGCTAGTGACTTTCGAAGGCACCGAAACGCCCATTCTTTACATGGATCGCAATGGCGACAATGACCTAACAAACGACGGTTCAAGGTTGCATCTGGTCAACACCAGACATCGAACGCTTGAACCTTGGTACCGGAGCTGGGTGGAAGTAAGTTATCAATCCGGGATAACTCTACCGTATTACCTCTACTTATCCGTGCGTTTGAATCAGAATGGTGAAACTGCGTCGCTGTCATACGGTGCGAACGGTCGAGTATTGAGTTGGACGTTACCTGACCAAAATGTCATTCATTTAGTCGTGGTCGACCGCGATGGAGACGCACTATTTAATGGTTCGGACGACTTTTTCTGTGTTGATCTCAATCGAAATCGTAATTTCGAAGAATGCCACCATATCGTGACAGAAAGTCCAAGTTCCGAGCGGTTTTCCATCGGCGAGTCGTTCACGCTAGGTAACTCAACGTACACGCCTCAAATTAGCCCTTCGGGTTACAAAATCGAGTTCGAAACAGAAGAAAATTCGAGTACGTCAGCCAGATCTAATATGAATTTCGAAGCTGGACTTGATCGAATACAACATCCTGCCGCCACTAAGGATGCGCCTCGTATTACAGAAGATTCGTTTTACGACCCATTGATTGAGTATGGTGATTACTGACACAACTACACAATAGGATGATCTTCAATTTAGTCGTTATCTTTCGAGAAATTCATTACTCAAGGCATAACGATCGTCGATACACGCGATTACGAGCGTCGTTAGCCGTGTGCACGAGACCCTCCTGAACGTACAAAGATCAATGCCAGGCTCGTGCAGCGTCGTAGAGGTTCGACAGTTGGAGTTGGGATGCCGAGTGCGAAGTTGAACTGGGCAGTCGTTACGTCATAGCGTTACCCGTCGTGAGGTTCATCCAAGTTAGACGCACACCTTAATACTGCATGACCCGTTTAGACTATTAATCCATTTCGTCGAGTTCGCACAGACTACGACACCTTACTCGCTCCTCAATGTATCGATCAAGATGTTTCGCCGAGAGCAGACGGTAGAGTTCGACGGAGATACGATGGAACATCGAACGGGAGGGTCTCGACGTCATTGGACTGTATGGAACCACGGACGTAGTGATCGTTATTCCTATGGATCCTTCGAAACGCTTTGAATTGCAGATCGAGCGCCGATTCGTCTGGAGCGTCGCCTTCTAAAATTCCGTGCGCTCGCACCCATCCAGTTCACGTTTTCCAATCAACAATGGATACCTATTCTCCGATCGAAATAGAAGCCAAGTGGCAGAGTCGATGGGACGAGCTTGGGACGAATCTATTCTCTCGTGACGACTTGGCGTCCGCAGAGAAACCGTACTTCAACCTCATGATGTTTCCCTATCCATCTGCGGAAGGATTGCACGTCGGCAATATCTATGCCTACACCGGTGCAGATGTTTGGGGTCGGTATCAACGACTCCGAGGACATGACGTCTTTCAACCAATGGGTTTCGACGCATTCGGAATCCACTCTGAAAACTACGCGTTGAAAGTTGGGGTGAACCCGAACGATCTCATCCCATCGAATATCAGCAACTTCACCCGTCAGCTTCGACGAATTGGTGCCATGTTCGACTGGAACCACACGGTCGATACGACGGATCCGAATTACTATCGCTGGACGCAGTGGGTTTTTCTCAAGCTCTTCGAAGCCGGTTTAGTTGAAAAGCGTGAAGCACCTGTGAACTGGTGTCCTTCGTGCAAGACCGTTGTGGCAAACGAACAGGTCATACAGGGACTCTGCGAGCGATGTGATTCGGCCGTTGAGCAGCGGCAGATTGAGCAATGGTTCCTCAAGATCACCGAATACGCGCAGCGCTTGTTGGACGGCATCGAGCATATCGATTGGTCTTCTCGAACGCTATCAGCGCAAAACAACTGGATCGGACGCAGTGAAGGTGCGGACATCGATTTTCCGATCGTTGGACGCGACGAGTCGATTCGAGTCTTCACCACACGTCCTGACACGATTTGCGGCGCGACATATATGGTATTGGCACCGGAGCATCCACTCATTGATGTTCTCACGAACGACGAACAACGTGAAACTGTGGATGCATACGTCGAACAAGCGAAACGACTTGACCTCAAAGCACGCCAATACGTCGATCGACCGAAGACGGGCACTTGGATTGGCGCGTATTGCGAAAATCCGATCACGGGAGCGCAAATGCCCGTCTGGGTCTCCGACTACGTGTTGATTGAGTATGGAACAGGCGCGATCATGGCCGTACCAGGGCACGACGAGCGCGACTTCGAATTCGCGAGCACATTCGATCTACCGATCAAGCGCGTTATTTCCCGTAATGGTTCAAACAACGCAGGACTGATGACTGAAGCGTATGTTGGCGACGGCGTGATGGTCAATTCAGGTGAGTTTGACGGTCTTACGGTTGCGGAAGGCAAACGAGCGATCGTTCAAAAGCTTGAGACGAACGGTCTTGCGACCGGCCAGGTGCGCTATCGATTGCACGACTGGTGTATATCGCGTCAACGATATTGGGGTCCGCCGATTCCGATCATCTACTGTGATGATTGTGGTCCGGTGCCTGTTCCGGAATCAGATTTACCCGTCATGTTGCCTCATTTAGAGGAGTTTAAACCGGACGACTCGGGTAAAAGCCCACTTGCGCGTGATACCGATTGGTGTACGACAGATTGTCCGACGTGCGGCGGCGTAGGAACGCGGGAAACGGACGTTTCGGATACGTTTCTTGACAGCGCTTGGTACTTTATGCGTTATCCATGTACTGATACCGACGAAGTTGCGCTTGACCAAGAGATGGTCAAGAAATGGTTGCCCGTGAATTCCTATATCGGTGGGCACGAGCATGCGGTGTTGCACTTGCTCTACGCGCGATTCGTGACGATGGCGTTCCACGATCATGGCATTCTCGAGTTCGGTGAACCATTTGAGAAATTCCGTGCGCACGGGATTTTGACGAAAGACGGTCGAAAAATCTCCAAGAGCCGTGGCAATGTCATCATTCCGGATGATCTAATCGCTGAATGGGGCGCAGATACCGTTCGCCTCTACTTGATGTTCTTAGGTCCCTTTGAGCAAGGTGGCGATTACCAAGAGAGTGGGATTCGAGGACCCGCGAGTTTCCTTGATCGATTGGCATTAAGTGTCGCGGAGGCGAGCGACGATAAAGGTGACGAGCAAGTACTCCAAGCCATGCACCGAACGATCGACAAGGTATCGAGCGACATCGAGCAACTCAAGTACAACACGGTCATTTCAGCGTTGATGGAGTACCTCAACGTCGTTCGCGAAGGCGGTCGTACCTGTACGAAGCAGGAGCTTGAACCGATCATCGTCATGCTCGCACCGTTTGCTCCGCATCTTGCAGAGGAGTTGTGGGAACGTCTCGGACACAATTCGTCCATCTTCGAATCGGGGCTATGGCCTGAAGCAGATCCGGAACTTGCAAAGGTAGAGACCTTTGAGATTGGTGTGCAAGTGAACGGCAAACTTCGGGGCTCGATCTTCGTGACTGAATCCACGACGGAAAATGAAGCTCTTTCGCTAGCACAATCGAATGAACGTGTTGCGACGCACTTGGATTCAGTTGACGTTCGTAAAGTGATTTACGTGCCAGGTCGAATTCTGAATATCGTAGTTGGATGAACGAATCAAAGGGGCGGATTGACGAAACCGTATTTCCTCAGGCCGTGGCGACCTCCGATCAATTGTCCAACGTCACTGTCATCGTGTCCGACGGATGTCCTAAGCGGCGTTTCAGATTCGTTCGTCGGCGACCTACAAGTCCTCGACGTCAAGACAGCGATCGTGATCGCTCCACCGGGGTGGGCTAAGCGCTAAGACGGCGTCGGTGCCTCGCCGAGACGTGCGATCTCGGATCTTTTCACATATGTCGCGGCGAGGTCTTTCTCTTGGGTATCGACTTTTCGCTGAACGGCCAATGCCAAGCTATATACATTGTCAACGTCTCGGTTAACGTCAGCGAGGCCGTTCGTGACCTTCGCGAGATCGCTCGTCACTTTAGCGAGATCAGTTCTTACGGTATTAAGTCCGTCTAGCATCTCGGAAAGCAGTTCCGATGTTGATTTATCGTCATTGCTAGCCATGTTGGTTCCTTAACGGTAGAATTTATGCGCTCTCATGAGCGTTATCAGGACGAAGGTTCTATTTCTTAACTGAAAAAGAAATACCTTCGACATGCTGTCTTTTTATCCAGTTTATCTCTTGAATTGTAGACCAGTTTTCCAGACTGCGCAGGTCGAATATCTGGTTGAACACGCTGTACAAACTGTTCTTTGAATGATGCAATATCTACGACTCATCCGAATTGTCGTCGCAATGCTTGCGTTGACGAGTACATCGTTGCTCGCGCAAGATTTCTTAAGTGAGTTCGTTGAAGTAACGACGCGATCACATGTGGATAAGGAGCTGGGATTTGACCTCGAATATCCGTATGAATGGGAGCCCTCAGCGAATCCACTCGCCGAATCGGATTTCTACGTGGGTGCGCCGTTTGCGATGCCCTCGTTTTGGATAACGGTACGCGAAATCCCGTCTGATACACCGAAAGTGGACGCAGTAAAGTCAGAAGATCCGCCCCTGTATATCGAGAATCCAGAGATCAAGATCGAGTTCGTCGAATTCAACGGTCACGAGGCGATGAAAACCGTCTTTCGTTGGACGACGACAGACGCTGGTCGACACTTCGTGGAAACGACTGTCATTTCGTTCTACGCCAACGACCGTTGGTACCAATTAACCGTCAATCAGTCTCATCGAGACACTCGATGGCGACCACGCCTACAGGCCATCCTTGATTCGTTTCGAGTGCTGGAGTCTGAATCATGAGACGGATATCCGCGGTCATTACCTTGGTAGTTCTTTCATGCAGTGTCTTCGCAGAGAAGTTTGAATTCGTAGCGATCGGCGACACAGCGTATCAAGGCGAACCAAGTATCGAAGCCTATGCCCGACTTATTGAGCTGATCAATGAACAAAACATCGCGTTCTCGATTCATGTCGGTGACATTTGGGGTGCGTCGATGTGTATCGAGGAGCGATACGAAGAAATCCTCGATACATTCAACACTTATCTAAAACCCGTGGTGTTTACCCCTGGCGATAACGAGTGGACGGATTGCGATCGACACGCGTACGGCGACTGGGAACCCGCCGATCGGTTACAGGTGTTGAGAGACGTGTACTACAAGGAAGCGAAAAGTCTCGGCGCAGAAACGATGCCCCTTGTTCGGCAAGCGGATGTCTCGCCATATACGAAATTCGTCGAGAATGTGCGATGGCTGCATCACAACGTGTTGTTTTTCACGTTAAACGTACCAGGCTCAAACAACAACGTAGATATTGCGGTTAAAAGCGATCTTCTCGAAGCGTACGAACGTAATCAAGCGAACAAGGCGTGGTTGCGCGATTCATTCCGCATCGCGATGGAACAAGATTTAACTGCGGTCGTCATTGCAATACAAGCAGAACTGTTTGCGAATACGGGTGGCCAGAGAGTGCCTCCCGCATACTCGGACCTTGTCAATGAAATGAGAATAGCGACGTCTCGTTATTCGAAACCGATCTTGCTTGTTCACGGTGACGCGCACAGGTTTACGATTGACCGACCTTTCTCAGCATTCGGACCAGGTCGATTAATCAACGGGAACTTCATGCGGCTCCAGGTCTACGGCGATCCGGAGGTACGCGCCGTACGTGTGACAGTCGATCCAGAAACGCCGTGGGTCTTTGGCTTCGAACCACTGTATCTCGAGTAGGGTAGTTGCGCCGAATTCACCTCGGCATTTGGATTGCCGTATGTGTCGCCGCGACCTCGTGTGGATTCACCTTACGAACCGAATCTCTCGGTGATCGACTCTCTGGTATTGAACTACCGGGCAATCTTCCGCGCGACGTTCAGATTGCAATCGAGCGACAAGCAAAGGTATTCGGGGTTGCTATAGTCAGTGATACCGAAACCGATGTTCGAACCATCGTTGGTATCCAGGAATTCGAGAACGAGCGATCCACGCGTGTGGATCCGCTGGGTCGACCGATCGAATACTGGATTAGCGTGCGTTGGGATGTCACATTAGCGTCCGAGCCACAGACGCCACTGACATTACACACGTCGGAAAGCGTAGGATTAGACGAAACGTCATTAATCGGGTTTCAAAAGGAGAAGCGCCGAATACTGGCGCTACTCCGGGAAGAACTTGCGACCCAATTGATCACGCGACTCGCGCTAATGAGCGATGCGACAAACGCATCAAGGTAGTTGGGCTAGGTAACGGTCCGCACACATGCAGGTCTTTCCAAATCAACTAAGCGATATCTTGAAAGAGGGCATGAAACCCATCTATGTGACGGGTGGATCGGAGACCGTTCTTGAGGAGGAGGCGAGTCGTGAGATCCTCGTTGCCGCTCAAGCCGACGGTATCGAAGACCATGAAGTCTTCAGGCTCGATGCTGGGTCATCTCGTGGTAGAGCGAAGAAGATGGAATGGGGCGGTATATTCGATGAGCTCGCGGAAACTTCCTTGTTCGGCACGAGGAAGTTGGTCGAAGTCCGAATGCGAACGTCGGCTTTCGAAGACAGTGCGGTTTCCGCATTCGAAACGCACGCGTCGGAGCAAGCGTCCAATGTACTGCTCGTACGACTAGCGGGACTGGACTACCGCGACAAACGCAAGAAGTGGTACGGTCAACTAAGGTCCTCCAAACACATCGTGTTAATCGCCGTCGATGAGTTGAACCGAGACCACAGCATAGAGTGGCTGCAGTCCAAGTCAACGTCATTAGGTCTTAAGTTGACGAAGCAAGCTGCGGAGAAGCTGTCGGACTATTGCGAAGGTAACCTGCTTGCCGCTCGACAGGAACTCGATAAGTTGCAGCTAGTTCTCGACGAAGGTGCGACCATCGATGTTGACGACATCGATTTATCCGATGCCAGCAATGCGGATATGTTGGAAGTTATTGACGCCGTTTTTAACGGCAACGCTGCTCAAATCACAAGAAAGCTTGACGCACTGAGTCATCAAGGTCGTAGCTCAAGTCGAAACGAACTTGGAATCCTCAACATGGTGACCCAAGTGTTGACGTTGGCACATTCGAAGTTGATGGACCCCAAGACGACGTTACCAGGTTATCAACGTCGCCGAGTCGACGCGTTGATCAATCGACATGGTCAAGCGGGGATCGAGAAGTTACTGATTGAATGCTCGCAGTTCAACAGCATGTTCTTAGGCATGGCACGCGGCGACACGGCTAAGCTGCTGCGTAGTTTACTTTTTGCGGTCGCAGGTGTTCAAGGATCAAACCTTGAGAAACATTACGAGTGGCGAGTGATCGATCGTACGATCAACTAGCTGTTTGTATGCATGTTTAAACACGAAGCTTAAGGTTGCGTTACTCTCGTGCGTTGTCAAGACGTATTCGTACATTGAAAAACGGCCGTACTAAGGCTTGTTAACGTGCGTGTTGCCAGATTGAGACTTTGGCGAATTTCTTTGTCTAACAATATGCTATTTGTATAAATGCATGCAAGTACCAAGGGAACGAAGAATGTCAAGACCAGATCACGTACTGGATCCGGCCGGTAATAGGCACGAAATTACGCACGTCGAAGTGCTCGGAATTAGGCCAGGGGTGACTCAGCTTGAACTTAGCGACGGAACCAGCATAGACTTACATGTTGCACCTCTAACGGTACATCGCATTAACGGTCAATGGGACTCAGACGGGTTTCCAATATATGGGGTAACTACCCAAATTGTCACGCAAATCGCTTCTTGTGATCAGAGCTTGTTGAAGCAACCATGACAACAATGTACGCCGATAGGTATATGCTTGAGCAAACGCAGGACAATCGAACGTCTTACACTAAACGCAAACTTTCGACTGTTAAGACAGATGTCAATAACGATTGTGTTATCGCTCAGTTTGAACTGTTTAGTGAAGTGATAGTTTCGAATATCGCTTTAGTCGAGTCACAGCGAAGCAGTGTGCCAGCCACCGATACGGTATTGAGGTTACTCGATTTTGTAACCCTTGAGGACAATTGGGATGGGGATGCGAGCCCGGCACCATCATGTAATAGCATCACGATGGCTAACAGATTCCTAGTGGATGTTAAGGGATTGGAATCGCTAGCATCGGTGTACCCATGTACAGATGGCGGGGTTCTCTTGGAATGGACAGTAAATGACTGGGGATACTCGCTACGGACATTGAACGATGAAACCATCGCGTTCTTCGGTGTCGAAATCACGGGAGACGGAGAAATTGGTGATATCGAAGTACCGTTTTCAGATTACGAGACAATCATAGATGCAATAGAGGGTACATTGCCCCAAACACAAGGAGGAAGTACATGGGGCGAATTCTTAAAGATGATGAAGAGAATCTTTACCGACAAATTCCGTCAAATCATTTCGTAGACGCCAACCGACCTTCTAGCGAGGCATTCAAACCTACCCGACGCGAAGAAGGGAAAATGTCGGTCGATCGATCGGCGTGCGCTACAGCCCAGGAGTCGTTCGATAGGTTTAAGGCTAATGGGTACAACACAGTTGCCGTCTATGGATTAACAGTTGGCGAATTCCGAGCAGAAAATATCGAATGCGAGCACGACCCCAAAACCGAAAATCCAGCTCATACTCTCGCGGATTATTCAACTCTTGGAACTAAGGCAATTGTTAAAGCTGCGAGGCGATTAAGGGACTTAGCCGTCAATAGAGGTCAGTTGCATCCTTTAATTGACGAGTGAGTATTGAGTCCTATTTAAGGCTCAATCGCTTGGTGAGAGCACCGGAACGAATTCCGTGGATAACGCTTGGATTTTAGAGCACTTTGACGCCAATGGAACTGGCGTTAGGTTTAGTTCCATTAGCTGAATCTTGCCGGTGTCGCCGGTAGTTCTTGAAAATCGATGATTGCTCACGTTCGGCGTACATTCTTTTAGGTTTGACAAGTCCCATAATTCTGACTCGAAATCACGCACGGAGGCGACTTTATGAGTTCAGATTCAGAAGTTTTGCCAATTCAGGGTAGGTACGCGAGAGCACAATTAGGGGCATTCCGTATCGAAGAAGCGGGAATTAACGAATTTCATATCGAAGCGATATTCACTGTCAAAATGTCAGACGGTTCGACTGAAACAAGAAGTGTAGGTCCTTACAGAAAAGATCTCGACGATATATTGGCACAATCGGGCGCAAACCTTGTTATGGAGGCGTATAACAAACTACCGAGCGAGTTCAGGAGTTAGTCCGCAGAGAAGGTTCAGTCCTATATATCACCCCGTACTAAAGTCAGGAACTCGATTATTTATTGGGAGAGTAAACAAGCGCGAATTCGCGTGTTAGGTGCAGCGAAGTGCACGCACGCTCGGTGAAGACGCCCAAGCAGGTGTAATGGAGAGATCTTCTTGACCTTTCCATCGTTAGCATCGCGAACGAGGTTTGGTGGTCGGCTCGACATTCGAGCAACCTCGGACAATTGTGATACTAATTAACGTGGGTCTGCGCTTGTTCGCCTAGTCCTAGTACCGTAAGCGTTGAGCCATCGATCTCGAATCGCGTTATCGACGAGTTGTCAGGACGGAATGAAACCATCGCCGCGTTGCCGTTGGCTGCACCTACCAGCAGATTAATAGCAACGAAATGTGAGAACATCACGCAGTCGCTCGGTGCGCTCACCACGCAATCAATCAATGCGTTTCGCCACACTTTAAGATTAGGCGGCAATTCGTGCCACGTGCCCGCCATTACGTTTGCTAGCCATGTCGTGCGATCGGTGAGATCTTCGATCGGCGAAGGTATTTCCGCGATCCGATCTTCAATATTGATGGGTATATCCCAGATATTGGCGAGTGCTTTTGCGGTTTCCTGTGCTCGAAGCAATGGGCTGCTGAAGATGGGTATCGGGTCTAACTGAGCAAGGTGTTTCGCAGTTGCGATTGCTTGAGTTCGTCCTAGTGCAGAGAGGCCAGGGTCTCGATGTGCGCCGAAACCAGCCTCAGCTTCACCGTGTCTCACGAAGTAAATGGTTGTCATGTCTTTCTACAGGTTATCCCGTGATTAAATACGCGCTTTCAAGACCATTATCGGCGCGCAGCGTCTCTCTATTGGCGTCCTAGTGCGCGGTAATTCATGATTTCACACGATCACTCATTGTCGGCGGAGATGGAGCCGACTGTCACGGTCAATGCGCGAGAAGCATTCAATATTGACCATGACTTCGAAGTGCCCGCGTTTGCAGAACGTACGGCACACGTACCGGATATCGACGACGATTACCGGTTTGATCCCTTAACGACCCTAGCAATTCTTGCGGGATTCGCGCATAACCGACGGGTCATGATTCAGGGATATCACGGTACCGGGAAGTCAACACACATCGAGCAAGTAGCTGCACATCTGAACTGGCCGTGTATTCGCATCAACCTAGATAGTCATATCAGTCGAATCGATCTCGTCGGTAAAGACGCGATCGTGTTAGAAGATGGTCAGCAGGTTACGCAGTTCAAGGAAGGTTTACTACCATGGGCGCTTCAGCATCCAACGGTGATCGTGTTTGACGAGTACGACGCAGGTAGACCTGATGTCATGTTCGTGATTCAGCGTGTGTTAGAGGTTGAAGGTAAGTTAACGCTACTTGACCAAAATCGGGTCATCACACCTCACCCGTATTTCCGACTTTTTTCGACTACCAACACGGTTGGTCTAGGTGATACAACGGGGCTATACCACGGTACACAACAGATCAACCAAGGTCAGATGGACAGATGGAACATCGTCGCGACACTGAATTACCTGCCTCACGAAGTCGAGACGGATATTGTGTACGGCAAGGCGAGCGATTGGCAGAACCGCGAAGGTGGAAAACGCATCATTAGCAACATGGTGAGTGTGGCTGACCTGACGCGGAAAGGATTCGTCAATGGCGACGTATCGGTCGTCATGTCGCCGCGTACGGTCCTTACGTGGGCTGAAAATGCGTCGATCTTCAACGATATTGGCTTCGGCTTTCGAGTTACGTTCCTGAATAAGTGTGACGAACTTGAGCGACCGATCATCGCTGAGTATTACCAGCGCTGCATGGGTGATGATCTCGGAGACGCGAGCGCAGGCGTTACGCTGAACGTCTAACTACACCATGACGCCTGATGTTGACCCGTTAGATACGTTCAAACGGGCAATGACCGCCACCATGCGAGCGATCGCAGAAAACGAAGAGATGGAAGTCTCGTTCGGGAAAGGCGGTACAAGCGTTCAGGGCAACAACGTTCGAGTACCACAACCGAACTACGGTTGTAGCGATACTGAACTGAACGCGGTGCGAGGTATTGGTGATGAGATCGCGCTCAAGATGCGCTATCACGACTCTCTGGTTCATCGCCGATTCACGCCTTCAGCAGGACCCGCTCAAGAGCTCTTCGAGTGGGTAGAGGACGCGCGTGTTGCGTCCATCGGAACGCTACGAATGGAAGGCGTCGCTCAAAATCTTGACGCGAATCTTGAAGCGATTTGTCGTCAAGCTGAATTCGATCAGATTACAGCGGAAACGGAAGCACCTCTAGGCGTGGCGGTTGGTTTAATCGTTCGTCAGCATCTCACCGGTCGTCCGTTACCACCCGCAGCGGAACACGTGGCGCAGTTCTGGCGCGACTACGTTGAAGCGAACGCTGGTCAGGACATCGAAGCACTGAAGACTTCGATACATGACCAGCGCGATTTTGCGGTTCGTTGCCAGAACATCCTTCGCGATTTAGGTCTATCGACTGATCTAGAGGATCCGCCCGAGCTTCAACAAAACGACTCGGACGTCGACACACTCGAAGACGAGAACGAACCTGAAACCGAATATGCGCCCGAAGACGTCGTACTGGACGAAGACTCCTACGGCGACGAAGATTCGGAAGGGGAGACGTCCACGGTAGAAATGGACGCCGACATGGACATGTCGGAGTTAGGCGCAGAATCGGAACCTGAGGAAGCGCCCCAGTCTGCGATCGACGATTTAGGTCGAATTCGAACGACCATCGACTACAAGAGCTTCACCGACGAATTCGACGAAGTCGTAAAAGCCGAAGAACTTTGCGACGCGGAGGAGCTGCTGCAATTACGGGGCATGCTCGATCAGCAACTGGTGCCTCTCAAACACACGACAGCCAAGCTAGCGAACCGCCTTCAACGCAAGCTGTTAGCGAAGCAGAACCGGACATGGGAATTCGATCTTGAGGAAGGATTACTTGATACCTCGCGTCTAAGTCAGGTTGTTGTCGATCCAGTCAATCCGCTCGCGTACAAGCAAGAGAAAGAGATGCAGTTTCGGGATACGGTTGTCTCGATCCTGATCGACAGCTCTGGTTCGATGCGAGGTCGTTGCATCACGATCGCGGCAATGTGCGGGGACATATTGGGACAAACGCTTGAGCGTTGCTCGGTGCGGGTCGAGATCTTGGGATTTACAACCTGCGCGTGGCGAGGGGGTCAATCTCGCGAAGAATGGATCAATCAAGGCAAACCGAGTCATCCAGGTCGCCTAAACGACCTTCGTCACATCATTTACAAGGCGGCGGACGACACCTGGCGGCGTGCTCGACGCAATCTTGGTTTGATGTTACGGGAAGAAATGCTCAAAGAGAACATCGATGGTGAAGCGCTTATTTGGGCTCACAACCGCATTGTGTCGCGCCAGGAGCAACGCAAGATCTTGATGGTCATTTCCGACGGATTGCCGGTTGACAACTCGACACTGCTCCAGAATCCGAGTAACTACCTCACCGAACATCTGAAATTCGCCATTGAGACGATTGAGCAGCAGTCAGAAGTGCAATTGGTGGCAATTGGCATTGGGCACAACGTGGAAGAACACTACTCAAGAGCCGTGACCATCAACGACGCTGAACAGTTGGGTGGCGCGATGGCCGACCAGTTAGCAGATTTGTTTGATGAAGACACATAGTTGCAATTGTTTAACGGATACATCAGACCTTCTCTTGAGATTGGATTGTATTTTGTACCACTTCAATTAACTTCGTATCAAATTCGCCTAAACCATCTATTGACCATAGTACCGTAGTTTGGTGATTGACGTCAAAATGTGTGCTTTCGGCTTGAAATACATCTTCCCGACATGTATATATGACTGGTATTCCCGCTCCTTCAGCAAATCCAGCCTCCCAATATGCGCCATTATTTGAATGCGTGAGATCAGCTATCACAAATTTGGAGTTACGGATGCCGTCTCTGATAATTTGATCAATTGAACCTGCTTGACTTAAGTCATTCGAAGTTACTACCGCGATGTTAAATTTCTCGATAATACTTGGTTTGATATGTTTGGACACAATCAGATCTAGTTGCTGGTGACCGAACGCCATCGCCATAAAACACGTTCCATTACTTTCACCAGTTGCATACTCGGCGCTTTGATTCAACACCCTAACCGAAATTGGTGGGTATCCTGCGTATCCAGAGCCTCCGAATCCCGATTGCATACCCGAAGGTGAATTGCCCACATTACCTGTATTGCCGTTTATTACAAAGGTCCTAGGGTCCACAGGATCCTCAACGATCACATTCAATCGCCACGTATGGCCAGTGTTCTCAGTGTATATTTCAAGATGCTTTAACGGACTGATAAAGTCTAAAAGAAGATTAACTATTTCGTCATCGCTGTGCTTCTTTGCCTGATCAAATTCCCCTAACATGATAGCGCAGTTACAGAGTGCGCGCTGTGCATGATCATTTTGTTTTTGTTCGTACGCCTGCGAAAATCGCTCTCTAGCTTCCTCAAAATGACCGGACCGAAACAGAGAATTACCCCAATTGTAAAGTACATCAAAGTGTTTGTTGCATTTTTGATAGTCCGCAATTGCCGCTTCGTCGTTTTTTAAAGCTGCATGCGCATTTCCTCTATTGCGGTAGATTGACGATAGAGCTTCCTCTAGCGATTCATACGTAAGGTATACATCGCCTTTATTTAAAATTTGTTCTGCGCCATTATATCGTATAATTGCTTCGTCCCAGCGTCGCGCTTCAGCCAACGTATCTCCCTCAGCGCACAATGCTTGCATTTTGTTGAATTCATCGACCATTTAAGATACCTATTAGTTTGTTGTTTGAATTTATGCACCGAATATTATAAGAAATGTTGTTAACGAAAAGTAATAAAAACCGATGTACGGTATATAGTTTAAGGTCGAAGGCTAGTTCTTCAAACCTACAGTTCGAGATTTACTATGATTCAGTTAAAACGCGTGACACAGGTAATTCTCTGAAAGTTATGAGCTGAATTTTAGTCTGAAGCGCACCACTTAGCGTTTTCGTGAAACGATATTAAGAAAAAGTCAAGACAGGCTTCTTACGAACGCTTGATTATCTATTTGAAGCGTGCGTTCGATATGTTTTTAAAGATTGTATGCCGGATTTTTATGAACACTCAGAGTGCGACGACCGTTCGTGGCTTGTGGCAGCGCCGAATGAGGTAACGAAAGGTTAGCGGTTATTCGCGTTGAAGCATCCGCTCGTGCGCAAAGCGTTTCCCCGCGTTGTGATAGTCGAGTTTTTTACGATATCGGACTTTGATTTGGTGCTCGATTTTGGCTAACTCATCCTGTTCGATCCGGTCGAGGTGTTCGCTTCTAGGATAGTAACGTCGCAGTTCGCCGTAGAGGTTCTCATTGGTACCGCGTTGCCAGGTAGGGTAGGTTTGGCGAAGTAGATGTCGCAGTTTAGTTGTGCGGCGATGTGCTGAAGGTCGGCGAATTGGAGTCCGTTATCGAAGGTAATGGTTTTGACGGTGTCGCCTTCCCAGTGGCAAAAGGTCTCTCGGGTATCGACTTCAACGGGTCGTTGGTCGATATCGACGCGGTCGGGAATCAGCTGGGCGGCACCTCCGCCCTTGCGCGGTCCCCGCTGTTTGCGATATTTCCGCAACAGCATTGTCGTCCAGTTGTCCTTGTCGGCCTGCACGTCACGGTCGATCAGTTCGTAGCTCCCCGGCGTCGACAGTTTCCACTTGAGGTCTGAGGTCTTGTGCGCGATCACGTCCGGACTCCAGTCAGCGACCAGGCGTTCATCGATGTATTCGAGATGACGTTCTGTCACTTTACGGGGTCGCGAGGACGCGTCGTGACGGCGTTTGACGGCTCGCTGATGCTCGCGGTTAGCATCGTAGCTGCCGTGCGAATCGCTGTTGCGTCGAAGCTCGCGGGAAACGGTTGTGGCGGTCACGCGGAGTTGTCGCGCGATCGACCGTGTCGAGTGGCCACTTGACAAAAGCCCGCGATCTTGCATCGTTGCACAAGTGTCAGGTGTGGATTGGCGGCTTCAGCCATGGCATGTCTTTGTTGTCTTGCTAAACGCAAGCATGCCACAACCGCCTGGCAGGTTTCAATGAAGGCATAAAACGGGACGGCTTAAGAGCCGTCCCGTTTTCTATATTTCAATAAGACTTAGTGTTGCTTTTCGGAGTTAAACTCAAGTAACAGTCTAAACGAACCATTGACGATTTTCTGACGTCGGTGTCTATGCAAAATTGACCTAATCCATACGATGACCTGTATCGTATGTTGTAGTGTTGCAGCTAGATTACTAGTCGCCCTAAAAGACGTCCATATTGACAAGCTCAAAACTCACGATTTCCGTGCATTCAATCAATGTTCACTCACTTGGTGACGAATCGCGATTAGTGAATCGTATGCGTTCTGCATTCGTTTATCTCTAGTTAAGAGCATATCCTCCATTAGTGCAAGTGCAACATATTCCATATCTGATACCTCGTTCATCATCCTAGTCCGTACGCATCCATTATCATCTAGTAAACTATCTGCCTCATGTCTATTATATAAATCGACAGAATAGAAGAATATAACTTGGCACCACGTGTACGTAATCCAACGCGGTGTAAGTTCTTCTTTTTTCAATTCGCCGTTGACGTAAGCGAAGTATCGAGAACAGAGCATTTGAACGAGCTCAGAGGAACCTATGATTTGAGAAATCTTACTTAGTAATGTGACATTATTTGAGTCTCCCTCTTTTTTCGAAAACCAGTGAAGCCGGCGTTTTTGCCAATTATTCATTTCCCATATCATAAGCCTCGCTGTTTTTTCAGTATTTTGATGTCTTTTATTTATTAATGCGTCAGCGAGTGCCGAAGGGTAAGAACGATAATAATGCAGTATCGTTTCAACATCTTGTTCCATCTGAAGATGTTTAGATGGATGGTCTGTTGGAATTTTCTCTAATGCTTCAAAGTCAAGTAGGTATCCGAGGTCCTGTATAAACAAGCAGTCAGTCCCGGCGAGCTGGTTGAGTTTCGTAATACACTTCTCCGTGTCGTTAGCTGAAGATAAGATTTCATAAAAAAGCGTGTCAGTGATTACTAACTTAAATTTCTTAGAGGCTTCCTTGAGCTCGTATAACGAAGCGCCTTGAAGGAAACTTTTATCGACGATTGCTTTATTCTTATCCACGTTCTTTGATGCTGATACCATGCCGTTGCGCGCTTGCACGCGAGTGTATTCGTAATTGTGACCGAATCATTTTAGTGAGAATAATCTATTGACGCGCCTAGTCAAGAAAAGATTACTTCGAGGGACTTCCAGTCGGATCGTAATCCATCGTAGTCGACGGGTCGATTCCGGAGAGTATTAATTGGTTCGTGTTCGGGTAACCCGGAGGCAATCGCGAAGTTTGTTACATGCGACTGATGAGCAAGCCCTGAGGCGATGAGATGAAATCCATAAGGTACGTAGGTGAGAGTACGATTCCGTTCTCTACTCGATTATCGTTTGATTCATTAGGTAGGATTAAGTGCGCTGCAACTAATTCAGCCTGGGCAGCTTCAGTGTCGTTGCCCGGTAGTTTCGGTGTCGCGTGATACCACGTGGGAGTGTTTTCAGGACTGCCTGCGCCAGCAGACCCCCTCCAGTAAGCCGCCAATCGGTTCAACATTAATTACGGAACGGCGTTTCGATGTGGTGGCATCGCTTTCTCGCCGAGACGAGGCAAGTAACGCCTTTAGGTGGCGTGGTGAAGATCGACGAGACCTTCTTGCCGAAAGCGCCAGAGGGGGGTCGGCACTTACGTGAATGTCGGCCACCGCGAAAGCACAGTGGTCTGATGTTAGGCGACATCGAAACTGGCAGTGATGTAAGCGCGACCGCATGCGGTCGCGCGGAAGTTTGTCACAGTCACGGAGTTTCGATATGACGACGAAAAAACCATCCGATACCATCGATGCCATCCTGCCGACGGCACAAGGTGCGCACACGATGAAGGGACCGGATGAAGTCTTGACGATGAAGACGTTGCATGCCAAGGGGCATTCGGCATGGAAGATTGCTGGTATCTTGGGGTGCAGCCACACGACGGTGATGCGCTATATCAGGATCGGTTTCGAAGCCGCACTGCGCCAGCAACCGCCCAGCGCGTTGGACCCGCATGCCGAGTTTCTGCTCGAACGTTTTCTGCAGCATAACGGCAATGCGGACGTGGTGCGTCAGGAGTTGGCGGCCGAATTAGGCATCGAGGTATCCTTGCGAACGGTGCAGCGCGCCTTGAAGCCGTACCGGGAGCGTTTAGAAGCCTCGCGATTGGCGACCCCGCGTTTTGAAACGAAGCCGGGGGAACAGCTCCAGATCGACTTCGGTGAGAAGGTGGTATCGATTGAAGGCCACGACCAGGAAGTTCATGTGCTCGTGGCGACGTTGGGTTATTCACGGCGACTCTTTGCCAAGGCCTACCCGCAGGAGACGCAACGGGAATGGTTCGACGGCACCGAAGGGGCCTACCGTCATGATGACGGGTCGCGCATTTCGGCGGGGTGCCGACGACGGTTTTGATGGATAACCCGAAAGCCTTGGTGACCACGCCGCGTCACGACGACCGACCGGCGGTTTTCAACGATCGGCTGAATGCGTTTGCCAAGTACTGGGGCTTCAAGCCCCGTGCCTGTCGAACCTATCGAGCCCGCACCAAGGGTAAGGTTGAACGCAGTGTGGGTTACGTGAAACACAATGCCTTAGCGGGTCGGTCCTTTGCCAGTTGGGGGAGCTGGATCGCCATCTGGCGATGTGGGTGGCGACGATCACCGACCATCGGACACTCAGTGACAAGGGCGATACGCCCCTGACGCGGTTCCACGCGGAACGCGAGCAGCTCCAGGCACTTGATGGCAAGCCACCCTTCGGTTCGCCACGCGAACTCGAACGTACCGTGACCGCCGAGGCGGCGATCGTGCTGGATACGAACGTCTACTCGGTGCCGTGGCAGCTGATCGGCGCCAAGGTACAGGTGATTACCACGACCGCGACGGTGAACATCTACCATCGCGCCCAGTTAGTCGCGGAACATCCGCGTTGCGAAGGTCGCCATCAACGGCGCATGGACAAGACGCACTTTCAGCTGGACGCCACGCCGGCGGCGCCAGCACCGCGCGATCGCAGCGTAACCCGGTCGTTGGCGATCTACGCCGATTATGCCGCGGCGGAGGGGACGTCATGACGGTCGCGATGAACCAGTTCGTCGACGACGAGGAACTGACGAGTTGGCTGGGCGAGTTGCGCCTGCCGTACATTCGGGAGCAGCTACCGAACCTGTTGGCGGAAGCCGCCGACGCCGAGTTGAACCTGCGGGATTTTCTGATCATGCTCTACCGGCACGAACGCGACAGCAAGCGTCGGCAGCGGCTGGTGCGCCACGTGCAACAGGCGCACTCTCCGATGCAGCGAACCCTCGACGACTTTGAATTCAAAGCACAACCGAGCGTTAACCCGGACCAGATCCACGACCTGGCGACGGCACGTTGGATCGCCAGTGGCGAAAACGTGCTGTTGCTGGGACCACCGGGGGTGGGCAAGACCCACCTTGCGATCGGTCTCGGCCGCGCCGCTGCCGAAGCCGATTACAGCGTGTTATTCGTGGCCGCGCAGACCTTGATGGTGCAACTGCACCAGGCGCATGAAACCGGCACGTGGGATGCGTGTCTCACGCGCTTTGTCAAGCCGAAGCTGTTGATCGTCGACGAATTCGGCTACCTGCCGGTACCGCCCCGGACGGTCCATCTGCTGTTTCAACTCGTCGCGGCACGTTACGAGACCGGCAGCATTCTGCTGACCTCCAACCAAGGTCTGGCGGACTGGGGACGTGTGCTTGGCGATGACGTGTCCGACTAGGTCGGCGGCGACTGCCATTCTCGACCGCCTCCTACACCACAGCCAAGTGATCACCATCCAAGGCGACAGTTACCGACTACGCAAAAAAACGACGCGCAGGGATGGTCAGTAGACGTGCATCAAGTGCAAAACAGGGCTCAACATCTTGATCGGGCTATTCACCGAGCACGCGGGAAAAGCCCTTCGGGCTACGCCCTCAGGGCTTTTCCCCTACCACGGGTACGTTAAATACCTGTCACTGGACCCGCCAGTTTCAGTGTCGTTTGACCGGCAGTTTCGGTGTCGCGTGACACCCGATGGCATAGCTTCGCCAACCCCGTCCCCGTGAGCGCGGTATACGTCTTACCCGCAGCCTTCGGCAAGGCGGCGAAAGCGCATCAGACCAGCACTTTTGGCGTGCTTCCGTGTCCCCGTCACACCGCAATGGATGCGCCGACGTTCAACGTCGAATTGTCGTTCACGCGCACGGACCTGATGGGGTACGGTGCCGCCTGGATCGGGTCGCTGAAGGGCTGCGATAACTTGCTGGCGTTGTGTCCCGGTCAGAGTCTCTAGGTGAGCCAAATAGTGCCTAAATAACAATCGCTTCATGTATGTCGTAAGTCATTGATAACTAACAAAGCTTAGACACGATTTTGAAAAAACCAAAATTAAATACATAAGAGCCCAAAACAAAGAACCTGAGTACAGGTCAAAACATATAAGTGTTGCTTTTCGTGATGGACTTTGCGTTTCAATAAGATCGAGTTCTGTTACTCGAGTGGAATTCGGAAGGTAATTTTCGCACCAACAAATCTATACTTAGGCGGTCAATTTCTCGCAACTCACGCTAAAGCCTGTATTGCTACTACGAACTGATCTAAGTAACTACCTTACTCTTTTGGACCATCTAGGTCGGGAAGCGACTCTCGGTCCCCAACAATCAATTGATTCGATCTTGCGTACCGACGGTACTCAAGAACGTCGGCTTTTCAGGAATGAAATCGGTTACCTGCTTGATGCTTGTGAGATTGCAGAAGCCGCGGGAGACGCATCAAATCACGCCGTTCGAACGCTTGAGAAGATTTGTAATGCACTTAAGTCAGAATCAAGGTCATATGCTGCTCCAACAAATACAACTATTTGGCAGCGTGCAATCGTCTCTGCACAGTACGCTCCTGACTCCCCTGACGTACTTGGCGACTTTGACCCGAACCCCCGTAATAAAACCGTGGGAATAGCCTGTCGAGGAATACGCGATTGCGGTTTTGACGTCCAAATCGACTCTTTTGGACCTAATATCAATGAACACACGCAACTTCAGATAGCGAATCGCGTCGACTCGATGATCGAGAATGTAGGCGGGGTGAACATTCTTATGTACTTGTTTCAACATATGTATCAACACAATCGGCTGCATGACGATCTCTGGTTGTTCGGAAACCAAATTGCACCAGCGCGTTCACCAAGTAAACCCGAAATACCGGTTGGATGGCTAATCTCACTCGCACTTCGTCACATCCACAATCCGCCATCTACACCAGATAGCGGGTTACTTAAGGAGGGAATCTCACTTTCGATCAATCTTGCAGCCGCTCTGAATTGTCAAAGATACAACCGTTTTGAAGGAGTTACGGGAATACACCCAACGGCAGTTATTAGGAATTTTGACGAGTCTATTAAATGGCACGTATTGTTCACCTTACCTCAAGTACCTGTAAGCGCTCTAATCATTATTCGGCGTGCTTTTGGCAGAGTCGCATGGCCACCTTATACCCGACAGGTAAAGCATGAGGTGGACGCATTGCTGCAAGAAGGTATTGAACTTCTAAGGAATCGTAAGACAGATCGACTTATTGGAATGCCTCTTAAGACGGCTCAACGTAGGTTTCCTTTATTAACCGAAAAAGCACGAGCAAAACGTGGGGAAACGAACTCCAACTATCTTCGTCCATTTGATACAGAACAGAGAGACCACCAGTCATCAGTATTTTTCGACAGCGGTGAAGATAAGGTGATTGCGCTAACGCCTTCTTTGGCCGCTTGCTCGGTATACAAGATCGCATTTGAGACAATTTGGTCCAAACTTCAGCGCAAAGTAGCGGAGCCGATCGTGTCGGAAGTGAGTGAATTATCCATCTATCTTGCGTGCGTAGGAAAAGCCACTGAAGTTAAGAAGAACGTTAGATACCACGCGAATGGAAAAGCTCTAGAAATTGATGTTCTATGTCGTGGTGAGACGGACTGGATTATCTTTGAGGCTAAATCTAAAGTACTAACTCGCGCTGCTGAGTCGGTTAATACGCTTGCGTTTATTAAGGATTACGTCGGCGGGTTTTTAGTTGCATTAAAGCAACTGGTACGACACGATCGAAATACTATATTAGGTAACGAGGAGATAGTAAGCGAAGCTGGTGAATCAATAACTACGGATATCATCAAAGTGGCGGTATCCAGCCTTACCTTTGGACCTGTTACCGACAAAGCATTAACGAACGCATTAATTAACGCCGCCACCCAAGTTAGCTTTGAGGCGATGACTGACGATGTTCGTGCTATCGAAATTATTGGGAAGTTTAATTCGATATTTAGCGAGATTGAGGACGAATTTGATCGATACCCCGAAGAATATAAACCGGAGGACTTATTTAGATATATGATATCTGTATTCTGGATGGATGTTCCTCAATTTATATACCTCATGGGTAGAGCAGGTTCGGTAGAAAAAGCACTGCAATCAATACAAAATGTAACATTTTCAAGTCGCGATTTTTGGACCGAGATCGCCCTATTGGACCGTTCAGGACTTACAAAGGAACGACTGCACAATCCGCGTTAATGAATCGAACTAGCCTGTTTATGGACCTCTTAAACACTAGGCTTTTATGCATGTAGCTGTCGTTTTGCTGTGTGCGGTCGCGAATGAAGCAGTGTTCGAGCGATTTGTAAGGTCGAAATTCAGAAATTGCCCCGAATTGGTGTTATGTGCAGTTTCGAATAAGATGTAATAAGCGAACATTCAACTGCTGCGGATACGCCGCTCCGTTTTACGGTGGCTTGTAAATGTGATCCGACGGATTTTTCGATCAAGGGATTTATGGATTGACTTCCTGTATTTGCGTTCGCGCATAAATCGTTGTAGTCGCCTCTATATTGACGTTCAATTCTCTTGAAAACCTCTTTGATTACGTCTTCATCCAATGGACGCCGGAGTGCGCTGAGTACGGTTTCGACGAAAAGTCTTACAAGATCTGTTAAAGTCATATTCAGATTCACTCCTTGACTGACTTTCTGAATTTCATCGCGAAGCGCAAAACTCGGCGTATTTTAAAAATAGGCTGTTATGTATTTAGTTGTTGCTTTGCTGAATATGGTCACGTGAACTGATCAATCGCAGTCAGGGAGAACGGCGAAGTGGACCGTGGCATCTCAATACGTAAATAACCGTCATCGAACCATGAAATCGACGTCGAATCATTGGCATCGAAGCGTTAGCACCAAGTACCTCGACAATTATGTGAACATGCACATGCGACAGGAATTTCGACCGGACAAAACGCTTGAACCCGACTTTATTCGCGACCCAATGCAGCAAAAGCAGTAACTAAATATACAAGAGCCAATCCTTAACGAGCTAAGCTAGTTACTTCCCTTTGCTCTTTTGCTCAGGTTCGCTACTTCAGAAGATCCTATCTAATGGGTATGACGACCGCCTTTCGTAGCGCGATTTCCGAGATTTCCTGGATCATGACTTTGTCGTCAAAGAAATGCGACATCCATTTAACGAAAGCCAACCATAGATCGTTTTCATCGAAGTCATCCGTACGGATGCTCTTGAGATAGACGGTTGCATCGGCACGCGTAATCAGTTCGTCGTTTGGTGCACTCAGGATAGCTGACGCAGTCGGAATTGCAGTCAACAGAGCACGAATGGAGTATCGAAACGACTCCTCGTCAAGACCGGGGCGTAAATCTGCTAGTGCGATGTCGCGCAGTAGTACTCGCTCTGCTCTTGTCATGTAACTCGAGTGACGAATGCTGTAGATTCGATACGCATCCTCAGGCTTTCGACTGAACGGATGCCATGTTTGATTTGGTGGTGGACTCTCAAAGTCCATCAGCGCATCTGCCATCCTTAAAACGGTCTCAGCCATCTGATCGGTCGCAGTCGTGGCTTCACTCTCTATATCAGCGAGAGTCTGCCTAACGCCGGGATCATTAGTCGATGAGCTCACTAAGACCTCGATATTTGATTCGCCTGGAGTTTCGCCTAGCGCCGCTAGAGTAACGTTTGCAGAACCGACTAGACACTCACTATCTGCAATATATAGCTTCGCATGTAATCTATCCACAAGTAATAACTCGTACGCTTCTCGTTCTCGAAGAATGTCAAGAATCTTGGGATCGGAGACTCTAGCGGCTACTTCTGATGGAATCCAACGTGTGACACATCGAATTGGAGCACTTTTCGGGATTACTTTTAGTATTGAATGAAGCGCGTCAATCTTCATGAAGGGCGCGATGATTGTTGCTTCTGACGCATCGCGAAATAAACTCCGAATGCGTTCGCCCTGCGTACTAGTAGAAATACTCAACAATTTACTCTCAAACGAGGTCGGTTGGTCCTAGTTCATCTTCAGGATCGTCGAAAAACTCTTCGGCGTACCTTCCCCACTCGATCCTAGCATCCCTCACATTTTTGCGATCTCGTCCTGTTTGTTCTTCTTCATACCGAGCCCAAGAGTAAACGAGAATACGAAACGCCGAAGCGGCTTTAGATAACTGTTCTTGTAGTTGCTCAACTGAATCGTCATCTAGCATATCTGGGTGCATTACCTCCCATAGGTGGGAATGCACAGGATGGTTCCTGTTTAGAGCAACCTGAATTACGCTTGGCAATGGTTCGACATCGAAAAATGCCGGACTCTGTTGGTCGGACTGGATCCAGCGTACACGACTGTCCGTCTTGAGCGTTTCTTCAACCTTTCGCAGTGCGTCATCGGGATCGAGTCGATGTTTTTCGGTTAGAGAGCGAACTTGCTCCTCTCGGTGTTCCTGTTCAGTTCCGGATTCTGCAGCTTTATCCGAGTCGCCACGATATCCATCTTGTTCCCGTTTCTTGATAACATCGGAAGCTTTTTTATCAGCGACGGTTTCTTCATCGTAAGAGTCATCTTGCGTATGTCGAGTGATTCTGTACTGCCTGATTCGCGCACGCATGGTGCTGCGACAGCGATCAATGTGGTCGTGAACTCTCTGTAGAAAAATTCGGGGATCGCCATCAGCTTCCATTCGTCGTCGTACGTCGCCTTTTGACTGTTCGTCATCAAGAACTTCTCGTCTCCAGTCAAACGTAGCCAACCGTTGAAAAGTAACAGCTCCTTGTTTGTTATTAGTAATACCAAATACCTCGTCAAGTTCAGTCGGGAAGTCGACCTCGATCGACCACCATCTGTCTCGAGGTTCTGATGGGCTTGTCCAGGACTCATCAAGCTGTATCTCACGATGAGCTCGCATTAGTGATACGCCGAGATTTTGGGCAGCGTGCTTTCCCCAAGGGGAATTACCGGCATCGAGACCGTGAAATTGCTCAGGCCAAGCTGCTCCTTCTTGTTTGAAGTCTCGTGCTAAAGGACGAACGTAACTCGCACGGATTTGGACTTCGAACTCTCTTCCGCCGTAGTCAACGGAGATGCTAGTTGGACTAAACTCTGGCAGTTCTGTGAACATTGGTCCATTTCCAAATTGCTCAGGGCACGATGTACCGTTCATCAGATATAACGGATCGTTCGGGCGAACTTCAACTATCTCTTCATCACGTACGACAAATTCGCCTTCGTCTTCTTCGTCGATTGGAATCAGGTTTATTTTTCTCCTTGGTCCGATATCTTCATTTCGTGTATCTTCTAGATGTAGTCGATCAGTGTCGTTAGCAAGGAATCGTCGATATATGCGGCCGAGTAGGAATTCTGTATGTTTGAACGTTGTGGAAGCGCGCCGCCACTCTACGCGGTCTAATTCACTCCAAACGACTAGCGTGCCAGAATTGCCATACAGCATTCGAGTACACTGAAGGTATGCTTCCGGTAGCTTTTGAAGCTGTGGTTCAGGAATCAGGGTAACGCCACTCTCTACTTCATCGAGAGAAAGATAGGTGTGTAATGCGTTTGTCGCGCCCGATTGCCAGGACCATATATCTAGACGTCGAGCTTGAGACATAGATGAATTCGGCAAACCCATTCCAAAGCGACCAATCCCTCTACGCTCACGTCGCGTTCCGTGACCGTAGCGAAGAGCGCTTCGAAGTGTTTGTCTGTTCATCCCTTGCCCATTATCGAGGACCGCTAATTCCTGTAGTCTCTTTGTCTGCGTGCTCTCATTGATCCGACTTAAACCAAAAATCTCGATGGTACTGGCCCCACTCTCAATTGAGTTATCGATAAGTTCCGCGAGAGCATGGGTCGTTGACTTGTACCCACTATCGCGCATTGCTTTGACAGTCATTTTCGGGTCGATGATGCTAAAGTCGAGTCCTAACTCACCATCTGATTTTTCGAAATTTGTCACTACCAGATATCCTCCCAATTAGAAAATGCTTCAGCAATGTCGCCGAATCCGGGTAGTCGAGTATCCACGACAGTTACAACCTCGCATGATTCGGTTCCGCCGGCTTTTGGTCCTCGTATCAGTCGACCGATCATCTGACTGTAGAGTACTAACGACTTGGTCGGTCGTGCGATTACTCCTGCGGAAGCCTTAGGTGCGTCGAAACCTGTCGTAAGCACGCCGTAGTTAACGAGTACTATCGATTGTGTTACATTCGACTTGAATGCTCGGACAGCGTTAGATCGTGCTTGTTTTGATGTCCCACCGGTGATTGCGTAACCCTCGACTCCTCGCATATTAAGTACAGCTGCCAAAAGTCTTGTAAGTTCCACGCTAGCGGCGAAGACTAGCATTCGTTTGTGTCCGGCTTTAAGAAGACTCTCGACTGCATCTAACACGACCGCAACATACTGATCGGACATAGAGAGTCTTGCTAGTACGTCCGTTGGAATGTCGAGAGAGGACTTTATCCGAGCGAGATCAGATTCACTGACTTTCAATCCTGGACTCGCAAGAAGCGTGCGAAACGTTGGTTGTGCTAGATATCCATTTGAGATAAGGTACTCGATCGGGTTTTCCGTTGGCACGTTTAGAGTGATTTTGTTGTGGTCGAAGAACGCCGCGAGTCGACCATCTTCGTCGATATCGTCCCAAGTTCGACCTGGCGTAGCGGTGAGCCCGAGCAGCGCACAGCGATAGTCGGTAGTTAGTTCTTCGGTAATTCGTCGAAATGTGCGTGCGATGCTCTAATGAGCTTCATCGAATACGACAAGACGTGTTTTCTTCGCGATTTTTAGTGTCCAATCTGGATGCGAACCAGTCAGCATAGACCAGGCTTTTGCTAAACCCACACATATGAAACCGTCATCAAATTCTTCGAGAGCGAGAGTTTGTTGACCTTGTAGCACTCCAAATTTGACGGACCTTGTTCCAAGGTTAGACCAAGCTTCCTGAAAAGCCGCGCCCGCCTGCTCCAATAGCTCCTTCCCGGATGCGAGCCAAACAACAACCGAGGGTTCGTTGTTGCGGAGGAATGAAGCGACGACATGCATTGCGGTTCTTGTCTTTCCGACTCCTGTAGGTAGGTGTAGAACGGCACGCTGATCGCCATCGGTTAGCAACGGAAGTAGCTCTTCAACCGCTCCCCGCTGATGTTGAAAGAGTCCGTATACCGGTTCAACGGAGTCCACGCCGATCGATGTTCGCAGACTCAATTGTTCATCCATCAACCCAAAGAAGTCGCGTAGGCGAGTGATCTCTGGATTGGTCCAGGAATTCGCTTGACTCGGCTCAATACTCCGATCGACGCGCGCCTCTAATTCGCCCCGCTTTTGTACGGGAATCAGCGACAAGACAAGACGGCGTCCGTCGGTATCGTTGAGGGTGGCGTCGAGGTCTACGTACGTAGTTGCGATACGTTTCAGTTCAAGTCCTTCGACCTTCCCATGAGCTAGCGCATCTAGGACAGATAGAACTGAGGTATCGAAGAATTTCCGAATCTCTGTATCTGACAATGAGTCGAAGAACGAATTAATGGTTAGACCAAATTCGGGGAACATTTATTTGAAGATGGTACGGCGTAAGTGAATTTAATCGGAGTTAATCTTTAGTTCTAAAGAGTGCAAATTAGACACGCGTCGTCGTCAGAGTCTTCGAGTAGACGCTCCTGCCAGGTCTTTTTCCTTGTATCTTCACTATTTTGTGGTGTTGAAGTTTCTACATCTTCACGAATGGCTTCCAGCTTGGTACCTTTCACCCAAGTAAACTCTCTCCCTGTGGTTGGGTCTACTTTCTCGTATTCCTTTGCTCGTTCAAACAGATCAGGGTGGTTCTTCGCTAAACCGAGCCATTCGTCCTTACGCTGAAAAAAGCAAAAATAACATCCCGATCTGCTGCGCTATTTATAGTATTCCGGAATGCCCACGGAGTCCTCAAGTATGCGGAATACGTCTGCCTTCACTATTCCGTCGTCAATAAATGGATAGGATGCGGCGATGTTTGGTTTATGGCTGATATATCCACTTCGTCGTTCGTCTGCGCGAATGCCTATGTAACTTACGCAAGGATCATTACCAATAAACGCCTCTAGCGGTTCGAGTTTCATCACTCTAGTACACCATCGAGCGTGAGGTGCCGGAAGGAAGTTGTTGAAGCGCTTCAGATGATGGTCGAAATCTCGACCGCTGCTTAACTTTTCGATTGGCTTTTCAAGGTAATCCTCTAAGCGATCAAGATAGGCGTACACTTCGGGTAGTTCTGCTCCGGTGTCACAGAAGAAATACTCGATATCCTTCGCTCTCCCTTGATCTTTAAGGTAAATGGCTAGAGCGGCGCTGTCTTTGCCACCAGACAATCCCAAAACGCGACGAGTTGGTTTCACTTCAACAGTCACGAATTCGGCGTTATCCTGCGATTTTCTCTTCATTCTCTTCAGTGCTTCTTGCCGTTTTGTTGTTCTTGTATCGAGTCAAAAAGTTGTGAGCGAGTCTTGTGATTGCTGCAAGTTCCAGTTTTTTGTCACCAATTTTGTTGATCTTGTTTTCCAAGTCTCTCGTCACGTCCTCTATGGCATAGTCGATATGCGAATTGTATGCGACGATCTCATCGATTTCGCCATCGCCTTCGCGCACGGTCTTGACGAGAATGACATCATGGATTTTCTCTTTTCGAGATTTGGACTCGTGGTGTATCCGTAGTTTTTCTAGATCAATAAGCCTGCTTGAGAAGTTTGCAAGTCTGTATCCTGCTGCGTCTCGATCTTGATCTGACCACTTTTCCGGCGGCTTATGACCCAAGAACAAGAGGACGCTAGAGAACCATTCGTGATCTCTTTGATCTCGTTCTGTGACCCGGCGAATAAAGCTACGGAGTCCTTCAACGTCGACTGTGTACTGATCAAGTCCGAGGCACCGACTTCGAGCGTTATCCCGAAGTTCTTGAAAACCGGTACCCTCTGGTAAAGCGAAAGATCCGCAGAGAGACTTACGCATGTCATCGAGAAGATTCGGAAGTGCACTTTTTAGCTCTCGCAGAACGGAGAGCAGTGAAGCGCCAAATTTCTGCGGAAATTCATCCTCGCGAAATCCACAGGCGACCGGTAGCTCATCGAAAATTAGTTTCTCCGGTGACTTCGAAAATGAGATAGCCTGTCGAACCCGCATCGCGTTCGTTGATAGTTTTCGAGTATGCAGCGTAAAGTAATCCAAACCCCCGATAAATGAAGCTAGCGGCCGAGCTACGTCTAGTACATTCAATGACGGTCTCGTTTCACCGAAAAGTGCTTGGCTGTATTCGTTGAGTAACTTTGCGCGTCTCTCATCGACTTGGAATCTCTGGAATTCGAAATTATCTGGTCGACGCAGCATCCGTTCGATTAGCTCAAAATCGAAGACTGGCGAATACCTGCCTTCTTCATACACAGCAATCTCTTGACGATGCATAAGGAAGTACACGAGGAACAGAATAGGTGAAACGCCGCGTCGCACGCCAAACGGTGGCTGGCGTAGGCGCGCCATGATTGTGCTAAGCGCAATCGGTTCAGATTCGGATTTAGCAAGCAGATCGCCTATTTGACGCCACGTTGGAAGGATGTTGGTGGGACTAGATTCTGTGGGTTCCGCAAACTGCCACACATCGTCTTTGTTCACATGCAAACAACCGAATTCAAGGATGGACCTATAGATGGTGAGCTCCGGTGGGTTCTTTTCAATCCCGAGGCGTGAAGAATCGGAATTAGTCAACATGCGTTGTATCAGCTTGTTTCTTGCTGCGGCTGCCTGTCCCGAAGGACGATCTCTATTAATTAACTCATTACGGATGATCGGCGACAGATGAAACATCCGGTCCATGACGCGCGAAAGCAATTGCTGCAAGTCACGTCTTGTCGTCATTTGAACTTTAGAACCAGACCAGAACCAGTCGGAGGTAGTCGGGTCGGCAAACATTGCTCCTAAGATCTCGTGTTCCGCAGTCTTAGCGCTAATCAATCGCTCTCTAACCTCGCGAGATGCTACTGGGTCAGTCGCAAGTTCTTGAGCACTCCTTTGAAGTGACTCGAGCGCGACAACGTCTGTTATTGCTGACCTTAGAGAACGAGTATCTCGAAAGATCGCCCATACCTGACTTCGTGGGAGATTCCCGACGGTATAGTCGAAGATACGCTCATCTTCCCAACTCTCGGCAAGGAATATCACTATGGTGGTTTCCTTTTCGTCGATCAAGTGTTTTTCGAAGGTATTTCTATCTGCAAAGGCAATGTTGAAGTAGCGAACAGTACCAGTTCGAGTCGAATGTCGCCTCGCTACGATGGGCCGAATATCTGCTCTTTCATTCAATGCTCTCGATAGGTCTAAATGACCGATCTTTCCAATCTCCTCACGAGTTCGTTCGAGCAGGTCGAAGTCAGTCCCTTGCCATACTCGGTATTCGCCGCTAAAGCTTCGAAACTGGATGGCAGACACACTGATGAGGTACTTAATTGCGTCGTCGTAATCCTTGTCCGACTGAAAGAGGGTTCGAAGTACGGAAGGCGAAGCTTTTAATCCGCTCCCCGAAGAAACGAGATTGAGCACGCCGATCGCTTTAACGAGTTCTGACGCGAGCTGAATTAGATTGACATTTTTGGAGCTTGCACTTTCCACGCGTTCAACCGCAGTTACAACCTCGTTCCAACGACGGTTCATAAGGGGATCGGAAAGTAGCGCAGGTTGGTTTTGTATGAAGTAGTCGTAGATCTCGCACGGCATCACCCATTCGCTTGTGTCTTGAATCGAAGCGATCTTTTCTTTGAAGCCGCTTGGCTCTTGGCTTCCTAGATAGGTGAATAACGTCCTCTCGTTTTGAGCGAACTTCTGACAGAGCAATGGAAGCGTAAGTAACGAAATCGGGTGAATCGGATAGCACGATGTGAAAATCTCTGAAGCGTCAGACTCATTTAGTCCTGCGGGGATTACTTCAGCTTCGTCTAGCGAATATGCGATTTTCTGCGCGGTTTGTCTAATTCTGCCCTGTTGTTTTGATGTGAGCGTGTTTGAGATGGCTGCTACTAGGATACACAACATCTGTTCAGGAGCTTCGATGAAAGATACTGTCTCAAATCGCCCTTGTACCTTCGCCCAGTCCTTTGCCATTTGTTCGCCGAGACCACGGGCGTATGTCGCAAAAGCTTGATGAATAAACACAAACAGAAGGATGTTTGCCTCCGAACCGCGAAATGCTCGTTCTGCGATGTCTTGCAGAATGGAGAGTCCGTTCCCGCCATTTCGTGCCTCGTAATCAAGAAACCGTCCCATTTCGTCAATGACGAACAACAGACCACCGTCACCGGCTTTCTGAATAGCCGCTTGAAGATCGTCTATGAGATCTAGTATCCGCTTGGGATTCCTAACACCATTTCTCAGCGCGGACCTTATCTCTGTGAGAATTCTTGGTTTTCTACCGAATTTCCCGTCCCAATGGGCGTGAGCTGCTTCGTCTAGTGCACGAAGCAAAACTGCCGCAAGTGGTTCATCGGATCCTATCAGGACTACTCGACACCAGGTTTCTTTGGACTTGAACCCAGAATGAAGTCGCCTGTGATTCCGATGAATATTGAGAAGCGCCGCTTTTTTCGCTTCCTCCGGGTGACCGAGCAATTCACATAAGAAGAGCGCGAACGAGGATTTTCCTGACCCGTATGGACCTACCACACTCCACGCACGCGGTTGATTGACTTGCCTGTCCGCGTCAAGAACTCGCTCCAATAGGTCAACAGCGTGCGAAGTTGGTATATACGACTCAACAACAGACTGCACTCCACGGTCACGTTCGAGATTCGCCGAACGCGCATAACGTGAATTGATGTGAATCTTGTCGGCTAATCTCACGCTTCTGCTCGCTCCGCATTAAATTCGTAGTGATCTCGCAGCAGCATGAGAGGGTCGAGAGTGTCTCGCTTATATAGTTGAAAAATGCCGGCCGTTTGATCGAGAGCTAGTTGCTGATGGTGTCTGCGGCAAACCGCTTCCAGTTGATTCACCAAACCTTCTTCCGTCATTCGGAACACCGCGCCAGGTGCACAGTGATCCGAATTGCTATACATCAAGTCATGAATGGGCAATTGTTGGCGGTCCGTTGATTGGAATACCTCCGCGATTGCAAAAGCAAGCACGAACAGGGGGATTTCCGGACCCTTTGTGACATCCGAACGCCACAATCGTACATCCAATCGCTGTAGTAAACGAAGGGTTGCAAGTGGCGAGTCGAGGGATTCTTCTAGATTAAGTCCATCATTCTTGTGAGAATGCGCGTACATCCGAAGCACCAACGCTGAATCTCTTTTCAGGGTATTCTGAGATGTTTTGGACGAAATCTCTCGGTGAACGAAGTCCCTTAATCCTGTTGCGACCTCATCGCTCGTAAACGTAGGCTTGTGGAAGTGGTTGAAGAACCAGTAGATAGCAGTTGCACTCCGTGGATTAGACGCAAGCAACCAGTGAAGTAGCCAGATCGTACCGTCGTCCTCAAGATAGGGATCCGCTGCTTCATTGAATACGATTTCGGCAATCGATGACCATTCAAGACCTTGATCGGAGTTCGACGGATTTACGAGTCGGGTAGCTTCGAGCCAGTATTGCATGGATGTCACCATGTTCTTCCCAACTCCGAAACAGACCGTGGCATCTTCGTGTTTAAAGACTGTTGGATTCTCACGAAGTTCTTCGAGGCCTTTTGGAATCCACCCGAAACGAAGTGGAAATGAACCGTGACGCCCAAACGTGCCGTTGCCCGTTCTGAGCGGTGTGTGCTTATGAACTTTCGCGTTGAGAGCTGCGGAGACCGGGCTATTCGAAGCTGTATTCACAGAAACTCAAATCTGGACGCAGATAAGTCAGAAGGCGCATGATCAATACTAACATGTAGATTCGTTTTTGTATAGCACTTAGGCCGCCGTCGCGAATTTGTAGACCGAGTGACGCTAGATCAAGAGCGAAGGCTAGACTTATTAGCGACGAGTTGTGTCGCTATTCCTTATCGCGAAGTTTTGCCTTGTGCAGCTCGAGAGAGAGCGGGCAGCGAGCGCTTTCTTGAGTTGGCCTTTAGTGCTAAAAGGCATACCACGTCGAAACTTTCCACTTACGCGGCATCAGCAACGAGGATCTGTTCTCGTTACACGAACGTTTCCCCATTGATACGCTATGCGCGGGGTAGTTGGTTCTTCGTTATACTCGATCTTGGCACCTGGTTAATGTAGATGGTAGAGGAGTAACTGATTGTGAAGATTTTTAGAGAACCCCTGGAAATCAACTTTCCAGCACCGATTACCATGCACGGTTCGATCGAGCGTTAGTTTCTAGCTTGTCACGGAATTCTCGTCTGAGACGAAGAGGTGACGAACTCTTATAGAGGTATCACGCGGCCGTCACACCCAATCTGGATTCAATCCCAGATCTCTGGAATCGCTCTTTTATCACTTCGCGCGTCGTAGACTCTACGGATTCTCGGGTGCTTCGGTTGATGCTATTTAGCAATCGACGCGAGCTAAACGGCAGTTCCACCGTAGACAGAGCACGCGCGAGTAGGACTACCCAACGACCTCGTAACGAGTCATCGTAGGCGGTCCGGCCATTAAACCCGCGAATTTAGCTCCGGCGTCGCGGAAGTGTTGGCTTTGCATATGTGTCTGCAACGCTGCGTCGTCATCATATAGCTCGAGAACTGAATACCCGTCGTCGTTTTTTACTAGAGTGTATAGATGGTTTGCGTCCTCATTGGCTCGCACCTGCTCTGCTAGTCCGAGCATAACTTCCTCGAATTCGGCTTCTTTACCCTCGGCTACATTGAGTTTCGCGACTAGTGCAATCATGTTGATACATCCTATACCTGTTCTGAACGTCGCCATGATACATTGAGCTAAGCGGCGCGATTTGCGCGATCGAATTCTTAGAGTAGGGTGAACTGTCCGATACGAGGCATCGATGCTCTGTTCGCGACGGAAATGAGGCCGTTTTCAAGCTTCGAAACAAACATCGTTGTCCGCGAACTGTGATTGTGCAGGTTGGTGAGCGGACAACCCACAGTGACGAATACTGGTGGGTGCACTCGTACCCGACCGGGACGGACCCACTTAGTCAGGAACAGGACTAAGTAAAGCGATAGATAATGCTTACGTTTTATTTCAAACAGTGTTCTGATTTTGAGTTCACCAATTCCGACTGTATCGGCAGTACGGCCAACCATGTTTCCGAACGTATTCTGGAGCAAGCTTCTTAAGGTAGGCTCGCGTTTCACGATTGTCAACACTCATATTGTTGCGTGGTAAAGGAGTACATTCAAATCCAGATTTTCTATCGTCAAGTCTCCGCCACTCGCAATTCGCGAATACTCCCTCGCATACACCATTGATGATAGCTAGGACGTAATCGGCACGATTCGCTTTTTCAGGTTTTGCATTCCAAGCCCATTGAGCGGCTTCATAGATACCTCCTCGTTCCCTTACGGTCTCCCATGATGTCTTTACGAAGATTAGTTTATGTTCGACTACCATTTCTACACGACTATATCGCTCATTGAGATGAATTGCATTCGCGGGTCCATGTAGTACATCCCTTCCTTTAACCTTGTTTGCAAGACCTGGAATATAGTCGATCAATGCAGCCTCGACGGCGTAAGCCTGATCGTTGGTTAGTCCATGGCGATGGATGATGTGAATCGGCTCGAGCCCTTGAGCTATGATTTGTCTTATCTGTTCTAAATTCGTGGGGAGTTCGCCTTCTCTCACGTCCTCACGTTCAAGTACTCCGTTCACGTGATTGAAAACTCGGTTTCCAGAACCTTTGCCGACGTAGAAAGTTTGACCACTCCGAGGATCTATCAAGAGATAAACATAGTTTCCGAGCTTTTCTATAGTACGGTCGTCGAACTTGCTTAATCGAACTGTCATTGGATTCCCCCATGAACTCTGTACGTGTGCGATTTATATTGCGTGAGACGATAACGAAAAGATTTTCGGGTATACGCACGTTTCGGGGGACAGTTTACCTGCAGAATTTAGTTTAGGAGCATGCAAATATCTGAACCTCGAAAGGAACGCCGTTAGAGTCGTCGCTACAGTGATGAACACAATCTTGAAGCGGCGCAGCTGTTAACGAGCACACCGGCGTCGACTGCGGAAGTTAGTGCACAACTCGGCGTCAGCGAAGGCGCGTTGTGGCGCTGGCATAAACTGTTGCCGATACCATCAAAGTCGGTTGTAATGCGTATGCCCTATTTCCCTTCACGAAAATGCAGATTTCCAATGGGACGATCGTTCTCCATCCAATAGACGCCGCTATAGACCAAGCAGCCAAAGAACTCACTCGATCCCCAATCCGAAGAGAAAAGCTGTTTTTCTCCTCCAATGAGCCAGAGAATCCTCAAGTTGTTCTTTTCCATCCATTGGTTCAGAACATCTGTTTGCATCAGTGCGTAACTTGGTCCGTATTCTTCTACAGATGGGTCTGTGAAAACGATTTCGTCTCCCACCCTCCAGTTTCCGAACTCGTTAGGAACCCTTTCCATTCCAAGTTCATTAACCAATTCCTTGGCCGGGAGGTAAATCGACAATGTCTCTTCTATGGAATGATCGAAGTTTCCCCGCTCCCAAAAATACTCTGATATAGGAACAAGGTATTTCGCGGGGATGAGGCCGTGAAAATCAGAATCAATGTCTTGCCAGTTGGCTAGCTGGTCGTAAATCGGATGCCAGGGATATTCACCGAGAAATCCTTCGCTGACGCTGGGGATCGAGACAGTATGGGGATCAATCAAACTTTCTTTGGAGGTATTGCGTTTTACCTGATCAAAGTCGCTCTCAGCTACTATGATGGAATTTATCCTGAACCAGCAATCGAGTCTCGGTGCTTTTCTGTCTACTTCCGACGTTCCCTGTTTCTGCGACCAAAATCCCCTTAAAACATACCATTGCTTATCTTTGGCAGATCTTTGTGCCATCAGAAGTTTCGAGAAATCCGGCAAATTTTCGCGGTCCCGAAGATAGGCTTTTTGATCGCCCTGCTCTTCCAAATGGTCGATAGGAAAGCGGTACGGTTGCCACCACGTCAACTGCTGATTGTGATATGTCCGGTACTCGCCATTTTTTCGGAGCCAGTTGGTGGCATCGATGTCACGTTTGTATAGTTGCCACGGTCCGTAATAGACTCGATCATCAAAATCACTATATCCGCGGTCAATCCAGCGCATGTTGTCTGCCAAGTGAGCAAGAAACTCGTGGAAGCCTATCCATTGATACTTCTTGCCGACGCGCTCCATTGGACTTGCAGGGGGACCATCACCCCGCCCGCGCGAGGATCGCTCGAACGGTGAAAACAATTCTTTATCCCACCCCAATTCATAGGCGCGCTTGCATACCCAGCGCTGTGCCCACTTACGGCTAAACTCCGCGGGTCCGTCATTCGCTAAACCACAGAGCCAACGAAAATACTCATGCTCTTTACTATCAAGCTTTTCTCGAATTCTGTCCAAGAACGCTTCGCGTTCGTCCCTCATTCGCCTAATTTCTTCATCAGAAGGCCTTTCGTACTCACCTCCGCCTGCCAATTGAGCCTGCAATTGTTCAATATTGACAGGCTCCGTTTTCTCCGGCCCTATAAATTCGAGAAACTCATCCTTAAGGTCCCCCTCGAGAAAATCTTGGGCAAACTGGAGCTTTAACTCGTAGCCATTCTGAAACCCATCTTGAGCGATGGGTGTTGAAGACCAGTCATGGACACAGCTCATTGTGTAGTTCCCGAAGTCACCCGGAAATCCCATCAGTGAACGCTCGATATCTGAATAATCCTCATCACCTATGAGCTCGTCGATCTCTTCTTTAGTTGGATTGTCCAGGGGCCAGGTACTACTATATGGCGGCCTGAATGGTTGAGGGTCTATTCCCTCGGGCAACACCCCTTTCGAGAGCGCCCGTTCAAGTACGCCTCTAGCATAGTCCCTGAGTAGGATGTGGGGGATAGGCTGCCCATCCGCGAATATCTTGTCGAACACAAGTTTCGCAATATCGGTGATAGCCGAATCCTCGTCGATATTGCATATGGCACCGTAGATAGCGGCGTAAAGCCTCTCGACAAGATATAGATCGTTGACATCACAGAATTCGGAAAAGAGGCCTTCGACAATCTGGATCCTTTCAACAAACAAGCGCACGAGCGACTTGGTGGCACAGTCCCGTATCTTGCGGTTAGATGTTGTCAGAAACCACAGCAAAACAACCGCGCATAGACGGATTCGCTCGTCATCGGCTTCACCAATATCGCCGAAACAGGCCCATTCAATGAGTGTCCGCTCGGTCGATTCATGCCCATCCTCTTCTGAGCTACCTCCTCTCGCAATCCGAATAGACCAGAAATGGTCGCGCTCCGCAATCTCTTTGCCTATCAGGTTTTTATGAAGAAGACGAGCATTCCAGGGATGGTCCGGCTCGGTAGAGAGCTTAAGCAAAATGTCTAGCGCCGGACTCGAATATTCCGTATTACCGACATCTTCGTTCAAAATCTCGAGCGTTCTATCTGAAAATGAATCCGGTGATCGCCAGAGAACAGTATTTTCGAATAACTCACTGATTTCCCGATGTGAAACCCCTACATCCTCGGGTATGAGATCAATGAGTTCGACCTGAAACCTTTCGGCAATAGCAATGAACAAGGCTTCAACTATTCCGGCTACCGGATAGACGCCTCGATCTTGCAATATCTGACCGAGAGGCTCCTCTTCATCAAATATCGTTGCGACGGTACTGATATCGTGGTCGTGGAGTATCTGCCGCGCAACGAGCACGTCACTAAAACGTTCATAGGTATAACGTATTACAGGTTGACCGTTACTATCGTCTTCGTAGGAAATATCTTCGGCAAGGACGCCTTCATGCAAAAGAAGACTGAAAAGATCATCTCCGCCCTTTTGTAGAGCGATATCAAAATCATTAATGAGCTCACGTGCATCACCAATAGGAATTCCCGAGAGATGATCGGGATAAAGCCTCGAAGAAAATTTGAGCAATGCGTTCTGCACGATTTTTTCCGCAGATATGTACTGCTTCCTCACTGCAATTGCATGTTCGACGCTGTCCAGGTAGAACTCGAAGAGCTGTGTCAGTCCACTTAGCCCCTTAGGGAAAGAACTCTGTCCGGAGCGTCTGAGAGCTTTACAGCAAGTTTTCAGAAAAAGCGGATTTGAAAATTCCGGTGCAAGAATTGGTGTACTAGGCTTGGAAATCCCTTGCGCAGATAGATACTTCTCGGCAGCGCGGTGCTCAAACCCCTGAAACCCTTGATGATGAATCCGGACGAGACAATTTTCATCGACACTTTCCGGCAGCATATACAGGCAATAGGTTGAACGGCAGCTGATCAGAAGCGAGATGTTTTCAAACCTTGAGATATCGGTCAAAAAACCTCTGATAAAATGCCGCCATTGATCGCGGCACGGCCCTTCATTAATGGCATCAATGACGATCAGTGTCCGGCAGTTTCGGGCCTCTCCGGCAGCATCGATTGCTCCCAAAACCTGGCCATTGGGAAATTGATGGAAGTCGAGACTTTGCCTTACAAAATCAAGCGGGTTTCCGCCGCCATACTGTGCCCCGAGTAAAAAAATAGTTGGCAAAGCCTCATCGGCCCTGTGAAGCGCCAGATCACATAAAAGGTGTGATTTCCCAATTCCCGCTTCGCCGTGGAGGAGCGCTGCCCCTACTTCGTAGCCTTGCGCTTTGCGGGATTGAAGAAAACTGTCAATCTTTCTGAGAGGGGTGTAGAAGCTCGTCGAATAGTGGCGAAAGTCTCCGCTCGCAGATTCCTTTAATGTTTTCCTTTCGATCAGGTCGCTAAGATCCCGAAAGGGCTGGTCTATATTTTGCAGCGCCTCTTTCAGGTCATTCAGATCGCATCTGGCAGGTCTGTTCTGCAACCAGGTCGTTAGTAGCACCATGAATGCGGTATATGCGCTTTCCAGCCCGCTCAGATCTATTCCACCGGGATCTTCAATCTTGTCGCTGGTAACAAAGCGGATGAACTGGTTATACTGTTCGTCGAGCTCCGCTTTCTGTTCAGAGATTTCCGACCACCAGCGCTCATTGGCGCAAAGCCCATCAAACTGCTTAGCAATCGGTAGATCTACGTGAAACTCCGGCGTAAACCGATCACCCAGAGTTTCCTTACTCTTTAGAGCCAGATGGCGAAGGGTCTCTGAGCGCAGGAAGGGTTCGTTAAACCAATATAGACGCCTCCCTGAGTATCTGGGATCATCAATGGCGAGCATGGTCGTAAATTCATGCTTGCCCCAAAACTCAAACTCTATCGTTCGTCCAGCCGCAGTATCAGATGTAGTCCACGTTTTAACGCGTTCGTTCCAGTCGTCCTCAACCGACTTGCTTTGCTTCCCCCCTCTTCCTATTTTTCTACTATCTGACTTATCCAGCGGCAAACAAACCACATAGGTGCTCATATTAGGGTGCTTGGACAGGGCTGTTTCAAATGACTTATCAAGCTGTCCCCAGCGAGAGGAATTCATTTCATTGGTGAAATACTTGGCCTGCCAGCAAATCTCACTATCGTCATCGAGAATCCAGTAGCACTCGACACCGGCGTCCCCGCCTGCGCCTGCCTTTCTTACGAACCTCTTGGCGTTTGCCGGTTCCTTTAAATGTGCTAACTGGCAAGCCAGTTCTTCAAAACCGGAGTTTTGGCTACCGTCAAAAGCGCGAATTTTTGTAAAGTCAATCTCCGTCATTATTTCTCCAATATCGTTCGGGCTTCGAGGGCCGCCTCAAGGGCTCTCAGGTTCGCCCGGTAGCCGTCGCCGCGACGGTCTTGTGGTGCAAGAGCCCGCGGAGGAGTTGGCCGAAGCCAGCCGACCGGTCATGACGTCGCGCATCCGCATGATGTGGCGTCGGATACGCGACACCGAATCTGACGATCCAAGTATCGAGAATTTAACGTATTGCTGGCGGGAAAAAAGCGCTGAGGGCGTAGCCCGAAAGGCTTTTTGCCGTGTGCGTTGCTTGCTCCGTTCACGACGTCGCCTCCTTGATGGTGGCGTCGCGGTGACCGACGCGGCCGGCCTGGCGCTTCTTGCGTAACCGATAGCTATCGCCCTCGATCGCGATCACCTGGCAGTGATGTAAGAGTCGATTGAGGATCGCGGTTGCAACCACATCGTCGCCGAGGACGCGTCCCCACTCGGCGAAGCCCTGATTTGATTGAGGTCAACAGGATGCTGCCGGTCTCGAAATGGGCAGCGACCAGCTGAAACAGCAGATGGGCGGTCGGCGGCGGTACCGGCAGGTAGCCGACGACGGCGGTCGCCTGTTTTTCAACTGGTGAACGCCCGGCATGAACGCGGCTCAATGATCCTGACAACCAACAAAGGATTCGAAGAGTGGGGACGCGTGGTCGGTGATGAGGTCATGGCGGCGGCGATGTTAGATCGTCTCCTGCATCGGTGTCACGTGGTCAACATTCAGGGGGCGAGTTATCGCATGCGCGAGTACAAAGCCGCGCATGGCAAGACTGAACTGAACGCTGGGAAAGCGTCGGTTGCTACGCTCCCGACGCCTTCCCGAGGCGTAAACGAAGTTGACAAAAGTGGAACATCTAACTTGACATTGATACTTGGGCCGCTAGCTAGACGAACGCTGCGGAAACATCTGTAATTCAGACGGAATGATGCACAAGACCTACAAATGGTCTCGTCCACAATGTTTGTCGCAGACCTGCACGAGACAGGACTCAATATCGCGCGATCGGGTAGACTTGCGTGATAATCAATGGTTATGTTCTTCGCGGATTCCTCGACACAACCAACGATGAATGAGACGGAATATCAACGCCGTGTGGCCCAGATCGATGAGTGGGCTAAAGCACTAGGTTTTGAGCTGGCAGATCTGATCGAACCAAATCCGGCAGATGTGATTTTTCACTATACAAACTCAAATGCACTGATTGGAATGCTTGAATCCGGCAAGATCTGGGCTACGCATGTAAGCCGAATGAATGATTCGATGGAATATGAAGTCGGGGTCGAGTTAGTGGAACGATTGGTGCGGGGAAACATGGAGCGCCAGTCGCGTCCAATCGTCGAAAGAGCGATATCTAACCTTTTGTCCGTAGATACATATATCGCTTGCTACTCATCTGAGGTAAATCGGCTTAGCCAGTGGCGTGAATACGCAGGGCTAGGTGTTGGTTATTGCATAGGTTTCAAGACTGGCGAAATGGCAACCACAGATGGCCGGATGCCTTTACTCGAAAAAGTCATCTACCGTGAGGAAGTCGCTGAAGCTGTTGTGGTGCGTTTGCTTGATCGGGTTGACGAATTCTTGTCGAAAAGTGATTTCGGTGAGGTGGAAGTGGGTTACCTTCTCGGCATGCTGGAAGCAACGTTCAATATCGTCGCATGTGTCGTCAAGCATGTGGGATTTGAAGAAGAGGCTGAATACCGCCAGATATACCAACCGTCCACATCCTCGTTGTCGTTGGAAACCAAATTCAGGTCCGGTCGACATGGTTTAACGCCATATGTGGAATTTGATTTTATCGATGAAGGTCAATTGCCCATTGAGTCGATTACTATTGGGCCATGCGCCGAACCAGATGAAGAAAGTCGCACGCTTGCAGCAATTCTGAGTCGGCATGACTATCAATCTGTAGAAATCCAACAGTCTGGTATTCCTCTACGTGCGTAAGTTTGAAACAGTAATCGTGCAGGACGAACATAACAATTCAGGTACAACCAGGATAACGCCGCTTCGAGCGATGCTGCCTTGCGAACATCGGACGGCACCAGTTACGAAAGAAACGTCACGGGTTCACCGGCCTTCGCTCGAACTTTCGTGACGCGAACGTCAATCGGACCTATGCCGGTCTGCAGTTGGCGTCCAGGCGAATAGCCGTTGTGAACGACGCCCGTGCGGCCTTCCGGAGTGCGGCGTTCTGCTTGTCGGTTAATCAACTCGTCTCCTTCAGCCTCGATCGCTTGCGCTAGGAGACGTCGTGCGCCTTCCCGTAAGACATCTTGTATGGGATCGCCGTCGTCTCGTAGAGGTACGATGGTATGCTTAGTCATAGTGGTGTTTTCTCTCTGTTAGTGGTCTTCCAACTCAGATACTTAGAACTAGAGGGAAACGCGCTTCTAGCGTCTAAATACCACTTCAGGCTATATCTCCGACTAACCTGATACCTGTATTATTAAGTCCTCGTCTTACTTGGTTTCGCGTAAAAATAGTGGCTATTCATGTTGAATTCATCAACCAATTAAACGAAGAAAACGAATATAGAAGCGTTCAACATATCTTCAATAGGTTTCCTAAAAAGATTCGATCAGTGATGGTAGCGTCTGCGTATTGGGACAACGAAACAATAAATGCTTTAATTAATAACGTTAACGACCGGCGGTTGAAGGGTTTCGCAACTCGAGTCGAGATATATCTCAACGGAACGAAAACAATTGATCGTTACAAGGAATTGAAAAAGCTAGACGCCAAAATTCAAGAGATTTTTCAGCATGGCGACAGTGGGATTTATGTTCTGCGTCGAGGCTTTATGCACGTTAAGGCCTATCAGATAGAAGGTAGACATGATGGCACTCTAATCTTGGGGTCCGCAAATTTAACGAAGCCTGGCCTTACTTCAAATGAAGAGTCGTTGATACAAATTGGTTATAAGATTCGTTCGAAACCAAATTACGTTAAACAATTTGAGAAATATATTTGGGGACACTTTGAAGAAGAGGTGCATTCACCGACGATGGTACATATAAGTGATTTCACGATTGGAAAGAAAGATCAAAATATATCGAATGCACGCGAGTTTTTCAATTCTGGTTCTCTTTGGTATGAATCGAAAGCGCCGGATCCATTGAGGATTAAACTTGATCTACCAAACGAGCTATTCAATTCACAGTTACCTCCAAGAATGCGAAGGTTCATAGATGCGGATATTACAGATTCAATAAGCATAAAACAGCTAATTCGGGAAACGATTCCTGAAAGCTCTGCCGATCTAGACAACGAATCTGTAGAGACGAATAGGTCGAGTTGGAAGCAATGGTCCGTTGAAACAACGTTGGGCCGTTTCGTGCCACTTCAGTTTGAAGATCGCGTGAAGTACGAGATAGCGAAATTCGAAAATAGGGTTAGTACATACACAAATATAGAAGGTCTAATAACCGAAAATGAAGGTACGCTTCAGCGAGCATTTCTTGAGTTAATAGAAGAAGTTGCTGAGCAAGTTTTTAATATTGGATATAGAGGTGATAATTCCAAGAATCTACGATGGAGTATGCCTGATGGACGAAGATCGAAGGACGTTAGTTTTTTTAAGAATGATAAGCGCGAAGTCTTCCGGAAAATATGGAAACGAGATATTAGGAAAATACTGAGGAAGCTCAATAGTACCGAGTTTGTTGAAAAATTAGCGGTTTCGGTACGATCTTGTGAAGTACCGGACATATGGGAACAGGAGGAGGTCCGTGATCCGTTTCTAAGTTCATTTATTGAGTCGATTAATTATGCGATTGACATGAAATCTAAAAACAGGTTTGCTGGTGTTGCGAAAAATTTTCTAGAGACTAATAAATTCGAATTTGCTAATTTTGAGTACTTTGAGAAAAAATGCTTCGTGAAGGGGAGCGATTTCACTAATGATCTCGCCAAGATAGCAAAGATTTAGCTTCGAAATTACGAAAACCAAGGAATAGTCTAACTTATTAGTGCGTAATTCGTGTGATTCAGCGTGGGTCGATCGATTTCGTTAGTATTCATGATATACACTAGATACGTGGAGGTTTTTCGTGACGGATCTACAGCAGGACTAGATGTTGTGACTTAGGGTAATTTAGTCCATACTACTCGAATAAATGGCACGCGACGTGATGATCCTCACCAATGTCCACCAACGGTATGAGACTCGGCGTTCGCTCGCGACAAACATCCATCACCTTCGGACATCGAGACGCGAAGCGACATCCCGGAGGAATGTTGACCGGCGAAGGAATCTCGCCAGGAATCGAAACGGACGTTCGAGTTCGCTCAAGATTGGGGTCTGGTTCCGGGTTTGAACCGATGAGCAACTGCGTATAGGGATGTTGCGGGTCGAAAAAGACATCGTCTGATCGTCCGATCTCAATCATCGAACCCAAGTACATAACCGCGATACGGTCGGACACATAGCGAACCATCGATAGATCATGGGCGATGAATAACAACGTCAAACCCATGGAGTCTTTGAGTTCTCCAAGTAGGTTGACCACTTGTGCCTGCACCGACACGTCTAACGCTGAGATCGGCTCATCGCATACGACAAATTCAGGGTTGAGAATCAACGCACGCGCAATACCAATACGTTGCCTTTGGCCGCCCGAGAACTCGTGCGGATAGCGTCCCATATGGTCGGCGTTTAAACCGACCTTGCGCAACCAATCTGCGACTTGATCGTTCACTTCGGATCGCTTCAGGTCAGAATGCAGCATAAGACCTTCACCTATGATCTCGCCAACCGTCATTCTTGGGTTTAACGACGAATACGGATCCTGAAAGATCATCTGCATCTGGTTGGCGAATCGCTGGAAATCTCCAGCCTGATAGCGATCAGGCATCTCCTCGCCGTTAAAGGTCACGGTTCCGCTGGTTTTGTCGTGTAGACCTATGACCGTCTTGCCGAAAGTTGACTTACCGCTGCCGCTTTCGCCCACCAAACCAAGGATTTCACGAGGTGCAATTTCTAACGAGATGTCGTCGACGGCTTGTACAAGCGCGTTCGAACTCAGCTGGAAATGCTTCGTTAGGTTTTGCGTCGTTAGCAGCGGTTCGGTCATGCCTGATACAGATCCTCTGCTTCGACCTCACATTCTTCGTGATGCAACCAGCATTTCGCGGCGTGACCGTCCTGCATCGCGAATGCGTTTGGATTGTTCTCTAAACAGACTTCCATCGTGTGGGGACAACGCGCCGCGTACGAACACCCCTTCGGTGGTGAGAACAGATCAGGTGGCGAGCCGTCGATCGGTTTGAGTTGTCGAGAGCGACCGGTCTGATTGGTCGGCATCGCTTCTTTCAAACCGAGTGTGTACGGGTGAGCCGACCGATAGAACACGTCGTCCACGCTGCCGGCTTCCATGACCTCGCCTGCATACATCACGCTGACAGTATCAGCGAGCCGCGCAACCACACCTAGATCGTGCGTAATCAAGATGATCGCCATCCCGGTGTCTTTTTGAATGGATTTGACAAGATCCAGGATCTGAGCCTGAATCGTGACGTCGAGCGCGGTCGACGGTTCGTCGGCGATCAACACAGATGGCTCACATGCGATGGCCATCGCGATCATCGATCGCTGCAACATGCCGCCCGAAAATTCGAATGGATACTGACGCGCGCGTTTCGCAGCTTCGGGGATTTGTACCATGTCGAGCAGCTCGGCAGCTCGATTCATCGCCTGTCGATGCGAGTAACCTCGGTGCACTTCGAGTGGTTCTGCGATTTGCGCACCGATCGTCATCGTGGGATTCAGTGACGTCATCGGGTCTTGAAAGATCATGCCGACGAAGTTGCCACGGATGTCCTTACCATCGATGACTTTGCTTTGAATGATGTCGTGACCTCGTAGGTGTGCGGTTCCTTGCGTGATCCGACCTGGCGGCATGGGAATCAAGCCCATGATGCTCTGCACCGTGACCGACTTGCCGCAACCCGATTCGCCGACGATCGCAAGGGTCTCGCCCTCATCGACGCTGAAATCGACACCGCGCACGGCATGCACGATCCCGCCGTACGTCGTGAATTCAACATGCAGGTTCTTGACGTCGAGAAGTGCCACGTTGATTACTCCGTAGACCGCATGCGCGCGTCAAGCGCGTCACGCAATCCGTCGCCGAGAATATTGAATGCCAGCACAGTGATACTGATGAAGATTGCCGGGAATATCAGTTCGTGTGGTGTCGTTTCCATTGTCTTGCGCCCATCGTTACACATGCTTCCCCATGAAGGAATTGGCGGTTCCACCCCCATGCCTATGAACGAGAGGAATGCTTCAGTGAAGATGGTAGACGGTACGGCGAACGTGAACGTGACCAGGATCACGCCCATCGTATTGGGGATCATGTGCCGCAGGATCAAACGCGGCGTTTTCGTCCCGAGCAACCTCGACGCGTCGATATATCCCTCTTCGCGAATCTGTAGGATTTGCCCTCGCACCAACCGTGCCGCTGCCGGCCAGCTCAACAGCACGAGTGCGACCAGCATCGGCAGGATGCCGCTCTCGCCAGCACCGATTCCAAACACGAGCTTGAACAGGATCATGAAGAGCAGGAAGGGTAGGGCGACCACAAAATCCGCAAATCGCATGAGCAACGCGTCGGTTTTGCCGCCAATGAATCCCGCGAAACTGCCGTACACCACGCCGAGCAGGATGAAGAGCAACGGTGCGACGATGCCGATGAACAGCGAAATCTGCGCGCCTTTCATAAGTCGTGCGAGCATATCCCGTCCGAGGTAGTCTGTGCCCAACGGGTGCCACGGCGTCCTCAGGGTGTCGCCGGGTTGAAGATCTGTGTCTGCGTCGATCCAACCGCTCTCAATCGCGCCTGCCAACGTGGCTGCTGCCGCAACGTCGATCGGTAGCGTTGATGCCGCAGTCGTGCCATCCGCGAACGTCGCTTCGACCGAGTACCAGTAACGGCGTTGCTCTAAATCGATGCGATCCTCGTACGAGTTCTCGCTTTCCCCGATGACGTTACCCAGCGGAAGACCAAGTGGTCCGCCTTCTGGATCGACAATCGTTCGATATATGGTATATCGCGTCGCGCCTTGTACCGGCGACCAGGTCAACCGGACAAACTCGATCGACGGGAATCCAATCGCTTGAATGTCCGCTGGTGCACCCGTATCGCTCCATCGTTCAACGGCTGGTCGGTCCAACCAAGGCGTATACGGCTCGATAACGGTCATCGATCGACTTGCCCACGGCGGTTTCGACGTTTGGTTTAAGTCTTGGGTGTCGTAGTCAAAATGCCAGAGTATCGGACCGAACGCGGCAACCAACACCATGAAGACCACGATGAAGAGACTCGCGAGGGTTCTTCGATTGGTTCGAATTCGGTACCAGGCGTCTTGCCAGTACGAAAGTGAGGGACGACTGATCTCCTCACGATCAAGATCGACTTGCGCGCGTCGAAATGAGTAGGTACCGATGTCACTCATTCCAGACGTACCCTTGGATCGATCCATGCATAGAGCAGATCGACGATGATCACCATCAGTACCAGAAACGCACCATAGAACACCGTCGTTCCCATGATGACACCGTAATCGCTCTGTTGGACCGCAAGTACGAAGGACTGACCAAGTCCGGGAATCCCGAAGATGTTCTCAACGACGAATCCACCTGTTGTAATCGACGCGACCGACGGTCCCAGAACGGTGATGACAGGTAATACCGCATTCCTCAACTGGTGTCGAGAGAAGACCTGTGCAGCGGGAACGCCTTTGGATCGTGCGGTTCGGATGAAGTCGGCGCTTACGATTTCAAGCATCGATGAACGCATCAGTCGAGTGAGGAACGCCATCGTCCCTAACCCAAGTACGAGCGCCGGTACCAGCATATGTGAGATGTCGCCCCAACCTGCGACGGGTAGTACGTTGAAGCCTAGGATCTGATTGATCACAACGAGGATGAGTTGTCCAACCGACGCAAACACAAAGCTGGGGACAGAAATCCCGATGATCACCAGCAGAATGATCAGAACGTCCGGCCATTGATTCCGATACAGCGCCGTTAATGCGCCGTACAGCACACCGCCAAGTCCCGCGAACACGATCGCAAGGATGCCCAGAATCGCGGATACTGGAAAGCGTTCCAGGATGATGTCGTTGACGCTTCGACTTTCTTGTGCGAAGGAGATACCGAAGTCACCTTGCAGCATGTTGGTCATAAAGATCCAGTACTGCTCAAGCGGCGGCTTATCGAGACCCCACCGTGCCTTCAGATTTGCTTCGACTTCGGGTGAGACCGCTTTCTCACCGATGAACGGATCGCCTGGTACTTCATGCATCGCCCAGAACGTAGCGGTGGCGATAAACCAAACGGTGATGATGCCTTGGATGAGGCGTTTCACCGTGTACCAAGCCACTAGCTATGACCCCTTGTCGACGATGCGCGCAAAGGCGTAGTCCGGGTCAGGACCCACGCTGCGTCGCGCAACGTTCTTGAGCCGATCGTGGACGACGTACAGACTACCGCGTTCGTAGTTCATCAGAATCGCCACGTCTTCATTCAGGATATCCTGGACGCGTGCGAACGCTTCCATTCGGACTCGTGGATCGCTAGAGTTCTTTGCGATGTCGACTTGCCGATCGACCTCCGGGTTGTTGTAGCGACCGCGGTTGTTCTCGTTCCACGAGGTGAATAGATCCCCGAATGTCAGTGCGTCCGCGTAATCCGGACCCCAGCCAGCGAGTACCAGATCGAAATCACCGTCGGTCATCTTTTGTAGACGCTGTTTAAAGATCTGCCGGTCCAGCTTCAGTTCAAGTCCCAGCTCTTTCGCGTATTTACTCTGGTAGTACTCGCTCTGCTTGTTCGCCGAAGGGTTGTCGCCGCTAAGCATCACCAACGTGATCTTGTCCAGTCCGAGTTCTTCCAGCGCGAGCGCGTAGTGCTCGCGCGCCTTGTCGTTATTCGTAACTAATGGTTTGGCTGGAAACTCCTCACGGAACTTGCCGTTGACGCCTTTTAACCACACTGGAAATATCGATTCACCGGGCAGGTTGCCTGGCAGCTTAATGACCTTATTGACTAACTCCGAAGGGTCATTCACGTACTGCAACGCTTTCCGTAGGTTGTAGTTTCGCGTCAATCGACCTTCACGATAGTTGATTTCCATGAAGAACACGGAACCATCGACGTGTTGGCGAATATCCCATCGATTTCGCAGCGCTCGATCGACGAGTTCGACATTGAGTCCCGCCTGCGCGATATCGCCGCTTTCAAACAGGTTGATGATTGCGTTGGCATCGCTCAAGATGTACGCGAAATCAATGACGTTTAGGTGGACGGCTTCTTTGTTCCAGTAGTTCTGGTTCTTCTCTAAACGTACGTTGGCATTGTGAACCCACTGTGAGATGGTGAACGGTCCGTTGTAGATCAGATCTTCTGCATTCGCGCCGTATCGACCGTCTCTCGACTCGTAGAACGCTTGATTGATCGGGAAATAGGTCGGAAACGCGGTCAAAGAGAGGAAGAAAGGTGTCGGTTCGATTAGTTTCACATGCAACGTGTGATCGTCGACCGCAGTGACGCCGAGCGATTCAATCGGCATATCGCCCTGCGTGATCTCTCTCGCGTTCTCAATGAAGAAGAGAATGAACGCGTATTGCGACGCGGTCAGCGGATCGACGGCTTTACGCCAGGCGAAAACAAAATCGTGCGCCGTAATCGGCGTCCCGTTACTCCACAACAGGTCCTGCTTCAGCTTGAAATTGGCTTCGGTGTCCGTGACGGACCACGATTCAGCAACGCCTTCGATCAGGTTGTTGTTTTCGTCGTAACGTAATAACCCTTCCATGACGTGACCAAGGACCATGCCGGAAACTTGGTCGGTCGCCTTGGTGGAGTCAAGTTGTGGCGGTTCTTGCGCGAGGTTCAGCGTGATCGTGCCAGTCGCTGCATCAACGGCGCCGATCGAAGAACTGCGCATGCCAGTACACTGATTGACTTGACCGAGTAGAAACAGCAATACGACGAAGCCCACAATGGCGTAGATGCCGTAGCGGACCAGTTGTCGCCCGGAGCCAGGAATGACATTGGCGACGGATTCGTTGCTTGTCTCAGCCAGGGTAGTTACTCACTGTACAGTCTTGAGAAGGTTGCCGACGGTGCGCTCGAGGTGCATCAGCGAATTGCATTCTTCAGCTTGATGCACGTAAGGCGTGTACTTGCGCATTTCGGCATCACCAGTATTCCAGGTGTTGCGAGGTTCCGGATTCAACCAGATCACGCGTTTACTGCGCTGGTAGATCTCTTGAAGGATGTCTTGTTTGCAGTCACCGTAGTTATTCCGCGCATCTCCAAGGATGATTATGGTCGTTCTGTTGTCAACGTCATCAAGACATTTCTTCTTGAAGTCGACGAGTGCTTGACCATAGTCAGTCGAACCGCCGCCGAAGTCCCGTAACGTCTTTGAGATGGCGTCTTCGATCTTGTTTCGCTCAAAGAGCTCGGTCACTTCAGCGAGGTCTGACGAGAACGCGAAGGAACGTACCTTCGGCATGACCTCTTCAAGCGCATAGAGGAACATGAGCATGAAACGTGCGTAGTTCGCGACGGATCCGCTGACGTCGCATATCGCAAAAACCTTCGGCCGATCGACCTTCACCGACTTCCACTGCAAGTCAAAGATGTGGCCGTCGTAACTCATATTGCGCCGCAACGTTCGAGGTACGTTCAACGTACCGCGTTTGAAGACCTTCTTTCGCTGCGAGTGCATCGTCACGAGTCGCTTCGCCATCCGATACACGATTTCCTGAATCAGGCGGAAATTACGGTGTTCGACGTTTGAGAGTTTGATCTTGCGGAGGAGTTCCTCACGGAGTTTCATGCCTGTCGCATCGGCATGTAGCAGGAACTGACGCTCGACATAGTCGCGAACCTGCTCGCGTAACCAATCCTGGCGTCGCTTTAGTTCCTGCGCGAGGCGTCGATCGGGTAGGTTGAAGCTCTGCTTGAGCGCCGAGATCTCTTTAAGTAGATCGGCGAGCCCCATCTGATCCATGATGCGACGGGTGTAGAGACCTTTCTGCGTAAAGACCTGTATCTCGTCGAGATTGACTTCCTTCGCTGCATCCGCCATCTGCACACTCAACTCAACACGACTGTCCTGCATGAGCAGTTTGCCGAGTGCGGAGACAGGATTGGACATATCGCCTAAGCCGAGGTCCTCTTCCTCCTCGTTGTCGCCCTCTTCGCCTACGGCGCTGAATCGTGGCCGCGCTTTGCGTTTGGAGTTGCTCGTTTTCGTCTGACCGGCACTACCGCCTTGGCCGTCGCCTTGACCCTGTCCTTCGCCATCCCCCTCTCCGTCACCATCTTCACCATCGGTGGCTAAGGTGGTTGAGCTTTCACCGGATACCTCGGCGAAGCGGAAGAACTGTTCGAACGTGGTGTCGTAAGTGTCCTTCTCGTCCGCCGTCTTCGGCAGGACGAGCGCGAGGGTGTTCTTTAGAAATTCGCGGTCGCGATAACCGGTGAGTTCGACCGCGTTGAGTGCGTCAAGTGTTTCAGCAGGCGAAATACGTACATCCGCATTTCGTAGCGTGGCGATGAAGCTGGCTAGCGTCTTGTCCATCGCCTAGGTGATCAGTTCGCCGTAACTGCCTTCTGCGTAAGCGTTGAGATTTCGTGATCGATGTTGTCGATATCTTCCTGGAACTTAAGGATCACGTTCAACGTCTCGCGCACCAGCTCGGGATCAAGCGATTCAGTGTGTAAGAGTAGCAGAGTTCGAGCCCAATCGATGGTCTCGCTGATCGCTGGAACTTTCTTGAGATCCATGTCCCGTAGCTCTTGTATGAACGTGACGAGTTGGGTGCGTAGTTGTGGCGGGATTTCGGGTACCCGTGCGTGGATGATCTTCTGCTCGAGATCGATATCAGGGAAGGGGATATAGAGGTGCAGGCAGCGTCTTTTCAGCGCGTCTGAAATCTCACGTGTGTTGTTACTCGTCAAGAACACCATGGGTGGTTCAGCGCGAGCCTTCACCGTGCCGATCTCAGGGATGGAGACCTGAAAATCGGACAGAATCTCAAGCAACAGAGACTCAAACTCATGGTCTGACTTATCGACTTCGTCGATCAGCAGGACGCAACCATCCTCTTCCTGCAATGCTTTGAGCAGTGGTCGCGGTTCCATAAACTCTTCCGAGAAGAAGATATCGCCAAACTCATGCAACCGATTGACCGACTCACGAAAACCTGTCGCCCCTTGCAAAACTTCGTCCAAGGTCTCCTTCAAGACTTGGGTGTACAGCAGCTGCTTCCCGTATTTCCACTCGTAGATAGCTTTGGCTTCGTCGAGTCCTTCATAGCACTGAAGGCGAATGAGCGGTAACGCGAACATCGTCGCGGTCGTTTTGGCAAGCTCGGTTTTACCAACACCAGGCGGTCCTTCGATAAGAACCGGTTTACGCAGGTGGTAGGCCAGATAGACTGCGGTCGCGATCTGGTTACTGCAGATATACCGATGGTCTTCGAAGCTATCTTTAAGCGAATCGACCGATTCGGCCAATTTCTGAATGTCGGTCACGGACCCCTCGAAGATGCGGACGTTATGGCGTCCGTTTCCGGACTTGAAAGGTCGTGAATTATGCAGTGACCTTTACGCGCCGACGCGCCGCGCCGACAACGCGGCACGTCGGTTGAGAAGCAGGTATATAGGTCGAGTTGAAGCGCTATCCCTTCGCGACGAGACGCGTACCCTCACGCAATAACGCGATGACGGCAATCGCATCGACCCACATCCATTGCAGGGCCGGCAGCTCGGTTTCAGTCGAATAAGCAATAAACGTTTCCGTAAAGACTAGAAACGCGAACACGCTGAGTAAGACGCCAGCACCGGCCGCACGTCCTCCATCCGAAAGGTGATCTCGAATGCCGAGTATGACACAGACGGCAAGAGCCACGCAGATCACGTAGTCGAGGGGATCCCAGATTTGACCTGCGGATTCCAAGAACAGCACGTCAATCAGCATCAGAACGCCGATGACGACCGCTAATGCAGAAAGAATGTAACCAAGTACTTTCATACCAAACCCAACTTAGGTATCTACGTTGATTGTAGGCGGGAATTGAGCGATGTAAAGCGGCGTGTTAGGTAGCTCTCTTACTGTGGTTGCAGTTGCTTAGCCGTGCGCGCTCGCAACCACTCGACCGTGAACAGAACCAGAACCGCAAAGATGATCAATAGCGTCGCGACGGCGAGAATCGTTGGATTGATTTCTTCGCGAATACCGCTCCACATTTGACGCGGTAGGGTACGTTGTTCTAAACCACCCATGAAGAGCACGACGACGACTTCGTCGAACGACGTCGCAAACGCGAACAACCCACCTGTGATCACGCCAGGAGAGATCAGGGGTAATTGCACGCGACGAAATCGGGTCCATGCGTTTGCGCCTAGACTGGACGCCGCGTGCATGAGTGTTTGGTTGAATCCCGCGAGCGTCGCAGTCACGGTGATGACCACGAACGGTGCACCAAGCATGGCATGCGAGAGGATGATTCCGAGATAGGTCTGCGCCAGACCAATAAACGGCTGTGAATAGAAGAAAAAGACGCTAACGCCGACGATCACGATCGGTGTAACCATCGGGGAGATCAGTAACGCCATTACAGTTCGGCGTGCCGGAAAGTTAGACTGGTTCAGCGAGATCGCCGCGAGCGTACCGAGGGTAGTCGCAAGGATCGTAGCGCAGATACCGATGAAGAAACTATTGAAGAGCGCACGATGCCATTCCTCGTCATTGAAGAGGTTCTCGTACCAGCGTAGCGAAAACGCTTCCGGATCGAGCATGAGCATTTCGGGTCGGAACGTGAAATACGGCTCCGCGTTGAAGCTCAGCGGCACGATCACGAAGAGCGGACCGATCAAAAACAGGAAGCCGAAAGCGGTGAAGACCCCAACGGCACCTTTAACGGTTCGCCAGAACAACGTGTTCATCCGAGTTTCATCCGGTCAATGCCGATGAACCGGTCGTACACAACGTAGAGCACGATCACACCGACTAGCAGAATCACCGAGAGCGCGGCGGCAAGTCCCCAGTTGAGCGACGTTTGCAGGTGGTAGGCGATCAAATTCGAAATAAGCTGCCCCTTCGAGCCACCGACTAAAGCTGGTGTTATGTAGTAGCCAATCGAGAGTATGAACACGAGCAATCCACCTGCGGCGACGCCAGGGAGTGAATTTGGAAAGTACACGCGAACGAACGCTTGAAACGGATTGGCACCAAGGGAACTCGCCGCTTTCGTTAGGTCGCGTGGGATGTTGGTCATGACCGAGTAGAGCGGTAGGATCATGAACGGTAACAGGACTTGCGTCATCGCAACGAGCGTGCCGGTCATGTTGTGCACCATGGTCAATCGGTTGTCGTCTGCCACGATGCCGAGAAACACGAAAATGTCGTTGAGCACTCCCTGTTGTTGCAAGATCACGATCCAGGAAGTGGTCCTCACAAGCAACGATGTCCAGAATGGAATGAGCACGAGTACCAGGAGTATGCGCGCCCAACCGGACGACGCGTGTGCCATCGCGTAAGCCATCGGATAACCGATGAGAAAACACAATGCGGTAACCGCAATGCTCACGCCCAACGTGCGGATGAAGAGCGTGACATAAACCTGCTGCGACTCCGGCATCCGTTCGATCGACCCGTCAGGCATGAGTCGAAAGTCGACCGCTTGAAGGAAGTTTCGACTGGTGAACGTGTCGGTGGCTTGCCTCAATGCGTGCCAGATCGCTAACTCACCCCAATCCTCGTCGATTTCAATGAACTCTTCACGCGCATCAGGTGCATCCGTGCGTGCAAATCGACGCGGCGTTTTCGAGATGGTCGACCGCGACCCACTCAAGATGCGGTTGACGCGAGACGCGACTCTCCCTAGTTCGCGCGTCTCTTGCGCCGCAATGAGCTCCTCGGCGAGCGTCTCGTAGACTTCGATAGAGGGAAGTTCGGTGCCTGACCATGCTTGAAGCACTTCAGCCGTCTTAGGAAGTGCCTCCGCAACCGTGCTGTCATAAACGCTCAGCCGAACGAGCGAGAAAATCGGCACGAGTAACGTGACGACCACGAAGGCGATAAGGGGTAGGGCGAGAGAACTCGCCTTCAGCTTACCCATATTCAAATGGTGCGATTACGTTGGTATCAACGATTCAACCACGCAGCTAGTCGCTCAACCAGCTCGTCTCTTCGGTCAAGCCAGAACTCCGTACTCAGCGTAAGCTGACGTCCACCGTGGTCCGGGTTAGTAGGCAGATGAGGCTTCATCGGTTTACCCGTGATCGCATGGTTGCCGACCAAGTCGTATCCAGATTTACGAACGGGTGAGTACGCGATATACGATGCAACACCCGCTTCGGACTCTGCACGCGCGCTGAATTCGACAAATTTACGCGCGTTTTCCAGATTCGGTGCGTCAGCTGCGATAACCATGCCGCCCGAGTCGATGGTGCGTCCGTCCCAAAGAATCTTGAACGGTTGATTCTCAAGCATCTGTGCATTGAAGATTCGTCCATTCCAGGCAATCGTCATGCTCACCTCTCGATCGGCGAGCATCTGCGGCGGCTGTGCACCCGCTTCCCACCAGACGATTTCATCCTTGATGCGTTCAAGCATCCCGAATGCGCGTTCGATGCCTTCTTCAGTATCTAAGACGTCGTAGACGTCCTCAGGCGCAACGCCGCTCGCCATTAACGATATTTCTAGTACCGCCTGTGGACTGCGATGTACGCCCCGCCGGCCTGGGAAGTTCTCAAGATCGAAGAAATCCTCAACTTTGGTCGGTTGCTTGTCTTCAGGGAACGCCGCCGGATGGTAGGCGACCATCGTCGCGTAGTACACCTTGCCGACGCCGCACTCGGTCAAGGTACCGGGTGCGAAGTCTTCTTCAGCGGGAACGCCATCGGGACTAGGAGGCAGATTCAAGTGATCGATCGTTTCGATCAGCCCTTCGTCGCATGCAATAGCGAGTTGAGGTCCTTCGGCGTCGATGACGTCCCAAGTAACCGCACCAGCCTCAACTTGAGCTCGAAGTTGGGACAACTCACCGTTGTAGTCCTCGAGATTGACCTTGATGCCGGTCTCTTCCTCAAACGCCTTGTGATAACCCTCGACGCACGCCTTGGCATAGGACCCGCCAAAACTAACGACTGTTACGGATTCCTCAGCAACTGCTGCGCTACCAAGCAACATCGCGCTTACACAAAGCGCAGTAGGCAAGTGGTTTTGCACGATTTTGAATCTCCTCGTTTAAAGTATCGGTAGAGCGCGACAGTCCAGCGTTGCCCATCCAATATTGACCTTGTCGCCTTTTAAGACACTACCGTGCCCCGCAATATTCGGTATCTTGGCGATGAAATCGGGATTTCCACATGTGTCCAGTTGGACTCTTAAGTGATCGCCGACGAATGTGATACTAAGAACCGTGGCTTCCTGCGAATTGCTCAAGCTGTGATCCGATTGCAGAATGGATACGCGTTCTGGTCGTATGACAACAACGACCTTGTCGCCAGGTGATGTGTCTTCTGCCACTTGCGCGGCTTGAATCGTATGTCCGTCCACATCAACCGTACACAGCGCTTCGCCGACTTGGGTTACCGTACCAAATAGTCGGTTGTTTTCCCCGATGAAACTAGCGACGAATGGATCGTCCGGTTCTTCATAGAGGGTAATCGGCGCCGCGAGTTGCTTGATCCGTCCCGCTTCAAAAACAGCGATCCGGTCAGATAGAACCATCGCTTCGCCTTGATCGTGTGTCACGTAGATCATGGTGACCCCGACTTCCTCTTGGATTCGACGGATTTCGTACTGCATCTCTTCGCGTAGTTGCCGGTCGAGTGCGCCGAGTGGCTCATCCATTAGGACGAGTTCAGGTTCGTATACCAGCGCTCTCGCAATCGCGACCCGTTGTTGTTGACCACCCGAAAGTTGATTGGGTTTTCGCGATCCGAATCCTTCTAGTTGGACTAATTTCAGCGCTCGATCGACGAGTTCGTTGCGTCTGGCCGTTTCGATACCCCGTACTTCAAGCGGAAAAGCAAGGTTCTTCGCGACGCTCATGTGCGGGAAAAGCGCATAACTTTGGAACACGATGCCAAACGCCCGTCGATGGGCAGGTACGTCTTGGACGGATTTGCCGTCGACAAGAATCTCTCCTGCGGTAGGCGATTCGAATCCTGCGAGCATCATCAGACACGTGGTCTTTCCTGACCCAGACGGTCCGAGTAACGTCAGAAACTCGCCGCGCGGAATCTCAAGATTGATGTCCTCGACAACATTCGTGTGACCGTCAAACGACTTTGCGACGTTCCTGAATTCGACGTGAGTGGTCAAGAGAGTCTTTAATCCAGTCTAGCTTTTTAAGTTACCAACCACGACGAAATTCGCCTCGATCAACTTGGACATCGGAAAGACGTTCTTTCGAGGATATTTCTGATGCCAAGTACGCGAGTGTCGATTGGCGTTATTCGTTTGGATCCTTGGTTGCTTCCCAGGTTATGCCCGTTGAGTAAATATCGCCATGAATTTCGAATTTGTCTTTCAGGTATCCGATCATTTCTTCAGGCTTCATGGGACATGGCACGATTTGCGCGACAGGACGACCGCGTTTCGTAATTATCAGCCCGTCAGGAGGGAGATTGTCGAGAAGAGAATGAATCTCTCTCCGAAATCTCGTTAGGCTGATCGTGGTTTCTGAATTCAATACCAGTCCCAGCTACGGTTAGTAAGGACTGAATTGTGAAGACATTTCAACCAATCGCAGGAAGAATTGAAGTTATTCGTTAGAAGTCGCCGGGGAGTTTGATTTCGCGGCAACGTGTCGAAAATCGCATCTGCGATGAGGCCATTCGCTTGGTAGGATTCCTTTGCTCTACGTAAAGAATCCACAGCACTTTACTTTGATCGTGAGTCGAGTCGAACATTTGAGTATTTACAAGGTGGAGATATCCACGTCTGAAGTGAAGCGCGTCTCCAAATGCATATCGCAGATAGATCACGCATCTATCGTATGGAAGTCCTACATCGTATGGTTAGTCGTGATAACGACGGCAGTTGCTCACGGATCTTCGGAAACCGTTACACAGACCGCCTCAAACGAATTTGAGATTTTGCGGCTGTTCGGTGCTGGATTTCTCGGTGCATTGCTTGTCAAGCTACTCGATATCGGTTACCAGGTCGTTCGGCGCGGTTCGGACCGACGACAAACCGCACGGAAATTCGTCGATGAGCATCTTGATCCCGTATTGAAGGCGGCGGATGAGTTGGTAGGAAAGTTGCGTTCACTTGCGATGGACGACTTTAGATCATTGCGCAATCTACACACATTGCAGCAACGCAACCGCGATTTGATTGACGTTATGTATCTTGTGGCGAAGTTCTGGGCAAGTCTTGAACTATTCCGAATTAGTGGTCAAACCGTTTCGCCTGTAAGGGACAGACGAGGTAAGCAGCTAGTAGCATTTGTAGACTGCTTAGAGTGGGGTCAAATCCGCATTGTGCAGCGGTCATCACAACGCGCAGTCGCGGAGCTCGCACTTACTCAAACTGAAGGACGTATGGAAATAATCCGGTATATTGACTTTGTGCGTCGTCTCGAAAAGGATGCGGAACTGCAAGAATGGTTCCTTCCGTTGGAACGAATGCTTGGAAGAATGGAGCACACTCGGGAGAGACAGCGGTTACTCAGCTATGGGATCATTGTTCATGCCATGATCGACACGTTGGACCCAAACCACAGCGTTTCTTCGGATCGAAAATCGTACCCTGAAAAACTCTCCAATAAGACTTGGGAAGACCTCGAGCGGCGTGTATTTCGAGTGTATCTGAAATTTGTAAAGGACCCTAAGAAGTACATAGGTCCTACTAAGCGGCGATCGAGGAAATAAAAAAGGCGACACTCAAGACTTTGGCCACCTCGCTTTCTTACGACGAGGGAGCGGAACGTCTATCGGGCCGCCGTTAACTACACGGGACGTTTTACTTCGTCCACACAATTTAATCATAACAGAATCTCGCGGTGTTTGCTTGGCGACATCCTTACTCCCCTATTTGTTCAGTCGATAGTTAGCGATAGAACCGAACCGTTCGAGCACTGAATGAGAGATAAACAACGAGGAGTCTCGATTGTCGACCTGACGTTTGTAATTCCGATGGGGACGAAGGTGGCGAAATTTGCGTTTGCGACCCAGTAGGTTTACCGATTGAGATCGCCCACAATGCTGGTCAATTTTGATCCTTGCAAACACGGTGGCTACTATTGCGGCGAGCACTAAAGCACGTTGGCGTTTATATTTTGTCGTGTAGTGAAAGAGTCAGAATGGTTGCCCTAATTGACCTGTGCGAGGTCGAAGTCACGCGACAATGCTTGCTGCTCGCAGGAATATCGTAACGGATCGTATTCGCGGGGAGTCGTGAGACTACTCGATCCTGAGCGAATATGTTGGCGAAGGAGATGTTTGTAGCCAATTCGGTTACTGATTTCCCATCGTCGATTGGCATTTCGGATTCGAGAATGTGCTTTCTACGGACCGAGAAGAGTAGGATCTATTTAATCGCGAAGCACCATGTTGTCTAGAACTTTGGGTTCGGTGTCAAGAACGCGTTCGTGGGACCAAACTAGAGCTCATTTCAACAACGATTCGGTCGTTGGGTCGCTAGTACGCTAGTCTCAGCTTTAAACGAGATGCCTGTAGTGATCAGGCGGTGAAGTCAGCATCTCTTTAGCTTCCTTACGTACATGCCCAAGGCTGTGATTGAGACCAGCACCCGCTGGCCAAACACCAGGTTCTTCGTGGACAAAACGACAAATGTGCTTGCCGTGGTCGCTCAACGTTTCCCAAACCTTGTAGGGCATCGTTTTACCGTGATGTGGTCCCGCGATCCAAGGTGCGCCGTATTCGACATTCGGTAGAGAACGTATTTCACGACTTAGATTCGGTGTCGCACCGTGCCAGGCACGATTGTCGCGGAATACGCCTGCGCCAGCCTTAGCGCCAACCAGCGTACACATACGCATCCATTCGGGTTCTTCCGTAGGCGGTGGCGGATGACGTGCCGCCATGTGGGTACCTGGGATCTGACGGATGGGTCCGTTTTCCCAAGTTAAGTCGCTCATGACGAAGTTGATTGTGATGATCGCGGGTGTTCGATCACAGATGAGTCGTTTCGTTCGATCTTCGATCTCGCCCGTCTTTTCATCTCGACGAATCTCGATACCAAGCGCTTCGGCTTGAGCGATACGGCTTTCAGGTAGGTTAAAACGCTCGTATACGTCAGAATGCAGGTGTTGATATTCGACGGCGCCGGGTAGACAGAGATCACCGCCCGCACCGACAACGACGTAATCAGGTCCGCCGAAGAGTTTCGTGAGAAGTGGTGTAGTGGTATCGAGGTCGACCATCGACGCCCAAGCTTCATCGTGCAACAGCTGTCGAGACGACGAGGTCGTTCCGTAGCTGTATCGATGTGGCAGTCGATTGGATTCCGTGATGTACTTGCGTCCGTCGTCGCCATCAGGTCGCAGAATTTCGCGTAGAACGCGACTACTGCCTTCACGGAATTTCGCAAGGTTCTCTTCGTTTAGGAGGTCCCGGACCACAACGAATCCGTCCCGCCAGAAAATCGTTGCTGCGCGCTCTAGTTCATCGGGATCGCAGATATCCAGTTCGTGATAACCGTTGTGAGTGCGCAGCTTTTCACGCAATTCTTCGACAGATGGATCGTCATACACGCGAGCTTTGGGTGCACGCGGATCGGCTATGCCAAATCCACGTTTGGCATCCGGGACATTACCGTTTTCGTCGAGAGTCTCGTTGATCGGAACGTTTGCGTCCCATCCAACTTCCGTTTCTCCCCAAACCAATAGGGTTTCGCTGTCTTTCACGTCAGTCGCTAACCTCAGATTCCAGTAGCCTGGACATAACTGGACATGTTTTAGGCACGCATGATTTTAAGAATGTCGCTCAATTGAGTTATGAGGCCGAACATTAAAAATCCTGTTTTTCATACGTCAGAATTCGGTGTGCTCGCGAAATGAGTCAGGCAGAAAGCTGTCTCACAGAAATGCATGTTCCCTTGATTCGCGTATGAAAGCCATTAAGACGCTTGTTGTCGCCCTAATCATCCTAATATCGGTTGTCCTTCCTCACGCATCCCAGAACCATCGAGTCCTTGAATGTGGATCCATATTCAATTCCAACACGTCGTTCGAGTCGCTAATACAGGCGTTCGGCATAAACAACGTAGTTGAAGCGGAAATTCACGAAGATGAAGGTTTCTACAAACCTGGGCTTCTGATATTTCCAGGCTCGGACGACGAGGTCGAGATTTTCTGGCATGAACCTCAAACGCAGCAATCACTACGCAAAGTTCGCATACAGGGGCGTCAAAGTTCTTGGAAACTTCCTAGTGGGTTAAAACTCGGTGCGGACCTACAGACGATAGAAGCACATAACCGAAAACCGTTCCGATTGACTGGATTTGATTGGGACTACGGCGGCACTATCGTTTCTTGGGAAAACGGGTATCTCGAATCATCTTCAAGTGAGTCGTGTCGACTCATTATTAGGCTTGGTTACGACACCTCGAAATACACGTGGGAGCTCATAAGCAAGCATGGAGGCGTTCACGGTATGGATCGTTTCTCATCAGGACATCCCACCATTCAGCAGATGGGTGCCTACATACGAGAAATATCGCTCATTCTTTAATAGAGTCGTGCGACCGGCGGTTAGCGCAGATAGTTTTGCTTGAATCCAATTTTCTGAGTATGGTTTTCTGCCGAACATGGCGATTTAGACCGCACACTCGACCAAGTCCAAATCAATGTCGCAGTCGTAAACAACATTTAATACATAATATATAGTGTATTAAAATAGTTATTACATAAAATATTAGGTATAACCTATAAGTCGTTTGATGAAACTAACTCCAGGCGCAAGTAGAGCGGTCGACCGATTGTGCGGTTCGATACGAACGGCACGATTACGCCGCCGCCTATCACAGCAGGATATGGCACGATTGATGGGGGTTTCGCTTGGAACCGTTCAGCGTATCGAGCGTGGCGATCCAGGCGTTGCGATCGGCAACATAGCTATGGCGTTTCTATGTCTAAACAGTCTTGACAAATTCGAAAGAGTTCTAGAGCCAACGACGGATGAAATTGGCGTGGCTGCAGATTCTCTTCGTCTTCCACAACGCGTTAGATCGAGAGGAGTTAAGCGTGTCGAAGAAAACGATGACGCTTCATCGCGAGAACCAATCGCGTATTAATGGATCAACGTAGAAGAATCACTGTTCTTTTAGGTAACGACCTACACCTGGTCGGCGAATTGATCTTCGAAGCCGTCGGAGACCGCCAACATTCGGCTTTTCGTTACCACGAAGAATGGTTGGAAAATCCAATCGCGTTCGCGATATCGCCGGCGATGCCACTTCGGTCCGGTTGGGACCATTTCTCTGGTTCGGATCTTCACGCTCTGCCTGACCCGATCGCCGACACGGCGCCCGATAGTTGGGGTCGGAGTGTGATACGGACCCGTTTAGGCAGGGACGTAAGCGAAATCGAGATGCTACTCGCTGTCAGTGACATTTCGAGAGTAGGTGCGTTACGCTTTATGGATGAACAAGGGGAGATCCAATCAACGGATGTACCTCCGCTTCCCCGAATGTCCACTTTAAGTGATCTGAGGAAACTCAACGCTCGCTACGAGGTCGGGGAAGGGAATCTCGTTGAGATTGCGCGAGCCTTGCGTGGTACAGGCGATAGTCTAGGTGGAGCGAGACCGAAATCGGTTGTTGATATCGACGATGGGCTGGCAATCGCGAAGTACACCTCTGAGTATGACACCATGCCAGTCGAACGAATGGAGGTCGCTACGCTACGTCTCGCCGCTGAGGTCGGGATTCGCGCTTCTCCTGCATGGCTCGAACTCGATGATTCACCGCACCCGGTAGCGATCATTCGCCGTTTTGACAGAACGGGTCAACGTCGACACCATTACATTTCAGCGCGGAGTTTTCTAAACAAACGATCGTCTGACGCACCCGCGTACTACACGGATTTAGTTGAAGTTATGCGAGGCAATTGCGGTGATGGTGATCAAGCACTCTACGAGATCCGTGAGCTCTACAAGCGGATTTTGTTTACGATCCTCGTGTCGAATACAGATGATCATTTGAAAAACCACGGCTACCTTCATGCGGGAGGTTCACAGTGGATGCTATCACCTGCATTTGACATAAATCCTCAACCGTTCCGGCAAGCCTTGCTCAAGACGGGTATCAGCGAGTTGAGTGGTTTCGAACCATCTATAGAGGCTCTAATCGAAGCGTCATTTCTGTTCGAGATCGACGAAAGTGAGGCTGCGTCGATGGTATTAGATATGGCGACCACGATTAGAGACAGCTGGCGAATGATTTGTGCGGATGTGGATATGACGGCAGCTCAGATTAGCCAATACGCGCCGGCATTTGAGCATCGACAAATGGTTATTGCTCTCGCCGTTGGTAAAGGAAGATGAATGTTCGTCTTATCGACAAATCTCGCCGGTGTTCGAATATGCGTCTGAATCAGAACAGTGTATTGGATGCGCACTGATGCGAATACAAATCGCTTCTGATCTACATCTGGAATTCGACGACGGATCGAATGCGCAGCGCTTGGACTTAGTTGATCGAGATTTACTCGTACTGGCAGGCGATATCTCCGTCGGACGCGGTGCGTTTGCGTTTATCTCGGAGCAATTACGGATTTCCGAAGTCGTGTATGTCCCAGGTAACCACGAGTATTACGGTGGCTACCGTAGAAAGCAATTGGATGCGTGGTGGCGTGAGGTCGCTGCCCACGAATTGCGCGGTCTGCATTACTTGCCGTTGGATGAAACCGAAATCAGCGGGATTCGGATTAGAGGTGCAACTTGGTATTCCGATTTCTGGGGTGGCGACGGAAGATTCGCTCAAATTGGCGTTTCAGATTTTCGACCACCATTCAATCGACCGGACAATTGGAGTGTGCAGGACCATAAGTCTGCACATGAGGTCGCGACATCATGGTTACAGCTCGGCGAAAACGCCGATGTTGTCGTGACCCATTTTCCACCGACTCTTAATGCGATCGCAAAGCACTTCAGAGATCCAACGAATCCCGCGAGCCTTCTAAATTCCTACTTCATCAATGACAGAGAAGATCTGGTTCGAGAGTTGAACCCAAAGGTGTGGATTTCAGGTCACACACATGTCCCATACGATTTCATGGTAGGCGACTGCCGGTGTGTGGCAAATCCGTGCGGCTATCCGGGCGAAAGCGATCGATTTGAATCTGCGAAGATCGTTGAGATTTGAGATCTAGCGGATCGACAATACGCCTCGATTAAATACGTTAATTGACCCGGGCGGATGGATTTAGATGCATCGGTTCGGTAAAGTAATCAAGAGGCTTTGCTCTCTCAGTGTTTCATCGTTTAAGAAAGCGCACGTTGATAAAAACCACCGGCGTTCTAGTTCTGATGATCGCCGTCTTGTTTGCGTCGTTATACGCTCAGTTCCCACCTGAAATTAAGGAATCGGACTACCAAGTTTCTGTCAGCATCGATCGGTACGTTAATGAGTTGCCGAGGGACAACGGTCGGTTCTACAAATGATCAGCGTGGACGTGATTGGATTCACGCCACTAATTCACGTCTGGTTTGAAGTGTTGAGAGTTACCGAACTTAGTTTCGGTTCCAAACCCATATCACGAATAGGCGACTCATCAATCAGAGCTGATGACCACGACCTCTTCGACGGTGACCATCGATTGGAGATTTTGAATTTCTCGTTCGGACAGGTTTTCAGCACCTGAGTCGCTATGAAGTAGAGCTTCAGCTGCGATTGAGCGATACTCGCGGGGCACTCGATGTATGTTCTCATGTAGGTTAGGGAAGTCGTTGTAAGCCCAACCCCACAATATGGCGTTGTAGTAACTACGTTTGTGACGTTGATCGACATTCTCGGCATACTTTAATGCTCTGCGTGGGTCAATTTCAACAAGCTGCCGTCCGATATTAGATTGCAGTCCCGCGCGAGTCTCTTCGTCCGTTACGTTCGACAGGTAATCAATACCACGATCCAAATCTGAGTGGATCAATTGTCTAGCGACCGTTTCGACGAGCTCAGCCTTGACCTCACCTTCGTATTCTCCAACGAATCTTTGAGCAGAATCGAAATCTTGATGTAAGTACGCCGAAAAAACTTGATGAAGAATCGATGACTCGGGCTCTTCACTGACACCAAGATCATCGCGAATCAGCCATTCGAATGCGGCTTTCGCGTTGATGGACGACCATTGATTAACAATCTCATCTCTCGCTTCCGTCCTTAGTTCACGTGCATCTATCCTGCGTGCAATGCGAATCGCTTCGTCCGGTGAACGTCTTGACAGTTGACCAAGCGCGGTAACAACAGCGATGTTTTGATATTCGCGAGGCAATGATGTCGCTGCGTCCAGCAGCCCATTCGAGTCTTTGGCAGCCCACATTCGTAATAGAGATTTCCGAAAATCGAGGTCTATGAACTCGTTTCCGAAGTCAAACGAAGCTTCGAATGATTGCTCTGGATCCATACTTGTCCACGACCGGAATACATGCTGTATCGACTCTTTCGCATCTCGCGGATTAGGAAACTCAGCGACTATGTCCAAGACCTCATTCGGCGTCGCTGTGTCTGACGCCATCGCGTTCCAGATCAAGGCGCTTAAAACGGACCTTCGCAAATTCCGATTGTCGAGCGAATCGTTGATTTCGGGCAGGATCGCGACGCCTTCAAGTTCAAACCAATGCCTCACGATACCTAGAAGCTCCCGGTAATGTGCTTGACTGTTCGTCGTGTTGTTTCGAATACTGTCGTAGAACGCGCTTCGAGGATCAACTTTGGATGCTTCGCTTCGAATGGAAGCCACCGTGTTTGCGATCCAGTCTTCATTAGGACCAATCTGTTGCGCAAGCTGAATTCGTTGCTCTGGTGAAAGAAAATCGCTTCGCCACATGACTGCGGACGCGGCTGCAAATTTGTACGGATCAGGGAGATCTTCGATTGCTGCAACCGCCGCTTCTAAATCGCCTACGGTCCATTCGTTGAAAATCGACCTTACAAGATTAGACCGTTCCTGCATAGTGAGCTGATCGAGCGCTAAAGCTCGATCAATCGCCTCATACGGATCGAGAGCTGCGTATCTTCCAAAAATGATGGAAAGTGCCGCAACACGTTGATTCCTTGAGGAAATCGTCAAACTCTCGCTTATGTATCGTTCTAGCTCACGCGCATCGGCTTGCGCAAGGAGAAGATAGAGAGACACACTCTGATCGAAATCACTGTCGAGAACTGTGGATTCGTGAACAGATCGAATGAGTAGATGCGAGGCTATAACGTCACTGCGGACTTCGCGGTTTATTCTTGGAGATGTCGAGATACGTTCTTGAGACGATGTAACTATGGATGTACTTTCATGTGGCAGTTGGACGACAGGCTCACCATCCAGCCATAGGTAGACGGACAGACCCGCAACGAAACCACCGCTTAGTACGCCGGTTATGACGGCGATCAGTAGCGAGCTGCTGAAACGCATATGGAGCCTCCTAACGACGCAGAGTCGTGTCGAAATCCTACCCAAGCTTTAGACCTTTCGACAAAGGGTATGTTGTGTTCGAGTGGCACTCGTAGGTAGTGATTTAATAATTCCAGCGTCAGTTTGCGATTCCGTATTTGTTCTTTCGTAATCTTTCCAGTACAAGTGCGCTCGCGAGGTCTCGCTACCTATGCCTGGTTTAAAACGTTTCAACTATGTTGAAGCAATCGTATCCGAGTCACGGGATCGTTTCAACCAAGGTCTGGTTGACACGATTTGTGAAGATGGCGCACTTATTGTCGAAGATGCGTTATCCGTCGATCAGGTGACTGAGATCGTCACTGAAATGCAACCCTATATCGACACGACACCGCATGGTTTACACGGGTTGGAACATTCACGTCGGGTTGGTGCACTCGTCGCGCGATCACAAGCGTCCCATAGAGCGATAGCGCATCCAGCAGTGCTGCATGTTTGCGATCAGATCTTAGGTTACCAAGTACGAGAAGGTAAGGAAGTCAGGATTACGCAGACGCCTCGCGGAGAAGGACGCTATCCGTGGCGCGTTGGATTAACTCAGATCATCGACGTCGGACCGGGGCAGAAAAAACAAGGCGTTCATCGGGGTAATGGGCTGTGGGTGCATGACTTAGCGGGTGATCGCTTAGATCCTCAAATCGAAACCATGTGGGCGCTAACAGACTTTACGGTCGAAAACGGTGCTACGCATGTCATCCCAGGTAGTCATCGTTGGCCAGACGTTATGCAAGGTCACGACGAGAAGGGCACTCGAACGTGGTTAGGTGAAGTGGACCAGGAATCCGTGCAGGCAACGATGCGAGCAGGGAGTGTACTCATTTGGACGGGTTGGACAGTACACGGTGCGGGTACCAACACCAGTAATGAACGTCGTATTGGTATGAATATCGACTACAGCTTGTCGTTCCTATCTCAAGAGGAAAACCAGTTTCTATCGTGCCCGCCAAACGTTGCTCGCTCACTTTCGGAAGAGATGCGTCGACTAATCGGCTATACGCAAGGTGGTGGCGCACTTAATTATTTCGCCGATTGCTTACGACCCAAGGTAGCGCTCGAGGAAGGCTACGACGTCATGGTTCCAGGTGCTCACGGCATGGAGGTCGAAGGAAAATAGCAGACGATATTCGTATCTAGCCCGCTTCGAGAGTGCTAGCTGAGTTGCGATTGGTCAACATTAATATAAGCGTTGCGTTTAATCGACGTTGAATACGTTACTCATTCAACTCACCTTCTGTAGTAGCTAAAAAAAGGACATTTCGTGCCAGATCCTAGTACCGACGAGTGGCGAGCGCTCATTCAAGAAGACATCGTTGAACCTGAGCGTCGCATCATTGACCCTCATCACCATCTATGGTCGACGCCCTCGTTTTGGGGGAGGTACGAGCTAGAAGATTTGTGGCGGGACACAGGCTCTGGTCACAATATCGAGAAAACGGTATTCATCGATTGCCATTCGAACTACCGCGAAGACGGACCTGCACATTTACGTCCAATCGGCGAGACCGAATACGTCGCGGGTGTCGCAAAGGAGAGCGAGAAGGATCCTTCCCAAGCAACGATCGCCGGTATCGTAAGTCATGCGGACATGACGCTTGGCAAAGGTGTGGTTGAGGTTTTAGAAGCACATGAAGCGGCAGGAGAAGGTCGGTTTAGAGGCATTCGACACGCCGGACCGTCTGACACAACGGGAACGCTAACGAACGCGGGTCGTGGTAGACCGTGCCCTTATACCCGGACAGACTTTCAAGAAGGTGTAACGACGCTCGGGGAGATGGGCTACACCTACGATACGTGGCACTTCTTTCACCAAAATCAAGAGTACTTAGAACTCGCCCAAGCTTGTCCTGGTACGACCATGATCCTCGATCATTTTGGCACGCCGTTGGGTGTCGGCGCATATGCTGGAAAACAAGAGGAAATTTTCGAGCAGTGGAAAGGCGATATGTCTGAAATCGGGAAGTGCGAAAACGTCGTTGCGAAACTTGGTGGTCTCGCCATGCCAGACAATGGATTCGGTTGGGACAAGAATGAACGACCACCAACGTCAGATGAGTTCGTCGAAGCGCAGAAACGCTACTATCTCCATACGATTGAGTGTTTCGGACCCGACCGTTGTATGTTCGAAAGCAATTTCCCGGTCGACAAGCTCTCGATTTCCTATCAGGTTCTTTGGAACGGATTGAAGAAGATTGTTGCTGACTTCTCGGAAGAAGAGAAGGATGCGATGTTCTACGGAACGGCAGCTCGGGTTTATCGGGTTTAGACTAATGGCGTCAGGAGACCCGATCGAGTGAAGTGATGGTTTTGAAGTTCAGCAGATTCGTTTTGTTGGTTCTGGTACTCAGCGGTGCTGCGTTTACGACACCGTCAGAGTCAATCGATTACGAACATGGCTACGCGTTTCTGAGTCAACCGAACTTGCCGTCCGATTTTAAGAACTTCAAATACATCAATCCCAACGCGCCTAAGGGTGGACAGATTCGCATTCCCCAGATGGGAAACTGGGATAGCTTCAATCCCGTACCGCCCCGTGGTCGCGTTGCAGCCGCACTATCTGTTGGCTCGCCATCAGACAACCTGCTCCTAGATGCGCTCATGGAATCAGCGTCTGACGAAGTCGCGTCGATTTACGGATTGATTGCTGATGGTATAGCAGTTGCTCCAGACCGTTCTTGGGTGGCGTTCCGTTTAAGAGACTTCGCACGATGGCACGATGGCGAACCAATCACCATCGACGATGTCGTCTTTACGTTCAACACCTACCGCTTTGAGGCAAATCCAAGCATTCAAAATCCTATCGCCGGGTTTTCAAGCGTCGAAGTCATCAACGATCGAGAGATTAAGTTTCACATCGATGAGGCATACCGTACCGATCCATTGCTCCCCATACGCATCGGAACCATGGCGATTTTGCCGAAGCACTATTGGGAGAGCGCTGAACGGAATATCCTCGAAACGACCGTTGAGCCTCCTCTCGGTTCAGGACCTTACGAAGTCGACGATTTTTATGTCGGTCAGTGGGTTCGATACAAGCGTGTAGAAGACTATTGGGCGCGCGACCTACCGGTTAATAAAGGTCGCTTCAATTTCGACTACGTGAAGTTCGATTACTTTCGAGATGATCAGGTACAAACCGAAAGCTTGAAAGGCGACGTCATTGATGTACATGTCGAGAACCTTCCGCGACTATGGGAGCAAGCCTACGAATTCCGACCGCGAGAGCTGGGTTTGTTCAAAAAGTCCTACGTACCGCAAATGCGCCCAGCGGGACTCTGGTGGCCAGTGTTTTGGAATCTAGAGCAGAAGCGCTTTCAGGATGTTCGAGTGCGGGAAGCGTTATGGTTGGTCCATGACCTAGTCTTCTTAAACAAGCGAAATTACGACTTCTATGGACTCGCTACAAGCTATTTCCATGGCTCGGACGTCTACGCGGCGGAAGGACTACCAGACGAAAGGGAACTGCGACACCTAGAACCGATTCGGGACCTCGTGCCCCCTAGAGTATTTACTGAGCCGTATCGACCACCCCCGAATCAAGGTGGCGGGTACGACAGAGAGACGTTACTCAAAGCGCAAGAGCTATTACGCGAAGCAGGATGGGTGCTTCGAGATCAAAAGCTCGTTCATGAAACGACCGGCGAACCATTCCACATCCGGATGGTTGCGGTATCGCCAGCACTTGCGTCCTCGTTTATTCACTACATGCAGGTCCTGAGACGACTAGGAATCTCCGCAACAGCGAAATCACCTGAAATCTCGAATTGGTTGTCACGGATGCGAACCGGCGATTTCGATGCTGGTGCCATCTGGTTTCTACCTGACAACACACCGACGTCCCACATCGATAACTTCTTTCACAGTGCACAAGCCGACCTGGCGTACAGTTCGAATTGGGCAAACATCAAAGATCCTGCCGTCGATTTCTTGATCGAGCGGATCAAGACAGCCGATGAATTCGAGGACTATGCTGCGGCGATCAGAGCATTGGACCGCGTGTTGCTCTGGAACTTTTACTTCATCCCGGGGATGGCTAAGACGAAGGTCGGATTGGCATACTGGAATCGTTTTGGGCAACCCGAACCGGTGCCGTTGACTCGGATTACCTCACACATCCAGCATTGGTGGTGGGATGAAGAGAAGGCTGCAAAAGTAGCCGAGTATTCGGGTCGCAACTAGTGTTTCACTACATCCTACGACGCTTAGTGCTGATCCCGATCACATTGTTCGGGATCCTCCTTCTTAATTTCACCATCATTCAATTTGCCCCAGGCGGTCCAGTTGAGCAAGCGATCGCACAGTTCTCCGGACTCAACATGTCGACCACCGCGAATATCTCGACAGCGGAATCGATGGGTCCATCGTCCGAATCGGGTTACCAGGGTTCTAGTGGATTGGACCCCGCGTTCATTGAAGAAATAGAGGAACGTTTCGGATTCGACAAACCCGCGCATGTTCGATTTGGCCTAATGCTGTGGAACTATCTGAGATTCGACTTCGGTAGGTCGTATTACCAAGACCGCAATGTTTTAGAAATCATCATCGAGAGGCTCCCAGTCTCGATATCGCTTGGATTGAGTTCGATGTTTCTCATCTACACGATCTCGGTACCACTCGGCGTGGTCAAAGCAATTCGAGATGGCGGCCCACTCGACATCTTCTCGAGCACGGTGATCTTCACGGCATACGCGATCCCTCAGTTTCTATTCGCAATCATTTTTTTGGTGACGCTCGCAGGAGGTGAATGGCTTAATGCCTTTCCTATGCGGGGGCTAGTCTCCGAATCGTTTGATGATCTCACGTTCTTCCAGAAAGTCACAGATGTCATTTGGCATTTAGCGTTACCGGTGGTCGCATTGACACTGGGAGGTTTTGCGACACTAACGATGCTAACAAAAAACTGCTTCCTTGAAGAAATAGGCAAGCAGTACGTGCTCACGGCTCGCGCCAAAGGACTGACCGAGAAGCGCACGCTCTTCCTGCATGTGTTCCGAAACGCGATGCTGATCATCATCGCTGGCTTCCCGGCCGCATTTGTCGGAATCTTGTTTACTGGCGCACTACTTATTGAAGTGATCTTCTCGCTTGAAGGGATTGGGTTGCTTGGCTATGAAGCTGTGATTGTCCGCGACTATCCCGTCTTATTCGCTACTTTGTACATGTTCAGTTTGCTCGGACTAACGATGCAACTCGTAGGCGACTTGATGTACGTGGTCGTCGACCCACGGATTGACTTCGAGACGCGCGAAACATGAGTCCCCTCAATCAGCGACGTCTTGAGAATTTCCACAAGAATAAACGAGCGTATTACTCGCTCTGGGTATTTAGCATGCTGTTCATCGTCAGCATGTTCACTGAGTTCATAGCGAACGACAAACCGATTGTTTTTGGATACAAAGGCGAGATTTACCTGCCGCTGATTTTTACATACTCCGACAAACAGCTCGGCGGGGTCTTGGAAACGGAGGCGTGGTACATCGATCCGTATACAGAGCGCGAAATCGAAGAGCACGGCTGGGCGATCTGGCCTCCTATCCGCTATTCGTTCGATACGCTGGATTGGGATCGAACGATTGTTCCAGCTGGACCTGACTCTGAGCACTGGCTAGGAACCGACGGATTTGGTACGGATATCGTTGCGAAATTGCTCTACGGATTTCGCTTGTCCGTTTTGTTTGGAATCATCCTAACGATCTTGGCATCGACGATCGGTATCTGCGTTGGTGCAGTACAGGGTTATTTCGGCGGTTTGGTGGACCTGATCGGTCAACGAATCGTTGAAGTCTGGATCGGATTACCAGTGTTGTTCGTGCTGATCATCCTAGCCAGCATGGTTGAACCAAACGTCTATTGGTTACTTGGTATCTTGGTCATGTTCAGCTGGATGACACTCGTTGGTGTGGTCCGAGCTGAATTCTTGCGTGCGCGAAATTTCGAATTTGTTCGTGCCGCTTGGGGCTTAGGCGTTCGAGACTTCGTGGTCATATTTCGACACGTACTGCCGAACGCCGCCGTATCGGCATTGACTTACCTACCGTTCATTCTGACCAGCTCGATTGTCTCATTAACGGCGTTGGACTTCCTTGGGTTCGGGTTACCTATCGAGTCTCCGTCATTGGGAAGACTGCTTTCCGCAGCTAAAAGCAATTTGCAGGCATGGTGGATCGGCGCTGGCGTGTTCACGACATTGGTCGTGATGTTAACCCTATTGATCTTCATTGGCGAAGGCGTTCGTGATGCACTCGATCCTCGACGATCGATCGGGACGCGGGGAGAAGGACTGACGATCCAAACGCCGTTAGAAGCCAGAGCTCAATGAGTGACTTACCTTTACAGGGCGTTACGGTCGTTGCGCTCGAACAGGCGGTTGCTGCTCCGGTCGCGACCTGTCGCCTCGCAGACGCCGGTGCGCGCATCATCAAACTCGAGCGGGAATCCGGTGACTTCGCTCGTACTTACGATACAGCCGCGAACGGCCAAAGTGCGTATTTCGCTTGGGCGAATCGCGGGAAGGAATCGCTCACAGTTGACATTAAGAATCAGGACGACGTTGATCTCATCAAGCGCATTCTTAGCCAGTCGGACGCGTTTATTCAGAACCTTAGTGTCGGCGCCGCGGCTCGGGTCGGACTCGGTTCGGATGCATTGCGCAAGGAGTTTCCGCACCTTATTACGTGTGACATATCTGGTTACGGCGAGACAGGGTCGTACCGAGATATGAAGGCGTACGACCTTCTTATTCAAGCGGAATCAGGACTCGCATCGATCTCGGGAGCTCCGGGTGAATACGGTCGTATTGGTGTTTCTCTCGTCGATATTTCGACTGGTTTGACGGCGGCGTTAGCGATTAACGAGGCGATCGTCGCACGCGCACGTACTGGCGAAGGTCGTGCCATAAAACTCTCCCTTTTCGACGTCATCGCGGATTGGATGACGGTGCCGCTGTTGCAACACGAAGAGAAAGGGGTCGGTCCTGAACGGGTTGGTCTTGCTCATCCATCGATTACGCCATATGGGGGATTCGTATCGAAGGACGGCGTTACGATCGTGATCTCGGTACAAAACGATCGCGAGTGGCAGGCATTCACGGAGCAAGTCCTGGAGAGACCGGATTTAACCGATCATCCGCTCTATGCAACAAATCCGGTTCGTATCGAAAGAAGACCTGAGGTGGATGGTCTTGTCCAAGAGTTTTTCGGCAATCGCTCAAAAGAAGAGCTCGTTGAACTACTGAAGAACGCACGTATTGCATTCGGCGTCGTGAACGAGATGCCAGCCTTTGCGGCTCATCCAGAATTACGTCGAACGCGTTTCGAAAGCGAGACGGGTCCGATCAATATGCCTGCTCATCCCGACGCGGAGCGTAGCATTGCGGACGGTACGGTTCGCATTCCGCGCTTAGGAGAGCATTCAGCTGCGATCCGAAACGAATTTAAGGCTGAATCTCAATCCCTAGACGATTCAATCCCTACGTCAATTCTCGACGCCTGAGCAGCCTCGACTTTAGTTTGTTCGTCGCCTTCTAGAAACCGTTGCGACAGAAAGGTCGATACTTCGTCGAGAACATGAAGTCGAAGTAGCGGATTTGGTTCGTATCCGAGACATCAGCGCGACCGACTCGATTAAGTTCAGATAGGCTCGCATTACCTGACATAAGACTGGCTAATCCGTTCGGCGAAATCGTGAATTGTGGGCTCTTGTTTGTTGCGGCCACTTCAGCGGATTCGCCGTCCGTCTCGAGTTCAAATCGTCGCTCGTTCCATGGACATTCCGGATCGTCGCGAATTTCGAGCACGACATTGCCGGGTCCACTGTACTCTCGTTGGGTGAGAGCTTTCTCCGCGTCGACGATCCTCATCCAGATGCCGTCGGACAGATTTAGCCGCATGGCTCGCGGTTCAAGCAGCATATTGATTGCGGGTTCATCAACGGGCATGTGTATCTCGACTTTACCTACCAAATCATGCTCACGGATGAACTCCCATAACGCCCGGTACGCTTGAATATTCAGATAGATGAGTTCGCGAACCCAAAGTTTCTGGTCCGGACCCTCATCAGGCGCTCGTTCGATCGTTGACGTGTTGTAGGCAACGTAGCCCTCCGGTTCGTCGCTCGAATTGAAATAAATCGCGCAATAGCTGCGACGCTTTTTTGTGCCGAAATAGTTCTTCCACCATACATCGTCGTCGCGTTTTAAGTCAAGCGTGCGATCCTCGATAAACCGCTCATATAGGTCCCTTATCGTTTGGCCGCCGTCCTCTTCTGTCATGATTCGTACGTAGCCATCGACGTTCGCCGGGAATTGAAACTCGGTGTATCGGGGATCGAACTTACATTGGATCTGGCTACTACTGAGTCCGTACCCAAAGCGCTGATAAATCGCGCCCATCGACGCCCATAGGATGGATGCAGATTGTTCCTCGTGCTCATGAACCATGTTCAGACGGCGCGTGACCATCTCGCGAACTAAGCCACGTCGCCGAAATCCCGGTTCGGTACCGACGGCGGTTAATCCATCAACAGCGATCGATTTTCCGTTAAGACGCATCTCGAACGGATAACCACCGGAAGTCGCGACGATCTTGCCTTTGTGGAATGCCGCCGTTGTCCATTCCGGTTGCAGTTGATCTTCTTCGGGGACTGGATCCGTAGAACTTTCGGCGAACACGTACTTGACGACCTTATTGAATTCTTCAAGCTCGTCTTTAGTAATGGTCCGAAACTCGAAGTTATCGGTTGATGTCACTCGGAATCTCCTTGTACGAGCGCGAATCGTGGTTAGACGCCTAAATAGAAAGAAAGTTGACGCTCTACATCCTCAAGGGATCCTTGAGGCATAGGTATCAACTGTATGTCGGCGCCGTCGGCTGCCCGTTGTTGAAGTTGACCCGCGATGGAGTCTGGTGGACCGATTACTTGAATCGCTTGAACCATGTCTTTTGATATAGCGCTGAATGCACCGTCTCGGTCGCGTTTTTGCCACGCCGCGCGTGACGCCAGTACGTCTTCTTCAAATCCGTTACTTACCAACATATTCCAATAGAAGTCACCCATTCGATTGATATAGTGAAATAACGGCTGGCGCGCGGCTTGCCACAGCGATTCGTCATCAACGTCACCAACATACACGTTCGTAAATGGCGCGACAGTGAGGTTCATGTTCTCTCGATTCGCAGCGACAGCTCCGGCTCTCAAGTCGTCTTTGAGTGACGTAAAGCGTTCACTGGGCCAGTGGATCGGAAAAATGCCGTCTGCGATCTCGCCCGTCTGTTTTATCGACTTTGGTGTGATGGCTGCGATGTAGACGGGTACCGACTCTCGTTGACGTTCGTAGTCAAGTCTGAATCCTCGGCTCATCTGCATGAGCTTGCCATCGTAATTCAGTTCTTGCCCTTCGAGCAAGATCTTGATGATTTCCACATATTCACGAATACGACGTAGCGGTCGATCGAACGGCACTCCGTGGAAGTGCTCGATCACGCGATGCCCGGACGAACCTAAGCCGCACACCATTCGCCCTTTCGATAACATCTCAAGAGACGCGAACTCTTGTGCGATTGCGCCAGGTGATCTTGAAAAGGTGTTTAGGATCGAAGTCGCGATTTGGATTTTCTCGGTATGCGTGGCAAGCAAGGTCATCCATGGAATGCTGGAAGGTCCCCAGGCTTCGCCTGTCGCCACCATCGTGTATCCAAGCGACTCGGCGATTCGAACTTTCTCGATCGAGTCTTCCCAATCGCGACCCATACCGGCCAAAACACCTAATTGCATGAAACTACCAATAGTCGGTTAAACATAGGAAGTATCGCATCAGGGCATTCGTTCGAATGTCTGAAGCGATTGGTTTTATCGATATAGCTTTAGCCGTAGCGACCTGCTATGCCCTCAAACAGAAATGACTCACTTAGTTAGGCGCGTCATTCGATAGGTGCGGCGGTTCACTTCGCGCAGGACTCGTCGCTAACCGCGTAATGACGGGTGTGAGCACGCGATTGATGCTTCCGAAATCGCCGTATATATCCGACGGTAAGGCAGAGTTTGTGACGACTAAATAGGCGCGACTGATATCGCGCATCACCCAAACGAGCGAATACCAGTTGCCGTTTGAGCCAGGTGTATTGAGCGCTTCACCGTATCCAAAAACGTCTTGATAGAGCCACCAACCAGCGCTAGGCGAGCCTCCAGTAAACAAGAACCTCACAATCGTACCGTCCTCGCGTACCGCTAGTCTCGTCAGTGTCTCGATTTGAGCACGATTCAGCAGCATCGGTTCCTTGCCGTCCATCCATAGCTGCAGAAACTTTCCTAAGTCTTCCATCGAAGCATGAACGCCGGCCGTTGGTTGAAGAACCACGTGCCAATCATCTTGAGTCGGAACCCATTCTGTTGACGATGAAAGTGTGTGGCCCCAGGGTTCGTTCTCCTCGTCGACTAGTGCAGGTGGGCCGAATCCCGCACTGGCCATGCCGAGTGGCTCGAATAATCGCTCCTGCATGAGATCTTCCCAGGACTTGCCTGTGAGGCGTTCGACCATCGCGGCTGCGACCATGTAGCCTGCGTGAGAGTATGAGACTGTACCTCGTTCAATACCGGACGGTTCACTTAGCGTCGCAAGCATGGCAGCCTGTCGACGTTCGATGATTGAGAGTGTGTCGTCGTCTTCCCATTCAGGTAAATCAATGCGAATACCACTATGATGGATCAGAAGGTCGTTTATCGTGACGTCGTGATAGTCGCTATGTATTTCTTCGACCAGGTCGCTAAATACTTCACTGATCGTTGTGTCCCAGTGGTTTGTGAACACAATCTCCTCGCCGTAAATAAGGGTACCGACGAGCGTGGCTGTCATCGGTTTCGTTATCGAGCCGAGGTAAAGCCGATCGTGAATCGACGCTTCCTGTTCTTCACCAATCTTTTTCACACCCGTCGCTGCAATCGCTCTTACGCCCGTTTCATCAATAATGGCGGCGTAAATCGCTGGAGTAATCGGCGCGGTCTCCTCCAATCTGTCTGGAAGCACGAACACTTCGAGACGCTTAACGATGGACCGGTCGGCGTTAGCGAGTGTCTTTCCAAGCCAACAGTGGCCGATCGCATGAGACGGTCTCTTTGAAAGGTTCGACACGGTCCTGTCACCTTCAAGCAGGTTCATAACCGAAATCAGTCGATCCGACTCAACCGCTAGTTGCCAGTTGCCTCGGCCGTTACCAAGTGAACCGGAGAAATCGCTCATTCCATCTTCGAGATCTGAAGCATCGAACGTCTTCGTAGTGCCAGACCCAAGAGAGAGTTCGATTGGCGATGCGCTGACAGTACCTCGATCGTCCCGTCCGCTGATTTTGACGTTCGCGACGTCAGGACTTGGATTCGTTAAGCGAAGTTTGGATATCGCGAAGTTGTCGGCGGAATAAAAAGTAGGAATACGCCAACAGCCGTTCTCTCCTTGGACGGTATCTTGAAGGCTAGATAGCAGACCATCTTGCGTCACCGCGTATGCGGATGCTTCGATGTCTAGCGGCGTCGTAATTTCGAGCCGCCAACTTCCCACACCTCTACCGAGTGCGTCGGAAAGCGTTTCTGTACCGTCTTCAAGCTCATCTGTATAGACGAGTTGACTGACTTGACTGCCAATTGACAACGTCGCCGGTCCGTACTCTGTCCCTTCTTCATCGAAACCGACAATGGATACGTCTCCAGCTTCTTTTGAATGATTGATGATTCGTAGTGCGCCGTTGTATGCGTCATTAGATGATGGGAATAGAGGGACTACTCGAGTTACTTCTTGCTGAGCATTAACGACGGAAAGAAGGTTTGGAACAGAGACCACCATCACGATGATCGAAGTCAATCGCGCCAATAATCTCAAAATTCGATCTCTCGTAAATGAAATGGAGTAGTCAGGCTAGTTCGAACGTTTCTACGCACGGTGGGGGCTAAATTTCAGCGAAAGGCATTTTAGTTAGGCAATTTAAGTACTGCTAGGTTGCAAACGAGCGGTGACTTCGTGCGACCTCGTGAACGAGAAATGGAGTGCGGGAGGGGAATCTGGTAGTTGTCACCTCATCGGTTTCACTCCGCACTTTTGATATATGGTGGTGAACACATCTCGTTCGAGGACTTACGATCAACAGCAATATAAAACCAACAGCTCGCTGGCTCGAACTCGCTCGCCACAGCAGAAATCTCGGCTTCAGTTTCGCTCGGCTATCATGGCAAATATGGATCAATCGCAACCCTTCGACGGTATTCGCGTCGTGGAATTCGGTCAATACGTCTCAGTGCCTTTCTGCGCGCAATTGCTCGCCGAAGGCGGCGCCGAAGTGATAAAGGTAGAGCAACTCACGGGCGATCCAACCCGAATGCTTCGTCAGATATCGCCGTTAGTTACTCGGACGTTCCTTTCCCGCAACCGAGGCAAGCGATCGCTGCCTCTTGCTTTACGTGATCCGTCTGCGCGGCCCGTTATTGAGCGATTACTCGCGTGGGCGGATGTGGTCTTAATGAACTTTCGTCCTGGTCTTGACCTTGAACTCGGTTTGGATCCTTCGACGCTTGAGGAACGCTACCCACGGTTGATAGCTGCATCGGTTACAGCATTCGGCAATGAAGGACCAGAAGCCACCCATGTCGGAATGGACACGGTCGTACAAGCTCGAGCTGGCTATATGGCAGCGAACGGTCGCATGGTCGATGGCCGTCCAGCGCCGGGCGAACCCGTCAGCGTTGACTACATGTGCGCTATGAGTCTCGCTTTTGGTGTTACTTCCGCGTTACTTCGACGTGAGCGCACAGGTCTTGGAGGCCGAGTCGACACCTCACTTATGCAAGCGGCGATGACGCTCGCCAACAACCAATTGATACGATCCGAAGAGGAAGATGCGCCTCTGCACGATGAGATTCTCCAACGACTCACTACACAACGTGCTGCCAACAAGAGCTTTGCCGAACAGGCACGAACGATGTCGAGTGCGAGAGCGCTTCCGATGGTGCGCGTCTACTTACGCACCTACGATACCGCCGATGCACCGATTGCCATCGCTTGCGGCAGCCGTACGCTACGCACGAAGTTTCTCTCGGTCGTAGGCGTTGAGGATTCGCACCTAGATTCACCAGATAGCGAAGCTCAGTCCGTCTACTATGAAAATCTGAGCGCTAAGGTTGAATCCGTAATGCTCACACGAACTGCAGCTGATTGGATAGTGGCGTTCAATGATGTTGGCGTGCCAGTCGCGCAAGTGCGATTTCCGATTGAACTTTTCAAAGATGAACAAGCCAGCGCTAACGGCATGTTCCACCGTCTACACCATCCTGACGCAGGGGACTTTACCGTTTTGTCGCCGCCAGTACGAATGAATGGTGAGGGCTTTCGTTCTAGGTCGGCACCTCGAAAGTTCGCGACCGAAACTCGTGAGATTCTTCGCGAACTGAGTTTTGAGGAATCCGAGATCGATGACTTAGTCGATGCCAAGATCACGCACGTTGAAGAATGACGACTCATTTACACGAACAGCCGATCCAGAATTGCATGCCGAAATGCAATACAGGACTGTTAATGCATCAGAAACGGCACGTCTCACAACGCGTCCCGTTTTAGGTCAGCGCCGCGTGAATTGGCGCGATTGATGAATCAAACTTTGAGTGTGATTGCGTATACATAGTGTTCAACTCAATTTCTGATTGCAGTGAGGATCTGTGTTTTGTCGCGTCGGCTAACCGTTGCGCGTAAACCTTCTAGTGAACTGAAGCGACCGTTTGACGTTTTTAGGCTCGCGTTCGTTCTAGGATTGGCGACTTGAGATTGTCGAATACTTACTGAATTTGAGTCGATGACCTCTTAGTCGTCACTGATTCAGCACGTATCTGACGTTGACCTTAGATCGGACAGAAAGTTGAGCGATCCATTTCGACCTCCAGACCAATCCATATTGCGCTCAATCGGGAGTGGTCTTGCGATGTTGCCGATGGCTTTCCGCATCCTGTGGGAAGCTTCGCGCGTCTATGCCGTACTAACGCTAGCGGTCCACATCGTATTGGCGACCATTCCGGCGGGGGTTATCTGGCTCACGAAGGACATCATCGATGGAGTAGTGAGTCTGATCGGTGTGGATCCGCAGTGGAGCGTCGTGTTCACTCCTCTTGCGATGCTGTTTGGCCTTTGGATGCTTCAGGCAGTCGTAGGCGGTATCGACAGCATCGTGACGGAAGTACTCTCAGAACGAACATATACCGTCGCCGCACAACGACTGATGGCGAAGGCGACTGACTTGGATCTCGCTTTCTTTGAGATTCCTCAGCAGCACGACCAGCTGCACCATGCATCAAACCAACTTTGGCAGATCCAAAATCTGGGTTATTCGACATTGTCACTCGTGCAATCGATGGTGAGCTTGTGTTTGATGTTTGGCTTGCTTTCGATCCTTCACCCACTTGCAATCGTCGTGCTCATCGGCACAGTGGTTCCGCGCATACTGGTGGAAGGATGGCATGCCCGACGACGCTTCGACCTCAATATGGAATTTGTCCGTTACTATCGAATGTCAGACTACATCATTCGACTACTGACAAGCAAGGAGACGGCGCGCGAAGTCCGTACTTTCGGCTTGCGCAACTACTTTCTTAAGCGGTTTGCTAAGACCCGAAACGAGTTGATTCAAGCGCTGCAACGCTTATTGATGCGCTTATTTGGTGCCAATGTCGGGATGTCGCTCATCTCGTATTTAGGAATCGTGTCCATCTATTGCTATGCAGTCTTCAGTGCCGTCCTTGGTCGCATCACGATTGGCGAATTAACGATGGTTGCGCAGGCAGCGCAGCAATGCAGCTCTGGGTTGACAGGGGTAATCCGACAGCTTGGCAGTCTGTATCAACAGTCCTTGTTTATGCGTCGGTATTTCGAGCTCGTGGATATGGATCCACTCTCAGTCGATGGCTCTTTGAAAACACTTCCAGAAGGTGAACCAGGTCTCGCGGTTCCGAGGCTATTGAAGACAGGTCTCACGCTGACGAATGTTTCATTTACATATCCCATTAACACAGAACCTGTGCTGAGAAACCTTACGTTAACGGTGCCAGCGGGGAAGAAAGTTGCGATTGTCGGTGTAAATGGTGCAGGTAAAACGACGCTCATCAAACTGCTCGCACGTTTCTATGATCCTACAGAAGGTCATATCGAACTTGATGGTGTACCGCTTCCTGAATACGACCTACAGCAGTTGCGGAAGTCGGTGTCGATCGTTTTTCAGGATTACGCTCGATATGACTTAACCGTCCAGGAAAACATCGGTATCGGACGCATCGAAGCCATCGAAAACCGAGACTTGATTCAGAGGACCGCTCAGGCAGCTGGCGCGGCGACGTTTATCAAGCGACTGAAGAAAGGCTACGACACGGTACTAGGGAAGACGTTTGACGAAGGCGTGGATCTCTCGGGTGGCGAGTGGCAGCAAATGGCAATCGCGCGCGCGTTCATGAGCGACGCACCGATTCTCATTCTCGATGAACCGACGGCAGCACTCGACGCATTGAAAGAGCATGATCTTTATGACGAGATTGCTCGCCATGCTTCCGATAAGACAGTTATCTTTATTTCCCATCGATTTAGTACCGTTCGGATGGCTGACTACATCGCCGTCGTCGATGAAGGTCAGATTTTGGAACAAGGCACGCACGACGAGCTTGTAGTGAAGGGTGGAATGTACGCAAAAATGTTCAACGCACAGGCGTCACGATACGTCTAGACCGAAACTTGATCCGTCGTCAGAATCTTCATATTCCCTGCCGTGACCGTGGCTTGAGCGTATATTGGCTCGGTGGATATCTCCACTCTCGTTAGAGCAACCATCTGGAAACTACCACATTTTCTGGTAAAAAACGCGCATCAAAACCGCCCGGCCGATTAGAAAGGCTTGTGTACCGTTGAAAGACCAGGAAATTGCTCGCCAAGTTGAGCTTCAACCCATTAGCGATATTGCGACGAAGAAACTCGATATTCCTGTAGACGCGATTCACGAGTTCGGAAGGACCAAGGCGAAGGTTGCGTTTGACTATGTCATGTCACACCGCGAACCGAGTCGCGGCAAATTGGTGTTGGTTACTGCAATGTCGCCCACACCGGCTGGTGAAGGAAAAACGACGACAACGATTGGTTTAACAGACGCGCTGAATCAAATCGATGTACAGGCGAGTGCATGTCTACGGGAGCCGTCGCTCGGTCCAAGTTTTGGTATGAAAGGTGGTGCGCATGGTGGCGGGCGCGCTCAAGTTGCGCCGATGGAGGACATCAATCTTCACTTTACGGGTGACCTTCATGCCGTGACTTCAGCGCACAATCTGCTTGCCTCTTTAATTGATAACCATCTGTATTGGGGTAATCAGCGCGAGCTTGATCCAGAGAGGATAAGTTGGCGAAGGGTCGTCGACCTCAATGATCGAGCCCTACGCGAGATCAATTTGCGCGTGCGTCGAAGACTGACACGGAACTCCGGTTTCGATATCACTGCTGCCTCTGAAATCATGGCGGTGCTTTGTCTTTCTGAAGATCTAAGTGATCTCAAGAGGAGGCTTGGTTCCATCGTAGTTGGTCCTTCGACGAGTGGAGAACCGATCAAAGCGGCGGATCTTGAAGCAACCAGCGCACTCGGTGCGCTCTTGAAAGACGCGATGGCGCCTAATCTCGTACAAACTTTGGAACACAATCCAGTGTTTGTTCACGGTGGACCGTTCGCCAATATTGCGCACGGCTGCAACTCGGTGATAGCCACACGCCTAGCGCTTGCACATAGCGACTTCGTCGTCACCGAGGCCGGGTTCGGTGCAGACTTAGGCGCTGAAAAGTTCTTGAACATCAAATGCCGTCAATCAGGGCTTAAGCCGGACGCGATCGTGATCGTGTCGACCGTACGTTCACTAAAGATGCATGGCGGCGTTGAAGTCGACGAGTTAGGAAACGAGGATGCCGAAGCCGTGCGTAGGGGCTCGCCAAACCTCGTTCGTCACATTGAGAACATTCGCAAGGTTGGTTTCGAACCCGTCGTTGTGGTCAATCAATTCGATGCCGATAGCGAAAAAGAGCTAGAAGCTGCACTTGATGTCATAGATGGACAGGGGTGTGTCGGAGTTATCGGGTCTCAATGGCGTGATGGTGGCGAAGGCGGGGTAGACGTTGCCAAAGCGGTCGTTGAGGGTGTAAAGTCTGCGCCATCAGCGCCAAATTGGCTATACCAAAATGAGGACTCGCTGTCTTCGAAAATCGAGTCAGTTGCACGCGAGGTTTATCGAGCTGATGGCGTCGACTATCTAAACGATTCAGCAGATGAGCTCAACCGATTCGAGTCGCTCGGATTTGGTTCTCTTCCTATTTGTATCGCGAAAACTCAATACAGTTTCTCTGGCGACCCCACGTTACTTGGTGCGCCTAATGGACATCGCGTATCGGTTCGTGAAGTCCTACTGAAAGCGGGTGCGGGATTCGTTGTTGTCATCTGCGGAAACATCATGACGATGCCAGGTTTGCCGAGACGTCCCGCTGCGGCCGACTTCACCCTCGACGACCAAGGCGAGATCGGCGGTTTGTTCTAGTCGAGCGTCGTCTCGCAAACTGGATCTACTAGCTGAAACCGAAATCGATCTTGTAAATACAGCTCTTCGCGCTATTGCGACAACTGTGTCTGCAGTCGAGCGAGTTCTTCTTGGAGCATACTCGTCAGCTGATAGACATGTGACGGAAAAATGTGCTTCGGCCTTTCGATAGGTGGCACATCGACATCGAGTGCGTCAAGCGTCAAGGTCAAGTACGCGACCTCCGCGAGTACGGTCGTTGCCAAGTCATAGACGTCAGAAGGCCTGATGTCGCGTCGTCTTAGTTCCCGCCTCATATTTAGCTGTAGAACACTGATACCGTGCTGTTCGCCGATCGCCTGTGCGATGCCTAAGCACTCAAGAACGCGTCGATAAACATCGGCGGGTTCTTTGTTGGGTTCAAATCGAGGTAGTTCACCATATGCCGGCGCCGATTCATCTGAGGTCAATGCGCCTGCAACATAGGTGGCTGCTAGTTCGATCTGTCCGTACACGTCCTGTGGTTGAATCGGTCGGTCGAGCATCAGATTCAATTGGCGGTCGACCTGTACGATTTCTCTAAACACGTCCCTTGGTTCTCGATCAGCTTCTCGCTCGGGTAACTCCGAGCGGTAGTTGATCCCTAGTTCAGCACGTATGGCTTCGATGCCTTCTTGAGCAGCGTGGACCACCTGAAGAACGTGCTGCGGTTCGATTTCGAATAGTGGAGCGGACGGCATGACAGTTGCTTCTACCGTCAACTGTCGCTTTAGACGATCGACCTTGCGGAAGAGCGTTTGCGCTTGGTAGTAGACGTGGCGCGGCTCAGCATGTTCTACGACCCAAGCGTCTGCGTCGAGCTTCGGTCTGCCCATAACTTCGCGAATGAGCTCGATATCTTGAGAAACTTGCCGAACTGCCTGATATACATCTGGCGGCTCAATCTCGGCTGCGTTGAGTGCACCGATCGTGCATACGGTTGTTAAAAAAGACGCTACCTTTTTCATGTTCGGTAGCTCCATCTTCGTACGAACTGGTTCATCATAAACGGTTTTAACGAAAGAACCACATTGAATCAGCCGTCGCGTCCTATTGTTGATTTGCCTACGAGATTCGCACGATTAGCGCTTTCTAAAATTCTGCCGCTTTAGCCAGAAGCCGATCGATTTCGACACTTGTCGCTCTTGTATATATGACAGCGCACTTGAAGCGATATCCGAATATTCTGGTATGTGAGAAAACAGGCTGAACTTTGGCACTTCGAAAACGCATTGCGGTAACCCTCCCGCTCAACCAATCGCTTCAGGACACAATCACGGCGGTGCAGTGGGCAGAAAAGAACGGTTTCGACGACGGTTGGTTCGCGGACCCTGGCGCACCGGATGGATTGACGACAGCAGCCGCGGTAGCGCCGTATACGAAGACACTTCGAATTGGCATGGCGATCGTACCGGTCTACACGCGTTCCCCAACGGTGTTAGCGGCGTCGGCCGATATTCTTGGTCAAGCATTGCCCGGTCGGTTTATCTTGGGTTTAGGTTCTTCGAGCGAAGCCATCATGCAGGCGTTCAACGGCATCAAACTTGAGAAACCGCTGACGCGTGTCAAAGAGACCGCGATCCTTGTACGAAGCATGATGCGTGGCGAGAAATCGGATTTCACGGACATGGATACTGTGTATAGCCGAGGGTACTCGCAAGAGCCTTCGGAACCGACCGTCCCAATTTACCTCGCCGCCTTACGTCCGAAGATGATTGAAATGGCAGCGGAGTTCGGCGACGGCGTGATATTCAATCTATGGCCTCGCACGGCGTTACCAAAGATGCTCGAACATGTTGAAATAGGCGCAGCACGGGCTGGTAAGAAATTAGAAAATGTCGAAATCGTCAATCGGTTCGCGACGATTGTCTCAGACGACAAAGCGGCAGCGCTAGATCAGTTCCGCCGCTGGTTCATTCCATATTTCAGTAATCCTGTTTACAACAAATTCCTAGCATGGTGTGGTTATCCGGACGAAGCGAAAGAATTACTTGAAGGATGGGCTACACGTGATCGAGAGCGCACCGCTGCGGCGTTTCACAACGAGCTGGTAGAAGCGATCGGGGTTGTTGGTGCACCGGATGAGGTCCGTGCTCGTATCAAACAACACGCGGATGAAGGCATAACGACAAGCATCATTTCTCCTGTTGGTCTAATGCCATTCGACGAAGCGCTCAAAACGCTGAGTGCTTTTACTCAAGACAGTTTCAGCTTCAACTAACCGTTGTGCGTATTTATCTAGCGCGCCATGGTGAAACCCAATGGAACGTTGAACGACGAATGCAAGGCTGGGGCGATTCTGCATTAACGAATCTAGGGCAGAGTCAAGCGCTTCGTCACGGCAAGTTGCTTAGTCGCGAACGAGTCTCAAGAATTTTTGCATCAGATTTAGGGCGCGTACGTCAGACCTTAGCGCTCGTGAAGGAGCACTGCGAGGCGGATTTTCGATTCGACGCAAACTTACGCGAATGCAACATGGGGCAATGGGAAGGTCAACGGGTTGAAGACATACAGCAAGAATGGCAAGTGGAGTATGGACAATGGCGCCAGGACAGTGAGCGATTTTCACCGCCTGACGGCGAGTCCATTAACGATATGAAATCGCGTGTGTCGAAAGTGCTGAGCGCCGTCAAAGCGGCTACAGAATCTCGCGTTGCGTTCGTCACCCATGGCATCACAACGCGAGTACTCTTGGATCTCCTGATTGGACTCACTGATCAACAGAAGCAACAATTACGAGTCCCCAATGGCGTCGTTCACATGGTCGAGAAGCAGGAAAACTCGACGCACGTCTTTCACTTTCGCGACGGTAGCGACAGAATCGAAGGTATATGCACCTCTCGCGACTAAAACTGAACCTTATTGAGGAATAAACCAATGAAAGTTGACGCCAGCATCGGCTTCGATCTAACTAACGTAGGAGAACATGCGGCTCGGATGGAAGCGGTTGGTTACACCGGACTTCAATCCGCCGAAACCGGCCACGATCCGTTTCTACCGCTTGCTCAAGCGGCGTTGCATACATCGAATGTGGACCTGATCACGAGCATTGTGGTCGCATTCGCGCGTACGCCGATGGTGCTTGCGCCGATCGCGCACGACTTGAACGCAGTATCTAAAGGAAGATTTGTCCTCGGTCTAGGATCACAAATCCGTGCACATATCACGAAGCGCTTCAGTATGCCTTGGTCGCATCCAGCGCCCCGTATGAGAGAGTTCATACTTGCATTACGTGCTATTTGGGCGAACTGGTACGACAACGAACCGCTGAGTTTCGTCGGCAAGTTTTACACTCATACATTGATGACGCCGTTTTTCACCCCACACAACACCGAATTTGGTGCACCTCGAGTCTTCTTAGCCGCCGTTGGGCCTTTGATGACGGAAGTCGCTGCAGAAGTAGCGGACGGCATGATTGTTCACCCCTTCACGACGGAGAAATATCTTCGTGAAACGACCATCCCCGCACTCGAGAAAGGCTGGGCGAAAGCAGGAAAGAGTCGAGAGGATTTCGAGATCAGCTATCCATGCTTCGTGGTTACTGCTGATGACGAACAAGGATTGGAGCGCGCTAAAGGTGCGACGCGCCAACAGATCGCGTTCTATGGATCGACGCCCGCGTACAAAGGGGTATTGGACAGCATCGGTGCAGGTGAGCTGCAAGGTGAGCTAAACAGCATGTCAAAACAAGGCAGATGGCAAGAGATGGGGAACCTCATCACCGAAGACATCTTGAACGAGTTTGCTGTCGTTGACGAACCGCAGAATCTCGCCGGGGAGCTGAAGCGCCGTTATGGAGACCTAATCGACCGAACGTCGGTCGCATACGACACGATTCCTCAAGCGCACCGTGAAGCTTTCTTCGATGCTCTAACGAGCTAGTTAACGGAGCCGAACGTGCGGAGTCAATTGGTATGAATGTCGAATCGCTTCATCAGGTTAGCTTGAATGCTCACAATCTTGATGCGTCGATTAGGTTCTACCGCGACATACTGGGATTACCCTTGATCGCTCGCTTCGACCACGGTCCGAAGCTCGCCTTCATTGACATCAATGGAACGCGTCTTATGCTTGAGGAAGGTGAGGGTTCAGGGAGCGGTAGCGTCATCTATCTGTACGTCGACGACATTGATTCTGCTGTAGCTGAAGCCAAGGAAAAGGGCGTCGAAGTCGTAGGTGAACCACATGCGATCCACCATGACGCAGACGGCACGTTCGGGACAGCCGGTGAATCGGAATTCATGGCGTTTTTAAACGATCCAAGTGGTAACGTAATCGCACTCGCACAACGTAAAGTTCCTCCGGAGTAGTGGAAGCGAAGATGCACGAAGACGCCATCGAGCTCGCTAGGTCTCTCCCAAAAGCAGAGCTACATATTCACCTTGAAGGCGCATTACAGCCAGAACTGATTTTCAAGTTTGTAGGGCGGAACGGCCGCGACTTGCCGTATCAGTCGATAGACGAGCTAAGAGCTAAATACGAATTCACGAATCTTCAAGACTTCATTAACGTCTATCTAGTGGGGTTTAACAGTCTCGCAACTGCGGAGGACTACGAAGACCTAGCAAATGACTACTGCGAGCATGCCAAGGCCGAGAACGTCACGCATGCGGAGGTCTTCATCGAGGCACAAGCCGGAAGTTCGATGACCGGCACGCCGCTGGAAGCCATTCTTGGAGGCTGTATTCGTGCAGCGGAAAGCTGGAAAGAACGTGGCGTTGAATTGTTGCTGATTCCAACATTCTTACGGCATCTATCGGAAAGCGAAGCACTAAAGAGTCTTGATGAGCTTGAACCGTATTACGACAATATCGTTGGGATCGGATTAGCATCGGCAGAGGTAGGTTTTCCCCCAGAAAACTTCCGTCACCTATTTGATCGTGCGCGCGAATTAGGTCTCCATACGGTTGCACATGCTGGCGAAGAAGGACCACCCGAATACGTGTGGGGTGCGTTGGATGATCTTGGCGTTGAACGTATTGATCACGGCAATCGAGCGATCGAGGATCCCGTTCTCGTGTCACGGCTTGCACGCGATCAGATTCCGTTAACGATGTGCCCACTATCAAATTTGAGATTGTGCGTCGTAGATGACCTTCGCAATCATCCCTTAAAGAGTTTTCTCGACGCGGGGATCAAAGCAACTGTCAATTCGGATGATCCTGCTTACTTTGGCGGATATATAAACGCGAATTTCGAAGAGATCATCAAGGCGTTGGATCTGTCCGCTAGTGACGTAAGGGAACTCGTAACAAACGCGCACGACGCTTCCTTCCGTAATACATAGTTCGCAGTCAATCGCGAAGTCTTGTCTCGACCTATCGATGGCGGCTTCGATAGTAAATCACTCGATTGACGAGAAAGTTTCTTTCGGTGACGCTTTGATTCAAATAAGCGATGGATGCATCTTGGTGACGCAGTTCGAGATCATGTCGCCGACTCTAGCATTGCGTGATCGGAGTCACCAGGACGTAGTCCGCACATAGACGCATGCGACGGATCTGCGACGAATTCGTCGTTTTCATAGAGAGGGTCGTGAACGATGCGAATCGAATCCAACTCCTCCATGACGTACTCTAGTACCGTACCAATATTCAACTCAGCAAAATGACCGTTTCGACATAACTCAAAATGCGAAAGTTCGCGAACTGCGCTCAATTGGTCCTCTCGTGCTGTGCCAACAGCCTCTAACCAGTTTACTGCAAGTCCGCGGCTATCGATCGCATTTGTGGGAAGATGAAAACTTGATCCATCACGGCTACCATCGTCTCGGACTAAGGAAGGTTTGACGTAACGAAAGATGTGGTCGCTGACGGGAAGATCGTCGCCCATCACTTGTAGAGCAATGTCTGTAGGTCAAACGCGTCGATTAGCTTGTTCAGTCCTGTCAAAGAATCCCGGCCAGCGACTTGAGTGATGTGTTCTTCTCCGCTTCGCCGTTTAAAGATCACAAACTGAATCCTATTAGATCCTAGAAACTGAAGGCCAAGCTGCGTGTCCTCATCGTCTTCCCATACTAGCCTTAGGTTTCCATTCTCCATTAGGACAAGATCGCCCTGTTGAAGCTCGGCAGTGGATAGGATGAAGTCCTTGAAATCGGATTCCGACTCTACGCTCAGCTCGTAGCCATCTTGAGCGGCGTCATACTGCAAACTCAATAATCGAGACTCGTATGAGTCTAAAGGAGTTCTGTTCTGTTGACGATCTTTTGGTCGTGCCAATCTGTACTACTGAGTTTGCCTACTTTCGTATCCGAAGTTTAGTTTTGATCTCGAAAGGTGCGACTTGCGAAGGGAGCGCGTCTGCTCTAGAAACTACCGCGAGTGGATTCAGATCTTGCAAAAATGTCGCCAATCTTGACGAGTTTGAGTAATGTAACTGAGTTAAGGTTCTTGAGTGTCGAGAAGAGCAGTCTTCGGTTTTTCTGAGTTAATGCACGGTCGTTATGAATGCGACTAATCGAATCCAAAATCGTATTCCGTAACAGCAATCCAAACTTCGCCAGGTCGCAAGATTGCGTCAGGGTAATTGGCGTGATTAGGCGCGTCGGGAAACTGCTGAGTTTCTAGGCAAAGACCTTGGTGCTTCCCGTAATGTACCCCGTTTTTGCCCCATGCATCCAGTGTATTGCAGGTGTAGAGTTGCACACCCGGTTGGTCGGTGCGGATAGTGCAAGAACGACCGGAACTCGGATCGTACACCTGTGCTGTGTCACGTAGCCCGGTTCCGTTAAGTGCGAACGTGTGGTCAAACCCGTCTGCAAGTTGGATTTGTGGATGGCTGTCATCGAGTCGTTCTCTGAGTGGGATTTGACGACGTAAGTCGAATGGCGTGTTTGTGACTTCGTCAATTCGACCGAGTTGCGTCAGTCCATCGGATACGGGCAAATAGTGATCAGCATTGATTGAGATTTCATGATCACCGATGTATGAGCCGTGCAGGCCGCTGAGGTTGAAGTAGTGGTGTGCTGTCAGACTGATCGGAGTTGGTTTGTTCGTCTTTGCCGATAGCTCAAGTCGCAGCACCGATCCGTCGAGCTTGTATGTTGCAGATACCGCGACCTCACCAGGAAATCCTGAGTCCCCATCAACGCTGATCAAATCAAACCTCACGGAATTCCCGTCTTTGACACCCGTCCATAGACGATTTGCGAAGCCGTGACGCCCACCATGCAATTGGTGCGGGGGTATATTGGCATCGAGCTGGTGGAGAACGCCGTCTAGCTCAAACTGCGCATTCGTGATGCGATTCGCGTACCGACCAACGATGCAGTTGAAATGAGGATGCGGTCTATCGTGATCTTCAGGGGTCGGACATCCCAGTAATACGTCACCAATATTCCCGTCGCGATCGGCGCACCAAATGTTCGTGACAGTTGCGCCGTAATCGATTAGATGCACACGAATTCCGGAAGCGTCGTCGTGGAGTTCGTAGCTATTTCCGATCATGATGAACTTTACTTCCGTCTCGTAAAAGGTCCGTTTTCGGTGGATCAATCAAAACACGTGTGCTCACCGATAGTAGAAGCAGATATCCTCTGCTAGGAAATTGTGTTGAGTAACTGAATTGAAGCATATGCGAGTCCTCGCATACTATTTGAAGCATGGCTGTAACGTCACGTTGATCGATCGTTGAGGATAGATGGCATCGCCCCAACGTAAACGATATCCGGTGCGCACCATACGACTTCTGCTTAGGATCTTTGCGTGCTTACCACTTCGTGCGTCACGTGTGCTTGCCTCGGGTGTGGCGGCGTTAGCCTGGCAACTCAAGTTACGCGCCGCTCGGACGACGATCCAAAACATAGAACATTGCTATCGCGAGCTGACTGCCACCGAGCAACGTCACTTAGCTCGGAAAAGCTTGTGGCATACAGCATGTACGGTCTTCGAGCTACCAGCCGTGTGGACGAGTTCGTATAAGCGACTGAAGCGATGGATCAAAAATGTGCAGGGGGAGCGCTTGTTTACAGATGGGGTCAAGCGTGGGTCGCTATTGCTCCTCATCCCCCACTTCGGGAACTGGGAGATTCTCTCCGCGTATATGAGCACGATTACGAACTACTCGTGTATGTATAGCCCAAGACGTTTGTACGAGCTAGACGAGCTTATTAATCAGTGCAGAGGTCGATTTGGGAGTGAGTTTTTACCTGTGACAAGAGCAGGATTTCGTACGTTGTTAACGCGCATCCGAGAGGGTGGCGTCGTAATTGTCCTACCCGATCAGGTACCGATAGAAGGACAATCCGTTTCATCCACGTTTCTTGACCAAACCCTTAAATCGGGAACACTGGCTCATTCGCTACTTAAACGTGGTGAGATGAAAGCACTCATGATGGCCGCTGTAAGGTGTGATGGAGGATTCGACATCCATATCAAAGAAGTCGACGATGCGATCTATTCCCTAGACGCAGATGTCTCAGTGCAGGCGCTAGACCACGAGATTGAACGCTTGGTGGAATTAGATCCTGCTCAGTATCAATGGGAATACAAGCGTTTTCGAGGTTGCGCCGAGATTTATCGTTAGTAACCCGCGGTACCGGCTTGAATCTCACTGAGAAACGTTTCGTCGAGAGGAACGTATTCCTCCGTTCGAGGCTTCATCACATATACCGGATCGGAAATCTGTGAGAGATCGTAGTTTTCCTCTCGAAGGTCGGTTTTGACCAATTTCATCGTCCCGGTCACGGCCGCCTCGCTCTGGACTCGGACAAACACTGGTCTTCCATAGTGAGGTAGATTCGCAACTACGTATTCACTGAATCGATCTAAATCGAGTGCATCATCCGGGTTCGTAAGCACGACCGTTGCCATTCCCGCTCGACCTTCGGTACTAGGCACCGACACGCCATAGACATTAGTAATGTCAATCTGTTCGAACCCGTTGAGTATTTCTGCGACTTCGTTCGTAGATACATTTTCGGATCGCCAACGAAACGTATCTCCAACCCGATCGACGAATTGGTAGTGTGCGTATCCAAGTGAAAATCCGACTGGAACGGTGCGAAGAAGGTCACCTGTGTTGAACCAGGCGTCTCCTTCTTCAAATACGTTGCGAAGGATCTTCTTCTCGGTCGCTTCCTTACTCGTATAGCCTTCAAACTGAGCGTTGGGGTTAATGTGTCCAATACATAGTCCCGCTTCACCGTCCGGCACCTCGATACAGAACCCGTCATCGTTCTTGACGATCTCGTCGTTGAGAACGTCGTATTTGATCAGCGAGATCTGCGCCGTCGTCATTCCAATCGTGTGATCTTTATTGAAAATGTTGGCAAACGAAACGTTTCCTTCACTCGCGGCGTAGAGCTCGGTGACGCGTTTCAGCCCGTAACGATTTTTAAACTCATCCCAGATATCGGGTCGCAAACCGTTGCCAATAGCGGTATGCAGCGGTGTATCAGCTTCGTCGCCAGTTTTGGGTTGGTTGACAAGGTATCGGCACAACTCACCGACGTATACCATGCATGTAACGTCGTTCTCTTTGAGATCAGAGACCAAGTTAGACGCGGAAAATCGACGACGGAGCAATACGCTGGCGCCTGACGAAAGAGCCGAACCAAGTCCGATGATCAGTCCTGTTCCGTGATAAAGTGGAAGTGATAGGTAGATCCGATCGTTCTCAGTACAGCGTAAACCGGCAGTATGGCATAACGTTGCTGCCTGTTGAATTCGCTTGTGAGACTGAACAGCAGCTTTGGGCAAACCAGTGGTACCCGATGTGAAGATATACATGGCCGTTGAGCCGATCGTGATCTCTTTCGTCTCGGGAGGGTTGGCGTCGTCTTGGTTGTGACTTAGTACGCCTAGATCGCGCGCCCAGTCTGGAATAGGGTCGTCGCCATCCTGGATTGCTAAGAACCCGGAACCGGCTTCAAGGTCAAGTTGGTTTCGGACACCGTCGATCGCGTCCGCTACTTCCGTGCCAAATATGCAGATCTTTGAATTGATAAGAGTGATACAGTGTCGAAGCGGCTCTTCACGTAAATTCGTGTTAATCAGCGCGACAGTCGCCCCGATTTTCATAATGCCGAGTACCGCTGACACGAACTCGGGTCGATTTTCGACGATTAAGCTGACGACATCGCCAGGTTCAATACCCTCCGCCTTAAGCGTATTCCCAACGCGATTGGCATTTTTGCCTAGTTCACCCCACGTAATGTGCTGACCTTCAAAGACGACAGCAGTACGGTCGGCAAATTTTTCACAGTTCTCTTCGACTTTTAGAAGTAGACTGTCTTTGACTTCGGGTGGACGATAGACAAATCCTTTCTTTAACTTGAGCAGCATGGGGACGCTGGCAAGGATTTCAAGCGTATTGGCAATTCCCACAACCTATCTCCTCAATCGGCTAGAAGAAAGTGGACGTTTGTAAGCTCACAAAATCATAGTGACCAAGTACGATGTAGGATAGACCATCGGTTTGATGTCGACAGCATCCTACATCGCGAAGCGAATTACTGGATAGTGAACTCGATCGTACCAAGAGGTCCGTAGTCAGCGACGTAGCTGCCCGGTTCTCCGTCATGGATTCCACCGCACGCACCGGTAATGAGCAACATACCGTCTGACGGAGACATATCTCGAACGCTCGCTTCGTTCAGCATCCATTCCAACGCAGGGATTGGACCACCTAACGCGTCCGCGAGGGACGCTTCACAAACTAGCTCACCGTCTCGGGTCAATGTAACAGAAAGTTCCGCGTAGTCGTCTCGAATCGGTTGCTGTTCTCCAACGATATAGTGATACGCGGCAATATTCGTCGCGGTCAGATTAGCGCCTTTAGCGTCGTCGGGGGAATTCCACATCATGCGCGGCACTTCGATCACTGGTCCTGCGCTTAACGCATTGCCATTGGTATCGATTGTGATCCCAATTTCGCATTCGAGTTTAACGCCAGGAACCATGTCAACGGTTGCACCGTTATCGAGACGTCCCCACGCATAGAGTGAACCGATCAAAGGGTGCTTTAGACCGAACGCCGCTTGTCCCGCGGGAGCTGTCATTCCGGCTTTCCAGCCAGCAATCGAACCGTCTGCTACCTCGGCGACGACTTGCTTCTGTATCGCGTAGCCCTCTTCAAGGGTGAGATCCGATGGCATCGCAGGGAACGAATCGCGGTTGCGAATCGCGCCAGCCAGAGCATTCACAATGTCTGCGTCGGTCATAGCTAGTTTCCGAAGTCCCAGGATTCGCCGGCATGGTATCGACGAAGCACGTTCTTGGCGATAAGAATCTTGTGCACCTCATCTGGCCCATCGGCGATTCGCAAGGTGCGCGCACCGGTATACATCCCTGCGAACGGGAAGTCACCTGACACGCCTGCTGCCCCGTATACCTGAATAGCGCGGTCGACGACGCGGTGATATGCGGCAGGCACATAGACCTTAATGGATGAGATATCGGTGCGTGAATCGGCACCGGCTTCCATCTTTTGTGCGCAGTCGACGACCATTAACCGCGAAGACTGGATATCCATGTAGGAATCTGCGATGAAGCCTTGCATGAATTGCTTGTGTTCTAAGGTCTCGCCTCCGTGGACCTTCCTCGTCATGATGCGATCGACCATCAGATCGAAGCATCGCCACATGGATCCGACCGAGTTCATGCAGTGATAGATTCGTCCTGCACCTAATCGATCTTGGGCAGCGGCATGTCCGGTCCCGGTTCGACCGAGCTGGTTGTCTTTCGGCACACGGACGTTTTCATACTTAATTTCGCAATGACTTGACGCCTTGCCCCATACCGGCACGCCACGGATGATGTTCACACCGGGTGTGTTTTTCGGCACGATGATCTGGGTCATTTTTTCGTTCGCGCCTCCAGGATCGTCTGGATCCGCCGTTCGACACATAACGATGTAGAAATCGGCGGCGTGTCCGTTCGACGTGAACCACTTATGTCCGTTGATGACCCACTCGTCACCATCCAATTCGGCACGTGTCGTGAGCGACCGCGGATCTGACCCAGGATTCATCGGCTCCGTCATCGAAAAACCAGATTGCATTCGACCTTCGGTAAGCGGAATCAGCCACTTTTGATGTTGTTCTGGTGTACCGTACTTGACCAGGATTTTCTGATTTCCCGAGTTCGGCGCGACGACACCAAACAAGGATGCGGCACCAGGGCTGTATGCGAGCACTTCATTCATGTAGGCATGTTGCATGAAGCTGAGACCCATACCTCCGAACTCTGGCGGCAAATGTGGTGCCCAGAGTTTCGCTCTCTTTACCCGTTCCTGGACGCCGTGACGTAATTCTGACGCTTCCTGTTGCGCTTCGCGAGATGGTCCCCTTCCATCGGACGTCGATGCCCAGAGCTTGTCTTCTACGGGCAGAATGTCCTCATTGATGATCTCCGCTGTAGCTAAGCGGACTTCGTTGACTTCGTCATCGAGCGTAGGGATTGGCTTGACGTTCATTTGCATGGCGCGAACCGTGTTATCAGCGTTTGAAGGTTGCATGATACTAGCGGCTAGACATACGCTTGCTTACAGACACTGCGAATTGCGATCTGAGATCCCAGTGCACCCTTGAAGACAACGCAACGCTTCGACTGATTCGACCCACATCGTTTACTCGCTTGCATGATGCCCTTCTATAATCAATTTCACGTTTTTCGGCAGCGCACTTATTCGTTGCCGGTACGCTAACTAGATTTCTTGTACTTCGAAATATGCCTACGAACGGCTTAACGTATCCACATGACAAGCACCCGAGCCACGGCACGACGATGGAGGTCGCGGAAGGTGTTTATTGGTTGACCATGCCGATGGGCGGCTCGCTCAATCACATCAATCTCTACCTACTCGAAGACGATGATGGTTGGTATGTGGTAGATACTGGGCTCGGAACGACGGAAACCCGCGACCTATGGCAGGAGATATTCGAATCGTCGTTGCGTGGTAGGCCGGTGAAAGGCGTGATATGCACACACATGCATCCTGACCACATCGGACAAGCCGGCATGATCACCGATCAGTTTCGTGTCCCCCTATATATGACCCGATCCGAGTACTACCAAGCTCGTTCGATGTTTGCTGGGTTTTCCTCGTATGGTGCGAACTGGTTGAGTCAGGAGTTCTATCAGCGCTCCGGTATGGACACGTCCTATCTAGAGAAGGCCGGACGTGAGTGGCGTCGCCGCGCGCCTGAAATGCAAGCGCGGTTTCGTGCACGAGCGGAAGAAAGGGAAGGAGAGCATGCAGCTTTCCCGGTGGGTTTTCGTAGATTGCAGGAAGGCGATGTACTAACAATCGGCGGCCATGATTGGCTGGTCATGGTTGGCTCGGGGCACTCACCTGAGCATGCATGTTTGTTTTGTAAGAGTCTTCGCGTGCTTCTTTCGGGTGACCAGATCCTTCCGGTAATCACCAGCAACGTAAGTGTTCACCCGTCGGAACCGGAAGCAAATCCACTCAAAGTGTGGATGGAATCGCATGATCGCTTTCTAGATTTGCCTGAGAACACGTTCGTTCTTCCTGCTCATAACTTGCCGTTCTACGGCGTCCGACCGCGCTTACGCGCGTTGATCAATCATCACGAGGATCGGATGCTTGCGATCGAGGAGCACTGCACGACTCCTCAAACCGCAAAAGCTCTCCTTCCAGTGCTATTCAAGCGTGAATTGGACGCCCGTCAAATGATGATGGCAATGGGGGAAGCGATCGCGCATTGTCACTTGCTCTTACATCGGAATCGAATTGAGCGGATTCTTGACGACGACGGGATTTACCGTTACCTCTCGATCGATCCCGATCTCGAACGGCGTAAGCACCCGGGGCACCATGACGCGCCGGACGATTCACCGATGTTGGTGTAAGCCATGACGTCGCGGATGTCGAGGTTTTGGTCCTTCTGTCGGCACACTGTTTGGCGGGGTCTGCATTGGGGATTCAAGTTCCCGTTCTACGTTCGAATGCTCATTGGAGTGTTCCTCATCGTCCTGGGCTTTTTCGGGATTCTGCCAATTCTTGGCTTTTGGATGATCCCGCTCGGGATTCTGCTAATCGGTACGGCGCTTCCTTGGACAAGCGATCGGATTAAACACTGGATGGCGACTGTGGAACCTGAGATCCGCACGCACAAGAATTAGGCGCTAGCGTCGCTCGTATCTAGCCAGTAGTTGCCTTCAGCATGTGGGCGAATGTACCCCGCTGTTGGCGTTGCGAAATGAGTTCCAATCACAAGCGTGTCTGTGTTAGACAAGTCTGCCAACAGGCGCTCGCGTGTTTCGAGACCTTGTTCCGCATCCGTATCTGCAGAACTACACCAATCGATCCTGGTCATCTGGCATGGATGATGAATACTGTCGCCCGTGATGATGGCGCGGTGCCCGTTCGATTGGATCTCAACGCTGACATGACCTGGCGTATGGCCCGGCGTACGCTTTAGTGAAATCCCTGGGGCAATCTCCGGTTCGGAATTGACGTCGACGAGACGCAGAAGAGGCTCGATCGGTTTCACGCTATCTGCATAGACCTCGTCGAAGCGACCGCTTTCTGGATCACTCGTCCAGTACCTCCATTCGTCAGCTGCAACCAGATATTCCGCGTTTGGAAAGGTCGGAATCCAATCGCCGTCAACGAAGCGTGTATTCCATCCCACATGATCCACGTGCAGGTGGGTACAAAGCACGATATCAATCGTATCCGGGTCATAACCTGTTGTCTTCAAATCTTCGAGGAAGCTTGTTTGAAGGTTTGACCAAGCAGGGATGCTGCGTTGTTTGTCGTTGCCAATACAGGTATCTACAACCATGCGAGTGTCACCGGTATCTACAACCAGTGCGTGCACGCTCATGATGAGATTACCCGCTTCGTCCATGAAGTGTGGTCGCATCCACGTTAAGGGTAAACAAGCATCGCGGGTAGCATCCGGTAAGATGAACCGGGAACCGCCGGTCACCTCTAACTCAACGACACGTGATACTTTTACATCACCAATGCGCCAGACTTCATTCATGGCGAAAGGGATGGAAGATTCGTCAGACTAGTGGAACTGGGGTTGAGAAGAGACGGCGATAGACGCTTCGATATCCCAAATTGCCTTCGCGATCGCTTGGCCGATCAAATCTAGTCGTCTGACTTGGTCGACCCGGTCTTCAACTTGACGTAATTGCGCACGTGAGAAGATCGAATCGAGGATGCCGGTCGCGTGTGCGAGACATATCAACACGATATCTCGTGGATCTGGAATCGTGTCGGTGAACAACACTTCGGCGATCCGCAACTTCACTTCCTTGTCGGCCGCACCATCGGTAATAGGATAGCGGCGAGATTTGAAAACCCAAAGAAATCGGTGTTCCTCCCGATGCAAAATCCCACGATCCACAAGTCGGTCGAGTGCTACGTCGCGAATCGACTCGGCGTGCACAGCAGTTCGCTCAATCCAGAATCGCGTTGACTGAGGTTCCGTCTCGCTGGCAATGAAACTCAGCAGACCATCTAGCAGGTTGTCGCCTGTGGGGTCCGTATTGACAACCGTCAAAGACTCAAGATCAGTGTCGATGCGGTCACGCAGGGCGAGATCCATCAAGACTGCGCCGCTCAACGCATAGCGAATCGTCCAATCGGGTACTTTGATGAAGGTGCCGTCGCTGTCGTGCAGCGTTAGAAGCAGCACTTCCTCGGCGATGCTAAGCGTGTTTTCCATGACAAGCCCAAACGGTATAAGATGATTTTAGTCCGCGTGCTGAATCACTTGCGGTTGTTGTAGATACGTTTAGCGTTCGGTATTCAACCGTCCTCAGTTCGCCAGCTGTTCGCGTAGTCAGATAGTTCAATTTCGTCAGCTTCGACATGCTTGGTAGGGTCGAGTTGCTCGCGTGAATCGATCATCACGGCGTATTCATTCGTATGTTGCGTTTCTTGTTCAAACATTCGTTTGAGGGCTTTGGGATGAGGGCCATGCGTCAATCCGCTTGGATGATAGGTTAGGTATCCCTTCGAGATTGAATCGCGGCTGAAGAAATCTCCGGCGTGATAGAAAATCACTTCATCGATGTCGTCGTTGCTGTGAAAGAACGGTACCTTCAGTGCAGTGGAGTCCGTTTCGAACGGTCGAGGAACAAACGTACTGACGATCGCTGCGTCACATTCAAAGGTCGCATGAGCGCTGGGCGGCAGGTGATATCTATGACTGTTGACCGGGAGGATGTCTTTGATATCGAGCAATACCGGGACGGCATCACCTTTCCAACCGACCGCATCCAATGGGTTGTGAGCATAGTGAATGGTCGAGATTTGGCATCGCCGATTCACCTTAACGGACCAATGTCTGTCGTCCTGGTTTTCGAATGTTTCGTCGAGCTTTGGATACGCTAAAACTGCGGGATCCCAGAGCGCGTGTCGCCCTAATAGACCACGGTCTGGAACTCTGAAACGCATCGCACGCGTCTGAAACATTAGCACGCTCGAATCGGTGACGGTCTCGAATCGCCACATTGTGCCGCGCGGGATCACGAGGTACTGCCCGTTGGTTACATCAAGGTGTCCGAAGTCGCAGAAGAAACTCAATTCCCCCGAGTGGATGAAAAGCAATACGTCGCCATCCGCGTCGCGAGCGAGTTCGTCCATCGACTCACGGGTACGCCAGTATGACAGCGTTAATGACTCACTTTCGAGGATCGAGGGTGCAGAAAACGGATGCGAAACGCTACTGACTCGATTTAAGTCGTACGCTCGCGGTCGCATAGGTCCGTCAATTGAAACCCAATCCGTCGGAGGACGTGGGTGATAGATGTGCGAAGCAGGACCGTCGAATCCGTCGCGACCGATTTCGCGTTCAAACGTACCTTCAGGTAAGTCGCGATGGGCTTGGCGAGAGTATCGGCCTTGTGTCCAGTAACGTTCAAACGACTTCACTGAAATAACCTCGTTCTTCCTGCTCTCGCTCAATTGACTCGAATAGTGCTTGAAAGTTTCCTTCACCAAAACCGGTATTGCCTTTTCGCTGGATCAGTTCAAAAAATACAGGACCGATCATGTCTTGGGTGAAGATCTGCAGCAAGACGCCGTCGTTCGGACTGCCGTCAATCAATATGTTGAGTCGTTCTAGATTCTCGACGATCTCCTGATGTCCGATATTGCGTTGCTCGAGATTCTTGTAGTACGTCGATGGGGTAGGTTGGAAAACCGTACCGCGCTTCGTGCATGTTTCAACTGCGCGAAAAATATCGTCCGTATTCAACGCGATATGTTGTACGCCCCCACCATGATGGACATCGATGAACTCGGCGATCTGTGACTTAGGATCAGTAGGTTCGTTAATTGGGATCTTTATGTTGCCGCAAGCACTAACTAGCGCGACGCTGAATAAGCCGGAATGTTTGCCGTGAATATCGAACGTTTGTAGCTCGCGGAATCCAAAGACTTGCTTATAGAAATCGACGGTAGGTGTCAATTGACCTTCACTCACATTCTGGGTCACGTGGTCAACGTGCGTCAACGATCCACCTGGTTTGGTGGCAACTGAATATCGATAGGCGAAGTCCACGTCATAGATCGAATCCGAACCGTAACGATCCACGAGATAAATAAGCGAACCACCAACACCTTTGATCGCGGGAATATTCAGTTCCATCGGACCCGCCGTACTTTCAACTACCTCGAGGTCGTGTCGGCTTGCGCATTCGAGTGCGTGGCCTATATCCGGAACCCGAAATGCCATAGCGTTTGACGATGGCCCGTGTTCGCTCGCATAGTCGCTCGCGAAACTTTCTGATTCTGCGTTGACGATGAAGTTAATGTCGTTCTGGCGATACAGGCGTACATCTTTGTGACGATGGTCCGCGACACAAACAAATCCGAGGCAGCAGAGAGCGTCCTCTAGATCACGTGCATTCTTCCCCGTGAATTCGATGAACTCCAAGCCTTCGGTTTGAATCATGTCGGTCGGCGTCGGCATAGATTCTGTTCGCAGGTACGCTTGTGCGGGATTAGCCATTTCCAACACTCCTTGCAATAGATTTACTATTGAAACAATTTTAGTAGATGAAATATCTTTTTCAACATCTAATTTTGTTAATATCTCTTACTAATTTGGGTAATCGTGAGTATTCGTTTCGAGCGAGTTGCAAGTTATTTCGTTCGATTGCCCATTTGAAGCTATACCAAAGCGCTTCGCCTATCTTTCGTGCGCGATTTTTCGACGTCTCGTTTTCACGCGCAAGTAAGCTAGTACGACTTACGAGTTACTCTCAGCGATGGCACGCGTCAAGGACCTAGACAAACTACAGCGATCATTTCCGCGTCTAAAACACTTCTTCGACGCGGTCGCGGACGCCAGTTATCCACCGGTGCAGGAGATGCCGTTACTCAATGCGATGGTGCGAGTTGTCAACTCGCAAATGCTGTCGACCGCATCGGCATCGGCCATATTCAAGCGCATCGAATCTAAGGCTAAAAATCGGCGGCTTAAGTACCTATCGAATCTGACGGTCGACGAATTTCGTGCGTGCGGCATGAGTAATGGCAAGATTCGGTCGATTCACGAGTTTCGCGATCACTATCAGAAAGATCGTGCGCGATACGAGCGATGGCGCGAGCTCCCGTTTGACGAGCTCAGAGATGAAGTAGACACGATCTGGGGTATATCAACGTGGACGGCAGAGATGCTCGCGATGTTTTATTTCGGACACAAGGACGTTTTCCCCAGCAAAGACCTCGCGATCAATCGCGGCGTAGAGCTGATTCGACGTCACATCGATGAAGGTTTTGATCCTAACGATGCTGCACCTTATAGGACGTTGCTGGCTCGATGTATCTGGCGATCGATCGAGGTTAAGTACTGGCAAGCGTTCGACTAAAACGCTTCTTCTTTGAGCGCAAGCTCAGCTGTCGAGCTTCAAATTCAGCCCCGTTCCCCGCGCGTGCGAACGAGTAGAAACTAGAATTACTGCCTTCTCATCGGCTTCCCGTGCTTTGTGATACGCCAATCCGCGCGTTCATTTGTTCTAGTCGCAGCTTGTCTGCTCCTTCACCCACCGACATCGTTCGGAACAACCTCAACCGCTGAAGAACTTTCTGAACCCGACATTGGGTTACAGACAGTCACCATCGCTGGTCATGATGGCGAGACATTACGAGCGCTCGTCGTGCCACGTGAAGCTAGTGATGTGGAAATCGTCATTGACGGCGTAGTGGAAGAAGGGGTATGGCAAAAGCTCCCTGCACATGAGGAGTTTTACGTTACTGATCCTGATACACTCGAACGAGCACCACTCAGGAGCCAATGGCGCTTCTTCTATACCGATCGCGGGTTCTACATCGCAGCGAAGTGTGACCAAGATACCGAGCGACTCGTCGAGCGTTTATCGGCAAGGGATCTGGGATTCCTTAATCGCGACTACGTGAGTTTCACGCTAGATACATCTGGCGAAGCACGTTACGGGTACTGGTTCCAACTAAATCTCGGCGGTAGTCGATCTGACGGTACTATCCAGCCGGAACGACAGTTTAGTGATAGTTGGGACGGCGCGTGGTACGGGGAAACGGCTCGAACTCCGAGAGGTTGGTCGGCCGAATTCTTCATTCCATGGTCCATCATGAGCATGCCGCAAGTTGAGGGTGATCGCCAGATGGGCATCGTGATGCAGCGTAACGTTGCGTATCGAAACGAACGGTATGGCTATCCGCCTTTGCCGTTCACAAAACCGAAGTTCCTGTCCGGCTTTAGGAAATTGGCATTAGGTGAAATAGATCCACACCAGCAACTGAGTTTCTTCCCACAAGTTTCGTCGACTTACAACGCGATGGCAGACTCTACAGAGGGACAAGCAGGTTTGGACGTTTTTTGGCGACCGTCGCCGAACATCCAAGTAACGGCAACTGCAAATCCTGATTTCGGTACGGTCGAAGCGGACTCAGTCATCATCAACCTATCGGCAATCGAGACGTTCTTTCCTGAGAAAAGGCTGTTCTTCCTCGAAGGTCAAGAGATCTTCAACCCGACAGGTGGCGGCGGTGGTTGGAGTGGTGGATCCTCAGCAAGACTACTGCACACACGTCGAATCGGACAACGTCCGATTAGACCGGAATTACCTGGTGACACCGACTTCGACTATGAGCAGTTCAGAAAGCCTTCGGACTTACTCGGTGCGGCAAAAGCGACAGGGCAGGTCGGCAGTTTGCGCTACGGCGTGTTAACTGCAATTGAGGACGACACTACTTTCTACGGTGTGCGAGACGAAGAAAGGGTCGCAGTACACCAATCTGGACGTGACTTCGGGGTTGTACGTGCGCTTTGGGAAAACAGCAACGGAGACTACAAAGGGCTCGGTTTCATGTCGACCCGATTGGAGCACCCGACGATTCAAGCGAGCACTCACTCGTTCGATGGTTCGTATTTCAGTGATAGTGGTAAAGTCAGGCTCAAGTCTTTATTCTTCGTTTCTGATATTGAAGATGAAGATAGCGGGTACGGCGGCTCGTTCGAGCTCGATTACGCGCCTCGACAAGGTGTTACGCACCAACTCGAGTACGAGTCCTTCGATGATGAAATAAACCTGAACTACATGGGTTATCTTCCTCGCAATGACATCGACAAGGTCGACTATCAGTTTCGAATGCGGAAGACGACGGAACGGTTCAAGGAACGAGACACCGAATTCAGAATTGAACGCGCATTCAATGGTGCAGGTCAGGTAATCGATGCGTCGATGAGATTTGAGCAAGATTTCACGTTTAAAAACAACACAAGATTTCGTGTCCGCGCACGCCACAATCCTGGTAGTTACGATGATCGCAACAGCTTTGGCAACGGCACGTTCTACGAGGGTTCCAGAACTGGACTCGAGATGCGCTATTCGTCAAACTCCGCGCGTCGTTTCTACTACAGCCTATCGTCGGAATATCGCACGGAAGCGCTAGGCGGAGCGAATGTACAAAGTGGTTCCTTCTTGATATGGCGACCGTCAGACCGGATGACGATGCACGCGAGTATCTTCTACTCTAACCGTGACAGTTGGTTGCTCTTCCGAGGTGATCGTAGGTTTACAGCATTCGCAAGTGAAAGCTGGGCGCCGCGATTTGGAACTGACCTGTTCATCACTGCGAAACAGCACCTAAGAATGGACTTGGAGTGGCGCGCGATTAAGGCTCACGAGAACACGTTTTATCAATTACCTGTCGACGATACGAGATTGGTAGAGGTTGCTGATCCCTCACCAGCTACCCTGGACGATTTTGCGATTTCGCGACTAAACATGCAGATACGATATCGTTGGGAATTGGCACCGATGTCCGATCTTTTCATCGTCTACTCCAAGAATTCTGAATTACCCGGTGCAATTCAGTATGGGTTCGCTGAACAGTTTTCGCGAACGTTTGACCACCCATTCTCAGAAGGCTTGGTCGTTAAGTTGCGCCACCATTTGGGCACATAAGAGCTCGATACAATCCTTCGCTCTACTGTGCCATTCATACGGTACGGTGTTCAAATCCGATATTGCTACGAGTGAAGGTCACAATCCGCTTTGATACTGTCTCCTGATACGTGGATTGGCCGCGGCTCGTGGCGCGTTACGACCGATTCAACTGGCGTTAAGTTTGAGTGCGTCGTCCAAATCGAGGACGAAGGGAACGGCACATCGATCCATGTGAATGTCCTCACAGAAACAGACTCGCGTATCAAATATGACGTTTGGATCGTGCCTGATGAAACCGGACTTTACACGATTACAGTGAATGGCACGGGTCTCGCTTTAGAAGGGATCGGGAAACTGGAGTCGTTACCTCACCTTGCTACGCTTCGGTCCGAGGATGGGGAAACCAATCTCGTCCTAACAGTTTTTGAGATGCCCGAGGTGTTCGGTACTCGTGGTTTTTACACCCATGGGCAGCACACATATACGTTTGAGCTCGCGCTTCGCATGAGGGTGAAGGTCGTTCAGGAAAACAACGAGAACGTGACGATCATCCCGTTCAATCCGAGGGGCGCTAGATAACAGTCAGTTTTCGATAAGCACTTTACCGATCACTTTGCGGTCGGTGATCATTCGAAGACCCTCGGCAATCTGCGACATCGGAAAACGATGGGACACGTACGGTCGGATTCGACCTGACCCGAGCCACTCAAGTAGCTGCTTCTGATTTCGCGCTGACCACTCAGGTGCATGGCGCATCAAGCCGCCAATCGTAAAGCCGATCAGCTCGGCGTCTTTAATGAGAAGGTGATTCGTTTTCGCAAGCGCAGCTCGACCGCCAGTAAATCCGACGATTAGGATGCGTCCGAAGGGTGCGATGCAACGCATCGACTCATCGAAAACGTCCCCACCTACAGGATCGTAGATCACATCAGCGCCCTTACCTTCCGTAAGGTCCTTGACTTTCTCCCGGAAACCATCGGTGTAGTTAATCACTTCGTCCGCACCCATGTCGCTGACGACTCTCAGTTTTTCTTCGGTGCTCGCAGTGGCGATCACTCTCGCACCCATTAACTTTCCAACGTCGACTGCGGCTAGACCGACCCCTCCGGCCGCACCGTGGATCAAGAGATTCTCGCCAGGTTGCAGACGACCTCGCTGCAATGCGTACAGGGCAGTGGAATAGTTGCTTCGATACGAAGCTGCTGCGGCAAGGTTGGCTTTGCCTGGGATTCGAGTAGCGCGATCAGCGTCGATGACGACTTGCTCGATACAACCGGATCCGACCATCACTTTGTCACCGACGTTAAACCCGTTTACGTCAGATCCAACTTCGAGTACTTCACCGGCGCCTTCGCCACCTACGACGAATGGCAACGGTGGTTTGACTTGATACTCTCCTTTCGACATCAATACATCGGTGAAGGAAATGCTTCGAGCTTGAACGTGGACGCGGATCTGGTTTGCTTGCGGCGCATCCGGTTCTGGTATATCTCGTAACACCAGTGCTTCAGGTCCGTCTAATTGCTCGCAAAATACGGCTTTCATCTAGAATTCCAAATCGAAGTGGTATCGAATACTCGCGTCGTTTAATTCAAGCGCCGCATGTACTTCGTACTGATTTTATCAGTGCCCCGATGGCACAGTTGGATAGCGCGGCTCCCTCCTAAGGAGCAGGTCGAGGGTTCAAATCCTTCTCGGGGCGCCATTTTTAAAAAGGTGAGTACCGGACACACGGTTTAGACTTTTTTCGGACTTTAGAAAACTGCGGACCTAGAAGACAAAATCTTTGCCTCTTAGAAACGGAATAAAGTAACTTATGGCGTTATACCTCACGCATGAGGACTGCGAAAACCACGCCACCCCATCAGGACATCCAGAATCACCTGCGAGGTTGGCAGCGCTAAACGAGCACCTAGACCGATGCGGTTTACTAAGCGATGTGGTCTGTCAGACGCCTAGCTTGGCGTCTTTTGAAGATATTGCCAAGGTTCATAACCAAGCCCTAATCGATTTACTGATCGCGGCTGCACCGACGACTGGCTTGGTACGCATAGATGCTGATACAGCGTTTAGTCCAGGTTCATTAGACGCAGTAAGACGATGTGTCGGTTCAGTGTGTGACGGCGTAAAAGCCACGTTAGCAGGAGATGCAGATCGAGTGTTTTGTGGTGTGCGCCCTCCTGGTCATCATGCGGAGAGCAACGGTGCGATGGGGTTCTGCATATTCAACAGCATAGCGGTGGGTGCGGCGGTAGCGCTTGACCAAGTCGACCGTATCGCCATTCTTGATTTTGACGCGCACCATGGCAATGGAACCGTAGAGATATTTCAAGACGACCCGCGTGTTCTGGTCTGCTCCTCCTTTCAATTTCCTTTTTATCCGTATCGCTATCAAGACGTGGATCGACCAAACATCGTTAACGTGCCGATGAGCGCAGGTACTGGCAGCAAGACGTTCCGAGAGGCAATAGCTAAGGAGTGGCAATCTGCCATTGAAACCCATCGTCCGGAGCTCTTTCTGGTCTCAGCGGGATTCGATGCTCACGAGGACGATCCGTTAACACAATTGACATTCGTCGACGACGACTTTCAGTGGATAACGAAGACGATCGTCGATTGGGCTGATCATTTCGCCGGAGGCCGGGTGGTGTCGGTACTCGAAGGTGGTTACGACCTAGACGCTCTCTGTCGTTGTAGTGAACTACACCTTGGCGCCTTGCTTTAACCCATCAACATAATCGCAAACGGAGTTCGACACGTATGCGCGCTGTTCGATATAAGTCCGGTCCGCCTGATTTTCTGGTGTTGGAGGCCATCGATTGTTTTCACTTGATCAAATAGTCGCTAGGTAACAAATGGCAGATGTAGCGTTTAAAGAAACAGTAGCTTGGCCACAATGTAAAAGTGCATTGTCGACGAACACTCGTCGAACAGAGCAAATAAACGAGCTAGTTGAAGCACGACTTAAAAATCTATCCGTCGAACAAAAAGTTGCTCAACTGATACAAGCTGAACTTGCCTCCATAAAACCTGACGATGTACGTCGGTTTGGGTTAGGTTCGATCCTCAATGGTGGCGGCGTATCACCAAATGCGAACAAGCGTGCTTCGATCGAGGATTGGTGGAATCTAGCGAATGAATTCCAATCTGCTGCACGCGAAAGTGAAGCGGGTATTCCAATTTTCTGGGGTACAGATGCAGTACACGGACACAACAATGTGTTCAGTGCGACCATTTTTCCGCACAACATTGCGCTTGGTGCGGCTAATGATTCAGACCTTATGGAACGACTTGGTGCCGTGACGGCTAGAGATGTTCAGGACACTGGCATTGACTGGGTGTTTGCGCCGACGCTGGCGGTACCGTGCGACTATCGATGGGGTCGGACATACGAGGGCTATTCGCAGGAACCGGAAATCGTTGCACGTTTAGGTAGCGCCATGCTGCGCGGACTTCAGGGCGATCCTGCGTCAACCGAATTCTTTGACGAGAATCACGTGCTAGCGACTTCTAAGCACTTTGTCGGTGAAGGTTCGACGCGCGATGGCATCGATCAAGGTGATACATTCTGCAGTGAAATAGACCTACTCAACATCCATGCATTAGGTCATATCGCGGCATTGAAAGCCGGTGCCCAAGTTGTGATGGCGGCGTTCAATAGTTGGAATAACGAAAAGGTTCACGGATCCTCTTATCTACTCCAAGACGTACTAAAGGGTCAGATGGGATTCGACGGATTTGTTGTGTCGGATTGGGATGGCTTTGCGCAGCTCGATGATGATCTAGAAACTGCTTGTGTTCGGAGCATTAACGCTGGCGTCGACATGTTGATGGTCAGCTCGGATTGGCGCGGTGTCTATGAGCGCGTGTTGAACGCTGTGACGAGTGGCGAAATCGACGCCGTTAGACTCAACGATGCGGTGGGACGCATATTGCGTGTGAAAGCGTTGAGAGGCATGCTTACGTCAAATTGGCGGCTACCTTCAACGCGGTCGAAACGGACACTTGGTTCGAAATCTAAGCGTGAGCTTGCTCGCGAAGCGATTCGTAAGTCTCTGGTGCTGCTAAAGAACAGCCATGGACTGCTACCGCTAAAACCTGGTAAACGAATTGTGGTTGTTGGTAAGTCAGCGCACGATATCGCGCAGCAATGCGGTGGATGGACCCTAACTTGGCAGGGTACGAACAACGTAACGGACGACTTTCCTGATGCGGCTTCAATTGCGAGCGGCATTCGGACGAAGGTACGGGATGCGGGAGGTACCGTGTCTTTCACGGATGAAGTCGATGCGGACACCGAAGCAGACGTAGCCATCGTCGTGTTCGGGGAAGAGCCATATGCGGAAGGCGAAGGCGATTTGAACCACTTGAGCTTCTCTAGATGGGATCCTACAGCCTTGGTACAGATGAAGGTGCTTAAAGATTTAGGCATTCCTGTCGTCGCATTGTTCTTGACGGGACGACCAAGATGGATAAACCCTGAACTAAACGCCTCGGATGCTTTCGTAGTCTGCTGGCTTCCTGGCACACAAGGCGGCGCAGTAGCGGATGTCATATTCAAGGACGGCGCGGATACGGTACGCTGTGACTTTGCGGGCCGACTGCCTTTTTCATGGCCACTCGATTCATCGTTGACGTCTATCGATCGTGATTCGAACCAACGGGATTCTTACTTACCGGTTGGGTATGGGCTCAGCTACGAAGATAAGGTGTCGTTCGAACAGCTCACTGAGTTAGACGAAACGACCGGTACCTCGCTTCGAGGACCGAGTTTCTCAGGTAGCTACAACTATCCAAACCCGTAATGGAGTGTTAGCTATCGCGGTATACGACACGGACGTTGGTATCTTAAAGTGAGTGAATCCCACCACGAAACTGCACCGTCTGATCGAATTCGGCTTGACCATAAATTAGCGTACGGGTTAGGGTCCCTTACGAACAACATCCTTGCCGCAGCCAGCGGCAACATGATGATCGTTCTCAATCTAGCCTACGGAATGAACCCGGCTCTGGTCAGTTTGCTGGGCAGCATCCCTCGACTAACAGATGCGTTAACCGACCCTTTGATGGGTTATATATCGGATAACACCCGCACAAGATGGGGAAGGCGTCGTCCCTACTTATTCGTTGGTTCTATTGCGGCGAGCTTGATATTCGTTGTATTGTGGCAGATACAGGGTGGAATGAGCCACGGCGCACTTTTTGTTTATTTCTTGGTAGTTTCGCTGTTTTTCTTTCTTGCGTATACGGTGTTCGCGACACCTTGGGTTGCGCTTGGCTACGAACTGACCGCTGACTATCACGAACGTGTACGACTGATGGGGATTCAGAATTTCATTGGTCAGCTCGCGTTCACCATCGCGCCATGGTTTTTAGCGTTCATGACGTTACCTGTATTTGCCGACATGGCAGAAGGTGCGTCCTGGCTTTCTATCGTCGTCGCGATTGCTTGCATTCTTACCGGGATAGTACCTGCCCTCGTTCTGCGTGAGCGATTTGCGGATTTCAAATCAGCATCTAGCGACAGGATGTCGTTACTAAATCGTGCTTGGTACGAGATCTGGCACTTCGCTCAAGGCTTTAAGACGACAGTCGTTAACAGGGATTTCTTGTTACTCGCAGGTGCAACTTTCCTTGTATTCAACGGATTTCAGCTTATTGCGTCGTTTCAGACGTATGTGATGATTTTTTACTTGTACGGTGGCGATAGTGAAGCTGCTGGTCCGTTGATCGGTTGGTTTGGCACGGTGTCTTCAATTGCGACGTTCGCGGTGATCGTACTCGTCACGTTACTAGCGCCGAGAATCGGTAAACGGTCTACGTTTTTCGTGTGTATCGCTATTTCGACGGTCGGTTATGCGTCAAAGTGGTTCTTGTATTCCGTTGAGTACCCGTACCTTGTATTGGTAGCAGCGCCGTTGATTGCATTCGGTTTGGGATCGTTGTTTACATTAATGGGATCGATGATCGCTGACGTATGCGACGTCGATGAACTCAAGACCGGCGAGAGACGGGAAGGGATGTACGGTTCGGTGTTCTGGTGGGTCGTGAAGCTCGGAATGGCATTGGCTATAGCGCTAGGTGGATTCCTGCTCAATGCGACAGGTTTTGATGTAGAACTCGGTGGTGACCAATCTGAACAATCGTTATTCCTGATGCGAGTTTTCGATGTTCTAGTGCCGACGGTTTCCTCTATTTGCGCGATCGCGCTGATTTATGCCTACGGCATCACCGAGAGCAAAGCGTACGAAATACGTGCTCAACTCGAGAATCGTCGGGGCAAGCTCTAGTATCTGTAATCGTCCTAACGACGAGCATTTAAGGTTGTGTGCAGTTTGGTGGGTGACCTTTCTCTAATGCGATTGCTTCGTTAGCTGTCCAAACACGCATTAGATTTTCACCGAGAATCTTGCGAAGCGACTCATCGTCATAGTCGCGGTCACGCAATTCTTGGATGAGGTTTGGAAACATTGAGGCATCTTTGAGTCCAATCGGCAGCGTGTCACCGACACCATCGAAATCAGAACCCAAGCCTACAGCCTCGACACCAACAAGCTCAACGACCCGATCGATGTGATCAGCTACCGTCGCGACGGTGGCAAATGGATAAGGGTTTTTCTCAGCGTAATGTGCATAAAACGCTTGTCGCTGTTCAAGCGTCAGTTCTTCGGATGCGCTAGCTTCTTCAAGTGCACTGTCTAAAGCGTTACGCCATTCGCGGGATTCGTTTGATACGAAGCTACTACCGAAATTAATGTGCACCACGCCGCCGTTTTCACCTAATGCGACAACCAGGTCATCAGGTATGTTGCGATGGAAACCAGGAATGAAATGTCGAAGGGAAGAATGTGTCGCGACCACAGGATTCTCACTAAGTTCGAGCACTTGCCATGACGCCTTGTCCGTGAGATGAGAAATGTCGATCATGATGCCTTGACGATTCATTTCACGCACGAGTTCTCGTCCTGCCTCGGACAAACCTTGTAGGGGTTCATTCTCGTCGTAACTTGAATCGGAGAATTCGTTCGAGCGGGAATGGGCGAGCGTGACGTAGCGGATCCCGAGGTCGGCAAACTCCTTCATGTTTGCTGGATCGCCTTCCAAGGGGCTTCCATTTTCTAAGCCCAAGGCGAATGCGAGAACGCCAGCCTCGTGGAGTTTTCGGACATCAGCCACACACGTTGCGATACCGATTTCGTCAGTGGCGTCTGCAGTTTCCACGACCCAATCTATCTGTTCCAGCGCAATAGCTCTGCTCGTTCCTTCCTCAGCTGCGGAAGCAGGTGTATAGATTGACATAAAAGCAACCGACAAGCCTCCTTGTTGCGCTCGCGGTAGGTCGAACTGGCCGGTATTGGTACCGTCGAAAATGTTTAGAGCGTTCCGATAGTTGCGATACGGTGTGTCGATATGTGTATCTACGATCAGAAAGTCGTCGCTAGTTGCTTCAACCGAATTCAACTGTGCGCAACATATCAGCGTCAACGCAACGTAGGTGAGCCAGATGCGATGATTTTTCGATTTAGTCAAGACGAGTCCTTTCTCAGATCTAACCAACGAACATAGTCTGCTTTTGTGTCAACATCCCAGACTTGATCGAGGCATTTAACACGTAGATCCAGCGCATTTGCGACATCAATGGTCACGCGTAGAACGTTTTCCGAACTCCAGGGGATGTCACGAAATAACTGAGGTATTGGTTCTCGCATACCGATGAGTACGTAGCCACCATCTTCGGTCGGTCCGAGCACGAGATCATGTTCTACGAGTGCATCGAATGCCTTCTCGATGTAAGTGGCCGACATGAGTGGCGAGTCACCGCCGACGAGAACGTGAACGCCGTCCTCGAAACACGCAAGCATTCTTTGTCCTAAGTCACCCTCGGTTTGAGGTTTAGCTGGCAAACCGAGTAACCAGCGCCGGTCTAGATTTGGACCGTCTACGTATACAGTCGTAGTGAAGCTCATTGCACTTTGAAGTGCGATGGTCAGTAGTTCGAGATAACAACGTCGAGCTTGTTCTGCGCCGATCTCCGCACCGAGACGGCTCTTTACAGCAGATGAGTCAGGGCTTCTGGTAAAAACCGCGAGTCGATGGTCAGACTGCTTTCGAGACGAGACGGTGGATTTCAATCGAGCTTGAACATGAGAAAACAAGTGCTTTTCGTACTAACTGTAGTAGCGGTCGGCTAGGTTCTCAGGCGACGCGCCGAAAAAATAGAGGACTCGACAGATCCACATTTTTAAGATCGTGCGAACGACACCTTCCCGTTCCCATTTACGACTGGAAACAGTCAGAGTGACCGGTACCTGTGTGCCTCGCTGAAGTCGTCGTAACAAACGACTGCACTCGACATCTTCCATCAGGTGTATCGCTGGAAAACCACCAATATGGCCGAGTAAGTCGCGGCAGATGAACATCCCCTGATCGCCGGTATAGATCGAAGTAACTCTAGATCGCCAGTTCATCATGGATGCAATCGTGTTCAGCAGAACCGAACGACCGGTGAGGTTGACCTTGAACGCGCCCCATTTCGCAACAGCAAGCGTGTCACGAAGTGCCAAGAGAGCGTTTCTCGACACGCGCACATCGGCATGAAGGATCCAAATCCACTCAGCGTCCGTACTTGAGATCGCTTCGGCGATCTGTAACCCGCGACCACGTGACGAATGAACGTACGTGAAATCACCTAATTCTTCAAAATCGATTGGTGGCGTATCCGCGTAGCTAATGACGACTTGTCGAAATGAACCGGATTTCAGGTCGTTGAGTAACTTTTCTAAAAGTTGAGCGTCTCGATAGACAGGTATGACGACGCAGACTTTCTCAAGTTCAACTTCGGGTGTCGGGTAAGCCGATGTCAATCAGCTGCACGCTCGAAATAACGATTCTCGAGTGTTCTTTGATTTTCGTAGATTGAGCCTTGATAGGGTGCGCGGGGCAGGGGAACTTTTACAGGTACATCCGCCATTCGAGGTCGAAGCGTTGCTTCGCCACTTACGATTCTTGAGTTAAATCCTTCGACATCATCCAGATGCTCTACACCAGCGAGTGGCCAGGCATCGGCGGCTGTGTATTCATAAAACAGGACTCTACGTGAAGTAGAGGACCGATTGACCATCGAACCATGTACGAGTCGAGCATGATGGATCGTCATGTCGCCGGCTTTACCATAGATGGGTATAGCATCCGCAGTATCCAAATTCTGTGTCGTTGTATCGATAGCACCACAAAACGCACCATCCGAGTGGTGATCGTAGACCGGGCCGTGATGGGACCCAGGTAAAAACATGATCGGTCCATTGGATTCATCCATGTCGTCTAGCAAGATACCCGTTGCGAGGACGTCGTCATTCGTGTGCGGATAGAAAGCCCAATCTTGATGCCACTCGACAGGGGAGCCATATTCGGCCGACTTCATATTGATCTTGCACCCGGCTCTTAACCTGATGTCGTTCCCGATGAGTGGTCTCAATACAGACATCACGCACTCGTGGCCGGCGAGTTCACGGTAGAAAGGATGGGCTAGTTGCGGTGTCTTGATGCGACGCACGCGAGGATTCTCAGGCGTGTGCGATGGCTCAAGATCAAGTACAGGTGTGTGCTCAGTAAGACCCTTCGCAGATGCAACGATTTCGTCTGTGATTCTTCGTAAATCGTCGAGTAACACGCCAGGAAGAGCTTGTCGGACGACGGTGTAGCCCTCCTTCTTATATTGCTCGACTTGTTGACTCGTCAGCATTGCGCGCTAAAGTGCCCGTTATTTCGTTAGTGAGTGATTGTTATCAGTGTCATTGCTAGTGCAAGTTTAACCACTGATCTGATTCTCGAATATACTCGTATCCACAAGACCACTAATGATCAACGATGATCTGAGGAGAACGGAGTGGAACTAATACTCGAACTGAACTGGTGGGCGATCATCGTCGCCTCGTTGATCTCCTTCGCGATCGGCTGGCCTTGGTATGGTCCGATATTTGGTACGGCGTGGCTTGATGCGCTTGGTAAATCCGCTGACGAACTCGAGCCGAGTCCAAAACCGTTCATCATCAGTTTGGTAACGACTTTGATCACGGCATTCGTCATGGCTGTGTTAGTCTCATGCCTAGGAGTAACTACCTGGTTCGATGGTGCGGTGTTAGGACTAGCCGTCGGAATCGGATTTATTGCCGCTTCGAATGTATCAGATGCCGCTTTCTGTGGTTGGAGCTGGAAGCTTGTCGCGATTCAAAGCGGATATCGAGTAGTGTATTCCGTGATCATGGGAATCATTCTTGCGGTATGGCAGTGAGTACCGATTGAGCCACGTCGTAACGCTTCATCGCGTTATCGATCACGAGCTCTCGATCCTCAGGCAGGACGTAGCGCGAGTTAACTAGCTCATCAGTCACTAGAGTCACGCGTTCTTTGCACGCATCGCGAGACTTGGGTACACAATCCACTTCGTCGAACACTGTAAATCCCGCGAATGTCGCGGTCTGATCGGAAGCACCGTGGGATGGGTGCCGTGGATTCCAACCAGAATGGATGCCAATAGGAAGGGCAATTTCTGGAAGTCTTATTCCGGCGACTTCGTTCAGCGTCTCATCGACGTTTGAAACTAGACGTGGGTAGCGCTCAATCAGTCTCGCCGGATGTCGACATACCCCCTTATCTATATCTTTGCCTAAGTCCGTGTACCACAATCCCGCTAAGTGGTCCGGATTCGGCAGTGCTCGAAAACGCAGGGATCGCGCGAATTGATCGATCACGTCGGCCCTCCTGACAAGTGAGTGGTCACTAAGTCGAGGATAGCGAGATTCAGGTGGTTCCGTTCCATCGCGTATCCACGCTACGGCGTTGTACAACACCGCACGCAGCAGAGGCGTGTATGAAATGGTGTTGAGGGGATAGGGGAGCTGCTCGCCAGTGAGCAAGAATTGGTCTGTTAGCGGCAAAACACCGTTAATGTGGTGTGTTCCGGCAAACATGTAAATACGTTCGTCTTTACTAGGTAATACGTCGTGTTTCCCGTCCGTTGAGACGTGAATAAGTGCTGCGTCGCCGCGCCAGTATTCCCACGCTGTATTTGTGCTCAAGACCTTTGGCGCGTTCTTGCATCGATCTGCCAGCCCTTCTTGCCGACCCGAGAGGTTATCGAACGTCGAGCTTACCGCGAATGGAAACCGTTGTCCCGCGGCCGGTACACCCATGCTGCCGGGTTGTGCAAACCGATGATTGAAGTCGCCGCGCTGACCACCGGCAATGTGGGGGATGACAGCATCGAATACTTGGCGCTCGTTCTCGTCGTCGTTCAATCCTTCGTATAGGAATTGGCGAAGCACTCGACCTGTTTGTGATGCGCCATACCCAATCGCAAGCGAAGGTGGGTTCTTGGGCCAATCAAAGTCGTACTTGAAGTAGGCAGCAGCATCACGAAGAGCTAGTAAGCCGAGTCCAACGATAGACGCACCGATCGTTTCGTAAACGAGTGTATAGACGACACCTTTTGAAAAACCGCCGTCCTTAGTGATGTACGTCGGCGTAGGATCGAACTCGCCGTCGCGGAATCTGCCGAAACGCCAGGCGTTTTCATCTATTTCCTCATACGGCGCTTGCGTATGTGCACGTTGAAAGAGTCTCCCTCTTCCCGTGGGTTCGTACGTGAGTACGCCGCCTTGACCCACGAGAAGCGATGAGGTATCACGGCTTGGTTGCATCTGCGAAATCGCTTCGCCTGTGATTCGTTCGTTTTTCTCGAGCGCCTCGGGAACGTGTAGATGCATGCCTTCCGTGTCAAACTGCCACCCGATAGAAAGTACTGCAAAGCCGTGTCGGCATAAAAAGCCGTCGCCACTAGGTGTCGCAGTCGTCTGTAGTTCGGCAGGTGCAGGTCGATTGAAGCTAAATGCGGTGGGGCGACCGCGATTTGGTACATCGGCTAGTAGGCATGCTGGCGTCGCGTTTTTCGGGTAGACCAAGCGTGCGTTTCCTTTGAACGTCACGCACTTGCCATTCGAGATTGGTGCCTTCTCTAGATCCGTGATTCGTGAGTTTGCGCCAATCCAAGGATCGATGGCGTATTCGATTACTAGCTCGGCAACTTCATACTCGCCGTAGCTGCCAAATTCCCTTCGATCGGCGTAAGGTTTGCTTGATTTGAATGTCACTGATCGGACAGCCAACGTGAGTGCCTCCTTAGTGACTTAGTTAGCGGAACAAATGGTAGGCGGACGCAATGAAACGAAAAAAGCACATCATGTGTTGACTATATAGTATGGGCGCACGAAGGTCGTCCGTTCACTAAAATTTTCATCCCTTCGAGACAGTGCTTTATGTCGGAACAATCACCCTCAGCCGCTCACGATTTCATCGGTAAAGAGTACGCAGCAGGATTCGTCACCGACATCGAACAGGAGACCATCCCGCCGGGTCTCGACGAAGCGGTCATCACTGAAATCTCCAAGCGCAAAAACGAGCCAGCTTGGCTCTTGGATTGGCGCTTGCAAGCCTATCGGCGTTGGTTGGACATGCCGGAACCGACGTGGGCTAGAGTCGAATACGAACCGATAGATTACCAGGCAATCTCGTACTTCGCGGCACCTACTGGCGATAAGCCAAAAAGCCTCGATGAAGTCGACCCGGAGCTGCTAAGGACTTACGAGAAACTCGGGATTCCGCTCCACGAACAAGAGCTATTGGCAGGCGTTGAGCGAGATCCGGATGCACCTCGCGTAGCGGTTGATGCCGTCTTTGATAGTGTTTCAGTAGCGACGACATTTCAGGAAGAGCTGCGCGAGCATGGCGTGATCTTCTGTTCATTCAGTGAAGCTGTGGAGAACCATCCCGATCTAGTGCAAATGTATCTGGGCTCGGTGGTCCCACAGTCTGACAATTTCTTCGCAGCACTTAATTCAGCCGTGTTTAGCGACGGTTCGTTTGTATATATACCGAAAGGTGTACGTTGTCCGATGGAACTGTCGACGTATTTCCGAATCAACGCACAGAATACGGGTCAGTTCGAACGTACGCTAATCGTCGCCGATGAAGGCTCGTACGTCAGTTACTTAGAGGGTTGCACTGCACCGATGCGTGACGAGAACCAACTTCACGCTGCAGTCGTGGAATTGGTTGCTCTCGAAGACGCGTCAATCAAGTATTCCACAGTGCAAAACTGGTATCCTGGGGATGAAGAAGGCAAAGGTGGGATCTACAACTTCGTAACGAAGCGTGGCGTTTGTCGCGGCGCTCGATCTCACATCAGTTGGACGCAGGTTGAAACGGGTTCGGCGATAACATGGAAATACCCGAGCGTTATCTTGCGAGGGGACAACTCGGTTGGCGAGTTCTACTCCGTAGCGATTACTAACAACCATCAACAGGCTGATACTGGCTCAAAGATGACCCATATCGGTCGGAATACGTCCAGTACCATCATTTCTAAAGGCATCAGTGCCGGGGGCAGCTCGAACGCGTATCGCGGTCGAGTGCGTATGAATCCCGGCGCGAAACAAGCACGGAATTTCACGCAGTGCGATTCATTGCTCATCGGCGGTAAGTGTGCTGCGCATACGTTCCCAACCATCGAGTCGCAGCGGAGTGATGCCATCGTTGAACACGAAGCGACGACGTCCAAAGTGAGCGAGGATCAACTTTTCCTGTGTCGACAGCGCGGGATCGATGCGGAAAAAGCGGTCGCGATGATCGTCAACGGTTTTTGTAAGGAAGTGCTTCGCGAGTTACCCATGGAATTCGCGGTAGAAGCGTCCAAGCTCCTTGAAGTCAGTCTAGAAGGTGCGGTTGGTTGAAATTGCTCGAGCTGCGGGGACTGGTTGCGAGCGTTGACGAAAAACAGATCCTGAATGGAATCGATCTGACCGTTAATGCAGGCGAGGTTCACGCCATCATGGGACCGAACGGTTCAGGAAAGAGTACGTTATCCAATGTGCTCGCCGGTCGCGATGGATACAGCGTCACACAAGGCGAAATCGAATTGATGGGCGCTCCTGTGAACGGAATGTCGGTTGAAGAAAGAGCGCTTACAGGTTTATTTCTTGGCTTTCAGCACCCGATTGAAATTCCAGGTGTGACGAATATGGAATTCTTGAAAGTCGCGATCGATAGCCATCGTATCTCGATCGGCGAGGAGGAGATGAACACACGGGATTTCATGGTTCAGGTGCGTGACATCTCAAAACGTCTAGAGCTCAGTACGGAATTCCTCAAACGATTTGTCAACGTCGGTTTTTCGGGTGGTGAAAAGAAACGGAATGAGATACTCCAGCTCATGCTCTTGAGACCGCGACTTGCTTTTCTCGATGAGACAGATTCTGGATTAGACGTAGATGCTTTACAGGTTGTTGCAAAAGGCATTAACGAGTTCCGATCTGATGATAACGGTGTTGTGCTCGTCACCCACTATCAACGGTTGCTGAACTACGTCAACGTGGATTTCGTACACATCATGGTCAATGGCGCCATTGTCAAGTCGGGCGACGCGCAACTTGCACATGAGGTTGAAGCACAAGGCTACGCCGGCTTAGGCGAAGCGTAATGGCGGACGCTAGGACCGCCGACTCAGCGCAAAGCGACCTACTGACGCGAGTATTCGCTCAGGAGGTGCAAGAAACGCCTTGGTTGGATCGAAGTAGCTCACGCGCCGAACTGCACGACGCAGGTTTGCCGATGCCGTGGAAAGGACGTTGGCAATACACTGATTATCAAGCACTTATCGAAGATGCTCTGATGTTAGAAGAGTCTAAAGAGGCGCTTCAGTCTTGTGATGGTGTCGAAGTTAGTCACCTTGACCAACCGACATCTGATGCGGAGACGAATGCCCTAAATTCCTACGAATCGGTAGGGGAATTTCCGTTGATGGACGTCAATGGTCTTCTCTTCCGATCGGGCACGAAACTAGACGCGACCACGCAGACGGCGCACGCGTCAATCATTGATGCCACGGGATCGGTAGACCGACATCTGATTTCCGTAGCGGAGGACGCTAAGCTCCGGATAGAAGAGAGTTTTCAGAGTGGCAACCGTGTGGCATTGTGCTACGTACGAGAAAACGCAACGTTAGAGTACGAGCTGACGATGCCTCAGGGCGAGGAACCTGGCTACCACTGTATCGTGGTGTGGCTCGAGGCAGACTCGACTTTGAGACTTCACCTTGCTTCGAAAGGGAGCCGCGTACGCCGAAATGATGTGATCGTAAATACGATCGGAAGAAACGCGAGTGCTACATTGAGTGGTGGCTGGCTAGTCGATGACAGAGATCATCTGGACACTCAGGTCTGCATGAATCATCGCGTCGGAAACACGCATAGCGAACAGTCGTTTCACGGCGTCGTCGACGATCGTGCGCGAAGCGCGTTTAGTGGGTTCATACGCATCGATAGAGACGCAAGCGCAGCCGAAGCGCACCTAACGAACCGGAATATCGCACTGAGTCCGCACGCTCGTGCCCATGCGCAACCGGAACTCGAAATTTACACCGATGATGTCATCTGCTCGCATGGCGCAACCACGGGTCATCTCGATGCGGACTCGCTATTTATGATGCGATCAAGAGGCATTGATGAGGATTCCGCGCGAACTATGCTGACGAAGGGATTCTTGCGGCAAGTCGTTCATTCTGAAAGTGGTTCTTCACTACTGCAACTATGAGTGCCTTTCGAGATGCGTTTCCTTTGTTCGCCCAGCGACCGGACGACGTCTACCTAGACAACGCGGCGACTACGCAAAAGCCGCAATCCGTATTGGATGCGTTGAAGACGTACTACACCGAACACAACGCGAATGTACACCGTGGGGTCCATGCGCTGAGTACGCTCGCGACCGAGGAATTTGAACGCAGTCGCCAAGTAGTAGCCGAATTCATAAACGCGCCGAAACCAGAGGAAGTGATATGGACTCGAGGTACGACGGAGGGGATTAATCTCGTAGCGTGGACGTATGGAGCAGACGTATTAACACCTGGCGATGAAGTCGTAATTACGGAGATGGAGCATCACTCGAACATCGTGCCCTGGCAGATGGTGTGCGAAAGAACGGGTGCGCGATTGAGAGCCGTCCATGTTCTACCGGATGGCGAACTAGACCAGGATCACTACGAATCCCTGCTCTCATCTCGTACCAAGATCGTTTCCCTCGCGCACGTATCGAATGCACTAGGAACCATTAATCCAATTCGGGAGATGATCTCTAAAGCAAAAAGCGTTGGCGCGGCAACGGTTATCGACGGCGCGCAGGCTGCGGCGCATCGATCGATCGATGTGCAGGATCTCGATTGTGACTTTTACGCTTTCTCTGCTCACAAGATGTATGGCCCGACGGGTATTGGCGCACTCTACGCACGCGAGAGCCTAATGGCTGAAGCGTCGCCTTGGCAAAGTGGAGGCGAAATGATCGAAGAAGTGCGACTTGAGCGAACGACCTATCAGCACATGCCGTATCGATTTGAAGCGGGCACGCCGAATATAGCCGGCGCTGTTGGGATGAGAGCAGCGGTTGATTACCTAAATTCGGTGAATAGCGATGAACTACATGCGCACGAGATCGATTTGTTGCGCGACGCCACATCTGGCTTACTTCAAGTTGAAGGTGTCAGGATCGTAGGTGAAGCAGCTGCTAAAGCGCCCGTTGTGTCATTCAACCTCGAAGGGGCACACCATAGCGATGTCGGCGTACTCCTCGACAACCAAGGTGTAGCTGTCCGAACGGGTCATCATTGTGCGATGCCATTGATGGCTAAATTCGGGATTCCGGGTACCGTGCGAGCGTCATTCGCAATCTATAATTCAAGCGAAGACATTGAAAAACTCATAGCTTCGGTCGAAAAGGCCCGCGAAATCCTTACGTCTTAACGTTCTACCTGTGCAAACCGCATCGTTTGATCCATCTGCCATCTCGTTGAGTGATTCGGCGCAGCAGCATGTTCGAAAACAGCTCGATCAGGAAAAGGCTTCCGGTTTACAGTTACATGTGACCGAAAACGGCTGTAACGGCTATATGTATGCGCTCAAGTTCCTTGATGTGATTCCGGACGATTCACGTGTGTTTGAATTCGACGACGAAGTGAAGGTGGTGGTGGACAACCAACATTGGGACTTGCTCCGCGGAACCCACATCGACCTAGTAACCGAGGGTTTAAACTCTTCTCTCAAGTTCGAGAATCCGAACGCTGACACTCACTGTGGGTGTGGCGAGAGTTTTTCACTCCGTGGAACGTAGGGTCATACCAGTCCAGCGTACCGTTACGGCTCGACTCGTCCCGACAGGCACCGAACTCACCATACCTGAAGGCGTATTCGTCACGCTTACACAAGCGCTCGGTGGTACCTACACCGTCGTTCACAACGGCAATATGGCTCGAATCGAGAGCGAGGACGCAGATGCGTTGGGTTTCGAACCGGAAGTATTGACGTTTGAAGCGCCATCCGATGGCAAAATTTCTGAGGAACAGGTGTGGCAAGCACTCCGTACGGTGCACGATCCAGAGATTCCAGTCAATATCGTCGATCTCGGTTTGGTTTACGACGTCGCGGTTAAGGCCAATCAGGTCGATATCGAAATGACATTGACTGCGCCTGGTTGCGGTATGGGTCCTGTGCTAATTGAAGATGTAAAGCGACGACTACAACGGGTACCGTTGGTAGATGACACGAACGTCACGTTAGTGTTCGATCCACCGTGGTCGCGCGACATGATGTCCGAAGAAGCACAACTCGACCTAGGTTTGTTTTAACGCCGTGCTCACTCTGGAGGAAGTCAAAGAAACTTTCAAGTTTCTCGATGATTGGGAAGATCGTTACCGATACATCATTGACCTGGGGAAGGCTCTGCCAAATATAGCAGACGAACTTAGAGCCGAAGAAAACCTAGTGAAAGGCTGTCAGAGCTTAGTCTGGATCGTCATGAGTTACGAAGAGAAAGACGACCGAGTGACAATTCAGTTGGATAGCGACGCGTTCATCGTCCGTGGTCTCATCGCCATACTGATGACGGTGTTTCAGCATCGATCACCTAGTCAAATCATTGACGAAAACGTCGAAGCGTTGTTTTCTGAATTGGATTTGGTGTCGCATCTAAGTCCGACACGTGGAAACGGGCTTCGCTCCATGGTTTCTCGTATTAAGCAGGAAGCACAGGATCTAATCAACCAACGAGCGATCGCATAGTTTTTCAATCGAAGTTACATATTTGTTTACGCAAACTAAAAATCAAGCGATTTAAGGTGGTTTTTGACGCTTCGCCTCGCGCTTCCATCAGTCAATCTGGTTAGACCCAGCACGGATTAGCCGTGCAACTTCAGCCATCTCGTCTACTGTTGAAAGTTGGTCGTCAGCTTTGCGCCGCGTAAAGTGCTTCAGTTTTTATTTCCTCAGGTAGAGTATTAACGCAGTGCTCTGGTCGTTTGTGGGACTAGCGTCGTATTGATTGATTTCCGTCCTCAATACCACAAGTCAATTAAGAAGTTCAAACCCCACCAAAGACCGACGCCCACCGCAAACCCCACGATGCCACCCGCAACTGTGCCGATCTCCTGATCGCGTATTCCAGTGTAAACAACATACAGAGCGCCGAACACTAGCCCAAGCACGAGCAACCAAAAAACTGTAATAACGAATAGGACGGCGGGTGCTAGAAATCCGAATATCACTCCAGACACAGGGTCGATAGCAATTGCGGTTCCTAGTAATGAGAGTAGTAAGGCGACTACCACGTAGCCTACGAGGAGGATCGTGCTATGTTCCTTCACCCACGTAGTTGCCGCTCTCACGACTGCAACCAACGTTTTGACCACTATTTCGACTCCTTCGTGCTGATCTGTGAGTCGCCCTGCCTGACGCCTAGCTATTACGTTAAGGCGTCAGCAAGTTTTATATTCCTCATGTAGCCGAGTGGTCTGTTCCGGTCAATCAAGCCAGAGCGAGTTCATTTAAGCAACTTTAACCGATTGCGGGGAATACATAGGAGATTTCGATTCGGAAGGTCATTCGAGCCACCATCGGTAGCAGGACTGTTTCGATCGAGCTCGAAATAGCGTGCGTCGTCGAACTCGCGACGGATACGCCGACTCAGTGCATTCTCAAGTCATTCGCTATCCTTTGCCGCCAATTCCAAGACACTATTGGTACAAGCTGTGTTTAAGGAAATAAGTCGTACTGCTCCTTCAGGTTTGCTCGTATTTTTTGTTCTATTCGCTCTGACACTTGCTGATATCGCGTTATTCGTTGTCAGTGTTATTTTGGGGCTGGTTGCGACCATCGTCGTTGCAGTCGTTCTGTTTCCTCTACTAGTGTTTTTGATGGTAGGTTTGTTCGTCGTACATCCGAACGAAGCTCGCGTGTTGCAGTTTTTTGGACGCTACGTAGGTACAGTACGAGAACCCGGACTGCGATGGCAAAACCCGTTTTTCACTAAGCGACGAATTTCAGTTCGGGTACGCAACTTCGAGACGGAACGTTCAAAGGTCAATGACGCGAATGGCAATCCGGTAGAAATTGCGGCAGTGGTTGTTTGGCGCGTTGTAGATACTGCGGAAGCCTGTTTCCAGGTGGATGATTTCGTGAATTTCATGCGCGTACAAAGCGAGGCGGCGGTACGGAGCATGGCGACGCAATATCCCTACGACACAACTGACGAAGACGTTGTCTCGTTACGTGGTGACACGAAAGCCGTTACTGATCAACTCGAAAGTGAAATTCAGGGACGCCTAAACCAAGCCGGGCTTGAGGTGTTAGAAGCACGTATTACTCATCTTGCATACGCGCCAGAAATCGCGTCAGCGATGTTGCAGCGTCAACAGGCAGGTGCGATTGTCGAAGCACGAGAAAAGATCGTTGAAGGTGCCGTGAGTATGGTCCAGATGGCTCTTAATGATCTATCAGAACGAGGCGTCGTTGAACTAGATGAAGAGCGTAAGGCATCGATGGTAAGTAACTTGCTTGTGGTGCTTTGCGCAGATAAGAGCACTCAGCCAATCGTCAACACGAGCTCTCAGAGTTAGTCCTCGCTAGTACGTTAGAAGATCCGTGATTTTCTAAGTGAGACGACTTTGTCAGCTCAGTCTCCGAAAGAGAGTAGGAAATCAGATGGTTCAACGAGATGGAAATCCGGTGAACTTTCAACTAGCTCTCGTAAGCGATACACATGATCGGCTCCAAAAATCACAAGGATTCGCTCACCGACGCTGTCCTTTGTGATGTTATATAGGTTTTGAAAAATCAACACGTCCCGACGAATCCATTCGATGAGAACGTCGACGCCCGGCTGCTCGGTTCGATTCCCGAATCGCACATCTTCAACGTAGCGACTATTGGTCTCAGCGGCGTGCTCCTGAGAACTCATTTCCAAGATCAGCCGCCCGACAGTCTTCGTGCGGAAGTTCTCTGCCTCTTCAATTTCTATGTCTCGAAACATGCGATGTCGATATGCGAGGAATTCGTCATAGCCATTTGATTTAGCAAAATCCTCCATCCGTTCTAGAGGTTTATTTGTCATTTCGTCGATAGCGTAAACACGATCGTGAGAAAGTGCTTTCGCCAATCGAAACCCAATCTGATAAAGCTCCGTACGTTCAAGCCGCTGCAATCCAGGTGATTGCGAAGAATCCCAACTACCGTCGAGGTACCGTGTATAGAAGGCGTTGAAGTTCTCATCGAACTCCGAAGGTGCTTCTAACGCGATCATCGTCGGCGCATAGGCTTTTAAAGCTTCGACTAACGCCCTAATTTCTTGTTGACGGTTAGGACTCGTCATGTCATCGGGTTCGACGTGAATTTCGTGTTGCGCTAATGTGAAGAAGTGAAACGTGCCGAGAACCATTACCGAGGAATTTCGGTCGTCAGGGAATCGTTGACTCGCTTTCGACTCGATAGATACAACAGTTGGTTCGAGCGCAATAGTCGCGCTGGGTAGCAATAAGAAAGCGAGAACGAGCACCAATCGGCGAACTAAACGAATCGGAGATGCGATGTCGTGCACTGATTTAGCCGGAAATTTATGCCGAAATAGAGTCGGCTTGAAGAACCATGTGGGTGCGGCGACTTTTTTCGATTTACCGTCTCTATGCGTCATGTTTATCCGTATGTACGTCTTTCGAACCAAACGAAGTGGTTGTCGAGGTTAGTTACTCAGATAATTAACCAATCACGCGTTAGCTGATGATCGAAACACTCTCACGCTCGTGATTGCAGAAATTCTCTTGCGGACGTTTCGCTCTCAAATGCTAGTACGCTCTCACGATCATCGCTCGAACCAGCAAACCTGCCTAGTTCGTCCGTCCAGACAGAAAACACCCGGTTTGGATAACGGAATTCAAACGTCGGGTGAATGCCTGTCGGCGATCCTTTTTCTCCAACATAACTCCAGTTATATGTTGAGGTACTCCACACACGTTTTGAATCGATTAGGTCAAATCCAAAGATATCCACTGTGAATTCTTTCTCCTTACTGTGATCTTGAGTACAGATGAATAAAGGCGACAGTGCCTGGGGAAGAACGAGCACGTTCTCCTTCACATTAAGGACGTAGGTCTCGTGCCCATCCTGCACGGAAATTGCATCTCTCGGTTTTTGAGCAGAGATGGATTGAGCTTCAATGCCTTTCTTTCGATAGTTAGCGTTTGGGATTAAATTGAACCGATACGCGTTCCAGTCAAGTGTTTTCACATCAATAAAGTCGATCGAGGTTTGAAATAAAAGCGCGAACTCCTCGTTCTCAGGATATCCACTCTTACACGGTTCTTCGCTGACCCAGCTTGTCTCTTCGAAACGCGTGACATTACGCTCTGCGCTTTCACTAGCTGACCAGTGACCAATTCCACACAGGTTTTCATCGTGGTAGAGGTACACAAACCATCGGTCATCCCAATTACTCAGGACCCCGAGATTCGATAGCTGCCGCTTGTGAGACCGTTCGCTCATTTCATCTACTCCTAGTGTGAGATTAGTTGCAGTTTCCACTTTGGAATCACCCAGAAATGTCTTCCGCAATGCGTGTAAGCCTCGAGCGATCCGCGTAGATACCGTACTGACATTCAATCCCATCGTTGCAGCGATTTCCTGGTAGCTCATTCCCATGAAATATCGCATAACGAGTGGATCGCTCAATTTGGAGTCCAGTTGAGTAGTCTGGCTACGGATTTGAGTGAGTAACTGAGTTTGTATTGCGTCGGACTCTACATCGTTGGATTCGCGATCGAAGCTATCGAAGAACAAACGCTCTCTTTTTTGCCGTCTCTCGATTGCGCGTAGATGATCAATCGCGGAAGATGCGAGCATGCTGTGCCACCAACCAACAGCGTTTTTCACGACGCCGTTATTAGGTTTTGCGTCCATCAATCTAATGACAGAGGATTGAACGATGTCCTCGATGTCTTCCTGTCTGACGAAATAACGTGCCTGTTTCGTCATGTAACTCATGTGTCGGCTGATGAACGTTTCGAGTGCGGGTACTTCGTCGTTCCGATAGAAACGTGCTAGTAATTCCTCGTCCGTATCTTGAGCCATGTCGAAATCAGTTGGACAGTTTCTCTAAGATGTCTATTGTTAATGTCGTCAGCGAGATTAGTTTTGTCTCATGTCCTGACGACATTTGTGAGTATTGAAAAAGACCTGCCGTACTGATTTGTCAACTGAGAAGACGATCCAAGAATACGGTTTGGCGATAAAAGGAGGAATCGATCTGTGTAAATGTGTGGTAGGGAGTCCTCGCCCTGTTGCCAAGCTGCAGATTACCGTGACGTATGCATCACGTTAACGCACTAGAGTGCGTTTTATCGAAACTGTGCGGCCGCTGCCGGACTTTAGGAAGCGAAACGTCTTTCGTACGACATAGGACGTACCAAAGTTACTGTCGCACGTAGGTGAAATCTATTTATTGCCAGTCGCGGGATACATCCCTTAGATCAGGATTACTCTGAATGAGGATTCGTCGTTGGATTAGCCGTGTACGAGTACGCGATTAGTACTCGAATCAATGCACATTTACTGGGTCGAAGCCGTACGCGCGCATGTAGAGACGTGTACGTTCGTTAATGTTCCCATAGAACGATCTCGACTCCTCATCGTGCGGGTGCTCCCTCAATCGCGTTGGTATTCCAGAATCATTCGCGAGCGGCGCACGATCACGATGCCCGTAATAGATTTGAACAGTCTTTCGTTCTGATTCAGTTGGCCTAGTCGTCGCCGTATGAAAAAGGGCAACGTTAAACAGGGCACACGTTCCCGCCGGACCATGAAGATGAGTAGGAGCACTTCTGCGAAGCTGATCATCAGCCGATTTAAACGGCGAATCTGTTACGTCCTCTGTAGAAATGCTGAAACAGTGGGTCGTTTCATCGACATCGGTTAGATAAACGATGAGCTGGAGATAGTCGAGACGAAGCGGATGTTCTTCAAAGTATCCACGATCTCGATGCCATGCTTGGTGAACTTCACCTTTGTGCGTCCCCATTCGTCGCAGACCGATCTCGCCGAAGCAAACGGGTCCACCCATCAGCGCTTCGATCTTAGGGAAAATGGCAGGATGTCGAATGAGCTCATCGAAACGAGGGCTACTTATTAAGGCTTCGTAGTTTGCCTCCTGGCTATATCCGTACGGATGCCACATATACGGGTAATTTGATCGGTCTTCGTCGAACATTGAAAGGAATTTGGCGACGTCTTTGGTTGAAAGGGCTTGCCCTAGATTAAGAAACCCGTTTTGTTTGAATTCCTCTAGCTCCGACTGAGCTAATCGGATCTTTCGCGTGGTGACCTTCGACATATTGAATCGGGCTTTCTCTAAAACGAGACTGACATCAGCATACTGAACGAGCTCGGTTGATCGATGGCAGAGGAGGAGTACTCCTGATTACGCAATTTTCGTCTACGTACTTTGGAATCAAGGATTTGAAGTTGATTAGTAATCATCTCAATCTCGCTAAGATCAGCTGCTCCCAACCACGCCGTCATTCAAGAGCGTTTGCGCGTCCTCATCTGCATAGCCAAGCTGTGCCAACAATTCAAGCGAGTGTTCGCCGAGTTTTGGGGAAGGTCCGCTAATCTCGCTCGGAGTTTCACTAAATCGAGCCGCAGGTCTTGCCTGGCGAACGACACCGAAACCTTCGAAGTTAATGCTCCGGATCGACTCGCTTGCAACGATCTGCTCGTTATTCAGGAGTTCCTTCCTTCTGAGTAGCGGGGCATTCGGTACATCGTGCTCATTGAGTCTCGCCAGTATCTCGGAGGTGTTCCACTTGGCAATCTCCTGAGCGGTGATTCTCTTGCGTTCCTCGGTATGGCGAAGACGTGCCCGCGTCGTTGCGAAGCGTTCATCGTTGAGTAGATCTTCACGGTCTAACGAACGACACATGCCAACCCATTCTCGATCAGAAACCACGCCGGCCGTTATGAATCCATCTTTCGTAGGGTAAATTAGGTCCATCGATCCCGAACCAATTGAAGTGTCAAACTCCGCGTCTTCGTACGTAATGCCGCCCATGCCTTCCGGCCAAAAGAACGCGAGCAATGCGTCCAGCATCGAGAGCTTGATATGCTGACCTTCACCGGTACGCTCGCGGTGGTAAAGTGCGCTCACAATCGCCTGAGCAGCGGTCAAGGACGTTACTTTGTCAGCTATTACGACTCGAAACATTTCAGGTTCTCGAGTTTCGCGATGCGCTTGAATATCGGTCGCACCCGACAATGCTTGAATAACTGGATCATAGACGCGCTGATTCGCGTATGGACCTGATTCACCGAAGCCGCTAATGGAGACATAGATGATGCGCGGGTTTTTAGCGCGCACCGCTTCATCTGAAAACCCCAACCGATCCATCGCGCCAGGGCGGAAATTCTGAAGCAATACGTCCGCGCTTTCGACCAACCGCCAAAGTACCTCTTTCCCCGCATCGCTTTTTAAATCGAGTGCAATGGATTTCTTACCACGATTGCACGAAAAGAACGTCGGAGGAGAACCATTGCGAGGTCGTCCCATAGACCGCATTTGCTCGCCTTGAATTGGCTCAACTTTAATGACTTCTGCGCCTTGATCGCATAGCATCGCTGCCGCTGCGGGTCCCGAGATCATGCTTGTCAAATCGACTACTCTAATGCCTTCAAGCGGTCCCATGTTTGTTCCTTTTAGTGTTGTTGTACATAGTTGGCGCTAAACGCTGTCGTGTAGGCATCGCGTTGGATGATTCGATCTCTGTAACGCGTTAATGCTGCAGAAAGTTCGAACCCGTAGTTAATCGCCCAGTCCAGGCAAGAAATCAAGATGATGTCCGCCAATCCGAAACGACCTTCTACCACGTATTTTTTGTCCTCTAGGTGATCCGAAACCACTTTAAGGTGCTTATTCGCGTAATCTCTTGCGGCTAAAAGCGAGTTCGGCGCTTCGCCGTATATATCCTTCAGGTCGCCGTGCCGACGCATAACGTATAGGCTTGTTTCGTCGAGCTCGCCATAGCAATAACAAACCCACTCATCCTCTCGCGCTCGCGTCGCAAGATCGGTCGGGATTACGAGCGTTGAAGCATCGCCATATCGTTCAATGAGATAGCGACTCATGGCTACGCTCTCCGAGAGTATCACGTTGCCATCGACCAAGGTTGGGATTTTTTGCTTGGGATTGAGTCGCGTGAATTCTGGCGTCTGCGTTTCACCGGTTCTAGGTCCGATTGGCACGAGGTCGTAATCGAGATTGAGCTCTTCGGCGGTCCACACTGGACGGAATGTACGCGTAGTACCGGCACCCCAGATTTGAATGGCTTGTTGGTTAGGCATTGGGATGGGTCTGTATCAGGATGGCGAGCGAAGCTCAGGGGGAGATTTTTAAGCTTGAGAATCGTCGTTCGGAAATTCTCTTTAACGAGCGTTTCGCAAAGCGCACGATTGCGTATTTTTCAATTTAGTCAGTGAGGAAGTTAGTATGCTAGCGATCGGAGCGTATTGAGATTTCGACTTGCCTAGTCTTAGGGCAGGTTCATCATAGGAAGGTAGTTAGATGAGTCGATATTGTCCCGGTTCTGATTCCGAACCAATATTGCGTGCTGCTGAACACTGGAAGTCCGTGGGGTTGAATTCCAACGGTTCAGTGTTTGGCGATAGATCCCTATGGACACTCGCAAATCTTGAGGAGTTGGATGAACGCTACGTAAATCAGTTAGATTCAGGACAAGGTAATTTCTTAGAAAAACTCAATAATCAGCTAGATCACGCTGACCCGGTCGTGAAGATGCTCGCGTCTGAGATGATCTGGGTTATGTACCTGTGTCCAGGAAACATCAGCGCAAATACCAAGAAGAAGAACGTTCAATTAGTCTGGGAGTGGTCAGGGGAATCGTTCCTAATTAACTCAGAATGGATTACCGATGAAATACTAAGTGGAATCGGTAGTGGTGGTCCTGGATTCTTGACTCTCTACTGGAAGGAATTTTCGTATTTCGTTCGAGTGATGCTTGGGCTCAAGCGTCAAAAGGAACAAGAGCGCACGTCGATATTAGCGGAACCTTGGGGATTCGCTGAGTGGCTTCAGCAATTAGAGGTAAACGAATTCCGGCAACTGCGGTACATGCTCTTATTCCTACTGTTTCCGGATGTCTTCGAAAGAATCTTCGGCGGTAAGCATCGCAAGTCCATTGTTCAAATTTTCAGGCGGATAACGTCAGCTCAAGTTAATCGTCTCTCAAGATTGGAGATTGACCGCATTCTGTTAGAAATACGTAGAGAGAATGAAAAGAAGTATGGAACGAAGGTACTGGATTTCTATGTGCCGCCTCTTAGTAGCTTTTGGCGTGAAGATAAGAGACAGGCGTTCCTATTTAGTTGGAATCCGAATCGTTGGGATTGGCCAACACTTGCTGAAGAGAGGTTGGCAACCCGAGACGGTCAATTCGTGACCCATGATTGGAGTTGCAGCAATAGCGATGCTCGAAGAGGCGATAGAGCGTTTTTGGTTAGATCAGGGTCAGACCCTCGAGGCGTGATTGCCATTGGCGATATCGCAACGGATGCCTCAAAGAAGCTTCATTGGGAGGAAGAGAAGCGAGACCAAGGAGTCGAGTATCAATTCGTGAAGGTGTTATTCACGCGGATTCAGGACCCAGTGCTCGGTGACCCTTACCTGGCTAAATCGGATCTCGAGCGATTGGATGACGATCAGCAAGTTTGGTTTCCTCAGTCGTCAGGCATAGCTATCAAACCAACAACTGCAGAGCTTCTCGAGCAGTCATGGGGGCAAATCGTCGAGGGTCGCAAAACTCCTCAGATAACTCGACGCGAAAAGCGAGATAACTCGCAATCTACCTTGAACACGATTCTCTACGGGCCACCCGGCACGGGTAAGACCTACCACTCCGTCTCACGCAGCGTCGAGATCTGTGACGGAGTAACGCCGGTGGGTCAAAAAATCCAAGATCGGTACACTGAATTAGTGAATCAAGGACGGATTGTTTTCATTACATTCCACCAGTCGTATGGGTACGAGGAATTTGTCGAAGGTATTCGACCTGTTGAGAAGGATGGCGGCGTCGTTTATCGCATTCAGGATGGTGTACTAAAACGTCTAGTTGAGCAAATCGAAGGCGATTCGAACTATGTTCTCATCATTGACGAGATCAATCGGGCGAATATCTCTAAGGTTCTCGGCGAGCTGATCACGTTGTTAGAAGAGGACAAACGAGGAGGCGCTGAGAATGAGCTACAAGTTCGACTGCCGTATTCAGGTACTGACTTCGTATTGCCTTCGAATCTCTACCTCTTGGGAACGATGAACACAGCGGATCGCTCCATCGCCTTACTTGATACTGCATTGCGCCGTAGGTTCAACTTTGAGGAAATGCCGCCAAATGCGGAACTCCTGAAGGAAGCTGGTCAGAAGTGTGAAGTGGATTTACCAAACGTCCTCCAAACAATTAACGCAAGACTGGAGTACTTAGTTGATCGTGACCACCTGATTGGGCATGCGTGGTTGATGAAAGCAAATGTTCGCGACCAACTAGATGAAATCATGAGGCGGAAAGTCATTCCTTTAATCGCGGAGTACTTCTACGATGACTGGAGCAAGGTACGGAGTGTGCTAGGAAATACCGACGCATTTGTCGTACGCAGTAAACTGACGGCACCGCCAGGGCTTGATCCGGACTTGGAGGAAGAACGCTATCAATGGTCAGTCCAAAGCACGTTCCCGCAAAACGCATACGAGCAACTTCTAAGCAATTCCGCTGATGATCTGAATGGCGCATCCGCCGATGCAACCGATTGAGCTATTCGAGTGGGAGGAGCTCAATCTAAAGAAAGCTCACATCGACGAGATTAACGTCAAGAAACTTCTCTCTTTAGCTGCTCGCCATAAACGAAGGCTTAAGATCGCTGAGCAAGTACTTACTGAGACCACTACACCAGGATTGAAAGCTGGACCAGTAGTTGGGCTCTTGTCTGTGCCGGGCGTGTCAATTGAAATATTGCCAAAGATCAGCGGCGAAACGAACGACGTTCGTCAATCTCTTGTGCACATGATCGCAACAGCATTTCAGTTACCTATAAGTTCAAGTGATCTAGCGTCTATGAGCGTTCAACATCGAGACTTGCTAGAAATACTGATCGGCGTGTTCGCAAACCGATTGCGCGAGGCAAGTCGTAGA
>JAPOXV010000024.1 GCA_026706935.1 Gammaproteobacteria bacterium | reverse complement strand
CATCCAAGAGCAATCACACATTAGCTCTTTCTCGTTACATAGGCTTAGTAGTTACGATGAGATAGAGATTCTAAGGAGAAAGGTGAACCGGATTGACCAGCTAACGAAGGGCGCGCAGTGGAAGCCTGCGGAAGTTGACATCATAGAGGCTGCGTTTTGGGCGCGGTCAGTACTGGAAATCATTGAAAATGTTGAATTCCAAAGGTACGGTCATCAGATCGAGACGACCATCCGAACGACTCACTCTGTAAACGATCCGGTGCATCTAGGAAACGCCAAAGCCGTTTATACACACAACCAGAACATCTCATTCAAACAGCTACTTGGAGTCATAATCCACTTCCGATACTTTTCATTCGACCGATTCGCAAATGGAAACAATTGCCTGGCGGTTATGAGTGACCGGAACGTGATACAGCAAGTGTATTATTCAGACTTCACGTCAGCGCTACGGACGCTCGTTCTTCCAAGGAGATTAGTGGCCTTGGCAATCTGCGACATGGTTGAACAAGACTTGCTAGGAATGGCCAAGGAATCTTGGAGGCACACAGATGCGTGGCTTTTCCCTTCCATCAATTTCTTCTCTCTCCTATATGAGCATGTGAAGAGCGAAACCGAATTAAAGCTGAGAATCATGGACGAGATATTCAGTATCGCCAAGGTACCTGATGAAGTCTTGCCAGAGCTAGCATTCTTTCCTAGCCGGTTCGGGCCTGGCGACAATATCGTGATAGGATTCGGTCCCACTTGGGAGAATGAACAAGATACTTTCTCCCCACTATTTGACCAAGGACTGTTGTTCGATCTGATTAGAAAATTCTACTGGCACCTGATCTAAATAGTTGGCCCTAATTGCTGGACAACGAAACACCAAGCGTACCGTCGAACCGCCCTCGCTCCCCGGGAGCATACCCGTTCGTACCGCCCAGCACCTCACCCATCTGCAACAGAAACACCCGCAAAAACGACAAATTGTCGCATTTGCCAGCCTTTCGCCGGCCCTCACGCAGAGAACGCCAGCCGCGAAGCGACCCAGGGGAAGGCACATTCAACCGGCCGCACCAGAGCCGCCCTCAGCGCATTCCCAGGCATGAGGGTCCCCCTGGCTACTTCCCCTTCCATAACATTTGACCTACCCTCTGCATTTCTTGCCCGGAAAGAAAGCAGGTCAGACCGGGGTTTCTGATCGTTTCTCCTTCCGTTGTCTTCACCTGCGTATTCCCCAACTCCAGTCGCGCACGACGGAGACGAAGTCAACAATCAATCCAATGTCCGCTGCAACAAATAGGCCCCCACCTAAACAGAACGGTTACAAATACACTTCAATGATATTCGCAACATACCAGTAATGCTTTTCTAGACTAGCTGGAGTAAAGTAGGACCACCACAGAAAGAAGAGAACGCCAATATGTCCTGGGTGTTTAGACTCAAAGCGCGCCTGTGGGCACACATCCCGCACTTGAAACGGCGACAAACGCCCGGGTGGTCTGGATACGGAACTGGTGAGGCGTCCCTTGCGGACCCGGCATACGGCCGCGTGACCAACCCCGAGCGCTTTCTCCCGTTGCATACCGCTATGTTGGCAATCATCGACCGGCTCGAGAGCGACTTCGAAGTCGAGCGTGCAGAAGGATTTGGTTTCGACGAGAAGCTGGCGAGGGGTCTGGACCTTGCTCGTGCGGATGTGAGACTTACCCCGAAAGACCCTGACGCCGCGCCTGTCTCGGTCGTGTTTACTGCATTTCCGGGCCTTCGGATCCGGTTTGGGCGATGGTACATCGAGCCCTTCCCGGTCTGTGGCTGCGACGCCTGCGATGAGTCAGCAGAAGACGAGATCGAGCGGCTAACTGACATGATCGACGACGTGACTGCCGGGAGATTCCGCGAGGCGGTCGAGATTCCCCTGCTGTCCTTTATGGGGCCCGGTTGGGTTGATACCAGGTTTTGGTCGCCTGACGGAAGGAGAAGGCGACATAGGTCCCGTGTTGACCGTCGCCGAGGGCGTGAGATGTCCGGAGGACGTCACCGACTGGCCTTGAACTGGAAGCCGTGGCCCCGTCGACAGTTAGCGAGACGCGGCGGGCCCGGGGCCGGCTCCAATCCTGCAGTTGAGTGGACGACCTTAAAGGACTTACCTTCGCACCAGGGCGCTTCCATGGCACAGATGCCTCAGGTCAACGCCTAGAATTGCAGAACTTGAAGTTCCTGGAGTAAGGATTTCGCACTCCCATTGTCTGCCATACTTAAACCGGTACGACAAGATGTGCTGCGATTATCCGCAGGCACTACAATCTGCGATATCTTACAAAGGAGGAGTACCTTGAAACTCCCGAAACGCCATAGCAAATGCAAGACCTGTGGAAACGTATTCCGTTACGAAAGCTCGAACGAAAGACACTGCCCATCTTGCCGGCAAGCCACCGCTACGGGGCTTCGAAGTCTTCTGCCAAGCCTAATAGAAAACCAGGAAGGAATTTGCCCTCTTTGCAATAAGCCCCTGCCAGAGATATCAGCAAAAATCCACGTTGATCATCGCTGGCCGAAGGCCTTCGGAGGAACTGACGATTTTGATAATCTGCAGGCCGTTCATACCCCGTGCAATCGATATAAGAACGCGTCAATTGCCTTTGAAGGATGCAAGATTGTCAAAGAGATCCTCCATGTCGTCGTTAATGCCTCGCGTGTCTCGAGCAGGGGTTCCAATAATGATTGCCGTATCATTCTAGACGGCAACAACGGGGAACTGATTTGCCGCCTATGGGTCAACAGGACACAGGTCTATTTGGGCGTGTTCGACGAGAACAAGAAGGAGACGAGGAATAGAATCGGATCTTTTGATGATATCTACCGCTTCGCTGAAGAGATCATGTCGACTACCCAGCGATACTTGTCCGATGAACAGTCGTCATCTGGGAGAAGGTCAACGCCTTAAGGCGCACGTCCATAAAGGGTGAGATTCCCGATCGATCAGTCTTCCCCATTGCAGGAATGGGGGCACATTCCTGACTTTGATCTCAGCATGCCCCAGTTCAGCCTCCCGCAACTGGACGTTCCCGAACTCGATCTCTCGGAACTCCGAATCAACATCGATGAAGTAAAGGAACGTATCGCCACTGTCATCTATGTAGACTTTCGAACCGCCCTCGACACTACGAATCAGTTAAGAAACAGCTTGGAGGAGTACATCGAAGGAGTGGCATCGTGAAACGCGCACCGCAGGAGCGTGCGAGCACGATACGCCACTACATCCCGTTCATCTTCGCTTGTGCAGACAAGTAGGTAACTCCACTTTAGCTTTTCCCATTTCATGATCTAGCGATTGGAGGCAACCATAATTGCTGTTGCATTGCACCGCCCTATCCAATGGAAGGTTGAGCGGAGCAATCGCGGCAACCCGCTGCTCTGGCGTAACCGTCTCAGCGGTGCAATGAGAACCAAACTACAGACTCTCTAGCAAGGTATCCTGTTGAAACTCTCATAACCAAGAGACCTGCTTCCTCATCGCCAATTTCCCAGCAGACGTTTCCTGTTTCTTCCCCTCCTGTAAAAAGTTCAGCCATTGGAAGTTCGTTAGGGAGAACACCACATCCCTCACGGTAAACTGTATTACGAGATCCTAGAGCTTCCATGTTTACCTCAAACATTGACGAAGCGGAATCAGGCCCAACGAACCTGGTCTTCACAGTCGCCATAAAGAACTGCATACCATTACCTGGAGGTTCGTTGAACATATTTGCTTGGCGTATGGCATTCCAGGAATGAGGGTACAGTTCTAAGACTGTGATCTCCCAATCACCGACCTTGGCAGATTGCCCTAACGAAATAGCGCTGTTTCTATCACTACCGAGTATCGGAATCGGTGTTGCAGTCGATGGTGGTGACGGAATGCTTGTGACTACCTGTATGTTCTCAGTATTGGTAGCGGTTACCAACTGGGCGTAGACCCACCCTTTTCTGCCTCCATAGTCGATTTCCCACCAGTCACCTACAGGATTCTTTCCAGTGATATAAAACTGTTGCCCAGTACTGGCCCCGCCAATGACAGGATAGCTGGTACTTGGTCCTTCACGCACGTTCACATTTCGATTTACAGTCAATGATGATTCAGATGTCAGCGCCGACAGCCCTAGCGGATCCGTGGCTACCAACTGACCACTCTTCCTATCTAATGTAAGTTCAATTTGATACCAAGAGTTTTTCGTACTCTGGGTTGAGTTCAAA
>JAPOXV010000012.1 GCA_026706935.1 Gammaproteobacteria bacterium | reverse complement strand
TTGCGGCTTTGCGGTGGGCGGATACTACGACGCGTCGCTGATTCCGTTCTTCATTGTGGTCGCCATCTTCCTCTGGTGGCCGTCCGGCCTATGGCTGGGAATCGACCGCCCGTTGGCGAAGCGATATCCCGGCAGCCGTTGGTTCCGCTAGCGGGCAATGGTCAATTCAAATTCGTGTCACCGCCATTCTGCGCCAAATACCTCAATTGACCGTCTACAACTTGCAAACCGCGCATAAAGAAATCGCCTGCCAAACATCCGTATTCACGGCTAAGCTCGACACGAAGGACTGGTTTGCTGTCCAGTTGAATGCTGGACATATCAAATACATCGACGAAATGTTTGCGCTTTCTCGGGACGGTTCGATCAAATACTCTCCGTGACATCAGCAGCTGCCCATCAACAACTTGAACGGAACCTACGCCCCCTATGTCCTTTACGGTCGCTGCCGGGTCCAAAACCGTTGACAGACGAGCAAACTGCTCGTCTGCATAAGGTGTCGCTACCGGAAACTGAAATACGACCTCCCCGGTTGCCGTGTCAAGGGCATGAACAACCCAGGCATTTAGAACAAGCCAGGACGCATCGGAAGACAACTCCATACGGCCAAGATTGAGCTCAATCTCCCTGGACCAAACGTCGACGCTTCCTACTCCATGGCCGGAATTGTCCCAGTGGAATTCTTTCTTCTTGATCAGGAAGGGTCGATCTACTCCTTGTCCGAACGCAAAGTACCCGAACCTGCTTGATTCAAATACGACATCACCTCCCCCCTCCAGCGTTATCGTGCGCCGCGGTCCTCCGTCAGAAGGATAGAAATAATGCGATTTACCGCCGATCATGTCTCCCGGAACCATCATCAGCTCCTCGTTGTTGGAGGTAAATGTGGCGCCAAATGGAAAATCGTTCAATCTTGGTGTGTACTCGTACGCCAGATCGTGTTGAATTGTCGCACCCTTATCCACGTTGCGAATCAACAATTGTGAAGTTTCGCCCGCCGTATATTCAATCACGAAGAACGCTGAACCGTCCGTAGCAACTCCGAAATCCAACGCATGCTGAGATTCGAATATCAGCGCCCCGTCAAGATAAATTCGAACGGGTTCGGCTACTCGATCTTCGCGCGGCGCTAGCTCATTCAATCGCAGGTCTGCGACTCCGGCCAGCACCGATCCATTTTCGTGTTTGCCCAATCGAAAGTGATTAGGGACAAATGGCAGATTGTCTCCGAATACATAACCGGATCCATCCAGTACTTCGAAGCGAGCACCTTCGTGGTTGGGCACAATTACTATGCCGGTTCCCGCTGCGTTGCCAAAACCGGCCTCGAAGTTGCAATCGGAATTCCCTATTACCTGAGAAGGAGTAAGTCTATCTACAATAGCCGGTTCTATTGGTTGCGGTAAGGGATTCACCACACTTCGCGTTGCCTCCGCACCTTGTCCCGGCGTGTTCTCCAATGCTTGCTCGGGAGATTTCAGCGCAATTGTGTCGTCAAAGAAGTTGTGCAGGACTAACCATATACATATTCCTACGACAGCAGAGACTGCTACGAAAACAACACTTGGCTTTTTCATTAAGATATTCTATTTATATATCAGTAACTTAGAATTGTTACTGGTGGCCAGGGGCGGAATCGAAATGTCGGCACGCGGATTTTCTGTCGGCTGCTCTACCGACTGAACTACCTGGCTCCGCTGTCTTATTTCGGCGGTGCGGGCGCATCCAAGTGCGTGGATATCGCGTATCGATCGGATATTGCCTTCTCTGGTTCAATCCTCCACGCGGGTTTCGTAACTGCTATAGGCGAGGGTGCCATTGACTGCCTGCAAGCGGCGCGGGAAACTTCGCGATGCACAACGGTTATCTACCGCCGTATTGACGGTTACCCGGAGGTCCGGTTTGGCGTCAACGCTTATCTTGTCCATCGAAAAAACATCATAAACTCCGTTTGCGTCATTTGAAAAGGTGCTTCTTATCAATAGCTTGCCATGAGTAATCGATGCGCCCACGAATTGACCCAGAGTATCCCGTGTCGCCTTTGGGGGCAATACACTTGACAGGCGCCGGAACTGCTCGATCTTATCCGCTGTGGGAAAGTGGAAAACCGCCTCACCAGTCTTAGGATCCAGCACGTACACTCTATATGCCTGCGTTTCCCGATCTCCAGGAAATCCCGTCGGCGATGTTCGAAGCATTAGCCACTCATCATCTCCAAAGACCCTGACAGCGCCGGGATAGATCTTGGCCTGCACTCTACGCGACCAAATATCCACAGTACTTCCTGTGGCCCAATCAAACTGTTGTTTTGTTATTTCATATTCTGGAACTTCTTCGCCACCAGGCTGGTTAACAATTCGATACCCAACTTCAGACGAAACGATGTATGCAATATCGTCCCATGAACCTTGCTCGACACGAATCCTGCGCGTCCTTCCGCCACTTCCCGTTGGATAGAAGTAATGAACGCCCATGCCCAGCGAGTCCCCGTGGTTGGAAGGCCTTAGATGCACTTCGTCGCCATTTGGGGTATAGGACACGCCATGAGACAATTCCGATCCTGCGGAACCATACAATTTGTCCAAGTAGTAACTCGTACTCGTTCCTTCATCCAGATTGCGAATCACAAGCCGGGAAGTCTGACCTCCGAGCGGTTCGATGGCAGCAAAAGACGAACCGTCGCTCGCGACTCCAAACCACCAAAGTTTGTCGCTCTCGAATTCCAAGCGGCCATCCACAAATATTTGAACAGGTTCGGCAGTTTCATCTCCGCGGTTTCCTTTCTGATTCAATCGGAGGTCACCAAATCCGGCCACTACAGAGCCATCATCCCGTTGTCCTATCTTGTAATGGTTAGGTAAAAACGGGAGGCTGCCACTGTAGACCGTTCCAGTCTCATCCAATACCGAAAAACGTGCTCCTGCCGGATTTGGTACTACAACGACCGCCAGATTCTCGGCTGCACCTGATCCCGTTCGCATTCCGCAGTCAGGATTGTCTATTACTTCTTGCGCAGTCAGGTCCGAGATTGACAGAACCTCTTCTCGCTGACGGATCGTAGCCTCCGCAATCTCCCGCGTATTGGGTTGGGCTTGCATTGACTCAATGGTTATCGGCGGATTCTCGGCTGATTCCGCTGGATCAATTGAAGGGCCGTCGCTTTCTCTGGAGAATACCCATAAATATAGGATCACTAGCACGAACACCGCCGTAGCGGTAAGCACGATGCTTGCTCGGACTTGGCCGATTCGCCTAACTTTCACAAGGGTAAACCTCGGTAGGATCCCTTAGGGTGCCGCTGCTATCTCGGTGATGATAGTGCAGATGATCGCGGCTGGAATCCCCAGTATCGTTTACGGTCCCAATCTGTTGTCCAGCCTGGACTTTGGCTTTGTCTGAAACCGACGCTTTTTCCAGGTGATAGAAGTGATGCTGAGCATGATCAGCGGTATGAATTACGACATGATTGCCTGCAGCGGGAACTGAATCACCGTCCGGCTTATAGCCTGAAACCACCAAGACGGCAGTACCGGACACAGGCGTATACACTGGTGTTCCGCGCGGGGCAGCGATATCAATCCCTTTGTGTCCGCCGTAAGAACGAGGGGCGCCAAATAGGCCGGCTGGACGTGTTATGGATCCCACATGTCCGGTCAATTCCTGCCAGCAGTCGAATTCCTCCTCTTGCTCCTCCTCTTCCTCTTCCTCTTCTTCATCCTGCTGCCTTCGATTCCCAGCTTCTTCCTCTGCGAAAGACGGTGTGGCCTCAGTTTGAGTTAAAGTTGATGAACCAGGAAGTCGCCGAGGAGGAGGGGACTGTTGCGACCCGGGCCGCGGTGCGGTTACAACTATCTCGTCAATTGGCTCGTCTTCGCTGTCGCCGAACAGCGCGAAACTCCCGACCAACATGATCACCAAGGCTAAAAGAACTGTAGCTTTTTTCTTCACGAGCGTATCCAGATTTGAAGTAATTTGAGGAGAGGGTCGGTGCGAGGTCAATCATGTGTAACACTCTGGTGACGCCCTCAATCTGCCGTATAGAAAGTGCTATCGGATTCGTATACGGATCGGACACTAATGCACTCTCCTTAGCGAGCGATATCTTGTCAGTACGACTATGATTTTCTTGTGTGTATTTCAGCTATTTTTGTGAGCGAATTGTGTTTTTTCGCATCATCTAGAAACCCTGTAAATTTCAACTGAGAATTGCGCACCGGACGCAGGGAGCGTAGCGACCGGAGTGCATTGGGCAACGCGTGCTGACGCAGAGCCCATCACGTCGCTTGGCTCTGGTCAATATCTTCTTCCCGGCGCCCGGGCATTCGGCAGATATCGGCGCGCCCGCATGCGATAGTTGTTGCCACGGATGATGACGATGTGGCAGTGCTGCAACAGCAGGGCGATGAGCGCTGCTAGCGAATCGGTATCCCGGCAGCCGCTGGTTCCGCTAAGTAAGCAAGCCTCTGGTGGCCAGGGGCAGAATCGAACTGCCGACACGCGGATTTTCAGTCCGCT
>JAPOXV010000006.1 GCA_026706935.1 Gammaproteobacteria bacterium | reverse complement strand
CGCGCATCCTACTTGCGCGGAATGAGGGCGTCAACCCATCCTTATAATTCCCAAACTAAAGTAGCCAATAGTTTGAGCTGTACTGGTCTGCGCTCCCAAGTTACATAGGAACGCAAGCACTTCGTCTCCCGGCAATGAAACCCTTGCTCCCAAGTGGGGCAACTTCCGCACGGTGGGCACGAATTTCGGATGGTCACCACTGTTTCCACGGTCCACCCGGAGACCCCCAAGAAGGCGAACCTTAACGTTGTAACGTAGCCTCCGCTCTTTGAGTTGAGCAGGAACTTCCGTATGTGACCGCTGCATTTCTGCCAGATACTCGTCTCCTTCCCTCCCAGCCAGCACACCAACAGGGAAGAAACGGGTGATCCGCCCGAGTGCGGCTTCGTCCGGAGAACCAAGTTCTACTAGCAGAAACTGGCCGATACGAGGAGTGAGATCTTCATTCGGTTGATATGGAGAGACAATTTCCGCTCGAAATTCCAGGCCCTCTTCGGTAAACCCCTTAAACATGCCTATCAGACGATTCGGCTCAAATAAGCTAACCACTCGTTCGTCCTCCACCTTTGATAAGCCCTCTGCCAAGATGCACGTGACGGACGATCCGTTCGCGTAGCGAGTCGTCAAGATGCTCTTGCAGTGCGTCCGTCATAAGGTCTCCCAGCACGGTCATCTCCAGTCCTGTTAACACTGCATGATCGTGCGCACGTTGAAGGGCGCTCGGATAACCTATGATCGGGAAGGTATCGAGGGCATCGTTAACCAAGTATTCGAACACCTCGTACTTTCGATCGTCCGGTAGCCAAACCGGCACATCCACGGGAAGAATAGGAGCGTCGGCAGCAGTACCTAATTTCAAGAGATGAAGGCGACCGAAGCTCTGATAGAGCTGCTGGTCAGAACTATCGGAATCGTAAGAAGTCTCCAGCCACGTCCGGTCGAAGTTGTAGCACTTCGCTTCTAACTCCTTGGGCACCTCGGCGTAACAAGGATACTCGCGGTCGAAAGTTCGCTCTAGCAACATCGCCAAGCTCAACTTGCTGAGCACTGCGGAGGTTTTGGCCACGCCTAGTAGAAAAACCTTGCGCTTCCTACCCTCCAGTTGCGATTCGAAAATGCTTCGGAAAGCCCGATCCAGTCTAGGAAACGTCCGCCGCTTTATGGTCTTTGTCCGCAGCAGACCATCACGCAATAAGAGAACATCTACGGGCCAGTTTTGTGAAGCCAAATCAAGAAGTACCGCCCATTCGACAATGTCCCGGAAGGCCCGGACGCGCCCACGATTGTCCGACACTCTTTCGACATCCCTACTCTTGTTGCTACCAAGCAAGTAGGAAAGATCATCGAAGTCTATGCCGAGCGATCGAAGAAAACTCTGCATTACAGAAAGGTTCTCGCTCAATTGCCGAAACACGGAGTCATCTTCCGAGATAGCGATGATCTCTTGAACGAGCTCTTCGCCCTCGCTATCAACCACTCGAATAATTTCGAGGTTTAGCGGTTCGAAAGTAAGCCGGTTTTCTCCTCCATCAGTCGCAAGAGGAGCAACTGTCTTGCATGGGCGATAGTGGAGTTTCTTGACCTCAAGCTTCCTGACCTCTTGGCGCAGCTCTTCTATTTGAGCCGCCTCCTTTTCGACGGCCTCGGCCATTCTGGCCTTCAGGTCATCGTAGGCTACTTCTGCAAGTGCCATGCTTCAGCCTTTTCTTATTCATGTTTTAGCCCGAACTTGCCTCAGAATATCTCGATGGACCACATCCTTGTAGCGGGAATCTCTATGTGCTCTAGGAAGCAACCATCGCTCTCGAAAAAAAGACATCAAATCGCCTACTGAACGATCAAAGAACTCAGGCGACTCCTTCCCTTCCCGAAGGAATCCCTTCCAATTCGCACAAAACGGAGCAGCAAAAACTTCGCGCTTAATCCCATGCTGAAGTGCAGTGGCCGGAATCTCTAGTTCCCGCAGACACGATCGAATAACTCTTAACTTCCAGCTAGGTCCGCCCCCATACTTGTAGCTGGAAAAAACTTCCGGGGATTCCTGCCGCATAAAGTCTGCAATCGCTTCGAACTGACCATTGCCCAAGTGAAAGTGTCCCCAACCCAGGGTCATTCCGAGGCTAGCCCAGATCGGTTCTCCATTCCTCTTCAACCTGTTCAACATAGAAGAACGCCCCATTGCGGAGGTGGTTGTCAACAGAACAAGATGAGGGTCACGAACAAGCTTGAGAATCCCCGACGGACGCCCTTCGTAACGGTCGACAAAACACTCTCTAACCTCATTTGAGGTCGCTAGCATCGCCACAAGCTTGCCTCCAAGCAAGAAGTTGTAAGGCAGCACGGCCCCAAGCACATATGCGTCCATGACATGCCAAAGGCGACGACGCTTATCGTCATTACCCCAGCCAATCCATGAATCTCGCACCGCGAGGCAATACACAGGATCAGCAAGTCCCAAGACACCAATTAGCTTCTCGTTGGCTTCATCGAATATGAGGAACCGCATACGCCGACCGTAACCACTAGAGACTGGAATGCTCCATAAGAGGCATGCATACCGGAAGATGTCGGACTGCAATCTCGATTTAACCAGTTCAATTCGCGGATGCACGCTAGCAGGAGTAACTTCGCTGCCTTTGGCAAAGTAAGGAAGCGCGCGCCGCTCGAGCCTATGCAACAATTGGTCCTTTTCTGCAATAAACCGCTGACGTTCGGCTAAGTACATATTCCGTATGCAACTCTTGTCTGTGTAAGTAGGTGGAATCACTTGATCGGCCGCAAATGTAAAGCCTTGATCCTCAAGGTCACTTACTAAGCGTTTCCTCAACTCCGCCCTACGTGAGTCCAAGATCAACTTATTTACCCCCTAGTCCAATCCGAATCACGGCGAGAGTTTGCTAATGATGAGAGCCCCAATTCCCGACGCCTCCGTGAGAGTCCAGCTTGGATTAGAGGCATTCTTAACATCTGCCTTCGAACATCACGGCATCGTTGGCGTCGTCTCGAAAACTCATCCCCACTTGCCAGCCATCATTGAGCCGGACAGACTTAGGAATTGCATACTCCCCAAACTCTGAGGGGCCCAACTATATTCGCTCGGGCAGCACTTCAATAAAGCGAACGCAAACTTCATAGCCCATAGCCTGCAAGCCCCGGACTTCATCTCGAAGGGAAATCTTGCTAAAGAACGGGATGTTGAACTCACCATTCTGTCGCTTCACGTCGATAATCCAAAATTCAACTGTCCATTTCCTAGACTCATCTTTGATAGCTATATTTAATTGTTGCCGGGTATCGCTCCCTTCGATTTCCTCAACTTTTGACAATAGTTGGTTCCAAGTAGCCGTATACCTTTTGAATCGCTGGGCGGAATTAGATCCCTGCTTTAGGAAGTGACTAAGGACACTGGAGCGTCGAGAACTTTTCTTTATGTGAATGAATCTCTTCCTTGAAATATCCAAAGCATCACATGCCTCAAAGCGTGAACCACGCACGTCTGGAAGGTCAATCAATTTTTGATCCAAGTGCACGAATCCGTGCTCTGCGCAGAGCCGCTCGTTGTACGTCGCCTCAGTTTCAAACCGTGCGCTCTTGCCATTTGAATTCAGCTTTCTAGGCGGTGCGGGCGACCGTTCCTCCCAGCCTTTGACGACGCGAGAAAACGATTCCTCAATCGCCTCGCGAAAATTGTCGTCAATGCAATACCATTGTCCTTCGTTGACTGCATATCGTGATTCCTTGTACACAATCGATCCTACAAGCGCTGAATGAATTGACCAGCTTTGATTTGGCCTGCTGCCATCTTCAAACATGGCCACAACCTTATGCTGCCGCAAGGTCTGAGCGTCTATATCTTGGAGGCGCGTACCCATCGCATTGATATAGTTTCTAAGTAGGAGATCCGGGAAAAAGTGTCGCAACCTGGGGCCAAGAAATTTATAACCAACGCCTTCAATTTCGCTTGTTGCGGGGAGGCCAAGCTCGAAATTCTCTTCTCTCTCGCGAATTTTTTCCGCAGCCAACTCATTCAGCGTAGAGATTAATTCGTGATCGGTAATCGGACGTACAAAATCAATAATCCGGAAACTTGTCGTTCGATACCTGTTCGATTGAAAAAATGCAATGGCCTCCGCTGCCAATTGGGGCAATTCACTTAAGTTAAAGTCGCCTGTCGACTGTAGTGATCTAGCACCAGAAATCATCTCAGCCCGCGAATCCTCTCGCGTTGAGCCGCTGAGTCTTCGCACCAGATCGAGTGCATCATCAAAACCAAAAGAACTAAAGTCTCTTTGAAAAGGTGAGAGCGCCACTCCACGCATCGCGTCCGCTAAATTCGTGCGTTCTAATCGCTTAAGATTCTTCTCATCAAGAGAATTAAGCGCTACCCGTAAACCAAAGTCTGTCTCCAGGACCGCCTCGTTTAGATACATCCACCCGTGCGCAAAGGTAGATGCACAAATCCTTCCATCAACTCTGAATGCAAGCACTGCACATATCGACCTCGTTTGAAAGTTGTCAATGCCGAAGTAAATTTCCCCAGTTGTGCCGAAGTAAATTTCCCCACTTTGTTGGATATTCCGGATCATTCTGAGCTCTTG
>JAPOXV010000025.1 GCA_026706935.1 Gammaproteobacteria bacterium | reverse complement strand
GCTCGCCGATCCCGCCCAGGCCGCCAAAGCAGCACTGCGCAGCCTCGGGCACCGCGGCGCCGATCCCCGCTTCCAGCGGGCGCACCAGCCGCCACCGGCTCAACTACGCCGCCAACCGCCAAGCCAACCGGGCACTGCACATGATCGTCATCGTCCGGCTCCGCTACTGCGAACGAACCCGCAGCTACCTCAACCGCCGCGTCGCCGAGGGCAAGACCAAAAAAGAAGCCATCCGCTGCCTCAAACGCCTCGTCGCCCGAGAGCTCCACCGCACCCTGCGAGCCGACCTCGCCACACTCAAAAACGCGAAGAGCCAACAAAGAGCCTGATTGGCCGCCGTGCAGGTCACCGTCCTATCGCAGCGAGTGATGGCTGAGCGGGAATGCACACTCCAGATACTGCGGCAGCTCGTTAGTGACAGGCAGTTCCAGCCGGCCCGCCGGGCGGCCCTCTGAATTCAGATACCTCGTAGCGGCTGTGTCGGCGCCACAGGCGAGTAACTCGCCCGACACCGCAACGCTCAGCCACGTGACACCCGAGAAACACTCGTGGCGGGCGGGGTGCACGGTCATCACGAAGACCTCGCCGTCATGGCGTGCCTGCACCTCCCACCACTCACCATCAGGACGCGCCGGCTCTCTCAACAGATAACGAACCTGACTGTCTCCCTCACCGACATGCAGGAAGTCACCCACCACTGCAACGGTCACGTTCGACGGGCGCAGAGCGATCTCTTCGAGGAGCTCCTGCGACGGCACGTCGAGTCTCCGGGGCGTGCCGCCCCACGGCACCAAGAACGAAGCGTTCACCGACCCTGGCGAGCCGCCGACTTCTACACCATCGACACCGCGAGACACCAGCCCAACATCGCCGACACAATCAACAGCCAGATCCGACAAGGGCACATACCCGACGTTCCAGCCGGCACGGACACCGCTGTGCTCGTACTGATAGAACCACAACTGCCAACCCTCCGAGGTGTAGCTGGTCGAGCTGGAATCGTCACTTCGGCTATCGGCCGACCATCTCAGCTGCACGATCCCCTCAAAAGGCCGCTCCGGCAGCGTCTCCGAATCGAGTAGCCAGACCTTGCTGGGCAATCGAATCGACGGTCGCCAAGGCTCGGCGCCATCGACCTCGGCCGCCTGTGACGACTCCAGCGTTTCAGAAGTACCTTGATCACCCTCGGCCTCATCTTCCACTCGCGGGACGGTGCCGCCGACGGTCGCGCCGTCACTAGTTTCCTCTTGCGCAATTGACGGCGATTGGCGGTCTTCGTGTGTCTCTATGGCATCGTTGGATTGCGTCGCCTGAGTATCCGGGGATCGTGGCCGAAGAACTGAACTGCGAGGACTGTCCGGTTCCGAAGCACACCCCGACAGCGTCACCATGATCGCAATCAAGGCGATGCACCAACTACGAGTCATCGTCAATCTCTGGTGTTCTCGTCGTTAGTTGCGACTTCAAGCGAATCGCCTAAGACAGCAGAAAAGAAGGAAAGCGGATCATGGTCAATGCGGGCGGGGCAATCGTCCAAGTCAATAGGTGAAGGTGCATTTGGCAACTCGAACATCGTCAATTGCCTGTCTTCATTGGCAGCGAAAAAAACCAGCGGCGTCACACTCTGTATCAGTTCTGCTCGATGACAAGCCACGATTGCACCACTTGTTCCATCGACGACGAACGTATGAGCGATGTCGCGACAGCTCGCGTGGCCGATGAGATATAGAGTAATACCATAGTAGCGGCCGTCTGAACCCGTCAAGAAAACATCACTAAAGTGCCATGGAAGGTCGGGATAGCTCGACTGGCGAAGCACCGATACGAGCTCTTCGGCGGTTACATCGCTCGACCGGTGCTCTACAAATCCGTTGCCGTTGCCGAGTGGTCGATACCAGCGACTCTCCAAAGAATTGGCAATTTGAAAGCCCACGACGTACCGAGAGTCGCCACCATCTGCTGCGCTTCCACGCCACACCGCCTTCGTGACCGAAGCCTCAAGTCCATTCACTGCTGTAGTTCGATTCTGTCGCATTGCTTCGAATGTCGCTCGTCTGGGAAGCAACTCATCGCGCATCGCCACACCAGAGTTGATCGTCGGATAAGCGATATCACCCCAAGGGATCACGTAGTGTTTACTCCTGGGCCGTGCACCATAGGCTGTGTATCCGAGCGCAACACTTGAATCATCAAGCACCACATAGTTTTCGAAGCATTCACCTAAACGCGATTCTCCACCCACATCGTGATAGCGCATGTGGGCAGTGTCCCAAAAGCGTCCAGACGCCGGTTCAATGATTCCCTGAAAGGGCCATTCTGGCGCTTGTAGCGATACAGTGGCTTCTGAGGACGAAGACCGTGAAGAAGCGCCAGTCGAGTGCGGTCCAGCAATTGTCAATGAAACCGAAATCGAGAGTGCGATCAACACCAAGAAGCCAACACTAGCGATTCGCTGCCATTTTCTTCGATCAGAATTCTTGTGCATCGTCCGCCCCTAGTTAGTGACAAGAAATATCAAACAGCGGTGAGTTTCACAGTCAGATTACGCCCCATGTTCCTTCCCAACGATAAGCCCCAGCCCTTTGATCGGCAAAACCGTGCATCATAATGTAGTCAAGAAATAGGTAATATTGATTGACATCAACCTGTGGACGTAGGTCCTCCATGCCAAGATCTGCCAAGAGGATACCAAATCCCTCTCTCGTCTTAGTGCCATAGATTCCATCGTGAACCCCGACTCGATAGTCGGTGAACGCGTCGATACAACTCTGGACAAAATGTACATGTGACCGCGCACTCGACGACCGACGTAAGTCTAATCGCACAGTCTGGCCACAGTCAACATGGAAATGATCGTAATGGCTAGGTGGGCGCCAGTTTCGATTAAGTACCGTGCCAAACCACTTCCGCAATCCTGCTTCAACGGCGACTAGCCGTCGATATTGAGTAGTACTCGATTGAGCTTCGTGGGGTCCATCGCACGGCCGCGAAGCGTGGCGGATGGCGGCCGGTCCGGGCCCCCTCCAGCCTACCCAAGCAACATCAAGCGCGCGAGCCTCGTAATGCCAAGAAGGACTGATCTTGCCCTCGTCCGTATATCTGTAAGGTCCCTCCGCGCCAATGTGGCCCAAGTATTCCATCGAACCGTAGCCCGTTCCGTAACGATCAGCAAAAAAATTGGTATTCTCAACGAACGCGTGGACGGCGCCGTGTAGGTCGGGATGAATAAAGAGCTTAGGGTCAAGGTCCGGGTCAGATTCATCGATCAACTGCGTGAGATCTTGTGTCGAGACGCACTGAGATGAAGTTATCCCACCCAGATAGCGTAGCTTAACTTGCAGCGATCCTGTTCCCGCGCTTAGCATGAAATTGATTGGATCATTACGATCCGGCAAATCCATCTCCGAAGGCGTGTCACGTGCAATAAGGTCATCGGTGGGCACAGTTACTCCTAGTTTCAAGCGGTGGGAAATACCCCAGCGAGTCTTCTGTCAGAAAGCGCTAGAGAAATATCCGGTGCTACTTGGTGAAGCGCTAAGTCATTCATGGGCCTTCGTGCTACTTCTTCGCCGGATGCGTATATCCGGGAATGTTTAGCAGAATCGAAACCAGAAACGTAAGCTTCCAACTCGGTTCCGATAGAGCGCACCCCCAACAAGCGACTTCCATCGCCTATCGAGAACTCAAGTTCGCCGGTGGCGCGGTATCCTCGAGTGCCATATCTGTCGCTCACAACTACTACGTCGTGTGGCCAAGTACCTACGGCGCCCCACACTGCACCATGATCTACTTCTTGGGCCGGTGCGACGAACTCTGCAGTACCAGACAGCATCGACGAGATACGAAATAGTGCGACTTCGTAGATGGAATCCGTATGCCCCGGGTAGGAATAGTGGTCCAGTGCCGCCAGCGATGAATGCTCCAGAATTGCTGCGATTGACCCGTTCGTGCCGTCAGAGAACTTGACTTCCTCGGACTTCCACTCTTCAAGGTCGGCAGTCGAGATTCCAACTGCCCTGCGCTCATGGTCAGTATGAACATGCGGTCTTGCAATAGGCCGATGCGGTTGGGCCAGCAGAAGAGCTGATTGTGAACCTGCCGCTCTCAACAACTGTTCGTAGTCGGCATCGGCCTGGAAAGTCATTTGCCCGGTATCGACATCTTGGTGTCCGCCAATGATCAGAGTGTCGTCGATGACTCCGACGCAGCGCGCGGTGAACCCGACGGGCGTATCGACGGGGTGATCTGTGCCGGTGGTCTCTGAACGCAGCACGATCCCCGAGCCCACAGGACCCGCGCGCAAGGTGAGCAGCTCGTCTTTCCACACCGCAGCATCCGCAAAGCCCGACGCTACCTCGACAACCTCCACGCCCGGATCGACAGCGAACCCCCCGGCTGCCGACGCCGAGCCGGCACCACCACCCAGAAGCCGCCAGCTGCCGAGCCCGGCCACGCCTAGCGCGCCGCCTGCACCGCCGACCACGGCCAAGAACTTGCGTCGGCTCATCTGCCCGCTGCTCATGACACCTCCAAATGACGCAATGCGTGCTCTGGCCCCATCCCCAGTCCGCCTCTAGCCGCCGGACTGGGGGTAGGGGATCTTGATGTTGAGCGTGAACTGCCCGACTGCGGTCACCGTCGTGCCGGAT
>JAPOXV010000033.1 GCA_026706935.1 Gammaproteobacteria bacterium | reverse complement strand
TTGCTGGCGAAGACGCTGGGCCCGTCTTCCAGCAGCTGCCGTTTCCAGGCCCGTATCATGTTGGGATGAATCTCGTGTTCACTCGATAACTGGCTAATCGTCTTGCTGCCTTCAAGCGCTTCCAGCGCAATCCGAAACTAGTAGGCCGCCGAGTGTCGCCGCCGTCTCTTGACCATTGTTCTGCCCCTGCACGGGATCGGTGAATTGCTCCATTTTCCACCTTAGCCTGTGGTCCAGCTTTTGGGGCCAAGTTCATTCGACCTGCCTTAGTCAGTCAAAAGAAATACCCAATTAACATGGGGTCTTTCGCATTAAGTAGGCTGGTAACGCTCTTCGCCCATAATGAGATCTTGCCAGTCTGGAATATCCCCGGCGTCAATGACTTTATCGATCCCCTGCCAGCACAGGTCCTGGGCGCGGGACGTAAACTTTTCCACATCGAAAGAAGCCTTGGACCTTTTGCCTCTCAATTTTCCTGTGTGTACAGCATCTGATCGCGCGTCGTAGAACTGCTGAAACTCCTTGTAGAGTTCATGTCGGTGGTTCTTGTCGTTTCCCAAGTGCCACGCGGCGTGGAGAGAGAGTCTGTATCTAACTTCGCTGCGTCCGACCGGAACATATAGAGCTTCTAGAGCGATACCGAGGTCAATGATTTGGTCAATGGGCTCATCTTCCGCCATCGATTTGGCCCAGCGGTCAATGGGGATCCGCAACTTTTCCCAAGTTTCTGTCGGCAAGTCCGTCAGACCCCTATATATTGTCTTGATTTTGTCCAGCTGCGCTAAATTGAGTCGTACAGGTTCATCAGAAAAGTCATCAGATTGAATTGCGGTGAAGCTGCTTCCGCCAATGCCCGCCCCCCAGGACAGGTCAAACATCTCGTAGTCTGACAGCGACCTCCAAGTCATGACTGACTTGACGCTGCGGCGGCCTGCAACCGACAGAGCTTGACATATTGTGTCTAGGTTGGGGTTGGGGATCTCTGCACCCCTAAGCATAATCGTGAAGTGCTGATCGGGTCCTGAATCAAGCGTGTAGGTCTCCGCTGGCCTATGAAATATCGGTGAGACTTCGAAGTTCACACGCACGAGCGTCTTGCCCAAAAGGTCATCGATACGAACACGAGGGGACGGGTCGGGATCGGGAAAGATTGTTGGCAAGTAAGGTGGGAGATGTTTGACTGACATGGGCAAGGGTATGAGGTCTATGCCTTCAAATATTTCTGTTTTCTCTGGAACGGTTACTCCAGTCAATAGGAAGTATTGCTGGAACGTGCACGACGATGCCGTTGAGCACTTGTCAAAGGCTTGTGCTGCCCCTTCCGGTCCATCGAGGACGGCACGAATCAGGAGATTGCGCAAAAGATTTTCGACCGGTGAACCTCCTGTCCTTGAACCGCCGATAGAGACAATTGATGCCGATAAAATGTAACCGTCCCGGATGAAGTCGGAGAGCTCTCGGCTAATTGCTTCCAAAATCTCTTGCTTGATCTTTGGCTCAGTGATTTCAGGTCGAATCGAACGCGCTAGGTGTCTTTCGTCAGAGACATAAACCGAGCGACATTTTTGCAATAGCGTTCGATATGAGTGAATCGTCAGCTGCTGAGATTGCGCGTACTCGATTCTTAGGTTTTTGAGGGCCTTAGCCAGAAGTACTTGAAGATTCTCGATGGCGTTGGTGTTCATTGGTATTCATCCTGCTCGTCAATGGTATTGCACGCTGGCAGATTTCAAAAGTGCCGTAGCTTTTCAACTGAGTCTGTTGCTGGGCTCCTATGGTGCAGGTACCCCTGTGCTGGGAATGAGACTTCCTGACGTGAAGCTGGAGGGCTTTGTATCTGGCCTGTGTATGGGCCGCTCAATTGCCTCCTGGATTTCCCTAAAACTTGGGACAAGGACATATCAGTTTTTTGGTGGCCACTCGCTTCCCGTCACAGTCACGTCAAGTTCAATTCTATAGTCTCTTCCCCCATTTTGTTCTCGAACGTTCTGTTTGCCGTCAATCTTGACCTTTCCCGATAAACCCATCATCTGGGCCTCGTCGAGGATGACGCGAGCAGATTTTGCTAGGGATCGGGCGCGGTCCGAGTCAATCATGGCGCGCATGCCCTTTTCGCTAGGGGCGTGCTGGAAGTATCTCCATGAATCGAACGTTTTCCTGCCCTGCTTCAAAACGTCTCTAATCTCTGGGTAGTCTGCTTCGATCCTTTCGCGACACCCCTGCGGAAGATTGTCGTATAGTTCGATAAGGTCGTGAATCTTCTTTGCTTCGTTTTTGTAGGTTAGGGAGATGGCTTTCATCGCCAATTCGCAGGCAAAAGCTGACATCATCGAATTGCTCATTGTATTCCCTAACCTTCCCATGAATTCGTAATCCTGCTGCCAAGAGCTCTTTCTGAGTTCTTCTTGTGAAAAGTGCGCAACAGCTGATCCGTCAGGCTTTAGTTCAACGTCCGGGAACCTAAGGACCGACAGTTCGCTTGCCTTGATTGGCTGCCTTATGCCTGCTATTAGAACCTGCGCCTGAAGAAAGAAGTAGCCTGGAGTGCCTTCCGGGAAATCGCTTCTGGTCAACTTTCCTGGCGATCCCCCTTGCCCCCTTGCGGTTCTTAGCCGCTCCTTGAATTCTTCACCTGTGAGTCTGTCCATCTGCGGGAAAATTTTGTAGGCGAAGGGCCCATCGCTGTACGCTGGAAGTTTGCAAAAACGTAAATTCAATAGATTTGACGATAGTTCCTCAACCATTCTTTGGTCTTCCTCATGTGCTCTAGGGCTTGCCACAAGGGCTCCGCAAGAGCGGCACTTGATGCCTGTAATTGCGCCCGAATCGTCAGTCCTGCCAAAGAGCCCATCCCAACAACGCTTGCACCTTCCCTTTGTCGTCCAGCGAAAACACTTTCCAGCAATGTTCCCGTTAGATTCGCTCTCCATATTGAGGCCCCACTCTACTTTCTCTCGGGCCAGGGTCTTTGCGTTTCCTTGTTGTTCGGTCAAGATAGAGCTCCGATCATTGCATGTTCGTATCCAAGTTAGGGCCCATCGCCGTAAAATCGGGCGCAAGTGGAATACTTTAGCACATATGGTCGTTTTCGTCCAAATCGGAATCGGAGGAGAAGACTAGAAGCGCGTTTAGTCACAATCCAATTAGGTGGGCGTCGGCGCACGCGAGCGTTTCAGGGAGAATGGGGGGCCTGGGAAAATGAAAGAGATTCTGATTTCGGTCTTGATGCTGGGAATGATCGTCGGAGTGGACTTGCTGGGGTTGGAGGGGAGCGGGATGCATCAGTTTGTGGGTCTGTTGCGTTTTGAGTTGGACGGCATCCCGATTGGCGGTGGTGTGGGCGGGCATGTGTCGTTGCTGGCGATCGTGGTCGGCGTGGTGTACGCGGGGGGGATGCTGTTCACTTGGAAGGGGAAGGGTTCGGAGGTTGTTGGGGGCAAGAGGGGCTTAATGGGGCGCGTTCCGTCCGGGCTGGCGAAGGTTTTTGGGGGCGCGATGAAGGCGGTGGCGGCGGCTGCGGTGCTGAGGTATGGGTGGTGGGCGGTCGGTACTCTGCTAGGGTAGCGATTGCAGGGAGTACTATTGGATTGGGCCGTGCGGGTCGTGCCGGCTGCGGACGAGGCGGAGATTAGGCGGCGGGTGTAGGGTCAATGGGGGAGATGGCTATGGATGCGGCAAAGGTCGGGCGGGGGACGGGTTGGGAACGATTGGGTGGACCCCGGATATTTTCCGCAGCGGATGGAGATCGAGGTCGTGCGGGTGTATGACTGCGGGGAGGGGCGTCAGTTTTTCGCTGCTGGGAATGGGGCAGGCGGGCGGGCTTCGTTTGGGTGGTGACGGCAGTTTTGGGCGAAGGGCGGGCACAAGGCCCGCCCCTACAGCGCAAGTGCGCGACTGGAGGGGCGCGCCCGGTGCGCCGTCGTCATTTGGAGGGATAGAGTGGAATCTCCGGCAGGCGTCCGCGGCCGTTCTGGCGATAGAGGGCTTTGGGGGACTGCTTTGCGCACCCAAAGCTCTCTTTATTTCAGGCCGGCCTGGTCCATGCGAAATATGATGGCAGAGATAGGGTCGGGCGGGTTGATGGGGTGGTGCTTGCTTTCGTAGCGTACGATGAGGTCGGCCAGTCTTTCGAGTTCGTCGCGTTCGGGCGTGCCGCTTTCGGCGTCAAAGATTTGGTCGACGCGGGCTAGCGCCTGCCGATAATCCTCCTCCGTGCGGATTGTCCTGGGGCTGCAAGTCATCTCTGGTTTACTCGTCGGAGCTCTGAGGGGCCGCAGTCTGCTCGGTCCAGCATGGCGGTGCGGCTAACGGGGCCCACCGCGGGGGGTCCGGCGATCGGGTGGGATTGTAGCACAAATGTGCATTCAATTCGAGTTGGGGGCGGGCGGCTGAGGCGTGTCTGGGAAATTGCTACTGAATTGCTACCAAAACTGGCCGAAGAGTCACTGAATTGTAACGGGATGGGTTGTAAACTGTAGAACGAGGGTCGATCAACAGTTGGTCGTGATGTAGAGATGGCATAGGGTACGTTGTTCTGGCGTTGCGGACATCATTTGCCTGCCGATCGGAATCCGGAGAGGCCCGACCGTCCAACTGCAGTGGTCAGTAGCCAGTTGCCAGGAACTGCAGGGAGGTGTAAGCGCCCGACTTACGTGCGATTGGCTGGCGAGGGGCACACACGGTGGCATCGGCACGCTGGCGCGGGCGGCAAGTTGGAATCGCGCAGGCACGGTGGCATTACCTCCCAGTCGCTGACACACCAGCTGAGGACGTAGGCGCACGGTTCTGTAGGAGAGGTGTCAGGGGGGCGTTGCGGGGGGAGTCCCCCCGCACAAGGGAGGGCCGGAACGGCCCGACCG